>NZ_LIVT01000001.1:0-540869 GCF_001905905.1 Streptomyces sp. CB02366
GCACGGCCGCGGTCGCGACGGGATCGGAAAATGATCGAAACGGTGCCGTCGAACCCGGTTTCAGCTCGGGCCATAAGGCGTAATGTTCAGTCATGGACCGGAGTGCGCGAAGAAGGCTGGACACCCCCCTCTGCGCGCCCTGGCTCTGGGCTACGCGAGCTACGGTGCCCCCAGCCCCGCGAAGGCGCTGGAGATGCTTTCGCAGGCAGCTCAGGACGTACGCGGACGTGGCAATGCAACCGCCGCAGCGTGGGCCCTGGGCCGGTACGCGGAGGAGGCCGCTCAGTCGGGCGATGACGCTGGCGCCCTTCGCGCGCTGGACCAAGCCAAGTTCGCCTATGACTTCGCCGACCATACGAGCGAGCAGGCATGGGTCCGCTTCGTGACGCCGTACCGGATGGACTCCTTAACCCTCTCGGTCTACGGCGAACTCAAGCGTCAGGAGCTGACGGCCACCGCCGACTCCGCAGTCGAGCGCCTCGGCGGTGGACTACCCGAGTCCGGTGTGGTCGTCCTGGGTGACCTGGCGTCCGCACTTCTGCGCGGCGGCGACGTAGACCGCGGGGCCTACGTCGCGCACCAGTTCGCAGCAGCGGCGGAGTCGAAGCCCAACACCATGGGCCGTCAGCGGGCGCAGACCATCGCTGCCGGGCTTCCCGACACCGAGCATGATCTGGCCAGCCACCTGCTGACGTTCGCGACACCGTGAAGCGTCCAAGCGCACAGGCTAGGTGAGAGCGAAGCGCTGTCGTGGTGACCTCTACTGCGGACGCGTCTCGTCGACGACCCAGGACAAGTACGCCTCCGACCCTCCGGTCACAGGCAGTGTGACCCACTGGGGGACGTCGTACGGGTGCCTTTCGTGAAGCCATGCCTCCAGTGCAGGGAGGCGGTCCGACGATGTCATATAGGAGATCCGCCACTCCTGCGCCGCTTCGACCTTCCCCTGCCACCAGTAGAAGGCGGTGATGGGCGCATCGATGTGAACGCCCGCCGCCAGTTTGCTCTCAACAGCGCCTCTGGCGAGGGTCTTCGCCTGCTCCTCGTCGTCACTCGTCGTCTGCGCGATCACGATCTCGGGGTCCATGCGGCTACCTCTCCAGGTCGGGTACCGCGACCTTATCCATGTGTTCGACGTAGGCCAGCGAGTGCTAGCCGGCGGGAGACCGCGCAAACGCACTGATTGCTTCTGAAGCACCTGTAGTCCCGCGAAAGGAGCGCTTCTTTGACGTCACTGTGAAGGCGCAACTGGTCGGCAGCGACCCGGGTGATGCGTTGCCGGGGCGCAGCCTCGCCGAGACCGGTCTGGACATCAGAACCGCCTGACCGGCCACGATCCCACGAGCTCAGCCTCAATGGGTGGCGTCGTACTGCTGAAGGAAGGTCCGCGCCGCCTTGTTGATGGCCTTCACTGGGTCTGCAGTGCGCTGGAAGTTGAACCACTCCCCTACGATCCGCAGCCGGGTGAACTTCTCGTGGAGGTGGCTCTCCAACGGAAATCCGCCCGGCGACTGCCAGCGCAGCACTATAGGAGACGCCGACCCAATCTGGAGCTGCTTAAGGCGCTTCTGGATGTTCCCGGCAACACCGATCTTTATGGACTTCGGGTCGGCTTCGGTGGACACGGCATAGACCCACCGGGAGTCCATCTCATTGGTGCTCTCCGCCTCGGGGACACGTGATGCCCGGACCTCTGAGCAGGGCTGGCAAACCCCTCTCAGGCCACTGCACGAGCACTGGCCGCAGTCGTCGCAGGGCACGCACGGTTGCTGGTCGGCTGGAGGTATCGCCTCGAGGTTCACGGAGAGGACAAGACCCAGGCCGTGGTGCTCACGCTTGTCGACTACACCGACCGCGGTGAGTTCAGCAAGGACTGGTAGCAGCGCGTCCGAGTCGGCCAGGCCCACAACGCGGGCAATGTGGTCTAGGTCGAAGGTGTCGCTGCCCTCGTCGACCTGTTGGTCTGCGGTGAGGACGGCGTATGTAAGGCGGGCGGTGGGGCTCAGGTCCTGATTGAGAAGGGTGACGGCGTCGACCAAGACGGCGTAGGGATGTCGGCGGTAGACGCGGATGATGAGCCTCCTTCGGCGGAGGCAGCCCGCAGTGTTCGGGCCGCCATGTGGTGAAAACGCCGGGCGCGCGGATCTGTTCCAGACCTGTGGGGTTCAGCGCCCTCGACCGACCGCCCCTGGAGAGCCGTCGAAGTACCGCCGCCTTGTGGCGACCGCACGGCGCCCATTCGGTGCCCGGCCGAGGGTGGACCTTCACTCGCGAGTGGGCGAGCATTACGCGCCCGCGCCCTCACTCTTCGTACGGGGCCTCCGAGCGAGAGTCCTCCAAGTCGGCGGCCTCTGCCTCGGCTATCTGTGCGGCGATCTCCCTGCGAATGGCCGCCGTGTCCGCAGGCGACCACACCGAGCCGCTCCCGAAGGGCAGCACACGGTCGTGGGGCTGGTAGAGCTCCTCGCTTTCCAGACTGCGGCAACAGGCACGGCACTTCCACGGACGGCGCAGAGTGATCCACTGTCTGAGCCCGCACCAGGGGCACAACACGAAGTACGCGCTGGGCCCGTAAGCGGCGGCCCAACTGGCATAGCCCGAACGGCTGCGAGCCACGTTGATGTCGCCATGGGTGCGTTCCGCGACCCAGCCAAGGAGAACCATCTCGCCACCGGGCCACGCACAGGCGCAGGGGCCGTCGCAGTGGCAGGCGCGCGCCTTGCCTAGCTCGACGGCCTTTTCCTTACGAGGCGTGGACGGTCCCTTGACCTCAAGCCATGTCCCGATCTCGGGTAGCCAGAAGTCCGGCAGGTAATGCGCCCCTGACGGCAGGATGATTCGCTCAGGCTCGTACTGCCAGAGGATGCTGTGGGTGTCGAGGGTGCAGGCCCAGTCGGCTTCGAGCCGAGAACGGAAAGTGGTGCCGCTGTACTCCGTCGGTACGGCTTCGATGGGCTGGCCGTCTGTGGGGAGGTCCGTCACGGCGTCTCCGTTCCAGGTCAGTTATGCGCCGACCCACAGTCTGACCGCTAATCTCGCGCTTCATGAACCGGGCTGTCCGACGAGTGGCCAGTCCCGCTCTCGTTTGCAGACCCATGCCTCGGCCTTAGCGCAGCGGACAACCACCGTTAGCTGCTTCGGCATCACAAGAACCATTTCGGCAACGCCCTCTTTATCGCAAGAACCCGGTTCGTCCAACTCGGCCTTTCCCTGGAATCTCGTCCTGTCATCGCCCCACACGACAGGAGTCGACCCATGCCGGAGCCGCGCGGAGCATCCCAGACCGCTTTCTTGACCCTTCCCAGTGCTGCCGAGTACCTCGGTATCTCACCCAACACGTTGTACGTCTGGCGACACCGCCGACAGGGGCCTCCCAGCTTCCGCATGGGACGGCGCGTGATGTACCGGATCACGGCGCTCGACGAGTGGGTCCGCGATCAGGAGCGAGCGGACTCCCGCTCCAACCGCGCCCTCGACCCGCTGAGCCGGAAGCCGCAACGGCGCTCGAAGGCCACGCAGTAGCGCGGTGGCTAACGCGTCCGGCCTCCCCGAGAAGAAGTTCTCCGCACGGGGATTGGATCGTGCCGCAGATCGCGTTAACACCGACCAGCTCATGATCACGCACCACTGGAGGGCCCCGTCATGGCGGGTTACATAGAAGACCGATGGCTGAAGAAGCGCCCCGACAAGCTGACCGGGAAGCGGGAGCGGACCGCGATCTACGGCACCGGGAAGCGCTACCGAGTGAAGGGGATTCCCGGCATCCAGGACCGGTCGTTCCACACCAGCGAGGACGCGAAGCAGTGGCTCGCCAGCGCCAAGACGGACTCCAGCCGTGGTGAGTTCGTCGATCCCCGCAAGGGCGAGATACTTGTCGCCGACTACATCGCCGAGTACTGGTGGGCGGGCCGCTCCGACGAACCCTCGACGGCGGACCCGATGCGCAGCCGCATCTGGAACCACATCATCCCGTTGGTGGGCGACTACGCCCTGCGTGAGATCGACGCGTCCGCTCTACGGACCTTCAAGGCAGCACTACTCACGAGGGTCGAAGAGTCGACGGCAGAGGTGATCTGGGGACACCTGTCCTCGATCCTCGGCAGCGCCGTCGACGACCAGCGTCTGCTGCGCAACCCGATGAAGGCGAAGAACAGCGTCAAGCCCCCACGAGCAATCGACAGCAAGGCCAAGGCGTGGTCACGTGAGGTCGTCGACGCCGTCCGCGCGGAGTTGCAGGACCGCTACCAGATCGCGGTCGATCTCGGCATCGGCCTCGGGCTGCGCCAAGGCGAAGCGTTCGGTCTCGCCGAAGAGGACTTCGACTTCGCGGCTGGAGTCGTCCACATCCGCCGCCAGCTCAGGTGGGACATCAAAGGCCGCCCCTACTTCTCGCTCCCCAAGGGGCGCAAGACCCGCGAGGTCCCCCTGCCGGCCAACCTCGCCCTCCGGGCCCGAGCTCACTTCCGCCGGTTCCCGTCGACTTCCTGCACGTTGCCCTGGCGAAACCCGGAGGCCCCGACCACCGCGCTCGAGGAGCGCCAGCGGAAGCCGATCACGGTCGAACTGATCCTCACCTCGTCGCACGGCAATCGCATCTACTACCGCACCTGGAACGACCGCAGCTGGAAGCGTGCGCTCGCCGCCGCCGGGCTGATCAAGCCCGTGGGCGAGAAGGTACGGCACGACGGCAACCGGGTTCGCCGGGTCCTGCTCTACGCCGCCCCACGCGAGGACATGTTCCACGTCCTCCGCCACACCTACGCGAGCGTGCAGCTGGAGGCCGGTGAGTCGGTCGTCAGCCTGTCCAAGTGGCTCGGGCACTCGACACCGAAGGTCACCCTCGACCACTACGCTCACTTCATGCCCGGTGCGGGGCAGCGAGGGATCGCCGCGATGGATGCCTGGCTGCGGGACCCCTCCCGGCCGAAAGTCCCTGAGAAGTCCCTGCTGGCATGCAGGGCAGCTCATCTACCTCCGAACATGCAGGTCAAGGGCATAGTGCAACAAGGCACGGACATGTCCGTCAAGTACAAGGAGACGGCGCGCGGCGGGCTCGCGGTGAACATCATCGAGTGCTGAGGCCGTGGGCCCTGACCGGCGCGCTGCCGTCCTCGGCGGCGCCGGGGCCTTCCGCGTCCGCACGGCGGGGGGTCCCCGGCGCCCTCGCCCCGGCAGCGGCCCGGGAGCCGGTCGCCGCCCGGCGTCGGCGGCCCGGCAGCGGCTGTTTAACCTGCGGGGATGGAACTGCGGGAGATCGAGGTGTTTCTGACCCTGGCCGAGGAACTGCACTTCGGGCGGACGGCCGAGCGGCTGGGGATCAGCACCGCACGGGTGAGCCAGACGGTCAAACAGCTGGAGCGGCGGCTCGGGGTGGCGCTGTTCCTGCGGACCAGCCGGTCGGTCGCGCTGACCGGCATCGGCGGCACGCTGCGGGAGGACGTGCGGGCCGGACACCAGCGGATCCAGGACGGAATCGCCCGGGCCGTCGCCGCGGGGCGGGGAGTCACCGGAGTGCTGCGCGTGGGCTTCTCCAGCCCCCTGGTGGGGGAGGCCGTCATGGCCGCCGCCACGTCCTTCCGCGGCCGTCACCCCGGCTGTGAGACGCGTATCCGGGAGGTGCATCTGTCCGATGCGTTCGGCGCGCTGCGCGGCGGGGAACTCGACGTGCAGATCACCGAACTGCCCGTGCGCGAGGCCGGTCTGGACAGCGGGCCGGTACTGCTGCGCGACGAGCGCATGCTGGCCGTGTCCGCCCGGCACCCCTTCGCCCGGCGGGACGGCGCCACCGTGGAGGACCTCACCCGGGACACCGTGCTCGTACCGGCCGGCGCCCCCGGCTACCTGCTGGACGCGCTCGTCCCGCCGCAGGCGCCCAGCGGCCGTACGGTGCGGCGCGAGGAGACGGCGACGTCGCGGCAGGAACTGCTGACGCTCGTCAGCGCCGGTGCGGGAATGGCCGTGGTGGGCCGCCAGGCCGTGCGCTACCACGCCCGGCCCGACATCGTGTACCTGCCGCTGACCGGCCTGCCTCCCATCGAGTACGGGCCCGTCTGGCCGGCCGGCGCCCTGACCGGCCGGGTCCGCGTGTTCATCGAGCTGCTGCGGGCCGACGTGCGGACCGGTCGTTGAGCCCGGCTCAACGACCGTTGCGGATCTCGTCGTTGGCGGGGGCGCCGGGGGCGCCGAGGATGGACTCACCCGACGACGAGAGGAAACGTCATGACGAACCCGGTCCCCGACGCGTACAGGAGCGGCGTCCCCTACCTCAACGTGCACGACGCCGCGGCGGCCCTGGACTTCTACCGGACGGCGTTCGGCGCCGAGGTGAGCACCCGGATCCCGCGGCAGGGCGGCAAGATCGCACACGCCGAGTTCCGGATCGGCGAGGCCGTGTTCATGCTGCGCGACGAGCACCCCGAGTACCGCTTCCGCAGCCCGCGCACGGTGGGCGGCACGCCGGTCAACCTGCTGGTCTTCGTGCCGGACGTCGAAGCGTTCACCCGGCGGGCCGCCGCCGCCGGGGCGCAGGTGATCCGCCCGGTGGAGCTGCAGTTCCACGGCGATCTCCAGGCGGAGCTGGAGGACCCGTTCGGCCACTCCTGGTTCTTCACCACCCGCGTCGCGGACATGGACGAGCGGGAGCTGCGGGAGACCGCGTCCGCGGTGAACCTGTGACCACCGGGCGGATCCCTTCGCGCGGCCCCCGGCCGCCGGGAGGGTGAAGCGCCTGGGCCCGCACCGGCGGGACGCGGGCCCCTCCCGCGGGGCGGACCGGGGCGACTCCGTGCCCTGGCGCCCCACGGGCGCTCGACAGGGCCGCTCGCATCCTGTTCGATCATGGACGTCACCGTGGGCGTCCGCCCGGGGCGGGCGGGGGCGAGGGAGGGCGCATGCTGGAGATAGCGGGCATCGGGGCCGCGGAGGAGCGGATCTACCGCCTCCTGGTGGAGGTGCGGAACGCGGATGTGGACGAGATCGTCCAGCGGCTCCACCTCCGGGAGAACGAGGCGGCGCTGCTTCTGTCCTCCCTGCACGACAAGGGCCTGGTCGAGCGCCCGCCGGGCGACGGCGGCACGCGGTACGTGCCCGTCCCGCCGGACGTGGCGCTGCAACCGCTGCTGGCACGCGGCCAGGAGGCGCTGGAGGGGGCCCGGCGCGGAGTGGAGCAGCTGACCGAGGAGTACCGGGCGGCGGGCCGCTGCCATGACGCGGGGCAGCTGGTGGAGGTGATCACCGGCGGCGGCGCCATCCGCCGGCGTCTGCGCCGGCTCGCCTACGGGGCCCGCAGCGACCTGCGGTGGTTCTGCAAGGCCGATCCCGTGGCGCTGCGCGCCCAGGACAACACCGAGGAGTTCGAACTGCTCGCCCAGGGCATCCGCTACGAGGCGATCTACGAACGGGCCTGCCTGGAGGAGCCCGGCATGGTCGACAACGTTGCCCAGGGCATCCGCGCCGGGGAGACGGCGCGCGCCACCAGCACCCTGCCCGTGCGCATGGTCATCATCGACAGCTCCGTCGCCGTCTGTCCGCTGATGCCGGGCAAGGCGTCCGGAGCCCGCGGCGAGCCGACCGCCGCGATCATCCGCAGCAGCACCCTCCTGGACGCCCTCATCGCCCTGTTCGACATCCAGTGGGCGGCGGGAACCCCGCTGCACGTCACGGCGGAGGGCGGGCTGGCCGACTTCGCCGGGGGCATGGGGCCGGGCGGCAGCCTCGCCGACGACGAGCGCTATCTGCTCTCCCTGGTCGTCGCGGGGGTGGCGGACAAGGCGATCGCCACCCAGCTCGGCGTCAGTCACCGCACGGTGCAGCGCCGGATCACCGCGCTGATGCAGCGGGCGGGCGCGACGACGCGTACGCAGCTGGTGTGGCAGGCGGCGCGGCGCGACTGGTTGTCGTAGGGCGTGCGGAAGCCGCGACCGGGGCCGGTCGCGGCTTCCTGGTCCCGCGTACTACCTCAGCGCGTACGCCCGTTCGATCTCCTGCGTCACCTCGTTCCCCGCGTCGTCCCAGGCGCGGACCCGCAGCGTGACGTACCCGCTGGTGCGGTCCGCCCGGGGGTGGGCGACCCGGACGCGGTAGGCGCCGTCGCCCCGGGCGGAGGCCGTCGCCGTCCGCCAGTGCTCGCCGTCGTCGTACGAGACGGACACCTGCACGCCCTTCACGGAACGGCCCGTCAGACCGTCCTGGTGGCGGGCGCTCACGTCGAAGGCGAAGGATCGGGAGCCGGGGGCGGAGCCCCGGAGGTCGGTGGCCACGTCGTAGTCGAGCTGGAGGAGGGGGAGCGGCGACTTCTCGCCCTCGGCGGGGCGGGGGGCCGTGAACGACCAGCGGGTGCCGGTGGCCCGCGAGAGGGTGCCCTCGGGGCTGGTGCGCTTCACGTCCAGATCCAGCTGGTAGCGCCCGTCGTCCCCGCCCGCCGGGAAGACGCCCCACGCTCGCGGGCCCTCGGCGAGGACCTTGCCCTCATGGCGCAGTACGGCACGGGTCTCGTCGGGGTAGGGGGTGGCGGCGTTCCCGCCGGGCAGGGCGTAGCCGTAGTGGCCGGAGGCGGTGTCGGCGAACTCGGGGATCCCGATGGTCAGCTTGTCGCCCTCGCGCTGGGCGAGCCCTTCGACACCGCGGGGGATCGCCGGGCGCACCACGGGGGCGTACCAGCTCTCCGCGGTGCGCTCACCGGGCCGGTAGGTGCGCAGGGGGCCGAACATGCCGGTCCCCATCGCGTGGACCGCCCAGGCGGTGCGGGGGTTGACCCAGTGCAGCCACCGGGTGTCGGCGGGGCCGCTCAGGTACTCCGTCCGTACCTGGCCGGTGCGGACGTACCGGGACAGCATGGCGACGCCGACCTCCTGCCACGGGCGGTAGGCCTGACGGTTCTCCGTGACGTAGCCCGTTCCGCTCGTGTCCGGGTAGCGCGAGACCACGGTGGCCGTGTTCTCCGGTCCCACCCGGTGGACCACGCGCTCGGGGACGCGTTGTTCGGAGACCTGCAGGACGTCGTAGAGGTAGGGGCTGTCGGGGGTTCCCTTCAGTTCCAGGACGGTGCCCGGCGCGCGCAGCCGCTGTGCGGCGGTGCGGGGGGCGAACAGGGCGATCGCCGGCAGCCGCGCGCTCACCGGCTGCCAGATCGCGGGCTGGTACATGTCACCGGTGGCGCCGCTGATGACGGCGGCCGCCGCTCCCGCACGGGCGGCCTCGGCCACCGCCTCGTCGTAGAACGGCTCCTCCAGTTTCACGAGCACCGCGGCTCCGCGGACGTCCGTCCCCCGTGCACGCAGCGCCGCGTAGTCCTCGGGGCGCCCCGCGCCGGCGTCGACCACCCGCAGGCGCCGCACGCCCTGCACGGCGGGGGAGTTGTGGAGCAGGCGGACGGGGACACCGGTCGCGGCGGAGCGGGAGACCGCGCGTGCGCCGAGCGTGGGTGCGGCCAGCTGCCAGCGGGAGGTGAACTCGAAGACCGTTCCCTCGGGGGCTCTCTCGGTGGGCGTGACGTAGAGGGACTGCCCGCCGCTGAATCCCTGCACGAAGGAGTTGACGACCTCGTGGTCGCCGCTCTTCCAGCGGGTGAAGAAGTGCAGCACGCCCTGCTGCACGGCCGGCTTGGGGGTCCGGATCTCCACGGGGACCGCCTTGCGCGCGTCGAGCACCAGCTCCATGTCCCCGCTCACCTGCACACGCGGGTCGACCACCAGGCTGTAGGCGGCGTTCTCCTCCGTGTACTGCGAGATGAGGCCCTGCAGGGAGTACGTGCCTTCCGGCAGGTTCACCGTCAGGCTCCGCCCGGCCGCCACCTCTTCGTAGACGTCGGAGGCGCCCGTCAGACTCTGCATGATCAGCGGCGAGATCGCGGCCGGCTTCCCGGCGCGGTCGATGCCGCGCAGCGTGACCTTGTGCATGACCGGGGTCTTCGCCGCGGAGAGAACGGTGTGCGCGACGGTCTGCCCGTCGGCCGAGACGGCGGTGAGGCGGCCGCCGTAGACACCTTCCGCGAGGGCGGGCGCGTCGAGGGTCACGGCCACCTCGGCGGTGCCGTGGGCGTCCACGGTGACCTGCTCGGGGAGCTCCAGGACGCCTGCCGGGGCCGGGGAGCCGTAGAGCTTGTCGAAGGTGGCGCGCAGGGTGAGCGTGACGGGCGCGTCGCCGTCGTTGGTGTAGGTGACGCCCACCTTCCGCGGGCCCGCGTCCGGCTCCATGGAGCCGAAGGCGGCCGTGCCGGTGGCGTGTACCCGCTGGCGCACCGAGCGGGCCACGTCCACCCGGCCGGCGCCCTGCTCGTAGACCGTCCGGCCGGGAGCGGTACGCGTCGTGCTCATCAACGCGTCCTTGAGCTGCCGGGCGCTCCAGTCGGGGTGCTGCCCCGCCAGGATCGCCGCCGCACCCGCCACGTGCGGGGTCGCCATGGACGTACCCGACGCGGCGGTGTAGGCCGCGTCCACCGGGCGGCCCATGGACGTACCGGCGGCGCGGGCGGCGACGACGCCGACGCCGGGAGCGGTGAGGTCGGGCTTGGCGCCGTCGTCCCCGACGCGCGGGCCGCGGCTGGAGAAGTCGGCCAGCGCGTCGTCGCGGTCGACGGCGCCCACGGTCAGGGCCTTCTCCGCGGCGCCCGGGGAACCCACGGTGTAGTCGGCGCCCGTGTTGCCCGCCGCGACGACGAAGAGGGCGCCGGTCTCCTCGCTGAGACTGTTGAGGGCGAGGCTGAGGACGTCCGTGCCGTCGGTGGGCTGGCCGCCCAGGCTCATGCTGACGACGTCGGCGCCCGCGCGGGCGGCCCACTCCATGCCGGCGATGATGGCGGAGTACGAGCCGGCGCCGCTGTCTTCGAGCACCTTGCCGACCAGCAGCCGTGTTCCCGGCGCCACGCCCTTGCGCGAGCCGTCCGAGGCGGCCCCGCTGCCGGCGATGGTGGAGGCGACGTGGGTGCCGTGGCCGTGGCCGTCGTTCGCGGTGGGGTCGGTGGTGAAGTTGCGTACGTCGCCGAGTTTCCCGGCCAGGTCGGGGTGGGTGGCGTCGACGCCGGTGTCCAGGACGGCGACGGTCGTGCCCTTTCCGTCGTAGCCGGCCCGCCATGCCTCGGGGGCGCCGATCTGCGCGGTGCTGCGGTCGAGGGAGGCGTGGGCCTTCCCGTCCAGCCACAGCTTCTCGACGCCGCCCTCGAAGGCGGCGTTCTTGAGGGAAGGTCTCCTGGAGGCGTTTCGCGCGTCGCCCCCGGCGAGCGCGTCGTCGTCGATGGCCTTCCAGAAGCGCCCTGCCTGCTTCTTGTCCGCCTTCAGCGCCGAGCCGCGCAGGCTCTTGATGACCTGGCCCTTGCGCGAACCGGCGGGCGCCGCCTTGGCCGTGGGGTCCGTACCGCCGGTGTAGCGGGCGATCAGGGGGATGGCGGAGGCGTGGGCGTCGTCGTAACCCTGCTCGATCAGGGAGGTGATGTTGAACAGCTGCCGGTCCAGCTTGCCAGAGGAGATGTACGGCATCGCGGCGCGGGGCAGCACGTACAGCTGCTTGTCGATCTCCAGCTGGGTGAAGCCGGCCTCCGGAACTCCCGGGGCCGACTCGACGGACACGGTCTTCCGGCCGTCGGAAAAGGTCTCCAACCGCACCCGGTCACCGGTCACCAGCGTGATGGAGGCGACCTGGGGGCGGGCGGCGGAGTTCGTGCCGGGAGGCGCGGGGGCGGCGCTCGCGCCGGAGGAGGTGGGAGCCAGGGTGGCGATGAGGGCCCCTGCCGTCAGAACGGCGGCATGGCGAAGCCGTATGTGCATCGGAACCTTTCCAGGGGGCAAGGAAACGGACACGCGGTGCGGCTCCAGAATCGGGCTCCCCCGACAGCCGCACCAGCTTTTCCGGTGTCGCGCTTACGACATGTCGCTCCTACGACACGGGGCGCGTCCACCCGCGCGGCGCGTGCCCGGCCGGGGCGCGCCGCCGCGTCAACGCCCTTGCGCGCGGCTCTGGTTCAGGCCCGTCGAGCGCGATCGGCCGGATCTCGCTCTTCCAACGCCCCCGGGACGGGGCGCCGCCCGGACAACACGCCGGGGCATGACCTCAGTAGTGCACAGCCGGCTCAGTACTGATCAGGGAATCAGGGGCGATCAGACATTTTCGGTCACACATGCTTCCCTCCGCGCCCCCACTCGGGGTTGACTGGGCATCACCCATGGTGACGCGCTCGCCCACCGGCTCGCCTGCCCTGCCCCGGCGTCCCCGGCCCCCGGCAGAGGAAGGAGGAGGACCGCGATGGCCCTCCCACCTCGCACGGCCGCCCGCCGGCCGGCCTCCGGGCGGGCCCGTCCCCGGCCCGGTCACCCCGAATGAGCCGTACATCATCATCCGCCTGTATTCATCAGACGAGGGGCAGCAATGAGCCAGATCACCTTACCCGCGTTTCACATGCCGTTCGAGAGTGCCGGCTGCCATCCCGGTCTGGCCGAAACGCGTGAGGCCGCCTGGGAATGGGCCGAGTCCGAAGGACTGGACCTCTCCGTCCCGGCCCGCCGGAAAATGATTCGCACCCGCCCGGAACTGTGGATCTCCCTCATCTTCCCGAAGGCCTCCCAGGAACATCTCGACCTGTTCTGCCAATGGCTGTTCTGGGCCTTCCTCGTGGACGACGAGTTCGACGACGGCCCGGCCGGGCGCGACCCCCTGGTGTGCGAGGCGGCGATCGCCCGCCTGGTGGACGTCTTCGACGGGGCGGCGCCCCACGGACCGATGGAGCGGGCTCTGGCCGGGCTGCGGGACCGGACCTGCACCGGCCGATCGCCGCAGTGGAACCGGCAGTTCCGTCGGGACACCGCCGCCTGGTTGTGGACGTATTACGCCGAGGCCGTCGAACGGGCCGCCGGACAGGTGCCGAGCAGGGCCGACTTCCTCCAGCACCGCCGCGATTCGGTCGCCATGCAGCCCTTTCTCTGCCTGCACGAGATCACCGCCGGCATCGACCTCCCGGATTCCGCCCGGAGCCTGCCCGCCTATATCGCCCTGCGGAACGCGGTCACCGACCATTCGGGACTCTGCAACGACATCTGCTCCTTCGAGAAGGAAGCGGCTCTCGGTTACGAGCACAACGCCGTACGGCTGATCCAACGCGACCGGGGGTGCACCCTCCAGGAAGCCGTCGACGAGGCCGGGATCCAACTGGCCCGGGTGGCCGAACGGGTGCACCGGGCGGAGAAGGAACTGATCGAGGAAATCGAGGCGGCGGGCATCGAGGGCCCGACCCGGCAGGCCCTCGAACGCTGCGTCCAGGACTACCGGGGGCTCGTCCGGGGCGACTTCGACTACCATGCCCGCGCCGAGCGTTACACGCGCCCGGACCTGGTGGAGCGCGACGAGCGGGACTCCCTGTCCCGCCACTTCGCCGCCTGAACCGCCCGCGCCGCCCGTACCACCGACCCGTCCGCACGCCGCCGCCCGCCACGGGGCCCGGAGCACCGCTCCCCGGGCCCCGTGGAAGACTGTGGGCCGCAGCATGTCCCGGGTCGCCCCACCGGCCGGGCCGACGGCGACGTCGTGCCCCCGGTCAGCGCCTGACCGGTCGGAACGCTCTGCCTTCCCATCAGCGACGTCCCCGGGAAAACACACATGAGAGTGCAGCGAAGAGTTTGGACCACGGCCGCCGTCACCACGGCCGCCGTGGCCGGTGTCCTGGTGTTCCAGGGCACGACCGGCGCCTTTGACGGCGAGCGCGGCGAGCGGGGGGCCGACGCCAAGTCCGCCCCCGTCACGCCCGATGTGCACCGGGCCGCGCTGAAGGCCTCCGCCGACGGCAGCTCCGCCTCCCTCACCCGTCGCGACACCGCGCCCTTCAGCCTGCTCGGCGTGACCTGGACCGACCCCGCCGCCAAGGTGGACGGCCGGGTCGAGGCCCGTACGCGTTCCGCCGCCACCGGCGAGTGGACCGGCTGGCTGCCGCTGGACATCGAGATCGACGGGCGTACCGAGGCCGGCCGGCCCGGTGTCCGCGGTACCACCGAGCCCCGCTGGGTCGGCCCCTCCAACGGCGTCGAGGTCCGGGTGACCACCGCCGAGGGCTCCCGGTCCGGGCTGCCCGCGGGGCTGCGGCTCGACACCGTGGACCCGGGCGGCTCCCCGGGCCCGCTCGCCGCCGAACCGGCCGCGTTCACCGTCGACGAGACCCCCGGCGAGGAGCCGACGCCCGAGGAGCCGCCGGTCACTCCGCCCGCGGAGGAGCCGAGCGGGACGCCCACGGACGAGCCGGCGCCCACCCCGACCACCGAGTCGCCGGCCCCGCCGAGCCCCGACCCCGTCCCGAGCACCGAGTCCCCCACCCCCTCCGCGTCGCCGACGACGCCCACCGCCTCGCCGACGCCCACGTCGACGCCCGGCCCGCCGTCCACCGTTCCGCAGCCGCCGATCGTCTCCCGCGCGGGCTGGAAGGCGGACGAGTCGCTCAGCACCGAGGCGCCCGACTACCTGGACCAGGTCAAGGCCGTCTTCGTCCACCACACGGCGCAGACCAACGCGTACTCCTGCGCCGACTCGGCGGCCATCGTGCGCGGCCTGCACACGTACCACGTGAAGTCGAACGGCTGGAAGGACCTCGGCTACAACTTCATCGTCGACAAGTGCGGCACGGTCTTCGAGGGCCGCAAGGGCGGCGTGGACCGGCCCGTGATGGGCGCGCACACCTACGGCTTCAACCGGGACACCACCGGAATCGCCGTGATCGGCATGTACACCGACACCAAGGCCGCGACCGCCGCGACCACCGCCGTCGCCCGCGTCGCCGCGTGGAAGCTCGGGCAGTACAAGGCCGACCCGGCCGGCACGGTCCAGCTCACCGCCGGGGCCAACGGCAACAACATGGCCCACAAGCAGTTCGTCGCCGGGCAGCAGTACGGCTTCCAGCGGATCTCCGGGCACCGCGACGGGTTCGCCACCGAGTGCCCCGGCCTCTCGCTCTACCAGCAGCTCCCGGCCGTCCGGACGCTGGCCGCCGGGCCCGTCGCCGGGCTCGCCATATCCTCGGTGACCGGGGCGAACGCCTCCGGCTCGACGTACTACACCCGGTCGCAGGTCACCGTCGGCTGGAAGGCGACCACGCCCGCCGCGCTCGTGAAGAGCTACGAACTCCTCGTCGGCGGGAAGCCCGTGGCCACCGTCGCGGGCAACGTCACCTCGGCGACCGCCACCCTCGCCGTGGGCAAGCACGCCGTCCAGGTCCGGGCCACCCACCAGTCGGGGAAGACCTCCCTGTCGCCGGTGGCGACCGTCGTCGCCGACCGCACCGCGCCGGTCTTCTCCGCCAAGCCGTCCCTCGCCCTGCGCACCGGCACGGTGAACACCACCGCCGCCCCGGTCACCCTGAAGTGGAAGGCCGTCGACGCCGCCTCCCTCAAGGAGGTCCGGCTCACCGCGCCCGTCGCCAAGACATACGGCCCGACCACGGGCAGCGCCTCGCACACCGCGAAGCCCGCCAAGGCCACCACCTGGAAGATGACGGCGTACGACCGGGCGGGCAACACGGCGGCCGCCTCGGTCTCCGGCGCCCCGGTGATCCTCCAGGAGTCCGCCGCCAAGAAGAGCGGGAAGTGGACCACCAAGTCCTCCAGCAGCTACCTGGGCGGCAAGTCCTACTCCAGCAGCACCAAGGGCTCCGCCCTGACCTGGACGTTCACCGGCCGTTCCGTCGCCTGGACGGTGTCGCGGGCCGCCACCTCGGGGCAGGCGTACGTCTACGTCGACGGCAAGAAGGCCGCCACCGTGGACCTGAAGTCCTCGGCCACCAAGTACCGGCAGGCGATCTGGACCACGTCCTGGTCCTCCGCCGGCAAGCACACGGTCAAGATCGTGGTCGTCGGCACCAAGGGCCGCCCGGCCCTGACCACGGACGGGCTGGTCTACCTGAAGTAGGGGGCCCGCACCGCCCGATGGGCCGCGCCTTCCGCGCGCGGCGCCGAGGGGGCGGACGACGGAACAGGACGGTCCACGGACCGGAACGCCGTCGTCCGCCCCCTCTCGTGCTGTCGGGCGGGTCGCGGGGATGGACACGCCCGCACGCCTCCGGTTGGATGATCACCGTTCGCATGCGAGCGCATGTTCGAATAACTGGGGGCGGCGGTATGGAGCGCACACGAAGGCCTCTTCCCGGCGAGGGGGGCGGCGGAGGGCCCCCTCCCCTGAGGACCCCTCAGCCGTCCCCCGCGGGCGCGGCGCCGAAGCGCCCGCACCCGTCTCCCCATCCTCACGAGCAAAGGACACCGACACCGGTGCGTACGAGATCCCTGCTGTACACCCTCACCGCGTTACCCCTGCTGGCCGCCTCCCTGATGCTGCCGGCCTCCACCGCGCACGCCGCGCCCGAGCCGCTGCTCTACGGAGAACTCGCTCCCGAGGGCGACTTCGGCACCGCCCCTCCGACCGGCACCTGGTGGTCCTCCACGGGCACCGGCGCCGACTACACCGGCGGCACGATGAAGACCTCCGTGGGCCCCGAGAAGACCGAGGTGTACCACGCGATGCTGGGGCGCGACGGCGTCCGGCTGCGCGAGGGCGCGCTGTACACCCTCTCCTTCGACGCCCGCTCCTCGGCTCCGGCGGACATCGTGGCGACCGTCCAGGAGTCCGGCGGGAAATTCACCGCACCCCTCCGCGAGTCCATCACCCTGGGCACCGTGAGCAAGCGGTACCAGTGGACCTTCCGCTCCACGATCGATACGACCGCCGGTCAGGGCGGCCAGATAACCTTCCAGCTCGGCGCGCAGAAGGAGCACCGCGCCTTCGCCTTCGACAACGTCTCGCTGACGACGTCCACACCGCGCGAGGGCTTCTTCGTCGACCCCGAGTCCAACGCCAGGAAGTGGGTGGACGCCGCCCCCGCCCCCGAGCACGATCCGTACCGGCTCACCCGCGCCAGGATCCGCACCGAAGTGGCGGACCGGATGACCGTCAAGTGGTTCGGCGACTGGAACTCCGACGTGCGCCTGGCCGTCGACACGTACGTCACCCGGGCCACGGCCGCCGGCCAACTGCCCACACTCGTCGCCTACAACATCCCCGGCCGGGACTGCGGCGGCGCCTCCGACGGCGGCGCGGACGGCCCCAGGCTGTACAAGGAGTGGATGGACGCCTTCATCGCCGGCATCGGCAAGCGGCCGGCCATCGTCGTCCTGGAGCCCGACGCGGTGGCCCAGGCGGACGTGGAGCAGAACTGCCTCACGACCCAGCAGCGCGAGGCCCGCTTCGACATGCTCTGGTACGCCAACCAGCACCTCGACGCGCAGGGTCCGTACGTCAAGACGTACCTCGACGCAGGCAACGCCACCTGGACGCTGGGCGAGCGCCGCGAGGACGACCCGGCGGACAAGGGCATCGGCCTGAGCGACATGGCCGACCTGCTGGGCCGCTCGGGCATCTACCTGGCCGACGGCGTGGCGGTGAACGTGGCCAACTACCACTCCACCGGCATCTCCGACGACTACGGCCGCCGGCTCGCCGCCCGCGTCAAGGAGCGGCTGGGCGTGGACACGACCTGGGTCGTGGACACCTCCCGCAACGGCAACGGCGCGTACCGGATCCCCGGCGACGAGACCAGCGGCCAGGTCGGGTTCTGCAACCCGCCGCTGCGCAAGCTGGGATCGCCCTCCCGGACCGGTGAGGGCGGCGCCGCGTTCTACCTGTGGATCAAGAACCCCGGCGACTCCGACGGCCGGCACGCCGACGACTCACGCTGCTCGGCCACCGGGCCGCAGGTCAAGGCCGGCGACTTCTCGCCGGAGTTCGCGCTGCGGCTCATCGACGGCACGTGAGGAAGGCCCGGCGGGGCCCCACCGCGGTGGGGCCCCGCCGGGGAGGCGCGCGGCGGCGGGACCGCCCCGGCAGGGGTCAGGGCCGCAGCGAGATCCAGTGCGGGTCGGGGACGGCGGTGAGGACCGCCGAGACCACCACCACCAGGGCCAGCACGGCCTGTTCGCGGCGGGCGAGCCGGTGCGCGACGGAGGGGTCGGCGTCCTGGAGCATCCGCCGCCGGGCGGCCACCGCCAGCACGCTGACCACGGCCATGAGCGCCAGTTTGACCAGCAGGGTGCGCCCGTAGGCGGAGGTGAACACCACGTCCAGGGGCAGGCGGCGCAGCGTCGAGACCGTGCCGGTGGCGGCGAGGGCGACGTACAGCCAGATCGCCAGGCGCGCGTACCGGCCGAGCAGCGTGCGGGCCGCGACGGGCGAGCCGCGCCAGAGCCACATGGTGCGCAGGACGTACAGCAGGCCACCGGTCCACAGCGAGGCGGCGGTCAGGTGGACGACGGTGAGGGCGGCGCCGAACTCGGGGCTGTACGCCTCCGGGTGGGCGCGCAGGGCCTCCGCGCCGATGACGACGGCGAGCGGGGCGAGCGCGAGGGCCGGGCGCTTGCTCGCGGCGCAGAGGGCCGCGACGACCAGGCCGTTGGCGATGAGGAGGAGCAGTCCGCCCTCGCGGGTGCCGTACGTCTCGGTGATGCCGAGGCCGCTGACGGCGGCGAGGAGGACGATCTGCCCGGCGGCGGCAGCGGCCCCGGCGAGCGAGGCGGCCACCGCCCAGCTCCGTACGCCGGTACGGGGGCGGCCCCTCACGGGCCGGATGAGCTGCGGGGCCAGGAGGTCGCCCAGATGGAGGGCGAGGGCGGCGAACAGGACGGCGCGGAGCACGGCGGCGAGCCCCGCCCCGGGTATCCGGAGCTCCCCGGTGCCGCGGGCCGCGAGGCCGGGGCCGAGCAGGGCCACGAGGAGCGCGAGGCCGACCGCGGCGCCCACCAGCAGCGGCCCGGCCCACGGGCGTGCGGACCGCGGCCCGGCCGGTCCTTCGGGCAGCGCGTGGGCGCGGGCCGCGCCGGGGTCCGCGGGTCTCGGCGGGGCCGTCGTCGGGGACATGCCGGGCCCGGTCGGCGGGGCCGGGTCCGAGGAGGGTCCGGAGAACATCACGGCCCGATCTTCACTCCTGGACAAAGACGCGGCAAGCCGCACATGACGGGTGTTCCGGTCGAAACCCACCGGGAACGGGCCCTCCGGGACGTACTCCCCGCACCCGTCCGCACCAGTGTCCGGGCCTCGGCCGGATCACGGAGAGGCGCCGCCCGGTCGGCCGGGAGCCGGGCCGGGGCGGCCCGTGCGGATCGGCCGCGACGCGTCCGGAACGACGGCGGTCCGTTCGGTCCGGCCGCGGCCCGTCCGGTTCAGCCCTTGTTCTGCGCGGCCCAGAACTCGTCGAAGGTCAGCTGGCCGTCGCCGTTGGCGTCGTGGGCGTTGATGATCGCCTGCGCCACCGTCTCGGTGACGAAGGGGTCCCCCAGCTGGGCCATGGCGCTCTTGTACTCGTTGGCCGTGATGAGCCCGTCGCCGTTCGCGTCGAACTTCTCGAATACCGTCCGCGCCGACTCGATGTCCGCCACAGTTCCGCCCCTTCGTGATGCCGAATGTCAGGGGTCAGGTTATCGGGCCGCCCCGGCGGCCCCGGCGGCCGGTCGGGCCAGCAGCTCCGTGGCCGTCACGGCGTGCAGCCCGCGCCGCCCGATCTCGGCGAGGAGCAGCGGCAGCGCGGCGACGGTGACGGGACGCCCGAGGCTCAGCTCCACCACCGATCCGTTGCGCAGCTCCCCCGCGACCTTGCGGGTGACGGCGGCGACGCGGGTGGCCGCGTGGTCGAGCGATTCCACGTCGCAGCCGAGGAGGTGGGGGTAGCCGGCCCGCCGCGCGAGCCGTTCGACGAGCGGGGAGGCGTACGTGGTGGGCGAGGGGCGGAACCAGGCGCCGACGGACCCGGTGAGCCGGCGCAGCCGCCGTGCGCAGGAAGCGATCTCCTCGTACGCCGCCCGCTCGTCGAGGGCCGCGAGGTCGAGGTGGTGCTCGGTGTGGTTGCCCAGCTCGTGGCCGCCGTCGAGGATGCGGCGGGCCAGGCCGGGGTGCCGGGCGAGCCAGGTCCCCACGGCGAGCACGGTGACGCGTGCTCCGGCCTGTTCGCACCGGGTGAGCGCGGCGAGCGTGAGGTCGGGGTCGCCCCGCCCGTCGAAGGTGAGGGCGACCCGGGGCCGGTCGCGGGGGCCGTGCGCGATGCGGACGGGCAGTCCGGGGAAGCGTCGGGGGGCGGGCGCCGGGGAAGCGGCGCCGGGCGTCGCCCGGCCGGTCGCGGCGGGCCGAGGAGCCGCGCCGGGCCCGGGCCCGTCGGAGGCGCCGGGGGCGGCCGGGCCCGGGCGGGCGGGGCCGGCCGCCCCGTCGCCCCGGGCGCATCCCGCCAGCAGGGCGGCGGCCAGCGCTCCGGCCCCGGCGCCGAGCGCCTCACGGCGGCCCGGCGGCGTCCCGTACCCGTCCATGCCCGACCACCTCGTGCTCCCCGACTGCCACCGGCTGCCACCGGCTCCCGCCGGTTCCGGAGACACAGTAGAGGCGGCATGGGCGAAATGCGGAGATTGGGCAGTTCATCGAATGATCTATGAATCATTCAGGGGACGCCATAATGATGCATGAAATGCCAGGTAAGTGACGGAGCACACCTGCGATTCACGTATCCGATGTCTGTTTAGCCCTAGAAAATACCGACAAGTCGCTTTGGCACCGAGGTCGCCCGTCTGCCATAGTCGGAGCCACGACCCCCATTGACCCGGGCAAGGTCGCCATAAGCGGCCGTGAACACACCCCCCATTTCACGGCCCCCGTCAGAAGCCCCCGCAGCGCCGCACCCCGGCCGACCGGGGGCTTCTGCGTATCCGGCGGCCGGACGCGGGCCGCCCGACGCGGAGGACCGGCGGTCAGCGGTCGGAGATGCGCATCTCGAACCAGGTGGTCTTGCCGCGGGGGAGCAGGTCCACCCCCCAGCGGTCGGAGAGCTTGTCCACCAGGAAGAGGCCCCGGCCGCTGACGTCCATCTCGCGCACCGGCATCAGGCACGGCAGCCCGCGCGAGGGGTCGCGCACCTCGACGCGGATCCAGCCCCGGCGGCGCACCATGCGTAAACCGAAGACCCGGGCCCCGGTGTGGCGCACGGCGTTGCCGACCAGCTCCGAGACGAGGAGCACCGCGTACTCGGCGGTCTGCGGCGAGAGGGCCCACTGGCGGAGCACGACGCAGGAGGTGAGCCGCCGGGCCGTCGCCGCCGACTCCGGGCGCGACGGCAGCCGGACCTCCTCCTCGGTCGGATTTCCGAACAACTCCAGCGCCTTGAACGCCTGTTCGTCGTCCATCGTCGACGTCCACCGTGCCGCGGTCGCGCTGCTGCGCGGTCGCGGCTGATCCACACCCTCCAGGCCCGCCATGCCCACCATCATGGCCGCACACATCGCCCCCCGGGGCGGATCCGCGGGAATCCGCACCCCCCGAACAGGCCGCCCGAGGAAGGCTTTTGGCATATGCCCCCGGCATGACGCCCTTCTGAAAGACCCCTCTGAGCTGCGGCGACACCTCGCCTTCCGAGGGCAGCCCGGCAAAAGACGGCTCCGGGCCTTAAGGTTGCCTTAAGGCCCGGATAATCCGCTCTCACGGATGAACTCCCCGCGCGGGACCGTCCGTCCCGACTACCGGGGCACCCGTTACGACTACGGCTCAGCGGAACGTGGCCTTGCCCGGACCCTCCTCGACGAAGCTGCGCATGCCCCGCTCGCGGTCCTCGGTGGCGAACAGGCCGGAGAACCAGTTCCGTTCGATCGTGAGCCCGGTGTCGATGTCCGTCTCCAGCCCGGCGTCGATCGACTCCTTGGCCGCGCGCAGCGCCAGCGCGGGCCCCTTGGCCAGCTTGGCGGCCCAGGCGTGGGCCTGCTCGTAGACCTCGGCCGCCGGGACCACCCGGTCGACCAGGCCAAGCGTGAGGGCCTCCTCCGCCGTGACCATGCGGCCGGTGAAGACGAGGTCCTTGGCCCGGGAGGGGCCGATGAGGCGGGCCAGCCGCTGCGTGCCGCCCGCGCCCGGGATCAGCCCGAGGAGGATCTCCGGCTGGCCGAGCCTGGCGTTGTCCGCGGCGATCCGGAAGTCGGCGCAGAGCGCCAGTTCGCAGCCGCCGCCGAGCGCGTAGCCGGTGACGGCGGCGACGACCGGCTTGGGGATGCGGGCGACGGCGGTGAAGGCGTCCTGGAGGCCCTTGGACCGGAGCACCATCGCGGTGTGGTCCATCGCCTGCATCTCCTTGATGTCCGCGCCCGCCGCGAACACCTTCTCGCCGCCGTAGAGGATCACGGTCCGCACGTCCTCACGCCGCGCCGCCTCCTCGGCCAGTTCCCGCAGCCGGTCCTGGATCGCGACGTCCAGGGCGTTCATGGGCGGCCGGTCGAGCCGGATGGTGCCGACGCCGTCGCGTACTTCGAGAGTCACAGTCATGCCGAAAGGTTAACCACCGCTAACGGCGGCGGGCCCGGCGCCGTTGGTCACAGCACCGGGCCCGCCCGGATTCCTCAGGAGCGGAAGGGGTCTACTTCTTCCACTCCTCCCAGTCCATGTTCCAGCCGTTGAGGCCGTTGTCCGGCTGGATCACCTTGTCGTGGGAGTTCTTCACGATGACCACGTCGCCGATCAGCGACTTGTTGTAGAACCAGGCCGCCGGCGTCTGGCCGTCGTAGCCGCCGCGCACATCGCGCAGGCCGACGCAGCCGTGGCTGGTGTTGGTGTTGCCGAAGATCGAGGACGCGCCCCAGTAGTTGCCGTGCAGGAAGGTGCCCGAGGTGGAGAGCCGCATGGCGTGCGGGACGTCCTTGATGTCGTACTCGCCGCCGAAGCCGACGGTGTCGCCGTTCATGCGGGTCACCTTGAGCTTCTCGCTGATGACCATCTGACCGTTGTACGTGGTCGTCGCCGGGGCGCCCGCCGAGATCGGGATGTCCTTGATCTGCTTGCCGTCGCGGACCACCTTCATCCGCTTGGTGCTCGCGTCCACGGTGGAGACCTGGCTGCGGCCGATGGTGAACTTCACCGTCTTGGACTGCTTGCCGTAGACGCCCGGCCGGCCCTCGACGCCGTCGAGGCCGAGTTCGACGGTCACCTTGGTGCCCGGCGCCCAGTACTTCTCCGGCCGGAAGTCGAGGCGGTCGTTGCCGAACCAGTGGCCCTCGATCTCGACGGCCGGCTCGGCCGTCACCCTGATCGCCCGCTCCACCGCGTCCGGGTCGGTGATGCCCCGGGTGAAGTTGATGGAGACCGGCATGCCGACGCCGACGGTGGAGCCGTCCTCCGGCGTGTACTGCCCGATGAAGGTGTTGGCCGGGACGAGCGTGGTGAAGGTGGTGTCCTTCGCCGACTCACGCCCCTCGGAGTCCTCGGCGACCGCGTGGACCGTGTACTTGGTGGCGGCGGCGAGGTGCCGCTCGGGCGTCCAGCTCGCGCCGTCCGACGAGATCTCGCCCTCGACCTCGTTGCCCTTGGGGTCCGCGACCTTCACCGCGGTCAGCTTGCCCCGCTCGGCGCCGATCTTCAGGGCGCCGCTGGTCGCCACCGACTCCGCCCCGTCCTCGGGCGCGATGGACACCACCGCCTGCGAGGCGGCCGTGTCGCCCTTCTCGGCACCGCCCGCGGCGCCCTTCTTGTCCCCCGCGTCGGCACTGCCGCCGCACGCCGTCACCAGCAACAGCATCGCCCCCAGGACCAGGGCCAGGAGCCCCGTCCCGCCGCGCCGCTTCCCGCTCGCCCCGGCCGATGCCCCCGATATCGGCTGCCCGTTCACTGTGGTCGTCTCCCCTCGCACGGCCCGGCTCCCGCCGTGGCCCGCTCCCCCGCGCGCTACACCTGCACGCCCATCGCAAGATAATCACACCGCGAGTGGGGGGAACTCCCTCCGGAATGTCACCGTTCCGTCCCAACTGGTCCGGAGGTTCTCCGGGGAGCCGCGCAGGTGGCGCGGGGACGCCCGGGGGCGGGCGCCGGACCCCTGGGGGTTCGGCGCCCGCCCCCGGGGGGTCAACGCAGGGCGGAGCCCGCCTTCCACTTCTTCCAGCCCATGTTCCAGCCGCCGAGCCCGTTGTCCGGGGCGACCTTCCGGTCCCGGGAGTTGACCACCTCGACCACGTCGCCGATCAGGGTCCGGTCGAAGAACCAGCCGCCGGGCGCGGAGGCGTCGCCGCCCTTGGCGTCGCGCAGCCCGATGCAGCCGTGGCTGACGTTCTCCTCGCCGAAGACGGACTCGTCGGCCCAGTAGTTGCCGTGCAGGAAGGTCCCGGACTCGGTGAGCCGGATCGCGTGCGGCACGTCCTCGATGTCGTACTCGCCCTTGCCCTCCTTGTCCGTGAAGCCGACGGTCGCCCCGTTCATCCGGGTCACCTCGTGCATCTCGGTGACCACCATCCGGCCGTTGTACGTGGTGGTCTTCGGGGCCCCGGCGGTGATCGGGACCGTATCGACGAGTTCACCGTCCCGGCGCACCTCCATCGTCTTGGCCTCCGCGTCGACCCGGGAGATCTGGGAGCGGCCGACCGTGAACACGACGGTCTTGTCCTGGCTGCCGTAGACGCCCTCGGCGCCTTCGACGTCCCGCAGCCCGACGTCGACGGTGACCTCGGTGCCGGGCTTCCAGTACGTCTTGGGCCGGAAGTCGAGCCGGTCCTTCCCGAACCAGTGGCCGACGACCTCGACCACCGGATCGGACGTCACCCGGATGGCCTTCTCCACCGCCGCCCGGTCCTCGATCGGGCGGTTGAAGGAGAAGGAGACGATCATGCCGGTGCCCACGGTGGACCGGTTCTCCGGTTTGAAGTAGCCGATGAAGCGGTGCTCGGGGACGAGCGTGGTGAAGGTGGAGTGCCGGGCAAAGCGGCGTCCCCGGCCGTCCACGGCGACCGCGTCGATGCTGTACTTCGCGGCCAGGGCGAGCCGCCGCGCCCCGCGCTCCGGGGCCCAGGACCGCCCGTCCTCGGAGACGCGGCCCGCCACCGTCTGCTGCTGCGCGTCCTCGATCCGCGTGACCTCGACGCTCTCCAGCCGCCCGTCGGGGACCTTCACGGCGATGCGGGTCTCCTCGTCGACGTCCTTCGCGCCGTTCTCCGGGAAGACGCTGATCGCGTCGCCGGGGGATCTCGCCTTGCCGTTGAGCAGGGCCTCCCGGGTGTCGGTGCAGCCGGTCAGGAGGGCCAGCACGGTCAGCAGTCCTGCCCATGTCAGCACGGCGGCCGAGCCGGGCCGTGCGCTCTTCGCAGTGTGGTTCACGCTCCCCCAACGACCAGGGCCGGTCGGGGGAAACGTGAGTGGGGGGCCGCCGATGGGCAGAACAGGGGGGAGGACTACGGCGACGGGGGCCGCGGCCGGGACGCCGCGCCCCCCTTCTCCGGTGCCCGTCCTACGAGCCGCGGGAGGCTACACGTGTCGAGCGCAGCCGAGCAGGAGGCAGTACAGGACCCCGAGCGGAAGGCGGTGCGGGCCGCGGACGGGGAAGCGGCGGCCGCCGTACGGGCGGCGGTCGCGGAGGACCGCCGCGGCGGGCGGGCCGCGGCCGGCGCGCCCGCCGTGTGGCCCGGGGCCCCGACGCCGCTGGGAGCCCGCTTCCGGGCCGGCCCGGACGGGGCGGCGGGGACCAACTTCGCGCTGTGGGCGGGCGGGGCCGAGGCGGTGGAGGTGTGCCTGTTCGACGAGCGGGGCGTCGAGACGCGGTGCCCGCTGACCGAGCTGACCCACGAGATCTGGCACGGTTTCGTCCCCGGCGTGCGGCCGGGGCAGCGCTACGGCTACCGGGTGCACGGCCGCTGGGACCCGTGGACGGGGGCCCGCTGGAACGCGGCGAAGCTGCTCCTCGACCCGTACGCCCGTGCCGTGGACGGGACCTTCACGCTGCCGCCGGAGGTCTACGGGCACGTCCGGGACTGGCCGGACCAGCAGGTCGCCGACACCGTGCGGGACGACCGGGACTCGGCCCCGCACGTCCCCAAGGGGGTGGTCGTCCACGATGACGACGACTGGGCGGAGGACCGCCGCCCCAAGACCCCCTGGGCCGATTCCGTCATCTACGAGCTGCACGTACGCGGGTTCACCCGGCTCCACCCGGACATCCCGCCCGAGCTGCGCGGCACCTACGCCGGGCTCGCCCACCCCGCGGCGATCGAGCACCTGACCCGGCTCGGGGTGACGGCGGTGGAGCTGCTGCCGGTGCACCAGTTCGCCCACGAGGACCATCTGCTGCGGCGCGGGCTGCGCAACTACTGGGGCTACAACTCCATCGGCTACTTCGCCCCGCACGCCGACTACTCCGCCTCCGGCACCGCCGGCCAGCAGGTCGGGGAGTTCAAGCGGATGGTGCGCACGCTCCACGGGGCCGGGATCGAGGTCATCCTCGACGTCGTCTACAACCACACCGCCGAGGCGGGCGAGCGGGGCCCGACGCTCTCGCTGCGCGGCATCGACAACCGGGGCTACTACCGGCTCCAGCACGACCCTCGCCGCTACGCCGACTACACCGGCTGCGGCAACACCCTGCACGTGGTGCAGCCCCAGGTGCTGCGGCTCATCACCGACTCGCTGCGCTACTGGGTCACCGAGATGGGCGTCGACGGCTTCCGCTTCGACCTGGCGGCGGCGCTGGCCCGCTCGATGCACGACGTGGACATGCTCTCCCCGTTCCTCGCGGTGATCGCCCAGGACCCGGTGCTGCGCCGGGTCAAGCTCATCGCGGAGCCGTGGGACGTCGGCAGCGGCGGCTACCAGGTCGGGGCCTTCCCACCGCTGTGGACCGAGTGGAACGACCACTACCGGGACGCCGTACGGGACTTCTGGCGCGGGGCGCTCCCCGACGTACGGGACCTCGGCTACCGGCTGACCGGCTCCAGCGACCTGTACGCCTGGGGCGGCCGGCGCCCGTACGCCTCGGTCAACTTCGTCACCGCGCACGACGGGTTCACCCTGCGCGACCTGGTCAGCTACGAGCAGAAGCACAACGAGGGCAACGGGGAGGGCAACCGGGACGGCACGCACGACAACCGGGCGTGGAACTGCGGGACGGAGGGCGAGAGCGACGATCCTCACGTCGACGCGCTGCGCCGCCGCCAGCTCCGCAACCTGCTGACCACCCTGCTGCTCTCCACCGGGGTGCCGATGCTGGTGGCGGGCGACGAGATGGGCCGTACGCAGGGCGGCAACAACAACGCCTACTGCCAGGACAACGAGACCGGCTGGCTCGACTGGTCGCTGCTGGAGCAGCCGCGGTGGCGGGAGCTGGCCGCGCTGACGGCGCGGCTGCTGACGCTGCGCCGGACCCATCCGGTGCTGCGGCGGCGCGCGTTCTTCTCGGGGCGGGCGCAGGCCCCCGACGGGCTGCGGGACCTGGCGTGGTTCGCCCGGGACGGCCGGGAGATGACGGAAGCCGACTGGTACGCCCCCGCCGCCACGCTCGGCCTCTACCTCTCGGGCCGGGACATCCCGGGGCGGGACGCGCGGGGCGAGCCGGTGACCGACGACAGCTTCCTGGCGGTGCTGCACGCGGGCGCGGAGCCGACGGTCTTCGCGCTGCCGGGTGCGCCGTGGGCGAGCGCCTACGCGCTGGTCGTGGACACCTCGCTGGAGGAGCAGGCCGAGGCCCCCGGCACGGTCCTGGAGGGCGGTACGGAGCTGGCGGTGCCGGCCCGCTCGGTGCTGCTGCTGCGCGTGCTGGAGTGAGCGCGCGGCGGGGGCGCCGTCAGCCGGGCCGGCGGCAGGGTCCGGCCGAAATCCACAGGACCGATGACAGGGGTGAAACGTAAGGTCGGCCCTGATGCCCGAAAAACCTGCAGAGCGCACGGACCGGTCCGCCGTGCGCTCCCTCCTGCGCCTGTGGCCCTATGTCCGACCCGTGCGGGTGCGCCTGTTCACGGCCGCCTTCGTGGCGATCCTGGCGTCCTGTCTGAGCCTGGTGATACCGCTGGTCCTGAAGTGGATGGTGGACGGCCCCGTGGCCGACCGCGATCCGGGCGGGGTGTGGCTGGGGGCGCTGTACCTGCTGCTTCTCGGCATCGCCGAGGCCCTGCTGTTCGGGTTCCGGCGGTGGCTGGTGGCGCGTCCGCTGGCCGGGGTCGAGGCGTCGATGCGGGCGGACCTCTACCGCCGTCTGCAACGGCTGCCGGTCGCGTTCCACGACCGCTGGGCCTCGGGCCAGCTGCTGTCGCGCGGGACGACGGACCTGATGCTGCTGCGGATGTTCCTGGCGTTCCCGTTGACCTTCCTGGTCGTCAACACGGCCACGATCCTCGTCGGGTTCGTCCTCCTGTTCGCCCAGGACTGGACGCTCGGCCTGGTGCTGCTGGCCCCCGCCGTGCCGCTGGTGATCCTGTGCTCGCTGTTCGAGACGAAGTACTCGGTCGTCGCGCGGCGGGCCCAGGACCAGGTCGGCGACCTGACCACCGTCGTCGAGGAGAGCGTGCTCGGCATCCGCATCGTCAAGGGCTTCGGCCGCCACCGCAGCCAGGCGCGGGCGTTCACGGCGCTGTCGCACCGGTTGCGCACCACCGAGCTGGGGAAGGCCCGGCTGCTCGCCGGGATCTGGGGGCTGATCACCTCGATCCCGGAGCTGGCGATCGGCGCCGCGCTGGTGCTCGGCACGATCCAGGTGGCGGACGGCTCGCTGTCGGCCGGCACGCTGGTGGCGTTCCTCTCCACGGCGCTCGCGCTGCGCTGGCCCGTGGAGTCGATCGGCTTCCTGCTGGCGATGAGCCAGGAGTCCGCGACCGCCACCGACCGGTACTTCGAGGTGATGGACGTGGCGGAGGAGCCCGGGGCCGTGACGGGGCGCGAGGACGCTCCGGCCACCGGTCCCGGGATGGTGTTCGAGGGGGTCGAGTTCCGCTACCCGGACGCCGATCCGGACTCCCCGCCGGTCCTGGCCGGGATCGATCTGCACATCCGGCCCGGTGAGACCGTGGCCCTGGTCGGGGGCACGGGATCGGGCAAGACGACGCTGACCGCCCTGGTGCCCCGGCTGCACGAGGTGACCGGGGGGCGGATCACGCTGGACGGCGAGGACATCGCCACCATGGAGCGCTCGCACCTGCGTGAGCTGGTGTCGGTGGCGTTCGAGGAGCCGACGCTGTTCTCCGCGACGGTCGGGGAGAACGTGACGATGGGCGCCGCCGACGCGGACGAGCGGCAGGTGCGCCGGGCGCTGTCGGTGGCCCAGGCCGACTTCGTGCACGACCTGCCCCGGGGGCTGGACACGGAGGTCGGCGAACAGGGGCTGAGCCTGTCCGGCGGCCAGCGCCAGCGCCTGGCGCTGGCCCGCGCGGTGGTCGGCGAGCCCCGGTTCCTGGTGCTGGACGATCCGCTGTCCGCGCTGGACGTCCACACGGAGACGCTGGTGGAGGCCGCGCTGCGGCGGGTCCTGGAACGGACGACGGCGGTGGTGGTGGCGCACCGCCCCTCCACCGTGATGCTGGCCGACCGGGTGGCGCTGCTGTCCGGCGGCCGGATCGCCGCGGTCGGCACCCATCAGGAGCTGATGCGGGACAACGCGGAGTACGCCTGGCTGATGTCGGGCGCCGGGGACGGCGGCCCGGAGCGTACGGAACGGGCCTGCGAAGGAACCGGGGCCGCCGGGGACGCCGGCCGGTCGCCGGGCGACGAGGACGCCGGTCCCCCCGGTCGGCGGCCGGACGACGAGGAAGAGCGGGGCGCCGAACGGCAGGTTCCCGCCGAGGAGGGCAGCTCCCGATGACCACGACCACCGACGACGCCTCGCTCCCGGCCGCCGACGACGACCGCCTGCGGAAGGAGCCGCCCGCGCCCGGACCGCCGCCGTCCGACGACCCGTTCGACCGGGACGAGCTGCCCGCCCCGCCCGGGGCCACCCTGGCGCTGCTGTTCTCGCTGCTGGCCCCGATGCGCGGCCGGGTCGCGGTGACGGCGCTGCTCCTGGTGGTGCAGCAGGCCGCGATGCAGGCGGGTCCGCTGCTGGTGGCGTACGCGATCGACCGGGGGGTTCCGGCGTTCCGGGACCACGACCACGGGCCGCTGATCGCGGTCGCGGTCGGCTACGCGCTGTGCTCCGTCGGCGCGGGCGCCCTCCAGTACGCCTTCATCCGGGCCGCCGCCCGGATCAACCAGGACGTGCTGCTCGACCTGCGCGGCCGGATCTTCCGGCACGCCCAGGCCCTCAGCATCGACTTCCACGAGCGCTACACCTCGGGCCGGCTGATCTCGCGCTCCACGACGGACGTGGAGTCGCTGCGGGAGCTGCTGAACGAGGGGCTCCAGGAACTGATCGGCGTGGTCCTGTCGTTCGTGTCGATCGCCCTGGTGCTGCTCTGGCTGGACCCGGGCATCGGCGCGATCGCCGCGCTCTCCTTCGTGCCGCTGTACCTGATGGTCCGCCTCTACCGGCGGCGGGCGTCCGTCGCGTTCGCGGCGCGGTCCACGGCGATCGCGGCGGTCATCGTGAAGTTCGCGGAGACGATGAACGGCATCCGTCCGGTCCAGGCGTTCCGCCGGGAGCGGAGCAACGACGCCGCCTTCACCGTGCTGAACACCCGTCACGAGCGGGCGAACGGCGACGCCATACTGGAGATGGCGCGCTACGTCACCGGCTCCCGGCTCATCGCGAACACGGCGGTGGCCGGCATGGTGCTCTGGGGCGCCTGGCGGGTGGCGGACGGCACGCTGGCGCTCGGGGTGCTGGCGGCGGCGGTGCTGTACATCAGGCGGCTGTACGACCCGATCGACCGGCTCGGGATGTTCCTCAACTCCTACGAGTCGGCGGCGGCTTCGCTCGCGAAGGTCGCCGGTCTGCTGGCCCAGACGCCGAACGTGCCGGAGACCGACCGCCCCCGGAAACTGCCGCCGCGCTCCGGGGACCTGCCGGGCCGGGAGGTCGTCTTCGACGGGGTGCGGTTCGCCTACCGCACGGGCGGCGAGGTGCTGCCCGCGTTCGACCTGCGCATCCCGGCGGGCCGTACGGTGGCGGTGGTCGGCTCGACGGGCGCGGGCAAGTCCACGCTGGCGAAGCTGCTGGCCCGGTTCTACGACCCGACCGAGGGGCGGGTCCTGCTGGACGGCACGGACCTGCGCGACCTGGACACGGCCGAGCTGCGCCGGGGCGTGGTGATGGTGACGCAGGAGGCGTTCCTGTTCTCCGGGACGGTCGCGGAGAACATCGCGATCGGCCGCCCGGACGCCACCCGTGAGGAGATCGAACAGGCCGCCCGGGCCATCGGCGCGCACGATTTCATCGCCGCCCTGCCGGACGGCTACGACACCGACGTACGCAAGCGCGGCGGCCGGATCTCGGCGGGGCAGCGGCAGTTGGTGGCCTTCGCCCGCGCCCTGCTTGCCGATCCGGCGGTGCTGATCCTGGACGAGGCGACCAGCTCCCTGGACGTCCCCGGCGAGCGGGCGGTCCAGAAGGCCATGGACACGGTGCTGCACGGCCGTACGGCGGTGGTCATCGCCCACCGGCTCTCCACCGTGGAGATCGCGGACCGGGTGCTGGTGATGGAGCACGGCCGGATCGTGGAGGACGGGGCCCCCGCCGAACTGATCGCCGGTACGGGCCGGTTCGCGGATCTGCACCGGACGTGGAGGGAGAGTCTGAGCTGAGGGGCGGGCCTGCCGCCGTACGAGCGGCGCGGGTCCCGCGCGTTCGCGGGCGTGGGGAACCCGCCGTGTTCCGGCGGGCGACGCGCCGGCCCGTCGCCCCCGTGCGACGGGCCGGCCGGTTTCCGGGTCCGTCAGACGCCGAAGGGCGCCGGGTAGCGGATGACGCCCCGCAGGGCGGGGGCGGCGGGGTCCAGGGCGAGAACCATCATGGCTTCGTCGGGCACCTCGAAGGGCGGGTGGACGCCGTGGTTCGAGGCCGGGGTGAACCCGAAGCGCGGGTAGTAGCCGGGGTGCCCCAGGCAGGTGACGAGGTTCTCGCCGCGGGCACGGGCGGCGTCCAGGGCGGCGCGGATCGCGGCGGACCCCGCTCCCGTCCTCTGGTGGGCGGGGAGCACCGCGCACGGGCCGAGCACGAGAGCGGGGCCGTCGCCGATGTGGCAGCGGGTCAGCAGCGCGAAGCCCGCGACGGCGCCGTCCGGGGTCTGCGCCACCAGGGAGAGGCCGTCGATCCAGGCGGGGTCGGCGCGCAGGGCGTCGACCAGGTCGGCCTCCAGCGGGGTCGGGAACGCGGCGAGGTTGACCGCGCGGATCGCGGCGATGTCGGCGGCGGTCTCGGGGCGGGTGGTCCAGGCGAGGGGAGTGTCCATGGGGAGAGTCTGGTCCGTTCCACGGGGGTACGGGGAGCCGGGGCCCCAGTGGTGCGGTCGTACGCCGCCGCTCGCGGCAGCGCCGGACGCGCCCGTGGCCTCCTGCGGAACACGCGCCCAGCGGGTGCGCGGACGCGGGGAGACGTGAACGCGGCGAAGGCGGGGCGCGGCGGGTGGATGCCGGCGGGATGCGAACCCGCGGACGAGAGAGGGCAGGTCCGTCCCTGCCTCGCCGAGTCGCCACGAGGGGGACCTCCCCCGCGGCGATCGCCCTGGACCGCCCGGCCACGGCATCGCACCCCGCAGCGGGCGGCCGTCGTCACGCTCGCCCCGCAGGCGGCCGTCCCGCACCTGCTGACGAACGGGCCCGGCACCCTCGCGGCGGCGGGGCTGGAGGACCCGGACCGCTTCGTCCGCGACCTCCTGGACACGGTGTACCCGCCGGGAGCGGCCGGCTGAGCGGCCTCCCGCCCCGGTCCGATTCCGTCGGACCGGCGCATTCCGGCGCGCGAATCTGGCCAGAACCCGCCACCGTCTCACCAGGCGGTCACCCCGCCCCCCGCCGGCCGCGCCGCCGCGGCGGCCCGTGGGCGCGAAACCTGTGACCACCCTGTGAATGCCGGGCCGCGCAACGCCCGGTAACACTGCGGCAATGATCGGTGAAACGTCCGCTTAACGAACACGACCTTTCCGGCAACGAACGAAAACCGGCCAACTTGTTGACGCGCTCCTGACAGGTGCGGTCATCTGCTGACACTCTTCACCCCGTTCTGCGCACCGCCTGCACCGTCCGGACGGCCCGTCCAGGCCGCCCGGTACCCCCCTCGCAGAAGGAGTCCGCGTGAGATCCACGCCCAGCCGTCGCGCCACCGCGACCGGCGCTCTGATCGCCGCCGCAGCCCTCATAGCCGTCGCCGTCCCGTCCGGCGCCGCGACCGCCACCCCCGCCGCGACCCCGTTCGGCGGCGTCACCGCCGGCACGAAGGCCGACCCGGGCGCCCTGCCCGCCAAGCTCTCCCCCGCCCAGCGCGCGGAGCTGCTCCGCGAGGCCGACGCCGCCAAGGCGGCCACCGCCAAGGAACTCGGCCTCGGCTCCACGGAGAAGCTCGTGGTCCGCGACGTCGTCCAGGACCGCGACGGCACGACGCACACCCGCTACGAGCGCACCCTGGGCGGGCTCCCCGTCCTCGGCGGCGACCTCGTGGTCAAGGAGTCCCCGGCCGGGAGGACCGAGGGCGTCAGCAAGGCGTCGAAGGCGACCGGCGCGCAGCTGAAGGCCGTCGGCCTCACCGCCGACGTGGCCCCGGCCGCCGCCGAGAAGCAGGCGCTCGGCGCGGCGAAGGCCGAGGGCTCGACGGCGAAGAAGGCGGCCCAGGCCCCGCGCAAGGTGATCTGGCTGGGCGGCGGCTCCCCGCAGCTCGCGTACGAGACCGTGGTCGGCGGACTCCAGCACGACGGCACCCCGAACGAGCTGCACGTCCTCACCGACGCCACCTCGGGCGAGAAGCTCTACGAGTGGCAGGCCGTCCACAACGGCACGGGCAACACGCAGTACAACGGCCAGGTCACCCTGGGCACCGCGCCCTCGTACACCCTGACCGACACCACGCGCGGCAACCACAAGACGTACAACCTGAACCGGGGCAGCTCCGGCACCGGCACCCTGTTCTCCGGCCCGGACGACGTCTGGGGCGACGGCACTCCGCAGAACGCCGAGACGGCCGGCGCGGACGCCCACTACGGCGCGGCCGAGACCTGGGACTACTACAAGAACGTGCACGGCCGCAACGGCATCCGCGGTGACGGCGTCGGCGCGTACTCCCGCGTCCACTACGGCAACAACTACGTCAACGCGTTCTGGCAGGACAGCTGCTTCTGCATGACGTACGGCGACGGCGACGGCAACGTCAAGCCGCTGACCTCCCTGGACGTGGCCGCCCACGAGATGACGCACGGCCTGACCTCGGTCACGGCCAAGCTCGTCTACAGCGGCGAGTCCGGCGGTCTCAACGAGGCCACCTCCGACATCTTCGCCGCGGGCGTGGAGTTCTACTCCAACACCACCGCGGACCCGGGCGACTACCTGGTCGGCGAGAAGATCGACATCCGCGGCAACGGCACCCCGCTGCGCTACATGGACAAGCCCTCCAAGGACGGCTCGTCCAAGGACGCCTGGTACTCGGGCATCGGCAACGTCGACGTCCACTACTCCTCGGGGCCGGCGAACCACTGGTTCTACCTGCTCTCCGAGGGCAGCGGCGTCAAGACCGTCAACGGCGTCACCTACGACTCGCCGACCTCCGACAACCTCCCGGTGACCGGCATCGGCCGGGACAAGGCGCTGCAGATCTGGTTCAAGGCGCTCACCACGAAGTTCACCTCGACGACCAACTACGCCGCCGCCCGCACCGGCACGCTCGCGGTCGCCGGTGAGCTGTACGGGACGACCAGCCCCGAGTACGCGGCCGTGGCCCACGCCTGGGCCGGCGTCAACGTGGGCGCCCGCCCCGGCGGCGGAAACCCGGACCCGGGCGGCAAGGTGTTCGAGAACAACACCCCCGTGACCATCCCGGACGCCGGTGCGGCCGTCACCAGCGCGGTCACCGTCTCCGGTGTCACCGGCAACGCGCCGAGCACCCTCAAGGCGGACGTGAACATCACCCACACCTGGCGCGGTGACCTGGTCATCGACCTGGTGGCCCCGGACGGCACCGCCTACCGGCTGAAGAACTCCTCCTCCGGCGACTCCGCGGACAACGTGGTGGCGACCTACACGGTCAACGCCTCGTCCGAGGTGGCCAACGGGGTCTGGAAGCTGAAGGTCCAGGACATCGCCAGCCAGGACACCGGCCGGATCAACAGCTTCAAGCTCACCTTCTGATCCCCACCCCGCAGGGCCGAGCGGCCCGGCGGGGAGGGAGCACAGACGGAACGGCCCGGGAGGAGTCCGCCCCCTCCCGGGCCGTTCGCCATGCCGGGCCGCCCGCGGCGCACCGGCGGTGCGGGCGGCGCGGAACGCCCGCTCAGCGCATCAGCACGCCCGCGCCCTCCCGCGCCGCCTCGGCCGGCAGCGCGACCAGCCCCAGTTCGGCGCCGGTGGCCAGCAGCGGGTGGGCGGGCAGGACGCGCACGGTGTAGCCGTAGGGTCCCGTCCGGTCCAGCGCGAGCGGGCCCTCGAACAGCCAGCGGTCCTCCAGGTCCTGGCCTCCCGCCGGCTTCAGCGGGAAGACCTGGGCGTCCGCGATCGCGTCCCCGGAGTCGACCCGGCCCGCCACCACCTGGACCTCCACGTCGTCCGGGTCGAGCCCGCCGAGGGCGATCCGCGCCCGCAGCGCCAGGGTGGCCCCCAGCTCCGCCGAACCGCACTCGGCGGTGTCGGTCACCGACTCCACGTGGTCGACCGAGACGCCCCGCCACGCCGCGTGGACCTTGGCCTTCCAGGCGGCGAGATCCCGCGCGGCGGCGGGCTCCAGGGCCCGCCGGGACCGGGCGGCGGGGGCGTACAGCCGCTCCACGTACTCGCGGACCATCCGCCCCGCGAGCACCTTCGGCCCCAGGTTGACCAGAGTGGAGCGGACCATCTCGATCCAGCGGTCCGGCAGCCCCTCGGCCCCCCGGTCGTAGAAGCGCGGGGCGACCCGGTCCTCGATCAGGGCGTACAGGGCGTTCGCCTCCAGCTCGTCCCGGCGGTCCTCGTCGACCGCGGAGCCGTCCGCGGTCGGGATCTCCCAGCCGAAGTCCGGGTCGAACCACTCGTCCCACCAGCCGTCGCGCACCGACAGGTTGAGGCAGCCGTTCAGCGCCGCCTTCATCCCGCTCGTGCCGCACGCCTCCAGCGGGCGCAGCGGGTTGTTGAGCCAGACGTCGCAGCCGGGGTAGAGCTTCTGCGCCATGCCCATGCCGTAGTCCGGGAGGAAGACGATGCGGTGGCGTACGCGCGGGTCGTCCGCGAACCGCACCAGCTCCTGCACCAGCCGCTTCCCTCCGTCGTCGGCGGGGTGGGCCTTGCCCGCGACGACGATCTGGATCGGGTGCGTGGGGTGCAGCAGCAGCGCCCGCAGCCGGTCGCGGTCGCGGAGCATGAGCGTGAGCCGCTTGTAGGAGGGGACGCGGCGGGCGAAGCCGATGGTCAGGACGTCCGGGTCGAGGACGCCGTCGATCCAGCCCAGCTCGGCGGTGCCCGCCCCGCGCCTGCGCCAGGAGGCGTAGAGGCGGCGGCGGACCTCGGTGACCAGTTGGCCGCGCAGGTCCCGGCGGAGGTCCCAGATCTCCTGGTCGCCGATGCCGCTCACCGCGTCCCAGCGGCGGGGCGTGGAGCCGGAGGCGGATGACCCGCCGGCCACCGGGCCGCCGGCCAGCACCTGGTGGGCGCGGTCCTCGCCGACCTGGCCGGCGCCGAGCCGGAACACCTCGGGGGCGACCCAGGTCGGGGCGTGGACGCCGTTGGTGACGGAGGTGATCGGCACCTCGGCGGCGTCGAAGCCCGGCCAGAGCCCGGAGAACATCTCCCGGCTGACCGCCCCGTGCAGGGTGGAGACGCCGTTGGCGCGCTGAGCCAGCCTGAGGCCCATCACGGCCATGTTGAACAGCTCGGGCTCGCCGCCGGGGTAGGTCTCGGTGCCCAGCCCGAGGACCTTCTCGACGGGCACGCCGGGCAGTTCGCCGTCGTCGCCGAAGTGGCGGGCGACGAGCCCCCGGTCGAAACGGTCTATCCCGGCGGGCACCGGGGTGTGGGTGGTGAACACGGTCCCGGCCCGGACCACTTCGAGCGCGGCGTCGAAGTCGAGCCCGTGGGCGGACAGTTCGCGGATGCGCTCCAGTCCGAGGAAGCCGGCGTGGCCCTCGTTGGTGTGGAACACCTCCGGTTCGGGGGTGTCGGTGAGGCGGCACCAGATGCGGACGGCCCGCACCCCGCCGATGCCGAGGAGCATCTCCTGGAGGAGGCGGTGGTCGCTGCCGCCGCCGTACAGCCGGTCGGTGACGTCGCGTTCGCCGGGGGCGTTCTCCTCGACGTCGGAGTCGAGCAGGAGCAGCGGCACGCGGCCGACCCGGGCGAGCCAGATACAGGCGTGCAGCGAGCGGCCGCCGGGCAGGGCGAGGACGACGCGCGCCGGGGCGCCGTCCGCCTCGCGGACGAGGTCGAGCGGGAGTTCATTGGGGTCGAGGACGGGATAGTGCTCCTGCTGCCAGCCGTCGCGCGAGAGGGTCTGGCGGAAGTAGCCGTGGCTGTAGAGGAGTCCGACGCCGATGAGCGGGACGCCGAGGTCGCTGGCGGCCTTGAGGTGGTCGCCGGCCAGGATGCCGAGGCCCCCGCTGTACTGGGGCAGTGCGGCGGTGACGCCGAACTCGGGCGAGAAGTAGGCGACGGCCCGGGGGAGTTCGGCTCCGGCGGCCCGCTGTTCCTGGTACCAGCGGGGGCCTTCCAGGTACTCCGTCAGGTCGGCGGAGGCCGCGGCGAGGCGGCCGAGGTACTCCTCGTCCCCGGCCAGTTCGGCGAGCCGCCCGGCGGACAGCGAGCCGAGCAGGCGTACGGGGTCGGCGTCCGCGGGCCGCCAGCCCTCGGGATCGGTGGACCGGAAGAGCTCACGGGTCTCGGTGTGCCAGGACCAGCGCAGGTTGCGCGCGAGGTCGTGGAGGGGTCGGAGGGGTTCGGGGAGGACAGGACGCACGGTGAATCGACGAATGGCCTTCACGTACTCCACCTTTACAGGGGACTTGCGCATCCGAGGGGACGCACCACGGTGTGCGCCCCTTCCGTCACCCCTGACGGTAGCGGCCGTCCGTGGCGGCCTGCCACGGCGCGCGGACGGCTCACCGGGTCCGGCCCGCCCCTCCGCGCGCCTCCCCGCGAGCCCGTGCGGAAGGCGCGCGAAGGCCGCCGCCGTTGTTCCCCGGCCGCCCCATCCGCCCCGTCCATGCTCCCCCGCCACTCCGCTCACCTGTGGGTTTGGCCGATTCACCCCCGTACGCAGCCTTGTGGACCTCACGGGCACAGGGAAGGCTGCCGTGTGGCGCCGCAGAGCGGGTATCCGGAACCCGTGGGGGCGCTTCGGGGCCCCCGCACCCACCGGGGGCGTGCGCGCCGCGCGCGGTGGAGCCCGGCCCCCGGGTGGGAACCGAGGGGTCCGTCCGGCGCCGGATTTCCCCCTCGCGGAGGCGGGGAAGGCTTTCCCGGTACCCGGCGCCACCCGGAGAGCACACGTTCTCCGCGCGTCCCGAAACATGCGCGAAACCCCCGCGACCCACCCATTCGAGTGCCATTCGAGTGAACGCGGACAGGAGCGGCCATGCCCACAGCCCGTCAACGGCCAGCTGAGCAAGTACAAAGGACAGATCCCCGTCTTCGCGGCACACGCGGTCGGTCCCCCGCCCGCGTGCCGTCCCCCGTGCACGCAGAGCTCCTCCAGCCCTCAGGTGATTCCATGATCGGTCGTATTCCCGTCCTGGACGTCCGTCCTCTCGTCGACTGCGGCAGACGGGCGGCGAAGGCCGTCGTCGGTGAGACCTTCCAGGTCAGCGCCACCGTCTTCCGCGAAGGCCATGACGCGGTGGCCGCCAACGTCGTGCTGCGCGATCCGGGCGGGCGGGTCGGCCCGTGGACCCCGATGCGCGAGCTGGCGCCGGGCACGGACCGCTGGGGGGCGGACGTCACCCCGGACTCCGAGGGCCGCTGGACGTACACGGTGGAGGCGTGGAGCGATCCGGTCACCACCTGGCGCCGCCACGCCGAGATCAAGATTCCGGCGGGCATCGACACCGACCTGGTGCTGGCGGAGGGCGCGGCGCTGCTGGAGCGGGCCGCCGCGGGCGTGCCGAAGAAGCACGGCCGCGAGGCGGTGCTGGCCGCGGTGGACGCGCTGCGCGACGCCGCGCATCCGGCCGGGTCCCGGCTGGCGGCTGCGCTGACCCCGGCGGCCGAGGCGGTCCTCTCCCGGTATCCGCTGCGCGAACTGGTCACCCGCTCCAAGCCGCTGGCGGTCCGGGTGGAGCGCGAGCGGGCGCTGTTCGGGTCGTGGTACGAGCTGTTCCCCCGCTCCGAGGGGGCGAAGCGGGTGCCGGTGGACCCGGCCGACACCTCGCCCGACGCGCCGACCCGGCTGGTCAGCGGCACGTTCCGGACGGCGGCCGAGCGGCTGCCCGCCGTCGCCGCCATGGGGTTCGACGTGGTGTACCTGCCGCCGATCCACCCGATCGGGACGACCCACCGCAAGGGGCCGAACAACAGTCTGACGGCCGGGGAGCACGACCCGGGGGTGCCGTGGGCGATCGGCTCGGCGGACGGCGGGCACGACGCGGTCCACCCGGAGCTGGGCACGCTGGAGGACTTCGACCACTTCGTGTCGGTGGCCCGCACTCTGCGGATGGAGATCGCGCTGGACTTCGCGCTCCAGTGCTCGCCGGACCACCCGTGGGTCCAGGAGCACCCCGACTGGTTCCACCACCGGCTCGACGGATCGATCGCGTACGCCGAGAACCCGCCGAAGAAGTACCAGGACATCTATCCGATCGCCTTCGACAAGGACATGCGCGGCCTGGTGGCGGAGACCGTACGGATCCTGCGCTTCTGGATGGAGCGCGGGGTGCGGATCTTCCGGGTCGACAACCCGCACACCAAGCCGGTGGTGTTCTGGGAGAAGGTCATCGAGGAGATCAACGGCGCCGACCCCGACGTCGTCTTCCTGGCGGAGGCGTTCACCCGCCCCGCGATGATGCGCACCCTGGGCGCGATCGGCTTCCAGCAGTCGTACACGTACTTCACCTGGCGCAACTCCCGGCAGGAGCTGACGGAGTACGTCACGGAGCTGGCCGGGGGCGCCGCCGCCTCCATGCGGCCCAACTTCTTCGTGAACACCCCCGACATCCTCCCCGGATACCTCCAGGAGGGCGGCCGCCCGGCCTTCGAGGCGCGGGCGGTGCTGGCCGCGACGCTGTCCCCCTCGTGGGGCGTGTACGCGGGGTTCGAGCTGTGCGAGAACACCCCGGCCAAGCCGGGGAGCGAGGAGTACCTGAACTCGGAGAAGTACGAACTGCGTCCGAGGGACTGGGAGGCGGCGGAACGCGAAGGCCGCACGCTGACCCCCCTGATCACCTCGCTGAACCGGATCCGCCGGCGCAACCCCGCTCTGCGGCAGCTGCGCGACGTCCACTTCCACCACGCCGACAACGAAGCGCTGATCGTCTACAGCAAGCGTTCCGGATCGAACACCGTTCTGGTGATCGTGAACCTCGACCCGCACCACACCCAGGAGGCCACGGTCTCGTTGGACATGGAGCGGCTCGGCCTTTCCCCGCACGAGCGCGTACCGGTGCGCGACGAGCTCACCGGCGATACCTACCACTGGGGCAGGACCTTCTATGTGCGCCTCGAGCCGGGCGTCACGCCCGCGCACATCGCGGTCCTGCGACCGTCCCCGCCGACCGGAGGGTCACCCACACCATGATCGTCAATGAGCCCGTCCCCGACACGTTCGAGGACACCCCAGCCAAGGACCGCGATCCCGACTGGTTCAAGCGCGCCGTCTTCTACGAGGTGCTCGTCCGGTCCTTCCAGGACTCCAACGGCGACGGAATCGGCGACCTCAAGGGCATCACCGCCAAGCTGGACTACCTCCAGTGGCTCGGCGTCGACTGCCTCTGGCTGCCGCCGTTCTTCAAGTCGCCGCTGCGCGACGGGGGCTACGACGTCTCCGACTACACCGCCGTGCTGCCGGAGTTCGGCGACCTCGCCGACTTCGTGGAGTTCGTGGACGCCGCGCACCAGCGCGGCATGCGCGTCATCATCGACTTCGTCATGAACCACACGAGCGATCAGCACGAGTGGTTCCAGCAGTCCCGCACCGATCCGGACGGGCCGTACGGCGACTACTACGTCTGGGCCGACGACGACAAGCAGTTCCAGGACGCCCGGATCATCTTCGTGGACACGGAGACGTCCAACTGGACCTTCGACCCGGTGCGCAAGCAGTACTACTGGCACCGCTTCTTCTCCCACCAGCCCGACCTCAACTACGAGAACCCGGCGGTCCAGGAGGAGATCCTGGCGGCCCTGCGGTTCTGGCTGGACCTGGGCATCGACGGCTTCCGGGTCGACGCGGTGCCCTACCTCTACCAGCGCGAGGGCACCAACTGCGAGAACCTGCCCGAGACCCACAACTTCCTCAAGCGGGTCCGCAAGGAGATCGACGCCAACTACCCGGACACCGTGCTCCTCGCCGAGGCCAACCAGTGGCCGGAGGACGTCGTCGACTACTTCGGCGACTACGCGTCCGGCGGCGACGAGTGCCACATGGCGTTCCACTTCCCCGTCATGCCGCGCATCTTCATGGCGGTGCGCCGCGAGAGCCGCTACCCGGTCTCCGAGATCCTGGCGAAGACCCCGGCGATCCCGAAGAACTGCCAGTGGGGCATCTTCCTGCGCAACCACGACGAGTTGACGCTCGAAATGGTCACGGACGAAGAGCGCGACTACATGTACGCGGAGTACGCCAAGGATCCGCGGATGCGGGCCAACATCGGCATCCGCCGGCGGCTCGCCCCGCTGCTCGACAACGACCGCAACCAGATCGAGCTGTTCACCGCGCTGCTGCTGTCGCTGCCCGGCTCCCCGATCCTCTACTACGGGGACGAGATCGGGATGGGCGACAACATCTGGCTGGGCGACCGGGACGCGGTGCGCACCCCGATGCAGTGGACGCCCGACCGCAACGCCGGTTTCTCCTCCAGCGATCCGGGGCGGCTCTACCTCCCCACGATCATGGACCCGGTCTACGGCTACCAGGTCACCAACGTCGAGGCGTCGATGGCGTCGCCGTCCTCGCTGCTGCACTGGACCCGCCGCATGATCGAGATCCGGAAGCAGAATCCGGCCTTCGGCCTGGGCGAGTACACCGAACTGCCCTCGTCCAACCCGGCGGTGCTGGCGTTCACCCGCGAGTACCAGGACGACCTCGTGCTGTGCGTGCACAACTTCTCGCGGTTCGCGCAGCCGACCGAGCTGGACCTGCGGTCGTTCAACGGACGCCATCCGGTCGAGCTGATCGGCGGGGTGCGCTTCCCCGCCATCGGCCAGTGGCCGTACCTGCTGACCCTTGCGGGACACGGCTTCTACTGGTTCCGGCTGCGCAAGGACGCGCCGCCGGCCTGATGTTCCGCCCACCCCGTGCGGGACGGTTTCCTCCGTTCCGCACGGGGCACTCTGAGCGAAACGGAGGACCCGCCGAAGGGCCTTCGGAAGCTTCACGGTTCCGCCGTTCGAGTCCGTACGGACCCTCCTCTCCCGACACGTCCCGCACAGCCGGACAGCCATTGCCGCAATCCGGGACACTCTTCGCATCCTGTGGTGTGCCCGGGGAAAGGACGCGATGCCATGTCGGAGGCTGCATCCAGTCACGTCGCCCTGGCGAAGAACACGAGGAACAGCGCAACGACCGGAAGTACGGCGGACGGGGATCTGCTCCCCTCCCTCGCCCCCCTGCTCCACGCCTGGCTGCCCCGGCAGCGGTGGTTCGCCGGCAAGGGCCGGCCGGTCACCGGCTTCTCGCTGGTCTCGGCCACCGAGATGCTGCCCCTGGACGGCTCGGCGGGGCCGGGGCTCCTGCATCTGCTGCTGCGGGCCGAGCAGTCCTGCCGGGACAGCGGGCCGGCCGAGGACTGCTACCAACTCCTGCTCGGCGTAAGGACATCGCTGCCTCCGATGCTCGCGGACGCGTTGATCGGCCGGGTGGAGCGGGGCCCGCTCGCCGGACGGACCGTCTACGACGCGCTGCACGATCCGCGGCTGGCCGGCCTGCTGCTGGAACGTCTCCGCAGACCCGGGAACCTCGGTTCGCTGCGCTTCGAGCGGACCGCCCCGCTCCCGGACGGCCTGGCGCCCCGGGTGCTGGACGCCGAGCAGTCCAACTCCTCGCTCGTCTACGGGGACGCGTACATCTTCAAGATCTTCCGGCGCGTCTTCCCGGGCACCAACCCGGACCTGGAGCTGCCGCTCGCGCTGGCCCGCCAGGGGTGCCTGCGGGTGCCGGCCCCGGTCGCCTGGTTCGAGGCGCCGGAACCCGAACCGCTCACCCTCGGCGTCCTCCAGCCCTTCCTGCACGGGGCCCGCGACGGGTGGCAGCTCGCCCTGGCCGCGCTGGCGGCGGGCCGTGACTTCCTGCCCGAGGCACGGGCGCTGGGCCGGGCCACCGCCGAGGTGCACACGGCGCTCGCCGCCGCGCTGCCCGCCCCGGCGCTGCGCGGCACCCAGACCCGGCAGCTCGTCGCGGAGATGACCCGGCGGCTGGAGGCGGCCGTACGGGCGGTCCCGGCGCTGGCGCCGTACGCCCCGGGGCTGCGCGCCGCGTTCGACGCGGTGACCGACCTCGGGGTCCGGGGCAGCGGCTGGGCCCAGCAGCGGGTGCACGGCGATCTCCACCTGGGCCAGACGCTGCGCTCGTCGGACGGCTTCTGGTCGCTGATCGACTTCGAGGGCGAACCGGCCCGCCCGCTGTCCGAGCGCCGCAGCCCCGCTCCCCCGGTGCGCGATGTGGCGGGCATGCTGCGGTCGTTCGACTACGCGGCCCGCTCGCACCGTCCGTGGAACCCGGAGTGGGCGGCCCGCTGCCGCGCCGCCTACTGCGAGGGTTACGCGCAGGCGTCGGGCACCGATCCGCGGGGCGAGCCGGAGCTGCTGCGCGCCCACGAGACGGACAAGGCCGTGTACGAGGTGCTGTACGAGGCCCGGCACCGCCCCGACTGGCTGCCGGTCCCGATGGCGGCCATCCAACGGCTGGCCCGCTCCGCCGCCGCCTGAGCCGCCCCTCTCTCCCCCTCTTCTCCCCTTCACTCTCCGAGGAGGCAGTCCCTGTGACCGCCCGCAAGCCGTCCCGCAAGGCCCCCCGCAAGACCACTCGGATTCCGGCCGAACCCCCCGCCGGGGCGCCGGCCGCCGAGACCACCGCCGAGACCCCAGCGACCGCCCCGGCCCGGGACTCCGCCGAAGCCGCCGCCCCGGCCGAGGTCTCCGCCGCCGCGTCCGCCCGGGCGTCGTCGGCCCCGGCGCCCGCGGCCACCGCGACCGCCACCGGGCCGGCCCCCGCCGAGCGCGCGCGGGCCGGGCGGGCGGAGGCCGGCCCGCCGCGTCCCCGGCAGGCCGCCGACCGCCAGGGCGCCCGCCCCGCCCCGGCCCTGGACACCGCCGACCGGGGGCGGCTGCTGGCCGGCGACCACCACGCGCCCCACGACGTGCTCGGCGCGCATCCGATCCCGGGCGGGGTGCTGGTACGGGCACTGCGGCCGTTCGCCCGTTCCGTCACCGTGCTGGCGACCGGGCTGCGGGCCGAACTGCACGACGACGGCGACGGGTTCTTCTCCGGTGTGCTGCCGGTACCGGAGATCCCCGCCTACCGGCTGGAGGTGGCGTACGACGCCGACACCGTCGAGGTCGAGGACCCGTACCGCTTCTGGCCCGCCATCGGCGAGCTGGACCTGCACCTGATCGGCGAGGGACGCCACGAGGAGCTGTGGAAGGCGCTCGGCGCGGTGCCGATGGTCCACCAGGGGGTGGCCGGAACCCGGTTCACCGTCTGGGCCCCGAACGCGCGCGGTGTGCGGGTGACCGGCGACTTCACCTACTGGGACGGCACGGGGACGCCGATGCGCTCGCTCGGCTCGACCGGGGTGTGGGAGCTGTTCCTGCCCGGGGTCGGGGAGGGCGCGCTGTACAAGTACGACATCTGCCGCCCGGACGGTTCGCACACGGTCCGGGCCGACCCGATGGCCCGGCGCACCGAGGTGCCGCCAGCGACCGCGTCCGTCGTCACCGCCTCGCACCACGTGTGGCAGGACGCGGACTGGATGGCGCACCGGGGCGACCGTCCGGTCCACGAGGCCCCGTTCTCGGTGTACGAGGTCCATCTGGCCTCCTGGCGGCCCGGGTTGACGTACCAACAGCTCGCCGAGCAACTTCCGGCGTACGTCAAGGAGCTGGGCTTCACGCACGTCGAGCTGATGCCGGTCTCGGAGCACCCCTTCGGCGGTTCCTGGGGCTACCAGGTCACCGGGTTCTACGCGCCGACCTCGCGGATGGGCACACCGGACGACTTCCGCTGCCTGGTGGACGCGCTGCACCGGGCCGGGATCGGCGTCATCATGGACTGGGTTCCGGCCCATTTCCCCCGCGACGACTGGGCGTTGGCCGAGTTCGACGGACGCCCGCTGTACGAGCACCCCGACCCGCGGCGCGCCGCCCACCCGGACTGGGGCACGCTGGAGTTCGACTACGGCCGCACCGAGGTCCGCAACTTCCTGGTCGCCAACGCCACGTACTGGTGCGAGGAGTTCCACATCGACGGGCTCCGGGTCGACGCGGTGGCCTCGATGCTCTACCTCGACTACTCGCGCGAGGACGGCCAGTGGTCGCCCAACGAGTTCGGCGGGCGGGAGAACCTGGACGCCGTCGCCTTCCTCCAGGAGATGAACGCGACCGTCTACCGCCGCAACCCCGGCGTCGTCACCATCGCCGAGGAGTCCACCGCCTGGGACGGCGTGACCCGGCCCACCGACAGCGGGGGCCTGGGCTTCGGGCTGAAGTGGAACATGGGCTGGATGCACGACTCCCTCCAGTACATGGCGAAGGAGCCGGTCCACCGCAAGTACCACCACAACGAGATGACGTTCTCGATGGTGTACGCCTACAGCGAGAACTACGTGCTGCCGATCTCGCACGACGAGGTGGTGCACGGCAAGCAGGCGCTGGTGTCGAAGATGCCCGGCGACTGGTGGCAGCGGCGAGCCAACCACCGCGCCTACCTGGGCTTCATGTGGGCCCACCCCGGCAAGCAACTCCTTTTCATGGGGCAGGAGTTCGCGCAGGGCGCGGAGTGGTCCGAGGGGCACGGCCCGGACTGGTGGCTGCTGGACCCGTCGTACGGGGCGTCCGCCGAACACCGCGGGGTGCGGACCCTGGTCGGCGACCTGAACGCGGTGTACGGGGCGGTGCCCGCCCTGTGGCAGCGCGACACCGTGCCGGAGGGGTTCGGCTGGGTGGACGGCGGCGCGGCCGAGGACAACGTGTTCGCGTTCCTGCGGTACGACGCGGACGGCTCCCCGCTGCTCGCGGTCTCGCACTTCTCCCCCGCGGTCCGCACCGACTACCGCCTCGGGGTGCCGGAGACCGGGGCGGAGGGCTGGGTGGAGGTCCTGAACACCGACGCGGCCCGGTACGGCGGCAGCGACGTGCGCAACGAGGAGCCGGTGAAGGCGGAGGCGGTGCCGGCGCACGGGCGGCCCTCCAGCATCTCGCTGACGCTGCCGCCGCTGGCGACGGTGTGGCTGCGCCCGGCGTAGCCCGCCCGGGGTGAACGGTCCGGGGCCCGCACCGCGTCGGTGACGACGCGGTGCGGGCCCCTCCCCCGTGGCGGCGGGTCAGTGACCGGCGGCGATCACCTCGACGATGCTCGACCAGGACTCCCCGCCGTGGCCCCGGGCGATCGCCCGGTCGGTGACGGACTTGAGCCCGGCGAGCTGGGAGACGTCCAGGCCCCGGTCCTTCGCGGTGTGCAGGATGTGGTCGACACTGGCCGCCATCATCCCGAGGTTCGCACCCTGGCCCGTGTACGTACGGGTGTCGATGTCAGTGGCGGTGTAGGCCGCGATCGGCGGCAGGATGTTCGCGATGGTGGCGAGGTACGGGGCCAGCGACGCGCCGTCGATGCCCTCCGCCCGGGCCAGCGCGAAGGCGTGGACGAGGCCGCCCATGGCTCCGTAGAAGAAGTCGAGCATCGCCATGTCGTAGGCGGCGGCGAGTCCGTGGTCCTCGCCGAGGAAGGTGGCGGGCGCGCCGAGCGCCTTGAGGGTGGCCTCGTGGGCGGTGAAGGCGGCCCGGTCCCCGGAGTGGAAGATCAGCGCCTCGGCCGAGCCGACCACGTCGACCGGCACCATGATCGCCCCGTCGAGGTAGGCCAGGGAGTGCTTCTCGGCCCAGGCGGCGGCCTGCCGCGAACGGGCCGGGGTGTCCGAGGTGAGGTTCACCAGGACCCGCCCCTTCAGGACCCCGGCCAGCGGCTCCAGGACCGCGTCGGACGCGTCGTAGTCGACGAGACAGACCACCACGAGCGCGCTCGCCCGGACGGCGTCCTCGGCGGACGCGGCCCGCACCGCCCCCAGGGCGACGACGTCCTCGCCCTTGCCGGGCGAGCGGTTCCAGACGGTGGTGGGGTGGCCGGCGGCCAGGAAGGCGCGGGCCAGGGAGCGCCCCATGTCGCCGAGGCCGAGGACGGTGACGGGGGTGGCGGGTGCGGTGGTCGTGTTCGCTTGCGTCATGGGGACCATGCTGGACGGGCGAACAGCGCCTGAACAGAACGCACTTGACTGTCAGATACGTACTTCCGGGAAAGGATGCAGGCCGGCGGCGGTCCCGCCCTCGGGGCGGGCGGGCCCGTCCCCGGAGTTGGCGTCCGGGCGGGACGGCGGACGTCGGCTCCGGGGATCGCGGTCAGTTCTCCCGGGAGGCGGACCGGCGGCGCACCGCCCAGACGATGCCGCCGCCCGCTGCCACCGCCGCGCCCGCCATGCCCACCAGCGGGAGGGTGGAGTCGGAACCGGTCGCGGCGAGGTTCCCGCCGGCCCCCGTCCGCGGGGTCGTGCCGACGGTCGTCGAGCCGCCCGTGGCGCCGGAGGAGCCGGAGCCCCCGGTGCTCGTACCGCCGGTGGAATCCGGGCCGCCGGTGGACGGGGAGCCACCCGTGCCGCCGGTCGAGCCGGCGGAACCGGAGGAACCTGAGGAACCTGTCGAGCCGGAGGCGTCCGAGCCCTTGCCCGTCTCGACCACGATCTGCGCGGTGTCGTTGGCCGGGTTCCGGTCGAAGGGGCGCTCCTGTCCGGTGAGGGAGACCTCGCCGGTGGTGCGGCCGACCGCCTTGTCGATCCGCAGGACGAAGGGGTAGCTCTCGCCGCCGTCCACGTCGACCCAGGACTGGGAGGTACCGCAGCGGTAGTGGGTCTTGGTGACGGCGTCGCAGTAGCCGTGCGCCTTGACGACGGAAGTGCCCTTCGGGATGCGGACGTCGACGGTGGTGACGCTCTCGTCGCGCGTGCCCTGCACGCGGGCGGGGCCCTTGTTGGCGAACGTCACCGTCGCGGTGACCTCGTCGCCCGCCGCGCCCTTCGCCTCCGCGCCGGTCAGGGCGAAGTCGGCGGTGTTGGCGGCGCTCACCCGGGCCTGGGCGACCGGCTCGCGGTGAGCGCGCCGGTCGGCGTCGGCGGCCGGAGCCCTCTCCTGGAGGGTGAGCGGGTCGCCGGTGCCCCGGACCGGCTCGCTGGAGCCGCCGTCGCCCGGGTCGGGCTCGTCGACGCCGATCGTCACCCGCAGCTCGTCGCGGAACGCTGTTCCGAGCGCCTTGATTGATACGGGCTTCGCCGTGCCGTAGACGACGCCCGGCTTCAGCGGCTGCTCGATCCTGCAGGAGGCGACGTTCGACTCGGGCATCTCGTCGTAGGAGGAGACGGTGTAGTAGCTGCAGTTCTCGTGCGTCTCGTCCGCCTTCAGGCCGGGCGAGACGGCGTACGTCACCCAGACCGCGGGCACCTGCGCCGTCCCCTTGTTGAGGAAGGTGAGCGGCGTCGAGAACGAGCTTCCGGGCTGGACCCCCTCGACCGGCGCGATCGTCCCGGCCCCGAGGTCCGGCTCCGGTTCGTCGGCGAGCGCGGGCACGGCGCCCAGCGCCACCAGCGCGGCGGCGGCTACGGCGGCGGTTCCGCCGCGCAGGGTGCGGCTGCGGGAAGGGCGGATGCGCATGGGAGTCCTTCGGTCGTGGGGCTCGTGGTCGGACTGCGGTCCTTCACCTCTCCAGACAGGCGCGGGAGGAGGGGGGTTGCTCCGGCCGGCCCCGTCGTGACAGAACACGGACACGAGGGGCGGGGCCGGTGGCGGATGCGGACGGGTCCGAATGCGAACGGGTCCGGTGGCGGATGCGGACGGGTCCGGTGGCGGACGGGTCCGGTGGCGGTCGGGGACGCAAGGACACCCGTACCGGGGGGGTACGGGTGTCCTTGGCGGGGTGCCGCGGCAGCCGGGGGAAGCCGCCGCGGCCGGGGCCGCAGCGGCGACGGGGGGAGCCGCTGCGGCAAGGGGTTCGTCGCGGGGCCGGGGCCTCCGCGACCGGTGGGGACCGGTCGGGACCGGTCAGACTTTGGCGGGCTGCCCGGCGGACTCCCGCTGCTCGGGGACCTCGTCCGAGGGGGCCGGGCCGTGGCCGTCGTCCACCAGGGTCTTCTCGTCGAACGGGATCCGGCCCGCCAGCACCTCGCCCACCCGGTCCTTGTCGATCTCCTTGGTCCAGTGGCCGACCAGGACCGTGGCGACCGCGTTGCCCGCGAAGTTGGTCAGGGCGCGGGCCTCGCTCATGAAGCGGTCGATGCCGACGATCAGGCCGACGCCGTCGACCAGTTCGGGGCGGTGCGACTGGAGGCCGCCGGCCAGGGTCGCCAGGCCCGCGCCGGTCACGCCCGCCGCGCCCTTGGAGGCGATGACCATGAAGACCAGCAGCGAGATCTGCTCGCCCGCGCTCAGCGGGTCGCCCATCGCGTTGGCGATGAACAGCGAGGACATCGTGAGGTAGATCGCGGTGCCGTCGAGGTTGAAGGAGTAGCCGGTCGGCACGGTGATGCCGACGACGGGCTTGCTGACGCCCATGTGCTCCATCTTCGCGATCAGCCGGGGCAGCGCCGACTCGGACGAGGATGTGGAGAGGATCAGCAGGAACTCGCGGCCCAGGTACTTCAGCAGCGCGAACAGGTTCACCCCGGCGACCAGGCGCAGGAGCGCGCCGAGCACCACGAAGACGAACAGCGCGCAGGTGACGTAGAAGCCGATCATGATGATCGCCAGGGACTTCAGGGCGTCGAGGCCGGTCTCGCCGACCACCGCGGCGATCGCGCCGAACGCGCCGACCGGGGCGGCCCACATGATCATGGCGAGGATGCGGAAGACGAGGCGCTGGATGTGGGTGATGCCGCGCAGGACCGGCTCGCCGGTCTTGCCCATCGCCTGGAGCGCGAAGCCCGCGAGGAGCGCGATGAGGAGGGTCTGGAGGACCTCGCCCTCCGTGAACGCGGAGACCATCGTGGTCGGGATGATGCCGAGGAGGAAGTCCGCGGTGGACTCGCTCGCGCCCGACGCCTGCGCCTCGCCGGCGGCCCGCGCCTGCTCGGTGATGTGGAGGCTGGAGCCCGGCTCCAGGACGTTGCCGACCAGCAGGCCGATGGCGAGGGCGACGGTCGACATGACCAGGAAGTAGCCCAGCGCCAGTCCGCCGACCGCGCCGACCTTGGCGGCCTTGCGGACCGAGCCGACGCCCAGGACGATCGTGCAGAAGATGATCGGCGAGATCATCATCTTGATCAGGTTCACGAAGCCGGCCCCGATGGGCTTCAGTTCGACGGCCACCCCGGGGGCCGCGAAGCCCACCAGGATGCCGAGCGCCACGGCGGCGATCACGGCGATGTACAGGTAGTGGGTGCGGTCCCGTTTTTCGGCTGCCACAGCCATGGTGGGGCTCCTCGGCTCGGTCACGTCGCCCCCGTCCCTGGGGGCTTCGGTGACTATCCACCGCCCTGTGACCCCGGTCACCCTTGCGTTCATATCGTTCACAGTCGTTTTCCGGCCATTCGGAGGAGGTCCGGCCGGGCCAGGCAGACTGTGGGGCATGCGTCTCCCCCGTACCCGCCCCCGGAGCCTGGCGGGCCAGCTCTTCGCCATGCAGGTCGTGCTCATCGCCGCCGTGGTGGCCGGATGCGCCGTCTTCGCGTACGCCTCCGGAAGCGCGCAGGCCGAGGAGACGGCCGCCCGCCAGGTGCGGGTGGCGGCCCTCGCCGTGGCCGATTCCCCCTCCGTACGGGAGGCGATCCGTACCCCGGACCCGTCCGCCGTACTCCAGCCGTACGCGGAGCGGGTGCGCGAGGACACCGGCATCGCCTTCGTCACGATCATGGACCCGCGGCGGGTGCGCTGGACGCACCCGGACACCGCGCGGATCGGGGACACGTTCCTCGGCAACACCGCGCGGGCCCTGCGCGGGGAGACCTTCACCGAGACGTACACCGGCACGCTGGGCCCCTCGATACGGGTGGTCACCCCGATCTTCGACCGGGGGCGGATCGTCGGGCTGGTCAGCGCGGGCATCACCGTGGACCGGGTCTCCTCGCAGGTGCGGGAGCAGCTGGGCGCCCTCGCACTGGCGGCGGGCGGGGCGCTGGCGCTCGGCGGGCTCGGCACGTACGTGATCAACGCCCGGCTGCGGCGGCACACCCACGGGATGAACGCGGCCGAGCTGAGCCGGTTGCACGACTACCACCAGGCCACCCTGCACGCGGTGCGCGAGGGGCTGCTGATGCTGGACGGGCGCCGGCGGATCGCGCTGATCAACGACGCCGGGCGGGAGCTGCTGGGTCTGGGACCGGATGCCGGGGCGGTCGGCCGCAGGGTCGACGAGCTGGCCCTGCCCGCGCCGCTGACCGGGGCGCTGCTGGCGTCGGAGGCGCGGGTGGACGAGCTGCACCTGACGGCGGAGCGGGTGATCGTGCTCAACACCCGCCCGGTGGTGGGCGGGGAGCGGCGGGGCACGGTGGTGACGCTGCGGGACCACACCGAGCTCCAGGCGCTCTCCGGCGAGCTGGACTCGGAGCGCGGGTTCACGCAGGCGCTGCGCTCGCAGGCCCACGAGGCCGCGAACCGGCTGCACACCGTGGTCTCGCTGATCGAGCTGGGCCGGGTGGAGGAGGCCGTGGAGTTCGCGACGGCCGAGCTGGAGCTGGCGCAGGTGCTGACCGACCGGGTGGTGGGGGCGGTGGAGGAGCCGGTGCTGGCCGCGCTGCTGCTCGGCAAGGCGGCCCAGGGACACGAGCGGGGGGTGGAGCTGGTGCTCGCGGAGGACAGCCTGATCGACGACGGGGCGCTGCCGCCGTCGCTGGCCCCCCGGGACCTGGTGACGATTCTGGGCAACCTGATCGACAACGCGGTGGACGCCGCGTCGGAGGGCTTCGAGGGCACGGAGGGGGCGGCGGCGACCGCACCCCGGGCAGCCGGGGGCGCGGCCGGACGGGCGCGGGTGACGGTGACCGCGCTGGCGGACGAGCGGGAGCTGCTGCTGCGGGTGGCGGACACCGGGGCGGGCATCGACCCGGAGGCGGCGGACGAGGTGTTCCGTCGCGGCTGGTCGACGCACGGGGCGGGGCGCGGCCTCGGCCTGGCGCTGGTCCGGCAGGCGGCGCACCGCAACGGGGGCACGGTGGAGCTGGACACGGGTCCGGACGGCGGCGCGCGGTTCACCGTACGGCTGCCGCTCGGGGACCGTGCGGCGGGACCGCGGCCGGGGGGCGGGCACGGGCACGGAGCCGCGTCCGCCCCGGGGGCCGGGGCCGTGGCGGCGTCCGAGGGGGTCACGGCGTGATCCGGGTGCTGGTCGTGGAGGACGACCCGGTGGCGGCCGACGCCCACCAGATGTACGTGGAGCGGGTGGAGGGCTTCACGGTGACGGCGGTGGCGCACACCCGGGCGGCGGCGGTGCGGGCGCTGGAGCGCGCCCCGGTGGACCTGCTGCTGCTCGACCTCTACCTGCCCGACGGCCACGGGCTCGGGCTGCTGCGTTCCCTGCGGGCCTCCGGTCACGGGGCCGACGTCATCGCGGTGACCTCGGCGCGGGATCTGGCGGTGGTGCGGGAGGGGGTGTCGCTCGGCGTCGTGCAGTACGTGCTGAAACCGTTCACGTACCCGACGCTGCGGGACCGGCTGGTGCGGTACGCGGAGTTCCGGGGGGCCGCCGGGGAGGCGAGCGGGCAGGAGGAGGTGGACCGGGCGCTGGGCGCGCTGCGGGTCGCCCATCCGGCCGCGCTGCCCAAGGGGCTCAGCGGGCCGACGCTGGAGGCGGTGACCCGGGTGCTCAAGGAGGCCCCGGAAGGGGTGACGGCCGCCGCCGCCGGAGAGCGGCTGGGCATGTCGCGGATCACGGCCCGGCGCTATCTGGAGCACCTGGTGGCCGTCGGCAGCGCCGCGAGGCGTCCGCATTACGGGCAGGTCGGCAGACCGGAGTTGCACTACCGCTGGCTGGCCTCCGGGCGCTGACCGGGCGGAGGCCGACCGGGCGGCAAGCGCTTGCCGGTTGGTTTCGCCCCTCCGCGCGCCTCTGTGAAGGTTCTGCGGAGGGGAGAAAGAAAGCGCTGGTGGGGCGGGTTTCCCGTACCGTCCGTGCGGTTCGCGCTAGGAGGTTCCTACGAAGCGTGAACTGTTCGGAACGTACCGTAGCCAGGACGGAAATGGACTCCTACGGTGGGCCCGTGCACCCCACCCCGCCCTTCAACGCCCCCGCCGCGCGCCGTCTCCGCGAGGCTCTGGGGATGGCCCCCGGCCATGTCGCCTACGGTCTCGCCGCCCAGTACGGCCTGCGGATCAGCGCCGAGACGGTCATCGCCTGGGAGCGCGGCGCCGCGCTCCCGGGAGAGCGCGAGCTGACGGCCCTGGCCGGCGTCCTGTGGTGCGCCCCGGGCGAGTTGCTGACCGCCGCCACCACGCTGCGCGAGCACCGGGTGAGCCGGGACCTGACGGTGGACGACCTGGCCCGGCAGCTGGGGATGACCGGCTCCTCGTACCTGCGGATGGAGGAGGCGGGGCGCTGGCGGGGCAACGAGAAGCAGTCGGCGGCGCTGTGCCGGGCGCTGGGCCTGTCGGCGGCGCAGTTCCTGACCGCGGCCGGCCGCGACCCGGAGCTGGCGGACCTGTTGAGCAGCGCGGTCACCACGCGCTGGCAGGCGTACGTCCGGCCGGTGTCCAAGATCGTCCCGATGGACCGGGCGCGGATCCAGGAGGTGCTGGAGCAGTTGCACGCCGACTACCAGGCCCTGATGGTCCCCACGCTGACCTGGAGCAGCACGGGGCAGGAACGCTCCGGGGCGCCCGGCGACGCGGGCCGGGCGTTCCTGTCCCGGGTGGTCGAGCAGTTCTGGCGGACCGCCGGGGTGTGACGCCGTACGGGCCGCCCGTGCGGCCCGTACGGTCCCGCCCGGCGAGGAACCGAGGGCGAACGCCGTCCGCGGGCGCTGCTTCCGCCATACGTCCTAGAAGACCGACTCGGCCTCGTACATCCGCTCGGCGGGCACCCGCTTCAGCTGGGTGACGGCCTCGGCGAGCGGGACCATGGCGATGTCGGTGCCGCGCAGGGCGGTCATCCGGCCGAACTCGCCGCGGTGCACGGCCTCCACGGCGTGCCAGCCGAAGCGGGTGGCGAGCACCCGGTCGTACGCGGTCGGGGTGCCGCCGCGCTGGACATGGCCGAGAATGACCGGCCGGGCCTCCTTGCCGAGCCGGGTCTCCAGCTCGATGGCGAGGCGGTTGCCGATGCCCTGGAAGCGCTCGTGGCCGTACTGGTCGATCTCGCCCTTGGCGTACGGCATGGAGCCCTCGGCCGGGTGCGCGCCCTCGGCGACGCAGATGACGGCGAACTTCTTGCCGCGGGCGAACCGCTCCTCGACCATCTTGACCAGGTCGTCGACCTCGAAGGGGCGCTCGGGCAGGCAGATGCCGTGGGCGCCGCCGGCCATCCCGGACTCCAGCGCGATCCACCCGGCGTGCCGGCCCATGACCTCGACGACCATCACGCGCTGGTGGGACTCGGCGGTGGTCTTCAGACGGTCTATGGCCTCGGTCGCGACGCCCACCGCCGTGTCGAATCCGAACGTGCGGTCGGTGGAGGAGATGTCGTTGTCGATGGTCTTCGGGACGCCCACGACCGGCATGCCCGCGTCGGCCAGCATCCGGGCCGCCGTGAGCGTGCCCTCGCCGCCGATCGGGATGAGCGCGTCGATGCCGTAACGCCGGGACAGCTCCGCGCAGTTCTCGGCGGCCTCGCGCAGCCGGTCGCGCTCCAGCCGGGCCGAGCCGAGGATGGTGCCGCCGCGGGCCAGGATGCCGCTGACCGCGTTGAGGTCGAGGGGGCGGAAGTGGCCGTCGAGCAGCCCCTTGAAGCCGTCCTCGAAGCCGATGACCTCGTCGCCGTGACCCACGACGGCGCGGTGGACGACCGACCGGATCACTGCGTTCAGGCCGGGGCAGTCGCCGCCCGCGGTGAGAATTCCGATGCGCATCGAGGTGTGTCTCCTGCTCGCTAGTCGCGCTTTTCCGGGAGGCCGACCGTGGCGGCCTCCGTGCCCTGAACCAGGACGATTGTCCCACGCCCGGCACGGGCTCCGCGCTTTCGGCCGGTCCCGGGACGCCACGGGGCAGGAGGGAGAGGGGGGCCGGTGAGCGCGTCGTCCCGGCCGGGGAGGGGCACTTCTCCGGCGGGCGGCTTAGCGGTCCCCGCAGGTATCGTCAAGAGTCGATGCAGGCCAATGCCGTACCCGGCGGAACACCGGGCGGGCACGGGGGCGCCGCCTCCGTCCGGACGCCTGGTGTTCCGCGGGGTACGGCGCCGAACAGGGACGGGAGAGCACGCGTGGCGCGGAGCGTGTACGTGACCGGGATCGAGCGGGGGGACGGCCGGCAGGTCGTCGAACTGGGAGTCATGGAGCTTCTGACGCGCCAGGTGGACCGTGTCGGGGTCTTCCGCCCGCTGGTCCACGACGGGCCCGACCGGCTCTACGAGCTGCTGCGGGCCCGCTACCGGCTCTCCCAGAGCCCGGCCTCGGTGTACGGCCTGGACTACCACGAGGCGTCCGCCGTGCAGGCGGAGAAGGGCACCGACGAACTGGTCTCGCAGCTGGTCGAGCGTTTCCACCGGGTGGCCCGGGAGTACGAGGCGGTCCTCGTCCTCGGCAGCGACTTCGCCGCCACCCAGCTCCCCGACGAGCTGGCGCTGAACGCCCGGCTGGCCAACGAGTTCGGGGCGTCGGTGATCGCGGTGGTGGGCGGCAAGGGCCAGGACGCGGAGTCCGTCCGAGCCGAGACCCGCAACGCCTACCGCGCCTACGCGGGGCTGGGCTGCGACGTGCTGGCCATGGTGGTGAACCGGGTCGCCGCCGAGGACCGGGCGGCGATAGCCGAGCGGCTGGCGGCCCGGCTGCCGGTCCCCGTCTCCGTGCTGCCGGACGACCCGGCGCTCTCGGCCCCCACGGTCGCCCAGATCACCGCGGCGCTGGACGGCACGGTGCTGCTCGGCGACGACTCGGGGCTGGCGCGCGACGCGCTGGACTTCGTGTTCGGCGGGGCCATGCTGCCGAACCTGCTGAACGCCCTGACGCCCGGCTGCCTGGTGGTCACCCCCGGGGACCGGGCCGATCTGGTGGTGGGGTCGCTGGCCGCGCACAGCGCGGGCACCCCGCCCATCGCGGGCGTGCTGCTGACCCTGGACGAGCGGCCCGGCGAGGAGATACTCACGCTGGCCGCCCGGCTCGCGCCGGGAACCCCGGTCGTGTCGGTGGCCGGCGGCTCCTTCCCCACGGCGGCCGAACTCTTCACCCTCGAAGGCAAGTTGAATGCGGCGACCCCGCGCAAGGCGGAGACCGCCCTCGGCCTGTTCGAGCGCCACGTGGACACCGGCGCCCTGCTGGAGCGGATCTCGGTGGCCCGCAGCGAGCGCGTCACGCCGATGATGTTCGAACACGAGCTGCTGGAGCAGGCCCGCTCCGACCGCAAGCGCGTGGTGCTGCCGGAGGGCACGGAGGAGCGGGTGCTGCGCGCCGCCGACGTGCTGCTGCGCCGGGACGTCTGCGACCTCACCCTCCTCGGCGACGTGGACGTGATCCGCAAGAAGGCCGCCGACCTCGGCATCGACCTCGCGGAGACCCGGCTGATCGACCCGCACACCTCGGAGCTGCGGCAGACCTTCGCCGAGCGGTACGCCGAGCTGCGCGCGCACCGCGGGGTGACGGTGGAGCTGGCGTACGACGTGGTGGCGGACGTGAACTACTTCGGCACGCTGATGGTGCAGGAGGGGCTGGCCGACGGGATGGTGTCGGGATCGGTGCACTCCACGGCCGCCACGATCCGCCCGGCCTTCGAGATCATCAAGACCAAGCCGGACGCGTCGATCGTCTCCTCCGTCTTCTTCATGTGCCTGGCCGACAAGGTCCTCGTCTACGGCGACTGCGCGGTCAACCCGGACCCGGACGCCGAGCAGCTCGCGGACATCGCGGTGCAGTCGGCGGCGACGGCGGCCCGCTTCGGCGTGGAGCCGCGGGTGGCGATGCTGTCGTACTCAACCGGGACCTCGGGCTCCGGCGCGGACGTCGACAAGGTGCGCGAGGCGACCGAGCGGGTACGGGCCGAGCGGCCGGACCTGCGGGTGGAGGGGCCGATCCAGTACGACGCGGCGGTCGAGCCGACCGTCGCGGCGACGAAGCTGCCGGACTCGGAGGTCGCGGGCCGGGCGTCCGTGCTGATCTTCCCCGACCTGAACACCGGCAACAACACCTACAAGGCCGTGCAGCGCTCGGCGGGCGCGGTGGCGGTGGGCCCGGTGCTCCAGGGGCTGCGCAAGCCGGTCAACGACCTCTCGCGCGGCGCGCTCGTCCAGGACATCGTCAACACGGTGGCCATCACGGCGATCCAGGCCCAGGGCGAGGAGCGCCCCGCATGACGAACCCCGCCCCCGATCACGAAAGCACGGCTGCCCCTGTGGAACCGCACCGCGTCCTCGTCCTCAACTCCGGCTCCTCGTCGGTGAAGTACCAGCTCCTCGACATGCGGGACCGCTCCCGGCTCGCCTCGGGGCTGGTCGAGCGGATCGGCGAGGAGACCTCGCGCCTGGTGCACACGCCGCTGACCGGCGGCGGGGCGGAGGCCAGGGAGCGCACGGGCCGGATCGCGGACCACGAGGAGGCGCTGAAGGCGGCGGCCGAGGAGCTGGCGGCGGACGGTCTCGGCCTGGACTCCCCCGAACTCGCCGCGATCGGGCACCGGGTGGTCCACGGCGGGCTGCGGTTCACCGAGCCGACCGTGGTCACCGACGAGGTGCTGAAGGAGATCGAGCGGCTGGTCCCGGTCGCGCCGCTGCACAACCCGGCCAACATCACCGGCATCCGCACGGCGCGGGCGCTGCGGCCGGACCTGCCCCAGGTCGCGGTCTTCGACACGGCGTTCCACACCACGATGCCGGAGTCGGCCGCGCGGTACGCGATCGACGTGGAGACCGCCGACGCGCACCGCATCCGCCGCTACGGCTTCCACGGCACCTCGCACGCGTACGTCTCGCGGAAGACGGCCGAGCTGCTGGGCAGGGCGCCCGAGGAGGTGAACGTGATCGTGCTGCACCTGGGCAACGGGGCGTCCGCCTCGGCGGTGGCGGGCGGCCGGTGCGTGGACACCTCCATGGGGCTGACCCCCTTGGAAGGGCTCGTGATGGGTACGCGCTCCGGGGACATCGATCCGGCGGTCACCTTCCACCTCAAGCGGGTGGCGGGCATGTCGGCCGACGAGATCGACGTCCTGCTGAACAAGAGGAGCGGGCTGGTCGGCCTGTGCGGCGACAACGACATGCGGGTGATCCGCCGCCGGATCGACGAGGGCGACGAGCGGGCGGCGCTGGCGTTCGACATCTACGTCCACCGGCTGAAGAAGTACATCGGCGCCTATACGGCGGTGCTCGGCCGGGTGGACGCGGTGGCGTTCACGGCGGGGGTCGGCGAGAACGCGGCCCCGGTGCGGGAAGCTGCCATCGCGGGCCTGGAGGAGCTGGGCATGGCGGTGGACGCCGGGCTCAACGCCGTACGGTCCGGGGAGCCGCGGCTGATCTCGCCGGAGTACGCGCGGGTGGCGGTCGCCGTGGTGCCGACGGACGAGGAGCTGGAGATCGCCGACCAGACGTTCGCGCTCGTCGAAGGGTCGTGACGCGCGACTCGGACGGGTCGACAACTGAGCACCCCCGCGCCCTTTTGTACCTTCCACCAGACGGAATATTCCGCAGCGAAACAAACCGATAGGATCCGCCTCATGCGCCGTTCCAAAATCGTCTGCACCCTCGGTCCCGCCGTCGACTCCCACGAGCAGCTCGTCGCTCTGATCGAGGCGGGCATGAGCGTGGCCCGTTTCAACTTCAGCCACGGCTCCCACGAGGAACACCAGGGCCGTTACGACCGCGTCCGCAAGGCGGCCGCCGAGACCGGCCGCGCGGTGGGCGTGCTCGCCGACCTCCAGGGCCCCAAGATCCGCCTGGCCAAGTTCGCCGAGGGCCCGGTCGAACTGGTCCGCGGCGACGAGTTCACCATCACCGCCGAGGACGTCCCCGGCGACAAGTCGATCTGCGGCACGACCTACAAGGGCCTGCCCGGCGACGTCGTCAAGGGCGACCCGATCCTGATCAACGACGGCAACGTCGAGCTGAAGGTCGTCGAGGTCGAGGGCCCCCGGGTGAAGACCATCGTCATCGAGGGCGGTGTCATCTCCGACCACAAGGGCATCAACCTGCCCGGCGCGGCGGTCAACGTCCCGGCCCTGTCCGAGAAGGACGTCGAGGACCTGCGTTTCGCGCTGCGGATGGGCTGCGACCTGGTCGCCCTCTCCTTCGTCCGGGACGCCGACGACGTCAAGGACGTGCACAAGGTGATGGACGAGGAGGGCCGCCGGGTTCCCGTCATCGCCAAGGTGGAGAAGCCGCAGGCGGTCGAGCACATGGAGGGCGTCGTCGCGGCGTTCGACGGCGTGATGGTGGCCCGCGGCGACCTGGCCGTCGAGTACCCGCTGGAGAAGGTCCCGATGGTGCAGAAGCGCCTGGTGGAGCTGTGCCGGCGCAACGCCAAGCCGGTGATCGTGGCGACCCAGATGATGGAGTCGATGATCACCAACTCGCGGCCGACCCGCGCCGAGGCGTCCGACGTCGCCAACGCGATCCTGGACGGCGCGGACGCGGTCATGCTCTCGGCCGAGTCCTCGGTGGGCGCGTACCCGATCGAGACGGTCAAGACGATGGCGAAGATCGTCGTCGCCGCCGAGGAGGAACTGCTCTCCAAGGGCCTCCAGCCGCTGGTCCCCGGCAAGAAGCCCCGTACGCAGGGCGGTTCGGTGGCCCGCGCGGCCTGCGAGATCGCGGACTTCCTGGACGGCAAGGCCCTGGTCGCCTTCACCAAGTCCGGCGACACGGCCCGCCGCCTCTCCCGTTACCGCACGGCCCAGCCGATCCTGGCCTTCACCACGGAGGAGGCCACCCGCAACCAGCTCGCGCTGAGCTGGGGCGTCGAGTCCTACGTCGTCCCGCACGTGGACAACACCGACGCGATGGTCGACCTGGTCGACGCGGAGCTGCTGAAGCTGAACCGCTACAACGACGGCGACACGATGGTCATCACCGCCGGCTCGCCCCCCGGCGTCCCCGGCACCACCAACATGGTCCGGGTCCACCACCTGGGCGGCGGCGAGCGGGACTGACCCGCGCGGCACGGCACGCCCGAGGGGGCCCTCCGATCATCGGAGGGCCCCCTCGGCTTCAGGTGCGGGGCCCGCGGCCCCGGTCAGCCGTCGCCCCCGTCCGGGGACGACGGCTCCAGCTCCACCAGCAACGACGTGAGATCGCCGTGTTCCCGTGCCAGCTCCAGGACGCGCACCATCGCCGCGACCCCGGCATGCCGGGTGATCACCAGGTCGGGGCAGTGGAAGTGCAGACGCTCGTACTCCCGCGTCTCGCTGTCCATCCAGCGCACGACCGCCGCCGGCGTCAGGAACGTCGCGCTGAAGCGCCGCCCGTCCTCCAGGGTGACCAGCACGTCGACGTCCTCGACCGTCGCCTCGTCGTCCTCCTCGCCGAGCATGAACACCGCGTCGAAGTGCGGGGTCCTGACGAGGTGCAGCGCATCACCCATAGATCTTCTTCAGCCGCTTGATGACCTTGTCCTCATTGTTCTTGTCGGACTTCGCCACGATCAGCCAGCCGTCCTCCGCCTTCTTCACGAAGAGCCGGGCACCCTTGCGCGACCGGAAGTAGATGATGCCGGTTCCGGTCAGGCTCTTGTACTCGCCACCCGGCATGTTGCCCTGCTTCAGCTGGGCGAACATGTTGTCGAAGTCCACCTGGAGCTTCTGGTTCTTGGTGGCCTCCTGCGCCGCGGTGATCAGCGCCGAGTCGTCGCCGATCGCCGAACGCATGCAGACCGCGGGCTTGTCCGCGGCGCGCAGGGTGGGGCCCGAGGCGCGTGCCGCGCTGAACCCCGCCAGGTCCCCGGCGAGGCCGAGCAGGCAGGAAGCCCCCGAACCCGCCTTCTTGGTCTGCTCGATGACCTTCCGCAGCCGGTCCAGCGTGTGCTTGGCGGTCACGGACTTGTCGAGGAACTTGGCGATGCCGCCGCCGATCTTGATGACGGCGCTGGTGACGGCGGGGATCTTGCCGACGAGGGCCACGAAGCTCACCGCGTTGACGAGCGTCCACAGGCATCCCTCGACGTCGCCCTCGGTGAAGCACTTCTTGGCGTCGGTCCAGCCCACCAGGTCGATCAGGACCTGACCGCCGTTCGCGACCACCCAGTCCAGCAGGTCCTGCCCCGCCAGCGCCTTGGCGGCGCGGAACTCGTCGACGCAGACCTGGCCGCAGGCAGCCAGGAGGAGCGCCTCCTCGTCGGTCCCGAGCTCGGGCCCGGTGTCCACCGACCCGGCGTCGACCCGCTTCTGGCGCGCTTCGGCGTCCCGCTGCCTCTGCGCCTCCTCCGCGCGGTCGGCGGCCTGGTCGGCCTGGGTGGCGTAGTTCACCGCGTCGGCCGCGGCCCCCTCGGCGACCACCGCGTCCTGTTCGGAGTCCGTGGCGATGCCGTCGGCGGTGTTCGCGTCCGCCTCGGCGGCCGAGGCCGCGCTGCGGGCGCCGGCGGCGTCCTTCTCCGCCTCCGTGGCCGACGCCGAGGCGGCGGCCGCCTCGTCGGCGGCCTCACCGGCCGCGACCTTCGCCGCGAGCGCGTCCTCGTTCGCCTTCCGGTCGTACTCGACCGTGGCGGCCTCGGCTTTGCGCGCCGCATCCGCCGCCTTCTTGGCCTCGGTGGCCGAGATGCGGGCCTGCGCCAGCGACGCGGCGGCCTTCGCCGCCCAGTCCGCGGCACGGGCGGCCGCCTCGGCAGCCGCCTTGGCGTCGGCGGACGCCTTCGCCGCGAGCGCCGCCGCCTCCACAGCGGCCTTCTTCGCCTGGTCGGCCTTGGCCTGGGCGAGAGCCGCCTGCTGCTCGGCCAGGGTCTTCGACGCCTGACCGGTGAGCACGGCCAGGCCGGCCGACGAGTCGGTGTCACGGTAGGGCGATCCGAGTTCGATCGCATCGTTGGCGGGCCGGATGACCTGGGCCGCGGAGTCACGGGCCGCGACGGCCGCCTGGGCGGTGGCGTACGCGAATCCGGCGGTGCGGATCGACGCGGCCTGCGCCAGGATCGCCTCGCTCTTCGCCGCGGCCGCGTCCTGCCGGGCCTTCACGGCCTTGGCCGCGGCCTCCTTCGCGAGCGCCTCCGCCCTGACGACGTTCTGCGCGGCGGCCTCCGAGGCGTCGATGGCCTCGGCCGCGGCGGCGTGCGCCTTCTTCACGGCCGCGCCGGTCCTCGCGGCCGCGGCGGCGGCGCCGTCGGCGGCCGACTGCGACCGGGCCGCGGCCCCCTCCGAGCGGGTGGCAGCGGCACGCGACGCGATCGACGCGGTGGTCGCGTCGTTCGCCGCCGACCGTGCGGCGGAGGCGTGGCCGGCCGCCGCGTCGGCGGCCGAACGGGCCTCCACGGCCGCCTGACGGGTCTCCGCGGCGGCCGAGGTCCCCACGGCGGTTGCGGCCGCCGCCTCCAGTGCGCGGGCGCGGCTCTCCTGGGCCTGCTGGTTCCGTTCCGCGGCCAGCGCGGCGTCGCGGGCCTCCATGGCCCGTACCGACGCCTGGACGGCCTCGTCGCTCTTGGCATCCGCGGCCTCCCCCGCCGTCCTCGCGGCGGACAGGGCGGTGGCCGCAGAAGCACGTTCCTGGACCGCGCGCTTCTCGGCGGCCTCGGCCTTGGCCCGCTCGGCGTCGGCACGACGGCGCTCGGCCGCCGCGGTGTCCCGCTCGGCCTCGGCCGTCGCGCGCTTGGCCTTCGCGTCGGCCGCCGCGGTCTTCGCCTCCGCCTCCGCGGCTTCGGCCTTGGCCTGCGCGTTCTTCGCCTTGGTGGCGTTGTCCGCCGCCAGCTTCGCCTGGAGGGCGGCCCCCTCGGCAGCGGCCTTGGCCTGGGACTCGGCCTCCTCCGCCGCCTTGCGGCGGAACTCCGCCTTCGAGGCGTGCGCCTGGGTCTCGGCCAGCGCCATCAGCGTCTTGCTGTCGGCCGCCGAGGCGCGGGTCGCGTTGGACGCGGTCTCGGCCGCCTTGGAGACGGCCAGGGCGGCGGCCGCCGACGCCTTCGCGACCTGGACGCCCTGCTGCGCGTACATCAGGCCGCGACCGCGCGGCAGTCCGGCCGCGTCGGCGATGGTGTACGCCGCCTGCTTGGCGCTCTCGGCCCGTGCGGCCTCGTTCTGTGCGGCGAGCGCGGCGCGGGAGGACACGAAGACCCGGCCCTGCGCGCGGGCGCGGGCAGCCTCGATGTCCGCCTTGACCTTCGCGAACTCGGCGGCGGTGGGGTAGAACTGCGTGCTGCTCGGCGACTGCTTCAGCCAGTACGCCTGCCAGTCGGTGAGCCGGCTCGCGATGATCGACTGCCCCAGCGCCTCTCCGAGCGCCTGGGTGGCCACGGTGAGGTGGCGCGATGCCTTGGCCTCGGCCGTCATGATCGCGTCGCGCTGCGCCTTCTGCCCGGCGAGCTCCGCCTGCCACTCCGTGGAGGCGACGACGACCTCGTCCGTCAGGACCTTGTGCGGGTCCTGCGGGTTCTCGGTCGCGCAGGAGGCGAAGCGGGCCTTCAGCGCCTCGACGTCGACCCGGAACTCCATGCTGTCCGGGGCGGGTGCCGACGTCGGGAAGCCTCCGTGCTGCAGGAAGAGGCGCGCGTCGTCCGCGTACATCGGGTGCATGAACGTCATGTCGTCCAGCGCCCGGAGGGCTTCGTAGTCCTCGTGCCGGTCCTCGGAGTAGCGCTGCGCGGCGATGGCCTGGACCGCCTTCACCGATTCCTCGCTGGCGACCGGCGTCTGGTCCTCGTGGTAGAGGTCGTACTCGGACTTCCAGTACTCACCGTCCAGCCAGGTGAGCAGTCCCGTCGTGATGAAGGGGTTGTCCTCGCTCTGGACCCACTCGAAGCCCGTGACCGTGTAGCCGGGCGGAGTGGTCTGCGGCGGAATGGCGAGGGACTTCTCCCAGACCGCGTCACGGCTCCAGAGCTCGTCGCCCTTGGCGTCCGTCCAGGCCTTGTCCTTGGCGAACGCGACGGCCAGCGGGGTCTTGCCGTCGTACCAGTAGTCGCTCTCGGCCGCGGTGTGCAGGTCCTGCTCGCTGCCGTTCAGTCCGGTGCGGGAGACCGCCTTGAGCTCCTGTCCGCCCTTGCGGAGCATCAGGTTGAGCAGGCACTGCTCGGCGCGTGTCTCCGCCGCGGCGTCCAGGTCGTACTCCGGGGCCTCCGCGACGGCGGTGGCGGCCGGTTCGATCCGCGGGGGCGGGACCGGGAGTTGGTTGCCCGTGACGACGACGGCGAGCGCGGTGGCCAGAGCGGTGGTGGTGAGCAGCCGTGGCCAGACGCCGCGCGGGCGGTGTCTGCCGGGTGATGGGCGGGTGTGCATGGGAAGGACCGATCGGCTCGGAAGGACGGGGGGCTCGGGGGCGCGGGCCACGAGGTCAGAAGAGGGTGGTGAAGGCGGCCCAGCCGCTGGTGCCGATCTGCGTACGGGCTTCGAAGGGCGCACTCGCCCTGCCCGTGCCCTTGAAGAGCCACAGCGCGCCCGCCGGGTCGACCGCGATGAGGTCGGCCTTGCCGTCGCCGTTGCTGTCGCCGACGGAGACCAGCGTCTTGTACGCGGTGGCGCCCCAGGTCGTGCCGACCGTCACGCGGGCGCCGAATGCGGCGTCGGCGGTGGCGTTCCCGGTACCCGGGTACAGGTACAGCGTCCCGGTGGTCGAACGGGCGAGCAGATCGCTCTTGCCGTCGCCGGTGTAGTCACCGCGGCCGGCCAGCACGTCCATGCCGTTCCACCCCGACGTCCCGATCCTGATGCGGGCGGCCAGGGCGCCGTCGGCCTTGCCCTGGAAGAGCCAGAGGGCTCCGGCGGCATCGCGCCCCACGATGTCGTCGTGCGCGGTGCCCCCCAGGTTGCCGGGTGACATCAGGAGGTTGTAGACGTCCCACCCGGTGCCGACGGGCTTGGTGTCGTTGCCCCGCTCGGCGGTGTAGTAGAGCGTCTTGCCGATCCTGAAGTACAGGTCCGTTCCGGTGCCGTTCTCGGAGTGGCCCGCCTGGATGAGTGCGGTGGCGTCGGCGAAGCCGCCGCCCAGGTCGACGGCGGCCTTCACCCCGCCGCTGCCGGTCAGCTCGTAGTCGTACAGCCGGCCGTTGGACTTGCGGCCCAGCAGAGGGACCGCCCGGGGCCCGGCCGCCGCGGCGGCCGCCGCGCGGGGTGCGGCGCGGTCGGCGGAGCCCTGCTCCGTGGACCAGGGGGCCCGGGGCAGAGCGGCTGCCGTGCCGATGGCGAGTGCGGCGGCCGCCAGGGCTCCGGCGCACACCGCCGCTCGCCGTATCGCACGGCTGGATTGTCCGAACATGGAAGCGGAGATTCCTCACGGGAGTTCACCTGCGCGAACGCAGGGAGGAATCACAGAGCGGCCACCCCCGACGTCCGCGCGCAGGGCCGGACGGCCACAGCTCGATCAACTTATTCGCCATGTCCACGCCTAGGGAGAGCATGTGAAGAATTCATGGCGAACCTTTACCTGGCAGAGACGACTGTGGCCCGCACCAGCGAACTTGGCGGTGCGGGCCACAGGGACCAGGTGAACGTGGGGATGCGGTGGGGCTAACCCGTGCCGCCCTCCAGGTAGTTCTCCAGCCCGGGCACGGTGAGCGTGCCGCCGAACTGACCGGCCTGGACGACCCTCACCTTGGTGAACACGGCGCCGGGGACGTTCAGCGGGGGCGGGGTCTGCGGGCTGAACGTGACCGGGAAGACGCCGAAGAGGTTGCCCTTCAGCTCCTCCGTGTACATCGTGACCTCGCCGTCGCGGATCTTCGAGACCGAGCCGGGGCGCGACTTCACGTGCCCCGTCGTGCCCGCCGGACCCACGGTGCGCTGGTGGAGGTCCTTGATGTCGATCGAGGCGGCGGTGAACTTCAGCACCTTCTTGACGCTGCCGTCCGCCTTCCTCACCTCGACGATGCCGTGGTAGTCGAGGCCCCGCAGGGTGAGCCGCGTCGACTCCAGGATCCACGGGTCGCTCGGCAGCAGCGGGACGCCGGGCTCCAGTTCGGCCGCGGCGAGCGCGTCCGGGTCGGGCTCGGGGCACGGGAAGCGGGGCTTCGCGCCGTCCGGGATGGCCTCGTCCTTCCTGGGGTCGAGTCCCTTGACGTCCTCGTCCAGCTCCTCGACCTTCTCGCCGGCCTTCTCGGCGGCCTCGCGGATGGCGTCGGCCGTCTTGTCGGACGTCTCCTTCGCCTTGTCGGCCGCGTCCTCGGCCGGGTCCTTCGGCGTCTCCGACTTCCGGGGCGCCTCGGGCGCCTCGGACGCCTCGGGCGTGGGACTCGGGGACGGGGCCGCCGGCTCCTCGGACTTCCCGTCGTCCGGGCCGTCGAAGAGGTCCTTGAGCGCGTCGCCGATGCCGAGCGGGTCGAGCGGGTTCTTCGACGCGGTGGGCGTCGGGGTCGCGGAGGGCGTGGCGGCGGGCTGGTCGTCCGCGGAGCGCGCCGAGGTGTCCGCACCGGGCTTCTCGCCGGCGGCCGGGTCCTTCTCCGTACCGGGGGCGGACCCGCCGGCCGAGGGCTTCGGGGCCGCGGCGCCGTCCTTGCCGGAGGCGCCGTCCTTGCCGTCCTCCGCCGTGGCCGACGGGGAGGGGGTGGCCTCGGGCGACGCGGACTCGCTCGGCTCGTCGGACCGGGTGACGCAGGGGCCGGGCGCGAACGGGTTCTCGATGCGCTCGTCGGCCAGAGCCAGCTTGGGCGTCAGCCCCATGCCCACGAAGACCGCCGTCGGCATCGCCGCGAGCGCCAGCGCCTTCTTCCCGCTGGGCAGGTGGAGCTTGGTGAGCAGCGACTTCCTGGGGGCCGCGTGGCGGGGCCCCGTGCGCTCGCGGAACTCGTCGCCGGGGCGGGCGTCCGTCCGCTGTCCGTCGTCACCCCGCACGGTGCCCCCCGGTTTCGGAGCCGACCGCCGCGTCGAACCCGGCGCCCTGCTGCGGAACGGCCGCGGACTGGAGTTCGCCCCCGGGACGCTCCTCGTACGGCAGGCCCTCCGCCGGCGCGGCGGGGTGGCCGTCCGCCGCCCGGTCGCTCTCCCGCGCACCGGGCGCCCACGAAACGGACAGGGCTCCGCCGATGAGGGAGAGCAGGAATCCGATCACGAAGCCGCCGATGTTGGCGACGGGAAGGGAGATCAGCGCCAGCAGGATGGCCGCGACGCCCGCGAACACCCGGACGATGTGGTGGAACCACATGGTGAAGCCGAGCGTGATCAGCAGGACCCCGATGATCAGGGATCCGGCGCCGGCGGTCGTGGACATCGCCAGCGTCATGTTGCCGAGGTGCAGGTCGGCGTAGGGGAAGTAGGCGATGGGAAGGCCACCGGCCATGGTCAACAGACCGGCCCAGAACGGCCGGTCACCCCGCCAGGCGCGGAAGCGTCGCCGGTAGACGTGGATGTGGTGCTCGTTCTGCCCTGTGGACTCGGGGCTCATGGAAAACAGCTCCCTGGAACCGGTACCGCTGTGAGAAGGGGAGGGTGGGTGGCCGGAACGCCCGCCGGGGCGTTCCGGCCACCCGGGCCGAGTGCTAGAAGCACTCCTCGACGCCCGTGTGCAGCCTGAGCTTCAGGTCGCTGAGCTTGAAGGTGCCGGCGGTGGTCGCCCACGCCGTCTGCTTCACATCGGTCAGCACGGCCCGGTCGGCCCGCTGGGCGAAGCCCGCACCGTTCGCCTGCGTACCGGGCTGGATACCGATGCTGTTCGGCCGGTTCTCCTTCCGCAGCGAGCCCGCCGCGACACCGATATCGATGTTCTCGAACTCGGCGTCGGCGTCGAGCTGCGCGACGTCCAGGTAGAGGTTGGTCGCCTTGACCGGGTTGTCCGGGTCGGTACCGGCGTTCAGCTTGAGGCTGATGCTCTTGTTGATGAAGGGGACCTTCGGCGTGACCACCGACTGGCACATGTTGGTGATCGTCGCGCTGCTGAAGCCCGACACCGCGACCGCGTGCGCCGCCTTGTTGCCCTCGAGGTCCTTGCCGACCGCGACGCTGCCGTACTGGACGAAGTCCTCGCCCTCCAGCTTGTCGGTGCGGACCTTGAAGCTCTGGCCGGACACGCTGAACGAGGCGGCCAGCGCACCCTGCGCGAGGCCGACGCCCACCGCCGCCGTGGCGACGACGCTCGGCACCATGACCAGAGCGAACCGCTTCCATCTCGTCCCACCGCGAACCTGGGAACTCATACTTGCTCCTTCTTCTCGGACGTACATCTCCGGGCGGGCGTCGTGCCCGGCCTGGGATGGGAGAAGTGCTACGTCCTCGGGAAGGAGAGCGCCCGCGAGCGGAGACGTGTCCCGTATCCGATCCACCGGCGTTCACCCCCGAGCGACAACCACGGGCCGCGCGCTCCGCACGGCCGGTCGGACAGGCCCCGCCATCGAGCGGGAACCCCCCTGTCCAGGGCCGGCGCCACTGCCTCCGACCCACTCGGTGGGGATCCAACAGCCCCTCGGGCACCGGCTGGAGGCCGGGCGGAAGGTGGTGGACCGAGCGTGGCCGATCGTGGTGCATTCACGCGCCCGACACAAGGGGGATCGTTACTCGCTAGTAACGGCCCGATAACCACCGGACGACAGCGCGGCATCGCGCGGCGACGCAGGGTGGAACGAAAGGGACATCGGAATGGCGGGAAACTCCCTGGAAACCGGACAGAAACGGCCGTGCGCCTTACTGCGAGTAACAGCTCGCATCTTTGTCAAGATTTGGTAAAGCGACGGCTTCTCGGGCCGTTCTTTGGCGTCGGGACGGCAAAACGGCCGCGCCGCCGGGTGGGCGGTGCGGCCGTCTTGTCACATCGGAACAATCGGGCGCGTCCGGAGCGGACGGCGGGCCGGTCTCAGAACAGGACGCGGGCGAGCGCGGTGCGCGCGGCGGTCACTCTGGGGTCCTCGGGACCGATCACCTCGAACAGCTCCAGCAGCCGCAGCCGGGCGGTGTTCCGCTCGTCGCCCGCGGTGCGGCGGACCGCCTCGACGAGCCGGCCGAAGGCGTCCTCGACGTGTCCGCCGACGAGGTCGAGGTCGGCGGCGGCGATCTGGGCGTCCACGTCGGCCGGGTTGTCCGCGGCCTCCTTGCGGACCGCCTGCGGGTCCATGCTCTGGACGCGGCCGAGCAGCTCCGCCTGGGCGAGGCCCAGCTTGGCCTCCGGGTTGGCCGGGTCGTCGGTGAGGACGTTCTTGTACGCCTGGATCGCACCGCCGAAGTCATTGGCGTCGAGCGCGGAGGCGGCGGCCTCCAGCAGGGCGTCGTACGGGCCGGCCGGCGCCTCGGCCGGTACGGCGCCCGACGTCCCGGCGTCCGGGTCGACCGTGATCCCGGTGAGCCCGAAGCGCTCCTCGCCGACCTGGATCAACTGGTCCAGCGTCTCGCGGATCTGGGCCTCGGGGGCCGCCCCCTGGAAGAGCGGGAGGGCCTGCCCGGCGACGACGGCGAACACGGCCGGGATGCCCTGGATGCCGAACTGCTGCATCAGCATCTGGTTGGCGTCGACGTCGACCTTGGCCAGCAGGAAGCGGCCGTTGTACTCGACGGCCAGCCGCTCCAGCAGAGGACCGAGCTGCTTGCACGGCTCGCACCACTCGGCCCAGAAGTCGAGGACGACGGGCACCTCGGTGGAGCGCTGGAGGACGTCGCGCTCGAAACCGGCTTCATCGACGTCGATCACCAGGGAGGCGGGCGCGACGGCGCCGGAGGCTCCGGTGCGGGCGGCGTCGGCTCGGGCCTGCTCCGCCTTGGCCTTGGCCTCGCCGGCCGCCTTGACGGCGGCGAGGTCGACGACGCCGCTCATGGACATGTTCCTAGGCTGCATACGCACATCCTCCCCCCTGAGCGCACCGTTGCGAAAAGCGAGCGCGATAACCGGCCCGGCCGAAGGCCCCCGCCGGCGCGCGGGAGCGGACGGACCAGGACGGTCCCGGGCGCCCGAAGGGCCCGGTGAGGCCCCGGAGGGCCTCGGCGGAACCGGCCGGGCCCCTGAAAAGACCCGGTCGTGACGCGTGGGCCGGTGAAGACCCGGGTGGACCTTCCGGATCCCCGTCCGGCCGGTCCGTGCGGCGCCGGATCCCCACCCGGCGCCTCGGGGCCTGGTGAAGGCCCCGGTGGCTGTCGCTCGTTGCGCGGCGTACGGGGGCGGGCCGGCCGCCTTCCTTACGCTACGACCCGTAGCGTAACTGCCGATCGCCCCGCCGCGACAGATGGTCCCGGTGATCTGTCTCACGGTTACCGGGGCGTAGCGGTTTTCCTACCGGCCGGTATGGTCGCCGCATCATGAGCGACAGCGATCTCCGAGCCGGCCGGACCGGACGTCCGCGGAGCCCCGCGGCCGACGCCGCGATCCTGGAGGCGACGCGGGCGTCCCTGGTCGATCTGGGCTGGTCGAAGCTGACGATGGGGGATGTGGCGGCCCGGGCCGGGGTCGCCAAGACGACCCTCTACCGGCGGTGGGCGGGCAAGAACGAACTGGTCGTGGACGCGGTCGCGGTCCTGTTCGACGAGTTGGAGCTGCCGGACCGGGGCAGCCTGGCCGCCGACGTGCAGGGGGTGGTGCTCCAGTTCGCCGCCCTGCTGGAACGGCCGGAGACCCGGACCGCCCTGATGGCGGTGGTCGCGGAGTCCACCCGGGACGAATCGCTGCGGCTGCGCATCCGGGACTCGATCGTGGAGCGGCAGAAGCGCCTGGTGCTGGAGGGGCGGCTGCGGGCGCAGCGACGCGGTGAACTGCCGGTCGAGACCGACGCGTCGGCGGCGGACCGGACCGCCGACCTGATCTTCGACGTCATCGCGGGCGCGGTGGTGCACCGGATGCTCGTGAGCGCCGAGCCGGTCGACGCCGACTGGGCCGGGCGGTTCACCGTGCTGCTGCTCTCGGGGCTGACCGGGGCCCGGGCCGGGTGAGAGGGCCCGGGCCCCGGACGGCACGCGTCCGGGGCCCGGGGTACGGCTGAGCGCCCCTCAGAACCCCGGCGGCTCCGTGTAGACGCCCCACTCGTCGCGCAGGACCCCGCAGATCTCGCCGAGCGTGGCCTCGGCCCGTACCGCGTCGAGCATGGGCGCGATCATGTTGGAGCCGTCGCGGGCCGCGGCGAGCATCGCGTCGAGGGCGGCGGTGACCTGGGCGTCGTTCCGGGCGGCCTTGCGCTCGGCGAGCTGGCTCACCTGGTCGCGCTCGACCTCGTGGCTGACGCGCAGGATCTCCAGGTCGCCGGTGACCGAGCCGTGGTGGACGTTGACGCCGACGACCCGCTTGTCGCCCTTCTCCAGGGCCCGCTGGTACTGGAAGGCGGACTCCGCGATCTCGCCGGTGAACCAGCCGTCCTCGATGCCGCGCAGGATGCCGGAGGTGATCGGCCCGATGGGGTGCTGCCCGTCCGGGTGGGCCCGGGTGCCGCGCTCCTTGATCTGGTCGAAGATCTTCTCGGCCTCGGCCTCGATCCGGTCGGTGAGCTGCTCGACGTACCAGGAACCGCCCAGCGGGTCGGCCACGTTGGCGACGCCGGTCTCCTCCATCAGCACCTGCTGGGTGCGCAGGGCGATCTCCGCGGCCTGCTCGGAGGGGAGTGCGAGGGTCTCGTCGAGGGCGTTGGTGTGCAGCGAGTTGGTGCCGCCGAGGACGGCGGAGAGCGCCTCGACGGCGGTGCGCACCACGTTGTTGTACGGCTGCTGCGCGGTGAGCGAGACCCCGGCGGTCTGGGTGTGGAACCGCAGCCACTGCGCCTTGTCGGTCTTCGCGCCGTACGTCTCCTTCATCCAGCGGGCCCAGATGCGGCGGGCGGCGCGGAACTTGGCGATCTCCTCGAAGAAGTCGAGGTGGGCGTCGAAGAAGAAGGAGAGTCCGGGCGCGAAGGTGTCGACGTCCAGGCCGCGGGAGAGGCCCAGCTCCACGTAGCCGAAACCGTCCGCGAGGGTGTACGCCAGCTCCTGCGCGGCCGTCGCCCCGGCCTCGCGGATGTGGTAGCCGGAGACGGAGAGCGGCTTGTAGGCGGGGATGGAGGCGGCGCAGTGCTCCATCAGGTCGCCGATCAGGCGCAGATGCGGCTCGGGCTGGAACAGCCACTCCTTCTGCGCGATGTACTCCTTGAAGATGTCGGTCTGGAGCGTGCCGTTGAGCACGCCCGGGTCGACGCCCTGGCGCTCGGCGGCGACCAGGTACATGCAGAAGACGGGGACGGCCGGGCCGCTGATGGTCATCGAGGTGGTGACGTCCCCGAGGGGGATGCCGCCGAAGAGGACCTCCATGTCGGCGGCGGAGTCGATGGCGACCCCGCAGTGGCCGACCTCGCCGAGGGCGCGCGGGTCGTCGGAGTCGCGGCCCATCAGCGTCGGCATGTCGAAGGCGACGCTGAGTCCGCCGCCGCCCGCCGCGAGGATCATCTTGTAGCGCTCGTTGGTCTGCTCGGCGTTGCCGAAGCCGGCGAACTGGCGGATCGTCCAGGTGCGGCCCCGGTAGCCGGTGGCGTGCAGGCCGCGGGTGAAGGGGTACTCCCCCGGCCAGCCGATCCGCTCGAATCCCTCGTACGTGTCACCGGGGCGGGGCCCGTAGACGGGCTCGACGGGGTCACCGGAGAGCGTGGTGAAGTCCGCGTCGCGCTTGCGGGCCTTGTCGTAACGGGCCTGCCAGCGGAGGCGGCCTTCCTCGATCGCGTCAGCGTCCATACCCTCGAATTTACTAGGACGTCCTACTAAATGTCGATGGCAAACCGCCCGGCGCTTCGCGCGGGGCGGTGCGGGTGTGCCGGACGCGCCGGGGTCAGACCTGGGCGGGGGCAGGCGCGGGGTCGGTGACCAGGGCGCGGGCCTCCCGGCTGACCTTCGGCTCGACGAAGAACGAGGCGAAGGGGATGCAGCCGGCGGCCAGCACCCACAGGAGCTTGCCGAAGGGCCATTTCGCCTTGGAGCCCAGATCGAAGGCGAAGACGACGTAGACGATGAACAGCACGCCGTGGATCTGGGAGATCAGCATGGTGTCGCCGGTCTGGAATCCGTACTTCGCGATGATCGCCACGGTGAAGACGAGCAGCCAGATGGCGGTGACGTAGGCCATCACCCGGTAGCGGGTGAGCACGTTCTGTTTCATGGCATCGAGCGTAACGGGACGACCGGGGCGATCTTCGCGCGACCCCCGCCCCGGACCGGGTGGCCGACGTGCGGTCCCCGCCCCGGACCAAGCGGTCTTCGTGCGGTCCCCGCCCCGGGCCGGGAGGTTCCGCACTCGGCCGGGCGGCCCGGCCCCCGGCTCACCGCGGGGCCGCGGTCACTTCTCCTCGAAGTCCTGCGCCGCCACCCGCAGCGGCCGCAGCATGGCGAAGATCTCGGCGCACTCCTCGGCGTCGTACACACCGAGCCCGAAGTCGATCGCGACCAGGTCGCGGGTGGCCGCCTCGACGACGTCGCGGCCCTTGCCGGTGATGGACGCGAGCGTTCCGCGGCCGTCGTTCGGGTTGGGCCGCTTGGCCACGAGACCGGACCTGACCAGCCGGTCCACGGTGTTGGTGACCGAGGTGGGGTGCACCATCAGCCGCTCCCCGATCTTGGACATCGGCAGCTCGCCGGCCTTGGAGAAGGCGAGCAGCACCAGCGCCTCGTACCGGGCGAAGGTCAGTCCGTACGGCTTGACGACGGCGTCGACCTCGGCGAGCAGGATCTGCTGGGCCCGCATGATCGAGGTGATCGCCCCCATCGAGGGCACGGGCCCCCAGCGCTGCCGCCAGAGCTCGTCGGCGCGGGCGATGGGGTCGAAGGGAAGGCTGAGCGGCTTCGGCACGGCACCGACCTTACCCACTGGTCACATGCCGGTCAGCTCCGTCTCGCTCTTCGGTATCGGACATCCGTCCGGGGGCTGTCCTGCGGACCTCCACGACGAGCAGCAGCGTGCACAGGGTGCCCAGGAGGCCGGAGCCCGCGACCACCTGGTGCACGGGGAAGAACTCGGCCGCGAGCCCCGCCAGCGCCATCCCGAACCCCTGGACGGTCATCAGCCCGGCGGTGAGCAGGGTCATGGCCCGGCCGCGCAGCTCCTGGGGCACGGCGTCGACGAACCACTGGTCGAGCCCGATGACGTACGCGGCGCCCGCCCCGGCCAGCACGAGGGCGGCGACCGCCAGCGGCAGCCCGGGGCGGACCACGTAGACGAGGAGCGGCAGCAGTCCGACGGCGGCGACCGGCAGGACGATCCGGGAGCGGTGGCGGGGGCTGAGCGCGGACCCCGCGAACAGCTCGGCCCCGATGTGCCCGACGGCCATCGCGCAGAGCAGCAGCCCGAGCGCGGCGGGCGGGGCCCCGATCGCGTCGGCGTAGGGGGCGGCCAGCGCCTCCGGGGCCACGACGAACATCGCGGGCGCCCAGAACAGCAGCATCAGCGCCCGGACGCGGCGGTCGCCCAGGATCAGACGGGCCCCGGAGAGCGACTCCCCCAGCAGGGTGCCGCCGGGCTCCCCGCCGCCGGAACGGGCAGGACGGTCGCGGGTGCCGAAGCGGAGCAGGGCGGCCGAGCCGAGGAACGTCACCACGGTGACGGTGATCGCGCCGCGCGGGGAGAGCACGGTGAGCAGCACCCCTCCCGCTCCGAACCCGATGAGCATCGCGCTCTGCGAGACGATCCGCAGCAGCGAACGGCCCAGTACGTAGAGGTCGCCCTCGCCGAGGATGTCGGTGAGCGCCGCCATCCGCGTCCCCGTGAAGACGGGCGCGATCGCGGCGACCAGGCAGCGCAGGGCGAGGAGGCCGGCGACCGGGGTGGCGGGCGCCAGCATCACGGCGACGCAGGCCGCGCAGAGCAGGTCGCAGACCACCAGGACGCGGCGGGCCGGGTAGCGGTCGGCGATCCCCGCGAACAGCGTCCCGCCGATCATGTACGGCAGCAGCCCCAGCGCGAACGTCAGCGCGCTGAGCAGCGGGGATCGGGTGAGGTCGTAGACGAGCACGGTGAGCGCGAGTTCGCTGACGACGACGCCGAGCAGCGAGAGCAGGTGCGCGGCGAAGACGGCCCGGAACTCGGTGACGGCGAAGACGGCCCGGTAGCCGGGCGGGGCGGCCGGGTCCGGGACGGCGCGGGTCCCGGCGCCGGAAGCGAGGGCGGAGGGCGTGGTGGCGGCCGGGGCGGCGCGGTCCGCCGGGGCCGCCGGATCCCGGAGCGTGGGCCCGGGGCCCGGGTCGGGGAGGGGGGCGGCACGCTCCGGGGGCGGAGCCGGGACCTGTGCCGCCGGGGCGGTCGGAGTACGAGGGGTGTCCACCGGGGCGGGTCTGTCGTTCGGCATGGGACGAGCCTGGGGCCGGGCGGGCCTCGTCCGTAGACTTTCGGTTCAGGACGAATCTTCGGGGCCCGGAAGGGGAAGGCGTGCCGTTCCAGCTCCACTTCGGCGAGAGCGATCTGCTGCGCTGCCGGTTCGCGCTGTCGCCGCTGTTCGAAACCCAGGAGGCGGTGCGCACGCTCTCCCGGCCCGCCCGGCACGGCTACCACCTGCCGTGGCTCCGCCGCGTCCGGGAGTCCGCCGCGGCCCTGGACCTGGAGCCCCTGTGGCTGCTGATGCCGGACGCCGGCCACAACCCGGACTTCATCTGCCCGCCGCCGATCGGGCCGCTGGCCACCTTCGAGGAGGAGCTCGCGACCGTACGGGCGACCGATCCCGACGTGGCGCGGCAGGACATGGCGTCGGCCCTGGCGGACCGGCCGGGCGGGAGGGAGTCGGCGGTCGGACGGCGGCTGCTGGCCGATCCCGCGCGGGCGGTGCGCGAGCTGGCCGACCTGCTGGAGCGGGCCTGGGAGGCGTTGATCGAGCCCTACTGGCCCCGGCTGCGGGCGCTGCTGGAGGCGGACATCGCCTACCACTCCCGGCGGCTCGCGGACAGCGGTCTGGGAGGGGTGCTGGGCGAGGTGAGCACCCGGCTGAGCTGGAACGGCTCGACGCTCACCGTGGCCGGAACCCGGGGCGACCACCGGCGGGTGCTGGGCGGGCAGGGGCTGGTGCTGATGCCGAGCGTCTTCGTCTGGCCGGAGGTGGTCGGCGGCCACGAGGAGCCGTGGCAGCCGGGGCTGATCTACCCCGCGCGCGGCATCGGCGGCCTCTGGTCCGGGGCGGGCGGGCGGACGCCGGAGACGCTCGGCCGACTGCTGGGCCGGGCCCGGGCCGACGTGCTGTGCGCCCTGGACGAACCGGCCGGCACGAGCACGCTGGCGCACCGGCTGGGCCTCGCGCCCTCGTCCGTCTCGGTCCACCTGTCCGTGCTGCGCCGGGCGGGGCTGCTGACCTCGCGGCGCTACGGCCACCAGGTGCTGTACGAGCGCACCCCGCTGGGGATCGCGCTGGCCGCGTCGGAGTGAGGCCACCGGGGCGCCGGAACACCGGGACTCCGGAACGCCGTAACACCGGAACACCGGGACTCCGCGGGCGCACGGGTCACGGACGGTGTCGTACCGCCACTCTCGGTGACCGGTATGGCACGATGGCGCCCGCTCCCCCGTCTTCCGAATCCGTGCGTCACCGCCGCCCGAGGGGTCTGGATGTCCGGCCGCAGCACCGTCTCCCGCGCTCTCCCCCGTACCGGTCCCGTCGTCCTGGCCGCTCTCGTCCTGGTGACCGCCCTCACCGCGGGCTGTTCGACGCCGGAGCCGCGCGTCGCCCCGACCGCCGAGGAGGCCGGGGGGAACCTCCGGGGCGAGCCCGCCCCGAGCGCGGCGTCGCCGTACTGGGTGGACCCGGACAGCGACGCGGCCCGCCAGGTGCGCGCCTGGGAGAAGGAGGGGCGCGAAGGGGACGCGAAGATCCTGCGGCGGATCTCCGACCGCCCGGTGGCCGACTGGCCCGCCTGGGACGACCCCGCCCCGGGCATCCGGGCCGCCGTGCGGGCCGCGGCGCGGACGAAGAAGACCGTCCTGCTCGTGGCGTACAACATCCCGCACCGCGACTGCGGGCTCTACTCCGCGGGCGGCGCGAAGGACGCGGACGCCTACCGTTCCTGGATCGGGGCGTTCGCCGACGCCATCGGGGACGCGCCCGCGACCGTCGTCCTGGAGCCGGACGCCCTCCCCCACATCGCGGACGGCTGCACCCCGCCCGGGCACCACGCCGAGCGCTACCAGCTCCTGTCCGAGGCGGTGGACACGCTCAAGGCCCGGCCGAACACCCGGGTGTACCTGGACGCGGGCAACCCGGACTGGATCGACGAACCGTCCACGATGGCGCAGCCGCTGCGCCGGGCCGGCATCGACCGGGCCGACGGTTTCTCGCTGAACGTCTCCAACTTCCAGTCGAACGAGAACGTGAAGGCGTACGCGGCCCGGCTCTCCGACGCGGTGGGCGGCTCGCACTTCGTGATCGACACCAGCCGCAACGGCAAGGGCCCCCTGTCCGGGGGCCGCGAGGAAGCCTGGTGCAACCCGCCGGGCCGGGGGCTCGGCACTCCGCCGACCACCGACACCGGCGACGACCGCCTCGACGCCTACCTGTGGATCAAGCGGCCGGGCGACTCCGACGGCACTTGCCGGGGCGGCCCGCCGGCCGGCGACTGGTGGCCGGAGTACGCGCTCGGCCTGGCCGAACGCGCCGCCTCCTGACCGCGCCGGGCGCCCGGGCCCCGTGGGGTCCGGGCGCCCGGCGCCTCCGCGTCCTCAGGCGACCTTGACCCACTTCGCCTCGGAGGGGACGCCGTCCGTGTCCGTGACGAAGAGCATGTACCAGCCGGGCGGCACCAGTGTGGGGTCGTCCGGCACGGTCACGCTCACCTTGCCCTCGCCCTTCTCCAGGCCCAGTTCGATGGAGCGCTGCTCCACGTCGGTGGTGTGGGTGACGGCGCTCGGCCGCATCAGCCGGGCGGTGGCGATCCGGTCCGCGTCGGCGCTCCGGTACGTGACCGTCGTGCCGCGCTCGGCGTCCTCGGGGCCGTCCCCGATCACCGGGCGCTCGCCCTCGGCGCGGTGCAGGGCCGGCGGGGTGTAGATCTCCATCCGCTGTTCGAACTTGCCGAGCTTGGTGTTGTCCTTGTCGCCGTAGAGCGAGTCGGAGCCGAAGGTCGCCACCCGCCCGTCGGGCAGCAGCAGCGCCTCGGAGTGGTAGTTGCGCCCCACGGTCGGCTCGGCCGCCTCCTTGAAGGCGCCGGACTTCGGGTCGTAGAACTGCGCCTTCAGGATGTTGCTGGCCCCGCGCCCCCGGTAGTCCTCCGATCCGCCGCTGGTGAAGACGGTGTCGTCGGGCATGATCACGCTGTTCAGGTAACGGGTGCCCTGCGGCAGGTCGGGGCCCGCCTCGAAGGCCGGGTTCTCCTTCTTGAGGTCGATGACGGCCGTGCGCGCCGTGGACTTCTTGGACTCGCCGACCCCGCCGCCGCCGAGCACCATCACCTTCTGGTCCTGCACGGGCGGCAGCATCAGCGAGGCCGCCGTCTCCAGCTGGTCGGTGTCGGTCAGCCCGGGGACCTTGGTGAAGGTGTTCTTCTCGATGTCCCAGATGCCGGGCTCGCGCCCCTTGTCCGCCGGGCCGTAACCGGCGTTGGCGCCCGGGTAGAACAGCTTGCCGCCCTTGGTGAGGAACAGCGCCGGATAGGTCGGGAAGTAGTGGAAGGGGCCCTTGGACCACTTCTTGGTCTTCGGGTCGTAGATCTCGTTGTCGCCCGGCAGGATCGCGCCGACGTCGTCGAGTCCGGAGACGGAGAGCACCCGGCCGTCCTCCAGGCCGACGAGGGTGGGGTACCAGCGGGCCTCCTTCATGGGATCGACCTTGATGTACTTCTCCGCCGTGGGGTCGAACTCGTAGGCGGCGCGGATCCCCTGGAAGTCCTGCTTGTCCATGGTGATCTTCTCGGCCAGCCCGTAGGAGTTGTCGGCGTCCTTGCCCTTCAGCCCGACGATCTCGTACTGCGCGGCCTCCGGCGCCACCGCCTCGGGGCCCTCGTCCACCGCCTCGACGAAGACCCGCTGCTCGGCTGCGGTCACCTTGGTCTTCCACGGCTTCATCTGGCCGCTCTCGAAGTAGTCGACGTCGAACTCGCGCTTGGCCTGGGGGACGGTGACGTCGAACTTGGCGACGTACTCCTTGCCGGAGGCCGAGCGGAAGACGGTGCCCTTCTTCAGTTTCAGCGGCTTGTCCGGGTTCTCGTTCTTGACCCGCATGCCGCCGCCGGCCCGCTTCACCTTGTCGTCGAGCACCTCGTAGCGGGCGGTGCCGCCCGCGATCAGGAGGCGGCCGTCGGGGAGCTGGGCGTGGCCGCCGCAGAAGAAGTCCTCGGGGGTGGGGATCTTCTGGAAGGTGTTCTCGGCCGGATCCCACAGCACGGTGTCGAAGGTGCCTTCGTCGAAGTGCTTCTGGTCGTTGCCGGAGCCCGCGACGATGAGCACCTTCCCGGTGTGCAGGAGCGCCGCGTGGATGGCGTTGGTGCGGTACTCCTTCGGGATGTTCACACGCTCCCAGGAGCCGTACTCGGCCTTGTAGGCGGGCTGGTCGATCTTGTACGCGTGGTACCGGTCCTGCGCGAAGGACAGCGCGGCGGGCGCGTTCAGTCCGGCGAGCAGCACCACCGCGCCGCCGCCCAGAAGCGTCTTCTTCATCTTCTTCGAAGGCCGGTAGGCCATGGCTCAGTTCCCTCCTGCGGTGGTGGTGGCGGTGGTGCCCGCCGTCGCGGTGGTGGTGGACGGCGACGGGGCCGGGGCGGTGGGGACGTACGCCGCCCCGGACGAGGGGGGCGCGGGGACGGGGACGGCACGGGCGGTCTCGGCCCGCCTGTCCTGCCGGACGGTCCAGGCCCACACGGCGACCGGGGCGAGGCAGATCGCCAGGCCGAGCGCCGCCCAGGTCCGCATCGCGGCGTGGGTGTGGTCCAGGACGACGGACGCGGCGAGCGAGGAGAGCAGGACCGCCGCCCAGAAGAGGTGGATACGGAAGGTGAGCAGCCGGTCCGGGGACGCCTGGCCGCCCTTGGGCGTGACGACGAACCGGCCGTCGGTCCGCAGCACGGCCGAGCCCAGCGACCTCAGGTAGACGGGGGCGGAGAGCGCGGACATGGCCATGCCGGCGAGGCCGCCGGAGCCCTCGGGCTCGTGCGGCGAGACGTTGTGCCGGCGGTTCCAGAGGTAGAGGCCGATCTGGAGCGCGGCGGCGTCGCTGTAGAGCATCAGCCAGATGGAGGCGGCGACCTGGGTGCCGGAGGCTCCGAGCCAGAGGAACAGCACGCAGCTGAAGACGCCGAGCAGCCAGTTGACGGCGGTCATCGGGTAGTAGACGAGCATCAGCGTGTAGCTGAGGAGGCGGCCGGGGGGCATCCGGAACAGCGCCTTGCCGTACTGCTTGAACAGCGTCTCGTAGGTGCCCCGCGACCAGCGCATCTGCTGGGTGAAGAAGTCCGTCCAGGAGGCGGGGCCCTCGCCCACGGCCAGCACGTCGGGGGTGTAGACGGACCGCCAGTGGCGTCCGGTGCGCGGGTTGCGGCGGCGGTGGATCTCGAAGCCGGTGGCCATGTCCTCGGTGATCGAGTCGTACAGGCCGCCGACCTGTTTGAGCGCCGCGATGCGCACGATGTTGTTGGTGCCGACGAACATCGGGGCGCCGTAGCGGTTGCCCGCGCGCTGGATCAGGGCGTGGAAGAGGAACTGCTGCGACTCGGCGGCCTTGGTGACGGCCGAGTCGTAGTTGCCGTAGACCTGCGGTCCGACGACGAAGGCGACGTCCGGGTCGCGGAAGTAGCCCATCATCCGCTCCAGGAAGTTGGGCATGGGCACGTGGTCGGTGTCGACGGAGGCGAAGAACTCGTAGTCGTCGCCGTGCAGCGCGATCCAGGCGTTGTAGTTCCCGTGCTTGGTCCTCGCCTTGTGCACGCCCTTGTCGCGGTTCCACTCCGGAACCCCGCGCCGGGTGAAGTGGTGGACGCCCAGCTCGGCGCAGAGCATCCGGGCCCCGGGGTCGTCGCCCTCGTCGAGCAGCCAGACGTCCAGCGGGCCGTCGTGCACGAGCCGCACGGCCCCCTTGAGGGTGGCGCGGACCATGGAGAGCGGTTCCTTGCCGGGGACGTACGTGGTCAGGAAGGCGACCCGGGTGCCGGGCTCGGGCGTCACCGGGACCGGATCCCGCGCGACGAGGGTGGCGTGCGCGATGGAGACCACGTTGACCAGCATGAACAGCTCGATCAGCGCGATCGACACGAGCATCGCGGTGTCGGCCGCGACCAGCCACCACTCCCCGTTCTCCCGCTCGGTCCAGTGCGTGGGCCAGACCAGGTACAGCAGGAGGACGCCGGTGAGCACCGGGGCGAGGGTCATCAGCAGGACGGCTCTTATTCGGTGCTTCTCCGTCGAGAGCAGGCTCCTGTACCGCACCCGGTACCCGGTCGGGTCCGGCTCCGTGAGCGGTCCCGCGAGCCGGCTGTAGGTGTCGTAGTCGTAGCCCTCCGACCGCACCGTGCCTCCCACTGTCGAACGGGTTGATATCCCTACAGAAGGGGACGGCTAACGGTGTGTCGACTCGGCAGGTCCGAGTGAGCGGTTTTCGGTCCGGAGCCGCGAAAACCCCCGGCCGTGTGGCGCCGGGGGCTTTTCGGGTGAACGCGGGAGGACCCGCGCGGACGGGTCGTCAGGTGGCGAGATGACGCTCCACGGTCTCGACCTTCGAGGTCAGTCCGTCGGTGACGCCGGGCCGGATGTCGGCCTTCAGCACCAGGGAGACGCGCCCGGCGCGGGCCTCGACGGCGGCCACGGCGCGCTTGACGACCTCCATGACCTCGTCCCACTCCCCCTCGACGGAGGTGAACATGGCGTCGGTGCGGTTGGGCAGCCCGGACTCGCGGACGACCCGTACGGCGTCGGCGACGTACTCCCCCACGTCCTCCCCGACGCCGAGGGGCGAGACGGAGAAGGCGACGATCATGCGCTGACCGTGCCCTCGCGGCGGGCGCGGGCGGCGATGACGCCGTCGGCCTCGTACTTCTTGAGGAGCTTGTCGCCGTAGAGCCCGCCGAAGGGGATCAGGGACAGGAGGAAGAAGAGCGCGACGCGCCCCAGCGGCCACTTCGCCTTCATCCAGACGTCCAGCAGGAACACCGCGTAGATCACGAAGAGCGCGCCGTGGATCAGGCCGAGCGGCATCATCAGGAAGTCGATGTCCGAGACGCGGCTGAGGACCGAGCCGAAGAGGATCAGGGCGGGGAAGGACAGCGCCTCGGGAATCGAGATGAGGCGCAGCCGGTGCAGGGCGGAAGCGGTCTTGATGTCCACAGGGGCACCTTCGGTGAGAGGGGTCGCGTGAGCTTGTGAACGCACGCACAAGCCGTCCCCATTGTGGCATCGCGCCGGGACTCCTCCGGAGCCGGGGGCCGCCCGCCGGGCGCTCGTCCACGTCGCCGCATATCAGGGCCGGTCCGGGCGCGCATCCGGGGCGCGACGGTTCCGCGGGCCCTGGCCCGGCGGCCGGGCGGAGGGCTACCGTCAGGGCGTGGCGATGTTCCGACTCCAAGGCAGCAAGACGCTCGCGGTCGATCTGACCGGCGACGCCGTCAAGGCCAAGAACGGCTCGATGGTCGCGTACGACGGCCGGATGGCCTTCAAGAAGCTGTCCGGCGGCGGTGAGGGCCTGCGCGGCATGGTGACCCGCCGGCTGACCGGCGAACAGATGACGGTGATGGAGGTCTCCGGGCAGGGCACCTGCTATTTCGCCGACCGGGCGAGCGAGATCAATCTGGTCGCCCTGCACGGCGACACCCTGTACGTGGAGGCGAGCAATCTGCTGGCCACCGGCGCCGGGCTGCGCACGGGCACCACGTTCACCGGGCTGCGCGGCGGAGCGAGCGGCAACGGGCTGTTCACCACCACGGTGGAGGGGACCGGGCAGGCGGCGATCACGTCGGACGGCACGGCGGTGCTGCTGCGGGTGTCGCCGCGGTATCCGCTGACGGTCGACCCCGGCGCCTACATCGCCCACCAGGGGAGGCTCCAGCAGCACTTCCAGGCGGGGGTGAACTTCCGGACGCTGATGGGCGAGGGCTCCGGCGAGGCGTTCCAGATCCGCTTCGAGGGCGACGGCCTGGTCTACGTCCAGCCCAGCGAGCGCAACACGGTGGGGGGCGAGGTCTGATGCCGTTCCGGGAGATCAACTCCAAGGTGGTCGAGGCGGTCCTCGTCCCGGGCCGGAAGGTGTTCAGCCAGCGCGGTGCGATGCTGGCGTACCGGGGCGAGGTGTCCTTCACCCCGAACATCCAGGGCGGCCGGGGCGGCTTCGCGTCGATGATCGGCCGGCGGGTGGCGGGCGAGGCGGTGCCGCTGATGACGGTCGAGGGGTCGGGCACGGTGATGTTCGGCCACGGCGGCCACCACGTCCAGGTGATCGAGCTGTCCGGCGACACCCTGTACGTGGAGGCCGACCGGCTCCTCGCCTTCGACGGGACGCTCCGGCAGGGCACGATGTTCATGGGATCGCAGGGCGGGGTGATGGGCATGGTGCGCGGCCAGGTGACCGGCCAGGGCCTGTTCACCACGACGCTCCAGGGGCACGGCGCGGTGGCGGTGATGGCGCACGGCGGGGTGATCGAGCTGCCGGTCACGCCCGGCCGGGAGGTCCACGTGGACCCGCAGGCCTACGTCGCCCACCACGGCGAGGTCCGCAACAAGCTGTCCACCGCCGTGGGCTGGCGGGACATGGTGGGGCGGGGTTCCGGCGAGGCGTTCCAGCTGGAGCTGAGCGGGAGCGGTGCGGTCTACGTCCAGGCGTCGGAGGAGAAGCTGTGAGCACGCCCGTGGTCTTCGATCCGATGACGCTGCCCTCGGACGACAACGTCAACGCCTACACCTTCTGCGTGGAGCTCAAGGGGAGCCGGTGGTTCCTGCAGAAGGGGAAGATGATCGCCTACTACGGGCAGATCGCCTTCGACGGGATCGGCCACGGCCGGTTCGACCGGCTGGTGCGCTCCAGTTTCCATTCGCCGCTGCACGCGAGCGACTGGGTGGTGGCCGAGGGCAGCGGGAAGATGCTGCTGGCGGACCGGGCGTTCGACGTGAACTCCTTCGACCTGGAGGACGGCAACCTCACCATCCGGTCCGGGAACCTGCTGGCGTTCGACCCCTCGCTCGCGCTGAAGCAGTCGATCGTGCCGGGGTTCGTGACGCTGATCGGCACGGGGAAGTTCGTGGCCGCGTCCAACGGCCCGGTGGTGTTCATGGAACCGCCGCTGCGGGTCGATCCGCAGGCGCTGGTGGGCTGGGCCGACTGCCCCTCCCCCTGCCACCACTACGACCACGGCTACCTGACGGGTGTGATGGGCGGCATCCGGTCGTTGACGGGGATCGGCGGGACGTCGGGGGAGGAGCACCAGTTCGAGTTCGTCGGGGCGGGCACGGTGCTGCTCCAGTCGTCCGAGGCGCTGATGGCGGAGCGGGCGGCGGGCGTCGCGCCGAACGAGCCGGGCGTCCCGGGAGGCGAGGGCCGGCCCGGCGCCGCCCCGCAGATGCCCGGCCAGCTGGGGGACCTCCAGCGCCGCTTCGGGTGGTGAGCGGTAGTCTGCGGAGTGTGACGCCGCATGTCCGCGCCCCGGTGTCGGCACGTGCCGACGGGCCTGCCGCCTCCCCGGCGGACCGGGAGCGCCGGATGTCACACTCCCCCATTTCGTCCGGCTTTCAACTTCTTAGGTAGAATCCACGTATGGAGACCGAGACGGCCACCCGCTGGCTGAGCGACGCGGAGCAGTGCGCCTGGCGCACCCACCTGGACGTCAGCAGGCTGCTGACGCACCAGCTGGAGAAGGACCTCCAGCCGTTCGGCCTGACCATGAACGACTACGAGATCCTGGTCAACCTCTCCGAGTCGGACGAGCAGCGGATGCGGATGAGCGACCTCGCCGCCGCCACCCTCCAGTCCAAGAGCCGGCTCTCGCACCAGATCACCCGCATGGAGACCGCCGGACTGGTCCGCCGCACCCACTGCGAATCCGACCGGCGCGGACTGTTCGCGGTCCTCACCGAGCACGGCGCGGAGACCATGCGCAAGGTCGCCCCGCACCACGTGGCCTCGGTGCGGCAGCACTTCATGGACCTACTCTCCCCCGAGGCGCTGGCCGAGCTGCACGCGGCGCTGACCCCGATCGCGGAGCACCTGCGCGGCAAGCGGGGCAAGCTGTAGGACGCGGGGCGCGGCGGCGACCGTCCCGCGCCCGCACCCGCGTCTTCGCCGAAGCCGGCCGTCACGTACGCCGGGCCGCGCGCGGCAGCCGGAGGCGGAAGGCCGCACCGCCCCCCTCCGCCCGGTGCACCGTCAGCGTGCCGCCGTGGCGGACGGCGACGTCCCGGGCGATGGCGAGCCCCAGGCCGGCTCCGCCCTCGTCCCGGCTGCGGGCGTCGTCGAGCCGGACGAACCGTTCGAAGATCCGTTCCCGCTCCTCCTCGGGAACGCCCGCCCCGTCGTCCCGCACCTCCACCCGTACGCCGCGCCCGTCCGCCGCCACCGACACCGCGACGTCCGTCTCCGCGTGCCGCTGGGCGTTGTCCAGCAGATTGCCGACCACCCGGGACAGCTGCCCGCGCGACCCGTTCACCTCGAACGCCCCGCCCTCCGGGACCTCCACCGCCACCGCGGTCCGGTCCCCGGTGCGCTGCGACACCTCCTCCCGCACCAGCGCGCCCAGCTCCACCGTCCCCCCGCCGGGCTTCTCCCCCGCGTCCAGCCGGGCCAGCAGCAGCAGGTCCGCCGCCAGCGCCTGCAGCCGTACGGTGTCGGCGACCGCGCCCGGAAGGTCCAGCAGCTCCGGGTGGGCCTCGGCCACCTCCAGCTGGGTGCGCAGCGAGGCGATCGGGGAACGCAGTTCGTGCGAGGCGTCCGCGACGAACCGCCGCTGCCGCTCCACGGACGCCTCCAGGACCCTCAGCGTCTCGTTCGTCGTCCGGGCCAGCGCGGCGATCTCGTCCCGGGAGCCGGGCTCCGGCACCCTGCGGGCCAGATCCTCGGATGCGGTGATCGCCGCCATCTCGCGCCGGATGCCCTCCACGGGCCGCAGCGCGCGGCGGGTCACCAGCCAGGTCACCCCGGCGACGACCGCCAGGAGCACCGGCAGTCCGGTCAGCATGGCCCCGCGCACCGTGTCCACCGCTTCCTGCTCGGCGGCGAGGGGGGCGCCCGCGTACACGGTGAGGGTGACCCCCTCGGGGGTGGTGGCCTCGACGGCGGCGAAGCGGTAGTCGGCGGTGGTGCGGTCGACGGTGGCGGTGCCGTCGGAGAAGTCCGGGTCGTCGTCGGAGACCTGGCCCCGGCCGGGGCGGGCCTCCTCGCCCCCGTCGTCGCCGTCGTCGTCGCCGGGCGACGGTGAGGCCGCGGGGACCGGGGTGACGCCGCTCGCGCCGGTGCCGGTGACGGCCCGCAGCTCCTTCGAGACGAGGACGACGCGGTCCTCCTCGTCGACCACCTGGACCGGGTGGTCCTCCTCGTCGTCCGGCTCCACCTCCCTGTAGGGGGCGCCCGTGGCCAGCTCCCCGGCGACCTCGCGGGCCACCACCTCGGCCTGGAGGTCCGCCTGGTCGATCAGGTTGGCCCGCAGGACGAGGAGGACGGCGAGACCGGCCGCGACCAGGGCGACGGCGACGACCAGGGTGGCGCCGAGGGCGGCCCTGGCCCGGACGGACCTCACCGCGCCTCCAGCCGGTAGCCCGCGCCGCGCACCGTGCGGATGGCGGCGGCGCCCAGCTTGCGGCGCAGGGTGGAGACGTAGACCTCGACGATGTTCGGGTCGCCGTCGTAGGCGAAGTCCCAGACGTGCTCCAGGATCTCGGCCTTGCTGACCACCTGCCCGGCGCGCAGGGCGAGTTGCTCCAGTACGGCGAACTCCTTGGCGGTGAGCGGGACTTCCTCCCCGTCGCGGAGCACCCGGCGGGCGGCGGTGTCGATGCGCAGGGGGCCGACGGTGAGGACGGGCGCGGCGGTTCCGGCGCCCCGGCGGCGCAGCAGGGCGCGGACCCGGGCGACGAGGACGACGTAGCTGAAGGGCTTGGTCAGGTAGTCGTCGGCGCCGGTGTCCAGCCCCTCGGCCTCGTCGTACTCGCCGTCCTTGGCGGTCAGCATGAGGATGGGCACCTCGTGCCCGGCGGCGCGGAGGTGGGAACAGACGCGGTAGCCGTTCATGCCGGGCAGCATGATGTCGAGGATCACCAGGTCGTAGCCGCCCCCGCTCGCACGGTGCAGCCCCTCCAGCCCGTCGTGCACGACATCCACGGCGAAGCCCTCGGCGGTGAGTCCCCGGGCCAGGGACACCGCGAGGCGCTTCTCGTCCTCCACGATCAACAGGCGCATGCGCACAGCCTCGCAAACTCCGCCTGAAGAAGCCTTCAGGCGGCTTCAGGCTGCGTTCAGCATCGGGGCGGCAGTGTGGAACCCGTCGAACAGCACAGCAGCTCCCGGGGAGGAACCTCATGAAGCGCAACGTCACCATCGCGGCGATCACCGCGGCCGTTCTGATCGGCGGCGGCGCCGCCGGCGCCGCGGCCTTCGCGGACAGCGACGACGACCGCGACCGCGCGCCCGCCACGAGCGCGGGCAGCGTGGGCCCGGCCGACGACAAGGACGCCGACGAGGCTCCCGACGACCGGGGCGACGACCGGGCCACCGCCGCGAAGAACGTCCGGGTCTCCCTCGACCGGGCCGTCGCCGCCGCGCTGAAGAGCGCCCCGGGCACGGTCACCGGGGCCGAGCTGGACGCGGACGACGACGACCACGAGGGCCGGACCGTCTGGGAGCTGGACGTACGCGGCTCCGACGGGAAGTGGCACGACGTCGCGGTGGACGCCACCAGCGGCAAGGTCCTGAAGACCCGCGAGGACGACGACGACGACCGCGACCGCCACGCGCCCCGCTCCTCCGCCGTCACCCTGGACCGGGCGGCGGCGGCGGCCCTGAAGACCGCGCCGGGCACGATCACCTCGATCGACCTGGACGACGATGACGACGGCGACCGCCGCGGCGGGGTCCTGCGCTGGGACGTCGACATCGAGGGCAAGGACGGCAAGCAGCACGAACTGCGCGTGGACGCCAGGAACGGCAAGGTCACGGTGGACCGCGACGACGACGGCGACGACCGGGACGGCGACGACCGGGACGGCGACGACGACTGACCCGGCCCCGTCCTCCGGGGCCCGGAAGCGGGGAAGGCCCCGGGAGAGCGACGCCCGTCGCTCCCCCGGGGCCTTCCCGTCGGTTCAGGCGCCCTCCGTGACCCCCGCCACCAGCTCGTCCGCCGCGGCGTACGGGTCCAGGCCCCCCGCCACGATGCGCTCGGCCAGGGCGGTCAGGCGGCGGTCGCCGCGCAGATCGGCGATCCTCTCGCGCAGCGCGGTCACCGCGATCGTCTCGACCTCGCGGGCCGCCCGCGCCGTGCGCCGCTCCGCCAGGACGCCGTGCTCCTCCATCCAGGCGCGGTGCTTCTCCAGGGCCTCGACGACCTCGTCCGTGCCCTCGCCCCGGGCCGCGACCGTCTTCACGATCGGGGGCCGCCAGTCGCCCGGTCCCCGGGCCTCGCCCAGGCCCAGCATGTGGTTCAGCTCGCGGGCGGTGGCGTCGGCGCCGTCCCGGTCGGCCTTGTTGACCACGTACACGTCGCCGATCTCCAGGATTCCGGCCTTGGCCGCCTGGATGCCGTCGCCCATGCCCGGGGCCAGCAGCACCACGGAGGTGTCGGCCTGGGAGGCGATCTCCACCTCGGACTGGCCGACGCCGACCGTCTCGACGAGGACCACGTCGCAGCCCGCCGCGTCCAGCACCCGGATGGCCTGCGGGGCCGACCAGGCGAGACCGCCGAGGTGGCCCCGGGTCGCCATCGAGCGGATGTAGACGCCCGGGTCGGAGGCGTGGTCCGACATCCGGACCCGGTCGCCCAGCAGCGCCCCGCCGGAGAACGGGGAGGACGGGTCGACGGCGAGGACGCCGACCCGCTTGCCCGCCCGGCGGTAGGCGGAGACCAGCGCCGAGGTGGAGGTGGACTTGCCGACGCCGGGCGAGCCGGTGAGCCCGACGACGTAGGCGTGGCCCGCCAGCGGCGCCAGCGCGGCCATCACCTCGCGCAACTGCGGGGACGCCCCCTCCACCAGCGAGATCAGCCGGGCCACCGCGCGCGGCCTGCCTGCTCGCGCCTGCTCGACCAGCGTGGGGACGTCCACGTCCACGTTCACCGCTCCGTTCGCCTTGCCCTGTCCCGGGAGCCGTGCGGTCCCGGGATCGTTACGCGTACTACTTGCCCGGGACGCGGAGGATCAGCGCGTCGCCCTGGCCGCCGCCGCCGCACAGCGCCGCCGCGCCGGTGCCGCCGCCGCGCCGCTTCAGCTCCAGGGCCAGGTGCAGGACGACCCGGGCGCCGGACATCCCGATGGGGTGGCCGAGCGCGATCGCGCCGCCGTTGACGTTGACCTTGTCCGAGGTGACGCCCAGGTCCTTCATGGACTGGACGGCCACGGCGGCGAACGCCTCGTTGATCTCGATGAGGTCGAGGTCGTCGACGGTCAGGCCCTCCTTCTCCAGGGCGTGCCGGATGGCGTTGGAGGGCTGCGACTGGAGGGAGTTGTCGGGGCCGGCCACGTTGCCGTGGGCGCCGATCTCGGCGATCCACTCCAGGCCCAGCTCCTCGGCCTTCGCCCTGCTCATCACGACGACCGCGGCGGCGCCGTCGGAGATCTGCGAGGAGGTGCCCGCGGTGATCGTGCCGTCCTTGGCGAAGGCGGGACGCAGCTTGCCGAGGGTCTCCACGGTGGTCTCGGCGCGGATGCCCTCGTCCTGGGAGAAGAGGACCGCCTCGCCCTTGCGCTGCGGGATCTCGACCGGGGTGATCTCGGCCTCGAACAGTCCGTTCTTCCGGGCGGCGGCGGCCCGCTGGTGGGAGAGCGCGCCGATCTCGTCCTGGGCGGCGCGGTCCAGGCCGAGGCGGCGGTTGTGCTTCTCGGTGGACTCGCCCATGGGGATGTTCTCGTACGCGTCGGTGAGACCGTCGTACGCCATCGAGTCCAGCATCTCGATCGCGCCGTACTTGTAGCCCTCGCGGGACTTGGGGAGCAGGTGCGGGGCGTTGGTCATGGACTCCTGGCCGCCCGCGACCACCACGTCGAACTCCCCGGCGCGGATGAGCTGGTCGGCCAGCGCGATGGCGTCGAGTCCGGACAGGCACACCTTGTTGACGGTGAGGGCGGGGACGTTCATCGGGATGCCGGCCTTGATCGCGGCCTGCCGGGCGGGGATCTGGCCCGCGCCCGCCTGGAGCACCTGGCCCATGATCACATACTGGACCTGGTCGCCGCCGATGCCCGCCCGGTCCAGTGCGGCCTTGATCGCCACCCCGCCGAGGTCGGCGGCGGAGAAGCTCTTGAGGGAGCCGAGCAGACGGCCCATGGGCGTCCGGGCTCCCGCGACGATCACTGAGGTGGTGGTACCGGTCGTTGCTGGCATGGGCACGGCCCCTTGGGATCGGATGTGAACGAGGGTTTACCTGAATGTACTGAGCCCTCCCGCGCCCGTCATCCGGCTGCCGGTGTGACGGCGCGCACGTTGGGTAACCATGGCGGGAGCAGGGGACTCGCTCCATGCTGAATCCATGTTGACGCGCATCGATCACATCGGAATCGCCTGTTTCGACCTGGACAGGACCGTCGAGTTCTACCGTGCCACGTACGGCTTCGAGGTGTTCCACTCCGAGATCAACGAGGAGCAGGGCGTCCGGGAGGCCATGCTCAAGATCAACGGGACCTCGGACGGCGGGGCCTCCTACCTGCAGCTGCTGGAGCCGACCCGGGAGGACTCGGCGGTCGGCAAGTGGCTGGCCAAGAACGGGGAGGGCGTGCACCACATCGCCTTCGGCACCGAGGACGTGGACGGGGACGCGGCGGACATCCGCGAGAAGGGCGTCCGGGTGCTGTACGACGAGCCCAGGACGGGTTCCATGGGGTCTCGGATCACGTTCCTGCACCCCAAGGACTGCCACGGCGTCCTCACTGAACTGGTCACGAGCCGGGCGGAGCACTGACCTCCGCATATCCGGCCCGGTAGAGTGGGCGGCTCCGGGCCGGGGCCGGGTCGGGGCCGTACCGCGTCCTCGTCGTTTGTCTGTCACCATTCCCCGGGGGGACGGCTCGCCCGCGGGCAGTGCTCGTGGAGAGTTTCCCTCCGGGTTTGGGGTCTCCCCTGCTCAGTGGGGCCTCCCCTGCTCGAACGAAGTCGAGAGCTCGGGGAAGAAGTTGAGAGCTCGGGGAAGGATGGGACCGCGCAGTGCGGGGCTACGAACGCCAGGAGAGCCACCGAGCTGAAGACGACCATCTCTCGCGGTTCGAAGCCGAGATGGACCGGCTGAAGACCGAGCGGGAGAAGGCCGTCCAGCACGCCGAGGACCTCGGTTACCAGGTCGAGGTCTTGCGTGCCAAGCTGCACGAGGCCCGGCGCAATCTCGCGAACCGTCCCGCGTACGACAGTGCGGACATCGGCTACCAGGCCGAGCAGATGCTGCGGAACGCGCAGGTTCAGGCCGAGCAGATGCGCAGCGACGCCGAGCGCGAGCTGCGTGAGGCCAGGGCCCAGACGCAGCGGATCCTGCAGGAGCACGCCGAGCACCAGGCGCGCCTGCAGGCGGAGTTGCACACCGAGGCGGTCCAGCGCAGGCAGCGGCTCGACCAGGAGCTGGCGGAGCGCCGCCAGACCGTCGAGTCGCACGTCAACGAGAACGTCGCCTGGGCCGAACAGCTGCGCGCCCGCACCGAGTCGCAGGCCCGCCGGCTGCTGGAGGAGTCCCGCGCCGAGGCCGAGCAGGCGCTGGCCGCCGCCCGGGACGAGGCCGCCCGGCTGGCGGAGGAGACCCGTCGGCGGACCAGTTCGGAGGCCGAGGCCGCGCGGGCCGAAGCCGAAGCGATCCTGCTGCGCGCGCGCAAGGACGCCGAGCGGCTGCTGGTGAACGCCTCCGCCCAGGCGCAGGAGGCCACCAGCCACGCGGAGCGGCTGCGCTCCACCACGACGGCGGAGACCGACCAGGCCCGTCGGCAGACCGCCGAGCTGAACCGCACCGCCGAGCAGCGGCTGTCGGACGCGGAGGCCCGGCTGCGCGAGGCCCGGCTGGAGGCCGAGAAGCTCCTCTCCGAGGCGAAGGAGGCCGCGGCCAAGCAGGTGGCCGCCGCCGAGTCGCAGAACGAGCAGCGCACCCGTACGGCCAAGTCGGAGATCGCCCGGCTGGTCGGGGAGGCCACCAAGAGCACCGAGGCGCTGAAGGAGGAGGCCGAGCAGGCCCTCGTCGACGCCCGTGCCGAGGCGGAGCGGCTGATCGCGGAGGCGACCGAGAAGGCCGGCACGGCCGCGGCGGAGGACGCGGCCGCCCAGCTCGCGAAGGCGGCCCGCAGCGCCGAGGAGGTGCTGACCAAGGCGTCCGAGGACGCGCAGTCGACCACGCGGGCGGCCCGCGAGGAGGCCGAGCGCATCCGTCGCGAGGCCCAGGCCGAGGCGGACCGGCTGCGCGGCGAGGCCGAGGAGCAGGCCGACGAGCTCAAGGGCGCGGCCAAGGACGACACCAAGGAGTACCGGGCCAAGACGGTCGAGCTCCAGGAGGAGGCCCGCCGGCTGCGCGGCGAGGCCGAGGAGCTGCGCTCCGAGGCGGTCGCCGAGGGCGAGCGCATCCGGGGCGAGGCCCGCCGCGAGGCGGTCCAGCAGCTGGAGGAGGGCGCCCGTACCGCCGAGGAGCTGCTGACCAGGGCCCGCTCCGACGCGGACGAGCTGCGCACCAAGGCGAACGGCGAGAGCGAGCGCATCCGCGCCGAGGCCGCCGAGCGGGCCGCGGCCCTGCGCAAGCAGGCCGAGGAGACGCTGGAGCGCACCCGGGCCGAGGCCGACAGGATGCGGACCGAGGCCGAGGAGCAGGCGGCAGCGGTCACGGAGGCCGCCGAGGCCGCCGCGACCGAGCTGCGCGAGGAGACCGAGCGGGGGGTCGCCGCCCGGCAGGCCGAGGCCGCCGAGGAGCTGGCCCGGCTGCACACCGAGGCCGAGTCCCGGCTCGCCGCCGCCGAGGAGGCGCTGAGCGAGGCCCGGGCCGAGGCCGAGCGGCTGCGCCGCGAGACGGCCGAGGAGACCGAGCGGCTGCGCAACGAGTCCGCCGAGCGGCTGCGGGCGCTGGCCGAGCAGGCCGAGGCGGAGGCCGAGCGGCTGCGCGACGAGGCCGCGGCGGACGCCGCCCAGTCGCGGGCCGAGGGCGAGAACGTCGCCGTACGGCTGCGGAGCGAGGCCGCCGCCGAGGCGGAGCGGCTCAAGTCGGAGGCGCAGGAGAGCGCCGACCGGGTGCGCGCGGAGGCCGCGGCCGCCGCCGAACGGGTCGGCGCCGAGGCGGCCGAGGCGCTGGAGGCCGCCCAGGAGGAGGCCACGCGCCGCCGCCGGGAGGCCGAGGAGATCCTCGGCGCGGCCCGGACCGAGGCGGAGCAGGAGCGCGAGCGGGCCCGCGAGCAGAGCGAGGAGCTGCTCGCCGCCGCCCGCAAGCGGGTCGAGGAGGCCGGGGCCGAGGCGGCCCGGCTGGTCGAGGAGGCGGACGCGCGGGCGACCGAGCTGGTCGCGGCGGCCGAGCAGACCGCCCAGCAGGTGCGGGACTCCGTCGCGGGCCTGCAGGAGCAGGCCGAGGAGGAGATCACCGGGCTGCGTTCGGCGGCGGAGCACGCGGCGGAGCGCACCCGTACCGAGGCGCAGGAGGAGGCGGACCGGGTCCGCGCCGACGCGCACGCGGAGCGGGAGCGGGCTTCCGAGGACGCCGTACGGCTGCGCCGGGAGGCCAACGAGGAGGCGGCGCGGCTGCGCCGCGAGGCCGAGGAGGAGACCGAGGCCGCGAAGGCGCTGGCCGAGCGGACCGTCTCCGAGGCGATCGGCGAGTCGGAGCGGCTGCGCGCGGACACCTCCGAGTACAGCCAGCGGATGCGCACCGAGGCGTCCGACGCCCTGGCGTCGGCGGAGCAGGACGCCTCGCGCGCCCGGGCCGAGGCCCGGCAGGACGCCAACCGGATCCGTTCCGAGGCGGCGGCCCAGTCGGACCGGCTGATCGGCGAGGCCACCACCGAGAGCGAGCGCATCCGCGCCGAGGCGGCCCAGGCGTCCGAGCAGTTGGTCGTCGAGGCCACCGCGGAGGCCAACCGCCGCCGGGCGGACTCCACCGAGCAGGCGGACCGGATGCTGGCCGAGGCGGGGGCCGAGTCCGAGCGGCTGCGCGCCGAGGCGGCCGAGCGGCTCGGTGCGGCGCAGGAGCACGCGGCCCGCACCCACGAGGAGGCCGAACGGCTGCGCGCGGACGCGGAGTCGGCGGCGGAGGAGCTGCGGTCGCAGGCCCGCCAGGAGGCGGACCGGGTGCTGGACGAGGCGCGCGAGGCGGCGGCCAAGCGGCGGGCGGACGCGGCCGAGCAGGCGGACCAGCTCATCAACAAGGCGCGGGAGGAAGCGCTGCGTACGGCCACCGAGGCCGAGGGCCAGGCCGACACGATGGTCGGCGCGGCCCGCAAGGAAGCCGTGCGCATCGCCTCCGAGGCGACGGTCGAGGGCAACACCCTGGTGGAGCGCGCCCGTGCGGACGCCGACGAGCTGCTGGTCGGCGCGCGGCGCGACGCGACCCAGATCCGGGAGCGGGCCGAGGCCCAGCGGGCCCGGCTGGAGAGCGAGATCGAGGAGCTGCACGAGCGGGCCCGCCGGGAGACGTCCGAGCAGATGAAGACCGCCGGGGAGCGCGTCGACCATCTGATGAAGGCGGCGACCGAGCAGCGCGACGAGGCCGAGGCGAAGGCCAAGGAGCTGCTGGCGGAGGCCAACGCGGAGGCGAGCAAGGTCCGTATCGCCGCGGTGAAGCGGGCCGAGTCGCTGCTGAAGGAGGCCGAAGCCAAGAAGGCCGGCCTGGTCCGCGAGGCGGAGAAGCTGCGGGCCGACGCCGAGGCGGAGGCGAAGACGATGGTGGAGGAGGGCCGGCGCGAACTGGACGTCCTGGTGCGCAGGCGCGAGGACATCAACGCGGAGATCTCCCGTGTCCAGGACGTGCTGGAGGCGTTGGAGTCTTTCGAGACTCCGACCGGGGGAGGAAAGCCGGCGGCCGGTTCCACGGGGGGTTCCAAGGCTCCGGCGGCGGCGGGTACGCGATCGGGGGGCAAGTCGTCCGAGCGGTAGCCGGTCCGCGGCGCGCCGTGCTTCGTCATGGACATTCAACCCTCGCAGTGGCAAGCGCTCCGGGGGTCAGCCACTCAAAAGGGGTGTCATTCTCCAGATCAAACCGGCATCTTCACGCTGACACGCCGCAATGGCCCCTAGGATTCCCTCTATCACCTCACCGGTCTCATTCGACAGGAACCCCATGAGTGACCCTTCCTCCCCCTTCGGCTTCGAGCTCGTGCGACGAGGCTACGACCGCGGTCAGGTGGACGACCGCATCAACAAGCTCGTCGCCGACCGTGACAGTGCTCTGGCCCGAATCACCTCTCTGGAAAAGCGCATCGAGGAGCTGCACCTCGAAACGCAGAACGCCCAGGCCCAGGTAAACGACGCGGAGCCGTCGTACGCCGGGCTCGGCGCCCGTGTCGAGAAGATTCTCCGCCTCGCCGAGGAGGAGGCCAAGGACCTGCGCGAGGAGGCCCGTCGCGCGGCCGAGCAGCACCGCGAGCTGGCCGAGTCGGCGGCCCAGCAGGTGCGCAACGACGCCGAGTCCTTCGCCGCCGAGCGCAAGGCGAAGGCCGAGGACGAGGGCGTCCGGATCGTCGAGAAGGCCCAGGGCGAGGCGAACACCCTGCGCTCCGACGCCCAGAAGGACGCCCAGCAGAAGCGCGAGGAGGCCGACGCCCTCTTCGAGGAGACCCGCGCCAAGGCCGCCCAGGCCGCGGCCGACTTCGAGACCAACCTCGCCAAGCGCCGCGAGCAGTCGGAGCGCGACCTCGCGTCCCGGCAGGCCAAGGCGGAGAAGCGTCTCGCCGAGATCGAGCACCGCGCCGAGCAGCTCCGCCTGGAGGCCGAGAAGCTCCGCACGGACGCCGAGCGCCGGGCCCGCCAGACGGTGGAGACCGCCCAGCGCCAGGCCGAGGACATCGTCGCCGACGCCAACGCCAAGGCCGACCGCATCCGCAGCGAATCGGAGCGCGAGCTGGCGGCGCTCACCAACCGCCGCGACTCGATCAACGCGCAGCTGACCAACGTCCGCGAGATGCTGGCGACGCTGACCGGCGCCGCCGTGGCCGCAGCCGGTTCCCCGGTGGAGGACGAGCCCGCCAACCGCGGCGTCCCGGCCCAGCAGACCCGCTGAGTCCCGCCGCGCGGAGTACCCCCGTGTGCGCCCGGTTCCGCCCTTGTGGTGGCGCCGGGCGCTCTGGCGTTCTAGCGTGAACGCATGATCGAGGTCGAGGGGCTCACCAAGCGATTCGGCGGCAAGGTCGCCGTCGATCATCTGTCGTTCCAGGTCAGGCCGGGCATCGTGACGGGCTTCCTCGGCCCGAACGGGGCGGGCAAGTCCACCACGATGCGGATGATGCTCGACCTCGACAACCCCACCGGCGGCACGGTGCGCATCGACGGCAGGCACTACCGCGAGCTCCAGGAGCCGCTGAAGTACATCGGCGCACTCCTCGACGCCAAGGCGATGCACGGCGGCCGCAGCGCGTACAACAACCTGCTGTGCCTGGCGCAGAGCAACCGCATCCCGCGCGGCCGGGTCGACGAGGTGCTCGACATGGTCGGCCTCACGGCGGTGGCGAAGAAGAAGTCCAAGGGGTTCTCGCTCGGCATGGGCCAGCGGCTCGGCATCGCCTCCGCCCTGCTGGGCGACCCCGAGATCCTGATGTTCGACGAGCCGGTCAACGGACTGGACCCCGAGGGCATCCACTGGATCCGCAACCTGATGAAGGCGCTCGCATCGGAGGGCCGCACGATCTTCGTCTCCTCGCACCTGATGAGCGAAATGGCGCTGACCGCCGACCACTTGATCGTGATCGGCCAGGGCAGGCTGCTCGCCGACACCTCGATGGCCGCCTTCATCCAGGAGAACTCCCGCAGCTACACGCGGCTGCGCTCCCCGCAGTGGGAACGGCTGCGCGACGTGCTGCACCAGGAGGGCTTCACCGCCGTGGAGACGGCGGGCGGCGTCCTGGAGATCGACGGGGCCTCCACCGAGGAGCTGGGCGAGCTGGCGGCCCGTCACCAGCTGGTGCTGCACGAGCTGAGTTCCCAGCGGGCCTCGCTGGAGGAGGCGTTCATGCAGATGACGGCCGGTTCGGTGGAGTACCACGCCCACTCCGAACGGGACGCGGCGGTCGGACCGCCGGCCGTGGGCGCGGGCTGGGGCGAGAACTGGAACAAGCCCGACTCCACCGACGGCAAGGAGGCGTGACGGACATGGCTTCGGTGCCTGCGGTCCTCACCTCGGAATGGACCAAGATCCGGTCGGTCTCCTCGACCACCTGGACCCTCATCTCGGCGTTCGTCGTCACCGTGGCGATGGGCGCGGCGCTGAGCGCCCTGCTGAACGCGCAGTTCGACGACCTCTCCGAGGCGGAGCAGGCCACCTTCGACCCGACCTTCGTCAGCTTCTCCGGGATGGTGCTCGGCCAGCTCGCCATGGTCGTGTTCGGGGTCCTCGTGGTCGGTACGGAGTACAGCTCCGGCATGATCCGCACCTCGCTGGCGGCCGTGCCCCAGCGCGCCGCCTTCCTGTTCGGCAAGATCACGGTCGCCGGTGCGCTCGCCCTGTCCGTGGGGCTGCTCACCAGCTTCGTGTCGTTCTTCCTGAGCCAGGCGATGCTGGGCGACCGGGGCACCGGTCTCGGGGCGGAGAACGTGCTGCGCGCGGTGGTCGGCGGCGGCCTCTACATGGGGCTGATCGCGATCTTCTCCATGGGGGTGGCGGCGATGCTGCGCAGCTCCATGCTGTCGCTGGGCATTCTGATGCCGTTCTTCTTCCTGGTGTCGCAGATCCTGGCGGCGGTGCCGGTGGCCAAGACCGTCGCCCGGTACTTCCCCGACCAGGCCGGTTCGAAGATCATGCAGGTCGTCCCCGACGCGATGAACAGCGACCCGGCCCCGTACGGCCCGTGGGGCGGGCTCGGGATCATGGTGCTGTGGGTGGTGGCGGCGGTCCTCGGCGGCTTCCTGGTCCTGCGGAGCCGGGACGCCTGAGCGCGCGCCCCGCGCAGCCGTCCGCAAGCCGGTGACCGCCCGGTCGCCGACCGTGTACGACGTGGCCGGAACCGTCAGCGCCTGGTTATCCTCCTAACTCTTACGGGGGTGTGCGGCCAGGCGGCCCGAGCCCCGCACGCCGGAGTGAGTCGATGGGGCTGGAGCATGATCGAGGCAGTCGGGCTGACCAAGCGTTTCGGCGCGAAGACGGCCGTGGACGACCTTTCCTTCCAGGTGCGGCCCGGCGCCGTCACCGGGTTCCTCGGTCCCAACGGATCGGGAAAGTCCACGACCATGCGCATGATCCTCGGTCTGGACCGCCCCACGGCGGGCCACGTCACGATCGACGGCCACCCCTACCGCAGCCTGCCGAACGCCCCGCGCCTGGTGGGCGCCCTGCTGGACGCCAAGGGCGTGCACGGCGGCCGTACCGCCCGCAACCACCTGCTCTCCCTGGCCCAGCTGGCCGGCATTCCGGCGGCCCGGGTGGACGAGGTGCTGGGCGTCGTGGGCCTCCGGGACGTCGCCAAGCGGCGTACCAGCGGCTTCTCCCTCGGCATGGGGCAGCGGCTCGGAATCGCGGCGGCGCTGCTCGGCGACCCCCGGGTGCTGCTGTTCGACGAGCCGGTCAACGGTCTCGACCCGGAGGGCATCCACTGGGTCCGCAACCTGATGAAGATGCTGGCCGCGGAGGGCCGGACCGTCTTCGTCTCGTCCCACCTGATGAGCGAGATGGCGCTGACCGCCGACCACCTGATCGTGATCGGGCGCGGCCGGCTCCTCTCCGACATGAGCGTCACGGACTTCATCTCGGCCAATTCCGCCGACTTCGCCCGGGTCCGGGTTCCCGAGGACGGGCCCGAGGACCGGCGGAAGCTGACGGCCGCCCTCATCGAGGCGGGCGGCCGGGTCCTCTCCGAGCCCGGCGGGGCGCTGCGGGTCACCGGGCTGCCGCTGCCGAGGATCAGCGAGCTGGCCCACGGCTGCGACGTACGGCTGTGGGAGCTGTCGCCGCACCAGGCGTCCCTGGAGGAGGCGTACATGCGGCTGACGCAGGGGCTGGTGGACTACCGCTCGACGGACGACGCCAAGGAGGGCCTGGCTCAGCCGCAGCCCCTGGACGCGTACGGGCATCCCGTCGGCGGGTCCGGCGGGGAGGCCGTCGAGCCGGTGGAGGTGGTGCAGGAGGGCTGGTTCGCCCCGCCTCCGCCCGGCCTGCGCCCGGACCCCGCCCCGTCCGCCCCCTCCCCCGGTGCGGCTGCGGCCCCCGCGTCGTCCTCCCCCTCCCTCTCCCCCGCCGCCGACGGAACCTCCGCGGGGGCCCCCGTCACCGCCGCCCCCGCCGTCGAGGCCTCTTCCGCCGTCCCGGCCGGAGAGCAGACCAGCAAGGACCCCCGATGACCGCCCCGGCCACCCCGCAGACGCCGGAAGCCGGCCTGCCGGTCCCCTACGAGTCGCCGATCCCGATCCGGCCCGCCACCCTGGGCGACGCGATCGCCTCGGAGTGGACCAAGATCCGTTCCGTACGCGCCACGATGTGGACGCTCGGCGTGATGGTCGCGCTGATGCTGACGGTCGGGCCGGGCATCGCGCTGCTGCTGGAGGTGGACCGGCAGAGCGGTATGCAGAGCGAGCCGGTCCTGACGCTCGGACTCTTCGGGGTGCTGCTGGGCTCGATCTGCGTGATCACGCTCGGGGTGCTGACCATCGGCTCCGAGTACAGCACCGGCATGATCCGTACGACGCTGACCGCGTGCCCGAGCCGGGGCCGGGTGCTCATGGCCAAGGCGATCGTCTTCGCCTCGCTGGCCTTCGCCGTCACGGCGGTGACGGCCGCGGTCGCGGCGGTCGCCCAGACCGCGATCCTCCACGGCCCCGGGGCGTCGGCCGGCGAGTGGACGCTCGCCACGGTCGGTGTCGGGCTCTACCTCGCGGCTCTCGGTCTGCTGGCGCTCGGGATCGGCGCGATCGTGCGGCACTCGGCGGGCGCGATCACGATCATGATCGGTGTGGTGCTGCTGCCCCTGGTCCTCGCGCTGTTCATGTTCGCCGACGACCTGCGGGGCCTCCAGCGCTTCCTGATCGACTACTCGATCCCCAACCAGCTGGCGGGGCTGTACGGCACGACGATGACCGACAGCGGCCCGACCGGCTGGGAGCCGGTGCTGCTGATGCTGGGTCTGGCGGCGGTGGTCCTGGCCGGGGCCGTCGCCGTACTGAACCGGCGCGACGTCTGAGAGGCGGGCCCGCGCCCTCAGTGGCGCGGGGCGTTCCGGGACCGCTGCACCCTGGTGGTGCGGCGGTCCTTCGCGTTCCAGCAGGCCTTGTGCCAGTGCCGGCGGTCCTCGATGCCGCCGTACTCGGGCCAGCTCACCAGGTGCGGGACGCCGGAGGGGATCTCCTGATCGCAGCCGGGGCAGCGGTACCGCTTGCCCTGGGCGCTCGCCCCGCTGACCGGGCGCACCGACCACTCCTCGCCCCGCCAGCTCTCGGTGGCCCCTCCGCCGCCGTACCTGCCGGGCGCCGTGCCGGGATGTTCGTCGTGCTTCTCTCCGCCGCGGGGGCGGTTACGGCGCGGGGACACGGGACACCTCACGGGAGATGGGGCAGGGGTGGCTCCAGCCTAGGCCCTGGCATCGGCGGCGGAGGCCGGACGGTGTGGGGGCGGGCCCGGCAGTGGGGTGAGTTAGCGGAAAATCGCAACAACTTCGCGCGGGACCGTGCCTTTGGCACGTGTCAGACGTTGTTGCCCGTGGGGGGGAAACGCGTCGGCCGCGAGGAGGCAATAGGCGATGCGCATCGGAACGTTCGTTCTGGCAGCCCAGTTCCCGGGGCAGGGGCCCGCCGAGGCCCTGCACCGGGCCGTCCGGTCCACCGAGGCCGCGGAGGAGAGCGGGCTCGACTCGGTCTGGCTGGCCGAGCACCACTTCGTGCCGTACGGCGTCTGCCCGTCCGCCACGACCCTGGCCGCGCTGCTGCTGGGCCGCACCCGCAGAATCCGGGTCGGCACGGCGGTCAGCGTGCTGCCCAACCACCATCCGGTCGCCCTCGCCGAGCAGGCGGCGCTGCTGCACCTGACCAGCGGCGGGCGCTTCTCGCTCGGGGTGGGCCGGGGCGGTCCGTGGGTGGACCTGGAGGTGTTCGGCGGCGGCCTCGACGCGTACGAGAACGGCTTCCCCGAGGCGGTGGGCCTGGTGCTCGACTGGCTGCGCAAGCCGCGCGTCGCGGGGCGCGGCGAGCGGTTCGGCTTCCGGGAGGTGGCGGTGGTGCCGCGCGCGGACGAGCTGCTGGAGGGCCCGGGCCCCGCCCCGGGGACGGCCGCTGCGGGGCCGGGGGCGCCGGGGCCGGAGGTCGTGGTGGCGTGCACCTCGCCGAAGACCGTGCGCCTCGCGGCCGGGCAGGCGCTCCCCATGCTGCTGGGCATGCACTGCGGGGACGAGGAGAAGGCGGAGATGGTCGCCCTGTGGCGTACGGCGGCGCGCGAGGCGGGCCATCCGCCCGAGGTGGTGGCGGGGGCCGCACATGTGTCCGCAGGGGTGGCCCAGATCGCGGACGACGCGGGGGCGGCCACGGAGACGCTCGTGAAGGCGATGCCCGGCTGGCTGCGGCAGGGGCTGGACGCCCATGTCACGGTGGACGGCAGGCACCGCGTGATGCGGGATCCGGTCGCGTACACGGAACTGCTCTGCGGGCTGCACCCGGTGGGGCCGCCCCGGCTGGCCGCCGACCGGCTCGCGGCCACCGCCGAGCGGACCGGGATCACGCGCTTCGCCCTCCTGGTGGAAGGGTCGGGCGATCTCACGGCGACCGAGGAGAACGTCCGGCGGCTGGGCGCCGACGTGCTGCCGTTGCTCACCTGACCCGCGCATGCCGGCCTGGGGCCGGGGACGCCCGGGGACGTCCGGGGACCTGTGGTGCGGTGGTACAGGAGCTGCCGCCCCGAAGCCAGTTGCACCTCCCGCGGCCCGGGACGGCAGCGGAAGCGTTCAGCAGTCCCGTAGTTCGGGCGACTGGTTGAGCAACTGGCCCCTCACCGAGGTGAACTTGGCCAGTCGGTCGTCGACCGAGGCGTCCAGCGGGAACACCGCGACGCGGTGGCAGTTCTGGAAGGCGATACGCACTCCGAAGTGCCGCTGCAGCGCGCCGCGTATCGCATCACTCGCGAGCGCGCGCAGCAGCTGACCACGAGCCTGCTCGTCCGGCGGCGGCGTCTGGTTGTCGGCGAACTCTCCGCCGTCGACCTTCAGCTGAGCCACCAGCGAGCTGATCATCTCCCATGCGAAGGGCAGGGAGGTCCGGACGCAGTCGACGAAGTCGGCTTCGTCGACCTCGCCTCGCTCGGCCTGTTCCAACAGAGCCGGTGAGACGTCGAGCGACATGGGTTCTCCTCTCGCGACCCCGGACGGTGACCGGGGCCCTACGGGCAGGGAAGGGGGGCGACGACGCAGCGTGCACGGGCGGCGACCTCCGGCTTCCACGGTAAGCGCGCAGTCGGGGCCGCACCAGGAGAACGGGAACACAACCGGCCAATAACGAAGGGGCGCAAAGAGGGGCAAGCCCGCTCCGCCGCCACCCGCCGGGGCCCGAGTGACGGGGGCGACGGATGAGGAGATCGCGCCGGGCCCCCGTCGTCGAGTAGCGTTGCCGACCATGCGTCTCGTCATCGCCCGTTGCTCCGTGGACTACGCGGGCCGGCTCACAGCACACCTGCCCTCCGCGCCCCGCCTGATCCTGGTGAAGGCGGACGGAAGCGTCTCCATCCACGCCGACGACCGGGCGTACAAACCGCTCAACTGGATGTCCCCGCCGTGCACCCTGAAGGAGGGCGTCGACGGCGACAAGGGCGTCTGGACCGTGGTGAACAAGGCGGGCGAAAAACTGATCATCACGATGGAGGAAGTCCTCCACGACTCCTCGTACGAGCTGGGCGTCGACCCCGGGCTCATCAAGGACGGTGTGGAAGCACACCTCCAGGAACTGCTCGCGGACCGGATCGAGATCCTCGGGGAGGGCCACACCCTGATCCGTCGCGAGTACCCCACCGCGATCGGGCCGGTGGACATCCTCTGCCGGGACGCCGACGGGCGGACGGTGGCGGTGGAGTTGAAGCGGCGCGGCGACATCGACGGCGTGGAGCAGCTGACGCGCTACCTGGAGCTGCTGAACCGCGACCCGCACCTCGCGCCGGTGCGGGGCGTCTTCGCCGCGCAGGAGATCAAACCGCAGGCCCGGGTCCTGGCGACGGACCGCGGGATCGGCTGCGTGGTCCTGGACTACGACGCGATGCGCGGCATCGAGGACGACAAGCTGCGGCTGTTCTGACCGGCCCTCCCGGGTCTGACGCACGGAAGCCGGGCGCCCCCGCGGGGGCGCCCGGCTTCCGTGCGTCAGACCGCGGTCTCGTCGGGGCCGCCGCTCTTGGCCGGAACGTCGGCGCTCGCACCGGCCGACTCCACGGGCCCGGCGGCGGACGAGGAGTTCTGGGGCGGGGGCACGGGCGAGGTGTCGTCGGTGGGCGTCGGGTCCGGCGACTCGCTCTCCGACTCGGACGGGGTGGGGCTCGGGCTCTCGCTTTCGGTCTCGGTCGGCCGGGGCGAGGTCCTGGTCGGCGTGGGCTCGGCCGGGGAGCTGCTCCCGCCGTCCGTCGGTTCGTCCGTCCCCGGCGTGGTCCCGTCCGACGCGGAGGCGCTCGGGGAGGGCGAGCCGGAGGCGCCGGGACTCGCGGAATCCGAGGCGCTCGGGGTCGCGGACGTCTCGCCGCCGGTGGTCTCGCCGGCCGGTACGGAGCCTTCCGCCGGCTCGTCGGCGGGCAGCCCGTCGTCGGCGGGGTCCTCGGTGGCGGTCTGCTCGGTGGTGACGTTGCGGCTGCCCGGCTCGTCGCCGCCGTCCGCGGTGACGCCGAGCGTGACGACGGTGCCGAGCACCGCGATCAGCAGCGCGCCCGCGCCCGCGGCGGCCAGGTTGCGCCGGGCGCCGCCCAGGACGGTCCCGCCGGCCCGCTTGCGCGCGGCGGGCGCCGCCGGCTGCGGGGAGACGACGGTGGGCCGCTCCTCGGCGGGGTTCCGGAGGAACGAGGGCACACCCGCGACCCCGGCGGGAGGCGTGCCCGGCGCGTCCTGGAGGACGAGGGGCGCCTCGTCTCCCGGGGCGGGGCGGACCGGCGGGGCGAAGTCGCCGGAGCGGTCCGCGACCAGGGCGAGCGCGCGGCGCCCGGCCACGGCCCCGGACCGGTCGGCGAGCACCCCGCGCATCCCGATCGACGTCTCCAGCTCGGCCCGGGCCCGGTCCGGGTTGCCGGTGCAGAGCGCGAGGACGCCCAACTCGTGGTGGAAGTACGCCTCCTCCGCGACCTCACCGGCGATCCTGGCGGCCTCCTGGCCCATTCTGAGGGCCCGTTCCCAGGCGCCCCAGCCCAGCCCCGCGGCGAAGGCCGGGGAGGCGCTGCGGGCCAGCAGGACGGCCGCGCTGGCCGCTCCCGCCTCCTCGGCCGGGACCAGGCGCGCCAGTGCGGCCACGATCGCGTCGGCCTCCGCGACGGCCCGCTGCGGGGTGACCGAGGGGTGCGAGGCCCACCAGGCGTAGTGCTGGGCGGCCGTGCGGGCGTGGGCGGCGGCGTCGTCCGCGTAACCGCCCGCCTCCAACTGGGCGAGGATTCCGGCGGCGAGGCGGTAGCGGGGACCGGCCGGGGAGAGCAGGCCGCAGGTCGCGAGCTCACCGAGCGCGGCGTCCGCGTGGGTGTCGCCCACGAGCGCCGGCAGATGGGCCTGGTGGGGCACCTCACCGCCGAGGGCGACCGCGAAGCGCAGGGTGGCGCGGGCCGCCTCGCTGAGCCGGGAGGCGAGCAGCAGGGCCGGCGCGGCGCCCTCGCCGAGGCTCGGCAGGGGGGTCTCGACGCCTTCCGCGGCGGCCGGGACGGGGGCCGGCGGCGCGCCCTCCGGGCGTGGCTGGAAGTAGTCGGCGTCGTCGAGCGCTTCGGGGACGACGCGCAGCCGGTCGCGCTGGACGAGGAGGGAACCGGCCTGGACGAAGCGGAGCGGCAGGCCCTCGGACTCGAACCAGAGGTCGCCCGCCCAGTTGCGCTCCTCCTCGGTGAGGGGGCGCTCGACGACCTTCTCCAGCAGGGTGAGGGAGGCGCCGCGGCCGAGCCCGGCGAGGAGCACCTCCTCCAGGTGGGCCTCGACGCCGGGGGTGGCGGCGTCGGAGGCGGCGGCGAGCAGGAAGGCGCACTCGGGGGTGGCGGCGAGCAGTTCGTCGAGGGCGGCCCCGCCGATCTCCAGGTCGTCGATGGTGACGACGGCGCCGATGGACCGGACGTGCGCGAGGAGTTCGTCGCGGTCGGGGCGGTGGGCCGGGGCCGCGTAGACGGTGTCGAAGAGGGCGTGCAGCAGGTCTCCGGCGGTGCGGCCGCGGCCGTTGAGGCGGACCACCCCGTCGGGGGCCAGATCCGCGCAGTCGGCGGCGACGGCCTCCAGCAGCGCGGTGCGGCCGGAGCCGGGCTGGCCGGTCAGACGGACGCTGCGGCCGCGGGCCAGGAGGCGCACCAGGCGCTCGCGCTCCTCCTCGCGCTCCAGGAGGGGCGGCTGCGGGGCGGGCGGGCCGGCGGGCACGGGGGGCGCGCCGGCGCGTTCGTGGTCGGCGCGCTCCGCGGGGGTGCGGCGGACCGGGGCGGCGGGACCGGAGCCGGGCGGGACCGCCTCGACCTCGCTGCCGTCGACGGGGTTGACCGTGAGCAGCAGGTCGCCCGCGGTCAGCTGGACGACGCGGACCTGCTGCGGGGCGCCCGGGCCGAAGTCGGGTCCGCCGGAGTCGCGGGACGGCCGACGGGCGCCGCCCTGGCCGCTCGGGCCGTCGTGGCCCTGCCCGTGCTCCTCGGTTTCCCGGTGTGTCGGGTCCATCGCAAAGTCCCCCAGACGCGTCGTGCGCGGTCGCCCCTCCCGGCCTCACACGCGCCCCGCTGTCGCTTCCGGTCCGGTGTCCGCCCATGGGTTCGATGTCATTCGGCGGACGGCCGAACCCTAGACCTTGGCCCAGTATCCCCGAGCCGCCGGGGTGCCACGCCGTCCAGGACGTCACGTTCCGGTGAGGATTGCGTGACTTCTTCCGCCGCGCACGGCCCCGGCCGCGCCGCTGTCACCGGGCCCGGCGAGGTGCGCCCGCGGGGCGGCCCCGGGAAGGGAAGCCCTCGGCGGTCTCCCGCCGGGCCTCCTCAGACGCGCGGCAGCGACTCCGCGGCGATGCCGCCCTCGATGGCCAGGATGCGGTGCAGCCGGGTCGCCACCAGGAGGCGCTGCATCTGCGGCGGCACACCGCGCAGCACGAGGCGGCGGCCGGCCCGCCCGGCCCGGCGGTGGGCCCCCATGATGACGCCGAGTCCGGTGGCGTCCCAGGAATCCAGCTCGGTCAGGTCCAGCACGAGGTCGCCGACGCCGTCGTCCACGGCCGCGTGCAGAACCGTACGGGCGTCCGCCGCGCTTCGGACGTCGAGGCGGCCCCCGACGACCAGCTCGGCGTGGTCGCCCCTGATGTGCATATGCGCTCCCCGGTGATGCTCCGTAGTAGGTCCGTCTGTCTGTTCGATCGTCCGGCTCTGCCTCTTCCCCCACTGACTGCCCCGAGGACAGGGAAGTTGCCGTCTGTAAGCGAACCGATACCGAATTCACCCTGGAGGGTGATTTCGACTGGCCGAGGACCGTCGTCGCGGGATGGGATGATCCCCGGCTTCCCCGGCCCGGGCCGTGTGGGAGCGGCGGGCCGGGGGCGGCTGCGGTCAGTACGTGTAGAAGCCCTGCCCGCTCTTGCGTCCGATGTCACCTGCGTCGACCATCCGGCGCATCAGCTCCGGGGCGGCGAACTTCTCGTCCTGCGACTCCGTGTAGATGTTGCCCGTGGCGTGCAGCAGGATGTCGACGCCGGTCAGGTCCGCGGTGGCGAGCGGGCCCATGGCGTGGCCGAACCCGAGCTTGCAGGCGGTGTCGATGTCCTCGGCGGTCGCGACGCCCGACTCGTAGAGCTTGGCGGCCTCGACGACGAGCGCCGAGATCAGCCGGGTGGTGACGAAGCCCGCCACGTCGCGGTTGACCACGATGCAGGTCTTGCCGACCGACTCGGCGAACTCCCGGGCGGTGGCGAGGGTTTCGTCGCTCGTCTTGTAACCGCGTACCAGTTCGCAGAGCTGCATCATCGGGACCGGCGAGAAGAAGTGCACCCCGACGACGCGCTCGGGGCGCTCCGTCACGGCCGCGATCTTGGTGATCGGGATGGCGGAGGTGTTGGAGGCGAGGACCGTGTGCTCCCCGACGACCTTGTCGAGGGCGCGGAAGATCTCGTGCTTCACCTCCAGCTTCTCGAAGACGGCCTCCACGACGATGTCCGCGTCGGCCACGGCGTCGAGGTCGGTGGTCGTGGTGATGCGGGCGAGCGCCGCCTCAGCGTCGGCCGCCTCCAGCTTGCCCTTGGAGACGAACTTGTCGTACGAGGCCCTGATGCCGTCGCGGCCCCGGGTCAGCGCGGCGTCGGTGACGTCCCGCAGCACGACGTCCCAACCCGCCTGGGCGGAGACCTGCGCGATGCCGGACCCCATGAGTCCGGCTCCGATGACGGCGAGCTTCCTGGCCACGTTCGCACCCCTTGGTTTCTGTCCGCCCGTGCGCTTGGGTTCACGGCGGTTCACATAACTCTCCGGCGGAGGTTAGTACCCGGCGGGCACGCTGGGGCGGCGAAGAGATGCGCGTCACGTCTCAGATGACGGACATCACACCGGGACGCGCCATTCGGCTCCGCGCCGGGCGCAGTTGAGGGCCCGGCCGCCGGGCGGCCCCGCTGTCCGGCGGACGCGGCACGGGGCGCCCGCACCGGCTCCCGCGCCCCCGGCCGCCTGCCGGAGGGGGCCCCGGCGACCGCGGGCCGGGGCGCCGCGGCCGTGACGGTGGGCACCCGGGCCTTCCGACGGGCCGGAGCGTAACTACGCTGGTCCCATGGTCAATCTGACGCGCATCTACACCCGGACCGGCGACAAGGGCACCACGGCCCTCGGCGACATGAGCCGCACCGCCAAGACCGATCTGCGGATCTCGGCGTACGCGGACGCCAACGAGGCCAACGCGGTGATCGGGACCGCCATCGCGCTGGGCCGGCTCCCCGAGGAGCTGGTGAAGGTCCTCGTCCGCGTCCAGAACGACCTCTTCGACGTGGGTGCGGACCTGTCCACCCCGGTGGTCGAGGCTCCGAAGTACCCGCCGCTACGGGTCGAGCAGTCCTACATCGACAAGCTGGAGGCGGACTGCGACCGCTTTCTGGAGGAGTTGGAGAAGCTGCGCAGCTTCATCCTGCCGGGCGGTACGCCGGGAGCGGCCCTGCTGCACCAGGCGTGCACGGTGGTGCGGCGCGCCGAGCGGTCCACCTGGGCGGCGCTGGAGGTGCACGGCGAGTCGATGAACGCGCTGACCGCCACCTACCTCAACCGCCTCTCCGACCTCCTGTTCATCCTGGCGCGGAGCGCGAACAAGGAGGTCGGGGACGTGCTGTGGGTGCCGGGCGGCGAGCGCTGAGGCTCCCGGGCGGGGGCCGCGCTACTTCCGGGCCGGCTCACGCCCGGCCGCCCGGTCGCCGCTCTCCCCCGGGCCCCGCTTCGGGAACAGCGTGTAGCTCCCGGCGATGATCAGGTTGACGGCGACGACCCAGCCCATCTTCTGCTGCCACATCCGCAGCGAGCTGACGTCCCCGCCGGAGCCGACGTACCAGGCCGCCGCCTGGAGCAGCCCCGCCGCGATCGCCGCCGCCAGGATCCAGCGGGCGGCGGTGCGCCACTCGTGGGCGGCGCGGGCCATGCCGTACTTCGGCGGCTTCACCGGCGGCGGGCCGCCGAACCAGCGGTGCGCGACGCGGGCGTCCACCCACCTGATGGTGGAGCGGCCCAGGGCCACCGTGAAGCCGATGTAGACGGCGGCCAGGCCGTGCTTCCAGTCCGGCTCGGCCCCGTTCCTCAGGTCGATGGCCGTCACCACCAGCAGCACGACCTCCAGCAGCGGCTCGCACAGCAGCACGGCCGCACCCGGCTTCGGCTTGCGCGCGACGTACCGCAGCGCCAGGCCGGTGGCCAGCAGGACCCAGAACGCGACCTCGCAGAGCACGATCAACAGCGCGATCACAGTTTTTCTCCTCCCGTTCCCCTCCAGCATTCCGTCCGGCGGGCGGGGAGGCGTCGTCGGCGGTGACGAAACGGGACTGCATCCTTCGATGTAGTCGGGCCTCGGCCCCGGAGCGGAGGTCCGGCGGCGGCGGTGCGTGTTGGATGAAGGGGTGCCCTCCTCCCTCCGCCCCGACCGCGACGCGGTGGCCCTCGCCGCCACCGGGCTGCTCGGCGGGCTGCTCCTGTGGCTGCTCGGCCTGCACACCCAGGGCGGCCACCCCTTCTCCGCTCCCTGGGCGGCCCTGCTGCCGCTGAGCGTCATGGCCTCGGCCGAGCTGCTGCGCCGCACCGCCCCGCGCACGGCCCTGACACTCGGCGCGCTCGCGCTGGTCGCGGACCAGTTCACCCGCGGCAGCCTCGCCACCGCCCTGATGTTCACGGACGTCATGTACGCGGCCGTGCTGTACGGGCCCCCGGCCGCCGCCCGCCGCCTCCCGGTGGCCACGCTCCTGATCACCGTCGCGTCCACGATCGGTTTCCTGACCTGGTTCCGCAGGCCCGAGGCGTTGCTGATCGGCCTGGTCGTCGGGCTGGTCGCCTTCGTCCCCGCCCTCACCGGGGTCAGCGTGCGCGGCCACCGCACCGCCGCCGACGCGGCCCGGCTGGCCGCCGCCCAGACCGCGCGGCTCGCCGAGATGGACCGCAAGCAGGCGGTGGCCGCCGAGCGGGCCCGGATGGCGCGGGAGCTCCACGACATGGTGGCGGGCCACCTCTCCGCCGTGGCGATCCACTCCACGGCGGCGCTGTCCATCGACGACCCGGAGACCTCCCGGAGCGCCCTGAAGGTCATCCGGGAGAACAGCGTCGAGGGACTCGCGGAGATGCGCCGGCTGATCGGCCTGCTGCGGGAGGGCGGCGAGGACGGCGCCCCGGCGACGGCCCCGACCCTCGCGGCCCTGGACGCGCTGGTGGAGCAGACGAACGCCCACGGGGCCTCCGGCGGCCTGGTCTGCGTCCTGGAGGACGGCCGTGACCCGAGGGCGGCCCCGCTGCCCACGCCGGTGGAACTGGCCGCGTACCGGATCGTGCAGGAGTCCCTGACCAACGCCCTCAAACACGCCGCGCCGGGCCCGGTGACGGTGCGGCTCGACCGGTCCGGAGGGCTGCTGACCGTCGAGGTGACCAGTGTGTTCGGCAGTCGGACCGGGCCCACGGCGCCCGGCTCCGGGGCGGGGCTGACAGGGATGCGGGAACGGGTGGCGCTGCTCGGCGGGACGATCGCCGCGGGGGCCGGGCCGGGCGACGGCGGGACGAAGACCTGGCGGGTGCGGGCCGAACTGCCCGCGGCGGAGAGGACGACGGCAAAATGACGATCCGGGTACTGGTCGCGGAGGACCAGTCGGCGGTGCGCGCGGGGCTGGTGCTGATCCTTTCCAGCGCGCCGGACATCGAGGTCGTCGGCGAGGCCGGGGACGGCGAGGCGGCGGTGCGGCTCGCCCGCGGACTCCGCCCGGACCTGGTGCTGATGGATGTGCAGATGCCGCGTCTGGACGGGGTGTCGGCGACCCGGCAGGTGGTCGCGGAGCAGCTCGCGGACGTCCTCGTACTGACCACGTTCGACCTGGACGAGTACGTCTTCGGGGCGTTGCGCGCGGGCGCCTCCGGCTTCCTGCTGAAGAACACCGACGCCCGCGATCTGCTGGAGGCGGTACGGACGGTGGCGCGCGGGGAGGGGCTGATCGCCCCGGCCGTGACACGCCGGCTGATCGCGGAGTTCGCCGGATCGGGAGCCGTACGCGAGCGGAGTCCGGCCGATCCGGCGGTGCTGGACGTCCTCACCCGAAGGGAACGCGAAGTGCTGGGGTGCCTGGGCGAAGGGCTGTCGAACGCGGAGATCGCGGTGCGGCTCTCGATGGCGGAGGCCACGGTGAAGACGCATGTCAGCAGGTTGCTGGGCAAGCTGGAACTGCGCAGCCGGGTGCAGGCGGCGGTTCTGGCGCAGGAGTTGGGGATCTGAGCAGACACCCCTTCGTTGGTCCAGACCTCTTGACGATTGGTCCAGACCTTCCTACTGTCCTCGTCACACACTGCGGTGAGTACGAGGGCAACCGTACTCAGGGCGGCGCAGGGTTTGCAGTCCACGAATCACCCCCGTTTGCTGGACCTCACCCGAGGAGCACCGTTGAGCACTGAATCCCCCCAACGCCGTTCCCGACTCAGATGGATACCTGTCCGCAGCGGCAGGTCCAAGGTCGTGGCGGGCCTCACCGCGCTGGTCGTGCCGCTGGCCGCGATGGTGGGCCTCGCCTCCCCCGCGTCGGCGGCCGCCTCGGCCACCGCCACGTACACCAAGAAGTCCGACTGGGGCAGCGGCTTCGAGGGCCAGTGGACGGTGAAGAACACCGGCACCACCGCGCTCTCCTCCTGGACCATCGAGTGGGACTTCCCCTCCGGCACCGCGGCGGGCTCCGCCTGGGACGCCAACCTCACCAAGAGCGGCGACCACTACACCGCCAAGAACCTCTCCTGGAACGGGACCGTGGCGCCCGGCGCCAGCGTCAGCTTCGGGTTCAACGGCACCGGCTCCGGCTCCCCCACGGGCTGCAAGCTGAACGGCGCCTCCTGCGACGGCGGCCCCAACGTCCCCGGTGACAACCCGCCCTCGGCCCCCGGCGCCCCCACCACCAGCGACGTCACCGACACCTCGGTGAAGCTCAGCTGGAGCGCGGCCACCGACGACAAGGGCGTCAAGAACTACGACGTGCTGCGCGACGGCGCGAAGGTCGCCACGGTCACCGGCACCACCTACACCAACACCGGCCTGACCGCGGGCACCGACTACTCCTACGCCGTGCAGGCCCGGGACACCGCCGACCAGACCGGCCCGGTCTCCGGCTCCGTCTCCGTGCGCACCACCGGCGGCGGCGGCGAGCAGCCCGGCGGCGACAAGGTCAACCTCGGCTACTTCACCAACTGGGGCGTCTACGGGCGCAACTACCACGTGAAGAACCTGGTGACGTCCGGCTCGGCCGCGAAGATCACGCACATCAACTACGCCTTCGGCAACGTGCAGAACGGCAAGTGCACCATCGGCGACTCGTACGCCGACTACGACAAGGCGTACACCGCCGACCAGTCCGTCGACGGCGTCGCCGACACCTGGGACCAGCCGCTGCGCGGCAACTTCAACCAGCTGCGCAAGCTGAAGGCCAAGTACCCGCACATCAAGGTCCTCTGGTCGTTCGGCGGCTGGACCTGGTCCGGCGGCTTCCCCCAGGCCGCGCAGAACCCCGCCGCCTTCGCCCAGTCCTGCTACGACCTGGTGGAGGACCCCCGCTGGGCCGACGTCTTCGACGGCATCGACCTCGACTGGGAGTACCCCAACGCCTGCGGTCTGACCTGTGACACCAGCGGTCCGGGCGCCCTGAAGAAGCTCTCCGACGCCACCCGCGCGAAGTTCGGCTCGAAGAACCTGGTCACCGCCGCCATCACCGCGGACGCCTCGGCCGGCGGCAAGATCGACGCCACCGACTACGCGGGCGCCGCCCAGTCCATGGACTGGTACAACGTGATGACGTACGACTTCTTCGGCGCCTGGGCGGCCAAGGGCCCGACGGCCCCGCACTCGCCGCTGACCTCCTACGCCGGCATCCCGCAGCAGGGCTTCACCTCCGCCGACGCCATCGCCAAGCTGAAGGCCCAGGGCGTCCCGGCCAAGAAGCTGCTCCTCGGCATCGGCTTCTACGGCCGCGGCTGGACCGGCGTCACCCAGGCCGCCCCCGGCGGCACGGCGACCGGCGCGGCTCCGGGCACGTACGAGGCGGGCATCGAGGACTACAAGGTCCTCAAGAGCTCCTGCCCGACGACCGGCACCATCGCCGGCACCGCGTACGCCCACTGCGGCACCAACTGGTGGAGCTACGACACCCCGGCCACCATCGGGTCGAAGATGACCTGGGCGAAGAACCAGGGCCTCGGCGGCGCGTTCTTCTGGGAGTTCTCCGGCGACACCGCCAACGGCGAACTCGTGAGCGCGATCAACAACGGCCTGAAGTAACCCCCACACCGCACCTTCAGCGCCACCCCGAAAAGCACCGGGGAGACGGGTCCGCCCTCCGTCTCCCCGGTTTTTCGCTGTGTACGGCCCTGCGCGCCCGGCGGGTACGCACCACACAAGGCCGCGGGCCCGCCCCCCGGCTCCCACGGTCCGTGCAGGCGCTCCGCTGCGCCACGGGTACGCACCACACCGCACCACAAGGCCGCCGATCCCGGGCCCCCGGCGCCCCCGGCCCGTGCACGCGCTCCGCCTGTCCCGCGGGTGCGCACACAAAAGGCCGTGGGCCCGGTCCCCCGGCTCCCACGGCCTGTGCGGGCGCTTTGCTGCGCCGCGTCCACCCGCCCCGGGGCCCCTTCCAGCGGGGCCCCGCCCCTCAGGCCACGTTCACCCGCTGGCCGGGCGGCGCCGCCTCCAGCCAGGCCAGGAAGCCGGTCAGGGCGTCCTCGCTCATCGCCAGCTCCAGGCGCGTGCCGCGGTGGAGGCAGACGAGCACGACGGAGTCGGACAGGAGCGCCAGCTCCTCCTCGCCCTCGGGAAGCCGGCGGCCGACCACCTCGACAGCAGAACGCTCCAGGCCCCGGCGGGGGCGAGGAGCGTAGGAGAAGACGCGGAACCAGTCGACGCGGTCACCGCTGTAGCGCGCGACCCCGTACACCCAGCCTTTGCCGAGGGCGTCCGGTTCCTCGGACACGTCCCAGCGCAGACTGCAGTCGAAGGTTCCTCCGGACCGCTGGATCAGCCGTCGGCGCAGGCCGAAGACGAACAGCCCCAGCAGGATCAGGACCACGACGGACAAGCCCACCCACAACGCGAGGACCATCTCCACCGACCTCCTCGCATCGTCGAGTAACGAACACCGCAACCGTATGGCACCTGCATCGCCTCAGCCGCGACTCGGCTGGATCGCTCCAGCTCGGGCCGCGGCTGAGTAAAGACATCTGTCGGGGGGTGCTAGCGCACCGCCACCGCACGCAGTCGCACGTCGGCGCGCCGCTGGGCGGCGGCGTCCGCGTCCGACTTCGCGAGTTCCAGCGCACGCTGGGCCCGCTCGACGTCGATCTCGTCGGCCAGCTCGGCGATCTCGGCCAGCAGCGACAGCTTGTCGTCCGCGAACGAGATGAATCCACCGTGCACGGCGGCGATGACGGTGCCGCCCTCGCTCGTACGGATCGTCACCGGGCCCGATTCCAGCACACCCAGAAGCGGCTGGTGACCGGGCATGACGCCGATGTCGCCGGACGTGGTGCGCGCGACGACCAGGGTGGCCTCGCCGGACCAGACACTTCGGTCCGCGGCGACCAGCTCGACATGCAGCTCAGCAGCCAAGGGTGGCTCCTCGGGTCACCACCCGGCCGACCGGCCGGGTGTTGGGTCAATTCTACGGGGCGTGGTGAGGGGGGCGGGACACACCCACCCCCCTCGGTGAGCCGGAGGCTCAGGAGACGCCGAGCTCCTTGGCCTTGGCCTTGAGGTCGTCCAGGCCACCGCACATGAAGAACGCCTGCTCGGGGAAGTGGTCGTAGTCCCCGTCGCAGATCGCGTTGAACGCGGCGATCGACTCGTCGAGCGGAACGTCCGACCCGTCCAGGCCGGTGAACTGCTTGGCGGCGTGGGTGTTCTGCGACAGGAAGCGCTCGACGCGGCGGGCACGGTGGACGACGAGCTTGTCCTCCTCGCCCAGTTCGTCGATACCGAGGATCGCGATGATGTCCTGGAGGTCCTTGTACTTCTGCAGGATCCCCTTGACGCGGCTGGCCGCGGCGTAGTGGTCCTGGGAGATGTAGCGCGGGTCCAGGATGCGGGACGTGGAGTCCAGCGGGTCCACGGCCGGGTAGATGCCCTTCTCCGAGATCGGACGGGAGAGCACCGTCGTCGCGTCGAGGTGGGCGAACGTGGTGGCCGGGGCCGGGTCGGTCAGGTCGTCCGCGGGGACGTAGATCGCCTGCATCGAGGTGATCGAGTGACCGCGCGTCGAGGTGATGCGCTCCTGGAGCACACCCATCTCGTCGGCCAGGGTCGGCTGGTAACCCACCGCGGACGGCATGCGGCCGAGCAGCGTGGAGACCTCGGAGCCGGCCTGCGTGAAGCGGAAGATGTTGTCGATGAAGAGCAGCACGTCCTGCTTCTGCACATCGCGGAAGTACTCCGCCATGGTCAGGGCGGACAGGGCCACGCGCAGACGCGTCCCCGGCGGCTCGTCCATCTGGCCGAAGACGAGCGCGGTCTTGTCCAGAACGCCCGACTCGGTCATCTCGTCGATGAGGTCGTTGCCCTCACGGGTGCGCTCGCCGACACCGGCGAACACCGACACACCGTCGTGCAGCTTCGCCACACGCATGATCATTTCCTGGATGAGGACCGTCTTGCCGACGCCCGCACCACCGAACAGACCGATCTTGCCGCCCTTGACGTACGGGGTCAGCAGGTCGACGACCTTCAGGCCGGTCTCGAACATCTCGGTCTTCGACTCGAGCTGGTCGAAGGCCGGGGCCTTGCGGTGGATCGGCCAGCGCTCGGTGATCTGCGCCTCGGCCGCCGGCTCGTTCAGGATCTGACCGAGGGTGTTGAACACCTTGCCCTTGGTGATGTCACCGACGGGGACGGTGATGCCCGCGCCCGTGTCGGTCACCGCGGCCTGGCGGACCAGGCCGTCGGTGGGCTGCATCGAGATCGCGCGGACCACGCCGTCGCCCAGGTGCTGGGCCACTTCCAGGGTCAGCGTCTTGCGGGCGCCGTCCTCGGCCGGGTCGGCGACCTCGACGTGGAGGGCGTTGTAGATCTCCGGCATCGCGTCGACGGGGAACTCCACGTCGACGACCGGGCCGATGACCCGGGCGACGCGGCCCGTGGCAGCGGCCGTCTCAACTGTCGTCGTCATTACTTGTCACTCCCCGCGGTCGCGTCGGCCAGAGCACTGGCACCGCCGACGATCTCGCTGATTTCCTGGGTGATTTCGGCCTGGCGGGCCGCGTTGGCAAGCCGGGACAGGCTCTTGATGAGGTCCCCGGCGTTGTCGGTGGCCGACTTCATCGCACGGCGGCGGGCGGCGTGCTCGGAAGCGGCGGCCTGCAGCAGTGCGTTGTAGATACGGCTCTCGACGTAGCGCGGCAGAAGGGCGTCGAGGACGTCCTCGGCCGACGGCTCGAAGTCGAACAGCGGAAGGATCTCACCCTTGCGGGTGCTCTCCTCGGCCACCTCGTCGAGCGAGAGCGGCAGCATCCGGGCGTCGACCGCGTTCTGCGTCATCATCGACACGAACTCCGTGAAGACGATGTGCAGCTCGTCGACGCCGCCTTCGGCCGCGTCCTTCTGGATGGCCTCGATCAACGGGGCGGCGATGCGCTTGGCATCGGAGTACGCCGGGTTGTCGGTGAAGCCGGTCCAGGACTCGGCGACCTTGCGCTCGCGGAAGCCGTAGTACGCGACACCCTTGCGGCCGACGATGTACGTGTCGACCTCCTTGCCCTCGGAGGCAAGGCGCTCCCGGAGTCGCTCCGCGGCCTTGATGGCGTTGGAGGAGTAGCCGCCGGCCAGACCGCGGTCGCTCGTGACGAGCAGGACCGCGGCCCGGGTCGGGTTCTCGACCTCGGTGGTGAGCGGGTGGTTGGCGTCGGATCCCGTCGCGACCGCGGTCACCGCGCGGGTGAGCTCGGTCGCGTACGGCTGGGACGCCGCCACCTTGCGCTGCGCCTTGACGATGCGCGAGGCGGCGATCATCTCCATCGCCTTGGTGATCTTCTTGGTCGCGGTGACGGCTTGGATGCGGCGCTTGTAAACGCGAAGCTGAGCGCCCATCGATCAGCCCTCGCCCAGGAGCTTGCCGTCCGAGGTCTCGAACTGCTGCTTGAAGGCGGCGATCGCGTCGGCGATCGACTGCAGCGTGTCGTCGGACATCTTGCCGCCCTCGGCGATGCTGGTCAGCAGGTCCTTGCGCTCGCGGCGCAGGAACTCCAGCAGCTCGCTCTCGAAGCGACGGATGTCCTCGACCGGGACGTCGTCCATCTTGCCCGTGGTGCCGGCCCAGACCGAGACGACCTGCTCCTCCATCGGGAACGGGGCGTACTGCGGCTGCTTCAGCAGCTCGACCATGCGCTTGCCGCGCTCCAGCGACGCCTTCGAGGCCGCGTCCAGGTCGGAACCGAAGGCGGCGAACGCCTCCAGCTCGCGGTACTGGGCGAGGTCCACGCGAAGCCGGCCGGAGACCTGCTTCATGGCCTTGTGCTGGGCGGAGCCACCGACGCGGGAGACCGAGATACCGACGTTGAGCGCCGGACGCTGACCCGCGTTGAACAGGTCGGACTCCAGGAAGCACTGGCCGTCGGTGATGGAGATGACGTTGGTCGGGATGAACGCCGACACGTCGTTCGCCTTGGTCTCGACGATCGGGAGGCCCGTCATCGAACCGGCGCCCATCTCGTCGGAGAGCTTGGCGCAGCGCTCCAGCAGACGCGAGTGCAGGTAGAAGACGTCGCCCGGGTAGGCCTCACGGCCCGGCGGACGGCGCAGCAGCAGGGACACGGCGCGGTAGGCGTCGGCCTGCTTCGAGAGGTCGTCGAAGATGATCAGGACGTGCTTGCCCTGGTACATCCAGTGCTGACCGATGGCCGAACCGGTGTACGGCGCCAGGTACTTGAAGCCGGCCGGGTCGGACGCCGGGGCGGCGACGATGGTCGTGTACTCCAGCGCACCGGCCTCTTCGAGCGCACCACGCACGGAGGCGATGGTGGAACCCTTCTGACCGATGGCGACGTAGATGCAGCGCACCTGCTTGTTCACGTCGCCCGAGCGCCAGTTGTCGCGCTGGTTGATGATCGTGTCGACGGCCAGCGCGGTCTTACCCGTCTGACGGTCGCCGATGATCAGCTGACGCTGGCCGCGGCCGATCGGCACCATGGCGTCGACGGCCTTGTAGCCGGTCTGCATCGGCTCGTGCACCGACTTGCGGACCATGACGCCAGGGGCCTGCAGCTCGAGGGCGCGGCGGCTGTCGGTCGCGATCTCGCCGAGACCGTCGATCGGGTTGCCGAGCGGGTCGACGACGCGGCCGAGGTAGCCCTCGCCGACGCCGACGGAGAGCACCTCACCGGTGCGCTGCACCGGCTGGCCCTCCTCGATACCGCTGAACTCGCCGAGGACGATCGCACCGATCTCGCGCTCCTCGAGGTTGAGGGCGAGACCGAGGGTGCCGTCCTCGAACTTCAGCAGCTCGTTCGCCATGGCGGAGGGCAGGCCCTCCACCTTCGCGATGCCGTCGCCGGCAACGCTGACCGTACCGACCTCCTCGCGCGAGGCCGCGTCCGGCTGGTACGACTGGACAAAGTTATCCAGTGCGTCCCGGATCTCCTCCGGCCGGATCGTGAGCTCCGCCATCTGGGTTCCCTGCTCTCCTTGTTGGGCCCGAAGTTTCTTAAGGGGGTCTGGGGGCCGACCCCCAGGAATCTTCTGCAGTTTCTGCACGGCCCAACCGGGCCGCTGGTCTTGCTTGTTCTTCTGCGCCGCGCTGGGTCAGCCGGCCATGCGCCGGGTCGCCTCTTCGAGACGCTCGGCGACGGTGCCGTTGATGACCTCGTCCCCGACGCGCACCGAGACCCCGCCGAGGACCGAGGGGTCCACGTCCAGGTTCAGGTGCATCTCCCGGCCGTACAGCTTCGCCAGGGCGGCGCCGAGGCGCTGCTTCTGCCGGTCGCTGAGCGGCACCGCCGAGGTGACGACGGCGACCGTGCGGCCCCGGCGCTCCGCGGCGAGCTTGGACAGCGAGTCCAGCCCTGCCTCCAGGCTACGTCCACGCGGCTGGGTCACGAGGCGGACGATGATCCGCTCGGTGACCGGCTGCGCCTTGCCGCCGAGCAGGCCGCGCAGCAGCCCGCTCTTGGCCGAGGCCGTGGCCGTACGGCTGGTCAGCGCGGAGCGCAGCTCCGTGTCGGAGCCGACGATCCGGGCGAACCGGAACAGCTCGTCCTCGACGTCGTCGAGGCGCCCGCCGCGCTGGGCCGCGGTGAGGTCGGCGGTGTCCGCCAGCTCCTCGATCGAGTCCACCAGGTCGCGCGAGCGCGACCAGCGGGACCGGACGAGTCCGGAGACCAGGTCGACGGTCTCGCCGCCGACCTGTCCGCCGAGCAGCCGCGCGGCCAGCTCGGCCTTGCTCTCGCCGCTCTGGGCCGGGTCGGTGAGAACCCGGCGCAGGGATACTTCGCGGTCGAGCAGCGCGGTGACCGACGCCAGCTCCTCGGCGAGCTTCGCCGCGTCGACCGACGTGTTGTCGGTCAGCGCGTCGAGACGCTCGCGTGCGGCGGCCAGCGCTTCGCGGCTCGCGCCGTTCATCGGGCCGCCTCGGCCTTCGCCTCGAGCTCGTCGAGGAACCGGTCGACGGTGCCGCTCTGCCGGGCGTGGTCCTGGAGGGACTCGCCGACGAGCTTGCCGGCCAGGTCGGTGGCGAGCTTGCCCACGTCCTGACGCAGCGCCGAGGCGGCGGCCTTGCGGTCGGCCTCGATCTGGGTGTGGCCCGCGGCGATGATCTCCTCGCGCTGCCGCTGACCCTCCGCCTTCATCTCCTGGATGATGACGGCACCCTGCTCCTGCGCCTCCTGACGCAGACGGGCGGCCTCGTGGCGGGCTTCCGCCAGCTGGGCCTTGTACTGCTCAAGAACGCTCTGCGCCTCGGTCTGAGCCGCTTCCGCCTTCTCGATACCGCCTTCGATCGCCTCGCGACGCTCGTCCAGGGCCTTGTTGATGGCCGGGAGGAGCTTCTTGTAGAAGACGAAGAAGACAATGCTGAAGCAGATCAGGCCGATGACAATCTCGGGCCAGACCGGCAGCAGCGGTGACTGCGGCTCCTCAGCTGCCAAGTGCAACATGGTGGACCTTTCGTCGAAAACGTATCGTCAGGTCGCCTGGACTACTTCGGGTAGATGAAGGGGGCGACGAAGCCGATCAGGGCCAGGGCCTCGATGACCGCGAAGCCGAGAAGCATGTTCTGACGGATCAGGCCGGCCGCCTCGGGCTGACGGGCGATGGCCTGCACACCGTTACCGAAGATGATGCCGATACCGACGCCGGGGCCGATCGCCGCGAGGCCGTAACCGATGGTGCCGACGTTGCCCACAACGGCTGCGAGAGTCTCAGACATGGATCTGTGATTCCTTCTCTTGATTGGCCGGTGGAGATTGCGTCCACCGGACGTTCTAGGGGGTGTCCGGGTGGTGGCCCGGGTGTCCTCAGTGCGCTTCTTCGAGCGCCTGGGACAAGTACGTGGCGGTCAGCACGGTGAACACGTAGGCCTGGAGCGCCTGGATGAACATCTCGAAGACGGTCAGGGCCAGCGTCACGGCGAACGACGCGGTGGCGTAGACGGTGCCGAGCACGGTGCCGAGCATGTACCAGGTCGCGATCGTGAAGACCAGGATCAGGATGTGACCGGCGAACATGTTCGCGAAGAGCCGGACCGCCAGCGTGAAGGGGCGCACGAAGATGTTCGAGACGAACTCGATCGGCGTCAGGATCACGTAGATCGGCTTGGGCAGGCCGCTCGGTACGCACAGGTTGCGGATGCCGCCGACGAAGCCGTTGCTGCGGAAGGTCACCGTCATGTAGACGGCCCAGACGAGCAGGGCCAGTCCGACCGGGTACGCGATGAGCGAGCTCACCGGGAACTGCGCGATCGGGATGATCGCCCAGAGGTTCAGCATCCAGACGAAGAAGAACAGCGACACCAGCAGCGGGACGAAGGGCTCGCCCTTCTTGCCGATGATCTCCTTGGCGATGCCCCGGTGGACGAAGTCGTAGAGCGTCTCGGCGATCATCTGCAGCTTGCCGGGAACGACCTTGGGCTTGGAGAAGCCGGCCCAGAACAGCGCCAGGATGGCGAACGTCCCGATGATCGCGAGCAGCATCGGCTTGTTGAACTCGACCGGACCGATCGAGAAGATCGGGTCGAAGATGAACGACCACGCGCTCGGGGCTGGGAATCCGCACGAGCCCTGGAACAGGTGGCAGTCAACCTCGAAGGCGAGCGTCTGGGCGTCAGCAGTCACCAGGAGCTCCTTCTGCATGGCGCATGGATACGGCTACCTCGTTGTATCGGAGCGGCTGGCAGCCGCAGGTCGGCACCGGACTGGTTCTTACGGTGAGGAGGCGGCGGCCGGGCCCGAAGCCTCGCGATGTATCAGGCGACAGCCGTGTTGTCCGCGCCCGCAGTACCGCAACCGAGACCGGACGATAGCAGCATGTCGAACAGGGCTTTATCCCGGCCCTACTGGTCATGCTTCCCCTCGGTTCCGCGCGGGGCGTCTGCGCCGTCCGCCTCGGGATCGACGTACAGGGTCTTGCTCCTGGCGTGCAGCACGGTCTGCGTGACGATCCATGCGATCACCGAGACGACCAGCGTGAGGGCGAAGACCTGGAGATCGAAGAGGGTGGTGTCCCTGATGGCCATGATGAGGCCGAGCAGGACCACCAGTTGGACCGAGTAGACCAGCAGCCCCATGCCCTGGAAGAGATGCGGCATCGACTTGGCGACCCACTGCAGCGCGAGCTGCCCGAGGGCCATGAAGAGGATGACCACCACGCAGCCCACGACGGCGCCGATCGCCCCCTTGCCGCCGACGACGAGCCCGCCGACGAGCGTGGCGAGGGCTCCCACCGCGGCGGGGGGTGTGGCGATGCGCAGTACTTCGCGCATGTCGGACTGCATGGCGGCAGCTCCACTGGTCTGAGGGGAGGAATGGGGCGTCGTCATGGACGAGCGTAGGCCCGGTCCGCGAGGCGGTTTACCAGGCCAATGGACCGTCTTACCAGGGTCCTTCGGCTCCGTCACCGGGTCTCGTGAACGGTATCACAAACTATTTGATGAGGTCTTTACCTCAAAGGTGTGCCAACTGTCACACATGAGAGTTAACCCGCGCGTGTGTGCACGACACCTCGGCGCAATGTCTGGTAAAGCACCTGTACTTCCGAAACATCAAGGGGAGGAGTCGAGGGAACGTCGATCGGAGAGGCGCGAACGGGGGCCGATCGCGGTAGCGCCGTTGACGCCGGACACGCCGACCGCCACCGGGGCCCGTTCGGCGCCCTCCTCGCCCGTCCGGGCGTCCTGGGAACGCGGTTGGACCCCGGAGCCCCCGGCCGGCTGCTCCTCCTCGTAGGCGGGATCAGGGGCCTCCTCCTGCGGCCGGCGGTAGCGCGGCGGCACGAAGCGGTTGGCCCAGTGCGGGGCCTGCGGGGTGAACCGCGGCATCAGCAGCAGGACCAGGCCCGCCGCGCTCGCCGCCACGATGGCGAACACGATCCACGAGGAGGCCGCGTGCACCGAGTAGCCGACGGTTCCGAAGGCGATCAGGGCCGACCAGAAGTACATGATCAGCACGGAACGGCTGTGCGAGTGGCCGATCTCCAGCAGCCGGTGGTGCAGGTGGCCCCGGTCCGCGGCGAACGGCGACTGGCCGTTCCAGGTGCGCCGGACGATGGCGAGCACCAGGTCGGCCGCCGGAATCGCGATGATCGTCAGCGGCAGCACCAGCGGGATGAAGACCGGGAACATCGCGTGGGTCGCCCCGCGCTCGCTGCCCTCGAAGAAGATCTTCAGGTTGTCCGGGTCGACCTGGCCGGTGATCGAGATCGCGCCCGCCGCCAGCACCAAGCCGATCAGCATCGAGCCCGAGTCGCCCATGAAGATCCGCGCGGGGTGCATGTTGTGCGGCAGGAAGCCCAGGCACATGCCCATCAGGATCGCCGCGAACAGCGTGGCCGGAGCGGCCGCCTCGATGCCGTAGCCGTACCAGAGGCGGTAGGCGTACAGGAAGAACGCGGCCGAGGCGATGCACACCATGCCCGCCGCGAGCCCGTCCAGGCCGTCGACGAAGTTGACCGCGTTGATGGTGATGACGACCAGCGCCACGGTGAGCAGCGTGCCCTGCCACTGGGTGAGGGCGACCGTGCCGACGCCCGGGATCGGCAGCCACAGGATCGTGAGCCCCTGGATCACCATGACGGCGGCGGCGATCATCTGGCCGCCGAGCTTGATCAGGGCGTCGATCTCGAACTTGTCGTCGAGGACCCCGATCAGCCAGATCAGGGCGGCGCCGGAGAGCAACGCCCGTGGCTCGTCGGAGAGTTCGAAGACGCTCTTCAGGTTGAAGAGGTGGTCCGCGACGATCAGCCCCGCGCACAGCCCGCCGAACATCGCGATGCCGCCGAGCCGGGGCGTCGGCTCCCGGTGGACGTCGCGCGCGCGGATCGCGGGCATCGCCCCGACCGCGATGGCGAACTTGCGCACCGGACCGGTCAGAAGATAGGTCACGGCCGCCGTGACACAGAGCGTCAGCAGGTAATCACGCACAGGCTGCCCCACAGAACTCGCCGGCCATCCACAACCCACACCCTAGTCTCTGAACAAGGACTCCCCGTCACGGGTGATGGTTGCACAGCCTTCGTCCGCCCCCGGCCACGGCGGATTCACCCGCTCCGGGGGCGCCGGGCCGCTACCCCGGGTAGGGCGGATGGCGGGCGGCCAGCTCCCGGACCTCCGCCGCGATCGTCTCCGCGTCGCCGGACCGCCGCACGGCCGCCCCGAAGAGGGCCGCGATCCGGGCCATGTCCCCCTCGTCCATCCCCTGCGTGGTGACGGCCGCCGTGCCCAGCCGGACCCCCCGGCCCTCCCCGTACGGCAGGGCGCAGGTGTCCAGGACCACACCGGCCGCCGCCAGCCGCTCCCGCGCGGTGCGGCCGTCGACGCCGAGCGGGGCCGGGTCCGCGACGACGATGTGGGTGTCCGTGCCGCCGGTGGCCACCGCGAACCCCTCCGCCTCCAGGCCGGCGGCCAGCACCCGGGCGTGCGCGACGACCCGGTGGGCGTAGCGCGTGTAGGCGGGGGTGGCCGCCTCCCCGAACGCGACCGCCTTCGCCGCCACCGTGTGCATCTGCGCGCCGCTCTGGGTGAAGGGGAACACCGCCCGGTCGATCCGCTCGGCCAGCTCCGCGCCGCACAGGATCATGCCGCCGCGCGGTCCGCGCAGCACCTTGTGCGTGGTGGCGCAGACCACGTCGGCGTACGGGACCGGGTTCGGCGCCGCTCCCCCGGCGATGAGTCCCATCGGGTGGGCCGCGTCCGCGATCAGATACGCCCCGACCTCGTCGGCGATCTCCCGGAACAGCGCGTAGTCGAGGTGGCGGGGGTAGGAGATGGAGCCGCAGACGATGGCCTTGGGGCGGCGGGCGCGGGCCAGCGCGCGCAGCCGGGTGTAGTCGACGAGCCCGGTGTCCGGATCGACCCCGTAGCCGGCGAAGTCGAACCAGCGGCCGGAGAAGTTGCCCGGCGCCCCGTGGGTGAGGTGTCCCCCGTACGGCAGTCCCATCGCGAGCACGGTGTCGCCGGGGCGCAGCAGCGCGGCGTAGGCGGCGAGGACGGCGGAGGAGCCGGAGTGCGGCTGGACGTTGGCGTGTTCGGCGCCGAAGAGGGCGGTGGCCCGGCGCACGGCGACGCGTTCGGCCGCGTCCGCGTGTTCGCAGCCGCCGTGGTGGCGGGTGCCCGGGTAGCCCTCTGCGTACTTGTTGACGAGCGGGGAGCCGAGGGCCGCGAGGACGGCGGGCGAGGCGAAGTTCTCGGCGGCGATCAGCTGGAGGGCGCCCGCCTGCCGGTCCCGCTCCGCGAGCAACACCCCGGCGATCTCCGGGTCCTCGCGGAGCAGGGCGGCGAAGTCCTGGGGCAGCGCGTCGGGGCGGCCGGGCGCGGGCGGCACGGCGGCGGGGGCGGCGGGAGAGGTGACCGGCATGGTGCGGCTCCGGGCCTGGAGACGGGTGCGCCGGGGAGGGGGCCGGCTCAGCTCCAATGTAGGCCGGGGCGGGGCGGCGTGCCCGCTGTGGCGGCGTTCCGTACGCCGGTCGGCGCACCGGCGCGCACGCGGGCCCGGCGCGTACGCCGGTCAGTGCGGGGCGTGCACACCGGTGAGCGCCGTGACGACCGGGTCGAGCGCCTGGTTGATCTCGTCGCCGATGGAGCGGAAGAAGGTGATGGGGGCGCCGTAGGGGTCGTAGACCTCGTCCGCCTCGGCGGTCGGGGCCAGCAGCCAGCCGCGCAGCGCGGCGGCGGCGCGCACCAGGGCGCGGGCGCGCTCGACGACGCCCTCGTCGCGGGGGTCGGGCAGGGTGGCCGGGTCTATCGCCCGTACCAGCCGGGTGAACTCCTTGAGCGTGAAGGTGCGCAGGCCCGCGGAGTGGCCCATGGAGATGACCTGGGCGCGGTGGTCGCGGGTGGCGGTGAGGACCAGGTCGGCGCGGATGACGTGCTCGTCCAGCAGCTCCCGGCCGACGAAGCCGGTGGCGTCCGCGCCGAAGTCGGCGAGGACGACCTCGGCGTTGGCCTCCATGGGGGCGCCCTCGTGGCCCCAGGTGCCCGCGCTCTCCACGATGAGGCCGCCGCTGAGGGGGTCGCCGAGGCGGTCCACCAGGGCGTGGCGGGTCAGCCGCTCGGTGATGGGCGAGCGGCAGACGTTGCCGGTGCTGACGTGGAGGATGCGGAAGGTGTCGGTCCGCCCCGCTATGCCACGCCCCTCGGGGGCGGTCAATTGGCCACCTCGAGGTCGGGGACCACCTTGCGCAGCTCCTCCGCGGAGAGGGCGCCCGCGCGCAGCAGGACCGGGACGGCGCCGGTGACGTCGACGATCGAGGACGGCACGATGCCGGGTGTAGGGCCGCCGTCGAGGTAGACGGAGACGGAGTCGCCGAGCATGCCCTGGGCGGCGTCGCAGTCCTCCGGCGCCGGGTGTCCGGTGAGGTTGGCGCTGGAGACGGCCATCGGGCCGACCTCGGTCAGCAGTTCGATGGCGACCGGGTGCAGCGGCATCCGGATCGCGACGGTGCCCCGGGTGTCGCCGAGGTCCCACTGGAGGGAGGGCTGGTGCCGGGCCACGAGGGTGAGGGCGCCGGGCCAGAAGGCGTCGACCAGCTCCCACGCCTCCTCGGAGAAGTCGGTGACCAGGCCGTGCAGGGTGTTCGGGGAGCCGATGAGGACGGGGGTGGGCATGTTGCGGCCCCGCCCCTTGGCGTCCAGCAGGTCCGCGACGGCCTCCGGGGTGAAGGCGTCCGCACCGATCCCGTAGACGGTGTCGGTGGGCAGCACGACCAGTTCGCCCCTGCGGACGGCCGACGCGGCTTCGCGCAGCCCCGTGGTCCGGTCGGTGGCGTCGTTGCAGTCGTATCGCCGAGCCATCAGCCGGCCTCCTGGAGCGGGTGCGGGTACGGGTGGTGGTGCCGGGGGCCGGTCACGGCATGGCCTTGCGGGCGGTGGCGAACCGGGGGCGGTTGTTCAGGTCGGGGTGGTCGGCGGCGTCCGCCCAGCCCCGTTCCTCGGTGAAGATCCACGGGACCTGGCCGCCCTGGGTGTCGGCGTGCTCGATGACGACGAGGCCGCCGGGCCGCAGCAGGCGGTGGGCGGTGCGTTCGATCCCGCGGATGGTGTCGAGGCCGTCCTCGCCGGAGAAGAGGGCCATCTCCGGGTCGTGGTCGCGGGCCTCGGGGGCGACGTACTCCCATTCGGTGAGCGGGATGTACGGCGGGTTGGAGATGACCAGGTCGACCTGGCCGTCGAGCTCGGGGAGGGCGCTCAGGGCGTCTCCCCTGTGGACGGTGACCCTGGACCCCTCGGCGTTCTTCCGCGTCCACCTGAGGGCGTCCTCGGACAGCTCCACCGCGTGCACCCGGGAGCGGGGGACCTCCTGCGCCATGGCGAGCGCGATGGCGCCCGATCCGGTGCACAGGTCGACGACGACGGGCTCGACCACGTCCATCGCGCGTACCGCGTCTATGGCCCAGCCGACGACCGACTCGGTCTCGGGGCGGGGCACGAAGACGCCGGGTCCGACCTGGAGCTCCAGGTAGCGGAAGAAGGCGCGGCCGGTGATGTGCTGGAGGGGCTCGCGGGCCTCGCGGCGGGCGATCGTCTCCCAGTACCGGGCGTCGAAGTCGGAGTCGGGCACCGTGTGCAGCGCGCCCCGCTTCACTCCGTGGACGAAGGCCGCGAGCTCCTCGGCGTCGAATCGCGGTGAGGGGACACCGGCGTCGGCCAGCCGCTGGGTGGCCTGGGCCACCTCGGCGAGCAGCAGGTTCATCGCGGTTCTCCGTACGGTTACCGGGTGTGCGGGGCGGGCGGGTCGCTTACGCGTTGGCGAGCTTGGCGGCGGAGTCGGCGTCGACGCACGCCTGGATGACGGCGTCGAGGTCTCCGTCGAGCACCTGGTCCAAGTTGTACGCCTTGAAGCCGGTGCGGTGGTCCGAGATGCGGTTCTCCGGGTAGTTGTACGTCCGGATCTTCTCGGAGCGGTCGACGGTACGGACCTGGCTGCGGCGGACGTCGGACGCCTCCTGCTCCGCGGCCTCCTGGGCGGCGGCCAGCAGCCGGGAGCGCAGGATGCGCATGGCCTGCTCCTTGTTCTGGAGCTGGCTCTTCTCGTTCTGGCAGGAGGCGACCACGCCGGTCGGCAGGTGCGTGATGCGGACGGCGGAGTCGGTCGTGTTCACGGACTGGCCGCCGGGCCCGGAGGAGCGGTAGACGTCGATGCGCAGGTCGTTGGCGTGGATCTCGACGTCGACCTCCTCGGCCTCGGGGGTGACGAGCACGCCCGCGGCGGAGGTGTGGATGCGGCCCTGGGACTCGGTGGAGGGCACGCGCTGCACGCGGTGCACGCCGCCCTCGTACTTCATCCGGGCCCAGACGCCCTGGCCGGGCTCGGTGGCGCCGTTGCCGCCCTTGGTCTTCACGGCGACCTGGACGTCCTTGTAGCCGCCGAGCTCGGACTCGGTGGAGTCGATGATCTCGGTCTTCCAGCCGACGCGCTCGGCGTAGCGCAGGTACATGCGCAGCAGGTCGCCCGCGAACAGGGCGGACTCGTCGCCGCCGGCGCCCGCCTTGATCTCCAGGAGCACGTCCTTGTCGTCGCTGGGATCGCGCGGGACGAGGAGGAGGCGGAGCTTCTCCGTGATCTCCTCGCGCTGCTTCTCCAGCACCTTGACCTCGGCGGCGAAGTCGGGGTCGTCCGCGGCGAACTCGCGCGCGGTCACGATGTCCTCGCCCGTCTGCTTCCAGGTCCGGTACGTGGAGACGATCGGGGTCAGCTCCGCGTAGCGCTTGTTCAGCTTGCGCGCGTTGGCCTGGTCGGCGTGGACCGACGGGTCGGCGAGCTTCTTCTCGAGATCGGCGTGCTCACCGATCAGTTCCTCGACCGCCTCGAACATGCGGGGACTCCTGGTTGGTTTCGCGGCTGCGGGCCTGCTGGAGGTCGTACGGCCCGGTGGGGCGTCCCGGCAGGGTTCCCCTGGGCTCCCGACCGGCAAAAACGCCGGTTCCGGCGCCCTCGGGAAGAGGGCGTCGGGAACCGGCGCAGTGGCTCGCTACTTGCTGGCGGAGCCGGCAGCCTTGCCGAAGCGGGCCTCGAAGCGGGCCACGCGGCCGCCGGTGTCGAGGATCTTCTGCTTGCCCGTGTAGAACGGGTGGCACTCGGAGCAGACGTCGGCACGGATGGTGCCGTTGTCGATGGTGCTCCGGGTGGTGAACGACGCACCGCAGGTGCAGCTGACCTGCGTCTCGACGTACTCGGGGTGGATGTCGCGCTTCAAGGTGTCTCCTAGTTTCGGGAGGGCGCCGGGTCGTCCGCGCGGATTGCGCGGCCGTGAACCGGGGCCGACGTACCAGTCTGCCAGGACCGGCCGTATCTCCCAAAACCGGGGACGGGCCGCGGCTATTCCCCGGACCCTTCCGGCTACGGTCCGTGCCCCCCGCGCTACGGGAGGACCGCCGCTCGCCCGGCGCCGGCCGGCGGTCGGCGCCGGGCGAGCGGCGCTACTGGACGATCTTCGAGGCGTCGCCCTTGTCGCCGGCGGACTCCTCGGTGGCGGACGCCGGGATCGGCCGGTCCCGCTTGAGCGCGGCCCAGACCTGCCGGCCCGCCTCCTCCTGCGGCAGCACCCGGTTCGGGTCGGCCGGGTCGTACTCGACGGGCAGCGTCACCATGTGGACGTTCTTCGCGTTCAGCCCCTTGAGGCCGTTCGCGAAGCCGGTGAGCTTCTTGACCGAGCCGAGTCCGGAGTCGGTGGTGAGGGCCTTGGTGGCGGCGTTCGCGAGGCCGTAGAGCTTCTTGGGGCTGGAGAGCACCCCGACGCTCTTCGTCCGGTCCATCAGCGCCTTGACGAACGCCTGTTGGAGCTGGATGCGCCCCAGGTCGCTGCCGTCCCCGACGCTCTTGCGGGTCCGCACGAGGCCGAGGGACTCCTCGCCGTTGAGGGTGTGAGTACCGGGCTCCAGGTCCAGGTGGCTCTTGGGGTCGTCGATCGAGGTCTTCGTGGTGATCTCGACGCCGCCGAGTCGGTCGACGAGCTCCTTGAAGCCGGTGAAGTCGACTTCCAGGTAGTGGTCCATGCGGATGCCGGACATCGACTCGACGGTCTTCACCGCGCAGGCGGGCCCGCCGACCTCGTACGCGGTGTTGAACATCGCCCGGTGCGCGGCGGGCGCCCGGCCGCCGGTGGTGTCGCTCGCGCAGGCGGGGCGCTCTATCAGGGTGTCGCGCGGTATCGAGACGACGCTCGCGGACGTGTGGCCCTTGGCGAGGTGCACGACCATCGCCGTGTCCGAGCGGGCCGCGCCCTCGTCCCGGCCGTACTCCCCGTTGTCGCCGGAGCGCGAGTCGGAGCCCAGCACCAGGATGTCCTGCGAGCCGTCGTCCACGTCGTCGGGGCGGTCGGCGCCCAGCTCGGCGTCGATGTCGATGCTGGAGAGGTTGCCGTCGAGCGCGAAGTACGCGTATCCGAGCCCGGCGCCGCCGGCCACCACGACCCCGGCCGCAGCCCAGGCCGCGACGACCTTGGCGCGGTGCCGTCGGGACGGCTTCCTGCGTCGGGTGCCGGTACCGCGTATGCGGCCCGTGCTCCTGTTCTGCTCGCTCACGCGTCTCCCTCGTCACTGCTGCTGTGCCCGTCCGCCCCCTGCCGTGGTGGTCCACGCGCGGTCGGCCCTTCCCCGGGGGGTGGCCGAAGCACCAAGAAGGGTTGCACACGCGCCTGTGGCCCCCGGCGGGTGCCGGAGGCCACGGGTCTTACGGGCGTACGAGCCGCGAGACGGCTTTCACCTGGGGTTTCGTGCCCGGTGCGGCGAAGGGGCGGGCGGGCCCGGGGCCGCGGCCGGTGTGGTCAAGGTCTCGGGCCGGCCGAGGTCAGCCGAAGAGGTTGTAGTTGTTGGCTCCGGTGCCCAGCTGCTTGCGGGCGCCGAAGACGCCGCTGCCCGACTTGCCGGTGCCCGGGTAGAGGTACAGCTCTCCGCTCTTCACCCGGACGATGATGTCGGCGTGGCCGTCGCCGGTGAAGTCACCGGTGGTGACCAGGGCCGTGGCCACGTCCCAGGTCCGGACGAGGACCTTGGGCGCGAACGGGGCGCTCGCCTTGCCGGTGCCCTTGAAGAGGTACATCTTGCCGCCGCTGCCGCGGGCGATGATGTCGGCCTTGCCGTCGTTGGTGAAGTCACCGCTGCCGCGCACCATGCTGTAGCCCAGGCCGCCGCCGCCGATCCTGACCCGGGCGGCGAAGGCGCCGTCGCCCTTGCCCGGGTACAGCCAGAAGCCGCCGGAGGAGTCGGTCGAGAGGATGTCGGGGTGGCCGTCGCTCGTCAGGTCGCCGGGGGCCAGGATCTGCTTGCGGCTGCCCCAGCCGGTGGCCAGCCGCGTGGTCTGCCACGCGTCGGCCGCGATGCTGTACCACTTCCAGTACAGGCTGCCGTCCGAGGCGCGCACCAGCAGGTCCTGGTTGTCGTCCCGGTTCAGGTCCGTCTGGAGCAGGAGGTCGATGTCGCCCCAGCCGCCGCTGTACGTGTCCTTCTTCATGCCGGCGCCGGTCGACTCGAACCGGTACAGCGCCTTGTTGGACGCGTTGCGGGCCATCAGGTCCGCGCGGTGGTCCCACGTCATGTTGGTGTCGTAGGCCCGCGCCTTGATGGCGGGCACATAGGTGGTCACCTTCGCGAAGACGCTGTACGCGCCCTCTCCGACGCAGTCCTCGATACCCCAGGAGACGATGCCGGCCAGCTTGCCGCCGATGACCAGCGGGCCGCCGGAGTCGCCGTTGCACGCCCCGACGGTCTCCGCGTCGCTCGCGCCGGTCTTGCCCGCGCAGACCATGTGGCCCGCGACGAAGTAACCGCCGTACGCGCCGCGGCACGCCGCGTCCGAGACGATCGGGAGGGTCGCCGAGCGCAGGGTGGTGGAGATGTCGTCGCTGGTGGAGCTGGTACGGCCCCATCCGTAGACCTTGGCCTGGGTGCCCGCGGCGTAGAGGCCGGTGTCCGTGTTGGCCGCCATCGGAAGGGGCTTGGCCGCGACCGGCTCGCCGAGGGTGAGGACCGCGACGTCGTTGTCGGCCGCTCCCTGCACGTCCTTGTAGACCGGGCTGTTCCACTGGCGGTAGGGCCAGGACACGGTGCCGCTGCTGTTCGGCTCGGTGGAGGTGCTGCCGGTGACGACCGCGCCGTTCCGTTTCCAGTCGTGGCCCTTGACGCAGTGGGCGGCCGTGGCGATCTTCGTGGGCGCGATGACGACGCCGCCGCAGAAGAAGCCGGTGTCGTCGCTCTCGTCGGCCGGGGTGCCCCGGTCGTCGTAGTACCAGAGCTGCGCCATCCACGGGGCGTTGGCGATCGAGGTCTGCGTCCCGCCGATGACCATCGGGGCGACGGCGCCCGGGCCGTCCCCGGCGAACTCGGCCGGCGGGAGCACCGCGCGGTCCGCCGCCGCCGCTCCGGCCACCCGCTCGCGCAGCTCCGACTCCCCCGGGGCGACAGGCCGTTCGGGCACCGCCATCGGCCACGAGGCCGCAGGCTCCTCGGCCTGGGACGGGGACATCGTCAGCGCGGTGCCGACGAGGGCGAGGACGGTGGCGGCCGCCGCGGGAACGGCGAGGCCGAGCCGGCGCGCGTGCCGGCCCCCCGTGGTGCGTATGTGCACGCGTGATCCTTCGATTAGGAACCGGCAGCACGAAAGGGCTCCGCCGGTCAGGAGACGGCGGGGGGGCGTGAACGGTCCGCAGCGCGGGGCGGATCGCCGCAGGGCTCATTCCTCTGCCGCTCCGCCTCGATGGCCCCCCACCTCGACTGGCCCAGATATTACGGGAGTAACGATGGAAGGAGAATGTGCGGAGAAAGAAAAGAAGAGGAAAAGGGAACGGCGGCGACGGAAAAGGGCTCCGCCCCCTCACCGAAGTGAGGGGGCGGAGCCCGTGAATACCGGCGGGCCCGGAGGACGGGCCGCCCCGACGACCGGTCAGTCGTTGCCGTTTCCGCTGCCGGGCGTCGTCTTCTGGATCTGGAGCAGGAACTCCGCGTTGGACTGGGTCTTCTTCATCCGGTCCAGGAGGAGCTCGATCGCCTGCTGCTGGTCGAGTGCGTGCAGCACCCGGCGCAGCTTCCACACGACCGCCAGCTCGTCGGCGCCCAGCAGGATCTCTTCCTTACGGGTGGAGGACGCGTCGACGTCCACCGCCGGGAAGATGCGCTTGTCCGAGAGCTTCCGGTCGAGCTTGAGCTCCATGTTGCCGGTGCCCTTGAACTCCTCGAAGATCACCTCGTCCATGCGCGAGCCGGTCTCGACGAGCGCGGTGGCCAGGATGGTCAGCGAGCCGCCGTCCTCGATGTTGCGCGCGGCGCCGAAGAAGCGCTTCGGGGGGTAGAGCGCGGTCGAGTCGACACCACCGGAGAGGATGCGGCCGGAGGCCGGCGCCGCGAGGTTGTACGCGCGGCCCAGGCGGGTGATCGAGTCGAGCAGGACGACCACGTCGTGACCCAGCTCGACGAGGCGCTTGGCGCGCTCGATGGCCAGCTCGGCGACGGTGGTGTGGTCCTCGGCGGGACGGTCGAAGGTCGAGGAGATGACCTCGCCCTTCACCGACCGCTGCATGTCGGTGACCTCTTCCGGACGCTCGTCGACCAGGACGACCATCAGGTGGCACTCGGGGCTGTTGACCGTGATCGCGTTGGCGATGGCCTGGAGGATCATGGTCTTGCCGGTCTTCGGCGGAGCCACGATGAGCCCGCGCTGGCCCTTGCCGATGGGGGCGACCAGGTCGATGATCCGCGTGGTCAGGATGTTGGAGTCGGTCTCCAGGCGGAGCCGGTCCTGCGGGTAGAGCGGGGTCAGCTTCTGGAACTCGGGGCGGCCCCGGCCCGACTCGGGGGCCATGCCGTTGACCGAGTCGAGGCGGACCAGCGCGTTGAACTTCTCGCGCCGCTCGCCGTCCTTGGGCTGGCGCACCGCGCCGGTGACGTGGTCGCCCTTGCGCAGGCCGTTCTTGCGGACCTGGGCGAGCGAGACGTACACGTCGTTCGGACCGGGCAGGTAGCCGGAGGTCCGGATGAACGCGTAGTTGTCGAGGATGTCCAGGATGCCCGCGACGGGGATCAGGACGTCGTCGTCGGCCACCTGCACGTCGCCGGCGAAGTCGTCGCGCCCGCGACGGCCGCGGCGGTCGCGGTAGCGGCCACGACGGCCGCGACGGCCGCCCGCCTCGTCGTCGAAGTCGTCCTGCGGACCGTGGTCACGGTTCTGCTGCCCCTGCCCCTGCCCCTGGCCCTGGTTCTGACCCTGACCCTGGCCCTGGCGCTGCGGGCGCTGCCCGCCGCCGCCCTGCTGGCCCTGGTCGTCGCCCTTGCCGCGGCGGTCGCGCTGACGCTCCCGGCGGCCCTCGCGCTCGCCCCGGTCCCGGCCCTCGCGGTCGCCGCGGTCCCGGCCCTGGCGGTCTCCGCGACGGCCCTCGGCCGTGTCCGCGGCGGCTTCGGCCCTGGCCTCGCCCTTCGGCTCGGCGCGCTCCTCGGACTTCTGCTCGGTCCGGGGCTCCGCCTCCGTCTTGACCTCGGTCTTCACGTCGGTCTTGGTGTCGGGGCTGCCCGCCTGGGCCGTCGCGCGGCGGCGACGGCGCTCGCCCGCGGGCTGGTCGTCGCTGGCCGGCTGACCGGGGATGTCGATCTGCTGCTGACCCGCGTCCTTCTCGGCGGGCGCCTCTTCCCCGGTGCGCGCCTTCGAGGTCGCACGGCGCTTGGGCTTGGACTCCGCCTCGGCGGGGGTCTCGGCGGCCTTGGAGGGGGCGGCCTTGGGGGCGGCGGATCCGCCACCCGCCTGCGCCTCCTTGATGACCTCGATCAGCTGGCTCTTGCGCATGCGCGCGGTGCCCCTGATGCCGAGGCCGGACGCGACCTGCTGCAGCTCGGCCAGGACCATGCCGTCGAGGCCGGTGCCGGAGCGGCGGCGCCGTGCGGTGGTGCCAGAGGCAGCACCTTCGGCGGGCGCGGCGCTGTCGACGTTCTTGTCGGCAGTGACGCCCATCAGATCGGTGGTGTCGCTCACGAAGGGTCCTTCCCTGGAGCGGACGTCGGCCTTCTGGCTCGGCGACCGGTTGTGCTGTCCGACTGCGGTCTGTCGATCTTGCTGGATCGCGGACCGTGCCGGGGCGGTGGTCCGCCGGGTACGGCGGAGAGATGAACGTGCGGGGTCCGGCGCGAGATCCCCCTGCTCGGCCCACTCCTGGACGAGCGAGGGGTGTCGTGCCGGTTCCGGAGCGTGCTCGAAACTGCTCAGGCAGGCTGCTCAGGCAGTTGGGGAGGCTCCCGGAAGAATGGTGGTCCCGGAGGGGGACACGAAGCAACGCGCCTTGAAGACGTCGGTTGCAGACTTGAGGTTAACACTACCGGCTCCAACAAACATTCCCCCTCTCGCTCACCGGTAATCACATGCGTTTACGCGGCCAGCGGCAGCACACTGGCGCCCGTCGCGTCGAGGGCCAGCCGGTTGGCCGCCCAGCCCTCCCCCGCCAGTCGGGCGACCTTGTCGGCCGCGCCGTCCTCCGTCAGCGCGAGGACCGTGGGCCCCGCGCCGGAGATGACGGCGGGCACGCCCTCGGCGCGCAGCCGGTGCACCAGCTCCACGCTCTCGGGCATCGCCGGGCCCCGGTACTCCTGGTGGATCCGGTCCTCGGTGGCCGCGAGCAGCAGCTCGGGGCGGCGGGTCAGGGCCTCGACGAGGAGGGCCGCGCGGCCGGCGTTGAGGGCCGCGTCGACGTGCGGGACGGTGCGCGGGAGCAGGCCGCGCGCCGTCTCGGTGAGCACCGGGCGCCCGGGGACGAAGACGACGGGGACGACGGACGCGGCGGGGTCCATCCGGATCGCCCGCGCCGCGCCGCCGTCCATCCAGGCGAGGGTGAATCCGCCGAGCAGGCAGGCCGCGACGTTGTCGGGGTGCCCCTCGATCTCGGTCGCCAGCTCCAGCAGGGCCTCGTCGTCGAGACGGGCGTCGCCGCCGGTCGTCACGGCGCGGGCGGCGACGATCCCGGCGCAGATGGCGGCCGAGGAGGAGCCGAGGCCCCGGCCGTGCGGGATGCGGTTGGCGCAGACGATCTCCAGGCCGCGGGGCTGGCCGCCGAGCAGGTCGAACGCGGTGCGCAGGGAGCGTACGAGCAGGTGGCTCTCGTCACGGGGCAGCGTCTCGCCGCCCTCGCCCGCGATGTCGATGTGCAGCCCGGAGTCGGCGACCCGGACGACGACGTCGTCGTACAGACCCAGCGAGAGGCCGAGGGCGTCGAAGCCCGGGCCCAGATTGGCGCTGGTGGCGGGGACGCGCACCCTGACGGCTGCGGCTCGGAACGCGGGACCGGCCATCGGTCGGACCACTCCTTGTAAGGCGGCGGGGATGCAGTGCGGTGGATCTGCGGCGGGGTCGGCTGGGGCGGGGGGCGGTGCACCGTGCGCACCGGGGCGGACGGGGATCCGGTGGCCCGCCCCGTGTTCGCCCACGACGGCTGCCGTACCGCAGCGGGCCGTCGGGCGGGTGTCGGGCGGATGGGGTACAGCTTATCGAAGGAAGGTTCTGTCGCGACATAGGGCGCACAGGAGGCGCACGATGCGTGTCGCCCGCCTCCTATGCGCTCTCCGCCCCGGAAAGAGGGCGGTTGAGCAGGGTTGTCGCGGTTGCCCCGGTAGGCCGCGGCGGGCGCCGCGGCCTACCGGGGGCCGGGATCAGACGAGCCCGAGCCGTTCGGCCGCGGTGGCCGCGTCGACGGGGACGGTGACCGGCTGCGGGGCGCCCGCGACGGCCCAGTCGGGGTCCTTGAGGCCGTTGCCGGTGACCGTGCAGACGATGCGCTGGCCGGGGTCGACCCTGCCCTCCTCGGCGGCCTTGAGCAGGCCGGCGACGGAGGCGGCCGACGCGGGCTCCACGAAGACGCCCTCCTGGGAGGCCAGCAGGCGGTACGCGGACAGGATCTGCCGGTCCGTCACCTCGTCGATGAAGCCGCCCGACTCGTCGCGCGCGGCGAGCGCGTAGCTCCAGGAGGCCGGGTTCCCGATGCGGATCGCGGTGGCGATGGTGGACGGGTCCTTGACGACCTCGCCGCGCACGATGGGCGCGGAACCGGACGCCTGGAAGCCCCACATGCGCGGGGAGCGGGTCGAGACGCCGTCGCGGGCGTACTCGGTGTACCCCTTCCAGTACGCGGTGATGTTGCCCGCGTTGCCCACCGGCAGGACGTGGATGTCGGGAGCATCGCCCAGCGCGTCGACGATCTCGAACGCGGCGGTCTTCTGGCCCTCGATACGGACCGGGTTGACCGAATTGACCAGCGCCACCGGGTAGTTGTCCGAGAGCGAGCGCGCCAGGGTGAGGCAGTCGTCGAAGTTGCCGTCGACCTGGAGGATCTTGGCGCCGTGCACGAGCGCCTGGCCCATCTTGCCGAGCGCGATCTTGCCCTGGGGGACGAGGACGGCGCAGACCATCCCCGCGCGCACGGCGTACGCGGCGGCGGAGGCCGAGGTGTTGCCGGTGGAGGCGCAGATGACGGCCTTCGCGCCCTCCTCCTTGGCCCGGGTGATGGCCATGGTCATGCCGCGGTCCTTGAACGAACCGGTGGGGTTGGCGCCCTCGACCTTGAGGTGCACCTCGCAGCCCGTGCGCTCGGAGAGGACCTGCGCCGGTACGAGCGGCGTGCCGCCCTCACGGAGCGTGACGACCGGCGTCGTCGCCGTGACCGGAAGGCGGTCCCGGTACTCCTCGATGATGCCGCGCCACTGGTGGGTGCCCTTGCTGGTCATGGGTCCTTTACTCCCCTTCAACACGCATGATGCTGGCGACACCGCGCACGGTGTCGAGCTTGCGCAGCGCTTCGACGGTCCCGGAGAGGGCGGCGTCGGGCGCGCGGTGGGTGACGACGACGAGCGATGCCTCGCCGTCCTTTCCCTGCTGGCGCACCGTATCGATGGATACGCCCTGCTCGGCGAAGACCGTCGCGACCTGGGCGAGTACGCCCGGCTTGTCGGCCACGTCGAGGCTGATGTGGTAGCGCGTGACGACCTCGCCCATGGGGCTGACCGGCAGGCGCGTGTAGGCGGACTCGCCGGGTCCGGTGGCCCCGCCCAGTTTGTTGCGGCAGACCGCGACGAGGTCGCCCAGGACGGCGGAGGCGGTCGGGGAGCCGCCGGCGCCGGGGCCGTAGAACATGAGCTGTCCGGCGGCCTCGGCCTCGACGAACACCGCGTTGTACGCCTCGCGGACCGAGGCCAGCGGGTGGCTGAGCGGGATCATCGCGGGGTGCACGCGGGCGGTGACGGAGGCCCCGTCGGCGGCGCGCTCGCAGATGGCGAGCAGCTTGACGGTGCAGCCCATCCGGCGGGCGGAGGCGATGTCGGCGGCGGTGACCTCCGTGATGCCCTCGCGGTGCACGTCGCCGATCCTCACGCGGGTGTGGAAGGCGATCCCGGCGAGGATCGCGGCCTTCGCGGCGGCGTCGAAGCCCTCGACGTCGGCGGTCGGGTCGGCCTCGGCGTACCCGAGGGCGGTGGCCTCGTCGAGCGCCTCGGAGTAGCCGGCGCCGCTGGTGTCCATCTTGTCGAGGATGAAGTTGGTGGTGCCGTTGACGATGCCGAGCACCCGGTTGACCTTGTCCCCGGCGAGCGACTCGCGCAGCGGCCTCACCAGCGGGATGGCCCCGGCGACGGCGGCCTCGTAGTAGAGGTCGCGGCCGTACTTCTCGGCGGCGGCGTGCAGGGCGGCGCCGTCCTCGGCGAGCAGCGCCTTGTTGGCGGAGACGACGCTCGCGCCGTTCTCGAAGGCGGTGGTGATGAGCGTCCGGGCGGGTTCGATGCCGCCGATGACCTCGACGACGACGTCGATGTCGCCGCGCCGCACCAGGGCGGTCGCGTCGGTGGTGATCAGGCCGGGGTCGATGCCCTCGCGCACCTTCGAGGGCCGGCGGACGGCCACGCCGGCGAGCTCGACGGGCGCGCCGATGCGCGCCGCGAGGTCGTCGGCGTGCGTCGTCATGATGCGCGCCACCTCTGAGCCGACCACACCACAGCCCAGCAGCGCCACTTTCAGCGGACGCGTACGCATCATCCGACCTCGTTTCTCATACATGCTCATCGGGGACCAGTCTCACTCACCGGACGGGGGTTTCTGACCCCCGTCCGGATCCTGAGACGACTATTTCATCAGCCGACATCGAGACGCAGGAGATCCTCCTCCGTCTCGCGTCGGACGATGACGCGCGCCTCTCCGTCGCGGACCGCGACGACGGGCGGACGCAGGGCGTGGTTGTAGTTGCTCGCCATGGAGCGGCAGTACGCGCCGGTGGCGGGGACGGCGATCAGGTCGCCGGGGGCCAGGTCGGCGGGGAGGAACGCGTCCTTGACCACGATGTCGCCGCTCTCGCAGTGCTTGCCGACGACCCGGACGAGCATCGGCTCGGCGTCCGAGGTGCGGGAGACGAGGGCGACGCTGTACTCGGCGTCGTACAGCGCGGTACGGATGTTGTCCGACATGCCGCCGTCGACGCTGACGTACGTCCGCAGCCCCTCCAGGGGCTTGATCGTGCCCACTTCGTACAGCGTGAAGGCGGTGGGTCCGACGATGGCGCGGCCGGGCTCGACGGAGATGCGCGGGGTGCGCAGCTTCGCGGCTTCGCACTCGCGGGTGACGATGTCGCTGAGCGCCTTGGCGATCTCGTGCGGCTCGCGGGGATCGTCGTCGGAGGTGTAGGCGATGCCGAGGCCGCCGCCGAGGTCGATCTCGGGCAGTTCGACGCCGTGCTCGTCGCGGATCTCGGCGAGGAGCTGCACGACGCGCCGGGCGGAGACCTCGAAGCCGGCCATGTCGAAGATCTGCGAGCCGATGTGCGAGTGGACGCCGATGAGGTCGAGCCCGTCGAGGGAGAGGGCCCGGCGCACGGCCTCGGCGGCCTGTCCGCCGGCGAGCGCGATGCCGAACTTCTGGTCCTCGTGCGCGGTGGCGATGAACTCGTGGGTGTGGGCCTCGACGCCGACGGTGACGCGGATCTGCACCCGCTGGCGGATGCCGTGGCGCTGGGCGATGTGGGCGACGCGCACGATCTCCTGGAAGGAGTCGAGCACGATCCGTCCGACCCCGGCCTCGACGGCCCGCTCGATCTCGGCGACGGTCTTGTTGTTGCCGTGGAAGGCGATGCGCTCGGCGGGCATGCCCGCGTCGAGGGCGGTGGCCAGTTCGCCTCCGGAGCAGACGTCGAGGTTCAGCCCCTCCTCCTCCAGCCAGCGCACGACGGCGCGGGAGAGGAACGCCTTCCCGGCGTAGAAGACGTCGGCGTCCGGTCCGAAGGCGTCGGCCCAGGCCCGGCAGCGGGCCCGGAAGTCGCTCTCGTCCAGGAAGTAGGCGGGGGTGCCGAACTCCTCCGCGAGCCGGGCGACGGTGATCCCGCCGACGGTGAGGGCGCCGTCCGCGTCGCGGACGACGGTACGGGACCAGACCTTCTCGTCGAGCGCGTTGAGGTCGGCGGCGGGCGCGGAGTAGTGGCCCTCGGGGAGGACGTCGGCGTGGCGGGGGCCTGCGGGGTGTGCGGAGCGGCTCATCGTGGTGTTCTCTCGGGTCTGTTCTGATCTCGTCAGAGATGTTCGGGCGCGCGGATGCCGAGCAGGGACAGGCCGCCTGCCAGCACCGTCCCGGCGGCTTCGGCGAGGGCCAGCCGGGCGCGGTGGGCGGCCGAGGGTTTCTCGTCACCGGCGGGCAGGGGCGGGCAGGAGTCGTGGAAGTCGAAGAAGGCGTGCGCGACGGCTTCCAGCTGCCGGGCGACCCGGTCGGGCGCGCGGTGACGGGCCCCGGCGAGCAGGACACCGGGGTGGTCGGCGATGAGGTCGAGGAGGGGCCGGGCGGCGGCGTCGTGCCCGAGGTGCGCGGCGTGCCCGGCGTGCGTGGCCCTCCGGTCGTGCGCCCCGGACCCCGCGGGCCCGGAGGCGAAGCCGAGGAGGACGGCCCCCCGGGTGAGGGCGCGGGTCCTGGCGTGGGCGTAACGGACCAGGAAGAGCGGGTTGGCCTCCCCCTGGACGAGGAGTTCGGGGCCGAGGGCGGCGCGATCGTGCCCGGCGGCCCGCAGCAGCCCCCAGCGGGCGGCGTCGGGCCCGAGCCGCTCCAGCAGCTCCCCCGCGGTGGCCCCGGCGGGGACGGGCCGGATCTCGGTGGCCGGTAGGGGGCGCGGGGCGTGCGGCCCGCGCACGCTGTGCGGCCGGTCGCCGAGGGGGCCGGCCGGGCCGGGGGCGGGCGGCGCGTCGGCGGTACGGGCCGGGCCCGGGGCGGGCGGCGCGTCGAGGGCGACGCCGAGGCGGGGCCAGTCCGGGTCGGGCGGCTCCGGGCTGCTGACCCGCACCCGGGCGCCCTGGGCGGTGAGGAGTCGGCGCACGGCGTCGGCGGTGACGGCGGCGCGCGTCCCCCCCGCGTGGCAGAGGTGCGGGGCCTCGCCCCGGAGCGCGTCCCCGTGCCCGTACGCAGGCCCCTGTTCCCGTACGGCGGCGAGCACGGCCCGGTCCCCCTCGGCGGGGGCGGCCACGGTGAAGCTCAGGAAGCCGGGGCCGGTGATCTCGACCCGTCCGACGCCGGGTTCGGCAGCGACGCGGTCCCGCAGGATGCGGGCGACCTCCAGGGCGGGCAGCGCGGCGGGCCCGGCGAGCTGGAGCGCGACGGCGCAGGCGTAGTCGCCGCTCCCCCCGGGCCGGGTCCGTTCCACCCGCACGTGCGCGGGCACGGGCGCGTGCAGCGCTTCCTCGTCGACCGCGCGGCGCACGGCGCGCAGCACGGTCCGGGAGAGGTCGGCGGGGGTCACGGGTCAAGCGTAGGGGAGAGAGGGGGGCGCTCCGCGACCCGGTTTCGCCATGCGGTCGGCCGGCCCGCGTCCGGCTCCCGTCGGCCCGGTCCCCCCGCGGCCGTCCACCGGCGGAGCCGCCCCCGCGCGCTCGACCGGAGCACCGGGTCCGCCGCCCCCGCTCAGCCGGTGGCGCTGCCCGCGCGCCCGGCCTCGCGCCGCCCGCCGGGCGAGGGACCTTCCTCGCCGGTCGCCAGCCGGCGCACGATCCGCACCAGCTCGCTGGGCTCGAACGGCTTCGCCAGGAACGCGTCGACCCCCGCCGCGACGCCCGCGTCGACCTCGTAGGGCGTGCAGCCGCTGACGACGGCGATGGGAAGACAGCTGGTGCGGGGGTCCGAACGCAGCCGGGTGGCGGTCTGCAGGCCGTCCAGCCGGGGCATCGCGACGTCGAGGGTGATCACGTCGGGGCGGACTCTTCCGACCAGGTCCAGGCATTCGACACCATCGGCCGCGGTCACGACCTCGAAGCCCTCCAGCTCGAGGTTGACCCTGATCAGCTGCCGGATGACCTTGTTGTCGTCGACAACAAGCACGCGGCCGTACGCCCCTGACACCCTTCGAGAGTAGGTCCGCCGAAGGGGCGGCGTCCGGGTTTCGTCCACTTCCGCCCCGGACGGGTCCTCCCCTCCGGCCGGGCCGCCCGGCGGGGAGGACCCGGCACGCGGGCCCGTGCGGAATACCTGTTCACGGACACCCTGTGGGAGCTGGTAGTGTTTCACCCGTCGCAGAGCAACACCGCGATACGCCCCCGTAGCTCAGGGGATAGAGCATCGGCCTCCGGAGCCGGGTGCGCAGGTTCGAATCCTGCCGGGGGCACTTCCGGATCAAGGCGCTGACCAGCAGAAATGCAGGTCAGCGCCTTTTTTGTTCATGCCGGTACGGAGCGCGCGGGGCGGACCGCCGGCGGCCGGGCGGGCGCGGTGGGCCGCCGGCCGCCGTTCAGGGGCGCTGGTCCGGGCGCACGACTCCGAGGACGAACATCGAGCCCGCGTCGGCGACGGTGATGTTCCGTCCCGGACGCGGGGCGTGGATGATCGATCCGTTCCCGATGTACATCCCGACGTGGCTGGCGTCCTCGTGGTAGATGATCAGGTCTCCGGGGCGCATGTCCTTCAGTCCGACGCGCGGCAGCTGACGCCACTGCTCCTGGGACGTACGGGGAATGATCCGCTTCGCCGCGGCCCACGCCTGGGAGGTGAGGCCGGAGCAGTCGTAGGTGTCGGGGCCCTCCGCCGCCCACTCGTAGGGTTTGCCGAGCTGCTCGGTCACGAAGGCGACGGCGATGGCGCCCTCTTCGCTCGCCCCTCCCCCGACCCCCTTGAGCTTGCCGGACTTCAGGAAGTCCGCGTGCGCCTCGTCGGCCGACTCCTTCTGCATCTCCAGCAGACGTCTGCGCTCCTTCTCCTCCAGCCGTGTTTCGAGTGTCCTGGCCGCGGCGATGCGCTTCTCGATGCGGCTGCGGGCGTCCGCTCCGGCCTTCCGGCTGCCCTGGAGCTTCTTCAACTGGGCGGCGGCCGCCTCGGACTTCGCGCGCAGCTCCTTCTGGACCCGGGTCTGCTCGCGCAGCAGTGCGTCGACGCCGTGCTGGGCCTGGCGCGCCCGGCCGACCTCGTCGAGGACGTCGTCGGGGTCCGTGCTCAACAGCAGCCGGACGTCGAGGGGCAGGCCGCCGCTGCGGTACTGGGCGCGGGCCGCCGCCCCCATGCGGAAGGTCAGCCGCTTCAGCGCGGCCTTGCCCGACGCCATCTCCTCGGCGAGCGCGGCCACCCGGGCGGACTGCCCGGCGGCCCGTTCCTCCGCGGCGTTGTAGGTGTCCGTGGCGACTTCGGCGTCGTGGTACAGCCGGTCCAGTTCCTCGCGCACCTCGGTCAGGCTCGTCGGCCGGGCGGGGTCGGGCGCCGGAGAGGGCGCGGCCGCCGCCGGCCCCTGTGCCGACGCGGTGACGGCACAGAGCGCGACGACCGCCACCGCCGCCCGACCGCCCCTGCCGATCGCATTCCGTATCACTTCGATGACGCTCCGTCAGGGCTCGTGGGTGGGGGCGTCGTGCCGCTGTGGGGCACGACGTACCGAACGGGGCGGGACGCCGCCCGCTCGCCCCTACAACGTCACCGTGAGCGGCAGCGGTTCACGAGGGCCGGCGGTGGGGCGCCGGGTCAGGGAGTGTCGGCCGGCTGCGACTCCAGCCGTCCACGGATGTACGTGGCCTCCTCGGCCATGCCGAGCCTCAGGCAGACGGCGAGCGACCGCTCCCAGCAGGCCCGGGCCCACGAGGCGTGCCCGGCCAGGTCGAGGGCGTCGCCGAGTGTCTGGGTGGCGTGGGCCTCGCCCCGCTCGAAGTCCATCTCCCGGGCGAGGACGATCGCCCGCTCGGCATAGCGGGCGGCCGACTGGGGCTCGCCGAGGCTCAGGTACGACTCGGCGCACCTGAGCAGGGCCGCGCAGCGCACGAAGGAGTGGCCATTCGGGCCGAGGCGCTCCAGACACTCCTCGAACCGGCTCAACGCCTCCTTCGGCCGCTCCAGCCCCCGCAGCACCTGGCCGATGCGGTAGTGCGCGTAGGCCCGGCCGTGGTGGTCGCCCAGGGCCTCGTACAGGTCCAGTTGCCGAAGGGCCGTCTCGAGGAGCAGTTCGTTGACCTGCCCGAGGCGTACGCACTCCAGGATGACGTTGCCGAGAGCGAGCGCCTCCACGGATCTGTCCTGCGCCGCGCGCGCCTCGGCGACGGCGCGCAGCCCGAGGTCCAGCCCGCCCCCCTCGACGTCCCGCTTCATGGCCAGGAGCCCCGCCACGTTCAGCACCATCGCGTGCACGGTGTGGTCGTCGATCCCCTCCGAGAGTTCCATCGCGCGGCTCGTCACCTCGTGGGCGCTCTGCAACTCCTCCACCTGCATCAGCGCGCCTCCGAGCATGTAGCAGATCCGCTGCTCCGCCCGCCGGTCGCCCGCGCGGCGCGCGGCGGCGACCACCGTGCGGGCGACGGGGATCAGCTCGCTCCAGCGGTGCTCGGCCATGAACAGGGGGTCGAGCGCCAGCACCAGATCGGCGGCGCCGGCGGGGGCCGTCGGGGCGATCTGGGCCACGAACTCCAGGGCCGGGGCGAGCCGTCCGGTCCCCCAGGCACAGGCCTCCTCCTCGTCGGCGAACCGCACCCCCGGGTGCTCGGTGGGGAGCAGGGACCGGAGAACCCCGTGTCCCGGCCTGAGCAGTCCGTAGGCGTTGCGCGCGGTGGCCAGCAGCAGATCCAGCAGACCGGCCAGAGCTCCCTGACGCGCGTCGGCCGACTCCTCCTCCTGGGCGCGCTGGCGGGCGAACAGCCGCAGCAGATCGTGGAAGCGGTAGCACCGGCGGCCCGTGGACTCCAGCATGCCGACGTCGACGAGCGATTCGAGCAGCGACTCGGCGGCCTCCTGGGGCCGCCCGAGCACGGCCGCCGCCTCCACCAGGGTGAGGGGGCTGGGCGCGGGCAGCGACAGCAGGCGGAAGGCGCGCGCCTGCTCCGTGCCGAGTTCCCCGTAGCCGAGCCGGAAGCACGCCTCGACGCCCAGTCCCTGGATGCGCAGTTCGCCGATGCGCCGGCGTTCGTCCTTGAGCTGGTCGACGGTGTCCGTCACCGTCCAGTCCGGGCGGACCGCGAGGCGGCTGGCGACGATGCGCACGGCCAGCGGATGCCCGCCGCAGAGGTCGGCCACCCGCAGGATCGCGAGGCGTTCGTGTCCGGCGCGGGGGTCGCCGAGGATGCGGGTGAAGAGTGCCGCCGCCACCTGGGGCCGGAGCACGTCGACCACGACGCGCGTCACGCCGGAAAGGGCGGCGAGCGCGGAACGGCTCGTCACGACGGCGGCGCACCCGCCGGAGCCGGGCAGGAGGGGCCGCACCTGGTCCGCGTCGCGGGCGTTGTCGAGCACGACCAGCACCCGGCGCCCGGCCAGGGCCGAGCGGTAGAGCGCCGCGCGTTCCTCCAGACTGTCGGGCATGCCCTGGTCCTTCTCGCCCAGGGCCCGGAGGAATCCGGCGAGTACGGCGGAGGGGTCGGCGGGCGAGCCGTCCGCTCCGCGCAGGTCCACGTAGAGCTGCCCGTCGGGAAACCGCCCGCTCACGGTATGGGCCGCGTGCACGGCCAGCACCGTCTTGCCCGCCCCGCCCATGCCGGTGAGGACGGCGACCGGTACGGCCGTCCCCGCCGCCCCCGAGAGCGCCGCGGTCACGCGTGCGGTCTCCGTCTCGCGCCCGGTGAAGTCGCTCAGGTCGCCGGGGAGTTGGGCCGGGCGCACGGTGGCGCCCCGGGACTCGTCGGCCTTGGGGGGAGCGGCGAGCGCGGGGTCGGCCGTCAGGAGCCGGCGGTGCAGGTCGCGGACGGCCGGGCCCGGTTCGATGCCGAGTTCCGCGATCAGGACGCGCCGGGTGTCGTGGTAGACGGCCAGCGCCTCGGCCTGCCGGTCGGACCGGTACAGCGACAGCATCAGCAGCAGCCGCAGCCGTTCGCGCAGCGGATGGGCCGCGGCCAGCGCGATGAGTTCGGGTACGGCGTCGCTGTGGCCGCCCAGCTCCACGTCCAGCTCGATGCGGATCTCGGTCGCGCCGAGCCGCAGTTCGGTGAGCCGGGTCCGCTCCGCTTCGGCGAAGGCGCCGGGGACTCCGGCCAGCGGCGTCCCGTTCCAGGCGTCGAGCGCGCAGCGCAGCAGGTCTCTGGCCCGCTGGTGGTCGCCCTGGGCGCGCAACCTCCTGGCCTCGTGCACCCGTGACTCGAAGAGGGTGAGGTCGAGGGCTCCCTCGGGGGCGTGGAGGGCGTAACCCCCGGCGACCGAGGCCAGGACAGCGGGTGGCTGGTTCTTCGGCCGCCCCGGTTCGAGGACGGCGCGCAGACGGGAGACATAGGTCCGCAGCACGGAGACGGCGCCCGGAGGCGGCTCCTGGTCCCACACGGCGTCGACGAGTTCATCGACGGAGGCCGGCCTGCCCTGTTTGAGCAGCAGCAGGGCCAGTACGGCCCTCTGCTGCGGCGAGCCGAGCGTTATCGGCTGCTCGCCACGCCACGCCTGCAACGGCCCCAGAACCGTGAACCGGAGGCCGGTAACGCCCGTTGTGCCCATTGGTGCTCGCGCCCCCCACAGAAGCGGTCTTCTGGGGGGACGTTAGCGCTCCGGCGAACCGCTGCGAGGGGGACGTCTTCAGCAGGTTCGCCGCCGCGTGGGCGCAGAATGCTCCTTCGCTCGCCTATGTAGCCATATTCCCTGCGCCGTGTCACACCTGGTTGAGGTGTTCATCACAGGGCGTACGTGTCCTGCGGCACCGCCGTTCCCCTTCCCTCGTGCACGCGCGTCCCGGCCGCGGGGGGCGTGAAGTGCTGTCTGACCAGGTGCATGGCCTCGGCGTGCGCGGGGCCGAGGCGACGCTTTTCGGCCACGTGCGTCCACAGGTGCAGCAGTTCGCGGCCGTGCGCCGAAGCCGCCCGCTCGTCGAGCAGCCGCTCCCAGGCGGCTGTCGCGCGCAGTACGTCGTCGGCGGCCCGCTCGTCCCCGAGCCCGCAGCGAATCCGGGCGACCCCGATGGCCAGCGAGGTGGCCAGGGGGTGGTCGCCCGCGAGGTGGGCGACGTAGGCCTCCATCGCCCGCGCCTCGAGTGCCTGGGGGTGCCCGGCGCCGTGGTCGCCGGCGAGCCGCTCGCGCAGCGCGGCGGCCAGGAGGCCCGCGTGCTCCGTGTCACCGCCGTCGACGGCTTCCCTGATGTGCTGTACGTGCTCGGCGACGGCGGCCGGCGCCGGCTCGCGGTGGTCCTCGCGCCCGTTCCCCTCCGCCGGCGGGGCCGCGCTCCGGCTTTCCTCCTCGTCGGGGCCGGGGATGCGGCTGGAGCCGTCCGGCGCCACTTCGATGCACACGGTGCGGCCGTCCAGGCGGTCGGAGACCGTGGCGCGCACGGGGCCCCGGCGGTCACGGGCGTGCTGCTGGAGGAGATCGAGGATCGCCTCGTGGACGGACTGCCCGTCAGCGACGTCGACGCGCTCCCCGTCGAGGAGGGCCTCGTGCTCGTCGGAGACGAGCACGTCGAAGTGCGGGGGCGGGAGTGCGGGCGCCGACGGGCCGGAGCGGTCGAGGGCGGTGAGCTCTGGCATGCGGGAATCCCTTCGGCGGATGGAGCGGGGGCTGGAGCGCGCCTTTCACGCTCATCGACGGATCTGCGGAGCCACCGGTTCAACGGGACCTCGACGAGTTCGCGGAGCCCCCGACGCGGACCGTACGCGGCGTTGAACCGGCTGCCGTGCGGGATGCGTGGTGGCTGTCCACAGCGGCCGTACGGCCCGGACACCGAGACGTGGAGGCAAGTCGTGGCCGATCCGGAACAGCACGAGAACCGTCCTTACGAGCGGGGCGCCCCGGGATTCGTCCCCCGGCCGGCGACCCTGGTGTTCCTGACCCCTCTGGCCCTGGCCGCCGTCTGGCTGGGCGGCAGCCTGGGCGTCGCGCTCGTCGGCGGCGGCTGGAACCCGCCGCCGATCGCCCTGGATTCCCTGTACGCCCTGGCGCAGGGCGGTACACACGCCCTGTGGCCGGGGACTCCGACGGGTGCGGTGGTGGCCGGGATCGCGGCCCTGGCGGGCGTCCTGTCCGGCGTGGCCGCTCTGGGCTTCTTCGCCGCGGACCCGGTGCTCGCGTCCGTCTCCAGCCGCAGGGCGGCACGGGCCGCCGCGCCCGTGGAGGGCGCCGAGGGCCCTCGTCGGCCGGTTCCCGGCGGCGGGCCGCACGAGGCGTTCCGGCCGGCCGAGCAGGCGGCACGGGTTCCCGGACCAGAGCGGGCGCCCGGCAGCCGGTCCCCGGTCGCGTCGGTCTCCTGAGCCCGCAGGTGTCCGCACCCCGCACGGCCCCCGCCGCCCCGCCGGTGGCCAGGATCGGCGACATCGACGTGCTGCGCGGGGCCGCCCTGCTCGGCATCCTGCTGGTCAACGCCCCGTTCATGGCCGGCCCCGCCGCCGCCCTCGGCGGCGGGGCCGGCGCCGGCCTCGCGGACCGGGGCGCGGCCTGGGCGACGACGGCCCTGGTCACCGGGAAGTTCTCCCTGCTCTTCTCGTTCCTCTCCGGCTACGGCTTCACCGTGCAGCGGCGTTCCGCCGAGCGGGCGGGGGTCGCGTTCGCCCCCCGCCATCTGCGCCGGACCGCCGCGCTGTTCCTGCTCGGTCTGGTCCACGCGGTCCTGCTGTTCCCGGGGGACATCCTGATGACGTACGCGGCCCTGGGACTGATCCTGTTCGCCCTGCGCGACGTGCGGCCACGGCGGCTGCTGCGGATCGCGGCCGTGCTCCTCGCCTCGCTCGCCGCGCTGTTCCTGGCCTACGGTCTGCTCGCCCTCGTGCTGGAGGGGACGCAGGGCCCCGGCGCCGTGGCGGCGGACCCGGGGGCGGCGTACCGCGAGGGCCCCGGCTCCGTCGTGCGCACGAACATCGAACTGCTGCCGGGCTTCCTCGGCGCGAACGTGCTCTACTCCGCCGAGCTGCTGGCCGCCTTCCTCGCCGGACTCGCCGCCGGAGGACTGCGGGTCCTGGCGGGCCCCGGGCCCCGGCCTGTCCTGCTACGGCGTGTCGTGGCCCTGGGGCTGCCCCTCGGTCTGGCGGGCGGGGCCTTCGTGGCGGTGTGCACCCACGGCCCGCTGGACGGCGGCTGGTTCTTCGTCGGCCAGGCGGTCGGAATCGTGACGGCTCCGGCCCTCACCGCGGCGTACGCCTGCGGGCTCCTGCTCCTCGTCCGCACCCCGGCCGGGCGCGGGATCGGGGCGGCGCTCGCCCCGGCCGGGCGGATGTCGCTCACCCACTACCTGGCGCAGTCGCTCGTCCTGGCCCTGGTCTTCACCGGATACGGTCTCGGCCTGTACGGCCGGGTGGGCGCCGCGACGGTGCTGGGGGGCTGCCTGTTCCTGTACGCCGCCCAACTCGCGCTCAGCGCGCTGCTGTCACGGCGCCGCCGGAGCGGCCCCGCGGAATTCCTGCTGCGGGCGGCGACCCGGGGCGGCTTCCCCCGAGGACTATCCCGGGCTCATCCCGCGTAGAGGTCCGTGACCGGCACGTCCTTGGGGCGGTGCGCACCGGGCTTGCAGCCGGCGAACGGCCCGGACGGGTCGCGCAGGGCGGCCATGACGTGCGTCAGGTAGTCCCGGTGCCAGATCGCGGGACCGGTCAGCCCGGCCGCCGGGCCGGTCAGTTCCTGCCAGGCCATCCAGAGCCCGTAGAGCTGCGCCACCGCCTCCTGGTGCTCCCACCACCTGGCGCACCAGGGGGCGGACGAGGTGGTCTCCCTGCCGTAGACCGGCATCAGGAGGTGCTTCACCCACAGGCTCAGCATCTCCAGCGCCTCGGCGTGCGCCGGGCCGTCCAGATACACGATGAACCGGGGGCCCTGCTGAGTGCTCCCGGCCGGTTCGGCACTTTCGACGGCACTGGTCATCCGGGGTCGCCTCCCACGGGTCGATAAGCGGATCGGGCTTCGATACCGGCACTACGGACGGAGTGCGCGGACGGTTCAGCCGGTCCCCCTGCCGGGCCGGTCGGGGCCGTTGAACCGGAACATCCCGGTGCCCGTCGTGTGAGGGCACACCCGGCGCACGGCCCCGGACGGAGGGACGCGTGCCGGTTGTCACACGGCTGTCGTCACCGCCCCGGCGACGGCGGACACGCCTTCGCCTCCAGCCGACCCGACAGAAAGGGACACGGTCATGCCGCCCGAGAAGCAGGGGGCCGAAGCGCCCGACCCCGCGAAGACAGCGATAGCCGCACTCCTCCAGGACCTGCTGGACCTCCAGGAGGTCCTGGAGCGCCAGAAGCGCCGGAGCCGTCAGGAGTCACGCGAACCGGTCAGGCCCGGGCCACTCGGCCAGGGGCAGGAGCAGGGACGGGGGCAGGGGCAGGAAGCCACCGCCCCCGGTAGGCGGGACGCCTCGACGTCCACCGATACCGAGAAGCTGATCGCCTACCTCATCCAGAAACTCCTGGAGAGACTCACGCCTCCGGGGCAGCAGCCCGCGCAGCAGCCGGCACCGGTTCAGCAGCAGCCGGGGCTCCAGCAGTCCCCCGCCCCTGCCCAGGATCGCTTCGACCAGCCTTCCAGGGACGGGCGCCAGGACACCGCGCGGAGCGTGGCGGAGGCCGTCGAGAAGATCCTGGGCGACCACCCCGAGCTGGTCGAGATGTTCCATGACGGCCGACTGCCCAGGACCAAGCAGCTCTTCGACGAAGCGCAACGGGTCACGAGCGCGCAGGGGGCGATCGCACAGGCGGCCGCGCTGGGTCTGCCGGCTCAGGGCCAGGGGGCGAGTTCCGTCGCCGGGGTCGAGGCAGAGGACGAGACCGAGCTCCAGTTCCTGGTGTTGCACCACGCGCAGGACACACCGCGTCAGGAAACCTCGATCGAGGAATCCGTCGAGGACGAGGTCTACCACGATGCGCGCGACGACCTCGACAACCTCGAACCCACCATCGAGAACGAGGTCTACCACGACGCACACGACGACCTCGAAACCACCGTCGAGAACGAGATCTACCACGACGCACACGACGACCTCGACAACCTCGAACCCACCGTCGAGAGCAATGCGGGCCGGGGCCGTCCATCGAGCAGTACCGTGGCCGCCCTCCCCCTCCCCGGGCTCAAGCCGGAAAGCCTCCTTAATACGCCGACCCATACCGCGGCCGCGGGCTCGCCCTCCGTAACGGCGCCGAGCGTCCAGGCCACGCACCGTGGCCGGTGAGCATGCGGACGGGCGGGCACACCCTCCGGGGCCTCCCGCCCATCCGCACGTGCGCGTGCCCGTCCGGCCACGCCCCTCTCAGGCCGTCTCCAGCCCGCTTTCCGCCTTCGTCAGGTCCGGCTTCGACCAGGAGCGGGCGGCCCGGTCCGTGATGGCCGCCACCTCCGCCTTCGCCGCTGCCGAGATGTGACCGGCGTCCGGCTCCTTGTACCAGGGGCGGAGCCGGATCAGGGCCGGTCTCACGCCGGTCGCGAGCAGGAGTGCCGTGCCCTTCGGCAGCGCCCGGATGCGGTCGGGGGGCAGCACCTGCTCCTGGCGGTAGGAGGTGGAACGGGACGAGCCGTCCCTGCTCCTGGAGACGCTGACCGTGCTCACGTCGTGCTGGCCCACCAGCTTGGAGATCTTCTCCACGAAATCCGCGTCGTCCAGCCCCGCACCGAGCAGTTTCACCGTGGCCGCGCTCCACAGCGCGTCCATGCCGGCGTCACCCCACACGCGGGCGCCCTGGCGGTAACTCTGCAACAGGGTCACGACGTTGATCCCCCGCGAACCGAAGTGGCTGTACAGGTCGGGGAGGTCGGCGATGCGGCAGACGTTCGCCGCCTCGTCGAGCACCGCCGTCATCGGCGGGTCCAGCCGGCCTCCCATCCGCTCGGCGGCGACGACCCCCGCCCGCATGGTGGCGTCGGCGAGACCGGCGATCACTCCCGCCGCCGAACCGCCCCCGTCCTTGGACAGCAGATAGAGCGTGTCGCGCCCCAGCACGTGCTCTTCCGGCCGGAACTGCCGCACGTCGGGGTCGCGCGTCACCCACGCCAGGATGCCCGGGTCCAGAAGGCAGGAGACGCACTGCCGGGCCGTCTCGTAGATTCCGTCCCGGGTCTCCACCGCGCCGCGCACCGTGCCCTGCAACTGCTCGGCCATGGCGGCGAGCCCGGCCTCCCGCAACAGGTCGACCGGTGTGCGGTCGGCGGGGTCGGCGAGCCAGCCGAGCAGATCGGTCACCGGCGCCCGGCCGCGTGCCGCCGCCAGGAACAGGGCGGTCAGCGTGTTCTGGGCCGCCGAGATCCAGAAGTCCTTCTGCGAGGCGTCGTCGTTGACCGAGGCCACGAAGTGACCCGCCAGCCGGCGTGATCCCTCGATGGTGACGCATTCGGCGAGCATGTCCCACCACATCTCGCGCGGAGTGTGGGCGATGCCCTGCGGGTCGAACGTCCAGACGGTGCCGGTCTTCTCGCGCTCGGCCCGGGTGACGGCGTACACGTCCGACTTGTTCGAGGTGAGGAGCACGGCCCCACGGGCGCGCAGCACCCGGGGGATGGCGATCCCGGTGGATTTCCCGGCGCGCGGGGCCATCAGGTCCAGCTCCACGTCCTCGTAGGAGGAGCGCAGTTCGGGTCCGGAGGGTTCCAGGTCGCCGAGGAGGTTGCCGGTCTCGTCGGGGTGGAGCTCCTTCATCCCCTTGAGGGTCGGGCGCAGTTCGCGGGCGCGCGCCGCGATGCCCTTGGGGCACATCGAGGCGAGTTCCTTCCGGCCGGCGAGGCCGGCGGAGTGCGCACCCGCGCCGCGTCCCCGCAGGACGAGCCGGACGACCGGCACGGTCAGCGCGGCGAGCACCAGGAGAAGGGCGACGACGCCCGCGTAGACCGCGTACGGCGAAGCGCCCGGCCAGAGCCGGCCCGGGCCCTCGGTGACGAGTGCGCCGAACGTCGACAGGACGAAGGGCGGCGGATGCCAGCCCGCTCCCGTCACCGCGGCGCCCAGGGTGCCGCCCAGCCAGGCCACCCCGAAGAGGACCAGGGCCATACCCGCGACGCCCACGATCGCCCAGGGGGCGAACTCGCTTCCCGGCCGGCCGCCGGGGCGCCCGCTCATGCGGGCCGGCCCGGGGCCGGAGCGGACAGATCGGGCACCGGACGCGACAGGTCGACGGCGGGGCCGAGTTCCGCGAGGGCGCGGCCGGGGCCTTCGGCGAGGACCGCGGCTTGCGCCGCGGCCCGCTCGGCGGCCCGTGCCTCGGCGTAACCGTTCGAGGCCCAGCGGGTGTTGGTGTCGTGCAGTCCCCGCTCGGTGTCGGTGATCGCCACCTTGATGGGGATGCCGGGGCGTCCGCCCACCTTGATCAGGAACCGGCCTCGGCCCGGTGGTTCCTCATCGGCTCCGGTGCTCGCCCAGCCGGGCGGCGAGGACCAGGAGGAGACCAGCTCGATCTCCCGCCGGGAGAGGCCGACCACCCTGCCGAGGTCCTCCATCTCCGCTCGCGGCAGTCCGGCCACGACGACCATGCCCGCGCGTTCGACGAAACCACGGGCCTTGGCCCGGTCGGAGTCGGTACCCAGCGCCTCGGCGTCCTTGAGGGTGTGGGTGATCTTGGCGTCGCCCAGGCCGAGTGAGCGGTTGAGCCGGGTCAGCGCGTCGATACGGTCGACGATCCCGGACGCCGCGCGCAGCGGACGCCACAGCTCGTCCAGGACGGTGAAGAACCAGCGCCGCGGGGCGAGCCCCGCGTCGGCGAGGGCGTGGGAAGCGGCGACCGTGCCGAGCCCGTCCGACCAGGCGGCGAGCATCGCCGCCGCCGTCAGCTGGGTGTCGGCCTCGCCGATGCGGGAGATGTCGATGCACACCGCGGTGGCGTCCGGGTTGATGTGGGTGGAGGTCTCCGAGGCGAAGGTGTCGCCCAGCGGCCCGTCCAGAATGCCGAGCAGCGAGCGGTGCAGGGGATCGACCGCGTCGCGGTACCGGGAGTCGTCCCCCCGGTCCAGCGTGACCGCGCGCACCCGGGCGGGCCCCTCGTCGAGCACCTTGAGCAGCTCCGGCAGGAGCAGGGTGTGGCCCCGCGGCGTGCGTTCCCGCAGGTGGTGCAGGCATACGGAGAGCACCGACTGCTCGTGGTCGTCCATGGGCCGGCCGCGCACGATCGTGATCAGCGCGGCCACCATGTTGAGGACCCGGCCATGGGTCTCGGCGGCGAGGGCCTGCCCCGCCTCCCCGCCGATGCGGTCGGCGGCGGCGCCCATCGCGCCCGGGTCCAGGACGTTGATGCCGCCGACGCCCCGCCCGATGGAGATCACCTGGCCGCCGAGGGCCCGCACCGTGTCGGCGTAGTCCGGCTTGAGGTCGCCCAGCACCAGCGGAACGACGCCTGTCGCGGCCAGCCCGATGAGCATCCGGTTGATCAGCGTCGACTTCCCCAGGCCCGGCATCCCGAGCATGAACAGCGAGGGGTTGGAGATGTACCGGGCGCGGGTGAACCAGGACAGCGGGTCCCCGCACACGGTCGCCCCGGTGAACATGTGCTGCCCGAGGGGCACCCCGCTCATGGGCGCCCCGGAACCGGCGGCGAACGGCCAGAGGCCGCACGCCTGCACGCTGGTGGCGCGCCACATGGTGGGCGGGTCCAGGTAACCGACCCTTCCGCCGCCGGGGCCGGGCCACCCCCGGGAGGGTATGTACGGCTCGCGGGCGGGACGGGCGGAGCCGCCCCGGCCCCCGGCCTTCCCCTTCCCGGAGCCCTTCCCCGGGTTCTTCCCGGACTTCGCGGCCCTCGCGGAGGGTGCGGCGGCCGTTCCGTCGCCGCTGCCGCCGCCCCGGGGCACGGTCTCGTCCGGCCCGGCGGCGTCCGCGTCCGCGAACGAGATCCGGCTGAGCGCGGTGTCGTCGCCCGACGACCCGGCCGGCCAGTCGGCCCCCAGGTCGAGGACGCGTACCGAGGTGGGGATGCCGCTCACAGTGCCTCCTGCAGCTCGTGCGGGATCAACGTCTGCTCCCACGGGAGGATGCCGACGGGCAGGGTGCAGCTGAACGCGGCTGCCTGCATCCGGTCGGCGGGGCGCATGGAGATGCGGGACGACGCCAGGAGGTTGCGTACGGTGACGTCGGCTTCCTCCAGCTGGTCGGGTGAGTCGACGGTGGCGGTGAACATCAGCGAGAACTCCACCAGGCCCGCGCCGGACGCCTCCTCCGCGGCCGTCTGCTCGGCCGCCCGCACCTCGGACGCGGCTCGCGCCTGCACCATCCCGCGTCCGGACGTGGCCATGAACTGGGCGCTGCGGCGGTCCGCCTCGACGATCCGCGCGGAGGTCGCCGGATCGATGGGGCGGTACAGCAGCGCGACCCGCTTGCGCCGGGTTCCCGGCGCCGCCTCCAGCATGTTGCGCAGCACGCCCGAGCGCACCGTGCCGCGCGGGGCGAGGGTGAGGAGCCAGCTGCGCGAGTAACCGGAGTCGTGCTGATAGGACTTGACCGACTCGACGCAGGCGGACGGACCGGCGTCGTCCCACTCCAGTCCCGTACCGCCGTGCTCAGCGCGGGCGCTGAGCACGTCGGCCGCGACGGCGGGGTCGTAGGCGACCCGTACGACCTCGGCGATCCGCTCGGCGGAGAGCGCGTACGCCGCGCCTCCGCCCGCCCCGACGAGTCCGCTGAGCAGGCCGGGGAGGCGGATGGCGAGGTCGTTGACGACGTCCTCGTGCTTGCGCTTCTGTCCCGGGGGGACGCCGTAGGTGAGGGTGATGTAGGTGTGCATCTCGGACGAGGCGGACGGGTAGCGCCGCACGACCTCCTCCATCACCGCACGCGCGGCCGGCGGCGCGTCCTCGGCGATGCGGGGCAGCACCTCGGCGGCCAGCCGGGTACCCGGGTCGGGGGCGGTCTCCACGATGACCGAGGCGCCTCGCAGCCCCGGCTCGTGCGAGAGCCTGGCCAGCCACTCGCCCCACATGGCCACCCACACGTCGATCTGGTCCGGGTCGACCAGGGAGCCCCCGTCCGGCTCGCAGCCGAGCACGATGGAGTAGAGATTGCGCGAGCGGTGGTGCAGCACCCCGAAGGGGCGGTCGTAGGCGTCCCGGCCCTCACTGGCGCTTACCCGGTTCAGCAGCCCGGGCGGCCTGAACCGGCCGCCCGGGCGCTGCGACAGCGGTCCGGACACGTAGATGTGCGCGCCCTTGGACTTGCGGCGGAGCCAGCCGATGCGCAGGGTGAGCAACTGGTAGAGGTTGCGGCCGTCCTGGGTGCGCAGAGCCAGCGGTGTGAGGACGAGGACCAGCGGGACGAGCACCACCACGGCGGCGAACAGCGAGATCAGCGACGAGAGCAGCACCACGACGAGTCCGCCGAAGACGCCGACCGTACCGACCAGGCCGAGTGGGCCGAGGCCCGGCCGCCGGGGGCGGCGCCAATTCCCGTAGGTGGGATGCGTAACGGCTTCCGTAGCCATGGTTCTGCTTCCTTTCTCAGTAGCCCGGCCGGGTCGATGCCCGAGGCCGCGTCAGGTGTCAGGGGTCAGGGGCGGCGTTCGCCGGCGGGGTGCCGGACCGGGCCCGCCCGCCCGGTCCGACGACCGGCCCTAGCGGTTGTGGCCCGCGTCCCCGTCGGCGCCGTCCAGGGCGCCGCTGGCGATCCGCCCCACGCCTTGCGCCGCGGACATCGCGGCGCTCAGAGCGAGTCCCGCCGGACCCGCGGCGGCGGCCGCACCCGTGCCACCCGCCGTCCCGGCACCGGTCGCACCCGCCCCGGCACCGGTCGAACCCGCCCCGGCACCGGTCGAACCCGTCCCTGCGCCGGCCGCGCCCGTACCGCCGGGCGGGCCCCCCGCGGGCGGCCGGCCCGCCGAGCCGGAGTCGCCTGCGGCGCTCTGCCCGCCGGGGGCCCCCGCCCCGCCCTCGCTCCCGGCCGCACCGGCTCCGCCGGAGGCGGCCGGTGCTCCCGAAGGCCCGGCCTTCCCCGCCGATCCGCCCCCGCTGCCGCCGCTCCCCGAGGCGACGGACTTCGCTCCGGAGGCGACCGCGCCGCCCGCGGCCGTCACGCCGTCCCCGACGCCGTTGCCGCCGCCGAGCCCCGCGGTCGCGGGCACGATGAGCTTCAGCAGGGCGGGCAGCGCGACCGCGGAGAGGAGCATCACGCCGATACCGGCGATGCGTTCCTGGACGCCGTTCTGCTGGTCGTTCGAGATCATGGCGGCGCCCGCGTACATGACCAGTGCCGCCGCGGGTTTGTACAGCAGCCAGGCGATCATCCAGCCGATGTGCTTGCGCCACCAGCCGTTGCCCCAGTCCGTCATGGAGGCCGCGGCGGCCAGCGGGAGCGTGCCCAGCAGCACGAGCATCACGCCGAGGCGGATGTAGAGCAGGATCGTGTGCAGGATGGCGGCGATCAGCAGCAGGAAGGCGAGGATGAGCAGCAGGAACGCCTCGATGCCGTCGGAGTTCTGGCAGCCGATGTTGTCCTGGAGCGTCTCGCTCGCCGCCTGCGTGAAGAGGTGGTCGGCGTACCGGTCGGAGAGTTTCGCCATCGCCGTCACCACGGTGGTCGCCGCTCCGGCCACGAGTATCACCCGCAGCAGGCCCTTGAGCGCGGTCGTCCCGGCCTCCCCCCGGCGTTCGAAGGCCATCCGGATCGCGGCGAAGAGCAGCGATCCGACCGCGAGGTAGACCACCACCCATTGCGTCTGGCCGTTGACCTGCTGAGGGGTGGTGGAGGTCGTGGACAGCGTGGGGATGGACATGGTCAGCTCACCGAAGGCCGAGACGGCGGCGGCGAGAATGGCATGGGCGATGCCCGACACGATGGTGCCGATCGGGTCGTCCAGGAAGTCGAAGAAGCCGCTGATCGCGTCGATCAGCGGGTCGCCCGTGGGGCAGGCCACGTCACACCCCCCACATGGTGAATCCGTTGTTGCCCGCCACGGTCGTCAACGAGGAGTACAGCGTCCCGTTGGAGTTGGCCCGCACCTTCCAGTCACCGCCGTCCCAGGTCACGGTGACGAAGGTCGTCCCGTAACCGCCCGAACCGTTCTTGATGAGGAGTTGCACGACGGCGCTCTCCTCGGAGTACGAACTCAGGGCGAACCCGGCGTACGAGCCGGCCGCGCGTCCGTTGGCGGCCGACGGGGGGACGGTGCTCCGCTGCGCGACGAACAGGTCCCGCCCCCGTCCGGCGACCACCTGCTGATCGGTGACCGTCTGCCAGTCCTCGCCGCTCATCCGGGCGGGAATCACGTGGGCGGCCAGCACCGCGCCCAGGGGGGTGCGGGCGAAGCACCACATCACCGCGCCGCTGGTGCGCACCGGGCCCGCCGAGGGCGACACGGGAACCTTGGTCAGGCCCAGCGCCCGCCACCGCAGGTCCCGGGGCGACACGGACGGAGGAGACTGGTCGCTGTCGTCCGTCAGGCAGTCGCCGGGCCGTGCGGCGGCGGCTCCGTCCTCCCCCGCGTCGGGCCGCCCCTCCTTCGGCGCGGCCGAGGACAACGGTCCCCTGCTCACGGGGTTCCCCTGCCGGGCGGCTGCGGCGTCGTCGTCCGTCGACAGCCAGGCGATCCCGGAAGCGACGAGAGCGATGACGAGGAAGGCCGCGGAGAAGAGCCACCCCCGCTGGTTCCAGAACGGCTGGTCCGTCCCGGCCTCTCGCTGGTTGCGTCCGAACATGATGTCCGCCCCCCTTCCCGTTCTAGGCGAAGACGAAGGTGACGATCGGGCCCGCGGTGGCCACCAGCACACAGCCGCCCAGCACCATGCCGAGACGGCTCATGTGCTCGGAACTCTCGCCCCGCTTCATGGAGATGGCCATCATCGTGCCGGTGATCAGAACACCCGCCACCCCTGCCGCGGTGCCCGCCCAGGCGGCGATGCCGAGCACCACGTCGACCTTGCTGGTGAGCGCCGCCGGAGCGCTGCGGGACGGAGTGGGCACCTTCGCGGCGGCGTGGAAGAGGGAGGGGATCTGCGATTTCATGACTGTCTCCTGTGAAGTCGTGCGCCACCGTGCGGTGGCGGTGAAAGGGGGTGGCCGAGCGGGCGTCCGGTGCGTCGGCTGAAAGGAATGGCCAGGGGGGCGCCCGGTGCGTCGGGCGGATGCGCGGGGGCCTCGGCGGACGGCCGTCCGGTCAGAGCGCGAGCGACCCGAGGGCGGCCACGAGGGGACCGGCCGTGGAGGCGAGGACGCTGGCGAGCATGACGAAGAAGAGGCCGCGGAAGTGCTCGCCGCCCCTTCCGGCCTCGCCGCTGCGCAACTGGAGCGCCATCAGCGTGCCCACCGTGATGACGCCGCCCACTCCGGCGGCCGAGGCGCACCAGGCGAGCAGGCCGAGGAGCTGGCCGGCCTCCGGACCGGGCGAGAAGGTGGCGGCGGCCAGGACGGCCGCCGGGTGGAGAGCGGTCATCGGGGCTCCCCCGCCCCGTCGGGACGGGTACCGGCCAGCTCGCCCAGCCGGAACAGCTGTTTGGGAAGCCTTCTCGTCTCCTTGCCCATCCGCCAGGCGGCGATCCACGGGAGCCGCCGCACCGGGACGGCGGACCTCAGGATCCGGACCCGGTTGGCGAGTACGAGAGGGAGGCGGCCGGGTGCGTCGGCGACGAGCACCAGCGCCACCAGTTCCATTCCGGCGGGGTGCCGGCCTTCGCGAAGGGCGTTGAGGGCCCGGGACGCCGCCCGCATGCCGTCCGCGTGGGTGCGGGCGACCAGCATGACCCGGGCGGGTTCTCCCCGGGCCGGGTCGGGCCACGCACACCCGAGGTCGGTGCCGCCGAGCACCCGGGCCAGGGTGCTCGCACCGGCCCCGCCGTGTGCGCCGACCCAGCCGAGCCCTTCGGCGGACAGCGCCCCCCGCTGCTCCCTGCGCGGCCGTTGGGGCCGCCCGCTCCCACCGGCGGTGCTCGTGGCCCCCCGCGCGGCGGCCGGCCGCGGGGCCGTGGCCACGGCCTGCGAAGCCACCGGCTCCCCGGCGGGCTGTTGCCGCGTAGGCCCCCGCACCCACATCTGCGGACCGGCGGGCTCCGCTGAAGGGACAGTCATGCGTGCCCCACCCTCTCTTCCGGCTCTTCCGGCGATTGATTCCTGCGCATTTGAACTGGTTCCGCCCAGAACCCGTTCTGATCCTTCGAGACCGTCGAGCTCCGTCAGACAGCCACAACGCGAGCCCCGCGGCACCGGTTCAAGGCTCCGACGACTCATTTCGAACAGACGGCCGCAGCGGTCGCGAGCGACAGGGAGACAGCGTGATCAGCTCATGAGTTCCGAGGGCCCCGGCAACTCCGCGAAGATCGCCATGGGCGCGGTGGGCGGCCTCGGCTGCCTGGCCTCGCCGGCCGTACTCCTCGGCACGGTGGTCGTCGTGATCATCCTCGGCGGGCTCGGCGTGCTCCTGTATCCGCTCATCGTCCTCATCCAGCTGTTCGGAGGCGGCGGCACGGAACCGGCCATCGAGGCCAAGAAGGTCGTGGAGGTGCTCCAGGGGGACGGGAAGGGCGAACTCGACCCCGCTCAGGTGCCCGCCGACCTGCTGGAGTCCATCAAGGCGGCGGGCGCGCTCTGCGAGGCGATCGGCCCGGTGGTGGTCGCCGCCCAGCTGGATCGCGAGTCCGGCTTCGATCCGAACAAGGTCGGTCCCGAGGGGGAGGAGGGGATCTCGCAGCTCGCCCCGGCGGTGTTCACGCAGTTCGGCGAGGACGACGACGACAACGGCAAGGTCTCCGCGTTCGACGCGGCCGACTCGATCATGGCGCAGGGCCGCCACCTCTGCGCGCTGGCCGGGGAAGTCCAGGGCCTCGTCGACAGCGGTCAGGCCATCGGCACCGTGCTGGACCTGACGCTCGCGGCCTACAACACGAACGTGGAAGCCGTACGCCAGGCCGGCGGCATCCCCGCCGTCAACCGGACCACGGGCTACGTCGTGTCCATCCGGGCGATGTTCGCGAAGTACGAGGGAATCGGCGCCCCGCCCCCGTCCTTCCCCCCCACCACCCCTCCAGCGACCCCGACGCCGACGCCGACGGCACCGTCCTCGCCGGATCCGACGCCCTCGCCGAACGCTTCCCCGTGACCACCGCCGTGGCCGATGTACGAGCCGTCAATCGACCGTCAACGCCCCGTGGACACCGCCCCGTGAGGCTCCCGGCACGGAGAACAGCGGTGCCGACTCGGGGAGTACACGATGCAATGGTCTTTGATGGGGTCGAGCGAGTCACGGGACGCCGGGGGGCGTACTCTGCGCGTCCTGTACGAGCAGCAGGCCGGACCGCTCTACACCTACGTGCTGCGCCTGGTGGGCGGCGACCGCCACCGGGCCGAGGACGTCATCCAGGAGACGCTGCTGCGCTGCTGGAGCAAGCAGGACCTGAGCCTGGACGCGGCGACGCTGCGGCCGTGGCTCTTCAGGGTGGCCCGCAACCTGGTCATCGACGGCCACCGCCGCCGCCTCGCCCGCCCGTGCGAGATCGACGGCAGCAACTGGCTGCGGGAGATGTCGGCGGACGCGGACGAGATCGAGAACGTCCTCCAATCGGTCGTGGTCGGCGAGGCGTTCAAGGCCCTGTCCCAGCCACACCGCGACGTGCTCTACGAGACGTACTTCGTCGGCAGGACCACCCAGGAGGCGGCCGAGGCCCTGGGCATCCCCCACGGCACGGTCAAGTCCCGCGCCTACTACGCCCTGCGCTGCCTGCGCCTGGCCCTGGAGGAGCGCGGCGTCGTCACGGCGGCCGTGTCACAGCCGGCCGCCTCGTCCGCGGCGAGCGTCTGACCCGAACGTGCGACGGCCCTTCCTGACCGGACGGGTGCGGCCATCGCCCCCGGACGCCTGGCGCCTGCCGGCGCCCCGGGCAGGGCCGGATTCCCTGGGCCGGTGATCCCGCTGCTCCGCCGGCCCCCCGGTTGAACCTCTGTGCCGACTCCGTGCGTTGTACCGGACACAGACATCCAGCCGGACCTTCGGAAAGAGGCCCCTAGTGCAAGCTATCCAGGCTCTCATCAACTTGAGAAAAGCACCGGAACAGCCGGGCGTGAACGACCGCGCGGGTCTCATCGAGGACATGAACACCCGTTACGGCGACGAGCAAACGCTCGGCAAAGTCGTCGCGAAATCCGCCGAGGCCCTCCAGCTCGCGTTCGGAGAAAGAGGCTCCGAGGGGATCAGGGAGTTCTTCCGGAAGGAGGAAATCATAGAGCTCTGCAATGTCCCTCTGGACAGTCCGGGTTACGACAAGGCGTGCACGGATCTCGCCGAGAAAGAGTACCAACACTGGGCGGCCCTGAAAGAAGCGAACCCGGACGCCCCGGGGCCGGAAGCTGGTGCAGCATTCGGCCCGAACAGCCGCTACTACATACAAAAAACACTCTCTTTCGTAGTGCAGGCGCAAGGGGCAGGTCAAAGCGTCACCAGCGCCGTCGCCAACCTGAATGCGTTCTCCGGACCGAAGCCCCCCGCGGCTGCCGGCCAGGGTTCCACTCCCCCGCCCCCGCCCTCGAAGCCGGAGGCGGGCCGCACCCTGTGACACCACACCACCGCCCCGTCCCGCATCCGGGGGGCGGGGCGGTGGTCCCTTGTCCGTGGTGGCGTACAGGCCCACCCCGGGCCGGGCCGGGGGCACCCCCTCGCCCTTCGCGTTGAACGCCCGCAGCCCCGGTGCCCCTTTACCAAGGAGCGTCACCGGGTGGCAGCGGAAGCCGGGGGCGAATGATCTCGGGGGCACGCACGGGGATCTCACCGAGCGGGGCGGCGAACAGGAAAGGACCGGACCGGCAGAAGCCGGTCCGGTCCTTTCCTGTTCGCCGCCCCTGCCGACCCGTGCGGGCGAGGGGAGCACGGTCCGGCCCGCCCCCGGGGGCGGTCGCTCAGAACTTCCCGTCGACCGGAAGCCAGCCCGACCACGCCTCGGGCTGGTAGAACTTGCCGGTGTCGCCGTCGTAGCGCAGGACGCGCAGGCGTACGTTGCCGCTCTCGCGGTAGTCCTTGTTGCAGGTCGCCCAGGTGTTCATGCCGAGCCTGTTGACGCAGACCTCTGCCGCGCGCCCGTAGTCGGTGTAGACCCCGACCGCCGCGGACATGCCGTCCTTCTCGGTGTCGCCGGCCCAGACGATGTCGCCGTTGTGCTGGAAGCACCCCTTCGCACCGTAGGCGGCGACACCCCCGAGGCAGGTGTTCGACGGCGGAGCGGCCCGGGCGGACACCACCGCGTCCGCCTTGTGGGCCGTTCCCGTCTCGTCCTCGTCCGCCGGGGAGGGCGCGTCCGCGCCCGGTTCGGCGCCGGGCGCCGTGGCGACGCCTTCGACGATGCCGATGCCCGCGGGCATCGACACCTCCACGGGGGCCTGGGCGGCGTCACGGGCGAGCGCCGGGGTCGCGGTCGCCGCCGAGAGGGCGAGTGCCGACGCTCCGGCGAGAACGCTCAACTTCGAGCGCCGGTTTCCACGCATGCTCCACTACCCCCGCGCCTGACCCCGAGGTCGAGGCCATTCTTCATCACATGTGAACAGAGTGTGAGACTAAGAGATCGCTGTGACGGATGGAAGGGGCTTCTGTGACGTGTGTGCTTCACGATGCGCCTGGTACGCCGCCGGTTTCCCCTGGTGACGGGGGCCGTACGCACGGAGAGGGGGCGGGCACACGACCGTGTGCCCGCCCCCTCTCCGTGCTGCTCGTGACGTCCCCGGACCGGTCAGGGCAGGGACGGCGGCCCGTCCGCCCGCTCCCCCTCGGTGACGTCGGCGAAGGTGAGGGCGAGGGCGCAGTCCGCCGGGATCTCGGCGGCGGACGTGGCGCACTTCGCGGGTCCGGACACCCTCTGTTCGTTCAACTCGGGCGCACTCGTCGCCCGTTCGCCCGCCTCGATCTTCCCCTCCAGCCCCTTCGGGGGAGCTTCCGCGGCAGGCGCGGCCGGTCGGTCGGGGGCGGCCTGCGGGGACGAACAGGCCGACGCGCCGGTCGCGGCCCCCAGCACGAGTGCGACCGAGGCCGCGGCGGTACGAAGTCGCATCAAGGTCCCCCTCAGCGGATGCCCGGGCGCCCGGGCCACCAGTCGATCCACGGTGCCACAAAGGGCGGTCGGGAAGGCGGAGAACATGTGAAAGGGCCGGGGTCGTGCGGAAGGCGCGGGGGCCCTTCCCCTCTGCGACGGCGCCGGACCGCCGGGCCTCCGTCCTCCCGGGCGGGTAAGCGGAGACGTACGCCGGTCCGGCTCCCCGGGAAGGGCCGGCGCCGTGGCCGGCCGCCGCTTCGTCCACCGCGGTCCGCCGGGGGAAGACGCATACCCCGTCGCGCGTGAGGCGCCGCGCCGCCGGGCAGATTCCCGGTGACTTTTCGGCTTGACGGCGGGGGGACCGTATGGAGTCCGGTGATCGTTACGGGGTTTCGGGGTACGGGGGCGACGCGGCCGTGCCGCCGCCTCCGCCCTCCCACGCACCGTCCGTCGGGCCGCCACCGCCCGGGGCGGCCCTGCGCTCGGCCGGGGCGGCGCTGCTCAACCTGACCGGGCTCGGGCTCGGGTACGCCCTGCTGGGGCGCTGGGGGCGGGCAGCGGTGTGCTGGGCGGCGTCGGGGCTGTTGGCGTGGGCGGCTCTGCCCGCCGATCCGGACGGGGTGCCCGGCGGTGTTCTCGTCGGGTATCTGCTGGTGCTGGTGGCCGCCGCCGCCGACGGGGCCCGGATCGCCCGGCGTTCGGCGCTGGGCGGGGCATGGCGGCCGGTGCTGGCGGTCGGCCTCGGGGTGGTGCTGCTGGCCGTGCCGGCGGGCGGGGCGGCGGTGTACGGCTCCGCCCGCGACGAGGCGCGGGAGCAGATGCTGCTGGAGAGACTGGCGGGCGGGGACGAGCGGGTCGCCGCGGCCGCCCGGCAGCCGTACGGTTCGGTGGAGGGCGAGTACGCACGGGCGCTCGGCGTCTACCGCGCGCTCGCCCGGGACCACCCCGGTTCCCGCGCCGCGAAGCTCGTGCCGGACCGGCTGAAGGCGTACTACGACGCGGTCTCCACCCCGTACACGGAGAAGCAGCACTGCGCGGCCGTCGCACCGTTGACCCATCTGCGGACGCTGCCGGACTCGGTGGGCCGGAAGCTGCTGGGCGACCTGGCCGCCTGGCCCGACGAGCCGCTCGCCGAGTCGCTGTACGGGTGCGGGGTGTCGCGCCTGGGCGGAGTGGGCGGCGGTGGCGCGGAGTTGGGCGAGCTGTTGCGCACGTTCCCCGATTCCGCCTCCGCGCGGCAGGTCGGGCCCGCGATCGAGGAGCGGATCAGGGCCCAGGCGGCGGCGGTGAAGGGGGCCGAGCCGTGTGCGGCCACCGAGGTCCTGCGCGGCCTCGGCGCCACCGTGTCCCAGCTTCCCGACGACGGTGTGAAGAAGCTGCGCGCCGCTGCCGACAAGGGCGTCGTGGACGGGGTGTACGCGTGCGGGGTCGACCAGTTCGAGGACGGGAAGTTCGACGCCGCCCGCACCACGCTGACCGGTTTCGCGCGGACGTACAAGGGCGACGGCCGGGCGCGGCAGGCGCGGAACATCGCGATAGCCGCCGAGATAGCCGAGGACCGGCCGGCCGCGGGCAAGCGGCTGCCGCCGTCGAAGCGGCCCGGCGGGCCCCGGATGGAGCTGGTCATCAGCAACGACGCGCCCAACACGGTCGAGGTGCTCTACACCGGCCCGGTCACCGGCACCGTCAGCCTCACGACGTGCGCCGGCTGCGAGCGGTACAGCGCCTCCGAGGGCTCGCGGCGGGCCTGCCGGGCGAGCGGCCGGAACTACCCGAAGGCCCGCCTCCGGCTCCCCGCCGGGGACTACCACTTCCTCTACAAGCACGGCACGGGCGCGACCGCCCGCGTGGACAGCTACTCCTCCGGGACGAAGGTCCAGCCGGGCTACACGTACACCAGTTGCACGTACGTCATCGAGCGGAACCCGTTCGATCTGGACCTGCCGCAGCTCCCGGACCCGATCCGGCCGGCGTTCAGCCCTGGGGGCGCGGGCTCTTCTCGATGACCCGGCCGTCCAGTCCGGCGGTGAGGAAGGCGCCGCCGTGCGAGTCGGAGACGTGCACGCGCAGCACCGGGCGGTCGCCGTGGAAGGGCGAGGAGGGGTCCACGATCACGTAACGGCTCTCCGGTTCGTCGACGTTGAGCGTCTTCTCCGCCGTCCTCAGCAGGGCCGGCAGCGCGTCCCAGTCGACGGAGTCCAGGTCGATCGTCGTGGACCCGGACATCAGGGTGCCGCCCATGTCGTCGTTCTTCGCCCGGCCGTCGCGGTAGCTGAAGCGGTCGTACAGCGCGGCGTTGGACTTCAGCGGCGCCTGGGCGGAGGCGTGGTGTTCGTAGAGGGTGAAGTCGGTGACCTTCGTCCCGCCCATGAGCGGCTCCAACGCCTTGATCGCGGCCCGCGCCCCGCGGGGGGTCAGCAGGTCCGCGGTCTCCGGCACGTCCTCACCCCCGGGGTCTCCGGCGACACCGGTGTCTTCGGGGACACCGGTGTCTTCGGCGTTCCCGGTGTCCCCGGCGCTTCCGGCCGCCGGGGCCGGCGCGGGAGCGGAGGTCCGCGGGGCGCTCGCCCGGTCGCGGGGGCGGTCGTCGCCGTCGGAGCCGCGGGAGGAGAACGGGTCGGCCGTCCAGAGGATCGCACCGGCGATCACCACGGCTGAGACGACGGACGAGGCCGCGCTGATCCTCCACGCCCGGCGCTCGGCGCGGCGGCCGGGAGCGTGCGGGGCCGCGGAGGGGTGGGCGGAAGGCTGCTGCGGAGGGTGCGGGGAGAAGGGGGCCGAAGTGGCGGCGGGCGGGGAGCCGTGGCCCGTCGCGACGCGGTCCTGCGGGCCGTCCGACCCGGCGGGCCCGCCGGCCCGGGTGGGCCCCGGGAGCTCCCGGCCGGGCCCGGAGGGCTCCGGCGCGGAGGGACCGGCCGCGGATGACGCGGAGGGACCGAACACGGGCGACACGGGAGAGTGCGACGGGGGCGGCGGGGTGGGCGCGCTGGGCACGGAACCGCCGTGCGCGGACCCGGCGGGCGCGGACGCGGGCCGCTCCCCCGCGGGCTCCGTGGGCGTCGGAGCGGTGCCGAGGCCGCCCCGGGCGGCCTCGGCCAGCAGCCGGTCGAGGGCTTCGGCGTCCGGACGGGCCGGGACGTCCCGGGTGAGCAGGGCGGTCAGCACCGGGGCGAGGGCCCCGGCCCGTACCGGCGGCGGGATCTCCTCGTCGAGCACGGCGGCCAGCGTGGCCAGGGTGGAGGCCCGGCGCAGCGGGTGGCGCCCCTCGACGGCGACGTACAGCAGCATGCCGAGCGACCAGAGGTCGGAGGCCGGGTCGCCCTCGGAGCCCCGGATGCGTTCGGGGGCTATGTAGTCGGGTGAACCGATGAGGGCGCCCGTCAGGGTGAGGCTGGTCGCCTCGCGGATGGCGGCGATGCCGAAGTCGGTGAGGACGGGGCGGCCGTCGGGGCGGAGCAGGACGTTGGCGGGCTTGACGTCGCGGTGCTGGATGCCGCAGGCGTGGGCGGCGCGGAGGGCGGAGAGGACGCCGCGCCCCAGTTCGGCGACCTCGGCGGGCTCCATGGGCCCGCCGGCGAGCCGGTCGTGCAGGGAGGAGCCGGCCACCAGCTCCATCACGATCCACGGGTAGCCGTCCTCGCCGGGGTCGACGATGTGATGGACGGTCACCACGTTGGGGTGGTCGACCCGGGCCAGGGCGCGGGCCTCGCGCAGCACCCGGGCGCGCAGGGTGCGGGCGCCCTCGGGGTCGTACTCCGCGAGAGCCGGGTCGGGGGGCCGCACCTCCTTGAGCGCGACGTCGCGGTGGAGCACCTCGTCACGGGCCCGCCAGACCATGCCCATGCCACCACTGCCGAGCCGCTCCCCCAGGGTGAAGCGGCCGTCGATCACCCGTCCCGCGGGGGCCTCTTCGCTCATGGGCCGTAGCGTACGGGGGCGTACGGCAACGGGTCACCGGGCCGGGGCCGGGAACCGGACGACGCCGGGGCGGGGCGTGGATGGGCCGGGGCCGGGAACCGGACGAGGCCGGGGCCGGGGGCCCGGCGGGGCCGGAGCAGGGGCCCGGAGACCTCTTCCTCGTCCGGTGCGCCGGTCCCTCGGCACCGGATCCGGCCACCGTCGGCGCGGTGGCCCGCCGGAAGCGGACCGCGTGGTTCTCCGCGGCGTCGACCGGCCCCCGCGGTGTCCGGCGGCCCGCTCGCCCCGCCAGACGCCCCGGAACCGGCGCGTCCGGCGCCCCCGGGGCGCTCCCCGCCGCCCGGACGACGTGCCCGGGCCCGGGCGGACGACACCTCGGGGCCTGCCCGGACGGCATCCCGGGGCCTGCCCGGGCCCCGTGCCGGGCCTCTCGCGCGGCCCAGTGGCGTACTCCGTTCCTCCCGGTCCCGCCGGGGGGCCGCCCGTACCGCACGGGGGTACCGCGGCCGAATCGTCTTGACACGGTCATGACCTCGTTACGGCGCGAGGAAAGGCCACAAGTGGCGGGTGGATTGTCGGACCGGTGGTGCACACTCTGCGCAGGCGCTTTCTCCAGGGCGCCGGGAGGGGTGCGACGGACAGGACGCCGCCACGGGGCGTGCCGGTCCGGGCGCTGCCGTGATCGCGGGGAGGGGATGGCGTGTTCTCGGGGATCGACGAGGTCGACTGGGCGTCGATGGAGCATGCCTACGGGCCTGCTGACGACGTGCCCCACCTGCTGCGCGGGCTGGCGTCCGACGACCCGGCGGAACGGGAGGCGGCGCTCGACGGCATGTACGGCGCGGTCCACCACCAGGGCGACGTGTACGCGTGCACGCTCGCGTGCATCCCGTACCTGTTCGAGCTGGTCGTGGACCCGGGGGTGCAGGACCGGGGCAGCGTGGTGGAACTGCTCACCAGCATCGGCGGCTTCGACCTCGACGAGGACGACGAGGCGGAGATCGACGAGGACGAGATCGAGGGCGCCGCGAACTACGCGATGGCCGCGGCGGCGGTCACCGCGGGCGCGGACGTGTTCTTCGAGCTGGTCGCCGACGAGGACCCCGGGGTGCGGCTCGCGGCCCCGCTGGCGCTCGCCACGCTGCACCGGCATCCCGTACGGGTGCTCGCGCTGCTGCGGGAACGGCTGCAGGTGGAGCCCGCCGAGGAGGTACGGCTCGCCCTCGTGGAGGCGGCCGGGCGGGTCGCCCTGCGGCACCGGCCGCTGGCGGAGCGGGTCGGGCAGTGGCTGGGCCGTCTGGCGGAGCGGGCTGATTCGCCGGGGCTGCGGCTCGCGGCCCTGGCGCAGCTGGCGCGCTGTTCGCCCGACGGGCTGCCCGGTGACGTGGTGCCGGTGGTCTCGGGGCTGCTGCGCGAGATGCGCGCCGCGCCGCACGGGGAAGCCGTCCCCGGGCAGGACGCCGAGCGGGCCGGGGCCGCCGGGACGGCCTCCGGCGGGGGCCGGGGCGCGCGAGCGGAGGAGGCCGAGGCGCCGGACGACGGGGCTCCGGGCGCGGAGTCGGTCGACGCGGAGCCGCCGCAGGGGGCGGACGCCGAGCCGGCGGACGCCGACGCGGTCGCCGCCGAACCGGCCGACGCCGCCGCGGCGGACCCGGAACCGGTGGCGTGCCGGGGCGAGCAGGTCGCCGCTCCGACGCTCGTGGGGCAGGTGCGGGCCCTGTCCGCGCAGGAGAACGCCGGGAGCGGCGCCCCCTGGGCCGCGGACCTGCTGCGCACCCTGCACGTGGGCCTGGACGACCGGGTGGCCGACCGCACCGCGCTCCTCGCCGATCAGTTGCGCAGCCCCGACCGCCGCCAGCGGATCGACGCCGTCCGGATGAGCGGCGGGCTGATACGGGCCTGGCGCGGCTCCTACGAGGAGCTGGTGGCGCTCGTCGGGGAGCAGTTGGCCGACCCCGATCCCCGGCTGGCCGAGGCGGCGTCGCATGTCCTGGAGGAGCTGTTCTCCCTCGCCGCCCCCGCCGCCGACGCCCTGGCCGCCCGGCTGGCCGCCGGCCCCGAGGGGTGGGTGAGGACGTGGGCCAGCGGCCCGCCGGGCCTCGGCTCCACCGTCAAGGCGCTGGCCCGGCTCGGCGACGCCCGTGCGCTGCCCGCGCTCACGGCGGCGCTGGAGCTGCCGCGCGTGCCGCACGACGTGGGGGCCGCGGTGGTCCACCTCGGGGCGGCGGCCCGGCCGCTCGCCGGGGTGCTGCGGCGGCGGCTCGCGGAGGTGGAGCTGGACGAGGGCGCCTACGACCGGGCGAGCCCGCTGCTGGCCGGGCTGACCGGGCTGCGGGCGGGCGAGGCGGCCCCCGAGGTGCTACGGGTGCTGCGCGGGGCCCCGGAGTACCGGGGCGAGTGGCTGCGGACGGCGGCGCTGCGGGCGCTGGGTTCGTTCGGGCCCGCCGCCCGGGAGGCCGTTCCGGAGCTGCGGGTGCTGCTGCGCCGCCCGGGGACGGCGTCCGCGACGGAGGCCGCCGAGGCTCTGTGGGCGATCGCCGGGGACGCCGAGGCGGTGCTGCCGGTCCTGATCGAGGGCCTCCAGTCGGACCAGGTGCACGACCGGCGGGCGGCGGCGGTGGCCCTGGGGACGCTCGGCCCGCGCGCCGCGGTGGTCGCGCCCCGGCTGCGCGCTCTGCTGGCGCACGAGGAGCTGTGGCTGCGGGTGGACGCGGCGATCGCCTTGTGGCAGGTGACGGGCCGGGCCGGGGAGGCCGTCGAGGCGCTGCTGGCCGACTGGGAGCGCAGCCGCCATGTCCGGGTCCGGGTGGCAGAATGCCTGGTAGGGATGGGACCGGTCCCGGAAGGGGCCGCGGCGGCGCCCGTCCTGCGGAGCGAACTCGCCTCCGTGCGCCGTCACAACGCGATGGACGGCGGGTACGGCAGTCATGACATCCATGAGGACGAGAAGCTCCTGGCGCTGTGCCGACGGGCACTTCGGGGGGCGGGGAAAGGGACCACGACATGATCATCTTCGGTACCAAGGGCTATCTCCACCAACTGGCCGTCCTGACGATGGTGTGCGGCTGGTGCGGCAATCCGGCGGCGCACACCCTGCGCAAGCGGGTCACGAAGTTCACGCTGTTCTTCGTGCCGCTGTTCCCGTTCTCGACGAAGTACGCCACCCAGTGCACGTTCTGCGGCGGGGAGCGGCGGATACCGAAGGAGGAGGCCGACCGGCTGCTCGCCCAGGCCGCGGCCGGGCAGGACGGAACCGCCTACGGGCAGGCCCCGCAGCAGCCCGGCTTCACGCCGCCCGGCCAGAACCCGTACCAGCGCTGATCCGGCGGCCCTTCCGCCGGTGACGGCCGCCCCGGCCGCCGACGCCCCCCGGAGCGTGGAGTCCGCATGGTTCGCGATCGTCCCCTTTAGGGTGTGAGACCGCTGTCGTCGTAGAGGAGACGAGGAGACGAGCCGTGCGCCCCCACCGCGTCCCGGCGGCGAGCCGTACCGCCGTGTGCGCCGTCGCCGCGCTCGCCCTGCTGACCGGCTGCGGCGCGGCCGGGGAGCTGAGGAGCGCGGGGCAGGCTCCGTCGGCCGTCGAGCCCCAGGCCCTGTGGCCCGGCCTCCCGCCCGCCTCCGCCGCCCCGTACGACTACGGCGAGGGCGAGACGGCCCGCATCCCCGGGGTCCGGGTGACCGGCGGCGATGTGCGGCGGCTGGACCCGGTGACCGTGGCGCAGAAGGAGCTCGGGGCGACGACGGACCGGGACAGCGGCCTGGGCGAGCTGCCGGACGCCACGGTCCGCGGGATCCAGGCGTGCCGGACGGCGCCGGACGCGTGCCCGGTCCTCCCTCCGTACTACCGCGATCTGACCGGCGACGGCCGGGACGAACTGGTGCTCGGCATCCGGATGCCCGGGCGGCAGCTCGCCGTCCGCGTCTACATGCCGGACGGCGGCCGGCTGATCCGGATCATGTCCACCCACGACGCCGTGATCAGCGTGCAGCTGGCGGGCCGGGACGTGATCATGCGGGCTCCCTCGGTGATCCCGGGGTACGAGTACCGCACCGCGTGGTCCTGGGACGACCGGCAGCGCGCGATGCTGCCCTCCCGGGACGAGATCCTGCGGACGCCCGAGCACCGCAGGGCCCCGGAGCCGAGGCGCACGCCGTCCTCGGAGTCGCCGTCCGCGCCCACCGCGACCGCCTCTCCCTCCCGGGGGCCCCGGTGAGGCGGCGCCGGTTCCGTGCGCCCTCCTGGACCGCGAGCCTCACCTGGAAGTCGGCGGTCTTCCTGACCGCCATGTGCTGCACCCTGGCCGCCCTGCTCGGCTTCCTGGTGCACACGGCGGTCACCCGGCAGGTGGTCGAACAGGCCCGCGAGAAGACGCTGGACAAGCTGGAGGCGGTCACCGAGGCGTACGAGGCCGGGGAGCCGCTGCCCCCGGGGTCCGGCATCGATCCGCCGGGCCTGCCCGGCTCGCTGCGCGAGGTGGCGGCGGGCGGCGAGCGGGGCACCGTCGTCGCGGACGGGCCGCGTCCGCGGGACGGGCGGCGGGGGCCCGCGATGTGGGCGGCGGGTCCGGCGGACGGGCGGGCGCTGGCGGCCTGGACGGACTACAGCCACAGCGCCCGCACCATCGGCGGCCTCGACCGGGCCATCATCGGCTCCTCGCTGCTGGCCATCGCCGCCACCCTGCTCGTCGGGTTGTTCGCGGTGGGCCGGGTGACCCGCAGACTCCACCAGAGCGCCCGGGTGGCCCGCCGGATCGGCGCGGGCGACCTCGACGCCCGGGTGGCCGACCCCCGGACGGCGCGTCCGGTCCGGGCCCAGGACGAGGTGGCGATCGTGGCGGGCGCGCTCGACGCCATGGCCTCGACCCTCCAGCGCAAGCTCCAGACCGAGCAGCGGTTCACCGCCGACGTGGCCCACGAGTTGCGCACCCCGCTGACCGGCCTGACGGCCGCCGCCGAACTGCTGCCGCCGAGCCGCCCGGCGGAGCTGGTGCGCGACCGGGTCCAGGCCCTGCGGGCGCTGACGGAGGACCTGTTGGAGATCTCCCGTCTCGACGCGCGTACCGAGCGGGTCGACCTCGCCGTGCACGATCTCGCGCCGGTGGCGGAGCGGGTGGTCCGGGCGTCGGGCACACGGACCGAGGTGCGGGTGCGCGGCGCGGCCCGGGTCGAGACCGACCGGCGGCGGCTGGAGCGGGTGATCGGCAACCTGGTCGCCAACGCCCACCGGCACGGGGCGCCTCCCGTGGTGGTGGAGGTGGACGGTCCGGTGGTCTCCGTACGGGACCACGGCCCCGGTTTCCCGGCGTATCTGCTGCGGGACGGGCCGCAGCGGTTCCGTACGGACGGGGCGGGGAAGGGGCACGGCCTCGGCCTGACCATCGCCCTCGGCCAGGCCGAGGTCATCGGCGCCCGGCTGGAGTTCGCCGTCGCCCCGGACGGCGGGGCGCTCGCCCGGTTGACCCTGCCGGAGTACGGGGGGTCCGACGACGGCGGATCCGGCGGGAATCCCGGCGTCCGGAGGGGCCCGGCGGACGAGAACGACCCGGACGGCCCAACGCGGGGTACTCCTGACGCACCGTGACGCGTTGCGGACCGTGGGTGCCGAACCTAGCGTGACGATCACGAGCCCCGCTCGTCACCCCCCACGGTCCCTCTCCTCATCGCATGGAGGCAGCATGTCCCCCCTGTCCCGCCCCTCGCGGCTCCGCCGGCTCGGTCTCTGCGTCGCCACCGGCGCCCTGGCGGCGCTGACCGCCGCCGCACCCGCCGCGATGGCGGCCGACCCCGGCCCCGTCGGCCAGCGCGCGGAGGCGTCCGCTCCGGACCCGACCTCCGACGAGCTGTCCGCCTCGGCGATGCAGCGTGAGCACGAGGCGCAGCAGAAGGAGGCCCGCGAGGAGGCGAGGCAGCAGGGCAAGGCCCAGCCCAAGGCCTCCAACCAGGCCTACAAGGGACGGGTCATCGCCAAGCCGTACCTGCTGCTCCGCGACAAGCCGACCCGCAGCAGCCGCATCGTCGGCTCGGTCGACTACGGCACGGTCGTCAGCATCTTCTGCAAGACCACGGGCGACAACGTCGACGGCAACAACCGCTGGTACCTGCTGAGCGACGGCACGTGGGCCTGGGGTTCGGCGCGCTACATCGAGAACATCGGCGCCGCCCCGCAGTGGTGCTGACCCCGCGTCGCCCGCACCTCCCGCACACCGCCCGCCCGTGGAGCCCGGCCCCCCGCCGAGCGCTCCGCGGGCGGGCGCGTGTGCGCGGGGGAAGGCATCTGACATGAGCAAGAGGCGACATAAGGGAAATACCGTGCACCTCTTGCTACGTTGCGGGGCATGACCGCAACGACGGCGGACGCTCCCCCGCCCGAGCTACGCCTGCCCCGGCGGCGCGGGGTGGAGCTGGCCCTCCTCGTCGGGGCCGTGCTGATCTCCGTCTTCGGCTACGCGGCGGTCGGTCTGGCCCACGACGGGGCGGTCCCGCCGGACGTCGCCGGATACGGGGGCGGGCTCGGCGCGCTGGCGCTGCTCGCCCACGTCGCGGTCCGCTTCCGGGCCCCGTACGCCGATCCGCTGCTGCTGCCGATCGCCGTGCTGCTCAACGGGGTCGGGCTGGTGCTGATCTACCGGCTCGACCTGGAGACGCCGGGGGACCAGGCGGCGGCCCCCCAGCTCGTCTGGTCCACGCTCGGCGTCGCGCTGTTCACGGCGGTGGTGGTGCTGCTGCGCGACCACCGGGTGCTCCAGCGGTACGCGTACCTCTCGGTGGCCGCCGCGCTCGTGCTCATGACCGTGCCGATCTTCTTCCCGGCGGTGAACGGGGCGAAGATCTGGATCCGGGTCGGCGGGCTCTCCTTCCAGCCCGGCGAGTTCGCCAAGATCCTGCTCGCGGTGTTCTTCGCCGCCTACCTGGCCGCCAACCGCAACGCGCTCGCGTACACCGGCCGCCGGGCGTGGAAGCTGCAACTGCCGTCGGGCCGGGTGCTCGGGCCGATCGTGGCGATCTGGCTCCTGAGCGTCGGGGTGCTCGTGCTGGAGCGCGACCTCGGCACCTCGCTGCTGTTCTTCGGGCTGTTCGTCATCATGCTGTACGTGGCGACGGACCGGACCGGCTGGATCGCGGTCGGTCTCCTCCTGGCCGCCGTCGGGGCGTTCGTCGTCGGCTCCTTCGAACCGCATGTGCACGGCCGGGTGCAGGACTGGCTAAACCCGTTCGCCTCGATCGACGCGGGGCGGGGGCCGGGCCAGCTCGCCCAGTCGCTGTTCGCCTTCGCGGCGGGCGGGATGCTGGGGACCGGGCTCGGGGCGGGCCGGTCCATCCTCATCGGCTTCGCCGCCAAGTCCGACTTCATCCTGGCGACGGCGGGCGAGGAGCTGGGGCTGGCGGGGCTGACCGCACTCCTCCTGCTGTACGCCCTGCTCGTGGCACGCGGCTACCGGGCCGGGCTCGCGCTGCGCGACCCGTTCGGGCAGCTGCTGGCCATCGGCCTGGCGTCGATCCTGGCGCTCCAGGTGTTCGTGATCACGGGCGGGGTGATGGGGCTGATCCCGCTGACCGGGATGGCGATGCCGTTCCTGGCGCAGGGCGGCTCGTCCGTGGTCACCAACTGGATCATCGTCGCGCTGCTGATCCGGGTCAGCGACTTCGCGCGCCGCCCCCGTCCGGAGCAGGCGGAGACCGGGGCCGTCGCGGCGGCCGGGGAGGGGGACCGGTGATCCGCCACATCCGGCGGGCCGCCGCCTTCTGCCTGCTGCTGCTCGTGGCGCTGCTCGTCAACGCGGCCCGCGTCCAGCTCTTCGAGGCGGACGAGCTGGACGACAACCCGGCCAACCGCCGCGGCACGATCGCCCGTTACGACCAGCCGCGCGGCGACATCCTGGTCGGCGGCCGGCCGGTGACCGGCAGCGAGGAGACCGGCGAGCAGCTCAGCTTCGAGCGCACCTACCTCCACGGCCCGCTGTACGCGCCGGTGACCGGATACGCCTCGCAGACGTACGGCACCACGCTGCTGGAGAACGCCGAGGACGGGGTGCTCTCGGGGACGGACTCCCTGCTGGCGCCGCTGCCCTTCTGGAACGAGTTCACCCGCAGCCGGCAGCCCGGCGGCGACGTCGCCACCACGGTCGAGGCGTCGATGCAGCAGGCCGCGTACGAGGGGCTGGGCGGGCGGCGGGGCGCGGTCGCCGCCCTGGACCCGTCGACGGGCGCGGTCCTGGCGCTGGTCTCGACCCCGTCGTACGACCCCGAGCGGCTGTCCGGGACCGGGTCGGCGGTGACCGACGCCTGGGCCCGGCTGAACGCGTCCACGACCATGCCGATGCTCAACCGGGCGATCCGGCAGACCTACCCGCCGGGCTCCACCTTCAAGATCGTGACGGCGGCGGCCGCCCTGGACACGCGGACGGTGACGGACGCCGACGCCCCCACGGACACCCCGTCGCCGTACGTCCTGCCGGGGACGCGGACGACGCTGCCCAACGAGGCGAAGGGCTGCGAGGAGGCGTCCCTGGCGGACGCCGTCCGGGTCTCCTGCAACACCGTCATGGCGCACCTGGGCGTGGAGGTCGGGCTGGAGGGGATGGTGGAGGCGGCGGAGAAGTTCGGCTTCAACGACGCCGGGCTGCGCATCCCGTCCGGGGTGGCGAGGAGCAATTTCGACACGGACATGAGCGACGACCAGCTCGCGCTGTCCTCGATCGGGCAGTTCAACACGACGGCGACGCCGCTCCAGATGGCGATGGTCGCCTCGGCGGTGGCCAACGGCGGGGATCTGCGCCGTCCGCACCTGGTGGACCGGGTGACCACCGACGACGGGGACACGGTCCGGCAGGAGGGGGCCGGGGCGTCATCATGGGCGATGAGCCCGTCGACGGCCGTGCAGCTCCAGCGGATGATGGTCGAGGTGGTGGAGAACGGCACCGGGTCGAACGCGGCGATCGACGGGGTGACGGTCGGCGGCAAGACCGGCACCGCCCAGCACGGCGTCGACAACTCCGGCCTGCCCTACGCCTGGTTCATCTCCTGGGCCCGCTCCCCCGGCTCCGGCCGCCCGGCCGTGGCGGTGGCGGTGGTCGTGGAGGACGCCTCCGCCGACCGGGCCGACATCAGCGGCGGCGGCAGCGCGGCCCCGATCGCGCGGGCCGTGATGGAGGCGGCGCTGGAGAAGGACGCCGACCGCCGGAACGGGGACGGCGGCGGGGCCGCGGGCCGCTGAGGAGCGCCCCCGGGCGGCCCGGCGGGCGGGGCGGGGCAGACTGGCGCCATGACACGGACGACCTCCGCGGTGGCGCGGGCCCTGGAGCGGATCGAGCGGCTGGACCCGGCGCTGCACGCGTTCATCGAGGTGTGGCCGCAGGAGGCGCTCGCCCGGGAGCGGAAGGCCGTGGAGCTCCGACTCCCCCTGGGCGGGCTGCCGTTCGCGGTGAAGGGCGCCTCCGGCATCCGGTCGTACGCGGCCCGCCGGCTGATCGCGGCGGGCGGTGTCCCGGTCGGCGCGACCTCGGTGCCCGGCCCGGGCACGTACTGGCAGACCTGGGGGCAGGGCGCGCACGGCCGTACGGCCAACCCGTGGCGGGCGGACCGTACGCCGGGCGGCTCGTCGGCCGGGGCGGCGGTCGCGGTGGCGACGGGCATGGCGGAGCTGGCGACGGGCAGCGACGGGGCCGGCTCGGTCCGCATCCCGGCCGCCTGGTGCGGGGTGTTCGGGCTGAAGACGACGAACGGGCTGCTGCCCTCACCCGACCGGACCGGGCTGGCCTCGGCGGGGGTGCTGGCCGGGTCGGCGGCACGGGCGGAACGGTGGCTGCGCCATGTGCTGGAGGACGGCGGGCCGCCCGCGGCCCCTGCTCCGGCGCCCTTCCCGCCGGCCCCGGCTCCCGGGCCCGTGCCGCGTCCGCTGCCCGTCGTGTACAGCGACGACCTCGGGTTCGCGGAGGTGGACCCGGAGGTGGCGGCGGTCGTCCGGGCGGCGGTGGACCGGCTCGTCGCGGCGGGGGCCGTACGCCTGCTGGAGCGGGACGCCGGGCTGCTGGATCCGGTGGGCGCCTGGACGGCGGTGCGGGGCGGGGCGCCGGACGACCCGGCGGCGGTACGGGTGCGGCGGGTGAACGACGAACGGCTGGCGGCGCTGCTGGACGGCGGGGCCCTGCTGCTGACCCCGGCCACCCCGAACCGGCCGCACGGCCACGAGGGTCCGGGGGACCTCTACTCCACGGCGCTCACCTGGGCGTTCAACCTGAGCGGGCACCCGGCGGCGAGCCTGCCCGCCGGCTTCACCGGGGACGGCTGCCCGGTGGGGCTCCAGGTGGTCGCTCCGCACGGCGCGGACGTCCGGCTGCTCGCCGCCGCCCGCGCGCTGGAGGACGCCCTGCCGGCCGCCCCGAGACCGCCGGCCGCCGGGGGCGGGTGACCGCACAGGGGCGGCGCGCGGGAGGCCGCCGGGCTCAGCCGAGCGGCTCGCGGGCCTCCTTGCGGACCTGGGCCGTCTCCTCGGCCGCCGCCGCCAGGTCGATGGACTTCGCGTCCTTGCCCACGTCCCGCGTGCGGACCAGTGCGACCAGCGCGGCGGTGTTCCCGTCGGCCCAGGCGCACATGGGGACGTTGGTGAGGGTGCCGAGCTGGTCCGACTGCACGACCTGGCACTCGACCACGATGCCGTACCCCCGCGGCCTGAACTCCTCGGGGGGCACGACGACCTTGCCGCCCTCGGCGCCCGCCGCGCCTTCCATGATCGTGCCGCGCATCAGGTCGGGGCTCGCCAGCCGCCCGTACATCCCCGAGAGGATCAGCGCCCCGCCGTCGGCCGAGGTGTAGTGGGCGACGACCGCCTCGGCGTCCCGGACGCTGAGGTCGGGGGTCTCCTCGATCTCCTTGCCCTCGGTCTCCGACAGGTCGTCGCCGAGGGTGAACTCGCCGTCCAGGAGCTGTTTCTGCACGACGAGCCGGTACTCGGCCTTCGGGTACACGATTTCGCTGCCCCGGTCGGCGAACCGGGCGACGCCGAAGACGATGCCGCCCGCCACCACCATCGCGCCGAGCGCGATCCCGACGATCAAACCGACCCGCTTCCCGCGCGGCGGGCGCGTGCCCCGGGACGGCCGGCCGCCCGCGTCCCGCGGGTCCGGCTCGCCCCACGCACCCTGCAGGGGCGGGGCCGGGGGCGGCTGCGGGTAGCCGTAGGGCTGCTGGTGCGGGACGGGCCCCGGCGCGGCCGCGGGCGGGCCGTAGGGGTGCTGCGGGTCCTGCGGCCCGTACGGGCCCTGCGGCGGGTGGGGCGGGTGCGGCGGGGTGGTCATGGGCTCACGGTACGACACGGGGGCGAACGGAATTTCGACGCGATCCGATCGGTATCGGGCCGAAAGCGACACGGGCCGGATCGGTATCGGGTCGGAGCGCCGCCTCCAGGTCGTCCGGGTGATGGCCGCGGGCCGCCCCGCCGGCCTCTCAGGCGGCGTCGGCCGCTCCCTCCTCGACGGCTGCCGCGACCTCCGCCACCCTGGCCCGCTCCTCGGCGGCGAAGCGTTCGCGGTCCAGCGCCTCGGCTATCTCCTCGTCCTGGGACATCAGCAGGTCGAGGTTGGAGTCGCCGAGTTCGAGGACGCCCATGTCGACGTACGCCTGCTGGAGGCGCGGGCCCCACAGGCCGATGTCCTTGACGCAGGGGACGATCCGGCTGAACAGCAGCTTGCGGAAGAGCTGGAGGTACTCGGAGTGCTCCGAGAGGTCCTGTGCCTCCTGTTTGCCGATGCCGAAGTTCTCCAGGACCTCGACGCCGCTGAGCCGGTCGCGCATCAGGTAGCAGCCCTCGATGACGAACTCCTCGCGCTCCCGGAGTTCGGCGTCGCTCAGCTGCTGGTAGTAGTCGCGCAGCGCCATGCGCCCGAAGGCGACGTGCCGGGCCTCGTCCTGCATGACGTACGCGAGGATCTGCTTGGGCAGCGGCTCGGTCGTGGTGTCGCGGATCATCCCGAACGCGGCCAGCGCCAGGCCCTCGATGAGGACCTGCATCCCGAGGTAGGGCATGTCCCAGCGGGAGTCGCGCAGGGTGTCGCCCAGCAGCCCCTGGAGGTTGTCGTTGACCGGGTAGAGCATGCCGATCTTCTCGTGCAGGAAGCGCCCGTAGATCTCGGCGTGCCGGGCCTCGTCCATGGCCTGGGTGGCGGAGTAGAACTTGGCGTCCAGGTCGGGGACGGACTCCACGATGCGCGCCGCGCACACCATCGCGCCCTGCTCGCCGTGGAGGAACTGGCTGAACTGCCAGGAGGTGTAGTGCTTGCGCAGCTCGGCCTTGTCCTTCTCCGTCATCTTCGCCCAGTGCGGGGTGCCGTACAGCGTGAGCGCCTCGTCGGGGGTGCCGAGCGGGTCGGCGGGGTCGACCTCCAACGACCAGTCGATCCGCTTGTCGCCGTCCCACTGCTTGTCCTTGCCCTTCCGGTAGAGGGCGAGCAGGCGTTCGCGTCCGTCGTCGTAGTCCCAGCTGAAGCGGGCGGCCCCGGTGGCGGGGACCTGCCAGATCGGCTCGGCGGGCGGGCTGGTGTACAGGTCATGGGTGGACACGGACGGCTCCTTCGCCTCGAACAGCTCGACGTGATCGACAACTTCCGTGACGCAGCAGGTAGTTGAATAGGCGTCAGCCTCTGCTCCCGGCAGGTTCACACGTTGGTAGACGCCGGGTCAACAAGTCGCACAGAGTCGCGTCCAAGGGATTGACGGCCTTGCTGACAGGCAGTCTCATAAAGGGTGACCGCCGGTAACACCCGTCTCCGGCCATCCCCCGTGTGAGGTGCTCCCACCATGACGCCGCCCGTCACCGCTCGCGACGTGACCCTGCTCCGCGACGCGCTCGGCCCGCTCCGCGACCGCGAACAGGTCGCCCTGCGGCTGCTCGAGTCCTCGGCCAAGCACTCCTTCGACCCCGACACCGAGATCGACTGGGACTCGGCGGTCGAGGAGGGCAAGTGGTTCTGGCCGCCGGAGCTGCTGTCGCTGTACGGGACGCCGATGTGGGACCGCATGTCCGAGGAGCAGCGCCTCGACCTCTCCCGCCACGAGGCGGCGGCGCTGACCTCGCTGGGCGTCTGGTTCGAGATCATCCTCATGCAGCTGCTCGTCCGGCACGTCTACGACAAGCCCATCACCAGCAACCACGTCCGCTACGCGCTCACCGAGATAGCCGACGAATGCCGGCACTCGATGATGTTCGGCCGCGTGGTCGACTGGAGCGGAGCCCCGGCCTACCAGGTGCCGCGCGTCTACCACAACCTGGCGCGGGTGCTGAAGACCGTCTCCACCACCCCCGGCTCGTTCGCCGCGACCCTGCTCGGCGAGGAGATCCTCGACTGGATGCAGCGCCTGATCTTCCCGGACGAGCGGGTGCAGACGGTGGTGCGCGGGGTGACCCGTATCCACGTGATCGAGGAGGCCCGGCACGTCCGGTACGCGCGGGAGGAGCTGCGCCGCCAGATGGTGACCGCCCCCCGGTGGGAGCGGGAACTCACCAAGCTCAGCTGCGCCGAGGCGGCCCGCGTCTTCTCGATCTGCTTCGTGAACCCGCAGGTGTACGAGAACGTCGGCCTGGACCGCCGCGAGGCCGTCGCCCAGGTGAGGGCCAGTGGCCACCGCACCGAGATCATGCAGACCGGCGCGAAGCGGCTCACCGACTTCTTCGAGGACATCGGCATGCTGAACGGGCCCAGCCGCCGGCTGTGGCGGGCCTCCGGCCTGCTGGCCTGAACCCCGTGCTGCCGACAGGCGCGGGCTCCGGGGGCCTTAGGGTCGAAGGCATGACCTCCACCGCCGCAGTCCCGCCGCCCCGGGCGACGTACCGCAGGCTCAGCGTCGAGGAGCGCCGCGCCCAACTGCTCCTCGCCGCGCTCGGCCTCTTCGCCCACCGGGCGCCCGACGAGGTCTCGCTCGACGAGGTGGCCGTGGCGGCCGGGGTCTCCCGGCCGCTCGTCTACCGCTACTTCCCCGGCGGGCGCCAGCAGTTGTACGAGGCCGCGCTGGGCTCGGCGGCCGACGAGCTGACGCAGTGCTTCACCGAACCGCCGGCCGGGCCGCCGACCGAGCGGGTCGCCCGGGTCCTCGACCGCTATCTGTGCTTCGTCGACGAGCACGACACCGGGTTCAGCGCCCTGCTGCGCGGCGGCAGCGTCGTGGAGACCTCCCGGACGACGACGATCGTGGACGGGGTGAGGCGGGCGGCGGCGGACGAGATCCTGCGCCACCTCGGGCGGATGGGCGGGACCGGGGAGGAGCCCGCCGGGCCGAGGCTGCGGATGACGGTGCGCAGTTGGATCGCGGCCGTCGAGGCGGCGTCGCTGATCTGGCTCGACGACGGGAAGCGGCCGGCCGCGGCCGAGCTGCGCGGCTGGCTGGTCGACCATCTGATCGCCCTGCTCGCCGCGACCGCGGCCACCGACCCGGAGACCGCGACGGTGGTACGCGACCTGCTGGCCCTGGAACGGCCAGGCGGCCCGGCCGGACAGCTCGCGGATCGGGTGATTCCGATCGTCGTGGAGGCGGCTCACCTGCTGCCCGCCGCCCCTGCGTCAGACTGACCGGGTGAAGAGCGAGAACACCCCTTTCCGCGGCGGTCCCCTGGACGGCCGGGTCCTGCCGATCCTGCTGGGCCCGACCGGCCACCCGCCCAAGTGGTACGAGGTCCCGGTGCCCTCCCCCGACGGCGGGCCGGCCACCGTGTACGCCTACCGGCGGGCCCCGGCCGGCTACACCAGGCGGCTCGGCCTCCAGCGCGGCTGGGTGTACGAGTACGCCCCGGAGGGCCGCGAACGCCGCACCCTCAACTGGCCCTGGACCAGGCCTTCGGGCCGCGACTGAGCGGCGGGCGCGGACCGCGCCGGGGACGCAGGCCCTAAGATCGGCGGTCGGGCGCCGGGGGACGGGCCATCCGGACGCCGAAGAACGGTCACAAGGGGGTGCGCCATGGAGGCGCTGCGTCAGGACGATCCACGCCGCTTCGGCCGCTTCACCGCGCTGGCCCGTTTCGACGAACGCGCGAGCGCCGTACGTTACGTGGCCCGGGACACCACGACCGGCGAGACCGCCCTCGTCACCGCCGCCCGCCCCGAACTGGCCGCCGTACCGGTCTTCAGCCGCCGCTTCCAGGCGGAGGCGCGCACCGCCGAACGCCTCGCCGGGGGCTGGGTGAGCCCGCCCCTGGACACCGGCGGCGCGTCCGGCGACGGTGGGGAACCCCTGTGGACGGCGGCGGGTTACGTCCCCGCGCTGCCGCTGGCCGAGGCGGTCGGGATCGCCGGACCGCTGCCCGAGAAGGCCGTGCGGGTCCTGGGCGCGGGCATCGCCGAAATCCTCTCCCGGGTGCACGCCACCGGGACCGCGCTCCAGGGGCTGGCCCCCGGCACGGTGCTGCTGGCCGCCGACGGGCCCCGGCTCACCGCGTTCGGCCCGTTGGGCGCGGCCGCCTCGGCGGAGGCCGGGCCGGGCGGCCAGCTGTCGGTGCGACTGGGCTATCTGACGCCCGAGCAGATCGAGGGCAAGGAGGTCTCCACCGCCTCCGACCTGTTCGTCCTGGGGCTGCTGCTGGCGTACGCGGCGACCGGGGCGACCCCGTTCACGGAGGGCCCGGCCGAGGAGGCGGCCCGCCGGATCGCGGAGGACGCGCCCGGACTCGACGCCGTACCGGAGGCGTTGCGCGAACTGATCGGGGGCTGCCTGGCGAAGGACCCGGCCGAGCGTCCGACCGCCGGCACGGTCGCCGCCGGCCTGGCCCTGGAGGGCGCGGCCGGTCTGGCACGGGGCGGTTGGCTCCCCGACCGTCTCGCGGCGGCGGTCGCCGACCAGGAGGCGGGGGTGCTGGCCCTGGAGGCCCCGGAGGCGGGCCCCGCGAAGGACGCCCCGCCCCGGCACGACCGGCCCACGACCCAGCTCGCCCTCCCCCGGGAGCTCACCGCTCCCCCGGCGCCCGCCCCGGACGCCGCACCGCGGCCGGACCGCCCGCATCCCCCTCGGCAGCCCGAGCACCCCTACGCCGCACCCGCCGCCCCGCAGCGGCCCGGCCGGCCGCACGGCGGGCCCGCTCCGTACCCGGCCGCCGCGCTTCCGGCCGGGCCGGGCGGGCCTGCGGCGTCCGGCGGGGGCCCGATGGTCTCCCTGCCGCTGCCGCCCGCCCCGGCCCCCGTGCCCGATCCCGGCGCGCGCCGGCGGACCCTGCTGACGATCGCGGCGGCCGCGGTCGGCGGGCTGGTCGTGGGCGGCGGCGCGGTCGCCGCGCTGGGGTCCGGGAACACCGCCGCGGCCACCGACGACAAGCCCGCGCCGAAGCCCCGCCGTACGCTCCCCGGCCAGGCGCCCGAGCCGCGCTGGATCTACGCGCACCCGGTCTCCGAGGCGGCCCCGCTCGCCACCGCCGTATGGCGGGACAGGCTCCTCGTGGTGATCAGCGAGAGCCGGGCCAGCGCCGTCGACCTGCGGACCGGTAAGCGGCTGTGGCAGCGCGCGGACGCCGCGAAGGGGCAGATCGCCCCGGCGGACGGGGCCGACCTGGTCTTCGTGGCGAGCCCGACCGAGTTCCTGTGGCTGGCGCCGGAGGACGGCAAGGTCGTGCACCGCGTGCGGTACACCGAAGCCTTCGCCGACCTGCCGGGCCTCGCCGTCGGCCCCCTGGCCGGCGGCTCGGGGCCGGTCGTCTGGTTCACCGCGTCGCACACGGTCACCGTGAAGGCCCCGAAGCCGAAGAAGGGCAAGAAGAAGGGGAAGGACAAGCAGGTCGTCGAGGCGTTCCTCCTCGCGTACGACATCGTGCGGCGCGAGGAGCTGTGGCGGACCCCCGTCCCGGCGGGCCGGGCGCCGGGCACACCCGCCTACCGGGTGGTCGTGGAGCGCTCGGCCGACCTCCTCGTACGGCAGAGCGCGGCGACTCTGACACCGGCCGAGGTCAAGGCGGGCAAGGGCAAGGGCTCGATCCGCTCGTTCGACCGGAAGACCGGCAAGCTTCTGTGGGTCAAGCAGTACGGGGCGGCCACCCCCGAAGCGGCGACCGCGGGCGACGAGGAGGGGACGCTGTACGCGGCGGTCGGCACGGACCTGGAGGCGTTCGAGGCGGACACCTCGAAGCCCCTGTGGCGCGTCGAGGGCAGCTCGGGCTCGGTCTTCGGCACCCCGCTGACCACCGGCCCCCTGATCCACACCACCGAACGCAGCCAACTGGTCGGCGCGGTGGAACGCGAGAGCGGCCGCCTGGTGTGGCGCCGCTCCACGGAGGTCCCGGGCATCGGGAACGCCCCGGCGCTCACGCTGAGCGCCGGCGGGAAGACCCTGATCGCCGCGGACGCCGTCCAGGTCACGGCGTTCTCGGCGGCCGACGGCGAACGCCTGTGGAAGTTCCAGGACATCGGGTCCGCCGACCCGAAGGGGGCGACGGTGAGCGCGCCGTACCGGGTGCTCGCCGCGGGGAAGACCGTCGTCGTCCAGCGCGACCGGAGCTTCTACGCCTTCCCGGTGGCCTGACACCGGGGCCCGCCTCCCTCTGCCGCCGCCGTCCGGGGGTTCCCCGGGCGGCACGCCGCGCGGTGCTTGCGTCGCCTGCCGCCGGATGACCGGATGATCGGATTCGCCGATCATTGGACGGGCCCGTGGTCGGGCCCGTCTCCGTCATGGAGGTGATGTCGTGTCAGGCAGACTCCTGCGCGCGGTCTGCACGGCCGCGCTGGCCGCGGCGCTCACGGTCTCCCCCGCCACCGCCGCCCCCACCGAACCGGCCCCCGTACCGTCCGGGGGGTCCGCATCACCGGCCGAGGCCGGGGCCACCGGCACGGAGCCCGAAACCGACGGGTCCGACGCCGTGGCGCCCGGCGCCGACGAGCCGGGCGCGGAGGAGTCCGACGCGGCGGAGGTCGACGCCGAAACCGCCCTCGCCGCGCCCGAGGCCCCCGAGAGCGTCGTCGCCCTCCTGCGCGAGCTGCAGACCCGCTACCGGGAGGCGGAGGAGGCGACCGAGGCCTACAACGCCACCGCCGAGAAGCTGAAGCAGCGGACCGCCCGGCTCAAGAAGGTGAACGCCGACCTGGCGAAGGCCCGGGCGGCGCTGGAGTCGAGCCGCCGGGACGCGGGGCGGCTGGCCCGCGAGCAGTACCAGGGGCACACCGAGTTCTCCGCGTACCTCCGGCTGCTGCTGGCCCGCGACCCCCAGCAGGCCCTGGACCGGAGCCACGTCGTGGGGCGGCTCGCCGCGAACCGCGCCGCGACGGTGGAGCGGCTGACCGGCGCCGCCCGGCGGGCCGACCGGCTGGCCGCCGCCTCCCGCAAGGCCCTGGACCAGCAGAAGAAGCTGGCCGCGCGGCAGAAGAAGGAGCGCGACGCCGTGAGCGGCAGGCTGAGGGAGGTCGAGGGGCTGCTCGCCACGCTCTCCGAGGATCAGCTCACCCGGCTCGCCGCCCTCGAACAGAAGGGCGTGGACAGGGCCCAGCGCGAGCTGGTGGCCTCCGGAGCGCTCTCCTCCACCCGGCGGACCCCGACCCGGCAGGGCGGTGACGCCGTGGCGTACGCGGTCCGGCAGATCGGCAAGCCGTACGTGTGGGGGGCCGAGGGCCCCGACTCCTTCGACTGCTCCGGGCTGACCTCCGCGGCCTGGTCGGCGGCGGGGCGGACGATTCCGCGCACCTCGCAGGAGCAGTGGAAGCGCCTCCCGAGGGTGCCCCTCTCCGCGCTGCGCCCGGGGGACCTGGTGGTCTACTTCCCCAAGGCGACCCATGTGGCGCTGTACATCGGCGACGGCCTGGTGGTGCAGGCGCCCCGCCCCGGCGCCGAGGTGAAGGTCTCCCCCCTGGCGTCGAACCCGGTGCTGGGGGCCGTCCGCCCCGACCCGGGCGGTGCGCCGCTGTCCGCGTACACCCGCCCGGAGCTCCCCGAGGGCGCCCGCGACGGCGCGGACACCGGCTACTCCGCGGACACCGCGCCGGACGCCCCGTAGGACCGGCCGGACCGCCCGCGGGGCGGCGGAGGACGGCCCGCGGACACCGGTGCTCCCTCGCGACGGCCGCTGCTCCGCGGGACGGTCCTCAGGGCGTGTCGTCGCACCGCCGCCCGCCGGGCGACGACGGCGGTGCGACGGCAGACCTTGCTCAGGAGGCCCCGGAGACCGACGCCAGGTACGCGTTGGTCTTCTCCGGGTCGTAGAAGAAGTTCTCGAAGTCCGCCGGGTTGTTGAAGCCGTTGGCGAAGCGGTCGGCGACGGGCTGGAGCCGGCCGGCCGCGCCGATCAGGTTCAGCACGTGCTCCGGCGGGGCGCCGAGCATCGCGTTGGTCCACTTCGTGACGTGCTGCGCGGTCTCCCAGTAGCGGTCGAACGTGGACTGCATCCACGCCGCGTCGAACTCCTTCTCACCGTGCTCGACGATCGAGTCCAGGTAGGAGTTGGCGCACTTGGACGCCGAGTTGGAGCCCTGGCCGGTGACCGGGTCGTTGGCCACGACGACGTCGGCGACGCCGAGGACCAGGCCGCCGCCGGGCAGCCGCCCGATCGGCTTGCGGACCGTGGGGGCGTAGCGGCCGGCGAGGGTGCCGTTGGCGTCGGTCAGTTCGACCTTGGTGGCGCGGGCGTACTCCCACGGCGTGAACCGCTCCATGAGTTCCAGCGTCTTCGCCAGGTGCTCGGCGGGGTCCTTGATGCCCTGGAACGCGTCCAGCGGGCCGCCGGGGATGCCCTCCCAGAACAGGATGTCGGCGCGGCCGGAGGTGGTGAGCGTCGGCATGACGAACAGCTCGCCGACGCCCGGCACCAGGTTGCAGCGGACCGCGTCGAACTCCGGGTGCTCCGGGCGGGGGCCCATGCCGTGGACGTAGGCGACGGCCAGCGCGCGCTGCGGGGCGTCGAACGGCGAACGGGCGGCGTCCCGGCCGAACATGGAGACCAGCTCGCCCTTGCCGGCCGAGACCATCACCAGGTCGTAGGTGCGGGAGAAGTAGTCCAGGTCGGAGACGGCCGCCCCGTGGATGACCAGCTGTCCGCCGCGCTGGGCGAAGGTCTCCATCCAGCCGGCCATCTTCACGCGCTGGTCGACGGACTGGGCGTAACCGTCCAGCTTGCCGACCCAGTCGATGACGCGCGAGGAGTCCGGGCCGGCGACGGAGACGCCGAGCCCCTCGATCTTCGGGGCCTGGGACTCCCAGAAGTTCAGCCGGTAGTCCCGCTCGTGCTGGAGGGCGGTGTGGAACATGCACTGCGTGGACATGACCCGGCCGGTACGGATCTCGTCGGCGGTGCGGTTGGACATGAGCGTGACTTCGTAGCCCTTGGACTGCAGCCCCAGGGCGAGCTGGAGACCGGACTGGCCGGCTCCGACTATGAGTATCTTCCGCATCGCGGCTCTCCGTTGTGTGTGATCAGGGCGGTTCAGTCGGGGGTGACGTCGAGAGCATGGCCCACCAGGGCCAGCAGCGACTCCACGACCGTGATCCTGTTGCGCGCATCCATGATCACTATGGGCACCCGCGGGGGCACGGTCAGGGCCTCCCTGACGTCCTCGGCCTCGTAACCGGGCGTGCCCTCGAAGTGGTTGACGGCCACGATGTACGGCAGCCCGCAGCTCTCGAAGTAGTCGAGCGCGGGGAAGCAGTCCTCCAGCCGCCGGGTGTCGGCGAGGACCACCGCGCCGATCGCCCCGCGCACCAGGTCGTCCCACATGAACCAGAAGCGCTGCTGGCCCGGCGTGCCGAAGACGTACAGGACGAGGTCGTCCTCCAGCGTGAGCCGGCCGAAGTCCATGGCCACCGTCGTGGTGGTCTTCTCGGGCGTCGCGGAGAGGTCGTCGGTCTCCTCGCTGGCCTGGGTCATCAGCGCTTCGGTCTGGAGCGGAGTGATCTCGGAGACCGAGCCGACGAACGTCGTCTTGCCGACGCCGAACCCGCCCGCCACCACGATCTTGGTGGCGATGGGTGCGCGGGTGTGGTCGAGCTGCCAGGGCTGCGGGGCCTCCTCGGTCTGCACCCGGGGCCCCGGCTGACGCGGGGCGAAGAGCGGCGCCTCAGAGACGGCGGAGTCCATTGAGCACCCTTTCGAGCAGTGCGCGGTCGGGCTGACCGGTGCCGTGACCGGTCCCGTACACGCGGATCTTTCCTTGGTCGGCCAGGTCGCTGAGCAGCACCCGGACGACTCCGAGCGGCATCTTCAGCAGGGCCGAGATCTCCGCGACCGTACGCATCCGGCGGCAGAGTTCGACGATGGCGCGCAGCTCCGGCATGACCCGGGAGGCGAGGTTGCCGTTGGTGAGCTCGCGGCGCTCGTCGGGTGCTTCGAGAGCGGCGACGAACGTCTCGACCAGCAGGACGTGCCCGAACCGGGTGCGCCCGCCGGTGAGAGAGTACGGGCGGACGCGGGCGGGGCGTTTGCCGGCCCCCCGCACGGGGAGCCGGGGGGCGGGTTCTGCGGCGGCGGACGTCACTGGGCGCTCTCCATCGATGTGCGCAGCTCGCTGCGGAGTTCGGGGGTGAGGACGTGTCCGGCCCGCCCGACGAAGAGGGCCATGTGGTACGCGACGACGCTCATGTCGCAGTCCGGGGCGGCGTGGACGCCGAGGAGCGAGCCATCGCTGATCGACATGACGAAGAGGCTGCCCTCGTCCATGGCGACCATCGTCTGTTTGACGCCGCCGCCGTCCATCAGTTTGGCCGCGCCGACCGTCAGCGAACCGACGCCGGAGACGATGGTGGCCAGGTCGGCGCTGGAGCCCTTGGGACCGTTCGGCGTGCCTGCCGCCTTCGGGCTGTGGTGGCCGGGGTCGGAGGAGAGCAGCATCAGGCCGTCGGACGAGACGACGGTGACCGAGTGGACCCCTGGCACCTCCTCCACGAGATTGCTCAGCAACCAGTGAAGGTTCCGGGCCTCGGTACTCAGCCCGAATGTGCTGGGCGCAGTCAACTGCGTGCCTCCTCGACTGTGTCCCCCGTCTCTTCGTTCCGGCCGTCCGCCCGGCCGCCGGTCGTGGCGTTCCGTGCGGTGCTTGCGTCCTGCGTGGTGTTCCGTGCGCCCGGTCCGGCGCCCGTGGTGGGTGCGGTGTTCTCGTGCCCCGTACGCCCGGCGGGTACGCGTCCGGGTTCGGCGACGGTGATGCCGCCGGTCTCGGCGAGCTCCGCCTCGACGTCGCGCCGCCCCTCCTTCGCCGCCTGGTGGAAGCTGCCGAGCCGGCGGCGCAGGGCGTCCCGGTCGAGGCTGCCGGTGCGCCCGGGGGCGGGCGTCGAGTCGGGCCGGACCACCTTGGGCGTGCGCTTCGGCAGCCCCTTGTCGGTGACCGGGCGGCGGGGGGCGGGCACGGTGTCGGCGGGGGCGGCCCCGGAGGCCGGGGCGAGGTCCGCGGCGGCCTGCGCGTGGGGCGCGGGACGGGAGTCGGGGCCGTCGTCCGGGCCCTGGCCGCCCGGCGCGGTCTCCGCGGGCCGCTCGTGGCGGTCGGGGCCGATCGCGTACGGGTCGGGGGCGTCCGCCGCCGGGGCGGCGGGGCGTGCCCCCGCGGACGGGGCCGCGTCGTCGGCCGGTGCCGCGGGGGGCTTCGGCAGGCGGACCTGCATCGTGATCTCGGATTCCGCTTCGGGGGCGGCGCCGGGCCCCGTCTCCATCTCCGCGACCGGCTGTCGCGTCTGCGGCTCCTGCTCCTGTTCCTGTTCCCGCTCGGGTACGGCGGTGGCTTCCGGGGCCGCCTCGGCCTCGGCCGCGTCCGCTTCGGCCGCCTTCTCGGTGGCGGCGTTCTCACGGAGTGTCCGCTCGGCCGCGGCGATCATGGGGTCGGCGGCGGGCAGGGGTTCGGGGGCGGCTTCCGCGGCGGGCTCCTGGACCTCCTCGGCGTCCGGCTCGGCCGCTCCCGCCTCCGGCGCCGGTACTGCGTCGGCTTCCGCACCCGCGTCCGTGTCCGCGTCCGGCTCGGGCTCCGCGGAGGCGGGCGTCGACGAACGGCTGGGCAGGGCGTTGGAGTTGGCCTCCGCGACCGAGCCCGGCAGGTTGAGCGCCGGGGCGTCGCCGGACATCTGCACGGCGGGGGGCGGGCCGGCGGGGAGGGAGTGCGGCAGCAGGGCCTGGGGCAGGACGACGACGGCCGTCACACCACTCCCCTTCTGCTCGCGCAGTTGGACCCGTACTCCGTGCCGGGCGGCCAGCAGCGAGGTGACCTGGAGACCGAGTCCGGCCCCGGCGACGTCGGCGTGCCGCTCCCCGGGCTCGAACGAGGCGGGGTCCGCCAGCCTGGCATTGAGCTCGCCCATCCGGGCCGCCGACATGCCGATGCCCTCGTCCGACACGGAGAGCATCACCTCGCCGTTCTCCAGGAGCCAGCCGGACAGCTCGACGGGGGAGTCGGGCGGTGAGAAGGAGGTGGCGTTCTCCAGGAGTTCGGCCAGCAGGTGGCTGAGGTCGTCGGCGGCGAACCCGGCGATCTGGGCGTGCGGCGGCAGGGACTGGATGGTGACCCGCTCGTACCGCTCGATCTCGCTGACGGCGGCGCGCGCCACGTCGACCAGCGGGATCGGCCCGGCGTGGCCGTTGCTGTGCTCGGCGCCGGCGAGGACGAGCATGTTCTCGCTGTGCCGGCGCATGACCGTGGCCATGTGGTCCAGCTTGAACAGGGTGGCCAGGCGCTCCGGGTCCTGTTCGCGCTCCTCCAGGCTCTCGATGACGCCGAGCTGGCGCTCGACCAGCCCGAGGGTGCGCAGGGAGAGGTTGACGAAGGTGTGGTCGACCGTGCCGCGCAGCTGCTCCAGCTCGGTGGCCAGTTCGGTGACGTGCGCCTGGAGTTCGGCCCGCTGGGCGACCAGGGCCTGCCGGCCCTCGATCAGCTTGGTCCGTTCGCCGGAGAGGTCCTCGACCCGGCCGGTGACCTCCTGGTGCAGCGCGGTGAACCTGCCGTGCAGGGTGTTCAGCGACCGGACGACCTGGGCGAACTCGTCGTTGCGGCCGGTGTAGCGGACCGGTTCGGCGCTCGAAGGGTCCTCGGCGAGGCGGGCGGCCCCGATGCGCAGGACGGCGAGCGGCTGGGTGAGGGTGCGGGCGACGGCGGTGGAGACGCCGACCGCGAGCAGGAAACAGCCGCCGAGCAGGGCGATGCCCAGTTCGAGGGCGGTGACGTCGTCGTCGCGCAGCCCCTCCAGGTCGCGGACCTGGCCGGTGGTCAGGGCGGACTCGACGCCGCGCATCCGGTCGACCCGGGCGGAGAGCGCGGCCTCCAGCTTCTTCGGGTCGGTCCGGCGCTCCGCCTCCGACAGCTCGGGGCGGTCGGTGAGGCGGGTGAGGTACTTCTCCGCGTCGTTGACCTCGGAGCCGGTGACGGTGGCGGAGAGCTTGTCGCGGGCGTCCGGGTCCGCCGCCTGGTCGAAGTCGGCGAGCGCGGCCAGCTCCCGTACGCGGGCCTGCTGGGCGGCGGCGCTCAGCTCGTCGCGTTCGCGGGCGGCCCGGCTGTCGCCCTCGTCCCGGGTCTGGACGGGCAGCCCGGTGAAGGGGTCGGTCTGCGGCGCCGTCGGCTCGGCGCCCGGCACGGCGAGCGCGGCCAGGAGGAGCCCGCGGGTGGCGGCCGCCTGCTCGGAGGCGCTGCCGAGGGTGAGCGGGGCGCGGGTGGCCTCGGCGCGCGGCGGGGTCCTCTGGGCCAGCTCGGCGGCGATGCCGTGCAGCTTGGCGATGACGTCGGAGTACGCCTGGTGCGCTTCCAGGGCCGAGCCCTTGCCGGTCAGGGCGTCGCGGCGCAGGGAGGCCACCGTCGAGAGATCGCGGCGCAGGGAGGCGGAGGCCGCTTCGTGGATCTCGTCGATCTGCTGGTCGACGCGGGTGGCGCGGGCCGCGCGGTTCTTGGCGCCGTCGCCGTCGTCGGCCTTCTCGTCGCGGCCCGCGGCGATGTACGCGGTGACGGCGTCACGCTCGTCGGCGAGGGAGTGCCCGAGGGCGACCGCCTGCTGGTTCAGCTCGGCGAGGGTGACCAGCCGCTGGGATTCGGTCAGATCGGCGGAGGCGCCGAGCACGGCGGGGGCGCCCGCCGCCACGACGATGACGCCGACGAACGCCACACCGGCGACCAGTCGGCTGCGCACCCGCACGGTCCGCTTCTCCGCGCCGGGCTCCGGAGGCGTCGCCCCGGAACCGTCGCGCGTCGTGCCCTTGCTCCGCGGCCGCTTCTTCTGCACCGGTGCTCGCAATCTTGACTCGTCCACCCTTGAAGCAGAGGTGACGCACGGTCACATGGAAGGGCGCCCCGCTCCTGGTACGGCTTCCGACCATTCCAGCGCTTTTGAGAGGGGGGCGCGCATCAACCGCTCCGCCACTCGAAGGAGTGAACATCACTCCGGAGTTGGCGAACAAGTCTCCCCCGGCGCGTCCCTGACCATGCGTGGGGCGCCGGGTGGAACTTCCGCTCCGCCTTTGGCAGGATGCGCGCCCGCACCCTCCACGGAGCCTCCCCTTCCGCTCGGCGCGCCGCTTTGACCTGCTGGTACAGGCCATATCCGGCCGCGTGCGGAGATGGTGAAGGGGTCGTGCAGACTGGCGGCATGCGCCTAGAACTCGCCTCCGCGCCCGGCAGCCCCGAACGCCCCAACGAGGACTGGGTCTGCGGGGCCCTTCCCGCCTCCGGCCAGGGTGGCGTCCTGGTCCTGCTCGACGGCGTCACCCCGCCGCCGGGGGACGACGGTTGTGTGCACTCGGTCCCGTGGTTCACCGCCCGGCTGGGCGGTGCGCTGATGGAACTGTCCGGTTCCCGCCCTGATCTGCCCCTCACGGAGGTCCTGGCCGAAGCCGTCTCCCGTACAGCCGACGCCCATCGGGTCACCTGTGACCTTTCTCACGTGCGCACCCCTCAGGCGACCGTGGTCCTGGCGCGTTGGGGCGGCGACGCCGTGGAGCATCTGGTGCTCTCCGACTCGGCCCTGCTGCTGGAGGCGGGCGACGGCACGGTCCGGGCCGTCCTCGACGACCGGCTGGACCGGTTGCCGCCGGGTTCGCTCGCCTCGAACGAGATCGCCGACGCCACGGTGCGCAACCGGGAGGGCGGTTTCTTCACGGCCGCCGCCGACCCGTCGGTGGCCTCACGCGCGGTGACGGGCAGCACCCCGGCGGCCGGCGTGCGGGCCATCGCCGCGCTCACGGACGGGGCGGCCCGCTGGACGGAGATGTTCGGCGAGGGCGGTTGGGCGGACGCGCTGGGGCTGCTGCGGAAGGCGGGACCGCAGGGGTTGATCGACCGGGTACGGGAGCTGGAGGCGGCCGACGCGGCGGCGGGGCGCATACGGCTGGGGCGCGGCAAGACGCACGACGACGCCACGGCGCTCCTGGTGGAGCTGGGCTGACGGCGGACCGCGCCGCGGCCGGATCGCGCGGCGGACGGACCGGGCCGACCGGGTCCGCGGCGGGGCGGCGGTTCCGGGGGGCCCGGGGGTTCCGGGGGGCCGGGGGTCCGGGGGAAGCGTTCGCGGACCAGCCGTCCGGTTCAGCTCTCCGCGCCGCTGTTCAGCTGGTGCAGGAGCCGGGCCAGCTCGGCGACCTCGGCCGGGTTCCAGCCGGCCAGCTTGCGCCGGTAGCTCTCCCGGCGGGCGTCCCGGACGCCGCGGAAGCGGTCCAGGCCCTCCGGGGTGAGGCCGACGAGCCAGGCACGCCCGTCGGCCGGGTCGGGTTCGCGGGCCACCAGCCCGAGGTTCTCCAGGGAGTGGAGCTGGCGGCTCATCGTGGCTTTGCCGACGCCGAAGTAGGCGGCCAGTCCGGTGGCCCGCTGCCGCCCCGCCTCCTCCAGCCGGACGAGCAGGCCGTAGGCGGCGGGCTCCAGTTCGGGGTGGACCTCCCGGGCCATCTCGCCCGAGGTGGCCCGGGCCCGGCGCAGGAACACCGCCAGCTCCCGCTCCAGCGCCAGGAATTCCTGGTCCACGCCGTCCCCGTCCGCCGGGCCCGGCTCCGGCCCGCTGTCGCTCCCGCGCACGTCAGTACCCCTCGTACGGTTTCCTGCCGATGAAAGTTTCCTCCGCGAACGGTCAACGCCGCAGTTCGGCCAGTATTTCGCAGGAGTAGGCCCACGGCGGCCCCGCCGGCGGCCACGACCGCTTCCCCGGCGCCCTCGACCGCGCACCGGCGCCGGCCCCCGGCCCCCCGCCCCGCCCGCCGCCCGCCCCCGCGATCGGCGCCCCTCCCGCTCCGTCCGCCCGGCGACCGCCCCCGGGCCACCGGGTTCCGGCCCGTTCGGAACCCCACTATGCACCCCGCGTATACACGCTGGGTATAGTCCTCGGCGTACCGCACATCTGTGCGGGTTTCCCCCACGCAGAGGAGCGATACGCCGTGCCGAGAAAGATGCCGCCGTCCGGGATCGGGTTGACCGCCGCGCTGGTGACGGCGCTCACACTCGCGCTGAGCGGCTGCTCGATGGAGACGACGGCCCCGGCTTCGGCGCGCGGGGAGGCCGCGTCGGACGCCAAGGGGACGTTCGGGCCGGTGGACTGCCGCAAGGCCAAGTGCATCGCGCTGACCTTCGACGCGGGGCCGGGCAAGGACACCCCCCGGCTGCTGGACATCCTCGAGGAGAAGAAGGTGCACGCCACCTTCTTCCTGCTCGGCAAGGACCACGTCCTCACGTACCCCGACGTGGTGCGGCGCATCGAGGACGAGGGCCACGAGGTCGCCAACCACACCTGGACGCACAAGGTCCTCACCGATCAGGAGCCGGACGCGATACGGGCCGAGCTGGAGAAGACCCAGACCGCCATCGAGAAGATCACCGGCAAGAAGCCCCGGCTGATGCGTCCGCCGCAGGGCCGCACCGACGACACGGTCTCCGGGATCAGCAAGGACCTCGGCCTCTCCCAGGTGCTGTGGAGCGCCACCGCCAAGGACTACTCGACGAACGACTCCGCGTTGATCGAGAAGCGCATCCTGGAGCAGGCGAGCAAGGACGGCGTCATCCTGCTGCACGACATCTACAAGGGCACCGTCCCCGCCGTGCCCGGAATCATCGACGCGCTCCAAAAGGACGGCTACACCTTCGTGACCGTCCCCGAGCTGATGGCGCCCGCCGAGCCGCAGCCGGGCACGGTCTACCGCCCCTGACGGCTCCCCGCGCACAGAACGGCCCGCCCCCGCCGAAGCGGGAAGCGGGCCGTTCCGGCCTACGAGCCGGGGAGCCGGTGTACGGCCGGTCAGGCCGCTGCCGGAATCCTCTCCTCCGCCCCGGCCGAGGCCGGGGTGAGAGCGATCTCCAGCACCTGGCGGACGTCGGTGACCGGGCGGACGTCCAGCTTCTCCAGCACCTCGGCCGGGACGTCGTCCAGATCGGCCTCGTTGCGCTGCGGGATCACCACCGTGGTGATGCCCGCCCGGTGCGCGGCCAGCAGCTTCTGCTTGAGGCCGCCGATCGGCAGCACCCGTCCGGTCAGCGACACCTCGCCGGTCATCGCCACGTCCGTGCGGACGAGGCGGCCGGAGAGCAGCGAGGCCAGCGCGGTCGTCAGGGTGATACCGGCGCTGGGACCGTCCTTGGGGACCGCGCCCGCCGGGAAGTGGATGTGCACGCCCCGGTCCTTGAGGTCCCCGACCGGCAGCTCCAGCTCCGCGCCGTGCGACCGCAGGAAGCTCAGCGCGATCTGCGCCGACTCCTTCATGACGTCCCCGAGCTGACCGGTCAGAGTCAGTCCGGAGGCCCCGGTCTCGGGATCGGCGAGCGACGCCTCGACGAAGAGGACGTCGCCGCCCGCCCCGGTCACCGCGAGCCCGGTGGCCACGCCCGGCACCGCGGTGCGGCGCTCGGCCGGGTCCTGGGCGGACTCGGGCACGTGGTGCGGCCGGCCGATCAGCCCGCGCAGCTCCGCGTCGCTCACGGTGAAGGGCAGCTCGCGGTCGCCCAGTTCGTGCTGGGCCGCGACCTTGCGGAGCAGCCGGGCGACGGACCGCTCCAGGTTCCGTACGCCCGCCTCGCGGGTGTACTCGCCGGCCAGCTTGCGCAGCGCCGACTCCTCCAGGACGACCTCGCCCTTCTCCAGACCGGCCCGCTCCAGCTGGCGCGGGACCAGGTGGTCGCGGGCGATGACCACCTTCTCGTCCTCGGTGTAGCCGTCGAGGCGGACCAGCTCCATACGGTCGAGCAGGGCCTCCGGGATGGCTTCGAGGACGTTGGCCGTGGCCAGGAAGACGACGTCGCTGAGGTCGAGCTCGACCTCCAGGTAGTGGTCGCGGAAGGTGTGGTTCTGCGCCGGGTCGAGGACTTCGAGGAGGGCGGCGGCCGGGTCGCCCCGGAAGTCGGAGCCAACCTTGTCGATCTCGTCCAGCAGGACGACCGGGTTCATCGAACCGGCCTCCTTGATGGCCCGCACGATCCGTCCGGGCAGGGCGCCGACGTACGTACGCCGGTGGCCGCGGATCTCCGCCTCGTCCCGGACGCCGCCGAGCGCGACGCGGACGAACTCACGGCCCATGGCGTGCGCGACGGACTCGCCGAGCGAGGTCTTGCCGACGCCGGGCGGGCCGACGAGGGCGAGGACCGCGCCGCCGCGCCGTCCGCCGACGACGCCGAGGCCCCGGTCGGCCCGGCGCTTGCGCACCGCGAGGTACTCGGTGATGCGCTCCTTCACGTCCTTGAGCCCGGCGTGCTCGGCGTCCAGGACCTCCTGGGCGCCGCGGATGTCGTAGGCGTCCTCGGTCCGCACGGTCCAGGGCAGTTCGAGGACGGTGTCCAGCCAGGTCCGGATCCAGGAGCCCTCGGGCGACTGGTCGCTGGAGCGCTCCAGCTTCTCGACCTCCTTGAGCGCGGCCTCCCGGACGTGCTCGGGGAGGTCGGCGGCCTCGACGCGGGCCCGGTAGTCGTCGGACTCGCCCTCGGGGTCGCCGTTGAGCTCGGACAGCTCCTTGCGCACGGCCTCCAGCTGGCGGCGCAGCAGGAACTCCCGCTGCTGCTTGTCCACGCCGTCCTGGACGTCCTTGGCGATGGCCTCGGCCACGTCCTGCTCGGCGAGGTGCTCGCTCAGCCACTGGATGGCGAGCTTCAGCCGGGCGACCGGGTCCACGGTCTCCAGGAGCTGGACCTTCTGGGCGGTGGTGAGGAACGGCGAGTACCCGGAGTTGTCGGCGAGCGCGGAGACGTCGTCGATCTGCTGGACGCGGTCCACGACCTGCCAGGCGCCGCGCTTCTTCAGCCAGGAGGTGGCGAGCGCCTTGTACTCCTTGACCAGCTCGGCGGCGGAGCCGGGCAGCGGGTCGGGCGCGGCGGTGCGGAGCACGGTCCCCTCGACCCAGAGCGCACGGCCCGGACCGCTGGTCCCCGCGCCGATGCGGACGCGGTCGCGGGCCCGGATGAGGGCGCCCGGGTCGCCGTCCGAGAGGCGTCCGACCTGCTCGACGGTGCCGAGGACGCCGGTCCCCGTGTACGTCCCGTCGATCCGCGGGACCAGCAGCACCTCGGGCTTGCCGCCGCCGGGGCGGGCGGCGGCCTGCGCCGCCTCGACGGCGGCGCGCACCTCGGCGTCGGACAGGTCGAGCGGCACCACCATGCCGGGCAGGACGACCTCGTCGTCGAGCGGCAGCACGGGCAGGTCGATCGGAGTGAACGCCTCGGACTCGTGAGTCATGATCTCCCCTTCGGCAGGCAAGTTGAGCTATGTGGACTCAATGCTTGTGAGTCGCCGTATGTTCCCGAGCCGGTGTTCGCTCTGAGCGATCAGACCCCGCCCCGTCGCGCCCGGGGCCGCCGGAGCTTCCGCGCCCCGGCCCCGGGAGCTTTCACCGCGGGACGCCCCGCGGCCTTCGCCACAGGCCCGCCGACCGCGGTGGAGGCACCCTCCGGTTGCCTGAGCGCCCCGCGCTTCCCGGTTGTTCCCGCCCGCGTCCCTCACCCCTCGGAGGGAAAGGGGCTGGCCCCCCTCTCCGGCGGCGGCCAGGATGGGCGGACCCCGACCGCCATGACCGGAGACCGGAGAGCCCCAGCATGTCCGCGACGACCGCCCCCGATCCCAGGGCAGCGATGCCCGCCGTGCCGCTGCCGACGCGTCTCCCCGACGCCCCCGTCGTCCTCGACCGCCGCGAGGGTCCCTTCGGCGAGGTCGTCCTGCGGGAGCGCGGGGAGCACTTCGAGATCATCGCCAACGGGTGCTTCCTGATGGACACCGCCGACGGGCGGTCCGAGCGGCTGCTGATCGACGCCGCGCTGGCCGCGCTGCCCGCCGGGCGGAGGGCCCCCTCGGTGCTGATCGGCGGCCTGGGCGTCGGGTTCTCCCTGGTGCGGGCCGCCGAGGAGGAGCGCTGGGGCCGGATCACGGTGGTGGAGCGGGAGCAGGCCATCGTGGACTGGCACCGGGAAGGTCCGCTGGACCGGATCTCCGGACCGGCGCTGGCCGACCCCCGGACCGCGATCCTGCGTACGGATCTGGTCGCCCACCTCCGTACGGGCACGGAGCGTTACGACGCGCTCTGCCTGGACATCGACAACGGGCCCGACTGGACCGTCACCGAGGACAACGGAAGCCTCTACTCCCCCGCCGGACTGGCGCACTGCCACGACCGGCTGACCCCGGGCGGGGTGCTCGCCGTCTGGTCCGCGCAGCCGTCGCCGGCCTTCGAGCAGGCCCTGCGGAATGCCGGGTTCAGCGGCGTTCGGACCGAAGAAGTGGCTGTTGCCCGAGGTGTGCCCGACGTGGTCCATCTCGCACTCCGGGCCGCCTGAACCCCTCCCCGGGCGCCCGGCCCGAGGACGCCCGGGGCCAACCGGCACAAGGGCGACGATCCGGTTGCCCGGACGCGTCGGACGCGGCCCCCGGGACGCCACCCTGCGTAGCCGGAAGCCCTCCTCTGCCTTTACGCTGCTGAGCGGCACACGGGATCACCCACGAAATCCACGAGCGAGAACCGTGCCTTGCGGGGATTGGCCCCCGCGAGAACGGGCAGGGGCGGGGCGATGGAACAGACACACACCACCCACAACGGCGTCGCGGCCACCCCAGGGGCTCAGCGCCGGGTGCTGGTGGTCGAGGACGACGCGACGATCGTCGACGCCATTTCCGCCCGGCTGCGGGCGGAGGGCTTCCTCGTGCAGACCGCGCTGGACGGCCCCGCGGCCGTGGACGCGGCCGAGGCGTGGCAGCCCGACCTGATGGTGCTCGACATCATGCTTCCCGGCTTCGACGGCCTGGAGGTCTGCCGCCGGGTGCAGGCGTCGCGCCCCGTGCCGGTGCTGATGCTCACCGCACGCGACGACGAGACCGACATGCTGGTCGGGCTCGGGGTCGGCGCCGACGACTACATGACCAAGCCGTTCTCCATGCGCGAGCTGGCCGCCCGGGTGCACGTGCTGCTGCGCCGCGTCGAGCGGGCCGCCCTGGCGGCGGTCACCCCGCGCAGCGGGATACTGCGCCTGGGCGAGCTGGAGATCGACCACGCCCAGCGCCGCGTGCGGGTCCGCACCGAGGACGTCCACCTCACACCGACCGAGTTCGACCTGCTGGTCTGCCTCGCCAACACCCCGCGCGCGGTGCTCTCCCGCGAGCAGCTGCTGGCCGAGGTCTGGGACTGGGCGGACGCCTCCGGCACCCGCACGGTCGACAGCCACATCAAGGCGCTGCGCCGCAAGATCGGCGCGGAGCGCATCCGTACCGTGCACGGCGTGGGCTACGCCCTGGAGACCCCCGCGCCATGACCCGGCCAGGGTCCGGACTGCGGCCCTTCTCGATCAAGGCCAAGCTCGGCACACTCGTCGTGGTCTCGGTCTTCATCACCACCGGGCTGCTGATCGTCGCCCTGCGGACCCGTACGGAGTTCCGCTTCATCACGGTGTTCTCGGTGATCGCCACACTGCTGATCACCCAGTTCGTGGCGCACGGCCTGACCGCGCCGCTGGACGAGATGAGAGCGGTGGCCCGGTCCATCTCGCACGGCGACTACACCCGCCGGGTGAGCGGCGCCGGGCGGCGGGACGAGCTGGGCGACCTGGCGCAGACGATCAACCGCATGGCGGACGACCTGGAGGCGGAGGACCGGCATCGAAAAGAGCTGGTCGCCAACGTCAGCCATGAACTGCGCACCCCCATCGCGGCGCTGAGAGCCGTGCTGGAGAACGTGGTGGACGGGGTGTCCGCCGCCGATCCGGAGACGATGCGCACGGCCCTGAAGCAGACGGAGCGGCTGGGCCGGCTGGTCGAGACTCTGCTGGACCTCTCCCGGCTGGACAACGGGGTGGTGGAGCTGAGGGCCCGCCGTTTCGAGGTGTGGCCGTATCTGTCGGGCGTACTGAAGGAGGCCAACCTCGCCGCCTCGCAGCGACGCCTGTCGTCGGGTTCGGGCAACCACTCCCGTACCGACGTCCACCTGCACCTGGACGTCTCGCCGTCGGACCTCACCGCGCACGCGGACGCGGAGCGGCTGCACCAGGTGGTCGCCAACCTCATCGACAACGCGGTCAAGCACAGCCCGCCGCACGGCCGGGTGACGGTGCGGGCGCGGCGCGGGCCCTACCCGGAATCGCTGGAGCTGGAGGTCGTCGACGAGGGCCCGGGCATTCCGGAGGCGGAGCGCCACCGGGTGTTCGAGCGCTTCAACCGGGGCCAGGCGCCGTCCCCGCAGAGCCCGGGCAGCGACGGCGGCACCGGACTGGGGCTGGCCATCGCCCGCTGGGCGGTCGATCTGCACGGCGGCCGGATCGGGGTGGCCGAATCCGCTCGGGGCTGCCGCATCCAGGTCACTCTCCCGGGAATCCCCGAGCCGCGCGGTTGACGACCTCGTTGACATAGGGTCGAACCGGAAGGGCACGTTCATACGTGTCCAGCCAGCAGCGGATCTCCAGGGGGTACGGTCGCAGGACCGTCACCCACGGTCCTGCGTACCCGAAGTGCAGTGGAACCTCGCTTGTTTCCCGCCATTTCCTGCGCCGAAACCCGCCCTTCGATGTGATGTGCACGACGAAGCACCGGCCCGGCCTGCAAGGAACGGTTCGGGGGGCGTAGCCTTGATTTCCGCTGTCCATCACCTTGTGAAGCGGAAGAGGGCGGTTGCCGCCGTGTCGTCTCAGTCCCCCAGTAACTCGAGCATCTCGACCGACCAAGCCGGTCCGGGTACCAACCCGGCCGCCGCGTTCGGCGCCAATGAATGGCTCGTCGACGAGATCTACCAGCAGTACCTCCAGGACCCCAGTTCGGTCGATCGCGCCTGGTGGGACTTCTTCGCCGACTACAAGCCGGGCGCGTCCGGCACGGCGGACAAGCCCGCTCCCGGCGCCGGGGCCTCGGGGGCCCCGGTGACCGAGGCCGCCGCGACTCCGGCGAAGGCCGCACCCGCCGCCGCCCCGGCCGCTCCCGCGCAGCCGGCCCCCGCCAAGGCCGCCCCGGCCCCGGCGAAGGCCGCCCCCGCCCCGGCGAAGCCCGCGCCGGAGAAGAAGCCCGCCGCCGCGCCCGCCAAGGCGAAGGCCGAGGAGTCCACCGAGGCCGCCGGCGGCCCGGAGTACGTGACGCTGCGCGGCCCCTCGGCCGCCGTCGCGAAGAACATGAACGCCTCGCTGGAGCTGCCGACGGCCACGTCCGTCCGCGCGGTCCCGGTGAAGCTGCTCTTCGACAACCGCATCGTCATCAACAACCACCTCAAGCGCGCCCGCGGCGGGAAGATCTCCTTCACGCACCTCATCGGGTACGCGATGGTGCAGGCCCTCAAGGCCATGCCGTCGATGAACTACTCCTTCGCGGAGAAGGACGGCAAGCCGACGCTGGTCAAGCCGGAGCACGTCAACCTGGGTCTGGCCATCGACCTGGTGAAGCCGAACGGCGACCGCCAGCTGGTCGTCGCGGCCATCAAGAAGGCCGAGACGCTCAACTTCTTCGAGTTCTGGCAGGCGTACGAGGACATCGTCCGGCGCGCCCGCATCGGCAAGCTCGGCATGGACGACTTCACCGGCGTCACCGCCTCGCTGACCAACCCCGGCGGCATCGGCACCGTCCACTCCGTGCCCCGCCTGATGCCCGGTCAGGGCCTCATCATGGGCGTCGGCGCGATGGACTACCCGGCGGAGTTCCAGGGCACCTCGCAGGACACCCTCAACAAGCTCGGCATCTCGAAGGTCATGACGCTCACGTCGACCTACGACCACCGGGTCATCCAGGGCGCCGCCTCCGGCGAGTTCCTGCGCGTCCTGTCCCAGCTGCTGCTCGGCGAGAACGACTTCTACGACGAGATCTTCAAGGCGCTGCGCATTCCCTACGAGCCGGTCCGCTGGCTCAAGGACATCGACGCCTCGCACGACGACGACGTCACCAAGGCCGCGCGGGTCTTCGAGCTGATCCACTCCTACCGGGTCCGCGGCCACGTCATGGCCGACACCGACCCGCTGGAGTACCACCAGCGCAAGCACCCCGACCTGGACATCACCGAGCACGGCCTCACCCTGTGGGACCTGGAGCGGGAGTTCGCGGTCGGCGGGTTCGCCGGCAAGACGATGATGAAGCTCCGCGACATCCTCGGCGTGCTCCGCGAGTCGTACTGCCGCACCACCGGCATCGAGTTCATGCACATCCAGGACCCGAAGCAGCGCAAGTGGCTCCAGGACCGGGTCGAGCGCCCGCGTCCGAAGCCCGAGCGCGAGGAGCAGCTGCGCATCCTGCGCCGGCTGAACGCGGCCGAGGCGTTCGAGACCTTCCTGCAGACGAAGTACGTCGGCCAGAAGCGGTTCTCCCTGGAGGGCGGCGAGTCCGTCATCCCGCTGCTGGACGCCGTCCTCGACTCCGCCGCCGAGGCCCGCCTCGACGAGGTCGTCATCGGCATGGCCCACCGCGGCCGCCTGAACGTGCTGGCGAACATCGTCGGCAAGTCGTACGCGCAGATCTTCCGCGAGTTCGAGGGCAATCTCGACCCGCGTTCGATGCACGGCTCCGGCGACGTCAAGTACCACCTGGGCGCCGAGGGCACCTTCACCGGTCTGGACGGCGAGCAGATCAAGGTCTCGCTGGCCGCCAACCCCTCGCACCTGGAGGCGGTCGACCCGGTCCTGGAGGGCATCGCCCGCGCCAAGCAGGACATCATCAACAAGGGCGGCACGGACTTCACGGTCCTGCCGGTCGCGCTCCACGGCGACGCGGCCTTCGCGGGCCAGGGCGTCGTCGCCGAGACGCTCAACATGTCGCAGCTGCGCGGCTACCGCACCGGCGGCACCGTGCACGTGGTGATCAACAACCAGGTCGGCTTCACCGCCGCCCCGGAGTCCTCGCGCTCCTCGATGTACGCCACCGACGTGGCGCGCATGATCGAGGCGCCGATCATCCACGTCAACGGCGACGACCCGGAGGCCGTGGTCCGCGTCGCGCGGCTCGCCTTCGAGTTCCGGCAGGCGTTCAACAAGGACGTCGTGATCGACCTCATCTGCTACCGCCGCCGCGGTCACAACGAGGGCGACAACCCGGAGTTCACCAACCCGCAGATGTACACCCTGATCGACAAGAAGCGCTCGGTGCGCAAGCTCTACACCGAGTCCCTCATCGGTCGCGGCGACATCACGCTGGAAGAGGCGGAGCAGGCGCTCCAGGACTTCCAGGGCCAGCTGGAGAAGGTGTTCGCCGAGGTCCGCGAGGCCACCTCGCAGCCGGCCGCCCCGCACGTGCCGGAGCCGCAGGCCGCGTTCCCGGTGCCCGTGGAGACGGCCGTCTCGGCCGAGGTCGTCAAGCGGATCGCCGAGTCGCAGGTCAACATCCCCGAGTCGATCACCGTCCACCCCCGTCTGATGCCGCAGATGCAGCGTCGCGCGGCCTCGGTGGAGAACGGCACGATCGACTGGGGCATGGGCGAGACCCTGGCCATCGGTTCGCTGCTGATGGAGGGCACCCCGGTCCGGCTCGCCGGCCAGGACAGCCGCCGCGGCACGTTCGGCCAGCGCCACGCGGTCCTGGTCGACCAGGTCACCGGCGAGGACTACACCCCGCTGCTGTACCTGACGGAGGACCAGGCCCGGTACAACGTCTACGACTCGCTGCTCTCGGAGTACGCGGCGATGGGCTTCGAGTACGGCTACTCGCTGGCCCGCCCGGAGTCGCTGGTCATCTGGGAGGCCCAGTTCGGCGACTTCGTCAACGGCGCGCAGACCGTCGTGGACGAGTTCATCTCCTCGGCCGAGCAGAAGTGGGGCCAGACCTCCGGCGTCACGCTGCTGCTGCCGCACGGCTACGAGGGCCAGGGGCCGGACCACAGCTCCGCGCGTCCCGAGCGCTTCCTCCAGATGTGCGCGCAGGACAACATGACGGTCGCGATGCCGACCCTGCCGTCGAACTACTTCCACCTGCTGCGCTGGCAGGTGCACAACCCGCACCACAAGCCGCTCATCGTCTTCACCCCGAAGTCGATGCTGCGTCTGAAGGCGGCGGCGTCCTCGATCGAGGAGTTCACCTCCGGCGGCTTCCGCCCGGTGATCGGCGACTCGACGGTCAAGCCGGAGAACGTCCGCAAGGTCGTCTTCGTCTCGGGCAAGCTGTTCTACGACCTGGACGCCGAGCGGGAGAAGCGCGGCGACACGGAGACCGCGATCATCCGGCTGGAGCGGCTGTACCCGCTGCCGGGTGCGGAGATCCAGGCCGAGATCGCGAAGTACCCGAACGCCGAGAAGTACCTGTGGGCCCAGGAGGAGCCGGCGAACCAGGGTGCGTGGCCGTTCATCGCGCTCAACCTGATCGACCACCTGGACCTCGCGGTCGGCGCCGACGTGCCGCACGGCGAGCGCCTGCGCCGCATCTCCCGGCCGCGCGGCTCGTCCCCGGCGGTCGGTTCGGCCAAGCGCCACCAGGCCGAGCAGACGCAGCTGGTCGAGGAGGTCTTCGAGGCCTAGTCCTCCAGGACCGCACGGCCGCACGAGCGGCCCGTACGTCGCAGGGCCCGGTTCCGCGCTGGTCGCGGGGCCGGGCCCTCGGCGTACCCGTGCGTCTGGCGTTCTCGCAGGTGTACGGGCCCCGATATCCTGGCCGCATGTACTTCACGGACCGTGGCATCGAGGAACTGGAGAAGCGGCGCGGCGAGGAGGAGGTCACCTTCGAGTGGCTCGCCGAGCAGTTGCGGACGTTCGTCGACCTCAACCCCGACTTCGAGGTGCCCGTGGAGCGCCTCGCGACCTGGCTCGCCCGTCTGGACGACGAGGACGACGAGGACGCGTAGGCTCCCGGCCCCCGGGCAGCTCCCGCGGGGCCCCGGCCTCAAGGGGCCCTCGGCCTTCCGGCCCAGGGCCCCGCTCCGCCTTCCGGTCTCAGGGCGCTTCCGCGCCGGCCCTGGCCCGCTCGTAGAGGAGCCCGAGCGCGCCCTGTGCCAGCAGCACCGCGCCGGCCGCCGCCCAGCCGCCGCTGCGCCGCCGGGCGCCCCACAGCAGCAGCGGAAGCCCGGCGGCGAGCTGGACGGCGGCGACGGCCCGCGCGCGGGGGCCGCGCACCCACGGGCCCATCCGGCCGTTCTCGACCGCGTCCAGCTCCACGCGTACGGCGTCGCGCCAGCCGCCCCACTCGACGCGTTCCACCCCCCGCTGCACCGCCGCCACGGCGCGCAGCCGGTCGGCGCTCTCGCCCGGTGAGAGCCCGGCGGGCAGGGTCAGGCCGGTCCGGGTGAGGACGGCGAGCAGTCCGCGCAGCCGGGCCTCGGCGTCCGCTTCCGGGTCCGGGCGGGTCAGCTCCTCCAGCGTCTGCACGTCGAGTACGGGGTCGAGGCCGAGCCGCGCCGCGAAGGTGCGCATCGCCTCGTCCTCGCCCGCCGGGGTGCCGTCGGCCAGCCAGACGTAGCCCACGGGCCTCCGGAAACCGGCGGCGAGGGTGTATCCGGCCCGGTCGGCGTCCCACCACAGGGCGAGCACCGGCCAGGGGGACCCCACGGCGAGCGCGGCGGCCCAGCCGCCGAGGACGCGGTCCACCGGCTCGGCCTCCTGCCCCGGACCCGCGCTCCGCCAGGGCTTCCCCTCCGGGACGAGCACGCTCCACTCCTCGCCCGCGCGGGCGAGGAACATCTGCTCGCGCAGCAGGTGGGCGAGCGGCCGTACGGTCTCGGGGTCGGCCCGGCACAGCAGGAGCGCCCCGGTCGGTGTCGCGTTCATGGCTCACACGCTAAGGCAATTTGTCCGCATACGAGGCAGTTGGAGCCGTTCGGCCCCCACCGGAGCCCCGACGCTCCCCCTTCCCTGCCTTCCCGGCCTCCCCGGCCTTCCCCGCCCCGCGATGCCTTGACTTCCCCCATCCGCGATATATCGTGTTCTCATCAAGACGCGATATGTTGCGTCGTCACGCGTTTCCGGGAGGTCACATCCATGCCTGTGTCGACATGGACCATCGCCGAGCCGCGCGAGCTCGTCCTCGACGATCCGGTGGAGGCGCTCCACGTGCGCGTCGTCGACGGCACGGTGAACGTGGTCGGGTCCGACGAGCCGCACGCCCGGCTGGAGATCTCCGCGATCGAGGGGCCGCCGCTGGTCGTGACCCACGAGGACGGCCGGCTCACCGTGGCCTACGAGGATCTGCCCTGGCAGGACTTTCTGCGCGCGTTCGCCTCGCGCAGCCGCCACCGCAGCGCGGTGGTCTCCCTGGTGGTGCCCACCGCCTCGTCCGTGGAGGTCGGCGTGGTCGGCGCCGAGGCCGTCGTCTCCAACATCGGCGGACGTACGGAGATCCGGAGCGTCGGCGGCGACGCCACGCTCGTCGGGCTGACCGGCCCGGTGCGCGGGCACAGCGTCTCTGGCGCCCTGGAGGCCCAGGGCGTCACCGGAGACCTGCGCTTCCACTCCGTCTCGGGCGGTCTGACGGTGATCGACGGGGCGGGGCCCTCGGTGCGGGCGGATTCGGTCAGCGGCGACATGGCGCTGGACCTGGCTCCCCTCGACACGCCCGCGAACGTCTGGCTGACCACGGTCACCGGAGAGATCGCGGTCCGGCTGCCGCACCCGGTGGACGCCAGGGTCGAGGCGAACACCGCGACGGGGTCCGTCTCCAACGCCTTCGAGGAGCTGCGGGTCGGGGGGCAGCTGAGCGCGAAGAAGATCACCGGCGCGCTGGGCGCCGGAAAGGGGGACCTGCGGGTGACGACCGTCTCCGGTTCGATCGCCCTGCTGCGCAGGCCGCCCGCCGAGGACGACATGTACGCCGCCGAACCGACCGGAAAGGTTCTCTGACATGCCCCCCGTTTTCGCCCACGGCCGTCTGCGGCTGTACCTCCTCAAGCTCCTGGACGAGGCGCCCCGCCACGGCTACGAGATCATCCGCCTGCTGGAGGAGCGCTTCCAGGGCCTGTACGCCCCGTCCGCCGGCACGGTCTACCCGCGCCTGGCCAAGCTGGAGGCCGAGGGCCTGGTCACCCACGCCACCGAGGGGGGCCGCAAGGTCTACTCGATCACCGACGCCGGCCGCGAGGAGCTGGCGGGCCGCGGCGGCGAACTGGCCGATCTGGAGCTGGAGATCCGCGACTCGCTCTCCGAGCTGGCCACGGAGATCCGCGACGACGTGCGAGGCGCGGCGGGCCGGCTCCGCAGCGACATGCGGGCGGCGGCGTCGGAGTCCCGGCAGGGTGCGAAGGCCGGGCCCGGGTCCGGGTCCGGGAGGGCGAAGAGCGGAGGGAAGGGCGCCCCGTCCTCCCCCTTCGGCGACTTCGCCGACTTCGGCGACTTCGGCAAGCTGGGCGACCTCGGCGAGAGCGAGACGTGGCGCACGGCGAAGGAGGAGCTGCGCCGGGCCCGCCACGAGTGGAAGGAGCAGGCCCGCCGGGCGAAGGACGAGTCCCGGCGCGCCCGCGAGGACGCCGAGCAGGCCCGCCGTCAGGCCAAGGAGGCTCAGGAGAAGGCGCAGGAGAAGGCGCGCGAGCAGATGCAGGCCGCCGTCCGCCAGGTGCAGGAGCGCTTCGCGCGGGGCGACTGGCCCTCCGGCGTACGGGAGGGGCTCGCGGAGATCACCGGCCAGCTCGGCGGCTTCGCCCGCACCGGCGTCTGGCCCCCGTTCGGCAAGCCCGAGCCGGACGCCTCCGAGCCCGCCCAGGAGGCGGCCCCCGGGGCTGACTGGGCACGGGACGTGCCGTCGGCCGGGGATCCGGTGCGCGACCTGGACCGCCTGCTGGATCGTTTCCGCGATGGCGTCCGGGACGCGGCCCGCGACCACGGGGTGACGGAGGACCAGCTCGGGGAGGCCCGCCGCCACCTGGGTGCGGCGGCGGCCCGGATCGAGGCGCTGCTGACGCCGGGCACGGGGGACGAGCGGAAGCCCTGAACCGGCGGCCGGGACAGGGGCCTCCGCGCACGACGGGCAGCGCGCGGCGGGCGGGGGCTCCCCGAGCCGGAGGCGGGAGCCCCGCGACGGACGGGCCCCGGGGCCACGCGGACGCCGTAGGGGGGCCGCTCGCGTCGCGCACCCCTCCCCCGTACGGCGGGCGCGTACGCGACCGGCACGCGCGACTCGTCCGCCCGTCAGGCGCTCACCCCGCTCGGGCCCGGCCCTCGTCCGGGTCGGGGCCGTACATGGCGCGCCGCACGGTCGCGTAGGTCGCGCCGTGTTCGGCGAGGACGTCGGCGACGACTCCGGGTTTCGCGGTGAGGGCGAGCAGCAGGTGCTCCTCGCCGATGAACCGGTCACCGCGCCCCAGGGCGACCCGGAGCGCGTTCTCCAGCACGCCCTTCGCCCCCGGGGTGAAAGGGCGGTGCCCCGACCACCACCGGCGGCCACCGCGGGCGGCGGACAGCGCCCCTTCCCCGTGGGTCCCCTCGACCCGGGAGACGATCGCGCCGACGTCGATCCCGAGGCCGGCGAGGGCGTCGGTGTCGGCCCTGGTCAGGCCGCCCCGGCGGCGGGCCTCGGTGAAGGAGGCGGCCAGGGAGGCGCGGCGGTCGCGGAGGCCGAGGGCGGTGAAGGCGAATGAGGCCCGGCCGCCCTCCTGGTCCAGCAGGGCGAGCAGCAGGTGCTCCTCGGTGACCGTGTCGGCCCCGGCGCGCTCGGCCTGGACGACGGCGCCCTTCACGGCGGCGCGGGCGCCCCGGGTGAATCGCTCGAACATCAACGCCTCCCGTACTTCTTGTGCACGGCCTGCCGGCTGACGCCCAGCTCGGCGGCGATCTCCTGCCACGACCAGCCCTGCACGCGCGCACTGCGCACCTGTACGGCTTCGAGCTGTTCCAGCAGTCGCCGCAGCGCGGCCACCGCCCGCAGCCCGACGCGCGGGTCGCGGTCACCGGCACGGGCGGCCAGATCCGTTGCTTCGGTCATGATGTCAATCTACGTTGACAAACCTTCCGTGTCAATCGAAGTTGACATCGTCGTCGGCCAGGCGCGCGTGGCGCTCCACGTCGTAGCGGACGTCGCCGTACCGCAGCTTGCCCCGCTCGATGCCCTCGGGCGCGAAGCCGGACCGCCGGGCGACCCGGCAGGAGGCGGTGTTGTCGGTGCGGTGCCCCAGCTCCAGCCGGTACAGACCGAGTTCGCCGAACGCCCAGCGTGCCAGCGTCCGCACCCCGGCCGGGGCGACGCCCCGGCCGCGGGCCGACTCGATGGTCCAGTAGGAGACCCAGCCGAGCTGATGGACCGGGTTGACGACGGTGAGCGCCACACAGCCGAGCACCTCGCCCTCCTCCCCCACGACGGCCCAGGAGTAGCCGGTGCGCGCCCCCCGTTCGCGCACGCGTTCCGCGATCCAGGCCAGCGCCCCGAGCCGGTCGTCCACGGGCCGGTCCGTCTGGCGGTCCATCTCCTCCGGGGCGAAGGCCCGGAGCACCGCCGAGGCGTCGTCGGGATGCCAGGGCCGCAGCAGAAATCCTTCAGGGGCGGTCAGTTCGTCCATGCGGGCCAGCTTCCCGCACGGTGACGACCACCGGGGCCCCGGGACGCGCCAGCACGAGGGGCCGTGCGCCCGGGGTGGTCCTGCCGAGCACCCGGGCCGGGCCGGTGACGGAGACCCGCCAGCCCCGGGCGGACGGCGGAAGGGACAGCTCCGTCACGCCGGGACGCGCCGAGGCCCGGTAGGCGAGGCGCCAGGAGCGGGTGTCCGCGTCGTACGTCTCGGAGCGGACGGTTCCCGCGACGGCCGGGGCGTACGGGGTGGCCGTCCGCTCCTTGTTCGTACGGAAGCGGCCCCGCTCGTCGACCGCGCAGTAGCCGCCGCCGTAGCACCACACGTACCCGGCCCAGCCGGAGCTGTAGCGGTTCATGGAGTCGACGGCCTCGCGGTAGAAACGGCCCATGCTCGGGAGCGAGTTGTTCAGCGGCCCCCACTCGCCGACGACGACGGGCATCCGGTGGCGGGCCGGGTAGGCGGTGACGGCTGCCTCGTACGCCTCGATCCAGCCGGCTCCGGGGTCGTAGTCCGCGCCCGCCTCCATGGCGGTGTTGTAGAAGTGCGGGGCGTACACGGTCCGCCGGTCCTCGATGCGGCCGAGGCCCGTGGGCACGCCCTCGCCGACGATGGGGGTGGGCTCGACGAAGAGCCAGGTGTCGCGGTCCTTCGCCCGTACGGCCCGGGCGAGCCGGTTGTACATCGGCGTGAGGTGCCGGGCCTCGATGCGGCGGGCGGCGGTCGGCAGGTCCTCGCCCTCGCGCAGCTCCCCCATCGGCTCGTTGATCAGGTCGTAGCCGATGACGGCGGGGTGGCCGCCGAACCGCTGGGCGAGGAGCTGCCACATGGCGGCCTGGGCGCGCTGGAGGTCGGGGTCCTCGTAGAGGTGGGTGAAGGCCCGCTGGACGGCCGGTTCGAAGTACTCGGAGAACCAGTCGTCGGGGTTGGGGGTGAACGGCAGCCCGTCCGTCCTGGTGGCCCATGCCGGGATGCCCCGGTGGCCGAACGCGGGCCCGAAGACGTCCTGGTGGGCGTCGATGAGGACGTGGACGCGATGCTCGCGGGCCCAGTCCAGGATGCGCTCGATCCGCCGCAGGTACCGCTCGCTGTACCGGCTGCGCGTGGGCTCCAGGTCGTCCCAGAAGACCAGCAGCCGGGCGAAGTTGAAGCCGTGGGCCCGCAGGTCGCGGAAGTGCCGCTCGGTGATGGCGCCGAGGGCGTCCTCGCCCCGGTTCGCCTTGTCCTCGACGTTCCAGCCGCGCAGGGTGAGGGTGCGCCCCCGGTCGTCGGTGAGCGGCGGGATGGATCCTTGGTACGAGGCCGGGACCGGGGACGCCGCCGGGGCGGGGCCGGTGTGGGGGGCGGGGCGCGCCGAGGCGGCGGGGGCGAGGGCCCCCGCCGCGAGCACGGACGCGACGACGACTGCCATGAGTGCTCTGCCCATTCGCATGGGGCAGATCTCACAGCAAAGGTGAACATCCCTCAAGTCTTTGCGCACGACTGTTTTCCCGAGGGGCTGGTGGAGCCTCAGGCGGCCGGCGTGAACACGATCTTCCCGAAGAGATCGCCGGACTCCAGCCTGCGGAACCCCTCCCTCGCCCGGTCCAGCGGCATCACCTCGTCGATGACCGGGCGCACCCCGGTGGTCGCGCAGAACGCGAGCAGGTCCTCCAGCTCGTCCTTGGAGCCCATCGTGGAGCCGACGACCTTCAGCTCCAGGAAGAAGATCCGGGTCAGTTCGGCGTGCGAGGGACGGTCGCCGCTGGTGGCGCCGGATATGACGAGGGCGCCGCCGGGGCGCAGCGACTTCACGGAGTGGGACCAGGTGGCGGCCCCCACGGTCTCGATGACGGCGTCCATCCGCTGCGGCAGCCGGGCGCCGGGCTCGTACGCCTCCAGCGCGCCGAGCTCGACCGCCCGCTCGCGCTTGGCCCGGTCCCGGCTGGTGGCGAAGATCCGCAGCCCGGCGGCCTTGCCGAGGACGATGGCCGCGGTGGCGACCCCGCCGCCCGCGCCCTGGACGAGCACCGAGTCACCGGGCCGCACCCCGGCGTTGGTGAACAGCATCCGGTACGCGGTGAGCCAGGCCGTCGGCAGGCAGGCGGCCTCCGCGAAGGAGAGCTCCTTCGGCTTGGGCAGCACGTTCCAGGTGGGGACGGCGACCTGCTCGGCGAAGGCGCCCTGGTAGCGCTCGGTGAGGATGGAGCGCGGCTCCTTCGGCCCGACGCCGTGCCCGGACTGGCCGATGACGGAGTGCAGGACGACCTCGTTGCCGTCCTGGTCGACACCGGCCGCGTCACAGCCGAGGATCATCGGCAGCCGGTCCTGCGGGAGGCCCACCCCCCGCAGGGACCAGAGGTCGTGGTGGTTGAGGGAGGCGGCCCGGACGGTGACGGTGGTCCACCCGGGGCGCGCCTCGGGGGCCGGGCGGTCGCCCAGCTCCAGGCCGTCGAGGGGCTGGTCGGGATCGGTGCGGGCTGCGTAGGCGGCGAACATGGCTCGACGATAGGCGCGGCGCGGCGGGGACGTAACCGCCTGCGCGTGTGACGCACGCCAACCCGCCCGCCCCCGCGAGCGGCGCCCGCCGGACGAGAAGCGGGCGGGGCCCGACCCACGGACCCCGCCCTTGGAACACACGGCTCGACCCGGCCTCGGCGCCGGCTCGACGCGGCGTCAGCGCCGGGCCACGCCCTCCGCCCGCGCCGCCGCCGCGACCGCGGCCGTGACGGCCGGGGCGACCCGCTCGTCGAACGGGGACGGGATCACGTAGTCGGCGGCCAGCTCGTCGCCGACCACGTCGGCCAGCGCGTTCGCCGCGGCGATCTTCATGCCCTCGGTGATCCGGGAGGCCCGGACCTGGAGCGCACCGGCGAAGATGCCCGGGAACGCCAGCACGTTGTTGATCTGGTTCGGGAAGTCCGACCGCCCGGTCGCCACGACGGCCGCGTACTTGTGCGCGACCTCCGGGTGGACCTCGGGGTTCGGGTTGGCCATGGCGAAGACGTACGCGCCGGGGGCCATCGAGGCCACCGCCGCCTCCGGGACCGTACCGCCGGAGACGCCGATGAAGACGTCCGCGCCGGCGAGCGCCTGCTCCAGCGAGCCGGACAGGCCCGCCCGGTTGGTCAGCTCGGCCAGTTCGCGCTTGACCTCGGTGAGGTCGTCGCGGTCGCGGCTGACGATGCCCTTGCGGTCGGCCACCGCGACGTCGCCGATCCCCGCCTCCAGCAGGAACTTGGCGATGGCCACGCCCGCCGCGCCGGCTCCGGAGATGACGCCGCGCAGGTCGCCCAGGGTCCGCCCGGAGAGCTTCGCGGCGTTGCGCAGGGCGGCGAGGGTGACGACCGCGGTGCCGTGCTGGTCGTCGTGGAAGACCGGGATGTCCAGCCGCTCCTGGAGCTTGCGCTCGATCTCGAAGCAGCGGGGCGCCGAGATGTCCTCCAGGTTGACCCCGCCGAAGGAGGGGGCGAGCCGGACGACGGTGTCGACGATCTCGTCGGCGTCGGTGGTCGCGAGCGCGATCGGCACCGCGTCGACGCCGCCGAACTGCTTGAAGAGGATGGCCTTGCCCTCCATCACGGGGAGGGACGCCTCGGGCCCGATGTCGCCCAGGCCGAGCACGGCGGTGCCGTCCGTCACGACGGCCACCACCTGGGACTTCCAGGTGTAGTCGTGGACGAGTTCGGGATGGTCCGCGATGGCGCTGCACACCTTCGCCACTCCCGGCGTGTACGCCAGGGAGAGGTCGTCCTTGTCCCGGATCGGGACGGTGGCCTGCACGGCCATCTTCCCGCCCCGGTGGAGGGCGAAGGCCGGGTCGAAGGGCTCCTCGGCCCCCGTGTCCCCGACGCCGGTGGGCCGGACGCCACGGTCGGTGGCGCTGTCGATGGTGCTGTCGCTGCGAGGATTGACGATCTCCGCTGCCATGGTGTTGACCCCTTAAGTCTTCATCGTTTGAGGGTGGCCACTCCTGGTTGAGGAGGGGTGGGCGGGCACCGCGTACGCGCCCCGCACCGGACGGTTGGCCCGTCCCGGCGGGGAGGAGGTACATACGCGCGGGCGCGCCGCACACGCGCCCTGAGCCCCGGATGAGGGGTGTAAACGTCTTTCTTACCGGACGAACGGGGTTACGGACGAGTCCATATCGACGCGGTGACGTGACTCATAGTCGAATATCTGGACAAGTCGGCAAACCGTCATAAATGCCGCCCACCGGTCGAGACATGCCGAAGATTCTCCGGCGAGGGGAATCGATCCCCACAGATGGTCCGGTCGTCGCGTACCGGCCGTTGATGTTCGGGGGTCTCCCGTTATCCGATTTTGACATGGCCGGACCCCTGAATGGGCCAGTCCCAATGGCAGGATGCCGTCATCACACAAGGTGGCGACACTCGAAGGTGCGTGCCAAGCCGCCCGCCAGCACCTCTCCCTCACCTGCCGGAGGATCCCGACATGACCGCAAGCCCCACGCGTCGTACGACCGCCAAGTCCCGGATCGCGGCGATCGGCGCCATCGCGGTCGCCGGCTCCCTGCTGCTCACCGCCTGTGGGGACCAGACGGAGAGCGCTTCCCAGGAGGGCGGCAGCGGCAAGGAGACCAAGAGCGGTGCGCCGCTGTTCTCCAAGCTGCCGGAGAAGTACCAGAAGTCCGGTGTGATCAAGGTCGGCACGAATGCCGAATACGCGCCGATGGAGTCCGTGGAGAACGGGAAGATCGTGGGCGTCGACCCCGACCTCGCGGAGGCCCTCGGCAAGCAGCTGGGCGTGAAGTTCGAGTTCACCTCGGGCTCCTTCGACGGTCTGATCACCGCCCTGAACTCCGGGCGCCACGACATCGCGATGTCGTCCATCACGGACAACAAGCAGCGCCAGGAGGGCCTGGACGACTCCGGCAAGAAGCTGGGCGAGGGCGTCGACTTCGTCGACTACTTCCTCGCCGGCACGGCCGTGTACACGAAGAAGGGCAACCCGCAGAACATCAAGTCCATCGAGGACCTGTGCGGGAAGCCCGCGGCGGTGCAGCGCGGCACCACGTACGAGGAGGCCCTCAAGAAGCAGTCGAAGGCCTGTACGGACGGCGGCGAGAAGGCCATCAAGATCGAGTCGTTCGAGAACGACACCGAGGCCCAGACCCGCGTGAAGTCGGGCGGTTCGGTGGCCGGCGTCAACGACTACCCGGTCGCGGTCGACCTGGCCCGCAAGGCGGACGGCGGCAAGGCGTTCGAGGTCGTGGGCGAGCAGGTCGACGCCGGCCCGTTCGGTATCGCGGTCAAGAAGTCCAATACCGGCCTGCGCGACGCCCTGAAGGAGGCTGTCGACGCGATCATCGCGGACGGTTCGTACCAGAAGGTGCTCGACAAGTGGGGCGCCGGAACGGGAGCGATCGACAAGGCCGCCATCAACGGCGGCAAGTGACCGGACGCTCCACTGAAGGGCAGTCACCATGACTGACAAGTTCGACAAGGCGCCGGCCGGTTCACCGGCGGCCCCGGCGCCGGTCTCCAAGGGCGCCACCCCGGCCCCGGAGAACATCAAGGCCATCCCGGTCCGCCACGTCGGCCGCTGGATCAGCGGCGTCGTGGTCATCGGCCTCCTCGCCGCCCTCGGGTACGCCTTCTCGCAGGGCAACATCCAGTGGCACGCCGTGGGCGACAAACTGTTCGACAGCACCGTCGTCGCCGGCGCCGGCCGCACGCTGCTGATCAGCGTCCTGGCGATGGTGCTCGGCGTGATCCTCGGCGTCGTGCTCGCCGTGATGCGGCTGTCGAAGAACCCGGTCACCAGCTGGGTGGCCTGGCTGTACATCTGGTTCTTCCGGGGCACCCCGGTCTACGTGCAGCTGCTGCTCTGGTTCAACCTGGCGCTGATCTTCCCGGTCCTGAACATCCCGTTCGTCTACAAGGACGAGATGACGGACGTCATGACCCCGTTCATGTGCGCCCTGCTGGGGCTCGCGCTGAACGAGGCGGCCTACATGGCGGAGATCTGCCGGGCCGGCATCCAGTCCGTCGACGAGGGCCAGACCGAGGCCTCGCACGCGCTGGGCATGACCCAGGGCAGGACCATGCGCCGCGTGGTCCTCCCCCAGGCGCTGCGGGTCATCATCCCGCCGACCGGCAACGAGTTCATCAACATGCTGAAGACCTCCTCGCTGGTGTACGCGGTCACGTACAACGAACTGCTCCGCTCCACCTCGCAGATCGGCTCCACGTCGTACGCGGTGATGGAGATGCTGTTCGTCGCGTCCATCTGGTACATCGTGATGACCAGCGTGTTCAGCGTCGGCCAGTACTACCTGGAGCGCCGCTTCGCCCGCGGCTCCCTGCGCTCGCTGCCGCTCACGCCGCTGCAGCGCATCAAGGTCAACCTCGCCGCGTTCAGCAACCGGCCCTCCGGAGGTGTCTCCGCATGACCACCCCCATGGTGAAGGCCGAGGGCGTCCACAAGTCCTTCGGCGCGGCCCACATCCTCAAGGGCATCGACCTGGAGGTCGCGCCGCGTGAGGTGTTCTGCCTGATCGGCCCGTCCGGCTCCGGCAAGTCGACCTTCCTGCGGTGCATCAACCACCTGGAGAAGATCAACGCCGGCCGGCTCTCGGTCGACGGCGAGCTGGTGGGCTACCGGCAGAAGGGCGACAAGCTCTACGAGCTGAAGGACAGCGAGGTCGCCCGCCAGCGCCGCGACATCGGCATGGTCTTCCAGCGCTTCAACCTGTTCCCGCACATGACGGCTCTGGAGAACGTCATGGAGGCCCCGGTCCAGGTCAAGGGCGAGGCCAAGGCGGTGGCGCGGGCCCGCGCCGAGAAGCTGCTGGACCGGGTCGGCCTCTCCGACAAGGCGGGGAACTACCCCTCGCAGCTCTCCGGCGGCCAGCAGCAGCGCGTGGCCATCGCCCGCGCGCTGGCGATGGAGCCGAAGCTGATGCTCTTCGACGAGCCGACGTCCGCGCTCGACCCGGAACTGGTCGGTGACGTCCTGGACGTCATGCGCGGCCTGGCCGAGGACGGTATGACGATGATCGTCGTCACCCACGAGATGGGCTTCGCCCGCGAGGTGGGCGACGCGCTGGTCTTCATGGACGACGGCGTGGTGGTCGAGTCGGGCCACCCGCGCGAGGTCCTCACCAACCCGAGGCACGACCGGACGAAGTCGTTCCTGTCCAAGGTGCTGTAGGGCCTGCCGCAGGGCCCGCTCACGCGAGGCGCCCCGGACCGAACCGGTTCGGGGCGCCTCCGCGTACCCGTGCGAACTCCGTACCCGTGCCTACTCCGTACCCGTGCCTACTTCACGGCGAGGACGAGGGTGTCCGAGGGCGAGGCCCACACCGCGCGGGCCTCGCCGAAGCCGGAGGCGAGAAGGGTGCGGGCGTGCCAGTCGGCGGAGGGCATGTCCCCGTCCGCGTGCTCCCCGTAGATCGCGAAGCGCTCGGCGGTGGGCCCGGCGAGGACCGGGTCCTTCGCGGCGAGCGCCCACCACTGGGCCCAGTCCAGCGCCCCGGCGGCCTTGGCCCGGTCCATCGCGGCGTGCCGGTGGGCGCGTTCGGCGGCGTTGATGCGGGGGGTGGCCGGGTCGATCGTGCGGTCGGCGTTCATGAAGACCCCGCCGTCCCGGACGAGCCCGCCGAGCTGCCCGTACAGGGCGGCCAGGGGCTCGCTGTGCAGCCAGTGCAGGGCGGTGGCGGTGAGGACGGCGTCGTACGACGTGTGGGGCAGCCGGGCCGTCCAGTCGGGGTCCTTCAGGTCGGCGGTGACGAAGGCGACGCGGTCGTCGCCGTCGAAGGTGCCGCGGGCGATGGCCAGGAGCGCGGGGTCGAGGTCGACGCCGGTGCTCGTGGCGTTCGGGAACCGCTTGAGGAGCCGGTCCGTGATACTTCCCGTACCGCACGCGAGGTCGAGCACGCGGGGTTCCGGTCCCACGACCGCTTCGACCATGTCCAGCATCACCCGGAACCGCTCCTCGCGGTCGGGCATGTACCACTCCTGCTGCCGGTCCCAGCTCTCCTGCCAGGACTGCCAGTCGGTGCCCGTAGCCGTCTCCGTCATCCCAACCTCCACGTAAGGCCCATATCCGCAAACCGACCATTACACTGACCGGTGCCCCGACTTTAGACCGACACCGTAAGGACTACAAGTGGAACTGGCCTATTACTCGGACTACGCCGTGCGCCTGGTCAACACCGAGGAGCCGGCCCGTGGCAAGGACGCCCTCACCTCCGTCGAGGCGGTACGGGAGCTGTTCGGCGCGAACCGGCAGGCGGCGCGCCGGACGACGGACGCGGACGTGACCCGGTTCCGTTCCGTACGGGCACGGCTGCGCGCGGTCTTCGAGGCGGCGGACGGCGGCGAGGAGACGCTCGCGGTCGACCTGCTGAACTCGCTGCTGCTGGAGTTCCCGGTGAGCCCGCAGATCTCGGGGCACGACGTGCGCGACGAGGACGGCAGGCCGGACTGGCACATGCACCTGGCGGACCATCCGTCGAACGCGACCGCCGGCTACGCGGCCATCGCGGCCATGGGCCTGGCCTTCCACCTCACCGAGCACGGCGTGGACCGGCTCGGGCTGTGCGAGGCCTCGCCCTGCCGCAACGCCTACCTGGACACCTCCACCAACCGCTCCCGGCGCTACTGCTCGGACCGCTGCGCCACCCGCGCGAACGTGGCCGCCTACCGGGCCCGCAAGCGCGAGGAGGCCGAGCGCACCGGCCGCAGCGCGGAGACCGCCCACCCCAGCACCGCCGACACCGAGCGCTGACCCTTCGCCAGGGGCCGGTAGCGGGCCAGCACCCGGGCGAGCACGAGCTCCTCGGGCACGACCCCGTAGTCCGTGCTGTCCCCACCCGCGAAGGTGTTGTCCCCGCGCACCCACCAGCCGCCGGGCCGCCGCTCGACGGCCCGCTTGACCACCAGCAGGTCCTGCTGGAAGGGGTGCCGCAGGATCACCACGTCCCCGGGGCGCACGGCTGCCCCGTACTGCACGAGCAGCAGGTCGCCGTGGTAGAGCGTGGGCACCATCGAGGGCCCGGTCACCTCCACCACCTGCAACGGACGGCGCGTCACCCGCCCGCCCCCGGACACCTGTCGCCGCTCCGGCATCTTGGGCACCTCCCGCTCCTCCTCCAGCACATCGCCAGTACATCGCGCCGCGTACGGATCCGTACATTCGGCCGACGGCCCGACACCCACCCCGGACTTTTGGCCTAAGCCCCTGGGGCAGCCGCGGAAAGCGGCGCTCCACGGAGTAATGTCCCACCTGAGAAGACGATCACGAGGAGGACAGCTCCATGCTTTCCCGCCTGTTTGCCCCCAAGCTGAAGGTCAGCGCCCACTGCGACCTGCCCTGCGGCGTCTACGACCCGGCCCAGGCCCGCATCGAGGCCGAGTCGGTCAAGGCCGTCCAGGAGAAGTACCAGGCCAACGAGGACGCGGACTTCCGCACCCGCGCGATCCTGATCAAGGAGCAGCGCGCCGAGCTCGCGAAGCACCACATCTCGGTGCTCTGGAGCGACTACTTCAAGCCCCCGCACTTCGAGAAGTACCCGGAGCTGCACCAGCTGGTCAACGACACCCTGAAGGCGCTCTCCGCGGCCAAGGGCTCGAACGACCCGAAGACGGGCCAGAAGGCCCTGGACCTCATCGCCGAGGTCGACCGGATCTTCTGGGAGACCAAGAAGGCTTGATCCGGACGGGCAGGCCGACTCGGCCGCCAGCGGCCGGTGACGCCGCTCGTTCGACCGCGCCCGGTTCGCGGGTCGCCGATCTCGGCGGCCGGCGGACCGGGTTTTTCTTGCGTCCAAACGTTGAGGAACACGGGCTTACCAGACGTGCACGGCACGTGACCCCGCATACTCGGCTTCAGCATGACGGGGGGGGGGCCGACGGCAGGGCCCCGGAAAGGGAAGCGGGCGCTCTTCGCCCTCTTCCACCGGATCCGTACCAGGCGAAACCGCCCGGACCGGCTTCGTCGGGGCCGGTCGAGGATCGGAGCACCGATGTCAGCGCCCCGCCCCGTTGCTACGATTCTCGTTCTGCTCCCTGAGAGACCGATGCGACGCCCGACCGCTCGTGCGGGTCGCAACGCGCCTGCGGAGCAGCAGGTTTCGGCGAGGCAGTTCACGTGAACCAGGGGGCAGTCGTATGGGCGCAGAGGACGCCGCACCGTGTCGTCACGCGGGAGCGCCGCCCCCGGAGGTCGTCGAGAGGGTTTCGGGCCTGATCCGCCGTCTGGGGGCGGAGACAGAACTGCTGGAGCGTAGCGGCGTCACCGCGGAGGAATTCCGGGACGCGCTGCCGATGGCGATCCAGAAGATGCGCGGCAGTATGAGCGCCAGCAACGCCGAGCGCCGGGAGTTCGTCCGAGACGTGCTCGGCCTACTGGTCGCCGAGGGCTTGGCGGACCGCCTCGACGAGCCGACGTACGGCGACGATACCGTGTACCGCCTTTCCGTCCCCGGCATGGATCGCGACGTCGCCGTCATCCAGAAGGGATGCCCTGACGGGGCTCACAGCAGCACTCGATGGTCGGCGCCGGAGTGGGCGGGCGAGGTCTACCTGTGGTGGGTATGCGACAACATGGGTTTCCAGCCGGGGGAGCACGTCTCCAAAGGAGTCAACCGGCTTTTCAAGCGTTTGACCGACGGGGGACGTGATCGACTCGCCGGCGTGATCTTCCACAGCAGTCCCTGCGGTGGGGCCGCCCGCGTCTGTCCGAAGGCTGACCGGTCCGTCACGATCGGTGGCCGCGAGGTGCCGCCGCCGTGCGTCTACGTGTTCCCTGACCCAGATCCGTCGGCGAGCGAGTGGAACTGGCGCGGAGGCCAAGAACGTCGTTTCCCCGCCGTCCTGCTCAAGGCTTTCCGCATCCCCGAGGAGCAGGCGCCGCATTTCGTCGGAGACATCGGTTACCGGTTGGTCGGCGGTCGGCGAAAGACCCACATCGTTTCGCGTGCCGGCCTCGGCCGCACGACTTCGCACAGGAGCTGACGCCCATGCACGTTCCGGTCCCCGCCCTCGACCCGAACCGGTCCGTCTACCTGGCGGCCCGCCTGGGCGACTCGCCTCGAACCATGCCGGTACCCGCGTGGCCGCGCCCCGACAAGGAGCTGCCCGTCGTCAATCTCGAAGTCGCCTGGGTGTGTTTCTCCACCATCAACCATCGCACCAAGGCGGAGCAGATCCGCGAGCGTCGCAAGAGCGGCCGCGACGATCTGTTCGAACGCAGCCCGCTCGGGAAAGAGGCGCAGGACGCCCAGTACAACATCTTGCGTGGGCAGGAGGGCTTCGCCGAGCTCAAGGAAGACTTGAAGACGCGGGGGCAGCAGGAGCCGGCCATCGTCACCGCCGACGGTGTGCTCATCAACGGCAACCGCCGTTCCGCAGCCATGCGGTCCCTGTTCGTCGACGATGACGTGCGCGGCGCGCGTTATGTGCGGTGCCTGGTCCTTCCCGCAGACGCCACGGCCGCGGAGCTGGTGGATCTCGAGACGGAACTCCAAGTCGCCAAGGACTTCAAGCAGGACTACTCGTGGATCAATGAGGCCTTGTTGATCGAAGAGCTGTATGAGCGCGAGAACAAGAACTTCAAGCGGGTGGCAGAGCGGGTACACCGCACCGTGGCCGATGTCCGCGCGTACTACGACAAGATCCAGCAGGTCCACCAGCTCGTGGCCATATCGAAGGGCACCCGAGAGTATGTGGACTTCATCCCCAACGAGTCCGCGTTCGACGAGCTCGCGAAACACATCAAGAACAAGAGCGAATCCGAGGCGCAGAGCGTCAAGGATGTGTATTTCATCGGCACGCTGACCGGCGTGGAGTACCGGAACCTGCGTCATCTACGCCGTCCCGACGCCGCCGCGCTGGTGCTCGACGAGATCAGGAGCGACTCCAGGCTGGAGGCGGTGCTCGATGAGGCGGCCAAGAGCCCGGACGCCGAGGAGAAGGACGACGACCTTCTGGACGCCTTCCTCGACGACGGTCCCAGCGCCTCCGAGCCGCTCAGTGGTCTCCTGCGGCTCGTTGCAGCCACGGACAAGGAGGGGACCGTCAAGCTCGGCGACGGTCCGCCGATGGAGGCGAGCCAGTTGCTCAGCGGACTTCGGCGGTCGATCACCAACGCCGCGACCGAGGCGAAGGAGGACACACGGGACCGCAAGGAGGTCACGGCGCCGTTCGAGCGGGCGGACGCGGCCATCGGCGAACTCAACCGCATGATCCATGCGCTGCCGCGAGCCCGCCGGTACGACGACTGGAACGAGGCGGCGTTCACGGCCAAGGTGGAGCAGCTTGAGGAACTCCTGCTGAAGGTCAAGGGGCGGCCTTGATCTACGCCGAGTTGTACGGGGCTCCTCGGCCCGTCGTCGTTCTGGAGAAGCGCGCCGACACGGGACTGGGTGCGTGGGCGAGCATCCAGGAGACGCTCGCGCGGGGCATCGTCGGTGGTGCGAGCGACCGAACCGAAGTGCGGGTAGAGGTGTTCCTCGCCGAGCTCCACGTCATCGGAGCCGTCCGCAACCGCTACCGCGAGAAGTTGGACTTTGGCCCGGCTCTGAAACAGCAGGTTCAGGCCCTGCTGTCGGACCAGCGGCAGCGGCAGGCGGCCCTGGACGATCCCGGCGCCGTCGACACTCCGGCGGATCTCGAGGAATTGCTCGCGCAAGCCGGATTCATCCGCCGCCTGAAATCCTTCCAGTTGGAGAACCTCGCGCGGATCGTACGGCTGCCGCATGCAGCGGACTTCTCGGTGCCCGGCGCCGGCAAGACGACGGTGGCCCTGGCCAATCACGCCATCGCGTGCGCTCGGGGCCAGGTCGAGCAGATGCTGGTTATCGCCCCGCTCGCGGCCTTCGCTGCCTGGAAGGAAGAGGTCAAGGCGTGTCTCGAGCCCGCTCCGCGGCTCACGGTCTACCAGGGCGCCGGTTCGCTGATCCCGCAGAGCACACAGATCCTGCTGACGAACTACAACCGGGCCGCCACCGATTACGACCGTATCCGCGACTTCGTGGCGCGTCGTCCCACCCAGGTCGTTCTGGACGAGGCACACCGCATCAAGCGGGGTTCCGGCGGGGTTCACGGGCGTGCTGTCCTCGACCTCGCCTACGCGGCACGCCGACGCGACGTACTGACCGGTACGCCTGCCCCGCAGGGCGCGCACGACCTGGTGGCTCCGATCCGGTTCCTGTACCCGGGGCAGGACCGGAAGATCCTGCCGCAGAGCGCGTACAACGAGCGCAACGGCCGTGACGAGGATGTGGTCCGGGACACGGGCGAGGCGATCGCGAAGTATTTCGTCCGGACGCCCAAGGCCCGGCTCCAGTTGCCGCGGACGGAGATCGTCGTGGAACCGACGGAGACCAGGCCCATCCAGAAGGCGATCTACGAGGCGCTCCTGGGCCGTTACCGTGGAGAGTTCGCGCTGGCGACGAAAGACCGCCGGGACTTCGACCGGCTCGGGCGGATCGTCATGTATCTGCTGGAGGCGGCGACCAACCCGGGCCTGTTGGTGGCGGGTTCGGACAAGGACGACGAGACGGGATTCGCCCATCCCCCCTTGCAGGTGGCGAGTGACGAGCCCCTGATGCGGCTGCTGAACTCGTATCAGGCGCACGAGGTTCCCTGGAAGTACGACCGCGTGCGGGAGATCGTCGCGAAGGAGGCCGCGCGCGGACAGAAAGTGCTCGTGTGGTCGACGTTCGTGCGCAATCTCAAAATTCTGCGCGGATTCCTCGAGGAATACCGGCCCGCGGTGGTGCACGGCGGCGTGCCCGCCGCGGACGGAGCGTCTGCGGGCGCGGTAACCAGGGAGAGCGAGTTCGACCGTTTCCGCACCGACCCGGATTGCAAGGTGCTGCTCGCGAATCCGGCCGCGTGCGGCGAGGGCATCAGTCTGCAGCACTGGTGCCACCACGCGGTCTATCTGGACCGGACCTTCAATGCCGGCCACTACCTGCAGAGCCAGGACCGCATCCACCGCATCGGTCTCGCAGAAGGCACCCTCACGAAATTCACGCTCCTGTTGAGCCGGGGCACGATCGACGAGACGGTGGACGGCCGGCTTCGTGACAAGATCGAGGCGATGGCGAAGCTGATGAACGATCCCGGGCTCGTCCGGGTGTCGCTTCCGGAGCCCGATGAGCAGGTCGGAGGGTCCGCCGCTGCGGACGACGACATGCAGGTCGTGGCGGCCATGCTGCGCGGGTGAATGAGGGTTCGTGAATCTGCTGCCTCGTCACGGCGTCGTATATGCGACGGTGCTGCTCGCCCATGTGGCGCGAATTTCGCCGCGCAAGGGGGTCGACGCGTGGGTGGCGGCCGCGCGACAGCACGGCTCCTACCTCGCCACCGCGACTGACCTGAGCACGCCTGCCCGAGCGCTTGTCGCGGCGGGGCTCGCCTGCGTGGGTGAAGAAGGAAGCATAGGGCTGGCGCGTCCGCTGGAAGCGCTGGCCGCGTCGCGCGATTATCAGCGCGCCATGCACCATGCGGCGGTCACACTGCTGGCTGCTCAGCCGCCTGCATGGTTGTGGGTCGCCGTGGGGAGCGAGGGCGTCGAGCACGCGTACATCCCTCAGCCCGACCTCGATGCACTGAGCTGGCTGGGCGAGGACCTGGACGAAGTATTGGCCGAGGCCCGTCGGTTCCTCGGCGCCCGTCGGAGGGCGAACCTGGCCAAGGAGATCGGCGACACGGCAGAGGAGATCGTCGTAGCGGCGCTGAGGGCAGCAGGCCAAGAGCCGGTTCACGTCGCCCGGATCTCCGACGCCTACGGCTACGACGTGGAGCTGCCCGAGGAGCCGATCCGGTTTCTGGAGGTGAAGGCGGCAGGACCGCAGACGGCCGATCGCTTCCATCTCTCCCGCAACGAATTCGACACGTGTGTACGCCGCGGGGACGCGTGGCGGATCGTTCAGGTGGTGTTCAAGGCGAGCGCGTTCGTCGCGGACCCGATCACGGCGGCGGACGTCTGCGAGATACGGGAGCTGTCCGCCGCTGCGGTACACGACCTCGTACCCGGGGACACCTCCGGGTTCAGATGGGAGACGTCGGCGGTCCTCACTCCGTCCGCGTCACTGTGGCGACCGAGCGGTCTGGTACCTGATCCCGGCTTTCTACGGCCGGGCTTCGACCCGCACGCCGCCGACGGCTGAGCCCGGCCCCGCGGTCTCGGGTTCTCGGCGATCAGCGACTCTTCTGCTCCGCGATGAGCGGCTTCAAGTAGTGTTCGGCGAGCCAGGCGACCGCATCGACGCAAACGGCGTCGCCGAAGCCCATCAGCGCCTGATTCGTCCGGGCCGGAAGCGTGTAGTCGTCCGCCCCCATCAGGCAGGCGTACTCGTGCGCCGTCATCCACCGGGTCCGCAGGCCTTTCGGGCCGATCTCCACGACGGCCTGCTTCGAGGAGCCGCCGCCGGTGGTACGCAAACAGCCCGCGATATCGTCCGCTCGGATCTCCCAGGCCGGCTTTCCGCCACGTGTGCGGCGATAGGCGGTCCGGTAGACGGTCGAGCCTTTCTCCTTCAGCTGCGCGATGCGCTGGAGCTGGATCTCGGAAAGCTGCTCCTCGAACTTCCTCTGCCGCTGCTCGTCCCACCAGACGTCGTCGGGGACGGGATCATTCTTCTCGATAAGCGTCGTCCAGCCTTCTACGCGGTGAGAGGGGGGACTGGGCAAGGCTGCGCGGTGGGTGCGCAGGTCTTCGTCATCGAATACGGGATCCAGCCAGGACGGACGCAAGAAGGCGTTCCGGCTCTCAGGGTCCTCTTCCACCGGAGCGTGGCGTGCTCCGACGAGGAAAAGGCGCGGGCGTGACTGCGGAACCCAACTGCGAGCGTCCAACGTCAGAACGTCCAGCGAGTACCCGAGACGGTTGAGCTCCTGGACTGCCGCCCGGAGGTCTGCCCCGCCGTGACTGGTGGCGAACCCGTTGACGTTCTCGAGTGCGACCACCGCGGGACGGTCGCTCTCACCGAGGTTCTCCAGAATCTTGGTGAAATCCCAGAACGTCCCGGAGTGCTTGCCCGCAAGACCTTTTCGTCCGCCGGCGAGCGAAAGGTCCGTGCAGGGGAAGGAAGCCCAGGCGAGATCGAGATCACGCGGCAGACCTGGCGCACTCTCGTCCTCAGCGATCTTCTTGATGTCGCCGAGCTGGTAGTGGTCGTGCTCGTCCGCGAAGTGCCCGTTGTACATGTCTCGCTTGTCGGAGGACATGTCGTTCGCCCACACGACCTTCAGGTTCGCCCTCTCCAGCCCCAGCCGCGCCAGTCCGATGCCGGCGAAGAACTCCGCCACGGCGGGGGCGGCCGGGGCGCCGTCCTGCTCGGAGGACGCTGCAGGAGGGGGCACAGGGGCTACGACGGGCGCGAGAGTCACGTCCCGGATCCTAGAACACGCCTCCGCCTCGAATGCGTCCGCCCGCCTGGGACCGGACTCCGGGCGGAGGAGGCCCGTGCTGTTCGCGGCGGTACCGCGCCGTACGGCTCCTTCGCCGCCGTTGCTCGCTTCGGCGGGCGATTCGTGCCCGTCGCACGCTCGCCCGACCAACGGCGCGTCGACGGCCGGCACAGCCGTTCGGTCGTTCATGATCTCGCTCCAGACGCCCAGGCCCCGAGGACCTATCCGGCCTGGCTCTCCCAGGCGGCACTTCGGTCACAGCATCGCCAAGGTAACCGGGGCCACTGACATCACCGTCGGCCCGTCAACGATCGTAAGGCGGGAAGCGCCATAATCGTCTATGTGACTCATTCGGGCGAATCGTGGGCCTCGACACCCGGCACTCGGGCCAGCATGCAGGCGAACCGTAGCCGAGACACCAAGCCGGAGCTGGCACTGCGCAGGGCCGTGCACGCCCGGGGCCTCCGCTACCGGGTCGCGACCCGCCCCTTGCCGGCGCTGCGTCGCACCGCCGACCTCGTGTTCCCGCGGCAGAAAGTCGCGGTCTTCCTCGACGGCTGCTTCTGGCACGGCTGCCCCGAGCACCACACGAAGGCGGCACGGAACTCTGAGTACTGGAAGGCGAAGGTTCGGCGCAATCGCGAGCGCGACGTGGACACCACCGAACGCCTGACCGGCGAGGGGTGGGTCGTGATTCGGTTCTGGGAACACGAGGACCCCCTCGCCGCGGCGCTGATCGTCGAGAGGGCCGTTAAGGACCGCAACGCCTCTCGCTAGCAGCGGGGATCCGTCAGTCCAGGTCCACGCCTTCGTCATCGATTTCCGGTTGCCCGGAGTGCTCCTGGAAAAGAGTTCCCACCAAGCCTTCGATGTCGATCGCGTCGGCCGACGGTTCAGGCCGCCCCTCGGCGTGCGCGAGTCGTGCAGCGGCCAGGTGAGCGAGACGTGCCGCCTGGATGACGACCACTCGACGCAGGCCCGGAGACACGGCGCCCCGTTCATGGGCGACTGCGGTCAGCCGGGAGAGCGTCTCGGCCCGGCGAGCGATGCGGGTGTCGTCATGCCCGCGCTCTCGACGAGTCTCAGCGCTCACCAGCTCGAAGCGCCGAGACGGAGGAAGCTGCACGAGAGAGGAACGGGGAGGAATCTTCTCATTGAGTATCGCGTGGAATCGGCTTCCCTTGATCGCCTGGACATAAGCCGAGTACTCGACTGCGTTGAGCAGGCTTCGGGCGTCATCGTCCTTGGCACTCGCGTTCTCAAGATCCCAAAGCGGCCACAGTTCCATCTCTGCGACTTCGAAGACGTCCAGGATGCGCATCGCCACGGCATCGGTCCGCTGATTGGTGAGATGTCTGCGAACTCGCGTCCGCAACTTCTCATTGGTCTGGCCAACGTAGATCGGCTCGCCGTCATAGTCATAGAAGGCGTAGCAACCCCATTTGGCGTAGGACCATTTACGCCCTGCGGAGTCTGTCGCCTCCAATGCCTTATCAAGGAGGTTCCGGAAATCCTGGACCAGAGGGGCGGGCAGGTCTGAGCGCTTCGGCGCGGGGGGCGGGGTCATAAGGGATCGAGGTCCTCAGGGGGTCAGATGAATATCAGCAAGATCTTGCTTCCTGGGATTCCTATCACGCCCCGCATCGGCCCTCCGCCCGAGGCCTCGGGAGACAGCACGGGGAAGGCGTGGCCGACACCACACCGATCACCCTCGGAGCAGGGGGAGGCCGAGCCATGCGCCTCGCGCGCTGCACGCGGGACGGAGGCTTTCTTTCTTGCCCCCCTGGCGGCTTGCCCGGTCGTGCGCTACGGTCGCCACATAACGAGACGCAACGTTTCGTCTCGCGTCTATCGGAACAGTGGGGTCCACCATGGAACGCTTCGTCGACGTCGCCCCCGGCGTGCGCCTCTGGGCGGAGGAGCACGGCGCGCCCGGCGCTCCCGCCCTCCTCCTGGTCATGGGGGCCCAGGCGTCCGGGCTCGGGTGGCCCGACGAGCTGGTGGAGGTGTTGGCCGTACGGCACCGGGTGATCCGGTACGACCACCGGGACACCGGCCGCTCCACCGCCTCCTTCGACGAACAGCCCTACCCGCTCACCGCGTTGGCGGAGGACGCCGTCGCCGTCCTGGACGCGTTCGGGGTGGAGCGGGCGCACGTCGTGGGGATGTCGTTGGGCGGCATGCTGACGCAGTTGCTCGTCGCTGACCACCCCGACCGGCTCCTCAGCGCCACCGTCATCGGGACCACCGCGCTCAGCTCCACCCCGTACACGGCGCCGGACGGCCGCCGGGTACCGCCGGAGGAGCTGCCCGGCGTCTCCGCGGAGCTGATGGAGCTGTGGTCGCGGCCCGTGGAGGAGCTGGGGCCGGAGGCCGAGCTGGAACGGCGGGTCGAGCACTGGCGGGTGCTGGGCGGCGGTCTGATCCCGTTCGACGCCGAGTACGCCCGCGAGTCGGAGCGCCGCATCATCGCCCACACCGGGCACCACCGCGCCGGGACCGCGCACGCCCGCGCCGACCACTCCGGCATGGAGCGCACCGGGCAGCTCGCCGCCACCGAGGTGCCCACGCTGATCATCTCGGCCCCCGCCGAACCGGTCGCGCCCGCCCCGCACGCCGAGCACCTGGCCCAGGTGATCCGCGGCGCCCGGGTCGTCGAGATCCCCGGGATGGGGCACGCCCTCCCCCGCGAGGTCCACGCCCCGCTGGCCGCCGCGATCCTGGACCACACCGGGCGGAGCTGACCCCGGCCCGCGTCCCGGCGGGTCGGGCCGGGCGTTCCCCCACCGCCCTCCGCGGGTGGGGTCGGGCGCTCCCGCGCCGCCGTCCGCCCTGATCCTGGACCAGGCGGCCCGAAACGGCCCCGCCCCGTCCTCCCGGCTGACGGAACTCCTCGCTCCCGCCCTCCGTCTTCCGGCAGGCGGGCCTTCCCGTCCCGTCTCCCGGCAGACGGGACTTCCCGCCTCTCTTCCCTCCTGCCGGTCCCCGCCGCGTACCCCGTGTCATACCTGAGAGCCACCCCTCAGGTGCGCTCCGCGGAGGGACGCCAACTACCGGCCCCCGTCCATAGCTTCTGTACCGCAAGCACGCAGTGCCCCCGGTACGGAAGGAACTCGCCCCATGGCGGACCGCCCCCGCAGACGTCGCATCCGTCGCACCCTGCTCGCCGCCCTCGTCACCTTCGCGGTGGCCGTGCCGGTGTCCGGTGCGGCCCGGCCCGCGGCCGTGCCCGCCCCCGCGCCGACCGCCCTCGGGCCGCTGCGGGAGGCGAGCCCGGCGGCCCTCGCCCCGCGGTACGCGGTGAGCCGGCAGGACATCCGGGCGGCCGAGCGGGCGGCGGAGGACCACGGCCACCTGCGACGGGCGGCCTCGCTGCGGGAGTTCGCCGCGCCGGGGCGGCAGTTCCTGTCCTTCGACGGGCGGGACGGCGGCCGGAGCGTGGAGGTCGTCGGCGACCTGGCCGCCGCCCGGCGGATCGCGGTGCTGGTGCCCGGAGCGGGCGTCGGCCTGGACGCGTACGGGCGGCTGAGGCGCGATGCGTCCGCGCTGCGCGGGGAGTTGGGCGCGGGCGGGGCCGTGGCGATCTGGCTCGGCTACCGTTCGCCCGCCACCGTCAGCACCGCCGTACTCACCACCGAGCGGGCCGACGAGGCCGCGCCGCTGCTGCGCGCGCTGGTGGACGGGTTGCGCGCGGTGCGGCCCGCCGCCCGGATCAGCCTGCTCTGCCATTCCTACGGGTCGGTGGTCTGCGCCCGGTCCGCCTCGGGGACCGCCGCCGACGCCCTCGTGTTCTACGGCAGCCCCGGGGTCGGCGTGGAGGACGCCGAGGCGCTGCGCACCCGGGCGCGGGTGTGGGCGGGGCGGGGTCGTGGGGACTGGATCGCCCGGGTGCCCCATGTCCGGGTGCGGTTGCCGCTCCTCGCGGCCGTGGGGTTCGGGACCGATCCGGTGGCCGCCCGTTTCGGGGCCGAGGTGTTCGACGCGGGCAACGGCGGCCACAGCGACTACCTGCTGCGCGGCTCGCGTTCGCTGGCGAACCTCGCCCGGATCGTGGCCGGCGCCGAGCCGGTGGGGGCGTCCCGATGAGGGGGCGTCTCGCCCGGATCGCGGCGGGTGCCGAACCCCTGCGGCCTCCCGCGCACAGGGCCGTGGGCGGGGCCGCCGAACCGCTGCTGCGACCCGCGCCCGGGGCTGTACGCGAGGGAGCCGAACCCTTGCTACGCCCCGTACGCAGGGCCGTGCGCGGGGGAGCCGAACCCTTGCCGCGGCCCGTACGCAGGGCCGTGCACGAGGGTGTCGCCCGTATCGAGGCCGCCACCCCGCCCGGCCGGGACCGGGCCCTCGACGGCCTGCGGGCCCTGGCGATCCTGGGCGTGGTGGGCGGGCACTGGCTGGTCACCGCACTGGTCGCCGACAGCGGCACGGTGCGCGGGGCGAGCCCGCTGAGCGCCATGCCCCGACTGGCCCCCGTCTCCTGGGCGTTCCAGACCCTCGCCGTGTTCTTCCTGGTGGGCGGGCAGGTGGCGGCCGGGAGTTGGGCCTCGGCGTGCCGGCGGGGCGTGCCGTACGGAGTGTGGGTGGGCGGCCGGCTGGCCCGCCTGTTCCGGCCGGTGGCGGTGGTGGTCGCGGTGTGGACGCTCGCGGCGGCCGTCATGCTGGCGGCCGGGGTGGGCGCGGCGACGGTCCGGACGCTGGCCAAGCTGGTCTGGTCCCCGCTGTGGTTCCTGCTGGTCTTCGCCGTCCTGACCGCGCTGACGCCGCTGGTGGCACGCCTGCATCCGCTGTGGCCGCTCGTGGTGGTGCTTCACGTCGACCTCGTACGCCTCGGGCTCGGCGGCCCCGATGAGCTGGGGTGGATCAACGTGGTGGCGGGCTGGCTGACGCCCTACTGCCTGGGCTCGCTGGTGGCCCGGGGCGGGCTGCGCGGCCGGACGGTCCGCTGGGGTCTGCTGCTCGGCGGGGCCTCGGCGGCGGCCGGGCTCGTGCTGTGGGCCGGGTACCCGGCCTCCATGGTCGGCGTTCCGGGCGGCCGGATGTCCAATCTGGACCCGCCGTCCCTGGCCGCCGTGGTGTTCGGGCTGGCCCAGTGCGGGGCGGCGCTGCTGCTGCTCGGGCCGCTGCGGCGGGCCCTGCGCCGGCCCGCGCTGTGGGCGGCGGTGGCGGTGGTGAACCTGGCGGCGATGACCGTCTTCCTCTGGCACCAGACCGCGATGATCATCGTCACGGCGAGCGCGCTGCTGCTCGCGGGCGTTCCGCTGCCCGGGTTGCACACCGTGCCCGACGGCCCCGGCTGGGTGGTCGCCCGGCTGTTCTGGCTGCCGGTGTTCGCGCTGGCGCTGGCGGGGTGCTGGGCGGCGTTCCGAGGTCATGAACAGGGCGGACGGCGGACGGGTGGGGCCTCCCTCCTCGTACGGGAGTCCGCCCCCGGGCGGAAGGGGTGGGCGCGTCGTGCCTAGTCTGGGGAAGAGCGGAGCCGAGGGGGCGGTGGGGGCGGTGGCGTCATCGGGGGCGGTACGCCTGCGGGCGGCGGTGCGCCGTGTGCCGCGTGCCCTGTACGAGGAGTTGTGGGCCGCTCCGGCGGACCGGGTGCCGCGCATGGAGGAGCCGAACGTGCCGGTGTGGCGGCCGGTGTTCCTGGTGCTGCTGGTGATCGCCTCGGTCGGTATCGCGGTGGTCCGTACCGGGGAACTCACCCCGTACGGAGCTCCGGTCAGCGGCCTCGCGGTGCTGGTGGCCGTCGCCCAGTCCGCGGTGTTGGTGGCGGGGATGTTCCGGCCGGTGGGAGCCTGGTGGTCGATGACCGCGCTGGCCGTCGTGGCGCTGCTGTTCACGGTGGCCGCCGCGCCCCGCGGCCACGCGGCCCAGTGGCTCCACGGCCTCCCCATGAGCCCCGACCTCCTGTATCCCGTGCCCTTCGCCGGGATCGCTTCGCAGGCCGGCACCCTGTTCCTGCTGGCGCTGCGGGTGGCGCCCCGCCGTGCGGCGCTCGCGCTGGCGCTCTCGCTGGCGCCGACGCTGTTCGCCGCCCTGCGCACACCGCCGCTGCCGCAGGTGAGCCCGCCCGTCGCCCTGCTCGTGCTCGCCACCGCCGTGGTCGTCGGCGCCGCTCTGCGCAGCCTGCGCCTGGCCCGTAAGGACCTCGTCCTCCAGGCAGGGCTGACCGCGGAGGAGCGGGCCCGGCGCACCCTGCTGGAGGAGCGCAACCGGATCGCCCGGGAGCTGCACGACGTGGTCGCCCACCACATGTCGGTGATCTCCATCCAGGCCCAGGTGGCCCCGCACCTGGTGGAGCACCCCACCGACGAGTTGCGGGAGAACCTGGCCGGCATCCGCGAGAACGCCCTCGAAGCCCTCGCCGAGCTGCGCCGGGTGCTGGGCGTCCTGCGCTCGGAGGACGCCCCCGGCCGGGGCGAGGAGACCCGGCACGCCCCGCAGCCGGGGCTCGACGGGCTCGACGGGCTCCTCGCCACCGTGCGCTCCGCCGGTCTCGGCGTCACCGCCTCCACCAGCGGCGAACCCCGTCCCCTGCCGCCGGGCGTCGAGCTGTCCGCGTACCGCATCGTGCAGGAGGCGCTGAGCAACGTGATGCGGCACGCGCCCGGAGCGAGCGCCGAGGTGGTGCTCGACCATCGGCCCGCCGGGCTGGCCGTCCGGATCGTCAACAGCGCGCCGGAGCACCCGGTCGCCCCCTCCCCCGGCGTACGCCACGGTCTGCTCGGGATGCGCGAGCGCGCGGCGATGCTCGGCGGCGAGCTGGCCACCGGGCCGACGCCCGGGGGAGGCTGGGAGGTCACCGCCCTCCTGCCCGCCGCCGCCCCCCTCCCCGGCGCCGCGGCCCCCACCGCGACGACAACCACGACAACGACGCCAACAACCACGACGACGACCACGACCACCGAGGACGCCCGATGACCCCGCCCATCCGCGCCGTGATCGCCGACGACCAGATGATGGTCCGGCAGGGCTTCTCGGTCCTGTTGAACGCCGAACCGGACATCGAGGTGGTCGGCCAGGCCGTCAACGGGCTCGACGCGATCGACAAGGTCGCCGAACTCGCCCCGGACGTCGTCCTGATGGACATCCGCATGCCGGAGCTGGGAGGCATCGAGGCGACCCGGCGGATCACCTCCCCCGAGGGCTCCGCGGTGAAGGTGCTCGTGCTGACCACCTTCGACCTCGACGAGTACGTGTACGAGGCGTTGCGCGCCGGCGCGTCGGGCTTCCTGCTGAAGGACGCCTCGGCCGATGAACTCGCCCATGCGGTACGGGTGGTGGCGGCGGGCGACGCGCTGCTCTCGCCGAACATCACCAAGCGGTTGATCGTGGAGTTCTCCCGGACGGCCGGAGCCCCGCGTCCGCCGCTCAAGGCGCGGATCGGGGAGCTGACCGAGCGCGAGACGGAGGTGCTGACGCTGATCGCGGGCGGTCTGTCGAACGCGGAGATCGCCCGGGAGATCATCGTGGCGGAGCAGACGGTGAAGACCCATGTGGGCCGCATCCTGGTCAAGTTGGGCGTGCGCGACCGGACCCAGGCGGCGGTGTTCGCGTACGAGTCGGGTCTGGTGCGCCCGGCCGGACGCTGACCGCCCGGTGCGGTGCGGGGCCCGTTCCGTAGGATCGGCCCGTGACGACGGGGACGACGGCGGGGATGCCGCCAGGACGTGGCGGGGGCGGGGCGGGCGCGCCGGGACGGGAAAGCGGGGCCGCGGCGCCGGGCGCGGCGGAACAGGCGGGCGGCGGCCGGGGGGCCGAGGCGCCCACCGAGGTCGAGCGCGAGCTGGCGGCGGCGCTGGCGGACGGTGGTCAGGACGCGGTCCTCGACGTCCTGGCCCGCACCCGGCTCTACGTGCTCGTCCCGCGCCTGCACGCGGACGTCCCGGGCGGGACGGCCCCACTGCCCACCTTCCGGGACGGGGCGAGCCGGCGGATCTGCGTACCGGTGCTGACCCCCGGCCTGCTGCCGCCCTGGCACCCGGAGTGGGTGTTCCGGGCGGTGGACCTCGGCGAACTCGCCCGGATCTGGCCGTACGACGCCCGCCGCCTCGCCGTGAACCACGGCACCCCCCTCGCCGCCCTGATCGGCGCCGGGCCCCGGCGGCTGCGGTCCTGGCAGAGCGCCGGCGCCCGGTCCGGCGCGGCCCGCCGGGGCCGGCTGCTCACCGACGCCGCCGGACCCCTGCACGGGCCGCTCGCCCACGGCCTGGCGCTCGGCGCGCACCTCGCGGTCCACAACGGTCTCGTCTGGAACCGGCTGGGCGCGGTCTACCAGGACTACGCGACGGACCGGGCCCGGCTGCGCAGCCCCTGGGGCGTCCGGCACCGGGCCGACTTCCGCAGGCGACTGGACTCCCTGATGAAGTACCGGCTGGTGGGACGGGTCCAGGAAACGGTGTTGCGGGCCCGCCACACCCTGGCCGACCGGCTGGGGCGCACGCCGACGCGCGCCGAGTGGACCGAGGCGGTGGAACGCGCGTTCGCGGCGCGCGACGCCGAGGACCGTGCGGAGGCGCACCGGGCGCTGCACCGTTCCGTCCGGTACGAGGAGCGCTTCCGGGCCGACGGGGTGCTCGCCCCCGACCGGCGGATCGACACGCTCGCCGCGTTCGACCTGGGGCGGGCGGTCAACCTCGTACGGCTCGCGCTGGGCGCCCGCCTCACCGAACCCCGGGAAGCCGAGCAGGACGTGCTGCGCCTGGTCGAACCGGCCCGCCGGGCGTATCCCTCCTGGGCCGACTTCTCCCTCGGCTACGCCCTGGCCCGCCTGGTCCACGGCGACGACGCGGACGGCACGCCCGGCGAGGAGCTGTTGTACCGGCAGTCGCTGGCGCAGCACCGCATCCTCACCCAGGACCCCACCAGCCCCTACCGGAACATCCCCTGGTCATGAACCCGAATCCGCCCGCCGCCACTCCCCCGGCCCCCGGCGCCCCGGCCCCGTGGACCCCCACCCCCTGGGCGCCGCCGTCCGAGACCGAGCAACTCCTCCACGAGGCCGCGCTGCGCGGTGACGTACGGGGTCAACTGGCCGCGCTGGCCGGGGCCGAGCTGTACATCCCGGCTCCCCGTGCCGAGGTGGACGCGGACCCGGAGACCGTGATCTGGCGTCGGCACGTCGATCCCGCGGGCTTCGTCTGCCGTCCGCTCCTGACCAGGGGGATGCTGCCCGCCTGGCATCCGGACTGGGTCTTCCGCGGGGTGACGCTGCGGTGGGTCGCCGAGTTCGGCTGGTCCGATCCGCAGGTGTGGCTGGGTGTGAACGTGGGAACGCCCGGTCAACTGCTGCTGCCCGCCGCCCCGCCCGACCTGGCGCTGTGGCAGCGGGCCTACGCGGAGAACGACCGGGCGCCGAACAACCGCCTCGTCGCGCTGCGGCACGGCGCGCTGCACGGGCCGCTGGCGTACGGCCTGGCCTGCGGGGTGCATCTGGCGATCCGGAACGCGGTGCCGTGGAACGAGATCGGCACCGTCTACCGCGAGTACGTCGAGGAACGCGAGCAGCTCCGCGACTCCTGGGGCATCACCGACCACGCGGGATGGCGCGTCCAGCTGGACGCCCTGCTGGACGCGCGGAACAGCCCGCCGGAGCCGGACTTCGTGCTGCGCGCCCGCGAGCAGTTGGCGGCGGCCACGGGCGAACTGCCCTCGGCCGATCTGTGGCGGGAGACGGCCGCCGGTCACGCCCAGGACCTCGGGGCCGACGCCGCGACGGTCAGGGGCATCGAGGAGCTGGTGCGCCGGGTCGTGCGGTACGAGGCCCGGTTCCGCGCGGACGGGCTGCTGCCGCCGGACGGCCGGGTGCGCACGACGGTCGCGTACGACTACGGGCGGGCGGTGAACCTGGCGCGCTGGGGGCTGTCGGCACGGTTCTGCGGACCGGCGGACGCGGAGGCGGCGATCGTGTACGCCGGGGCGCTGAGCAAGTCGGCCCACCGTTCCTGGGAGGAGTTCTCCGCGGGGTACGCGCTGGGGCGGGTGCTGCGGTTCGACGAGGAGGAGTACGGGCCGTTCTACGAGCAGAACGTCGTCGCCCACCGGCTGCTGACCCGGAGCGAGGGCAGCCCCTGGAAGCACATCCCGTGGCGGTGAGGCGGCGGGCCCCGGCCGGTTTCGCCGGGGAGCCCGCCGCGGGGAGGGGGGCGGCCGCCGGGGTGCGGGAGGCGGCGGGCCGGGGCGGGCCCGCCCGTCAGCCGCCGGGGAGCAGGTGGCGGTAGCTGTCCGGGTTCGCCGCCAGGAACGCGGCGAAGCCCGTCGCCGGGCGGCCGGTGAGCGTGGGCACCGCGTCGGAGACGGCGGCCAGCTCCCCGTTGGCGATGGCCTCGTACGAGGTGACCCAGCCGGCCACCTCCCAGTCCGGGGCGCCGTAGCCGGCCCGGGAGGCGTAGGCCTCCTCGCGGGTCTCGGGAACGTAGACGACGGGACGCCCGGTGGCCCGGCTCAGCTCCTCGGCCGCCTCCGCGAGGGTGAACGCCTCGGGCCCGGTGAGGTCGTAGGCCAGCCCGTCGTGGTCCGTGCCCGACTCCAGCAGGACGGCTGCCGCCGCGTCGGCGATGTCCTCGTGGGTGACGGCCGCGACCCGTCCGTCGCCCGCCGGTCCGCGCAGGACGCCGTCGGTCCCGGTCATGGCGGGCAGCCCGGCCTGGTACCAGTTGTCCCGCAGGAAGGTGTGTCGGACACCGGCCGTACGGAGGTGGGCCTCGGTGTCCCAGTGGTCGCGGGCGAAGGTGAACGTGGCGTCCGGGGCGGCCCCCTGGAAGGACACGTACACGATCCGCTCCACGCCCACCGCCACGGCCGCGTCGATCGCCGTGGTGTGCTCGCGGACCCGGTCGGGGCTCTCGTGAGCGGAGACGAGGAACAGGGTGTGGGCCCCGTCGAGGGCGCGGCGCATGGCCTCCCCGTCGCCGTAAGGGGCGGCGGGGGCGCGGTCGGCGCCGGGTACGTCGGGCAGGCGAGCGGGGTCGCGGCCGAGGAGCCGCACGGGCACGCCGGTCCGGGCGAGTCGCCGGGCGACCCGGCCGCCGACCGCTCCGCTCGCTCCGGTCACCGCGGTGAGGGGGGCGTTCATGGGGTTTCGTCTTCCTCTCGTCGTGCGGGGCGCCAGTCCTCCAGGGGCCGCACCTCGACGACCGCGTCCACCGGGAGCGGTCCGTACAGGTGCGGGAACTCCTCGCCGCCGGGCTCCAACGCCTCGAACCGGACGGGGTCGGCGAGGCGGGCGGGGTCGACGACGAGGACCACCAGGGCGTGTTGCGAAAGTCCCGCGGCCTCCCCGTACAGCATCCGGGCCACGCCGGGGAGTTGGCGGGGCAGCGAGAGGTGGATGAAGCCCTCCTCCCGGAGGGTGCGGCCGCGGGTGGACATCTCGTACGTCCCGGTCCCGCGGGCCGCCTCCCACAGCGGTGCTTCGGTGAGGTGCAGCAGGGGTTCGGTCATGGGCCCACGCTAAGGGCTGTCGTCAGCCTGCCGTCGTCGCCCGGCGGGCGGCAGTTCGACGACAGGCCCTGAGGGCTCTCCCGGAGCGCGGTCAGTGGTCGCGGCGGCGAGCCCGGCGCGTGGCGACGAGGACCGTGCCGCCGGCGGCCACCAGCGCCGCCGCGATGGACCCGAGGACCCATTCGCCGCCCCGGGCCCCGGTGCCGGGCAGTTCGCCGGGCCGGCTCGGCGAGGGCGTGGGGTGCGGGGTGTGGCCGGTGGGGGCCGGGGTGGGTTCGGTGGGGCCGGGCGTGGGGTCCGTGGGGGTGGGCGTGGGGTCCGTGGGACCGGGCGTGGGCTCGGTGGGGCCGGGCGTCGGGTCCGTGGGGGTCGGCGTCGGGTCGGTCGGCGTCGGCGTGGGGTCCGTGGGGGTCGGCGTCGGATCGGTCGGCGTCGGCGTCGGATCCGTGGGCGTCGGCGTGGGATCGGTCGGCGTCGGCGTGGGTTCGGGGGTGCACGACGGCAGGTCGCCGTTGAAGGGGTACGCGTGGATCTCCTGGCCGCCCGACTGGCCCGCCGAGGTGTGGGTGAGGGAACCCGCCGTGTAGAAACGGCCGTTGGTGCCGCTCATGTCGAGCGTGGTGGTGCTCGACGGCCGGCCCACCAGCACGCTGCCCTGGAACTGCGCCGGTCCCGTCAGGGCGAGGTCGGTGGCGTCCGGGAAGTTCCACAGCAGGTTCTCGCGCAGGCGGGGGTCGGAGAAGGCCCCCATGTACGTGGCGATGCGGCGCGAGGCCCCGTAGACGTTGACCAGGACGGTCGCCCCGTCGGGGATGCCGGCGAAGACGATGCCCGTGTTGCCGCCGTTCGCCGCCGCCAGGTCGGCGTCCACGTCGAAGATCTGGATCGCGGACGTGCCGTCCCCGATGAAGGTGGTGACGTCGCCGACCACCCGCCAGGTGCCCGTGGCCGCCCGGTGCTCGTCGCCGTCGTACGCGTAACAGCGGCTGGCCTCGGTGAGCTGCGGGCGCAGTCCGGTGTACGGGTCGGCCGCGTCCTCGTCGAAGCGGGGGGCCGTGGCGGGGTTCACCGTGCCGGTGAGCTCTCCCGCGTACGCGACGCGGCCGGAGTGCGTGCCCTCCTCCGCCAGGAGGCGCTGGCCCGCGGCGATGGTCACGTCCCCGCCCACCGTCAGGTAGTCGGAGCCATCCGGCGGCGGCACTCGCGAACCGACGCCCGCGACGCCGACGTTGTAGACCTGCGAGGCGCCCGCCCGCTTCTCCATGTCGAACCGGCCGAGGGTGACGATCTTCCCCTCCGCCTCGGCCGCCGCCTGCCGGACCAGGAAGTCCCCGCCGACGTACACGTTGATGTTGCTGTCGTAGCCGACGACCGGGCCGTTGTCGGGTTCGTTCCAGCTGGGCGGGCAGGAGCCGCCGAGGCAGGGCCCCAGCCCGCCCGGGAGGGGGTCGGCGCCCGCGGCCGGGGCCAGCACGCCCACCATCGCCGCGGCCGTCGCCACTGTCACTGCCGCCCGGATTGCGTTGCCGCGTCTGCGCGCCTTCTGTTCCATGCCGCGCAATATGCATGGTCATCACTTTGTCGTTTTGTATGACACGCCGCACTTATGCGGTTCTGTAGACCTATGGGAGGTTTTTCCGCCGCGACACGCACGGGAAGGCCTCTCCGGGCCCCTATCTGTGCGCGGCGGCACCTCAGAGCCCCAGCAGTTTCGCCTCCCGTTCGGGGTCGAGGCCCACGGGCGGGCGGTCGGGCCGCCGGGGCGCTGTGCCGCCCAGGGAGCGCAGCCAGCTCCAGGTGTCCGCGACGGTCTCCTCGACCGGGCGGCAGCGCAGCCCCGCGGCGTACGCCTTGGTGTGGCCGCCCCGGTGCAGGGTGTCGTAGAGCTCTCCCGGGGGCAGCCAGATCGGCAGGTCGCTCCAGGGCTCGATCCCCGCGGCGAGCAGGGTATCCGCGTCGGTCCAGCGCAGCTCGGCGTCGGACCCGGTGGCCGCCACGCAGGCGGCCAGCAGCTCCCCCATGGTCGCGTGACCGGGTCGGCTGACCGTGTTGTACGCACCGTGCAACCCGCGCGCCCCCGCGTCCAGCAACCACCGGGCCAGGTCGCGGACGTCGATGTACTGGAGCTCCGCCCCGGGGCTGCCGGGGGCGACCACCGGACCGCCCCGGGCGATCCGGGACAGCCACCAGGGCAGCCGCCCGATGTTCTCCCCGGGGCCGAGGATCAGCCCGGCCCGCGCCAGCAGGGCCCGGTCCCCGAAGGCGTCGAGGGCGGCCAGTTCGCCGCCGCGCTTGGCCCGGTCGTACGGCACGTCCCCGCCGTCGTCGGGGGAAGCGCCACCCACCAGCGGGCCGTCCTCGTCCAGCCCGGCGGCGGCCGGGTAGGCGTACACCGAGCGGCTGGAGACGTAACCGAAGTGCCCGGCCCGGCCGGAGAGCAGCCGGGCCGCGTCCCGGACGGCGGCGGGCGCCCCGCTCCAGGTGTCGACGACCAGGTCCCACTCCCGCGGGTCCTCCGCGAGCGCGGCGAGCCCCCGCGTGCCGTGGGTCCGGTCCCCGGTCAGCGCGGTCGCCCCGGGCGGGGGCGCGTGCAGACCCCGGTGGAACACCGTGACCTCCCAACCCCTCTCCAGCGCGGCCTCGGTGACGGCCCGTCCGACGAATTCCGTACCGCCCAGCATCAGCAGTCTCATGGCACGACCCTGCCCCGCGGAGGACGGCGGGACAACCCGGCCACGCTGACGGCGGAACCGGGAACTCCCGGCCCCGGGCGCGGAGTTCGAAGGCCCGGGAGTCAGGGTGTGCGGGCCAGCGGGGAGCGGTGGCGCACCAGCCACTCGTGGTAGCCGCTCGCCCGTCGCGCGGCGTCCCGGTAGGCGTCCTCCAACTGCGCGTACACCACGTCGATGTCGGTTCCGGGCCGGAAGGCCAGGAGGAGGCGCACCGCGAGCGGGTCGCCCGCCAAAGGGCGGATGACCATGTCGTCGCGCGGGCCCGAGGTCGGCTGGCAGGGGGCCACGGCCTCGCCGAGCACGACCAGGGAGGCGGCGGTGAGGTAGTCGCCGTGCAGGACCGGCGGGTTCAGCCCGGCCGCGCCCAGCACCCGGCGCACCCCGTCCCACTCGCCGTCCACCGTCGGATCGACCATCCACGGGTCGCCGGCCAGGTCCCCCAGCTCCACCACGCGGCGGCGGGCGGCCGGATGGTCCCGGGAGAGCGAGATGAACTGCGGTTCCCGGTCCACGAGTACGCGCCGCTCCAGCCCGTCGGGCACGGCGAGCGGGAAGCCCTCCACCTCGTGCACGAAGGCGACGTCCAGCCGGCCCGCCTCCACCGAGCGCAGCAGGGCGTGGGCGGAGACGTCGACCCGCAGGGAGATGGCGGTGCCGGGCAGGGCGACGCGCAGTCGGCGCAGCCAGCCGCCGACGACCCGGCTCGCGGTGGAGCCGATGCGCAGCCGGGAGCCGCCGGGGCGGGCGGCCTCAGCCTCCGCGAGCGCGTCGGCGACCAGGTCGTTCATGCCCTGGACGAGGGGGCGGGCCCGGTCGAGGACGGCCCGCCCCAGGGAGGTCGGCCGGCAGCCGGTCCGTTCGCGGCGGAAGAGTTCGGCGCCCAGCACGTTCTCGATCCGCCGCAGTTGGGTGGTCAGCGAGGGCTGACTCACGCCGAGCCGGCGAGCCGCCTGGTGCAGGCTGCCCGCCTCCGCGATGGCGCACAGCGCCCTGAGGTGTCTCACCTCCAGCTCCATGCAGCGGAGACTAGGGCCGCCACCCACCGCGCACCAGATGCCGCAACCCCACCAAAGCGCGTCATTTCAGAGGGTGTTGGGCCTGGAGAGATGTGGCGATGCGATGTACATGACGTGAGCATGACGTGAAGGGGGACGGTCGACGCCCCCGGGGCGGGAGGGCGGCCCGGGGTGGGGGCGGCCCAAGGTGAGGGGCGGCCCGGCGCGGGAGGCGGACCGGGGCGACGGCCGCCCGGCGCGGGAGGCGGACCGGGGATAGGGCGGCGCTATCGCCGTTCGGCATCATCCCGGCGGCCGTGCGCTGCCCCACACTCTTCCCCGTACCACCCCGCGCCCCGTCCGTTCAACGGACACCCCCACGGCGCGGGTTCGATCGGACAGGTAGGAGAAATCCCCCATGAGACACCTCAGGACCGCCGTCGCCACCGCCGCCGCCGGCCTCGGACTCCTCGCCGCACTGGGTACCGCTCCCGTCGTCGCCGCCTCCCCGGCCCCCGCCGCGGGCTCCGCCTCCGCGACCATCGCCGCGTACAACGGTTCGGGCGAGAACGCCGCCGCGAACCGCGCCTTCCTCGACGCGGTCATGAAGTCGGTCGCCGAGAAGCGCGCCGCCAACCCTGGCGCCCAGGCGGTCACCGTCACCTACAACGCGTCGAGGGCCCCGAGCTTCCGCAGCCAGATAGCCCGCAGCACCCAGATCTGGAACAGCTCGGTCACCAACGTCCGCCTGCAGGAAGGAACCACCGCGGACTTCACCTACCGCGAGGGCAACGACTCGCGTGGTTCGTACGCGAGCACCGACGGGCACGGCCGCGGCTACATCTTCCTGGACTACCGGCAGAACCAGCAGTACGACTCGGTCCGCGTCACCACCCACGAGACCGGACACGTGCTGGGCCTCCCCGACACCTACTCCGGCCCGTGCAGCCAGTTGATGTCCGGCGGCGGCCCCGGCCCGTCCTGCACCAACGCCATCCCGGACGCCAACGAGCGGTCCCGGGTGAACCAGTTGTGGCGCTACGGCCTGGCAGCGGCGGCCCGCTCCGCTTCCTGACCTGCCGGGGGACGCCGGGACCGCCGACGGCGCCGCGGGCGGCGGCGCCGGTTCCGGCGGCCCGCACGTACGGAAGAGGCCCGGCCGCCCCTCCTCCCCAGGGCCGGCCGGCCCCTTCACCCGCACGGCGAAGGGCCCTTCCGTGCGGAAGGGCCCTTCGCGCGGTCCCCGGCGCCTCCCGCCGTCAGGCGCCGAGTTCGGCGCGGACGAGGGCGATCAGTTCGTCCTCGGTCATACCCAGGCCGCGGGCGTCCGCGACCGCTTCGCGGACCCGTTCCAGCAGCCTGGCCCGCCGTGGGGAGGCGTTCGCGGTGATCGCCGCGCCCCGTCCGCGCCGGAGCTCGATGAGCCCCTCCTCGCGCAGCCGCTGGTAGCCGCGCAGCACGGTGTGGACGTTCACGCCGAGGGATTCGGCGAGCACCCGGGCGGCCGGCAGCCGCTCACCCGGGGACACCGCGCCCTCGGCCACCGCGCGCCGCACGGCGGCGGCGATCTGGTCCCCGAGCGGCACGGTGGAGGTCGGATCGACCCTGAAGAGCATGGTCAGCGCCCCGTCCGCTGCCGGTCGAGCAGGGTGTTGAGCAGGGCGGAGCCGGTGGCCGAGTCGTCGACGGTGACGGCGAACTCGCGCCCGCCCGCCAGGCTGACCACGATGGCCTCTCCCGATCGGGTGATGACGCCGCTGCGGCCGGGTCGGATGCGGTAGCCCCAACCGCCGTACTCCGCTACGGCGTTGACGCTCCGGCTCTCCGCCCCCTCCATCCGCTCCAGCGGCACCCGCACCCGGGGCCTCGGCAGCAGACCGGAGACGGTGAGGCCGCGCCGGTCCACGGTGACGTGGGGACGGCAGAAGGTGCCGACCACCAGGGCGAGGACGGCCGGCGGCCCGCCGATGAACCAGCTCAGCTCCCGGCCGACCACGGCGGCGGACGCCAGCAGGACCAGCGCGGCGAGCGGGGCCCACCACGCGCCGATCCCGCGTGCCCAGCCGGCCACCTCGCCGTCCGCGAGGGCGATGCGCTCCCGGCTCGCCGGGCCCTCGCCGCCGGGTTCGCCGGAGACGGGGACCAGCCGGGACAGCAGGACGCCCAGCGCCCAGGCGACGGCCCCGGCGCCGGACGCCACCGCGAGGTGCCGGAGCGGGAAGTCGTCCACCGGTCCCCCCTCGGGCGTGTCCGCGTTGACGAGGGGGATGGCGATCAGCAGGTAGCCGAGGAAGGCGGCGAGGGCGAACCCGCCCCCGGTCGACCGGGCCCGAGCACGGCCGTGGAGCTCACCGGCGACCGCGACGAAGGTCCACAGCCCCCCGATGGCGAGCAGCAGGGAAAGCGCGCAGAGGAGGTAGGCGGTGGAGCCCAGGTACCGGTCGGCGGACCCGTCGGCGGCGAAATGGACGGCCAGCCGGCCGGGCAGTCGGTCCCGGACGGCCAGATAGAGGACGAGGTCGACGAGGAGTGCGACCACAAAGGGCGAGGCCGCGAGCGTGGCACGGCCAAGGTTCTTGCTTGTCATGGAAAACCTCCGTTGTTCGCATGTTAGTAGAACAATGCGAAGAGGGCAACGGACCGCGCGACGACACACGTCCGCCCCGCACCGGGCTGCGGTGCGGGGCGGTGAGGGGGGTGGGGCGGGGGCCAGGAGGGGCGGAGCCCACGGCCGCTCCGGGCCGGTCAGGCGTGCTCCAGCGGGACGGCGTCCCCGCGGTCGGCGCCGAGCACCTCGGCCGGGCCCGCCTCGAACTCGCGGCAGCTCCATATCTCCTGCACCGTTCCGGACCGCCGGTCCCACAGGTCCAGGACGCCGCCCTCGCCGGCCGCCCGGCCCCGGTAGGCGTCCTTGGCCTCCCGGAAGCAGGCGAGCGTGCCGGAGAGGCCGCGTCCGGGGGCCGGGAAAGGGCCGGAGAAGGCGCAGGCGCTACAGGTCTGGAGCCGGACGTCCTCCGGCAGGCCCCGCCGCAGGGCGGCCAGGGCCGTGGCGAAGTCGCGTTCGGCGCGGGCCGATTCATACACCGCGCCGTCGAGATGGAGGGCGAGGTGGAGGGCCGGGTCGTCCCGGCGCAGCGAGAGCAGGCAGCCGAGCGTGGCGTGGCGGAGCGCGCCCGCCACGAGGACGGGCAGCGGCAGGTCCCACTCCAGTACGCAGTCGGTGAGCGTGCCGCCTGCCGGGCCGGGCCCGCCGCCCTCCGGCAGGCCACCGGCGACCGGGCGGAGGCCGTCGAAGCTCTCGCCCTCGAAGTCGGCCCCGCGGACGCGGACCCGCAGCCGCTGCCCGTCCGTGGTGAGGACGACGGCCTCGGAACCCCTGGCGTCCCGGTACCAGCCGGACCACGACTCATCTGTCATGGGCAGGGACTGTAGCCCCTGCCTCGCAGGAGGTTCCCGGAGGGGTCCGCGCCCCCTCCCCGGGCGGCTCCGGCGCTCCTCCGCCGCCCGGTCGGGCGGCTCAACCCGGTTGCGGGTCCCGCCACATGGGGTACATCGGCGGCCCGTCCGGGAGGTCGACCGTACGACCGAGGAAGCGGAAACCGAGCCGTTCGTACAGCCTCCGGCTCCGGGCGCTGCTCGCCTCCAGGTAGGCCGGCAGCCCCTCCCGGTCGCAGCGCTCCAGCTCCGCCCGGATCATCTCCGCCCCGATGCCCTCGCCCTGGCGGTCCGGTGCGACGCCGATCATCAGCAGGTAGACGTGGGCCCGCTCATGCGGGTGGACGGCCCCGGTGAGCCTGCCCACCAGTTCGCAGCGCTCGTTGTCCGGGTCGGCGGTCCGCCGCATCAGGGCGGGTGTGGGGTCCTCCTCGTCGGGGGCCCCGGCGGGCACCGGCAGCCACAGGGCCACCGCGGCCCCGTCCTCGGCGATGTCGATACGGCCTTCGGCGAGGGCGACGTCGACGAAGACGCCGAGGAACCTGCCGTGCACCGCGCGGCGGTGGTCCTCGTCGGGGAACACCCACCTGCTGACCGGGTCGTGGTGGAACGCCTCCTCCATGACCGCGACGACCCGCTCCCGGTCGTGCCGCTCCGCCCGCTCGATCCGTACGCCCACGACCGTCCCGCCGCCTCTCCGTTTCCCCTCAACCAGCCTCCTGGATAATAGAGTTGAGCTTCACAGGCCGGTCGCGCACGGGGGCTCGGCCGACCGTGCGACGCGGTCCGGCCGGTCGCGGAGGGCAGCCCGACCGACCGCGCGGGGCGGCTCAGCTGGTACGTCGGGTGACGAATTCGGCCAGGGCCAGCAGGTCGCCCGCCGCGCCCGGGTCGGGGACCGCCCGGGAGAGGTGGTGGACCGCGCGGGCCATCCGGTCGGCGGCGCCGTCCTGGGCCCAGTCCCGGCCGCCGGCCCGGTCCACCGCGTCGGCCGCCCGGCTCACCTCGGCGGCGGTGTTCATGGGGCCCCGGTAGAGCGCGGCCAGTTCGGCGGCGGCCGGGGTGCCGGAGGTGAGGGCGGCGACCACGGGCAGGGACTTCTTGTGGGCGGACAGGTCGGCGCCGACGGGTTTGCCGGTGCGCTGCGGGTCGCCCCAGATGCCGATCAGGTCGTCGATGAGCTGGAACGAGAGCCCGGCCTCCCGTCCGAAGCCGTCCATGGCCCGGACCGCACGGTCCTCCGCGCCCGCGTAGAGCGCTCCGAGCGCGCAGGCGCAGCCGAGCAGGGCGCCGGTCTTGGCGGCCGCCATGGACAGGCACTCGTCGAGCGTGACCTCGTCGGGCCCGCGCTCCTCGAAGGCGCAGTCCGCCTGTTGGCCCGCGCACAGCTCGATGACGCAGGCGGAGAGACGGGCCATGGCGCGTGCGGCGGCCGGATGCGCGTCCTCGGCCAGCAGCCGCTGGGCGAGGGCGAGCAGGGCGTCGCCGGTGATGATGGCGTCCGGGACGCCGAAGACCGCCCAGGCGGTGGGCCGGTGCCGGCGGGTGGTGTCCTCGTCGATGACGTCGTCGTGGAGCAGGGTGAAGTTGTGGGCGAGTTCGACGGCGACGGCGGCCCGGAGGGCCTGGCCCGGATCGCCGCCCAGCGCCCGGGCGGCGGCCAGCACGAGGGCGGGCCTGATGGCCTTCCCCGCCTGGCCGGCGGCCGGGGTTCCGTCGGCGTTCTGCCAGCCGAAGTGGTACATCGCGATCCGGCGTATTCCGCCCGGCAGCGTCTCGACGGCCGCCCGCAGATGCGGGTCGACGACGGCGCGGGTGCGCTCCAGGAGCGCCGCGGCCTCGTGCCCTTCCGTCGCTGCGTCCGTACTGGTCATGGTCACGGTCACTCCCTGGGGCGAGGCGGTGGGTGCGGACCCGGGGGTCGGGACGGCCGCCGCCGCCCCGGCCCCCGGGATGGCTCGGATCAGTGCCAGCGGCTGACCTCGACGTTCTCCAGCACTCCGAGGGCGTCCGGTACCAGGATGGCGGCGGAGTAGTACGCCGTCACCAGGTAGGAGATGATCGCCTGTTCGTCGATGCCCATGAAGCGGACCGAGAGGCTCGGCTCGATCTCGTCGGGGATGCCGGTCTGCTGGAGGCCGATGACGCCCTGTTCGGCCTCCCCGGTCCTCATGCAGATGATGGAGGTGGTGCGGGCGTCGGAGATGGGGATCTTGTTGGAGGGGAAGATCGGCACCCCGCGCCAGGCGGGCACGTGGTGGCCGCCGATGTCGACGCTCTCGGGGACGAGTCCGCGCCGGTTGCACTCGCGGCCGAAGGCGGCGATGGCCTTGGGGTGGGCGAGGAACAGCTTCGAGCCGCGGCGGCGCGAGAGCAGTTCGTCCAGGTCGTCGGGGCTGGGGGCGCCGTCGTGCGGCTGGATCCGCTGCCCGTAGTCGCAGTTGTTGAGCAGTCCGAACTCCTTGTTGTTGATGAGTTCGTGCTCCTGGCGCTCGCGCAGCGCCTCGACCGTGAGCCGCAACTGCTGCTCGGTCTGGTTCATCGGCTGGTTGTAGAGGTCGGCGACCCTGCTGTGCACCTTCAGCACCGTCTGGGCGACGCTCAGTTCGTACTCGCGGGGCGCGGCGTCGTAATCGACGAAGGTGTGCGGGACGACCGCCTCGCCGACGTGTCCGGCGGAGAGGTCGATCGCCGCCTCGCCGTAGCGGTTGGTGCGCTGCTGCGGAATGGAGAGCAGACCGGTGAGGTGGCCCTGCAGGGACGCGGCGCGCTCCGCGAGGTTGTACACGTCGGCACGGCTCAGGGTGAGGAGCGTGCACGGGGTGACCGTCCGGGCGGTGTACTCCCAGACGGCGTCGCCGTCGACCAGGCTCTGGTCGCCGAAGTACGCGCCGTCCGCGAGGACTCCGAGGTCGGTCTCGTCCCCGTAGGGGCCGGCGCCGATCTTGGCGACCTTGCCGTGCGCCAGCAGGAAGACGCGATCCGCCGCGTCCCCCGAGGCGGCGAGCACCTCCCCCGCGGCCACGTCCCGCTGCTCGCACCGGCGGGCGAGCTCGGCGAGGACCTCCTCGTCGCCGAAGTCCCGCAGGGCGGGCAGTTCGCCCAGCTCCGCGGGGATCACGGACACCCGGTCCCCGGTCTGGACGAAGGTCACCCGCCCGTCGCCGACCGCATAGCTGAGCCGGCGGTTCACCCGGTACGTGCCGCCCTGCACCTGCACCCAGGGCAGCATCTTCAACAGCCACCGGGAGGAGATCTCCTGCATCTGCGGCGCGGATTTGGTGGTCGTCGCGAGGTTCCGCGCGGCCGCCGTCCCCAGACTCTGCTGCGGCGGGGCCTGCGTGTCGCGAACCTCTTCACCAACGGACATCTGACGTCCTCTCGATCTTGGGCTGACCTGCTGCACGAGCCTTTCAGCGCACAGCCCGGGCCGCCATTACACAAAAGAGTGCGACTAATCCCCCTTCGCGCGGGGCAGGTTGGGCCTCATCGCCGAACAGCCCCTTTAATTTGCATCATCTATGCAACTTATCTACGCTGAGCCCATGCGGTTGACGAGATTCACCGACGTGGCCCTCCGCGTCCTCATGCGGCTGGCGGTCGCGAAGGCCGGGGAGGCGCCGACCACCCGCGAGGTGGCGGCCTCCATGCGGGTTCCGTACACGCACGCCGCGAAGGTCGTCGCCCGGCTCCAGCACCTCGGCCTCCTCGACGCCCGGCGCGGCCGGGGCGGCGGGCTCGCCCTGACCTCCGCCGGCCACTCCGCGTCGATCGGCTCGCTGGTGCGGGAGCTGGAGGGGCCGGAGGAGGTCGTCGAGTGCGAGGGCGACACCCCCTGCCCCCTCCGCTCGGACTGTCGGCTGCGCGGCGCCCTGCGCCGGGCCCAGGACGCGTTCTACGCGACCCTGGAGCCGCTCACCGTCGCGGACCTCGTCGCCTCTCCCACCGGGCCGCTGCTCCTGGGCATCGGCAGCGGACCGCCGCCCGGCCCGCCCTCCTGAACGCGCCCGCCGCACCGGCGGGCCGCCTCGCGCCCAAAAATACGCATCATTCGTACCAATTAAATGTCCGGCACCACCCCTCCCCCGAGGAGCCCCTTCATGCTCTCCGACCGTTCCGCCGCCACCGTCCGCGCCACCCTCCCCGCCGTCGGCGCGGCCATCGGGGACATCGCGGACCTCTTCTACGAGAAGCTGTTCGCCGCCCACCCCGAGCTGCTGCGGGACCTGTTCAACCGGGGCAACCAGGCCTCCGGCGACCAGCGGAAGGCGCTGGCCAGCTCGATCGCCGCGTTCGCCACGGCGCTGGTCGAGCACCCGGGCGCCCGGCCGGACGTGATGCTGGAGCGCATCGCCCACAAGCACGCCTCGCTCGGGGTCGCCCCGGAGCAGTACGAGGTGGTGCACACCCACCTGTTCGCGGCCATCGCCGACGTCCTGGGCGACGCCGTCACGCCGGAGGTGGCCGAAGCCTGGGACGAGGTCTACTGGCTGATGGCCAATGCCCTCATCGCCGTCGAGGCGCGGCTCTACGCCCAGCGGGGGGTGGCGGCGGGCGACGTGTGGCACAGCTGGGAGGTGACCGCCCGGACCGAGGAGACCGAGGACGTCGCCACCTTCGTGCTGAGCCCCGCCGACGACACGCCCGCACCCGCCTTCCGCCCCGGCCAGTACGTCTCCGTACAGGTGGAACTCCCGGACGGGGCCCGCCAGATACGCCAGTACAGCATCGTGGGCGCCCCCTCCCCCCGGCTGCGGTCGATCGCCGTGAAGCGCGTGCGCGGGCAGGGGACGCCCGACGGCGAGGTCTCCCGCCACCTGCACGAGCGCACCCGCGCGGGCGACCTGCTGCGCGTCTCCGCCCCCTACGGGGACCTGGTGCTCGACGACCTGGACGCGCCCCTGCTGCTGGCCTCCGCGGGCATCGGCTGCACCCCCGTGGTGGCGATGCTGGACCACCTCGCGCGGGAGGGCCACCGAGGCCCGGTCACCGTCGTGCACGGGGACCGCTCACCGGCCGACCACGCCCTGCGCACCGACCACGTCCGGCTGGCGGAGAAGCTCCCGGACGCCGAGGCGCACTTCTGGTACGAGAACCCCGAGGACGGCCACCCGGCGAACCGCACCGGCCTCGTCGACCTGGAGGGCGTCGCCGTACGGCCGGGGACCCACGCCTACCTGTGCGGACCGCTCCCCTTCATGCGGGCGGTCCGGGGGCGGCTGCTGGAGGCGGGGGTGCGGCCGGCCGACGTCCACTACGAGGTGTTCGGCCCGGATCTCTGGCTGGCCTCCTCCTGAGCCGGCGCCGGCCCGGCCCCGCGCCCGCTTTGGCACGGCGGGCGGGCGACAATGGGCGGATGACCGGCCCGGCCCGCCTCGACGCCCTGCTGCGCCCGCGAGTGCCCTCCCCCCTGCGGGAGGTCCACGACGAGCGCTTCGCGCGCCACGGGGTGCGGCTGTTCCTCAAGCGGGACGACCTGATCCACCCCGAGCTGCCGGGCAACAAGTGGCGCAAGCTCGCGCCCAACCTGGAGGCCGCCGCCGGACGGACCGTGCTCACGTTCGGCGGCGCGTACTCCAACCACCTGAGGGCCACCGCGGCGGCCGGCCGGCTGCTGGGCTTCCCCACCATCGGCGTGGTCCGCGGCGACGAGCTGGCCCGCCGTCCGCTCAACCCCTCCCTGGCCCGGTGCACTGCCGACGGCATGCGGCTGCACTTCGTGGACCGTACGACGTACCGGGCGAAGGCCGCCCCCGAGGTCCTGGAGGGGTTGCGGGACCTGTTCGGGGAGGTGGCGGTGGTCCCGGAGGGCGGCAGCAACGCCCTGGCCGCACAGGGCTGTACGGCGCTGGGGCGCGAGTTGGCCGGTGAGGTGGACGTGGCGGCGGTGGCCTGCGGGACGGGCGGCACGCTGGCCGGGCTCGCCGCCGGTCTGGCCCCCGGCCAGGGGGCGCTGGGCGTGGCGGTGGTCGGCGGCGGCTTCCTGGCCGGGGAGGTGGCGCGGCTCCAGCGCGAGGCGTTCGGCTCTCCCGCCGGGGACTGGAGGCTGGAGGAGCGCTTCACCTTCGGCGGCTACGCCCGCACGGCCCCGGAGCTGGACGCCTTCGCCGCGGACTTCGAGGAGCGGCACGGGCTGGCCGTGGAGCGCGTCTACGTCGCCAAGCTGCTGTTCGCGTTGACCGCGCTGGCCGGGGAGGGGGCTTTCGCGCCGGGCGCCCGGGTGGCCGCCGTGGTGACCGGCACCCCGGACGGCCCGCTTCAGGGGCCGTCCGCCTCCCGGTAGGCGGCGGCCTCCTCCAGGTCCAGCCGGCGCAGCAGCGTACGCAGCATCTCGTCGTCGATCCGCCGCTCGTCGCGGAGGCCGACGAAGACCTCGCGCTCGGCCTCGATCATCTCCCGCGACAGCCGCCGGTAGGTGTCGTCCGCCGATTCGCCGGTGACCGGGTCGGCGGCGCCGAGCCGCTCCCACACGGAGTTGCGACGGCGCTCCAGCACGCTGCGCAACCGGTCCGCCAGGGGCGGCGGGAGGCTGTTGCGCGGGTCGTCGAGCAGTTCCCGCAGCCGGATCTCGGCCGCCTCGGACGCCTCGTTCTGGGCCTGCGCCTCGATGAGCGTGACCGTCTGCGGGTCGGGGCCCGGCAGCTTCAGGGCGCGGACGAGGACGGGCAGGGTCAGGCCCTGGATCACCAGGGTGCCGATGACGGTGGTGAAGGTGAGGAAGAGCACCAGGCTGCGGGCCGGGAACGGTGTGCCCTCGTGCGTGAGCACCGGGATGGAGAAGGCGACGGCGAGCGAGACGACCCCGCGCATCCCGGCCCAGCCCACGATGAGCGGCGCGGTCCAGTCCGTGCCCGGTTCGCGCTCCCGTACGCGGCGCGAGAGCCACCGGGGCAGGTAGGTGGCGGGGTAGACCCAGACGAAGCGGACCACGACGACGGCCAGGAAGACGAGGGCCGCGTACCCGAGCGCCTCCCCCACTCCGAAGGGACCGAGCTCCTTGAGGACGAAGGGCAGTTGCAGCCCGATCAGGGCGAAGACGGCGGACTCCAGGATGAAGGCCGTCATCTTCCACACGGCCGCTTCCTGGAGCCGGGTGGCGAAGTCCACCTGCCAGGAGCGGTGGCCCAGGTAGAGGGCGACGACGACCACGGCGAGGACGCCGGAGGCGTGCACCCGTTCGGCCGCCGCGTACGCCACGAAGGGGATCAGCAGGGAGAGCGTGTTCTGCAGGAGCGCTTCCTTGAGGTGGGTGCGCAGCCAGTGCAACGGCACCATCAGCAGCAGCCCGACGCCGACCCCGCCGAGCGCGGCGAGCAGGAACTCGCCGATGCCCTCGCCCCAGCTCACCCCCTCCCCCACGGCGGCGGCCAGCGCCACCTTGAAGGCGGTGATCGCGGTGGCGTCGTTCACCAGCGACTCGCCCTGGAGGATCGTGGTCACCCGGGCGGGCAGTCCGACCCGGCGGGCGATGGCGGCGGCCGTCACGGCGTCGGGGGGAGCGACGACCGCGCCCAGGACGAGCGCGGCGGTCAGCGGCAGCTGGGGGATCGCCCGGTGCGCCAGCCAGCCGACGGCCACGGTGGCGAAGAGGGTGTAGCCCACCGAGAGCAGGGCGACCGGCCGGACGTTGGCCCGCAGATCCAGGTAGGAGCTGTCGAGGGCCGCCGTGTGGAGGAGCGGCGGGAGCAGCAGCGGGAGCACGACGTGGGCGTCCAGATGGTACGTCGGAACGCCCGGCAGGTAGCCGGCCGCCAATCCCGCGGCGACCAGCACGAGCGGGGCGGGCACGGGCGTGCGGCGGGCGGCCCCGGCCACCGCCGCGCTGACCGCGACCAGGGCGATCAGCGGCAGCGCGTCCATCACACCATCCTCGGTTCCGTCGTAACCTGCCCATCATGAGCGAGTGTGCGCACACAGCGGAACTGCCACGCCCCGAGCCCGTGCCGCTCGGCGAGACATGCCCCGAGTGCCTGGAGGCCGGAACCCACCCCGTGCAGCTGCGACTCTGTCTGACCTGCGGGCACGTCGGCTGTTGCGATTCGTCGCCGCTGCGGCACGCCACCGGGCACTTCCGGGCGACCGGCCACCCCGTGATGCGGAGCTTCGAGCCGGGCGAGAGCTGGCGCTGGTGCTTCGAGGACGGTTCGATCGTCTGACGCCTGGGTACGTCAATGCGGCGCTGGTTCTTCGCAATTGACCGCCGCAGACCCCTGGCCACTGTCCGTGCGCATGGACTTACCATGAGTGACGGGCGGAGGGCGGGGTCCGTACGACACGGCATCATGGATCCGATAACGTCGCCGGGCCGAGAACCGTCGACGGCCGTATGGCTCCGGGCACCCTTCCCGGAACCTCGAAAGAGTTTGTGCCACCTTGGAGGTGAGGGTGTCCCAGATCGCAGGCGAGCCCGGGAGTCAGGACTTCGTGGAAGTCCGGCTGCCCGCTGCGGGTGCCTACCTGTCGGTGCTGCGGACGGCCACGGCCGGTCTCGCAGCGCGTTTGGACTTCACTCTCGACGAGATCGAGGATCTCCGTATCGCGGTCGACGAGGCCTGCGCGATCCTGCTCCAGCAGGCCGTGCCGGGCTCCGTCCTCAGTTGCGTCTTCCGCCTGGTCGACGACTCGCTCGAAGTGACGGTGTCGGCGCCCACCACGGACGGCCGGGCGCCCGAGCGCGACACCTTCGCCTGGACGGTGCTCTCCGCACTGGCGGGCAAGGTCGACTCCACGGTCGCGGACGACCGTACGGTCAGCATCAGCCTCTACAAACAGCGCGGCGCGGGCCCCGGGCCGGCGTGAGCGACGGAAACGGGGACGGTCCTGTGCGGGACGAGACTTTCCGGTCCGGGGCAGTGCACCCAGCGGGCATCCCGGAGCAGCAGGCCCGGCCGCATCCGGAGGGGCCCGAGGGCCCCGACGTCGCGGTGGAGGAGCAGTCGCAGGCAGAGCGGGCGGGCCAGATGAGCGAGCACGGGCACCACGATCCACACGACCGCAGCGGGGCGCGGGCCCTGTTCTACGAGCTGCGGGCGCTGCCCGACGGTTCGGCGGAGAAGGCCGAGCTGCGGAACCGGCTGGTGCGTATGCATCTGCCGCTGGTGGAGCACCTGGCCCGCCGCTTCCGCAACCGGGGCGAGCCGCTGGACGACCTGACCCAGGTCGCCACGATCGGGCTGATCAAGTCCGTGGACCGGTTCGACCCGGACCGGGGGGTGGAGTTCTCCACGTACGCCACCCCCACGGTGGTCGGCGAGATCAAGCGCCACTTCCGGGACAAGGGCTGGGCGGTGCGGGTGCCGCGCCGCCTCCAGGAGCTGCGGCTGTCGCTGACCACGGCCACCGCGGAGCTCTCCCAGCAGCACGGGCGCTCGCCGACGGTGCACGAGCTGGCCGAGCGGCTGGGCATCTCCGAGGAGGAGGTGCTGGAGGGCCTGGAGTCGGCCAACGCCTACAGCACGCTCTCGCTGGACGTGCCGGACACGGACGACGAGTCGCCGGCGGTCGCGGACACGCTGGGCTCGGAGGACGAGGCGCTGGAGGGCGTGGAGTACCGGGAGTCGCTCAAGCCGCTCCTGGAGGGCCTGCCGCCGCGCGAGAAGCGCATCCTGCTGCTGCGGTTCTTCGGGAACATGACGCAGTCGCAGATCGCGCAGGAGGTCGGCATCTCCCAGATGCACGTCTCGCGGCTGCTGGCCCGCACCCTGGCGCAGCTGCGCGAGCGGCTCCTCGTCGAGGAGTAGTCGAGGAGCAGGGGCCGTACGGGTCAGGCGTCGGGGGTCGTGCCCGGCCCCCGGCGGATGCCCAGGTCCCGGGTGGTCGCCGGGTTCAGCACGAGGACGAGGCCGGTGACGGCGACCACCGCCACGACGATCCCGAGGGGGATCAGCGCGCCCTGTGAGCGCAGCAGCGTCCACGCCACCGGCAGGGCCATGATCTGGGTGATCAGCGCGGGCCCCCGGCTCCAGCCGCGCAGCAGCAGGAGCCCGCGGGCGGCGATCGAGGGGATCGCGCCGAGGGCGACCAGGGTGATCCCGACCGTCTCCGCCTGCTGCGTGCTCTCCAGCTTCCCGAGCAGCCCCATGACCAGCAGGTAGAGGCCGCCGACGACGAGCGCCGCGCCTTCGAGGGCGTTGACGCCCGCGAGGGCGGTGATCCGGGTCGGCCGCTCCGCTGCGGAGGGCGCCGGGCTGGACGGGGTCGCTTCAGTGCTCACGCCTTTCAGGTTGGCATCCCCGGGGCCCGGAAGTGAAGCCGGGGTGGGCGGCGTCCCACCCGTTCGGCGGGCACGGGGCAGACCATCACGCTGTGTGACGGGGCGGGGCCGCTGCGAACCGCCGCTTCGGCACGAACCGCCCGGTAGGTAGGCTGGCGGTCATGCGCGCACTCCTCGTGGTCAACCCAGCCGCCACCACCACCAGTGCCCGCACCCGTGACGTGCTCATCCACGCGCTGGCCAGCGAGATGAAGCTGGAGGCGGTGACCACGGAGTACCGGGGGCACGCGCGGGACCTGGGCCGGCGGGCCGCGGACAGCGACGACGTCGACCTGGTGGTCGCCCTGGGCGGCGACGGCACGGTGAACGAGGTCGTGAACGGGCTGCTGCACCGGGGCCCGGACCCGGAAGGGCTGCCGAGGCTCGCCGTGGTGCCGGGCGGATCCACCAACGTCTTCGCGCGCGCCCTGGGGCTGCCGAACGACGCGGTGGAGGCGACCGGCGCGATTCTGGACGCCCTGGAGAAACGGACCGAACGCACGGTCGGGCTCGGCCTGGCGGCCGGCACCCCCGGCACCGAGGACGAGGCCGTTCCCGAACGCTGGTTCACTTTCTGCGCCGGTCTCGGATTCGACGCCGGAGTGGTCGGCCGGGTCGAACAGAAACGCGAGATCGGAAAGCGGTCGACGCACGCCCTGTATGTGCGCCAGGTGGTGCGGCAGTTCCTGAACGAAGCCCACCGCAGACACGGGACGATCACGTTGGAGGAGCCCGGCCGGGAGCCGGTGACCGACCTCGCGCTCTCCATAGTCTGCAACACCGCCCCCTGGACCTACCTGGGCAATCGTCCGGTCTACGCCTCGCCGAAGGCGTCCTTCGACACCGCGCTGGACGTGCTCGGACTGAAGCGGCTGTCCACCCCGGCGGTGGCCCGCTACGGCACCCAGCTGCTCACGTCGAGCCCCGAGCGGGGGCCTCGCGGAAAGCACGCTGTTTCACGTCATGACCTCACGGACTTCACCTTGCATTCAAAGGTCCCCCTGCCCTTCCAGATGGACGGTGACCACCTGGGACTGCGTACGAGCGTGACGTTCACAGGCGTACGCCGTGCACTGCGTGTGATTGTGTGAGTGGAAGGGTCGAAAGTCCTTTAACTCGAACGTTTGGCCAGGGTTCCACCCCTAAGAAGTGCGCCTGTGACCTAGTCGACACCGAGGAATCAAAAAAAACTTTCCAGAAGGGGTTGTATCCGCCGCCGAGGTTTGCGAATCTCTACATGGCGATCGGGACGGCCCGCAGCATCGGCCTCCACTGAGAGTCAGAACCCCTCCTCACCATCACGTGACCACACCCAGTACTTCTGGGGGGCGGCCCGTCATCTACGGGGGGATTCGTGAAAGCGTTCACATTCACAAGCAACAAGCGTGTAATACCAAGGAGAGGTAGCAGCCATGGACTGGCGTCACAACGCCGTTTGTCGTGAGGAAGACCCCGAGCTGTTCTTCCCCATCGGCAACACCGGTCCTGCGCTGCTGCAGATCGAGGAAGCCAAGGCTGTCTGCCGCCGCTGCCCCGTCATGGAGCAGTGCCTGCAGTGGGCGCTCGAGTCCGGCCAGGACTCCGGCGTCTGGGGTGGCCTCAGCGAGGACGAGCGCCGCGCAATGAAGCGCCGCGCCGCTCGCAACCGGGCGCGCAACGCAAGCGCCTGAGCGAGAACCGCACCAAGCCTCAGCCCGGCGGCGCGTACAGAGCGTACGCACAGCCCCGCCTTCGAGTCGCAGCGCGCAGTACCCCGGAGCGCATCGCAACGTGAGCATCACGGAGCGGGCCCGGACCGTCACCACGGTCCGGGCCCGCTTCGCTGTGCGCGCTCGCCTCCACCGCCGGGCGACGGTCCTACTTGTCCGCGCGGACCGGGAGGTCCAGCACCACCTGGGTGCCGCGCCCGGGGGCCGGGACCATGCCGAACGTGCCGCCCAACTCCCCCTCCACCAGCGTCCGTACGATCTGGAGGCCGAGGTTTCCGGCCTGCTGCGGGTCGAACCCCTCGGGCAGCCCCCGCCCGTCGTCGGTGACGGTGATCAGCAGCCGGCCCTCGGTGGGCGATCCGCCGCGCACCGCGGAGACCTCCACCGTGCCGCGCTCGGCCACGGCGAAAGCGTGCTCCAGCGCGTTCTGCAGCACTTCGGTCAGCACCATGGAGAGCGGGGTGGCGACTTCGGCGTCGAGGATGCCGAAACGTCCGGTGCGACGGCAGATCACCTTGCCCGGGGAGATCTCCGAGACCATCGCGATGACCCGGTCGGCGATCTCGTCGAACTCGACCCGCTCGTCCAGGTTCTGGGACAGCGTCTCATGGACGATGGCGATCGAACCGACGCGCCGGACCGCCTCGTTGAGCGCCTCGCGGCCCTGCTCGGAGTCCATCCGCCGGGCCTGGAGCCGCAACAGGGCGGCCACCGTCTGGAGGTTGTTCTTCACCCGGTGGTGGATCTCCCGGATGGTGGCGTCCTTGGTGATCAACTCGCGTTCGCGGCGGCGCAGTTCGGTGACGTCCCGGAGCAGGACCAGGGAGCCGATGCGGACGCCCTTGGGTTTGAGCGGGATGGCCCGGAGCTGGATCACCCCGCCCGCGCACTCCACCTCGAACTCGCGCGGCGCGTAACCGCTGGCCACCTTGACCAGGGCCTCGTCCACCGGCCCGCGGGACGGGGCCAGTTCGGCGGTGGTGGTGCCGAGGTGGTGGCCGACCAGGTCGGAGGCGAGGCCGAGACGGTGGTAGGCGGAGAGGCCGTTGGGGCTGGCGTACTGGACGACCCCGTCGGCGTCGAGCCGGATCAGGCCGTCGCCCACGCGCGGGGAGGCGTCCATGTCGACCTGCTGGCCCGGGAAGGGAAAGGCCCCCGCGGCGATCATCTGGGCCAGGTCGGAGGCGGACTGGAGGTAGGTGAGCTCCAGCCGGGAGGGGGTGCGCACGGTGAGCAGGTTGGTGTTGCGGGCGATGACGCCGAGCACCCGGCCGTCGCGGCGCACGGGGATGGACTCGACCCTCACGGGCACCTCCTCGCGCCACTCCGGGTCGCCCTCGCGCACGATCCGGCCCTCGTCCAGGGCCGCGTCCAGCAGCGGGCGGCGCCCGCGCGGCACCAGGTGGCCGACCATGTCGTCCTGGTAGGAGGTGGGGCCCGTGTTGGGGCGCATCTGGGCGACGGAGACGTACCGCGTGCCGTCGCGGGTGGGCACCCAGAGCACGAGGTCGGCGAAGGAGAGGTCGGAGAGCAGCTGCCACTCCGAGACCAGCAGGTGGAGCCATTCGAGGTCGGTGTCGCTCAGGGCGGTGTGCTGGCGGACGAGGTCGTTCATGGAGGGCACGTGTGGAGCGTACCCGGGGTGACCGAAAGCGTTCGAACCGATCGGCCCGGCGGGCCGTGCCCCGGGGCGACGGCACGGCAACGGCATGGACAGGCCCGGAACCGGGCCGGAGAATGTCGTGCACACGGATGGACACGGCCAATTGGTCTAGTCCACAATGGGCAGCACGACCTCCGCTCTCCCCGCACAGGAGAGTGGACCGAGGCACCCGGCGCTCTCTGCCCTGACCGCGCCGGCGCCTCTTGTGGCCGGTGGCACCGCACACCGCCGGCCAGGTAGCTCCGGGCTGCGGTGCCGGACGGGCTGAGGGTCCTGTCCCGGCGCCGCGGCCCGTGGGTGTTTCCGGGGCCGTGCCGCCCGCCTCCCGCACCGGTCCGCTTCGGAGGGGGCGTACGGAGGGCGGGCCCTCAGCGGGTCTCGGTGACCTTGGCCAGGGCGCGGGGCGCGTCCGGGTCCTGCCCCCGGGCGATCGTCACCTCGTAGGCGAGCATCTGCAGCGGCAGGATCTCCAGGATCGGCTGCACCTCCTCCGCAACCCCCGCCGTGGGCAGCGAGAAGCCGGCCGACGCGGCTTCCACCTGGGCCTTGGGGCCGACCACGAAGAGGTCCGCGCCGCGTCCGCGCAGCCGGTCCAGCACCGGCTGGAGGGCCTCGCCGCCCCGGCCGTCGGTGACCACGGCGATCACCGGGGAGATGTTGTCGACCATCGCCAGCGGACCGTGCAGCAGGTCCGCCCCGGAGTAGGAGAGGGCCGGGATGTAGCTGGTCTCCATCAGCTTGAGGGCCGCTTCCTTGGCCGTGGGATAGCCGTAGCCCCGCGAGGTGATCACCATGCGCTGGGCGAAGCGGTAGCGGGAGGCCAGCGCCTTGACCTCGGCCCGGCGGCCCAGGACCGCGCCCGCGAGGTCGGGCAGGCTCGCGGCGGCCTCGGCGCCGTCACGGCCGCCCAGCCCCTCCACGAAGAGGTACAGGGAGAGCAGGGAGGCGGTGTACGTCTTGGTGGCCGGGAGCGCCCTCTCCGGGCCCGCCAGGATGTCGATGTGGTACTCGGAGACGGCGGCGAGCGCGGAGTCCGGGTTGTTGGTGACCGCCAGCGTGACGGCCCCGGCCTCGCGGGCGGCGCGGGTGGAGGCCACCAGGTCCGGCGAGCCGCCCGACTGGCTGACGGTGACCACCAGGACGTCCCGCAGGTCCGGGCGGGCGCCGTAGGCCGTCGTGGTGGACATGGAGGCCAGTCCGCAGGGCAGCCCGCAGCGGATCTCCAGCAGGTACTTCGCGTACAGCGCCGCGTTGTCGGACGTGCCCCGGGCGGTGAGCAGGACGAACCGGGGCTTGCGGGCGGCGATCTCGGCGGCCGTCTCGCGGATGCGGGGCGCGCCCTTCTCCAGGATGCGGCGCAGCACGGCGGGCTGCTCGGCCATCTCGCCGGACATGATGCGGCCGGGCTCGTCGCCCGGGCCGGCCGGAGGGGTGGCGGACATGGGGGACCTCCTGGGCTGTCGGCGTCGGTGTCGGCGTACGGGACGACGCGGGCGCGGGTGCGCGATCGGCGTCGTACCGGACAAGTCGACCAGGCAATGCCCCCGCCCGCCAGTGGGCCGGGGCGGCGCGGCGCCGATGCGCGGACGGTTCACCGTACGGCTGCCCGATTCTGCTAAATTGGGAGATTGATTGGTCTATACCACCTCCTTCCCTAGTCAGATCGGCAGGCACAGCGTGGAAGTTGTCATCGTCCCGGACGCCACGGCAGGCGGCGAACTGATCGCGGAAGCCATCGCCGCACTGCTCGACCGCAAGCCCGACGCCCTGCTCGGTGTCGCCACCGGCTCGACCCCGCTGCCCATCTACCGCGCGCTCGCCTCGAAGGTCGCCTCCGGCGCGGTGGACGCCTCGCGCGCCCGGATCTGCCAGCTCGACGAGTACGTCGGGCTGCCGGCGGGCCACCCGGAGTCGTACCGCTCCGTGGTGCTGCGCGAGGTGATCGAACCGCTCGGGCTCTCCGAGGCGTCCTTCCTGGGCCCCGACGGCTCGGCCGAGGACGTCCAGGCCGCCTGCGAGGCGTACGACCGGGCGCTGGCGGAGGCGGGCGGCGTGGACCTCCAGCTGCTGGGCATCGGCACCGACGGGCACATCGGCTTCAACGAGCCGTGTTCCTCGCTCGCCTCGCGCACCCGGATCAAGACGCTGACCGAGCAGACCAGGATCGACAACGCGCGCTTCTTCGACGACGACATCGAGCAGGTGCCCCACCACGTGATCACGCAGGGCATCGGGACGATCCTGGACGCCCGCCACCCGATCCTGCTGGCCACCGGCGAGGGCAAGGCGGAGGCCGTCGCCCAGACGGTGGAGGGGCCGGTCGCCTCGATCGTGCCGGCCTCGGCGCTCCAGCTGCACCCGCACGCGACCGTCGTGGTGGACGAGGCGGCGGCGTCGAAGCTGAAGCTCGCGGACTACTTCCGCGCCACGTACGCGGCCAAGCCCGCGTGGCAGGGGCTGTAGGGGCCGCCCCTCCCCCGACACGGCTCAGGGCCGGGACGCCGTCGCGGCGTCCCGGCCCTGAGCCGTGCGGTGCTGCGGGTGCATGGTCCGGTGCGGCTCCGGTGCGGCCCGACCGGCAGGAGGTTCCCCGATCGCCGGACGGGCTCGTTCCCGGCCCGGCGTCAGCCCGTGGCGCCCGTCAGCGCTTCCGCCGCCGCCAGGCCGCAGACGCGGGCCGCGCCGTGGGTGGCCAGGTGCAGCGCGCCCCGGGGGGCCGACTGGGGCAGGCCCATCTCGACCACGACCGTGTCCGGGCGGGCCGCCAGCAGGGCGTCGAGCGCCGCGCCCATCCAGGCGTGCCGGTGCTCGTCGCGGACGACGGCGACGATGCGCCGCTCCCCCGCCGCCGCGAGGACGGACTCCACCGGAGCGGTGCTCCCCTCGGTGTAGGCGCCCGCACCGGTGCCGGGCAGGAGCCTCTCCAGCTCGGCGGCGACGCCCCACGGGGTCTCCGCGCCGACCGCGATGTTCGCCTCGGCGCCGAACGAGGCCACGTACGCCGCCCCGGTGAGCCGGTCGCCGGAGCCGGTCACCCGGAGCGCGCGGCGGGCGGCGACCAGGCCGATGCCGGAGCTGACTCCGGTGCCGGGCGCGGTCCCCTCCTGCACTGCCGCGCCCGGCTCCGGGACATCCCCCCGGGCCCTCCGCGTCCAGGACGCGAGGGCTCGTACACGGGCGGCCGCGTCGGCGAGCCGCTCCTCGGTCAGCTCCCCGTCGCGCACGGCGGCGACGAGGGCGTCGCGCAGCCGCAGCACCGTCTCCTCGTCGGCCAGGCCGCCGCCCACACAGATGGCGTCGGCGCCCGCCGCGAGGGCGAGGACGGACCCGCGCTCGATGCCGTACGTACCGGCGATGGCGTCCATCTCCACCGCGTCGGTGACGATCAGGCCGTCGTACCCCAGCTCCTGGCGCAGCAGGCCGGTGAGGATCTGCGGGCTCAGGGTCGCCGGGCGGTCCGGGTCGAGCGCAGGGAGAAGGATATGCGCGCTCATCACCGATTTGGAACCCGCGGCGATGGCCGCCCGGAAGGGCACCAGCTCACGGGCGTGCAGGGTGTCCAGGTCCACGTCGATGCGGGGCAGTGCGAGGTGCGAGTCGACCGCGGTGTCGCCGTGCCCGGGGAAGTGCTTGGTGCAGGCGGCGACGCCGGCGGCCTGGAGCCCCTCGATGTACGCGGCGGTGTGCCGGGCGGCCAGCCGGGTGTCGGCGCCGAAGGAGCGCACGCCGATGACCGGGTTGTCCGGGTTGGAGTTGACGTCGGCGGACGGCGCCCAGTTGAGGTTGACGCCGCACTCGGCGAGCCGGCGGCCCAGCTCCTGGGCGACGGCCCGGGTGAGGTGGACGTCGTCCACCGCGCCGAGCGCGAGGTTGCCGGGGAACGAGGAGCCGTGCGCGACCTCCAGCCGGGTCACGTCACCGCCCTCCTCGTCGATGGCGACGAGGACGTCCTCCCGCTCGGAGCGCAGCCGCGCGGTGAGGGCGGTGAGCTGCTCGGGCGAGGCGATGTTGCGGCCGAACAGCCCGACGGAGGCCAGCCCTTCACCGACCCGGCGCAGCAGCCAGTCCGGTGCGGTGGTGCCGGTGAACCCCGGCTGGAGCACCGCGAGCGCGTCGCGCGTCAGGGTGTCCGTGGTGGAGACGAGGGTGGTCATGGGCCCGCACTATCCCTTCACGGCGCCGGAAGTGAGGCCAGCGGCCATCTTCTTCTGGATGATCATGAAGAACACGACGACGGGGAGGGCGATCATGGTCGAGGCCGCCATGAGGGCTCCGTAGTCCGTTCCGCGCTCGGTCGTGAACGTCATCAGCCAGACGTTCAGCGTGTACTTGGAGTTGTCGTTGATCAGGATGTACGCGAAGAGGTACTCGTTCCACGCGTTGACCAGGGCGAAGATCGACGCGGCGGCGAGCCCGGGGGCCAGCAGCGGGAAGATCACCCGGCGGAACGCCTGGAAGCGGGTGCAGCCGTCCACCATCGCGGACTCCTCCAGCTCCACCGGGATGTTCACGACGAAGCCGCGGATCATGATGGTGGCGAAGGGCAGCGTGGAGACGAGGTAGACGACGATCAGGCCCCAGTACTCGTCGATCCCGCCCATCGCGTTGAGCTGGGCGTAGATCGGGATGAGCATCGCGGTCGGGGGCAGCATCTGGACCAGGATCATGATCAGGACCAGAGCCTTGCGGCCGAAGAACCGGAACCGGCCGATGGCCAGGGCCGCCAGGGTCGCGATGATCATGCCGCCGACGACCGCGGTGACGGCGACGATCAGGCTGGACTGGATGGCGGTGGCGAAGTTCGGCTGCTCGGTGGCCCGGACGAAGTTGTCGAAGGTGATCGACGTGGGCCACAGGGTCTGGTCGTAGCTGCGGATCTCGCGGTTGGGCCGCAGGGCGCTGATGACCAGCCAGTAGACCGGGAAGACCATGACCAGGGCGATGCCGAGGCCGAGGAGGTCGAGGTGGAGCCGGCTCTTCTTGCGGTCGGGCCGCAGCGCCTGTGTCGTCTGGGTCGAGCTGCTCATTCGACCTCTCCCGTCTTCATGAGCTGGCGCAGGTAGTACACGGCCACGCCGGACAGCAGCAGCACCGTGATCAGGGCGATCGCGGTGCCCTGGCTGAAGGAGGTGGACTCGAACGCCTTGGAGTAGGAGTAGAGGCCGAGGGTCTCGTACTCCGGCTCGGGCTTGTTGCCGCGCAGCAGCCAGATCTGGCCGAAGACGTTGAAGTCCCAGATCACCGAGAGGGTGGTGACCATGGTGAACACCGGCTTGATGACCGGCCAGGTGACGAACTTGTAGATGCCGTAGGCGCTGGCGCCGTCGAGGGCGGCGGCCTCCTCCAGTTCCTTGGGGACCTGGGTGAGGGCGGCGTACAGGGTGACGACGACGAACGGGATGGCGCCCCAGACGACCAGCAGGGTGATGATGCCGAAGCCCTGGACGGGGTTGAGGTACCAGTTGTGTCCGAGCCAGTCCTCGCCGACGACCTTGGCGATCAGGGTGTTGATCAGGCCGTAGTCGGAGTCGGCCATGAAGCGGAAGATGGAGGCGGCCACCATCAGCGGCATGGACCAGGCGGCGATGAGGCAGGCGGTGAGCACCAGCCGGACCCACGTGGAGAGCCTGCGCATCAGCAGGGCGACCAGCAGTCCGAGCCCCATGGTCAGCGTCACGCAGATGATCATGAAGACGACCGTGCGGAAGGTGACCCACCAGAACTCGGAGTCTCCGAGGATGTTGGTGAACTGTTCCAGGCCGACCCAGGGAGCCGGATCGCCGGTCCACAGCTCGCGACGGCCCATGTCCTGGAAGGACATGATGACCGTCTTGCCGAGGGGGTAGAGGTAGACGGCGGCGATCGCCACGATCGCCGGAAGGATCAGGAAGTAGGGGAGGAGTTCGCCCTTCTTCCGCTTCCTCTTCTGCACCCGGGGCGCATCGTCGTCGGGGGACGACTTGCCGATCGCCTGCGGGTCGGGTGGTACGGGGACCGGCGGCCCGGCGGCCTTGGTATCAGCGGCAGACACGTGGCTGACCTTCCATCGCGGGTCCGGGGCGGGCCCCGGAATTCACGGCGTTCACTTGCGGGGAAAGGAGCGGGGGCCCGGCGCTGCCGCCGGGCCCCCGCCTGGCGATCGGAAGGTCAGGATTCCTTGTTGATCAGCGCGTTGATCTTGTCGTCGGCCTTCTTCGAGGCGTCGGCGACGGAGGCGCCCTTGACGATCTCCAGGAGCATGTTCTGGAGGATCTCCTCCTTCTCCACGGAGGCCCAGCCCGGCGCGATCGGCGTGAACCAGGCGTCCGGCACCGCGTTGGCGATGGCGGCGGTCTCCGGCTTCTGCTTCAGCGGCTCGAGCTGCTTCTCGTTGTTGGGGAGGATGTTCTTCGACGCGAGGACCTCCATGGACTTCGCGTTGGTGAAGAGGGAGATCCACTCCTCGCCGAGGTCCTGGACCTTGGACTTGGAGATCGTCGCGAGGTCCGAACCGCCGATGAAGGACGGGAGGGCCTTGCCTTCGGGGCCGGGCATACCGGCCGTGGCGATCTTGCCGTCGAGCTTCGGGTTGCCGTTCTCGCCCGTGGTGACGCTGCCGGCCTCCCACGCCTGGCCGTAGATGACCGCGGCCTTCTCGTTGGCCATGACGTTGGCGTGGTCCTGCTCGTCCTTCGTCACGTCGGCCTTGTTGTACTTCTTGACCAGGTCGACGAAGTGCTGGATGCCCTTCTGGGCCTCCGGGGTGGAGAGCGCGGCCTTCCACTCCTTGCCGCCCTCGTCGTACGTGGCTATCTGACCGCCGTAGGCGGCGACGTAGGACATCGCGGCGTACCAGTAGCGGCCCGGGAAGTAGAGGGAGGAGGCGCGCTTGTCCTTCTTGCCCAGCTCGGCGGCGACCTTGTCCATCGCGGCGAGGAACTCGTCCTCGGTCTGCGGGAGGGCGTCGCTGCCGGTGCCGGCCTTCAGCATGTCCTTGTTGTAGACCGCCAGGCGGGCACTCGCGTAGTAAGGAACGCAGTAGGTCTTGCCCTCGAAGGAGCACGTGTCCTTCAGACCCTTGATCCAGGTGTCCGAGTTCTCGTACTTCTTGGGGTCGATTTCTCCGAGCGCACCATTGAGGATGTACTGCATCGTCTCGGTGTTGCCGAGTTCGACGACGTCCGGGAATTTGTCGCCGCCGAGGGAGGTGTCCAGCTTCTTGACCTTGTCGGCCCACTGCTGGTACTGAACCTTGACCTTGACGCCCGGGTACTTCTTGTTGAACTCGGTGTTGACGTCCTTGACCAGCTCAGGCCAGGTGGACTGGGCCTCGCCCATGAGCCAGACGGTCAGGGTCTCCTTGCGGTCCTTCGGGTCGGCGGACGAATTCTTGTCGTCGGAACCACACGCCGCGACCGAGACCAACATGCCCGCGACACCGATTGCCGCGATGAGCTTGCGCTTCACGTCAAACCCTCCTCAGGGATGCTGCAACCCCACCCACCGCGAAGACATTCGACGAGTTCTGCTGGGGCTGGACCTGGTCTTTAATGGTTTAGACCAGTACCCGGAGCTTGGCCTAGACCTTTAGGGGTGTCAAGGGTGTATAAGAAGTGCACTCGCGTCCGTTATAGGACCGACACCTAAGGGAGGGCGACGACCCGTGACCGGACCGTGCCACCATGTGAGCCGCGACAGACGGAGGAGCCGGTGACGGCAGTAAAGCAAGCGTCGGGAAGGCGGGCCATGAGTGCCGACGGGGGCAGTACGGGGAGCGAGACCGGAGCCGGTACGCGCACGGCGCGCGTACCGAAGTACTACCGGCTCAAGCGGCATCTCCTCGACATGACGGACACCATGCCGCCCGGCACCCCGGTGCCGCCCGAGCGCACCCTGGCCGCCGAGTTCGACACCTCGCGCACCACCGTGCGCCAGGCCCTCCAGGAGCTGGTCGTCGAAGGCCGCCTCGAACGCATCCAGGGCAAGGGCACCTTCGTCGCCAAGCCGAAGGTCTCCCAGGCCCTCCAGCTCACCTCGTACACCGAGGACATGCGCGCCCAGGGCCTGGAACCGACGTCCCAGCTCCTGGACATCGGCTACGTCACGGCGGACGACACCCTCGCCGGGCTGCTGGACATCTCGACGGGCGGCCGGGTCCTGCGCATCGAGCGGCTGCGGCTCGCCAGCGGGGAGCCGATGGCGATCGAGACCACGCACCTTTCGGCCAAACGCTTTCCGGCGCTGCGCCGTTCGCTGGTGAAGTACACCTCGCTCTACACCGCGCTCGCCGAGGTGTACGACGTCCGCCTGGCCGAGGCGGAGGAGACCATCGAGACCTCGCTCGCCACGCCGCGCGAAGCGGGGCTGCTGGGCACCGACGTCGGGCTGCCGATGCTCATGCTGTCCCGGCACTCGGTGGACGGCCGGGGCGAGCCGGTGGAGTGGGTGCGCTCGGTCTACCGGGGCGACCGCTACAAGTTCGTGGCCCGCCTGAAGCGGCCGACGGACTGAGGGACGGCACCGCGCGAGCGGGCGGCGGCCCGGGGCTCCGAGCCCCGGGCCGCCGCCCGTTTTCGGTCACGCGAGGAGCGTCAGCGCAATTCGGGGTCCGTCTCGATCACGCTGTACGGGTACGGGAGCGCCTGGTCGCTCGCGGCGGTGAGCAGGGCCGCGTCGGCCGGGTCGAGGTCCAGGTCCGCGGCGCCCAGGTTGGTCTCCAGCTGCTCCGGGGTGCGCGCGCCCACGATGGGGGCGGTGACGCCGGGGCGGCCGAGCAGCCAGGCGAGGGCCACCACCGGCACCGCGAGGCCCGTGCGTTCCGCGACGTCGTGCAGGGTGTCCAGCACCCGCCAGGTGCGCTCGTCCCCCTCGTACGCGCTCCACGACTCGCCCCACCCGAGCCGCTCGGCGGTCTCCACGCGGGTGCCCGCGGGCGGCCGTTCCGTGCCGCGCCGGATCGCGCCGCTCAGCCAGCCGCCGCGCAGCGGGCTCCACGGGATGACGCCGAGCCCCTCGTTGCGGCTCACCTCCAGCAGCTCCCACTCGGCGGAGCGGTCCAGCAGGTTGTAGAGCGGCTGGAGGGCGGTGAAGGGCTCCCAGCCGTGTTCCCGGCTGAGGTCGACGGCCTTCTGGAGCTGCCAGCCGGAGAAGTTGCTGGCCCCGATGTAGCGCACCTTGCCGGAGGTGACCAGGGCGTCCAGGGTGGCGAGGGTCTCCTCCAGCGGGGTGCCGGGATCCCAGGCGTGCACCTGGTAGAGGTCGATGTGGTCGGTGCCCAGCCGGCGCAGGCTCGACTCCACCCCGGAGATCAGGTGGTTGCGGCCCAGGCCGCGGTCGTTGGGGCCCTCCCCCATGCCGTACCGCACCTTGGTGGCGATCACCACGTCGTCGCGGCGCCGCCTCTTCAGCCAGCGGCCGAGGATCTCCTCGGAGGCTCCGGCGGAGTAGATGTCGGCGGTGTCCACGAAGGTGCCGCCCGCCTCGGTGAAGCGGTCCAGCAGGGCGTGGCTGGTGGTCTCGTCGGCCTCGCGGCCGAACGTCATGGCGCCCAGGCAGAGTTCACTGACCCGCAGGCCGGTCTTGCCGAGGTAGCGGTAACGCATGGTGGGTTCCTTCGTCGTGGTGGTGGGCACGGAGGCCGGCCGGTGGCCGGTGGTCCGGTTCGGCGAGCGACACGGACACCTCCTGGACGCAGTGGTCGGACAGGCCGCGCGGATCGCGGAAGCGGTAGCTGTGGACCCGGACGCCGGGCGTGCCGAGCACCCAGTCCAGCCGCCACCAGCGCAGGCCGGGGCGGGGCTGCCAGGAGACGGGCCACAGTTTCCCGGCCAGGGCGACGGCATCGGCGCCCAGGCGGGCGATGCGGCGGGAGTCCCCGATGGCGGCGGTGGTGTTGAAGTCCCCCGCGATCAGGGCCGGGTGGGGGCACTCGGCGACGTCCGCGAGGAGTCCCCGGTACTCCCGCTCCCGGTCGGCGGCCCGCGAGCGGACCGCGCGGTAGAAGTCTGCACGCAACGGACTGATCAACCGCAGCTGTACCGGGATGTGGACATTGAACGTGGCGAGAATCCGGCCGTCGCCCGGCATCTCCAGGTCGACCCGCAGGGTCCGGCGGGCCGCCGTCCCGACGGTCGCGGCGACCGGCAGCCGGGACAGGGTGATCAGCCCGCGGTCGATGACGGCCTCGTGGCCGGGGAAGTTCGCGCGCAGCCGCCGGTCGTCGTCGATCAGCCGGTAGGTGCCGTCGAACCGGTCGTGGTGGTACTCCTGGAGGAGGTAGACGTCGGCGTCGAGCCCGCGCAGGAAGGCGTAGAACGGTTCGGGGTCGGTGCTCTGGCACCAGTGCCGGGTGTTCCAGGAGACGACGCGCACCGCCCCCTCGGGCGGCGGCCGGCGCGCTCCGCGTACCAGCGCGCCGAACACCGCGCCGGACTGCCGGACCCCGAGCAGCAGGGACGCCCCCGCCACCGCACCGGCCGCGAGGTCCCCCGTCGCTCCGGCGGCCGCCAGGAGCAGGGCGGGCACCGCGACGAACAGGGGCGGCGGCAGCAGCGACGGCAGCAGCCAGAACCACCAGCGGCCGTTGAGGGCGAGGTGGGCGGCGAGGAACACGGCCCAGGCCACCGCCGCCCACAGCGGCGGGCCTCCCGCGTTCACGGCCGCTTCGGCCCACACCGCCCCGGCCGGGCTCTCCGGGTTCGTCACGCGAGGGCCCCCCGGACCCGCCGCGCCGCCCCGACGTCCCGGAACAGGGCGTCGTAGGCGTCCAGGCAGTGGTCCGCCCCGTACCGGGCACGGGCGTCGCGGCCGCCCTCGGCGCGGCGCTCCGGCGGGTAGGCGGCCACCTCGCGCAGGGCCGCGGCCAGGGCGCGGGCGTCGCCCGGCGGGAAGAGACGGCCGAAACCCGTCTCCACCACCGGGACGCGCATTCCCGGCGCGTCGCTCGCGACCGAGGGAACGCCGAGCATCATCGCCTCGGCCTGGGAGATGCCGAAGGACTCCTCGGCGACGGACGGCAGGGCGAATGCGTCCAACGAGGCGTAGAACCCGGCCACTTGGTCGTCCTGGAGGAATCCGGTGAACCGGATGCGGGGATCGTCCCCGGCGCGGGTGCGCAGCGCCCCGACGACGCTGCCCCCGGCGACCTTGGAGTAGTCGCCCGCGATCAGCAGCCGGGCGTCGGGGTCCGGGATGGTCCGGAAGGCGTCGACCAGGTGGTGCAGCCCCTTCTCGGGGGCGATCCGGCCGAGGAAGCCGATGTGCGGGCCCGCCGTCTCGCGGAAGGCGGCGGGCGCGGGCTCGCGCTCCCGGCAAGGCGGCGCGATGGAGAGCAGACGACGCTCGCGCATCAGGGGCCAGTGGCGTGAATGCTCCGCGTGGTCCGCGTTGTTGACGACGACGGCGGCCGAGCGGCGCAGCGCCCCGGCCACCGAGGCGTCGACGGCCTTCACCTGGAGCGGGGCGAGCGCGCCGCCGGCCAGCCAGACGTCGTCGTGGTGGGTGGCGACGACCGGGGTGTCCCCGGCGAGCCGGGCGACGAGTCCGGCCTCCAGCATCGGCAGATGGACGTTGACGACCCGCGAGGCGCGGGCGATCCGTCCGGCGAGCGGGGCGAATCCGGGGCTGATGACGCCGCGCCCGAGACGGGCGGCGACCGGGGCGCGGAAGACCTCGACGCCGTTCACGGTCTCGCGCGCGGGGCGGTGGGGGTCGTGGCGGCAGGCGACGACGGCGACCCGGCGGCCCCGCGCGGCCAGCCCTTCGGCGACCGTGCGGGCCACTTCGGTGAGGCCGCTGGTGTACGGGAGGTAGTAGGTGAGCACGATCGTCGCGTCGAAGCGGGGCGAGCGCGCGGAGCGCCGGGTCATGACCGGTCCTTCTCGGTGGGCGGGGCGGCGGCCCCGGAGGCGGGCAGGGAGAGGCGCAGCTCGATCAGCCGGTGGGTGGAGAGCGCGGCGGGCGGGTCCTGGACGGACTGCCGGTGCAGGTCGAGGCGGGGCGAGACGAACGCCCAGTCGAGTCGCCAGAGCGCCGGGCCGCTCACCGGGAACGTCGCCGGGTGGACCGAGTCCCCGGCGTCGGCGGCGTCCCGCAGCCCGTCGAACCAGCGCAGGTCCCCGGTGCCCGGCAGCACGTTGAGGTCCCCGGCGAGCACCACCGGGTGGTCGTTGGCGTCGAGGTCGTCGCGCAGGGCCCGGAAGTGGCGGTCGCGGCGGTCGGAGAGCTGCCGTACGGAGCGGTGGTAGGCGGCGGTCAGGGGGTTGCGGTCGACGTTCAGCAGGTCGGGCAGGTGCGTGTTGTAGAGGGAGAGGGTCTCGCCGTCCACGTCGACGTCGGTGCGCAGGACGCGGATGTCCCAGTAGTCGGCCCAGGAGGTGTCGGGCGGGGCCAGGCCGGCGGGGCGCAGTGCCCGCACGGAGGTGACCGGGAAGCGGGACAGGGTGAGGAACTCCCCCTCGGTGGCGATGTGGAAGCCGGGGAACTCCCTGCGGAGCCGGGCCAGGTCGTCGATCGGGGCGGGTTCGTCGCCCCGGGCGTGCTGGTACTCCTGGAGCAGGTAGACGTCGGCGGAGTGGGACTTCAGGTAGGCGTAGAAGGCGTCGGTGTCGCTGTCCTGGTCCCAGAAGAAGGTGTTCCAGCTGACCACCTTCAGGGCCTCCGGCGGCACGGCGGGCTGTCCGCGCAGCAGTGCGCCGGGGTGCAGCCCGGTCTGCCAGGATCCCAGCAGCAGCGAGGCCAGGACGGCGCCCACGGCCGCCCGCCGCCCGTGCCGGATCAGCGCGGCCGGGACCAGCAGGGCGAGCGGGAAAAGGAGATGGAGGACGGGCGGGGCGAGTCCGAGGCCGTTCCACACCCACCACCGGCCGCTGAGGAGGGCCCGGGCGGCGACGAAGAGGGCCCACAGGACGGCGACGGCGAGCAGCAGCCGGCCGGGCCACCGACGGGCCTTCCCTTCGCGCGCGGGCGGTGGGCAGGCGTCGGGCGCCTCAGGGTCCGCGGGGGCGGCGGCGTCCGTCGCCGGGGTTCCCGTCATGGCGTGGCCCGTACCGGGGCGGGGCGCGCGCCGGGCTCGTACAGCCGGCGGAAGCGGCGGGAGGCCAGCCACTGGAGGGCGCCGACGCCCGCGCCCGCCGCGATGACCGCGTTGACCACGGTGTGCGCGAAGGCGAAGTAGGCGGCGAACAGGGGGCCCCGGCGGCGCAGGACGAAGCGGTACAGGGCGGAGTCCGCGAGCAGGGTGAGGGCGAGCAGGGCGGCCGGGACGAGCAGCCAGGACGCGGCGACCAGGCCGAGCGGCAGGGTGGCCAGGGCGAGCAGGGCGGCGATGCTGGCCCCGGCGCGGGGGCCGGTGGCGATGCCGCCGGGGAGGTCGCCGCGTCGGACGTACAGCGGGATGTGCAGCCGGGTGCGGTGGAAGACCTTGCGCAGCACGACCCGCCAGGTGTCGTCGTGGTCGTGCCGGCCCCGGACGGCGGTGGAGCTGTGGACCTCGTAGCTCCGGCAGATGCGGGCGGCGTAGTCGCCGTCCTCGGTGTGGCGCAGCCGGGGGTTGAAGGGGCCGATCTCGGCGAAGACGCGGGCGGGCATGGCGCAGATCGCGGTGTGCAGGGTGCCGATGCGGCCTTCGGTCTCGGCCAGCCAGTAGAACTGGTGCAGGCAGCGGTACTCCTCGATCAGGCTGTCCCGGATGAGGGGTTCGGCGTCGTAGGTGCCGCAGACCGCGCCGATGCGGGGGTCGGAGTCGAGCAGGGCGACGGCGTTGGCGACGGCGTCCGGTTCCATCGCCACGTCGGAGTCGACGAACACGACGATCTCGCCGCGTGCGTGGGCGGCCCCGGTGTTGCGGCTGGTGGCGACCCCGCTGTTGACGCCGGTGCTGATCACCCGGACGCCGCAGGCCTCGGCGACGGCGACGGAGTCGTCGGTGGAGCAGTCGTCGACGAGCAGCACCTCCAGGGGCTGGTAGGTCTGGGCGAGGGCGGCGCGCAGGCAGAGTTCCAGGGCGCGGCCGTAGTTGTAGTTGGGGATGACGACGGAGACGAGGGGGTGCTTCCGGTTCATGGGGCGCCTTCGGGCGGTCGGAGGGGCGGACGGGCGGGCCGGACGGAGACCGTCAGCCGGAGGGGTGCGTGAGGAGGGCGAGGGCGACGAGCACCGCCCACAGGCCGGCGTTGACGAGGGTCGCGCGGTCCCGGAGGAGGACGTGGACGGGGTTGCCGCCGCCCTCCTCGACCAGGAGGAGCTGGAGGTAGCGGGCGAGACCGAAGACGGCGCAGGGGGCGGAGAGCAGGATGACGAAGGAGGCCCCGGCGGCGAGCGCCGCGTCGTCGCGGAGGTAGAGGACGTAACTGACGGCGGTCAGCACGGCGACCAGGACGACCAGGTGGTCGAGGAAGGCGAGCGTGTAGCCGCGCAGGGCGGGGCGGTGGGCGCGGCCCGCCGCCGTCATCTCGTGCCGCCGTTTGCCGAGGGACAGCATCAGGCAGAGCGAGAAGACGCAGAGCGCCAGCCATTCGGAGAGCCGGCCTCCGATGAGCAGCGCCCCCTGGAGGAGCCGGAGGACGAAGCCGGTCGCCACGATGAAGGCGTCCACCAGCGGCACGTGCTTGAGCCCCTGGGAGTACGCGAGGCTCAGCGCCAGGTAGAGGGCGGTGGGCCACCACTGCCAGGCGGGACCGGCCACCGCCCAGCCGGTCAGCGACAGGGCGAGCAGCCCGGTCAGGACGGTGGCGGCGGCCGGGGAGACGCGGCCGGAGGCGATCGGGCGGTGGCGTTTGACCGGGTGCAGGCGGTCCCGCTCCCGGTCGGCGAGGTCGTTGACGACGTAGACGACGGCGGAGGCGAGGGTGAAACCGAGGATCGCCCAGCCGGTGCGCAGGAGTTCGGCGGCCCCCCAGGGGTGGCTGTCGAGGAGTGCGAGCGGGACGACGGCCAGGTTTTTCACCCACTGGCCGGGGCGCACCAGCGCGAGCAGGTCACGAGGACGGCTGCGACGGTGTTCCTCAGGTACGGCGGTGGGGGCGGCGGCCGTCTCCGGTCGGTCGTGGGCGGGCCGGGACAGAGCGGTGAGGTCGGCGGGCTCGGGCAGGGATGTCAGGTGGGCGGGCCCGGACAGAGCCGTCAGATCGGCGGGCTCGGTCAGAGCCGTGAGGTCGGCGGGTTCGGGTCCGGGCGGGACTGCCACCACGCGCACGGGCGCGGGGGACGGCCTGGTGATGTCCACGGCGGGGCTCCAGGGGATCAGAAGAAGACCTTGGCCAGGCCGAGCGCCCCTTGGCGCCACGGGTCCCGGCTGGTCCGGCCGGCTCCGGGAGCGGGGGCGCCGCCCCGCCGCCGGGTGCGCCACCACGCGTAGGTGCCGAGGATGGCGTCCTGGTTGGAGAGCGCGGGGCGGAAGCCGAGCCGTTCGGTGGCCCGGGTGATGTCCACGTAGCTGTCGTCGAGGAGCTTGAACAGCAGCCGCCCGTAGACCGGGGAGAGCTTGGTGCGCTCCAGCGTGCGCAGGACCGCGAGAGCCGGCGCCGCCGGCAGCGGGACGACGCGTCTGCCGTGTCCGGCCGCGTCCAGCACGGCCTGGAAGTCCTCACGCAGGGTGCCGAACTCGGCGGCGCCCAGGTTGTAGACGTCGTCGGCGATCTCGGGCGGCGCGTGGAGGGCGAGCACCACGGCGTCGACCAGGTCGGCCATGCCGAACATCTGGATGCGGACGTCGCCCCGGCCCAGGACGGGGAAGTTGCGGCGCTCCTCGGCCCATTCGAAGAGCATCGAGAACAGGCCCATCCGGCCGGGGCCGAGGAAGGTCTTGGGCCGCAGGACCGGCAGGCACATCCCGCGCCCCCGGAACTCCTCGCAGACCTCCTCGGCCTCGGCCTTGGCCCTGCTGTACGGGTCGACGGGCTCCCGGGGGTGCTCCTCCGGGGTGGGAACCCGCTTCGGCAGCCCGTAGACGGCGGTGGAGGAGATGTGCACGACCCGTTCGACGCGGGCCCGGTGGGCGGCGGTGAGGACGGCACGGGTGCCGTCGACGGTGATGGAGCGGATCTGGTCGACGGGGTAGCTGGGCAGGGCGGCGGCGCAGTGCACCAGCGCGTGCGCCCCGTCGAAGGCGCGGGCGAGCGCGGCCCCGTCCCGGATGTCCGCGACGATGTGCCGGGCCCCGGCGGGCGGCCGGGGGTCGTCGCGCAGGTCGATCCCGACGACGTCGTGGCCGTCCGCGGCGAGCCGGGCGACCAGGTGGGAGCCGAGCATGCCGGCGGCGCCGGTCACGGCGATGGTCAGGCCGCCCATCGGGACACCGCCTTGCCCTTGAAGAAGGCGGTGAGCAGGCGGTTCATGCCCTTGGCCAGGGTCCTGTCGAAGGCGTCGAGGAAGATCTCCACCTCGTCCGGTCCGGCGACCAGGCAGGGCGCGGCCACCAGGGGGCTGCGGCCGTTGAGCGTGTAGTACAGGTACACGTCGTGGTCGTGGTACATCGCGTTGACGACCGCGCAGGTGATGACCTTGGTCCGCAGCAGCGGGTCGCGGGCGAGGCCGCCGGGGGCGATCTTCGCGGCGAGGTCCAGGAGGCGGGGCCCGCCGTCGAGGAAGATCCCGTACAGCGCGCCGGCTCCCCGGACGTCGGCGATGAGGTCGGGGTACTGCTTGCGCAGCCTCTCCAGGCCCGGCTTCAGGACGCGTTCGATGGCGCGGGCGCGGGCCGGGTAGTCGTCCTCGACCGCGATGTTGACGGCTTCCAGCGCGGTGGCGGTCTCCTCGCCGAAGCCGTAGTACGTGGTGCTGGTGGACTGGAGCATGGCGTCGCCGAGGCTGTCGTACGCGGCGCGGAAGACGGGCTCGCGGGCGACGAAGGCGGAGACGGACGACTTGCCGCCGCCGAAGGACTTCGAGGTGGTCACCACGTCCGGGACCAGCCCCGGATAGCGCATGAAGTGGAAGAGGCTGCCGGTCTTGCCCCAGCCGGTGTAGATCTCGTCGAAGATCAGCACGATCTTCTCCGCGGTGCACAACTCCCGCAGCCCGCGCAGGAATTCCTCGGAGCACTCCGTCATCGTGGAGGCGGAGAACGGTTCGATGAGGATCGCGTAGACATCGCAGCGCCCCTTGGCGTCCCGCGCTCCGGCGACGGCCCGCCGCACGGAGTCGAGGTCGCCGTAGCGGAAGGCGGAGACTCCGGGGATGCCGGGGAAGGCGAAGGCGTTCTGGGCGCTGCCGGTGAGGCTGCCGGAGCCGAGCAGCTTGCCGTGGAAGCTGATGTCGGCGTGCAGGATCTGCTTCCGGCGGCCGCCGTGGTACTTGTACGCGAGCTTCACCGCGCCCTCGACGGCCTCCGCCCCGGAGTTGGGGAAGAAGGAGAGGTTCAGGTCGCCCGGCAGCAGCCGGGCGAGGTTGTGGCCGAGGGCGGCGATGTAGGGCGAGAAGTAGGTCTTGTGGACCTCCATCCGGCGCTGCTCCTGGAAGCGGCGGCGGGCGGCGAGGATACGCGGGTGGTTGTGACCGTGGTTGAGGACGCCGACGCCGCCGGTGAAGTCGAGGACGCGGCGTCCGTCGCGGGTGTGGATCCAGGATCCCTCGGCGTGGTCGACGAGTTCACGGCCGAAGCCGAAGGAGGTCATCAGCGAGACCTGGCTCTTGTTGACGTGGGACCGGTACAGCTCGTGCACCTGGCTCGTCGACAGTCGTTCGCAGTCGTCCACCGTGAGCAGGGGGGGTGCGTCGGGGGTCATGCGGTTCCTTCCCGGAGCGCGGGTCGAGGGGCGGGCAGGGGTCCGGCGGCGCGGGCCCAGGCGAGGGCCGCGCCGGTGGCGGCGACCTCGCTGAGCACGCAGACGAGCCGGCTGGCGATGACGGCGGCGGTGGCGGCGGAGAGCGGCATCACCGCGCCGAGCGGGGCGAGGAGGACGAGCTCGCGCGCACCCCAGCCGTCGGGCAGGACGAAGGCGAGGCTTCCGGCGACGGTGGCCAGGGCGAAGCCGCCGACGCAGACGGGCAGGGAGAGCAGCGGCGGGGCGCCGAGCAGTACGGCCAGGGCCCACAGGTGGAGTCCGGAGACCGCCCAGGAGGCGCAGGCCCAGCCGATGGAGAGCCGGAGGGCGCGGGGAGAGCTGTCGGCGGCTCCGGCCGGGCGGCGGGCCAGCCGCATCGTCCACGCGACGAGCCGGCCCACCCAGCCGGGCCGGGCCACGCCGGCCGCCGCGAGCAGCACGAGCGGGGCGAAGACCCAGGCGCCCGCGCCGAAGACGGCCGGGGCGACGAGGAGCCCGGCGGCGGCCCCGGTGGCCGTCCCGATGACGAGGCCGAGCCCGAAGGCGGCGATCATCCGCTCGGGGGCGATGCCGACGGCCTTGCCGAGCTGGATGTGGGCGAGGACGCCCCAGATCCGGCCGGGGACGAACTTGCTGATGACGCCGATGAAGAAGATGCGCGCGGTGTCGCTGGTACGGGCCGGGGAGCCGCCGTCCACGACGAGGACGCGCCAGGAGAGCATCGACAGGGCGAGCCCGGCCGCGTTGGCGGTCAGGGCCGCGCCGAGCAGGAGCACCCCTCCGGGCCGGCCGGCGGCGTCGGCCAGCTCCGTACCGGCCGCGCGCAGCGAACCGCCCACGGCGAAGCAGGTCGCCGCGATGAGGACGAGTACGGCTGCGGGACGCAGCGCGCGGGCCCACCGGGAGGGGCGTCGCTCGGCCCCGGCCCGTACGGTCTCCGTGTCCGTGTCCGTGTCCGGGTCCGTGTCCGTGTGCGGTTCCGTGTCCGTGTCCGGTTCCGCTTCCGGCGACGGGGCCGCGGACCTGACGGCCTCCTGACGGGCGGTCCCGGCCGGTACGGCTTCCGGTTCCGCCGGCGCCGCGGCTCGTACGGCCTCCGGCTCCCCGTCCGTTCCGGTGCTCACGGCGCCGCCGCCGGGGCGGGGCGGCCTCGGCGGCCCCGGACCGAGGGGCCGAAGCCCGGGTCCACCAGCCAGCGGACGCCCCCGGCCACCGCGCCGAGGACGAGGGCCAGGTGGACCGCGAAGTGCAGGGCGGTGAAGCGGAGCAGGAAGAGCCGCCCCTTGCGGCGGGCCACGAAGCGGGACAGGCCCACGTCCGCCAGCGCGAAGGCCACGGCGCAGGCCAGCGGTGCCGCGAGCAGCCAGGGGGAGAGCAGGGCGAGCGGGAGCGTGAGCGGGACCAGTCCGGCGGCGAGGACGCCGCCCGTGCGGTTGGCGCGCAGCCCACCGCCGCGCCGGCGCTCCACGGCGGCGACGGGGAGGAGCAGCCGGGAGCGGCGGTACTGCTCGGCGAGCATCGGCAGCAGCCGGTCCACGTCGTCGTGGCGGCCGGTCACCCGTTCGCTGAGCCGAATGCGGTGGGTGGCGGCGAGGCGGTCGCTGTACTCGACGTCCTCGGAGTCGCGAAGGTTCTCGTCGAAGGGGCCGGTCGCCTCGAAGACGGAGCGCTCGATCGCGGCCAGCGCGAAGAAGGCGGTGCCGACGACTCCGGCGCTGCGGCGTCGCCAGAAGTGCGCGTGCAGGCAGTGGTAGACCTCCACCGGGCCGTCGTCGAAGAGCGGTTCGGGGTCCAGGACGCCGTGGACGCAGCCGGTCCCCGGATCGTCCATGAGCAGGTCGACGGCGTTCTCGATCGCGTCGGGCGCCAGGGCGATGTCGGAGTCGAGGAAGAACAGCACCTGCCCGGCGGACGCCGCGACGCCGAGGTTGCGGGCGGCGGAGACCCCGCCGTTCCGGGGACGGGTCACCAGGACGCAGGGGAACGCGCGGGCGATGTCGCGGGAGCCGTCGGTGCTGGCGTCGTCCACGACGACCACGTCCAGCGGGCGCAGGGTCTGGGCGTAGACGGATTCGAGGCAGGCCCGCAGGGTCTTCTCGTAGTTGTGGTTGGGGATGATCACTGACACGGAGGGGCGCTCCCGTGGCATGGCGGATCGGGTCCTTTCGGTTCGGGGAGTCGGTGGGGGCGCGGGCAGCCCGTGACGCCGCCGAGGGCGGCGGGCCGCCAGCCCAGCGAGGCGGGCCGGGTGGCGCTCAGGGCGGCCAGGAGGTGGTCCAAGGCGGCCAGTTCGGCGTGTACGGGGTCGGGGCTCTCCATGTAGAGCGCGGCGCGGACCGTGCCGCCCGGCCCCTCGACGGCGTACACATGGGCGGGTCCGGGGGCGGGCGGGCCGGCCCTGACGTGGCGGGAGCCCAGCCGGCGGGCCAGCTCGCGGGCCGTCCACCGGTCGGGGCGCGGGGGTTCGGCGCGCACGAGGAGCGCGATCACCAGGAACACGGGGGCGTCCCGTTCTCCCGGGTCACCCCCAGGAGAAGCCCCGCCGCGCCGAGACCGCGCACAGGGCCGCGGGGAGTGCGGAAGAGGCGGCGGCCGACGAGTGGCGAGGGCCGGGGGAAGGGAACGCCCACATGCGGAACTCCTGAGAAGTAGCGGTGTGTGAATGCCTTGTGACGGCCAGATCCTGTCGCCATCGCCGCCCGCGGGGCCACGGTCGGCGGGTGGCCGAAAGCTGCGGGGCAGCGGAGTGCCAGCCGCCTCGGGGGGCGTACGGCGGCGGCTGCCTGGGGCGATGCGGTGGTGGCAGGGGGCTGCCAGACCTCTTGCGGCCACCCGCCTCCGCCTCCGGGGGCTCCGCCGGCCCCCTGCGGGCCTCGGCTTTTCCGGCCACGCGCGGCCTTTCGGAGCCCATCCGGCCCGTGGACCTGGTCTATACCTTCACAACGCGCCGCCCTACACTCACGCCCGGTGCTGAAGGGGCGTCCCGCACCGGTGTGCGGGACGGCGTGACATCTGCGGGGGAGCCAGGGATGTTAGAGGTGCTGGGGCTGGACGCCCGGACGGAGCTGGTCTACCGGCTCGTCCTGGACGAGCCGGAGCTGCGGTTCGACGAGATCGTGGCGCGTGTGGGGCGGAGCGAGGAGGATGTGCGCCGGGCCCTGGACCAGTTGGCCGAGCTGTGCCTGCTGGACGACGGCGGCACTCCCGGTACGGAGCAGGGCCCGCCGGTCTTCCGGGCCCTGGACCCGGCGGCCAGCCTGCCGTTCCTCCTCTCCCGCCGGGAGGCCGAACTGGCCCGGCAGCAGCGGGGGCTCGAAGTGGCGCGGGACGCGATGTCGGCCCTCACCACGGACCGGGGGCGGCGGGCGGGCGGCGGATTCGACGTCGTCAAACGGCTGGAAGGGCTCGACGCGGTGCGCGAGCGGCTGACCGAACTGGCCGAGCTGGCCAGGACGGAGTGCCTCTCGCTGCTGCCCGGCGGCGCGCAGTCCCCGGACACGCTGGAGGCCAGCCGGCCGCTGGACCAGCGGGCGTTGGAGCGCGGGGTGCGGCTCCGCAGCATCTACCAGGACAGCTTCCGCAACGACCCGCCGACGCTGCGCTATGTGAACCGGCTGGGGTCGCTCGGCGCGGAGAGCCGTACGCTGCCGACGCTGCCGATGATCATGGTGGTGGTCGACGGTGAGGTCGCGCTGGTGCCGCTGGACCCCGACGACGGGCGCGCGGGCGCCCTGGAGTTGCGCAGCAAGGGGGCCGTCGCGGTGGCCCGGATGCTGTTCGAGCAGCTGTGGGCGACCGCCAGCCCGCTCAGCTCCCCTCCCGCCCGCGACGGCAACGGACTGACCCCCCAGGAGGACGAGTTGCTGTCCGTGCTGGCGAAGGGGCACACGGACGCGACCGCCGCCCGCCGCCTGGGGGTGTCCCTGCGCACCGTGCGCCGGATGAACGCGGAGCTGACGGCCCGGATGCAGGCCCGCAGCAGGTTCCAGGCGGGCGCCGAGGCGGCCCGCCGGGGCTGGGTCTGACCGGCGGCGGGAGAAGGCCTTCCCGGCCGAAGGCGGTGCCGCCGCCCGCCGGCCGGTCCGTCCGGGCAGGCGGCCGTTCCACCCCGTTCGCGCCCGAAGTGAACCGGCCCCTCGCCCCGCCCGTGCCCCGTCGTGAGACATCACCGTGGCCGGACCGCAATGCGGACAGGGGGTGACGCTGGCCGGACGCGTCCCATAGATTTCCTGCCCACGCAACCGGTGATCAGCGAGGGGACGGAGTCACCCACATGGCGGAAGCGCCCACATCAGCACCATCTTCCCCGCACGCTCCGGGGAAGCGGGGCATCTCCCCGAAGTCCGTAGTCGTCTGGAGCCTGGTCGCCCTGGCCGGCGCCGTCGGCTGGGCCGCCCTCGCGCTCTCGCGGGGCGAGGAGGTGTCCGCCGCCTGGATGCTGGCGGCGGCCCTCGGCTCGTACGCCATCGCGTACCGCTTCTACTCACGGTTCATCGCCAACCGGGTCCTGAAAGCCGACAAGAACCGCGCGACCCCCGCCGAACTGCTGGACAACGGCGTCGACTTCCACCCCACCGACCGGCGGGTCCTGTTCGGCCACCACTTCGCCGCCATCGCCGGGGCGGGGCCCCTGGTCGGCCCGGTGCTCGCGGCGCAGATGGGTTATCTGCCCGGCACGATCTGGCTCGTCGTCGGCGTCATCTTCGCCGGGGCCGTCCAGGACATGGTGACGCTCTTCTTCTCCACCCGCCGCAACGGCCGTTCGCTCGGCCAGATGGCGCGCGACGAGATAGGGCCCATCGGCGGGATCGCCGCCCTGGTCGCGGTCTTCATCATCATGATCATCCTGCTCGCGGTCCTCGCGCTGGTCATCGTGAACGCGCTCGCCCACTCGCCGTGGGGCGTCTTCTCCATCGGCATGACGATCCCGATCGCCCTCTTCATGGGCGTCTACCTGCGCGTCCTGCGGCCCGGCAAGGTCAGCGAGGTCTCCCTCATCGGCGTCGCGCTGCTGCTCCTCGCCATTGTCTCGGGCGGCTGGGTCGCCGAGTCGTCATGGGCGGACTTCTTCACGCTGGAGCCGGGCACCCTGGTCATCTGGATGATCGTCTACGGGTTCCTCGCCTCCGTGCTCCCCGTGTGGCTGCTGCTGGCCCCGCGCGACTACCTCTCCACCTTCATGAAGGTCGGCACGATCGGACTGCTGGCCCTGGGCGTGGTCGTGGCCCTGCCGACCCTGAAGATGCCCGCGGTCACCGACTTCGCCTCCAGCGGCTCGGGCCCGGTCTTCGCCGGCTCGATGTTCCCGTTCGTCTTCATCACCATCGCCTGCGGCGCGCTCTCCGGCTTCCACTCCCTGGTCTCCTCCGGCACCACGCCGAAGATGGTCCAGAAGGAGACGCAGATCCGGATGATCGGCTACGGGGCCATGCTGGTCGAGTCGTTCGTGGCGATCATGGCGATGATCGCCGCCTGCATCATCGACCCCGGCCTCTACTTCGCCATCAACGCGCCCGTCGGCGCGATCGGCGACAGCGTGCAGTCCGCCTCCCAGGCGGTGGCGAACTTCGGGTTCACCATCACCCCGGACGCCCTGGCCCAGGCGGCCAAGGACGTCGAGGAGACGAGCCTGCTCTCCCGGACCGGTGGCGCGCCGACGTTCGCGCTCGGCATGTCGGAGATCTTCTCCGCGGTGGTCGGCGGGACGGCGATGAAGGCGTTCTGGTACCACTTCGCCATCATGTTCGAGGCGCTGTTCATCCTCACCACCGTGGACGCCGGCACCCGGGTCGGGCGCTTCATGCTCCAGGACATGCTGGGCAACGCCTACAAGCCGTTCCGCGAGGTCAGCTGGAAGCCGGGCGTCTGGTTCGCCAGCGCCGTCGTGGTCGGCGGCTGGGGCTACTTCCTCTGGGTCGGCGTGCACGACCCGCTGGGCGGCATCAACCAGCTCTTCCCGCTCTTCGGCATCGCCAACCAGCTGCTGGCCGCCGTCGCGCTCGCCGTCTGCACCACCCTGCTCGTCAAGTCCGGCCGCCTGAAGTGGGCATGGGTCACCGCGGTCCCGCTCGCCTGGGACGTGGCGGTCACGCTCACCGCAAGCTGGCAGAAGATCTTCTCCGACGACGTGAAGATCGGCTTCTTCGCCCAGCGCGACAAGTACCAGGCGGGCATCGAGGCGGGCGAGGTGCTGCCCCCGGCGAAGACCATGGACGACATGCGGACCGTCGTCACCAACTCCACCGTCGACGGGGTGCTGAGCGCGCTCTTCGCGCTCCTGATCATCGTGGTGCTCGTGGACGCCGGACGGGTCTGCTACAAGGCCATCCGCGACCCGGAGAGCGTCAGGCTCCACGAGACGCCGTTCGTCGAGTCCCGGTTCGTCGCCCCGGCCTCGCTCTTCGCGACCGGGGAGGAGAAGGCCGAACTGGCCGCCGCCGGGGTCGGTCCCGAGGGCGGTCTCCGCAAGGAGGCGGCGGAGACGGGGAGCCGGACATGACGGGCGCGGACGTACGGCGGGTGGCCGGACGCATCCGCTGGTACGTCCGTGAGCTGACCGGCGAATCGGTCTACGACCGGTACGTGGCGCACGCCCGGGCGCACGATCCGGACGCGCCCGTCCTGTCCCGCCGCGCCTTCGAGCGCGCCCGCACGGACGCCCGCGAGGCGGACCCCCGCGAGGGCTTCCGCTGCTGCTGAGCGCTCCGCGCCGGTCCTGCTGGGCACCTTGGGCCGGTCGAGAGGCCCTGGGCCCCGGGCCGTCGCCCCTTCCTCGGTGGAGGGGGCGGCGGCCCGGTCCGCTTGCCCGGACCGGCGGCTTTCCGCCGCACCGCCCGTTCACCGTACGAAAGGATGCGCCCATGGCATCGCGTCACCGGTCGCCCCGGTTCCGGCCCGTCCTCCCGATCACCACGTCGACGCTGGTCCTGGCCCTGGGAGCCGCGGCGGGCTGCGGCACCGAGCCGGCGCCCGGCGTGCGGGCGGCGGCCCCGACCGGCTCGGCCGTACCGGCCCCCGACGGGGCGGAGCTGGAAGCGCGGGCGGCGGCCCTGCAGACCGAGGTGGAGCACGTGTGGGTGACCGAGGCCGCCGGCTTCGCCCTGGCCCGCCAGTCGGTCGGGGTGCTCGGCGACGACGGGTTCGCCAGCGCCTACACCTCGCCGGACGGCAGGCGCATCCGGCTGTCGGTGGAGCGCCGCCCGCACGCCGTGGCCGACTGCTCGGACGCCTCCGCGTACCCGGCCGGCCAGAAGCCCCCCGCCACGTGCGAGCGGGACGGCGAACACTGGTACAGCGCCACGGGGCCGGGCCACGCCTACGTCCGGGAACAGGGCGGCCTGGTGGTGACGTTGAGCGGAACACGCCAGGAGGTGGACCGGGCGACGCTGCGCGCGGCGGCGCTGGCCGCCCACCGCGCCGACGACCGCGAACTGGACGAGGTCCTGCCGCCCGCCGGCCGGGCGTCCGGACAGCGGCCGGTGGAGCGCGGCGACCTGCCGCCGGAGGGCGACGGGGCCCCGGACAACGGGGTGGGAGCGAGTGGCTGACCGGGACGGGAGCCGGTGCCGGTACTGCGGCCCCTGACGTTCCGACGGGGTCCGGAGGCTCTTCCCTGAGGCACGCCGGAACACACCACGACACAACATGTGGGGGCCGCCTCATCTGACGGCCCCCACATGTATGCTCGACCTCGCTGTCGCCGCAGGGGAATCCGGTGCGAATCCGGAACTGTCCCGCAACGGTGTGATCAGTGCGCTTCTGCGCACCCGCAAGTCCGAAGACCTGTCGACAGCGCGTCCGGCTCGACCGAACCGGACGCCAGACGTCCGGGCCTCGCGGATGGGCCGGTGGACGCCGTCAGCCGTGCCGCCCTGCCCGGGTTTCGCGCTGCCCGGCTTCTCCGCCCTCCGCCGGCCCCTGCCGAGCGAGGGAAAGCCCTGTGACCATCGCGCCCGCCGATCCGGTTTCAGCCACCGGATCCGCTGCCTCCACCCCGTCCGGAACAGGCCCGACCGACGGACCCGGGACCGCCCTGCTGCGGACCCTGACCGACCTCACCGTCGATCTTCCCGACACCGACCCCGGACGGGTCGCCGCCGCCGCACTGCGGGGGCGCAACGCCCGCTCCGACGAGGCCGAACTGCGCACGCTGGCCACCGAGGCCGCCGCGGGGCTGATCTCCGAGGACCCGGCGTACTCCCGGCTGGCCGCCCGGCTGCTGACCCTCTCGATCGCGGAGGAGGCCGCGGGCCAGGGCGCGACGTCCTTCTCCGCCTCTGTCGCCGTGGGGCACCGCGAGGGCCTGATCGCGGACCGCACCGCCGCGTTCGTCGCGCTGCACGCGCAGGCGCTGGACGAGCTGGTCGAGCGGGCGCTGGACGAGGGCGCGGACGACCGCTTCGGCTACTTCGGCCTCCGGACGCTGCACAGCCGCTACCTGCTGCGCCACCCGATCACCCGGCAGGTCGTCGAGACCCCGCAGCACTTCATGCTGCGGGTGGCGGCGGGCCTGGCCGAGGACGAGTCGGTGCGGGCGCTGGAGGAGGTCACCGCCCTCTACGGGCTGATGAGCAGGCTGGACTACCTCCCCTCCTCCCCCACGCTCTTCAACTCCGGCACCCGGCACCCGCAGATGTCCTCCTGCTACCTGCTGGACTCCCCCAAGGACGAGCTGGACTCGATCTACGACCGCTACCACCAGGTGGCCCGGCTCTCCAAGCACGCGGGCGGCATCGGTCTGTCGTACTCCCGCATCCGCGCCCGGGGTTCGCTGATCCGGGGCACCAACGGGCACTCCAACGGCATCGTGCCGTTCCTCAAGACGCTGGACGCCTCGGTGGCGGCGGTGAACCAGGGCGGCCGGCGCAAGGGCGCGGCGGCGGTCTACCTGGAGACCTGGCACGCGGACATCGAGGAGTTCCTGGAGCTGCGCGACAACACCGGTGAGGACCAGCGGCGTACGCACAACCTGAACCTGGCGCACTGGATCCCGGACGAGTTCATGCGCCGGGTCGAGGCGGACACCGAGTGGTCGCTGTTCTCCCCGGCGGACGTGCCCGAGCTGGTGGACCTGTGGGGCGACGCGTTCGACGCGGCCTACCGGGCGGCCGAGGCCAAGGGACTGGCCCGCAAGTCGATGCCGGCGCGTGAGCTGTACGGCCGGATGATGCGGACCCTCGCCCAGACCGGTCAGGGCTGGATGACGTTCAAGGACGCCTCCAACCGGACCGCCAACCAGACCGCCGAGCCGGGCCGGGTCGTGCACTCCTCGAATCTGTGCACGGAGATCCTGGAGGTCACGAACGACGGCGAGACGGCCGTCTGCAACCTGGGCTCGGTCAACCTGGGCGCGTTCGTCGCGAACGGCTCGATCGACTGGGAGCGCCTGGACGCCACCGTGCGCACGGCCGTGACCTTCCTGGACCGGGTCGTCGACATCAACTTCTACCCGACCGAGCAGGCCGGGCGCTCCAACTCCCGGTGGCGGCCGGTGGGCCTGGGCGCGATGGGCCTCCAGGACGTCTTCTTCCAGCTGCGCCTGCCCTTCGACTCCCCCGAGGCCCGCGCGCTCTCCACGAAGATCTCCGAGCGGATCATGCTGGCCGCGTACGAGGCGTCCTGCGACCTCGCGGAGCGGTCGGGTCCGCTGCCCGCCTGGTCCGAGACCCGGGCGGCGCGCGGGGTGCTGCACCCCGACCACTACGCCACCGAGCTGAACTGGCCGGAGCGCTGGGACGCCCTGCGCGCCCGGGTCGCGAAGACCGGCATGCGCAACTCGCTGCTGCTGGCCATCGCGCCGACCGCGACGATCGCCTCGATCGCCGGTGTGTACGAGTGCATCGAGCCGCAGGTCTCCAACCTGTTCAAGCGCGAGACGCTCAGCGGTGAGTTCCTTCAGGTCAACGCCTACCTGGTGGACGAGTTGAAGCGGCTCGGCGTGTGGGACGCCCGCACCCGTGAGGCGCTGCGCGAGGCGAGCGGCTCGGTGCAGGGCTTCGCCTGGATCCCCGAGGACGTGCGGGCGCTGTACCGCACGGCGTGGGAGATCCCGCAGCGCGGCCTGATCGACATGGCGGCGGCCCGTACGCCGTTCCTCGACCAGAGCCAGTCGCTCAACCTGTTCCTGGAGACGCCGACGATCGGCAAGCTCTCCTCGATGTACGCGTACGCCTGGAAGCAGGGGCTGAAGACGACGTACTACCTGCGTTCGCGCCCGGCGACCCGGATCGCCCGTGCCGCGTCCGGCCAGGCGTCGGCCGCCGCCCCCATTCCCGTACAGCAGGCGCAGGCGCCCGACGCGGACGCCGTCGCCTGCTCCCTGGAAAACCCCGAGTCCTGCGAGGCCTGCCAGTGATGAGCACGACCGACGAAGAGAAGAACCTGCTCGACCCGGGATTCGAGCTGACCCTGCGCCCCATGCGCTACCCGGACTTCTACGAGCGCTACCGGGACGCGATCAAGAACACCTGGACCGTGGAGGAGGTCGACCTCCACTCGGACGTCGCCGACCTCGCGAAGCTGTCGCCGGGCGAGCAGCACATGATCGGCCGGCTGGTGGCGTTCTTCGCGACCGGCGACTCGATCGTCTCGAACAACCTCGTGCTGACGCTGTACAAGCACATCAACTCCCCCGAGGCGCGGCTGTACCTGTCGCGGCAGCTCTTCGAGGAGGCCGTGCACGTCCAGTTCTATCTGACGCTGCTGGACACCTATCTGCCCGACCCGGACGACCGGGCGGCGGCGTTCGACGCGGTCGAGGAGATCCCGTCGATCCGCGAGAAGGCGCAGTTCTGCTTCAGGTGGATGGACTCGGTCGAGAAGATCGAGCGGCTGGAGACGAAGGCGGACCGCCGCCGCTTCCTGCTGAATCTGATCTGCTTCGCGGCCTGCATCGAGGGGCTGTTCTTCTACGGCGCGTTCGCCTACGTGTACTGGTTCCGCTCGCGCGGTCTGCTGCACGGTCTCGCCACGGGCACCAACTGGGTGTTCCGTGACGAGACGATGCACATGAACTTCGCGTTCGAGGTCGTGGACACCGTCCGCAAGGAGGAGCCGGACCTCTTCGACGACGCGCTCCGGCAGCAGGTCACCGACATGCTGAAGGAGGCCGTGGAGGCGGAGCTGCAGTTCGGCCGCGACCTGTGCGGCGAGGGCCTGCCGGGCATGAACACCGAGTCGATGCGCCAGTACCTGGAGTGCGTCGCCGACCAGCGGCTCACCCGCCTGGGCTTCCCGCCGGTGTACGGCTCGGAGAACCCGTTCTCCTTCATGGAGCTGCAGGGCGTCCAGGAGCTGACGAACTTCTTCGAGCGCCGCCCGTCCGCCTACCAGGTGGCCGTGGAGGGCTCGGTCGGGTTCGACGACGACTTCTAGACCCCGGGGTTCCTCAGATCCTGGCCCAGCTTCCGGGCCGGGAGCGCCGTGCGGCCGTGACGGGCCGCGCGGCGCTCCGCGTTTGCGGGGGTGCGGGCTCCCGCCGTCCCCGTTCCGCCTCCCTCAGCTGGCGGTCGATGCGGCGTTCCCGGGCGGCGCCGAGCGCCACGGGAGCGAGGACGAAGGCGAAAAGCGCGCTGACGACCAGGTAGTTCAGGAAGATGTCCATGCCTCCACTCTGGCCTGGCGGGGCGAAAATCATCAGTGGCAGGACTGCCATGGGACATCAAATAACTGCCACACTCACTCCATGCTGACCAACGTCGCCGTCCTGCTGCTGGACGAGGTCCATCCTTTCGAACTCGGCGTGCTGTGCGAGGTGTTCGGCCTCGACCGCGGCGATGACGGCCTGCCGGTGCACGATTTCGCGGTGGTGTCCGCCGAGGGTTCCGAACTGCGCACCCACGCGGGCTTCACCATCAGTACGCCCTACGGCCTGGACCGGCTGGAGGAGGCCGACCTCATCGCCGTCCCCGCCAGCGGGCACGTCATGGACCGGGAGCACCCCGAGGCGGCCCTGGACGCGCTGCGACGGGCCGTGGAGCGGGGTGCGCGGGTGCTGAGCGTCTGCTCGGGGGCGTACGTCCTCGGGGCGGCCGGGCTGCTGGACGGCCGCCGCTGCACCACGCACTGGCGGCACGCGGCGGAGCTGGCACGCCGCTACCCGAAGGCGGTCGTGGAGCCGGACGTGCTGTACGTGGACGCCGGACCGGTGATCACCTCGGCCGGGACCGCCGCCGGGATCGACGCCTGCCTGCACCTGATCCGGCAGGAGTACGGCCAGGAGACGGCCAACGCCCTCGCGCGGCGGATGGTGGTGCCGCCGCACCGGGACGGCGGCCAGGCACAGTACATCGACCGCCCGCTGCCCCGGAACGCCTGCGACACGGTCGGCTCGACCCTGGCCTGGATGGAGCAGCACCTCGACCGGGAGATGACCGTGGAGCAGCTGGCCGCACAGGCGCACATGTCGCCGCGCACCTTCGCGCGGCGGTTCCAGCAGGAGACCGGGACGACGCCCTACCGCTGGCTGCTGCGGCAGCGGGTGCTGCTCGCCCAGCACCTGCTGGAGACCTCCGACCGGACGATCGACACGATCGCGGGCCAGACGGGGTTCGGCACGGCGGCGACGCTGCGGCACCAGTTCGTACGGACGCTGGGGACCACGCCGAACGCCTACCGGCGCACCTTCCGGGGCCCGTCGGCCACGGCCGTGCCCGACGTCGCCTGAGCGGGGCCGCACACGACGGCGGGGCCCGGCGCCGATGACCGGCTCCGGGCCCCGCGAAGTCGTGCTCAGGCGTTCGGGACGACCTCGTAGCGCGGCGTGCCTTCTTCCATCTGCCGCAGCGCGTCCTTGCGCTCCCGCTTGGAGAGCCGGTCGATGTACAGGTAGCCGTACAGGTGGTCCGTCTCGTGCTGGAGGCAGCGCGCGAAGTAACCGGTGCCCCTGACCCGGATCGGGTTGCCCTTCGCGTCCTGTCCGCGCACCACCGCGTAGTCCGGGCGGGCGAGCGAGGCGTACGCGGTCGGGACCGAGAGGCAGCCCTCGTTGGAGTCGTCCAGCACCCGCTTCTCGGGGGGCAGCTCCTCCAGGACCGGGTTGCAGACGACCCCGGTGTGGCGCACCCCGTCGTCGTCCGGGCAGTCGTAGACGAAGACCTTCAGGTCCACGCCGATCTGGTTGGCCGCGAGGCCGACGCCCTCGGCCGTCTTCTGGCTGGCGAACATGTCGTCGATGAGCCGCGCCAGCTCGTCGTCGAACGCGGTGACGTCCTTGCACTCCTTGTGCAGGACCGGATTGCCCACGACCGTGATCGGACGGGAGGTGCCGCGCGCGCGGTAGGCCGCCTCGCGCTCCTCGCAGTCCTCGGTGTCGACGACGAACCCCTCGTCGTCCACGTCGATCCGCCCGTCCGTCTCCTGCTGCGACATGTCCGCCGTACGCCTTCCTGCAAACCCTGAACTCGGTGACCCCGCCGCATCCCGTCCGGAACCGGGAAGCGCGGGAGGAGCAGCACCGCGACCGGTGCGCGTACAGCCTACGGGCAGCGGTCAGCAGACTTCTTCGAGATCCCGCCACTCGCGGCTGTCCGGGCTGTCGGCGACCCAGCCGTCCAGCAGGCCGCGCACCAGCCCGGCGGGGGCCGCGAGGCCGCACTCCCGCTCCGGCACCCACAGGCCCCCCGCCCCGGCCGTGCGGTGGCCCAGCGGCCCGGGGTGGCCCGGCTCACTGTGGTCGTGCGGATCCAGGTGCTCCCCGTCGCCCTCGTCGCTCTCCATCCGGCTCTCCGAGCACGCCCGGCACAGCAGCCGCACGGAGGAGGACCAGTCCTCGGCGGCGAACCCCGCGTCCGAGGCCAGCTTCTCCAGCGCGTCCCGGTCCTCCTCGGTGGCCGCCTCCAGCAGCACCACCCAGGTCGGCACCGGGGAGGGGGCCCACAGCTCGATCTCGTCGAACACCGGATACGCGGGACCGGCCGCGGTGACCCGCTCGCCGTTGGGCACCCCGTCGTGCAGGACGACCTCGCCCCAGCGCCGCCCGGAGGACGGCAGCGGGATCGAGAGCACCTCGATCCGGGCCGGGTCGAGCCGGCGGCCCCAGACCACCTCGGCCTCGCCCTCGGGCGACAGCCGCACGGCGGCGCTGCCCAGCTCCATGCCGGACGGCTCGGTGGTGGCCGCGCTGTACTGGCCGCCGCCGGGGACCTTGAGCCCGTACGCCTGCCAGGCCCGCCGCGCCAGCGGCCAGTCCTGGAGCGCGGTGGCGGCGATGCCCACGTTCCACCAGTCCGGAGCGCCCGACTCGCGGTCGAGGAGCGCGACGGCCCGCAGGCCAGCCGCCCTCGCCTGCTCCCAGTCGTGCCGGAACTTGTGCAGCAGCGCCAGATTGAACCAGGACTCCGAGAGCCACGGCTCCAGATCCGCCGCGCGCGTCAGCAGCGCCCCCGCGTCCTCGTACCGGCCGTCGCCGATCAGCGTGAACGCGCGGTCCGTGGCCTGCCGCCAAGAGGCGGACGGCCGATGCCGTACCTTCCCGAAGATCCTCACGATTCCCGCCTGTCCCGACTGGACACCTTCGACATCCGCTCTGCTTTCGCATCCAACCATGCCCGGCCGGACGCCCGCTCATTACCCATGGGTTACCCAGCTCCGGCCCGGGTCAGACCGCCTCGCGCGAGGACGCGTCCCAGCGCCTCCGCCCCCGGTGGCCGGGGGTCGCGGCCGGTGCCGGGCCCGAGCTGCCGGCGCGCCCCGCGCGGCCCGTCCGCGCCTGCCCCGCACAGCTCGTCGTACGCGTCGGCCGTCCTGACGTTTCCGGCGCCGGGCGGTCGTTCCCGGCCCGGATCGGCCTGCCGCTCCGCCATCGCCGCGACCGGGCGCGCGCGGCGGCGGGCAGGAGGGGGCCGAGGCCGTCGCGTCGAAGGCGTCGGCGACGACCTCCGCCCGGGCTCCGCCCGGGCCCGGGGTCGCGGGAGCCGCTGTGCCCGTACGGACGGCCGCCGCCGTCGATCCGTTCGCGGTGGTGCGGGACGGCGTCGCGGGCCCCGCTCGGGAAGCCGGCGCCCCGGGCGGTCCCGCGGCCGTACTCCGGGCGCGGTCCCCTGATCCGCCGCTTCTGGGGGGGGTGAGCGGCCCGTCCTCGCGCGGTCGCCGGGCGGGGGCGCCGGGTACGCCGGCGCCGCGCGGGAGGCCGGCGAACCCCGGACCCTCCAACCGGCTTTCGTCCACGCCGGGTTCACGGCCGGTCAGGCCGGAGGCAGGGCCGACCCGTTCGCGGCGGCCCCGGGTGCGGGCGTCCTCGGCGCCGACGGCGTGGACCCGGGCACGGGGGGTGGCGGGGTGGTTAGTCGGCCGGGCCCTGCGGACCGCGGACGGCGGCCGTCCCACCCCGGCCGGAGTGCCGGGGGCGACGGGCGGGACCACGAAGCGCGCCGCCGCCGGTATGCCCCTCACGCCCGCACTCGCCCCCGCATGGTCGATGGAGGCGCCACGCTAGCGACTCGGGGGGCTCACCGAGCCGTTACGGATCCGATTAGCACATTCGGGTGACTATTCGGCGGCCGTGGCGGTCCGGTCCGCGTCCTGCGCGGTCACGTCCTGCTCGGGCACGGCCTCGCCGGCGCGGATCAGCTCGATCCTGCCCATCACCTTGGAGCGCAGGTCGGTCGGGACGTCGTCCTGCCCGCAGCAGCGCTTGACCAGCTTCTTCACGGCCTGTTCGAGACCGTACTTCTCCAGGCACGGGGAGCATTCCTCGAAGTGCACCTCGAACTTGGTGCAGTCGCCCTCGGGCATCTCCCGGTCGAGAAACTCGTAGAGATGGTCGAGGACCTCCGAGCAGTCCGTCTCGTGCGGCTCTCCGCAGCTCATGAGGCCGAGCCCTTCCGATCGTCCGAGTCACCGGCGCCGGCCGCGACGAGCCCGCGCTCGCGCGCGTAGTCCTCCAGCATGCCGCGCAGCTGGCGACGGCCGCGGTGCAGCCGGGACATCACCGTACCGATGGGAGTCCCCATGATGTCCGCGATCTCCTTGTAGGCAAAGCCCTCCACATCGGCGAGGTACACGGCGATGCGGAACTCCTCGGGGATCGCCTGGAGCGCCGACTTCACGTCGGAGTCCGGGAGATGGTCCAGGGCCTGGGACTCCGCCGAACGCAGACCGGTCGACATGTGCGACTCGGCCCGGGCGAGCTGCCAGTCCTCGATCTCCTCGGCGGCGCTGCGCTGGGGCTCCCGCTGCTTCTTGCGGTACGAGTTGATGAAGGTGTTGGTGAGGATGCGGTACATCCACGCCTTGAGGTTGGTGCCCTCACGGAACTGGTGGAAGGAGCCGTACGCCTTGGCGTAGGTCTCCTGGACCAGGTCCTCGGCATCGGCCGGGTTGCGCGTCATGCGCAGCGCCGCCGAGTACATCTGGTCGAGAAAGCCCAGGGCGTCCCGCTCGAAGCGCGCGTTGCGCTCGGCCGGCGTCTCCGGGGCACGGCCGTCGTCGGTCCCTGTGTCGGTCCCAGTGACCGGACCCACCTCCTCCAACGATGTGGCGGAACCGAGACCGGACCCGCTCGCATCGGAGAATAGTCGACCTTGCTTGCGGGCGGCCTGTCGATCACCACCGCCCAGCATCCGCTCGGGGGCGGTCCTCGCCGCGGGCAGCACGGTCCACTCCAGGTCAGCGGCGTTCGAGCGACTGGGGCAGATGGTCGAACCCATGCGACGGACTCCCTCTCCACGTACGACGTTGTTGTACCGACGTCCCGAACAACAGCGCCCCCGGGCGGGGCATTCCCGGGGTCCGGCGGCGCCTCCCGCGGGCGGGGCCCGGGCGGTCACCCGAGGGGCGCGAGCCACCCGGCGACCGCGTCGGTGAGGACGCCCATCGCCTGTTCCTCCGTCAGCCCAGACCTCTTCGGCACGGCGAACCCGTGGTCGCCGTGGGGCACCTCGGCCAACGCGTACCCGCCGGGGGGGAACTCGCCGGGCCGGCCGAAGGGGTCGCCGCCGCCCTGCACCACCAGCGTGGGCACGCCCGTGCCGAGCAGTTCGGCGGCGCGGGACTTCTCGGGCCTGCCCGGGGGGTGGAGCGGGAAGCCGAGCGCGAGCACGGCCGCGGCGCCCAGTTCGGCCGCGGTCCGGCAGGCGACCCGGGCCCCGGCGCTGCGGCCCCCGGCGACGACGGGCGGCCCGGCGGCGGCCAGGGCGGGCCACACCCCGCGCCAGCCGGTGTCCAGGGCCTTCGGGGCGGGGGCCATCTTCTTGCCGGCCACCCGCCAGGGCTGCTCCACCAGGGCGACGGTGACGCCGTGGCCGGGCAGGACCCGGGCGAGGGCCTGGAGGTCCCGGGCCTCGATGCCGCCGCCGGCCCCGTGGCCCAGGGCGAGGACGAGGCGGGGCCCGGCGGTGGTGGCGGGGGCCCAGGTGATCCGGGCCTCACCGGCGTCGGTGATGACGTTCTGCGTACGTGGTAGACGGCTCACCGCGCCATCCTCCCCCGTGCGCGAAGCGGAACGGCACGAGGGCCCGCGTGCCGCTCGGAACCCCTCAGAACAGAGTGGACTCCTCCGGCGCGGCCAGTTCCTCCAGCAGCTCCGGTCCGTTGTTGCGGACGTTGCTGACGGCGGTGGCGACCGGGTAGGCGCGCATCAGCCCGCCCGGCGGCGGCTCCAGCAGGGCGCGCAATTCGTCGACGCCGGTGGGCGCGGGGTCCAGCCAGGCGTCCCAGCGGTCGGGGGTGAGCATCAGCGGCATCCGGGGGTGGATGTCGGCGAGCGCGCCGGGCCCCTCGGCGGGGGCGACGGCCAGCGGGGTGGTCTCCGCCTCGGTGGTGATCACCGAGCACGTCGCCCACCAGGCGTTCTCGTGGTCGTCGGGGAGGGTCGCGTCGCGCCAGAACTCGTACAGCCCGGCCATCGCGAAGACCGATCCGTCGGCGGGGGTGACGAAGTAGGGCTGCTTGCGGGCCCGCTTCTTGCCCTTCTCCTCCTCCAACTGCCGCTCCTGCGCACCGGTGACCCACTCGTAGTAGCCGTCGGCGGGCAGGATGCAGCGGTGCCGGGCGAAGGCGCGGCGGAAGGAGGGCTTCTCGTGGACGGTCTCCGCTCGGGCGTTGATCAGCCGGGCCGCACCCTCGGGGGTCTTCGCCCAGGAGGGCACGAGTCCCCATCTCAAGGAGCGCAGCTGGCGAACCGGACGCGGGTCGTCGGCGTCCTTAACGGGACCCTCCAGAACCGCGTAGACCTTCTTGGTCGGCGCCACGTTCCAGTCCGGCTCCAGGGTCTCGGTGGGTTCCCACTTCTCGACGCCGAAGAGTCCGGTCAGGTCCTCGGGCTTCCGACTGGCTGCAAACCGTCCGCACATAGGTGCCAGACTGCCACGACCCCCCACCCCGACCGCAAGGAGTCGCCCGGCCGATGAACAGCACCGAATTGGGCGATCTGTGGGATCGCGTCACCGGCGCCCAGGCCGCCCCCGAGCAGTGGCTGGTGGTGGTGACGGCCGTCCTGGCGCTGACCGCCGTCGTGCCCGACCCGCTGTGGCGGCTCGCCCGCAACACGATCACCATCGCGCACGAGGGCGGCCACGGCCTGGTGGCCCTGCTCACCGGACGGCAGCTCTCCGGCATCCGGCTGCACTCGGACACCAGCGGGCTGACCGTGAGCCGCGGCAAGCCGACGGGGATCGGCATGATCCTCACGGCGGCGGCGGGCTACACGGCCCCCTCCCTGCTGGGTCTGGGCGGCGCCTGGCTGCTCACGAACGGCAGGATCACCCTCCTGCTGTGGGTGGCGACGGCGCTGCTCGCGGTGATGCTGGTGATGATCCGCAACGTGTACGGGGCGCTCACCGTCATCCTGACCGGCGCCACGTTCCTGCTGGTGTCCTGGCTGGCCTCCTCCGACGTCCAGGCGGCGTTCGCGTACGCGGTGGTGTGGTTCCTGCTGCTGGGCGGGGTGCGGCCGCCGTTCGAGCTCCAGTCCAAGCGCCGGCACGGCGGGGCTCCGGACTCCGACGCGGACCAGTTGGCCCGGCTGACCAACGCCCCGGCGGTGCTGTGGCTGTTCCTCTTCCACGCGGTGTCGTTGTGCTCGCTGATCGGCGGCGGCCGGTGGCTGCTGGGCTGGTGAGGGCCGGCCGGCCCTCACCGGCCCGCACCCCGGACGGGTTACGGGCGGTTTGCGCGCTTTTCGCCAGGATCCAGGCGGGTGCGGAACCACTAAAGTAAAGGCCATGACCGAGAGTTCCGTGCACCCTGCCCTGTGGCCCGCTCCCCACGCGAGCGGCGCCGTCGACGCGACCGTCACCGTGCCCGGATCGAAATCGGTCACCAACCGCGCCCTCGTACTGGCCTCGCTGGCCTCCGAGCCGGGCTGGCTGCGCCGCCCGTTGCGCTCCCGCGACACCCTGCTGATGGCCGACGCGCTGCGCGCGATGGGCGTCGGCATCGAGGAGACCGTCTCCTCCTCGTCCGCGAGCAGTCCGTCCGCCGCGGCCTCCCCGGACGCCACGGGCGAGGCCTGGCGGGTCATCCCGGCGGGGCTGCACGGCCCGGCGGCGGTGGACGTCGGCAACGCCGGCACGGTGATGCGCTTCCTGCCGCCGGTCGCCACCCTCGCCGACGGCCCGGTCCGCTTCGACGGCGATCCCCGCTCCTACGAGCGCCCGCTGACCGGCGTGATCGAGGGGTTGCGGGCGCTCGGCGCGCGGATCGACGACGACGGGCGCGGGGCGCTGCCGCTGACCGTGCACGGCGGCGGGGCGCTGGTGGGCGGCCCGGTGTCGATCGACGCATCGTCCTCCTCGCAGTTCGTCTCGGCGCTGCTGCTGTCGGCCCCGCGCTTCAACCACGGCGTCGAGGTCCGGCACACCGGGACCACCCTCCCCTCGATGCCGCACATCCGGATGACCGTCGACATGCTGCGCGCGGTCGGCGCCCAGGTGGACGAGCCGGAGACGGGCGGTGAACCGAACGTCTGGCGGGTGTCGCCCTCCGCCCTGCTCGGCCGGGACCTGACGATCGAGCCGGACCTCTCCAACGCCCAGCCGTTCCTGGCGGCGGCCCTGGTGACCGGCGGCCGGGTCACCATCCCCGACTGGCCCGAGCGCACCACCCAGCCGGGTGACGCGCTGCGCGAGATCTTCACCGCGATGGGCGGCTCCTGCGAGCTGACCGAACGCGGACTGACCTTCACCGGTACGGGCCGGATCCACGGCATCGACGTGGACCTCGGCGAGGTCGGCGAGCTGACCCCGGGCATCGCGGCGGTCGCGGCGCTGGCGGACTCCCCCTCGACGCTGAGCGGAGTGGCCCACCTGCGGCTGCACGAGACGGACCGGCTGGCCGCGCTGACCAAGGAGATCAACGAGCTGGGCGGCGACGTCACCGAGACGGCGGACGGGCTGCACATCCGCCCGCGCCCGCTGCGCGGCGGCGTCTTCCACACGTACGACGACCACCGGATGGCCACCGCCGGGGCGATCATCGGCCTGGCGGTGAAGGGCGTGGAGATCGAGAACGTGGGCACCACCGCCAAGACCCTGCCGGACTTCCCGGCCCTGTGGACCGGAATGCTCGGGGCCTAGACCCATGCGCCGCTACGGGAAGAACCCCGACGAGGACGACATCCGCGTCCGCCCCAACCGCAAGGGCAACCGCCCGCGCACCCACATCCGGCCCAAGCACGAGGACGCCGAGGACGGCATGGTCCTCACCGTCGACCGGGGCCGGCTCACCTGCCTCGTCGAGGGCCGGACCGTGGTGGCGATGAAGGCCCGCGAGCTGGGGCGCAAGGCCGCCGTGGTGGGCGACACCGTCTCCATCGTCGGCGACCTCTCCGGCGAGAAGGACACCCTGGCCCGGATCGTGCGCATCGCCCCGCGCCGTACGGTGCTGCGCCGCACGGCGGACGACGACGATCCGTACGAGCGCGTCGTCGTCGCCAACGCCGACCAGCTGGCGATCGTCACCGCGCTGGCCGACCCGGAGCCCCGGCCGCGCATGATCGACCGCTGCCTGGTCGCGGCGTACGACGGCGGGCTCTCCCCGCTCCTGGTGCTGACCAAGTCCGACCTGGCCCCGCCGGACGCGCTGCTGGAGGCGTACACCCCGCTCGGCGTCCCGTACATCGTGACCAGCCGTGAGGAGCTGGAGACGGGGGACGCGGCGGAGCGGGTCCGCGAGCAGTTGGCGGGCAGGATCACCGCCTTCGTCGGGCACTCCGGGGTCGGCAAGACGACCCTGGTCAACGCCCTGGTGCCGGCGGACCGGCGGCGGACCACCGGCGACGTCAACGCGGTCACCGGCCGGGGGCGGCACACCACCACCTCGGCCCTCGTGCTGCCGCTGCCCGGCGACCGGGGCTGGGTGGTCGACACCCCCGGCGTGCGCTCCTTCGGGCTGCACCACGTCGACCCCTCGCGCGTCATCCACGCCTTCCCGGATCTGGAGCCGGGTACGGCGGAGTGTCCGCGCGGCTGCACCCACGACGAGAACCAGCCCGAATGCGCTCTGGACGCCTGGGTGGCCGAGGGGCACGCCGACCCGGCCCGGCTGGACTCCCTGCGCAGGCTGCTCTCGACCCGGGAGCGGCGCGAGGGCGACTGACCGCGTGAGAACGGCTGCCGGACCAGACGGCCGACGGCACGAGGACGGCTGACGGGGCCTCCGGCCGGAGTCGGCCGCGCCCCCTCGGGCATGTCCGCGCGCTTCGACGACCGGTGAAGGCATAATCGCACCGAGCGGGACGAAGCCGTCACCTACTCGGGAGGCAACGGACGATGGCGTGGCTGCTGGTCGTGGTCGCAGGACTGCTGGAGACCGGCTTCGCCGTGTGTCTGAAGCTCTCCCACGGATTCACCCGGCTCTGGCCGACGATCGCGTTCGCCACGTTCGCGCTGGGCAGCTTCGGTCTGCTGACCCTGGCGCTGAAGAAGCTGGACATCGGCCCGGCGTACGCGGTGTGGACCGGCATCGGGGCGGCCGGTACCGCGATCTACGGCATGGTCTTCCTCGGTGACGTGGTCTCCACCCTGAAGCTGGTCTCGATCTCGCTGGTGATCATCGGTGTGATCGGCCTCCAGCTCTCCGGCTCGGCGCACTGAGCCCCGGCCAGCTCGTCGCCGTCGCCCGCTCCTAGGGCGTGTTTCGGGAGTCCCGCCTGCTCGGCGGCGTCCGGCGCTACTTTCGCAACACGCCCTGGGCCGGGGGCCGGGCCGCCTCCCGGACCAGGCGCAGCGCGCCGCTGTCCGCCGCGTCGTCGCCCGGCACCGGGACGACCACGCAGGACAGCGCGAGCCGTAGCGCGATCTCGCAGCGCCCCTCCGCGCCTCCGGGCGAGGCGTCCGCGGTCCGCGCCCGCACCAGCGCGAGCAGCTCCTCGGGGGTCGGCGGCGGCTTCCCGCCCGTCCGCCCCCGGGAACCCGGCCGACGGTCCGGGCGGGGCAGCCCGTCCGCCCAGTGTCCGGTCAGCAACGCCTTGACCAGCGCGTCCTGCCGGGCGGCCCGCAGGGTCCAGAGCGCGACGGCGGCCGGGCGGTCGGGCCCCGGGGCGCCCAGCGCGCGGTCCACCCCGGCGAGGTAGTCGTCGACGGCCCGCCGCAGCAGGGCCCCGGCCAGCCCTTCCTTGGTGCCGAACGCGTTGTGGAGGGTCTGCCGGGAGACCCCGGCCAGGGCGGCGACGTCGGCCATGCGCACGGAACGCCAGGGCCGGTCCTCCAACGCCCGGTGGGCGGCCTCCAGCAGGGCCTGTCGCGCTCTCCGCATCGCCGCCGCCCCCTGCCCCCGGGATTCCTGCGGTTCAGGGTCGACGCGCTCGCGGGGGCTGTCAAGGGCGTGCGGGAAGGCGGCGACCGGGGGCGCGGTGGCCCTCGCACGAGGGCCCTGGATACTGTGACAGCATGCCCGACTACCACGATGATCTGCGGCTCGCCCACGTACTGGCGGATGCCGCCGACGCCGCGACGATGGACCGGTTCAAGGCTCTCGACCTGAAGGTGGAGACCAAGCCGGACATGACCCCGGTGAGCGAGGCCGACAAGGCCGCCGAGGAGCTGATCCGGGGCCACCTGCGTCGGGCCCGCCCCCGGGACGCGATCCTGGGCGAGGAGTACGGGGTCGAGGGAAGCGGTCCGCGCCGCTGGGTGATCGACCCGATCGACGGCACCAAGAACTACGTGCGCGGCGTGCCGGTGTGGGCGACGCTGATCTCGCTGATGGAGGCGGGTCCGGAGGGCGACTTCCAGCCGGTGGTGGGCCTGGTCTCCGCGCCGGCGCTGAACCGGCGCTGGTGGGCGGCGAAGGGCGCGGGCGCGTTCACCGGCCGCAGCCTCACCTCCGCGAGCCGGATGCACGTGTCGAAGGTGCGCCGGGTCTCCGACGCCTCGTTCGCGTTCTCCTCGCTGTCCGGCTGGGAGGAGCAGGGCCGCCTCGACGGCTTCCTGGACCTCACCCGGGCCTGCTGGCGGACGCGGGGGTACGGGGACTTCTGGCCGTACATGATGGTGGCGGAGGGTTCCGTGGACCTCTGCGCCGAGCCGGAACTGTCGCTGTGGGACATGGCGGCGAACGCGATCATCGTGCAGGAGGCGGGCGGTCGTTTCACCTCGCTGGACGGGGTGGACGGCGTGGACGGCGGAAACGCGGCGGCGTCCAACGGCACGCTCCACGACGACCTGCTGAGCTACCTCGACCGCCGGTCCTGACCCCGCTCCGCCGGGCTGCCGCGACCCGGGGGCCCTGCCCCCGCTCCACTGGGCTGTCGCCACCGGGGCTCACGGGCGTTCCCGACGCGGCTCCGCCGAACCCCCGGTGCGCGCCTGTCCGAAACCGTCCGGTTCACGCGGTGCGCGGGGGCGCGGTGTGCGACGGCCGCACGCCCTCCCCGCGCTTCGCCCACCCCTTGTCGGCCCTCCCCCGGCGTGCGACTCTGGGCCTCCCCCCACTTGTGAACTTGTGAATCGACTCACAGAGTGGGCTCACCGAGGAGGTGGCTCGTTTCATGCTCGTCCGTGACGCCATGAGCACGGTGGTCCTCACCATCGGCCCCACCCATACGCTCCGCCAGGCGGCCCGGCTGATGTCGGCCCGCCGCATCGGAGCGGCTGTCGTCCATGATCCGGACACCTTCGGGCTCGGCATCATCACCGAGCGCGACATTCTCGACGCGGTCGGGGCAGGGCTGGACCCCGACCGGGAGACCGCGTCCGCCCACACCACCACCGACGTCGTGTTCGCCGCGCCGGCCTGGACCCTGGAGGAGGCGGCGGAAGCCATGACGCACGGCGGGTTCCGGCACCTGGTCGTGCTGGACGGCGAGGGGGCGGTGGGCATCGTCTCGGTGCGCGACATCATCCGCTGCTGGTCGCCCGCCCGCCGCCGGCGCCCGGTCGCGGCCGCCGGCTGAGGGCCGCTAGGGCGTGTTTCGAAAGGAGCGTCGTCCGCCCGGAGGGCGGGCTCGGCGGCGTCCGGTGCGTGCGATCGCAAGGCGGAGGGCCGCCCCGATACCGGATGTATCGGGGCGGCCCCGACAACGCGGCGAGCGTGCGTGCCGGGCGTCGCCGAGCAGGCGGGACTTTCGAAACCCGCCCTAGCCCAGGTCGCGCCGCCACCCGCCTCCCCCGCCCCTGACGACCGGTGGGCCGGACCCCCGTGAGGGAGTCCGGCCCACCGTCGACGGCAAACGCCCGGTCAGCCGCGCAGGGCCTGGACCGCGGCTTCCAGCCGCTTGCCGAAGTCGCCGTCCGCCTGGCGGAAGTTGTTGATCGCGCGCTCGGCGATGTCGTCGCGCGAGACCTTGGCGATGAACCCGGCGAGGTTGTCGATCAGCCGGGCCTTCTCGTCCTCGGAGTAGAGCCGGTAGAGGTTGCCCGCCTGCACGAAGTCGTTGTCCTCGGCGTGCACGGGGGCCTCGGTGTTGCCGGTGACACCGGTGACCGGGACCGGCTGCCACAGCGGCCGGTCGGTCTGGGCGGGGCCGCCGAAGCTGTTCGGCTCGTAGTTCTTGGCGCCCTGGTGACGGCCGTCGTAGAGGAAGCCGTCCCGGCTGTTGGTCCGCGCCTCGGTGGCGCGCGGGCGGTTCACCGGCAGGTGGTCGGCGTTGATGCCGACGCGGTAGCGGTGGGCGTCGCCGTAGGCGAAGAGGCGGCCCTGGAGCATCTTGTCCGGGGAGGGGCCGATGCCCGGCACGAAGTGCGCGGGGCTGAAGACGGACTGCTCGACCTCGGCGAAGACGTTCTGCGGGTTGCGGTTGAGCTCCAGCTTCCCGATCTCGATCGGCGGGTAGTCCGCGTGCGGCCACACCTTGGTGAGGTCGAACGGGTTGAAGCGGTACGTCGCCGCGTCCGCCGCGGGCATGATCTGCACCTGCACCGTCCAGGACGGGAAGTCGCCCCGCTCGATCGCCTCGCGCAGGTCGCGCTGGTGGCTGTCGGGGTCTTCCCCGGCGAGCCTGTCGGCCTCCTCCTGGGTGAGGTTCTCGATGCCCTGGTCGGTCTTGAAGTGGTACTTGACCCAGAAGACCTCGCCGGCCTCGTTGTTCCACTGGTAGGTGTGCGAGCCGTACCCGTTCATGTGGCGCAGCGTGGCCGGGATGCCGCGGTCGCCGAAGAGCCAGGTCACCTGGTGCGTCGACTCGGGTGACAGCCCCCAGAAGTCCCAGACGTTGTCCGCCTCCTGCGAGCCGGTGTACGGGTCGCGCTTCTGGGTGTGGATGAAGTCGGGGAACTTGATGGCGTCCTTGATGAAGAACACCGGGGTGTTGTTGCCGACGAGGTCGTAGTTGCCCTCCTCGGTGTAGAACTTCAGCGCGAAACCGCGGGGGTCGCGCACGGCGTCGGCGGAGCCGAGGTTGCCGGCGACGGTGGAGAAGCGCAGGAAGGTCTCGGTCTGCTTGCCGACCTCGGAGAGGAACTTCGCCCGGGTCCACCGCGAGACGTCACGGGTCAGCGTGAAGGTGCCGTACGCGCCGGCGCCGCGGGCGTGCACCACGCGCTCCGGGATGCGCTCGCGGTTGAAGTGGGCGAGCTTCTCCAGGAGCGCCTGGTCCTGGACGAGAACCGGACCGCCGGGGCCCGCGGTCTCACTGTTCTGGTTGTCGGCGACCGGCGCGCCGGCCTCCGTGGTGAGCGGTCCCTGCGTCACGTGCGCCTCCTGCGTCATGTCCTGCACTTCGGTGATCGACCCGCCTCCGTCGCCGGGGCGATGTTCCGCGCAGCCTGTCCCTTGGCCTATGCCGGTCTCGATCCTACAATGGACAATGTCTAAGTCAAGCAAACATCCAAAACCGTTGATTATCCAAGATCATTGATCATCCAGGGTCATGAAAGATCCAGAAACACCGCACGTCCAAAGTCACACCCGATCGGGATTCCGTCCCTCCACTGTTAGGCTGGGCCCCATGAGCGACCTGCTGGAACGACTTCGCGGACGCGGCTGGCGCATGACGGCGCAGCGGCGTGTCGTGGCTGAGGTCCTCGACGGGGACCATGTGCACCTGACGGCGGACGAGGTCCACGCGAGGGCCGTCTCCCGGCTGCCGGAGATCTCCCGCGCCACCGTCTACAACACGCTCGGCGAGATGGTGTCCCTCGGCGAGGTGCTGGAGGTGTCCACCGACCGCCGGGCCAAGCGCTACGACCCGAACGCCCACCGCCCCCACCACCACCTGGTGTGCGGCCGGTGCGGCGCGATCCGGGACGTGCACCCGGCGGGCAACCCGCTGGCGGACCTCCCGGTGGACGAGCGCTACGGCTTCGCGGTCTCCGACGTCGAGGTCACCTACCGCGGCCTCTGCCCGGACTGCGCTCCGGCCGCCTGAAAGCGACCCCGGCCGGGCCCGCCCGTGAGAACGGGCGGGCCCGGCTTCGCGCGTTCACCGCCTTCTCCCCCGTCGACCGCGGACCCTCCCGGTCCCGGACATGACGAAGGCCCGGATCTCGGGGAGATCCGGGCCTTCGTCTTTTCAGTAGCGGGGACAGGATTTGAACCTGCGACCTCTGGGTTATGAGCCCAGCGAGCTACCGAGCTGCTCCACCCCGCGTCGGTGAATGCAACGTTACGTCAGCGGGTCGGGCGATGCAAATCCCTTCACGGCGCCCCGGCCGGGAGGCCGTACGCGGTCGTCCACGGCGCCGCGCGCGGCCCCGCGTCACGCGGTCAGCTCCTGGTGGAGCGCCTCGCGCAGCCGCGCCGCCCGCTCGGCCACCTCGGCCGGCCCCAGCTCCACGGCCCGCGCGCACCAGCGCTGCCCCTCGGTCAGCTCGCCCCGGCGGGCGGCGAGGAGCGCCAGGCGCAGCGCGGCGCGGCCGTGCCCGGCTCCGGCGGCCCGGGTCCACCACAGGGCGGCCTCGCGTTCGCTGCCCTCGCGGGCCAGCAGCAGCCCGAGGTTGAAGGCACCGTTGCGGCTGCCCGCCTCGGCGGCCTCCCGGTACCAGTGGGCGGCGCTCTCCACGTCCCCCCGGGCCGCGGCGAGCATGCCGACCCGGACCTGGGCGCGGCGGTGGCCCTGCTGCGCGGCCCGCTCGTACCACTCCTCGCACTCGGTCTTCTCCGGCATCGGCTCGCCGAGCGCCGGAGGCCCCGGGGGCGGCTGGCGCGCGTCCAGCACCCCGGCCAGCCGGAAAGCCGCCTCCGCGCTACCACCGCCCGCCGCGCAGCGCAGGTGCCGCTCGGCCTCCTGGTCCTCCCCCTCGCGCAGGAGGGCGATGCCGACCTGGAGCGCGGCGTCGGTGTGCCCGGCCGCCGCGGCCCGCTCGTACCAGCCGAGCGCCGTACGGTCCTCGTCGCGCCCCGCGTGCAGGATGCCCAGGTTGAAGGCGGCGTCGACGCTGCCCGCCTCGGCCGCCTTGGAGAACCAGGGCTCGGCCCCGGTGTGGTCGCCGGCCTGGAGGAGCAGGACCGCGAGCGCGTTGGCGGCCTCGCGGTGCCCGGCGTACGCGGCGCGGCGGTACCACTGCTCAGCCTGCGGGATGCGGTCCTGGGCGGCGCAGAGCAGCCCGAGGTTGTACGCCCCGTTGACGTCCCCGGCGTCCATGGCGGCCCGGTACCAGCGCTCGGCGGTCTGCTGCTCACCGCGCGCGGCGTGCAGTGCGCCGAGCGCGTTGGCGGCGTTGCCGTCGCCGTCCTGGGCGGCGCGCAGCCACCACACGGCGGCGCTCTCCTCGTCGCCGGCGTCGCGCAGCAGGAAGCCCAGCGCGCAGGCGGCGCGCGCTTCGCCCGCCTTGGCGGAGGTGAGGTACCAGCGCCCGGCCTCCTTCAGCTCGCCGCGCTGCTCCAGGATCGCGCCGAGGTGCAGGGCGGCGCGCCGGTGTCCGCGGGCGGCGGCCTGGCGGTACCACTGCTCGGCCTCGCCGACCCGCCCGGCGGCGGGCCCCGCCACCGGACCGTCGCCGTGGGCCGCGCCCTTGCCGACCGCGGCGTCCGCGGGGGGAGCGGGCGCGACGGCCGGGAGGATCGGGCCCGTCCCGGTCCGTCCCGGGCCGCGGCCGAGGCCGAAGGCGTCGTGGGGGTCCTCGACGGCCTTGCGTTCCAGGGCGCGGGCCAGCCGGTAGGCGGCTTCGCGGTGCCCCTGTTCGGCGGCGGCGCGCAGCCAGCGCTCGGCGCCGACGTCGCTGCGGTGCTCCAGGAGGTCGGCGAGCGCGTACGCGCCGAGCGCGTGGCCCTGCTCGGCGGACTGCCGCAGCCAGTACTCCGCACCGGGCTCGTCGCCGCGCTCGCGGAGGTGCCGTCCGAGCGCGTGCGCGGCGGCGGCGGAGCCGGCCACGGCGGCGATCCGCCACCAGCCGGCGGCCTCGTCCGGGTAGCCGCGCTGGTGCAGCAGGACGCCCAGGTTGTTCGCGGCGGCCCGGTCGCCGTCCGCGGTGGCGGCGCGCAGGTAGCGCTCGGCGCCGTCCAGGTCTCCCCGACGCAGCAGCAGGGCGCCCAGGACGCTCATGGAGGCGGTGTCCCCCGCGTCGGCGGCGCGTCGGTGGCGCGCCTCGCTCTCGGCGTGGTCCGCGGCGTCGACCGCGTCGGTGGTGGCGTCCTCGGGAACGGTGTCCTCGGGCGTGGGGCCGCCCTCGGGCGCGGCGCCGTCATCGGACGGGACCGCCTCGTCGGACGAGGCCGCGCCGAGGTCGCCGGTCCGCTGGACCGGTGCACCCGCCCCGGCGATGGCAGCGGCGAAAGCCGCGTCTACCGCGCTCTCCGCGTCGTGGCCGCGCTGCCGCACAAACCGCCCTGTCTCCAACAGAGTTGCCCTGTCCCCCATAAATACCATCGTCGCACCACCTGTAACCCGCGTACACCTGGTATATCGCGGACAGTGAGGTCACTACAGCGTTTTGTCGACATGCCCACAGAGAGACAAGTGAAACACGTCCGGACCCAACTGCTGCCCAGTGAACCGCGCTTCACGCCCACCGCTTGAAATCGTCACGGCACGGTCACCACAGGCATGACGAAGGCCCGGATCTCGGGGAGATCCGGGCCTTCGTCTTTTCAGTAGCGGGGACAGGATTTGAACCTGCGACCTCTGGGTTATGAGCCCAGCGAGCTACCGAGCTGCTCCACCCCGCGTCGTTGTGTTCAAACAGTACCACGACGCGGGGTGGACTCTTCTCAGCTGCCCTGGTCGGAGCCCTTCTCGGCCCCTTCGGACTTCCTCGCCGGGTCCGCGGACTTCTCGGCGCTCGCGGGCGAAGCCGAACCGTCCGGCTCGGCGTCGGCCGCCGGCTTGTCGCCGTCGGCCTTGTCCCCCTCGCCGCCCGCCTCGGGCTGCGCGGCGGCGGCCCGCTCCAGAGCCTCCTGGAGAGCGTCCTGCGCCTTGCCGTAGGCCGGCCAGTCCTGCTCCTTGAGCGCCTTCTCGCCGTCCTCGTACGCCTTCTGGGCGTCCGCGATGGCCTTCTTGAGCGCCGCGTCACCGGTGGCCGGGGGCTCGTCGGTCTCGCCCGGCGGCTCGCTCGGGTCGGGCGGCGTCGTGTCCGCGTCGCCGTCGACCCCGAAGACCGCGTTGAGAGCGTCACCCAGGTTGTTCTCGAAGACGATCTTCGATCCGTACGAGGCGGCGACCTTCCGCAGCAGCGGGTAGTTCTGGTTGCCACCGCGCGTGTAGACCGGCTCGATGTAGAGGAAGCCGCCCTCCAGCGGAACCGTCAGCAGGTTGCCGTACTCGATGTCCGAGTCGGTGCCCTTCAGGTTCCGCACGAACTCGGCGACGTCGTCGTTGCCGTTGAGCTCACTCTGCACCTGGCCGGGGCCCTTCACCGTGGAGGTGACCCGCAGCAGCCGCATGGTGCCGTAGTCCTTGCTGGCCGCGTCCGCGTTCACCGCCATGAAGGCCCCCAGGTTGGGGCGGCCCCGGGGGGTGAACGTGGTGGTCAGCGAGAACTCCTGCGCCTCCTGGCCCGGCATCTTCATGCTCAGGTAGTACGGCGGAACGGAGCCCGGCTCCTTGTTGGTCGGGTCGTCCGGCACCTGCCACGCGTCGGAGCCGCTGTAGAACTGCGCGGGGTCCTCGACGTGGTAGCGGGTCAGCAGCTCGCGCTGGACCTTGAAGAGGTCCTGCGGGTACCGCAGGTGGTCCATCAGCGCCTTCGGGATGTCGCTCCGGGCCTCGACCGTCCCCGGGAACGCCTTGCGCCAGGTCTTGAGGACCGGGTCCTCGGTGTCCCACTCGTACAGCTTGACCTTGCCGTCGTACGCGTCGACGGTGGCCTTCACCGAGTTGCGGATGTAGTTGACCTGGTTCTGCTGGGCGACGACCGCGCGCTGGTTGGTCGTCAGCGAGTCGGCCGTGGTGTCGCCGAGCGTCGTCCGGGACGCGTACGGGTAGCCGTTGCTCGTGGTGTACGCGTCGACGACCCACTGGATCCGGCCGTCCACGACCGCCGGGTAGGCGTCCCCGTCGATGGTCAGCCACGGGGCGACCGCCTCGACGCGCTCCTTGGGCGTGCGGTTGTACAGGATGCGCGAGCCCTCGCCGATGGCTCCCGAGTACATGATCTGCGGCTCGCTGAACGAGACCGCGTACGCGGCGCGGTTGAAGGTGTTGGAGAGACTGACCCCGCTGTCGCCCTTGTAGCTGGTGGTCTTCTCGCCGTCCTCCTCGTAGTCGAGCTCCTTCTGGGGCCCGCCGACGATGGAGTACTGCTCGGTCTTCTCGCCGTAGTAGATCCGCTGCTCGTACGTGCCGAACTCACCGGTGGAGGGCAGGCCCGACTCGGTGAAGTCCGGGGATCCCGTCGGGTTGGTGCCGGTGGTGGTGCCGCGGGCCGCGATGGCGCCGTAGCCGTGGGTGTACGTGAAGTGGTCGTTGATCCAGTTCCGCTTGGGGATGCCCTGGATGTTCAGCTCCCGCAGACCGATGACGGTGTCCTGCTCCTTGCCGTCCTCGTCCTTGTAGCGGTCGACGTCGAGCGTCTTGGGGAACTGGTAGTAGTTCCTCCGCTGCTGGAGCTGCTGGAAGGCCGGCGAGACGACGTTGGGGTCCATCACGCGGTAGCTGGCGGCGGTGTTGGCCGCGGCCCGCAGCTTGGTGTCGTCCTCCGTGGCCGCCTGTCCGTCGTAGTCGTCCACCTTGGCGTCATCGATGTCGTACGCGTCGCGTGTGGCGTCGATGTTCTTCTGGATGAACGGCGCTTCCTTGGCCTGCTCGTTCGGCTGGACCTGGAACTTCTGCACGATCGCCGGGTAGAGCCCGCCGATCAGGATCGCCGAGAGCACCATCAGGCCGAAGCCGATGACCGGGAGCTGCCAGGTGCGGCGCCACAGCGTCGCGAAGAACAGCACCGCGCAGATCACGGCGATGCAGAACAGGATGGTCTTCGCCGGAAGGTAGGCGTTGGCGTCGACGTACCGCAGACCCGTCCAGTTGTCGGTGGCCTTGAAGTCGCTGGACTTCACGGCCAGGCCGTACCGGTCGAGCCAGTACGCCACGGCCTTCAGGGAGACGAAGACGCCGAGCAGCACCGAGAGGTGGCCGGTGGCCGCCCCGGTGGCGCGGGCGCCGGGGCTGGTGATGCGCAGTCCGCCGTACAGGTAGTGGGTCAGCGCGGCGGCGATCAGCGAGAGCACGGTCGCCGCGAAGCCGAAGCCCAGCAGGAAGCGGTACCACGGCAGGTCGAACGCGAAGAAGGCGACGTCCAGCTTGAACTGGGGGTCCTTCTGGTTGAACGGCACGCCGTTGATGTACAGCAGCCAGGTGCGCCACTGACCGGAGGAGGAGGCTCCGGCGATCAGCCCGACGAGCGCCGTGACGGCGAGCAGCACCCACTTCTTGTAGGGGGCGATGCTCATGCGGTAGCGGTCCAGGCTCTGCTGCTCCAGCGACATCGCGCTCAGCGGCGGCCGGAGCCGGTGCGCGAGCCAGATGTTCACGCCGACGGCGAGCGCCATCAGCAGTCCGAAGACGAGGAACAGCCCGATCTTGGTCCACAGGGTGGTGGTGAAGACGGATGAATACGCGACCGACCTGTACCAGAGCCAGTCCGTCCAGAACCCCGCGAACATGACGAAAGCCATGGCGAGGACCGCCAGGACACCCAAAGTCATGAGCAGGGTTCGGGCACGCCGGGACGGGCGGCCGACTCTGATCCGTGGCCCGGTCGGGCCTCCGCCGCGGTCCGGCATCTGGAAAGCCAACGTGCGCACCTCGAAGTTCGCGGTCGTGTGGAACAGGCCCAGGGATCGTAGAGCCCACCTATGCAACTTACTGAGGCTTTACCTAGTTCCCGTTCCCGGGGCGGAAGGAGGCAGGATATTGCCCATGCCCAACGTTTCCCCCGCAGGACCCCCGATGGCCGCGAGTCCGCTCACCGTCGCCGTCCTCGAAATCGACGCCTATGCCTCCAACCTCGGCTGGGACCAGCCGGCCCGGCTGTTCGCCCTGGTCGACACCGCGCAGCTGCGCGTCCAGGAGCCCGGTCTGGCCGCTCAGCTGGGTCTGGAGGACCCCGGCTCCTCCGTCGCCGCCCTCACCCCGATCGAGCAGGACGAGCTGCCGCCGGGCACCGCGCTCGACGACTTCCTCGCCACCATCGCCTGGCCCGACGCGGTGGTCGGCTGCGCCATGACCGTGGAACGGCTGATGCTGCCGCCGTCCGCCGAGGCCTCCGTGCCGGAGGGTCTCAGCGACCGGCAGTTGACGAAATGGGTGGCCGACCACCCCGACCGGCAGGAGGTGCGGATGACGGTGGCCGTCCTGCGGGACGGGGCCCGCGAGTCCGCCGTACGGCTGCGCGAGAAGGACTCGCCCACCGAGGTGCTGACCGGCTCCGGCCTGGTGCCCGGCCTCGCCGACGCGCTCGCGGCGACGTTCGAGTCCTGATCCGGCCGCTGCCCGGGAGCCCTCGCGGGCCCCGGGCGGCGCGGCCGTCAGCCGGTCGAGCAGCTGGGCAGGCCAGCGGTCTTCCCCATGCGGATCAGCTCCATCGACTTCGTGGCGTCCTCGACGGTCTTGACCCGCACCAGGGTGAGTCCGTCGGGCGTGTCGGCCGCGGCCGAGGCACAGTTGTCGTCGGGCGTGAGGAAGTAGCGGGCCCCGGCCTCGCGGGCGGCGACCAGCTTCATGGTGATGCCGCCGATCGGGCCGACCTCGCCCGCGTCGTCGATGGTGCCGGTGCCCGCGACGAACGTGCCGCCGGTCAGATCGCCCGGGGTGAGCTTGTCGATGATGCCCAGGGAGAACATCAGCCCGGCGCTGGGGCCGCCGACGTCGGCGAGTTTGATGTCGATCTCGAACGGGAACGTGTGGTCGGTCCCGGCCCTGATGCCGACGATCGCCCGGCCCTCGCCGCCCGCCTCGCCCTCGCCCTGGTCGGGGGCCTTCACCGTCTTGACGGTGATCTTCTCGCCGCCCTCGGGGGCGCGGCCGGCCTTCTCGGCGGCGGCGGCCTCCTTCGCCGGCACGATGGTGAAGACGACGTTCTCGCCGGGGCGGTGCTGGGTGACGAGCTTCGCCACGTCGTCGGGCTCCTTGACCGCCGTGCCGTCGACGGCCTTGATCACGTCGCCCGCGTGCAGCCTGCCCTCGGAGGGACTGCCCTTGACCACGGTGGAGACCACGACCTGGGTGGCGACCGGGATGTCCAGTTGCTTCAGGGCCGCCACCTTGGCGCTCTCCTGGGACTGGCTGAACTCCTCGGCGTTCTCCTGGGTGGACTGTTCCTCGGTCTTCCCGTTCGGGTAGAGCGTGTCGTGCGGGACCACGACGCTGTCGTGGGCCAGCCAGCCGTAGACGGCCTCGACGATGTTCATCCGGTACTCCGCCCCGGTGACGCGGACCGTCGTCATGTTGAGATGGCCGGAAGCCGGGTACGTCTTGCGACCGGAGATCTGCAGGACGGGCTCGCCGCGCGCGTCGCCCAGGGTGTTCACCGTCGGTCCGGGGGACATCTCCGCATACGGCACTTTGATCAGCACGCCTGCGCAGAGCAGCGCGATGAGGACGAGGGTGGAGGCGAGCATCGTCGCGGTGCGGCGTGGCATGGAACGACAGTACGGGAAGGGCCTGTCAGTGCACCGCAGGGGCCGGTCCGTCCGGGGGCGACCGGAACGCGGCGGAAGACGTCACGCGGCGTGCGTCGGTCTCAGGCGGCCTCGGAACCGGAATGCGATTTGGCCATCGCGTCGCGGAAACGGGCGTAGCCGGCGAGTTCGGTGACATCGCCGGTCGTTCGATTGCGGGCGGCCCAACCCGCCCATATCGCACCGCCGACAGCAGCTATGACAGGAATCAACAGCCAAGCGAGTGCCGCCATCACGACCTCCCTACCCATGAGCGACCGGGTACCCCGATCAGCAGATTAACGATCCGGAAGACCAACGCTCATGGCGGGGGTGCGGTTACGCAAATCGGGGCCGATGCGTCTCCGTACGGTTTGCGATCAGCAGGCTCCGACCCATTCCTCCGTACCGTCCGAGAACCGCTGGTGTTTCCAGATCGGCACCTCGTGCTTGAGGTCGTCGATGAGCTTGCGGCAGGCGTCGAACGCCTCGGCGCGGTGCGGGCAGGCGACGGCGACGACGACGGCCAGGTCGCCCACCGCCAGTTCACCCACTCGGTGGACGGCCGCCAGTGCGCGGACCGGGAAGTCGGCGACGACCTTCTCCGCCACACGGCGCAGCTCGTCCTCGGCGGAAGGGTGGCAGGAGTAGCCGAGCGCGCCGACGTCCTGCCCGCCGTCGTGGTTGCGCACGGTGCCGACGAAGAGCGCGATGCCGCCCGCCGCGTCGTCGCCGACGGCGCGGAACACCTCGTCGACGGAGAGCGGAGTGTCCCGGATCGCCAGCAGCCGGACGGGATCGGCCGCCGCGTGCTCGCCGGGGTGGTCGTGGATGGGTGCCATGCCCCCATCGTGCCGTACGGCTCCGACAACCTGGAATTGCCTCATCCACCGGCGGCGGTGCGGTCCGTTTGGAGTCTCCTACAGGCGTCGCCGGACGTGCCGGCGGGTGGGTCAGATGCGGCGGCGGGCCTTGCGGGCACGGCGGACCACCGCGGCGGCGCCGAGGAGCGCGACCGTGGCTCCGGCGGCCCCGGCGGCGGTGGCGTCCTTGCGGCCCAGGCGTCGTCCGGCGACGGTGTGGCGGCCCTCGACCTCTTCGAGGAGGGCGCCGAGCACCTCCTCGTTCGTCCACTTCGGGCGCCATCCCGCGTCGTGCAGCCGGCTGACGCTGACGACCCAGGGGTGCATGGTGTACGCCAGGTCGCCCGCCGGGGACGGGGTGAGGCCGATCCGGTGGAGCCGGGCGGCGGCCCCGAGCGCGACGGCGGAGGGCAGCTCCATCCGGCGTACGCCGCTCAGCTCCTCGACCTCGTCCTGTTCCAGCCAGCCGTCGCAGCCCACCGCGAACTCGCCGTCGATCTTCTCCAGCGCGGCGTACTCCAACGCCGTCACCAGGTCCTCGACGTGACAGAACTGCCAGGTGGGGCGCGATCCGGCGACGACCAGGAGGCGCGGGGACTCGAAGTAGCGGGTCAGGGCGGTGTCGGTGCCGCCGACCAGGACGGCGGGGCGTACGACGGTCACGTTGAGGCCGGGGTGGGCGCGCGGGGCACGGCGGCCGAGCCGCTCGATCTCCAGGAGGTCGCCGACGCCGGTGGCCTCGGCGGTGGCCCGCAGCTCGGCATCCTCCGAGAGCGGCACGTCGTTGTCGGCGAGCGCTCCGTAGACCATCGCCGAGGTGCACAGCACGACCCGGTGGACCCCGGCGGCGGCCGCCGCGGTGAGCACGGTCTGCGTTCCACGTACGTTGTACGCGGTGCGGGCGGCGGGGTCGGTCTCCAGGTCGAGGTCGAGGGCCAGGTGCACGACGACGTCCGCTCCGCGCAGCTTCTCGGCGATGGCCGGGTCGCGGACGTCCAGGATGTGCCAGGTCGCCTCGGAGACCTCACCGCGACGCTCGTCGATGGCGATGACCTGCTTGATCTCGTCGGATGCGGCGAGGTGGGCGGTCAGCAGGTCGCCGATGCCGGTGGCGGCGCCGGTGACCGCGACGACGGGGCCCCGGTTCCGGCGGCTCCTGGGACGTTTTTCTTCGGGTGTGCTCGCGGGCGGGGGGTCGGTCGGGTTTCGCGCTGCGCGAACCTGCGGATCTGGGGAACTCACCGGGCGTCTCCAGCGGTTGTCTTCAGTACGTACCCGACGTGACGCGTACGTACCAGGTGGCGTCCATCCTGCCGCAGGCCGGGAGCCGAGGGAGCACTGAGGCCCGAAGCGGGCGTGGTGTCTACGCTGGATGGTGATGTCGGGCAGTCGCCGTCGGTTCGAGCCGGCGGCCCTACGAGCCGAGGAAACCCGTGAGTGACACCCCATTCGGATTCGGCCTTCCGCCGGAGGAGCCGGAGAACGGCGACGAGGGCAAGAAGAAGGACCCCACCGAAGGTGGGCAGAGCGCGGGCGGGCCCGGAAACCCGTTCGGATTCGGGCCGGGGGCGGGCGGGGACAACCCGTTCGCCGCGATGTTCGGCTCGATGAACCCGAACGATCTCGGCGCCGCCTTCCAGCAGCTCGGCCAGATGCTGAGCTATGAGGGCGGTCCCGTGAACTGGGACATGGCCAAGCAGATCGCCCGCCAGACGGTCTCGCAGGGCACGCCGGACGGTTCCAAGGACGCCAGTGTCGGTCCCTCGGAGCGCACGGCGGTCGACGAGGCGCTGCGGCTGGCGGACCTCTGGCTGGACGGCGTCACGTCGATGCCCTCCGGTTCGGTCTCCACCGTGGCCTGGAGCCGGGCGGAGTGGGTCGAGGCGTCGCTGCCCGCCTGGCGGCAGCTGGTCGACCCGGTGGCCGAGCGGGTGGGCCTGGCGATGGGCGATGTGCTGCCCGAGGAGATGCAGGCCATGGCGGGCCCGCTGATCGGCATGATGCGCTCCATGGGCGGCGCCATGTTCGGCCAGCAGATCGGGCAGGCCGTGGGCACGCTCGCCGGTGAGGTGGTCGGTTCCACCGACATCGGGCTGCCCCTGGGTCCGGCGGGCAAGGCCGCGCTCCTCCCGTTGAACGTGGAGAAGTTCGGCAAGGACCTCAGCGTCCCGCAGGACGAGGTCCGGCTGTATCTGGCCCTGCGCGAAGCCGCCCACCAGCGGCTCTTCGCCCATGTGCCGTGGCTGCGGTCGCACCTGTTCGGCGCGGTCGAGGCGTACGCCCGTGGGATCAAGGTCGACACCAGCAAGCTGGAGGACGTGGTCGGCCAGTTCGATCCCTCGCAGCCGGAGCAGCTGCAGGACGCCCTCCAGCAGGGCATGTTCCAGCCCGAGGACACGCCCGAGCAGAAGGCGTCCCTGGCGCGTCTGGAGACGGCTCTCGCGCTGGTGGAGGGCTGGGTGGACGCGGTGGTCCACGAGGCCGCGAAGTCCCGGCTGACCTCGTCGGACGCGTTGCGCGAGACGATGCGCAGGCGCCGTGCCTCCGGCGGTCCGGCCGAGCAGACGTTCGCCACGCTCATCGGCCTCCAGCTGCGCCCGCGCCGGCTGCGGGACGCCTCGCGCCTGTGGGCCTCGCTCACGGACGCCCGGGGGCTGGAGGGGCGGGACGCGCTCTGGGCCCACCCGGACATGCTGCCGACCGCCGGCGACCTGGACGACCCGGACGGCTTCGTCCACCACGAGCAGGCCGACTTCTCCGAGCTGGACAGGATGCTCGGCGAGGCCGCGCAGGGCTCGGCCCCGGAGCGGCCGAAGCCCGTCGAGGGCAAGGACGACGACGGCGGGGCGGAGGCCCCGGACGAGGACGGCCGCGACCGGTGACGCTGCACGACGACGCCGTCCTCGTGCTGAAGGGGTACGCCCCCGAGGACGCGGCCGGGGGCCAGGCGGAGCTGCGCCGGGTCTACCTCGGCCATCTGGCCGAGCACGACGACGGCATGTGGAAGGCGTGCGGGGCCGGGCATGTGACGGCCAGCGCCCTGGTGATCGACCCGTCGCGGGGGAAGGTGCTGCTGACCCTGCACCGGAAGCTGCGGATGTGGCTCCAGATGGGCGGCCACTGCGAGCCGCAGGACGCCACCCTGGAGGCGGCGGCGCTCCGTGAGGCCGCGGAGGAGTCCGGTGTGACGGGGCTGGCCCTGCTGCCCGGCGGGCCCGTCCGGCTGGACCGGCATCCGATCCCGGCTCCGTGCAACTGGCACCTGGACGTGCAGTACGCGGCGCTGGCCCCCGCCGGGGCGGCGGAGCGGATCAGCGAGGAGTCCCTGGAGCTGCGCTGGTTCGCGTACGAGGACGTGCCCGGCGTGGCCGACGCGTCCGTGGTGCGCCTGCTGGAGGCGACGCGGGCCCGGCTGTAGCAGCCGCTCGGAGGGCAGGGGCGAGGGGCGGTCTCCGTGGAGACCGCCCCTCGCCGTCGTGTGCCGCCGCGCCGGTCAGTTCCAGGCGTTGTTCTGGTTCTGGCCGTGGGAGCCCTGCTGGCCCATGCCGAACTGGGCGCGGGCCCCCTGGCCGATCTGGGCGTTCTGCGGGGGCATGACCTCACTCGGCTGGACCAGCGCGAAGCCCTGGCCGAGGAAGCTCAGCTCCCAGCCCTCCCCCGTGTCGCCGCGACGCCGGAAGACGCCCGAGGAGTGCGTCTGGGCCTGCATCTGCACGCGCAGGGAGCTGGACCAGGCGACGATCGCGTCCGCGTCCACGTTGACGTACTTGTCGGGTGTGACCTGCATCATCAGCGGCTGGCCCGAGGTCATCAGGGCGACCTTGCCCGTACCGGAGATGTTGAGCTGGTACTTGCCGCTGCCGGAGATCCCGTACTGGCTGTCCACGGCGATGACCTCGGTGTGGAGCGAGGAGTCGAGCGCGAGGACGTAGGAGCTGTCCACCGTCATCCCCTCGCGGTCGACGTCCACGACGTGGATGTACTGCGCGAGGTTGGCGAGGTAGACGGTGCCCTGGCCGGACACGCGCATCAGGTCGAGGCCCTCGCCGGTGCGCGCCCGGGCCCGGCGCTGTCCCTGGGACTGGTATTCGCCGTCGAAGTCCATCAGGCCCTGGTAGGCGACCATGGCGCCCTTGCGGGCGAGGACGTCGTCGTGACCGGTCAGCGCCACCCGCAGGAGCTGCGGGTTCTGGATCGCGTACCGGTCCTGGCTCTGCTGCTCGGTGTGGCTGAAAAGCGGACTCTGCATGGTGTGGACTCCCTCCCCGTCAGTTCCGGATCCGCAGGCGGTCCGTGCTGTCCTCGCTCGGCTGGACGACGACGATGCCCTGGCCGGAGAAGGCCATCTGGTACGCCTCGCCACTGCCCCGGCCGATCAGCGAGCCGGCCTTGAAGCTGCGCTTGCCCTTCACCTTGAGGTTCGGGGACCAGGCGACGAGCGCGTCCGGGTCGACGTACGTCTCGTCCTCGCCGCGTCCGCAGTCGACGACGATCGGGGTGCCCCGCGAGGTGATGGCGACCCATCCGGTGCCCTGGACGACCACGTTCCACAGGCCCTGTCCGGCGAACTTGGCCATCCCCTTCACCTTCTCGACGCCCCAGGTGAGGTGGGCGTCGAAGGCGAGGAGGTTGGTGCCGTTGACCGAGATGGAGTCGTTGTCGAGGTTGATGACGACCACGTCGGCGCCGTAGTCGGCGAGGTAGAGCAACCCGTCGCCGGAGCACTTCATAACGGGGGCGCCCTCGCCGGTGATCCACTGGGAGGCGATCTGCCGGACCGCGGGCGGGTTGGGCTCGTACTGGATGAAGCCCTCGTACGCCACCATCGATCCGGTGCGCGCGAAGAGGTCCTGCCCGGAGGCCATGGCGACCTTGAGCATGGTCTTGCCGTGGTTCTCCATCCGGGCCGTGACGGGGGTCGGGGCGTAGCCCGCGAGTTGCTGGTTCATGACGGGCTCCCTCAGACCTCGTAGGGCTGGACGACGATGAAGTTGCCGGGGGCTCCCCGGAACTGGAGGTTCACGGTCTCCCCGCTGTGTCCGGGGTACGCGTTGCGGCGCAGCCGGACCTGGCTGGAGACGATCACCTGGGAGGCGGCAGACCAGGCGACGACGGCGTTGCAGTCGGCGAACGTGGTGGGCGTGACCGGCAGGACGACCGGCGTGCCGTGCGTCTTCACGACCACCGTGCCGGTGCCGTGGAACTGCATGGTGAACAGTGCGCCACCGGGGATGCCGTGTCCCTCGACCCGGCGGACCTCGTACTGGAGGGATTCGTCGAAGGCGAGGACGTTCTCGGCGGAGACGCAGATGGCGTCGCCCTGCAGTTCGATCGGGTGCAGTTGCGAACCCTCCTCGGCGAGGAAGACCTGGCCGCGGCCGGTACAGCGCATCAGCTGCATCTCCTGGCCGGTGGCGTTCCCCACGGCCCGGCCGACGAAACCGGCGCCCTTGTAACCGAAGTCCACCTTGCCCTGGTACATCACCATGCTGCCCTGGCGGGCCAGGACCCCGGCTCCGCCCATGGTCAGATCGACCCGCATGAGCTGCTGGTTCTGCGGGGTCCAGCGCTGCCCGGTCGCGGTCTCCTTGTACGGCTGCAGCGCCGCCTGGAGCCCGGCGCCCCCGGTCGGCACACCCTGGGGAACGCCGTGCGGCGCGCCCGGGGGCTGCTGGCCGTACGGGGACGGGGCGGGCCGGCCGAAGGGCGCGGGCGCCTGCTGGCCGAAGGGCGGGGCGGGCGGGGTGCCCTGCCCCGGGGCCTGGCCGAATTGCGGTGGCTGGGGCTGGCCGTACGGGGACGGAGCCTGCGGAGCCATGGGCGACTGCGGAGGCTGAGGGGCCAGGGGGGCCGCCATCGTGGGGGCCGCGTGTACGGGGTGCTGCGGGGCGGGCGGCGGGATGGGAGCGCCCGGGGCACCGAAGGACGGGGCGGGCTGCGGGGCCTGGGGAACCGGCGGGGCCCCGAAGGCGGGAGGGGGCTGAGGGGCGGCCGGGGCGCCGAAGGCGGGGGGCGCGGCAGCCTGGGCCGGCGGGGCGAAACCCGGGGCGGCGGGGGCCGCCGCGGGCGGGGCCTCCTCCTCGGCGACCTCGCCGCCGAAGTTCTTCAGGAGCGCTTCGAGACCGCCGTCGAAACCCTGGCCGACGGCGGCGAAACGCCAGACGTCCTTCAGGTAGAAGTCGCCGAGCATCACCGCGCGCTCGGTGGTGAACTCCGATCCGGTGAAGGAGTACCGCACCACCTCCTCACCGCCCGCCACGATCCGGATGTACCCCGGGCCGATCTGGGACATCTGCCCCGCGCCGTCGAGCGTCGCGGTGAAGGAGAGCTTGTGGATGGCCGCCGGAATGCGGTCGAGCGTGACGCGGAAGGACTCGGTGTCGCCCGACTGCGCGCCGAGCAGCTGGATGGATTCCTCGGGCGATTTCGGCTGGTTGAAGAAGATGAAATACCGGTCGTCGGAAAGCTGCTCGTCGGCGTCGAGGCCGAAGCAGCTGATGTCGAAGGTCAGCCCCGGGGCCGCGATCTGCACGCCCACGTACAGATCCGTCCCTGGCGTGAGGTCACTGATCTTGGCCTTGTGGCCGCGTTGGAATTCCCTGGCCATGCGTAACGACCGTCCCCCATCCCGAAGGTAAATGCGTCGCGTCAGGCTAACCGCAAACGACGACAACGAGCCAAGCCGGTACACACCCGGTACAGAATCGGCGCACGGAACGGAACCGGTCGCTCCTGGGGCCCGGCCACCGCCGCGATCGGGCGTGACAGGCGTCGCCCGGCAGGCGGCGGTGGGACGACGGGCCCTAACGGGCGGCGGGCAGCTGGGGCAGCTGACCGGCCGCCGCCACGCCTTCCAGATACCCCCGGGCGCGCTCGGTGCGGGGATACGCCTCCAGCAGCCGCCAGAAATCGGGGCCGTGCCCGGGAACGAGCAGATGCGCCAGCTCGTGGAGGAGCACGTAGTCGACGACGTACTCCGGCATCCCCTGCAACCGGTGCGAGAGCCTGATGCTGCCCTCGGCGGGGGTGCACGAGCCCCAGCGGGAGTTCTGGTTGGTCACCCAGCGCACCGACAGAGGCCTGGCACGGCCGTCGAAATACTGGGCGGACAGCCGCGCGGCACGCTCCGAGAGCTCGGTGTCGCCCGGGACGCGCCGGCTCTCCTGAGCGGCCAGCTTGTCCAGCATCACGCCCACCCAGCGCCGCTCCTCCGCCTGCGACATCCGGGCGGGGATCAGCACGATCGTGCGGTCGCCCTCCCGGTAGGCGGAGACCGATTTCCTGCGCCGGGTGCTCCTGCGGACCTCGACAGCGCTCGCCGCGGCGGCGCGGGCCGGGCGGCTCTCCGCGCGGCGCGGAGAGCTTCCGGCGCCGCGCGCGGGGCTCTCCCCGGCGAGGCCGGGCAAGGGGTCGGCAGGCACGTCACGACGTTACCCGCTGTGCACGGAAGAAGTCCTGTCCCGGGAACGGTTCTGCGGCGATCCACGGCAGAGCCCTTCCGAGGCGGCCTGCGGCGGGACCGGGCCGGGGTCGTGCGCTGCGCGGCCGGGCCGGGGCCGTACGCTGCGCGGCCGGAACGCGGCGATCCGCTGATTGCACGATGAGCAGACCGCCCCTGTGGACAACTCCGGGCACGGTTCGGCGCGGGCCCGCATGCTGGCGGTGGTCCTGCGGAAATCCGTCCGGACCACCAGGTCGGCGGGCGCGCCCGTGCCCATGACACCACCGGGGGAGAAGTCATGTATCCGATGCTGAAGCCCGCACTCCGGCGCGCCTGGCGTGGACGGAACACCGTTCAGTTCGGTGTGACACCCGCGCATGCCGTGGCGCTGGGCCCGGTGGACCTCGCCACGGGAAGCTTCCTGGAACTGCTCGACGGCACACGCGGTCTGCCGTTGCTGCGCGAGGAGGCACGCGCCCTGGACTTGTCGGAACGTCATGTCGAGGTATTGCTCAGCAGGTTGGCGGAGGCCGGGCTCCTCGACGATCCGAGAGCCGCGGGACCGGAAGCCGATGTGCTGCGCCGACGGGCCGAAGTGATGGACCGACAGCGCCCCGACGTGGCGTCGCTGTCGGTCGTACGACCCGAGCCGGGCGGTGGGCTGCGCCGGATGGCGGCCCGGCGGGAGACGCGGGTCCAGGTGCGGGGAGCCGGCCGGGTCGGGGCGTCCATCGCCTCCGTGCTGTCCGGTGCGGGGGTGGGGCGGGTCGAAGTACTCGACGGGGGCCGGACCGAGCTGTGGGACGTGGCGCCCGGGGGCCTCCCCCCGGCGGCCGTGGGGGAGCGGCGCGATGTGGCGGCCCGCCGGCTCGTCCGCCGTTCGGCGCCCGGGCCCGGGCCTCGGCGGAGGGCGGGCGAGGCCGAAGGGCCCGGGAAAGCGGGGGCCGGCACGTCGGGGACGGGGGCCTCAGGAGCGGGCGCGTCGGGAATGTGGGCGCCGGGCGCGCCGGGGGCGGGCGTGCCGGGGGCACGGACCGAGGTGGGGGCCGGCCCCGCCACCGGTGCCGGGGAGCCCGCCCTCTCCCTGATCGTCGTCGCGCCCCGCGACGGTCTGGCGGTGTACGCGCCCGCCGCGGACACGGCCGGACCCTGGATCGCGTCGGGCACTCCTCATCTGTACGCGGGAGTGATCGAGGCCACCGGGGTGGTCGGCCCGCTCGTGCTGCCCGGGGGCACCGGTTGCGCGGGGTGCCTGGAGCTGCACCGCGCGGACCGGGATCCGCAGTGGCCCCGCATGCTGGCGCAGTGGCGGTCCGGGCGGCGGGGGGCGGTGCCCGCGTGCGATCTGGCGCTCGCTACGGCGGTCGCCGGGCTGGCAGCGGCGCATGCCCTGGCGTTTCTGGACGGGGACCTCCCCGCTACCACCGGGGCCCGCTGGGAAGCCGCTCTGCCGCTCCTGGACTGGCGGTCCGAGCCGATCGGCCCGCACGCGGACTGCTCCTGCGGGGCGGCCGGAGAGGTTGGGCGGGATCGGGCCGCCACCGGTGCAGGGGCGCAGGACACAATGGCGGGGTGACCGCCGTCGACGGAGTGACACCGGAGGCCGGAGCGGCACGGCAGTCTGGGAACTGGAGGGGCACATGTCTGATCTTCCCCGGAAGGCGGTAACGCGCACGGCCAAGCTGGCCGCGCTTCCGCTCGGCTTCGCCGGCCGTGCTACCTGGGGCCTGGGAAAGCGCATCGGCGGGAAGTCGGCCGAGCTGGTCGCCCGGGAGGTGCAGCAGCGCACGGCGGACCAGCTGTTCAAGACGCTGGGCGAGCTGAAGGGCGGGGCCATGAAGCTGGGCCAGGCCCTGTCGGTCTTCGAATCGGCCCTGCCCGAGGAGGTCGCCGGTCCCTATCGGGCCGCCTTGACCAAGCTCCAGGAGGCAGCGCCACCGCTGCCCGCCCGGACGGTCCACGGGGTGCTCGCCGAACGGATCGGTGAGGACTGGCGGGACTGCTTCCTGGAGTTCGAGGACGCGCCGGCAGCGGCCGCCTCGATCGGGCAGGTGCACCGGGCGGTGTGGCACGACGGCCGCCAGGTCGCTGTGAAGGTGCAGTACCCGGGAGCGGGCGAGGCTCTGCTCTCCGACCTCGCCCAGCTCAGCCGTTTCGCCCGGCTGCTCGGACCGCTGGTCCCGGGAATGGACATCAAGCCACTGATCAAGGAGCTCCGCGAGCGGGTCTCGGAGGAGCTGGACTACGCACTGGAGGCGCAGGCCCAGCGGGAGCACGCGGCGGAGTTCGCGGACGACCCGGATGTGCTGATCCCCCAGGTGGTGCACCAGTCCGACCAGGTGCTGGTGACGGAGTGGATCGACGGGATCCCCCTCTCCGAGGTCGTCGCGGAGGGGACGGAGGAGCAGCGGGACCGTGCCGGTCAGTTGCTCGCCCGCTTCCTGTTCTCCGGCCCGGCGCGCACCGGTCTGCTCCACGCCGATCCGCACCCGGGCAACTTCCGGCTGCTACCGGCGAAGGAGGGCGATCCGGTCGGTGCGTGGCGGCTGGGGGTGCTGGACTTCGGCACGGTCGACCGGCTTCCGGGCGGACTGCCGCGGAATATCGGCGACTCCTTGCGGCTGACCCTGGAGGGCGACGCGGCAGGGGTGTACCGGCTGCTGCGCGAAGAGGGCTTCGTGAAGGAGTCGATCGACCTGGATCCGGACGCGGTGCTCGACTACCTGCTCCCGATCATCGAGCCCACGCAGGTGGAGGAGTTCACCTTCAGCCGGGGCTGGCTCCGTGAGCAGGCGGCCCGGATAGCCGATCCGCGCTCCCCCGCCCACCAGCTCGGCAGGCAGCTGAACCTTCCTCCGTCCTACGTCCTGATACACCGGGTGACGCTGAGCACGATCGGGGTGCTGTGCCAGCTCGGCGCGACGGTTCGGATGCGCGACGAGCTCGAAGCATGGCTGCCGGGGTTCCTCCTGGAGGAGGCGGATCTGGAAGCGGAGTACGCGGAGTGCGCAGAGAAGGAGGGCGCCCCCGAGCCGCAGGGAGATGTCGTCGAGACGTAGGCGACTGCGGGAGGGGAGCCGCGGGAGGAGGCTGCGGAAGGAGAGGAGTTCCGGGGCGCGGGCGGTCCCGGAGCGTAGGGGAGCCCGGGGCGTGAGGCCCCCGAACATCAGGGCCCCGGGGCGGGGATCCTCGAGGCGTGAGTGACCTTCGGCAGCCGACCGGGCGATCTCGGCACAGTGGCCCGTGCCGGGCGGTTCAGGTCGCGGGCCGGGGCGGCGGTCACCACCAGAGGGAGTCGAGGCGGCTTTCGATCGCGCGGATGTGAAGCCGCGCGCACTCCCCGCAGAAGTGGAGGCGGCACCCGTCCTCCACCGAGCAGAGCCAGGTGGGCGGGGCCGTTTCGCCTTCGGCGGTGGTGCCGCAGCGGGCGCACCTCACGCTTCCCCCGGCCAGCGGTTCGAGGGGGCCGGGCTGAACGGACCTGCCGAGCCGCTCAGAGGTGCCGGGGCGGCCGGGGGTATCGGCTCGTTCGGAGGGGGCGGGTCGTTCGGGGGGATCGGCTCGTTCGGGAGTATCGGGCTCCTCGTCCACCCTTGGACGATAGCCCCGCGGTGGGGCGGCCGGGGCCCCCACGCACGGCGGGGCCGCCCGTGTCCGGGCGGCCCCGCCGTGGGGTGTCGGTTGGACGGTCAGTGCATGACCGCCATGGCCAGCGCGCGGCGGGCGCGCAACGAGGCGCGCTCCGCACGGCGCTGCATCCGGCGGGCGGCGACCAGGCGGGCCGACTGGCGGTCGTCCTGGGCCTCCCGCAGGCGCTCGTGCATATGAGCACGGGCCAGGGCTTCGGGGATGAGTTGCATTTCGCGGGTCCTGTTCTGACGCGAGTCGTTCGCGCCGATGATGGTGACGTCGGGGGTGGCGGAGCCGACGGGCTCCTTCGTGGGGGTGCTCATTGGTGCCTGATTCCGAGGGTCATGGGTGTGGGGGTGGTCGATCGTTCCGATCCGCAACCGGCGTGTGGGGGCGGGGGCCCCACAGGTCGCGGTCACGCTGCGACCGGGTTCTTGCGCGGACGGCCGCGGGGCCGCTTGCGGGCGACGACGACGCCCTGGACGAAGAGCTCTCCGCCCCAGACGCCCCACGGCTCGCGGCGGTCCTTCGCTCCGGCGAGGCAGGCCTCGACGAGCGGGCAGGTGCGGCAGAGGGACTTGGCGTACTCGACGTCGGCGGGCGACTCGGCGAAGAAGACCTCCGGGTCGTAGGAGCGGCAGGGGACGGGCACGCCGAGGTTCTCGATGGCGTCGTCGAGCGCGGTGAGCGTGGTGAGCGGGGTCAAGGTGGAGTCCTCCGTGGAGCCGGGCGGCGAGATCGGGGTGGTGAGCGGTACTGACGGGGCGTGCGTCTCGATGGGCACGGTGGGTGGTGTCCTCGTCTGGTCGTGCCGGCCTGTTGGCCGGTTGGCGGCTGCTGGTACCAGGTCCTGCTTGTCCCGAGGCTCCTTCGTTCCGTCCCGTCCGTTCGGACAAAACAAAAGGGCCGCGGATCCCGAGTGGGGTTCCGCGGCCCTGAAGGCGCCGGCCTGATGCTGGATCAGGCTGGATCGCTCCAGGGTTCAGGCCCACGGAAGGCCCACATGGTGTGGTGCTGCTGCGTCTGCTTCGTGAATCCGGCACCGGCTGCCGCAAAGGCATAGGCCTGAGCCTGCGCTGCCTTCGCTTCTGCTGCCGCCGGTGCCTGGATCGGTCGCTCATTACGCTCCCGCGTCACGGGGAGGCTCGCGGGGGCCAGCGGACGAACGGCGGAGGCGCCGGACAGACCGGTGACGTGGAGCGAGGCAACCGAGGAGCGGGTGAGGCCGAGCGGGCAGGCGGAGACGACCGAGAGATCGGTCATTTTCTGGGTTCCGATGATGCTGATCACTTCAATCGCCTCCTCTCGGCGTCTAGGGGGACCGGCCGGGGCCGATCCTGCGTATTCGGATGAGTACAGCTGAGTACAGCACGGAGCCAGCGCTTCAGAGAAGCCGCTGTTTCCGTGGTTAAGAACCTATGGTGACGACTGGTGCGGGCGCAAACTATTTTCTGGACGAGTTTTGCTCAGGTCTCCTCGGTGGCCCCATCGGACTCGTCGCGAACCGTCTCACCTGCGCAGATAGCCAGAACGTCGGTGCCGAAACGGCGCAGTTTCCGGTTGCCGACGCCGGCGATGACGACGAGTTCGCCCTCGGTGGAGGGAACGGTCTCGGCGATCGCCATGAGCGTCTTCTCCGTGAACACGCAGTAGTCGGGCTGGCCGAGCAGGGCCGCCTGGGCGGCGCGCCAGTCGTGCAGCCGCTCGTACAGCGCCTCGTCCATGTCCGAGGGGCAGTCCTCGCAGCGCATCAGCTTCATCTCGCCCGCGTCGGTGAGCGTCCGGCCGCAGACCCGGCAGCGCACCGGGCTCCTGGGCTTGCGCTCGACGGCCGGGGCCCGGTTCGCCGCGGCCCGGCCGGCGCCCCGGTCGATGCCTCCGCCGCCGCCGGTCCCGCCCCGTACGCCCGAGGCCGCCGAGCCCGGCCGCAGCCCGTTCAGGAAGCGGGTGGGGCGACGGCTCGCCCGGCCGCCCGGCGACCGGGACAGTGCCCAGGAGAGCGAGAGGTGGACGCGGGCGCGCGTGATCCCCACGTACAACAGGCGGCGCTCCTCCTCGACCTGTTCGTCGGTCTTGGCATAGGCGATCGGCATCATGCCTTCGGTGAGGCCGACGAGGAAGACGGCGTCCCACTCCAGACCCTTGGCCGCGTGCAGGGAGGCCAGCGTGACGCCCTGCACGGTGGGCGCGTGCTGGGCGGCCGCCCGTTCGTCCAGCTCCCGGACCAGATCGGTCAGCGTCGCCCCCGGCCTGGCCGCCTCGAAGTCCTCCGCCAGGCGGACCAGCGCGGCCAGCGACTCCCAGCGGTCGCGCACTGCCCCCGACCCGGCGGGCGGCCGGGTGGTCCAGCCCTTGGTGGAAAGCACCGCCCGCACCTGGGAGGCCAGGTCCTCCGCCCCGTCGAGCAGGGAGTCGTTGCGCCCGGCGCGGGCCGCGCCGCGCAGGGCGGTGCCCGCCTCGCGGACCTCGGCCCGCTCGAAGAACCGCTCGGCGCCCCGCAACTGGTAGGGCACTCCCGCGTCGGCGAGGGCCTGCTCGTAGACCTCGGACTGCGAGTTGACGCGGTAGAGCACGGCGATCTCTCCGGCCGGGACGCCCGCGGCGATGAGGTCGCGGATGCGCCGGGCGGTGGACTCGGCCTCGGTGGGCTCGTCCCCGTACTCCGTGTAGACCGGCTCGGGGCCCTTGTCGCGCTGGGAGACCAGCTCCAGGCGGTGGTCGGCGGCCCGGCCGCTGGCCTGGCTCAGCAGGCCGTTGGCCAGGTGGACGACCTGGGGGGTGGAGCGGTAGTCGCGGACCAGCTTGACGACGGTCGCCCCGGGGTGGCGGGTGCGGAAGTTCAGCAGGTGGTCGGGGGTGGCCCCGGTGAAGGAGTAGATCGTCTGGCTGGCGTCGCCGACGACGCAGAGGTCGTCCCGGTCGCCGACCCAGAGGTCGAGCAGCCGCTGCTGGAGCGGGCTCACGTCCTGGTACTCGTCGACGACGAAGTGCTGGTACTGGCCCCGCACGTGCTCCGCGATGTCGGCCCGGTCCTGGAGGATGCCGACCAGGAGCAGCAGCACGTCCTCGAAGTCGATCACCGAACGGTCGCGCTTGAGCTGCTCGTACATGGAGTAGATCTGGGCGAGCTCCGCCGGGTCGCGGGGCGCGTCCCGCTGGGCCTTGGCGACGGCCGCCGGATAGTCCGCCGGGACGGTCTGGGTGACCTTGGCCCACTCGATCTCGCTGGTGGCGTCCCGCAGCTCGTTGCGGTCGAGCCGGATCTGGCAGCGGGCGGCCGACTCGGAGACCAGCTGCACCTTCCGCTCCAGCAGCCGGGGCAGCTCGCCACCGACTGCTTTCGGCCAGAAATACTGGAGCTGCCGGAGGGCGGCGGAGTGGAAGGTCCGCGCCTGGACGCCGGTCGCGCCGAGTTGGCGGAGCCGGCCCCGCATCTCTCCGGCGGCCCGGTTGGTGAAGGTGACGGCGAGCACGGTGGCCGGCTGGAGGATGCCGGCGCGCACCCCGTAGGCGATGCGGTGGGTGATCGCGCGGGTCTTGCCCGTGCCGGCTCCGGCCAGCACGCACACCGGTCCGTGCAGGGCCAGGGCCACCTCGCGCTGCTCGGGGTCGAGCCCGTCGAGCACGGCGTCCGGAGTCTCGGGAACCTGCGGGAAGAGGGTGGAGTGCGTTGCTGCTGTCACCCCGCCATGCTGCCAGGTCCCCGGGGGTGGACGCGGCGGTTGTCCACAGGGGTGAGGCATTCGTCGTACCGGGACGGACCGTACGGGAGGGACGAGACGCAGGGGAGGGACGGGCCCGTACGGGAGAAGGGGGGCGGCCGTACGGAGGGGCCTGTGCCGTCTGCGCGAGGCCGATACGGGGCCCGGCGCGGGAGAGGCCGGGAGGGGGCCCGCCGCGGGCCCGCCGCAGGCCCGGCGCGGGAGGGCCCGGGGCGGGGAGCCCGGTGCTGGGGGCCCGGGGCGGGAGGGGGTGCGGCTTCCGCGCGTGGAGGTCGGCGGGCGGCCGGAATCCGTGCGCGGGGGCCGCTGCTCCCGTTGGGGGAATGGGAGCCTCGTCCCGTACGTTCCTAACCGTGCGGGACGGCCGCGGACGGCCGCCGCACCGCAAGTGACGCTGCCGGCCGCGCAGCGGTACGGACGAGACGAAGGAGCGCCAGCGACATGGCGGGCACTGTGACGATGTACAGCACCACTTGGTGCGGCTACTGCCGTCGGCTGAAGAGCCAGATGGACCGCGAGGGCATCGCGTACAACGAGGTCAACATCGAGCACGACCCCGAGTCGGCCGCTTTCGTCGAGAAGGCGAATGGCGGAAACCAGACGGTTCCGACGCTGCTGATCGTGTCCCCCTCGGGCACCGAGTCGGTCATGACGAACCCGTCGCTGGCCCAGGTGAAGCAGGCGCTCGCCGCCTGATCCACCCGCCCCGCGACCTTCTGCCCCCGGCACCGCCGGGGGCAGTCGTGCGTCCGGGGCCGGGGCCCGCCGCCGGCGCCCACTCGGCGGCGGGGGCGTGCTCACGCCCAGGGGACCGCCTCCACGCCGGGAGCGCCGCGGTCAGCCGGTGCGCTTCACACTGCCGGGCCTCGGGAGCGGCTTGCCGTACCAGAGCTCGATCAGGCGCGCCGCGATCGAGATGCCGAACGGGGGCATGACCTCGCCGGACTCGAAGGCGGCGGTCAGGTCCTCGCGGGAGAACCAGCGGGCCTCCTCGATCTCCTCGCCGTCGACCTGGATGTCGAAGGAGGTCGCCCGCGCCATGAAGCCGAGCATCAGACTGGAGGGGAACGGCCACGGCTGGCTGGCGATGTACTCCACCTCGCCGACCGTGATCCCCGCCTCCTCGTAGACCTCCCGGGCCACGGACTGCTCGATCGACTCCCCCGGCTCGACGAACCCGGCGAGCGTGGAGAAGCGTCCCTCCGGCCAGTGCACCTGGCGGCCCAGCAGGGCCCGGTCCCGGTCGTCGGTGACCAGCATGATGACCGCCGGGTCGGTACGGGGGTAGTGCTCGGCCCCGCACGCCGGGCAGCGGCGGATGTGACCGGCCGCCGCGATGACCGTGCGCTCGCCGCAGCGGGAGCAGAAGCGGTGCAGGCGCTGCCAGTTCTCCAGGGCGACGGCGTGCACCATGAGCCCCGCGTCGCGGGGGCCGAGCAGGAGGCCCGCCTCGCGCAGTCCGGCCGGCCGGGCCGACTGGTCCATGCGGCCGGGCAGCGCGTCCTTCTGGAGGGCGAAGTAGCTGACGCCCGTCTCGTCGGTGCCGAGGAAGTACCGGTGGGTCTCGGTGACCGGGGCCTCGAAGGCCGGGGTCATGACGATCTCGGTGCCCCCGTCGGGGGTGTCGTCGATCAGCACCTGGCCGCCGGAGACGACGAAGACGCGGGTCGTCGGGTGGCTCCACGCCACGGACAGCCACGCCTCGTCGAGGCGGTGGTGGGCCGCGCGGTCGATGCCGCTCGGCGCGGTGAGGCCGATCGGGCGGTCTGCGGTGGCGTTGTCGAAGGTGCTCACAGGTGCTTCCTACTCCCCCTGGGTGGATCGGGTGTGCACAGATACGTGGAGGGTGTGCGGAGGACTCAGCTCAGTGCGGCGGCCAGCTCGCCCCAGAGGTACGCGGTCGTCTCCACGCCCTTGAGCAGGAGGTCCAGCTCGACCTTCTCGTCGGGGGCGTGCCAGCCGTCGGAGGGCACGGAGATGCCGAGGAAGAGGACGGGGGCGCCGAGCACGTCCCGGAGGTCGGCGGCGGGGCCCGAGCCTCCTTCGCGGGTGAAGAGGACCTTCCGGCCGAAGGCGCGGCCCATCGCGCGGGCCACGGCCTGGAGGGCGGGGTGGTCCAGCGGGGTCAGGCAGGGGCGGGTGGCGGGCTGGAAGGCGATGGTGTGCCGGACGCCCGCCGGGACGCGGGAGGCGACCCAGGCGGTGACCGCCTCCTGGACGCGGTCGGGGTCCTGGCCGTCGACCAGCCGGAAGCTGATCTTCACCAGGGCGGAGGAGGGGATGATCGTCTTGCTCCCGGCGCCCTGGTAGCCGCCGCCGATGCCGTTGACCTCGGCGGTGGGACGGGCCCAGACGCGCTCCAGCGTGGAGTATCCGGCCTCGCCGGACGCGGCGCCCGACTTGGCGGTGCGCAGCCAGGTCGCCTCGTCGAAGGGCAGCTCGGCGAAGAGGGCCCGTTCGGTGGCGGTGAGGTCGGTGACCCCGTCGTAGAAGCCCGGGATCGCGACGCGGCCGTCCTCGTGGTGGAGGGCGGCGACCAGCCGGGCGATCTCGGTGGCGGGGTTGGGGACGGCTCCGCCGAACGATCCGGAGTGGATGTCCTGGGCCGGTCCGAACAGCTGGATCTCGCACTCCGCGAGACCGCGCATGCCGGTGCAGACGGTCGGGGTGTCCTCGTCCCACATGCCGGTGTCGGAGACGATCACCGCGTCGGCGGCGAGCCGGTCCGCGTGCTGCTCGGCCAGGGCGCGGAAGTGCGGGGAGCCCGACTCCTCCTCGCCCTCGATCAGCAGTTTGAGGGTGACGGCGGGGGCGGTGCGGCCGGTCGCCGCGAGGTGGGCGCGGACCCCGAGCGTGTGGAAGAAGACCTGGCCCTTGTCGTCGGCCGCGCCGCGTCCGTACATCCGGCCGTCGCGGACCACCGGCTCGAACGGTTCGGTCGCCCAGCCGTCCTCGCGGGCGGCGGGCTGCACGTCGTGGTGGCCGTAGACCAGGACGGTCGGGGCGCCGGGGTCCTCACTGGGCCACTCGGCGAAGACCGCCGGGGCGCCGGGCGTCTCCCAGATCTCGGTGACCGGGAAGCCGGTCTCCTGGAGCTTGGCGCTCAGCCACTCGGCGCTGCGCCGTACGTCCTCGGCGTGCTCCGGCTGCGCGGAGACCGACGGGATGCGCAGCCACTCCGCGAGGTCGCCGAGGAAGGCCGCGCGGTGCTGTTCGGTGTACGTGCGGACGGCGCTGTCCGGGGTCTCGCTCATGCTCCTGAGCCTAACCGTCCTCGGGGGCCGGCTCGTCCAGCAGGATGCGCTCCAGCTCGGCCCGGCCGGGCAGCCCGCGCGGCTGCACGGTCTCCCCGGTGCGTACGTAGAGGAAGGTGGCGGTGACCGCGTCCAGCGGCAGGTCGTGCAGTTCGGCCCAGGCCAGCCGGTAGACGGCGAGCTGGAGCGGGTCGGCGGTGCGGTGCCGGGTGGTCTTCCAGTCGACGATCTCGTAGCGGTCGCCCGTGCGGTAGACGGCGTCGATCCGGCCCCGGATCACGCGGCCCGCCAGGGTGATCTGGAACGGGGTCTCCACCCGGTACGGCGTGCGGCGGGCGTACGCCGTGCGCTCGAACGCCTCCTTCAGCTCGGCGAGGTCGCGTTCGTCGGCGATCTCCGCGTCGCTCCCGTCGCCTCCGGGCAGCTCGTCGGGGCCGAGCATGGGCAGGGGCAGCTCCTCGTACCGGGACTCCACCCAGGCGTGGAACCGGGTGCCCCGGCGGGCGGCGGGCTGCGGCGGGCGGGGCATCGGCCGGGCCAGTTCCCGGGCGAAGGCGTCGGGGTCCTCGGCCAGCCGCAGCAGCTGGGTGGCGGAGAGGGAGGCGGGGACGACGACCTCGCGCACGGTGGCGCGGCCCCGGCGCAGCTCTCCGGCCAGGGACTCCAGGTCCCGGTCCCAGGAGGCGAGGGTGCGCGCCTCCTCGGGGGTGAGCCGGTCGGCGGGCTCCTCCTGCGGGTGCCGGGCGGCGGGGATGCGGAGGGCGGGGGGCGGCTCCGGTGGGGCCGGGCGGCGTTCGCGGCCCAAGGCCGTTTCGGGGCCCGAGGCCGTTTCCGGGCGGCCGGGAGGGGCCGGGGCGGCCTCCGGCACGCCCGGGGGCCGCTCGGTGGGGAGCGCCTCCCAGTCCCAGCCCGCTTCGTCCCCCTCGTACGCCTCGTACTCCTCGGGCGGTACGCCGCCGAACGCCTCCTCGTCGGGCGGCGGGCCGGCCTCGTCCATCGGCTCGTCGCCGGACCCGGGTCCGTACGGCGGCCCGCCGGGGCCGTCCCCCGGCGGCGGCTCCTCCCCCTGGACGGCCATCCGCTCCAGGTGGGCCAGGACCGTGTCGCGGGCTGCGCGGCGGCGGGCGAGGGCGTCGGCGTCGAGCGGGAGCGGCCAGGCGAGGTCGGCGTCGCGCTCCGCCAGGGCCGGGTTCTCCTCGTCCTCGGCGGGCTGGTCCGCCCATGCCTCGATCTCGCCGTACCCCGCCGCGCAGTGCTCGTACAGCGCCTCCAGGAAGGCGGACGGGCCGCGCGTCCGCTTCTGGGAGGGGCCCCACCAGTGGCCGGAGCCGAGGAGCAGCGAGCGGGGGCGGGTGAAGGCGACGTAGCCGAGGCGCAACTCCTCCGTGTGCTGGTGCTCCTTCATCTCCGCCTTGAACGCCTTGATCCCCCCGGCGTCGTAGGCGTCCAGGGCCGGGAGCGTCGCCGCGTCGCCGCGCAGGGCGTGCGGGAGCACCTTGGCCTGGGCGGTCCAGGCGTCCCGGGACTGGCCGCTGGGGAACTGGCCGGCGACCAGCCCGGGCACGGCGACGACGTCCCACTCCAGCCCCTTGGACTTGTGGGCGGTGAGCACCTTGACGGTGTTCTCGCCGCCGGGCAGCGCGTTGTCGAGGCCCTTCTCGTACTGCGCGGCGGTCCGCAGGAAGCCGAGGAAGGCGAGCAGCGACGCCTCCCCGTCCAGGGCGGCGAACCGGGCGGCGATGTCCAGGAAGTTGGCGAGGGTCTCGCGGCGGCGGGCGGCCAGCGCCTGCGGGGAGGCGGACAGTTCGACCTCCAGGCCGGTGGTGGCCAGGACCCGGTGCAGGACGTCCATCAGGGGGTCGGCGAGCGAGCGGCGCAGGTCGCGCAACTCCCGGGCGAGGCGGGCGAAGCGGACCCGGGCCTCGGCGGAGAACGGCAGTCCGTCGTCGGCGGCCTCCCCCGCGGTCAGGAACGTGTCCAGGGCGTCCGCGAGCGATATCACCTCGGCCGGGTCCGTCCCCTCGACCGCGTCCGCGAGCCGCTGGTCCGCGTCGGCGTCGTCCGTCCGGCCGGACCGGTGCACCAGGAGGCGGGCGCGGCGGCCGAGGAGGGCGAGGTCGCGGGGGCCGATGCGCCAGCGGGGCCCGGTGAGGAGGCGGACCAGGGAGGCGTTGGCCCCGGGGTCCTGGAGGACCTCGCAGACGGCGACCAGGTCCGCGACCTCGGGCAGGTGCAGCAGCCCGGCGAGGCCGACGACCTCGACCGGGACGTCCCGGGCGACCAGAGCCGCCTGGATCTCGGGGAAGTCCCCGGCGGTGCGGCACAGCACGGCGATCTCACCGGGCGGGGTGCCGGTGCGCACCAGGTGGGCGAGGGAGTCCGCGAGCCAGTCGATCTCCTCGGTGTGGGTGGTCAGCAGGGCGCAGCGGACGAGGCCGTCGCGCTCGGCGCCGGGCGCGGGGCGCAGCGCCTCGACGCCCTCGTGCATCGCGCGCAGCGGTTCGGCGAGGCCGTTGGCGAGCTGGAGGAGGCGTCCGCCGCTGCGCCGGTTCTCGCTGAGGCTGTAGCGGGTGGCGGGGGCGCCGTCGGCGTGCGGGAAGTGCTCGGGGAAGTCGTCGAGGTTGGCGACGGACGCGCCGCGCCAGCCGTAGATCGCCTGGCAGGGGTCGCCCACGGCGGTCACCGCGTGGCCGGCGGGCCCGGCCGCCCCCGGCTCCGTACCGCTGCCGAACAGCGCCGAGAGCAGCAGCCGCTGGGCGACCGAGGTGTCCTGGTACTCGTCGAGGAGGACCACGCGGAACTCGTCCCGCAGAATCGCCCCGACCTCGGGCCGGGTCAGCGCCAGCTCGGCGGAGAGGGCGATCTGGTCGCCGAAGTCCAGGAGGTCGCGGGCGCGTTTGGCGGCCCGGTAGCGCTCGGTGAGGGCGAGGAGGGAGCGGCGGGCCTCGGCGGTCTCGGGGATCTTGCGCAGGTCGGCGTTGCTGAGCTTCGCGTTCTCCAGGGCGCGCAGCAGCTCGGTGTCGTACGTGTGCAGGGCCCCGGGGCGTACGAGGTGTTCGGACAGCTCCGCGTCGAGCGCCAGGAGGTCGCTGACCAGGGTGGGGAAGGACCGGGTGAGCGCCGGGTACGGGCCGGGGGCCGTGCGCAGCACCTTGGCCGCCAGCTGGTAGCGGGTGGCGTCGGCCAGCAGGCGGGTGGACGGCTCCAGGCCGATGCGCAGGCCGTACTCGGTGAGGAGGCGGCCGGCGAAGGCGTGGTACGTGGAGATGGTGGGTTCGCCCGGGGGGTTGTCCGGGTCGATGACGTCGGGATCGGTGACGCCGGCCGCGATCAGCGCCCTGCGGACGCGTTCGGCCAGCTCGCCCGCGGCCTTGTTGGTGAAGGTGAGGCCGAGGACCTGCTCGGGGGCGACCTGCCCGGTGCCCACCAGCCAGACCACGCGGGCGGCCATCACCGTGGTCTTGCCTGACCCGGCTCCGGCCACGATCACCTGCGGGGCGGGCGGCGCGGTGATGCAGGCCGTCTGCTCAGGGGTGAAGGGGATCCCGAGGAGCTCCTTGAGCTGCTCGGGATCGGTGAGGCGCGGGGACACCCGGACAACGGTAGCCGGGCCCGCCGACATCCCGGACCGGCGTCCGCGCTCCGGGGGCGGGGCGGGCGCGGCAGCCGGCGCTACTCCACCACCTGCCGGCCCTCCGGCTGCGCGCTGCACGAGGCGCGGAAGGCGCAGTGGGCGCAGTGGGCGCCGGCGGTGGGCGTGAACCGTTCGTCCAGGACCTTCCCGGCGGCGGTGGCGAGCAGGCCGGAGACCCATTCCCCGGACAGCGGTTCCTGGGCCTGGACCTTGGGGAAGGCCTCGCCGCCCTCCTTCTTGGGGGCCGGCTGGCGGAGCTGGACCAGTTCGGCGCCGCCGGGTTCGGGGCGCCGGCCGTCGAAGACCTCGTCGACGGCGCCCTCGCGGACGGCGAGCTGGTAGACGGCGAGCTGGGGGTGGGCGGCGACCTCGTCCTTGGTGGGAGCGCCCTTGCCGGTCTTGAAGTCGACGACGTACGCCCGGCCTTCGGCGTCCTGCTCGACCCGGTCCATCGAGCCCCGGATGCGGACGGCGTACTCGCCCGCCTCCAGGGTCACGTCGAAGTCGTGCTCGCTCGCGGCGGGCGTCCGGCCGCCCCGGTCCAGGACGTGCCAGTGCAGGAAGCGCTCCAGGGCGGCGCGGGCCTGGTCCTTCTCCTGTTCGGACTTCCAGGGGGCGTCGAAGACGAGGCCGTTCCAGACGGACTCCAGGCGCTCCATGAGGACGTCCAGGTCGGCGGGGGTCCGGCCGGACGCGACCTCGTCGGCGAGGACGTGGACGACGTTGCCGAACCCCTGAGCGGCGGTGGCCGGGGCGTCGGCCTTCACCTCGCGGCCCAGGAACCACTGGAGGGCGCAGGTGTTGGCGAGCTGGTCCAGGGCGCTGCCGGAGAGGGTGACGGGCTGGTCGCGGTCGCGCAGCGGGACGGCGGACCGGGTCGGTTCCTCCAGGCCCCACCAGCGGTACGGGTGGGCGGCGGGGACCAGGGGCTGCCCCTCGTCGTCGGTGAGCGCGGCGAGCCGGGCCAGGCGCCGGGCGGCGGCCTCGCGCAGCGCGTCGGAGGCGCCCGGGTCGACGGTGGTGGCGCGCAGCTCCGCGACGAGCGCGGCGACCGCGAGGGGGCGGCGCGGGCGGCCGGTGACGTCGCGGGGTTCGACGCCCAGCTCGGTGAGGAAGCGGGAGGGCTGGTCGCCGTCGTCGGCGGGGGCCTTCACGGCGGTGACGACCAGGCGGTCGCGGGCGCGGGTGGCGGCGACGTAGAAGAGGCGGCGCTCCTCGGCGAGGAGGGCGCCGGGGGTGAGGGGTTCGGCGAGGCCGTCGCGGCCGATCCGGTCCGCCTCCAGGAGGGAGCCCCGGCGGCGCAGGTCGGGCCAGACGCCTTCCTGCACCCCGGCGACGACGACGAGCCGCCACTCCAGGCCCTTGGAGCGGTGGGCGGTCATCAGGCGTACGGCGTCGGGGCGGGCGGTCCGCCGGGAGAGGGTGTCGGCGGCGATGTCCTGGGCGTCGACCTCCTCCAGGAAGTTGAGGGCCCCGCGCCCCCCGGTGCGCTCCTCGGCGCGGGCGGCCGTGTCGAACAGGGCGCACACCGCGTCGAGGTCGCGGTCGGCGTTGCGCCCGCCCGCGCCGCCGCGCAGCGCGGCCCGCTCCAGCCGGCCGGGCCAGGGGGTGCCGTTCCACAGGGTCCACAGCGCCTCCTCGGCGGTGCCGCCGCCTTCGAGGAGTTCGCGGGCCTTGCGCAGGAGCGTGCCGAGGCGTTGCGCTCCGCGGGCGTACGCCGGGTCGTGGGTGACGAGGCGTTCGGGCTCGGCCAGGGCGCGGGCCAGCAGGACGTCGGAGGGGGCGGGAACCCGGACTCCGGCGGCGCGCTCCTCGTCGCGCAGCGCCCGGCCGAGGCGGCGCAGGTCGGCGGCGTCCATGGAGCCGAGCGGGGAGGTGAGGAGGGTGAGGGCGGTCTCGGTGTCGAGCCAGGAAAGGGCGGCGGACCGGCCTCGATCGTCGTCCTGCCCCGCCCCATCGGCCCCGGGAGCCGCCTCCGCGGTTCCCGGTCCCGTTCCCTCGGTCTCCGGCGCCGTCCGGTCTTCCCGTTCGGCCTCCGGCTCCGTCCCGCCTTCCGGTCCGGCCTCCACCGCCGTCCCGTCTTCCCGTTCTGCTTCCCGTTCCGCTTCGCGGGCCGGTTCGGCGGCTTCCGCCTCCGGGGCCGGTCCTGCGGGGTCGGCCGGTCCCGGCCCGGCGGCCTCACCCTGTTCCGGACCGTACGGCTTCCCCGGGCCCGGCGTCTCGGCGCGGGCGGTGTGCAGGGCCGCCTCGGCCACCGCCCGCAGCGCCGTCAACAGCGGGGCGACGGCCGGTTCGTGGCGCAGCGCCACGTCGTCGCCGTCGACCTCCAGCGGGACCCCGGCGGAGACGAGGGCGCGGCGGACGGCGGGCAGCGAGCGGCCTCCGGCCCTTACCAGTACGGCCATCTCCTGCCAGGGCACCCCCTCCTCCAGGTGGGCGCGGCGCAACAGGTCCGCGATGTTCTCCAGCTCCGTGGAGGCGGTCGGATAGGTGTACGTCTCGACCCGGCCGCCCTCCCGGACCGCGACCGGTTCACGGTGGGCGCGGACCGTGTCGGCGGGCAGCCGGGTCAACGGCATCCGGCGGGTGAGCAGCCGGGTCGCGGCGAGCAGCCCGGCCCCGGAGCGGCGCGCGGTGGTGAGGACGCCCACGGGGGCGGGGGCCCCGTCCGCCCGCCGGAAAGCGTCCGGGAAGTCGAGGATGCCGTTCACGTCGGCCCCCCGGAAGGTGTAGATCGACTGGTCGGGGTCGCCGAAGGCGATCAGCGTCCGCCCACCGCACACGCCCCCGCCGCGCCCCCGGCCTCCGGCCGGCGTACCCCCTTCGCTCCCCCGGTCTCCGTCCGCCGTGTCCTCCGCGCTCCCCCGGCCTGCGGCCGGCACGCCCTCGCGCCCCCGGTCCACGGCGGGCGCGCCCCTTCCACGCCCCCGGTTGCCCGCCAGCGCGTGCAGCAGGCGCACCTGGGCGGGGTCGGTGTCCTGGTACTCGTCCACGTACACCGCGTCGTAGCGGTCGGCCAGCTCCGCCGCCACCTCGGGGCGCTCGGCGAGCAGGACCGCGCGGTGCACCAGCTCGGCGTAGTCCAGGACCCCCTGGGCGTCCAGGACGTCGAGGTACTCGGCGAGGAACTGGGCCGCCGCCGTCCAGTCCGGGCGGCCGGTGCGGCGGGCGAAGGCGGCCAGCGCGTCCGGGCCGAGCCCCAGTTCACGGCTGCGCGCCAACACGGCGCGCACCTCGTCCGCGAAGCCGCGGGTGGTCAGGCAGGCGCGCAGCTCGTCCGGCCAGCGGACGTGGGCCAGCCCCTCCTTCTCCAGGTCGAGCTGGCCCGCGAGCAGTTCGCGGACGGTGACGTCCTGCTCGGGCCCGGAGAGCAGCCGCAGCGGATTCGCGAAGAGGTCGGCCTCCTGGTGGGCCCGGACCAGGGCGTAGCAGTACGAGTGGAACGTGGTGGCCTGCGGACCGCGGGCCGCCCCCAGCCGGGCGGCCATCCGGTCGCGCAGTTCGACGGCGGCCTTGCGGCTGAAGGTGAGGACGAGGATGCGGGCGGGGTCGCCGCCCCGGTCCACCCGGGCCGCGACGGATTCGACGAGGGTGGTGGTCTTGCCGGTGCCGGGACCGGCGAGGACCAGCAGCGGGCCGTCGGCGTGATCAACCACCGCGCGTTGGGCTGCGTCCAGGAGGGGGGGTTCCACGGAACCCGGCGGTGTGCGCACCAGACGGTACGCGCCCGTGGTCCGCGGCCGTGACGTACGGGGCGGACTCTGCCGGGTGGGGGAGGAACTCACGTGGATCGCCGGTCCTGGTGGGTGTGACGCGGGTGTACTGGTGATGAGCAGAAGGTTCGGGTCGGCCGAGGACGAGGAAGGGGGCGGAGCATGCCACGCCATGACGACGCTACGCCAGCGGAGGCGCGGGAAGCGGCAGCCGTCCTGCGTCTCTCGTCACGTCCTCCCTCCCCCCGGCCCCCGGGCCCGTCGCCCGGTCCCCTGCCGGATTCCGCGCCGATGCGGGCCGCGACCGCCGGGGCCCGCCCGCCGAAGCCGTCAGGTGTGAGCTTCCTCGCCCCCGCCGCCGGGCCCTCGACCCGGTCCCGCGCCGCTTCCGTCCCAGCGGGCGCGCCGCATGTCGAGCCGCGGGACGTGCCCCTCGGCGTGGCGCGACGCCTCGCGGAGCGGGGTGCCCTCGGCACGGTAGTGCTCCAGCGCCCGCAGCTCGTGGGCGGGGAGCAGCGTCCCGTCGGCGCGGACGACGCGCCACCACGGCACGGCCGAACCGTACAGCGCCATGGCCCGGCCCACCTGGCGCGGGCCGCCCTCGCCCAGCCACTCCGCCACGTCGCCGTACGTCATCACCCGGCCGGGCGGGATGAGATCGGCCACGTCGAGGACGCGCTCCGCGTAGGCGGGCAGCTCCGCGTAGGCGGGCGTCGCGGCGTCGCCCGGGGCGGCGCCGGGGCCGCTCCCGTCCGTCTGGTCCTGGCTCATCCGCCCCATCCTGCCGTACGCCACCGACAGTCCGGCCGACACCGTGCGCGTCCCGGCGCACAGGGTGCGCGCGCGGGCAAAGCAGCGTATGTTGCGCATCCCGCGCGCGTGCGACGCACCCTGATGCCCCCCTCCGGCGACGGGGCGTGCCACCATCGTGCGGGCGGTGACCGGTGATACCAGAACACGAAGACGAACCAGAGGCGACGAAGGAGCAGGGCGTGCAGCCACCGAAGGCGGCGGACGCCTCCGATGCCGGGGAGCGCCCGCAGGGCGCTTCCGAGCCCCCCGGGCCGCCCGTGGCCTCCGGGTCTCCCGTGGCCGACGACCCCCTGCCCTCCGGGTCTTCCCGCTCCGCCGGTCCCCCGCCCCCCTGGTCCCCCCGTGCGGACGGCCCCACCGCGTCCACCACCGGGCGGCTGGTGGGCTCGACGCTCGCCTCGGCCGACGCCGCGCTGTCCGACCGCGTCTCCGGGGACGAGCCCCTGCTCCCCGCCCGGGTGCACCGCCCCTCCGACCTGATGCGGCTGCTCATCGGGGTGCTCGCGATCGCGGTGCTGTTCACGATCGCCGCGTTCGCCCAGGGCACCACCACCGGTCTCGAGGACGACATCTCCAAGGGCACCGAGCAGGCGCCCGACGTGCTGATCAAGATCGCCGGTCTGGTGTCGAGCATCGCCGTGCTGCTGGTGCCGGTCGCCTTCGCCATCGAACGGCTCGTCAAACGCGACGGACTGCGCATCGCGGACGGTGTGCTCGCCGCCGTGCTCGCCCACGGCGTGACGCTCGCCACCGACCTCTGGGTCTCCCGGTCGGCGGCCGACTCCATCCAGGACGCGCTGACCCAGAAGGCGTTGGCCGGCGGAATGACCGACCCGGTGCACGGCTATCTCGCACCGGTCATCGCGTACATGACGGCGGTCGGGATGGCCCGCCGGCCGCGCTGGCGCGTGGTGCTGTGGGTGGTCCTGCTGCTCGACGCGTTCGCGATGCTGGTCGGCGGGTACACCACCCCGTTCTCGATCATCCTCACCGTGCTGATCGGCTGGACGGTGGCGTACGGCACGCTGTACGCGGTCGGCTCGCCGAACGTCCGGCCCACCGGCCAGCACCTGATGGCGGGGCTGCGGCACGTGGGCTTCCGCCCGGTCGCGGCGATGCGCGCCGAGGACGTGCCGGACAAGGACAACGTCGACCAGGGCGACCGCGGGCGGCGCTACCTGGTCACGCTGGAGGACGGGCCGCCGCTGGACGTCACCGTCGTCGACCGGGAACAGCAGGCGCAGGGGTTCTTCTACCGGGCCTGGCGGCGGATCACGCTGCGCACGCTCACCCAGCGGCGCTCCATCCAGTCGCTGCGCCAGGCGCTGGAGCAGGAGGCCCTGCTCGCGTACGCGGCGATCGCCGCCGGGGCGAACGCCCCCAAGCTGATCGCCACCTCCGAGCTGGGCCCGGACGCGGTGATGCTGGTGTACGAGCACATCGGCGGCCGGTCGCTGGACCAGATGGAGGACGAGGAGATCACCGACGATCTGGTGCGCAGCGCCTGGCGTCAGGTGAAGGCCCTCCAGTCGCGCCGGATCGCGCACCGCAGGCTGACCGGCGACGCCATCCTGGTGGACCGTTCCGGCAGGGCGTTCGTGACGGATCTGCGCGGCGGCGAGATCGCCGCCGGGGATCTGGTGCTGCGGATGGACGTGGCCCAGCTGCTGACGACGCTGGGACTGCGGGTGGGCGCCGAGCGCTCGGTCGCCGGGGCGCTCGCCGTGCTCGGGCCCGACGCGGTGGCGGACTGCCTCCCGCTCCTCCAGCCGATCGCGCTGAGCCGCTCCACCCGGGCGACGCTGCGCCGGATCGCCCGCGAGCGTTCGGAGCGCGAGCGGGAAGCGGTGCTGGAGGCGTCCCGGGCCGCGAAGCAGGCCAAGGCGCGGGACGCGGCGGAAGCCACCGCCGAGGCGCACGCGGAACGGGGCTCCGGGCAGGACGCGGGCGCCGGCACCGGGCCCAGGGCGGTGTCCAAGGCCGACGTGAAAGCCGAGCGCAAGACGCTGCGGAACGAGAAGCAGGCCGAGAAGCGCGCCATCGACGAGGCGCTGGACGAGGCCCGCGAGGAGGACCTGCTCGCCCAGATCCGCCGTCAGGTGCTGCTGATCCGCCCGCAGGCCCCGGTCGAGCCGGTCCGCCTGGAGCGGATCAAGCCGCGCACCCTGTTCAGCTTCATCGCGGGGGCCATCGCCGCGTACTTCCTGATCTCGCAGGTCACCCAGGCCGACTTCGGGACGGTGGTGGAGCAGGCCGAGTGGGGCTGGGTGGCGGCCGCCCTCGGCTTCTCCGCCCTCAGCTACGTGGCGGCGGCGATGAGCCTGCTGGGCTTCGTGCCGGAACGGGTGTCGTTCCTGAAGACGGTGCAGGCGCAGGTGGCCGGCTCGTTCGTGAAGATCGTGGCGCCCGCCGCGGTCGGGGGCGTGGCGCTGAACACCCGCTTCCTCCAGCGCGCCGGGGTGCGCCCCGGGCTCGCGGTGGCCAGCGTCGGGGCCTCGCAGTTGTTCGGGCTCGGCGCCCACATCCTGCTGCTGGCGCTGTTCGGCTACCTCACCGGGACGGAGAAGACCCCGGACTCGCTGACCCCGTCCCGTACGGTCATCGCCGGTCTGCTCACGGTCGCGGTGCTGGTGCTGGTGGTGACGGCGATCCCGTTCCTGCGCAAGTTCGTGGTGACCCGGGTGCGGTCGCTGTTCGCCGGGGTCGTGCCGCGCATGCTGGACGTGGTGCAGCGGCCGCAGAAGCTGCTCACCGGCATCGGCGGCATGCTGCTGCTCACCGGCCTGTTCGTGCTCTGCCTGGACGCCTCGATCCGGGCGTTCAGCGGCCCGGACGTCCCCCAGCTGAGCTACGCGAGCATCGCCGTGGTCTTCCTCGCCGGGAACGCGCTCGGCTCGGCCGCCCCGACGCCGGGCGGCATGGGCGCGGTCGAGGGGGCGCTGACGCTGGGACTGATCGCGGTCGGACTGCCGAAGGAGGTCGCGGCGCCCGCGGTGCTGCTGTACCGCGTGATGACCCTGTGGCTGCCGGTGCTGCCGGGATGGCTCGCCTTCAACCAGCTCACCCGCAAGGGCGAGCTGTGAGCCGGCCGGGGGGCCGGGGGCGGTAGGCCGTACCGCCCCCGGGGAGGCGTGCGGCCCGGCGCGCGCCTGCCGAGGGCGGTGGGCCGTCCGTACCGCCACCCGCATGGACCGCGCCCGGCCGCGCTCCCCGGCGGCCCGCCCCACGATGGGGGGCATGAGGACTTCCCCCGCCCTGCGCGCCGCCGCCCTCGCCGCCACCGCCACCGCGCTGCTGTCGTTGGCCGCCTGTTCGGACGACGGCGACGGGGGCGGGTCCTCGACACCGACCGCGGCCTCGACCGCCTCCCCCTCCTCCACCGCCGGCGACCTGGCGTCGCAGAAGCTCGACTGGTCCCGGTGCCCGCCCCCGAACGCCTCCCAGGGCGGCGGCGAGTCCCCGTCCCCGCTGCCCGGCGGCGCGGTCTGGGAGTGCGCCTTCATGGACGTCCCCCTCGACTACGCGAAGCCGGACGGCCGCACGATCGAGCTGGCGCTGGTACGGGCGAAGGCCAAGGACCAGAAGCGGCGGATCGGCTCGCTGGTGTTCAACTTCGGCGGTCCCGGAGCGTCGGGCGTCGCGACGCTGCCGGCCTTCGGCACCGAGTACGACAAGCTCCGCACCCGGTACGACCTGGTGAGCTTCGACCCGCGCGGGGTGGGCCGCAGCGAGGGCGTGGAGTGCGCGGACGACGCCCAGCTGGACGCCTTCTACCAGGAGGACTCCACCCCGGACGACGCGGCCGAGGAGAAGCGGTTCGTCCGGGGCCAGAAGGACTACATCGCGGACTGCGAGGAGAACTCCGGGGAGGAACTCCCCTTCGTGGGCACGACGAACGCCGCCCGCGACATGGACCTGATGCGCACGGTGCTCGGCGACGGGAAACTGCACTACTTCGGTATCTCCTACGGCACCGAGCTGGGCGGCGTGTACGCCCACCTCTTCCCGGACAAGGTCGGCCGGGCCGTCTTCGACGCGGTGGTCGATCCCACGAAGAACGCCGAGCAGTCGGCCCTCGGCCAGGCCGAGGGGTTCCAGCTCGCCCTGGACAACTTCACGGAGGACTGCGCGGAACGCGACGACTGCGCCCTGCCCGGGGCCACCGGGCAGGAGGTCGAGCAGGGCATCGCCGATCTGCTGGACGCGTTGGAGGAGCAGCCGATCGACGGGCTCGGGGACCGGGCGCTGACGCAGACGCTGGCCACCACCGGCATCGCCTCCGCGCTCTACTCCAAGGAGACCTGGCCGCTGCTGGAACAGGGCCTGGACGAGGCGGGCGGCAAGAACGGCGGGCTGCTGCTGGCGCTGGCCGACTCGCTCAACGGCCGCTCCGAGGACGGGCGATACGACAACTCCAACGCCGCCAACATCGCCATCAACTGCGCGGACGGCAAGGAGCGCTTCTCCCTGGAGCAGACGAAGGCGGCGCTGCCCGCCTTCCGCAAGGCGTCCCCGCTGTTCGGGGACTACCTGGGCTGGGGCCTGATGGGCTGCACCGGCTGGCCGGTCGCGGGCGCCTGGCAGACCCCGGACGTCAGCGCCGAGGGCTCCGCCCCGATCCTGGTCATCGGCAACACCGGCGACCCGGCGACCCCGTACGCGGGCGCGAAGGCGATGGTGGAGAAGCTGGGCAAGGGCGTCGGCGTCGAGCTGACCTACAGGGGTGAGGGGCACGGCGCCTACAACAGCAAGGACGCGTGCGTGCAACGCGCGGTGGACGGCTACCTGTTGGACGGGAAGACACCCGGGTCCGGCACCGTCTGCGACTGATCCGCGCGCAGGCGCGGCCCGCGGCCGACGCGGGGACGGCCGCCGGGTACGCCGAAGGGGCCCGGCCCGCACGCTGCGGGCCGGGCCCCTTCCGTACTGCTCGGCCGCCCCAGGGGTATCGAGCCGCAGCGTTGACAATGCCGCGAGTCAGTACACCTAGTACACCGGCTTCTCGGGCTCGATCTGGTTGACCCAGCCGATCACGCCGCCGCCCACGTGCACCGCGTCGGCGAAGCCCGCGGACTTGAGGACCGCGAGGACCTCGGCGCTGCGGACGCCCGTCTTGCAGTGCAGGACGATGCGCCGGTCCTGCGGGAGGTCCTGGAGGGCGGTGCCCATGAGGAACTCGTTCTTCGGGATCAGCTTCGCGCCCGGGATCGAGACGATCTCGTACTCGTTCGGCTCGCGGACGTCGATGATCTCGATCTTCTCGTCGCCGTCGATCCACTCCTTGAGCTGCTTGGGAGTGATCGTGGCTCCGGCCGCCGCCTCCTGGGCCTCCTCGGACACGACGCCGCAGAAGGCCTCGTAGTCGATGAGCTCGGTGACGGTGGGGTTCTCGCCGCAAATCGCGCAGTCGGGGTCCTTGCGGACCTTGACCTGGCGGTACTGCATCTCCAGGGCGTCGTAGATCATCAGGCGGCCGACCAGCGGGTCGCCCACGCCGGCGAGCAGCTTGATGGCCTCGGTGACCTGGATGGAGCCGACCGACGCGCAGAGCACGCCCAGCACGCCGCCCTCGGCGCAGGAGGGGACCATGCCCGGCGGCGGGGGCTCGGGGTAGAGGCAGCGGTAGCAGGGGCCGTGCTCGGACCAGAACACGGAGGCCTGGCCGTCGAACCGGTAGATCGACCCCCACACGTACGGCTTGTTGAGCAGCACCGCCGCGTCGTTGACGAGATAGCGGGTGGCGAAGTTGTCCGTGCCGTCCACGATCAGGTCGTACTGCGCGAAGATCTCCAGCACGTTGTCGGCTTCGAGCCGCGTCTCGTGGAGGACCACGTTCACGTACGGGTTGATGCCGAGCACCGAGTCCTTGGCGGACTGCGCCTTGGAGCGGCCGATGTCGGCCTGGCTGTGGATGATCTGGCGCTGCAGGTTCGACTCGTCGACCTCGTCGAACTCGATGATGCCCAGCGTGCCGACTCCGGCCGCGGCCAGGTACATCAGGGCCGGCGAGCCGAGGCCGCCGGCGCCGACGCACAGCACCTTGGCGTTCTTCAGACGCTTCTGCCCGTCCATCCCGACATCCGGGATGATCAGGTGGCGGGAGTACCTGCGGACCTCGTCGACGGTGAGCTCAGCAGCTGGCTCGACCAGGGGTGGCAGCGACACAGGAACCTCAACAATGCAGGTGGTCGGAGTTTACGCGGACCGGCCTCTTACGGTCGGCTACGTACGGTTGTTCTCCCCGTAACACTGCCACGCCCCTTCTCATTCCGAGATACCCGGTCCGATCCGCGAGACGATTTCGTCCCAGTACCTGGGCAGGGTCGCGAAAGGGTCGCTTTGTCCGTTCCGGCCGTCCCGGTCCGTGAAGAAGATCGTCCCGGCCCCCTGCCAGCGGGCGACGCGCATGGCCTCCTCCAGATGGGTGCGCGGAACCCCGTGGACGAAGTGGGCGAACCGCTCCGGCGGGTAGTCGGCCGTCCACTCGGCCACCTGCGACCAGCGGTAGTCGGTCCAGGGGCCCCGGAAGGTGACCAGCTGGTCGGCCGCCTCCGCGTAGCCGGGGTAGGGCTGGAAGCCGTGCCCCAGCACCAGGCGCCCCCCGCCGTCCGCGCTGTCGCTCTCCGCGAGCAGGGCGTGGAGCGTGCCGGTGAGACGGCGGACGGCGGGCAGCCCGGTCCGCTCCCCGGGACAGCGGGCGAGGTAGAAGCCGCCGACCCGGTACCAGTCGATGAACGACCGGGCGTCCGCGACGAGTTCGTCGAAGGGCCGCTCGCCGTGGGCCAGGTCGAGGTGGCCGAGCAGCCTGCCGCCGGAGGCCCGGACGGTGTCGCCCGGGACCTCCCCGTGCAGGGCCCGCTCGCGGGCGTTGCGCAGTCGGCCCGCCGCCTCCAGGCAGTGCGGGTCGGGCCGGGAGCCGGGGCCGTTCGCGATGTTGAGGACGGCCCAGTGCAGCGGGGTGCCGGGGCGGGCCAGCTCGGCCCATTCGGCGGGGGCGAGCAGCGGGTGGGCGTAACCGGGGACGCCGAAGCCGAGCTGTTCGCCGCCCGCGGTCCTGCGGGCGTCGGCGGGAGCGGTCAGATACGGCACGCCGCCTCCATCCAGATGTCCGCGAGCGACTCCTCCAGGTTGATCCGGGGCCGCCAGCCGAGCCGGTCCCGGGCGGTGCGGACGTCGGCCTGCTGCCAGGCTCCGCAGCCGTCCGGGTACGGGGACGGGGTGGCGGAGAGGTGTTCCATGACGGACTCGGCGGAGGTCCGCGGGGCCCCGATGGGCAGGCGCGGGGGCGGTCCGTCCAACTCGTGGAGCGCGCCCGCGTACCCGGCGACCCGGGCCAGGACGGCGGCGGCGTCGCGGAGCCGGACGGCCCGCCCGGTGCCGATGTTGACGACGCCCTGCGCGGCGGAGAGCGAAGCGGCGTGGACGGCCCGCGCCACGTCCCGTACGTCGACGAAGTCCCGCTGCACGCCGAGGCCGCTGAGCTTCAGCTCGCCGTCGCCCGCCTGCATGGCCCGGCGCATCGCCTCGGCGAGCCGGCCGAGCGGGGAGCCCGCCGGGGTGCCGGGGCCGACCGGGGAGAAGACCCGCAGCACGACGGCGTCGAGACCGGAGCCGAGGACGAGTTCGGTGGCGGCGAGCTTGCTGACGCCGTACGGGCCGCCGGGGCGCGGTACCGCGTCCTCGGCGGTGGAGGACCCGGGCTGGGAGGGGCCGTACTCCGAGGCGCAGCCGACCTGGACGAGCCGGGCCCCGCAGCCGCTGCGGCGCAGCGCCTCGCAGACGGTGGCGACGGCGACGGTGTTGTGACGGGTGAGGTCCCGGGCGCCGCCGCGGGTGGCGCCCGCGCAGTTGACGACGACTCCGGGGTGGACGGCGTCCAGGAAGCGGGTGAGCGCCCCCGGGCTGCCGCCCGCGAGGTCGAACCGGACGTCGGCGTCGTCGCCGCGGCCGAGCGCCGTGAGGTGGACGGCGGGGTCGGCGAGCAGCCGGTCGGCGACGAAGCGGCCGAGGAATCCGTTGGCTCCGAGCAGCAGCACCCTCATCGCGCACCGCCTCGGTGCCGACGGCTCACTGCCGGTGCGGGGGATTGGGGGGTCATGGCGGGTGTCTCCTAGGTCAGTCGGTCTACGGGCGGGGAAGACCCGCGGCGTCGGCTCCGCGGGGGTGAAGCGGGTGAAGCGGGTGAAGGAGCGGGTCGGGTGGGGGTGGTGCGTGTCGTGGGGGGTGCGTGTCGTGGGGGGGCTCAGGGGTTTCCGGTACGCCGGTCCGTCGGCGGCTCAGCTCCGGGTGCGGGTATGGGCGGAGGCCCGGGAGAGCGCGGGGAAGGCGTACAGCAGCAGGCCGAGCGCGGCCGCGCCGCAGGCGAGGGCGGCCACGGCGCCCGTCCCGCCTGCTGAGACAAGGGCGTTCACGGGCCGGGCGACGGGTTCGAGTCCGGGCAGCCGGGCGGAGAGGACGAGGGCGGGGGCGGCGGCCTCGACGGCGCAGGCGGCGGCGAGCGCGACCGTGCCGGGCTCCGGCAGTCCGTGCGCGGCGAGCAGCCGGGCCACGAAGAACAGGACCCCGAGGGCGACGGCTCCGACCGTCGCGCCGCCTCCGGCGAAGCCGGCCAGGTGCAGCAGGGGCAGCAGCGCACCGAGGAAGAGGGCGACGGCGGCGAGCAGCAGAGGGCGCACGCCCGCGCCGAACTCCTCCAGGGCGCGGCTGCCGGCCAGTTTGCGGTGGGCCCGGACGGTGAAGAGGTGGGCGCACCAGGCGGCCGGGGCGACGGCGGCGGCGAGGCCGAGCAGCGGGGCGGGGGTACCGTTCCACGGCCCGTCCGGGCCACCCGTCATGACCTGGTCGAGCAGTCCCTCGCCGTACACCGCGTAGCTCAGCAGCCAGCAGCCGTACAGGCCCGCGCGTCCCGCTCCCCCGGGGGCGCGCAGGGGCCCGCGCCCCAGGCAGGCGCGCAGCGCCAGGCAGGCCAGCAGGGCGCCGAGGACGGTGACGAGGGAGCGCGCCCCGTCGTCGAGGACGCCCTCGGTGGCCCGCAGCGCTCCGGCGGTCGCCAGGCAGACGGCGCCGGGGAGCAGCGCGAGCAGCGTCCAGGCGGCCCGGTCCCCGGTGTCGGGGCCGGGCGGCGCGGCCGACGGGCCGCCGGGCGCGGGCCGGTGCGCCCGGGGAGGCATGCGGGCGTACAGCTCCTCTGCGAGGGCGAAGACGTCCCGGTGGCGGTAGCGGGCGACGGTGCGGTCGGTGAGGCCGTGCGCCTCCAGACCGGCGGCGATCTCCAGCGGGTCCACGGCCCGTTCGCACAGGTCGCGGTGGTGGCGCAGCAGGGACGTCACGGGGTCGGCCGGTCCGCGACGGCCTCCTGCGGAGGGCCGCCGCGCCGGGGTGCGGGCCGCGATCTCCGCGGGCCGCTCGGGGGCGGGCGCGGGCCGCTCAGGTGCGGGCGCGGGCCGCTCAGGTGCGGCGGCAGGGGCCGCCGGGTCGTCCGGACGGGTCATCGAACGGTCTCCGTGATCGGGGCGGGCCGGGTGGCCGCGGTGGGCCGCGTGCGGGGTACGGGGGCGGGCGCCGGGGCCCGGCCCGCGCCCCGTGGCCGGGCCCTTCCGGCGGGCGGGGCCGCCCCCGCGGACCGGGTCGCCCGCGCGGCCGGAGTCGGCCGGGCGAGGGGAATCGGCCCGGCGGACGGGGCCGCCCCCCGGCTCCGGGTCGGCGGGGCGGTCGCCGGGCGGGTGGTCACGCATCGCCGCTCCCCACCGGTCCCACCGCGATCGCGCAGAGGCCCTCGGGCTCCGGCTCCCGCGTGTGCTGCGGCTCGGGCTCGCCGGGCCGGTCCGGCGACCGGATCCCGTCCGTCGCGGCCTGCCGGCACGCGGCGGGGAGCGCCGCCGGGCCCCGGGCCGCCCCCGCCCCGACCTCGCGCAGGTGTGCCCCGGGCCGGGCCCACGGGCCGGGGAGCCGCGCCTCCAGGGGAATGGCGAAGGGCAGGGGGTCGCCGTGGGCGTCCACCGTGTCCGCTTCCCGGCGCACCGGGGCGTGCGACATCAGCTCCAGGTAAATGCCGCGAAATGCCGCGAGGTTCTGTTCGACGGTGAAGAGTTCGCGTGCGCGGGCGTGCGCCGCCGCGCCCAGGCGTGCACGGCGCGCGGGGTCGCGCAGCAGTGCCACACAGGCGTCCGCGAGCGCCCCGGGGTTGCGCGGGGGCACCACCAGGCCGGTGCCGCCGATGACCTCGGCGACCGCGCCCACGTCGGTGGAGACGGTGCCCCGGCCGCAGAACATGGCTTCCACCAGGCCGACCGGGAAGCCCTCGACGGTGCTGGACAGCACGATCACGCCGCCCGCCCCGTACGCCTCCGCCAGGCCGGGGCCGTGCGGCCCGCCGACCTCCTCGAAGGTGACGGCCCGGGCGCCCTCGGCGCCGGACGCCCCGCTCCCGTCCGCACCGGGGCCCCCGCCCGGGAAGAGCCGGGCGGCCAGGTCCTTGCAGCGGGCGAGGTGGGCGGCCTCGTCGCCGTCCACCGGGGCGCCGAAGATCCGCAGCCGGGCGTCCGGTTCGGCGCGGCGGACCTCGACGAAGGCGCGCAGGAGGGTGCCCAGGTCCTTGGCGGGTTCGATCCGGCCGACCCAGACCAGGGTGTCCGGGCCGCCCGGCCCCGCGCCCTCGCCCGTGGCGGCCGGGCGCTCGGCCTCCTCACCGACCGGGTCGAACCGCTCGGCGGCCATGCCGGGGTAGACGGTGCGCTGCTTGGCGGGGTCGGCTCCGCACCGCCGCTGCCAGCGGCGCACGTGGGTGTTGCCGGAGGTGACGAGCGCGGCCTGCCGGTAGGTCTCGGCGGCGAGGCGGCGGTGGAAACCGGCGAGGAGGGCGCGCACAGGCGCCCCGTACCCGCTGTCGGAGGCGGTCAGATAGTGGGCGCGCAGCGGTACGCCGTACTCGGTGACCAGCAGCGGCACCCCGAAGAAGCGTTTGGCCAGGAGCCCCGGGAGGGCCGCCGCCCCGCCGGAGGCGGCGTGGCAGAGGTCGACCGCGCCCAGGCTCTCCTCGTCGTACCAGTCCAGTGAGAGCGGGCGCAGCGCGCGCTCCAGTTCCGCGGCGAAGGCGAGCAGGTCGGGGACGGTGGCGCTCCGCACGGTGCGGCCGGCGCCCCGGGCCAGGGACGCGGCCTCCAGGAGGCGGACGGCGGTCTCGGAGCGCAGCGCGGAGTGGAGTCCGCCGCGTTCGCGGGCCAGCTCGGCGAGGCCGTACAGCCCTTCGGCGAACAGCTCCGCTCCGGGGCCCGCGCCCGCTTGCGCGCCGGGCTCGTCGGGGGCGCAGACCGCGGCGGCCAGGGCGGCGAGACACCCGGCGAAGCGTCGGCGGTCGCGCCGCCCGTAGGCCTGCTCGCCCCCCGTCACCAGCCGGGCCAGCAGGCCGCGTTCGCCACTGCCGCGCAGGGCGCCGTCGTCGGGGGCCCACAGCGGCGCGGTGCGCACGCGGCTGACCTGGTGCGGCAGCCGGACCCAGCCCTGGTCCTCCTGGTGGGCGGAGCGGCTCAGCGCGAACAGGTCGAACGCGTGCTGCGGCAGCCCGCGCACCAGCCGGTCGCACCAGAGCCCGGAATCACCGGCGGCATACGGGTAACCACCGTCGGTGAGCAGTCCGATCCGCACGAATACACCCCCGATCTCCCTTGTGGGCGGCCACCGTTGCCTGGCGACTCGCAGCGGGACGACCGTAAGCGGATACCTCGGTGGTGCGCCGGACGGTTGTCCGTCGCACCACCGAAAGGGGTGAACCGTCGTAACTTTCCCGCCCCGGTCGCGTTCCGTCGCGATACAGCGGCCTGCCGTTACGGAGAGTCAGGCTCGGGCCAGCCCCATCCGGGGCGCCGCGAGCAGGGGCGCGAGGGCGCGCGCCAGCGCCGGAAGCTGCCGCGGATACGGGGCCTGGGGCCTCCGGCCACCTCGTCGACCCCGCCCCGCTCGACGGCCACGCCCCGGCGCACCACCGCGAGCAGGGCGGCGGGCCGCGGCCGGGCCGGGGCGCCGAAGACCGGGCCGATGGCCGCCTTCCGCCGCAGCTCCGCGAGCGGGCGAGGACCCGGAGGCGGCCACCCGGTCACGGGGACCGGATCAGCTCAACCCTCGGGGTACACCCAGGGGTTGGGCTTGCACGTGACGCCTTCCAGCTCAAGGGTTTTGGTCTGCTGCTGCATGACCGGAGCGAGGGCGCCCGGGGTGCGGCAGTTCACATGGTTGTGGCCGAGGCGATGGCCGACCTCGTGGTTGATGAGCATCTGGCGGTACGCCAGCAACTTGTCCGGACCGAAGGTGGCCGCGCCCTGGGCCCAGCGGTAGGCGTTGATCATGACACGGTCGGTCGCGGCGGAGTCGCAGGAGACATTGTCGACCGTGGTGTCCAGACCGGATTTGGCACACCAGTCGCCGGTGGTGCCGGGGCTGGCGAGCGTGATCACGAATTCCGGGGTGCCCGACGAGATCCGTTCGAAGGTCATCGCGCCGTTGTGCGCCCAACTCCGGTCGTCGTTCAGCGTCTTCTGCACGGCTTCGGCGAACAGCCCCGCATCGAGGCCGAGCCCCTTCTCCACGTCGATCCGGTACGTGCGCTTCTGCCCCTTCCCGGGGGCCTTAGCCAGGCCGGGCACCGCCTCGAACTCGCCGCTCCCCCGGAGATCGGCGGTCAGCGGAAACGGCTGCGCCATCTTGGCCGCGTACGAGAGGGGTTTGACCTGGGGCTTGGGCGAGGCATGGTTCGGGGTCGGGCGGTTGTCGGAGCGCGACGCCTCATCGCCCGGGCCCGGCCGCTCCAGGCCGGCGGCGCGCGCGGCGGCCGCGCGGCCGGCGGAGTCCTCGGCGACCTGGCCGGCGACCACGACGGCGAGCACGGTGGTCACCGCGGCGGCGGCGATTCCGGTGCACGTCCGCCCGCGGCTGCTCCGGAGGCCGGGACTTTCGTCGGGCTCCGGGGCCTGCGGCCCGGCCCCCTCGGCGCCGTCCGGGGCTGCGGGCGGCGGCGCGGCGGGCGTGCTCGCCGGGTCACCGGCGTCGAAGGCCTCCAGGAACTCCCGGCGCGGACCGGGCACCGCGGGCCCGTCGGGCGTCGGCTGCCGCCGGCCCGTCCGGCCGTCCGCGACCCGCTGGGCCGCGCGCTGGGCGGAGATCTGGCGGGCCACGGCCTGCTGCCGGGCGTCGCCGCCCTGGGCCACGGGGCCGCCGGGGTGCGGCCGGTCGTCGCCGGGGTGCGGCCGGTCGTCGCCGGGGTGCGGCCGGTCGTCGCCGGGGCGGCGGTCCGGGCCGGGGCGCCGGCGGGGCGGGTCCACGTGCGGCGCGGGGGCTTCGTACCCCTGGCCGGGACGGACGGCCGGGCCGGTCCCCCAGCCGCCGCCCCGCTCGTGCTGTTCGGGGTGGCCGCCGCGCACCTGCGGGGCGTCGGAGGCGGACGGGCCGTGGCCGTCGCCGGTCAGCGGGGAGAACACGTCCCGCCGGTCGCCCGGCGGCGCGGGCCGCCGGCGTCGACCGGTGCCGGACGCGGGAGGCGCCGCGGCGCGCTCGCCGCCCGGTTCTTCCGTCGCGTCCGGGCGGATCGCCCCGGAGCCCTTTCGACTGTGTCGTCCCACGCCCCGGATCAGCTCCCGCCGCTCTCGTCCAGCAGTTCCCGGAACGCCTGGGCGACCGCCTCCGGGTACTCCATCATCGCCACGTGCCCGGCGTCGGGCAGCGTCAGCAGCCGGGCGCCGCGGAAGGCCGCGGACGCCCTGCGCGCCATCCGGTACGAGACGAGCTGGTCCCGTCCGCCGTACACGAGCTGGGTCGGTGCGAGCACCCGCTCGGCCTGGCGCCACAGTCCCTGCTGGCCGCCCAGGGTGTACGCGTCCACGATGCCCCGGGCCGAACGCGTCATCGCGTCCCAGAAGTACGGCAGTTCCAGTCGGCGCTCCATCTCGGCCACCGCATGGCGAAAGGCTTCCTCGGAGACCCGTGCCGGATCGCCGTAACAGAGTGCCATGACTCCGCGCGTCCGCTGTTCCGCGGTCCAGTCCTTCGTCAGCCGGGCGAACAGGGATGCGACCCCCGGGACCGCCAGCAGACCGGTCGGGACGGCGGGGCGCTGCACCCGCCACTCCGGCAGGGCGGGCGAGATCAGGGTGAGGGTGCGCACCAGGTCGGGGCGGACGGCGGCGACCCGGGTGGCGACCGCACCGCCCAGCGAGTTGCCGAACAGGTGCACCGGGCCCCGGCTTTCCGCGTCCAGCAGCCGGATCACCGCGCGCGCGTGCCCCGTCACCGAGTAGTTGCCGTCGTCCGGCGGGGGCGAGTCCCCGAATCCGGGCAGGTCGACGGCTTCCCCGTCGACCACGTCGGACAGCAGCGGCATCAGCGCGGACCAGTTCTGCGACGAGCCGCCGAGCCCGTGCACGTACAGCGCGGGGGGCAGTCCGGGCAGGTCGCCCGGCCGGCAGCGGATGTGGAGGCCGATCCCCGGCAGGGACACGGTGCGCACCCGTTCGCCCTCGGCGATCCGGACGGCGCTGACCGTGGGGGCCACCGCCGCGGCGGCGGCCTGGACGCCCGGCAGCTCGGTCGAAGACATGGGGCAATGTTACGAGAAGATCACGCCATGAATCATGTGTTCGCCGTCACAAAGCCGTATCGCGGGGTAGACGGGTAACTCCTACGCTTCATGGGGAACGACAAGAAGGGAGCGGCACATGACGGTCGACCCGAGCGACCCGGACACCTTCGAGGGCGTCCAGCCGGACGGTCCGGGGCCCGAGGCCCCCGAGGCGGACGCCGCCGAGCAGCGGGCGGAGGTCCGGCCCGAGGACGACGAGCGGGTGGAGGACGTCGACCCGGCCGTCGCCAACGAGGCGGATGTGGCGGAACAGAGCCGGGTGATCCCGCTGGACGAGGACGATTACCGGTAGTACGCCCCGCTTTGCTCCCGCGTACGGAAAGAACTGTGGCTTCCGCAGCCGTCCGGTCCGTGAAATTCTGCGTCCGCGCCGCGCACAGCCGGGTTACCCAAAAGTACGATGGCTGTACGGCGCAGCGCGCACGGACCGGCTGTGCCGGAACACATATTTGGGAGGCGGCGTGACAGCCATCGAGCAGACAGAGGCGGCGCGCCCGCGGGGCACCCGCCTGCCCCGCCGCGCCCGACGCAATCAGCTGCTGGGCGCCGCGCAGGAGGTCTTCGTCGCGCAGGGCTACCACTCCGCGGCGATGGACGACATCGCGGAGCGGGCCGGTGTCAGCAAGCCGGTGCTCTACCAGCACTTTCCCGGAAAGCTGGAGCTCTACCTGGCCCTGCTCGACCAGCACTGCGAGTCGCTGCTCCAGGCCGTGCGCACGGCGCTGGCCTCGACGACCGACAACAAGCTGCGCGTCGAGGCGACGATGGACGCCTACTTCGCGTACGTACAGGACGAGGGCGGCGCGTTCCGGCTGGTCTTCGAGTCCGACCTGACCAACGAGCCCGCGGTGCGCGAGCGGGTCGACCGGGTCTCCCTCCAGTGCGCGGAGGCCATCTCCGACGTGATCGCCGGGGACACGGGCCTGTCCAAGGACGAGTCCATGCTGCTGGCGGTGGGGCTCGGCGGCGTCTCCCAGGTGGTGGCGCGCTACTGGCTCTCCAGCCAGTCGCCCGTCCCCCGCGACACCGCCGTCCAGCTCCTCACCTCGCTGGCCTGGCGGGGCATCGCGGGCTTCCCGCTGCACGGCGCCGAGCAGCACTGAGCCCCCGCGGGGCCGCGCCCGGCCCCGTGTTCGCTGCGGGCGTTGCCGGTCGGGCCTGAGCGTCCCTTCCGCCGGGCTAATGTGGCTGCGTACGGCGCGGTTCGCCGCGCGAGGACTGACCGTCGGAGGGACATAGCCGTGGAGGTCAAGATCGGGGTGCAGCACACGCCCCGCGAGATCGTGCTGGAGAGCGGGCTTTCCGCCGAGGACGTCGAGAGCGCGGTCGCCGCGGCACTGGGCGGCAAGGCGGAGCTGCTCAGCCTCACGGACGACAAGGGCCGCAAGGTCCTGGTGCCGGCCGACCGCATCGCGTATGTGGAGATCGGCGAGCCGACCACCCGGCGGGTGGGGTTCGGGGCGCTGTAGTCCACCGGACGCGACGACCACGGGAGCGGCCCGGCGGGAAGAGATTCCCGCCGGGCCGCTCCCGTGGTGTGTGCGGGTCTTCCGCCGCCCGGGCGCACGGGCCCTCCTCGCACCGGGCCGACGGCTTCCACAGCAGGTCGGGGCCCGGTTCCGTACGCGTGGGGGCGCCCGCGGGAGGGTTGCCGGGCGTGGGCAGGGGGTAGGACCGCTACGACCGTTTCGCCCGCCCCGCACACCCCCGCGAGGTGATCCTCTGTGATCTGGGAATCCTTCGGCGCCGCCGCACTCGGACTGGCCCTGTCCTGGGCGGCGCTGCGATCACTGTCCCACCGGCTCCCGTCCGGCCGTGCGGTGTACCTCACCGGTCCGCTGGGCGCCCTGTTCGGGGCATGTCTGACGCATGCCGCCCTGGGGCCCGGACACGTGGTGGCGACACTGATCGGCGCCGTGTCCGTCGGGGCGGTGACGCTGTCGCTCCTGATCCGGCCCCGCCGCCGCCTCACCCGGTCGGCGGCGGCCCAGTAGCACGGCGGTTACGCGGCCAGTCCCAGCGCGGCCATCCGCTTGGTGTGGGCCTCGGTGATCCGGGAGAACATCCGGCCCACCTCGGCCAGGTCGAAGCCGTCCGCGACGCCGCCGACGAGCATCGTCGAGAGGGCGTCGCGGTCGGCGACCACCCGCTGCGCCTGCGAGAGCGCTTCGCCCATCAGGCGGCGTGCCCACAGCGCGAGACGGCCGCCGACCCGCGGGTCGGCCTCGATGGCGGCGCGCACCTTCTCCACGGCGAAGTTCCCGTGGCCCGTGTCGTCGAGCACGGACAGCACGAGGGCGCGGGTGTCGGTGTCCAGCCGGGCCGCGACCTCGCGGTAGAAGTCGCTCGCGATCGAGTCGCCGACGTACGCCTTGACCAGGCCCTCCAGCCAGTCGGACGGAGCGGTCTGGCGGTGGAAGTCGTCGAGCGCCTTGGCGAACGGCTCCATCGCGGCGGTGGGGTCCTCCTCCACGGCGGTCAGCCGGCGGCTGAGCTGCTCGAAGTGGTGGAACTCGGCGGCGGCCATCTTCGCCAGCTCCGCCTTGTCCGCGAGGGTCGGGGCGAGCTTCGCGTCCTCCGCCAGCCGCTCGAAGGCCGCCAGCTCTCCGTAGGCGAGGGCGCCGAGCAGGTCCACGACGGCTGCGCGGTACTGCGGGTCGGCGGCCGCGGTGGCCCAGTCCTGGGCGGCGATCCCGGTGGCTCCGGCGGGGTCTGCGGGGGTATCGGTGGCGTGGTCTGGCGTCTCCATGAACGGAACGATAGCCCTCTCCGCTCAGGGCGGAAGGGGCTGGTCAGCCGGGGCTCCCCACCCTTCCGATGAATTCATCCAACACACATGCGCGAATCCGGGGTACAGTGGTATTGCGCTTACTGAGCACTGTGCTGTGCCAGGGGCGCGCCCTTGAATGAGGATGCCCGGTCGGTGGCCCGATCGGCTCCGACCCGACAGCCCTCCACGCGGTGCGTACGACACGTACGACGGCAGATGAGGGGCCCCCTCAGCGGCACGAGCGCTCGAGCGACGGCAGTGGTCCCGCGCCACCCGGCCCTTAACCGGCCGGATGACCAACCCGGCACGGTACGACCCCCAGCGTTCGCCTCGGACCGCGTCTCACAGAAGAGGCAGCACCCTGACTACGTTCCGAGACCTCGGCATTCTTCCCGAGACGGCCGAAGCCCTTGAGGCGGTCGGCATCACGTCCCCCTTCCCCATCCAGGAGCTGACGCTCCCCGTAGCCCTCTCCGGCTCCGACGTCATCGGCCAGGCCAAGACCGGCACCGGCAAGACGCTCGGCTTCGGCCTTCCGCTCCTGGAGCGCGTGACCGTCCCCGCCGACGTCGAGGCCGGCCGCGCCAAGCCCGAACAGCTGACCGACGCCCCGCAGGCGCTCGTCGTCGTCCCCACCCGCGAGCTGTGCCAGCAGGTCACCAACGACCTGCTCACGGCCGGCAAGGTCCGTAACGTCCGCGTTCTCGCGATCTACGGCGGCCGGGCGTACGAGCCCCAGGTCGAGGCCCTCAAGAAGGGCGTCGACGTGATCGTCGGCACCCCGGGCCGCCTGCTGGACCTGGCGGGCCAGCGCAAGCTGGACCTCTCCCACATCCGCGGGCTCGTCCTCGACGAGGCCGACGAGATGCTGGACCTGGGCTTCCTGCCCGACGTCGAGCGCATCATCACGATGCTGCCGCCCAAGCGCCAGACGATGCTGTTCTCGGCGACCATGCCGGGCGCCGTCATCAGCCTGGCCCGGCGCTACATGTCGCAGCCGACGCACATCAACGCCACGTCGCCCGACGACGAGGGCACGACCGTCAAGAACACGGTCCAGCACGTCTACCGCGCCCACAACATGGACAAGCCGGAGATGCTCGCCCGCATCCTCCAGGCCGAGGGCCGCGGGCTCGCGATGATCTTCTGCCGCACGAAGCGCACGGCGGCCGACATCGCCGAGCAGCTGGAGAAGCGCGGCTTCGCCTCCGGCGCGGTCCACGGCGACCTCGGCCAGGGCGCCCGCGAGCAGGCGCTGCGCGCCTTCCGCAACGGCAAGGTCGACGTCCTGGTCTGCACCGACGTCGCCGCCCGCGGCATCGACGTCGAGGGCGTGACCCACGTCGTGAACTACCAGTCGCCGGAGGACGAGAAGACCTACCTCCACCGCATCGGCCGCACCGGCCGCGCGGGCGCCAAGGGCATCGCGATCACGCTGGTCGACTGGGACGACATCCCGCGCTGGCAGCTGATCAACAAGGCGCTGGACCTGAAGTTCCCGGACCCGCCGGAGACGTACTCCACCTCGCCGCACCTCTTCGAGGAGCTGGGCATCCCGGCGGGCACCAAGGGCGTGCTGCCGCGCGCCGAGCGGACCCGGGCCGGCCTGCGCGCCGAGGAGGTCGAGGACCTGGGCGAGACGGGCGGCCGCGGCCGCAAGTCCGCCGCCCCCGCTCCGGCGCGCGAGGAGCGCGAGGAGCGCACCCGTACGCCGCGCCAGCGCCGCCGCACCCGTGGCGGGACCGGTGCGGAGGGGGACGCCGTGACCGTGCCCGCCCCCTCCCAGGAGGCGGCTCCGGCAGCCCCGGCCGAGGAGGGCGGCGCGTCCGACGCGCCGCGCACCCCGCGTCGTCGCCGCCGCACCCGCGTCAACGCCACCGAGGCGGCCGTGGCGGTCGCCGAGGCCCCGACAGTGCCCGCACCGGTGACCGAAGCCGCCCCGGTGGCCGAGGCCGCACCGGTCGCACAGCCCGTGGCCGAGCCGGTCGCGCAGACCGTGGCCGAGTCGGCCGAGCCGGTCGCGCAGACCGGGGTCGAGGCCGTCGCGGAGACGAAGCCGCGCCGTCGTCGCAGCCGCGCCGCGAAGCCGGTGGCGGAGGAGACGGCCGCGCCCGTCGCCGCCGCTCCGGTCGTGTCGGCCCCGGCCGAGTTCCAGACCGTGGCGGGCGCCGCGGGCATCACGGAGCCGGCCCCCGAGCCGAAGGCCCGGCCGCGCCGCCGTGCCCGGATCGCGAAGCCGGCCGACGAGGTCGACTTCCAGATCGCCCCGGCCGCCGAGCCGGAGCCCGAGACGAAGACGCGCCGCCGCCCGGCCCGCGCCACGTCGAGGCCGAAGACGGAGTCGAAGGCGAAGGCCGAGCCGAAGGTGAAGGCCGAGTCCCGGACGAAGGCCGAGCCGCAGGGCGACGCCACCGCCGCCGAGTCCGCTCCGGCCGAGCCGAAGGCCCGGACGACCAGGGCGACGAAGTCCCGCGCCAAGGCGGAGACGGTGTCGGAGTCCGCGGAGAAGACCGCCGCGAAGACCCCGTCGAAGGCCGTCTCCGAGGCGGTCGCCGCCGAGGCGGAGGCCAAGCCGCGCCGCCGCCGGGCCACCCGCACCGTCACCTCGACCGCGGCCCCGGAAGCCGCCGTGGTCTCCGCCGCCGAGGCCGTGGTGAGCGAGGCCGCCGCCGCGCCGAAGACGCGCCGCCGTCGGGCCACCCGTCCGGCGGGCGCCGCGACGGGGACGAGCACCGAGAGCTGAGGCACCCGGCGACACCGCACGACGAACGGCCCCGGCCCCGCATCCGCGGGGGCCGGGGCCGTTCCCGCTTCCCGGGTGCGGCGGCTGCCGGGCGGCGGGGTTAGCCTCGCCGTATGAGCCGCCCGCCCACCTTCACCCCGCCGCCCTGCGCCCGCTCCCGCGTCCTTCGCACCGAGCGCGGCGACTTCGCCGTCCTGGAGGCCGTACCGCGTACCCCGGCGCGGGCCACCGCCCTGCTGCTGCCCGGGTACACCGGAAGCAAGGAGGACTTCGTCGCCCTGCTCGAACCGCTGTGCGCGGCGGGCTACCGGGTGCTCGCCGTGGACGGCCGGGGCCAGTACGCTTCGCGGGGGACGGGCCGCCAGGAGAGCTACGCCCAGGTCGAACTGGCCCGGGACGTGCTCGCCCAGGCGGCGGCCTCGGAGGCCGGCCCGGGGGAGCTGCACCTGCTCGGGCACTCGCTCGGCGGCCAGATCGCCCGCGCCGCCGTCCTGCTGGACGCCACCCCGTTCCGCTCGCTGACGCTCATGTCCTCGGGCCCCGCCGAGGTCGTCGCCGCCCAGCGGGACAAGGTGAAGATGCTGAGCGACGCGCTGGCCGTCCTGTCCATGGACGAGGTGTGGGAGGCGATGCGGGCGCTGGACCCCCCGCAGGACGCGGACACCGGCGACGGCGCGGACCTGCGCCGCCGCTGGCTCGCCCACGACCCGGCCCAGTTGATCGCCACCGGGGCCCAGCTGGCCTCCGAACCGGACCGGGTGGACGAGCTGGCCGCCGTGGGACTGCCCGTCCACGTGCTGTCCGGGGAGCGCGACGACGTCTGGCCGGTGGAGCTGTTCGACGCCATGGCGCGGCGACTCGGCGCCCGTCGGACCACGATCGCCGGGGCCGAGCACTCCCCCAACACCGCCCGCCCGCAGGAGACCGCGCGGGCCCTGGCGGCGTTCTGGGACGGCCTGGGGCCGTCCGCCTGACAGCCCCGGCCCGCGGGACGCCCTGATCCTGTACCCGGGCCCCGGAGGGTCAGTACTGCGCCTGCAGGTGCTGCCAGAAGCCGTCGCGGAGCGCCCGCCGCAGGTGGGCGTGGCCGCGCAACGAGCACTGGAGCAGGCGTTCCGCCTCGACCAGGAGGTCCTGGTCGATGGAGCCGGGCAGGTAGGGGTGGCCGGGCAGCAGGTCGGCCAGGGATTCCCGGCCCCGGGCCGCGAGCCAGGCCGCGGCGATCTGCGCGCCGACGAAGCGGACGTCCTCCCGGGAGGGGGCCGGGGTGTCGTCCTCGTACATGGTGACGGGCCGCCGGGTGACGTAGGGGCGGCAGAAGTCGAGGTCGAAGGTGCGCTGGCTGTCGACCTCCCACAGCAGTGGTTCGGCCTGGTTGCGCCCCTCGGCCGCCTCGATGCCCCAGAGGTGCACACGCGCCCCGTACCCCTGGGCCGCCTCGACCGCCGAGACCAGGTCCTCGTCGCCTCCGACGAGGGCCGCGTCGCTGATGGCGCGGTGGCGGGCGAGGGATTCGAGGTCGGTGCGGATGAGCGAGTCGACGCCTTTCTGCTGGTTGTTGGCGTTGAGGTTGCCGAGCCGCACCTTGACGTCGGGCAGTTCGGCGATGGCCTGCTGCTCGGTGGTGTGGATGCGGCGCCGGGCCCCGTCGTACCAGTAGACGCGCAGCAGCCGGCTGTCCGCGAAGATCGTGCGGGCCTTGTCGATGAAGGCGTCGATCAGCCCTTCGGCGTCGAGGTCGAAGGAGCGCCGGTCCTCGGTGCCGGTGACGAGCAGTCCGGCCGCGGCGTACACGTAACCGGCGTCCACGAAGATGGCGTGCGTCGAGGGGGTCTTGGCGACCTCGACGAGCATGCGCTGGAGCAGCTCGTTGGTGCGGTCCAGGCGGGCGCCCAGATCGGCTCCCGCCCCGAACCGCGGATCCGCCTCGTTCATGCGGGCCTCGTGGTCTGTGGTGGTGCGGATACCCGCGGGTACTTAGACATCCAAAAAATTTCCTTAGCGTAGGGAATGTTTGCAGGGGGCATCTCGTTATCACTGGTGTGGAACGCGGGGAAAGCCTCGCGTTCTCCCTCTTGCCGGTGGGACGTCCCACCGGCCCCAGCAGTTCTCCAGCAGGAGGATCAGACGAAGGGAAGCCCTATGCGCTTCGAGATCATGCGCCTCGACGACGTCGACGGTACCGCCGTGGACAGCTCCGTCGTGGACGCCGCCTCCGTCAACCGGATCGTGCAGCAGGCCGCGGCGACGGGCCAGCGCCTCTACATCCGGCCGGCCGACAGTTCGGCTTCGTGACGCACGACGGACCGATGGCGTCCGAGGAGGCCCCGGGTCTCGCCGCATCGCGCCGTTGAAGACGAAGCGCCCCCGCACGGAAGGTCCGTGCGGGGGCGCAGTGGTGTCCGGCGGAGGTGCGCACGTCCGGCCGGATCAGGAGTTCTGGATGACCTGGGTGACGCCGTTGATGATCTGCTGGACGGCGATGGCGGAGAGCATCATGCCGGCGAGCCGGGTGACCAGCACCACGCCGCCGTCCTTGATCACCCGGATGATGACGAGCGAGTAGCGCATGGCCAGCCAGAGCACCACGTGCATGGCGAGGATCGCGGACCACACCGAGAGCTGGCCGCCCAGGCCGTCGGCGTGCTGCACCGCGAGGATGACCGAGACGATGGCGCCGGGCCCGGCGAGCAACGGCATGCCCAGCGGTACGAGCGCCACGTTGACGTCCTTGGTCTGCGTCGGTTCGTCCGTCTTGCCGGTCAGCAGGTCGAGCGCGATGAGCAGCAGGAGAAGCCCTCCCGCGATCATCAGCGCGGGCACGGAGACGTGCAGGTAGTCGAGGATCTGCTGACCGAGCACCCCGAAGACGGCGATCACGCCGAAGGCGACCATGACCGCCTGGAGCGCCATCCTGCGCTGCACCTTGGCGGGGCGGCCCGCCGTGAGGGCGAGGAAGATCGGCGTGATCCCGGGCGGGTCCATGATCACAAATAGGGTGAGAAAAAGGGATCCGAAGACAGCGACGTCGAACACAGTGAGCCTTGCGAGAGAAGAGGGGTGGTACGGGGCCGCACGGGCCCGCGCAGGGGCCGTCGCGGTGCGTCGGGCACGCGACGGTGCGCACGGGTGCGCGGTGGGAGAGGGGGTGGTGCGGTAGGGGGGACTAGCGGCGGACGGCTCCACCGGCGCCCGGCACGGGGAAGGCTCCCGTGGCGCGCCGGGTGATCTCGCCGTAGATCTCGGGGTCGGTGGTGAACGCACCGAGCTCGATGGCCTTCCGGCTGCCGTGGTAGTCGCTGGAGCCGGTCGTCAGCAGGTCCAGTTCGCGGGCGAGGCCGCGCAGCCGGGCCCGGGTGGGCCCGTCGTGGTCCATGTGGTCGACCTCGACGCCGTCGAGACCGGCGGCGGCGAGCGCGGCGATGGTGGACTCGGGGACCACCGCGCCGCGTTTCGCGGCGGCCGGGTGGGCGAAGACGGTGACGCCGCCCGCGGCCTTCACCAGGCGGACGGCGTCGAAGGGGTCGAGCTCGTGCTTCTTCGCGGACGCCCGTCCCCCGTGGCCCAGCCACTCCGGCGTGAAGGCGTCGGAGACGGTGGGGACGACGCCGAGTTCGACGAGGGCGGCGGCGACGTGCGGACGGCCGACCGAGCCGTCCCCGGCGATGCGGGCGACCCGCTCCCAGGTGATGGGGACGTCGAGGGCGCGCAGCTTGCGGATCATCTCCCGGGCGCGCGGCACCCGGTCGTCGCGGACGCGTTCCCGGGCCTGCGCCAACTCGGCGTCGGCCGGGTCGAAGAGGTACGCCAGCAGGTGCATGCTCACGCCGTCCACCCGGCAGGACAGCTCGGCCCCGGTGACGAGGGTGAGCCCCTCGGGCAGCGCGTCGAGGGCCTCGCGGTGGCCGCCCACCGTGTCGTGGTCGGTGAGCGCGACGACGTCCAGCCCCGCGGCGGCGGCGTTCGCGACCAGCTGGGCGGGGGTGTCCGTGCCGTCCGAAGCGGTGGAGTGGGTGTGCAGGTCGATGCGCACGACGCGTGACTCCGGGGCTCGCGGGCGGACGGGGGACCGCTCAAGGATAACCGCCGCGCGCCGGGGCCCCGGCCGCGCTCGGGGCGGGAGGGCCGGGCGGACGCGCTCGGGACCGGGCGGACGGGCTCGGGGCGCGTCCGGGCCCGCGCGTCCGGCCGCGCCGCGCGCCCGCCGGCCCGCACACCGGACCGCGCGGGCCGGACCGTGCCCGTGCGCGCCGCGGCACGCGCCGTCCCGCCGCGTACGCCGCCCCCGCCGGGCAGGCCGCCCCTACCGCTCCCCCGTCGCCTGTCGCGGCGGCGTCTCGGGGGCGGTGAGCAGCCGGGGGGTGAGCGCGCCGCAGGGGACCAGGTCCACCTCTCCCCCGGCGTCCCGCAGGTCGGTCAGGACCAGTTCGTCGTACATCAGGAGCCCCGACTGCTCCGGCCACAGGATCGCCCAGAGCCACAGCCCGCGCGCCTCGCCGGCGAAGACGGCCCGGTCCTCCGGGGCGTTCCGGACGTGCCAGAGCGGGGTGGGGCGGCCGGCGGCGTGGACCTTGGCGTCGGGGGCGGAGTCGACGTTCAGGTGGGGGCCGGGGTCCAGGCCCTCGATCCCGGCGTACCGGGCGCCGAGTCCGACGCCCAGCTCCTCGGCGACGAGCAGCAGCTCGCCCATTCCGCCCAGCGGGCCGGGTCCGGAGCAGGCCACCGCGGTCGCACGGCCGCCGCTGCGGTCGTCGCCCGCGCTGGCGACGCCGGTGAACAGCCAGCCCACGGGGAGCGGCCAGGGCATCCAGACGGGAACGCGGGCGCGGTGCACCACGACGCCGAGCGCCTCGACGCTCGGCGGGATGACCGGTTGCAGCGGGTGGACCTGGCCGTGCGCGGAGCACTGCCAGGCGTCGGCGAAGAGACCGGGCGCCCTGACCCGGCCACCGCACTTCGGGCAACTGGGTTCGCCCCTCATAACCCCCAACCGTCCTCCCCGCCGGACGTCCCGTCAAGGACGATCACCCGTCCGCAGCGTGGCCCCGACCGGGAAAAATAGATGTAGCTTGCATTTATTAGATTGTCTAACTTATTCTGTGCATGACGCATCGATCCGGTGGGACCGGAGGAGAAGGAGAGAGTCCATGCGCGGAGAGGATCCGTTCGACGAAGGGGCGACGGGGGCCGGGCTCCTGCGCCAGCCGAAGGCCGTCTGGGCGACGGCGGGCGCGTCGGTGGTGGCCTTCATGGGGATCGGCCTGGTGGACCCGATCCTGCCGTCCATCGCCAAGGGACTGGAGGCGTCACCGAGCCAGGTGTCGCTGCTGTTCACCTCGTACTTCCTGATCACCGCCTTCGCGATGCTGGTCACCGGCTTCGTCTCCAGCCGCATCGGCGGCCGCAGGACCCTGCTGGCCGGTCTCGCGCTCGTGGTCGTCTTCGCCGCGCTCTCGGGGACCTCGTCCTCCGTCGGCGAGCTGGTCGGCTTCCGGGCCGGCTGGGGCCTGGGCAACGCCCTCTTCGTCTCCACCGCCCTGGCGGTGATCGTCGGAGCGGCGGCGGGCGGCAGCGCGGCGGCGATCCTGCTGTACGAGTCGGCGCTCGGCCTCGGCATGGCGTGCGGACCGCTGCTCGGCGCGCTGCTGGGCGACGCGAGCTGGCGCTACCCGTTCTTCGGGACGGCGGCGCTGATGGCGATCGGCCTCCTCTGCATCGCGGCCTTCCTCAAGGAGCAGCCGAAGCCCGCCCGCAAGACCTCCCTGCTCGACCCGGTGAAGGCGCTGGGACACGGCGGTCTGGCCTCGGTGGCGGCCTCGGCGTTCTTCTACAACTACGCCTTCTTCACGGTCCTGGCGTTCACGCCGTTCGTGCTGGACATGACCCCGTACAAGTCGGGGGCGGTCTTCTTCGGCTGGGGTCTGCTGCTCGCCGTCTTCTCCGTGCTGGTCGCCCCGCGCCTCCAGCGCCGCTTCGGCTCGCTCCGGGTGCTCGGGGCCTCCCTCGTGCTGCTCGCCGCCGACCTGCTGGTCCTCGGGTACGGCAGCCACACCACGGCGATCGTCGCCACGGTCGTCTCCGGCGCGTTCATCGGCATGAACAACACCGTCTACACCGAGCTGGCCCTCGGGGTCTCGGACGCGCCGCGCCCGGTGGCGAGCGCCGGGTACAACTTCGTCCGCTGGTTCGCCGCGGCGGCGGCTCCCTTCCTGGCCCCGAAGATCGAGGAGTGGACCGACGTGCACGTCCCGTTCGTGGTGGCCGCGCTCGCCGCCGTCGCCGGAGCGGTCGTCGTGGGCGTCCGGCGTACGGCGCTGACCCACGAGGCGGAGGAGCTGGAACCGGTCCACGCCCGGGAGGACGGCGTCGCGGTCTTCGCCGACTGACGGCCCGTGACGCCGGCCGGGCCCGGGCGCCGGACCGGACCCGGCGGGTCCGGCCCGGCGGTACGGCCGCCGCCCCCGGCCCCGGCCGGGCTCAGTCCAGCGGTACGGACGTGCGCAGCGGATCGCGCAGGTCCGTACCGTGCGTCAGCCACCGCTCCTGGAGCTCCTGCGCTCCGCGCACCCGCTTCCAGGCGGCCTCGTTGGGCGTCATCGGCAGCAGCGGCAGGAAGCGCACCGGGTCCATCGGCTCGTCCAGCTCCAGGTCCTCCACCAGACCGCCGGACTCCGCGACCAGGACGGAGGTGAACGGGGCCCGGGGCCACAGCGGTTCGCCCACGTCCAGCGAGGCGCCCGGCGCCACGATCACCCCCTCGACCTGCGGCGAGGCGGCCAGCACGGCGAGCGGGCGCAGCACTTGGTCGGTGTCGGCGAGCCCGCCCCGTACGGAGAGGACCAGCTCGGCGCGGGGGCCCTTCACCGGGTCGGCGAGGGGGGAGGTCGGGTCGGCCATCGGCGCACCCGACATGCCGAGCGTCGCGTACCGCACGATGTCGCCGTCGAGGAAGCGCAGCACCTGGATGCGGTCCGTGCCGAGGAACGTCACATCGGCGCGGGCTTCCGGCTCCCCGAGGGCGGAGACGAGCCGGGCCTCGACCAGCGCGAGAATTTCTGCCATGCCGCGAGCATAGATCGCGTAGCGAATGGGCAAAGTACGGGATTGGGCCTTGGACGGCTGATAGCCTGGCCGCCGGTCGGGACAGCACGCAGAAGCGTCGCTCTTCTTCGTCCCGACGACACGTCGTCCCCCACGGGGGACCGGCCGGAGGAGGTGGGGACTGCCATGGATCCAAGTCGACCGTGCAGTACCGACCGCTCCTCCGCCCCTCGCCTTTCCCGCTGATCCGACGCCTCGTCGGCCGCCCGGGCCGACACCGCCGTCGCCGCCGGACAACCCACGACAGCGGTTCGCGTGACGGAAGAGCCCTTCGTTTCTGCCTGCCTGCAACGAATTTTGCCTGTCTGTAGCGAACGCCGTCATCGCGCCCGCGCGGTGCCGCCCGCTTTGCGGACGTGAGCGCACGTCCCCATTCCGGGCTGTTCCACGCCCTCGCCGACGGCCCTCCGTGAAGGAGCCAGCCATGTCGATGATCCGTGACCTGCGCGCCGCCGTGCGCCCGTCCCTGCGCCCGTCCTTCCGCAAGAGCGGCGGCGCCCCGTACAACGCGTACGACGCCACCCGCGACCCCTCCGCCTCCAGCGCCGTCGTCGACTGCGCCGTCTACCGCGACGGCAGCCGGCTGGCGGCGCCCGCCGCTCCGACGCCGCACGAGGCCATGCTCCAGGTGCGGGAGGAGGGCGGCTTCGCGTGGATCGGCCTGCACGAGCCGACCGAGGCCGAATTCGCGGGCATCGCCCGGGAGTTCGGGCTGCACCCGCTGGCCGTCGAGGACGCCGTCCACGCCCATCAGCGGCCCAAGCTGGAGCGGTACGACGACACGCTGTTCACCGTCTTCAAGACGATCCACTACGTGGAGCACGCCGAACTGACCGCGACCAGCGAGGTCGTGGAGACCGGCGAGGTGATGTGCTTCACCGGCCGGGACTTCGTCATCACCGTCCGGCACGGCGGCAAGGGCTCCCTGCGCGCCCTGCGCCACCGCCTCCAGGACGACCCCGAGCTGCTGGCCAAGGGCCCCTCCGCCGTGCTGCACTCCATCGCCGACCATGTCGTGGACGGGTACATCGCGGTGGCCGAGGCGGTGCAGGACGACATCGACGAGGTGGAGATCGACGTCTTCTCCACCCCGGTCAAGGGCGGCCGGCGCGGTTCGGACGCGGGCCGCATCTACCAGCTCAAGCGCGAGGTGCTGGAGTTCAAGCGGGCCGTCTCCCCCCTACTGCGCCCCATGCAGTTGCTGAGCGAGCGCCCGATGCGGCTGATCGACCCCGACATCCAGAAGTACTTCCGCGACGTCGCCGACCACCTCGCCCGGGTCCAGGAGGAGGTGCTCGGCTTCGACGAACTGCTGAACTCGATCCTCCAGGCCAATCTGGCGCAGGCCACCGTCACGCAGAACGAGGACATGCGCAAGATCACCTCCTGGGCGGCGATCATCGCCGTGCCGACGATGATCTGCGGCGTCTACGGCATGAACTTCGACTACATGCCGGAGCTGGAGTGGAAGTACGGCTATCCGCTGGTGCTCGGCGTCATCGGGGCGGTCTGCTTCTCCATCCACCGCATCCTCAAGCGCAACGGCTGGCTCTGAGCGGCGGGGGCCGGTCTAAGCTCGCGCCCATGACTGACGCTGCCGCCGACCTGTTGGAGAGGGCCCTCGCCGAGGAGGCCACGAAGAAGTCCGGTCTGGTCTGGGTGCGGGCCTCCGGACCCGCCCGGGCCGTCTGGCACGTCTGGCACGAGGGCGCGGCCCTCCTGGTCGGCGGCCCCGGCGAGCAGCCGCTGCCGGAGGGCCTGGCCGACGGGGGCCGCGCCGAGGTGACCGTGCGCAGCAAGGACAAGGGCGGCCGGATCGTCGCCTGGAGCGCGGCCGTGCGTTTCCTGGCGCCGCGCTCCGAGGAGTGGGAGGCGGCGGTCGCCGAGCTGAAGGGCAAGCGGCTGAACGCGCCGGACGCCGAGGCGATGCCCGAGCGGTGGGCCCGCACGTGCACGGTGGCGCGGCTGACGCCCGAGGCGGTGGGTACCGCGCTCCCGGACACCTCCCTGGCCGCCGCACCGCTGCCGACCCCGGCCACCACCCGGGAGCCCGTGCCGCCGGCGCTCCCCCGGCTGCTGCTGAAGCGCCGCCGCAAGGGCTGACGGCGCGTCCGCAGCCCGGCGGCGGGCGCCGCCTCCCCGGCGGACGTGCCCTCAGCCCGCGGACTTGGGGAGCTGGCCGCCGTAGTCGACCGTGTCGCTCTCCTCGGGGGCCTCCAGGGGGAACGCCTCCCCCCAGTCGGCCAGCGAGACCGTGCCCCCACCGCCGCCGCGGGCCACCCGCACCGGGTACGGCCGGTCCTCCAGCGAGACGTCGAAGGCCCCGCCCTCGCCCTTGCCGCCCAGGAGCTGGATGGTGCGGTGCCCGGCGACCGTACCCCGGTCGCCCTTGTTGACCTTGCCGTGCAGCGCGAGGAGCCCGTCGAGCAGGACCTTCTTGTCGGTGAAGCCGCGCAGCCGCTGGTAGCTGGGGTCGTCCTCGGGGACCTTCACGTACTTGCCGCCCAGCTTGTCGGCGGCCGCCACGTCGGCCGGGCCGCCCTCGTCGCCGCCGTCCTCGTGGGACCAGAACTCGGCGGGCGCCTTGAGGAACAGTTCGTCGTCGATCCGCAGCAGCGCGAAGCTCTGCTTCTTCGAACTCACCGAGCCCATGCCGCCCTGCGCGTTGAGCTTCATGTCCAGCCGGTAGGCGCCGCCCTTGCTGACCAGGGTGCCCGACAGCCGTACGGCGCTCGCCGCGTCCGCCGCCGCTCTGGCCTTCTCGTCGATCTCGGCGGCGGAGAGTTTCGCGACGCCGTTGGTCCCCTTGTCCGGGTCCTCCTCCGTGCCGCAGGCGGCCAGGGCCGCGGTGAGCCCTCCGCACAGCACCAGGGCGAGGGCGGTCCGGCGATGGTTCCGCACGGCCGGGGCAAAAGAGGTCACGGGCGCACTGCCTCTCCACTGCGATCGGGGGTAGCAGACGGCAGCGTACCCGGGGAGCGCGCACCGTCCGGCAGCCAGCCGTACGGACGGGTCCGCCGGGGCGCGGTGCGGTGGTACGGGCTAGCCTGATCACGGTGTACCGGCGAAACACGCTGGTCGGCGCGGTCCGGGTCACACCGGTCGGTGCGGGCCGGGCGGGGAAGCACACCGACACGGACGGACGAGGGAGGCGGCGGATGGCTGCGGTCACGCACAGGGTCTTCGTCTCCCACCTGTCCGGGGTACCCGTGTTCGACCCGAACGGGGACCAGGTCGGCCGGGTCCGCGACCTGGTGGCGATGCTGCGGGTCGGCGGACGCCCGCCGCGCATCCTGGGCCTGGTGGTCGAGGTGATCAGCCGCCGGCGGATCTTCCTGCCGATGACCCGGGTGACGGGCGTCGAGTCCGGCCAGGTCATCACCACCGGGGTCGTCAACATGCGGCGCTTCGAACAGCGGCCCACCGAGCGGCTCGTCCTCGGCGAGTTCCTGGACCGCCGGGTGCGGCTGGTGGACGGCCCCGGCCAGGAGGGCGAGGAGGTCACCGTCCTGGACGTGGCCATCCAGCAGCTGCCCGCCCGCCGCGACTGGGAGATCGACAAGTACTTCGTCCGCAAGGGGCGCGGCGGTGCGCTGCGCCGCAAGGGCGAGACCCTGACGGTGGAGTGGTCGGCGGTCAGCGGCTTCTCCCTGGACGAGCACGGCCAGGGCGCGGAGAGCCTGGTCGCCACGTTCGAGCGGCTGCGCCCCACGGATGTGGCCAACGCCCTGCACCACCTCTCGCCCAAACGGCGGGCGGAGGTCGCGGCGGCCCTGGACGACGACCGGCTCGCCGACGTCCTGGAGGAGCTGCCCGAGGACGACCAGGTGGAGATCATCGGCAAGCTCGCCGAGGAGCGGGCCGCCGACGTCCTGGAGGCGATGGACCCCGACGACGCGGCCGACCTGCTCTCCGAGCTGCCCGAGGAGGACAAGGAGCGGCTGCTGGCGCTGATGCGGCCCGACGACGCGGCGGACGTGCGGCGGCTGCTGTCCTACGAGGAGCGGACGGCGGGCGGTCTGATGACGACCGAGCCGATCGTGCTGCGGCCGGACGCCACGGTGGCCGACGCGCTGGCCCGGGTGCGCCAGCAGGACCTGTCGCCGGCGCTGGCCGCCCAGGTGTACGTGTGCCGCTCCCCCGACGAGACCCCCACCGGCAAGTACCTGGGCACGGTGCACTTCCAACGGCTGCTGCGCGATCCGCCGTTCACCCTGGTCAGCTCGATCGTCGACAGCGATCTGGTGCCGCTGTCGCCGGACACCCCGCTGCCGACCGTCACCAGCTATCTGGCGGCGTACAACATGGTCTCGGCGCCCGTCGTGGACGAGAGCGGTTCGCTGCTGGGCGCGGTGACCGTGGACGACGTCCTGGACCACCTGCTGCCGGACGACTGGCGCGAGACGGATCTGCACGGCGAGGAGGGGATCGGGCATGGCGGGCGATGAGCGGACGAAGACGGCCCCCGCCGGTTCCTCGGGTCTGGTGCGGCCCCCGCGCACCCGGCTGGACCAGCCGAGGGCCCCGCGGCGCAGGCTGCTGCCGGAGTACGACCCGGAGGCGTTCGGCCGGTTCTCGGAGCGGATCGCCCGCTTCCTGGGGACGGGGCGTTTCATCGTCTGGATGACGCTGATCATCATCGTCTGGGTGCTGTGGAACATCTTCGCGCCCAAGGACCTGCGCTTCGACCAGTACCCGTTCATCTTCCTGACGCTGATGCTCTCGCTCCAGGCGTCCTACGCGGCGCCGCTCATCCTCCTCGCGCAGAACCGGCAGGACGACCGCGACCGGGTCACCCACGAGCAGGACCGCAAGCAGAACGAGCGCTCCATCGCCGACACCGAGTACCTGACGCGGGAGATCGCGGCGCTGCGCATGGGCCTGGGCGAGGTCGCCACCCGCGACTGGATCCGCTCGGAACTCCAGGACATGGTGAAGGACATGGAGGAGCGCCGGTGGGTGTTCCCGGCCGAGAGTGACGAAGGCGACCGCTGAAGGGCTACCCGCGCGTAGGCCCCCGCGCCGTAACATCGTCGGTATGGCTACGGAAGACGCGGTGCTTGAGGCACTGGCGACAGTGAACGACCCGGAGATCCACCGCCCGATCACCGAGCTGGGCATGGTGAAATCGGTCGAGATCGATCCTGACGGTGTAGTCGCTGTCACGGTGTATCTCACGGTCTCCGGCTGTCCGATGCGCGAGACGATCACCCGGAACGTGACCGAGGCGGTCGCCCGGGTGGAGGGCGTGTCGCGGGTCGAGGTGACCCTCGACGTCATGAGCGACGAACAGCGCAAGGACCTGGCGAGCTCGCTGCGCGGTTCCACCGCCGAGCGGGAGGTGCCCTTCGCCCAGCCCGGTTCGCTGACCCGGGTGTACGCGGTCGCCTCCGGCAAGGGCGGCGTCGGCAAGTCCTCGGTGACGGTGAACCTCGCCGCGGCGATGGCGGCGGACGGGCTGAAGGTCGGCGTCGTGGACGCGGACATCTACGGGCACAGCGTGCCCCGGATGCTCGGCGCGGACGGCAAGCCCACCCAGGTCGAGAACATGATCATGCCGCCGTCCTCGCACGGCGTGAAGGTCATCTCCATCGGCATGTTCACCCCGGGCAACGCGCCCGTGGTGTGGCGCGGCCCGATGCTGCACCGGGCGCTCCAGCAGTTCCTCGCCGATGTGTACTGGGGCGACCTGGACGTCCTGCTGCTCGACCTGCCGCCGGGCACCGGCGACATCGCGATCTCGGTGGCGCAGCTCGTGCCGAACGCGGAGATCCTGGTCGTCACCACCCCGCAGCAGGCGGCGGCCGAGGTGGCCGAGCGGGCCGGTTCGATCGCCGTGCAGACCCATCAGAAGATCGTCGGCGTGGTGGAGAACATGTCGGGCATGCCGTGCCCGCACTGCGACGAGATGGTCGACGTGTTCGGTTCGGGCGGCGGCGCGCGGGTCGCCGAGGGGCTGACGCGCACGGTCGGCGCCGAGGTGCCGGTGCTCGGCTCGATCCCGATCGACGTACGGCTGCGGGAGGGCGGCGACGAGGGCAAGCCGGTCGTCCTGTCCGACCCGGACTCCCCGGCCGGGAGCGCGCTGCGCGAGATCGCGCGGAAGCTGGGCGGCCGTCAGCGCGGCCTGTCGGGCATGTCGCTGGGGATCACCCCGCGCAACAAGTTCTGAGCCCGGCGAGGCCGCCCGACGGCGTTCGGACGGCGCACGGCACACGACGGGGCGGGCCGGTGGTCACCGGCCCGCCCCGTCGTGTGCCCGCCGCCGTGCGCGTACGCCGCCGTTACGCGTAGGTCTCGATGTCCTTGATGGCCGCGAAGCCGAGACCGTACGCGCTCATCCCCCGCCCGTACGCCCCGATGTGGACGCCCTCGTGGGCGGAGCCGGCGAGGACCCACCCGAACTCGGACTCCCGGTAGTGGAACTCCACCGGAACCCCGTCCACCGGCAGCGAGAGCGTCGTCCAGGGCGCGCCGGCGAGGTCGTCGGCGAGGGTGAACGCCGTCTCGGTCTGCTGGTCCAGCCAGTCGTCGCGCAGGGTGTGGTCCATCTGGGCCGGCCAGGTGTACGCCAGCAGGCCGGAGCCCGCGAGCCAGGCGGCCGAGGACACCGTGGTGGCGTCCAGCACTCCCGTACCGTCGCCGCTGCGCCGCACCGGGCTGGCGGCCACGGTGACGACCGCCGCGAACCGCTCCTTGTCGGCCGAGGCCCCGTCCGTCTTCACCGACGGCTCGTCGCCGTGGCCCGTCGCACCGTGCTGCACCGTGCCGTCCGCGGCGGTGCCGACCTGCATCAGCCAGCGCGGACCGGTGAACGCCTCGTCCAGCCCGTACCAGGGAAAGGTCGCCTTCAGATAGCCCTCGACGGACCGCCGGGCGGCCGGGGCCTCCCGCTCCGCCTCCCCACCCGTGGCCGTGCCCGGGACACCGTCCGTATCAATCCGACTCGTCGTCTCCATCTGCGCGGCCGCCTCCTCGATCAGTCATGATCCGGAGCGGCCCGCCCCCCGCGGGCTCGGGCGTCCTCGCAACCGGACAGATGGAGAATAGCCATACCGTCCCGACGAGCCGGGATTGACCGGGGTCAGGTGGCGTCTGCGTCGAACGGCGGACGCTCCGGCCGGTCCTGCTGCGGGGTCTTCTTCAGCAGGTCAGGGGAGGTGTCGCCGGTCTTGGCGAGCCGCGTGGAGGAAGTGCCGTCCGCCGCACTGTTGGCGGTATCGGAGGCGGCCGGGGTGCGGCCGTTGACCGCGTCGGTGACCTCTGCCAGGTCCTTGCGCAGATCGAAGCTCTCGCGGATCTCCTTCAGCCCCAGGTCGTCGTTGCCGTCCATGAGCTGCTTGCGGACGAACGTCTTGGGGTTGAGGTCCTCGAACTCGAAGTCCTTGAACTGCGGGCCCAGCTCGGAGCGGATGTCTTCCTTGGCGCTGTCCGAGAACTCGCGGACCTTGCGGATGGTGCGGGTGACGTCCTGGATCAGCTTGGGCAGCTTGTCGGGGCCGAAGACCAGCACGGCCAGCACTCCGAGCGTCAGCAGCTCCAGTGCGCCGATGTCATTGAACACCTTGTTGCTCCTCGTGTTCTCCGCGTGGTCCCCGTGCGATCCCGGCCGGGCTCCCCGCCGCCCGGACCGCTCAAAGGTACCTGTCGAAGGTGTCCGGGCGGTACCTCGCGGTGGACGGCGGGGGCCGATCCGGTCCGGCCTCCCGGGCGCCCCTGGGTCGTGTTCCGGCCCTAGCCTCCGCTCGCGGAGCCGAGTCTCAGGGTCACGGTCCGTTCCGCGCCCCCGCGGGTCAGCTTGAGGTCGAGTTCGTCGCCGGGGCGGTGGGCCCGGATCTTCACGATCAGCTCCTCGCCGTTGTGCACCCGCTGGCCCTCGACGTGGGTGATGACGTCGCCGGACCTGATGCCCGCCTCGGCCGCCGGGCCGTCCTTGGCGACGGCGGGCCCGCCGGAGGCGTCCTTGGCGCCGACCTTGGCCCCGTCGCCGGTGTACTTCATGTCCAGCGTGACGCCGATGACCGGGTGCGTGGCCTTGCCGGTGCTGATCAGCTCCTCGGCGACGCGCTTGCCCTGGTTGATCGGGATGGCGAAGCCGAGGCCGATGGAGCCGGACTGGCCGCCGGACTCGGGTCCGCGTCCGCTGTCGGCCGCGCGGATGGCGCTGTTGATGCCGATGACGTGGGCCCGGCTGTCGACCAGGGGGCCGCCGGAGTTGCCCGGGTTGATCGGGGCGTCGGTCTGGAGGGCGTCGACGTAGCTGATGTCGCTGCCGTCGCCCTTCTCGCCGCCCGCGGTGATCGGCCGCTGCTTGGCGCTGATGATGCCCGACGTCACCGTGTTGGACAGGTCGAAGGGCGCGCCGATGGCCACCACCGGGTCGCCGACCCGGACGTTGTCGGAGTTGCCCAGGGGCAGGGGCTTAAGTCCGGAGACGCCGCGCACCTTGACCACGGCGAGGTCGTATCCGCTGTCCTTGCCGACGAGTTCGGCGGAGGCCGTCTCACCGGTGCTGAACGTCACGGTGATGTCCCCGCCGCTCCCGGCCGGGGCGACGACGTGGTTGTTGGTGAGGATGTGCCCCTGGCCGTCGAGGACGAAGCCGGTGCCCGTACCGGACTCGGCGGCGCCGCTGACGTGCAGGGTGACCACGCTGGGCAGGGCGCTGGCGGCGATGCCCGCGACGCTCTCGGGGGCCCGGTCTCCGTTGTCGCGGCCCGCCTGGGGCAGCTCGACGGTGGTCAGGCCGCCGTTGCGCTCGACGTAGGCGCCGACGCCGCCGCCGAGCGCTCCGGCGACCAGGGCCAGCAGGAGCGCCCCCGCGAACGCTCCGCCCCGCCGCTTCTTCCGCGGCCCGGGCTCCCCGCCCTCGGGGCCGGGCCGGGTCAGCGGCTGCCCCGGAGCACCCCAGGGGTCGTACTGGAGCCACTGCGTCTGCTGGGGCGGGACCGGTGCGTGCCCCGGGGCCGGGCGGGGCCCCTGCTGCTCGGGGGCTCCGTGCGCCGGCTGCGGGACGTGGTTCGTCTGCGGGACCTGGCCCGCGTGGGGCGGGTGGGGCGCCGGGCTCGCGGGGGTGGCCGTGTGGGGCGTCTGCGGGGCGTGCGCCCCGGGCTGTGGGGGCGGGAGCGGGAAGCCGTCGACGGAGGCGGGGGCGGCGGGCGGGGTCGCGCCGCCGTTCGCCGCCCCGTACTGCGGGCCGGGCCCCTCGGTTCCCGGCGGTACGACGGTGCCGTGCGCGGGGGTCGGCCGCTGCACGGGCGGGGCCGGCGCCCACGGACCGGGGTCGCCGTAGGGCGGGGTGCTGTACTCGTCGGGCTCGTGCAGGGGCTGCCCCGCCGCCCGGGGACGCGGAACGTCGGGGCCGGACGCCGGAGCCGGGGCGGGCCGGGTCTCCGCCGCCGGGCCCTGGTCCACCGCCGCCGAGGCCTGGTCCACCCTCGCCGAGGGCGGGGCCTCCGGCGCGGGGGCCGGGGCGGCCGGCACGGCCGCCGGGGCCGGGTCGGCGGCCCCTTCCGGGCGGTCGGCGCGCCGCGCCGTGGGGCGGCTCCACCACTTCGCCTGCGGCCCGGTGGGCTTCCCGTCGTCCATGCTCTCCCCGCAACTGGCCTCTGGACGCCCCCCGGAGGCGTCCCTCACGGAATTCAACCAGGTTTGCGAATCTCCGCGCAGGGTCCGGTCAGGGCCGGGGGGAAAGCGGGCTCGCCAGATCGTTGGCGGGCACGCCGGGGAGCGGGGCCGAGGGGGCCGCCTTCGGCTTCGCCCCGCTGCCGAGCGCCGTCAGCAGCGGGGCGCCGGAGCCGGCCGGGCGCACCAGCGGCGGCACGGGCACGTTCAGCACGGGGAGCACGAAGGGGTGCCCTCCCGTCGCCGGGCCGGCGAACAACCGCGGCATCGGCTGCGCCTGCCGGTTCACCGGCGGGGTCAGGACCGGAACCTTCGGGCTCGCCCCGGTGAGCGCCGGAGGCACGCTGTTCATGCCGGTCGGCGCCGTGCCGGAGGACCGCCCCGTCGCGAGGGCGCCACCGCCGGCCGCGGCGAGCGCACCGCCGCCCCGGCGGCTGACCGCCTGGGCGCCGTTCTCCGCACGGGTCTCCGCGTCGAGCGGAGAAACGTTGTTCCCGGCGCCCTCGGCGCGCAGGGAGGGCTCCGGACCGGAGTCGAGCGGCAGGCTGCCGCCCAGCGCGATGGCCGCGAGGGAGACGGCGCCGGCCGCGGCGAACGCGAAGCGCCGCCCGCGCCAGGACGAGCGGTCCGTGTCGCGGGCCGCCTCGTGTATGCGGAAGACCGACCCGGAAGCGGGCCCCCCGGGCAGCACGGCGGTGGAGCCGTGCGCGGCGGGAACGTACCCGAAGCCGCTCAGCGGAGAGGGCGCCGCGTCCGCGCGGGTGGTGCCGCCGGGCGGCCGCAGCGCGGGGAAGAACTCGTCGGCGAAGGGGCCTCGGCCGCCGAACGGCGCGTCGGAACCGGTCCCGTCACCGCCGGGGCCGCCGGGAAGGCCCTGGAGGCGGGCCAGGAACCCTTCGGAGGGCGACGGTGCGGCGGACATGGCGAAGGCGCTCTTCAGGCGGCGCTGGGCGTCGGCCTCGGCCTTGCACCGGGCGCAGGTCGCCAGGTGGGCCAGGACCCGCTCGCGGGCGTCGTGCTTCAGCTCGCCGTCGACCAGTGCGGCGAGCCGGTCCCCCAGGTGCGCCTCGGCAGGGGTGGGACCGGTCGGACCTGTGCCGCTCACGCCAGTCCGCCCTCCCCCGCAAGGATCGCGTCGGCCAGGGAGCGCTGCTCCGCGCGGGCCTCGGGCGAACGGTGCTTGAGCGCCTTGCGCAGATGCGAGCGGCCCCGGTGGATACGGCTGCGGACGGTGCCGAGCTTAACCCCGAGGGTCGCCGCGATCTCCTCGTAGCTGAGGCCCTCGATGTCGCAGAGGACGACGGCGGCGCGGAACTCGGGCGCGAGGGTGTCCAGCGCCTGCTGCACGTCGGCGTCGAAGTGGGTGTCGTTGAACACCTGCTGCGGGGAGGGCTCGCGGCTGGGCAGCCGTTCGGCCGCGTCGTCACCGAGGGAGTCGAAGCGGATGCGCTGCTTGCGCCGGACCATGTCCAGGAAGAGATTGGTCGTGATGCGGTGCAGCCAGCCCTCGAAGGTGCCGGGCGTGTACGTCGACAGGGAGCGGAACACCCGGACGAAGACCTCCTGGGTCAAGTCCTCGGCGTCGTGCTGGTTTCCCGTCAGCCGGTAGGCAAGGCGGTACACGCGACCGCTGTGCGTGCTGACGATCTCTTCCCATGAGGGCGGGGTCCACGCCTGAGAATCCGCATCAGAGGCGAAGGTCGCGGTCGGTGCGGAGTCTTCGGAAGAACGGTCAGCAATGTCGGTCACGGATTTCGGCTCACCGGCCGACCCGAGAAGGCGCCGCAGCATCCCTCCCCGGCCCACAGGCGCAGCCGCACCTCCCCTATCGGCTCTGGTGGTGTCCAGTGGAGCCCCTACCATAGCCACCTCGCCCGTTAGCTCCGGATAAGCCTTTTCCCTGATGGGGCCGGGCGTCGCCCGGGTCTTCGGCTCAGCTCGGCGGCCCGCTCCGCGGGCCCGGTCGCTGCGCTTTCCCCACTCCTTGCACAACGCCCGGTCCCATCTGCGGGTTCCCGGGTCCAGCGGATACAGTCACCGTTGCGCCAACTACGGGGACAGGAGAGGGTCATTACCGCCAACCGGCAGACGAGCTGGGCGTTCGCCGACGCCTTTGTCGCCGAGGACGAAGCACTGCACGTGGCCCGGGAGCGGGCTCACGAGCTGGGGCTTCGCCCGGTGTCACCGGGCACCGGCGCCGCGCTGCGCCTGCTGGCGTCCGCCGCGGACGCCAAAGCGGTGGCGGAGATCGGCACTGGCACGGGCGTGTCCGGCATGTATCTCCTGCACGGCATGCGGCCGGACGGGGTGCTGACCACCGTGGACCCCGAGCCCGAGCGGCAGCAGTTCGCCCGGGAGGCGTTCCGCGAGGCGGGTTTCGCCACCAACCGGGCCCGCTTCATCCCCGGCCGCGCCCTGGACGTCCTGCCCCGGCTCGCGGACGGCGGTTACGACCTCGTCTTCTGCGACGGCGACCGGCTGGAGAGCCTCGACGTGCTCGCTGAATCGTTGCGCCTGCTGCGCCCCGGCGGCCTGGTCTGCTTCGAGGGCGTCTTCGCGGACGGCCGCACCGTCGACTCCGCGGCCCAGCCGGCCGAGGTGCTGCGGGTGCGGGAACTGCTGCGCGCCGTGCGGGAGAGCCAGGAGCTGATGTCGACCCTGCTGCCGGTCGGCGACGGCCTGCTCTGCGCGGTCCGGCGCGGCTGACCCCGGCCCCGTCGGCCCGTTCCGGCGCGGCGCGTCCCGCGCCCGTGGCCGCCCGCCCCGGCCGGTCCCGGCGGGCCGGGAGAAGCGCGTACGCCCGGGGGACCCGGGAACACACCGTGAGCCGCACCGGGCTCCCGGACGCACCGCTGCCCCGGTACGGAGTTCCGTACCGGGGCAGCGGTGAAGGTGATGAGCGTTCCGCGTCAGCCGACGACCTTCTTCAGCGCGTCGCCGAGGGCATCGGCCTCGTCCGGAGTCAGCTCGACAACAAGCCGACCGCCGCCTTCGAGCGGAACGCGCATGACGATGCCCCGCCCCTCCTTGGTCACCTCGAGCGGGCCGTCGCCCGTCCGCGGCTTCATGGCCGCCATGCTCGTTCCCCTTCCTGAAACCAGCTCAATCGCAACCGGCGGCCCCATGACAGGCGCTGCCTCACCGGCATCGAACAGATTGCTTCTTCGCCATTATCCCGCATCAACGACCCGGATGACCAACATCGGTCCGCATCGCTTGCGCAACGCGCGCGCGCAAAACCGCCCAATTCGGCGATCCGGCTGCGATACTGCGCCGCTCCGGGCCCCCGGGTGAGGGCCAATCGTTAGACGCAGGTCACATATCTGCCCCGCTCCGGATCGGCCATGCTTGCCTCCTGGGGCAACGATGCCCGACCAGCGAGGGGATACCGGAATGACCGACGAGCCGGGGAACACCGTCCTGTACGACGTGAGCGAGGGGCTCGCGACGATCACGCTCAACCGACCCGACGCGATGAACGCGCTGAACACCGCGGCGAAGGTCGCGCTGCGGGACGCACTGCTCACGGCGTCGGCGGACGCGGGCGTCCGGGCCGTTCTGCTCACGGCCACCGGCCGCGCCTTCTGCGTCGGCCAGGATCTCAAGGAGCACGTCGCCACCCTCGCGGCCACCCGCGAGGCGGGCGGGGGGAACGCGCTGAGCACGGTCCGGGAGCACTACAACCCGATCGTGCGGGCGATCACCGAGATGGCGAAGCCGGTCGTGGCCGGGGTGAACGGCGTCGCGGCCGGCGCCGGATTCGGTTTCGCGCTGGCGGCCGACTACCGGGTCGTCGCCGACACCGCCTCCTTCAACACCTCGTTCGCGGGCGTCGCCCTCACCGCCGACTCGGGCGTGTCCTGGACCCTGCCCCGGCTGATCGGACAGACCCGCGCCGCGGATCTGCTCTTCTTCCCCCGCTCGGTCTCCGCCCAGGACGCGCTGGAGCTGGGCATCGTCAACCGGGTCGTCCCGGCCGCGGAGCTGGCCGGGCAGGCGGCGGCGGTGGCCCGCGCCCTGGCCGCCGGCCCCACGGTGGCGTACGCGGCGCTGAAGGAGTCGATGGCGTACGGCGCCGGGCACACGCTCGCCGAGGCGCTGGAGAAGGAGGACGAACTCCAGACCCGGGCGGGCGCGTCGCAGGACCACGCCATCGCGGTGGAGGCGTTCCTGGCCAAGGAGAAGCCGGTCTACCTCGGGAGGTAGCCGCCCGCCCCGGGGGTTCCGCCGGCCCGGCGGAACCGGACGGGCCAGCCCCGCGCCCTGCCGCCGCCTCGCGCCACGCAGTCCGCGAGGTGGTCGTCGACCAGTCCGCACGCCTGCATCAGCGCGTAGGCGGTGGTGGGGCCGACGAAGCGGATCGAGCGCTTCTTCAGCTCCTTGGCGAGGGCGGTGGACTCGGGCGTGACCGCCGGGACGTCGGCGAGGGTGCGCGGGGCGGGCCGGGTTGCGGAGTCGGGGGCGTAGGACCAGATCAGCTCGTCCAGCTCTCCGGCCGCCCATCCGGCGAGCACCTCGGCGTTGGCGAGGGTCGCGTCGACCTTGGCCTTGTTGCGGATGATGCCCGGGTCGGCCAGGAGCCGTTCCCGGTCGGCGTCGGTGAACGCCGCGACGGCCTGGATCCGGAATCCCTCGAAGGCGGTACGGAAGGTCTCCCGGCGGCGCAGGATCGTGAGCCAGGAGAGCCCGGACTGGAACGCCTCCAGAGAGAGGCGTTCGAACAGGGCGTCGTCGCCGTGGACCGCCCGGCCCCACTCGGTGTCGTGGTAGGCGAGGTAGTCGTCGGTGGCCAGGCCCCACGGGCAGCGCGGCTCCCCGTCCGGGGCGGGCAGGGCTCCGCCGCTCATCGGCCGTCCTCCTCGGCGCCGTCCCGGCCGTCCGTCCGCTCGACGGGCCCGACAGGCCGGTCCTCCGGCTCGGCGGGGCGGTCCTCCGGTTCGGCGGGCCGGTCGAAGGGTTCGGCAGTACGGTCGTGGGGTTCGGCAGTGCGGTCGCCCGGCCCTTCGAAGAGGTCGGCGCCCGTGGTCACCGCCGCCGCCCGGTCCCCGGCCAGGGCGGATTCCAGCTCGGCGATCCGGGCGTCGCGCTCGGCCAGTTCCGCACCCAGCCGGGCCAGCGCCTCGTCGACGTCGGCCATCCGGTAGCCGCGGAGGGCCATCGGCAGGCGCAGGGCGTCGATGTCCGCCCGGCCGACCGGGCGGGCGGCGGGCAGCGGATCGGTGAACCGCTCGGGCGGTACGTCCTGGAGCACCGCGCTCCCGCCGCCGCCGACCACCGCGAGGGTGACCGCGGTGACGACCACGACCATCGTGAGCAGCAAGAACCAGAACACGCGCATCTCCCCGGGGGCGGCAAACCTCGTCCGGGTCCGATCGTGCCATGCGGCGCCGACGGGTCGGGGCCGGCCACGAAAGGCCGTAGGGTCGCAGCCGGACTATCTGAGGAGGAGAGACGGGATGCCGAGCGGTGCACTCAGGCTGGGGCGGCGGGAATTCGGTCCGCACGAGCCGGTGGTCATGGCGATCGTGAACCGGACCCCGGACTCCTTCTACGACCAGGGCGCCACCTTCCGCGACGAGCCGGCGCTGGCGCGGGTCGAGCGGGCGGTGGCCGAAGGCGCCGCGATCATCGACATCGGCGGGGTGAAGGCCGGCCCCGGCGAAGAGGTGACCGCCGAGGAGGAGGCGCGGCGCACGGTCGGCTTCGTCGCCGAGGTCCGCCGCCGCCACCCGGACGTGGTGATCAGCGTGGACACCTGGCGGCACGAGGTGGGCGAGGCGGTCTGCGAGGCCGGGGCGGACGTGCTGAACGACGCGTGGGGCGGGGTCGATCCGAAGCTGGCGGAGGTCGCCGCGCGGTACGGGGCGGGTCTGGTGTGCACGCACGCGGGCGGCGCGGAGCCGCGGACCCGGCCGCACCGGATCGCGTACGAGGACGTGATGGCGGACATCCTGCGGGTCACGCTGGGGCTGGCGGAGCGGGCGGTGGAGTTGGGGGTGCGGCCGGACGGGATCATGATCGACCCGGGCCACGACTTCGGGAAGAACACCCGGCACTCGCTGGAGGCGACGCGGCGGCTGGAGGAGATGGCGGAGACCGGGTGGCCGGTGCTGGTGTCGCTGTCCAACAAGGACTTCGTCGGGGAGACGCTGGACCGGCCCGTGAAGGAACGGGTCATCGGCACGCTGGCGACGACGGCGGTCTCGGCGTGGCTGGGGGCGCGGGTCTACCGGGTGCACGAGGTCGCGGAGACGCGGCAGGTGCTGGACATGGTGGCGTCGATCGCCGGGCACCGGGCCCCGGCGGTGGCGCGCCGGGGGCTGGCGTAGGGCGCCCGCGCCCGGCGGGGGCCGGGGCGACGGCCCCGGTCCCCGCTCCTCGGGGCGCGGGAGGACGGGGGCTCAGCGCCCGACCTCCTTGGTCACCAGTCTCACCGCTTCCTCCACGTCGTCCGTCACGTGGAACAGCAGCAGGTCCTTCTCCGACGCCTTGCCCTGGGCGACCACCGTCTCGCGGAGCCAGTCGACCAGACCGCCCCAGTAGGCCGTGCCGAACAGGACGATCGGGAAGCGGGTGACCTTGCCGGTCTGGACGAGGGTGAGCGCCTCGAAGAGTTCGTCGAGGGTGCCGAGGCCGCCGGGCAGGACCACGAAGCCCTGGGCGTACTTCACGAACATCGTCTTGCGGACGAAGAAGTAGCGGAAGTTGACGCCGATGTCGACGTGCGGGTTGAGGCCCGACTCGAAGGGCAGCTCGATGCCGAGGCCGACCGAGACGCCCTTGGCCTCCCGGGCGCCCTTGTTGGCGGCCTCCATCGCGCCCGGCCCGCCGCCGGTGATCACCGCGAAGCCCGCCTCGACCAGGGCCGTGCCGATCGCCACCCCGGCCTCGTACTCGGGCGATCCGGCCGGGGTGCGAGCGGAGCCGAAGACGCTGATCGCGCTCGGCAGTTCGGCGAGCGCGCCGAAGCCCTCGACGAACTCCGACTGGATGCGCATCACCCGCCAGGGGTCGGTGTGCACCCACTCGGAGTCGTCCTCGGAGTCCAGCAGCCGCTGGTCGGTCGTGCCGGGCTGGACCTGCTCCCTGCGGCGCAGGACCGGGCCGAGCCACTGCTCCTCGGGGCTGACCGCGCCCTCGGGGACCTCCGCGCCGTCGGGAATCCGTGCGTCCTCGGCGTTGCCCATGTTCCGCTCCCTCCACCGACCTGCGTCGTGCTGGGTCGTACGTGTCGTGCTGCGTACGGCCAGCGTAGATCGGCGGAGGTTGCGTACGGGGGAATGCCGTGCGTCAGCTGGTCAACCAGGAGCGCAGCCGCTCCTCGCAGTGGGTGATCCGCTCGACGGCCACGTGTTCGTCGCGCTTGTGGGCGTACATGGGGTCGCCGGGACCGTAGTTCACGGCGGGGACGCCGAGGGCGCCGAAGCGGGAGACGTCGGTCCAGCCGAACTTGGGCCGGGCGGTGCCGCCGACCGCGGTCATGAACGCCTGGGCGGCGGGGTGGGAGAGGCCGGGCATGGCGGCTCCGGAGTGGTCGTCGACGACCATCTCGTCGACCCCGCAGTCCGCGAAGACCTCGCGGACGTGGGCGATCGCCTCCTCCTCGGTGCGGTCGGGGGCGTAGCGGTAGTTGACGACGACGGTGCAGGCGTCCGGGATGACGTTGGTGGCGACGCCGCCCTCGATGCCCACCGCGTTGAGGCCCTCGTGGTATTCGAGGCCGTCGATGACCGGGCGGCGGGGCTCGTACGCGGCGAGCTTCGCCAGGATCGGGGCGGCGGCGTGGACGGCGTTGGACCCCATCCAGCCGCGCGCGGAGTGGGCCCGCTCGCCCGTGGTGCGCAGGTGGACCCGGAGCGTGCCCTGGCAGCCGCCCTCGACCTCGCCGTCGGAGGGCTCCAGCAGGACGGCGAAGTCCCCGGCGAGCCAGTCGGGGCGGGCGTCGGCGATGTGGCCGAGGCCGTTGAGGTGGGCGGCGACCTCTTCGTTGTCGTAGAAGACGAAGGTCAGGTCGCGGTTGGGGGCGGGGACCGTGGCGGCGATCCGCAGCTGGACGGCGACGCCGGACTTCATGTCGGAGGTGCCGCAGCCCCAGAGGATCCCGTCGCCGTCGAGACGGGAGGGGACGTTGTCGGCGATCGGCACGGTGTCGATGTGCCCGGCGAGGACGACGCGCTCGGCGCGGCCCAGGTCCGTGCGGGCGACGACGTTGTCGCCGTGGCGGTCGACGGTGAGGTGGGGCAGGGTGCGCAGGGCCGATTCGATCGCGTCGGCGAGTACCTTCTCCTCCCCGCTGACCGAGGGGATGTCGACGAGCCGGGCGGTGAGCGCCGGCCCGTCCAGGGTGAGGTCAAGGGTGCTGTCGGCCATGGCCACGACCCTAAGGGACCGAGATCTCGGCTCCGGCCGTACCCTCCAGTACGGTGGGCGCGTGCCCAGGACAGCCAGCCCTCGACGACGACGCCTCCTCCGCTGCGGGGTCGCCTTCGCCGTGCTCGCGGCGCTCGGCGGCTATCTGGCCGTGCAGTACGACTCCTCCGGTTCGAGGAATCCGCCCCGCTGTGTGGTGGAGGCGGGGGACGGCGGCGGGGGCGGGAAGCAGCGGTACGAGATGAGCCTCGCGCAGGCCGTGAACGCCGCGACGATCTCCGCGGTGGGCACCACCCGGGGCATGCCGGAGCGGGCGGTGACGATCGCGCTGGCCACCGCGTTGCAGGAGTCCGCGCTCCGCAACATCGACTACGGCGACCGGGACTCGGTGGGCTTGTTCCAGCAGCGGCCCTCGCAGGGCTGGGGCAGCGCGGAGCAGATCATGGACCCGGTCTACTCGTCCGAGAAGTTCTACGAGGGCCTGGCCGAGATCCCCGGCTATTCGCGGCTCCCGCTGACCGTGGCCGCGCAGCGCGTGCAGCGCAGCGGGTTCCCGCAGGCGTACGCGAAGCACGAGCCGGACGCCGCACTGCTGGCCGCCGCCCTGACCGGCCGCAGGCCCACCGCACTGGACTGCACCCCCTCCACCGCCACGGCGGACGGCCCCGGGGACGCGGGGCGGGTGCGGGCCGAACTGGTGCGCGTCTTCGGCAAGGGCGTGCTGCCCACCGCGAAGGCCGCGGGGCCCGCCGCCGCCTCGACCGTCTCCGTACCCGTACCGGCGGCCTCGGCGAAGGCCGGCGACGAGGGCGTGCCGCGGCGCGGCTGGGAGCTGGCGCACTGGGCGGTGGCGCAGTCCGAGGCGCTGCGGATCGATCGCGTGAGCTACGCGGACCGGGTCTGGGAGGCCGGCCGGGGTTGGCGGACAGAAAGCGCGAAGGGTTCGGAAACGGGCACGGCGACGGTCGGCATCCGGGTCGCTCAGTAGTACGTCCCGTCCCTCGTACGGGCCCCGGAGGCCCTGGTCCCGGACGTCTTCCGCGCCCCCTGCCCCGGACGTGCGGGCTCGTCCCGATTCTCTTGCGGCACAAGAGGAGTGACGGTTCATCGGGGCGCGGCGGTATGGATTGTTTGCCCGGGTTCCAGCGCTGCGGATAATCGGACGCATTACCCAGTCTTTACCTTTGCGTACCGCAACCTCCCCCGCCCCCGCGGCGGTTGTCAGGGCGTCCGCTCACCGGACGGACGCATTCCTGCACAACCCGCTGAAGGAGCATCATGTCCCTCCCCCTGACCCGTCGGATCGCCCGTGCCGCGCTGCTGATCGCCGCAGGCGCGGCCCCCGCGGTCGGTGCGGCCGGCGCCGCGAGCGCCGCAGAGCTCCCGCAGACCACGGACCTGGGCGGTCTGACCTCGCTGGACGGCGCGAGCGTCGGCGACACCCTCGACAGCACCGCCCGCCAGGGCACCGAGGCGGCCGGCCAGACCGGCGGCCGGCTCGTGGGCACCGCGCTCCCCGCCGCGGGCAAGGCCGTCGGCGGCTCCGCCAAGGTGGCCGTCCCCGCCGCCCAGGAGACCGCCGGCCGGACCGCGGGCAGCGCGGGCGAGGCCGTGGGCGGGCTGGCCGAGGCCGCCGGGGGCGGTCTCCCCACCGACTCCCTCACCCAGGGCGGTCTGCCCACCGACGCCCTGCCGCTGAACGGCCTGCCGATCGGCTGATCCGCCGCCGCACGCGTGGGAGGGCCCGGGGAGTGCGCACTCCCCGGGCCCTCCCACGCGTGCGGGTCAGGACAGGCGCTTGACCGCCGCAGCCACCCGTTCGTCGGTCGCGGTGAACGCCACCCGGACGAAGCGCGCGCCCGCCGGGCCGTAGAAGTCGCCGGGCGCGACCAGGATGCCCCGCTCCGCGAGGTACGCCACGGTGTCCCAGCACGGCTCGTCGCGGGTCGCCCACAGGTAGAGGCTGGCCTCGCTGTGCTCGATCCGGAAGCCGTGCGCCTCCAGGGCCGCGCGCAGGGCGAGGCGCCGGTCGGCGTACCGGGCGCGCTGCTCGGAGACGTGCGCGTCGTCGCCGAGGGCGGCGACGGTGGCCGCCTGGACGGGGGCGGCCGTCATCATCCCGCCGTGCTTGCGGATCAGCAGCAGCTCACCGAGGACGGCGGCGTCGCCCGCGATGAACGCGGCCCGGTATCCGGCCAGGTTGGAGCGCTTGGAGAGCGAGTGGACCGCGACGACGCCGTCGTAGTGGCCGCCGCAGACGTCGGGGTGGAGCACCGAGACCGGGTCGGCGTCCCAGCCCAGCTCCAGGTAGCACTCGTCGCTGAAGACCAGGACGCCGTGCTCGCGCGCCCAGGCCACGATCCGGGTCAGCTCCTCCTTGGACAGCACCTTGCCGGTCGGGTTGGAGGGCGAGTTGAGCCAGAGCAGCTTCAGCCCGGCCGGGTCCAGCTCGGTCGGGTCGTCGTAGACCACGGGCTCCGCGCCGCAGAGCCGCGCGCCGACCTCGTACGTCGGGTAGGCGAGCCGGGGGTGGGCCACCTTGTCGCCCGCGCCGAGCCCGAGCTGGGTCGGGAGCCAGGCCACCAGTTCCTTGGAGCCGACGACCGGCAGCACGTTGGCGTGCGTGACGCCGACCGCGCCGAGGCGGCGCCCGACCCACCCGGTGAGCGCGTCCCGGAGCTCCTCGGTGCCCCACACCGTCGGATAGCCGGGGCTGTCCGACGCGGCCTCCAGCGCCCGCCGGATCAGATCGGGGACCGGGTCGACCGGGGTGCCGACCGACAGGTCCACGATGCCGTCCGGGTGGGCCCCGGCCGTCGACTTGTAGGGCGCGAGCCTGTCCCAGGGGAAGACCGGGAGGCGGGAGGAGACTGCGGACACGGGGCTCTGCTTTCTCGTGCTGATCTCGTACGGTGCGTTCTCGTACGGCCTGGGCCGTACGAGGTGTTCCGACGCGGGAAACACCTCGGTCCCGTACGGGGACGAGCCGTACGGGACCGGGCCGCGCGTGTGGTGCCGCCGCTTACTGGTTCTGCGGGGGCAGTGCGGCGATGAACGCGTGGTCGCGCTCGATGAGACCGAGCTTGGAAGCACCGCCCGGCGAGCCGAGGTCGTCGAAGAACTCGACGTTCGCCTTGTAGTAGTCCTTCCACTCCTCCGGAGTGTCGTCCTCGTAGAAGATGGCCTCGACCGGGCAGACCGGCTCACACGCTCCACAGTCGACGCACTCGTCCGGGTGGATGTACAAGGACCGCTGGCCCTCGTAGATGCAGTCGACGGGGCACTCTTCGATGCAGGCCTTGTCCTTCACGTCGACACAAGGCTGCGCGATGACGTAGGTCACGCTGTCGTTCCTCCTCGGTAGGGCGTTGGCTCTCGCGCGGGAGCGCGGCGTCGTCGATGCCCACCCCTAGTATCTCCGTTCTCGGGCACGATCCGAACAGGAGGGGCGGACAGACCTGTGGAATTCACGATCGGCGGACGGCTGGACGTTCGCATCACCCGCGCTGACGTGGGCAAACGCGTGTCCGTGCGACGCCGGAGGGATATCGGCGGCACGGGCGCGGAGTTCACCGACACGGTCGGGGTGCTCACATCATGGACCGACGGTGTGCTCTCGATCACACGAAAGAGCGGGGAGTCCGTCCGGATCGTGGAATCCTCCCTCGTCGCGGGGAAGGTCGTGCCCGCCGCGCCGGCCCGCCGACGCGGTCCCGCCGCCTCCTTCGGGGAACTGGCCGCCGTCACGGCGCGCGCCTGGCAGCCCGTGGAGAGCGAGGCGCTGGGCGAGTGGCGGCTGCGCGCCGCCGCCGGTTTCACCCGGCGCGCCAACTCCGTGCTGCCGCTCGGCGATCCGGGGCTCCCGGTCGGTGAGGCGCTCGGGCGGGTGCGCGCCTGGTACGCGGAGCGGGGGCTGCCCCCGTACGTCCAGACGGCGACCGGGGCCGCGGGCACGCAGGAGGTCCTGTGCGCGGAGCTGGAGCGGCACGGCTGGCGGCGCGAGGTCTCGGCCCAGGTGCGAATCGCCGCGCTGGCCCCGGTCGGTGACGGGGAGCCGGACGGTACGGCGGTCCGGCTGACCCGAGAGCCGGACGCGGCATGGCTCTCCCGCTATCAGCGGTTCTCCGTCCCCGGGCCGCAGGTGCTGCCCGTGCTGAGGAGCGGCCCTTCGGTCTGGTTCGCCGCGGTCGCGGGGGACGGCGACGCGCCGGACGCGATCGGACGGTGCGTGGTGGACGGCCGGTGGGCGGGGTTCATGGCCGTCGAGGTGGCCCCGGAGCGGCGGCGGCGCGGACTCGCGACCGCCGTGATGACCGCGCTGGCCCGCCGCGCCCTGGACGAGGGCGCTTCGGCGGCGTGGCTCCAGGTCGAGGAGGACAACGACGGGGCGCGGGCGCTGTACGACGGCATGGGCTTCGCGCTCCACCACCGCTACCACCACTACCGCCCGGCGTGACGGAACGCGCGGGGCTCCCGGAACCGGCTGCGGGGCGGGCCCTCGGGCAGACCGGCGGACGGCTGCTGGGGCAGGCGCCGGTGGCGGCCCCTCGGCGTACCCGCGGAGCGACGCACATGAGCGGAGTCGGAGACGGGCACACGGGCGGTCGGCGCCCGTGAGCGGGGCCGGAGGCGGGGCCCGGGACGGAGACGGGGACGAGGACGAGGGCAGGGGTCGGACATGAACGCGCTGGATTCCGGGGCGGCCGAGCGACGGCGGCGGTTCGCCGAGGAGGCCCGGTCGCAGCGGCCGGACCTCGCCCTGCTGTGCCTGCTGCTGGGGGCGGAGGCCGGGCCGGTCGGCCCGGCCGAGGTCCGCCCGGTGGTCCCCGGGGAGGCCGATCCCGACCCGTACGGCATCGACGCCGCGCAGATCGAACTGGACCGGCTGGCGGGCCTGCTGCCGTACGGCTCCCGCTCCCCCGCCGACTGGGCCTCGGCGCTGGCCGGACTGCTGGGCGAGCGCTGCGGTTTCGGCGGCTCGTCGGCCGACTACCAGCGGCTGGACTCCTCGTTGCTCCAGCAGGTACTGCGCCGCCGCCGGGGCTTGCCGATCCTGCTGTCCGTGGTCTGGATCGAGGTCGCCAGGAGGGCGGGCGCGCCGGTGTACGGGGTGGCGCTGCCCGGCCACTTCGTGGTCGGTTTCGGCGACCCGGAGCATCCGGTGCTGGCCGACCCGTTCGCCGGGGGCGCGCCGCTGACCGGCCAGGACGCGGAGCTGCTGGTCACGAGCGCGACCGGGGCGGCGCTCGACCTGGCGGCGATGACGCCCGCGCGCCCGCTGGAGATCGTGCTGCGCATCCTGAACAACGTCCGGGCGTGGGCGGCGGCCCGGCCGGAGCGCACCGACGTGGCGCTGTGGGCGGTGGAGTTGTCCCTGCTGCTGCCCTCGCGTCCGGCGCGGCTGCGCTACGAGCACGCCCAGCTCCTGGTCCAGCGCGGCGAGTTCCTGCGCGGGGCGGCGGAGATGGAGGAGTACGCGGAACTCCTCGACGGCATCGAGCCGACGACGGCCGAGAACATCCGGCGCAAAGCCCACGCAGCGCGCGCCCTCCTCAACTGATTCCCCGCCGAACCGGCCGTCCGGCGGGGAATCACCCGGCGCCCGGCCCGTCGGCGGACGGCCACGGGTGCCCGAATACCCAGGAAACAGCGGGACAGACGGGTCGGTGAGGGCTGTGCGCTCCCGATTTGCATCCGAACGCCCCCTTCCGCGCCCAACGGGGACACTATTCGGCCCGTTTGTCGGCGTACGTGAAGGCTCATGCGCTCAACTGGAACCGTCACCGGACGCACACGACCCGTCGCGTTCCGCGTCGGACGGGCCGCAAGAGGAAGACTGAGGGCAGATTCCATGACAACCGTGCTGCTGGTCCACACCGTGCCGTTGTGGCGCGCTTCGCTGGCCTCGCTGCTCTGCGCGGGACCGGGCATAGAGGTCCGGACCGCCGAACGCGACGCGATACGCGACGCCTTGGGCCGTTCCGGTCCGGACGTGCTCCTCACCGACCTCGACTGTCCGGGCGCACTGGACGTCCTCGACGAGGTGAAGACGGTGACGGCCCCGCACGGCGGCCCGTACCCGCTCGCCGTGCTCACCCGCAGCGACCGGCCGCGCGGCCTGCGGCGGGCGTACGAGGCGGGGGCGCTCGGCTACATCGACAAGTACCGGCCGGTGGACGACCTGTCGGAGGTGATGCACAAGCTGGCGGACGGCGGACGGCACATCGACGAGTCGTTGGCGTTCAGCCTGTTGCAGGTGGCCGACATGCCGTTATCCCCCCGCGAGTTGAGCGTGCTCTCGATGGCCGAGGGGGGTGACACCGTGGCCGGGATCGCCGCTCGGCTCCACCTGACGCCGGGAACGGTGCGCAACTATCTGGCCGCCGCCATCCGCAAGTCCGGGGCGCGCAACCGGCTCGACGCGATCAGACGGGCGAAGGAGGCGGGCTGGATCTGACGCCGGGCTCCTCGTCCGGTGCGACGGCCTCGCCCGGCCCCCCCCGACCGGTGGCGGCCGTGGTCTCCCGGCCGGAGCCGATCGACGCGCCCTGCCCCGTACCGACCGTCCCGTGCCGACCGGCGACGGCCACCGCGTCCCTCACCTCCTCCGGCCCCTGTGCTCCCCTCGCCCCCTCCGTCTCCGGCAGGGGGGCTCCGTCCGGCGCGTCCGCCTCCTCCGGCTCCCAGAGGCCGGCCAGGTCGCGGTAGAGGGCGCTGGAGAGCAGGAGTTCGCCGGGGGTGCCGCACCGGGTGCGCGGGCCGTCCATCACCAGGGTCCGCCCGGCGCGGCGGGCCGAGCTGAGCCGGTGGGCGACGACGACCAGGGCGCCCGGCAGGGCGGCGCACGCCAGCTCGGCCCGCGTCTCGGCGGCCGGGTCGAGCCGGCTGGTGGCCTCGTCCAGGATCAGCAGGGGCGGCGCGGCGAGGTAGGCCCGGCCCAGGGCGACGAGTTGCCGTTCGCCCTGGGAGAGCCGGCCCGGTTCGACCTCCGCGTCGAGGGAGCCGAGCCGGGAGAGCAGCGCCTCCAGGCCGATCGCGTCCGCCATGGCCGCGATCTCCCGGTCGCGGGCGTCGGGGCGGAGGTAGCGGAGGTTGTCCCGCAGGGTGCCGCTGAACACATAGGCGTGCTGGGGCAGCAGCACCCGTACGGAGGTGGCGTCGGCCTGCCGCACCGGCCGCCCCCGCCAGCGCACCGCTCCCCCGGTGGGCCGTTCGACCCCGGCGAGGACGGCGGCCAGGGTGGACTTGCCGCTGCCGCTCGGTCCGACGACCGCCAGGTGCTCCCCCTCCCCGATCGTCAGGGAGAGCCGGTCCAGGACCGGGTGGGCGCGGGGGCCGTACGCGAAGGTGACCTCGTGGAGTTCGGCGACCGGGGCCCCGCGGGACGGCGGGGGGACGGCGGCGGGTGCGGACGGCGGGTCGTCGGCGGGCGGGGGCGGCGCGTCCGTGAAGCGGTCCAGGACGACGACGAGGCGGCCCCCGGCCGTGCCCAGCATCGTCATGAGCGCCTGGACGGCGGGGGCGAGCGCCTGGGTGAGGTAGGTCAGCGCGCCGACGAGCGCGCCCGGGGTCAGCCCGTTCCGCAGCAGCCAGGGCGCCGCCAGGAGCAGCAGGAGCGGGGGGAACCGGCCGCAGACGGCGAGCGCCAGCACCCGTACGGCCGACCAGCGGGCCAGCGACCGGGAGGCGGCGAGCTGCGCGGCGGCGAGGCCCCGGGACTCCTCCACGGTCCGCTCGGCGGCCCCGGCGGCGGCGATGTCGCGCACGGAGGCGGCCAGCTCGCCCGCGTGCGCCGCGTACGCCTCGTCGGCCGCGAGGTAGGCGCGCTGGCGGGCGGCCATGGGCGGCAGGGTGCCGAGGAACAGCGCGGTCCCCAGCACCAGCGGCGGCGCGACGACCAGGAGGAGGGCGGGCGAGAGCGCGAGCAGGCCGGTGACGGCCCCGGCGGCGGTGAACGCGAACGAGCGCAGCGTCAGGACGAGTCCGGCCCAGCCGTCCCGGGCGATCTCACTCTGATGAGTGACCTGGGAGAGGGACCGGGTGCTGACGTCGCCGGAGCGGCCGAGTGCGCCGGACAGCGCCCGGGACACGGCGCGCCGGACCAGTCCGTCGCGCAGCGGCTCCACCAGGTCCGCGAGCCGGCCGAACACCCCGCGGGCGGCGAGCACGGAGGGCAGGACGGCGACCGCGGCGAGGGCCAGCCAGAGGAGGCCGGCCGCCGGGCGGCCGGCCAGGAAGCCGTCGTCGAGCGCCCGGGCGACCCCGTACCCGCTGAGGAAGGTCTGCGCGAACTCCAGCAGGGACCAGCCGGCCAGCCGCAGGACCGCCCCGGCGCGCGCCCGCAGGAAGGGCCGGGCCTCACGGCTGACGCGGCGCAGGGCGGTGTCGCGCCGGGGCGGCGTCACCCCGGCGTGCACGCCCTCGCCCCGCACGGTGTCGGCCCGCCCGGGGCGGCGCCGCACGCCCCGGCGCCCGGGGTGCGCCGTGGGGTCGGGCACGCGCTCCCCCGGGGGGCGCGGTGCGTCGTCCCGCGCGCCCCTGCCCGGCGCGGTGTCGCGCCCGGCGCGCGGTGCCGCGTCCTTCCCGGCGCCGTCCCCGCCGCCGTGCTCCCCCGTCGGGTTCATCGGGCCGCCTCCGCTCCGGTCTGCTCCGGGTGTGCGTCCGGGGGGTCGCCGCGGAAGACCGCCCGGTAGTCCGGGTCCGCCCACAGCTCGTCGTGGCGGCCGGTCGCGCGGAGCCGTCCGTCCTCCAGCCAGGCGACCCGGTCCGCCCGCGCGGCCGAGGACAGCCGGTGGGCGACGATGATCCGGGTGCAGCTCCCGGCCCGTGCGTCGAGGGCGCGGCGGACGTGGTGCTCGGTCACGGTGTCGAGGCTCGACAGCGCGTCGTCGAGGATCAGCAGTCGGCCCGGGTGGGCGAACGCGCGTGCCAGGCCAAGCCGTTGGCGTTCGCCGCCGGAGAGCGGGGCGTCGGCGGCCGGGGTGGCGTAGCCGTCCGGGAGCAGGGCCACGAACCCGTCGGCGCGGGCCGCGCGGGCCGCTTCGCGCACCGCGTCGGGCGGGGCGGTCCAGGGTCCGTAGGCGATCGTGTCCTCGACGGTGGTCCCGGGGAGGGCGGGCCGGGCGAAGGCGTACGCCACCTCACGGCGCAGGCGGGCCGGTTCCATGCCGTCCATCGGGACGCCGTCCAGCAGCACGGCGCCGGTGTCCGGGTCCAGCAGCCGCCCGGCGACCGCGGCCAGCTGCGACTTGCCGGAACCGGAGCGTCCGACGACGGCCAGGGACGTGCCGCCGGGCACGGTCAGGTGGACGCCGCTCAGCAGTGGTTCGCCGTCCTGTTCCACGCCGACGTCCCGGAGTTCGAGGTGGCCGGGGGCGTGGGGGACCGGTCCGAGGCCCCGGTGCGGGAGCGGGGCGAGGGCGAGGAGGGGTTCGAGGGCGTCGGCGGCGGCGCGGCTGCGGGCCAGGGCGCCGAGCGCGCCGGTCAGGGAGCCGATACCGACCGCGAGGCTCGCGTAGCGGGAGGCGGCGACCAGGTCCCCGACGCCGATCGCGCCCGCCCCGAGGCGGAGTCCGGCGGCCGCCAGGACCAGCAGCATGAGCAGGGGCAGCAGGAGTCCGCTGCGGCCGACCGCCCGCCCGTACACCTCCCAGGTGCGTCTGCCGTGTTGGGCGAGGGTGGTCAGGGGTTCCAGGACGCGGCGGTGTTCGCGGGCGGCGGTGCGGGCGGCACGGATGGTGTCGGCGCCTTCCAGCGCCTCGGTGAGCCGGTGGGCGATGAGCGACTGGGCGCGCTGGTAGTCGGCTCCGGCGTCGGCGGTGCCCCGGGTGAAGGCGCGCAGGAGGAGGACGAGGAGGGGCGCGCCCACCAGGAGGGCGGCGGCCGTCCACACGTCGATGAGGAGGAGGCCGACGAGCGCGCCGAGGGGGAGCAGGACGCCCGCGACGGCTCCGGCGGCGGTGGCGGGCGCGGAGGCGGCGTCGGCGGTGCGCGCGGTGAGCCGGGCGGTGAGGTCGCCGGTGGGCAGGGCGAGGGCGCGGCGTGGCTCGGCGGCCAGGAGGCGGGCGGCGGTATGGGTGCGCAGGGACGCGGTGAGCTTGGCGGTGGTGGTCGTGCCGGTCACGGCGGCCGCCGCGTCGAAGCCGGTCTCGGCGAGGGTCAGCGCGGCGCAGAGCAGCAGCCAGGACCAGGGCGCGGGCCCGCCCGAGACGAGCCGGTCGACGGTGTGGCCGAGGGCGGCGGGCAGGGCGAGGGCGGCGAGCGCGCCGCCGGTGGAGCAGAGGAACAGCCAGGTGAGGGCGGCCGGATGCCGCCGGGCGAGCCGCCGGACGCCGGATGCCCGGCCCGGACGGGGACGCAGCGGCACGGGGTCGCCTTTCCGGTCGGCGGGACGGCTTGGGGGCTTCCCCGTCGCCTTCGGGCCGTCGGGAGGCCCTGGCGGGGGCCCGGCGCCGCCGTACCGGGCGGCGGGACGGCCCCTGGGGGCACGTGGCCGGCCGGCCCATCGGCGGACATCGCCGATGGGCCGGCCGGGATGGGTCACGGGGTGCAGAGGACCACGCTGAGGGAGCTGTACTCACAGACCAGCAGCGAGACCTGGCTGCCCGTGGCGAGCTCGCCGAACGAGTCCTCGGCCGGGGTGTCCATCGCCTGAAGGTCGAGAAGCGCCATGATGATGTCCTTTCGGGGACGGTTGTCGTACAGAACGGTGTTGCTACGACCCCTGGAGGGGCCGGTCCGTGGGGCCGCTGACGCGGCCGGGGTGCGCCGCCGGGGCGGCGGGCAGGAAGGGAAGTCCGACGGGGACGCCGTGCGCGGCGGCCAGGGCGAGGAGCACGCCGGCGGTCCCGGTGGCCAGGTCCATCGACAGGCGCATCAACTGCTCGCCGGGGAAGGCGGTTCCGCCGCCGTACGCCAGCGCGTGGCTGTCCAGCAGGTCGAGGTGGCGGTCGATCGCCCGCCGCCGGTCGGCCGCCTCGCAGAGCGGGGTGGTCGCGATGTGGGCGAGGAGCCCGGCGGAGCCCCGGAACAGTCCCGGCTGCACGTAGAAAGCGGAGCGGGCGGCCGGCAGGAGGGCGCGGCCCGCCTCTTCGAGCGCGGGGTCCGGGCGCTGGGCCAGGTAGGCGTCGATGACGGCCGCGATGCCGGCGCTGCCCGAACCGAGGTACGGCATCAGCCGCTTGCCCTCGACGACCAGGAGGGCGCCGTCGTCCCCGGCCCGGCACCGCTCCAGGTCGCGGTGGAGCGCGGCGGCGGCCAGGTCGAGGAGGGCGCCGTCGCCGGTGGTCGCGTACCGGCGCACCAGCAGCAGGGCGACGCCGCTCGCGCCGTGCAGCAGCCCGGTGCGGGGCGAGGGCGGTCCCTCGGTGAGCGCGCGGGCGGCGAGGGCGGTGCAGCGGTCCGCCGCGGCCGAGAGCGCCGGGGCGTCGGCGGCGGGGGCGGTGCGGGCCAGGTCGTCGAGGGCGAGGCCGATGCCCGCGTACCCGTTGTGCAGACCGGGCGCCAGGCCCTCCAGCGGCTGGTCGAGGATGATCCGGAGGAGGTCGGCGGCCTCGGCGGTGCGGCCGATGCGGTGCAGGGTCCAGGCGATGCCGGTGAGCCCGTCGTAGAAGCCGAGGGGGCTGCCGGACGCCGGGGCCTTGGCGTGCCGCAGGAGCCAGTCCTCGGCCTCCGTACACGGCGGGGCGCCGGTCTCGTGGAGGGCGTAGAGCACCCCGGCCGCCCCGTAGGCGAAGGACTGGCCGCCGGTGGCCGTGGCGAACTGGGCGATGTCGCCGGGGAAGCAGCGGTCCTCGCGCTCCGGCGTGCTGGAGGCGGTGATGGCCCGTACCAGGGCGTCCCGGCCGCGCGGCCAGTCCCGGAGGCCGGAGGCGGGGAGGCCGGAGGCGGGGAGGCCGGAGGCTGAAGGGCCGGGAACGGGAGCAGGAGCAGGAGCGGGGTGGCCGGGGGCGGGACCGGACGCGGCGGTCGGGTCCGGGGCCGAAGCGTCCCGGCCGTCCGTCTCCCGCGTCCCGCGCAGGATCTCCTCGACCGCGGGCCTCAGCGCTTCCCCGCTGACCGGGAAGACGCGGGCGATGTCCTGGGCGAGCCCGGCCGCCTTGGTGCGGTCGATGCCGAACAGGGTGGTGAGCGGCAGGTACAGCGCCAGCCGCAGACAGGCCAGCGCGTACCGGTCGATGTCGGCGCCCCGCCGGTCGGCCGGGGCGACGAAGGCCGGGTTGGCGACGATCTGGCGGCGGCGGTCGGCCGCCGGGAAGGCCGCCTCGAAGTCGAGCAGGGCGATCCGGGAGTTCTCCTCGTCCACCATGACGTTGCTCATGTGCAGGTCGCTGATGACGATGCCCCGGGCGTGCACCGCCTCGACGGCGCGCTCGACCTGCCCGTAGACCTCCTCGGCCCACGCCGCGTGTTCGGCGAGCAGCTCGGGCGACGGGTGCTGCCGGGCGAGCGGGAAGCGGCGGGCGAAGACGGTGTTGAGGGTGGCCCCGGGCATGTACTGCAAGACCAGGAAGTGGTGGTCGCCGACCTCGAACACGTCCCGGACCGCCGGTACGCACTCCAGCCCCGCCAGCTGCTCCAGGGCGGTCCGCTCACGGTCCAGCCGGGCGACGGCGTCCGCCCCGTCGGCGGCCAGGCCGGCGTACGGACGGGCCTCCTTGAGGACGACCTGCTCGTCGGTGCGGGTGTCGCGTCCGAGGTAGACCCCGCCGCCGTTGGAGAAGTGCAGCGCCTTCTCCACGGTGTACGGGAGGCCGGCGAGGCCCACGGCGGCACGGGCTTCGAGGTGCGGGGCCAGGAACCCGGGCGGGGTCACCCAGGACGGGATGCGGAAGGCGGGCCCCCGGTCGTCCGGGACGAGCCGGCCCCGGGGGTCGGCGACGGCGGGCACGGGACGGCCGTCCGGGCCGGAGCAGAAGCGGGCGGCGAACGCCCCGTACCGGGTGTGCACGGGGCCGTTCCCGCACCGCAGGTCGCTCAGGATGTACGGGCCGTGCTCGCCCTCCAGCAGCTGCATCAGGGCGGTGCACACCTCGGGGAACGCCTCGTCGGACGGCGGGTACACGGTGATGAACTTCCCGCTCCCCGCCCGGTCCGCGTACTTGGCGTTCCGCAGCGCCAACAGGCCGGGGCCGGGCACGCACTTGAAGGCCAGCCGGTGCGCCAGGCAGTGGGCGACGACTCGTTCCAGCACGGATTCCGCGTTGTCGAGGGCGGCGGACACGTGGAGCTTCCAGCCCTGCGGCGGCAGCCGCAGCCCGTCGGGGCTGTAGGAGAGCCAGTCACCGCGCCGGGAGCGGGTCCACCCCCGGGGGGCGGAGCCGCGGACGGCGGCGTAGAACGTGTGGTCCTCGTCGGCGCCGGCCGGCTGAAGGGCGCGGTGGGGTGCGTCGTAGAAGCGGCGGTCCGCCTGGCAGTACGCGGCGTACTCCGGATTCACGCACGTTCCCCTCGCTCGGTTCGGTCGCGGCGAGAGAGAAATTGTCACAACGATGAGTGCTGCCCATAGTCACGGTTGTCACGAGTCGCACATGCACGCCAACCGTCACCGCCCATGCGAAGTGCACTGTGGGCCGGTGCGTTTTCCTTCCCGCCCAGGTACGGGCCGGTGCGGACCGGGGGCGCGCGGGGGCGCGCATCAGGCGCTTTCGGCTCCGTTCAGTCTGCGCCGCGCACCAGGACGTCGCCCGTCTCGGTACGGAAATAGAGCACGGAGCGCCCCGCGCGGCGCCGGCGGACCAGTCCGGCGTCCCGCAGGATCCGCAGATGGCGGCCGACCGACCCCAGCCCCTGGCCGGTCAGCGCGACGAGTTGCGTCGTACTGAGCGGAGAGGCGAGCAGCACCAGGACGGCCGCCCGCGCCGGGCCGAGCAGCGCGCCCAGCGCTGTCGGCACGGGGCCGCGCCCGGCCTCGGCGAGCGCACCGGAGCACGGGTACACCAGCGCGTACCGGCGCGGAACGTCCCATCCGACCCAGCACCGGTGCGGGGTGACGGGGACGAACAGCAGCTGGGCGCTGCCCAGTTCGCGGGGCGGGTTGTCGTAGGCGTTGATCTGGAGGCGGCTCCCGCCGAGCCAGCGGATACCGGGGCGCATGCCGTTCAGCGCCTCGGCCCAGCCGCCCCGCCCCAGTTGGGCCGTACGCGCGAGCACGTCGGCCTCCAGCACCCGCCGCCGCCTCGGCCAGTCGGGGAGCACGGTGCGCGTCCAGACCCACTCCACGGCGTCGGCGGCGCGTTCGGCCAGGTCGTCCCGGTCGAGAGCGGCGGGCAGCGGTCCGCCCAGCGTCACCGCCAGGTCGGCGCGGGCCTGTTCGGGCGGGGTGGCCCGCATCCGCGCCAGCTCCTCGGCGAAGGGGGGCGGAGCCTGGCCGGGCGGGGCGGGGACCGGTGCGAAAGCGAGGAAGTCGGCGGTCCAGCGGGGCGCGAGGGCGGAGCGGATGACCAGCGCGGAGACCGGATCCTCGGCCGCCCGCCGCCGGTAGGCGGGCAGATGGGCCTCCAGCCAGGCGCGCTCCCCCGGATGCGCGGCGGCGGCCCGCTCCAGGAGCATCAGGCTCGCGACGGCCTCCGCGAGCGGCGAGATGACGAAGCGGCTGCCCGCGAGCGTGTCGGCGCCGACCTGCCACCAGCCCATCCCCGCCCACCGCCCCGTTCCCGCTCTGCCGGCCGGGTCCGCCCGGCCGCCCCGCTCTCGACGGCCCGGCGAGAACCCCGGCCCGGGTTCCACGGGACCTCCGCCCCCGGCCGCCCCCGGACTTTCGCGTCCGCGCGAAACTGTAACGGCTCCGGCGGCGGCGTCCGGAGACTCCGCCCATGCGCACCTACCGCGAACTGTTCCGGACCCCGGAGTTCACCCCCTTCTTCGCGGCCGTCTCGGTCCAGACGGCCGCCCAGACCGCGACCGGCCTGGCGCTGGCCACCCTCGTGTACACGCGTACGGGCTCGCCCCTGCTGTCGGCGCTGGCGATGTTCGGCCCGTCGCTGGCCCAGGTGGCCGGGGCGCTCACGCTGCTCTCGGCGGCGGACCGGCTGCCGCCGAGAGCCACGCTGACCGCGCTCGCCCTGCTGTCGGCGGCGGCCGCCTGCGTGCAGGCCGTGCCGGGGCTGCCGCTGTGGGGGGCGTTCGCCGTGCTGCTGGTGGTCGGGGCGGCCGGGTCGCCGGGCGGAGGGGTGCGGTACGGGCTGCTCAACGAGATCGTGCCGCGCGAGGGGTTCCTGATCGGCCGGTCGGTGCTCAACATGACGGGCGGCGCGATGCAGATCTGCGGGTTCGCGGTGGGCGGGGCGCTGGTGGCGGTGTTCTCGCCGCGCGGCACGCTGCTGGTGGGGGCGGCCCTGTACGTCGTCGCGGCGGCCGTGACCCGGTTCGGCCTGTCGGCCCGGGCGCCCCGGGCCGCCGGCCGGCCCTCCGTCCGCGAGACCCGGCGGACGAACGCGCTGCTCTGGTCGTCCGTACCGCGCCGGTACGTGTTCCTGGCGCTGTGGGTGCCCAACGGGCTCGTCGTCGGCTGCGAGTCCCTGTACGTGGCGTACGCGCCCGCGCACGCCGGGCTCCTCTTCGCCGGCGGGGCCCTGGGGATGCTGGCCGGGGACACGCTGGTCGGGCGGTTCGTCACGGCCCGGTGGCGCGCCCGGCTCGGCGCCCCGCTGCGGCTGCTGCTGGCCGCCCCGTACCTGCTCTTCGCGCTGCGGCCGGGGCTGCCGCTCGCCCTGGCGGCGGTGGTCCTGGCCAGTGTGGGCTTCGCCGCGAGCCTGCTGCTCCAGGAACGGCTGCTGGCGCTCACCCCGCCCGAGCTGAGCGGCCAGGCGCTCGGGCTCGGCTCCTCGGGCACGTTGGCGATGCAGGGGGCGGGGGCGGCCGTGGCGGGCGGCATCGCCCAGCTGACCTCGCCCGCGACGGGCATGGCGGTGGTCGCGGGGCTCTCGGCGGCGGTGACACTGGCGCTGGCCCCGGGGCTGGGCGATCGTTACCGGGACGGAAGGGGCGGGCCGCCCGGAGCGGGCGGCACGCCTCCGGGCCGCGGGGCCCCCGGCGCCCGCGCGCCCGAAGCACCCCGCACGCCCCCCGCCACCCCTACGCCCCCGACACAGGAGACGAGTTGAGCGACGAGACCGGGCCCGGCCAGGACGGAAGCGGACCCAGCCAGAAGGAGGCCATGCTCTCCGGCGAGCTGTACCTCGCGGACGATCCCGAGCTGGCGGCGGAGGCCCTGCACGCGGCCGTGCTGAGCGAGCGCTACAACGCCACGTCCGCCACCGACCCCGAGGCCCGGCGCGCGGTCCTGGCCGAACTCCTCGGCGCCGTGGGCGAGGGCGTGGAGGTACGGCCTCCCCTGCGGGTCGACTACGGCTACCGGACCACCATCGGCCCCCGGACGTTCGTCAACTTCGGCGCGGTCTTCCTGGACGTCGCCCGCATCACCGTCGGCGCGGACGTCCAGATGGGCCCGAACGTGCAGCTGCTCACCCCGACCCACCCGATCGACCCCGGGCCGCGCCGCGCCAAGTGGGAGGCCGCGCGGCCGATCACCATCGGGGACAACGTGTGGCTGGGCGGCGGGGTGATCGTCTGCCCCGGAGTGACCATCGGCGAGAACACGGTGGTCGGGGCGGGCTCGGTGGTCACGAGGGACCTGCCGGCCGACGTGGTGGCGGTCGGCAACCCGGCCCGGGTGGTCCGCACGATCGGCGGGGAGGGGGCCGGGGCGTGACGCCCCGGCCCCCGCGCCGCCGCCCCCGGCCGGGGGCTTCCCGGGCGGGGGCGGAGGCGTGGGGCGGCGGCGGGTGCGCGTGCCGGGGTCAGCCCTCGCCGGTCAGGTCGATGGTGACGGTGCGCTCGGCTTCCGTCCTGCCGGTCAGGGCCGTCTTCATCGCCTGCGCCACGTCGTCCGGGCCGACCTGGTGCTTCTTGCCGTCGGCCTTGACCGCCATGATGCCGTCGAAGACGCCGTCCAGAAGCTCGTCGATCGCCTTCTTGTCGTAGACGTCGACCAGTCGGCCGTCGACGGGCTTCATGGAGAGGATCTGCGGCAGCGACCGGGCCGGGCCGAACTGGATCTGCTTGGGACCGGCCTTGATGGTGATCAGGCCGGACATCGCGGGCTCGGCGAACTCCTTCATCGCCCGGTCCAGTTCGGCCTTGGTGATGGTGGGTTCGCTGGTGGTGACGGGGAGTTCGACCAGTCGGGCCTTCCCCGTCTGCACCTGGGCGCGGTAGGCGTCCCGTACGGAGACGAGGGACTGCGCGGCGTCCAGCCGCTTGCCCGGCTTGCCCGGCACCGCCACGGCCTTGTTCGGCTCGAAGCGGATGGTGCCGTCGTCGGCCGAACCGGACGTGCCCGCGAGGTCGTTCAGGGCCACGCCGAGCTTCTCCTCGTCGACCGGGATCACCGGGTCGGCGGGGCGCTCCCCGCCGAACAGCGAACCGATCACCGAGACGGGGTTGTAGTCGCTGCCCGCCGCGCCGCGCACGGTCTCCTGGCTGTCCAGGGTGAGGCCGGCCTTCTCCGGGTCGAGCTTCTCCTCCTTGCCGTCCACCGACAGCCGCAGGGGCGTCTTGGCCCGCTCGCCGAGGGCGGCGTCGAGCTTGGCGACCGCCTCCTCCTTCGTGGAGCCGCCGATGTCGACGCCGAGCACCGTGGTGCCCTTGGGGACGTCGGCGTGGTTCAGCAGGAGGCCCGCCCCGTACGCGATGCCGAGCAGCACGACCGCGACCACGCCGAGGAGGACCAGCTTGGAGCGGCCCTTCTTGGCGGGGGCGGACGCCGGTGCGGGCTCGGGGGCCTGCGGGGCCCGGCGCGGGGCGACCGGTCCGGGAGCGGGCACGCCGGGGCCGCCCGCCCGCGGGCCGCCGGGGCTTCGCGGGGCGTCCGGGAACGGGGAGCGGGGTTCGCCCGACACCACCGGGATGCCGCTCGTCAGCGTGTCGCCCGAGACGTGGCCGCCGGGGCCGGGCTCGGGGGCCGGGGCCTGCGGCGTGAGGATGGCGGTGTCGTCGGACATCCGGGGCGGGGTCGCGCCGGGGCCGCCCGGCACGACCGGGCCGGGACCGGGGCCGGCGAGGCCCGGGACGTCGTCGAGGTTCGGGGTCAGCGAGGACGTGCCGGTGACCGGCCCGGTGGTGGGGCCGGACGGTCCGGGCCTGCGCGCCCCGGGCCCGGGGGCGGAACCCGGGCCGCCGGGGTGGCCGGCGCCGTAGCCGTCGAGCGCGCTGCGGCCGGAGCCGGGCGCGCCCGGGCCGCCGCCGGGCTGCGGGGCGTCCGAGAAGTACGGCAGATCGGGGCGCGCCCGGCCGGGGCCGTCGTCGGACGGGCCGCCGGGGCCCCCCGTACCTCCGGAGCCGGCAGGGCCGCCCGGGACGCCTGGGCCGTTCGGGGCGCCGGAAGGCGCGCCCGGGCCGACGGACGCCTGGGCCGCCGCTCCGGGCGCCGGGGCCTTGCGCGGGGCGAACCAGTCGCTGCCGCCCTTGTCGCGGGCCTGCTTCTCCGCGGGCGCCGGCTCGGCGGCGGCCGGGCCGCCGTCCCGGGACCGGTCCGCGGGCGCGCCGCCGTCCGGACCCGCCGAACGGTCGGCGATCCCCGGCGGCGGCGCGGCCGGCGGGGTGCCGGGCCGCGGCGTCGCCGCGGTGCGCTCCGGGTCGGGGCGGCCCGAGACGTCGCTCTCCGCCATCGGCGTACGCATCACGACGGGCGGGATGGGACGCGACCCGGGGATGTTGATCCGGATGCGGGTCGTCAGCGTCGTCTCGGTCTTCGGCTCCTCGGGCCGGGGCGGATCCACGGATTCCGGGTTCATGTCAGAGCCGTCCTGCGACGGGTGCGGCGACGGATACTGGCCGGATCCGTACGGCGGCGTACCCGAGGGGTACGCGGCTCCGCCGCGGCCCTGGGGCCCGGAGGACGAACTGTCAGTTTCACGACTCAAAGCAGGTTCTCCCGATTGGCTCCGCCGCCCGTACTTCCCCCATGCCGCAGGCCAGGGGACGGCTCGGCGCGCGCACCACCATACTGGCCGCCGCCGTCGGACACTCCGCGAGCGGGGGAAACCTCCACCCGCGCATCACACCTGTGGGGGCCTCGCCCGGCCCGGACGTGGCACCTCACGTGCCGGACCGGACGTCGCGCATGGCTGATTGCGGCACTTTGGAGGTGGTGGCGCAGATCACAGCGACGACCGTCCCGCCGAGCATGAAGAGCACCAGGCCGAGTTCCTCGCCGAAGACGTAGTCGCCTTCCGGCCGGCCGCTCAGCAGCAGGAAGACCGTGATGAACCAGCCGGCCGCCGGAGCCAGCGCGCCGACCTGGGTGCGGGTCAGGACACGGCCGCCCCAGAAGAGGCCCGCCGCGCCCGCCAGGGCGACGATCAACCCGCCGGGGAACCAGGCCGCTTGGACGAGGGCGCCGGCGAGCCCGACGAGCGCGCCGAGTACGGCGAGACCCGCGTAGGCCGCGATCCGGGCCGGGTTCGGGCGGGCGGCGAAGCCGACGGGCTCGGGCTCCCTGGGCGGGGCGTTCCGTCGCGGCGCGTGCGAGGCCGGGGACGATCCCGCGCGGACGCGGCCCTTTCCGGGGCCCGTCCCGCCCTTGCCCGCCCCGCCCTTGCCCGACACGCGGCCCTTCCCGCCGCCCGTCCCGGTCCCGTCGCCCTCTCCCGCCTTCCCGCTCATGCCGCGCCCCCTTCGACGCCCGGGACGCCCGCGAACAGGTCGCTCTCGCGCTCCGGCGCGGCCACCCCGCGTTCGCCGCGCACCAGTTGGTAGCACTCGGTGGTCAGCAGCGGCTGGCCGAGATCGTTGGAGAGGGCGAAGAAGGGCCCGTCGACCACGATCTGGGTGGCGTGGGCGCGCATCGCCGCCGCCTTCGCCCCGGCGTACGCCGATCCGTCGATCTCCGCGGTGATGTGCTCCCCGTCCGTCACGCCCGGCACGTCGTCCACGGCGGCGATGCCCGGGAAGGCGCCCGGCGCGGTCGTGCGCAGCCGGTCGAAGGCGGCCTCCACCACCTCGCGCTCCACCCGGTTCCAGTAGATCTTCGCGACGGTGTGCGGTGCGCCGGCGCCGTGCGCCGGGTCGGCGGCCAGGTCGGCGGCGCGCATCGCGACCCGGTGGGCCTGGATGTGGTCGGGGTGGCCGTAGCCGCCGTCCGGGTCGTAGGCGACCAGGACCTGGGGGCGGACCTCGCGGATCACCTCGACGAGGTGGGCCGCCGCCTCGTCCACCGGGGCGGACCAGAAGGAGCCGGGGCGGTCGTTCTGTTCGGCGCCCATCATGCCGGAGTCCCGGTAGCGGCCCGCGCCGCCGAGGAACCGGTGGTCGGCGACGCCGAGCTCCCGCATCGCCGCGGCCAGTTCGCCGACGCGGTGCGGGCCGAGGGCGTCGTCCCGGTCGGCGGCGAGGTGGGCGAGCGCGGGCGGGATGACCTCGCCCTCCTCGCCGAGCGTGCACGTCACCAGGGTGACGTGGACGCCCTCGGCCGCGTACCTGGCCATCGTGGCGCCGTTGTTGATCGACTCGTCGTCGGGGTGCGCGTGCACCAGCAGCAGACGGCGGGCGGGGAGGTCCTTCATGGGGACCACCCTACGAGCCCCGGAGGGCCGCCGGTGACCTCCGCCCCCGGCCGGCGCCCCGCCCCCGCGACCGCCGGTCAGAACTTGATGCTGCTGATCATCCCCGCCACGTTGCTCGTCAGATCGGAGATGGTGGGCGCGACGGACGAGCTCGCGATGTAGAACCCGAGCAGCATGCAGACCACCGCGTGACCTCCCTTCAGTCCGGATTTCCGGATCAGCAGGAAGACGATGATCGCCAGCAGCACTACCGCCGAAATCGAGAGCGCCACGGCGGTTCACCTCCATCGGTACGTTCGGACGGTCGGAACGGGGGTACACGCTCGGCTGGTACCTACCCACCGAGCGCTACGGATCATAACTATCCGTGCCAACGCATTGGTCGGGGCACAGCAGCACGAGGGGCGCACGAGCCGGTCCGCGCGGCTAGGTTCGGTGCCATGACCTCGCAGAAGCTGTCCTTTCCCCGCCAACAGGCACGCACCCAGCGCTTCACTCTCGGCGCACCCCGCGCCTTCACCGTCTCACCGGATGAGACGCGGGTGATCTTCCTGCGGTCCGCCTCCGGGACGGACCGGACCAACCGGCTCTGGGTGCTCGACCCGGAGACCGGCGAGGAGCGGATCGCCGCCGATCCCGAAGCCCTGCTGGGCGGTTCGGCCGAGAGGCTGTCGGCGCAGGAGCGGGCCCGGCGGGAGCGGACCCGCGAGGGTTCGTCGGGCATCGTCTCCTACGCGGTGGACGCGGCGGCGGAGTTGGCCGCCTTCGCCCTGTCCGGAAAGGTGTACGTGGCCGAGCTGCGGGCCGGGACCGCGCGGGCGCTGCCGGTGCCGGGCCCGGCGATCGACCCCCGCCCGTCCCCCGACGGGCGGCACGTCGCGTACGCGGCCAAGGGCGCGTTGCGGGTCGTCGGCGCGGACGGCGGGGGCGACCGGGCGCTGGCCGAACCGGAGGGCCCCGGGGTCGCCTACGGCCTGGCCGAGTTCATCGCGGCCGAGGAGATGCACCGGTACCGGGGGTTCTGGTGGTCGCCGGAGTCGGACCGGCTGCTGGTGGCGCGGGCCGACGACAGCCCCGTACAGCGCTGGTACATCGCCGATCCGGCCCACCCCGAGCGCAAGCCTGCCGAGGTCGCCTACCCGGCGGCGGGAACGCCCAACGCCGAGGTGCGGCTCTTCGTCGTGGACCTGGAGGGTTCCCGTACCGAAGTGGACTGGGACCGGGCGGCGTTCCCGTACCTGGCGCAGGTCCACTGGTCGGCCGCGGGCGCTCCGCTGCTGCTGGTGCAGGCCCGGGACCAGCGCAGCCAGCGGTACCTGGCGGTGGATCCGGAGACCGGTGCGACCCGGACCGTCCATGTCGACGAGGACCCGGTGTGGCTGGATCTTTTCCCCGGAGTGCCCGCGTGGGCGCCGGACGGGCGGCTCGTGCGGATCGTCGACGAGGGCGGCGCGCGGGCGCTGGCGGTCGGGGACCGGCTGCTCACCGGCTCGCAGCTGCACGTCCAGTCGGTGCTGGACATCGGGGAGTCGGACATCCTCGTCTCGGCGGTGGCCGGTGAGGACGCGGTCGAACCGGAGATCGGGCAGATCCATGTGTACCGGGTGAACGAGCTGGGAATCGAGCGGATTTCCGAAGGGGTGGGTGTGCACTCCGCGGTCCGCTCGGGCGCTCTGTCGGTCGTGGTCTCGGCCGTCCCAGAGGAGCCCGCGGCCGCCGCGTGGGTGGTGCGCGACGGCAGGCGGCTGACGCGGATCGCGAGCCACGCGCAGGAGCCGGTGGTCTCGGCCCGGGTGACCCTCACCGAGGGGGGCGCACGGCGAATTCCGTGCGCCGTGCTGCTTCCGTCGGACTACCGGGAGGAGGACGGTCCCCTTCCGGTCCTGATGGACCCGTACGGCGGTCCGCACGGCCGCCGGGTGGTCGCCGCCCACAACGCGCACCTGACGTCGCAGTGGTTCGCGGACCAGGGCTTCGCGGTGGTCGTGGCGGACGGGCGGGGGGCGCCGGGCCGTTCGCCCGCCTGGGAGAAGGCCGTACGGGACAACCTCGTGCTCACCATGGAGGACCAGGTCGAGGCGTTGCACGGGCTGGCGGACCGCTTCCCGCTCGACCTGTCCCGGGTGGCGATCCGGGGCTGGTCCTTCGGCGGATACCTGGCCGGGCTCGCGGTGCTGCGGCGGCCCGACGTCTTCCACGCGGCGGTCGTGGGCGCTCCGGTGACGGACCAGCGGCTGTACGACACCCACTACACCGAGCGCTATCTCGGGGATCCGGCGGAGCAGCCGGAGGTGTACGCGTACAACTCGCTGCTCACCGACGACGGGCTCTCCGAACCGGCCGCCGAGGTCCGGCCGATGATGATCGTGCACGGCCTGGCCGACGACAACGTGGTGGTCGCCCACGCCCTGCGGCTCTCCTCGGCGCTGCTGGCGGCCGGGCGTCCGCACGAGGTGCTGCCGCTGAGCGGGGTGACGCACATGACGCCGCAGGAGCAGGTCGCGGAGAACCTGCTCCTGCTCCAGGTGGACTTCCTCAAGCGGTCGCTGGGGATGACGGGGGCCTGAGCGGCGCCCTCCCCGTCACCGGCTCACCAGCGGGGCGGCGGGGAGGAGGGCGGCGGCGGCCCGAAGCCGCCGCCCTGCGCGGGGCCGAAGCCGGGCGCCGGGGCGGGCGGCTGCCAGGGGGCCTGCTGTCCCGGCACGCCCGGGGGCTGGGCGCCCCAGGGACCTGGCCCGCCCCACGGGCCCGGGAGGCCGCCGGAGGACCGGTCGGCGCCCGCGCGGGCGAGCAGGGCGATCACGACGGGCCCGACCAGGAGCGAGCTGACGAAGCTCAGGAGGTTCAGCTGGTGCTCGACGGCGAGGTCGAAGAACCGCTCGTGCATATCGAAGTGGATCATGCGCGTCACGCCCAGCACGCCGGAGCAGAACACGAACCCGCCCGCGAACAGGCCGAGCGGACGCGCGTGGACCGCCCCGGCGACCGCGCTCACGGCCGCCGCCAGGAAGACCAGGACGGTGGCGGCGGTGACCCAGCCGGGCGGCCCCTCGGTCAGGGGGAGGGCCAGGGACTTGCCGCCGATGAACCAGGCGGGGTACAGCCCGGACGGGAAGACGAACGGCTGCCGGATCTCCCAGGCCGTGAACAGCGCCGCCTGGAAGCCGAGCAGCAGGAAGACGGCGACCCCGGCGCCGCGCCCCGGTCCTGTGGGCCGGGGCACGCCCTCGGGCACCGGGCGGCGGCCCACCGTTCCCACGACGACCAGGGCGAGCCCGGCCGCCAGGACGGCGTACGTGCTCATCAGCGCCCGGTCGCGCAGCTCCTCGGGGGCCGGGGCGTCGGCGATGAGCCAGACGCCGGGCAGCCGCAGGACGAAGGTGAGGACGCCCGTGACGACCAGGACCGACGCGGCGGCGGAACGCAGGACCGCCACCCCGGCCACCGCGTAGGCGACCAGCAGGACGAAGCTGGTCGCCGAGGTCGTGGGCCGCATCGCGTCCCGGAGGTTTCCGGTGCCCGTCCAGTACTCCCAGACCGGCTCCGGGCTCCCGGCCGCCCGGAGGTCCCGGACGATCCAGGCGATGATGACGAGTGCCGGCAGCGCGCACAGGACGGCGCCGGTGATTCTTGCTCCCCGTGTAAGTGTCACCCGGCGATACTCCACGGTGCCGGCCCAGTGGACAAGGGCGTTCGGGGAGCGGGGCGGGGAGCGTGCGGCCGGGGCGGTGCGCGTCGGTCCGGCCGAGGGCGGCGCGGCGGGAGCGGGCGACCGGCCGGAGCGACAGGACGGCGCTCCGGCCGGACCACGGCACCCGCACGGCCGCACGCCGTCCAGCATGGGGCATTGGTATGTCGGTGCGGTGTCGGCCGGGTTTCCCGCCTGTCAACGCTCCTGACGCCGCCTCACGGAGCCCCCTCCTCCCCGGCCCCGGGCTTCTCCCACCCCTCCGGCCCCGGGGCCCCCTCCCCCGGCCGCTCGCCCGTCGCCGGCCCCGGGTCCTCCCGCTCGCCCTCCGGCGGCACCACCCGCTTCTCCTCCGCGAAGTGGCACGCGGAGTCGTGGCGGGCGGGGGTGTCGGACAGCCGGAACTCCGCGGGCACCGCCAGCAGCGGCACCTCCAGCTCGCACCGCTCCCGCGCCTTCCAGCACCGGGTGCGGAACCGGCAGCCCGAGGGGATGTTGGCGGGCGAGGGCACGTCGCCGTGCAGGATGATCCGTTCCCGGTGCTCCCGGGCGCTCGGGTCCGGTACGGGGACGGCGGACAGCAGCGCCTGGGTGTACGGGTGGGTGGGGTGGTCGTAGATCTCCGCGTCGGTGCCGATCTCCACGATCCGGCCGAGGTACATCACGCCGACCCGGTCGGAGATGTGGCGGACGATCGAGAGGTCGTGCGCGATGAAGACGAAGCTGAGGTTGAACTCGGCCTGGAGCCGGTCCAGCAGGTTGACCACCTGGGCCTGTACGGAGACGTCGAGCGCGGAGACCGGTTCGTCGGCGACGATGATCTCCGGGTTGAGCGCGAGGCCGCGGGCGATGCCGATGCGCTGGCGCTGGCCGCCGGAGAACTGGTGCGGATAGCGGTTGATGTACTCCGGGTTGAGCCCGACGACGTCCAGCAGGTCCTGCACCTTCTGCCGCCGGCTGCCCTTGGGGGCGACCTCGGGGTGGATCTCGTACGGTTCCCCGATGATGTCGCCGACCGTCATCCGCGGGTTCAGCGACGTGTACGGGTCCTGGAACACCATCTGGATGTTGCGGCGCACGGCCTTCAGCGCACGGCCGGAGAGCCGGGAGATGTCCTCCCCCTTGTAGCGGATCGCCCCGGCGGTGGGGTGCTCCAGGTGGACGAGCATCCTGGCGACGGTCGACTTGCCGCAGCCGGACTCCCCCACGATGCCGAGCGTCTCGCCCGCGTGCAGGTCGAAGTCGACGCCGTCGACGGCCTTGACCGCGCCGATCTGCCGTTTGACGAGGATGCCCTGGGTGAGCGGGTAGTGCTTGGCGAGGCCGCGCACCTGGAGGATCGGGTCGCCCTCGGCGTACGGGGAGGCGGCGTCCTCCCGGGCCTCGGACAGCAGGGTCGAGCCGCCGCGCCCGCCGGCCGCCCCGCGTCCGCCGCCCGCCTTGGCGCTCCCGTCGCGGTCAGCGTGCATCGAGCGTCTCCTTCCAGAAGTGGCAGGCGCTGCGGCGCCGCTCGTCGACCTCGTAGAGCGGCGGCACGTCCGTCCGGCACACGTCCCGGGCGATGGGGCAGCGCGGGTTGAAGGCGCAGCCCGGCGGGATGCGGGTGAGGTTGGGCGGCAGGCCCTTGATCGCGTACAGCTCCCGGCCCTTCTGGTCCAGGCGCGGGATCGATTTCAGGAGGCCCTTGGTGTACGGGTGGGCGGGGGCCCGGTAGATCTCGTGCACGGGGGCCGTCTCGACGATGCGGCCCGCGTACATCACGGCGATCTTGTCGGCCACGTCGGCGACGACGCCGAGGTCGTGGGTGATCAGGATCAGGCCCATGTTGTACTCGCGCTGGAGTTCGGCGAGGAGGTCCATGACCTGGGCCTGGACCGTCACGTCGAGCGCGGTGGTCGGCTCGTCCGCGATGATCAGGGACGGTTCCAGGGCCATCGCCATGGCGATCATGATGCGCTGGCGCATGCCGCCGGAGAACTGGTGCGGGTACTGGCCGACCCGCTCCTTGGCGGCGGGGATGCGCACCCGGTCCATCAGCTCGATGGACTTGGCCCTGGCGTCCTTGCGGGACATCCCCCGGTGCACGACGAACATCTCGCCGAGCTGCTGGCCCACGGTGAGGACCGGGTTCAGCGAGGAGAGGGCGTCCTGGAAGATCATGGCCATCTCCTGGCCCCGGATCTTCCGGCGCTCCTCCGGCTTGAGCTTCAGCAGGTCCTGGCCCTTGAAGAGGATCTCCCCGCCGGCGATCCTCCCCGGCGGCATGTCGAGGATGCCCATGATCGCCTGTGCGGTGACGGACTTGCCGGAGCCGGACTCCCCGAGGACGGCCAGGGTCTCGCCCTCGGCGACCGCGTAGTCGACGCCGTTGACGGCCTTGGCGACGCCTTCGCGGGTGTGGAACTCCACGTGCAGATCGCGCACTTCGAGCAACATGGCAACCGGCTCCTCAGCGCAGCTTGGGGTCGAGGGCGTCGCGCACCGCGTCGCCGAGCATGATGAACGCGAGCACGGTGATCGCCAGCGCTCCGGCGGGCCAGAGCAGCATGTGCGGGGCGTTGCGGATGTAGTTGGCGGCGGCGGAGATGTCGATGCCCCAGGAGACGGCCGGGTCCTTCAGTCCGACGCCGAGGAAGGAGAGGGTCGCCTCCAGGGAGATGTACGTGCCGAGCGCGATGGTCGCCACGACGATGACGGGCGCGATGGCGTTCGGGGTGATGTGGCGCAGCATCATCCGGGAGTTGGAGGCGCCGAGGGCGCGGGCCGCCTGGACGTAGTCGTTCTGTTTGGCGGTGATGACCGAGCCGCGGGCGATGCGGGCGATCTGGGGCCAGCCGAGCAGGACGATGAAGCCGATGACGGGCCAGACGGTGGAGCTGGTGACGACGGAGAGGAAGACCAGGCCGCCGAGGACGACGGGGATGCCGAAGAAGACGTCGGTGAGGCGGGAGAGGATCGAGTCCCACCAGCCGCCGAAGAAGCCCGCGAGGCCGCCGAGCACACTGCCGAAGAGGGCGACGCCGAGGGTGGCGCAGACGCCCACGGTCACCGAGGTGCGGGTGCCGTACACGACCCGGGTGTAGACGTCGCGGCCCTGCGGGTCGAAGCCGAAGGGGTGGCCGGGCTCGGAGCCCTTCTGGGCGTCGTCCAGGTCGGCCTGGAGGGGGTCGCCGCTCGCGATGAGCGAGGGCCAGATGGAGATGATCACCAGGAAGAGGATGACCAGGGCGGAGATGATGAAGACCGGGTTGCGCCGCAGGTCGCGCCAGGCGTCCGACCAGAGGCTGCGGGGCTTTCCGGTGGGCCCGGAGCCGTCGGGGCCGCCGGGGTTCTTCTCCAGGCTGGCGCCCTCCTCCAGGGCGAGGTCCATCGGGCCACCGGTGCCCGCCGGGGAGATCGCTCCGTCCGATGACTGGGGCTCAGGCATAGCGGATCCTCGGGTCGAGTACGGCGTACAGGAGGTCGACGATCAGGTTGGCGGCCAGGAAGACCAGGACGAGGATCGTGACGAACCCGACGACGGTCTGGGAGTTCTGGCGCAGGATGCCCTGGTAGAGCTGGTAGCCGACGCCGTGGATGTTGAAGATCCGCTCGGTGACGATGGCCCCGCCCATGAGGGCCCCCACGTCGGTGCCGATGAAGGTGATGACGGGGATCAGCGAGTTGCGCAGCAGGTGCCGTACGACGACCCGGCGGCGGGGCAGCCCCTTGGCGACGGCGGTGCGGACGTAGTCGGCGCGGGCGTTCTCGGCGATCGAGGTGCGGGTGAGCCGGGTGACGTAGGCGAGCGAGACCGAGGCGAGGACCAGTCCGGGGACGAGCAGTTCGTCGAAGGCGGGGTCGGCGGAGACCGAGGGCTTGATGATGCCCCACTTGACGCCCAGGAGGAGCTGGAGCAGCAGGCCGGTGACGAAGGTCGGGACGGCGATGACGACCAGCGTGAGGATGAGGACGGTGGTGTCGACGGGGCGTCCGCGCCGCAGGCCGGTGACGACGCCGAGGCTGATGCCGATGACGACCTCGAAGACGATCGCGACGATGGTGAGCCGGATCGTGATGGGGAAGGCCGTGGCCATCAGCTCGGTGACCTTCTGCCCGTTGAACGCGGTGCCGAAGTCGCCGGTGAACACGTTGCCCATGTAGGTGAGGTATTGCTGCCACACCGGCTTGTCGAGGCCGAACTCGGAGCGCAGTCGGGCGGCGGTGGCCGGATCGCACTGGCGGTCGCCGCAGAGGCCGGCGATGGGGTCGCCCATCACGTTCACCATGAGGAAGATCAACAGCGTGGTGCCGAAGAAGACGGGGATCATCTGCAGCAGCCGCCGGATCACATAACGTCCCATGAGGGGCTCCGGGGGTCGGGGGGCGTCCTGTCGGCCTGGCCGGCCGGGCGCCCCCTGGGGACGAGCGGTACCGGGCAGGGGGTGCGGGGGCGCGGACGGCCGGGCGTCCCGGCCGTCCGCGTCGCTCAGCGCGTCACTTGACGGTGATCTCTTCGTAGACCGGGACGCTGAACGGGTTCAGCGCGACGTTGTCCACCCGCTCCGAGTAGCCGGCGCTGCCGTTCTGGTACCAGAGCGGGATGACCGGCATCTGCTCGACGAGGACCTTCTCCGCCTCCTGGAAGATGGTGACGGCCTTCGCCTTGTCGCTCTCGGCGTTCGCCTTGTCGATCAGGTCGTCGAACTTCTTGTCGCTCCACTTCCCGTCGTTGGACGGGGCGTTGGTGTAGTAGAGCGGCTGGAGGAAGTTCTGGATGAGCGGGTAGTCCATCTGCCAGCCCGCGCGCCAGGCGCTGGAGAGCTTCTGGGTGGAGACCTGGGCGCGGAAGTCGGCGAAGGTGCCGACCGGGCCGCCGACGCACGCCTTGTTGTTGCCCATCACGTTGTTGATGCTGTTGCAGACGGCGTCGACCCACTCCTTGTGGGAGCCGGTGTCCGCGTTGTACGAGATCTTCAGCTGGCCGCCGGGGATGCCGCCGCCCTCCTCGATCAGCTTCTTGGCCGCCGCCTTGTCGTACGTGCACTCCTTGCCGCACAGCCCCTTCTTGAAGCCGCCGTCCTTACCGAGGACCGGGGAGGTCCAGTCGGAGGCGGGGGTGCGGGTCTTCTGGAAGATCTGGTCGGTGATCTGCGCCCGGTTGATCGCCATCGACAGGCCCTGGCGGACCTTGCGCGCGTCGTCGGTGTCCCATTCCTTGTCGTAGAAGGGGAAGGCCAGGGTCTGGATGATGCCGGCGGGGGTGTTGATGTACCGGTCGCCGAGGTCGGCCTCGACGTTGCGGAGCTGGGAGGCGGGCACGTCGTCGACGAGGTCGAGGTTGCCGGAGGTCAGGTCGGTGTAGGCGGTGTTGTTGTCGGTGAAGACCTTGAGGTCGACGCCGCCGTTCTTCGCCTTGTCGTCGCCCGGGTAGCCGTCCCACTTGCGGAGCTTCATCGAGGAGCCCTTGGCGTACGAGTCGATGGTGTACGGGCCGTTCCCGACGGGCTTGGAGAGCCAGGCGTCGTGGTCGTCGTAGAACGCCTTGGGCAGCGGGACGAAGGCGGTGTAGCCGAGGGTGTCGGGCCACAGGGAGAACTTCTGGGTGAGCTTGGCGGTGAAGGTCAGGTCGTCGACGACCTTCAGCCCGGACAGGGTCTCGGCGGAGGCGGAGCCGGACTCCGGGTGGACCTTGTCGTAGCCCTCGATGTACTGGAAGAAGTAGGCGTTCTTCTGGTTGTTCTTCAGCGCCGCGCCGTAGTTCCAGGCGTCCACGAAGGACTTGGCGGTGACCTTCTCCCCGTTGGAGAACGTCCAGCCGTCCTTGAGCTTGATCGTGAAGTTCTGGGAGTCCTTCGTGTCGATGGACTCGGCGACCATGTTCTTGGCCTCGCCGGTCTTCGGGTCGTAGCGGATCAGGCCGCGGAAGACCATGTCGAGGACCTTGCCGCCCTGGACCTCGTTGGTGTTGGCCGGCTCCAGCGGGTTCTGCGGGTCACCCCAGGAGGAGCTGACGATGCCGTCGGCGCCACCGCCGCCGCCCCCGCCCCCGTCACCCCCGCCGCCGCAGGCCGTCGCCGCCAGGGCGACGCCCACCGCACATGCGGCCCACCTGACCTGTGTGGCTCCGCGCATGAAGTGCCTCCTAGAGTCATCGAGTAGCTCAATGCCTCATATCACCCCATAACCCTATGTACCGCATGCGGGCTTACCCCGGACGGGCGGCGGGGAGGGGTGGCACGACGAGGCCCGGCCCCCTGCGGCAGGGGGCCGGGCCTCGTCGTCGGGAAGGAGCGGCGGCTACGCCGCGTTCACGACGTCCTTCTCCTCGGCGAAGTGGCACGCCGACTCGTGCGCCGCCGGGGTCTTGCCCGCGACGAAGCGCTCGGGGACCGCCAGCAGGGGCTCCTCCGTCGCGCAGCGCTCCTCCGCCTTCCAGCACCGGGTGCGGAAGCGGCAGCCCGAGGGCGGGTTCGCCGGCGACGGGACGTCACCGGTCAGGATGATCCGCTCGCGTCCCTCGCGGGCCGTCGGGTCGGGGACCGGGACCGCCGACAGCAGCGCCTGGGTGTAGGGGTGCGTCGGGTGGTCGTAGATCTGGGTGTCCGTGCCGATCTCGGCCATCTTGCCGAGGTACATCACGCCGACCCGGTCGGAGATGTGCCGCACGATGGAGAGGTCGTGCGCGATGAAGACGTAGGACAGGTTGAACTCGTCCTGGAGCTTCTCCATCAGGTTGATGACCTGCGCCTGCACCGACACGTCGAGCGCGGAGACCGGCTCGTCGCAGATGATGATCTCCGGGTTGAGCGCGAGGCCGCGGGCGATGCCGATGCGCTGGCGCTGACCGCCGGAGAACTGGTGCGGGTACCGGTTGATGTACTCCGGGTTCAGGCCCACGACGTCCAGGAGCTCCTGGACGCGGCGGCGCCGGTCGCCCTTCGGGGCCACCTCGGGGTGGATCTCGAAGGTCTCCCCGATGATGTCGCCGACCGTCATGCGCGGGTTCAGCGAGGTGTACGGGTCCTGGAACACCATCTGGATGTTGCGGCGCACGGCCTTCAGCGCGCGGCCGGACAGCTTGGTGATGTCCTGGCCCTTGTAGAAGACCTCGCCGGCGGTGGCCCGCTCCAGCGTCATCAGGAGCTTGGCGACCGTGGACTTGCCGCAGCCGGACTCGCCCACGATGCCGAGGGTCTCGCCGGCGTACAGGTCGAAGGAGATCCCGTCGACGGCCTTGACCGCGCCGATCTGCTTCTTGAAGAGGATGCCCTGGGTCAGCGGGAAGTGCTTGACCAGGTTGCGCACCTGGAGGATCGGCTCGCCCTGACCGACGGGCGCGTCGATGGCGGCCACGGCCTCCGCCTCGGTCGCGGCGTCCACGGTCTCCACGGCGGAGACGTTGGGGGTGGCGTCCAGGGGCTCCTTCTCGAGCTCAGCCATGGATCGTCTCCTTCCAGAAGTGGCACGCGCTGCCGCGGCCGACCAGCTCGAGGCCGTCCTGCTCGGTCACCGGGACGAGCGGCGGAACCTCGGTACGGCAGATGTCCTGTGCCTTGGGGCAGCGCGGGCTGAAGGCACAGCCCGCGGGGATGCGCGTGAGGTTGGGCGGCAACCCCTTGATCGCGTACAGCTCCTGGCCCTTCTGGTCCAGGCGCGGGATGGAGTCCAGCAGGCCCTTGGTGTACGGGTGGGCCGGGCGGCTGTACAGCTCGCCGACCGGCGCCGTCTCCACGATCCGCCCCGCGTACATCACGGCGATCTTGTCCGCGACGTCGGCGACGACGCCGAGGTCGTGGGTGATCAGGATCAGGCCCATGTTGTACTCGCGCTGCAGCTCGGCCAGCAGGTCCATGACCTGGGCCTGGACCGTCACGTCGAGCGCGGTGGTCGGCTCGTCCGCGATGATCAGGTCCGGCTCCAGGGCCAGCGCCATGGCGATCATGATGCGCTGGCGCATACCGCCGGAGAACTGGTGCGGGTAGTCCGAGACACGGGCCGCGGCGGCCGGGATCTTGACCTGGTCCATCAGCTCGATGGACTTGGCCTTGGCCTCCTTCTTGGACAGGCCCTGGTGGACCCGGAACATCTCGCCGAGCTGGTAGCCGACGGTGAGGACCGGGTTCAGCGAGGACAGCGCGTCCTGGAAGATCATCGCGATCTTGCGGCCGCGGATCTTCCGGCGCTCCTCGTGGGACATCTTCAGCATGTCCTGGCCGCGGAAGAGGATCTCGCCCTGCGTGATCTTCCCGGGCGGCATGTCGAGGATGCCCATGATGGTCTGCGCGGTCACGGACTTGCCGGAGCCGGACTCGCCGAGCACCGCGAGCGTCTCGCCGGCGCTGACGGTGTAGTTCACACCGTTGACCGCCTTGGCGACGCCGTCGCGGGTGTGGAACTCCACGTGCAGGTCGCGGACGTCGAGCAGTGGACCGTCGCCACTCACGGACTCCCGCGGTGCGGGGACGTGAGCCGTCTTGTCGATGGTGGTCACGAACGCCTCCCTCAGCGCATCTTGGGGTCGAGGGCGTTGCGGACCGCATCGCCGAACATCAGGAAGGACAGCACCGTGATCGAGACCATCACCGAGGGGATGACCAGGACGAACGGCGCGTTGCGGAGCTGGTCCTTCGCAGCGGACACGTCGATGCCCCACGAGACCGTCGGCTCGGCCAGGCCGATGCCGAGGAAGGACAGGGTGGCCTCGGCGGCGATGTAACCGCCGAGCGCGATGGTGGCGACCACGATCACCGGAGCGATGGCGTTCGGCAGGATGTGCCGCGTCAGGATCCGGGTGGTGGAGGCGCCGAGCGCCTTAGCGGCGACCACGTAGTCGGCCTGCTTGATCGTGATGACCGAGCCGCGGGCGACACGGGCGATCTGCGTCCAGCCGAGGAAGGCCATCGACAGGATGACGACCCAGACGGAGCGCTCCTCGAAGCTGGTCAGGATGACCATGGCGCCGACGATGAAGGGGACGCCGAAGAAGACGTCGGTGATCCGGGACAGGATCGTGTCGATCCAGCCGCCGAAGTAGCCCGCGATCATGCCGATCACCAGTCCGGTGACGGTGACCGCGATGGTGACGATCACGCCGACCATGATCGAGGCGCGGGCGCCGTAGATCAGACGCGCGTAGATCGAGCGGCCCTGGACGTCGTACCCGAGCCAGTCGGGGGCGAAGAAGTGTCCCCAGTTCGGGTGCTGGAGGTAGTGCTCGGCAAGGTTGGCGTCCCGCGGCGAGGCACTGGTGAACAGGCTCGGGAAGATCGCCATGACGGCGAGCAGCAGGATCAGCACCATCGAGATGAGGAAGAGCGGGTTGCGGCGCAGGTCGTGCCAGGCGTCCGACCAGAGGCTGCGCGGCTTGCCGGGCGCGGGGCCCGTGTCCGTGGCGGGCGCCGCGTCGACGGCCGTGGCCGGGGCGTCGGTGCTCTTGAGTGCGGTGGTGTCAGGCATACCGGATCCTCGGGTCCAGGACCGCGTAGAGCAGGTCGACGAGCAGGCTGCAGACGAGGTAGACGATGACGAGCAGCGTCACGACGCCGACGACGGTGGCGCCTTCGCGCTTGGCGAGCGCCTCGAAGACGAGCTGTCCGACGCCCTTGATGTTGAAGATGCCCTCGGTCACGATCGCGCCGCCCATGAGGGCGCCGATGTCGGTGCCGAGGAAGGTGACGACCGGGATGAGCGAGTTGCGCATCAGGTGCACGCCGATGACGCGCCGGCGCGGCAGGCCCTTGGCGACGGCCGTGCGCATGTAGTCGGCGCGCAGGTTCTCGGCGACCGAGGTACGGGTGAGGCGGGCGACGTAGGCGAGCGACAGCGACGCCAGCACGATGGCCGGCATGATCAACTCGCTGTTGGTCGGGTCGAGGCTCACGTTCGGCTTGGCGATGCCGAGCTGGAACGCGAAGAAGTACTGAACGAGGAAGCCCAGCACGAAGGACGGCATGGAGATCAGCACCAGCGTCAGGCCGAGCAGACCGCGGTCCCGGATGGAGTCGGCCTTGAGGCCGGCGACGATGCCGAGCGAGATACCGGCGACGACCGTGAAGACGAAGGCGAAGATCGCCAGTCTGATGGTGATCGGGTAGGCGTCGGCGATGACTTCGGCGACCGGACGCTGCGTTCCGATCTGGGTGCCGAAGTCGCCCTGGAACAGGTTGCCGAGGTAGTTCAGGTACTGCTGCCAGATCGGCTGGTCCAGTCCGAGACTCGCCTTGATCTGCGCGATCTGCGTCGCGTCTACGTGCTGTTCACCGGCAAGTGCTCTGACGGGGTCGCCGGGCAGTGCGTACATCATCAGGAAGACCAGCAGGGTCGACCCGATGAAGACCGGGATCATCTGGAGCAGTCGTCGTGCGACATAGCGCCCCATGGGTGCCTCCGTGTGGGGATAACTGCGGCGCGGGGGCCGCCTCTTCGCAGAGGCGACCCCCGCGCCTCCGGCCGTGCTGAGGGGCAGCACGGGCGGATGACGGCCAGTTGGGGAATGACCCGCAGGCGTTACTTGGTGGTGACGCCGGTCAGTTCGAGGTCACCGTGGAAGTCGACCTTGACGTTGTCGACGTTCTTTCCGTGGCCGCCGTTGATGGCGTAGTACCAGAGCGGGATGGCCGGCATCTTGTCGACCAGCTTCTTCTCGACCTCCTGGTAGGCGGCGACGGACTCCTCCAGGGAGTCGGCCTTGTCGCCCTTCGCCATCAGGTCGTCGATCTCCTTGTCGTTGAAGCGACCGTTGTTCGACTCCGCCTTGGAGTGGTAGAGCTCCTTGAGGAAGTTCACGTTGACGGGGTAGTCGGCCACCCAGCCACCGCGGTAGAAGCCCTTGACCTCGTCGTTGTCACGCGCTTCGAGGTCGGTCGGGAAGTCCGGCTTGGCGTCGCCCACGCAGTCGACCCCGGTGGCGTTGCGGATGGACTCGCAGACAGCGGTCACCCACTCCTTGTGCCCACCGTCGGCGTTGTACTGGATGGTGAACTTGTTCTCCGGGACGCCGCCGCCGGCCTTGATGAGCTCCTTGGCCTTGGCGGGGTTGAACTTCAGGACGTCCGAGTCGAGCGTCTGGTTGCCCTTGACCTGCGGGGGCGTGAAGCTCGTCGCCGGGATGCGGGTGCCGTTCAGGACGGTCTTCGTGATGGTCTCACGGTCGATCGCCATGGACAGGCCCTGGAGGACCTTGGGGTCGATGTCCTTGAACGTCTTCGAGTAGAACGCCGGGGTCAGCGTCTGGATCGCGGCGTACGGCTGGTCGATCGCGCCGTCACCGAGGTCCGTCTTGTACTTCGGGAGGTCACGCGGGCCGACCTGGCGGATCATGTCCAGGTTGCCGGAGATGACGTCGGAGTACGCGGCCTCGACGGTCGAGTAGTTCTTGAACTGGATGCCCTTGTTGGCAGCCTTGTTCGGACCCTGGTACTCGGGCCAGGCCTTGACCTGGATGAGCTTCTTGTGGGTCCACTTCTCGAACGTGTACGGGCCGTTGCCGATCGGCTTCTGGCCGAACGCCTTCGGGTCGTCGTAGAAGACCTTGGGCAGCGGCGCGAAGGTCGCGTAGCCGAGCTTGTAGTTGAAGTACGGGACCTTGTCGGTCAGCTCGATCGTGAACGTGGTGTCGTCCACGGCCTTCAGGCCGGACATCTTGTCGCTCTTCGGGTCACCCTTCTCCGGGTGGACGTCCGCGTAGCCCTTGATGTCGGAGAACCAGAACGCGTTCTGCTGGGCGTTCTTCACGTTGGCGTACCAGTTCCACGCGTCGATGTACGACTGCGCGGTCACGGCCTCGCCGTTGTGGAACTTCCAGCCGGCCTTGAGCTTGACCGTCCAGGTCTTGGAGTCCTCGGTCTCGACGGACTCGGCGTTCGTGAGAACGATCTCGCCCTTGTCGTCGAAGTCCAGCAGCTGCGTGAACAGCGACTGGATGACGTAGGAGCCGTTGCTCTCGTTCGTGTCGGCCGGCATCAGAGGCTTCTGGGGCTCACCGACGTCGATCGAGACGTACCCGGCGGGCTGGCCCGACGTGTTCTTCTTGTCGCTACCACTGTCGCCGCCGCCACAGGCAGTCGCGGCCAGGGCGATGACGGCCGCTCCCGCGACCCACTTGGCGCTCTTGGCACCGCGCATGGGTTTCCTCCTCATGAGTCCACTTTTGACTACAAGAAGGGCACTGGAGAGATTCACCGACACCCCTGACGGTGATCGTTCAGTGCCCCGAGTGTGCTCGTGAGTCGGCACTCCCCACAGTGCGTGACCCATTGACCCGAGCTCAATGGAGCCAACTATTGAGTACGACCGGGCTGTAAACCACACTTAAAGGGTCTCGGTTTGACAACATCAGACCCGCCCGTGTGCCCGAAATCCGGACAAAGTGATCCCAGACAGACACGCCCGAAACGGACTGTTAACACATGTTCCGGAGAGCGACCCCCGATATCCGGACACCACGGTCAGGAAAAGCGATTGACGAAGGCCCGGCCCACCACAGTGTCCGTGGCGGGCCGGGCCTTCTGTCAATGCCCGGGCTGACGCGGCGTCCGCCGGGACGCCGGGGCGCGCGGGGGGCCTTCGCATACGGAGCGTACGGCTCCGAGACCGGGAAGCCGCCCGCAGGACCTCCCCGGGGCCCTGCCAGAACCGCCCGGACGCCCTCAGGGGCGTCCGGGCGGTTCTCGACTGTGGGCGGGGCCGTACATCGGCGTCTCAGCTCGTACGGCACCCCCGGCTCCCCCGCGGCGCGGCAAACCGGGCCGCGGGGCCCTGGGGAGGGTGTCAGCCGTTCTTGGCGCGGGAAGCGGCGCGGCTGCGCTCGCGCTGGTCCAGGACGACCTTGCGGATGCGCACGGTCTCCGGGGTCACCTCGATGCACTCGTCCTCGCGGCAGAACTCCAGGGACTGCTCCAGCGACAGCTTGCGGGCCGGGACCACGTTCTCGGTGGTGTCCGCGGAGGCCGCACGCATGTTGGTGAGCTTCTTCTCCTTGGTGATGTTGACGTCCATGTCGTCGGCGCGGGAGTTCTCGCCGATGATCATGCCCTCGTACACCTCGGTGCCGGCCTCGGTGAAGATGACACCGCGCTCCTGGAGGTTGACCATCGCGAACGGCGTGACCGAGCCCGCGCGGTCCGCGACCAGCGAACCGTTGTGACGGGTGCGCAGCTCGCCGAACCACGGCTCGTGGCCCTCGAAGATCGAGTGCGCGATGCCGGTGCCGCGGGTCTGGGTCAGGAACTCCGTACGGAAGCCGATGAGGCCGCGGGACGGGACGATCCACTCCATGCGGACCCAGCCGGAGCCGTGGTTCGTCATGGTCTCCATGCGGCCCTTGCGGGTCGCCATGAGCTGGGTGATGGCGCCCAGGTGCTCCTCGGGCGAGTCGATCGTCATGCGCTCGATCGGCTCGTACGTCTTGCCGTCGATCTGCTTGGTGACGACCTCGGGCTTGCCGACGGTCAGCTCGAAGCCCTCGCGGCGCATCTGCTCCACCAGGATGGCGAGCGCCAGCTCGCCGCGGCCCTGGACCTCCCAGGCGTCGGGGCGCTCGGTGTCCAGGACGCGGAGCGAGACGTTGCCGATCAGCTCGCGGTCGAGGCGGTCCTTCACCTGGCGGGCGGTGACCTTGTGGCCCTTGCCCCCCTTGCCGACGAGCGGCGAGGTGTTGGTGCCGATGGTCATGGAGATGGCCGGCTCGTCGACCGTGATCAGCGGCAGCGCGATCGGGTTCTCCGGGTCGGCCAGGGTCTCGCCGATCATGATGTCCGGGATACCGGCGATGGCGCAGATGTCGCCGGGGCCCGCCACCTCGGCCGGCTTGCGGGTGAGCGCCTCGGTCATCAGCAGCTCGGTGATGCGGACGTTGGACATGGTGCCGTCGCGCTTGATCCAGGTGACGGTCTGGCCCTTGCGCAGCTCGCCCTGCTCGACGCGGCAGAGCGCGATGCGGCCGAGGAAGTTGTCGGCGTCCAGGTTGGTGACGTGAGCCTGGAGCGGCGCTTCCGCGTCGAACTCGGGGGCCGGGACGTGCGCCAGGATCGTGTTGAAGAACGGCTCCAGGCTGTCGCTGTCCTGCGGGACGGTGCCGTCCTCGGGCTTGGTCAGCGAGGCCACGCCGTCACGGGCGCAGGCGTAGACGATCGGGAACTCGATCTGGTCCTCGTCCGCGTCCAGGTCCAGGAAGAGGTCGTACGTCTCGTCGACGACCTCGGCGATCCGGGAGTCGGGGCGGTCCGTCTTGTTGATGCAGAGGATGACCGGCATCCGCGCGGACAGCGCCTTGCGCAGGACGAAGCGGGTCTGGGGCAGCGGGCCCTCGGAGGCGTCGACGAGCAGCACGACGGCGTCCACCATCGACAGACCACGCTCGACCTCGCCACCGAAGTCGGCGTGGCCGGGGGTGTCGATGATGTTGATCGTGATCGGATCCCCGCCGTCCTTGGGGTGATACTTCACCGCCGTGTTCTTGGCGAGGATCGTGATGCCCTTCTCACGCTCCAGGTCGTTCGAGTCCATCATGCGGTCGTCGAGCGACTCGGCAGCGTGTGCGGCGAAGGAGCCGGCCTGCTTGAGCATGGCGTCGACCAGCGTGGTCTTGCCGTGGTCGACGTGGGCGACGATGGCTACGTTACGGATGTCGTGGCGCGTGGGCATGGGTGGCTTGCGCTTCTCTCGGATCGTGGGATCAGGCGTCTCAGTCGGTCTTCGAGTCCTCGTACGCCCGCCGGGCGGCACGCCACGGCTCGTACCATCGTACGGGCCCCGGGGCCACTGGGCTTCCCGAGCCGATCCGCGAAGGCGGTCTTCCCGTGTGATTCAGGCGATATTCAGCCGGTGTCAAGGAACTGCCGGGCCGACGAGGCGGCCGGAACGCGGGCGGAGCTGTGGGGGGTGAGGTGCGGTGAAGCGACGAACGGCCCGGGTCAGGGCAGACACCACCCTGCCCGCCGGCGGAACCGGCGGGCAAGAGTTTTGAGGTGCATCTGAGCTTCGCGGCGTGCGGGTGTGGTATTTGACCGCTACTTCTTGCGGTCTGCGGAGGAACCTGCGGCTTGCCGGTTCTTGAACCCGATGTCCTGGTACCGGGGGGCCGCGAACCCGAACGCCCCGACGTTCGCGAGCTTCTTGTCGACGGCGACGAGCTGCGGGCGCTGGTAGAGCGGAATCGACCCGGCGGCGGCCCAGATCCGGGCGTCGGCCTGCTTCATCAGCTCCCGCGCGGCGTTCTCGTCCAGCTCGGCGGCGGCCCGGTCGAAGAGCTGGTCGATGTGGTCGGTGCCGACCCGGGTGTAGTTCTGCTCCACCAGGAGCGACCCGTCGGTGGCGGGCTCCGGCTTGGCGTAGATGGGGCGTCCGTCCGTGGCCGGGTAGGCGGTGGCGGGCCACGAGTAGAGCGCCAGGTCGTACACGCCGGAGGCGATGTGGTCCTTGAAGTAGCTCTCGTCGGGAACCTTGGTGATCTCGGTGCCGATGCCGATCTTCTCCAGCATGGCCGCGATCTTGTCACCGACGCTGCGCAGCGTCTGGGAACCGGGACCGGAGGGGAGCACGAAGCGCAGGGTCAGCGCCTTGCCGTCCTTGCCGAGCCGCCCCTTGGCCGCGGCGGGCGCGGGGGCGGCGGTGCCGACGGGGGCGTACGCTCCGGCGGCTCCTCCGGGCTGCTTGTCCCGGGCGGCGACGGAACCGTCCTCGCCGAGCGCCACGGCGGCCTGGCGGCGCAGCGCGGCGCTCTGGACGGCGGCGTGCCGGGCGGGGGCGAGGACGTGGACGGCGGACGTGCCGCTCGTGGCGGCGGGGGCGTGCGCCGGGGCGTGCGCGCCGGGCTTGCCGTCCTCGCCGACGATGTAGAGGCCCTCGTCGCGGGAGGCCGCGGTGTCCTCCTCGCCCCGGTCGGCGGCCTGGTCGGCCTGGTCGGCCTGGTCTGCTTTCTCGGTGTCCCGCCCGCCCTTCTCCGCCTCCCTGTCGCCCTTCTCGCCCTTCTCGGCTTCCTCCTCCTTCCCCTTGTCCTTGTCGGCCGTGGCGTCCTCCTCCCGGCCGGCGTCCTTCTCCGCGTCGGCCTCGGCGTCGCCCTTCTTCTTCTCCGCCTCGCTGCCGGCCTTGGTGTCCTTGGGCGGCTGGACCGCGCCGCCCCGGGTCCAGCCCGCGTCCGCCAGCAGGGCCTGGGCCTCCTCGGTGTTCTGCTCGCCGAGCGCCCCGCTGCCGTCCTTGTACCCGGGCTGGCCCGCGAGGGCGAGATGACTGCCGAGCGGCTTCGCCGGCAGTCCCAGCGGCCCCAGCACCGTCCGCGCCAGCTCCTGGCGGTCCAGGGCACGGGCCACCGCGCGCCGGACCCGGTCGTCGGCGAGCGGTCCGGACTCGCCGTTCAGCGCGAGCTGGGTGTAGGCGGGCTCCAGGGACTTGCGTACGGCGTAGGCGCGCAGGGCCTTCTGCTCGGCGGCGTACGCGAGGGCGGCCTTGCGGTTCTTCGCCCGCGCGGCCTGCTCGATCTCGGCGGCCTTCTCGTCGCTGCCGTGCGCCACGGCATAGGAGCGCAGGGCGGCGGCGGGCGAGATCCCGGCGCCCGGACCGTGGGCGGACGGCGGCCCGTCGCCGCCCCGGTCGCGGCGGGCGAGCGTGATGCGCTGGGCGGTGGACGGGTCGATGTCGGCGACGTCCACCGTGCCGTCCGCGAGGGCCTTCGTACGGTCCTCGGGGGCGACCGCCCGGAAGACGAGGGTGTCGAGCTTGGCCTTGTCGCCCCACCAGCGCGGGTTGCGGGCGAGGGTGACGGTGCCCTCGGCCTTGCTGACGCCGCGCAGGAGGAAGGGCCCGGCGGTGTTCTTGAGGGTGGTGCGCGCGCCGTCGTTGAAGGTCTCCGGCGAGCCGGTGATCTCCTTCGGGTACAACGGCGAGAACAGCGAGCGCCAGTCGGCGTACGGCTTGGAGAAGGTGACCCGCACCTGGAGGTCGTCCGCGCCGCGCTCGATCTTCTCGATCCGCTCGTAGCCGGAGTTGCGGGCGGTCCAGAACGCGGAGTCCTTGCCCCTCAGGGCCCGCCACTGGGCGACGAAGTCGGGGGCGCCGATCTCGCGGCCGTCGCTCCACACCGCCTGCTGGTTGAGCTTGTAGAGCACGACCTGCTTCGGCTCGCGCTCGATGATCTTCGCGGATTCCAGGTAGTCCGGGTTGAGCTTCGGCCGCCCGTTCCCGTCCATGGGGAAGAGGGTCGGCAGCAGGGCTTCGGTGACCCGGGCGGTGGCGCTGTCCGCGTCCGCCTGGAACGCGTTGAAGGTGGCGGGCAGCGCGTCGATCGCCCAGTTCACGGTGGAACCGTCGGCGACCGCCGGGCGGGCGGCGGCCCCGATGTCCTGGGGCACGCCCCGGGGCGCCTCCTCGTCGCCGGAACCGCAGCCCGCCAGCACCGGGATCGTGAGCACCCCCGCCGTGAGGAGCGCGAGCGTGCGGCGCTTGCGAACCGTCCCGCGCGGGACGCCGACGTGGGACATGGCTGATACCTCCGGGGCCGGCCCGGACCACCCCGTACCGGAATGGACCGGATGATATGTAACTGGTGGCATTTGCAGTTGATCACACTGGTTCCTTCCGCCCACTGAAAGCGCCCCCTCGCGCGAGGGGGCTCCGACACGGCGGGCGGGGGCCGCAACCTCACCCGGCCGGGGGAACGTTCCGCCCCGGCCCGGTGGGGTCGCGACCCCCGCCCCGTACAGAACCGCCGGTCGGCGGTCAGAGGGGGACGGTGGCGGCGGGCGGGCGCCAGCGGTGGAGGCGGGGGGAGGCGGAGGGCACGTCGTACTCCTTTTTGAGCTGTTCGGGGATGGCGTAGTGCATGACGCGTCCCCGGGTGAGCGAGGACAGTTCGAGCAGGGTGGTGAGGTGACCGAGCCGGTCCAGCGCTCGGGCGCCCAGGGGGGAGCGGTCCTCGATCGTCTCCAGGACGCCGAGGAGATGGGGCACGGCCTTGACGACGGTGTCCCAGGAGGTGCGGGGCACCCGCAGCCAGTCGGCACAGGTGTCGCCGGTGAGGTGGCGGATGAGCGCGGAGACGATCGGGTCGAAGAAGGTCCCGGGCACGACCTCCTCGTAGAGGTCGATGAGCTGCCGGGTGAGCGACGCGCCCTCCTCGGAGGGCCCCATGTGCCGGATCATGTACAGGTCGAGGAAGGCGCGGGCGTCCTCCAGGGACCGGGGCGCGGCTTCCTGGCTGACGCCCAGCATCGCGCCGACCACGCGCCAGGCGTAGTAGTAGGACTCCGCGCCCTCCTGGGACATGTGGATGCCGAGCCGGTGCAGGCTGTCGAGGACGAGGAGCGAGAAGAACATCTGCCCGCCGATCATGTCCTCCTGGCAGATCGGCGTCCCCAGCGCGCCGGTGTCCCAGCGGTTCTCGCGCTGGAGGTGGTGGCGGATGGAGGCGTGCAGGAGCCGGACCTTCTGGGCGGCGGGGAGGAAGCGGCCACCGGCCTCGAAGGCGTCGGGCCGCATCAGGTAGACGGTGAACTGGCCGGTCTCCGCCATGCGTTTGGAGGGGTAATCCAGTCCGTGGGTGGCCGAGAGCAGCTTCGCCACGTGCGGGACCACGTAGCAGGCCGGCATGGAGGCGAACGAGAGGGCTGTGGAGATGTGGACGTTGTTGTCGATGAAGAACAGCCGGGCCTTCTCCATCACCTCCCAGTCGACCCAGTCCGGCGGTGCGCTCGTCGCCCGCAGGTACTCCCGGGCGACGTCGGGCAGTCCGTCCGGGAGGGGGGCGCCCGCGGTGGAGACATAGCGCATCAGGGTGTTGAACTTGCCCACCTCCCCCCTCTCGAAGAGCGCCGCGACGGTCGCGTCGGCCAGTTCGTCGCCGCCCTCCCGCAGGGCGTCCATCGAAGCCTCGGTGTAGTTCATGGCGTGGTTCCTTGTCCTCGGGGTCCTCGGGGCGTGAGCGGCGGACGGGTCGGGGTCCTGGGGCGGGGAGCGGGCGGGGTCAGGACAGCCGGACGGCCGCCGAGTCGGCCAGCGCGCTCAGGGCGTCGGACGCGCCGGCCGGCACGTCCAGCTCGTGGAGGGCGCCGAGGGCCTCCTCGACCCGCGCCGTGATCATGTCTTCGACGAGAGCGGGGGTCTTGAGCCGCCACATCACCTCACGCACCGCACGCAGCCCGTCCTCGTCGAGACCGCGTCGGCCCAGGTGGTCCCGGAGCAGGCTCCGGTCGTCGTCACCGGCCAGGCGCCAGGTCTCCGCCAGCAGCGCCGTGGGCCGCTGGCCGCACACGTCGTCCGCGTTGGCCTTGCCGGTGCGCCCGGGGTCTCCGAACAGCCCGAGCAGATCGTCCCTGAGCTGGAACGCCTCGCCCAGGGGCAGGCCGAAGGCGGAGTAGCCCTCGCGCAGCCGCCTGCCGGCCCCGGCCAGCGCACCGCCGATCAACAGAGGTTGTTCCACGGTGTACTTGGCGGTCTTGTACCGGATCACCTGCAAGGATGCTTCGGTGTCCGGCTCGGCCCCGGTGCGCAGGATCTCCAGGCACTCGCCCGCGATCAGCTCCCGCCCCAGGACCGACCACAGGGGGCGGGCCCGGCCCAGGTAGGCGGCGGGCAGGCCGCTGGTGGCGAACAACTGCCCGGCCAGCCCCATCAGCAGGTCCCCGACCAGCATCGCCAACGACCTGGCGGCGGCAGCGGAACGGGGGCGCCGGCGCACGGCCCCGCGCAGAGCGATGTGCGCGGTGGGGCGGCCGTGCCGCAGAGCGCTGTCGTCGATGAGGTCGTCGTGCACGACCGCGGCGGCATGGACCAGCTCCAGGGAGGCGGCCGCCCGCAGCAGCGCGGCGCTGTCCGGCTGCCCCGCCGCCCGCCAGCCCCAGTAGCAGAACGCGGCCCGCAGCCGTTTGCCGTCCGCGACGGCCGCCTCCACCTGGGCGGCGACCGGGGCGAGGGAGGGGTCGATCTCCGCGAACAGGTCGGCTTCCCGGGCGACGAACGGGTGCAGCACCTCGTCGACCCGGCTCTTGAAGGTGGCCGCGTCCCACCGGTCAGGCGTCATCGGCGGCCCGTCGCGCGACGGCCTGCCGGGCGAGGAGCTCCAGATGGGCGGGGGGCGGGGCCGCGTACCGGTCCAGCACCAGGCGCCCGCGCGCCATCAGCTCGTGCTCGGCCTCCGCCGCCAGCTCGGCGGCGTCGGAGCGGCGCAGCAGCCCCCGCACCGCGCCCAGGGCCGACCCGATCGCGCTCACCGCCAGATCGGCCGCACCCGCCACGAGCAGGACTGCCCGTTCTTCGGGTGTTCCGCCACGTCCCGCTTCTCGCGTCATACCGCTCCCCACCCCAGCACGTCGGCGCCGTAGGTCACGCGCCCTGCTCACAGCATCCCGACACACCGGGCATCCGAGGGAGGAAAACCACCTTCGAGTGAGGGGCCCGCTCACCTGTACGAAGGCTGCGGAGGAGGTCCGGAGCGGGGGGCCGCTCCACCCGCCGTTCGGCGCGGCGGCCCCCCGCGGCGGCGTCCCGGATCAGCTGTGGCGGCCTATTGTCCGGTGGATCCAGCCCGCGTGGGCGGGGGCGCTGGAGTAGAGCCCCGGTCCTTCGCTGCAGCGCACGCCCGGCGCTCCGGGGCCCGAGGTGACGCCGATGAGTTCCCAGCGCCCCGCCCGGTTCCGCTGGAGCTGCGGGCCGCCCGAGTCGCCGTTGCACGCCATGGCGCGGGGCACCTGGCTGGTGGTGCACAGGCGGGTGCTGTCCGCGTATCCCGGCGCGCAGTCGGAGACCGCGCCCCGGCGGGTGTCGAGCTGCTGGAGCCGGTCGGGGAAGGACCAGGGGGCGTCGGGGGCGTCGTCGGTCCTGCCGAAGCCCAGGATCCGCGTCGGGGTGCCGGGGCGGCCGGGGCGGTCGGCGATGCGGACGGGCTTCTCCGCGACCGGCCGGTCCAGGCGGATCAGGGCGACGTCGTTGCGGTTGGGTCCGGTGTCCTCACCGTTCTCGTAGCCGGGGTGGGACACCGTCTTCGCGATGGACCGGACCGTGCCCCCGGAGTCCTTCCACGCGCTGCCGACCCGGACGGTGCCGTCCAGGGTGACCAGCGCCGGGTCCACGCAGTGCGCGGCGGTGAGCACCCATCGTCGGTCGATCAGCGCTCCCCCGCAGACGCCCTTGAACGTGGCGTCGTCCGCACCCGTCACGGGGATCGACACCATGGACGGGTAACGCTGCGTGGAGTCCTCGCCGTTGACGATGGCCTCCGCGGGCCCGGTCATCATGGCGGCGCAGGCCGCCGCGGCCAGGACGCCTGCGGCGGTGCGCGCCAACGTGCGGCGTGAGGAATACGAGCTGAGCACTGGTTCTCCGATCGATGAGCATGTGCGACCTACTCAGCCTCCGCGATCGGGAGGGCCCGGACCATCCGGCCCGCATGCCTCTCCGAGGTCCGGCCAGCGGGACCGAACACACGGGGGAGAACCCCACCATGAGCGTGCGGCGCCGCCGCGGCCGGACCTGGGCGGACGCGGCCGGACCTGCGCCACCGGGGCAGGACCTGCGCCACCCGGGCCGGACCTGGCTCCTACCCGCGCCTCCCTCGGAAGTCCCGGAACGAGCCGGATGAACCAGGAGCCTGCTCACTGCCGGAGGCCACCTCGCCGAACCTACTGTTCCTGCTCCACGAAGTCGTACGACGCGTCGCCGACCAGCACCGACAGCATGGAAGCCGCGCGTCCGCGAGCAAGGAGCCCCTGTGAAACCGACCATCCGGACCACGCTGCGCTGCGCCGTGGCGGTCGCCGCCGCGACCGGTCTGACCGCCTCCCCGGCAGCGCAGGCCACGCAGAACATCCGAGCAGAACACCGGCCCGCCATGGTGCGGGCGGCCCACCTGGAGCAGATGACCATCCCTGACATCCAACGGGCCATGGACCGCGAACAGTTCACATCGCAGCAGCTCACCGGCCTGTACCTCAGGCGGATCCACGCACTGAACCCCCGGCTCAAGGCCGTGGTCACGGTCAACCCCGACGCGAGGCCCATCGCCCGCGACAGCGACCGCAGACGCCGCGCACACGGGGCGCGGGGGCCGCTGGAAGGCATCCCGGTGCTGCTGAAGGAGAACATGGACACCGCCGACCGCCAGCCCACCACGGCCGGTTCGGCCGCGCTCCTCGGCGCGCGGCCGAGCCGGGACGCGGAAGTGGTGAGGCGGCTGCGCGCGGCCGGAGCCGTGATCCTCGGCAAGGCGAACATGACGGAGTGGGCCAACTTCCGCGACCCGTACGCCGTCGCGGGCTGGAGCGCGCTCGGGGGGCTGACCCGGAACCCGTACGTCCTGGACCGCAGCGCCGCCGGGTCCTCCAGCGGTTCGGCCGCCGCCGCTGCCGCGAACCTGGCCACCGTGACGCTCGGCACCGACACCGCAGGTTCCATCGTCGACCCGGCGGCCCTGACGTCCACCGTCGGTGTGCGCCCCACCCTGGGAGTGGCCAGCAGGACCGGCATCGTGCCGATCTCCTCCCGTCACGACACCCCCGGGCCCCTGGCCCGCAACGTCACCGACGCCGCACTCACCCTGTCCGTGATAAGCGGCGCCGACCCCGCCGACCCCGCCACCGGCACCGGCACCGGGGGATCCCTGCCGGCGGACATCGGGTCCGTTCTGGACGCGGAGGCGCTCCGGGGCAAGCGCATCGGCGTCTGGCGCGCGGGGCACACCGGCGTGGACCGTGACGTCGACCGCGTCTTCGAGGCGACCGTACGCGAGCTGCGGGCGCTGGGCGCGACCGTCGTGGAGGGCGCCGACGTGGCCGAACCGGAGGAACTGCCGGGCCACCTCCTGCCGGCCCTGCTCTCCGAGTTCAAGCACGGCATCAACGCCTACCTCGCCGCGACGCCCGGCTCCCACCCGAAGAGCCTGGCCGGTCTCATCGCGTACAACGAGAAGCACCGCGCCGTGGAGCGGATGGACTGGTTCGGGCAGATGTACTTCACCGAGGCGCAGAAGAACGGCGTCGGCCTGGAGGACCCGGACTACCGGGCGCACCGGGCCGCCGCCACCGCGCTCGCCCGCCGCTCGATCGACGACGTGCTGGAGGCGAAGAAGCTGGACGCGATCGTCACCCCCACCGCCCTGCCCGCGCCGCCCGCCGATCACCAGGCCGGGGACGGGGACGCCGGCCCGTTCGCCGACACGACCATCGGTTCCGCCGCCGCCGGCTACCCCCAGATCAGCGTCCCCGCCGGGTACACCGCCAAGGGGCTTCCGCTCGGTGTGACCTTCCTCGGTACGAAGGCGAGCGACGCGGCGCTCCTCGGCTACGCGTACGCCTTCGAGCAGGCGACGCAGGTCCGCAGGGCGCCCCGCTACCTCCCCGGCGTCGGCTGAGCGCACCGCCTCCCGCGAGGGAGCGGAACGGCCCCCGCCGACCGTCCTCGTCAGCCACGCGTCTCAGCCGCGCTCGCCCGCCGTGATCAGGCCCGCCTCGTACGCGGCGATCACCGCCTGCGCCCGGTCGCGGACCTGGAGCTTCGCGAAGAGCGCGGTGATGTGGTTCTTCACCGTCGACGGGCTGATGAACATCTCCGCGGCGATCCCCGCGTTGTCCAGGCCGGTGGCGATCAGCCGCCACACCTCGCGCTCGCGCGGCGTCAGCTCGTCCAGGACGCCTGCCGGCCCGGAGCCGGCGGTGGGCGGCGCCGGGCGTCGCGGGGCCGTCACGTACGAGGAGATGAGACGGGTCAGCAGGCGCGGGGCGACCACCGCCTCGCCGGTGTGGACCACGCGCAGGGCCGTGACCAGTTCCTCGGGCGAGACGTCCTTGGGCAGGAAACCGCAGGCGCCCGCGCGCAGAGCGGCGACCACGTGCTCGTCCATGTCGAAGGTGCTGAGCGCGAGCACCCGGCAGTCCGGCGCCTGCCGGGTGAGCTGTTCGGTGGCGGCGATGCCGTCCAGGACCGGCATGCGGATGTCCATGACGACGACGTCGGGCCGCAGCCGCCGGGCGAGCTCCACGGCCTGTGCGCCGTCGGCGGCCTCGCCGACGACCTCGACGCCGGGTTCGGGCCCGAGCATGAGCACCAGGCCGCGGCGTACGAGGAGTTGGTCGTCGGCGATCAGTACCCGGATGGGAGCGGGGTCCGCCGCCCCCGCCACGTCCGCCGCCCCTGCCACACCCGCAGCGTCCGTCGCCTCCGCCGTGCTCGTCACGTCCGCCGCACCCGCCATGCCCGTCCCACCCGTCCCACCCGTGCCGTCCGTGCCGTCCGTCCCACCCGTGCCGTCCGTTTTCCCGCTCACCGCAGTGCCCCTTCGTCCTTCGGCAGCGGCAACCGGGCCGTGACCCGGTAGCCCTGTCCTTCGCCCCGGCCCGCCCACAGGGAGCCGCCGTGCAGCGCGACGCGTTCGCGCATGCCGATCAGGCCGTACCCGGAGCCGGGCGCGGGCGCGAAACCGCCGGGCGTCCCCTCTCCGTCGTCCCGTACGTCCACCGTCGTCTCCTGGTCGCCGTACGTGAGGCGTACGCGTGCCCGGGCGCCGCTCCCCGCGTGCTTGCGGGCGTTGGTCAGCGCCTCCTGCACCACACGGAACACCGTCAGCTGCATGCCCCCCGGCAGTTGCCGGGGCGCTCCCCGCACGTCGAACTCCGTGGGCAGGCCGGCCGCGCACGACTCGGCGACGATCCGTTCCAGGTCCGCGATCCCCGGCTGGGGGGCGGTCGAGGCCTCCCGCGTCTCGCCCTCGGCCCGCAGGACGTCGAGGAGTTGCCGCATCTCGTGCAGCGCGGTGCGCCCCAGTCCCTCCAGGGTGACGAGGGCGTCCCGCGCGATCTCGGGGTTCCGGTCGAGGTTGGCGCGGGCGCCGCCCGCCATCAGCTGCATCGTGGTGACGTGGTGGGCGACGATGTCGTGCATCTCGCGGGCGATACGGCGGCGCTCGTCGGCCACGGCCCGCTCGGCGAGCAGCCTGCGGTGCGCCTCGACCTCCTGCCGCCAGCGGTTCATCACGAGCCCGGCGGCGATCACGAACAGCACGGCCGCGCCGTTCCCCGCCAGCTTCAGGAGGGAGCCCTGCGACCAGGACGGCCGCACGGCCAGGGGCAGCACCGCACTCATCAGGACCGCCGGTACGTACACGGCGGCTCCCCTGGCCCGTACGACGGTGTAGAGGGCGACGATCATGGAGGCGTTGAGGCCCTGGCCCACCGGCCAGCTCAGATGGACGGCGAGCCCGATGGCCAGGACGGCGGCGAACGTGAGCACCGGGGCCCGCCGTCGTGCGAGGAGCGTCAGGCCGGACACCGTCATCAGCAGACAGCCGGCCACGGGGACGAAGCCCTGGGCGTCCTGGCTGCTGAGGGTGAACCCGATGAGGTCGAGGGCCGCCGCGCCGACGGCGACGAGGGCGTCGTCGCGGGTCCAGGGCGGGGCCTCGCCGAGGAACGCGGGGGTGCGCCGCGCGGCGGGCTCGGCGTGAGCGGTGGGCATCGTGTTCCTTCCTCGGCCCCTTCCCGGGCGCCTGGCCCCCCATTCTCCCCGGGCTCCCGCCGAGGTCGTGGGGCCCCAGGACGATACCGGTCCGGGAGCAGGGTCCTGGTCCGGGGCCGGGCGGCGCCCCGCTCCCAGCCCGCATCTCGTTCCCCGCTCGGACGTTCCGCCCCGTCTGCGCTGATGTGCTGGAGGCAGGCCGGAATCCCCGGCGGAACCCCTCTCCACCTCTCTGCCGGAGGCAAGCTGTGATCCGTGCCCTGTCCGGGTTCTCGACCCGCCATCCCTGGAAGGTCATCGCCCTGTGGTCGGTGATCGGCGTCTTCCTCGCCGTGGCCGCCGGAGCGCTGATGCCCCGCGCGATGCAGGCGCAGACCGGCGACTTCCTGCCGAAGGACTACGACTCGGCCGCCGCCCTGCGGACCGCCGAGGAGAAGTTCGGCGTGACGTCCGACAGCGGCACCCTCACCGTCCTGGTCGGCAGGCCGGACGGCGAGCCGCTGACCGGCGCCGACCGGAAGACCATCGCGTCGGTGGCGAAGGAGCTGGGCGGCCGCCGCGTGACGATGCCGGACCCGGGGGACACCCCGACCACGGCGGACGACCAGATCCCCTTCCTCGTCACGGACTACTCGCAGACGCCCGAGGTCAGCGTGGGCATGACCGCCCCGGACCGCACCTTCACGCTGCTGTCGGTACGCCTGGAGGGCAACACCGTCGACCCGGGCATGCACAACCTGTTCCGGGAGTTCCGCGAGCAGACCGAGGACGCCTTCGCCGAGGTGCGCCTGCGGACCGGGTTCACCGGCGGCCTCGCCGACCAGGTCGACACCCGCGACGCCGAGGAGCCCACCCAGCGCATCGTCGGCATGCTGATGCTGGGCCTGATCGTGCTGGTGAACGTGCTGGTGTTCCGCAGTGTGTGCGCCGCGCTCATCCCGCTGATCGCGGTCACCGTCGTGGGCGGCGCGGCGACCGGCGTCATCGTCGGCGGCGCCCTGCTCACCGGCACCTCACTCGACACGTCGACGCCCAGCATGATCAGCGTCGTTCTCATCGGCATCGGCGTCGACTACTTCCTGTTCCTGCTCTTCCGCTTCCGCGAACTCCTGCGGGAGCGCCCCGACGCGCCCCCGCGCGCCGTCGCCGCCGAGGTCGGGGTCCGCGTCGGCACCGCCGTCACCTCCGCCGCCCTCACCATCGTGGCCGCCTTCGCCACCCTGGGCATCGCGACCTACGGCGGGTTCCAGGTGCTCGGCCCCGCCGTGGCCGTGGCCGTACTCGTCATGCTCCTCGCCAGCCTCACGCTGATGCCCGCCCTCCTCGCGGTCACGGGCCGCCGCATGTTCTGGCCCTCCCGCGCCCTGGAGCGCACACCGCGCCCCGGGCTCGCCGGGCGCGTCGGCGACCTCGTGTCCCGCAGGCCGCTGGCCGCCCTCCTCGCCGGTACCGCCCTGCTCGGCGCGCTCGCGGTGGGGATGACCGGCATCCGCATGGACTTCGGCCAGGGCGGAACCCCCCAGGAGACCCGGGCCGCCGCCACCGCCGCCGAGATCGCCCGCGCCCTCCCGGCCGGCGTGTCCGACCCGGCCACCGTCTACGTCACGGCCCCCCAGGGCGACCGCGTCACCCCCCGGTCCCTGGGCGCGCTCTCCGGCGAACTGGCCCGGCTCGAAGGTGTCGGCGAGGTGGGCGCCCCCCTCCTCAACGAGCGGGGCGACGCCGCCCGCATCGACCTCTACCTGACGTCCGGCTCCCAGACGCAAGCGGCCCGCGACCTGGTCTCGGGGCCGGTCCGCGACACCGTCGCGGCCCACACCCCGAAGGGTTTCGAAGCCCATGTGGGCGGCACGGCGGCGATCTTCGCGGACCTCTCCACCGCTGTCGACAAGGATCTGCGGACCGTCTTCCCCGTGGCCGCCGGCCTGATCGCGCTGATCCTGCTCGTGCTGCTGCGCAGCGTGCTCGCCCCGGTCGTCCTGCTGCTCTCGGTGGGGCTGTGCTTCGCCGCCACGCTCGGCGCCTCGACCCTCGTCTTCCAGCACGCCCTCGACGGGCCCGGCGTCAACTTCGTCCTGCCGCTCGTGCTGTTCCTCTTCGTCGTCGCGATCGGCACCGACTACAACATCCTGATCAGCGACCGCCTCCGCGAGGAGATGGAGGGCCCGCGCACGGCCCGCACCGCCGTGGCCCGCGCCGTACGCCACACCGCACCGGCCATCGCCACCGCGGGCATCGTCCTCGCCGCGTCCTTCGGCAGCCTCGCCGTCGGCTCGAACGCCTCCACCCAGCAGATCGGCTTCGCGACGGGGCTCGGCATCCTGCTCTCGGCGTTCGTCCTGTCGGTCGTGCTCGTCCCGGCCGCGGCGGCGCTGCTCGGCCGCGGCATCTGGTGGCCGGTACGCCCGGGCGGACGCCGCGTCCCCACCGATCACGCGGAGCCCGCCGCACCCGCGGGCGCCCCGAACGCGTACGCAGCGCATTCCGCCGCACCCGCAGGCGCCCCGGCCGAGCACGCCCCGCACTCCGCCGCGCCCGCAGGCGTCACGAAGGAGCACGCCCCGCACCCCTTCCCGCCCGTCGGCTGACTCCTCCTCGCCCACGCCCCGTCCCCGTCCTGCCCGAACGGCCGTTCCAGGCCGACCCGGCCCACCTGCCCCCCGACCGACCCATCCGACCGACCCGACCCAAGGGAGCACCCATGTCCGTATCCCCATCCACCCGGAGCGCGTTCCGCGCGGCCACGCTGACCGCGCTCGCCGCCCTCGCCGCGGGTCTCCTCACCGCCCCCGCCACTGCGGCGCCCCCCGCCCGTACATCCGACCCCGTCCAGCGGCAGTTGGACGGCCTGACCCGCGACGGCGTCGCCCCCGGCGCCCTCGCCCACGTCGTGAAGGCCGACGGCGGGGCGCGGCACTACACCTCCGGCGCGGGCAACCTGGCGACCGGCTCCGCCGTGCCCCGCGGCGGCTCCGTCCGCATCGGCAGCAACACCAAGGCGTTCACCGCGACGGTCGTGCTCCAGCTGGTCGGCGAGGGCGAGGTCGCCCTCGACGGGCCGGTGGACGCCTACCTCCCGGGCCTGCTGCGCGGCGAGGGCATCGACGGCCGGGCCATCACGGTCCGTCAGCTCCTCCAGCACACCAGCGGGCTCCCCGAGTACCTGGACCGCCAGGCGGTGCTCACCGATCCGCGCCGCTACTACGAGCCCCGGGAACTCCTCGACCGCGCCCTCGACCGCCCGGCCGACTTCGCCCCGGGGACGAGGTGGGCCTACAGCAACACCAACTACGTCGTCGCCGGGCTGCTCGTACAGAAGGTCACCGGACGCCCGCTGGGCGAGGAGATCAGGAGGCGGATCACCGACCGCGCCGGCCTGCGGCACACCTACCTCCCGGCCCCCGGCGACATGACCGTACGAGGCAGGCATCCGCACGGCTACCACCGGCTCACCGCCGACGGCCCCTGGCGCGACTACACCGACCTGGACCCCTCGTGGGGGTGGGCGGCGGGCGGCATGGTCTCCACCGACAGCGACCTCAACCGCTTCTACCGCGCGCTCTTCTCCGGCCGCCTCCTCGCCCCGGCCCAGCTCGCCGAGATGCGCAGGACGGTCCCCGTCGACGCCGAGGGCGCGGCCCCCGGCACCCGCTACGGCCTGGGCGTCCAGAGCGTCCCGCTGAGCTGCGGCGGCCGTTACTGGGGGCACGGCGGCGCCCTTCCCGGCTTCAGCACGTACGGCGGCGTCACCTCGGACGGCCGCGCGGTGAACATCACGGCCACCGCCGTACCGGACGGCAGGGGCGCCGCGCGGGCGACGGCGGCGGTGGACACGGCGTTCTGCCGCTGAGGGGGGGGCGGCGGCCCCCGGCGCGGCCGGGCCGCCCCCACCGCGTGCGGGCCGGGGGCGGGCTTGTCACCCCGGCCGCGGGGCCCCACCATCGCAGAATGGCGTTGACAGAGGCGATTCTCGCGCTGGTGAGCGGTCTGGGCGGAGCGGGCATCGGCGCCGCGGGCGCCTCCCTGGTACAACGTGCGAAACGACGGGATGACGCGGCGGCGGCTGCCGCGGCGGCGGACCGGGCCGAAGCGGCGCTGGCGTCGGAGGTCGTGGCCACGGCGAGGGCCGAGATCCGTGCGTGGTGGACCAACGCCCAGCGCGTCCTCGGGAGCCTGCAAGGAGGCCGCTGCCTGTCCGCCGCCGAGTACGAGGCGCAGGTGCGGGAGGAGCTGAAGGGCTTCACGAGCGCGTTCTACCGGATCCCGGTCCGCGTCCATCCGGAGCGCACCGGCTCCCCGCGCCCGCGGTCCTTCGCCGACCACGTCACCGCCGTGTCCAACCGCATCGTCGAGGCCGTCCACCGGGGCGAGTCGGGCCGGGTGGCGGGCGGGGAGCTGGCCGATCTGTGGAACGAGGGCTTCGCCGCCCACCGGGAGATCGCCGTCTACCTGGTGCGGTGCGCCGAGAACGCGTCCGGACGCCCCTACCCCGCCGGTTCGGCGGGCAGCGGGTACCCGCTGCCCGCCCCCGGCCCCCCGCCGGACGGCCTGCTCAGTCCTCACAGTCATCCGGACGGCCCTCCTGAACCGAACTGACGGGGGCGCGGGCAGGCCCCCGCTCCGGCGCGTCCTCGGCGCCCTTCCGGAGGCTGCGGGCAGCCCGTCCCGCACGCCTGCCGACGGGCGGGGTCCACGCCCGTGCCCCGCTACGGCACTGCCGACACCTCCGCCCGGCTCGCCTTCCCGCGGACCGGGCTCGCCACCGCCCCCCATCCCGCGCACGGTGATCGACCCGGTGTGAGGGCAGGGGGAGCCGCCTGGGCGCCCGCGGACGTCCCGCACCCCCGGGCAGCGCGCTGCACACCCCCTTATCAGACGCTGTGTACGGATACATCCGCCCAGTTTCAGGAGCGATGCGATGAGCGGGGCCCGAGAGGGCATAAGCATTTTCTACCTGAGGAGGCTGTGGTGGGTGATCGGACGGGAGTGGCCGCGGTGCTTGCGGCAGCGGAGGATGCCGCACCGGTGGATTCGCTCGACGTCGTGGCGCGCGACCTGCGCACCCGGTTCGGGGCCCGGTACGTGTCGTTCCTCTTCGTGGACGTGGTCGGCAGACGCATGCTGCGGGTCAACGACATGGACGGCTCCTCCCAGGAGCCCCGGCCCGAGCAGGTTTCCCTCGCCGGCAGCGGCATCTACGACGAGGTCCTGCGGGCGCAGAAGGCGATGCAGGTGGAGGGGGGCGGCCGGGGCCGGCGCGTGCTCGCCCCCGTGACCAACCGCGGTGACACCATCGGCGTGCTGGAACTGTTCCTGGACGCCGTCACCGAGGACGTGCTGGCCCAGGTCGAGGAGGCCGCGCACGCGCTGGCCTACATCATCGTCACCGATCGCCGCTTCACCGACCTCTACCACTGGGGCAACCGCACCACACCGGTCAGCCTGGCGGCGGAGATCCAGCGCCAGCTCCTTCCCTCCGCCCCCTCCTGCGACGCGGCCGAGTTCGCCCTCGCGGGAGCCCTGGTGCCGGCGTCCGACATCGCCGGGGACACCTACGACTACAGCCTCGACACCGACGCCCTCCACCTGTCCGTCACCGACGCCATGGGCCACGACGTCAACGCGTCCCTCATCGCCACCCTCGTCGTGAACGCCTCGCGCGGCGCACGCCGCTCCGGGGCGGACCTCCCCGAACAGGCCCGCCGGATGCATCAGGCGCTCCTCGACCACGGGGACAGCGCCTTCGCCACCGGCCAACTGCTCCGCATCTCCCTGGACGGGAGCCATGCCCGCCTCGTCAACGCCGGCCACCCCGGGCCGCTCCGGCTGCGCGACGGGTCGGTCGAGGAGATCGGCCTGCGGGTCGACATGCCCTTCGGCTTCCCCAAACAGGGCTCCTACCAGGTGCAGGAGCTCGACCTGCGCCCCGGCGACCGCCTCGTGCTGTACACGGACGGCGTGCAGGAACGCGACGCGGAGGTGGTCGACCTGCCCGGGCTCCTCCTGGAGACCGCCGCCGACCACCCGCGCGAGGTGGTCCGCACGATGGTCACCGCGGTCGCCGAAGCCTACGGGGGCCAGCCGCCCAAGGACGACGCCACCGTCCTGTGCCTGGACTGGTACGGCCCCCGGGGCGGGACCGGCCGGACGGCCACCTGAGCCCCCGGCGCCCCCGCGCGGCCCGGCGGACGGCACGACCGGGGAGCGAGCGCTCCCCTCAGGAGGGCTCCCGTCAGGCGGCGGGGGCGAGCCGTTCCCCGAAGAACCGCGTCCGCCGCGCGTCGAGTTCCGCCGCCTCGGCCGCCATTCCCCGGTACGCGAAGTGCCCCGCCGTCAGCACCTGGAGTTCGCGCTCCCCGGCCAGCGCGTTGTGTACGGCGAACTGGCCCGGCGGCGGCACGGACGGGTCGAACAGGGCGGCCGCGACCAGCGTGGGCAGGGTCAGCCGGGTCGCCGCCGTCGCCGCGTCGAAGTAGCGCAGGACGTCCGTGACGTCGGGGTGTTCGCGGTGGTGCCCACGCACCGCTTCGCCGCTGCCCGCGCACGGCAGCGTCAGGCGCAGCGGGTGGTTGCCGAAGGTGGGGACGGTGAGCTGGGCCGCGCCGAAGCGGTCGTCCCAGGGCAGTGCGAGGGCCCCGAGTCCGCCGCCGAAGCTCTCACCGAGGTAGCCGAGGCGAGGCCCGCCCGGCTCCCCGGCCGACGCCAGTTCCGGTACGAGCGCGGTGAGGGCGGAGGCGGCGCACCAGAGGTCGGCCGCGCAGTCGCCGAGGACGTACGTGTCGCGGGAGCCGATGCCGTGCAGGACGTGCGCGTCGGCCAGGTCGGGGATGCCGTCCACCCGGCCCCGCTCCCCCATGCCCCGTACGCACGGCAGGATCGCGGCGGCCCCGGGCAGCGGTGGCGGAAGGTCCCGGCCGGGCCCCTGGCGGCCGCCGTAACCGTGCCCGACGACGAATCCGTACCGGACGGGCCCCTCGGCGGGCAGGGCGAGCCAGCCGCCGAGCCGGACGCCGCCCACGGAGGTGAAGGCGACGCCGTGGATCGCCACCCCGTCGCGCTCCTCCTCCACCGGACCGAGAACCGGCCGCGGGTCCACGGCGCGGGCTCGCGCGTACCGGCCCCGCCAGAACGCGTCGAAGTCCTCGGGGGCGGGTGGCGCGGGGACGGTCAGCAGGGCGTCCGGCGCGTCGTAGTACCCGTAGGCGGGGTCGAACGGGAAGTCGTGGGAGAGCGGGCGGGATGAGGCCATGCCGCGAGGGTAGACGCCGCGTCCCCGCCCAGATCTCCCACGCGGACCACGGACGGGGTTGACGGACGGGGCCACCGGCACGGACCACCGCCACGGGCCACGACGGACGGGGCCACCGGCACGGATCACCGGCGCGGATCACGGACGGGAACCACCGGCCGGGTCTCCGCAACGCGTCACGGACGGGGCCCGTCGGCAGTCCGCCCGCCGACCGCCCCGCCCCCTTCTGCCGAGCGCCCCGGCCGGCGGACGGCCGGAGGTCCGAGGACGGGCACCGGGCGGTCCGGGGTATCCAGCCACGGCGTATGCGTGCCGTCAGGGGCGACGGTCAGCCCGAACCGCTCCGGCCCGGGGCGCCCGGCCTCGCGCCACCAGCCGTACGCGGCCTCGACCAGGCTCCACAGCCGGTGCGGCCCGTGCTCCCACACGGTGAAACGGTCGGCGGTCCGCCGCCCGTCCAGGTCCACGGCCGCCCAGGAGGCGGCGTCGGTGGTGGCCAGCCACAGGCGGGAGGCGACGCCTTCCACGGCGGGGTTCTCGTGCCAGGTCCGCCAGACTCCGGGCAGTTGCAGGCCGATCGCGAACTGCGCGGCCCAGTCCTCCCCCGCGACCGCCTCGGGCGCCAGCCGGGTCGCGGACTCCTCCGGTACGTGGCTGTCCCGCACCACGTCGCGGTAGATCCGCAGGTCCGTACGCTGCCCCCGCATCAGCATGAACGCCGAGTGCGGCATGAAGAAGCCCGCCGCGCCCCCGTATCCGTCGACGGTGAGCCTCAGCAGCCCGTAGCAGAACCACGGCGACTCCCACGGTACGAGGACAGTCCCGCCCGGCCGGGTCTGCGCGATCCACGCCGGGGGCCGGCCCGTACGGAACAGGTCGCGATGACCCGGTCGTACGGGGCGCCGGCCTCGACGCCCCGCGCCCCGTCGCCCTGGAGCGCCCGTGCGTCGAGCCCCGCGCCCGCGAGACGGTCCGCCGCCCCGGCCGCCAGCTCCGGGTCCACCTCGATGGTGGTCACCCGGCCGGGCCCGAGGCGGTGTGCGAGGAGCGCCGCGTTCCACCCGGTGCCCGTACCGATCTCCAGGACGCGGTGGGCCGCCCGCACGTCCAGCAGGTCGAGCATGCGGAAGACGATGGAGGGGGCGGAGGCCGAACACGAGGCCCAGCGCTCCCCCGGCGCGGCGGTGGCCCCGTCGTTGACCTGGGTGACGACGGCGGTGTCGGCGTAGGCGTGGCGCAGCCACTCCGCCGGGGCCGCCTCCCGGTCGCACTCCAGCAGGTCGTCCCCCACCCAGACGGTGCCGGGCAGGAAGGCGTGCCGGGGCACACCCCGGAAGGCGGCCTCCCACACCGGGGCCATCGGCGCGCCCAGGCTCTCGTTCACCGAACCGAACAGTCCGGCGGCCAGGGAGGACACGTCGGCGGCTTGCTCGTCCGCTCCGTTCAGCTCCATCCGCGAGGCCCCTACTTCCCCTTGTGCTTCGGCTCCGGCGCGGGCTTCGCGGTGTCCGAGGACGGCTTGGCCGTACCCGGGTCCTTGCCCCCGGCGTGCTTTCCGTCGCCACCGCCGCCGCCTTTGCCCGTTCCCCAACCCATGGCTTTCGGTTCCTCTCCCCTGGTCCGGTGGTGAGCGTCCGGGGCCGCATCGCGCACGCGGTCGCCCCCGCGCTTCAGGGCGATGCGTCGAACGTAAGGAAGCAGCGGGCAGGGAAGCCACGTTGTTGCACGCAGTTGCACGAATTCACCGGAGAGAGTCCAGAGCAGCCATGATCAACGCGCGTGCGTCCGCGCCGTAGACGGCCATCTCCGCAAGCTCGGCGAAGGTGTCGGCATACATCGCGACCTCGCTGGGCTGCGTGAGCGTGAGATATCCGGAGACCAGCTCGACATTGGCCTGTGCGCTGTCGAAGATCCAGAAGCCTTCCACAGGCATTCTGGAGCGCTCCGCGTTCATCGGGACCACACCGAGGCTGACGTTGGGCAGAGAACCCACGGTGAGAAGGTGACCGAGCTGCCCGACGAGTACGTCCGTACCGCCGATGCCGTTCCGCAGGACCGACTCCTCCATGAGGAAGGCGAAGCGACGTCCTGCCTCGTACAGCACGCGCTGCCGCCCCACGCGTGCGGCCACGGCCTCCGCGACGTCGTCGACCTCTACACGCCGTCGCTGCACAGCACGCAGCACTGCCTCGGTGTACCCGCGCGTCTGGATGAGGCCCGGTACGAACCAGGAGGAGTAGGCCCGGAAGCGCCGGGTGCGCTCGAACAGCGGCAACCGTGATTCCTGTGCCTGTTTGAGCCCGGCTTGTTCCATCCGCCTCCAACCGACCCACATTCCTTCGGCGCTCCGGAGCGCCGCGAGGAGGTCGGCGGTCTGGTCCTCCGCCCCGCACGCCCGGCACCAGGCCCGGATGTCACCGGTCGACGGGGGCGTGCGGGCGTTCATGATCCGGGAGGACTTCGATGGGTGCCAGCCACAGCGAACGGCGATCTCGCGCCCGGTGAGCCCGGCGTCGCGGGCGAGGCCGGCGAGCCGGTCCGCGAGAATCCGCCGGGCCTGCTGTGCGCTTGAGGAAGGGGATTCGACCATGGTTACGCGTGGTCAGCGGGGCCTGTAGTCCTCATGCGGCACAGCACGTTCCCACACCGCCTCGAAGACGTCTGCGCACAGTTTCACCAGCGCAGGATCGTCCGTGTACTCTCGCCCGTCCTCGTCCAACCGCCCGGTGCCGGTGAAGTGGTGGAAGAGCGCCTGCTCCCCGTCGAACAACCAGAAATCCGTGCTCGCCAGCGCAAGGCCGGTCGCCCTCCGCCTGGGCAGCCAGCGCACCTCCTCGCCTGCGGCGAGGTTCGTGAACGTGGTGTCGTACTCGTATCTCACGTAGTCGCTGATCGGCTCGGAGACGACCCGCGCACGCCGGACGGTCACGCCTCGGCCGACAGCGGCGTGCACGGCGTCGTGCCAGCCGTTCCACCACGCCGAACGCTCTCCCCGGTCCAGTCGCACGCCCCGCTGCCACGCCACATAGCCGGGGGCGTCCAGCATGTAGGAGTCGCGCAACTCAAGGTGCACCGCCGATCGTTGAGCTCGCGCCAGGACTTCACGCGCTGGAGGCCGCACGCGCCGCCTTCCCTCCGCTGTCCTGTTCCTGACGAGCAGGAAGGAAGTCCAGCATGGCCGCCGGCAGCCTGACGATCGTCTCGTGGTCCGGGACGTCGGTGGAATGCCCGGGGATGGAACCGACCTCCTTGCAACTCTCCACTTCTGCCTCGGTCGCTCTGTACGACTGGATCAGGAGATCTCCCGTCTCTTCCTGAAGCCAGATCGTGGGCGACTCGTCGGTCGGAGAGTCGGGGTCGATTCCGAGAAACCGTAAGCCCATGGTTCGCTCCCGCTGTCCGGGGTGGGTTGCATTGACGTGCACGAGCCTTCCCCTGCGGCGCGGCAGCCGTCAAGGGCTCCGAGGGGGCGCAGAGAAGGGAAGGCAAGCGACCGGTTCAAGCCGTGCGCACGCCAGCTCTCCCAGCCCCCCGCCCGTCGCACGCCGTCGCGCGGGGCCAGGTGCGGGTGCTGCCGGGCGAGTACGGCGTCCACCGCCATGAGCGTCGCATCGAGGATTTCCCAGTCGTGGACGGAGGGGTGTCCCGCGAACAGCCCGCACGCGTCCTCGCCTTCGGAATCGGTCGCACCGCACCCGGCGAGTTCCGCCAGTGCCGCCCGGTCGCCCTCCAGCGGGCCCAGACCGCCAGGTGTCTCGCGTCGTCCTCCCACAGCACCATCGCGTGGTCCCCGTCGTGGTCGGCGGCCAGCTCGCACAGGAGGTATCCGGCTTCCGGGCGGCTGCCGCCGGGAGGGGCGAGCCGGACCACGAACTCCGGGGGCGGAAGCAGGGTTACAGCGGTGCAGGGGTTCATGGGCGGAGTGCCTCCGGTCGCCGTCACGGCGCGTCGCCGTCGGGTGCGTCGAGGTCGTCGAGGTCGTCGGGGTAGCCCTGGCTGTGCGGCGGACCGGGTGCGCAGTCCGCGATCAGGTCACCGAGCGGGTCGGTCACGGAGAAGGAGTGCGGCCCGGGGTGGTGGTCGAAGAACGCGCACGGTGTGACCGCCCCGGTCGCCAGCACGCGGAGCAGGGCGGGGCACACGGGCAGCACGTCGAGCCGGTGGACCCGGTGAGCCCCGTCCCCCGACCAGCGGAACCACAGCTCCTGGTCGTCCGGGGTGTCCGCCACAAACAGATGTGCGGCGTGCTCGGCCGAGTCGCCGTGGTCGCCCAGCTCGCACAGGACGAAGTCGTCCTGCTCCACGAAGTCGGACGGACGCTCGGGCCCGCCCTTCATGGTGGCGAGCGCCAACAGAGCCTCGGCGTAAGGGATCTCCGTTACGGCAGTGCATTGCAGCACGACTCAGCCACCTCCCGTACGGGCCGGGAACGGGCGCACCGCGAGCCGCACGGCAAGCGGCACGGGGAGCCACACGGACGACCACCCGGCGCCCGGCACGGGAAGCCCGGAGTCCGGCGGGTTCACAGGACCTCTCCCCGGCTGCGGGCGTTGAGCCGCGCGGTACGGGCCCGAAGCTGCTCCATGAGCAACGCGGGCCGTACGGACTGGGGTTCGACCTCCCACTCGCGCCCGCCACCGACCGGCCGGAGGGACCAGTACGGGCCGGCGACCCCCTGGAACTCCCCCACCCGGTCGCCACGGCTCGTGTCCACCAGAAGAGTCCCGCGGACGGGGACGGTCGGGGCGGCCGGAACGGTCGAACCGGGCGGTGGCTGACACGGAGGATCGCATAAGGGCTGGTCCGGAGGGTGCTCCGCATTCGGGCTGGCGTTCTCGCCGTACACCGTTCGCTCCTCTCTGTAGCCGATCGGCTACCGGGGCGACACAGCGTGGCCTAGCGTGAGACTCGCCATCAACGTTTCAAATCTGGGGGGTACGTTGGTCAACCGGAGGGAACTCAACCCCGACGCGAGCCCGGAGGCCGCGTACGGTGCGCGGCTGCGCAGTGCGCGAGAGGCCCGAGGCTGGAAGCAGGACGACCTCGGCTTACGTTCCGGGTACTCGGGGCGCCACATTTCCGGGGTGGAAACTTGTACCAAATCGCCAACCCGCCCCTTCTCGATCGCGATCGACGGCGCTTTCGGCTTCACCGAAACCGTCGATTCGTTCGAGCGGGAATGGCTCAAGATCAAGCACGGTGTACTCCTCCAGGGATTCCCGGAGTACGTGGCGCTGGAGGGCCTGGCGGCGGAGATCCGGATGTTCGAGGTAGGGGTGATTCCTGGCCTGTTGCAGACCCGGGCCTACGCGCAAGCATTGGACGATGCGGCCGTCGCACGGGGTGTCATCACCCCCGAACAGGCCGAGCAGCGCATGGCATTGCTGATGGAGCGCCAGAACGCTCTCATCCGCCCCGTACCACCGATGATCATCGCGGTGCTGGACGAGAGCTGCATCCGTCGGCCGGTCGGCGGCCCCGCCGTGATGGAAGCCCAGTTGCGGCATCTGGTCGACTTCGCCGCGCAGCCTCACACCATGCTGCAGATCGCCCCTTTCAGCATCGGCGAACAACGGCCGTTCAACCGGCTGGTGCATCTGCTGACACTCCCGGACCGCTCCTTGGTCTCCTACGTCGAGTCCGAGACGCAAGGGCATCTGGACCGTGAACTCAGCTCAGTTCTCCCGGTGATGAGGGGCTACCATCAATCTCAGGCCGTGTCTCTGTCCCAGGCAGAGACCGTGGACATGGTCCGCCAGCATTGAAAGGGCACCCCGTGACGAGCGAATCCACGACCCAGCAGTGGGTCAAGTCCTCCTACAGCGGCAACGGCGGTGCCTGCGTCGAGTGGGCCCCGCGCACCGCCTCCCTCACCGGCACCGTCCCCGTACGCGACTCGAAGAACCCGAACGGCCCGACGCTGACCGTCGCCACCGCCGCGTTCACCTCCTTCGTGACCGGCGTCAAGACCGGCGGGTTCGCCCCCACCGCCTGACCGCCGCCGTCGCAACGCCGCCCCACCGTGCACCGCGCGGTGGGGCGTTCTGCTGGTCCGGGCAAGGGAGGGCCCGACGGTGCGCGGCGACGGGCCCCGGGTGGGGCTCCGGACCGATGTGACGGGGAAGAGACGGCACCGAGAAGGGCCTGCGGGACCTGCTCAACGCGTGGGATCCGCAAGGCGGGGCCGACGAGGGGCAGCCGTCCTCCTGTCCGCGTACGTCTGCCCCACGGTCGTCCGGGAAGGACCGTGGGGCAGACGCGCGGGGGGGGGAGAGACCGGATCGGGTCAGGGCTTGGGCAGGGTGCACTCCTGGCGCTTGAGGTCGATGGTGTTGCCGGTGCCGATGCACGCGGCGATCGCCGCGGTCTGGGTGGCGTATCCGCGTCCCTGGTGGACCGTGGTGCCCGTCTCGTCGATCTCGCAGGGGTTGTTCAGTTCGCACTCCTTGCCGTCACGGTTGCTGGTGCTGTTCACCGCGACGAGCTCCCGGGTCTCGGCATCGACGACGGCCGAACCCGAGCTTCCGGGCTGGGTGTTGCATTCCTTCGCGTACCGGATCGCCTGGGTCGATGTGTAGTCGCCTTCCTTGAGCGTCGGAATCACAGCCTCGGCCTGGCACGACCAGACACTCTCCAGAAAACTCGACGCCACCTTGATCTTCTGCCCGGCAACAGGGCCGGTCGAAGCCAACGGGAACGCCTCGATCTTGTACTTCTGCCGGATGTCCGCGTACGTGGAATCCAGCTGTGCCACCGTGATGTCGGTTCCGGTCATCGTCGCGTAGAGAACCCGCCCCGTCACCGGGCCGAGCTCGCGGCCCGCCGCGCTCAACACGCTGCCTTCGATCGGGGCGCCCTGTCCGGTGATCACTTCACCCGGCTTCGGCCGTCCCTCGGGGTGGCAGTGCCCGTTCGTGAGCAGCAGCGCCTTGTCCTCGTCGCGGGCGGTGCGGGGGCGGACCAGCGAAGCGGAGCAGTTCGGGAGCCTCACGGTCCCCGCCAGATTGCCGGCAGGCCCTGAGGGGCCGGTCTGCTCGGCGGGGAAACCGGGGCAGCTGCCCTTCGCCGGCGTGCCGTCCCGGAAGAAGTCCACCACCTTGGAGCCGCATGCGAGTTCTTTGGACTTCATGGTGGAATGCGTCGCGTCCGTGACGGTCAGCAGCGATCCGCCGATCTTCTTGTGCATCATCTTCGCCCACACGTAAGGCGTGACGGTTTCGAACTTGTGGCCGGACAGTTGCAGTCGGCTCTTGCCGGGCTTCAGGTCCCACGGCTTGCCCGCCGGCCAGCCCGCGCAGTACATGATGGGCTGGTCGTGGAAGTCCGCAGAGAACGGGTACTTCGCCTGCCGCTCCTTCCTCAGCCTGACGAGATCGGAATATGTACGGCCATCGGCGCTCGCGTTGCACATGAAGGCGTCATGGGTGAACCCGTAATTGCTGCCCATCTCCCCGAAGCCAAAGGGCTTCCGCCGCATATCCTTCTGTTTGGAGGCGGTCTCGCCTGTCCCCTCGTTCTGGAGTTCCAGCAGCTTTGCGGCGGATCGCTCCCACCGGTCCGGTAGGGCTTCCAGGTTGGGGTCGAGGAAGGCGGCGAACTCGTCCCGTCCCACCTTCGCCTGCAACGCCTTCAGCGCGGATTCGACCTTCTGGGGCGAGCTCCCGAAGTGGTACGTCGAATTCTTGCCGGCCAGCCACTCGAAGAACCGCCGGTACCCGGCATGGTAGTGCGCGACTTCTGCGGTGACCGCCGCGTCCTGGCCGACCGGGGACATGATCGAGTCCAGCCACATCCGATCCACACGGCTGTCGAACATGGAGCGGTACACCGCGCCCAGCGCCGTTCCGCCGGAATTTCCATAGAAGTTTATCTTGCGGAAGCCCAGTACCTGCCGGATGCGGTCCATGTCCCGGGAGGCGTTCTCCATGCTGATGGAGAGCGCCAGTTCCCGGTCCTTGGCGATGCATGCGCGCTTCGCGTCCGCCTGACGCTCGAAGGCATCCCTCTCGCTCTCCCCCTCCCGGGCTTCGGGGGTGTCGCAGGAGACCTGGGCGCTGTAGCCCGTACCCCGCGTATCGATACCGATGAAGTCCCATTCCTGGTTCATCGGCGCCAGCCGGCTGCTGAGCAAACCGTACGGGTACGGCGTGCCGGGCAGGCCGGGTCCCCCGGGGTTGCCGAACAGGGCCCCTGTGCGCTTTCCGGTGGCCTTGATCCTGCTCACCGCGATGTTGATTTTCCTGCCCGCAGGCTTGGCGTAATCCACCGGAACGGGAATCAGCGCGCATTCGCTGCGGCTGTCGTCGCGATCCCAGTCCGCCGCCGCATCCCGGCAGAGCTCCCACTTCACGGGTTCCGGGGTGGTACGTGAAGCTGCATCGGCGGGAACGGCTGCCAGGGAAAGCAGCGAGGCGGCAACGCTGATTCCGACGGCAATCGATGGGACGGTCACATACCGCAAGATGATCTGCACCTCTTCAGTGAGAAACGGCAACTTCGTCTGTCCTGAAGGCGATCCAGCAGTCATCTCGTCGCGCCGGCGCCTCCTCACACAGGCGGTCGACAGGGAGCAACTCCCCCCTGCGCCGCTGCTGAACAAGAATTGCCGCCGAAAGTCGCAGCCGTCCGTCGAGGATGTTTCAACCAGCGCTCGGTGGAGTACGAAGAACACGGCAGGCCACGGGAGATGGCGCGAACCGCCCGCACGAGGCGGTGATGCGGTGCACACCCCTGCCCGAGGGAACCGGGACCGCACGCACCGTGGTCTGCCGCCGCCGGCTCCCGACACCCGTCCGGCCGCACCGGCGGCGGCGTCACGGGCACCACGCGGCGCCAAGGCGCGCCGCGTGGTGGGGAGTCGGTTGCCTTTCGGCGCAAGTCGACTCCTCCGCTTCGAGATGAGTACGTGTACTCATGGCCATGTCAGCGCGCGACTTTACGTTGACGTCATGCCCCGAACAGCACACACCGCAGCCGCCCTCGCTCTGGGCGTGCTCGCCCTCACCGCCTGCTCCAGCACCCCCGACCCGGCCGCCGCCATCGAGATGGACAAGGTCGCCTCCGCACCCGAGGGCGGGGACGCCGACAAGCCGTTGCTCGACTTCATGAAGCTGTCCCACAAGCTCACCGCCGGCTGTCCGCCGCTGGACGACGCCAAAACCGGCGAGCCCCTCGGTCCCAGCGACGTCCCCGGCGTCCCCCAAGGCCCCTCCAGCGGGCCCCCCGGCGAGCCCGGCGACCGCGTCCCCCTGCCCGCCGGCCCCGACGACCCGCCCGCCACCGACGCCCCCTTGCCGCCCATGCCCGACGGGAACCTCCTGGAGCCGGTCACGCTCACCAAGCCCGAGACCTGCTACGCGGACAAGTTCGCCGTGCACGTCACCACCGCCCTCAAGGGCACGGGCGAGAACGCCGCCGAGGTGCGAACCGCACTCAAGCGCGCCGGATACCCCGACGAGCTGATCGTGGACATGCAGCCCGAAAGCGGGTCCCCCCGCGTCCGGATCGACCTGCGCGAACAGGACACCCGCGTCGCCCTCCAGGTCGTGCACGTCGGCCCCGGCGACACCGTCGTGGAAAAGTTCGGCGCACAGCCCACGGCGCCCCTCAAGGACGTCCGGTACATCCCGGAGCCGGCCGAACCCCTGAGCTGAGACGTCGTGAACGAACTGATCGTCGGGGACGGAGGCGCCTGCAAGCAGGCGGCGCAGGCAGGCACGGTTTTCGCGGGAGGCATACGCCTTCTCGGCCCGCACGCGATCGGGGCGGACGCGTGGTCGGGCCGCCCGAGGCGGGGCACACGGATCTTCTCCAGCACCGGTTCGAGCGGTGGTGAGTCGCCGCGCCGCCTGGCCGTCACCGCGATCGCCATGGGTTTCGTCCCCGCTCGTCCCTGAGTCGTCCCCGGGATCTCCCCGGCCCCGTGAACCGTGATCGTTCACAGCACAGGATCCGCTGCGTGCCGCCTCGACGTGCGGGCCCGTCAGGCTGCTCCCCCGTCCCAGGTCGCGGTGTCCGGGTCGAGGCCGTGGGCGCGCGCGTCGGCGTCGACGAGGCGGCGGAACCAGGTGGCGAGGCCGGGGCGGACGCCGTCGTAGTGGGCGGCGAACCCCGGATCGTCCTCGTACATGCGGGCGAGGCAGACCTGCATCTGCCTGGTGAGGGGGAAGTTCGCGGCGAAGACGTCGCGGTGCCGCTCCACGAGGCGCTGTGCTTCCGGGCTGCCGGGGGCCACCCCGGCGTCCATCGCCTCTCCGAGGGCCCGGTCGAGGGCAGCGATGTCGTCGGCTACGGCCTGCCACTCCTCCGGGGTGCGGGAGGCCGAACGTTCGGCGTACTGCCGCCACTGCGTGGTGTCCCCGTAGAGCCGGCGGGCCTTGACCGACCCCTCCGGATCCCACTGCGGGCCGAAGATCTCGGCCTGCTGCTCGACGGTCAGCAGCAGGCCCCGCTCCTGGGCCTCGATCATCCGGTCCAGTCCGCCGATGAGCTGCCGGAGGCGGTCGATCCGTTCGGCGACCTGGGTACGTTGCGCGCGCAACGCACCCGGTACGTCGGTGGCCGAGTCGTCCAGGACGGCCCCGATCCTGTCCAGGCCGAGGCCGAGCTCGCGGTAGACGACGATGCGGTGCAGGCGTTCCAGGTCACCGGCGGTGTAGAGCCGGTATCCGGCGGCCGTGCGCAGCGAGGGCCGTGCCAGGCCGATCTCGTCCCAATGGTGCAGCGCGCGGACGGTCACGGGCAGACGCGCCGAGACCTGGCCGACGGTCAGGCCCTCGGCGTCCGGTGTCTCAGCCATGCTCCTCATTGTCGTCGTCCTCGTCGCCGGGCGGGGTGATCCCCATGGCTTCCAGGTTCCGCGCCTCCTGAGCGGCCGGGTCGAAGGGCTTCGCCGCGGTGAAGACGATCCGGGCGTTCTCGGGCGTGATCACCTCCACGTCACGGGTGTTCCAGGGCGTGTCACGCGGGCCGTCCACCGCGTCCGGGCGCAGCGCCCGGCACGCCTCGGCGAGGGATTCGACCTGGCTGAGGACGCCGGAGAAGCTGAAGCTCATCGCCGGGGGCTGGTCCGGAACGCTCTCCGCCGCGATGAGGAGCACGTCCTGGAACGCCCATCGGCGCAGGTGCACCAGCGTGCCGGGGACGCCGAACAGCTCGAAGAACCCGAGGCCCCGGGTCCAGAAGTCCACCGACTCCGCCAGGTCGGTCGTGGGGATCGAGACGAAGGAGGGCATGCCGTAGATGCCGTGGAACGGCTCCGGCGGAACCGCGTCCGGGCCGGGGGCGGGTACGGGGCTCATCTCGAAGGCGTTGTAGTAGTCGCTCATGGGCCCCACTGTCGAGCCTCACGCAACGTGAGGGTCAAGCCGGAACCGTGAGGTGTTCTCCGAAGCGCCGACCTGGTCGACCCGAGCGGCGATGTCCTCGATCTCACGGTCGACGGCGTAGGCGTCGGCATCACCGCTGGCCCCCCGGCCGCGCCGGTCGTAGTCGACCACGGTGAAGTGCTCGGTGAGCAGCGCGGCGAGCTTCACCGTGTCGGAGCGGTCGGCCGGCGCCGACGCCACCAGAACGACGGCGGGCCCGCTGCCCGACCGTTCATAGGCGATCTCGGTGCCGTCGGCGGACACAGCGACAGCGCCGGCCGCCCCTCCCGCGCCGGACGGAGAGCGGTCGTGGTCTGCGGTCATGGGTGACTCCCGGTCTACGTAGGGCAAGGGCGACCGGCGCGGTCGTCCTCATGCAGACCTCCGCACCGCCGAGAACTCCTCGGTGAGCGGAGAGATCAAGAGCACGGCCCACACCTGGCAGCATGTTGACATGAGCTTGACACTCACAGGGCCGCCCCCGAGGCTCGGAATCCCCCAAGAACCATGGACAGCTCGACGACAATGAGGTGGAGACCCATGCGATCACGCCCCATCGGATTCCTCGTCTCGGCCATCGCCGGCGCGGCCCTCGCGTTCGGCGGCACGACCACCGCCTCCGCGGGCCCGTCCCCCGCCCCGGCCCCGGCCCCCGGCTCCGCGTCGGCCACGGACGTCGGTACGGCCGACGCCTGTTACACCTGGAGCGGAACCCTCCGTGAGGGCTCCAGCGGCGAAGCCGTGCGCCAGCTCCAGATCCGGGTCGCGGGCTATCCGGGCTACGGCAGCCAGATCGCCATCGACGGACAGTTCGGCCCGGCCACCAAGGCGGCGGTCGCCCGCTTCCAGGCCGCGTACGGGCTGGCCTCCGACGGCATCGCCGGCGCCCAGACGTTCAACAAGATCTACCAGTTGCAGGACGACGACTGCACGCCGGTCAACTTCACCTACGCCGAGCTGAACCGCTGCAACTCCGACTGGTCCGGGGGCAAGGTCAGCGCCGGAACCGCGCGCGCCAACGCCCTGGTGACCATGTGGAAGCTCCAGGCGATGCGGCACGCGATGGGCGACCGGCCCATCACGGTCAACGGCGGCTTCCGCAGCGTGTCCTGCAACAGCGCGGTGGGCGGCGCGACCAACAGCCGCCACATGTACGGCCACGCGGCGGACCTCGGCGCGGGCTCCCAGGGCTTCTGCGCCCTCGCCAAGGCCGCGCGCAACCACGGCTTCACCGAGATCCTCGGCCCCGGCTACCCGGGCCACAACGACCACACCCACATCGCGGGGGGCAGCGGGCGCTTCTGGTCCGCGCCGAGCTGCGGCATCTGAGGCCCGGGAGGGGCGGGGCTTCCCGGCGGGAGGCCCCGCCCCTCCGCGTACGGCAAGCGGACCCGGGCCCTCGGGCAAGCTCGTCCCCGACGTCCAGCTCCAGGACCGCCTGCCCCCACCGAAGGCCGTCAGCCCCGCACCCGGCAGGACGCCGAAGGGCCGCGCCTCCAACACCTTCCGCCCGTACGCGGGTTCCGGGGCTTCCGCCTCCCTGCTCCACCTCGTCTCCGGGGAAGGACGGGACGAATCTCCGGGGAAGGACGGGACGGGCGTCGCCTCCCCGCCGCCCTCCCGCCGACGCCGGGCCCCCGGACCGGCCCGCTACTGTCTGCCGCATGGAGAAGAACACGATCCCGCGCGGACGGTGGCTCGACGACGACGTCTTCCGCACGCTGGTGAAGGAGGTCGTGCCGCTGCGGCCGGACTCGTGGACCCTGGCGGATTTCGCGCGGGCCACGGCCGGGCTGGGCTGGGAACTCCGGGAACCGAGGACCGTCGGGGACAGGATCTGGCACAGGTTCGCCCCGCGGAACGGCCCCTCGTACGGGTACGGCACCCTGGTCGCCGACGCGTCCGCGCCCGAGCGGATACGCAGCCTGAACGTCAGCCTCGTCGACCTGCCCGAGGAGGACGTCTTCTCCGTCGCGGGCCGTACGCGCGCCGCGTGGTGGGTCATGGAGGAAGAACTGGGCCCGCCCGCCATGTGGGGAGGCTACTCGGGCCCGTGGATGCTGTGGCGGCGCCCCGGGGCCGACGCGCCCGGCGGCCCCCGGCCCCACGGCCTCCCCGATCTCCTGCTGCACGGGCACGACGACGGCCGGATGAGCCTGGACCTCCTGCCGCCCGGATCGGACGCCGACACCGTCGGGCGGGCGAGCGTCCGGGGCCGCTGGTACGCCGCCCAGCCGTCCCACCTGCCGCCCGACCCCCTTTCCGCCGCACCCCATCGGCCCGCCACCACCTGGGAAGACGTGGAGAAGCGCCTGACCCGGGCCCTGGGGTCCCTCAACCGCTGCGCGCCGTTCTTCCCCGGCAGGTTCATCCTGCACCTGGGGGCGTCCCGTGATCCGCAGCGCTTCGTCCAGTGCTGGAGCCAGGACCTGAGCCTCGTCATCGAGGCCACCGGCTACCTCCACCACCCGGACTCGGCCAACCCCGCGCACCTGGCCCGGAACGGCTGGGATTTCTCCCGCTCGATCTGGCAACGCCGCTTCCCCGACGCCATGGAGGACCGCGAGCAGGCGGCGGCCACCGCCGCCCGCATGCTCATCGAAGAACTACGGTGCCTGGGCGTCGAGTTGGCGGATCTGTCCTACGACGGCACGATCAGCGGACGCGGCCAGGGCTTCCACCTCGAACTCCCGGACCTGGGCATCCCGCGCGTCCACCAGCCCGTCGACGGCTGAGGCGAGCACGCGTCCCGAGGTGTTCCCGCCACCGGCGCCGCCGCACGGTGGCGGGCCGCTGTGCCGGCGCCCCGGCCGACGAGGGGCGGCCGCCCCGGTGTGCTCGGTGCGCATCCCGGTCGCCCCACGGCCCGAGGGACACGATCCCCGGCCGGAGTCCTACAGCGTCATACGGCAGTAGAGTCCCTGGCCGTGCGACCGGGCCGCTTCGGCCAGGGCCGCGAGCTCGTCGAGGAAGTCCGCGAGGTGGCGGGCGTCCGCGGCCCCGTAGAACTCCTCCGCCCGCGACCACGGTACGGATATTTCGGCCAGCAGCTCGCGGGGGGCGTCCGCCAGAGCGTCGCGCACCTCGTCCGGCAGGGTGACGATCCACGTGCTCTCCGCCTCCGGACTCGTCACCAGGTGAGCGAACCGGGGGTGTCCGACGACGGCTTCGACCGGTGTGCGCATCAGCAGCGCCACCGCGCTCCCGAGGAGGACAACGGGATCGATCGTCTTCACCCAGACCGTGGCGAACCCCGCGTCATCAGGCCCTTCCGCACAGGCCGAGGCCGCTTCCCGATCACCTGGAGCACGGAAGTAGTCGAAGAAGACGCCCATGCCGAGAAGTCTCGCAAGAGGCTCTGACAGCCGGCGAACGGCCGCGGTCGTCGGCACGGGCGGAGGGGGGCCGACAGCGGCTTCGGCCGCCTCCGCGCCGCCCCGGCGGCAGGGTCACGATCCGGGGCCGCCGTGCCGGCGAGGGTGTTCCGCACGACCGTCCGTGACCCGGTCGATTCGGTAGAAGTCCGCGACGCAGCCGCCGGGCCAGTAGGCGCGTCCGCCCCGGCTGAACGGTTCCAGCATCTGGCTGATCACCAGGCGCTCGTACGGCAGGACCCGTTCGCCCTTCGCCGCTCCCTCGCGCAGTCGGCGGTCCTGCGCGTCCCACTTCCCGGCCCGGTCCCGCAGCGCCGTGCCCAGGTGGTCCAGGGCGACGGCCGGGCCCACGCAGACCAGGACGCAGAGGGCGGCGCACACGACCTTCGCCGGGTTCGCGGTGCGGGGGGCATGCCGGCGGAAGGCCAGGCCCAGCAGGGCTCCCGCACCGACGAGGAGCATCACGTACAGCAGGAGGTAGTCGTTCCACAGCCGGTTGGCGCTCGCATCGCTCACCCGCGCGCCGAACACCGGGTAGGCGATGACCGTGCAGAGGTAGCCGGAGACCAGGAGCGCGAGCACCCCGGCGGTGGTGAGCAGCGGCCAGTGCGCGGGCGGGCGGGGCGTCGTGCCGTCCGCCCTCCGGCACAGCAGCCCCAGCAGCACGCCCGCCGCGACCGCGCCGACGTACTGCCAGGTGGTGACCACGGTGACGGTGATCTCGGCGAACGCCCGCAGCGACGCGGCCAACGAGTCCGAGGCGAGCAGGGACGTGGTCTCCGCGCCGAAGCGCTCCCTGCGGTTGCGGGAGCCGGGCGAGGTGATGAGGACGAGCGCCCCGGCCGCCGTTCCGGCGAGGCCCGCCGCGCACCACAGCCGGACGAACCCCCGGTGCGCCGCGGCGACGGTCCGGCCGGAGACGAGGAGCGCGGCCAGGAGCACCGCCACCACCACGATCGCCGTCTCCTCCGACAGCGTGGCGAGGAAGGCCGCCGCGACCGGGGCGACGGCCACCGCGAAGGCGCGCCCCCGGCGCGAGCGGGCGAGCAGGAGCGGGATGAGGGCGGCGCAGGCCAGGACGGGCGGCAGGGTGTGCGAGACGGACGCGGCGGGCCAGTAGAACGTCTTGTACGTGTTCGGCGTGGCGAACAGGAAGAGCGCGGTGGTCATGGCCGCCAGGAGGAGCGGCAGCCCGTGCGGGGTGCGCAGACCGGCCCGGCGCAGGGCGAGGACGGCCACCGCCCACAGCACCGCGATCACCAGGGCCCCGCTGACCACGGGGAACCACTGGTGCCCGGCGACCTGGAACTTCGCGTACGCCCCGACCAGCAGCGCGTTGGCGACCCGCCCGTTGTCGTCGAGGTAGAACTTCCCGACCAGGCCGCCGACCCCGTCGTCCCGTACGAGCGGCAGGAAGCACCAGTCGTCCGCGCCGGGCCGCACCCATCGCCCGAACCAGGACGCGGCGGCGAGGAGGGCGAGGGGCGGGAGGGCGAGGGCGGTCACCCACAGGGCGGTCCAGGGGCGGCCGGAGGGGGGCCGGTCCCGGTCCCGCCCGGTCCGGTCCCGCCCGGTCCGGTCGGACTCCGTCGCGCGCCCGGTCCGGTCGGACTCCGTGGCGCGCCGCGGGCCGGTCGGGTCGGCGCTCACGGGTACGTCGTCGGGCATCGCGGCCCTCACCGGTCCTGGGACGAGCGGGTGGGCAGCGGCGCCGGGGCGGGGCGGCCGGGCGCCGTTTCCGCCGCGCCCCCCGCCCCCTCCGCCGCCTCCGTCCGCGTACCCGTACCCGCCTCCGCCGCCGCTTCCGCGCCCGCCCCCACCCCCGGCTCCGCTTCCGCTCCCACCGTCGCCTCCGGGGCGGCGGCCTCCCCGGTCTGCCCCGAGGTGATCGCCCAGCGCGCCAGCAGGAACGAGACCGGGGTGACGAGGACGCCCGCCGCCAGCGCGGCGAGGTTCTTGTCCATCCCGAGGCCGCTGACCGCCCCGTAGAGCAGCGCCCCGGACGCCACCAGGTTCACCAGGCTGGAGAGCGGAAAGCGGACGAAGCCGCGCCAGGTCGGCCGCGTCCGGCAGGTGACGTAGGAGTTGAGCAGGAACGAGCACACGACGCTGATCACGTAGCCGACGACATGGGCCGCCAGGTAAGGGATCCAGCGGTTGAGCGTGGCGTAGACGGCGAGGTAGACGGCGGTGTTCACGCATCCGATGAGGACGAAACTGGTGAACTGGCGGAGTGTGCGCGTCCGGCCGGGACGGGAGACGGCGGGTTCCGCGGTGACGGCGGTGGAGTGCGCCACCACCCGTTCACCGGTGAGGGCCGGGCGCCTCGGCGGGCCGTCCGGCAGCACGCGGCAGGTCGCGTCGGTCTCCCGCACCACGTACGGCGGCCGGTGCTTCGCCTCGTGGTAGATGCGGCCCACGTACTCCCCGATCACCCCGAGCGTCACCAGCTGGATGCCGCTGAGAGCGACGACGGCGGTGAGCAGGGTGGCGTACCCCGGGGTGTCCGCGCCGTGCAGGACGACGCCGACGACCGTCCACAGGGCGTAGGCCAGGGCGGAGACGAAGACCCAGAAGCCGGTGTAGATCGCGAGGCGGAGCGGTCGGTCGTTGAAGGAGAGCAGGCCGTCGATGCCGTAGTTCAGCAGCCGTTTGCCGCCCCACTTGGAGCGGCCCGCCGCCCGTTCGCTGTTGCGGTAGCGGAAGGTGACCGTGTCGAAGCCGATCCAGGAGAAGATCCCCTTGGAGAAGCGGTTGCTCTCGGGGAGGGACAGGACGCTCTCCACCGCCCGCCTCGACAGCAGCCGGAAGTCCCCGGAGCCGTCGATCAGCTCCACGTCCATGCAGCGGCGGACCAGCGCGTAGTAGGTGTGGCTGAGGGTGCTGCGGAGCATGCCCTCGCCCGAGCGGTCGCGGCGCGGGATGACCTGGTCGTAGCCGTGCCGGTGCAGCTCCAGCATGCGGGGGATCAGCTCGGGCGGGTGCTGGAGGTCGGCGTCCATGATGACCACGGCGGCGCCCCGCGACATGCGGAGACCGGCGAGCATGGCGGCCTCCTTGCCGAAGTTGCGGCTGAAGGCGGTGTAGTGGACGCGCGGGTCGCCGGCCGCGATGGCGCTGAGCAGCGGGCGGGTGCGGTCCCGGCTGCCGTCGTCCACGTAACAGATCTCGAAGCTGTCCCCGAGCCGGTCCAGGACGCCGAGGAGGGTGGTGTGGAAGGACTCGATGACCTCGGCCTCGTCGAAACACGGCACGACGACCGACAGCTGAAGGCCCGCCACACGTCACCTCCGGACTTCGCTCCTCAGCACCTGCGGGGCCTCGGGTACCGGGCCCGGAGCGCGCCACGTTCGGCCCCATCTGACGACGGGCGGCGGCCTCCGCCTCTGCGCACACGCACGGGCGGACCGCTTTCCCGCGCCCTTTCATGCGAACAGCCGACGCGGGCCGGGGGCCGTTCACGCGGTCGGCGGCGTGAGCCGGGGGGGGCCGCCAGGTCGCGGGGGCACAGGAGCGCACATAGCCTCGCAAAGGTGACATCTTCACCCCTGTCGCGGGTCGCCGCCCCGCTGGCTCTGCTGCTCGCCGTGTGCTGGCCGGTGCTCCCCGCCGCCGGGGCCGCCCGCGCCGACGACCCCGTCGAGCTGTCCCGGGACGGGCAGATCACCGACCGGGTGGGGGCCCTCGGCGACCGGGCAGGGCAGGTGGAGGACGCCCTCGACCGGTTGTACGCCGAGCAGCGCGTCCAGCTCTTCGTGGTGTACGTACGCGACTTCTCCGGCCGGTCCGGGCAGACCTGGAGCGACGAGACCGCCGACCGCAGCGGCCTCGGCCAGGACGACGTGCTGCTCTCCGTCGCCACCCACGACCGCCGGTACGGCTACTCCGTCGACGCCGGGGCGCGACTCACCGACGAGCAGCTGCGGGACGTGGCGCGCACGGCGATCGAACCCGCACTGCGGGAGAACGACTGGGCGGGGGCGGCGATCGGCGCGGCCGACGGATACGCCTCGTCACTCGCCGGACGCCCCGTGACCGCGCCCGCCGTCACCCCGGGGCCCGCCGACCCCGGGGCGGGCGCATCCGAGTCCATCGGAGCGCGCGACTACATCCTTCCGGGGGCGGTCGTCGTGGGCGCGGGCGCGTTCGGCCTCTACGCGTACGCCCGGCGCAGACGGCGTACGGCGGCCCGTACCACCCCGGCGGCCACCGGCTGGGGGCGGACCGCGGGGACGGACGGTGCGCCGGAGCCGCCGACGCCGCTGCCGGAGCTGGACGCGCGGACCCGGCAGGTGCTGGTGGACACCGACGACGCGGTGCGCACCAGCGAGGAGGAACTCGGTTTCGCCACGGCCCAGTTCGGCGAGGAGGCGGCGAAGCCGTTCACGGCGGCGCTCGCGCGGGCGAAGGAGGAGCTGACGCAGTCCTTCCGGTTGCGCCAGCGGCTCGACGACGCGTTCCCCGAGGACGACCCGGCCCGCCGCCGGATGCTGGAGGAGATCCTGCGGCGGTGCGCTGCCGCGGACGAGGGTCTGGACGCCGTCTCCGAGGACTTCGACCGGTTGCGCGCCCTGGAACGCGACGCTCCGCGGGCCCTCGCCGCCGTGACCGCCGCCCACCGCGACCTCACCGGCCGGATCGCGGCGGCCGGGTCGGCCGTCGCCGAGCTGCGGGAGCGGTACGGGGAGCGGGTCGCCGCGCCCGTGGCCGCCGACGTGGAGCAGGCGCAGGACCGGCTCGCCTTCGCGGACTCGGCCGTGGAGCGGGCCCGTACGGCGGTCGAGGGCGGCGAGAACTCCCGGGCCGCCGTGTACATCCGGGGAGCCGAGGGCGCGGTGGGCCAGGCGGGCACGCTGCTGGACTCGGTGGACCGGCGGGTGGCGGAGCTGGACGAGGCCGTGGGGAGACTGGCCGCCGCGCTGACCGAGACGGAGACGGACCTCGCGGACGCGGGCGGGCTGCTCGAAGGGGCCGCCGAGGGCGCGTCGACCGCCGATCTGCGCGGCCGGACCGCCCGCGCCGAGGCCGTACTCGCCGATGTGCGGAACGCGGCGGCGGCGGGGCCGTACGACCCGATCGACGCGCTGCGCCGGGTGGAGGAGGCGGACGCGGCGCTGGACGAGGCGCTGGCGGGGGCCCGGGACCAGGAGCGGGGCGAGGCGAAGGCCCGCGCCCTCCTCGATCAGGCCATGCTCGCCGCCCGGTCCTCGGTCGGGGCGGCGGCGGACTACGTCACGACGCACCGGGGCGCGGTCGGCAGCGGGGCCCGCACCCGGCTCGCGGAGGCGCAGCGGCGGTGGGAGCGGGCCCGGGAGCTGGCGTCCTCGGACGCGCGGGGGGCGCTGGTCGAGGCGCGGCAGGCGGATGCGCTGGCCGGGCAGGCGCTGGCCCTGGCCGAACAGGACGTACACGGTTTCCGCTCCCCGCAGGGCCCGGGCGGAACGGGCGTCGGAACGGGTGGGGCCGTGCTCGGCGGCATCCTTCTCGGCGGCCTGTTCGGCGGCGGGGGACGGGGCGGGGGGTACGGGGGCGGGTTCGGCGGAAGCGGGCGGTCCGGGGGCTTCGGCGGGACGCCGGGCAGCTTCGGCGGGGGCGGGACCCGGGGCCGGCGGGGCGGCGGGGGCCGCTTCTGAACGACGAACGGGGACGGGCGAGGACCCCCGGCCCGCGCCTCCCCCAGCGGATCGCACACCGCACACCGCCCACCCCCGACAGCCGAGACCGACCACCGGCTACCGGCCATCGAGACCGACCGCTGACCGCCGACTGCTGACCGCTCCCTCCGGCCAACGACCGCCGCCCGCCGCCCGCAGCTCACCGACCACCGACCGCCCCGTACCCCGCCACCCGCCACCCGCCGGTAGGACCGCCCCGTACCCCTGCTCGCCCCCCAAGGAGCCGTGCCATGACCAAGCAGACCATCCTCGGCCGCGTCACCCAGCTCGCGAAGGCCAACGTCAACGCCCTGCTCGACCAGGCCGAGGACCCTCGGAAGATGCTGGACCAGCTCATCCGCGACTACACGGACAACATCGCGGAGGCCGAGCAGGCCGTGGCGGCCACCATCGGCAACCTCCGGCTGATGGAGGAGGACCACCGGGAGGACGTGGAGGCGGCGGCCGAGTGGGGCGGCAAGGCGCTGGCGGCCAGCCGGAAGGCCGACGAACTGCGCGGCGCCGGGGCCTCGGCGGACGCGGACAGGTTCGACAACCTGGCGAAGGTCGCGCTCGGCCGGCAGCTCCAGTCGGAGCGGGAGGCGAGGGCGGCGGAGCCGACGATCGCCGCGCAGACCGAGGTCGTCGGCAAACTCAGGAGCGGGCTCGACCGGATGAAGGTCCAACTCTCCGAGCTGACGGCCAAGCGCGACGAGTTGGTGGCGCGGGCGACGTCGGCCCGGGCGCAGAACCGGATGATGGACGCGGTGAGGAGCGTCGACGTCCTCGACCCGACGAGCGAGCTGGGCCGCTTCGAGGAGAAGGTGCGGCGTGAGGAGGCGAAGGCCCTGGGGAGGCAGGAGCTGGCCGCCTCCTCGCTGGACGCCCAGTTCGAGGAGTTGGACGCCCTGGGCGACAGCGCGGAGGTGGAGGCCCGGCTGGCGGCCCTGAAGACGGGGGCGTAGACGGGCCGCGGGCGGGGCCGGGGGCGCGCCTCCGCGGACCGGCCGCGTCAGTACATGCTCAGCAACTGCTCCACGGAGAGTTCGGCGGCCGGTTCCCCGTCCGGAAGAGCCAGTTCGAACCAGACGGTCTTGCCGCGCGGGGTGCGCCGCGTCCCCCAGGCCGCGCTGAGCAGCCCGACCAGCTGGAGGCCGCGGCCGCCCTCGTCGGTGTCGCGGGCGCGGCGGCGGCGCGGCTGGACGAGACCGGCGTCCCACACCTCGCAGACCAGGGTGCGGTCGCGCAGCAGCCGGAGCCGGATCTCGCCCTCGCCGTAGCGCAGGGCGTTGGTGACCAGCTCGCTGACGAGGAGTTCGGTGGTGTCGACCAGGTCGTCGAGGTCCCAGGCGAGGAGCTGGGTACGGGCCAGCTCGCGCGCCCGCCCCACCGACCGGGGTTCGCGCGGCAGCGTCCAGTCCCCCACCGCCTCGGCGGGCAGCCCCTGGATACGGGCCATCAGGAGCGCGATGTCGTCCTCGCCGTGCCGGGTGTCGAGGGTGGAGAGGACGAAGTCGCAGGCGTCCTCCAACTCCATCTGCGGGCCGGTCAGCACGGACCGCAACGCCTCCAGCCCCTCGTCCAGCGCCTGGTCCCGGGACTCGACCAGGCCGTCGGTGTACAGGGTGAGCAGGGCGTTCTCGGCCAGCTCGACCTCGACCTCCTCGAACGGCTCCCCGCCGACGCCCAGCGGCATGCCGGGCGGTACGTCGATGAGGCGGGCGGGCTTGCCGGGCTCGACGACGGCCGGCGGCATGTGCCCGGCGTTGGCGATGGTGCACCGCCGGGTGACCGGGTCGTAGACCGCGTACACGCAGGTCGCGAGGTACACCTCGGAGAGGTCGGCCTCGCGGGACTTCTGCGCGGCGCGGGAGGGCCACTGCGCTCCCCCGCTGCCGCCGAGCCCCTCGCTGCGCTCGCCGCCGCCCGGGGAGCCGAGGCCGCGGGCGACCTCGTCCAGGGCGTACAGCACTTCGGCGGGTTCCAGGTCGAGGAGGGCCAGGGTCCGTACGGCGGTGCGCAGTTCACCCATGGCGACGGCGGCGCGCAGCCCGCGCCCCATGACGTCGCCGACGACGAGGGCGGTGCGGTGGCCCGGCAGTTCGATCACGTCGAACCAGTCGCCGCCGACCTCGGTGGCGGCGTTGCCCGGCAGGTAGCGGCAGGCGATGTCGAGTCCGGCGGCCTCGGGGTCGCCGGGGGGCAGCAGGCTGCGCTGGAGGATCAGGGCCCGTTCGTGTTCGCGGCGGTAGAGGCGGGCGTTGTCGATGCAGACGGCGGCGCGGGCGGCCAGTTCGGTGGCGAGGCCCCGGTCGCGCTCCCCGAACGGCTCGCTGCCCTTCGTACGGGAGAACTGGACGAGGCCGACGACGGTGTCGTGGGCGACCATCGGCACGGCGAGCGTCGACTGGACGAAGCCCATCTCGTCGCCGGGGACGTCCTCGGCCCGGCCGGAGCGCAGCGCCATGGCGCAGGGCGAGCCGAACGGGTAGCGGTGGACGGAGCCGAGCGCGGGCGGCACGTCGTCCGGGCCCGGGGCCCCGCTGCCCGCCACGGCGGTGGGCAGCGCGTCGGCGACCGCGCTGGCGTGGGCCACCCGGCGCAGTTCGGCCGAGCCGCCGGCGGAGTCGCGGTGTGCGGAGGCCCAGCTTCCGGGCGCGGCCTCCTCGCCGGTGAGGAGCCCTTGGTAGAGGTCGACGGAGGCGAGGTCGCAGAAGCCGGGGACGGCCACGTCGAGCAGTTCGCGGGCGGTGGTCTCCAGATCCAGGGAGTTGCCGATGCGGGCGCTGGCCTCGTTGAGGAGGGCGAGGTTGCGGCGGGCGCTGGCCGCCTCGCGGGCGGCGATGTGCCGGCGGGTGACGTCGGTGGCGAGTCCGGCGACGCCGACGGGCCGGCCGGCTCCGCTGTGCACCCGGTAGAGGTTCATGGACCAGTGGCGGCGCTCGACGGTGTGGGGCGCGGGGCCGACGAGTTGGAGGTCGGTGACGGACTCCCCGGTCTCCAGGACGCGTTTCAGGGTGGCGGTCAGCCGGTCGGCCTCGCTGCGGGGCAGGTAGTCCTCCACCGTGCGGCCCCGGTGGTCCTCGGCGGTGCCGCCGAAGACGGTGGCGAAGCGCTGGTTCGCCCGGACGACGGCGAGGTCCGTGCCGAACAGCACGAAGCCGAAAGGAGATTGGCCGAATATGGCTTGGGAGGCGGCGAGGTCCGTCTCGATGCGGCGCAGGGCCCGGACGTCCACGACGATACAGAGCGCGGCCCGCTCCCCCCGGCCCGTCAGGCTCGGCATCACGTAGACCTCGGCGAGGCCGTGCGCCCCGCCCTCGCCCGGCATCCGGAACGGGACCAGGCCCGTCCACTCCTTGCCGTCCAGGATCTCGCCGACCCGCCGGTGTCCGCCGGAACGCAGCTCGGCGGGCATGAACGCCTCCACCGGGTCGCGGCCGACCGCCTCGGCCGAGGTCATGCCGAACAGACCGGCGGCCCGGCTGCTCCACTGCTCGATCAGACCGTCCGGCCCGATCGAGAAGGAGGCGACCTTGATGTGGTCGTAGATCGAGCCGGGCGGGCTGCTCTGCCACACGACATCGCCGGCCGTCCCGCCGACATCGCCCGTTGTCCCAGGTATTTCGCTCACGCGACCGTCCCCTCCAGCTCACGCACCGGACCGGTCCTGCCCGCAGTATTCAGCACTACGGCCCCGACCGACACGGCGTTCACGATCACAGCAAGGTCTCAGTCCCTTTCAGCCAGGTTCTTCCCGACCCCGGGTGATCGCTGTGCTTCCCTCCACTCTCCTAACCAGGGAGAGCCAGCTCGAACCACACGGTCTTGCCGGTCTTTCCGCGACGGGTTCCCCAGCGACGTGCGGAACAGGCCACGAGCTGGAGTCCCCGGCCGCCCTCGTCGTCGGGCCCCGCACGGCGTTCGGTGGGCGGATCCGGAAGCGGATCGGAGACTTCCACCAGCAGTCCGGGGGCGGAGGGAGGGCGGTCGGCGAGCGGGACGTCGGCGAGCGGGCCACCGCCCCCGACCGAGCCCCCCACGCTCCGGCCCGCTGCGGCCGGGCCTCCGGCGAGCGCGAGGTCCTCCTCCGGATGCGAGCGGACCAGGCGTACGCCGATGGGGCCGGAGGCGTACCGGAGGGAGTTGGTCACCAGCTCGCTGACCAGCAGGACCGCCAGGTCGCCCACCGCCGCGTCGAGCCCCCAGGAGCAGAGGGCGCCGCGTACCGCGTGCCGGGCGCTGCGTACGGAACCGGGCTCGCCCTCGAAGGTCCACGCGGCGCAGTCGCCTTCGGTATCGATCACGCCGATCACTTCCCAAGGACGGCCACGGACGCACCCTGCGCAAATGGGGACTAAAAGCCACATACCCATCATTTACGCCCCGCTACCGCCCCCTACGGCGTTTGATGCGGACGGCCGTACACACCCGCGCCCCGCAGGTGCCGGCAGAAGCGGTCGGGCCGGGTCCGGGGCGCGCGCCGTACCGGACGGCCGGGTCAGAGCAGGGAGCCCGCCGCCTTGAGGTCGTCGAAGAGGAGCCGGTCCACGGGCGGTACGAGGGGCCGGTCCGCGAAGGAGAACCAGGCCGTCTCCTCGATCTCGCCGCTCACGGCGAGCGTGCCCCGGTAGTCGCCGTAGTAGCAGCTCATCCGTACGAGGGCGGCGTCGGGACGGTCGTCCACGGGGGCCTCGTACGTACCGGCGTGGACGACGGTCTCCCGGATCAGGCCGACCGTCAGCTCCTCCTCGACCTCCCGCAGAAGGGTCTCCAGGTCGGTCTCCGCACCCTCGCGCTTGCCGCCCGGGATGTAGAAGACGTCCTTGCCCCGGGGCCGCGCGCAGAGAATCCTGCCGCCCTCGATCAGCACCCACGCCACCGTGTCGATCAGCACCGACGCCACTCCGTCATCACTCCGCCCCGCTCGCCGCGTCCTTGACGGCTTCCGCGCCGCCGGTCGGGCCGGACCTTACCGCCCGGGCCCCCGGCGCACCGCATGCGCCCGCGGGACGGGCGTCGGGCACGTCAGGCGCGGGCGGCATGGACGGCGGGCCCGGCGAGGGCCACGGCGCGGACGCCGCAGGGGCGCGGGGGCGTACACGGGCGCGGGGACATGCCGTTCCACGATGAGCGGCGCTTTCTCCAGCAGGGGGCGCACGCGGGTGCGCGCGCATGCCCCGCGCCTCGCGCCTCACACCCCGCGCTCCGCGTCAGACCCCCGCACCGCACGCCGGGCACCGCACATCGAGCGCCCGGACGCCAGGACCAGGGCGCCCGGACGCCAGGGTCGAGGCGTCAGGGGCGAGGCGTCAGGGTCGAGGCGTCAGGGCCGAGGCGTCTGGCCCACGCGCTCCACCCGGTAGACCTGGTGGCGGTGGCGGTCGTCGAGGCCGTCCGCGACCTTCTGCGCCTCCGCCTGCGTGGCGTACCGGCCCACCCGGTAGCGGCCTCCGCCGTCGTCCTGCCGTATCACCAGCCAAGGGAGCACGGCGCCGCTGTCGCTCATCGTGCCGCCCCCTCGCATATCGCCCCTCTTCCCGCCGGCGTGCCCGTCTCTGACCATCCCCAGGAAACCGCAGTGCGCATATGCCCGAGCGTACGCCTGACCTTCACGCAGCGCAGGCGTCTTTACACGAAGAGGTACACATCCGGCCATCGCGAAAGGGGCGCATCCGCAGAATGCGCCCCTACGCGTCCTCTCGACCCCGGTGACTCACCCGCCCCGGGCGTCACCGCCCCTGACAGGACCTCGCCCGGCCGGGGGGAGCCTCACCGGACGGGCAGGTGGTAGGCGACCCGGTACCGGTCGGCCGGCACCACCACGTCGGCCGTCTCCACGGCCCGGCCCGAGGCGTAGTACGTGCGTCCGATGACGATGACCACGTGGCCGGGCACGCCGCCGAGCGCCAGGAGCTCCTCCGCCAGCCCCGGGCGCGCGCCGACCTCTTCGGCGACGTTGTCCACCACGATGTCGATCGCGGCCATCCGGTCGACCACCCCGCAGCCGCCCAACGGGCCCTCCTCCGGCAGCATCACGGGCGTCCGGCCGGTGACGGCGAGCGGCTCCCAGGAGGTGGAGAGCATGACCGGCTCGCCCGCCTCCCGGAAGACGTAGTGGGTGCGCATCACCCGGTCGCCGGGCTCGATCCCCAGCCGCCCCGCGATCTCGGGACTCGCGCCCTCCTGCTCGCTGCGGGACTCCCAGGTCCCACGCGCCCCCTCGGCCGCCTGCTCCTGCCGGAAGGGGCTGGACCCCTTGTCCGGCCGGTATCCGGAGCGGGCGATCCTGCGGGGGACGGGGCGCTCGCGCACGTACGTTCCGGAGCCGGACCGCCCCTCGACCAGCCCCTCCGCCATCAGCACCTTCCGCGCCTCCAGGGCGACGGTGTCCGAGACCCCGTACTCCTCCCGGATGCGGGCCTGCGACGGCAGGCGAGTGTGGGGCGGCAGCGCACCATTGACGATCTTCTCCCTGAGATCGCTCGCCACGCGCAGATAGGCGGGCTGCTCACCGAAAGTCACAGGCCACTCCCAACAGGTTGACAGTCTGCGACAGCCTGGCAACCGTGGGTTGTACACCGCAAGCATGGGCCAAGGTTTCACTCAATGTGGTGATCTTGCGAGGGCTCAGGCATAACCCGCACGTGAACGCCAGAGCAGAACCGGCCGATCCCCGCCCCCGAGGCCGCCCCGAACCGGTCCGCAGTCACGCGGGGCCGCCCCGGGCCTCCGGAGCCGCCCGGAACCTGCCCCGTTCCGCGGCGCCCCACACGGCCGCCGACTTCGACGCCCGCGACCTCTTGACCATTTTTGGTCCAGACCAATACCTTCCTGTGCACAGCACGGCTCCCGTTTTTCCTCCCGCTCTCCTTCCGTTCTGCCTCCCGCACCGGATCACGCACAGGAACGAGCCCCATGCGTCGAAGCAACCTGTCCCGAATGACCGTCGCCGGCGTCTCCCTCGCCCTGCTGGCGGGCGTCGCTCCGGCCGCCGTCGGCCACGACCGCGGCAACGGCGGCGACCGCGGCGAGGGCCACCACCGCCCCGCGTACAAGAGCATCGGCTACTTCACCCAATGGGGCGTCTACGGACGCGACTTCCAGGTCAAGGACCTGGACACCAGCGGCGCCGCGGCCAAGCTGACCCACATCAACTACGCCTTCGGCAACGTCAGCGCCGAGGGGAAGTGCTTCACCGGCAACGTCCCCGGCCAGGCCGACGCCTGGGCGGACTACGCCCGTCCGCTCGACGCGGCCGGCTCGGTAGACGGCGTCGCCGACACCGACACCCAGCCGCTCGCGGGCAACTTCAACCAGCTGCGCGAGCTGAAGGCCAAGCACCCCGGCCTCAAGGTCATGATCTCGCTGGGCGGTTGGAGCTGGTCCACCCACTTCTCCGACGCGGTCCGCACCGCCACCTCCCGCAAGGCGCTCGTCTCCTCCTGCATCGACCTGTACATCAAGGGCAACCTCCCGAAGGACGGGGCGCGCGGCGGCGAGGGCGCGGCGGCCGGCCTCTTCGACGGCATCGACGTCGACTGGGAGTGGCCCGGTTCGGCGGCCAACGAGGGCACGGTCTTCCGACCGGAGGACAAGAAGAACTTCACCGCCCTGATCCACGAGTTCCGCACCCAGCTCGACGCCCACGCGAAGAGCGAGGCGAAGGCCGGGCGGAAGGCGGGCGAGGGGAAGGGCCGCGGGCGCCACAGGCCGAAGCCCAAGCACTACGACCTGTCGGCGTACGTCCCGGCCAACCCGAAGGCGATCGACGCGGGCTTCGACGTGAAGCGCCTCATGAAGGACTTCGACTTCGTCAACATCCAGGGGTACGACCACCACGTGTCGAGCGAGAAGAAGACGGCCCAGCAGTCGGCCCTGTACGCGCGGGACGACTTCAGCGTCGACCGGACCGTGCGCGACTGGGTGCGGCGCGGCGCCCCCAAGCACAAGATCGTGATGGGCATGCCGACCTACGGCCAGGGCTGGACCGGGGTGAGCGGCGGCGGCACGGGCATGGGACAGCCGGCGACGGGCCCGGCCCCGGCCACCTGGGCGGCGGGGTACGAGGACTACAAGGTCCTGAAGAAGCTGGCCGCTTCGGGCGCGTACAAGGTCCACCGGGACGCGAAGAACGGCCACGCCTGGCTGTTCGACGGCACCACCCTGTGGACGTACGACGACCCGCAGGTGCTGCGCACGAAGGCCGCGTACATCCGCGAGGAGGGTCTCGGCGGGGCGATGTTCTGGTCGCTGGACGGGGACACGGAGAACGGTGAGCTGATCACCGCGGTCGACCGCGGGCTCAACCGCCGCTGACGGGGCCCCGTACGCCGGAGGGGCCGGGGCGGTCGCGTGACGCGACCGCCCCGGCCCTTCTCACGGGGTTCGGTGGTTCACCGCCGGGGCGGGATCAGAACTGGAGCGCCCAGCTGTTGATCCGGCCCGTGTCGGCGCTCGCGTTGTCGCTGACCCGGAGCTTCCAGGTGCCGTTGGCGACGACGGAGGAGGCGTTGACGGTGTACGTGGTGACCACGTTGTCGCTGCTGCCGCCGGAGCCGTACGCCTTCAGGTTGAAGACCGTGCCGTTCGGGGCGACCAGGTCGATCTTCAGGTCGCCGATGTAGGTGTGGGAGATGTTGACCGGGACGCTCAGCGCGGCCGGGGCGTTGCCGGTGATTCCGGAGACGGTGACCGGGGACTCGACGGTGGCGTTGTCGTTGATCGGGTACCCGGTGGTGTTCTCGAACTTCTTGCCCGGCGGGTTGGTGCTGCCCGCGCCGACGTACAGCAGGCGGTTGGGCGAGCCGGTGCCGGGGTTGGTGACCACGTTCGGGGTGGCGGCGGCGACGAGTCCGGCGGAGACCTGGGCGGGGGTCGAGCCCGGGTTGTCGGCGAGGTAGACCGCCGCCGCGCCGGCCACGTGCGGGCTGGCCATCGACGTGCCGGAGATGTTGTTCGTCGCGGTGTCGCTCGTGTTCCACGTCGAGGTGATCGAGGAACCGGGGGCGAAGATGTCCACGACCGCGCCGTAGTTGGAGAAGCTGGAGCGGGCGTCGGTGTTGGTCGTCGAGCCGACCGTGATGGCCTCGGCGACGCGCGCCGGGGACTTGGTGTTGGCGTTGGTCGACTCGTTGCCCGCCGCGACGGCGTAGGTGATGCCGGAGGCGATGGACCGCTGCACGGCCGCGTCGAGGACCGCGTCCGCGCCGCCGCCGAGGCTCATGTTGGCGACGGCGGGCTTGACGGCGTTGGCCGTCACCCAGTCGATGCCGGCGACGACCTGGTCGGTGGTGCCGGAGCCCTGGTTGTTCAGGACCCGGACGCCGACGATCTTCGCCTTCTTGGCGACGCCGTGGGCGGTGCCCGCGACGGTGCCCGCCACGTGCGTGCCGTGGCCGTGGCCGTCCTGGGCGACGTTGTCGTTGTCGATGGCGTCGTAGCCGTTGAAGGCCCGGCCGCCGAAGTCGCTGTGGCTGATGCGCACCCCGGTGTCGATGACGTACGCGGTGACGCCCTCACCGGCCTTGTCGGGGTAGGTGTAGCGCTGGTCCAGCGGGAGGCCCCGCTGGTCGATCCGGTCCAGTCCCCAGGAGGGCGGGTTGGTCTGGGTGGCGGAGACCGTGAAGGTGCGGTTCTGCGAGACGGAGGCGACGGCCGGGTCGGCGGCGAACTTCTTCGCCTCCGCCTCCGACGCCTCGACCGCGTAACCGTTGAGGGCCGCGCGGTAGGTGCGCTCGATGCTCGCGCCGTACTTCTTCGCGAGGGCCCTGCCCTGGGCGGAGTCCGCCTTCGCGGCCGACTCCTTCAGCGTCACGATGTAGCTGTCGCTGATGGTCCCCGGCGCGTCCGCGTTCAGGATCACGCCTTCGGGGGCGCGCTCGGCCGCGGTCGCCGGGAGGGCGGCGGTGGCGAGCGCGACGGCGGCTGCGGTGGCTATGACGGTCGCCGCGGCGAGTCTTCGACGGGCCTGGGGGGTGTGACGCGTCACTGACATCTGAGGGGTCCTCCTCATCGGCGGTGCTCTGGTGGGGGGTGGTGCGGTGGTACGGGGGCAGTGCGGTGGAGCCGGAGCCGCAGGGCCGAACCCTGCATGGGCATGACAAATCAGCCATTGCGGCGCACGGCGTACCGCGTCGTCCGGGAAGCGGCCCGCCCTGCTGCCAGCGAAAGATTGACCGATCCATGGCGAACTCACAAGAGCGCCTTGAGACGCTCCATACGCACGCCATTCACCCGCCATATGCCTGACATGCTGGGCGACATGACGAGCTATCGGTGTCCGAAGGACGGGACGCGGTCCGATATCACGGCTCTGACCTGGTGCTGTCCGGCCTGCCGGGGCCCGTGGGACCTCGACTTCGCCCCCACGCGAGGCGTCGGGGCGAACGCGTTCTCGGGGCGGACCGATTCCTTGTGGCGTTACAAGGAATTCCTCCCGCTCCCCACCCCGGCGATCTCCCTGGGCGAGGGACGCACCCCGCTCGTCCCCCTCACGGACACCGTCTCGGCGAAGCTCGACTTCCTCATGCCGACGCGCTCCTTCAAGGACCGCGGCGCGGTGGTCCTCGTGGAGCTGGCCCGGCGGCTGGCCCCGGACCGGGTCGTGGCGGACAGCTCCGGCAACGCGGGCGCGTCCGTCGCCGCGTACTGCGCGCGGGCGGGGCTCCCGTGCACGGTGTACGTCCCCGAGGGCACGCCGGCCGGGAAGACCGAGCGGATCCGGGCCCACGGCGCGCGCCCGGTCGCGGTCCCGGGCGGCCGGGAGGCGGCCGCCTCGGCGGCCCGCGCGGCGGCGGACGGACCGGGGGTCTTCTACGCCTCGCACGTCTTCAACCCGTACTTCCTGCACGGCGTGAAGACGTACGTGTACGAGCTGTGGGAGGAGCTGGGCGGACGGCTCCCGGACACGCTGGTGGTCCCGGCGGGCAACGGCACGCTGCTGCTGGGCGCGGCCCTGGCGGTCGCCGAACTGCGCGCCCTGGGGCTGGTCACGGCCCGCCCCCGGCTGGTCGCCGTCCAGGCGGAGGCGGTCTCCCCGCTGGCCGCGGCCTTCCGGGCGGGCGCGGAGGACCTGCTCCCGGAAGGCGCGAGGGGTGCGGTGGACCTGCTCCCGGAAGACGTGCCGGGCGCGGAGACGGGCGCGGACCCAGGCGCGGAGACGCCGCCTCCCGGGGACGTGGCGGGCGCGGAGGGGCCGCCTCCGGCCGCTCCCGGGACGGCGGTCCCGGGCGGATCGGACGCCGTGCCCGCCGCCCCCACCCTCGCGGAGGGCATCGCGATCCCCCGGCCGCCCCGCGCCCGCCAGATCCTGGCGGCGGTACGCGCCTCGGGCGGCGTCTTCCTGACGGTGTCGGAGGACGGCATCCGCGCCGCCCAGCAGGACCTGGCGGCACGCGGCCTCTTCGTCGAGCCGACCGGGGCGGTCGGCTGGGCGGCGGTACGGGAAGGGGGCGACGCGGTCCGGGGGGAAGCGGTGGTGCCGCTGTGCGGGGCGGGGCGGAAGACGGGGACGGCCGCCGGGTAGGCGGCGCGCTGCGTCCGACGCACGCCGCCCCGGGGCGGGACCTGCTCCATCCGGCGGGCCGGCGGCCCCCGGCGCGGGGCGGGTACGGGCGGTCCTGCGCGCCGTGGCGGCCTACCGTGCGGACCTCTCCCCAAGGACTGTCCCGCAATTCCCGGCGGGCGCGCGACGACGGCTACGGCACCTCGCCGCATTGTCGGAACATCCCCGTACATCCCGTATGCGGATGCCCCTCCGCCTTGCGATGCACCGCATCCGACGTCGCGCGCTGATCCACCGGGAATCGCGGGACAGCCCCTACCGTCGTCCCGTGAGCCTTCCGCGCATCTCCGTCCTCGCCCTCGCCACCGTGGTCTCGGCGGCCCTGATCGCCCCGCTGCCGTCCGCCGCCCGGGCCGCCGGTTCCCCGGCCGCCGCCCCGGCGCCCCCCGCCTGCGGGGACGCCTCCGACCCGGCCTGGGCGCGGACGTCCACCCGCTTCGGGGAGGCCGAGGGCTACGACCCGTACGTCGGGAACGGCTATCTGGGCCACCGGATCCCCGCCACCGGCACGGGCTACGCGGCCACCGGCGAGAAGACCGGCTGGCCGCTCTACACCCCGCGCTACGACGGCGCGTTCGTCTCCGGCCTCTACGCCCGCGACCGGGCCGTCTCCGAGGGCCGCGAGGTGATCGCCGCGCTGCCGAGCTGGACGGACATCGACGTGGGCGTGGGCGAGGAGACCCTCGGGCCGGACACCCCGGCGGGCCGCATCTCGCACTACCGGCAGACGGTCTTCCTCTCCTGCGGCCTCGTGCGGACCTCGCTGCGGTGGACGACGGCGGACGGCCGGGCCACCGACCTCGTGTACGACGTGCTGGCCGACCGCTCCGACGTCCACACCGGTGCCGTACGCCTGCGGATGACCCCGCGCTGGAGCGGGGCCGCGACCGTCACCGGACGGCTCGACGGGCGGGGCGCACGCCGGATCACGCTCCGCGAGGACGGCACGTTCCGCACGCTCGGCACGGGGGTCGAGGGGGCCGTCGCACAGACGATGCGGAGCGGTTCCGGGGTGGTCGAGACCCTGCGGACCGGTGCGTCGCGGCACGTGGCCCCGGTCCGCGCGGGCCGGACGTACACCTTCGAGAAGTACGTCGGCGTCGACACCGCCCTCACCTCCCGCGCCCCCGCCGAGGACGCCCGCGAGGCGGCGCACCGGGCGGCCCGGCGCGGCTGGGACCGGGTCTTCGCGGCGAACGAGGCGGCCTGGCGCGACGCCTGGTCCGCCGACGTGCTGGTCCCCGGCGACCGCGCGTTGCAGCGGTGGCTGCGCTCCACCCAGTACGGGCTGCTGGCGAACGCGCGGCGCGGCTCCGCCGACAGCATCGCCCCGGCCGGGCTGACCAGCGACAACTACGCGGGGATGGTCTTCTGGGACGCGGAGACGTGGATGTTCCCGGGGCTGCTCGCCACCCGCCCGGAGCTGGCGCGTCCGGTCGTCGAGTACCGCTACCGCACCCGGCACGCGGCCCGCGCGAACGCCGAGAAGCTGGGGTACGACGGCCTGTTCTACCCCTGGACCAGTGCGAGCCGGGGCCGTCTCGACTCCGAGTGCCAGAGCTGGGACCCGCCGCACTGCCTGACGCAGAACCACCTCCAGGGAGACGTGTCGCTGGCCGTCTGGCAGTACTACCTGGCCACCGGCGACCGCGACTGGCTGGCGGCGCGGGGCTGGCCGCTGCTGAAGGGCATCGCGGACTTCTGGCGCTCCCGCGCCACGGCGAACGCGGACGGCGGCTACTCCGTCCGGAACGTGGCGGGCCCCGACGAGTACAGCAACGGGGTCGACGACGGCGCCTTCACCAACGCGGTCGCCGCCACCGCGCTGCGCAACGCGACCCGCGCCGCCCGCCTCCTCGGCCACCGCCCGCCCACCGCCTGGAACCGGGTGGCGGCCGGTCTCCGTATCCCGTACGACGCGGAGCGGAAGGTCTTCCTCCAGTACGCCGGGTACAACGGCTCCACGATCAAGCAGGCGGACGCGGTCCTGCTGGCCTATCCGCTGGAGTGGCCGATGGAGCCGGGCGCGGCGGCGGCCACCCTGGACTACTACGCGGCCCGCACCGACCCGGACGGCCCGGCGATGACGGACTCCGTGCACGCGATCGTCGCGGCGGAGACCGGCGAGCCGGGCTGCTCGGCGTACACGTACCTCCAGCGTGCGGTGCGCCCGTACCTGCGGGGCCCGTACGACCTGTTCTCCGAGGCGCGGGGCGAGAAGGCGGGGGCGGAGGACCCGCTGTCGGGCTTCCCCGCCGACGACTTCCTGACCGGGAAGGGCGGCTTCCTCCAGGTGTTCACGCACGGTCTGACCGGTCTGCGGCTGCGCGAGGACGGCGTCCGTCTGGCCCCCTCGCTGCCGCCTCAGCTGCGCGAGGGCGTGACGCTGAAGGGCCTGCGGTTCCGGGACGCGGCGTACGACGTCGAGATCGGGCCCCGGACGACCACGGTCCGCCTGGTCTCGGGCGGCCCGTTCACGGTCCACACGTCCGAGGGCCCGCGCCGGCTGACCGCCGCGCTGACCCTGCCGACCCGCCGCCCCGACCTGGTCCCGACGGCCGACGCGGCGCGCTGCCGCCCGGTGGCGGCGACCTCCGAGGCCCCGGGGCTGTACGCGGAGGCGGCGGTGGACGGGAGCCCGGCGACGTTCTGGTCGCCAGGCGGGGCGGAGGGCTCCCTGACGGTGGACGTGGGCCCGCGCCCGGCGCGGATCACGGAGGTGACACCGCGCTGGAGCGGCGTACCGCCGGTCTCCTCCACGGTGGAGACCTCCGTCGACGGCCGTTTCTGGCGCCCCTTCCTGGCGGGCGACACGGCCAGGAAGGTCCGGGTGACGGTCCGCTCGGAGGACCCGGAGAAGCCGGCGGGCCTGGCGGAGCTGCGGGTGGAGACGGACGGCCGCTAGCGGGGACCACCGCCCTCGGCCCCGGGGCCCGGCCCGTGGGGCCGGCCCCTGGGACTCGGCTCCGGGGACTCGGCTCCGGGGACTCAGCTCTTGGGGCAGGGCGGCACCCGGTCGCCGCTGCGGGCGCGGGCGTACTCCGGGCCGGTCTGCTCGTACCAGGTGCTCAGCGGCCGGGAGGCCGGGGACACGCAGTCGAGGCCGGGGAAGTAGACCTTCCGGTACGCGGACGCGTCGGGCAGTCGCGCGGTCAGCTCGAAGGGCTTCCCCCCGGGCCCGCTGATCGTCGTCTCCGCCGTACTGCCGCCGACTTCGTAGTGCACGCGGTACCGCCAGCGGCAGTAGCCGGTCTCGGAGGTCGCGTGGACGATGAACGCCTCGGTCTCGTTCTGGTTCAAGGTGATGTGCTTGGCCTGAGGCCCGGTGAAGAACGGCTTGGCGTCCTTGCCTTCCTTGCCGTAGGTCTTGAGACGGGGGCGGGGCGCGTCCACCTCCAGTTCCAGCGGGATGACGTCCGAGACGCCCTGGGAGGGGAAGTGCGCCAGGCTGCCGCCGAGCGGCTTCTCACACGCCCCTCCCTCCAGTACGGGCACGATGTCGGTGATGCGGACCTGCTGGGAGGCCCGGCCCTGCACGGTGATCATCCAATCGGACTCCCCGGCGTCGACGACGGTGCGGCCCTCCCGCCAGGGGCCGCCCGACGAGATCTCTTCGAGGAGCCTCCCGTCCCCGGCGCCCCCGCCGTCGCGCACCACGTAGTACCCGATGTCCTTGACGTCCTTGACGTCGACGACGTCGATGGCGTTCTGCGGTGAGAGCCGATCCGGCACCCGGTCCAGCGGAAGGACCGCCTTCACCGTCGCGGTCAGGACGTCCTGGAACGTCACGGTCGCCACGGCCAGCAGGATGCCCAGCAGCCAGGTGGTCGGACTCTTCACGAACCGCAGCCGGCCTCCGGCCTCCGTCTCCTCTTCCGCCTCGGGGCGCGGTGGGCGCGACCCGCTCCCCCGCCGTACGCTCGCCCGGGTCAGCGCACCCGTCCTGCGGGTCCCGGCCCCCCGTCGGTTATTCGCCATGGGCCGACTGCTCCTCGCACTCGCGGACCGGCTGTCCCTCGTCCTGACGGCCCGGTGGTCCCTCGTCCTCCCGGACCGGCTGTTCCTCGCCCTGACGGTCCGATCGCGCCGCGCCCTGACGGCTCGGCTGCGTCGCGTCCACGTGATCCGGCCCCTTCTCGTACGCGTCGGCGCGCGGGGCCACGGGGGGCGCGGGGGCGGCCCGGCGCGCCATCAGCAGCACCACGGCCAGGCACGCGAGTCCGGTCGCCCACCCCCAGGCCGCGCCGAACCGGACGGCGTCGCCGAGCGCCACCCCCAGGTGGTCGGTGAGGGCCGTACCGTTCTCCCTGCGCGGCGCGAACCAACGCAGCAGCCGGCCGTCCACGAACGCGGCGACGACGGCGGCCAGCAGGGTCGCGTACCACCCCTTCATGACGAGCCCGAGGTACGCGGCGGGTCCGGCCGGGGCGGAGGCGGTGGTGGCGCCGGGTTCCGCCGGGGGCCTCCGCACGAGTCCCGCCGAGCGCGTGGCCACCGAGCGGAGCGCCAGCGCCAGGACCCCGAGGAAGACGGCGCAGACCACGAGGGTGACGGTCCAGCCGGCGACCATCTCCGTACGGAGCGGGCGCAGGCGCAGCGCGGGGTAGAGGACGCCGCTCCACTCGGCGACGAGGGGCGGCGGAGTGTAGGAGTTCCACAGGTCCGGGTCGAAGGTGATCGAGGCGTCCGGGGAACCCGGGGCTCCCTGGGACAGGTACCGCACCCGGACATGGCGAAGGACCGGCCCCCCGGCCACGGCCAGCAGCACGGCCGGAATGAGCCCGGCACACACCAAGTGCCGCCGCTCGCGGGCGGTGACGGCCCGCGGTACGACTTCCGCGGGGCCTTCCTGGACCTCTTTGGCCTCCTGCGGCTCCTGCGTCTCCTCACGGCCCGCGTGGTCCGCGTCGTGGCCCGTGCGGGCCTTTTCGCGACCTCGGCGGGCCCCCTCGGGGCCGTCCTCGCGGCTCTCGGCGTCCTCCATGGTTCCGAAGTGGTCCCGCAGAGGCGGCAGCGCGCGATACCTCCACACCAGGAACCAGGGGATCAACGGCACCCACAGGGTGAGCAGCGCGAACTGCGCCGCCGCTGCGGGCACTTCGCCGAGCTGGGCCCGCACGACCCACTCACCGTACGCGGGGAGGGCGGAGGCGGCGCCCGGGTCCAGGGCGGGGGTGATCAGCATGGCCGCGCCCGGGGCGAGCAGCAAGGCTCCGCCGAGGGCGACAACGGCCCTGACCCTCGGCCTGACGGTCGCACTCCCGCGGAACACGCCGTACATGAGGAGCCCGCTCACCACCAGGAAGAGGAGCTGCGGCACCCACCCCACGGCGTGCTCCGGGTCGCGCACCGCGAACCCGTCGAACGAGAGCCCGAGCAGCCGGACCTCTCCCACGGTCGTGCCGACCGGAAGGAAACCGGAGACCCACTCCTTCAACGGCTCGAACAGGAACAGCAGGATGGCCTGGTTCCACACCCCGTAGGCGGCCAGCGCCACGGACAGGCGGCGATTCACGTTGTCTTCCCCCGAGTCGCCCGCGCCCTCATGTGAACTGCGGCGGTAAGTCTGCCGTACGGGCGCGACGGCACCAAGGACTTTACGCGGACGGAGCCGAGCCGGGAGCGCCGACGAGGATCGCCCCGGGGCCGGAACGCCGGGGGTTCACGCCGACCGGGGGCGAGAGAGGCGGAAAGCCGAGGGGTCTCCGCCGCCCCTCATCAGCCTTCGGAGTCTCCGGCCGCGCGTCCCCGGCCCGGCATCCGGGTCTCACCGGCGGCCTCCGCCTCCGCCTTCGCGTCGCTCACCGCGACGGCGGCCTGCTTGGCGGCCTCGTCGGCCGCGGCGACGGCGTCCAGGGCGAGCGTGGAGTTCGGCTGGATCTCCGGGGCGTCCACGTGGTCCTTGTCCTCGCCGTCGAAGTCGTCGTCCGCGTCCTCGCGCCGGGCGCCCGGCGGCGGTCCCGTACCGCTCGCCCGGTCGCCGAACGCATGGGTGACGGTACGGATCGCCTCGGTCAGCTCGCCGGGGATCACCCAGAAGGTGTTGTTGTCGCTCTGGGCGAGGTGCGGGAGGGTCTCCAGGTACTTGTAGGCGAGGACCTTCGCGTCGGCGTTGTTGCGGTGGACGGACTGGAAGACCAGTTCCACGGCCTTGGACTCGCCGTCCGCGCGCAGGATCATGGCCTGCTGGGTGCCCTGGGCCTCCAGGATGTCCTTCTGCTTGGTGCCTTCGGCGGTGAGGATCTTGGCCTGCCGCTCACCCTCAGCGTGCAGGATGGCGGCGCGCTTGTCGCGCTCGGCCCGCATCTGCTTCTCCATCGCCTCCTTGATGGTGTTCGGCGGGTCGATGGCCTTGATCTCGACGCGGTTGACGCGGATGCCCCACTTGCCGGTGGCGTCGTCGAGGACGGCGCGGAGCCGGGCGTTGATCTCCTCGCGGGAGGTGAGCGTGCCCTCCAGGTCCATGGAGCCGATGACGTTGCGCAGGGTGGTCACGGTGAGCTGGTCGATGGCCTGCAGATAGTCGGCGACCTCGTAGGCGGCCGCCCGCGGGTCGGTTATCTGGTAGTAGAGGACGGTGTCGATGTTGACCACGAGGTTGTCCTCGGTGATCACCGGTTTGGGGTCGGAGGAGTACACCTGTTCGCGCACGTCGAGCTTGGTGTTGATCCGGTCCGCCACCGGCAGGACGAAGTTCAGGCCGGGTTGCAGCGTGCGGCGGTAACGGCCGAACCGCTCGACGTTGTAGCGGCGGGCCTGCGGGACGATGCGGACGGTGGCGGCCACGAAAAAGACGACGACGATCGCCGCCACGAGGATCGGGATGACGACCGGATCCATATCTCCTCACTTTCCTTCTTCCTTCGGCTTTCCTTCCTTCTCCTTTCCTTTTCCTTCTCCTTCTTCTCCGTCGCCGGGAGCGCTCCGTACACCGCGGGTGACAGACGGTCGGCCAGGACGTTCGGGCGGCCGGTTCGAGCCCCCGGTTCAGGCAGCCGGTTCAGGCGGCGGGGTCGTATGGCGGGCTCGTGTGGCAGTTTCGTGTGGCGGATTCATGTGGCGGGTTCGTGTGGTCAGGGAAGCAGCTCGCGGGGGTACACCACAGCGGTCGCGCCGTCGATCTCCATGACGTCCACCAGGGCGCCCACGGGGATCACGTGACTCTCGTCGAAGGCGCGGGCGGACCACTCCTCGCCGGAGAGCTTGATCAGTCCGTGGGTCGCGGTGACCTCCCGCACGACTTCGGCCCGCTTGCCGATCAGGGCGTCGCTGCCCTCGACGGTCAGGGGCGCCTGGGCCATCTGCCGCAGGGCGACGGGCCGGACGAGGGCGAGCCCCGCCACCCCCGTCAGTCCGAACGCCAGGAGCTGCCCGAACAGTCCGACGCCGACTCCGGCCACCACGGCAGCCACCAGCGCGGCGCCGGCCAGCAGCCCGAAGACCAGCGTGAGGGTGAAGAACTCCGCAGCACCGAGCGCCGCGGCGGCGAGCAGCCAGGCGAACCACGGCATCGCATCAGCCTCCCCAGGGGGATCTATACCGTTTTGTACCCTTTGTTCGCGGATCGAACCCGTCCGCGCCCGCCCGATTCCCGCCGACCCCGCCCCTGAAGCAGGACCGACACGGACGCCGCACCGAGGCACTGAACCCGCGAGGCCTCGGGCACGGCGGTCCCGACGCCCGCGAGGGGGGGAAAGCCGGAAAGTCGGAACAGCCACCGCACCGGCTCTCCGCAGAGGAGGAGCCGAGCCCGTTCACCGCGGAAGAGCGGGCCGCCCCCGCCGCCGGACGGGCCGGGGACGGCGCGTCGGCGGAGCAAGCGAGGAACCCGGCGCCGGGGCCGGGCGCCCTGTCCCGGCCCACGTCGCGGAACACGGGGCTCGGCCCGGTGCTCGGCCCGGTGCTCGGCCCGGTGCTCGCGTGAGGGGGCGCAGAGGGCTTCGCGCCCCCTGCGCCCCTCAGGACGGAAGTTAGCTCGTGGGGCTGGACCAGTCGGCGGGGATCCGGGCGAGCCGGACCCGTTGGGGGTGGTCCCCCACGGGCACGGAGGCGACCTTCTCCCCGGTGGCGAAGTCGATGGCGGTGACCCGGTCGGCGCCGCTCTCGGAGATCACGCAGGCGCGGCCGTCGCCGCTGACGGTGGCCCAGTAGGGCTTGGACGCGGTGACGAGCGGGCCTTCCCGAAGACTGTCGCGGTCGACGATGGTGGCGTAGTCGTCCATCGTGCCCGCGATGCACAGCTTGCTGCCGTCAGGGCTCATGGACATGCCGTGATGGCGCGAGTCGTTGACGTAGGTGGTGCGGTCGTCGCTGGTCGCCGGGTTCTTGGGCAGGGTCCTGACCCGGGTGATCCTGTCGGTGGCGACGTCGTACTCCAGGAAGCCGTTGAAGTAGGAGACCTGGAAGTACAGCTTGGAGAAGTCGGGGCCGAACACCGCCGGGCGGACGGAGTTGGACAGGTCCTTGCGCCCGAAGGCGTCCAGGCGCTCGCGCATGTCGATCGTCCGCACGACCTCGAACGTGCTCGCATCGGTGACGGTGATACGCCGGTCACCCTTGGTCCAGTCCAGCCACGGGGCGTCGAGAGCGGTCTCGACGTTGCCGATGGACATGTTCCAGATGTACTTGCCGCCTTCGGTCCAGATGTTCTCGTGCGGCTTGTCGCCGGTGCTGAATCTGCCCAACTGGCTTCCGGTGTTGATGTCGAGGACGTGCACGGTGTTGCCGAGCGAGGCCGAGACCGCGACCTTCGTGCCGTCCGGGGAGACGGCCATGTGGTCGGAGCGGTAACCCGAGACCGCGAACCGCCAGTTGACCTTCCCGGTGGTCAGGTCGATGGATACGACGTCGCCGAAGCTGGGCCGTGAGGCGACGACGGAACGGCCGTCGGGGGTGGAGTAGAGGTCGTCGACGAGCTGGTCGTGCCCCTCGCCCGCGGTCGCCCGGATCCCCAGGTAGACGGCCAGGTTGACCGGGTTCGTGTAGATGCGGGCAAGCCGCTCGACCTTGTCCGGAACGATGTTGATCCGGCCGATCCTGCCGAAGTCGCCGCCGGGCTTGATGACGTCGGCGGTGCCCTCCCAGTTGTTGCCGACGAACATCACCTCCCGCAGGGCGGGGGCGGAGGCGGGGGCGGCTTGGGCGGAGCCGACCGAGAGGGGCACGAGGGCGCCGGCCGCGAGAACGGCGGCCGCGGCCATGTGCCGCAGATGGCGGAGGCGGCGACGACCTCCACGTACGGGGATCGCCCGAGCACGGCTGCTCACAGAAGGCATGCGGGTATCTCCTCCAGGCGGGTGCGCACAGGGGCGCACGATACGGAGAGATCCAGTTCCAGGGCGGCGCCCTGTCCAGCGGGGCACGAAGGCGCAAGGCGCGCGGAGAGCCTGCGGCCCCGGCGGGGCGGTGAGGGGGGGCGATGCAGGACGAGTCCAGGCTCCACACGGCCTCGTGAGCCGCGTGCGAACCCCTCCCTGAATCTGAACATCACGATTTTCGAACTGAGTTACTGGATGGTAGGGAGGGGGCGGTCTCCACCGCAAGACCGGTGCGGGAAGATTCTCCGTATCGACCGATGGGGGCACACGTGAGCGGCAGGATCGCTCCGGCGGCAGGCCGGTACGGGGGCAGGGACGCCGGCGAGCGGCGGGCCGAACGCCATCAGCGCTTCCTGGAGGCGGGCCTGGAGATGTTCGGTGCGCGCCCCGGCTACCGCGGCACCAAGATCGCCGACCTCTGCAAGGCCGCCGGACTGTCGTCCCGTCAGTTCTACGAAGAGTTCCGCACCCTGGAAGACCTGCTGGCCGAACTGCACCTGTACGTCAACGACATCGCCGAACAGGCCGTCCTCGACATCCTGCCCGCCATCCAGGACGAGCCTCCGCGCAAGCGGCTCATGCTGATGCTCCGCGCCTACATCACGGGCGCCGCGTCCGACCCCCGCCACGCCCGCATCGCCTACGTCGAGATCGTCGGCGTCAGCCCCCGCCTGGACCGCCAGCGCCTTGAGCGCCGCGCGGTCTGGATCGACCTCCTCGGCCGGCAGATCGACGAGGCCCTCGAACGGGGCGAACTCGTCCCCGACGACTACCGCATCGCCCGCGCCGCCTTCATCGGCGCCGTCAACGGCCTGATGCACGACTGGGTCGTCGGCTGGGTCGACGCGAGCGTCGAGGAGATCGCCGACGAACTCATCAAGATCGCCATGGGACGTTTCCGGATCGCCGACTGATCCGATCCCGCAGCCCCCGGAGTGGGAGCGGGGGCGGACGAGGCGTTACCCGGGTGCGGACAAGACGTCGGGGCCGGCAGGCGCTACGGCGAAGGCGGCGGGCGCTTCGGCGAGGGCGATGCGAAGGCCGTCCACCGCGAGGCAGCCCAGGCCGAGCCCGTCGACGAGCCCTCGATCAGTGGTACGCCGCGGTCGGCTTCGCGTACGCCGACGGCCCTCGAGGGAGGGGGCGGCGACGCGGTCGCAGGCGGCGCAGCAGCGGGCCACCGCGGCGCGCAGGCCCTCGCCGCGGGGGCATGAAGGCACAAGTTCCAGCCCCCCGCATCGGACAGCACGGCGTCCGAAACCCAGCACGGTGGCGCGTCGCCCAGCTCATCCGGCACGGCACAACCCGCCACCCGGAGCAGATTGTGTACACATGGCACACTCGGTACGCTTGAGCGCATGACGCAGCCGCTGCCCATAGAGTCCATCCGCGACGTGCGCGCCCACCTGGCGGAAGTGGTGGAACGCGCGGACCGCGACGACGTACCCACGGTCATCACGCGCCGGGGCAAGGAAGTCGCCGCCGTCGTCTCCATCGAGGTGCTGCGTAAGTACCAGGAGTGGGAAGAGCGCGAGATCAACCGGATCATCGATGAGCGCATGGCCAACCCTGCGCCCGGCATCCCGATCGAGGACCTCATGAGGGAGACGTTGACGCGAGGTGAGTGAGTACCGAACGGTCTTCCGACCTGAGGCGCAGGCCGAGCTTCGGAAGATCCCTCGCGACATGGCGCTGCGCATCCTGGCCAAGCTGACCGAGCTGGAGACCGACCCTCTCGGCTTCAACACCACCGCACTCGTGTCCCAGCCCGATCGACGCCGCCTGCGCGTCGGCGACTACCGCGTCGTCTACACCCTCGACAACGGAGAGCTGGTGGTCTGGGTCGTTCATGTCGGACACCGGTCCACCGTTTACGAGACCTGATCGCCGCTGACCCCACGTCAGAATATCCAGCACCTATCCAGCACGGTGACGGCGAAGGGGTCGGACTCGACAGAGTCCGACCCCTTCCGACCTGCATGTTTGCCACGTCAGCGACGTGGGGTTATTTCATCCGCTCAGACGTTGAAGCGGAACTCCACGACGTCCCCGTCCTGCATGACGTACTCCTTGCCCTCCATGCGGGCCTTGCCCTTGGCGCGGGCCTCGGCGACCGAGCCGGTTTCGACCAGGTCGTCGAAGGAGATGATCTCCGCCTTGATGAAGCCCTTCTGGAAGTCGGTGTGGATCACACCGGCCGCCTCGGGGGCCGTCGCGCCCTTCTTGATGGTCCAGGCGCGGGCTTCCTTCGGGCCTGCCGTGAGGTAGGTCTGGAGGCCCAGGGTCTCGAAGCCGACGCGGCCGAGGGTGGCGAGGCCGGGCTCCTCCTGGCCCATGGACTGGAGGAGTTCGAGGGCCTCGTCGTCGTCCAGCTCGATCAGCTCGGACTCGATCTTGGCGTTCAGGAAGATCGCCTCGGCCGGGGCGACGAGCGCGCGCTGCTCGTTCTTGAAGTCCTCGTCGACCAGCTCGTCCTCGTCGACGTTGAACACGTACAGGAACGGCTTGGTGGTGAGCAGGTGCAGCTCGTGCAGGAGCCTGCCCTTCTCGGTGCCCGCCGTGATGCCCGCGGCGAACAGCGTCTGGCCGGACTCCAGGATCTTCTGCGCCTCCTCGACCGCGGCGAGCACCGCGACCTTCTCCTTCTGGAGGCGGGACTCCTTCGTCAGGCGCGGGACGGCCTTCTCGACGGACTGGAGGTCGGCGAGGATCAGCTCGGTGTTGATCGTCTCGATGTCGTCCTTCGGCGAGACCTTGCCGTCCACGTGCACGACGTTCTCGTCCTTGAAGGCCCGGATGACCTGGCAGATCGCGTCGGACTCGCGGATGTTCGCCAGGAACTTGTTGCCCAGGCCCTCGCCCTCCGACGCGCCCCGGACGATGCCGGCGATGTCGACGAAGTCCACCGTCGCCGGGAGGAGCCGCTGCGAGTTGAAGATCTCCGCGAGCTTGTTCAGGCGCGGGTCCGGGACGCCGACCACGCCCACGTTCGGCTCGATCGTGGCGAACGGGTAGTTGGCCGCCAGCACGTCGTTCTTGGTCAGGGCGTTGAACAGGGTCGACTTGCCGACATTCGGCAGGCCAACGATTCCGATCGTGAGCGACACTTTGGCGACTTCCTGGAGTGAGGAGGGGGTCAGGGGCGTCCGGGTCCGGCCCGGCTGTTCCGGCCGGTCCGGCAGGGCCCCGGAGTGGACCGATTCTCCAGTTTACGGGCCGGCCCCGCCAGGCCGGGACGGGGCGGTTCGCGGTGCTGGTCCACCGGACCCGGGGAGGCCGGTGGTGCGGATCGCGTCACCGGCCCCGGGCGGTTGCTTTCGGCATGCGTGCCGTGCGGTCCGTGCCACCTCTTCCCCGGTCCGGGCCGCCCTCCCTTTCCGGCCGTGCACGTTCCGGCCGGGCACGGCTACTTTCGGCCGTGTGACATCGAACGCAACCCCAAGGTCCGCCAAAGCGCGTGTCCAACGCCTGCTTCCCCGCCTCCCGCGACCTACGTTGGACGGGTGGAGCAGCCCAGGACACGTCCCCCGCAGAGCAGGCAGACCCCGCAGCCCGCGCCCGTACCGCCTTCGCCGGATGTTTCCCCCGGCGAGAGTTCCGCCGTGTACCGGGTACGGGTGCGCAGCGCGCCTCCCGTGGTGCTCGCGCTGCGGCGGTTCCCCAACCCCCGGCTGACCGGGATCGGGGCCGGGCTCTTCGCTTCCCTCGCCATGTTCGTGCTCGCCTGCCTGGACCGCCTGCTGTTCGACAGCTCCGAGCTGGTCTACGGGCTGCTCTTCCTCCCCGTCAGCGCGCTGACCGCCCTCTGGGTCCGCCCCGCCGACCTGGTCACCGCGCCGATCAGCGTGCCGATCGCCTTCGCCGTGGGCGTGTTCCCGATCTCCGGGGGCTCGGACGGTTTCGGCGGACAGGTCATGGGGCTGGTCACCGCCCTCGCCGTGCACGCCGGCTGGCTGTACGGCGGCACGCTCGTCGCGGGGCTCATCACCTCCGTACGCAAGGTGCGCCTGATGCGGGCCCGGCGGCAGTACGCAGCGGCCCAGGAACGCGGCTCCGGCATTCAGGAGCGGACGCCCCGGACGGCCGCCGCCCGAGCCGCGGGGTCTGCGGCGCCCCCCAAGGAGGACGTCACGCCCGAGCGGGCCGGAGCCGGGGCGGTCGCCGCGCGCCGGCCCCAGCGGCCCTGAGGTCCGTGGCGGGCGACCCGGCGGGCTGTGCCGGTGTCGCCTTCAGGGCCGTGGACCGTGCCGGCCCCGAGCCGGGCGCCGTGGACCGTCTCCGCCCCGGGCCGGGAGATACGGGTCGCGTCGGCCCGGGGCGGGCGCCATGGGCCGTGCCCGCCCCGGGCCGAAAACGTGGGTCGCGTCAGCCCCGGCCGGGAGACGTGGGTCGCGTCAGCCCCGGCCGGGAGACGTGGGTCGCGTCAGCCCCGGCCGGGAGACGTGGGTCGCGTCGGCCCGGGCCGGGAGGTGCGGGCGGGCCGTGCCCGCCCCCGGTGCTCAAGGGCGGGCAGACCTCCTTCAGTCCCCGGTCCGGGTCGCGGCCGCCGCCATCGCCGCTCCCACGATGCCCGCGTTGTTCTGCAGCTGGGCAGGGACGATCTCGGCCCGGACCTTCTCGATCAGCGGCAGGAACTTGTCCGCCTTGCGGCTCACGCCCCCGCCGATGATGAACAGTTCCGGCGAGAACAGCATCTCCACGTGGAGCAGGTACTTCTGGACCCGGTGCGCCCAGTGCTGCCAGCTCAGGTCCCCGTCGTCCTTGGCCTTCGTGGAGGCGTGCTTCTCCGCCTCGTGGCCGTGCAGTTCCAGGTGGCCCAGCTCGGTGTTCGGGACCAGCTTGCCGTCGGTGAAGACCGCGCTGCCGATGCCCGTACCGAACGTCAGCAGGATGACCGTGCCCGTGCGGCCCTTGCCCGCCCCGAACGTCATCTCGGCGACGCCGGCCGCGTCCGCGTCGTTCAGGATGGTGACGGGCTGGCCGATCCGCTCGGCCAGCAGGGCGCGGGCGTCCGTGTCGATCCAGCCCTTGTCGACATTGGCCGCGGTGCGGGTGATCCCGTCCGTGACGACCCCCGGGAACGTGACGCCGATCGGGCCCGACCAGTCGAAGTGGCCGACCACCTCCGCCACGCACCCGGCCACGCCGTCGGGCGTGGCCGGGTGCGGTGTCAGCACTTTGTGGCGCTCCTGCGCCAAGTCTCCTCGGTCCAGATCCACGGGAGCGCCCTTGATCCCGGATCCGCCGATGTCCACGCCGAAGATCTCCATGGCATCCACCGTACGGGCAGGCAGGGCCCGGTGCGCGACTACTCGGCGGAAAGGGCGGCGGCCTCGGCGCGCAGGTCGCGGCGGAGTTCCTTGGGGAGGGAGAAGGTGATCGACTCGTCGGCCGTCTTCACCGTCTCCACGTCCGCGTAACCGCGTTCCGCGAGCCATTCCAGGACGCCGTCGACCAGGACGTCCGGCACCGAGGCCCCGGAGGTGAGGCCGACCGTCGTCACGCCCTCCAGCCACGCTTCGTCGATCTCGCTCGCGAAGTCGACCAGGTGGGCGGCGGGGGCCCCGGCGTCCAGCGCGACCTCGACCATCCGGATGGAGTTGGAGGAGTTCTTGGAGCCGACCACGATGACCAGTTCGGCGTCCTCGGCCAGCTTCTTCACCGCGATCTGGCGGTTCTGCGTGGCGTAGCAGATGTCGTCGCTGGGCGGCGAGAGGAGATTGGGGAACTTCGACTTGAGGGCGTCGACCGTCTCCATCGTCTCGTCGACGGACAGGGTGGTCTGGGAGAGCCAGACGACCTTCGACTCGTCGCGCACCTCGACGTTCGCCACGTCCTCGGGGCCGTCGACCAGCTGGATGTGGTCAGGGGCCTCGCCGGAGGTGCCGATGACCTCCTCGTGGCCCTCGTGGCCGATCAGGAGGATGTCGTAGTCCTCCTTGGCGTACCGGACGGCTTCCTTGTGGACCTTGGTGACCAGCGGGCAGGTCGCGTCGATGGTGGCGAGCTTGCGCTCGGCGGCCTCCGCGTGGACGGTGGGCGCGACCCCGTGCGCGGAGAACATCACGATGGACCCCTCGGGCACCTCCGCGGTGACGTCCACGAAGATCGCGCCCTTCTTCTCCAGGGTCTGCACGACGTACTTGTTGTGCACGATCTCGTGGCGGACGTAGATCGGGGCCCCGTACTGCTCCAGGGCCTTCTCCACGGCGATCACGGCGCGGTCCACGCCCGCGCAGTAGCCACGGGGAGCGGCGAGCAGGACACGGCGGGCAGGCGTTGCAGTCATGCGTCCCATCGTAAGGCCGTGGCGAACAGGCGCGCGGACGGCCGGATCGGGACACTGGTCGCGGTGTGTGTGCAGCATGTCGCTGATGGTGATGGAGGGGCGATGACGTCGGTGCCCGGGAGCGGATCGGGAAGCGGTACGGGGAACGGAGCGAGGAACGGTACGGGGAACGGCGGGAGAGGAAGCGCGGTGAGCGGTACGGGCGGCGGGGCCGGGAGCGGCACGGGCGGCGGCAGCGGTACGGGCGGGCCGCAGGGAAGCCGTCCGGGGCCGGGTTCCGGGAGTTCCGGGAGCAGTGCCGAGCAGGGCGGCCTGCGCCGGACGCTCGGCTTCCGGGACCTGGTCGTCTACGGGCTCCTCTTCATCGCCCCGATGGCCCCCGTCGGCGTGTTCGGCGCCCTCGACGCGAAGTCCGACGGGGCGGTCGCCCTCGTCTACATCGTGGCCACGGTCGTCATGGGGTTCACCGCCTTCAGCTACGCCCAGATGGTGCGGGTCGCCCCCTTCGCCGGTTCGGTCTTCACGTATGCCCGCAAGGGGCTCGGGGAAGGGCCGGGGTTCATCGCCGGGTGGATGGCCATGCTCGACTACCTCCTCATCCCGGCCGTCGCCTACCTCTTCTCCGGGATCGCGATGAACGCCCTGGTCCCCGAGGTCTCGCGCTGGGTGTGGACCGCGCTCGCGGTGCTCGTGACGACCCTGCTCAACCTGTGGGGCGTACGGGCGGCCGCCCGCGTCGGGTTCGCGGTGCTGGCCATGGAGATCGTCGTCCTGCTGGTCTTCGCCGTCGCGGCCGTCGTCGTCCTCGTACGGGACGGGGCCCAGCGCGGCTGGCTGACGCCGCTGACCGGGGACACCGGGTTCTCCCTGGCCGCCGTGCTGGGGGCCGTGTCGATCGCCGTGCTGTCGTACCTGGGTTTCGACGCCATCGCCTCGTTCGCCGAAGAGGTGACGGGCGGCTCGCGGAAGGTGGCGCGGGCGGTGCTGTTCTGCCTGGTGCTGGCCGGCACGCTGTTCGTGGCGCAGTCCTATCTGGCGGCGCTGCTGGAACCGGTCAGCTCGGCCGAACTGGCGGCGGACCCGGCGGCGCAGGGGTCGGCGTTCTACGACGCGGTGGACGCCTCGGTGGGGACCTGGTTGCACGACCTGGTGGCGGTCAGCAAGGCGATCGGCGCCGCCTTCGCCGCGCTGGCGGGGCAGGCCGCCGCCGGGCGGCTCGTCTTCGCGATGGCCCGCGAGCGGCGGCTGCCCGCGGTGCTCGCGAAGGTCAGCCCGTCGTCCGGGGTGCCGCGGGTGGCGATCCTCGGTGCGGCCGTCGTGACGCTGGTGGCCGCCGTGTGGGCGGCCCGGCGCGACGACGGCCTGGACCATCTGGTCTCGGTGGTGGACATCGGCGCGCTGACGGCGTTCGTCCTGTTGCACGCGTCCGTGGTCGGCTGGTTCGCCGTACGCCGGATGGCGGGGCCGCCCGTGTGGTGGCGGCACGTCCTCGTCCCGGTGGTCGGCGCGGGCATCCTGGTCGCGGTCATCGTCGAGGCGACGACGTCCTCCCAGGTGGTGGGCGTCTGCTGGCTCGGCGTGGGGCTCGTGGTGCTGGCGGTGCAGGGGACGGGCCGCCGGAGCGGCGCGGAGGGCCCGGGAGGACCGGGAGGACCGGGAGGACCGGGAGGAGCAAGGGGCCCGGGAAGAGCAGGGGGCCCGGGAGGAGCAGGGGGCCCGGGGGCGCCGGAGAGTGGGCGCGGCATCGCGGAATGAGGTTCCGGGGCGTGCGCGACACAGAGGGCGGGGCGCCGGGGGGGCGTGCGCAGCACAAAGGGGGGCGAGGCGCCGGGGGAGCGTACGCGGCACGGCGCGGCGCGGTGAGGCGGCGGGGGCGTACGCGGGGAGGAGGCGGGCGGGCGGCCCTCGTCCCCGTGCCGCCGGGCGCGCGGGGGGCGGGGGCCTGTCGGCGGGTGCCGATACGCTCGCCGGTATGGCTCTCAACACGTCCGCGGAAGCGCCGCTGCCCGTCGGTGAGGTCTCCCGGCTCATCGGCGGGTGGATCGACCGGCTCGGCGCCGTCTGGGTGGAGGGGCAGATCACCCAGTTGTCGCGGCGGCCCGGGGCCGGCGTCGTCTTCCTGACCCTGCGCGACCCCTCCCAGGACATCTCGGTGAGCGTGACCTGCTTCCGGCAGGTCTTCGACCGGATCGCCGACGTGGTGAGCGAGGGCGCGCGCGTCGTCGTCCTCGCCAAGCCGGAGTGGTACGCCCCCCGGGGGCAGCTGTCGCTGCGGGCCACCGACATCCGGCCGGTCGGGATCGGCGAGTTGCTGGTGCGGTTGGAGCAGCTGAAGAAGTCGCTCGCCGCCGAGGGGCTCTTCGCGCTGGACCGGAAGAAGCCGCTCCCCTTCCTGCCGCAGCTCATCGGGCTGGTCTGCGGGCGCGCCTCCGCCGCCGAGCGCGACGTCCTGGAGAACGCCCGCCGCCGCTGGCCCGCCGTCCGCTTCGAGGTCCGCAACACCGCCGTCCAGGGGGTGAACGCGGTCACCCAGGTCGTGCAGGCGGTCGAGGAGCTGGACGCGCTGCCCGAGGTCGACGTGATCGTGGTCGCCCGGGGCGGCGGCAGCGTCGAGGATCTGCTGCCGTTCTCCGACGAGCAGCTGGTCCGGACCGTGGCCGCCTGCCGTACGCCGGTGGTCTCCGCGATCGGCCACGAACCGGACTCGCCCCTGCTGGACCTGGTCGCCGACCTGCGCGCCTCCACGCCCACGGACGCGGCCAAGAAGGTCGTCCCCGACGTGGGCGAGGAGCTGGAGCGGGTGCAGCAGTTGCGGGACCGGGCGCTGCGGACCGTGCGGGGGCTGCTGGACCGCGAGGAGCGGGGGCTCGCGCACGCGCTGGGCCGGCCGGCGATGGAGCGGCCCCAGCGGCTGGTGGACGAGCGCGAGGCGGAGGTGGACGCGCTCGTCGGGCGCAGCCGCCGGGTGCTGGGCCACCTCCTGGACCGCGCCGACTCCGAGCTCTCGCACACGCTCGCCCGGGTCGTCTCCCTCTCCCCCGCCGCCACCCTGGAGCGCGGGTACGCGGTGCTCCAGCGGCCGGACGGGCACGTGGTGCGCTCCCCCGACGAGGCGGGGGCGGCCGGGGAACCGCTGCGGGCACGGGTGGCGGAGGGCGAGTTCACCGTACGGGTGGCGGAGTAGCGCCCCGGCGCCCCGGCGCCCCGGTGCCCCGGTGCCCCGAAGACATGACAGCTCACATTTAGGGTGGATCACATGACGGACGACGAGGGTACGGCGGCGGCCGCCGCCACGGGCACGCTCGGGTACGAGCAGGCGCGCGACGAGCTGATCGAGGTCGTGCGCCGGCTGGAGGCGGGCGGCACGACCCTGGAGGAGTCGCTGGCCCTGTGGGAGCGGGGCGAGGAGCTGGCCAGGGTCTGCCGCCACTGGCTGGAGGGCGCCCGCGCCCGGCTGGACGCGGCGCTCGCCCGCCCGCAGGACGCGGACGAGGGCTGAGGCGGCGGGCCGGGGGGCGCGGCCCCTTCGGGGCGGGTGGTGCGCCCGATGCGGGCGCGTACTCCGCGCGCTGCGGGCCGCGGTCCCCGCTCCTTGCGGACGGGGTCCGGCCGGGGGCTGTGGAATGGATCACTCCATCCCCGTTTTAGTTGAAAGTTAACCTACTTCAGGCGTACGTTCGGACCTTCTTCCCCCACTGTGCACATCGGAAGGTCAGCACCACATGTCCCTCGTTCTCGACCCCGCCGCCCAGGACCTCCTCTTCCGCGAGGCCCGCACCGCCAACACGTTCACCGACGAGCCGGTGACCGACGAGCAGGTCCAGGCGATCTACGACCTGGTAAAGTTCGGCCCCACCGCCTTCAACCAGTCGCCGCTGCGCGTCGTCCTGGTCCGGTCCGCCGAGGGTCGCGAGCGCCTGGTGCAGCACATGGCCGAGGGCAACCGCCCGAAGACCGCGACCGCCCCGCTGGTCGCGATCCTGGCCGCCGACAACGAGTTCCACGAGGAGCTCCCGGCGCTGCTCCCGCACTTCCCGCAGGCCAAGGACGTGTTCTTCTCGGAGCGCCCGGTCCGCGAGTCGGCCGCCGGCCTCAACGCCGCCCTCCAGGCCGCCTACTTCATCATCGGCGTCCGCGCCGCCGGCCTGGCCGCCGGCCCGATGACCGGTTACGACGCCGCGGGCATCCAGAAGGAGTTCCTGGACGACGACCACACCCCGCTGATGGTCGTCAACATCGGCAAGCCGGGCGAGGACGCGTGGTTCCCGCGCAGCCCCCGCCTCTCCTACGACGAGGTCGTCAAGACCGTCTGAGGCCCCTCGCGCACGGAAAAGGCCCCCGGTGTTCCGGGGGCCTTTTTCCGTACGTGCCGGCCTCGGGTTTCCGTACGTGCCGCCTTGGGTTTCCGTACGTGCCGGCCTCGGGCCGGTGCGGTGCGGCCGGGCGTCAGGAAGCCGGGGCGGCCGGCGGCGTCGTCTTCAGCGCCGCGGCCATCCTCACCAGGCTCTCCTTCGGCGCCGAGCCGGTCACCACCGTGGTGTGGCCCTTCCCGGGCAGGACGAGGGCGTCGTACTTCTCGCCCTCCCAGACCTGCCACTCCTCGCCGCCCACCGTCTCGGTCCGCCCGGTGTCCCGCGCCTTCTGGCTGACCTCGGGGACGTAGGTGCGGGCGGCGGCGGTGGACTGCTCGACCGCGACGTACTTGCGGTCCGCGTCGAGGAAGCCGAGGTGCCAGGCCTTGTCCGCGGCCTCGTCGTACCGGACGGAGGTCGCCTTCCACTTCTCCGGCAGGCCCTCCGGGGCGGCCACCGGGTAAGGGGCCGCCGTGCGCACCGTCGCCAGCTCCACGGTGAAGTCGACCGCCTTGAGCGGGTCCGCGTGCTCGTCCTTCGGGATGAAGAGGTAGATGACCCCCGCGCAGGCGGCGATCACCAACGTCGACAGGAGCATGTCCCGGACTGTCTGCTTGCCTCGCTTGCTTGCCACGGGTCCATGGTGGCACGCGGCCTGACACGCCCGGCCGCAGGGTGCCGCTCGGGGGCGGGGCGGGCGCCCGCCGGAACGCGCGACGCACGGGCGCTCATGCGTGACCCGCCCTGCTCATTTTATCGACCTACCGATAGAGTCGCAGCACCCTCATATCCGGTCGTCGCCGTACAGAAAGGTGCGCTCCGATGTCCGAGCATCATCTGCCGTCCCAACTGGAGGTCTCCCCGGAGGCCCCGGACCGCAACCTGGCCCTGGAGCTGGTCCGGGTCACCGAGGCCGCCGCCATGGCGGCCGGGCGCTGGGTGGGCCGCGGCGACAAGATCGGCGCCGACGGCGCCGCCGTGAAGGCCATGCGCACCCTCGTCTCGACCGTCTCGATGAACGGCGTCGTCGTCATCGGCGAGGGCGAGAAGGACGAGGCCCCGATGCTGTTCAACGGCGAACGGGTCGGCGACGGCACCGGCGCCGAGGTCGACATCGCGGTCGATCCGATCGACGGCACCACGCTCAACGCCAAGGGCATGCCGAACGCCATCGCCGTCCTCGCGGCGGCCGACCGCGGCGCGATGTTCGACCCGTCGGCGGTGTTCTACATGGACAAGCTGGTCACCGGGCCCGAGGCGGCGGACTTCGTCGACATCAACGCGCCCGTGGCCGTGAACATCCGGCGCGTGGCCCGGGCGAAGAACTCCACGCCCGAGGACGTCACCGTGGTCATCCTCGACCGGCCCCGGCACGAGGGCATCGTCAAGGAGATCCGGGAGACCGGCGCGCGGATCAAGTTCATCTCCGACGGCGACGTCGCGGGCTCGATCATGGCCGCCCGCGAGGGCACCGGCGTCGATCTGCTGATGGGCATCGGCGGGACGCCCGAGGGCATCATCTCCGCCTGCGCCATAAAGTGCCTCGGCGGCGTCATCCAGGGCAAGCTGTGGCCCAAGGACGAGGCGGAGCGGCAGAAGGCGCTGGACGCGGGCCACGACCTGGACCGGGTGCTGTCCACCGACGACCTGGTCAGCGGGGACAACGTGTTCTTCGTGGCGACGGGGATCACGGACGGCGAGCTGATGCGCGGGGTGCGGTACCGCGCGGAGACGGCGACCACCGAGTCCATCGTGATGCGGTCCAAGTCCGGCACGATCCGGACGATCTCCTCGACCCACCGGCTGTCGAAGCTGCGCGCCTACAGCGCCATCGACTTCGACCGCGCGAAGTAGCCGAAGCCCGGCGCACGGGAAGGGGGCGGGAAGAGCGGATCAGCGCTCTTCCCGCCCCCTTCCCGTGCGCGTTCAGCCCGCCGCCGCTATGCGCTCGGCCGTCGCCGCGGTCGTCAGCTCGATGTCCCGCCGCCGTCGCCGGGCCAGCGCCACCCGTCGCTCCGCGGCGGTGAGCCCGCCCCACACCCCGTACGGCTCGGGCTGCATCAGCGCGTGCTCCCGGCAGTCCACCATGACCGGGCACCGGGCGCAGACCCGCTTGGCGGCCTCCTCGCGGGCCAGCCGGGCGGCGGTCGGTTCCTTGGAGGGGGCGAAGAACAGGCCGGCCTCATCGCTGCGGCAGGCCGCGTCGGAATGCCAGGGGCCGGCGTCGTCCTCCCGGGAGGGGGACCGCTGGGCCGGAACGGCGGCGACCTGCAGGGGCTGATGCGGCGGTTGCAGCACGGTCTACTCCTGACGACGGCTACGGCTTCGCGAGCGAGAGTCGATGCAGCACTCCCTACCCGCTGTGCGTACGCCTATGCACTCCGTGCCACCGGCGGTCGACGCACCGCAATGCGCCCTTGCGGCATTCTGGCTGATTACCGAAGGGCGTCCGCCGCCTCTTATTCAGTGCCCGAGGTGTTTGCGCAGCCGCCGCTGAAGGTCCGCGACGAACTTGCCGCGCTTCGGGCGCGCTTCGACGGAGCCGAACACGGAATAGCCGTTCACCACCACGACCGGCGCTTCCGGGTCCGCCGATTCGAGCGTCCGTACATCGAAGGCGCCGAAAACGCCGGTGCCGTTACCGCGCAGGGAAATGTTCTCCGGCACCCTCACGTCGACGCTGCCGAAGATGGACGTCGCATTGATGACGGTGAGTCGTTGGCCGAAAAGCGCCTCGGTCAGATCGATCTCCACGCTGCCGAAGAGCGCGAAGGCGTTCGTCCGGCCGCCGACCCGCCAGCGGCCCTTGCGGCTCGCGCCGCTGAAGACCGCGACCAGGTTCTCCGCCGGCCCCTCGGGGCCCGGGGGGCCGTAGGCGTACGGCTGCTGCGCGCCGGGGCGGGCGGCGGAGCCGGAAGCGGCGGGCAGGTCCCTGACCAGCGGCTGGAGTTCGCCGACGGTCTTGGCCCGGTAGACCAGGTCCACCCGCTCGGCGTGCTCGTCGGCCGTCAGCCGGCCCTCGGCCATCGCCTCGCGCAGGATGTCGGCGATCCGGTCGCGATCGGCGTCGGATGCGCGGAGGCCGTCGGCCGCCGGGGCTTCGACGGGCGGCGGGGCGGCCGGGGCGAGGGGCTGCTGGGGCTGCTTCTCTAGGTCCACCGCCCCAGCGTACCCAAACGCGATAGATCGCGACTACCCCCCGACCGGCGCGCCCCGGGCCCTTCCCCGCCGGGTTCCAGGTGAGCCTTACCTCACAGGCATCCGCCGGAGGCGGCGTTCTACCCTGGTGGACGCGCTGCCCGAGGGAGGTCAGCCGCTGTCGCCGAGTGAGGAATGGCCGTCATGGCAGAGTTTGCGTACTCCGATCTGCTCCCCCTGGGGGAGGACACCACGCCGTACCGTCTGGTGACCGCCGAAGGCGTCTCCACCTTCGAGGCCGACGGGCGTACGTTCCTCAAGGTCGAGCCGGAGGCCCTGCGCACGCTGGCCGCCGAGGCGATGCACGACATCTCGCACTACCTGCGCCCGGCCCACCTGGCGCAGCTGCGGCGGATCATCGACGACCCGGAGGCGTCCTCCAACGACAAGTTCGTGGCGCTGGACCTCCTGAAGAACGCGAACATCGCCGCCGCGGGCGTGCTCCCGATGTGCCAGGACACCGGCACGGCGATCGTCATGGGCAAGCGCGGGCAGAACGTGCTGACGGAGGGCGGTGACGAGGAGGCCCTGTCGCACGGGATCTACGACGCGTACACCAAGCTCAACCTGCGCTACTCCCAGATGGCCCCGCTGACCATGTGGGAGGAGAAGAACACCGGCTCCAACCTCCCGGCCCAGATCGAGCTGTACGCCACCGACGGCGGCGCGTACAAGTTCCTCTTCATGGCGAAGGGCGGCGGCTCGGCCAACAAGTCGTTCCTCTACCAGGAGACGAAGGCCGTCCTGAACGAGGCCTCCATGATGAAGTTCCTGGAGGAGAAGATCCGTTCGCTGGGCACTGCGGCCTGCCCGCCGTACCACCTGGCGATCGTGGTCGGCGGCACGTCGGCGGAGTTCGCGCTGAAGACCGCCAAGTACGCCTCCGCGCACTACCTGGACGAGCTGCCCGCCGAGGGCTCCCCCACCGGGCACGGCTTCCGGGACAAGGAGCTGGAGGAGAAGGTCTTCGAGCTGACGCAGAAGATCGGGATCGGCGCGCAGTTCGGCGGCAAGTACTTCTGCCACGACGTGCGCGTGGTGCGCCTGCCCCGGCACGGCGCGTCCCTGCCCGTCGCCATCGCCGTCTCCTGCTCGGCGGACCGCCAGGCCACCGCGAAGATCACCGCCGAGGGCGTCTTCCTGGAGCAGTTGGAGAAGGACCCGGCCCGCTTCCTCCCGGACACCACCGACGAGCACCTGGACGAGTCCGGGGACGTCGTGAGGATCGACCTCAACCGGCCGATGGACGAGGTGCTGGCGGAGCTGACCAAGTACCCGGTGAAGACCCGGCTCTCGCTGACCGGCCCGCTGGTCGTGGCCCGCGACATCGCGCACGCCAAGATCAAGGAGCGGCTGGACGCGGGCGAGGAGATGCCGCAGTACCTGAAGGACCACCCGGTGTACTACGCGGGCCCGGCGAAGACGCCCGAGGGGTACGCCTCCGGTTCTTTCGGCCCGACGACGGCCGGCCGGATGGACAGTTACGTGGAGCAGTTCCAGGCGGCGGGCGGCTCGAAGGTGATGCTCGCCAAGGGCAACCGCAGCAAGCAGGTCACCGACGCCTGCGACGCGCACGGCGGCTTCTACCTCGGCTCGATCGGCGGCCCGGCGGCCCGCCTCGCGCAGGACTGCATCAAGAAGGTCGAGGTCGTCGAGTACGAGGAGCTGGGCATGGAGGCGGTCTGGAGGATCGAGGTCGAGGACTTCCCCGCCTTCATCGTCGTCGACGACAAGGGCAACGACTTCTTCACCGAGCCGGCCCCGGCGCCGACGTTCACCAGCATCCCGGTGCGGGGCCCGGGCCTGGCCTGATCCATCGCCGTGCCTTCCGTGGGGGCCCGTCCGGCCGGACGGGCCCCCACGGGGTGTCCGGAGAGCCCCGACCGCCCCCGCGCGGCGGCTCTTCCCCTCCGCGGCGGGCCTCCTCTTTCCCCCGTGGCGGCCTTCCCCGGCGGGCGGTCCCCCGGCCCTCCCCGCGGCGTCCTCAGTCGTCCAGCAGGCCCGACGTCGCGACCAGGTAGCCGAGTTGGGCGCGGCTGTTGCTGCCCAGCCGCTCGGACACCTTGCGCACGTGCTCGGCCACGCTGCGGCGGCTCATGCCGATCCGGCGGGCGATGGCCGCGTCCGTCTCCCCGTTCACGACCGCCCGGAGGATGGCGCGTTGGAGGCCGGAGGTCACCACGGGCGTGCGCAGCGGCGCGCGTTCGGGGCGCACGGGGACCGCGCGCGACCACGCCTCGTCGAAGTGGCGCGCCAGGAAGCGGACCAGGGACGGGTGCCGGACGCGCAGCGCCGTCTGCGGCTCGTCGGAGAACGGGATGAAGGCGAGGTCGCGGTCGAAGACGATGAACCGGTCCATGACCTCGGGCAGCGTCCGGACCTCGGCCCCTTCGGCGGTCACCTGCTCGATGTAGGCGAGCGTGGTGCGGTCCGAGCGGACGGTGTGCTGGTAGAGGGTGCGCTGGCGGATGCCGCGCCGCAGGCTGCCCAGGTCGCGCGGGAGGGACTGCTCCAGCACGTGCGCGGGGCGCCCGCCGCCGGGGTGGGCGGTGCGGACCTCGGAGCGGCAGCCGCCGACCCCCGCCTCCAGGGCCTTGCCGATGACGGCCGCCCCGGAGAGCCGGGTCAGGGCGGGGCGTTCCGGGGGGTGCGTCTCGGCGTACAGGCCCTCGAACGCGGCGAGGGTGGCACGGGCGGAGCGCAGGGTGCGGCGCTGTTCGGCGATCGCCTCCTCGATCGGGGCGAGGGCGGCGAAGGAGGCGGTCTCCGGCGGTACCGGGACGAGGTGGCCGGGCGTCTCCCGGTCGGCCACCACCAGGTGCAGGGACCGCAGGCAGCGCGGGGCGGAGCCGTCGGGGAGGCCGCCCTCCCTCAGCGCACGGCGATAGGCCGCGAGCGCCGCCTCGCAGGGCTGTTCCGGTATCGACCGGTCCGAGGGTGATTCACGGCAATCACATACCGGTGAGGGGGATTGGTCGTCCTTCACAAGGGTGCAGATTACCTTTGTGCAAACGGGCGCCGCCCGGGCGGCGCCCGTACTCGACGAGTATGTCCGGGTGACATCGGAAAACGACGGCGCGGACAGGCCGAGGGCGAACGAACCGGGTGGCGGCGCCGGGAAGAACCGGGACGCGGCGGTCTCCGAGCGCCGTTTCCGATTCCTCGTCGCCGGATACGCGGTGTCTTCCTACGGCACATTCCTCAATATGGTGGCGCTCAATCTGTTCGTCTACGAGACGACCGGCCGGGCGCTGGCCATGGGTTTGTTCATGGCGGTGCGGCTGGCCTCGGGATTCGTCGCCGGACTGGTCGTGGGCGGACTTCTCGCCCGGTGCAGCGCGAAAAGCGTGATGTTGTGGGCGAACATCGGGCAGGGCGCCGTGATGCTGCTGCTCGTCCTGGCGCCGGACGGTCTGCTGACCGGGGCGCTGACGGCGGTCTCGGTGGTGGTCGGGGCGTGCGGGACTCTGTTCATGGTGGCGCTGCGCAGCTCGATCCCGGAGATGGTCGGCGAGGACCGCCGGGCATGGGCGAACTCGTTGTCGATCACCGGGCGTTCGCTGGCCATGGTGGCGGGGTTCGCCTCGGCGGGCGCAGTGGTCACCCTCGTCGGTTACACGGCCGCCTTCCTGGTCGACATGGCGACCTTCGCGGTGTGCGCGGCGACGGTGGCGCTGCTGCCGATCGCGGGCGGCAAGGGCGCGCCCGGCACGAGCGGGGAGAAGGCCGGGGCCGAGGAGGAGGCCGAGAGGGCCGGGGGCGGGGGCCGGTGGCGGCCGACGGCCTTCCTGGCGCTCGCCGCCGCCCCCGGTCTCGGCCTGATGGTGGCGCTGCGCGGGGTCGACGCGTTCGGCTCCTCGTCCCACAACGCGGCCCTGCCGATCTACTCGGTCTCGCTGGACGCGTCGAACCCGGCCGTGTTCGTCAGCGCGTTCTGGTGTGTGTGGGCGCTCGGCAACATCGGGGCCCAGCAGGTGGTCCAGCGGTACGCGCAGCGCACCGGACGCTCGGTGGGAGCGCTGGGTTTCGGCTACGGCACGGTGGTGATGTCGGCCGCCTTCATCGCGGCGTTCGCCGGGTTCCCGCTCGCCGTCACGGCGGTGATCGCGCTGATCGCGGGGGCCGCGGACGGCCTCACGGAGGTCTCGTACACCTCGCACCTGCAGACACTTCCGGCCACCTTGCGCGGACATGCCTTCGGACTGTCGGCCACGTTGGAGAATCTCGGTTTCGGCGTCGGCATGATCCTCGTGGCGGCGGCCCTCGACCGGTTCTCCCCGCCGATGGTGGTGGGCTGGTCCCATGGCGCCGCCATCGTCGTCGCCGTGGTGTTCCTGCTGAGGGTGGCGGGGTTGCGGCGGGCGGGACGGGCGGGGCTGCGAAAGGGAGAGGCCGTTGAGGGACGACCGGATCGCGGTGATCGGGACGGCGTTGAGGTTACCGGGGGCTGACACCTCGGAGGCGTACTGGCGCGACGTCCGGGCGGGGGTCAGCCGGGTGCGCCGGTTCACCCGGGCCGGGTTCGCGGCGGCGGGGGTGCCCGCGGAGCGGTACGAGCGGCCCGGGTTCACCGGGGCGAGCGCGCCCCTGGCGGAGGTGGACGGGTTCGACGCCGGCTTCTTCGGGATGAGCGGGCGGGAGGCCGAACTCACCGATCCGCAGCACCGGTTGTTCCTGGAGTGCTGCTTCCACGCCCTGGAGGACGCCGGGTACGCGGGCGGGAGCGGTGGGGCGGACCCGGTACGGCAGGGCGGCTCCGTACGGCAGGGGGCCGGGCGCGGGGGCGGCGGCTCCGTACGCCGGGGGCCCGGGGGCGGGCGCGGGACAGGCGGCTCCGTACGGATCGGGGTGTACGGCAGCTCCGGCTACCGCCTGTACTCGCTGCACAGCTATCTGGCGGAGAACCTGGCGGCGGAGGCCGCTTCGGACGACTGGATGACCGCCAAGCAGGTCCAGGTCGGCACCTACCCGGACTTCCTCGCCACGCGGGCGGCCTTCCGCCTCGGTCTGACCGGGCCCGCGCTCACCGTGTCCACGGCCTGTTCCAGCTCCCTGGTCTCGGTGCACCTGGCCTGCCAGGCGCTGCGCGCCGGGGACGCGGACCTGATGCTGGTGGGCTCGGCCGCGCTGCACCTGCCGCAGGTCAGCGGCCAGGTACCGGTGAAGGGCTCCACCCTCTCCCCCACCGGCGCCGTCCGGGCCTTCGACGCGGAGGCGGACGGCACGGTCGGGGGCAACGGGGCCGTCGCCGTCCTCCTCAAGCCGCTGGTCCGGGCGCTGGAGGACGGCGACACCGTGCACGCGGTGATCCTGGGCTCGGCGGTCACCAACGACGGCGCGGACAAGGGCGGCGGCACGGCCGGCGGTTCGGGTGGGGGCGCCCGCCCCCGTACGGGCCGCGGGGGGTTCGCCGCGCCCGGGGTCGCCGGGCAGCGGGACGCGGTGCTCGGGGCGTTGCGCGCGGCGGGCGTGGACGCCGCGTCGATCGGCTATGTGGAGGCGCACGGCACGGGCACGCCGAAGGGCGACCCGATCGAGTTCGCCGCCCTGACCGAGGCGTTCCGCGCCCACACCGATCGGACCGGGTTCTGTGCGCTCGGCTCGACGAAACCGGCCATCGGCCACCTGGACAGCGCGGCCGGGCTCGCCGGGCTGGTCAAGGCCGTCGAGGTGCTGCGCCACGGGGTCGTCCCCCCGCTGGTGAACTTCACCCGCCCCAACCCGGCGCTGGCGGTGGACGACAGCCCGTTCCTGCTGCCGACGCGGGAGGGCGCCTGGCCGCTGCCGGGGGTGCGGCGCGCCGGTGTGCACGCGATCGGCATGGGCGGTACCAACGCTCATGTGATCCTGGAACAGGCTCCGCAGGCCGTGCCCGCGGCGCCCGCCCCCACGCCGCCGCCCGCCCTGCTGCCGGTCTCGGCCGCCGACGGCGACGCGTTGCGGGCGTACGCCGGTGCGCTGCGCGATCACCTGGCGGACGGGTCCGCGCCCGCCCCCTCCCCCGCCGACCTGGTGACCACCACCGCGCTCGGCCGCCGGCTCCTGCCGCACCGGCTGGTGGTGACGACCGCGGACCCGGTCGCCGGACTCGACGCGTTCCTGTCCGGGGCTCCGGCGGGCGAGGCGTACACGACCGGGGTGGTGGACGGCGCCCGGCAGCCGGTGTTCCTGTTCAGCGGACAGGGCGGCGGGCATCCGGGCATGGGCGCCGAACTCGCCGCGCGCTTCCCGGTGGCGGCCGAGGTGCTGGAGGAGTGCGCCCGGGTGTACGCCGAGGAGACCGGCCGGGGCGGCTTCCTGGACCGGATCGTCGGCGGGCGGGGCCCCGAACGGTGGGACACCGCTTTCGCACAGCCGGCCCTGTTCGCCCTCCAGCTCGCCCAGGCCCGGCTGTGGGAGCGGCTCGGGGTCGTCCCGGCCCGGGTCGCCGGGCACAGTGTCGGCGCGTACGCGGCGCTCTGCGCGGCCGGGGCGCTGGAGAGCGAGGACGCGATGCGGCTGGTGTGCGGGCGCGGGCGGTTGATGGAGGAGCGGTCCGCCCCGGGGGCGATGGTCTCCGCGTTCGTCTCCCGCGACCGGGCGCGGGAGCTGCTGGCCGCCGTGTCGGGGCTGGAACTGGCCGTGGTCAACGGGGCGGACCACCACGTGCTGGGCGGCCCCGTGGGGGCGGTGGACGCGGCGCTGGCGCTGTTGGCGGCCCGGGGCGAGGCCCACGAGGTGCTGGCGGTGGACCGGGCGTTCCACACGGCGCTGCTCGACCCGGCGCTGGCGGAGTTCCGGGCGCTGGCCGGTGAGGTGGAACTCCGGCCGCTGCACACCGGGTTCGTCGACGGCATCGACGGCACGGACCGGCCCGCCGGGTGGCGGCCGGACGCCGCGTACCTGGTCGCGCAGGCCCGCCGCACGGCCGATTTCGCCGCCGTCCTGGAGCGGTTGGACGAAGGACCTCGGGCCGGTGGGCCGTTGCTGGTGGAGCTGGGGCCGTCCGCCGTGCTGACGGGGATGGTCCGCCGGTCGCTGCCGGGCGCGGTCTGCGTACCGACCCGGGACGGGGACCGGGCGGTGGCCGCGCTGCACTGCGCCGGGGCGCCGGTGGACTGGGCGGCGCTGCTCGACGGCTGCGGCGGCCGGCGCGTCCGGCTGCCCACCTACCCCTTCCAGCGCCGCTCGCACTGGAGGGGCCCGGCCCCGTACACACCGGACCCGGACCCGTCCCCCGCGCCGCTCACGCCGCCCGGTCCGGCCGCGCCCCCGGCGCCGCGTGCCCCGCTCACGCCGGTCCCGGACCCGCCTACCGCGCCGCACGTACCGCCGCCGGGTACGGCCGGTCGCGGCACCGTTCACCCCTTCCCGCTCTCCCCGGAGGACCGCATGACCGAACAGGCCGTACTGGACAGGGTGCTGGAGCTGACCGCGCGCCATCTCGGCCACCGGCCCGAGGAGGTCGAGGCCGACCGCACGTTCGTCGGGCTCGGCGCGGACTCGCTCCAGCTCATCGGGATGGTGCGGCAACTGGAGGCGGAGTTCGGCGCGGAGATCGGCATCCGGGAGGTGCTGGAGGAGGCGGGCACCCCCCGGCTGACGGCCGCGCTGATAGCGGGGCGGGCGGCCCCCGCGACGACGGGGGCCGCCGGTCCCTCCCCCGCGGCCGGGGGGCGGGGTACGGAGGCGTCGACCGCCGACGCGCCCGCCACCGCCACCGGCACCGCCACCCCCACCACCAGCACCGGCACCGGCACCGGCACCGGCGCCCGGCTCCTCGACCCGCCCGGCGCGGAGACCGCCGCCCCCGGCGCGGAGACCACGGACCCCGGCGCGGACACCGCTGCTCCCGGCGCGTCCGTCCTCGCCACCCGGGCCGAGGTCACCGCGCTGTCCGAGCAGGTACGCCGACTGGCCGAGACGCAGGCCGCGATGATCACCCAGCTCTCCGAGGCCGTCGCACTGCTGACCGCCCGCGCCGGCTCGGACGCCCGATGAGCGCGGGCGCCCCCGCGACCCCCGGTTCCGCCGCCGACGCGGTGGACCGGGCCGTCGAACTGTCGCGCGCGCTCACCGCCCGGCTCGCACAAGCCCGAGCGGAAGCAGAAGCCCGCGCGGAAGCGCAAGCGCGAGCGGGGGAAGCGGCGGGGGGCCACGCCGCGCGGCCGACCGCACCGGCCGACCGCACCGGGGAGGCGGCGCCCGCCGCCGCGTCCGGCCACGGCCCCCGTCTCGTCGTGGACGCGGCGGGCGGGATGGCGGGAGCGGGGGCCGACGCCGTCCAGCGGGCCCACACCGCGTCCCTGATCCGGCGGTTCACCGAGCGCACCCGTACCTCCAAGGAGCTGGCCCAGCGGCACCGTTCGGTGCTGGCCGACAGCCGGGCCGTCGTGGGGTTCCGGGACGCCACCAAGGAGATGCTCTACCCGATCGCCGCCCGTTCGGCCCGCGGCTCCCGGCTCACCGACGTGGACGGCAACGTCTACACCGACATCACCATGGGGTTCGGCGCGCTGCTCCTGGGCCACGAGGCGCAGCCGGTCACCGAGGCCGTGCGCCGCCACCTCGCCGACGGGCTGCGCTTCGGCCCCCGGTCCCCCGACGCCGGGGAGGCCGCCGTCCTGCTCGCCGGGCTGACCGGCATGGAGCGGGTGGCCTTCGCCTCGTCGGGCACGGAGGCGAACTCGGCGGCGATCCGGCTGGCCCGCGCCGCGACCGGGCGCGACAAGGTCGTCATGTTCCGGGGCTCGTACCACGGCCACATCGACTCCGTCCTCGGCCGCCCCGGCGGCCCCGGGCAGCACGCCGTGCCCGTGTCGCGGGGCATTCCGGCCAGTGCGGTGGCGGAGCTGATCGTGCTGGAGTACGGGGCCCAGGAGGCGTTGGAGACGATCGACGCCCTCGGAGACACGGTCGCGGCCGTGCTCGTCGAGCCGGTGCAGTGCCGCAACCCCGGTCTTCGGCCGGTGGAGTTCGTCCGGGCGCTGCGTGAACTCACCGCGCGACGCGGCATCGTGCTGCTCTTCGACGAGATGCTGACCGGCCTGCGGCCCCACCCGCGGGGCGCGCAGGACCACTTCGGGGTGGTGCCGGACCTCGCCACGTACGGCAAGGCGCTCGGGGCGGGGTTCCCGATCGGCGCGGTGGCCGGGCGGGCGGACCTCCTCGACGGGGTGGACGGCGGGTTCTGGCGGTACGGCGAGCCGGGCGGGCCCTCGCGGGAGACCACCTTCATCGGCGGGACGTACATGCAGCACCCGCTGTCGATGGCGGCGGCCCGTGCGGTCCTCGCCCACCTCTCCGAGCGGGGCCCGGGGCTCCAGAGCGGCCTGAACGCCCGCACCCGGGCGCTCGCGGACCGGCTCAACGCCTTCTTCCGCGAGGAGGAGTTCCCGCTGGAGCTGACGCACTTCGGTTCGATGTTCCGCTTCAAGCACCGCGCCGACCTGGAGTTGCTCTACCACCACCTCCAACTGCGCGGTGTGCACGTATGGGAGTGGCGCAGCTTCTACCTCTCCACCGCCCACACCGAGGAGGACGTGCACCGGGTCGCGGAGGCGGTGGAGGGGTCGCTGCGCGAGCTGCGCGAGGGCGGCTTCCTCTCCCGGCCCGCCCGCTCGTCCGCCGTGCGCCGGTCCGAGGCCCCGCGCCCCGCCCCCGGTTTCGGCGTCTACTTCTTCGGCGACTACCCGCAGAGCGAGAAGGCCGGGGCGAACGACGGGTCCGGTACGCCGGAGGCGTACGAGACCGTCCTGGAGACCGCGCGCTTCGCCGACGAGCGCGGGTTCTCCTCCGTCTGGCTTCCCGAGCGGCACTTCGACTCCTTCGGCGGGCTCTTCCCCAACCCCGCCGTGCTCGCCGCCGCCGTGGCCCGGGAGACCGGACGCATCCGGATCAACGCGGGCTCCGTCGTCCTGCCGCTGCACGATCCGGTGCGCATCGCGGAGGAGTGGTCGGTGGTCGACAACCTCTCCGGCGGCCGGGTCGGCATCGGCTGCGCCACCGGCTGGCACGCCCGGGACTTCGCCCTGCACCCGGACCGGTTCGCGGACCGGCGGCGGATCGCCTTCGACCACCTCGACGAGGTGCGGCGGCTGTGGCGCGGCGAGGCGGTGCGGCGGCGCACGGGCGAGGGCGCGGAGGCGGAGATCCGGGTCCGGCCGCGCCCGGTGCAGGAGGAGCCTCCGCTCTTCCTGGCCACCTCCGGTCAGCGGGGCTCGTACGAGGAGGCGGCCCGGCGCGGGCTCGGGGTCGTCACCAACCTGATGGGCCAGAGCGTGGAGGAGCTGGCGGCGAACATCGCGCACTACCGGCGTACCCGGGCGGAGTGCGGGCTCGATCCGGCGGCCGGGCGGGTGGCGGTGCTGGTGCACACGTACCTGGCCGACGACCATGCCACCGCACGGGCGGACGCCCTGGAGCCGATGGTGCGGTACCTGCGGTCCTCGCTGCTGATGCGCTCGGCGGCGACGGCCGCGGGGCAGCGGCGCGAGGACGTGGCGGCGGCGGGCGAGGAGGACCTGGACTACCTGTTCCGCCGGGCCTACGACCGCTACTGCGACCGGCGGGCGCTGATCGGCACGCCCGCGACCGTCGCCCCGCTCGTCGACGCGCTGCACGGGGCGGGGGTGGACGAGATCGCCGCGCTGGTCGACTTCGGGATGGACCGGGCGCGGCTGCGGTCGGGGCTGGAGCACCTGGACGCCCTGCGCCGCCGGACGGCGGAGCGGACGGCGGACCGGACCGCGGCCCGGACGCCGGAGCGGCCGGAGGACCGGCCGGAGGACCGGGCGGAGGACCGGGCGGAGGACCGGGCGGAGGACCGGACTGCGGCTGCGGCACTGGTGCAGCCCGCCGTGCGGGAGACCGTCGCGCCCGCCACCCCCGCCCAGCGCCGGCTCTGGCTGGCCGCGCAGGTGCTGGAGAACCCGGCGGCGTACAACGAGACGCAGGCCGTACGGCTGCGCGGGCCGTTGGACGTGGACGCGCTGCGGGCAGCGGTGGACGGGCTGGTCGAGCGGCACGCGGGGCTCCGGACGGTGTTCCGGGGCGAGGGGCGGGCCGGTGTCGTCCAGGTCGTCCGCGCGGGGGCGCGCGCCCCGTTGGCGGTCTCCGACGCGCGGGGGCAGGACCCGGACGGGGCGATCGCCGCGCTGCTCTCGCAGGAGAGCGGACGGGCCTACGACCTGGCCGGGGGGCCGCTGTTCACGCCCCGGCTGCTGCGGCTCGCCGCCGACGACCACGTCCTGGTCCTCGGCATGCACCACATCGTCACGGACGCGCACTCGGCCACGCTGATCGCCGGGGACCTCCGGGAGCTGTACACGGCGGCCCGCGCCGGACGTCCGCCGCTCTTCGCGCGGCCCGCCGGGACGACCCTCGGCGTCCCCGAGCCCTCCCCCGACCCGGCGGACCTGGCCTGGTGGCGGGAGCTGCTGGGCGAGAAGCCGCCGGTGCTGGTCCTGCCCACGGACCGGCCGCGCGGCCGCCGGGTGGCGGGGCGCGGCGGGGCGGTGGCCCGGACCGTGGACCGGGCGGCGGCGGACCGGCTGCGGGAGTGGAGCGGGCGGCAGGGGGCGACCCTGTTCGCCGCGCTGTGCACGGCCTGGCACCGGGTGCTGCGGCGGCGGTCGGGGCAGGACGCGTTCCTGCTGGGCACGACGTTCGGGCGGCGCCGGCCGGAGACGGCGGACACGGTGGGCTTCCATGTGGCCCTGCTGCCGCTGTCGCTGTCCGCGACCGACGCCATGCCCCCGCCGGATGCCGTACGGGCGGCGGGGCGGGCGCTGTTCGCGGCGGACGAGCACAGCGGGGTGGACCTGGACGCGCTGCTGGCGGCCGTGCACCCGGACCCGGGGAACCCGCGTCCGCTGATGCCCGTCTCGATCGATCTGGACCGTGCGGCGCTGTCCGGGGTCGCCTGGCCGGGGCTGCGCGCGGAGGCGGTGCCGGCCGGGACGGAGTCGGCTCCCCTGGAGCTGGCGCTGGTGGTCTCCCAGGCTCCGGAGGGGAGTCTGCGGCTGCGGCTGCGCTACGACGCGGACCTGTTCGACGCGGAGACGGCGGACGGGTATCTCGCCGAGCTGGCAGGGTGGTTGGACGCCTTCACGGCCGACGCGCCGGGGGGCCGACTCGCACCGCCGTCCGAACCCGCACCGCCGTCCGAGCCCGCCCGGCGCCGGGAGCACGGGGCCGGGACGGCCGCCCTCCTCCGTGAGGTCTGGGAGTCCGTTCTCGGTCTGCGCGGCTTCCCCGACGACGCCGACTTCTTCGACCTGGGCGGCAATTCGATCGCCGCGATCCGCCTGGTGAACCGGGTGCGCGACACCCTCGGCACCGCCTATCCGATGGCGGACTTCTTCGCGGAGGCCACTCTCCGGGCCATGACCGCGCAACTGGCGGGCGAAGCGCCCCCGGCGGAGGAGCCCGGCCCGGCCGTCGTCGACCGCGCCCCCGTCAGCGACCAGCAGGCCCGGATGCTCTCCGGGCACCACGCCGTGCCCGACCCGGCCGTGTGGAACGTACCGACGCGGATCACGTTCACCGGGCCGCTGGACCCGGAGGCCCTGCGGTCCGCCGTGTCCGAGGTCATCGCCCGGCACGACGCGCTGCGCACCCGGTTCGTCCGGGAGGGAGGGCCGGACGGGCCGTGGCGGCAGGAGGTGGTGGCGGCCGGGCCGGTGGCGCTGCCGGTGGAGGACCTGACCGGGCTGCCGGCCGCCGGGCGGCGCCCCCGGGCGGACGCCCTGTGCCGGGCGGACGCGGCGGCCCCCTTCGACCCGGGACGGCCCCTGCTGCCCCGGCTGCGGCTGCTGCGGGTCGAGGAGGACCGCTGGGAGCTGATGTTCGTCCTGCACCACGTGTGCGCGGACGGCTGGTCGCTGTCCCTGCTGCTCGCGGAGATCGCGGCGCTGTACACGGCCGCCGCCGCGGGCGTCCCGCACGGTCTGCCCGCCCCGGCGATGCAGGCTCCGGGGTACGCCCGGTGGCAGCGCGAGCACCAGGACCCCGGGGCGGAGGCGGAGCGGGCCGCGTTCTGCGCCCGCTACCTGGACGGGGCGCCGTCCGCCGTCCCCGTTCCCACCGACCGGCCGCGCCCGCAGAAGCTGAGCGGGCGGGGGGACACCGTGCGCGGGGTCGCGCCGGGCGCGGTGCGGGCGGCGGTGGAGGAGATGGCGGCCGCCCGGGGCACCACGCCGTTCGCGGTCGCCGCGGCGGCCCTGGGGGTGTTCCTGACCCGCCTCTCCGGGGAACCGGACATCCTGCTGAGCGTGCCGTACGCCCACCGCGAGTCCACCGCGTCGGAGTCGCTCGTGGCGATGACGTCCACCGCCGTGATGGTCCGCGTACGACTGGATCCAGCCAATCTCCAGGAGTCCTGCGCGGAGTTCGCGGCCCGGACGGGCGCGGGCGCGCTCGCCGCCATGGCCCATGTGCTGCCCACCGCGCGCATCATGCGGGCGATGCGGGAGGCGGGTGCTGTCGGCGTCCCCGACCGGGTGCCGCACATCCTGGCGTTCCAGAACTCCGTCGACACGGACGTGGAGATCCCCGGCCTGCGGGTGGAGGTGGCCGATCTGGCACCGCCGCTTTCCCGCAGCGAGCTGTGCTTCGGGCTTGCGCCGCGCCGGAACCCCGCGAAGGGTTATCGAACGTTCCTGGAATTCTCCACCGACCTGTGGGACCACGCGACCGCCCACGACCTGCTCGCCTCGTACACCGATCTGCTCGCGGAGTTCTGCGCCCGGCCCGACCGGCCGGTGCGGGAGCTCCTCGGGGAACGCCCCGCCGCGGGGTCCTCGGACCACGGCTCCGGCGGCCTGACGGCGGACGCCGCCGGACCCGGACGTCCCGGCGTGCCGCCACCCTCCCGGGCGTCGGCGGGCCCACCCGCCCCGTCCCGGCCGCACACACCCTCCCAGCCCCTGTCGAACACCGGAAAGGCGGACGCCGTATGACTCCGGCCCCCCACCGCAGCCACACCGACGACCTGCTCGCCTTCATCGCCGCCAGCCCGTCCCCCTACCACGTGGTGGCCAGTGCGGCCCAGCGCCTGGAGAAGGCCGGGTTCCGCGAACTGCGCGGCACGGACGACTGGACGGGGGCGACGGGCGGCTGCTTCGTCAGCCGCGCCGGTGCGCTGATCGCCTGGTACGTCCCCGAGGGAGCGCCCGCCCACACCCCGTTCCGGATCGTCGGCACCCACACCGACTCCCCGAACCTGCGGGTCAAGCCCTCACCGGACACCGGGAGCGCGGGCTGGCGGCAGGTCGGCGTGGAGATCTACGGCGGGGTTCCGCTGAACACCTGGCTCGACCGGGACCTCGGCATCTCCGGCCGGCTCGCCCTGCGCGGCCCCGGCGGCGTCCCGCGCGGCCGTCTGGTCCAGATCGACGAACCCCTGTTGCGCGTGCCCCAGTTGGCGATCCACCTGGACCGTTCGGTGAACGAGGGCGTGGCCCTGGACCGGCAGCGGCACATCGCGCCGATCTGGGCGCTGGGCGAGCCGCGCGAGGGCGAGCTGCTGCGCCGGGTCGCGTCGGCCGCCGGGGAGGACCCGGCGGACGTGCTGGCCTGGGACCTGATGCTGCACGACGTGCAGCCGCCCGGGTACCTGGGCGTGGACCGGGAGTTCGTGGTGGCGTCCCGGCTGGACAACCAGGTCTCGGTGCACGCCGGGGTGACGGCGCTGGTGGACGCGGCCACGGGGGCCTCGCGGCCCTCCTGCGTACCGGTGCTGGCGGCCTTCGACCACGAGGAGGTCGGCAGCGGCTCCGAGACGGGTGCGCAGAGCCCGCTGCTGGAGCGGATCCTGTCGCGGTCCGTGGCGGCGCGCGGCGGCGGCGAGGAGGACTGGTCGCGGGCGCTGGCGGGCGCGTTCTGCGTCTCCGCCGACATGGCGCACGCGGTGCACCCCAACTACGCGGAGCGGCACGACCCCGACCACCGCCCCCTCCCCAACGGTGGCCCGACGGTCAAGGTGAACGTCAACCAGCGCTACGCCACCGACTCCACCGGCATCGCGGTGTTCACGGCGGCGGCGGAGCGGGCCGGCGTCCCCTGGCAGCCGTTCGTCTCCAACAACGCGATGCCCTGCGGCACCTCGATCGGCCCTCTCACGGCGGCCCGCCTCGGCGTGACCACGGTGGACGTCGGGGTGCCGGGCCTGTCGATGCACTCGGCGCGCGAGATGTGCGGGGTGCGCGACCCGGGCCATCTCGCCGCGATCCTCACCACGATCATGGCGGGGGAATGACCGGGGGCCCGGGGGCGGCCGGGCCGCGTGAACTCGGAGAGGGGCAGCGTGAACACGGAGAGAAAGAGAGAAGGTCCGACCGTGGCCGACGACGACACCGTCCTCATCTGCCTGCCCTTCGCCGGGGCCGGCCCCTCCTTCTTCACTCCCTGGCGGAAGCTGGCGCCAGAGGGGCTGCGCATCCTCCCGGTCTCCCTGCCGGGCCGGGAGAAGCGGTTCCCGGAGCCCGCCCACACCTCGGCGGCCCCGGCCGTCGACGACGCGTACGCGCAGGTGGCGGCGGCGCTCGCGGACGGCGGCCGGGTCGTGCTGTTCGGGCACAGCATGGGGGCGGTGCTCGCGTACGAGCTGGCGCACCGGATCGAGCGGTCGGGCGGGCCGATCCGTCTGGAGGCGCTGGTCGTCAGCGGCGCGCCCGGCCCGTGGACACCGCGTACGGACCGGGCGGACGGCCTGCCGGACGAGGAGTTCGCCGCCCGGGTCCGGGCGTTCGCCGGGTACGACCATCCGGCGCTGGCCGATCCGGAGATGCGGGAGCTGCTGCTGCCGGTGCTCCGGGCGGACGTCCGGCTCCACGAGACGTATGCCCCCTCCTTCGAGGAACCGTTGAGCGTGCCCGTGCTCGCGGTCCGGGGGCGTGAGGACGCCCTGGTCGGCGCGGCGGAGGCGGCCGAGTGGGGCCGGGCGACGACCGGGAAGCTGACGGTGGCCGAACCGGCCGGCGGGCACATGTACCTCGCCGAGCGGCCGGGCGAGCTGCTGGAGCTGGTGGCCGTCGAGGTGCGCGCGGCGAGGGGCCGGTGAGCGGGGGAGGACGCGGGCCGGGGCCCGGGAGCGGTACGGGGCGGCTCGCGGGGCGGGCGGCGCTGGTCACCGGGGCGGCGCGCGGCCTCGGCCGGGCCTGTGCGCTGGCGTTCGCCCGCGAGGGGGCGGACCTGCTGCTGCTGGACGTGGCGGGCGACCTACCCGGGGTGCCCTACCCGCTCGGTTCGGCCTCCCAGCTCGCCCACACCGCCGAGGTCTGCCGGGAGTCCGGGGCCGCCGTGCTGACGCGCCGGGCCGACGTACGGGACCTGGCGGCGCTGGAGTCGGCGGCGGAGGCGGCCGAGGAGCGGTTCGGGCGGATCGACGTGCTGGTCAACAACGCCGGGATCGCGGCCCCTTCGGGCCGCCCGGCGCACGAGATCACCGAGGCCGAATGGCAGCTGATGATCGATGTGGACCTGGGCGGGGCGTGGCGGGCGATCCGCGCCGTGGGGGGCCGGATGGCGGCCCGGGGGTCCGGTTCGATCGTCAACGTCGCCTCGACGGCCGGCCTGGTGGGCTACCGGCACTTCGCCGCGTACGTCGCCGCCAAGCACGGCCTGGTCGGTCTGACGAAGGCGGTGGCCCTGGACTACGCGCCCCGCCGGGTCCGGGTGAACGCGGTGTGCCCGGGGTCGGTGCGGGACGACGAGGCGATGGAGGGCCGGATGCTGGCGGAGATCGCCCGCTCGCTGGAGGTGCCGGACGGGGAGCACCGGGCCGCCTTCGTCCGGGACCAGCCGATGAACGCGCTGGTCGAACCGGACGAGGTGGCGAACGCGGTGCTCTGGCTGGCCTCGGACGAGTCCCGGCAGGTGACGGGCAGCGTGGTCACCGTGGACGGCGGGTTCACCGCCCGCTGACACCCGTCGCCGCACCGCCCCGCCGTCGCTCCGCCCCGCACCACCGCGAGGACCGGCCCCGCCGTCGCCCCGCACCGCCCGCGAGGACCCGATACCGCCTTCTTCCGCGAGGAGTCGCGCACGTGCCGCCCGCCCACCACGCCCTGACGCTCCGACTGCCGCCGGCCACCGACGCCGCCGCCCTCGCCGCCGCGCTCACGGAGGCGGCCGAGCTGTGGTGGCCCGGGGACCGCCGCCGCCCCCGGCTGTGGACGGAGACCGTACCCGCCCCGGCCGCCTCGGCCCCGGCCGCCCGGCGACGCGAGGCCGAGGCCCGCCGTCCGCCCGCCCCGGGCCACCGGCTGCGCGCGGTGCTGCTGTGCTACGCGGAGGCGGACGGCTCTCCGGGCCCCGGGCCCGACCTCGTCCTCACCGCCGACGCCGCGGCGCTGGACGCCCGTTCGCTGCGGCTCGTCGGCCGGGTGCTGTGCGGTGGGGGGCCGGGCCCCGGGGCGGTGTCCCCGGTGGAGGGCCCGCTCGCCCCGGACCTGCGCCTGGACGCGGCGACCCGCCGCCTGGCGGGGGCCCTGGCGGTGACCGCGGGCCGGTACACGGGCGCGGTCTCGGTGCGGGTCGCCGTCCCCGTACCGGCGCGGGACCGGCCGCCCTGCGCCCTGGGGGCGCTCGACGGGTACGCGGTGCTCACGGCGGACCTCTCGCCCGGCCGTACGGTCGCGGACCTGCTCGCCACCGGGCCGACCGCCCCGGCCGGGGGCGAGGACCCGCCCGCGCTGGAGCTGGTGGCACAGGACGGGACGGGGCGCCCCGTCCTGCCGGCGGACCCGGACGCGCTCCCCGTTCCGGCCGTCCACGTGGAGCGGATATGCCGGGCGCTGGCCCACGCACCGCCCACCATGCCGCTCGGCCGGCTCGATCCGCTGAGCGAGCGGGAATCCGCCGCCCTGCTGACGGCCGGGGCGACGCGTCCGGCCCCGCCCTCCCCCCGCATCGACGAGGCGTTCGCCGCGCGGGTCGCCGCGCACCCCGACGCCCCCGCCCTCACCTGCGGCTCCGCCACCCTCTCCTACACCGGACTCGACGCCCGCGCCGAGGAGTTCGCGGACGGGCTGTACGCCCGGGGCGTCCGGCCCGGCGATCTCGTCGGGCTCTGCCTGCCCCGCTCGGCGGACCTGGTGGCGGCGATGCTCGGCATCCTGAAGGCGGGCGCCGGGTACGTACCGCTGGACCCGGAGCATCCGGCGGAGTGGCGGGAGCGCACCGCACGGGACGCGGGGGTCCGGCTGACGGTCGAGGACCCCGCCGCCCTCACAGGCCACCCGCCCCGGCCCCCCACGCCCCGCGGGACGCCCGGCTCCCCCGCCTACGCCATCCACACCTCGGGCTCCACCGGCCGCCCCAAGGGGGTCCTCGTCCCGCACGCCAACGTCACGGCTCTGGTGGAGGCCGTGCGCGAGGACTTCGCCCTCTCGCCCGACGACACCTGGACGTGCTTCCACTCGGCGGCGTTCGACTTCTCGGTGTGGGAGATCTGGGGCGCGCTGCTGACGGGCGGCCGGCTCGTGCTCGTGGACCACTGGACCACGCGCTCGCCGGAGGACTTCCACGCCCTGCTGGTACGGGAACGGGTGAGCGTGGTGAGCCAGACCCCCTCGGCGTTCGGCCAGCTCGCGGCGGCCGACCGGACGGCCGCCGAACGGCCCGCCCCGCGGCTGGTCGTCCTGGGCGGCGAACCGCTGGACGCCCGTCCGCTGCTGGGCTGGTTCGACCGGCACCCCGAGGACCGCTGCCGGGTCGTCAACATGTACGGGATCACCGAGACCACGGTCCACGTCACGGCGGCCACCGTGACCCGCCGGGAGGCCCTGGCCGGTTCCCGGTCGGTGGGACGCCCGCTGCCCGGCTGGTCGGTCCGGGTCCTGGACTCGTACGGGCGGCCGGCGCCGCCCGGCGCGCCCGGGGAGATCCACGTGGGCGGGGCGGGGGTGGCCCTCGGCTATCTGAACCGGCCCGCCGCGACCGCCGGACGCTTCGTCCCCGACCCCCTGGACCCGGCGGGAGGGCGGCTCTACCGCAGCGGTGACCTGGGGCGGCTGCTGCCGGACGGAACGCTGGAGCACCTGGGCCGGATCGACGACCAGGTGAAGGTGCGGGGGTTCCGGATCGAGCCCGGGGAGATCCGGCACGTCCTGCTGGAGGACCCGGGGGTGTCGGCGGCGGCGGTCACCGTGACCGGCGGCGGGACCGGGGACGCGGCGGCCGTGCGGATCGACGCGTACGTGGTGCCCGCCCCGGGCGCGGAGCCGGGCCCCGGGGCCGTACGGGAGCGGGCCGCCCGCCTGCTGCCCGCGCACATGGCGCCCGCGACGGTGACCGTCCTGCCGGCGCTCCCCCTCACGGCCAACGGCAAGCTGGACCCGGCCCGGCTGCCCGCGCCCGGAGGCCGCCGGTCCGCCGCCCCGGCGTCCCCCGGGCCGTCCCCCCGCGAGGACTCCCCGGCCGCCGTCCTCGCCGCCGTGTGGCGGGAGGTGCTCGGCGTCCGGGAGGTCGGCCCGGACGACGACTTCTGGGAGCTGGGCGGCAACTCCCTGTACGCGATCCGGATCGGCGCGCTCGCCCGGGAGCGCGGGCTGCCCGGCATACCGCTGCGCCGGCTGTACCTGACCCCGACGCTGGGGGCGTTGGCCGAGGCCCTGGCCGAGGAGGCCGCGGCCGGGGAAGCGTGACGCGGACGGCCCCGGCCGGAGAGGGCGCGGCGCGGGGGCGGCCGTACCCTCACGGCCGCCCCCGCGCCCCTGCGGTTACGCGAAGCGCTGCTTCGCGCCGCCGTCGCACGCCTGGAGCCTGAGCGGGTCCTTCGCCCCCGCCAGCGTCAGGCACAGGCCGGTCGCGGCGGCCGGGCGGAGCGTGCCCGCCTGCCGGACGAACTTCTGGTTGGCCGCGCCCGAGCAGTCCCAGAGCACGAGCGTGGCGCCGGCGGTGTACTTCGCGCCGGGCACGTCGAGGCAGCGGTCGTGGCTGAGCGCGGTGCGGGCGGTCTGCGTGCCGCTGTCGTACCACCAGTTCTGGTTGCGCCCGCCGTGGCAGTCCCAGCCGCCGACCGCGGTGCCGTTACGGGTGACCGAGGCGGGCACGTCCAGGCAGCTGCCGGTGCCCTCGTTCTTCAGCGGGGTGAACACGTCGTCCCAGGCCGCCCGGGTCAGGACCGGGTTCCCCGTGCTCGCCGGGTCGGCGCAGCTCGCCTCGCGCAGCCCGGAGCCGTACATCTGGGTGAGGCAGGAGGCGAAGGCCCGGTGTCCGGCCGCGTTGGGGTGGAAGGACTGCCGGACCGAGTTCTCGTCGGGCAGGCCGGGCTTGCTCAGGTCGATGTAGAGGCCGCGGGCCCAGGGGCTCTCGCTGCACACCTCGTGGCCGTGGAAGAGCCGGGAGTTGTCGAGGTAGGCGGCCCCGGTGCTCGCGGCCGCCTTGCGCATGCCGGCCTGGAAGGCGGGTACGGCGGTGTTGCGGCCCCAGACGGTGTCGGAGTCGTAGCCGAGTCCGCCGCAGACCAGTTTGCCGGGGAACTTGGGGTTGTCGTGGAAGTCGGGGCCGATGGGGCTCGGGTAGCCCATCAGGACGAGCTTGTAGTCGTCGTTCGCGTACCCGGCGCCCGTCATGACGGTGCGCAGGTCGCGGACGGTCTGTTCGACCTTGGGCACCAGCGCGTCCACGCGGGCCTGCCAGCCGCCGGCGTACTTGGGCTCGCAGGGGCCCTGGAGGCTGATGTAGCGCACCACGCAGTCGGTCATGACGGGCCCGAACTGGAGGTCGTCGTTGGCCCCGGCGACCAGCACGATCATCTTGATCCGGGTGTTGCGGGCCTTGATCGCGAGGCTGTCGCTCTGCACGAGTTCGTCGGCGTACTGCTTGTTTCCGCCGATTTTGATGTTCCCGGTATAGGCCCCGGAGCAGGAGACGTTGTACGTGACGTCCGCCGCGATGCCCGTGCGGTGGATGGCGGCCTCCGGCGAGCGGTGGCACCAGTTGTCCGGCCCGTTGGTGCCGGGGTCGTAGGCGCCGACGCCCTCGCCGGAGATCTCGCTGTCGCCGAGCGAGATCAGTCCGGTCTTGCGGTCGCCGAGCGGCCGTTCGGCGGGGCTCCCGTACAGCTGGGTGGCCTCCGCCGCCCGGACGGCTTCCAGTGCGGGCGGGAGAGGGGTGGATGCGATAGAGCTGGTACCCGACTCCGTCGCGCCCGCGGGTCCGGCGGCGGTCATACCGCCGACGGCGGCCGCGAGAGCGACGGCGGCGACGATCGTACGGCGGAGCCCGCGAGGGCTTCGGTTCCCTCGAACTCTGGTGCTGGTACGCCTCATTGCGCCTCCCGGTAAGTGGTTACCCCCGGTATTTACTGGGCGGTAGGCCGCTTGGGAATACATAGAACAAGACATGTGCTCATCTTTTTCAGGAGGTTTGAACACCATGGTCGACAGGTCAGTCCCCACATCGGCCGATATGCCGGGCGACGCGTCCGAGGGCTCCGAGGGCGGCGGGTTCCGGATCGAACACGATTCGATGGGCGAGGTGCGGGTCCCCGCGGACGCCAAGTGGCGGGCCCAGACCCAGCGGGCGGTGGAGAACTTCCCCGTCTCCGGGCAGCGCCTGGAGCGGGCGCACATCGAGGCGCTGGCCCGGATCAAGGGCGCGGCCGCCAAGGTCAACGCCGAGCTGAAGGTGCTGGATCCGGAGATCGCCGCCGCGATCCAGGAGGCGGCGGAGGAGGTCGCGGCGGGCCGGTGGGACGACCACTTCCCGGTGGACGTGTTCCAGACCGGGTCCGGCACCTCCTCGAACATGAACGCCAACGAGGTGGTCGCCACCCTCGCCACCGAGCGCCTGGGCCGCGAGGTCCACCCCAACGACCATGTGAACGCCTCCCAGTCCTCCAACGACGTCTTCCCGTCCTCCATCCACATCGCGGCCACCGCCGCCGTCACCGCCGACCTGATCCCGGCGCTCGATCGTCTGGCCGATTCCCTGGGGCGGAAATCGGCCGAATTCGCGGAGGTCGTGAAATCCGGCCGTACGCACCTCATGGACGCCACCCCGGTCACCCTCGGCCAGGAGTTCGGCGGTTACGCGGCGCAGGTCCGCCACGGCGTGGAGCGGCTGCGCGCCTCCCTGCCCCGACTGGCCGAACTTCCCCTGGGCGGTACCGCGGTGGGCACCGGCATCAACACGCCGCCCGGCTTCTCCGCCGCCGTGATCGCGGAGGTCGCGCGGACCACCGGGCTGCCGCTCACCGAGGCCCGCGACCACTTCGAGGCGCAGGGCGCGCGGGACGGGCTGGTGGAGACGTCGGGCCAGCTCAGGACCATCGCCGTCTCGCTGACGAAGATCTGCAACGATCTGCGGTGGATGGCGTCCGGGCCGCGCACCGGTCTCGCGGAGATCGCGCTGCCCGACCTCCAGCCCGGCTCGTCGATCATGCCCGGCAAGGTCAACCCGGTGATCCCCGAGGCGGTCCTGATGGTCGCGGCCCAGGTCACCGGCAACGACGCGACGGTGGCCGCGGCGGGTGCCGCGGGCAACTTCGAGCTGAACGTGATGCTCCCGGTCATGGCGAAGAACCTGCTGGAGTCCGTACGGCTGCTCGCCAACGCCTCCCGCCTGCTGGCGGACCGCACGGTCGACGGGATCACCGCCGACGCCGAACGGGCCCGCGCCTACGCCGAGTCCTCGCCGTCCGTGGTGACCCCGCTCAACAAGTACATCGGCTACGAGGAGGCGGCGAAGGTCGCCAAGAAGTCCCTCGGGGACGGGACGACGATCCGCGAGACGGTCCTGGCCATGGGCTACGTGGAGCGCGGCGACCTGACGGCGGAGCAGCTCGACGAGGCGCTGGACGTGCTGCGGATGACCCGGCCGTGAGCCTCCGGCCCGGGGCCCCGGACCGGCGTGCGGGGGCGCGGACCGGCCTGTCCGGGGCCCCGGGCCGCGCCCCCGGGTGACCTGAGTCGCAGCGGGACGGCGGGGGCGCTCCGTAAGATCTCTCCATGACAGGTACGGAAGAGCGCGCACGCTGGGCGCCGGGGGACCAGATCCTCTGGCGCTACCGCGACAACGGCCGGGCCCGCCGGGGCGCCGGGGCCGCGCCCGTGCACATCTGCCGTCCGGTGACCGTCGTCCAGGACACCGACGACCTGCTCGCCGTCTGGATGGCGCCCGGCACCGAGTGCGTACGGCCGGTGCTGGCGGACGGCACCCAGGTGCACGCCGAGCCGCTGGCCACCCGCTACACCGCGCCGCGCACCACGGCCCGCTCGACCTGGTTCGGCTCCGGGGTGCTGAAGCTGGCCCGGCCCGAGGACCCGTGGTCGGTGTGGCTGTTCTGGGACCGCGGCTGGATGTTCCGCAACTGGTACGTGAACCTGGAGGAGCCCCGCGTCCGGTGGGCCGGAGGAGTGGATTCCGAGGATCACTTTCTCGACATCTCCGTGAACCCCGACCGGAGCTGGAAATGGCTGGACGAGGACGAGTTCGCGCAGGCGCAGCAGGTTGGCCTGATGGACCGGAGGACCGCCCGGAGGGTCCGGCAGGCGGGCCTGGCGGCGGTCGAGGTGATCACCGGCTGGGGGTCGCCGTTCCGGGACGGCTGGGAGCACTGGCGGCCCGATCCGGGGTGGCAGGTGCCGCGGCTGCCGGATGACTGGGACCGCACCCCTGCCCGTATGCCGTCGTGAGACCCTGGAAGAACCCTTCGGGCACTCCGGTCGGCAGGCCCGGACGCACGGAGGGCCGACAGCCGCGACCAGCGGCCGCCGCACCGGAACTGATCACACGTCACCACACCGGTCGTGCGGAGGTGCGGGCCACCGGCCCGTACGTTCCGCGCGGACGCGGGACCACCACGAGGGGGTGGAGCCATGCACGCTGTCCGCTGCCCGCTCACCGCGCCCTCCGTCGGAGGGACCGCCCGCCGGCCGACTCCGCGGCGTTCGGTTTCGGCCCCTTCCCCGGGGACATCCGGTGACAGCCGTTGTTCTTCCCGCGCCTGCCGGGGCACAGTAGCGCCCCACGAGGCGACTGCCTCATACAACCGGCCCGGACGGACGGAATCCCACGCGTGACGGAGCATCCCACCTCCCACGAAGGCCGGCAGCCGCTCGCTGCCCGGCAGCAGGAGCGCACCCGGCCCCGGCAGCAGGACGCCGCGGCTGCCGCCGCCGCTGCCGCGGTACCCGCTCCGGCCGCCGCACCGGGCCCGGCGCCCGGAGCGCCCGCCGTCGCCGACGCGCAGGCGGCCACCCGCCGCGAGGGCGACCGGCTGCGCTTCGTCGGGGCGGCGACCCGGCGGATCGCCCGGGGCATCGACCTCGACGAGATCGTCCTCGGCCTGTGCCGGGCCAGCGTGCCGACCTTCTCCGACGCGATCCTCGTCTACCTGCGCGATCCGCTCCCGGTGGGCGACGAGCGCCCGGTGAGCCCCTTCGTGCTGCGGCTGCGCCGCAGCGACCGGCTGCGCGTCAGCGACGAGGAGGGCGCCGAGGCGGTCGGCTCCGAGACCGAGCGGCTGCGCCCGCTGATCCTCGACCCGCAGGCCGATCTGATGCCCGCCGCCGAACTGTGCGAGGTGCGGGCGGACGGGGCGCTGGCCGAGGTGCTGCGCGGGGTGCGGCCGGTCTTCGGCGACTCGGCGGCGGCGCGGGCCGCCCTGCCGGAGCTGCTGGGCCCCGGCCGGTCCGTTCCCACCGGGCACCGGGCGATCCTGGCCCCGCTGCGCGGGCGGCGCCGGGTCATCGGGGCGGCGGTCTTCGTGCGCGGCACCGAACGGCCCCCGTTCGAGGCCAGCGACCTGCTGGTCGCCGCCCAGTTGGCGACGCACACCGCGCTCGGCATCGACAAGGCCGTGCTGTACGGGCGCGAGGCGTACATCGCCGACGAGTTGCAGCGCACGATGCTGCCCGACTCGCTCCCCCAGCCCACCGGCGTGCGCCTCGCCTCGCGCTACCTCCCGGCGGCCGAGACGGCCCGGGTCGGCGGTGACTGGTACGACGCGATCCCGCTGCCCGGCAGCCGGGTGGCGCTGGTCGTCGGCGACGTGATGGGCCATTCGATGACCTCGGCGGCGATCATGGGGCAGCTCCGTACGACGGCGCAGACCCTCGCCCAGCTCGATCTGCCGCCGCAGGAGGTGCTGCACCACCTGGACGAGCAGGCGCAGCGGCTCGGCAGCGACCGCATGGCGACCTGCCTGTACGCGGTGTACGACCCGGTGGCGCACCGGATCACCGTCGCCAACGCCGGACACCCGCCGCCCGTGCTGCTGCACCTGGGCGGACGGGCCGAGGTGCTGCGGGTGCCGGCGGGCGCCCCGATCGGGGTGGGCGGCGTCGACTTCGAGGCGGTCGATTTGGACGCGCCCGCCGGAGCGACGCTGCTGCTGTACACCGACGGACTGGTGGAGTCGCGGCTGCGGGACGTGTGGACGGGCATCGAGCAGCTGCGGGAGCGCCTGGCGACGACCGCCCGGCTCACCGGCCCGGACCACTCGCCGCCGCTGGAAGCGCTCTGCGACGACGTGCTGGACATGCTCGGGCCCGGCGACCGCGACGACGACATCGCGCTGCTCGCCGCCCGTTTCGACGGGATCGCGCCGAGCGACGTGGCGTACTGGTCCCTGGAGCCGGAGGACGCCGCCCCGGGCCGGGCGCGCCGACTGGCCCGGCGGGCCCTGGGCCGGTGGGGGCTGGACGACTTGTCCGACGAGGTGGAGCTGCTGGTCAGCGAGGTGGTCACCAACGCCGTGCGCTATGCGGAGCGGCCGGTGACGCTGCGGCTGCTGCGGACGGACGTGCTGCGCTGCGAGGTCGGGGACGACTCCCCGCAACTGCCCCGGCAGCGCAAGGCGCGGGAGACGGACGAGGGCGGGCGCGGCCTGTTCCTGGTCAACCGGCTGGCCCGGCGGTGGGGCGCGACGCGGCTCTCGACGGGCAAGGTCGTCTGGTTCGAGATGGCGGCGCGGGCGGCGGCGCCGTAAGGAACGCGGTACGGCGGAGGGGGCGGGCCCGTTGTCGCGGGCCCGCCCCCTCCGTCCGTCCTCACGGCCTCACTGCGGGGCCGCTCCGTTGCCCTCGGGCCGCTCGCCCGGCTGGCCGTCGCCGTCCCCGGGCTGCGGCGGCAGCGAAGGGACGGTGGGCGGCGTGAAGGTCGGCGGGGTGGTGGTGGGCGGCGGGGCGGGCGTGGTCGGGGTCTCGGTGGGCGTCTCGCTCGGCGTCTCGGACGGGGTGTCCGACGGGGTGGCCGGCTTCTCGGACTCGGTGGGCCGCTCGGAAGGGGCGTCGGACGGGGGCGGCGGGGCGGGAACCTCGCCGCGCTCCACGTCCTGGAGGTCGAACGTCCTGTCCGAGCCGCCGCCGAGGGCGCCGAGGGTGTAGTCGGCCCAGATCCGGGCGGGGAAGCCACCGCCGTTGGCGCGGCCGGAGTTGGCCGTACCGGTCAGGGAGACCTGCTTGCGACCGCCGTCGCCCTCGCCGAAGAGCGCCACGACCGTGGTCAGCTCCGGGGTGTACCCGGCGAACCAGGCGGACTTGTTGTCCTCGGAGGTGCCGGTCTTGCCCGCCGCGTCGTAGGCGGAAGTGTTGGCCTCGCGGCCGGAGCCCGCGTCGACGACCCCGGTGAGCGCCTTGGTGACGGTGTCGGCCGAGGCGCGGCTGATGGCCTGCTCCCGCTTGGGCTTCTGCGGCTTCACCGTGCGGTCGCGGTGCTCGGCGGACCGGAGGATGTGCGGGGTGACCTTCCGGCCGTGGTTGTCGAGCGTGGCGTAGGCGCCGGCCATGTCCCAGGTCGAGGCGTTCATGGTGCCGAGGCTGACGGCGGGGCGCTCGGGGAAGTTCTTGTCCGGTACGCCGAGGGCGAGCGCGGTCGCCTTGGCCTTGGCCGGCGACACGTCCACGATCATCTGGGCGAAGACGGAGTTGACCGAGCTGTTCATCGCCTGCTGGACGGAGATTCGACCGTAGCTGCGGTCGTCCTCGTTCTGCGGGGAGAACGGGGTGTCGCTGCCGACGACGGGCCGCTTGCTGGTGCCGTCGTAGATCGTGTTGAGCCCGATCAGGCTGCCGTCCTGGGTCGTCGAATCGTTCTCCAGGGCGGAGGCGAGCACCAGCGGCTTGAAGGTGGAGGCGGGCTGGTAGTCCTGGCGGGTCGCGTTGCTGATGTAGTGCTTGACGTAGTCCTCGCCGCCGTACAGCGCGACGACCTCGCCGGTCCTGGGGTCGACGGAGGTGGCGCCGGCCTGGACGGTGGCGTCGACCTTGTCGCCCTCCCGGTCGAGCTTGGACTCCAGCTGGTCGTGCACCGACTTCTCCAGCGCCTTCTGGCGCTTCTTGTCGACGGTGAGCGTGAAGGTCCAGCCGCCGGCCAGGCGGTCCTCCTCGGTGACGCCCTGCTTCTCCAGCTCCTTGTTGGCGGCCTCGACGAGGTAGCCGGCCTGGCCCTCCATGCCCGGGGCGGGCTTGGGCTTCTGCGGGACGGGGAATTCGAGGCCGGCCTTCTCGGACTCGGTCAGCCACTTCATCTCGACCATGTTGCGCAGGGTGTAGGCCCAGCGCTCCTTGACCAGCTTCTTCCCCGTGGGGCTCGCGGAGTTCCAGTCGTACTGGCTGGGCGCCTGGAGGAGGGAGGCGAGGTAGGCGCCCTGCGCGACGTCCAGCTCCTCGGCGTCCACGCCGTAGTACGCCTGGGCGGCGGCCTGGACGCCGCTCGCGCCGCGTCCGTAGTAGGCGGTGTTGATGTACCCGGCGAGGATCTGGTCCTTGGACTGCTTCTGGTCCACCTTGAGGGAGATCACCACCTCCTTGAGCTTGCGGCTCACGGTGGGGTCCTGCGTCAGGTAGTAGTTCTTCACGTACTGCTGGGTGATGGTCGAGCCGCCCTGCTTGCCCTTGCCGCTGAGGGTGTTGAAGAGAGCGCGGGTGGTGCCCTTCAGGTCGACGCCCTGGTCCTTGTAGAAGGTCTTGTTCTCGGCGGCGACGAAGGCGTGCTGGACCTTCTTCGGCACCTGGTCCAGGTCGATGATCTGGCGGTTGACGCCCTTGCCGGTCCGGGCCAGGACCGTGCCGTCGCTGTACTTGTAGACGTTGCTCTGCCGTTCCGCCGTGGCGTTGGCGGCGGGGACGTCGACGTACAGGTAGAGCGCGCCGAAGGCGCCCATGCCCAGCAGGACGATCCCGAAGAACGCGCCCAGCAGCTTCTTCCACGTGAAGAGTCCGCGTATGCCGCCGCTCTTCCGGTCCCCGCGCGGTTCCCGCGCCGGGGCTCGTCGCGCATCCGCTCGGCCCATTGGTGTGTTGCTCCCGCTTCTCTGCTCGACCGGCTCGCTCGGTTCCGTCAGTTGGCTCAGACCTGCCAGCTAACACCCACGACGGGGACGAAAGACGAGCGATCCCGCCTTTTGCCGACGTGAGAATCAGCACCCGCTTTCTCAGGAACCGACTCCTCAGGGGTGGACAAGGTTGCGAGATCCGATAATGTGAAATCACATTGCTAGCGCGGTGCGATACCGCGAGGAACGGGGGATCCCATGACCGCCCACCACGACGACCACCGCCCCGACGCAGCGGCGGCGGATCTCGAGATCGACGCCCCCGACATGCCCGCGCCGCAGGTCAGGGAGGTCACCGCGCACTCCATACCGGGCGGCCTGGGACTGCTCCTGACCGTGCTCGGCGTCTTCGCCGGGGTCGCCCTCGCCATCGTCGGCGGGGTGGTCGGGGCGAACGGCAGCAACGCGGTCGGCGTCCCGCTCCTCGTCCTCGGCGTGCTCCTCGTACTCACCTCGTTCTTCTGCATGAGCGGCGTGAAGATGGTCGCTCCGGGCGAGGCCCGGGTGATCCAGCTCTTCGGGCGGTACGTCGGAACGATCCGCGCCGACGGGCTGCGCTGGGTCAACCCGCTGACCTCCAGCCGCAAGATCTCCACCCGGGTCCGCAACCACGAGACCGCCGTCCTCAAGGTCAACGACGCCTACGGCAACCCGATCGAGCTGGCCGCGATCGTCGTGTGGAAGGTCGAGGACACCGCCCAGGCGCTCTTCGAGGTCGACGACTTCCTGGAGTTCGTCGCCACCCAGACCGAGTCGGCCGTCCGGCACATCGCCATCGAGTACCCGTACGACGCCCACGACGAGGACGGCCTCTCGCTGCGCGGCAACGCCGAGGAGATCACCGAGAAGCTGGCCGCCGAGCTGACCGCCCGGGTGCAGGCCGCGGGCGTCCGGATCATCGAGTCGCGCTTCAGCCACCTCGCGTACGCCCCGGAGATCGCCTCCGCCATGCTCCAGCGCCAGCAGGCCGGGGCGGTCGTCGCGGCCCGCCGGCAGATCGTCGAGGGCGCGGTGGGCATGGTCGAGATGGCCCTGGACCGGATCGCCGACCGGGACATCGTGGAGCTGGACTCCGAGCGGAAGGCCGCCATGGTCAGCAATCTGATGGTGGTGCTGTGCGGTGATCGCGGCGCCCAGCCGGTCCTCAACACGGGCACCCTCTACCAGTGACCGACCAGACGCCCCCCCGGCGGGCGCCGGCGCCCCGGCCGCAGCAGCGCAAGCAGACGCTGCTGCGGCTGGACCCGGCCGTGCACGACGCGCTCGCCCGCTGGGCCTCCGACGAGCTGCGCAGCACCAACGCGCAGATCGAGTTCCTGCTGCGCCGGGCGCTCGCCGAGGCGGGCCGGCTGCCGACGGCCGTGCGGCCGATCGCCCGGCGGGGGCGACCGCCCAAGCAGGCGCCCGAGGAGCCAGGGCCTCCCCGGCAGGGGCCCGAGGAGCAGGCGCCCGAGGAGCAGGGGCCGTCGGCGCCGGAGCCCGGGCCCGGCGGCTCCGCCGCCCCGTGACGCCTGCCTCCCCGACCCGAACCCGGCCCGTTTTATGGCCCGGGGTCCCTTTCGGACGCGTATACACGGCAGGTATACACGCCGTGTACAGTGCTCCTCATGTCTATCGGTCACACCCTCCTCGGGCTTCTGGAGTCCGGCCCCCGCCACGGTTACGACCTGAAGCGGACCTTCGACGAGAAGTTCGGCCAGGACCGTCCGCTGCACTACGGCCAGGTCTACTCGACGATGTCCCGGCTCCTGAAGAACGGTCTCGTCGAGGTCGACGGCGTCGAGAGCGAAGGAGGCCCGGAGCGCAAGCGGTACGCCATCACCGACGCCGGGATCACCGATGTCTCGCAGTGGCTGGCCCAGCCCGAGAAGCCCGAGCCCTACCTCCAGTCGACGCTGTACACCAAGGTCGTCCTCGCGCTGCTCACCGACCGCAGCGCCGCCGACCTGCTGGACACCCAGCGCTCGGCGCACCTGCGGATGATGCGGATCCTCACCGACCGCAAACGCACGGGCGACCTCGCCGACCAGCTGATCTGCGACCACGCCCTGTTCCACCTCGAAGCCGACCTGCGCTGGCTGGAACTGACCGCGGCCCGTCTCGACCAGCTCGCCAAGGTGGTGGCTCCGTGATTCCCGAAGGCTCCCTGCTCGCCGCGCACGACCTGCGCAAGACCTACGGCTCGACGCCCGCGCTGGACGGCGCGTCGTTCTCCGTGCACCCCGGTGAGGTCGTCGCCGTCATGGGCCCCTCCGGCTCGGGCAAGTCCACCCTGCTGCACTGCCTGGCCGGGATCGTCACGCCCGACTCCGGCACCATCACCTACGCGGGCCGCGAGCTGTCCGCGATGTCCGACGCCGAGCGCAGCGCCCTGCGCCGCAGCGACTTCGGCTTCGTCTTCCAGTTCGGCCAGCTCGTCCCGGAGCTGACCTGTGTGGAGAACGTCGCCCTGCCGCTCCGTCTCAACGGCGTGAAGCGCAAGGCCGCCGAGCGCACCGCCCTGGAGTGGATGGAGCGGCTGGAGGTCGAGGACCTCGGGGCCAAGCGCCCCGGCGAGGTCTCCGGGGGCCAGGGCCAGCGGGTCGCCGTGGCCCGCGCCCTGGCCGGTTCGCCGAAGGTGGTCTTCGCGGACGAGCCGACCGGCGCGCTGGACTCCCTCAACGGCGAGCGGGTGATGGAGCTGCTCACCGAGGCGGCCCGTTCCACCAACGCCGCCGTGGTCCTGGTGACCCACGAGGCCCGCGTCGCCGCCTACTCCGACCGTGACGTCACCGTGCGCGACGGCCGGGTCCGCGACCTGGAGCACTCCGCATGACCCTGCTCGACAAGCCCGGCACGGACCGGGCCGCGGCTCCCCCGCGCCCGACGCCGCCCTCGCGCGGCGCGGTGGTCCTCCGCGACCTCGGCCTCGGCGTCCGGTTCGCCGCCGGCGGCGGCCGCGAGGGCTGGGCCCGTACGCTGCTGACCGCCGTCGGCGTCGGCCTCGGCGTCGCCCTGCTGCTGCTCGCATCGTCCGTACCGCATCTGCTGGACGCCCGCAACGGCCGCGACCAGGCGCGCAAGGAGGCCCCGGCCTCCGCGTCGTCCGACGCGACCGCGAAGTCGGACCGCTCGGTGCTGCGGATCAACGCCGGCACCGACTACCGCGGCCAGACAGTCGGCGGCCATCTGATGCGCGCGGAGGGCGCCGACCCCGTCCTGCCGCCGGGCGTCGACCGCTTCCCCGCGGCGGACACGATGGTGGTCTCCCCCGCCCTGAAGGAGCTGCTGGCCTCCCCGGGCGGCGAGATTCTGCGCGAGCGGCTGCCCTACGAGATCACCGGCACGATCGGCGACGCCGGGCTGCGCTCCCCCGACGAACTCCTCTACTACGCGGGCAGCGACACCCTGACGACCGCCCGGGGCGCCCATCGCGTCACCGGGTACGGCGACATCGGCCCGGCCGACCCGCTGCCGCCGCTGCTCATCGTGCTCGTCGTGATGGTCTGCGTCGTCCTGCTGGTGCCGGTCGCGATCTTCATCGCCACCGCCGTCCGCTTCGGCGGCGACCGCCGCGACCGCCGGCTCGCCGCACTGCGCCTGGTGGGCGCCGACATCCGGACGGCCCGGCGGATCGCCGCCGGGGAGGCGATGTTCGGCGCGCTGCTCGGGCTGCTGATCGGCCTCGCGTTCTTCCTGGTGGGCCGGTTGTTCGTCGGCTCGGTGAAGGTCTGGGACGTCAGCGCGTTCCCCGCCGACGTGGTCCCCGACCCCTGGCTCGCCCTGCTCATCGTGGTGGCGGTGCCGCTGACCGCCGTCCTGGTCACCCTGGCGGCGATGCGCTCCGTGGCGATCGAGCCGCTCGGCGTCGTACGCCGGGGGCGGGAGCGCCGGCGCCGGCTGTGGTGGCGGCTGTCGGTGCCGGCGGCCGGTCTCGGGGTGCTCGGCTGGACGGGCCGGACGAACGGCTACGAGCCGATCAACCCGCTCACGATAGCCTCCGGCGCCGTCCTGGTGCTGGTCGGTCTCGCCCTGCTGCTGCCGTGGCTGGTCGAGGCGTGCGTGAACCGGCTGAGCGGCGGTCCGGTGCCCTGGCAGCTCGCCACCCGCCGGCTTCAGCTGAGCAGCGGGGCCGCGTCCCGCGCGGTCAGCGGGGTGACGGTCGCGGTGGCGGGGGCGATCGCCCTCCAGATGCTGTTCGCCGCGATGAACGCGGACTTCCACCGGGTGACCGGCGAGGACCCCTCGCGGGCCCAGTTCGCCGCGTACTCCGAGGACGTCACCGGCGACGCCGCCACCTCCGCCATCGAACGGTTCCGCGCCACCGAGGGCGTCGAGGTGGTGATCGGCTCGGTGGAGGCGTACGCCAGCAAGCCCGGCACGTACGCGGACGACGACGTCCCGCCCACCACCTCGCTGACCATCGGCACCTGCGCCACCCTGCGCGAACTGGCCCGGATCGACCGGTGCGAGGACGGCGACGCCTTCGTCGTGCACCCGCCGGACGACAAGGGCCAGGCGGGGTGGGTGGATCAGACCGCCCGCAAGGGCAAGACCGTCCTGATCGGCGAGGGCATGGAGGGGAAGCCGTTCCGGTGGACGCTCCCCGCCGACACCGAGACCGTGACCGGGCGCAAGGACCCGATGGGCGAGACCCACTTCGGGATCATGGCGACCACCGGCGCGCTGGACGCGGGCAAGCTGCCCGGCGCCACGATCGTCGCGCAGATCCGGGTCGACGAGAGCGTGCCGGACGTCGCGGAGCACGTACGCACCACGGCGTACCGGATCGACCCCGGGATGCGTTTCGCCGAGCTGAACCCGGTGGAGCGCGACCGTCAGTACGACAGCGTGCGCACCGGTCTCCAGGTCGGGGCGACCGTGGTGCTGCTGCTCATCGCCGCCTCGATGCTGGTCTCCCAGCTGGAGCAGTTGCGCGAGCGCAAGCGGCTGCTGTCCGTGCTGGTGGCCTTCGGCACCCGGCGCTCCACGCTCGGCTGGTCGGTGCTGTGGCAGACCGCCGTGCCGGTGGCGCTCGGCCTCGCGGTCGCGGTCGCCGGCGGCCTGGGCCTCGGGGCGACGCTCGCCTGGATGATCAGCAAGCCGGTGGCCGGCTGGTGGCTGTTCTGGCCGATGGTGGGCGCCGGGGGCGGGCTGATCGCGCTGGTGACCCTGGCGTCACTGCCGTCGCTGTGGCGCCTGATGCGGCCGGAGGGCCTGCGCACCGAGTGACGCCCGCCCGCTCCGGGTGCGGCCGGGGCCCCGGGGAAGGGGCCCCGGCCGCACGCGTGCGCGCGAGCCCCCGGCCCCGCGCATGGCCGCGGGGACCCGGGCGTAGGGGAGGACGGGGCGCCCCTGCCGCGCGGGGGCGGCGGACGTGCTCAGCCGTTCCCCGCCACCGGCCGGACCGGCAGCGGGCGCATCGCCTCGCGCAGGGCCGCCGCCAGCTCCTCGAACTCGCCGCTCCGCGCCGACCCGGTCCGCATCGCCAGGGCGACCCGCCGGCTGGGAGCCGGGTCCGCGAAGCGCCCGGTGGCCAGCGCCTCGTTGCGACCGGTCTCCACCGTCACCGCGGTGCGCGGCAGCAGCGTCACCCCGAGCCCGCCGGCGACCAGCTGGACCAGGGTGGAGAGCCCGGCGGCGGTCGTGGTGACCGGTGCGCCCTGGGTGCGGCCGGCCTCACGGCAGATGTCGAGGGCCTGGTCGCGCAGGCAGTGCCCCTCGTCCAGGAGGAGCAGCGGCAGCTCCCGCAGCGCGTCGCGCGGAATGTCCGAACGGCCGCCGAGCCGGTGGTCCTGCTCCATGACCAGCACGAAGTCCTCGTCGAACAGCGGGATCTCGGTGACGCCCGGCACCCCGAGCGGGACGGCGAGCAGCAGCAGGTCGAGCCGCCCCGCGGCGAGCCCCTCCAGCAGTGAGGAGGTCTGCTCCTCGTGGACCTGGAGGTCGAGGTCCGGATAGCGCTCGTGGACGAGGCGGAGCACGGTGGGCAGCAGGTAGGGGGCGACGGTCGGGATCACGCCGAGCCGGAGGACCCCGGTGAAGGGGGCCCGGACCGCCTCCGCCTCCTCCATCAGCGCGGCGACGGCGTCCAGCACCGCCCCGGCCCGGACCGCCAGCCGCTCCCCGGCGGCCGAGAGCAGCACCTTGCGCGTCGTGCGCTCGATGAGCTGGACACCCAGTGCCTCCTCCAGAGCGGACACCGCTCCGGAGAGTGCCGGCTGACTCATCCCGATTGCGGCCGCCGCGTCCCGGAAGTGCAGATGTTCCGCCACGGCGGTGAAGGCGCGCAGCTGCGACAGGCTGGGCTGCTTGCCGTGCTGCTTGGGGCGTATGCCGTGATTGCCCTGGCCCACTGATAGGCACCTCCGATCATCCGGGCCGAGTGTAGCTATTTCCGTGATCAATGCACTCTGTGCCAAGGTGGGAACCGTCCAACCCTCAGGAACGCCCTCAAAAAGGGAATTCCAGACGTTGCAAGGAGAGCGCGTGCTCACTGTCGGTGACAAGTTCCCCGAGTTCGACCTGACCGCTTGTGTCTCGCTGGAGAGCGGCAAGGAGTTCGAGCAGATCAACCACAAGACCTACGAGGGCAAGTGGAAGATCGTCTTCGCGTGGCCGAAGGACTTCACCTTCGTGTGCCCCACCGAGATCGCCGCCTTCGGCAAGCTGAACGAGGAGTTCGCCGACCGCGACGCGCAGATCCTCGGTTTCTCCGGTGACTCCGAGTTCGTGCACCACGCCTGGCGCAAGGACCACCCGGACCTGACCGACCTGCCCTTCCCGATGCTGGCCGACTCGAAGCACGAGCTCATGCGCGACCTGGGCATCGAGGGCGAGGACGGCTTCGCCCAGCGCGCCGTCTTCATCGTCGACCAGAACAACGAGATCCAGTTCACGATGGTGACCGCCGGTTCCGTGGGCCGTAACCCCAAGGAGGTCCTGCGGGTCCTCGACGCCCTGCAGACCGACGAGCTGTGCCCGTGCAACTGGACCAAGGGCGAGAACACCCTGGACCCGGTCGCGCTCCTCTCGGGCGAGTGAGCTGATACGGACATGGCACTCGACGAACTGAAGTCCGCCATACCGGACTTCGCCAAGGACCTGAAGCTGAACCTCGGTTCGGTCATCGGCAACAGCGACCTCCCCCAGCAGCAGCTGTGGGGGACCGTGCTGGCCTGCGCGATCGCCTCGCGTTCGCCGAAGGTGCTGCGCGAGCTGGAGCCCGAGGCGAAGGCCAACCTCTCCGCCGAGGCGTACAGCGCGGCGAAGTCGGCGGCCGCCGTCATGGCGATGAACAACGTGTTCTACCGGACCCGGCACCTGCTGTCGGACCCGGAGTACGGCACGCTCCGCGCGGGCCTGCGGATGAACGTCATCGGCAACCCGGGCGTGGAGAAGGTCGACTTCGAGCTGTGGTCGCTCGCCGTCTCCGCGATCAACGGCTGCGGCCAGTGCCTGGACTCCCACGAGCAGGTGCTCCGCAAGGCCGGCGTGGACCGCGAGACCATCCAGGAGGCCGTCAAGGTCGCTTCGGTGATCCAGGCGGTCGGTGTGACCCTCGACGCCGAGGCCGTACTCGCCGAGCAGTGACACCGCACCACCGCTGACGCACGCGAGAGCCCCGGGGACGACCGACCGTCCCCGGGGCTCTCGTGCGTACCCGCCCGATCCGTGCCGCGCGCCTACTCCTGCCGCGGCCGGTCCTCCGCCGGGTGCTCGCCCCCCGGGACGTCCGCGGCCTCCGCCGCCGGGGCAGGCGGTGAGGACGAGGGGGCGGATGGAGGCACGGGCGCGGGACCGGCGTGCGCCGGACTCATCGACAGGGCGGTGGCCCCGTGCTGTCCGCCGCGTTCGCCCGGTTCCCCGTACGAGCGCAGATAGCCGACCACCGTGTTGGTGACGGCGACCAGCGGTACGGCGACCACCGCGCCGCCGATGCCGGCGACCAGCCCGCCGGTCGCCACCGCGAGGACCACCGCGAGCGGATGGACCCGGACCGCCCGGCCGAGGATGAACGGCTGCAGGATGTGGCCCTCGATCTGCTGCACCGCCAGGACCACCACCAGCGCCCACAGCGCGGTCCACACGCCTTCGGTGACCAGGGCGACGACCACCGCGAGCGCCCCGGAGACCACCGCGCCGACCAGCGGGATGAAGGCGAACAGGAAGATGAAGACGGCCAGCGGCACCGCGAGCGGCACGTTGAGGACGTAGAGGCCGAGGCCGATGAAGACGGCGTCGATCAGGGCGACGAGCACCGTGCCGCGCACGTAGGCGGTCAGGGTGCGCCAGGCGCGCGGCCCGGCCCCGGCGACCCCCGGCCGGGCGGCGGCGGGCACCAGCTTCAGCGACCACTCCCAGATGCGCCGGCCGTCGTAGAGCAGGAACAGGGTGCAGAACATCGCCAGCAGCAGCCCGGTGAGGAACTCCATCATCACGGTGACGCCCTGGAGGCCGGCGGAGGTGATCTCCTCGGTGTTGGTGCCGATGGTGTCGCTGAGGTTCTTGGCGATGTCGTTGATCTGCGACTCGGTGACGTGGAAGGGGCTGTCCAGCGCCCAGCGCTTCAACTCGTCGATGCCGTCGCGGACGCGGTCGGAGAGCGTGTCCAGGTTGTCCATCACCTGCCACACCACGAACCAGCCGACCAGGCCGATGACGACGAACCCGAGGACGGCGGTCACGGCGGTGGCGAGCCCGTGCGGCAGCCCGACCCGTTTGAGCCGCACCACGGTCGGCTGGAGCATCGCGGTGACGAGCAGGGCCGCGGCGAAGGCCAGCACGACGAGCTGGACCGCGCTGATGACCCGCATCAGGACCCAGAGCGTCCCGGCGAGGACGAGGAGGCGCCACCCGGCCTCGGCGGCGACCCGCATCCCCCAGGGGAGCGCCGCCACCGGATCGGGCTTGGCCGCGACGGAGGGGGCGTAGGAGGGGGGCGCGGGCACCTGCCCGAGCGCTTCCTCCGGGAGGGCCCCCTTCACGGGGAAGGGCTCGTCGTCGGCGGCGGCCCGCGCGCGGCGTTCGTCCAGCCGTGCGCCCAGCTCCGTGAGTTCGGACCCGAAGCGGCCCAGCCAGCCCGGTAGTTTCGACATGCCTGTTTACCTTCCCCCATCTCCGCCGCTCAGCGCTCCGGGACGCGACGCGGCGCTTTTCGCGTCGCCCTCGCCCGTCCCCGGGCGCGCCAGGATGCGACGGTACACGCGCGAGGCCCCTCACCGTGCGGACGGTGAGGGGCCTCGGGAGGTTGAACAGGCGGGTCCGGAGACTTCGCCCGATCGTCGCTAGTACCAGTTGTTGGCCTGCCAGAAGGACCAGGCGCCGCACGGGGAGCCGTAACGGCCGTCCATGTAGCTGAGGCCCCACTTGATCTGGGTGGCCGGGTTGGTCTGCCAGTCGGCGCCGGCGGACGACATCTTGTGACCCGGGAGGGCCTGCATCAGTCCGTACGCCCCGGAGGACGGGTTGGTCGCGCGGTAGTTCCAGGTCGACTCGTGGTTCACGATGTTGCTGAAGCACTGGAACTGGTCGGCGGGGACCATCTGACGGGCCATCGCCTGGACCTCGGCGACGCTGTAGGAGCCCTTGGCCGAGAACGAGGACGCGTCGCGGACGGAAGAACGGCTGGCGCGCTCGGCGGCCTCCTTCTTCTCCTTCTCGGCCTTGCGCTCGGCCTCGAGGCGGTCCTGGGCGGCCTGCTTCTTGGACTTGGCGTCCTTGGCGGCCTGGATGCGGGCCGTCTCCTCGGCCGACTTCTTCGCGGCGGCGTCGGCGGCGGATGCCTGGGCATCGGCCTGCTGCATCAGCGAAGCGGTCTGGACCTGGGCCTGGTGGCCCGCGGGGATGTCTGCGAGCAGCGTGGTGTCGGCTGCGGCCGCCTCGAAGTTGTTGTCGTCGGCGGCGGGTGCGCCGCCTGCGGCAACGCCTACGACGGCGCCTACGGTGGTGACCGCGGTGGCGGATGCCACGGCGAACCCCCGGACCGAGATCCGGCTCACATGGTGTCCTTCCAGCATCGTCCGCTTAGGTGACCTCGCGGGCGCGTTCGTGCCCCTGGCACTGGCCTCCCTACTGCGTGGGTCACGGGAGGCACGGGCCCGGTGCGCAACCCCGGTGAAGGGGCTGCCGCGTGGTGCTCGCGGGCGGCATACGGACGTCTCGTGTGGAGTTGTGTGGTGCGTGGCGCCTCTGGAGGCGCCCAAGTGCCGTATGCGGGGCCTGACGGAAGCAAGACTCTGCCGGACGGGGACGCCGGGAGGCAATTCTGTGTTGCGTGGGAAAGGTCACACCTCGTTCGGCCCTCCGGTTTCGCGGAAATGACGGCGCAGCAGCATGCCGCCCGGCTAAGCTCCTTGGCTCGCCGGGCGGCATCAACGGGACATGCGGGTCAGATCTGGCCTTCCTCCAGCATTTCGGTCACCAGCGCGGCGATCTGCGAACGCTCCGACCGCGTGAGCGTGACGTGCGCGAACAGCGGATGGCCCTTCAGTTTCTCGACGACGGCGACGACTCCGTCGTACCGGCCGACCCGGAGGTTGTCCCGCTGGGCCACGTCGTGGGTGAGGACGACACGCGAATTCGCCCCGATCCGGGACAACACGGTCAGCAGGACGTTCCGTTCGAGCGACTGGGCCTCGTCGACGATCACGAACGCGTCGTGCAGCGACCGGCCGCGGATGTGGGTGAGCGGCAGGACCTCCAGCATCCCGCGCCCGAGCACCTCCTCGATGACCTCGCGCCCGGCGACCGCCGAGAGCGTGTCGAAGACCGCCTGCGCCCAGGGGCTCATCTTCTCGGCCTCGCTGCCGGGGAGGTAGCCGAGCTCCTGGCCGCCCACCGCGTACAGCGGGCGGAAGACCATCACCTTCTTGTGCTGCTGCCGCTCCAGCACCGCCTCCAGGCCCGCGCAGAGGGCCAGCGCCGACTTCCCGGTGCCCGCGCGTCCGCCCAGCGACACGATGCCCACGTCGCTGTCGAGGAGGAGGTCGAGCGCGATCCGCTGCTCCGCACTGCGCCCGTGGATGCCGAACGCCTCCCGGTCGCCGCGGACGAGCCGTACGTTGCCCTCGGCCGTCACCCGGCCGAGCGCCTTGCCGCGTTCGGACTGGAGGACCAGGCCGGTGTGGACGGGCAGCTCGGCGGCCTCGGGGACGTACAGCGTCTCCTCTCCGAACAGCAGGTCGATCTGTTCCCCGCCGAGGGTCAGTTCGCTCATGCCGGTCCAGCCGGAGTCCGTGATGGCCAGCTCCGCGCGGTACTCCTCGGCGAGGAGGCCGACGGAGGACGCCTTGATGCGGAGCGGCAGGTCCTTGGAGACGACCGTGACGTCGTACCCCTCGGCCTGGAGGTTGCGTGCGACCGCGAGGATCCGGGAGTCGTTGTCCCCCAGGCGGTAGCCGGCGGGCAGGACCCCGGGGTCGGAGTGGTTGAGCTCGACGCGGAGCGTTCCGCCCAGCTCCCCGAGCGGGATCGGGGCGTCCAGCCGCCCGTACCGGACCCGGAAGTCGTCCAGGAGGCGCAGGGCCTGCCGGGCGAAGTAGCCGAGTTCGGGATGGTGCCGTTTGGCCTCCAGTTCCGTGACCACCACGATCGGCAGCACGACTTCGTGCTCGTCGAAGCGGGACACGGCCCCGGGATCGGCGAGCAGGACGCTGGTGTCGAGAACATAGGTGCGCCGGTCGGACAGACGGCGCTTGCTGCTGGTCACCACGGAAGGACGTACCCCCTCGGACGAGGTCGGGGAGTGCGACGAACGGTCGCGGAACTCCCCGAAAGGAGAGGACGGGCCGGGATCGGGCGCCTGTGCACGGGCCGGCCCTCGGCCACCGAGCCGGCCGCGGACGGTCTGCGGTCCTTCGTGTGCAAAGGGCCTCCCGGGCGAGCGGGCTGGGTGCCGCTCACTTGGACGCGACATCCGCCTGGTTGATGACCGGACGTCGACCTGAGAGGGGTATTCCCTCTTCCGTCCGAAGCCATGCCGCCGCATATGACACGGCGTGGAGAAGTCCTGGTGGACGCGCGATGACCCCCGGCGGACGCGACGGCTCCCCCGGTACGGGGTACCGGGGGAGCCGTCGGTTCACGCGTGCGGCAGGGGCGCTCAGGCTCCGTAGCGGCGGTGGCGGGCGGAGTAGTCGCGCAGCGCCCGCAGGAAGTCGACCTTGCGGAAGGCCGGCCAGAAGACCTCGCAGAAGTAGTACTCGGAGTGGGCGCTCTGCCAGAGCATGAAGCCCGACAGCCGCTGTTCGCCGCTGGTGCGGATCACCAGGTCGGGGTCGGGCTGGCCCCGGGTGTAGAGGTGTTCGGAGATCAGGTCGGTCGACACGATCTCGGCCAGCTCCTCGAAGGTCGTGCCCTTCGACGAGTGCTCCAGGAGCAGCGAGCGCACCGCGTCCGCGATCTCCTGCCGGCCGCCGTAGCCGACCGCGACGTTGACGATTATCCCGTCGACGCCGGCCGTGGCCTCCTCCGCCTCCTTGAGGACCGTCTGCGTCTCCGCCGGGAGCAGGTCGAGCGTGCCCACGTGGTGGACGCGCCAGCGGCCGTCCGCGGCGAGGTTGCGCACGGTGTTCTCGATGATGCCGAGCAGCGGCTTCAGCTCGTGCTCGGGGCGGTCGAAGTTGTCGGTGGAGAGCATCCAGAGGGTGACGACCTCGACATCGGTCTCGTCGCACCAGCCGAGCAGCTCGGAGATCTTGTCCGCGCCGGCCTGGTGGCCCTGCACGGCCGACCCTCCGGACGCCTTCGCCCACCGCCGGTTGCCGTCGAGGATGACCCCGATGTGCTTGGGCACCTGATCGTGGTCCAGGCGGCCTTCCACCCGGCGCGCGTAGAGCCTGTACACCAGGTCGCGGAAGTTCACTGCGTTCACCCTCTCGGTTCCGTACGGGCCCGGGGCCCGCCCTCCCCGTCGCCGGGGGTCCGGGGGCCGTCCCCCGCAGGGGATCGCTGCGCGGTCTGCGCCACGCGGACACTCCCCCCGGCGGTCCGCGCCCCTTACCACTGGACACGGCCGCGCGGGCCTGCGCCGCACATCGGCATTCCCCGAAGCCGCCACATTACTGCGACCGGGTCACGGGGGCCCAACCCGGTCTGTCACAACTCCGTGATAAGGAGTGAAACGTGACTGATTACCTCTCCCCCGATCTGTACTACCGCGCCGCCGACACGCGCTACGACTCCATGGAGTACCGGCGCACCGGACGCAGCGGCCTCAAGCTCCCCGCCCTCTCGCTGGGGCTGTGGCACAACTTCGGCGACGACCGCACCCTGGAGTCCCAGCGGGCGATCCTGCGCCGCGCCTTCGACCTCGGCGTCACCCACTTCGACCTGGCCAACAACTACGGCCCGCCGCCCGGTTCGGCCGAGCTGAACTTCGGCAGGCTGTTCGCCCAGGACTTCACCCCCTACCGGGACGAACTGGTTATTTCGACCAAGGCCGGTTATCTGATGCACCCCGGCCCGTACGGCGAGTGGGGTTCGCGGAAGTACCTGCTGTCCTCGCTCGACGCCTCCCTGAAGCGGATGGGCCTCGACTACGTCGACATCTTCTACTCGCACCGCTTCGACCCGCACACCCCGCTGGAGGAGACGATGGGCGCCCTGGCGTCCGCGGTCCGGCAGGGCAAGGCGCTGTACGCGGGCGTCTCCTCGTACAACGCGGAGCAGACCGCCGAGGCCGCCCGGCTGCTCGACGAGATGGGCGTGCCGGCGCTGATCCACCAGCCGTCCTACTCCATGATCAACCGCTGGATCGAGGACGACGGGCTGCTGGACACCCTGGAGACGGCCGGGATGGGCTGCATCTCCTTCGTGCCGCTCGCCCAGGGGCTGCTCACGAACAAGTACCTGAACGGCATCCCGGAGGGGTCGCGCGCCACCCAGGGCAAGTCCCTCGACCCGGGGCTGCTCTCGGACGAGGTCGTCCGCCGGCTCAACGGGCTCGACGCCATCGCGCGCGGCCGGGGCCAGTCGCTGGCCCAGCTCGCCATCGCGTGGGTGCTGCGGGACAGCCGCATGACGTCGGCGCTGATCGGCGCGTCGAGCGTGCAGCAGCTGGAGGAGAACGTGGCGGCCCTCGCGGGCCCGCCGCTGACCGCCGAGGAGCTGCGGGAGATCGACGCGTTCGCGGTGGACACGGCGGGCGCCAACATCTGGGCGGGCCGCGGCTGACGCGCCCCGGGCCGCCGCCGAAGCGGTCCCGTGGAGAACGGGCCGGTCCGGGCCCACGGAGAACGGGCCGGTCCGGGCCCATGAAAAAACGGGCCGGTCCGTGGGGGGGGGGGATACGGACCGGCCCGAGGGGGGGTTTCCACCATAACCCTTCGTAAGTCCCGCCGCGTGCCGCGCCACTCCGCCACTACGCTCCGAAATCGCCGGATCGCGTTCCGAGCAGGCCGCACCCCTCGCCCGTCCCCCTCCGCTGCCCCGTTATCGGCATCCGTATCGAGGGGTCGCCGGATGCCGTCGCCTTGACGCCGCCGGGCCGAAAGAGGACAGAAGCCGACCTGAAGGGGCTCTGCGTTTCGCGGCATGACGAACCGATCCCGTGCGACCGCCGCCCCCGCCGCCCCTCGGATCACCACCGTGACCTGGGCCGGGGCGAACGCCCGGCGGCTCGCCCGGCAGCACCTCCTCCCCTCCGCCTCCCGCTCCTCCGCCGCGTCCCCGGCGGAGGCGGCGGCCGCGACGCTCGGGGCGCACGCCCAAGCGCTCTCGGCCGCCGCGCTGCCCGTGGGACCGCGCGGTGACGGATTGCCCCGCACGGACGTCCGTACGGCCCTGTGGACCGACCGGACCCGGGTCAAGACGTTCGGCCCGCGCGGCACGGTGCGCCTGCTGCCCGCCGCGGACCTGCCGCTGTGGTCCGGGGCCCTCTCCGCCCTCCCTGCGGGGGCGAGCCCCTTCCGCCGCGATCACGGAGGGAGGCGGCGGAACTGACGGTCGGGCCGGTGGGGGGCCGCACGCGTAGGGACCGGCCGCGGGGGGGGGCAGGCCGTACGGGCTGGGGCGTCCGGCCGTTCCGGGTCCGGGGTCGGGCGGGTCCGCGTTCGGGTGGGGGCGCGTCCGGGCGGGGACGGGCCCGGGTCAGGTTCGCGGGGTGAAGCGGATCGCCATCGTGTCCCCGGCGACCACCACGAAGTCCCCCTCCTCGCAGCGGATCACGGCCTGGAGCACCTCCCCCTCGGCGTCCCTCAGCTCCCGGGTGCCCACGACGGTCCACGCTCCCCCGTACGGCGCCGGCGGCAGCTGCGCGGGCGGGGCGTGCTGCCAACGGCTCGCCGGTACGCACCAGTCGGGCAGTCGCGGCCAGGAGCCCGGGGTGACGCGCAGCGTACGGTCAAAGGCGCAGGTCAGCAGGACGGACTGGCCGTCCGAGAGGACGAACTCGACGGCCTCCGGTTCCCCCGCCCTCCCCTCGGGCCGGTAGTACACCCCGAGGACGGCGGTGACCCTGGCCCCCGTGAGCCAGTCGGCCTTGCCGTGCCGGGCGCGCCCGGTGGTCACCGCGCACCCCTCCCGATCCACGGTCATGGCCGCCCCTTCCGTCGCTGTGCGCGCGTGAGCCGTTCCGATGGGTAGGACGGCTGCCCGCGCGATCCCGTTGCCTCCCGGACGCGGATGAACTGGCGTACGGGGCAAGCGGATTGGTCGGGAGGATGTCGTCCGGCCGCCGTCAGCCGGGCTTGCGGGCCTCGATCAGGAAGCGGGCGGTGCGGGCGGGGAACGGCCCTTCCTCCTCGATCTTCCGGTGCAGTGCTGCCAGGGGGCGCCGGTACCGCTCGACGGTGAAGCCGGGCACCATCCAGACCACCTTGCGCAGGAAGTAGACCACCGCGCCGATGTCGTGGAACTCGGTGCGCAGGGTCTCGGAGCGCAGGTCCACCACGTCGAGTCCGGCCGCCGTCGCGGCGGCCCGGGCGTCGTCGGGGTGCCGGGCGCGACGGACCTCGGGCGGCTGCGGGCCGAGGAAGTACTCGACGAGTTCGAAGACGCTGGCCGGACCGACCTGCTGGGAGAAGTACGTGCCACCGGGGGTGAGGACGCGTGCGATCTCCTCCCACCACGTGGTGACCGGATGACGGCTGACCACGAGGTCGAAGGCGGCGTCCCCGAAGGGCAGCGGCGGCTCGTCCTCGTCGGCGACGACGACCGCCCCGAGCGGGTGCAGCAGGGCGGTGGCGCGGGCCACGTTGGGCGGCCACGCCTCGGTCGCCACGGTGACCGGGGGAAGCTTCGGCGCGGAGGCCAGCACCTCGCCGCCCCCGGTCTGGAGGTCGAGCGCGGCGCGGGCCCGGCCGAGGCGGTCGGCCATCGCACGGGCGTACCCCCAGGAGGGGCGCTGCTCGGTGGCCCGGCCGTCGAGCCAGGAGAAGTCCCATCCGTCCACGGACACGGAGCCAGCCTCGGCGACGAGGGCCTCGAACCGGTCGCGGGAGGCGGCGGAGGCGAAGGAGAGGGAGTCCTCGGAGGCGGGGGGCGGGGTGGGACCGGAGGCGGGGGCGGATCGTTCGGGCATGGGGGAATCGTGTCAGGCGGGCCCGGTGGGCGCGAACGGATTCGGTGCGGGGCGGAGGGAGCCGGGGCCGGAGGGGGCGTGGGCGGAGGGGGCGTGGGCGGAGGGGGCCGGGGGCGGGCGTGGGGCGGGGGGCGCGGGGCGGACGAGGCCGAGGGGGCG
>NZ_LIVT01000001.1:540923-541074 GCF_001905905.1 Streptomyces sp. CB02366
GGGGGCGGGCCCGGGGCCGGCCCCTCCCGCACGGCTCTCACGCGGCCAGGGCCCCCAGCAGCAGGCCGGTCAACGTCCCGGCCATCATGAACGGGCCGAAGGGGATGCCGGTCCTGCGCCCCGCCCGGCGCAGGAGCACCAGGCCGAGTCC
>NZ_LIVT01000001.1:541143-541361 GCF_001905905.1 Streptomyces sp. CB02366
CCGTAGACCGCCCCGAACAGAAACCCGGTGAACCCGCCGACGAACAGCACGGCCCAGCCGTACCAGCCGAGGACCACACCCAGGGCGAGGGCGAGTTTGACGTCCCCGAACCCCATGCCGTTCGGGTTGATCAGGAAGAGCAGGAGGTAGAAGCCGCCGAGGGCCAGGCCGCCCAGCAGGCCCGAGGTCCAGGAGCCGGCGTGCCCGGGGAGCAGGGC
>NZ_LIVT01000001.1:541382-541862 GCF_001905905.1 Streptomyces sp. CB02366
CACGAACAGAACCCCGGTGAACCCGCCGACGAACAGCACGGCCCAGCCGTACCAGCCGAGGACCACACCCAGGGCGAGGGCGAGTTTGACGTCCCCGAACCCCATGCCGTTCGGGTTGATCAGGAAGAGCAGGAGGTAGAAGCCGCCGAGGGCCAGGCCGCCCAGCAGGCCCGAGGTCCAGGAGCCGGCGTGCCCGGGGAGCAGGGCGGCGGCGCCGAGCAGCAGGACGGCCGCGCCCGCCAGGGGCAGGGTCAGCGGGTCGGGAAGCCGGTGGACCCGCCGGTCGACCACGGCGAGGAGCACCGCGACGGGCGTCAGCGCCCACCAGACGATCAGCTCGGGCCTGGCCCCGGTTGCGGCGGCCAGCACGACGCAGACGGCCACGGTGACCACGGGGGCGAGGACGCGGGGCGCGTAGACGGGCGGGCCGGGTACGCGGGCTTCGGAGGCGGGGTCGTCAGGAGCGGCGGGGGGCGGGGG
>NZ_LIVT01000001.1:541951-1191145 GCF_001905905.1 Streptomyces sp. CB02366
GGGGCGGGGGCTTCAGTGACGGAGGCCTCGGAGGCGGGGGCTTCGGCGGTGGAGGCCTCGGAGGCGGGGGCTTCGGCGGTGGAGGCCTCGGAGGCGGGGGCTTCGGCGGTGGGGCGGTCCGGGGCCGCGGCCGCCGCCGGCGCTCCGGATGCCGCCCGGGCCGTGGTCGCCCCCGGAGCGGCGGGCGGCCCCGGGGCGGCACAGGGTGCGCAGCGGACCGGGCCGAGCCAGCCCCGGACCGGACCGGTGAGCGGGTGGCCCGTCGGGCACGCCGTACGCCACGGCTCCTCGGGCTCGACGGCGAACCGGTAGGCGGCGCGCGGGATCAGCAGTCCGGTGACGGCACCCCAGACCGCGGCGACGACGAGCAGCACGGCGTCCACGGGACGACCCTAACGGTCGTCGGGAACAGGGGTCTTGGGTCCGGGGGCCCAGAGCGGACGGCCAGGACCCAAGCGCCGCCGTTCGGGGTCCGTACGCCTTCGCCGGGGACTACGGTCGGTGCCCATGAGGACATGGCGCGATGGCGACGGGACGCTCACGGTCGGCACGGACTCCGGGGCCCGGGAGGTGCCGCTGCGCATCGCGGCCTCGTACCGGGCCCGGACCAGGGGGCTGCTCGGGCGGGACGGGATCGAGGGGGCGTTGATGCTCACCCCGTGCGGGAGCGTGCACACCTTCGGGATGCGGTTCGCCATCGATGTGGCGTACCTGGACCGCACGTTCCGGGTCCTGGCGGTCACCACGATGCGGCCCGGCCGCCTCGGGCTGCCCCGGTTGCGGGCCCGGCACGTGGTGGAGGCGGAGGCCGGGGCGATGGAGCGGTGGGGGGTGCGCCCGGGCGTGCGGGTGGAGCTGACGGCGGCGGAGGCCCCCGCGCCGGGGACCGCCGGACCCGCGTGAGCGCCCGGGCGCCCGACACCAGGCACCAGGCACAGGTTCTCTACGGCGGGCCCGCGCCCAGCAGGGTCCAGGCCCCGTAGGCCGCCGACGCGCAGGCGAGCACGGTGAGCACGGCGGCCGTGCGTCCCGTCGTCCGCAGCCGCGCGAGGGCCGCGGCGGGCGGCAGCAGCAGGGGGAAGGCGGGCATCATCAGCCGCGGCCGGGAGCCGAAGTACCCGGCGCCGATCAGCGAGATGACGACGATCGCGACCGCGTAGACGAGGACCGGGAGCGGCTGCCGCTGCCGTACGCACAGGACGACCAGCCACCCGAGCAGCCCGAGCGCCGCACACAGGCCGAGGGCCGCCGGCCAGGGCAGGCCGGCGATGAAGGAGGCGAGGGCGACGCCGCCGTCGATGGCGTTGCCCCACTGCGCCTGGACCTCGAAGTACGCGAACGGGTCGCCCTCCCGTACCGCCACGAACACCACGTACGCCAGCCAGCCCAGCGGTGCGAGCGCCACACCCGCGAGCATCCGGGCGCGGCGGCGCGGCACCGGTCCGGCGGGACTCCTCTCCCGGCCTCCCGGCCCCGCGCGGCCCTCCCGGTACTTCCGGCCCTCCCGGCTCTCCCGGTACTCCCGTACGAGGGTGGCGGCGGCGGTGATCGTCAGTGCGGCGATGAGCGCGGCGGCCGTGGGCCGGGTCAGCCCGGCCAGGACGCAGAGCGCGCCCGCCGCGATCCAGCGGTCGGTGAGGACGGCGTACAGCGCCCAGGCGGCGAGCGCGGTGAACAGGGTCTCGGTGTACGCCATCGACTGGACGAACGCCGTCGGGTAGACGCCCCAGAGCGCGGCCAGCACCACCCCCGTACGCCGCCCGCGCAGCCGTGCCCCCACGGCGTAGACGCCCCACGCGGCGAGCAGCCCGGCCGTCCAGGCGACCAGGAGGCCCGCGCCGCCGAGGGTGAGCGGGGTCACGGCGGAGACGGCGCGTTCCAGGGCGGGGAGGAGGGGGAAGAACGCCAGATCGGGGTGGACGGAGCCGTTCGGGAGGGTGACGGTGTAGCCGTAGCCGTTCTCGGCGATGCGCTGGTACCAGACGGAGTCCCAGCGTCCGCTGAGCGGCCCCAGCGGGTCCTTCCCGGCGGCCGACGCGGCTGCCCAGAAGACCAGGAGCCCCAGGGCCCGCACAGCGGCGTAGACCGCGAGCGCGGGCGCGGCGGCCCGGAACGCGGCGGCGGCCCGGGAGCCGGGGGCGCGGGGACCGGGGGCCGGGGCGGTGGGCGCCGGGGCCCGGGGGCGGAGCTGGTGATCGGACATATGGCCGATTATGACGTCGGACCGGGTCCGCCCCGCCCCGGCGTCCCGGCGACCGGGCCCCCGCCCCCGCCCGGCTCCCCGGCCCGGGCCTCCGTCCGGCCCCGGCTCAGACCCCCAGCACCTCGTTCCCGAACACCTTCCACGGGGCCATGTCCACCGCGTCCGTGACCGCGAGCTGCGGATGGCGGGCGGCGGTGTCGTCCCGTACGGCGACGGTGTCCGGCCAGGCGTCGAGGGGTGCGGCGCCCTCGATGACGACGCCGTCCCAGTCGGTGGCGGCCGTCGCGCCGGTCCGGTCCACGACGAAGCCGATGCAGAGGACGGAGGCCCGGCCCACGGTCCGCCGGATGGCGCTCACCGCGTGCTCCCGTTCCGGGCCGGGCAGCTCCCCCACGGAGAACTCGACGGCGACGACGCCGCCCCGGGCCCGCCGGATGCGCACCAGGAGGTCGGGGCCCGCGTCGGCCCACAGCCGGAATCCGACCTCGTCCAGCCGTTGGAGGCCCGCGAGGGACAGCAACTGCTCACGGGTGATGGGCGAACGGGCCCCCAGGGAAGCGGAGTCGAGGCTGACGAGCACCGTACGGCCGGTCGCCGGATGCACCGGGCGCAGCCCTTCGGCCTCCAGGTCGCCCAGGAGCGTCCGGGCGTCCGGCCGGGACCAGCCCAGGTGGTACGAGTAGAAGAATCCGGCACCCATCGACGCCCACCCCACCCCATCGTTCGGCATCGCGGCGGCGCGGTCGGCAGCCCCCGGCGCATCCGAGCGTACTGAGCGGCGGCCGGGGCGGCGTGGGCCCACGGACCCACTGACGGCCCCGGCGGAACACCCGGCCCGACCCGGTCCGGCCGCACCGTCCTTGGGTCCGTCTTTGGGGCCGGAGGCCCGGGTCGGGCCGGTCCCCCGTCCGTACGCTCTCAGCCGTCGGGCAACACGCGCGGGGTCGAGGAGAGGTGCGCCGTGAACGGTGGCGGGGGCTGGGGAGACCGGGGCGCGGGCCGCATACCGCAGGGGCGCGACGGCATCGCCGGCGCCCCGCACCGCGACCACGCCCCGCACCGCGGCCACCGGGGCGGCCGCTTCTTCGCGTTGACCCGGAGCTGGGTGACCGGCGGCCTCGTCTACCTCGCCCTCGGCCTCGCCATGAACCGGGTCCTGGTCGAACTGCTCGGCACCGAGGCGCGGCTGGAGGCCTTCGGCTGGCGGCTGGGGCTGATCCATCTGCCCGCCCTCGCCGTGACGCTCCTGACGGTCCTGGCCGCCGCCCGCGTCCTCCCCGAGGAGCACCGCGCGTCCTCGCGCACCCTGTATCCGCTCGCGGCCCTGGCCGTACCCCTGGCCGGGCTGCTGTACGGCTTCGCCGTCGCCGGGGACGTCGTCGGCATCGAGGGCGTCCTCATGCCGGCCGTCTCGCTGGCGGCCGGTGCGGCCTCGGGGATGGCCGTCGACCGGCTGCTGGAGGAGCGCGCCACCCGGGCCCCCGAGCCGCCCCGGTACGCGTACAACTGGCGGGACGGCGGCGCGACGGCGACCGAGTACCTGGGCGTCGTCGTCCTCGTCACCCTGCTGATCGGCGCGATGGCGATGGCCGGGGTCGGCGGGAAGATCGGGGAGCGGCTGCGGTGCGCGATCAGCTCGCTGGCCGGGGGCGGCGGCTCCTGCTCCTCCGGTGGGGCCGGCCCCGAGGCGAAGCCGAAGACCGACGCGGACTACGAGCCGAAGATGTGCCAGGTCTCCAGCATCTCGGACACGGCCGGGGGCAAGGTCAAGGTCGGCTGGTTCGAGTGGGGCGAGGAGTACGGCTTCCAGCAGAAGGTCTCCCAGGCCAACACCGATGTGAACGGCGACGGCACGGTCGACGGGAAGGACAGGATCGTCTCCATGACGTTCACCGATGCCGCCTCCGCCGGGGCCACCGCCAGTACGCCGGGCGTGAAGCTCGGGAGCCTGGGCAAGGCGGACGTCGACATCGGCGGCGGCATCAAGATCACCAACGGTGACACCTGGATCTTCACGAGCGAGGAGGAAGCCCAGCGGATGCGGGACGACATCGAGGAGATGAAGCTGTGGGAGACCTCCACCAAGCACAGCGGCGGCTACGGCGGCGGCTGGTACTCCGCGATGAAGTGGGCGGAGAAGAAGGAGGCCGTCGAGAAGAAGATCGGTGACAAGAAGATCTCCTACTCGACGGTCGGCCTCAACGCGTACGCGGACGGCGGGCTCTCGGTCAAGGGCGGCGACGAGGACGAACTCGGCGCCAAGCTGGGCGGCAAGGCGAAATTCTCGCCCGAGGTGACGATCACCCGGGACGACGTGAACGGCAACGAGTCGGCCACGTACACCGCCAAGCTCGAACTGGAGGGCAGGGCGAGCGGGAACACGGGTCCGCTCAAGGGGACCGTGGGCGCCAAGCAGAACCGCACCGGGGCCATCACCGTGACCCGCGACCGGAAGACCGGGAAGATCGTCCGCATCGACATGACGCAGACGGTGGAGAGCGGTTCGACGTCCGGCAAGGTCGAGGTCGGCGGGGACAACGGCGAGAGCGGCCAGGACAAGCGCGGCGGCAAGGGAGGCGTTTCCGACTCCTCGGGCGGGACCGGCATCGACGTGGTGACGAACTCGATCGTCTTCGGCAAGGACACGGACGCGGGCACCGAGGCGAAGCGGGCCGTCGCCGAACAGTGGCTGGACGGCTCCGGCGACAACACCGCCCCCTTCGAGTACCTCTTCGGCGACCACGGCATGGAGAACCGCCCGGACGGCGCCGACCCGTTCCAGCAGCTGATGTTCGAGGACGGCCTGTCGAGCACCCTGCGGTACACCGGGGAGAGCGACGCCCAGGAGTTCGGCTTCGAGATCTCGCTCGGCATGAGCCTCGGGCTCTCCCTCTCCACGGAGGAGAAGAAGGAGACGCTGACGGACGCACGGTTCCTCGGGGCCCCGCGGGGCGACGCGCGCGCCTATCTTCCCTACAGCTATTGCGCGAACTGACGATGCGGCGGAGAGGCGGGAAGACGGTGACCCGAACGGTGCTTGCCAGGACGTGGAGGGCGCGGGACGCGCGGGGTACGGGGGCGCCGGTGCGGGCCCGGAGCCGCTGGGCGGCCGGTGCGGCGGCCGTCCTCGGAGCGGCCCTGCTGCTGTCCGGGTGCGGCGACGGCGGGGGCGCGGCCGATGTTCCGGACGGCTGGGGCACGTTGGAGACGAGGAGTCTGAACGTGGGCTACCCGAAGGACGAGGGGTACGCGGAACAGCCGGCGGCCGAACGGGCGAAGAGCAACGCCGCCGTGGCGCTCCAGGAGAAGGACGGCATCCGCACCGGCATGGTCTCGGTCCAGCTGGACTTCGCGACGGGGGTGCACGACGCGGCGGGGGCGGCCGCGGCGGCGGGGGCGGGCATCGGCCTGAACTCCACGCGCAAGGCGACCGAGGACGTACGCCTCGCCGGCCCGGAGGACGCGCGCGAGGCCCGCGAAGCCCGCCGGATCGACTACGACTTCACGGCGGACGGCCAGGAGGACACCCCCACCAGGGGGACGCCGATGACGGGGGTCCTGGTCGCGGGCGTGGACACGGAGGGCGTGCCGTTCGTGGTGCGCCTGAACGCGGTGAAGGACGCGGTCGACGCGGAGGACCTGGACGCCTTCGTGGCGTCGATCACGGTCAAGTAGGGCACCGGTCCACCGACGTGGGCACCGGCGCCGGGGCGGCTCGCAGCCCCGCCCCGCGCGTGCCTCTCATCGGTTCCTCCGCGGGGCCGTTCGCTCCTCCCCCGAGCGAGAGGGCGGGAGGGGAAGACGATCTGGACGCTGGGCGGCGATGCGATCGACGTGACGGCCCAGGGCTGATGGAAGGCGAACACGGGTGCGTCGGGACGCGCGAAGCCCTTCGGCTCGGGCGGGGATCGACGTCACCGTGCCGACCGCAGGGGTGATGGTCTTCCTGCTTCTGGGGCTGCTGTACCCGGGGGTCAGATCTTCCCTCGCTGGACGCCGTTCCTCTCGGCGCGGCAAGTGCTGCGTCTCCTGCCCCTGCTGCCCGGGCCCGACCCGTCTGCGCCGGTGGCATGGCTCCGGCGGCGACGCCGTGGTCACGGCCATCGCGCTCCGGCGACCGACCGGGCGTCCGGGCGACCGGGTGACCACGGTCCACGGCCGGAGGACGGCAGGGGTTCCGTTCCTCAGAGCAGCGGGCAGCTGAAAGGGAGGACCCGCTCGGCCAGGATGCCGGTGAGGAGGCCGTCGGACATCTCCGGTTCCTCCAGCCAGCCCGTCGCCGTCAGTTCGTCCACGAGGCCGGGCAGGGTCTCGGGGTCGATGGCGCACCAGGAGACGAGGGATTCCAGGTCGATGCCGTCGCCCTCGGGCCCCAGGTAGCCGTCCACGTAGACCTGGGTGGCCAGGGCGAGGGCGAGCAACCGCGCGTCGGCGCCGGTCTTGGCCTTGCGCAGCTTCTTCTCCCCGACGACGCGCTGGGCCCAGCCGCTGAGCCGGGGGCGCATCTTCCGGCCGAAGGTGAACGGGCCCGGATCGTCCTCGCGGGGCGTCAGGGACGGCACGCTGATCCGGGTGGGGTCCTCCGGGCGGGAGGCCATCAGCTCCTCGACACTCCCGGAGATCTCCAGCCAGCCGCACTCCACCAGTCGGCCCACCAGGTGCTCGGGGTCGGACAGAGGAAGCCCCTTGACGTCCTGCCCGACGAGGTTGCCGACGCCGGACTGTGCGGTGCGCAGGGTCAGCATCAGCACCAGCAGGCGCGCCTCCGGGCCCGGCAGCGGCGCGTGGTCGGCCACGTGCGCCAGGACGGCCCGTGCGTGATCCCACTGTGCCCGGGCGGTCAACAGGCGTGCCACGGTCGGCCCTTCGCCGTCCGGGGCCTGGCCGCTGCGGTGCAGGTGCTGGAGCCGGGCGGCGGCGGCGGCCTGCTCGGCGCGCTGGGCGTCGAGGCGCAGTCCCGGATCGCAGGTGATCTCGGCCCAGGCGGCGAAGGCTTCCGCCTTGCGGTCGTGGAGTTCGGCGAGGAGCGCGAGGTCGGGCTCGTCGCGCTGCTGGTAGGCGCGGAAGAGTTCGCCGAGTTCGGTGAGCTCGTCCCGTAGCGAGACGGGCCGGAGGTCGTGCGGGACGAAGCGCTGGGCGATCCGCCCGCACGCGGGCCGCCTGCGCACCGGCCTCGACGACCTCGCGGTCCTCGCCGACCGGGGGGCCGGCACCTCGCGCGAGGCCGCGGCGGGCACGGGGGTGCTGTGCGAGAAGTGCGGGGCGAAGGCCGGGCCGTTCGGGGCGGGGCCGGCGGTGATCCGGAAGGGGTCGGCCGCCGGGGCGGGCCTGCCGGGAGCAGCCCCGTCGAGGCCCGGCCCGTCGGGGGCCGACCGGCCGGGGACGGGCCTGTCGGAAACGGCCCGGTCGGGGGGCGGCGCGGTGGCGACGACCTTCGCGGTGGGGTGGGCGGCGGCGCAGCGCGAGCAGCACTCCATGACCTGCCACCAGCGGCCTTCCCGGTCCGCCACGACGGCCAGGACCACCGCGCCCCCGCACCGCCACGGCGTGGGACGCTCACGCGGTCCGGCGGGGCGGATGTGGGTGTGGCACTCCGCGGCCCGGCAGGCGCAGTACGCCTCCGAGCGGGGGGCCGGGCCCGTGCGCAGGTGGGCCTTGAGATGCTCGACCGCCGCCGTACGGCCGGCGGCCGCGGAGGGCAGCGTCTGCGCGGCGCAGGCCGGCCGGCTGCACGAGACGCGTACGTCCGTACGCCCGCGACCGGCGGGGTCCAGCCGCACCGTCCAGGTGCGTCCCGTCACCCGCTCGTTCGTCGTGTGGGCCTCCACACCCATCACACCTTCCTCGACGACGGCACGACCGCACACCCGGACACCACGACCGACACGGACGCCCCCGCACGACCGGCTGGGCCGACAGCGGACGCCACCGGCCCCGGCGCCCCGGGAACCGCGCGCCCGCCGGTGCCGGCCCCTCTTCCGCTGCGCTCGAAATGCTCGGTCACGCACGACGGGCCCACCGTGTCTCCATCCCTGTGAGGCGTACTGAATGATCCGTAGGAGCTGCGCATCAGACGTGCTGCGTGAGATGCGCTGATCCACAACGCCAACGACGGTCCGCTGTTCGAGTGACGGGCGCGCGGAGGATCTGGCCGATTTCCGTCGCGCCGGGGATCTTGCGAGGGCGACAGCGGAACCCTGGGCTCGGTGGAACCTGTACGCCGCAGGGGCCCAGGGAGGCCACGAGCTCGGGGAGCCCTGGGGGGAGAGGATCGACCGGGAGACCCAGGGACCGGCCGGTGGAGGGGCGCCGCTACCGGCGCTCCTCGGGCCGGCCGGTGGAGGGGCGCCGGTTCCCGGGCCGCCGCCTGAAGCGGGGCTGGGGTTGCGTGAGGCGGGGGCCCGCACGCGGGAACGAGCGGTGGGGCCGGACAGGCGTCCTGTCCGGCCCCACCGCCGTTACGCTGCGCGCCCTGCCGGTCCGGCCCGCGCTGGAGCGGGCCGGACCGGCAGGGCTGCGGAAGCCGGTCAGGAACCGCCCCGCGGGAAGGAGACCTCCACGCGGCGGTTCTTCTTCCGGCCCTCTTCGTTGCTGTTGCTGGCGATCGGGTACTGCTCGCCGTAGCCCCGGATCTCGTACGTGATCGTGGGGCCGAGCTCCTTCGACAGAACCCCGTGCACGGCGTCGGCCCGCTTCTTGGAGAGGACGTCGCCGTGGGCCGCGGAACCGAGGTCGTCGGTGAAGCCGAAGACGCGGACCTTGGTCGCGTTCTGCTTCTTGATCTCCTCGGCGATGGCGGCGATACGAGCGTTGGCCGCCGAGCTGAGCTTTGCGCTGTCCTTGCCGAACAGCACTTCAGCCTGAAGCGCGAACTTGATGTCGGCGTTGCTGTCCTCGCGCCGCTCCTCGCCACCGAGGTCTTCGACGACCTGGACGATGTCGAGGACCTTGGACGGCCCGAGGGTGCCGCCGTCGGGCATCTTGAGGTCGGGATCGTTCGGATCCACCTGTACGGGTGGGACCGACTGTGCCTCCGTGCCCGGCGGGACGCTGGGACCGTCGTCGGCGAGGACGGGTGTCGCCCCCAACAACGTGAGACTCGCGACGGCCAGGAACGAAGCGGCCGCGATTCCCGCCGACCTCATACGGGTACGTGTATGTGTCATGTCCGCCGTCACCCGGAAATCTTCACCGACGTGGTCGCGAAGGTCGGCAGAGTGAAGTCGACTTCCGTGGTCGTCTCCGGCGGTGCCGGGAACTGCATGAACACCGAAGTGCTCTTCCCTGCCAGCAGAGGCGGAATGCCCGTCGTGCACAGGCAGCGGTTCTCGGTGTCGCGCAGAATGTAGTAGCGCTTCTTGCCGACCTTGTCGACAAGGGTCGCACCGGCGACCGAGTTGGGGTTCTTCGCCAACAAGGCCGTCTCCGTGCCTGCCCACGCGGTCGTGTTCTTCGACTGCGTGCCCTCGTTCTTGATCGACGCCTGAAGAGTGACGAACCCACCCGAGTCGCGTTTGGCCTGGTGGATGGTCAGTACGAGGCCGTCACCGCGGATTTCCGCGAGCTTGGCATTCGGGTCCACGTTCTCGCCCGCGGCGGTGTCCGGCTGCTGTTCGCCCTTCTCCTCCGTGGGCGGCGTGGCGGGTTCGGAAGACTTCGCGGAGTTCTCACCGCCCTGCTTAGCCTCACCGCTGCCGCCGTCGTCACCGCAGGCGGTGAGGGCCAGCCCGAAGACGGCTGTCAACGCCGCAGCCGTCAGCGCCCTTCTGCCCGTCGTGGTGTGCCGAATGCTCATGATCGGTTTCCTCTACTCATCGTTCGCTGTCACTGGTCGACCAACCGCACATCGAAGAGGGTCCTGCTCACGCTCTCCCACGGTGGGGGGCTGGCGGGCGGGATCTCGAGAATCTCGCCGTTCCGGCACGTGAAGATGAAGAGGTCCTGGACGCCGTCGCTGTTGAAGTCCACGGCCTTCGGGTCGGGGCAGCGGAACTCGATGAGCGCGGTGGCCTCGGCCTTGGCTTTCTTGTCCTGTGAACCGGGGATCACCGAGGAGTCCACGGCCTTGCGGCCTTCGACCTCGACCGTGATCCGGTCGCGCAGGAGTCCGTAGGTCGGGTAGCACAGCTTCTTGTCCGCGTCGTTGGCGGAAGCCAGTCGCTGCGCCTCGGAACAGGGCGCGACGAAGGGCGCGACGAGGAAGGCGTCCAGCATGTTGCCGGGCAGCGAGGCGTAGAACCCGGGCCCGAAGTTGGTACGGGCCTGCTGGGCGGCGGCCAGTGCGGCGGCGTCGGCCGCTCCTTGGGAACCATTGCGGAGAGCCGAGGCCTTGCCGACGGCGAAGAAGGCCAACGCAAGGAAGAGCAGGCCCGCCACCATCATGATGTAGATGGGGAAGGCCTGCCCTGCGTCCTTGCGGGGACGACCGGTCATCACTGGGCGGTGATGGAATCCACCAGCCCGCTGATCCGGGCCGAGATCGCGCCACCGATGCCCGTGGCCACGATCGCCCCGATGATCGCCACGACCACCAGGATGATGCCCAGGTACTCGAACGCCGTCTGGCCCCGGTCCTTCGCCGCGTAGCGCTTCTGGAGGCGGCTGACGGCGGTGTTGGCCCAGCCGTTGACGCGGACGGCGGTCTTCAGGGTGATGTCCGACATGGTGTTCCCCTCCGGGTTCGGCCGACCGGTTGCCGGCCGACTCGCATGTTTCTGCGGTGCCGTCCCCGGTACCGGCTTCCTCCCGGCCGGTGCCGTCGACGACGTGAGAAACATAGAGGGAGACCGGCGCTGCGCCAGAGGGCCCGTGGGCCCATTCCCGGGCCCAAAGCGCTTCCTGGGCCCTCTCGCCCTGCGGTCGCCCGTTCACGGCTGCCGCCCGGGGTGCCGGGGCGCGGTGCCCAGCCAGTGGGCGATGGCCTCGCTGCGGGTGGCGCTGTGGAGCTTCGTGAAGATGCGGTTGATGTGGTTCTTGACCGTCTTCTCACTGATGAAGCAGGTGGCGGCGATCTGCTGATTGCTCATTCCGGACGCAATCAGGTCCATGATCTCCACCTCCCGCGAACTCAGCCTGTACTGCTGCCTGTTGGGGGCATCCGCCGATCCCCCGGACTGAGAAGACTGTCCCACAGAGGGTTGCAGGTGCGAAAGGCTTTCCGCATGTTCGAGCGAGCGGGACGGCGCGTTCACCGGTGCGGGCGCGGAGACGGGAACGGGGGCGGGGGCCGTCGACAGTGCCGAACCCAGGCTCTCGGGCAGAGGCCCCCGCCGGGGCTCCGTGCCCTGCCGCATGTGGGCCAGCAGGGCGTCCGTCGCCGTGGCCGTGAAGGAGGCGCGGCCGTCCTTCGTGTCGCGTACCGCCTGGACCAGTTGGTCCGCTGTGAACTCGCCGTGCACCAGATAGCCGCCCGCGCCCAGCCGCAGCGCCTCGTGGACGATCTCGCTCTCGCGGCTGTACGTCAGCATCAGCACGGGTGCGATGCCGACCAGGTGCGGCAGGGCGGAGATGCCGTCCACGCCGGGCATCCGGACGTCGAGCAGCACCACGTCGGGGCGGTGCTGGAGCGTCTTGTCGTACGCCTCGCGGCCGTCCGCCGCCTCCGCCACCACCTGGATGTCGGCCCGGCCCGAGAGCAGGACGCCCAGGCCCGCCCGGACCACCGGGTTGTCGTCCGCGACCACCACCCGCAGGCGGGCCGGGGCGGGGGCGGGCGGAGCCGGGGGGAAGGGGGACGGGGACGCCGTGGGGCCGCCGGGCGCGGGGTACGGCGGCTGCGGGGCCGGGGGCTGGATCGCAGGGTTCTGGGGCCCGGGGCGCCCGGCGGGGCCGGGGGCCTGGGCGAGCGGGGCGGGCGGCGACGGGGGCCGGTGGGCGGGGCGGTGTTCCGCCGTCCCGTAGCGGTGCTGAGCGGGGAAGACGTCGTCCGGCATGCTGCGACCTCCTCTCAGGGTCGGGGTTACGGGTGGGGGATCGTGACGTTCTCGGGCGCGAGGGCGGACACAGGAGCGGGGCCGGGCGTGGAGCAGGCGGACGCAGGAGCGGGGCCGGGCGTGGAGTGGTCGGGCACGGGGCGGGCGGGTGTGGAGTGGGCGGGCGGCGACGGGGGCCGGGGGGCCCGGGAGGCCGGGTGCGGGGGTGCGGGGGCGGCCGGTCCGTCGGTCGTTCCCGTCAGCGCGGCCAGCGGGAGTTCCACCCGGACCTCCGTTCCCTTCTCGGCCCTGCCCCGGCCGATCCGGATGCGGGCGCCGATGGAGGCGGCCCGTTCCACCATGCCGACCAGGCCGAAGTGGCCCGCCCGGCGCAGCCCTTCCAGGGTCGTGCCGGCCGGCAGGCCGCGGCCGTCGTCGTACACGCTGACGCGGAGCATGTCGCCCTTCACGCCCGCGAGGACGATCAGGTACGTCGGGTTCGCGTGGCGGTGGGCGTTCTCCAGGGCCTCGGAGGCCACGGTGACGAGCTGGCGGGCCACCGCGTGCGGGACCGGGGGCACCGGGGTCTCCTCGGCCAGTCGCCGGAACGTGGCCGTGACCGGGTGGCGGGCGGTGAAGTCCTCGGCATGGGCCCGGAGTTCGGCGATCAGATCCACGCCGCCCTCCAGGCCCTGTTCCCGGCGCAGGTCGCTGAGCAGTTCGCGCGACTCGGCGGCGGCCCGGCGGGCGGCGCGGGCGACCAGTTCCGCCTGGAGTTTCACGGTCGGCGGGTCCATCCGGTCCGCCGAGCCCGCCAGACCGTCGGCCGCCAGCGCCAGGCCGTGCAGGGTCTTGGCCACCGAGTCGTGCATCTCCCTTGCCAGACGCGTGCGTTCGCCCTCGACCGCCTCGCTCACCGCCAGCCGCGCCCGGGTCTCGGTGAGCGCCTGGGTGGCCGCGCCGAAGCGCAGGAGCAGATTGCGCAGGGTGACGCCGACCGCACCGGCGATCACGCAGAAGCCGGGCAGGAGGAGTCGTGCCGCCCCGCCTTCGACCGACTCCGGGACGCCGGCGTACACGCCGAAGACGATGACCAGTTGGAGCGCCGCGAAGATCGCCGCGCCGCGCCATCCGCTGACCAGACCGGCCAGCAGCGGGGTGCAGACGGTGACGTAGGCGAGCGTCGACTCCGGGGTCGCCGTGACCAGCAGCAGGGCGCCGAAGAACACGTCGACGCCCAGGAGCCAGGGGTGGCGCAGGAGGAACGGGCCGAACCGCTCCCAGTCCCGGAACAGCAGGTACGAGCCCATGAAGGTGACCAGGATCGCCGTGCCGATGAACCAGGTGGGCAGACCGGGCGCGGTGCGGGCGATGGCGTACGGGGTCGCTATCGCGATCATCGCCAGGCGGAAGCCGAAGACCTGGCGGCACATCGCCTGGAGGGCGTTGACCTGGATGGCGAAGGCCGGGCGGGCCGGGGTGCCGGCGTGGGCGCGGGTCAGGTCCGCGGCCGGCCCGTGCGGGGCGCCGCTGAGCTGGTATGCCATGTGCCTGTCACCTCCGTCTCGATCCCCGTACGGCCTCCGGGGCCGCTCGCACCCCGTACCTCCGCCGTTCCACGAGCGTTCCGGGGCGCACGGGGCGCGTCCCCTTCCGCTCGTCGTTCATGTCATCCCCCCGTGAGGAAACTGAAGTCGACGTCGGCTCCGTACACGAAGCCGACGGTGAGGAGAACGAGCGTGCCGGGCAGGAGGAACGTGGTCACCGCGAACGTGGCCTTCGGGACCGCCCGGGCGGCCTTGCGGCGGGCGTTCTGGGCGTCGGTGCGCCGCATGTCGTTGGCGATCTGGATGAGCGTCTCGACGATCGGCGCACCCAGCTCCTCGCCCTGCTGGAGCGTGGTGACGAACATGGCGACCTGTTCGGAGTCGTTGCGTCGGCGTAGCTCCTCGAACGCCTGGCGGCGGCTGACGCCCATGTCCATCTGCCGCAGCGTGATGCGCAGTTCGTCGGACCAGGGCCCCTCGTACTTCTCCGCGACGCGGTCCAGCGCCTGCCGGAAGCCGAGCCCGGCGGAGACCACGACGGCCAGGACGTCCAGGAAGTCCGGGAGGGTGCGTTCGATGTGCTCGCGGCGCACGCGGATGGCCGACCAGATGCCGGCCTCCACCCAGAACAGGCCGAAGGCGACCATCAGCAGGGCCAGGAAGAGCTGGCCGCGGAGCAGCATCGAGAACGCGCCCAGCAGGCCCAGCGCCCCGTAGACCGCGCGCCGGGCGGCGTAGCGGTCGATGGTGAGGCCGCCGGGGTTGCCCGCCAGGTCGATCTGGCGGCGCTTCTTGTTGACGGCCTTGGGGCCCATCATCCGCAGGACCATGGGGGCCCACCGGATGCCCAGGCGGTCGATGCCGGAGCCGACGGCGCCGGTGCGGGTGGCGCCGGACTCCAGGGCGACGGCGAGGTCGCCGGGGAGTTCGGCGTCGGCCCGGTACATCCGGACGCCGTGGATGGCCCCGTACACGGCGAGGCCGACGACCAGGGATAGCAGCAGGTCCATGGCGGTTCTCCTCCCAGCTCGTCAGACGTCGATACGGGACATGCGGCGGATGACGATGAACCCGACCGCGTAGAGGACGATGGAGACCACCACGGCGGCCTGGCCGATGAACGCGCCCGTCATCCGGTCCAGCGCGCCGGGCATGACCGCGTTCATCAGGAGCATCGCGCCGATGCCGAAGACGGGTACGGCGTAGGCGGTGACGGTGACCTGGGAGAGCTGGGTCTTGACCTCGCGGCGGGTCTCCTTGCGCTCCTCCAGCGTCTCGGTGAGGTTGCGCAGCGAGCTGACGACCGTACCGCCGGCCCGGTTGGAGAGGACCAGCGTCGTGACCAGGACGACCAGTTCGCGCGAGGGAAGCCGGTCGGTCAGTTCGCTCAGCGCGTCCTCCAGGGACTCACCGACCGCCAACCGCCGGGCCACCCGGGACAGTTCCTCGCCCGCCGGGTTCTCCAGCTCCTCGGCCGCCATGGACAGCGCGGTGCGCAGGGCCAGCCCGGCCTGGGTGGCGTTGGCGAGGATGCGGGACAGTTCGGGGAGCTGGTTGATGAAGCGCTCGGTGCGCTTGGTGCGCTGCCAGTTGAGGAACGCGTTGGTGCCCCAGAGGCCGATCAGGGCGGCGACCGGCCCGAAGAACGCGGCCAGCATGGAGGAGGCGATCATCCAGAGGCCGGCCATCGCGCCGAGCGCGTAGACGAAGAACTCGCCGGGCGTGATCTCCAGGCCGGTCGCGGCGAGCTTCAGCTCCAGCTTCCGGCCGAGCGCCGTGCCCCGCAGCCGGCGGTCGATCCCCTTGAAGCGGCGTACGCGGCCCGCTTCGGGGATCTGCCCGACGTGGGAGAGCCGGTCCACGAGGGCGTCGCGGTCCGCCTTGCCGCCGGAGTAGGAGTACAGGCCCATCACGCCGAGCACGCAGCACAGCAGCGTGACCCCGACGGTGACCAGGGGGAGGTTGACGTTGTCCATGGCGCGGTACCTAGTTGGCCTCTCGGGTGGCGAGCTGTTCGGCGGAGTGGGCCACGCCGAACGCCTGCGGGATGGGCTGGCTGGCCAGGTAGAGGCGTTCGGCGAGCCTCCGGGGCAGCGGGAGGTACTGGAAGTCGCCGTGGATCCGGCCGTCGGAGGACATCGGCCGCGCGTTGAACCGGGCCACGGTGACGATGCGGTACGGGTCGCGGCCGTGGCTGTCCAGGACGGCGATCTCGGTGATCTTCCTGGCCCCGTCGGCATGCCGGGTGAGCTGGACGATCACGTCGACGGCGCTGTTGATCTGGTCGTGCAGCGCCTCGAAGGGGATCTCGACCTCCGACATCGAGGCGAGGGTCTGCAGACGCATCAGCGCGTCCTCGGCGCTGTTGGCGTGGACGGTGGCGAGCGAGCCGTCGTGGCCGGTGGACATCGCCTGGAGCATGTCGAGGGACTCGCCGCCGCGGACCTCGCCGACGACGATGCGGTCGGGGCGCATACGCAGCGAGTTGCGGACCAGGTCGCGGATGGTGATCTGGCCCTTGCCCTCGACGTTCGCCGGGCGCGACTCCAGCCGGATCACATGGCTCTGCTGGAGCTGGAGTTCGGCGGAGTCCTCGATGGTGACGATGCGTTCGGTGTTCGGGATCAGTCCGGAGAGGGCGTTGAGCAGGGTCGTCTTGCCGGTGCCGGTGGCCCCCGAGACGATGATGTTGAGCTTGGCCTGGACGAGTCCGGCGAGCAGGACCAGCATCTGCTCGTCCAGCGAGCCGAAGCCGATCATCTCGTGGAGGGTGAAGGAGCGCGGGAAGCGCCGGATGGTGAGCGTGGCGCCGGTCAGCGAGAGCGGCGGGATGATCACGTTGACGCGTTCGCCGCTGGGCAGGCGGGCGTCGACCATCGGGTTGGACTCGTCGACCCGGCGGTTGACGGTCGACACGATGCGCTCGATGGTCTGCATCAGCTGCTCGTGGGAGCCGAAGCGCATCGGGAGCTGTTCGACCCTGCCGTTGCGCTCGACGAAGATCTGGTCGGGGCCGTTGACCATGATCTCGGTGATGGACGCGTCCTCCAGGAGCGGTTCCAGGATGCCGAGGCCGAGCGCCTCGTCCACGACGCGGCGGATCAGCTGCGAGCGCTCGACGGTGGAGAGGACCGGGCCCTCGCGGCTGATGATGTGGCCGAGGACGCGTTCCAGCCGGGCCCGCCGGTCGGCGGCGGCCAGGGAGGACATCTCCGCGAGGTCGATCTCCTCCAGCAGCTTGGCCCGGTAGGCGGCCACCATGTGGCCGTCCTCCCGTGCCCCGCGCTGCTCCTCCGGAGCGGTCATGCGTGCCCGCAGGCTCATCTGCGTAACTCTCCTCGGTGTCGCGGTCGGTGCTGGTCCGGTGGGGGCGTGCGGCGTCCGGCCCGCCGGGTGCTACTCGCGGGGCATCGTCGAACTGCGGGTGGCCTCCCAGTCGTCCAGCCCGGGGACGATGGAGGGGACCACCAGGCTGACCGTCACGGTCACGTCGGCCCCGCCGCCCTCGCTGTAGTCGAAACCGTTGCTCTTCACCCAGCCGCTGACCGCGCCCCGGGCCGCCGACTCGCCGCTCGTGCGGGCGTCGTAGCTGGCCGCCGTACGGGCTCCGGCGCGGGCCGCCGTGCCCGCCTGGGAGGCGGCGTACGCGGCGATGCCGAGCTGGACGGCCGCCATCGCGACGAGGAGCAGGAGGGGCAGGAAGCCGAGGTACTCCATGGCGACCTGGCCCCGGTCGCCGCCGCGCGCCGCTCCTCGGCGGGAGGCCCTTCCCCGGTACGGACGTGTCCTCACCATGGCTGCTCCTCCATCGGTGATCCGGCCTCGCCCTCGATCTCGGCGTCGAGGTCGAACAGGCCCGGCACCAGGACCGGGACCTTCAGCTTCACGGTGGCCTCGTACAGGCTGCCGCCGGGTCGGCAGCTGACGTCGGCGTTCTCCGCCCAGGCGTCGGGGAGGTCCTTCTTCGCCCCCTCCTGGCACGCCGCCCAGGAACCGAACTCCGCCCCGCTGCCCTTGCGCGCGCCCACGTCGGCGGCGTTGCCCGCGAGGCTGAAGGTGTAGCCGATCAGGGCGCACTCCCAGAGCACGAGCATGATCAGGATGATGAAGGGGGTCATGCCCAGGAACTCGACGGCCGTCTGGCCGCGGTCCCGTCCCCGGCGGTCACGTAGGGCGGTGGCCCGCCCCCGTATGCCGCCGCGTGCCGTCCTTGTAGTGGTCATCGCTCAACGTGTCCCCTCGGAGTCTCCGGGCCCGCGGCCGGAGCCGTCGCGCCGGCGGCGCGGGCGTCCGATCGAGCCCCGGTCGTTCTTGAAGCCGCCGCCGGTCCGCTTGACCAGGGCGTTGCCGCTCTTCTTCGCCGTCGCGCCCTCCTTGACGATGCCCAGCTCGCCGGCCAGGCCCCAGAGCGCTTGCTTGACCGTGCTCTTGGCGTCCAGTTCGTGCAGCCGTCCGGAGTCGATGGACGCCTGCAGCTCCTTGAAGTTGGCGGGGACCGCCGCGGAGGCGACCCGGGTGCCGGTGATCTTCTGGATGAGCGGCGGCTGGATCTCGGTGTTGCGGGTGAAGCGGTTGACCAGGGTCACCGTCTCCTCCGCCTTGCGGATCTGGAGCCGTTCCCACATCCGTACGACGCGTTTCGCGCCGCGCACCGCGACGACGTCGGGGGTGGTGACCAGCAGCGCCACGTCGGCCATCTCGACGGCCGCCGCGTTGGCCCCGTTCATCTGGCCGCCGCAGTCGATGACGACGATCTCGTAGCGGGTGCGGAGCGCGCTGACGATCTGGCGGGCCGAGCGGTCGCTGACCTCCTCGCCGCGTTCGCCCTCGCCGGGCGCGAGCAGCAGGGCGAGGCCGGTGGAGTGGGAGAAGACCGCGTCGGCCAGCACCCGGGGCGAGATGTCGGTGATCAGGGCGAGGTCGACGATGGAGCGCCGGAACTGGACGTCGAGGAACGAGGCGATGTCCCCGGTCTGGAGGTCCATGTCGACCAGTGCCACCGTGTGGCCGGACGCCTGGGCGGCCAGCGCGAGCTGGATGGCGGTGACGGTCGCGCCGACGCCGCCCTTCGCGCCGGTGACCGTGACGACCGTGCCTCCGGGGCCGGTGAAGACCTCGCTCCCGGCGGTGAGGTGGCGGCGCACCCCGGCGGACCACTGGGCGGCCGCCTGGACGCGGTTGGCCAGTTCCTCGTAGCTCAGCGGGAGGGTGACCAGGCCGCGCGCCCCGGAGTCCATGGCGTCGGCGAAGAGGTTCGGGCTGGCGTCCGCGGTGATCAGGACGACCCCGACGGAGGGGAACCGCATCGACACCTCCCGGATCAGCTCCAGGGCCGGCACCGGACCGATCCGCTCGTGGACCAGCACCACCTCGGGCAGTTCGTCGAGCGCCTCGCCCGCGAGCCGGGCCAGGGCGTCGATGAGCTGGGTGGAGTCGCCCACCGGGGCGGCGGGTTCGGCGTCGGGCAGCTGGTTGAGCAGGGTGGTGACGGAGCGGGCCGCGTCGAGGTCACCGACGGCGGGGAGGATTCTGGTGGTCATCCCGGCCTCACTTGTCCTTGTCGAGCGTGTAGGTGCGGTCCCCCGGGCGGATGGTGCCGTCGCTGCCCGGGGCGACGAGCGCGAGGCGCACGTGCTCCGCGAACGACTCGGCGTAGGCGACGCGCTGGGTGTCCAGCGTGTTCAGGGCGAAGGTGATCGGCACGGCCTCGGTGGCCCCGGTGCCCCGGTCGTCCGCGCGCGGGTTCAGGGCGGTCAGCTCGCCGACGTCCAGCACCTTGGCGTTGGCGACGATGACCTTGGACTGCGCGGGGTCGCCCTGCTGCTCGCCGGCGAACGTGGCGTAGATGTTGACCGTCGCGCCCGGGGTGATCTTGCCGGCGACGCCGGTGGAGGCGTCGATCATGATGGCGATCTCCTGTTCGCCCGCGCGGAGTTCGGGCTTGCGGACCATCATGTCCGACTGCAGCAGCGAGCCGGCGCGCAGTTCGGTGACCGCGATCTTCGACTCGACCTCCCGCAGGTCGGTCACGGCGTTCTCCGAGAGCCACCGTTTCGGCATCTTGATCTTCTCGAACTGGCCGCTGTTCAGGGCGGTGTACGGAGCCACGTTGGTCTTCAGCTGATACGCCGTCACCTCGGGTCCGACCTTCGAGTTGACGTCGCTGATCACCGAGAGCACGCCGGCGAAGGCCGCGAAGGCGCACAGGACCGACAGGAGCAGGAGTATCACGCCGCGGCGCTGGCGGGAGTTCATGGTCCGGACAACCTCGTTCGAATCGGATGCGTGGGGCGGGCGGCGGAGGGAGGGAGCGGGGGGCGGTGGAGCGGTCGGTCGGGCGCCCGGCCGGGCGGCGGCGCGGGGCCGTGGGAGGAACGGCGGTGCGCGGCCCGCGGGGCGGGGGCGGTGGTGCGGGACGTCGGGAGCGGGGGGGCCGGGCGGGAGGAGGCGCCGGGCACGGGGAGGGCGGGGAGTCCGGTGCGGGAGGAGCGACCGGGTGCGGACGGGGGACGGGGGCGGTCGGGTCAGGGGCCCGGCGATTCGCCGGTCCCCTGGTGAAGGACACCGGCGGGGAGCGCGCGGTTCTCCGAAACCGCGAGAGGAGCGGAACAGAATGCGCAGCGATCGCCGATGAGCTCCATGGCGCACCAGTGGCATTTCTCCCGGCGCACGGAGGCGACCAGCTGGTAGAGCACCGAGAGGTCCGGGAGGTGGGCGGCGAACTCCACCAGCTTTCCCGTGCCCCACCAGCGCGCCGAGTCGGACGGGATACCGGCGTCGTGAACGGCCTGGACCTTCCAGGCGGGCGCGAGGGTCTCCTGTACCCAGTCCGACTGAAGATTCCCCTTGGCCACCAGAAGATGCGTGGCGAAGTCGGGGCCTTTGAGCGGTTCCGCGGTCGGGCCCACCTTCACCAGCTGCGCCTCGGGCCCGGCGAGCACGGCGAACTGTGATCCGGGAACCCAGGACTTGGCGTGGCTCTTGAGGCTGACCGGAACCCGGTCGAGCCGGGCGACGGAGTTGAGGAGGGCGCCGGCGTAGATGTAGTGCGAGAGCAGCCGGGCGGCGGAGGCGACCACTCCGGGGCTGAAGTCGCAGATGGACAACTGCCGGAGCTGGCGCACCAGTACGGCGACGCCGAGCGGGGGGAGGTCCACCTTGACCAGGGCGATCCGGTCGCTCTCCAGCACCGAGCGGATGGAGTGGAGGCGGCGCTCGTGCTCGGGCCTGAGGCCCGCCGGGTAGAGGGCGATCACATACCCGTGCTGTTCGAGCAACAGGTGTACGTCGCCGATCGCCAGCTCCAGCGCCTGGGCCTCGGGGGCCTGGAGCAGAGCGGCGGTCGGCGTCTGCTGGTCGGTCGGCGGCAGCACCAGGTCTGCGCTCGTCACTGCTATCGCGGTCGGCACGCTCTCCCCGTTTCGGCTCCGGCCGACGTGGGGACGCCGACCGCAATCGCTCCTGCTCCGTGCTCCTGACCCAGCACTGTAGCCACGTCTCACCAGGCAGAGAACAGTTATCGGAGACCAGTACGACGACATCCGAACGCCGTTCCTGGAGAGACCGGGGGGTAAACGGGATGAAATCGATTTCCCTCGCCTCCCTTTTCATCGCGGAGTGTCACGCCCGAGCACGTTCGGATTTCAAACATTTACGCGTTCCCGCACGTCAGCCCGGATTCCGGGGTGTCCGGCCGCCTTTCCGCGGGGCCGCTTCCGTGACCGGCCGAAGAGAGCGCGCAAGATCACCCGTGCGGGGGGCGGGGAGGGGTCGCGCGGCCTCTGCCGGACGGAAGGACTCCAGGACGCCACCCCCGTACGGGGGTGGCCGCGCGGGTCGCACGGCGGCGATCGCACGCCGGTCCACGCTTCTCCGCGAACGGGCTTCCCTGCCAGAGGTCTTGACAACTTGAATGGTCTGGACCAGTTTGGTGCGCCAAGCGGTGGCCACCGCTCCCGGGACGTCACCGAGTGTTCACGCCCCGGCCCAGCACCCCTGCCCCACCGCTTCACGCGTCGCCCCGCACCACCGGCCCCCGCACCGCCCACCCCAGTCGCCCGCACCCCCGCATCACCCGCCGTACGACCGGCCCCGGCGTCCGCCCGGCGCCCCAGCACAGCCCGCCACCCCCCAAGGTCTGCCACCCCCCAACTCCCCCCGGAGGCACCAGTGGAACGCTCCGCAGGCAGCAGTCGCAGCAGAAGGCGCCACTACCGGCCCCTACTCGGCTCCGCCGTGGCCGTCGTCGCCGCGGCGGCCCTGACCGTCACCGGACTCGTCAGCACCGCCCAGGCCGCCGACGTCAACAACGCCAAGAACGCGGGCTTCGAAGCGGGCCTCGCGGACTGGACCTGTACCGGAGGCACCGGCGCCGCCGTCTCCACCCCCGTCCGCAGCGGGACGTCCGCGCTGAAGGCCACCCCCGCCGGCCACGACAACGCCAAGTGCTCGCAGTCGGTCAAGGTGCAGCCCAACTCGACGTACACGCTCAGCTCCTGGGTGCAGGGCGGCTACGCCTACCTCGGCGCGAGCGGCACCGGCACCACCGACGTGTCCACCTGGACACCCGGCTCCTCCACCTGGACCAAACTGTCCACGAGCTTCAAGACCGGCGCGAACACCACCTCGGTGACCGTGTACACCCACGGCTGGTACGGGCAGGCCGCCTACTTCGCCGACGACATCGAGGTGACCGGTCCCGACGGCGGAGGGGGCGAGGGGCCCGGCCCCGTCGTCCCGGCGACCCCGGCCGGCCTCACGGCGGGCGCGACCACCACGTCCTCCGTCGCCCTGTCGTGGACCGCGGTCTCCGGCGCCACCGGGTACACCGTGTACCGGGACGGCGTGAAGGCCACCACCTCCACCGGCACCTCGGCGACCGTCACCGGCCTGAGCGCCGACACCGCCTACCAGTTCTCGGTGAGCGCCACCAACGCGGCCGGCGAGTCGGTCAAGTCGGCGGCGATCAGCGCCCGTACGGCCAAGAACGGCACCGGCCCGGTGACCTCCGTGCCCAAGCACGCGGTGACCGGCTACTGGCAGAACTTCAACAACGGCGCGACCGTCCAGAAGCTGAGCGACGTCCCGGCCGACTACGACATCATCGCGGTCTCCTTCGCGGACGCCACGGCGACGCAGGGCGCGGTCACCTTCAACCTGGACACCGCCGGGCTGAACGGCTACACCGAGGCGCAGTTCCGCGCGGACGTCAAGGCCAAGCAGGCGGCCGGCAAGAACGTCATCATCTCCATCGGCGGCGAGCTGGGCACGGTCCGGGTCGACAACGACGCCTCCGCCACGGCGTTCGCCAACTCGGTGTACGCGCTGATGCAGGACTGGGGCTTCAACGGGGTCGACATCGACCTGGAGAACGGCCTCAACGCCACGTACATGACGAAGGCGCTGCGCCAGCTCTCGGCGAAGGCGGGCCCCGGCCTGGTCCTCACCATGGCCCCGCAGACCATCGACATGCAGTCGACGTCGGGCGAGTACTTCAAGACGGCGCTGAACGTCAAGGACATCCTGACGGTCGTCAACATGCAGTACTACAACAGCGGTTCGATGCTCGGCTGCGACGGCAAGGTCTACTCGCAGGGCTCGGTGGACTTCCTCACCGCGCTCGCCTGCATCCAGCTGGAGGGCGGCCTCGACCCGTCCCAGGTCGGCATCGGCGTCCCCGCCTCCACGCGCGGCGCGGGCAGCGGCTACGTCTCCCCGTCGGTCGTGAACGCGGCGCTGGACTGCCTGGCCAAGGGCGTCAACTGCGGTTCGTTCAAGCCGTCCAAGACCTACCCGTCGCTGCGCGGCGCGATGACCTGGTCGACGAACTGGGACGCGACGGCCGGGTTCGCCTGGTCGAAGGCGGTCGGCCCGCACGTCCGCAGCCTGCCGTAGCCCGGACCCGTCCGCCCCGCACCACCCCGGACCCGCAGCGCCGCCGCTCCCCCGGCGGCGCTGCGGCATTCCGGCGCCGGGCCCGCGCCCCGTCGGTCACCAGGGCAGGTCACGCACCTGCTGGACGCACAGCACGACGAACAGCAGGCCGGACAGGGCGAGCATCCCGTTGCTGACCCACCCGTTGCGCCACTCCCCGGGCGTCCGGGAGGAGTTGAGCAGCCAGAGCAGGGTCAGGGCGAGGAACGGCATGAAGAACGCGCCGAGCACCCCGTAGGCGATGACCAGGCCGAAGGGCTCGTCCAGCCAGAGCAGGGCCATGGGCGGGAAGGTCAGCCACAGCAGGTAGGCGCGGAACGGCAGCGAGCGCTGCTGGCGGTCGGCGACGGCGGGGCCGGCCTTTCGCCCGGCCTCGGGCGCCGGGGCCCGGAACCGTTCCACGAAGTCGGCGAACATCAGGCTCACTCCGTGCCAGACGCCGATCAGCGACGAGAACGACGTGGCGAAGAAGCCGACCAGGAACAGTTTGGCGGTGCCCGCGCCGAAGCGGTCCTCCAGCACCTTGCCCAGGTCGATCAGCCCCCGGTCGCCGGAGGTGAGGGCGGTCTGCGAGGCGTGCAGCAGTTCGGCGCCGACGATGAGCATCGCCACGACGAAGACGCCGGTGGTGATGTAGGCGACCCGGTTGTCGAGCCGCATCACCTTCATCCAGGAGGAGTCGCTCCACCCCTTGGCGTTGACCCAGTAACCGTACGCGGCCATGGTGATCGTGCCGCCGACGCCGCCGATCAGGCCGAGCGTGTAGAGCAGCGAGCCGTCCGGGAGGACGGGCAGCAGCCCGGCGAAGGAGGCCCCGACGTCCGGGACGACGCGGAGGGCGACGTAGACCACCACCACGAACATGATGCCGATCAGGACCGTCATGACCTTCTCGAAGACGGCGTACCGGTTGAACCAGACGAAGACCAGCCCGATCAGGCCGGTCGTGATCGCCCAGAACTTCAGCCCGGGCCCGTCGGGGAACAGCGCCACGATGGGCAGGGCGCTGGAGGACATGGCCGTCGCCCCGTAGAGGAAGCCCCAGACGAGGACGTAGACCGCGAAGTACACGGTGGTCCAGGGGCCCAGGCTGCGCCAGCCGTCGAAGAGGGTGCGGCCGGTCGCCAGATGCCAGCGGCCGGCCGCCTCGGCGAGCGAGATCTTGACGACGCAGCCGATCACCGCCGCCCACATCAGGGTGTAGCCGAACCTGCTGCCCGCGATCAGCGTGGCGACGAGGTCGCCGGCCCCGACCCCGGTCGCCGCGACGACGATGCCGGGGCCGACATACCTCCAACCGGACTTACGCGGTCGGGAGTCCGGCTCCCCTGTCGCTGTGGTTGCGCTTGTCTCCGCCATGCCGGTCAAGGAAGCGCAATCGGCGGGGCGGCACAAGGGGGCGTGCGGGGACCGGGCGGGCCGGGGCCGCCTCGGGCGGCCCGAAATGTCGTCGGCCGACCGCTTGGTCCCCGCCGGGGCCCCCGCCCTCCGGGCGGACGGCGCTGCTTTCGGAACCCGCCCTAGATCACCAGGCTGAGCAGCGCCGCCACCGCGAAGCCCGCGACCGAGAGCACCGTCTCCAGGACGGTCCAGGACTTCAGGGTGTCGCGTTCGCTGATGCCGAAGTACTTCGACACCATCCAGAAGCCGCCGTCGTTGACGTGCGAGGCGAAGATCGAGCCCGCCGAGATCGCCATGATGATCAGCGCGAGGTGGGCCTGGGAGAGGTCCTGGCCCTCGACCAGCGGGACCACGATCCCGGCCGTCGTGACGATCGCGACGGTGGCCGAGCCCTGGGCGACGCGCAGGACGACCGAGATCAGCCAGGCGAGCAGGATGACGGGCAGGCCCACGTCGTTGAAGGTGTCGGCCAGCGCGTCCGCGATGCCGCTGCCCTTGAGGACCGCGCCGAAGACGCCGCCCGCGCCGACCACCAGCAGGATGTTGCCGACCGGCTTGAGCGAGGACGTGGAGACGGACTCCAGGGACGTGCGGGACCAGCCGCGCCGGACGCCCAGCAGGTAGTAGGCGAGGAACAGGGCGATCGTCAGGGCGACGAACGGGTTGCCGAAGAACTCGACGACCGAGCGGAGGGTGGAGGGGTCCAGGGCGATGGAGGAGAACGTCGCGGCGAGGATCAGGATCAGCGGGGTGCCGATGATCGCGAGGACCGTGGCGAGCGGGACCGGCTTCTCGTGCGGGGCGGCCCCGGCGGCGCGCTGTTCGGCGGCGACGGCGGCCTTGGCCTCCTCGGCGGCCTCCACCATGTCCTGCGGCACGTCGACGAAGATCCGCTTGCCGATCCAGGCGGCGTACGCCCAGGCGGCGATGACGGAGGGGATGCCGACGACGACGCCCATCAGGATGACCCAGCCGAGCGAGACGTCGAAGAGTCCGGCGGCGGCCACCGGGCCGGGGTGGGGCGGCAGGAACGCGTGGGTCATCGACAGGCCGGCCAGCAGCGGCATCGCGTAGAGCAGGATCGACTTGCCGGAGCGCTTGGCGGCGGCGTACACGATCGGCGCGAGGACGAAGATGCCGACGTCGAAGAAGACCGGGACGCCGAAGACGAGGCCCGTCATGCCCATGGCGAGCGGGGCGCGCTTCTCGCCGAAGGCGTTCAGCAGGCGGGTGCTCAACACCTCTGCCCCGCCGGACACTTCGAGGATCGCGCCGAGCATGGTGCCGAGCCCGATGATGATCGCGACATGGCCGAGGATGCCGCCCATGCCGGACTCGACGACCGAGACGGCGGCGGACTTCTGCACGGTGCCGAAGAGTTCGGTGACCGAGAGCCCGGCGCCGAGGCCGACGGCTATGGAGACCGCGAGCAGGGCGACGAACGGCTGGAGCCTGACCTTGATGATCAGGAAGAGGAGGAGGGCGATGCCGAGAGCGGCGACGGTCAGCAGACCGGCGGTGCCGTCGATCAGGAGGAGCAGGCCACCGGTGCGCGGTGGGGCCTCGGCCGGCAAGGGAGGGGCGGCGAGCAGCATGGAGTCTCCGGTGGTGCTGGAGGGCAGGGAGGAGCGCGGCACGGCGCCCCGGGGGAGCGGGGCGCCGTGCCGTGCGGCGGGCGGGAGGGATTACGCGGGTGGGGCAAAGCGATCCGTGGGGCGCGTCGTTCGGCGGGACGGGGCGTCCGGGGGACGGAACGTTCGGCGGGCCGGGGCGTGAGGCGGGCCGGGACGGGTCAGCTCAGCACCGCGAGCGCGTCGATCTCGATGAGCAGGCCCTTGGGGAGGCCGACGTAGACCGTGGTGCGGGCGGCGGGGGCCTCCTTGAGGTTCTGCTCGGCGAAGTAGGCGTTGTAGATCTCGTTCATCTCCGCGAAGTGGTCCACGTCGGTGAGGTAGACGCGCATCATCATCACGTCATCCCAGCTCGCGCCGCCCTCTTCCAGGATCGCCTTGACGTTGGCGAAGGTCTGGAGGGTCTGCTCGCGCAGGGTGGGTCCGGCCGGCGTCGGGGCCTGCCCCTCCACGGCGGGGAGGAAGCCGACCTGGCCGGCGACCTGGAGGATGTTGCCCTTCTTCACCCCGTGCGAGAACTTCGCGGGCGGCGTGGTGTGGGTGGAGGGGGTGAGAGCGGTCTTCTCGGTCATGGCTGATCAGGCTTTCTTGGGTCGGGTGGTTCCGGAGTACTCCCGGCTGATGGTCTCGGCGGTGCGCCGGACCAGCGGGAGCAGGGTGAGGAGTTCCTCGGCCGTGACGACCACGTTGGGCGCGGACATCGACATGGCCGCGACGACCCGCCCGTCCGCACCGCGGATGGGGGCCCCGACGCAGTTGATGGACTCCTCGTGGCCGCCGAGGTCGGTGGCCCAGCCCTGTTCGCGGACGACGGCCAGCTCCTTGAGGAACGCGGCCGCGTTGGGCGTCGAACGGGGCGTGTACAGGGGGTAGTCGAGCTTCTCGGCGATGGCGCGCCGTTCGGGCTCGGGGAGGTCGGCCAGCAGCAGCTTGGCGACGGCGGCGACGGTGATCGCCACGGGCTTCCCGATCCGGGAGTACATCCGGACCGGGTAGCGGCTCTCGACCTTGTCGATGTAGAGGACTTCCTGCTCCTCGTACACGGCGAGGTGGACGGTGTGCCCGCACCGGTCGTTGAGGGCCACCAGGTGGGGGTGGGCGATCTCACGTACGTCGAGGTTCTCGACGGCCTCCTGCGCGAGGGCGAACAGCCGGGCGCCGAGGCGGTAGCGCTGGTCCTCCTGGCGGTAGACGAGGCCGTGCTCGTGGAGCGTACGCAGCAGGCGCAGCGCCGTGGACTTGTGGACGCCGAGCCGCTCGGCGACCTGGCCGAGGTCGGCGGGGCCCTGGGCGAGCAACGGCAGGATGCTCAGCGCCCGGTCGACGGTCTGACTCATGGTGTGCGTACCTCCTCGGGGGCCCGGTCGGCCGCGGTCCAGCCGGGGGCGAGACGAAGTCTCCCCCAGGCGTCGTCGTCGAGGGCGACGAGGCGGTCGGCGTGGTCGCGGGCGGGCGGTTCGGTGAGGTCGCCGGGGACGGTGAGGACGGCGGCGGCCATGAGGTGCCCGTGCCGGGCCCGGTCCCGTACGGGCAGCCCGCGCAGGGTGGCGGAGAGGAAGCCGGCGGCGAACGCGTCGCCCGCTCCGACGGCGGCGACGACGTCGACGCGGAGGGCGGGGACGGGGGTGACCGTGTCGCTTCCCGTGCCGGTCCCGCTTCCCGTGACAGCGCCGGTCCCGCTTCCCGTCTCCGTGCCCGTGCCGCTTCCGGCACCGCTTCCCGCGTCGCTCGCGGCCCCTGTGGCCTCTCCGGCCTCTGCGGGGCCGGGGCCGGTCCGCGAGAACACCGTCGCGCCCGCGCTCCCCCGCTTCACCACCACCACCGAGGGCTCCGGGAGCGCCGCCCGGATCGCCTCCGCGCCGACGATCCCCCACGCCTCCTCCGCCTCGTCCTCGCCGACGAACACCAGATCGGCCCGCCGGGCCAGCTCCAGCAGTACGGACGCGTCCGCGGCGGACCCGTGCCACAGGTGCGGCCGGTGGTTCACGTCGAACGACACCAGCGGCCGGCCGGGGCGGGCGGCGGTCAGCTCCCGCAGCAGGGCGAGGCAGTCGGCGGAGAGTGCGGCCGTGATCCCGGACAGGTGCAGGACCCGGCCGGCGAAGACGTCCGCGTGGGGCACGTTGTCCGGGGACATCGCGGACGCGGCCGAGCCCGCCCGGTAGTAGGCGACCTCGTGCGTCCCGGTCCCCCGGTCGGCGGCCGTACGGAAGTAGATGCCGGTCGGGCGGGCCGCGTCGCGGCGGACGGCGGAGGTGTCGACCCCGTAGGACGCGATCGTCTCGACGAGGTGGTCGCCGAAGCCGTCCGCGCCGACCCGGCCGACCCAGGCCGCCCGGTGCCCGGCGGCGGCGAGCGCGCAGGCCACGTTGGACTCGGCCCCGCCGATCCCGCGCCCGAAGGAGGGCACGTCGGCGAGGCGGCCGGGCTGCGAGGGCAGGAACGTCACCATGGATTCACCGAGGCAGACGACGTCGGTGGTCGTGGCGGCGGCGGCCGTCCCTGCTGCGGGTCCGGACACGGAAGGGCTCCTCGCTGATCGGGGTGCGGGCCGTGGTCACCATTGACCGGGCATCGGCTCGGATGTTAGACAGCCCTGAGCGATATACGCAATGGGTGTTGCATATGTTGCAACGAACTTCGAGGAGCTCCCCTTGGCAGCCGAACGCCCCACCGGCCACACCGCCGCCCCCGCGCCTTCCGCCCCCGGCGCCTCCCCCGCGTCCCCGGTCCCCCTGGTCTCCGGCCTCGCCGACGAACGCGTCGACCACCGCTTCAAGGCCCTGCCGCCGGACGCGGAGGGCATGACGGTCGGGGCGCTGGCCGCCGAACGCCGCAACCTCTTCACCGGCGGGTTCACCACCCCCGTGCTCGCCCTCTCCGCCGAGTCGGTGGCCCACAACCTCGACCTGCTGGAGACGTACGCCGAGCGCCACGGCCTCGCGTTCGCCCCGCACGGCAAGACGTCCATGTCCCCGCAGCTCTTCGCGGACCAGTTGAAGCGCGGCGCGTGGGGCATCACGGCCGCCGTGCCGCACCAGGCGCGGGTCTACCGGGCGTACGGGATCGGCCGGATCTTCCTCGCCAACGAGCTGGTCGACGCGGTGGCCCTGCGCTGGCTGGCCGGCGAGATGACCGCCGACCCGGCGTTCCGCTTCGTCTGCTACGTCGACTCGGTGCGCGGCGTCGAGCTGATGGAGGAGGCCCTGAGCGCGGCGGGCGCCACCCGCCCGGTCGACGTGGTCGTGGAGCTGGGCGCGGGGGAGGGCGCGCGCACCGGGGCCCGCACGGAGGCCGACTGCGCGGCGGTGGCCGACGCGGTGGCGGCGGCGGCTTCGCTGCGGCTGGTGGGCGTCGCCGGGTACGAGGGCGAGGTGCCGGACGCCGATCCCGAGCGGGTACGGGCGTGGCTGCGGCGGCTCGTCGCCCTGGCGGCCGGCTTCGACGCGGCCGGCCGGTTCGCCGGGGCGGAGGAGATCGTGGTCAGCGCGGGCGGCAGCGCCTGGTTCGACGCGGTCGCGGACGTCTTCGCCGAGATCCCCGAGCTGGGCGGCCCGGTGCTGAAACTGCTCCGCTCCGGCGCGTACGTCTCGCACGACGACGGGCACTACAAGCACCTCACCCCGTTCAACCGGGTTCCCGAGGAGGGCGCCCTGGAGCCCGCCTTCCGCCTCTGGGCGCAGGTCGTCTCGCGTCCCTCCGGCGAGCAGGCGTTCCTGAACGCGGGCAAGCGGGACGCGGCGTACGACCTGGATCTGCCCGAGGCGCAGGTGATCCGCTCCGGCCGGGACGGCTCGGTGCGGCCGGCCACCGGGGTCACGGTCACCGGCCTCTCCGACCAGCACACCTGGGTGCGCACGGAGGAGGGGGTGGAGCTGGAGGTGGGCGACTGGGTCGGCATGGGCCTCTCGCACCCCTGCACCAGCTTCGACAAGTGGCAGCTGATCCCGCTGGTCGAGGCGGACGGCACGGTCGCCGACTACATCCGCACGTTCTTCTAGAGCCGCCGGGCCGTACCGCTCCCGCTCCCTGAAAGGTGATCCATGGACCTGGTCCTGCGTGACGCGCTCGTCGTCGACGGCACCGGCGAGCCCTCCTACCGCGCCGACGTGGCCCTCGACGGCGGCCGCATAGCCGAGATCCACCCCGAGGGCTCCCCCGGGCCCCGCCCCACCGCCGCCCGGACCGTGGACGCGGACGGCCTCGCGCTCGCCCCCGGCTTCATCGACATGCACGCCCACAGCGACCTGGCGCTGCTGCGCGACCCGGACCACAGCGCGAAGGCGGCGCAGGGCGTCACCCTCGAAGTCCTGGGCCAGGACGGGCTGTCGTACGCCCCGGCCGACGACCGCACGCTCGCGGAGGTACGCCGCTCCATCACCGGCTGGAACGGGGACGGCAGCGACATCGACTTCGACTGGCGTACGGTCGGCGGCTACCTGGACCGGCTCGACCGGAACTTCGGCGGCCGGGGCATCGCCGTGAACGCCGCCTACCTCATCCCGCAGGGCACGGTCCGGATGTACGCGGTGGGCTGGGACGACCGGCCCGCCACCGCCGCCGAGCTGACCCGGATGAAGGAACTGGTGGACCAGGGCATGCGCGAGGGCGCGGTCGGCATGTCCTCGGGCCTGACCTACACCCCGGGGATGTACGCGGACGACGCCGAACTCACCGAGTTGTGCCGGGTGGTGGCCCGCCACGGCGGCTACTACTGCCCCCACCACCGCAGTTACGGGGCCGGCGCGCTGGAGGCGTACCGGGAGATGGTGCGGCTGACGCACCACGCGGGCTGCGCGCTCCATCTCGCCCACGCCACCATGAACTTCGGCGTGAACAAGGGCCGGGCCCCGGACCTGCTCGCCCTGCTGGACGACGCGCTGGCCGCCGGGTCCGACATCTCGCTCGACACCTACCCGTACACCCCCGGCTGCACCACGCTGGTGGCCATGCTGCCGAGTTGGGCGAGCGAGGGCGGGCCCGAGTCGGTCCTGGCCCGGCTCGGGGAGCCTTCGAGCGCGGAGCGGATCCGCCACCAGCTGGAGGTAGTGGGCTCGGACGGCTGCCACGGGGTGCCGATCGAGTGGGACACCATCGAGATCTCCGGCGTCAGCACGCCCCGCCTGGCCGAGTACGTGGGCCGTACGGTGGCGCAGTCGGCGGCGCTGCGGGGCGAGGAGCCCTGGACGACCGCCCGGCGGCTGCTCAGCGAGGACCGGCTGGGGACGACGATCCTCCAGCACGTGGGCCACGAGGAGAACGTCCGGCAGATCATGCGCCACCCGGTGCACACCGGCGGCAGCGACGGCATCCTCCAGGGCGACAAGCCGCACCCGCGCGCGTACGGCACCTTCCCACAGTATCTGGGCCGGTACGTCCGGGAGTTGGGCATCCTCTCGCTGGAGGAGTGCGTGGCCCACCTGACCTCGCGCCCGGCCGCCCGGCTCCGGCTCGCGGACCGGGGACTGGTGCGCGAGGGGTACCGCGCGGACCTGGTGCTGTTCGACCCGGAGACGGTGGCGGCGGGCTCCACGTTCGCGGAGCCGCGCACCCTGCCGGTGGGCATCCCGCACGTCCTGATCGACGGCCGCTTCGTCATCGAGGACGGCAGGCGGACCCCGGTGCTGGCGGGCCGGGCGATCCGCGGTGCGGGGGCGGAGGCCGCCTGAGGGCAGGGGACGGGGCGCCGGCCGCGCACGGGACCGCCGGGCGCCCCGCGGCCGCCCGGCCGTGAGGCGCCCGGCACGCGTCCGGCACGCATCCAGCCGCGGGACGTCCGGCCGCGGCCCGGCTACGGGGCGTCCGCCGCGCGCTCGGCCGCCTCGGCGAGGTCCTCCTCGGTCGGCGCGTCGTCCTGGGTGAGCGCCCGCCGCCAGTAGCCGCTGAACTCGACGGCCGCCCTGGGCAGTCGGCGCTCCTCGACCAGATGGCGGCGGAGCGCCCGGACGGCGGACGCCTCGCCCGCCACCCAGGCCGCGTCCACCCCGTCCAGCTCCGGCCCCGCCTCCCGCACCGCCGCCGCCAGCGTCCCGCCCCGGTCCCGGTGCACCCAGTGGACCTCGGCCCCTCCGGCGGCGGGCGGCAGCTCCCGCTCCTCCGCCGCGTCCGCGACCTCCGCGTACACCACGGCCCCGGTCCCGGCGGGCAGCGCCTCCAGGACGGTGGCGATGGCGGGGAGCGCTGTCTCGTCCCCGGCCAGGAGCATCCGCCGGGCGGCGGGCAGCGGCCGGGCGTAGAGCGAGGACGGGCCGACCATGCCGAGGACGTCGCCGACCCGGGCGGCGGCGCCCCAGCGGGAGGCGGGGCCCCCGTCACCGTGCAGCACGAAGTCCACGGCCATCACGTTGCGTCCACGGTCGTAGGAGCGGACGGTGAAACCGCGCATCCAGGGCCGCTCGCCCTCCGGGATCGCCAGGTACGCCTCGTACCAGCGCATGCCGTACGGATCGTCGGCGCTCCGCTCCGGCAGCCGGGGCGCGGTCCGCCCGTCGCGCGGCAGGCAGAGCTTCATCTGCTGGTCGGGGCGGTCCTCCATGAGCGCGGGCAGCTCGTCGGCGGTGAAGGAGATCCGCGCCGTCCCGGGGGTGATCCGCTCGACGTCCACGACCCGCACACAGGTGACCGGCAGTGCCTGACCCATCGCGTCGGCCCCTTTCCCGTGCATCTTGATAGCTTACGGCGTAATGAATTACCCGACGGACGTTACTTTACTACGTAAGGAGTCGCACGTGGTGGTCTTCGCCGGGCAGGGCGATCCCCGCCGCTCCCTCTCCCTCCTGTGGCGCGCGGAGGTCGCGGCACCGCCCCGGAGCGGCCCGGGGCCCAAGCCCCGGCTGAGCGTGGACGCGATCGTGGCCGCCGCCGTGGCGCTCGCGGACGAGGAGGGGATGGGCGCCCTGTCGATGCGCGCGGTGGGCGACCGGCTCGGGCGCACGGCGATGGCGCTCTACACCCACGTCCCCGGCAAGGGCGAACTGCTGGACCTGATGTACGACGCCGTCCACGCCGAACTCCCCTCCGCCTACCCGGAGCCGGAGGACTGGCGGGCGGCGCTGACCGCGTGGGCCGGGGAGGTCCTGGAGTTCTACGTCCGCCACCCCTGGGTGCTCCAGGTCTCGCAGGCGCGGCCGGTGCTGGGGCCGCACGAGTACGCGGGGCTGGACACCCTGGTCACGCTGTTGCGGGCGACCGGACTGGAGGCGGGGGTCCTGCGGCGGCTGGTGGGGACCCTGTTCCCGTTCGTCCGGGGTTCGGCGCAGGCGGTGGCGGACGCCCGGCTGGCCGCCGCGGCGACCGGCAGCGCCGACGAGGAGTGGTGGGCGGCGCGCTCGGCGGCCCTGCTGGACCTGGTCCCCGACTTCGCGCAGCGCTTCCCCGCCGTGATCGGGCTGGAGACGGAGGGCGCGGTGGAGCCGTACCCGGAGGCAGACGGTGATCCGGGCTCCGGCGCGGCCGCGGCCGGGGGCGCGGAGGGGGGCGAGCCGGTGCCGTACCTGGAGCGGGAGGCGCGCGAGACGTTCCGGGTGGGGCTCGGCGTACTGCTGGACGGAATCGAGGCGGTGCGCGCCCGGCGGCCCTGACCCCGGCCCGGGCCGCCGGGCGCACCCCTGGAGCAGAGGCGGCTACGACCCGGGGCGTGCGCGGCCCTCACGGCCGAGGCCGGGTGCGCCGGGTGCGCCGGGTGCGCCGGGTGTCAGGCCACCCCGCGGGGCCGTCTCCGGCCGCACCCGGCGGGCCCGGACGCCGAGCCGGACGGCAGGGCTCCCGGACGGCAGGGCCTACGGCCGGCCGTGCCCGAGCCCCGCCACGGGTTCGTCGGCGCCCTCCGCCCCCGAGGGGGCCGGGTTCGCGTCCGTGCCCGCGCCCCGGTAGATGTGGTCGCGCCCCCACGCCCCCAGCGGTTCCAGCGCCGCGTTCAGGGAGAGGCCCAGCGGGGTGAGCGAGTACTCCACGCGCGGCGGCACTTCGGCGTACACCTCCCGGTGCACGATGCCGTCGTCCTCCAACTCCCTGAGGTGGGAGCTGAGCACCTTCTCCGTCACCCCGGGCACGGCCCGGCGCAGCTCGCCGAAGCGGCGGGCCCGCTCGTTCAGCGCCCACAGGATGAGCACCTTCCACTTGCCGCCGATCACGTCCATCGCCGCGTCGATCCCGCAGACGAAGGCCCCCGGCCGCCGTACGATCCGCATCGCCCGCCCCTCCCACCTGGTCGCTCACCGCGAGGAAACCACCCACTCCCTAGTGGGTACTTGTCGCCCCCGGCACCGTCGACCAGCCTAATCGCCATGCCTGACAACACCGTTGACTCCCCTGCGCCCGCCCCTCTCACCCTGCTCGGCCTCGGCGCGATGGGCGCCGCGCTCGCCCGTACCTGGCTCACCGCCGGGCACCCCCTGACCGTCTGGAACCGCAGCCCCGGCCGTACCGCCGAACTCGCCGCCGCGGGCGCGCGGGTGGCCTCCACCGCGGCGGAGGCGGTGGCCGCGAGCCCGCTCGTCGTCACCTGCCTCCTGGACGACGCCTCGGTCCGGGGGGCCCTGGCCGACGCCGACCTCACGGGCAAGGACCTCGTCGACCTCACCACCTCCACCCCGGCCGAGTCGCGCGCCCGAGCGGCCTGGGCGAACGAGCGCGGCGCGCGCTTCCTGGACGGCGGAATCATGGCCGTGCCGCCGATGATCGGGGTGCCGGAATCCGGCGGTTACGTCTTCTACAGCGGCTCCCGCGAGGTCTTCGACGCCCACCGCGCGGTACTGGCCGCGCCCGCGGCCACCCGGTACGTCGGCTCCGACCCGGGCCTCGCCGCGCTCCAGGACGTGGCGCTGCTCAGCGCGATGACCGCCATGTTCGCCGGGGCCCGGCACGCGGCGGCGCTGGTGGAGGACGCGGAGATCGACCGGAAGGCGTTCGGCGCACTGGTGGCGGACTGGCTCGCGGCGATGGCCCCGGCGACGGCGGCCTACGCGGGCGGCCCGGCGCCCGCGGACCCCACCAGCGCGGCGGTGGCGGAGGCGGGGGACGCGGCGCTGCTCCGTACGGCCCGGGAGCAGGGCGTGGACACGGCTCTGCTGATCGCGTCGGCGGGGGCGGTGGAAGGAATGTAGCGGACGGGCCGCTCGCCCCGGTCGGAGGCGCGCCCGCCCCCCGGCTGCGTACGGTCGGTGTATGACACTCGACCTCGACGCCTACTTCGCCCGCATCGGCTGGACCGGGGAGCCCCGCCCCACGGTGGAGGTGCTGCGGTCCGTGCACCGCGCCCACCTCATCGGCATCCCGTTCGAGAACCTGGAACCCGTCCTCGGCTCAGCGCCGTCGCTGGCGCTCGACGACCTGGAGGCGAAGCTCGTCCGCGGCGGGCGCGGCGGGTACTGCTACGAGCACAACACCCTCTTCTCCACGGTGCTGCGGCGGATCGGCTTCACCGTGACCCTGCTGTCCGCACGCGTGGTGGTGGGCGCAGCGCCGGGCGACATCCGGCCCCGTACGCACATGCTCCTGCAAGTGGACGTGGCCGGTGAGCCGCACCCGTACCTGGCGGACGTCGGATTCGGTTCGGTCGGCTCGCTGCTGGAGCCGATCGAGCTGGTGGAGGGCGCCGAGCTGTTCGACGCCCCGCGCCACCACCGTCTCGTCCACACACCGCACCACGGCCCGCTGCCGCTGTGGGAGCTCCAGGTGGAGAAGGGCGGGGCGTGGGAACCGCAGTACACCTTCACCTTGGAACCGTACGAACAGCCGGACCACGAGGTGGTCAACTGGTTCATCGCGACCTCCCCGCGCTCCCCGTTCCGGCAGGCGGTGTACGCGCAGCGCACCCGGGTCGACGGCCACCTCGCGCTGTCCGGGCTCGACCTGGTGGAGACGGCCGACGACGGCACGATCACGGAACGGGTGCTGAAGGACGGCGACGAGGCGCTGCGGGTCCTGAGGGACGACTTCGGCCTCCGCCTCCCGGAGGGCGCCCGCCTCCCGGAGTGAGGGCGCCGCGCGGGGGCTCCCCGGGGCCGGCGGGCGAAGCGCTCCGGGCCCCGCGTGGCGCATCTCACCCGGCACGGCCGCCCACGCCGCCATTCCAAGCCGCGACGCCGCCCCGACCGGGCCATCCCACGGCCCGGGGCGGCGGCGGGCATGGCGATGGAAGACGGCACGGGCGGGGGCCGCGCCACCGGGGGAGTACAACCGGAGCAATCCCCGCGCCTCCCGCCGACCGCCGCCGTAAGCTCGCGGACATGCAGGTCATCCAGTCCACGAAGCTCGCCCATGTCTGTTACGAGATCCGAGGCCCCGTGCTGGAGGAGGCGATGCGGCTGGAAGCGGCCGGTCAGCGCATCCTCAAGCTGAACACGGGCAACCCCGCCGCGTTCGGGTTCGAGTGCCCGCCGGAGATCCTCGAAGACATCCTGCGCAACGTGGCGGGCGCGCACGGCTACGGGGACGCGAAGGGCCTGCTGTCGGCGCGCCGCGCGGTGACGCAGCACTACCAGACCAAGGGCATCGACCTCGACGTCGAGGACGTCTACCTCGGCAACGGCGTCTCCGAGCTGATCCAGATGTCGATGCAGGCCCTGCTGAACGACGGCGACGAGGTGCTGGTCCCGGCGCCCGACTATCCGCTGTGGACCGCCTCGGTCTCGCTGGCGGGCGGGACGGCCGTGCACTACCGCTGCGACGAGCAGGCCGACTGGATGCCGGATCTCGCGGACATCGAGCGGAAGATCACCGACCGCACCAAGGCCCTGGTGATCATCAACCCGAACAACCCCACCGGCGCGGTGTACGACGAGGAGATGCTGCTCGCTCTCGCCGAGATCGCCCGGCGGCACAACCTGATCGTCTGCTCCGACGAGATCTACGACCGGATCCTGTACGACGGCGCGACCCACACCCCGACGGCGGCGCTCGCCCCGGACCTCATGGTGCTGACGTTCAACGGCCTCTCGAAGAACTACCGGGTGGCCGGCTACCGCTCCGGCTGGATGGCCGTCTGCGGCCCGAAGGCGCACGCCACCTCGTACATCGAGGGGCTGACGATCCTCGCCAACATGCGGCTGTGCGCGAACATGCCCTCGCAGCACGCCGTGGCCACCGCGCTCGGCGGCCGGCAGTCGATCGAGGAGCTGGTGCTGCCGGGCGGCCGGATCCTGGAGCAGCGGGACACGGCGTACGACCTGCTGACCTCGATCCCCGGGGTGACCTGTGTGAAGCCGAAGGGGGCGCTGTACCTCTTCCCCCGGCTGGACCCGGCCGTCTACAAGATCAAGGACGACCGGCAGATGGTGCTGGACCTGCTGCGGGCCGAGAAGATCATGGTCGTGCAGGGCACCGGCTTCAACTGGCCGGAGCCCGATCACTTCCGGATCGTCACGCTGCCGACGGTCGAGGACCTGACGGATGCCGTGACCAGGATCGGGACCTTCCTGGACGGGTACGGGCAGCCGTAGGCCGGGCCCCCTCCGCCACTCACTTCCGGATGACGCACAACTTTAGACTCATTCCAATGTAGGATGGTTCCACGCACCAACGGGAGGCCATCCATGTACGAGCCGATCCGCAGCCCCTCGGTCCACACGCCGGCCGACGACGCGGACTTTCCGCACCGCAGCCGCGAGGAGGAGCTGGACATCCAGCTCGCCGGACACCTGGCGGCCCTCCTCGCGGTCACCGACGAGCTGGGCCTCGGCGCCGCGGGCGACCGCGTCGCCGAGCAGGTGGCCCGCTTGCGCGGCGCCCCGCCCGCCCGGCACGCCGGGCTGACCGACGCCGCTCCCGCGGACCTCCACCGCCGCGCCCACACCCTCGCGGGCCGGGCGCTGCTGGTGGCCGCGTCCCGCGCCGACACCACCGCCGCCATCCTCGCCGCCGAGCGGATGGACGCCCACGCGGCGGCCCTCGCCGACCACGCCTCCTCCGGGCAGCTGGTCGGCGCCCACTGACGGCCCCGGTCCGCATGCCGCACAGGGCGTGCGGACCGGGCGCCACGGCCTGTGACCACCCCGGGCCGGGCACGAGCGTCCCGTCCCACCGCGCACGAAACGCGCGCCGTCGCGCACGGGGGGGGCGCCCCCGCACCGGAGCGGGACGGTCGGCAACCCCCGGCACGCGGGCCGGAAGCACCCGGGACGAGGGGAGGCCCCCGGAACCGTGAGGGGGTTCCGGGGGCCGGGAGGGTGTCCTTGGTCGGGGACGGCCCTCCGGGGCCGCCTGCGAGGGCGGGCCCCGTACCGCGGCGGATCGTTCGGCCCCACAGGTCAGGGCGGATGTCCGATGGACCCGGCCGCGGGGTCCGGTGGGAGCGCCGGGCTCAGCCCAGGCGCTCGACGAGCGCGTGGTACTCGTCCCACAGCTCCTTGGGCGTGTGGTCGCCGAAGGTGTTGAGGTGCTCGGGGACCAGGGCGGCCTCCTCGCGCCAGACCTCCTTGTCGACCGTCAGGAGGAAGTCGAGGTCGGCCTCGGCCAGGTCCAGGCCCTCGGTGTCGAGCGCGCCCTTGGCCGGCAGGATGCCGATCGGCGTCTCGACGCCCTCGGCCTTGCCCTCCAGCCGCTCCACGATCCACTTGAGGACGCGGCCGTTCTCGCCGAAGCCGGGCCAGACGAACTTGCCCGCCTCGTTCTTGCGGAACCAGTTCACGTAGTAGATCTTCGGCAGCTTGGCCTGGTCCTTGTCGGCTCCGACCTTGACCCAGTGGTTCATGTAGTCGCCCATGTTGTAGCCGCAGAACGGCAGCATGGCGAACGGGTCGCGGCGCAGCTCGCCGACCTTGCCCTCGGCGGCGGCGGTCTTCTCGGAGGCGACGTTGGCGCCGAGGAAGACGCCGTGCTGCCAGTCGAAGGACTCGGTGACCAGCGGTACGGCGGAGGCGCGGCGACCGCCGAAGAGGATCGCGGAGATCGGCACGCCCTTGGGGTCCTCCCACTCGGGCGCGATGATCGGGCACTGTCCGGCGGGGACGGTGAAGCGGGCGTTGGGGTGGGCGGCGGGCGTGCCGGACTCGGGGGTCCAGTCGTTGCCCTTCCAGTCCGTGAGGTGCGCGGGCGTCTCCTCGGTCATGCCCTCCCACCACACGTCGCCGTCGTCCGTCAGCGCGACGTTGGTGAAGACGGAGTTGCCCCACATGGTCTTCATGGCGTTGGCGTTGGTGTGCTCGCCGGTGCCGGGCGCGACGCCGAAGAAGCCCGCCTCGGGGTTGATCGCGTAGAGGCGGCCGTCCTCACCGAACCGCATCCAGGCGATGTCGTCGCCGATGGTCTCCACGGTCCAGCCGGGGATGGTCGGCTCCAGCATGGCGAGGTTGGTCTTGCCGCAGGCCGAGGGGAAGGCGGCGGCGACGTACTTGGCCTCACCGCGCGGCGGGGTGAGCTTCAGGATGAGCATGTGCTCGGCGAGCCAGCCCTCGTCGCGGGCCATGACGGAGGCGATGCGCAGGGCGTAGCACTTCTTGCCGAGCAGGGCGTTGCCGCCGTAGCCGGAGCCGTACGACCAGATCTCGCGGTCCTCGGGGAAGTGCGAGATGTACTTGGTGGTGTTGCACGGCCACGGGACGTCCTCCTGGCCCTCTTCCAGGGGGGCGCCGAGGGTGTGGACGGCCTTGACGAAGAAGCCGTCGTCGCCCAGTTCGTCCAGGACCGCCTGGCCCATGCGGGTCATGGTGCGCATGGAGACGGCGACGTACGCGGAGTCGGTGATCTCGACGCCGATCGCGGAGAGCGGCGAGCCGACGGGGCCCATGCAGAAGGGCACGACGTACATGGTGCGGCCGCGCATGGAGCCGCGGAAGATGCCGTCCTCACCGGTGAAGATCTCCCGCATCTCGGCGGGGTCCTTCCAGTGGTTGGTGGGCCCGGCGTCCTTCTCCTCCTTGGAGCAGATGAACGTGCGGTCCTCGACGCGGGCGACGTCGCTGGGGTCGGACGCGGCGTAGTACGAGTTGGGCCGCTTGATCTCGTCCAGCTTGGTGAACGTGCCCTTGGCGACGAGCTCCCCGCACAGGCGCTCGTACTCGGCCTCGGAGCCGTCGCACCAGACCACCCGGTCCGGCTGGGTGATGGCTGCGATCTCGTCGACCCAGGAGACCAGCTCCTGGTGGTGGGTGGGGACAGTGAGGGGAGCCGCGATGTCGCGCGCCACGATCGCTCCTAGTTGAGGGTGTCAGTTGTTGGGCCCCGTGGGGGCTGCGACCCGGATGCTTCGTACCCTTCGAAATCCCCTGGCGCTCATCCGGTGCCGACTGCACTCATTTGATCATCCAGTCCTCGCGCCCATATGTCCAGGGGGCCGCACACGTGAGCATCGCCACTCATTTGCTCCCCATATCCGCTACCTACGGTGGCGTAGGTAGCATGCGAGACATGACTGATGTTGCCGCTGACGCCGCGACCCCAGGCCCCGTCGTCCTCGACCCCGCCCCCGTCAAACCGCGGATGCGCGGCTGGCTGCACGCCGGCATGTTCCCGGCGGTCCTGGTCGCCGGCATCACCCTGATCGCGCTGACCGACAGCACGAGAGCCCGGGTGGCCTGCACCGTCTACGTCCTCAGCGCGTGCCTGCTGTTCGGGGTCAGCGCGGTGTACCACCGCGGCACCTGGGGGCCGCGCGGCGAGGCGGTGCTCCGCCGTCTGGACCACGCGAACATCTTCCTGATCATCGCGGGCACCTACACCCCGCTGACGCTGCTCCTGCTGCCCGAGTCCACCGCCCGCCCGCTGCTGTGGGCGGTGTGGGGGGCCGCGGCGGCGGGCATCGCGTTCCGGGTGTTCTGGGTGGGCGCGCCGCGCTGGCTCTACACGCCGTGCTACATCGCGATGGGCTGGGCGGCGGTCTTCTTCCTGCCGGACTTCATGCGCACGGGCGGCATCGCGGTGCTGGTGCTCGTCGTGGTGGGCGGCCTGCTCTACAGCGTGGGCGGCGTGATCTACGGCCTCAAGAAGCCGAACCCGTCGCCGCGCTGGTTCGGCTTCCACGAGGTCTTCCACTCGCTGACGCTGGCGGCGTTCGTCGCGCACTACGTGGGCATCTCGCTGGTGGCGTACCAGCACGGGTAGTACGCGCCCCGGGTTACGGGGGGGGGAACGCCCCCGGATTACCGGGAGAACCCTCCACGGGTCACGGATGAGGGGCCGGCCGCACGCGGCGACCGGCCCCTCACCGCTGCCCACGGCGGCGCTCAGCCTCCCAGCTTCGCCGCCAGCTCCCCCGCGTCCGTGGTCGGCGCGTCGCACACGAAGTGGCGGCAGACGTACGCGGTCGGCTCCCCGCCCACCAGCGGCCGGTCCACCAGCAGCGGGAACTCGGCCCCCGCCCCCGGCCCCTCACCGGCCGCGACCACCGCACCGGGGGCCCGCCCGAGCAGCGCCGTACGGTGCAGCTCCCCGCCGACCGGCCCGGCCACCGCCACCTCGCGGGGCCCGTCCAGCAGCGCCTCGGCCACCGCCAGCCCCCACCCGACGAACCGGGGGACGCGCGGACCCAGCGCCTTCACCACGCCGAGCGCGCCCTCGGCCGCGGTGCGGTGGGGCTCGGACCCGGTGTACGCGGCGTAGGAGAGGAGCGCACCGGCCGCGGCGGACCACCCGGACGGGGTGGCGCTGTCGGTGGGATCCTGGGGCCGCCGGATGAGCTGCTCGGCATCATGAGCGGTGTCGTACATCTGCCCGCCCTCGCCGGTGAACTGCTCCAGCACGATGTCCAGCAGGAACCCGGCGAACTCCAGCCAGGCCCCCTCCCCCGTCACCGCCGCCAGCGCGAGGAAGCCCTCGGCGACGTCGCCGTAGTCCTCCAGCACCCCGGCGTTCTCCCCGGCCCGCCCGTCCTTGGAGGTACGGGTCAGCCGGGCCACCTCGCCCAGGTGGACCCGGACCAGCAGATCGGCGGCCTCGGTGGCCCGCTCGACCAGATCCGGCCGGTCGAAGTACGCGCCGGTCTCGGCGAGGGCGGCGATGGCCAGCCCGTTCCAGGCGGCGACCACCTTGTCGTCCCGCCCCGGCCGCGGCCGTTCCTCCCGTGCCGCCAGCAGCCGGGCCCGTACGCCGGCGACCCGGTCGGCGTCCACGGGCCCCGCGTCCCCCGGCAGCCTCAGCACGGAGGAACCCTCCTCGAAGGTCCCCTCCTCGGTCACCCCGTAGTACGCGGCGGCGAAAGCGGCGTCGTCCTCCCCCAGCGCCTCCCTCAACTGCGCGGGCGTCCACACGTAATAAGCGCCCTCGACGTGCCTGCCGTCCGCGTCCTCGCTGTCGGCATCCAGCGCGGAGGCGAACCCGCCCTCGGCCGTGCGCAGCTCCCGCACCAGGAAGTCGGCGGTCTCCAGGGCGATGCGCCGGGCCTCGTCCGACCCGGTGGCCCGCCAGAGGTGGGCGTACACCCGGCACAGCAGGGCGTTGTCGTACAGCATCTTCTCGAAGTGCGGGACGATCCACTCCCGGTCCACGGAGTACCGCGCGAACCCCCCGCCGAGCTGGTCGTAGATCCCGCCCCGGGCCATCGCCGTACAGGTGTCGGCGGCCATCTGGAGCGCGCCCTCGGACCCCGTACGGGCGTGGTGCCGCAGCAGGAACTCGACGGCCATGGACGGCGGGAACTTGGGCGCGCCCCCGAACCCGCCGTACTGCTCGTCGTACTCCCGGGTCAGCCCGAGCAGCGCCTGAGCGGCCTCCGACTCCCCCGGCGCCCCGTCGCCGCCGTGGACCAGCGACCGCCCCGCCAGATCGGCCACGATCCGCCCGGCCACCTCGGCGACCTCGTCCCGCCGGTCGCGCCAGGCGGCCGTCACCCCCTCCAGCACCTGCCGGAAGGAGGGCGACCCGTGCCGCGCCTCGGGCGGGAAGTAGGTCCCGAAGTAGAACGGCTCGCCGTCCGCCGTGAGGAACACGGTCATCGGCCACCCTCCGTGCCCGGTGGCGGCCTGCACGGCCTCCATGTACACGGCGTCGACGTCGGGCCGTTCCTCCCGGTCGACCTTGACGGACACGAAGTGCTCGTTCAGATACGCGGCGGTCTCGTCGTCCTCGAAGGACTCGTGCGCCATGACGTGGCACCAGTGGCAGGAGGAGTAGCCCACGCTGAGCAGCACGGGCACGTCCCGCCTTCCGGCCTCCTCGAACGCCTCGGGCGACCACGGCCACCAGTCGACGGGGTTGTCGGCGTGCTGGAGCAGGTAGGGGGAGGTGGTCTGCGCAAGTCGGTTGGCCATACACCCCATCCTCGCGCACCCGCCCTCACGAGACCCGTGCGCCACGGGGCGGGGTGTGAAGGGGCGGGTGGGACGGGCACGCGCCGCCGAGGCCGGATGGTGCGGCATCGGCGGACAGTGGGCTGACTTCCAGCAGTAAGGTGCCCGCCGAGCCCCCTCGAAGGAGGTACACCATGACCGCCGAGAAGGTGGCGCTCGCGTGGATGCACACCCAGATCAGCGCGGAGCAGTACGACTCCTGGTCCGAGGAGCAGTGCGCCGGCATCGAGATCGTGGACGGGATGGTCGTCGTGCGTCCGAGCGCCTCTCCACGGCACAACCGGCTGGCCCGGGTCCTGGCCAATGCCCTGGACGCCGCCGCGGGCCCCGGCTGGAACGCCGACACCGACTTCGACGTCCGCCTGCAGGACGTTCCCCTCACCAACCGCCGTCCGGATGTCATCGTCTACCGGTCGGAAACCATCGACCTCACGCCTACCCGCCCCGAGCACGTACTCCTGGTCGTCGAGGTGGTGTCGCCCGGCTCGGAGACCACCGACCGGATCGTGAAGGTGGACCAGTACGCCAAGGCAGGCATCCCCTTCTACTGGCGCATCGAACAGGCCGCCACCGGGGTCCCGATCGTCTACACCTACGTCCTTGACCTCGCCACCCAGACTTATAGGGACGGCGAGATGTTCACCGGCACGGTGAAGGCCACCGCGCCCTTCCCCGTCACGGTCGATCTCGGGGCCCTGTAAGGAACCGAGGCGTCGGCCCATGGCCCCCTGCCGCCCGGTTCTCTCACCTCGGCCGGCTCGCCCGTGGACGCGGGGGCGCGGGCGCGCAGGGGTTACTCCGCCGTCCCCCCGCTCGCGCGGTCGTCGGGCGCGTCCGAGGCGAGTGTGTCGATGAGTCGGGGCGCGTACCCGGCTGCGAGGAGGGGGGCTCGGACGTCGCGGTCGAGGTCGGGCAGGTAGCCGAACAGGACGTCGGCCGGGCCGGTGATCTCGACCTCGCCGCAGACCGCGGGCAGCAGGAGCGTGTCGGCCCGGCCGAGTTCTTCCGCCCAGGCGCCCGACCGGACGTGGACCGGGGCGCCGACGTTGGAGAGCACCTGGGCGGTGGAGAAGGAGTGGCGCAGGGGCTCGGCCGTTCCGGCCCGCCAGCGCTCCAGGGCGAAATACGGGCTCGCGCACAGGAAGACCCGCTCGACCCCGTCGCCGACGGCGAGCCGCAGGCCGGGGGTGAAGTCGGGCCGGGTCTCCAGGTTCACCTCCCGCATCAGCATGTCGAGGTTCGCGCCGAACTCCGCGTCGTCCACGGGGGAGCCGTCCTCCATGTTCCAGCGCATGGCGTGCTGTTGGATGTCCGACGTCTGCTCGATCTCGTAGACCAGCGTGTCCGGGCCGAAGCTGTGCGGGGTGCCGCCGGGGACGTAGAGGGTCTCCCCGGCCCGTACCGGCAGGCGGCGGAGGACGGCGTCGAAGTCCTGCGCCTCCAGCGCGGTACGCAGGCGGTCCGGTGTCACCCCTTCCTTGACGCCGCAGAGGGCCGTCGCCCCCGGCGCGGCGTCGAGGATGTGCCACGCCTCCGTCTTGCCGTTGGGCTGCCCCTCCAGCCGCCGCGCGGCCTCGTCGTCGGCGTGCAGGTGCACCGGCAGGGAGCCGGCGGCGTCGATGAACTTGGTCAGCAGGGGGAAGTACTCGCCCGTCCACCCGGCGCCCATCAGTTCTTCCCCGTGAGCCGCGGTGACCTCGCGCAGTGTCCGTCCGGCCGCCGGCCCCCCGACCACGACGCCGACGGCGCCCGTGACGTCGCTGCACTCCCACGTCTCCGCGATGCTCCAGTCCGGGAGCCCCCGCTTGCCCAGGCGGCGGGCGATGGCCTGGCCGCCGAAGACCAGCGGCTTGGCCGTGACGGTCAGCCGCAGCGGATGGAGGCCCCTGGCCCGGCCGCTCACAGGATCGGTTGTCCGCCGGTGACGGCGACGCGGGCCCCGGAGACGTAACCGGCCTCGTCCGAGGCGAGCATCACGTAGACCGCCGCCAGTTCGGCCGGCTGCCCCGGACGACCGAGCGGTACCTGCGACCCGAAGCTCTCCACCTGGTCCGGCGGCATGGTCGCCGGGATGAGCGGCGTCCAGATGGGGCCCGGCGCCACGCTGTTGACGCGGATGCCCCGCGGGCCGAGCAGTTGCGACAGCGACCCGGCCATGTTCGCGATGCCCGCCTTGGTGGCGTTGTACGGAAGCAGTTGCGGCGGTGGCGAGTCGGAGTTCACCGAGGTGGTGCCGATGATCGACGAACCCGGACCCATGTGGGGGAGGGCGGCCTTGGTCAGGTGGAAGAAGGCGCTGAGGTTGATCGCGAGGGTACGGTCCCACTCCTCGTCGGGGATGTCCTCCACGGATTCCCGCGTCATCTGGAACGCGGCGTTGCTGACCAGGACGTCCACCCGGCCGAACTCCTCCACCGCCGTGCCGATGATCGAGCGGCAGTGGGCCGGGTCCGCCACGTCGCCGGGGACCAGCACGCACCTGCGGCCCGCCTCCTCGACCCAGCGCTTGGTCTCCTCCGCGTCCTCGTGCTCGTCGAGGTAGGAGATCAGCACGTCCGCCCCCTCGCGGGCGTAGGCGATCGCGACGGCGCGACCGATGCCGCTGTCCCCGCCCGTGATCACCGCCGCCTTGCCGGACAACCGGCCCGATCCCCGGTAACTCCGCTCGCCGTGGTCGGGCCGCGGGCTCATCGCGGAGGTGACGCCGGGCGGGGACTGCTGCTGGCGGGGCTGGGACATGCTGCCTCCCGAAATCTCGTCGGGCCGGGTGCGGCGGCGCGGGGCCGTCCGGAGGCGGCGGGGGCCGTCCGGAGGCGACGCCGGGGCGGCCGTTCTGCCCACCGGGCCTTCCGCCGGGCCGGAGCGCGTGCACCCTCCATGCTCGCCCACCGGTCGACGACCCGCCACGCGAGAGTCCGCGCGAAGGACCGGGCGGACGCTCACGGACTCGGCCGACGCCGTGCGTACGTCTTCGGCGGGTGCTCCCCGGCGGGTGCTCTCGGGCGGGCGGAGGTGGTCCGCTGATCCGCCCCGCAGGGGCTCGCGTTGTCTCCCGGTACCGGGCAGGAGCTTCATTCGGGTGACATCGGCGGAGTGGGGCGTTCCCCGGAGGGGGCGGCGTCGTTGGGGAGTCTGGAATTCTCGAACGAACACCACCGCCCCCCTCGGCCGTTGCTCGTCCGAGTCGTCGCGTCGCCTCCGCAGGAACGTATCTGCTGCGGTGGGGCGGGTTGGCTCGGCAGCAGTGGACCCCGACCCCACGTGGCCCCGCCACGACGGATACGGACACGGACACCGTGAAGAAACTCATCGCGACCGCACTGTTCGCCGGCGCCTTCGCCGCCGGTACGGCCATGACCGCCCCCGAGGAGCTGACCAGCCGCACCTCCGAGCTGCCGGCGGCCGACGCGCTGTACGACCTGTTGCGGGAGGAACCCGCCGAGAAGACGCCGCCCGCGCCGCAGGCGTGAGCCCGGGCGCCGGCCGCCCCGTCACCACTCCTTACCCCGCCCTTTGCCCGGCGCCCCTCGCGTCGGAGCACGCCAGGCAGGACACTTGGCGCTGATATCCGACGCTCGGCGTCGGACGCTCCGGAGACCGAGGTCCGGGGCGCCGCTCTCGGAGGGGGACGCATATGCGGGACAGCCATCGGGCGGAGGCCGAGAGGCTGTTGGTGCGCGCAGTGGAGGAGGAGGCCCGGCGCACCGGCGGGCGGACCGACACCGGTGCGCTGCTGTCGCGGGCCCGTGCGGCGCTCGACACCATCGCGGCGGCGGCGGCCGAGGAGTACGCCGCGTACACGCAGGCGCTCGACTCGGCGGCGGACGGCCGCCCGTCGGCGGAGCGCTTCAGCAGGGCGACGCTCGGGACACCGCTGCTGGTGACGGGGGTCGCCACCGCTGCCGCGTTCGGCGCCGACCTGGCGCTCGGCGCGACCACCGGTCTGGCGTTCGGTGCGGGTGCGGCCGTCGCGGTGGCCGGTACGGCGACGACCGTGGCGAAGGCGACCGCCTCGCACTGGCCCGCCGCCCACCGTCGCGCGGCGGCGGCCGGACAGCCGGGCGGCGCCGAGCAGTTGAGGCTCCAGTGGCTGACCGCCCTGGAGGTGCGGGGCATCCGTCCGTACCTGGACCAGCAGCGGATGCTGGCTCCGGCGGCCCGCTCCCCGAAGAAGCAGAACGCCTCCGTCGTACGTCAGTTGCGCGGCGGTGACCGCAGCGCGGCGGCCCGCACCCGGGTGGTCCTGGAGCAGTCGTTCGGCCATCTTCCGCAGCCGGAGGGCCCCTTCACCGGGCGGCGGGCCGAGCTGGCGCAGATCGCCCAGTGGGTGCACGCGGCCCGCGCCTCCACGCGGACCCGTCCGACCGTCGTCGTCCTGCACGGCGAGCCGGGGTCGGGGCGCACGTCGCTGGCGGTGCGGGCGGCGCACACGCTCAAGGACCAGTTCCGGGGTGCGTGCGTGGTGGATCTGCGCGGGCAGGTGGCCGGCGAGAGCCCGCTGCCGACCCGGGACGCGCTGCTGCACCTGCTGAACCGGCTGGGCGCCCCGCGCGAGCAACTGCTGTTCCGGGAAGGGGCGTCGGCGGAGCAGCAGGTGCGGCGGCTCGGTGAGCTGTACCACCAGCACCTCACGGGAACGCCGGTCACCGTCGTCCTCGACGACGCGACCGACGCCGAGCAGGTGCGCGTGCTGGTGCCGGAGCGCTCGGACAGCCTGGTGATCGTCACCGCCCGTACGCCGCTGGAGCTGCCGGAGGACCTGTCGGCCTGGGTGCACCACCTGCCGGTCGGCCCGCTGGACGCGGCGGGCGCGGAGGAGCTGCTGCGCGAGGTCGCCGAGGAGCAGGAGACCGGCCCCTACGACTGCCCGTCCACCGAGGCGGTCGTGGAGCTGTGCGGCGGGCTGCCGCTGGCGCTGCGGGTGGCCGGGTCCGCGCTGGGGGCCCGTAGCCGCCACACGCTGGCGGAAGACCTCCGGACGGCCGGGCCGGCGGGACCGGCGGGGCCGCCGCCCCCGGGGGCTTACGGGCCGGTGGAGCGGGCGTTGTGGCTGCGCTACACCGACCAGGGCGACCAGGCGCGCCGATTGCTGCGGCGGCTCGCGCTGGCGGGCCGGGCCAGTCTCGGCGCGGCGGCCGCCGCCTCGCTGCTGGCGGCGGACGAGCAGGAGGCCGAGCGGCTGCTGACCGTGCTGGCGCGGGCCGGGCTGCTCACCCGCGTACGAGGGTCGCGTTACCGGCTGCACGATCTGGTACGGGCCTTCGCGCTGGCCCGGCTGCTGGACGAGGAGGAGGCGGCCGAGCGGACGGCGGCGCAGGAGCGGCTGCTGACGAACTACGCGGAGCTGGCCGACGCCGTGATCCGCATGGTCGACGGGAAGATGTCCACCCGCGCCGGGCAGTTCGGCTCGCACGGGTTCGGGTCGCTGGACTCGGCGCTGCGGTGGCTGGACGACGAGTCGAGCTTCATCACGGCGGCGCTGCGGCACGCGGAGGGCGTGGACCAGGCGACGGTGCTGCATCTGCTGGGCGCGCTGTGCGACTACTGCCTGCTGCGCGGCGACCTGTACCGCCTCGGCGAGATCAGCGAGCTGACGCAGGCCGTGGACCAGGGGCTGCTGGAGCGTTCGGTGCAGTGGCGTACGGGGATCGCGGCCCGGCAGCTCGGCGAGCTGGACAAGGCGCGCACCACGCTCTCCTCCGTCGTCGGGCTGTACCACGAGGCGCAGAACGACGCGGGCGAGGCGCTGGCCCTCTGCTCGCTCGGGATCACCCTGCACCACCAGGGCAATCTGACCGAGGCGGCGGCCCGGCTCGGGGAGGCGCTGGCGCTCCAGTCCTCCGAGGCGCAGGCGGAGGACCGGGCCTGGACCCTGCACGCGCTGGCCGCCGTGGAGCGGGACCGGGGCGACCTGCCGAGGGCGCTGGCGCTGCTGGCCGACGCGTTGCGGCTGCACCGCGAGGGCGAGTCGCTGCACGGTGAGGCGTGGACGCAGTTCCAGCTGGGCCAGGTGCGGCTGCGGACGGGCGAGGTCGTCCTGGCCGAGGAGGCGCTGGGCACCGCCCTGGAGCTGTACGGGCGGACCCGTGACGGGCGGGGCGAGGCGTGGGCGATCACCCAGCTGGCGCGTGCCCGGCTGGTGGACGGCGACCCGGCGGCCGCGCTGGAGCGGTTGCGGGAGGCGCTGGAGCGGCACCGGGAGAACGAGGACGCGCGCGGTGAGGCGTGGACCCTGTTCTACCTGGGCCAGGCGCTGGAGGAGGACGGGGAGACCGATCAGGCGGTGCGCGAGCTGGAGCGGGCCCGCACGATGTTCTCCCGGATGCGGGACGTGTACGGGCTGGCCTGCGCCCGGCACCACTCGGGCCGGGTGACCCGGGACCAGCGGGCCGCGCAGACGGGCAACCTGCGCAATTCGGGGTTCGCCCGGCAGCTGCTGATGGACGCGCGGGCGGACTTCCGGCGGATCAAGGTGCCGTACGGGGAGGCGTGGGCCTGCGTGGAGCTGGCGCTGATCGACGCGGGCAACGGGCGCGCGGCGCAGGCGCTGGAGCTGTGCGGGGAGGCGGCGGGGCTGTTCGCCTCGTACGGGGACGCGCGGGGCGGCGACTGGGCCCGGTTCCTGCGCTGCACGCTGCTGCCGTACGCCTCGCCCGGGGGCAGCGAGGTGGGCACGGTGGTCGCCCAGCAGGAGCTGGCCGAGCTGATCGAGGCCCGGCACCCGGCACGGGACGTGAAGGTGGAGCAGTCGGCGGCGGCCTTCGCGGTGGTCCTGGAGCGGGGGGTGGACCTGGAGGACGGCTGGCAGGCGTGGCGGCTCGGGCTGACCCCGACGCGGGGCGCCGGCCAGATCATGGGCGTGCCGCTGGAGTCGGCGCAGCCGTGAGGGGGTGAGCGGGGGGACAGGGGGCGGGCGAGCGCGGCCGTGGCGGAGCGTGCGGGGACCCTGCCCGCCTCCGCACGGCGTCACGGGCGCACGGCCCGTGCCCGCAACCGCGGCTGCCGCCCTACGGCGTCACAGGCGCACGCCCGTATCCGCGCCCGCGCCCGCCTCCGTACGGCGTCACAGGACCGCGCGCCGCGCCCGCGGGGCAGGGCACGCAAGGCACCGCAAGGCACGGCACGACACAGCGGACCGAAGCCTCCGCCCGCACCGGTGGTACGGCGTCACCGGCCCACGCCCGCAACGGCCCGGCAGGCCCGTGCCCCCGCCCCTCCAGCAGGGCGCGGACGCGCCCCGCCCCCGTGGAGCGGGGCGAGCGCCCGCCCGCCGTGCCCCACCGGGCGCGGCGGGCGTCCGGCGGCGTGCTCCGGTGTGTCGCCTACTTCCCGTTCCCGGCGGAGGACGCCGCGCCGGTCCCGGCCGGCTCCGCGTCCGGGTCGGGGGCCTCCTCGAAGTTCACCCGGCCCATGTGCCGGTTCATCGACTTCATCAGCGCCCACACGCCGACGGCGAGCGCGGCGAAGACGAGGAAGCCGAGGACGCCGGGGGTGACCTTGTTCTTGTCGAGCTCTTCGGCGGCGAGCGGGACGAGGTGCGTCAGTGCCTGGGTCGCGTACATATCAGGCATTGTCGCGGATGCCCGCGAAGAGGTCGCTCTCGGGGAGGGAGGTATCGACCAGAGACTTCGCCAGCTCGTACTCCTCGGTCGGCCAGACCTCGCGCTGGACGTCCATCGGAACCCGGAACCAGCCGCCCTCGGGGTCGATCTGCGTGGCGTGCGCGATCAGCGCCTTGTCGCGGATCTCGAAGAAGTCGTCGCAGGGGATGTACGTGGTCAGGGTGCGCTCGACCCGCTCGAACTCCTTCCACCGCTCCAGCCACTCCCCGTACGGGGACTCCAGGCCCCGGGCCAGGAGCGCCTCGTGCAGGGCGACGGTGCGCGGGCGGTTGAAGCCCTGGTTGTAGTAGAGCTTCTGCGGCGTCCAGACCGGCCCGAACTCGTCCTCGGGGAAGCGCTCCGCGTCGGCCGCCCCGTCGAACGCGATCATCGAGATCGTGTGCGTCATGATGTGGTCGGGGTGCGGGTAGCCGCCGTTCTCGTCGTACGTGGTGACGACCTGCGGCCGGAACGCGCGGATCTTCGCCACCAGGCGCCCCGCGGCGTGCTCCGGGTCCTCCAGGGCGAAGCAGCCCTCGGGCAGCGGCGGCAGCGGGTCGCCCTCGGGCAGCCCCGAGTCGACGAAGCCGAGCCACTCCTGCTGGACGCCCAGGATCTCCCGGGCCTCGTCCATCTCCTTCTTGCGCACCTCGTGGATGTTCTTCTCGATGTACGCGTCGCCCTGGAGCTTCGGGTTGAGGATGGAGCCGCGCTCGCCTCCCGTGCAGGTCACGACCAGCACGTCCACCCCCTCGGACACGTACTTGGCCATGGTGGCCGCGCCCTTGCTCGACTCGTCGTCGGGGTGGGCGTGAACGGCCATCAGTCGCAGCTGCTCAGTCAAAGCTCGATCCTCAGTCATTGGTCGCTGGTGTCGCTCCGGTCGAAGGTCGCCGGGGGCCGCCGAAGGCGCCGGAGGCCCTCGACGGTCCCCGTCGGAGGGGGCCCGGCCCGTGCCGTACCGGTGTGGGGCGCGATCGGGTGACGGACGGACGGCTTCTATAGTGACTGAACGAGGGGCCGGAAAATTCCTCGATGCCCGGTCCGAAGGGAACGATCATGACGACGGTTCGCCAGGCCGCGCCCGAGGGGCGTTACGGCCGGACCGAGGATCAGCGTGCGGACCGCAAGCTGAAGATCGTCGGATCGGTCCTGGGCGTCGTCCTGCTCGGCGTGATCGGGTGGATCGGCTTCGACTACGTGGGCGGCCAGGGCATCAGCGGCGAGATGATCAAGTTCAAGATCGTCTCCGACACCCGGGCCGACGTCCACCTGGAGGTCCGCAAGGACCGGGACGGCCACGGGTACTGCGTGGTGCGGGCGCTCAGCGAGGACGGCGCCGAGGTGGGCCGCAAGGAAGTCCGGTTCGACCGGGCCGCGGACCGGATCGACGAGGTCGTGACCGTGGTGACCCGGTCCCGGGCGACGGCGGTCGAGCCGATGGGCTGCACGGCCGACGACGGCCCGCAGGGGTGACCCGGACGTCCCCCGTGCGACCTGCGGCGATACGGGCCGCGGCACCCGCCCTCGGCATGTGACGTTTTACCTTCTCCCCCTTTTCCTGCGGAATTGTTAGGCTCGTGGTTTCGCCCACCCGAGGAAGCGGTGCTTCCGGGTAGGGCGATCCTTTGTATTCCCAGTACCGATGCATTCCCAGTACCGACGAGGAGCACCTGTGACCCAGACCAGCGAGAACGTCACCTGGCTCACGCAGGAGGCGTACAACCAGCTCAAGGCCGAGCTGGAGTACCTGTCGGGTCCTGCGCGCACGGAGATCGCCGTCAAGATCGCGGCGGCCCGTGAGGAGGGTGACCTCCGGGAGAACGGCGGGTACCACGCCGCCAAGGAGGAGCAGGGCAAGATGGAGCTGCGGGTGCGCCAGCTGACCCAGCTCCTGGAGCACGCGAAGGTCGGCGAGGCGCCGGCCGACGACGGCGTGGTCGAGCCCGGCATGGTCGTCACCATCGCCTTCGACGGCGACGAGGACGACACGCTGACCTTCCTGCTCGCCTCCCGCGAGTACGCCAGCGCGGACATCGAGACGTACTCCCCCCAGTCCCCGCTCGGGCTCGGCGTCAACGGCAAGCGGACGGGCGACGACGCGGACTACGAGCTGCCGAACGGCAAGACCGCCACGGTGAAGATCCTGGCGGCCAAGCCCTACACCGGCTGACCCCGGCCCGGCACGACGCACGGCCCACGACGACGCGGGAGCCCCGGCCTTCGGGAAGGCCGGGGCTCCCGCGTCGTTCCGTGTGCGGACGGCGGCGGCTCGGCGCTCTCAGGCGGCGGCCGAGCGGTACTTGCGGACCGCGAGGGTGCGGAAGACCACGATGATCAGCACGGACCAGAGGAACGAGGCGAGGACGGGGTGCTCCATCGGCCAGGCCCCCGTCACGGACTTCGGCACGCCGGGCATGGTGTTGCCGAACAGCTCGCGGGCCCCCGCCACCGTGGCGCTGAACGGGTTCCACTCGGCGACGTGCTGGAGGAACGCGGGCATGCCGGTGACCGGGACGAAGGCGTTCGAGATGAACGTCAGCGGGAACAGCCAGATCAGCCCGCCGGAGGTCGCCGCCTCCGGGGTGCGCACGGAGAGGCCGATCAGCGCCCCGATCCAGGAGAAGGCGTAGCCGAGGAAGAGCAGCAGCAGGAAGCCGCAGAGCACCTTGCCGATGTTCTCGTGGGTGCGCCAGCCGACGAGCAGGGCGACCCCGGCCAGGACGACGAGGGTCAGCGTGGTCTGGACGAGGTCGGCGAGCGTCCGTCCGGTGAGGACCGCGCCCCGGGCCATGGGCAGTGACCGGAAGCGGTCGATGAGCCCCTTGTGCATGTCGTCGGCGATGCCCGCGCCGGCGCCCGCCGTGGCGAAGGTGACGGTCTGGGCGAAGATGCCCGCCATCAGGAACTCCTTGTACAGCTGCGGGTCGGTGGAGCCGCCGATGGAGATGGAGCCGCCGAAGACGTAGGTGAAGAGCACCACGAACATGATCGGCTGGATCAGTCCGAAGATCACCATCTCGGGGATGCGGGTCATGCGGATCAGGTTCCGCTTGGCGACGACCAGCGAGTCCTTCACCGACTGCGTGAGGCCCCCGGAGGGGCGGGGGACCAATGTGGGGGCGTCCTTGGCGGTGGCGCTCACCGGTTCTCCTCCTTGCCGCGGGCGCCTCGGGGGCGTTCCGCTCCGGCTTCGCCGGTCTCCGCGTCCCCGTTCTCCCGGATCTCGGCGGCGTGGCCGGTGAGGGAGAGGAAGACGTCGTCGAGGGTGGGCCTGCGCAGGGCGATGTCGTCGATCTCCACGCCCCGGGCGTCCAGGTCGCGGATGATCTCGGCCAGCAGTCTGGCCCCGCCGCTGACCGGGGCGGTCAGCTTGCGGGAGAGCCGGGCGACGGTGACCTCGCCCTCGCCGAGGGCGGTCAGCACGGAGCGGGCGGGCTCGATCTCCTCCGCCCGGTGCACGACGACCTCGACGCGCTCGCCGCCGGTGCGGGCCTTCAGCTCGTCGGAGGTGCCGCGCGCGATGACCCGGCCGTGGTCGATGACGCAGATGTCGTTGGCGAGGCGGTCGGCCTCCTCCAGGTACTGCGTGGTCAGCAGCAGGGTCGTCCCGCCCGCCACCAGGTCCTCGATCACGTCCCAGAGCTGCTGCCGGTTGCGCGGGTCAAGTCCGGTCGTCGGCTCGTCCATGAACATCACCGGGGGCGAGACGACCAGCGCCGCCGCGAGGTCGAGGCGGCGGCGCATCCCTCCGGAGTACGTCTTGGCGGGGCGGTCGGCGGCGTCGCCGAGGTTGAACCGCTCCAGCAGGACGCCCGCACGGGCCTTCGCGTCCCGGGCGCCGAGCTGGTAGAGCTGCCCGACCATCTGGAGGTTCTCGCGGCCGGTCAGGTACTCGTCGACCGCGGCGAACTGGCCGGAGAGCCCGATCGAGCGGCGTACCTCGTTGGGCTTCTTCAGCACGTCGATCCCGGCCACGACGGCGGTGCCGCTGTCCGGGCGCAGCAGGGTGGTCAGCACCCGTACGGCGGTGGTCTTGCCCGCCCCGTTGGGGCCGAGCAGCCCGAGGACGGTGCCCTCGGGGACATCGAGATCGACGCCGTCCAGGGCTCGTACGTCGCCGAAGGTCTTCACCAGACCCTCGGCGTGGATCGCACCTGGCATGGAGGGACTCCCCCGTCACTCGTGGATGACCGCGCGCGTACGGACCCGGCGCCCGTACGGGCCTACCCGGCGATCCTAGGATTCGCGGGGCCGCACCGCGCGGTGAATGGCGGCATCCGGCCAATCGGCGCGAAGCGGGCCTCAGCTGATCACCCGGTAGCCGGCCTCGCGCAGGGCCGCCCCGACGTCCGCGCAGTGCTGCGGGCCCTTCGTCTCCAGCCGCAGGTCGACCTCCGCCTCGGTCAGCCCCAGCCGCGGATCGGTGCGCACATGGCTGATGTCGAGGACGTTGGCGTCGGCCACGGTCAGCGTGGCCAGCAGGGCGGCCAGCGCCCCCGGGCGGTCGGTGAGGCGCAGCCGCAGGCTCAGGTGGCGGCCGGCGGCGGACATGCCGTGCCGCAGGATGCGCTGCATCAGCAGCGGGTCGACGTTGCCGCCGGACAGCACCGCCACCACCGGCCCCCGGAACGCCTTCGGGTCGCTGAGCAGCGCGGCGACCGGACTGGCGCCGGCCGGTTCGACGACCAGCTTGGCCCGCTCCAGGCAGAGCAGCAGCGCGCTGGACAGCTCGTCCTCGGTGACGGTGCGGACCTCGTCGACCAGCTCCTGGATCAGCGGGAACGGTACGTCTCCGGGGCGGCCCACCTTGATGCCGTCGGCCATCGTGGCCGGGGAGTCGAGCGCGACGGGGTGTCCGGCGGCCAGTGAGGGCGGGTAGCAGGCGGCGCCCTCGGCCTGGACGCCGACGATCCGCACGTCGGGGCGCAGGGCCTTCACCGCGACGGCGACGCCCGCGGCGAACCCGCCGCCGCCGATGCCGACGACGATCGTGCGGACCTCGGGGCACTGCTCCAGGATCTCCAGTCCGACGGTGCCCTGGCCGGCGATGATGTCGGGGTGGTCGAAGGGGTGGATGAAGACCGCGCCGGTCTCCTCCGCGTACCGCTGGGCCGCTTCCAGGGTCTCGTCGACGACCTGGCCGCGCAGCCGCACCTCGGCCCCGTACTCCCGGGTCGCGGCGACCTTGGGCAGGGGCGCTCCGACCGGCATGAAGACCGTGGAGCGGACCCCGAGGAGGGAGGAGGCGAGCGCGACGCCCTGGGCGTGGTTCCCGGCGCTGGCGGCGACGACTCCGGCCGCCCGCTCCACCGGGGTGAGGCCGGAGATCCGGACGTAGGCGCCGCGCAGTTTGAAGGAGCCGGTGCGCTGGAGGTTCTCGCACTTGAGGTGGACCGGGGCGCCGACCAGGTCGGTCAGGTGGCGGCTGCCCTCCAGGGCGGTCGTCCGCGCCACCCCGGACAGCATTTTCTGCGCGCCCCTGACGTCGTCGAGAATCAGGGCCGGGTGGCGGGCGGTCGCGCGGAAGTCCATACCGCAAGTCTTGCAGCTCCGAGGGGGCACGGCGGACTGGTTCCATGGCGGCCTGCGGCGATGTCCGCAGGTTTGTGCGGCACTGGTACGCGTTGCCCCGGGGCCGCGTACTCTGTCCCCCACCCATCCGACTCCGCACGAAGAGAGCCCCCGGCCATGCCCCCACAGGACATGACGACTGCTGCGTCTCCTTCCGGGGGCGCCGTCCCCGAACACCCGGGCCCCGAGGGCCTGCTGGACTCGCTCCAGCACCAGGTGGCGGTCTTCGCCCGCCGTGCCGAGCAGACCCGTCTCGGCGGGGTCGGCCAGGTGCGCAACTCGATGGACCGGGCCGCGTACCTGCTGCTGAACCGGCTCGACCGGGAAGGGCCGATGGGCGTCAAGGCGCTGGCGGCCGGGATGGGCATCGACTCCTCGACGGTGACCCGGCAGGTCGCGCCGCTCGTCGACACCGGGCTGGTCAAGCGCACCTCGCACCCGGAGGACGGCCGGGCCGTCGTGCTCCAACTCTCGCCGCGCGGCCAGGCCCGCCTCGACGAGGTGCGGGCCTCGCGGCGCGAGCTGATGTCCCGGGTGACGGACGGCTGGACCGAGGAGGAGCGGAACACGTTCTGCGCCCTGCTCACCCGCTTCAACGGATCGCTCGCCGCCCGCCAGGCCGCGCACCAGCCGCCGGCGGACTGAACCGGGCGCGGGCGGCGTACGCACCGTCGGCACTGGTCGCTTACGCGCCGCTCGCGCGGGTCGCGTACGCGCCGCCCGGCAGCCGCCTCGCCCCTTCTGTCACACCCGTCACACCCGCCACCGGCCCCTGCCCGCTCTGCGCGGCGGGGGCCTTGCCGTACGCTTCCCGAAGTTGCCCGACGATAACTTTTTATAGGTAAAGGGGCGGGACGTGGCACAACAGGATGACCCGAAGGGTGCGGTGGAGCTGCTCTCCACCGACCAGGAGCGGGTGGCCGCGGAATGGATCGACGGCGTCAGCAGATCGCTCCAGGGCCGCATCAGCAAGGCCGAGGTCGACCGCGAGCTGCGTGAACTGTACGGCGCGCTCGTGGACGCACTGCGGGCGGGGGGTGAGGACACCCGGGGTGACGGCTTCTCCGAGGTGCGGGCGCTGCTGACCGAGCTGTCGCGCAACCGGGCCCGGCAGGGTTTCACCCCCAGCGAGACCGCGATCAGCGTGCTGGCGCTGAAGCAGGCCCTGGAGCCCGCGCTGCGCGGCGGCTCCGCCGAGGACACCATCGCGTACCTGCGGCTGGCCCGGGTCCTGGACGATCTGGCGCTGCTCACGATCGAGGCGTACACCCGTACCCGCGAGGAGATCATCAGCTCGCAGGCGTCCCAGCTGATGGAGCTGTCGACCCCCGTGGTCAAGCTCTGGGACGGGGTCATCGCCGTGCCGCTGGTGGGCACCCTGGACTCGGCGCGCACCCAGGTCGTGATGGAGAAGCTGCTCCAGGCGCTGGTGGACACCGGCTCCGAGCAGGCCATCATCGACATCACCGGGGTTCCCGCCGTCGACACCCAGGTCGCCCAGCACCTGCTCAAGACGGTCGTGGCGGCGCGGCTGATGGGCGCGGAGTGCACGGTCTCCGGCATCCGCCCGCAGATCGCGCAGACCATCGTGGCCCTGGGCATCGAGTTCGGCGACATCGTGACCAAGGGATCCCTCGCCGACGCCCTCCAGCACGCGCTGCGCCGGTCCGGCGTGGACCTCGTCTCCCGCCAGGACGCCGGCCGATGACCGAACGCGTACCGGTCCTGCGGATCGGCGACATCCTGCTGGTCTCGATCCAGGTGGATCTGGAGGACCAGACGGTCCTGGACCTCCAGGAGGACCTGGCGGAGCAGATCGTCGCCCGGTCGGCGCGCGGGGTCGTCATCGACATCACGGCGGTCGAGATCGTCGACTCCTTCGTCGGCCGCATGCTGGCCACGATCGCCTCCATCTCGCGCCTGCTGGACGCCGAGACCATCGTGGTCGGCATGCGTCCGGCCGTGGCCATCACCCTCGTCGAGCTGGGCCTCTCCCTGGGCGGTGTACGGACGGCGCTCGACCTGGAGAAGGGACTCGCGCTGCTGCGTCGCTCCGCGACCGGTGCGGAACTGACATGACCGCCCCCTGGGCCCCGGAGGCCCCGCCGCAGACGCAGCCGATCACCCAGAACGACGACGTCGTACGGTCCCGCCAGCAGGTCCGCACCTTGGCGCAGCAGTGCGGGCTGTCCCTGGTGGAGCAGACGAAATTCATCACGGCCGCCAGCGAGCTCGCCCGCAACACCCTGGTGTACGGCGGCGGCGGCGAGATGCGGGCCGGTCTGGTGGAGCGGCACGGGCGGCGCGGGGTCGCCGCGGTCTTCGCGGACTCCGGACCCGGTATCCCCGACATCGATCTGGCCCTGACCGACGGCTGGACCTCCGGCGGCGGCCTGGGCCTCGGGCTGAGCGGGGCGCGTCGGCTGGTCGACGAGTTCTTCCTGGACACCGAGGTGGACCGCGGCACCACGGTCACCATCGTCAAGTGGGCGCGATGAACGAGCCGCAGCGCCATCCGGACACGGCTTCCGAGTCGCAGCGCAGCCCGGGCCCGGCCTCCGGGCCGGAGCGCGACGCCGGGACCGCGACCGGAGCGGAGCGCCCTGCCGAAGCCGCATCCGGGCCGGACCGGGCCGGGGCCGTGAACGGGCCCGTCGTGATCGACTGCGAGGACGTGGCCTGGTTCCGGGACGCCGCCGAGATGCCTTCGGCGGCCCGGGGCGCGGCCGCCACCCTGGCCCGGCGGATCGGGCTGGACGGCTACCGGTCCTCCGAGGTCGCCCTGGCGGTCACCGAGGCCGCGACCAACCTCCAGCGGCACGCACGCGACGGGGCGCTGCTGCTGCGCGTCCTGCGGACGCCGGACCGGGCGGGCGTCGAGTTCGTCACCGTGGACACCGGCCCCGGCATCGCCGACGTCGAGGCCGCCCTGTCGGACGGGGTCTCCTCGGCCGGAACCCTCGGCATCGGGCTGGGCGCGGTCGCCCGGCTCGCCGACGCCTTCGACATCCACTCCCTGCCGGGCAAGGGCACCGTCATGGCCGCGCAGTTCTGGGCCCGCAAGGCCGGGGGCGAGCCCACCGGCGGGGCGCCCTCGGTCGCCTCCGGTCTGACCCGGCCCATCAGCGGGGAGACGAGCTGCGGCGACGCCTGGGCCGTACGCCTGGACGTGGGCGGCCCTGAAGCGCCCCGCTCCCCGTCCTCCGGCGCCGGCCGCGGTGGTACGTACGGGGCGCACTCCCCCGGCCTCTTCGGCAGCGGCCCCTCCACTCCCGGAACGCGTTCCTCCGCAGACTCCGGCCGGTCCTCGGCCTCCTCCGAGCCGGCCGTCCTGGTCATGCTCTGCGACGGCCTGGGCCACGGCCCCCTCGCCGCGCTCGCCGCCGAGGCCGCCGTGACGGCGTTCCGCCGGAGCCCCGCCCGCCACCCCGAGCCCCTGCTGCGGGACATCCACGGCGCGCTGCGCGGTACGCGCGGCGGAGCGGTCGCGGTGGCCAGGATCGAGCCGGCCCGGGGACGCGTCCTGTACTGCGGCATCGGCAACGTGAGCGGGGTCCTCCTCGGCCCCGACTCCCGCAACGGCCTGCTGTCGGCGCCGGGCATCGTCGGCTCGCAGATGCGCAGCCTGCGGACGTTCGAGCTGCCGTGGAAGCCCGGCGGCGCCCTGATCATGCACTCCGACGGGCTGACCGAGCGGTGGAACGCCGACGCCATGCCCGGACTGCTCCGGCACTCCCCGGCCGTGATGGCCGGGCAGCTGCTGCGCGAGGCCGGGGTCCGCCGCGACGACGCCGGCATCGTAGTCGTCAAGGGGGACTGGTGAGCCTCGGGGCCCCGGAACCGGCCGTCCTCGCGGCGTACGACCTGACCACGCCGCAGGACGTCTTCGCCCTGCGGCGGATCGGGCAGAGCGCGGCAAAGGCCCTCGGCATGGACCGCCAGGACCAGGTGCGCATCGCCACCGCGCTGAGCGAGCTGGGCCGCGACCGGTTGGGCTGCCGGGGGCTGACCGTCTCCTTCGCCCTGCCGCCGGGCCCGGAGCGCGTCCTCGCCGTCGTCTTCGGGTGGACGGGCGGTGCGGCGAAGGCGGCCCCCGACCTCGAACCGGCCTCCCGGCTCCTGCACCGCGTACGCCACGAGACCGGCGGCGGGCGGGAGCGGATCGTCGCCGAGCACCCGCTGCCGACGAGCTGGGTGGACAGTACGGACGCCCGGCGCGGGATCGTCGACGCGCTGCGCCGCCACACCTCGCCGACCCTCGCCGACGATCTGCGGGAGCAGACCCGCGACCTGATCACCGCCCTGGAGGAGACCCGGGCCCAGCGCGAGGAGATGCGCCGGCTCAACGAGGAGCTGGAGGAGACCAACCGCGGGGTCCTCGCCCTCTACACCGAGCTGTCGCAGGAGCTGGAGGAGACGAACAGCGGGGTCGTCGCCCTCCACGCCGAGCTGGAGGAGAAGTCGGCCCGGCTGCGCGAGACCAGCGAGGCCAAGACCCGGTTCTGGCGCAACATCAGCCATGAGCTGCGCACCCCGGTCAACGCGGTGGTGGCGCTGACCCGGCTGCTGCTGGCCCCGGGCTCCGCCCCGCTCACCGACGAACAGCGGCGGCAGCTCTCGCTGATCGACGCCTCCGGGCAGTCCCTGCTCTCGCTGGTCGGCGATCTGCTGGACGTGGCCAAGGCGGAGGCGGGTCAGTTGGAGATCAACGCCGCGCCGACCGATCTGCGGGCGCTGCTGGCCCAGTTGGGCGCGGTGATGCGGAACACGGGGGCGTCCGACGTCGCCCTGCTGATGCCGGAGCCCTCGGCGCTGCCGGTGGCCGTGACCGACGAGGCCCTGCTGACGCGCATCCTGCGCAATCTGCTGTCCAACGCCCTGAAGTTCACCGAGAAGGGCGAGGTCTCACTGGAGTTCCGGGTGGACGCGCCATGGATGGCCTTCACCGTCACGGACACCGGGGTGGGCATCCCCGAGGACGAACTGCCCAAGGTCTTCGAGGAGTTCTACCAGGTACGCGGACCGCTCCAGCGGGCCCACCGGGGCACCGGGCTCGGACTCCCCTACGCCCGGACCCTCACCGAACTCCTCGGCGGCACGCTGCGGCTGTCGAGCACCCCCGGAGCGGGCACCCGGGTGGAGGTCGAGCTTCCCTTCACGCCCGTACGCCCCACGTCCGCACCCGGCGCCCCGGAGAACACCCCGTGACCATGACCGTGCAGAGCGACAGCGCGCCGGGAACCGTCCTGGTGATCGACGACGACGAGACCAACCGCTACATCCTCACGAGCTGGCTCACGCGCGCCGGGCACACGGTGCTGGGCGCGGCCGACGGCTCCGCGGGGCTGGCCCTGCTGGAGGAGGCGGGCCGCTCGCTGCCGGAGGTGGCCGTCATCGACGTGCAGCTCCCCGACATGTCGGGCTTCGAGGTCTGCGAGCGGATCAAGACCGACCCGCGCACCACCTTCCTGCCGGTGGTCCACGTCTCGGCCGTCGCGGTCAACGCCGAGGACCACACGGAGGGGCTGAGCCGGGGCGCGGACGCCTATCTGGACCAGCCGATCGACCCGGACGAGTTCCTGGCGACGGTGACGGCCGCCCTGCGCTACACCCGGGCCCGCCGCCGGGCGGAGCGTCTGACCCTGCGGCTGGCCGCGCTCAACCGGGCCACCCTGGACGTCTACCGGGCCGTCGGCTTCGCCGACTTCTGCGCGGCGGCGACCGGCGGAGCGGCCTCGCTCATGTCCGGGCCGGCCACCGCGATCCTCCTCAGCCCCGACGGCCGGCCGGTGCACAGCCACGCGGCCGGCCCGGAGGCCGAACCGGCCACCCTGCCCGCGCTGGCGGAGCCGCTGGACCGGCTGGCCTCCCCGGCCCTCGGCGGCTCCACCGGCACCGAGGTCGTCACGGTCTCGCGGGAGCGCTGGAAGGCGCTGCTGCCGCTCGACCCGATCGACGACGACGTCGTCGTGGTGGTGACCCGGACGAAGCGCGACCGGCCGCCCGTCTGCGTCGCCGTCCCGGCCGCCGCGGCCCGTACCTCCGACGAACGCGATCTGCTCCAGCAGTTGGTGAACGCCTGCGCGCTGGCGCTGGAGGGGCTGCGCACCTTCAACGAGGAGCACGCCCTCGCGCTGGCCCTCCAGCGCACGTTCCTGCCGGACCGGCTGCCCGACGCCCCCGGCACGACGCTCGCCGTCCGCTACCGGCCGGCCTCCGACCACGCGGAGATCGGCGGCGACTTCTACGAGGCGCTGCAGACCCCGGCCGGGCTGCTGCTGGCTATCGGCGACGTGGCCGGGCACTCGCTGGTCGCGGCGACCGTCATGGGCGAGATCCGGCACGCGCTGCGCGCCTACGCCCTGGAGGGGCACCCGCCGCACCACGTCCTGGAGCGGCTGGACGCCCTGCTCTCGTACACCCGGCCGGGCCTCACCGTGACGCTCTGCCTGGTGCTGGTGGAGCCGGACGGGGGCCGGGTCCACATCGCCAACGCCGGTCACATCCCGCCGCTGCTGCTGGGCCCCGGTGGCGGGGGCGTCTACCTCGCCGACCACGGTCCGCTGCTGGGGCTGCGGCTCCCGCACCCCCCGGCCCACGCCCACCCCGTCGCCCCGGGCGCCCGGCTCCTGCTGATCACCGACGGGCTGGTGGAGGTGCGCAACCAGGACCTCGACCACAGCCTGACCGCGTTCCTCGACGCGGCGGTCTCCGGTCCCCGGGAGCTGGAGGACCTCTGCGACTTCCTCCTGGACTCGTTCGGCGAGGGCAAGGAGGACGACATCGCGCTGCTCGCGCTGCACCTGGACGAGACGGGTTAGGGCGCGGCCCTTCGACGGCGCCCCGCCGCAGGCGCGGGGCGCACGGCGTACGAACCGGTCGCGTCGCCCCTCTTGACCGCGCCCGGGGGACGGCGCTGCGATGTGGTGGTGAGCGATCGGGTTGAGCACCGCGACCGGCTCCGCGCCCTGGAGTTCGAGGCTTTCGTGGCGGGCGCGGGCGGCCGTCTGCTGCACACGGCGACGCTGCTCACCGGCGAACCGCCGCGGCCGTCCGGCGCGTATCCGCGGGCCGAGCGGCTGCTGCGCGCGGCGCTGGCGCGGACGTACGCGGACTGGGACCGGCTGCACGGCGGCGACCCCTACGACCTGGCCCGCCGGGAGCTGGTCCTCCGCTTCGCCCGGGAGGCCCGGCGCCATCAGCGGCCGCGCGGCGGGCTGCTGGAGCGGCTGTCCCCCCTCGAACGGCTGGTGCTGGTCCTGCGGATGTACGAGGAGGCCGGCGAGGAGCAGACGGCGGCGCTCCTGGGGCTGCCGGGCGACCGGGTCCGCGCGGTGTGCGCCCGCGCGGTGGCGGCGCTGCGGTCGGCCGGGCGGGGACGGGGCGCGGCGTCCGCAGCCGGGGGCGGCACGGAACGCCCCGCCCCCCGCGGTACGGCCCCGGGCCCCCGGGAGACGGCGTGAGCGAGGACCGCCGGGATCCGCGCGAGGAGCGGGTCCGCCGGATGCTGGACGGCCCGCACCCGGTGCTGCCGCCGGACCTGGCGGCACGGGCGGTCCGGCAGGGCGGCCGGCGGCTGCGGTGGCGCCGGGCGGTGGAGCGGACGGCGGCCTGGTCGCTGGCGGCGGTGCTCGTCGCGGTCCTCGTCTGGGCCGGTGTCGAACAGCCGTGGGCGACCGAGCCCGCCCAGGTGACTCCCCCGCTGGAGGGCTGGTGAGCCGTCGAGGCCCCGGGGCGGGCGGCCTACGCTGGAGGAGAAGGTCGTCGTACGAGCCGAGGAGGCCGTGGTGACCAGGAAGATCGCGGACTGCCGCAAGTATCCGAGCGAGACGGACTGCACGCTCACCATCGCCGGTGAGGAGAACGAGGTCGTCCGGGCCGCGAGCGAGCACGCGGCGTCGGTCCATGGACACCAGGACGGTCCCGAGCTGCGCGAACAGGTCAGGGGCATGCTGGAGGACGAGAGGGTGGGCGTCTGAACGTGGGAAGGGGCGTCCGCCGCGACCGACGGTCGCGGCGGACGCCCCTCCTGCGTGGGTTCCCCGGGGGTCAGCCCAGCGCCTGGGTGAGGTCGGCGAGCAGGTCGTCGCCGTTCTCGATGCCGACGGAGAGGCGGACCAGGTCGGCCGGGACCTCCAGCGGGGAGCCCGCGGCGGAGGCGTGCGTCATCCGGCCCGGGTGCTCCAGCAGGGACTCCACCCCGCCGAGGGACTCGCCGAGCGTGAACAGCTTCGCCCGGTTGCAGACCTCGACCGCCGCCTCCTCGCCGCCGGCGACGCGGAAGGAGACCATCCCGCCGAACGCCCTCATCTGCTTGGCGGCGACCTCGTGGCCGGGGTGCTCGGGCAGCCCCGGGTAGAGGACCCGGGAGACCTTGGGGTGCCGGGTCAGCAGGTCGGCGACCTTGGTCGCGTTCTCGGTGTGCCGGTCCATGCGGACGGCGAGCGTCTTGATGCCGCGCAGCACCAGCCAGGCGTCGAACGGTCCGGCGACCGCGCCCATGGCGTTCTGGTGGTACGCCAGCTCCTCGGCCAGCTCCGGGTCGTCGACGATCAGCGCGCCGCCGACGACGTCGGAGTGGCCGCCCATGTACTTGGTCGTGGAGTGCACGACGACGTCCGCGCCGAGCGCGAGGGGCTGCTGGAGGTAGGGCGAGGCGAACGTGTTGTCGACGACGAGGCGCGCCCCGGCCTCCCGGGCGACCTGGGCCACGGCGGCGATGTCGGTGATGCCGAGCAGCGGGTTGGACGGGGTCTCCACCCAGACCGCCTTGGTGCGCGGGGTGAGCGCGGCCCGTACGGCGGCCACGTCCGAGGTGTCGGCCACCGAGAACTCCACGCCCCACCGCGAGGCGACCTTCGCGAACAGCCGGAACGTGCCGCCGTACGCGTCGTTCGGGATGACCACGTGGTCGCCGGGGGTCAGCAGCGTCCGCAGGAGGCAGTCCTCGGCGGCGAGGCCGGAGGCGAAGGCGAGACCGCGACGGCCGCCTTCGAGGGCCGCGAGGTTCTCCTCCAGGGCGGTACGGGTGGGGTTGGCGCTCCGGCTGTACTCGTAGCCGGAGCGCAGTCCGCCGACGCCGTCCTGTTTGTACGTGGACACCTGGTAGATCGGCGGGACCACCGCACCGGTGAGGGGGTCGGCGGTGTTCCCCGCGTGGATGGCGAGGGTCTCGAAGCTGTGCTGGTCGCTCATGGCCCCGAGCGTAGTTCGTCGGGAGGGGGTGTCCGCCGATTCCGCGTGGATCGGGGGGTGGCGTCCCGTGCGGTGCGCCGCGGGGGGCCGGGGAGCCTCGCAGCGGAGCTCCTGGCAGGGCTTCTCGGCGCCGCCGCGAAGGGCCGCGCCGGGCGCCGCCCGTCCACGCGGGGCGGCCGGGCGCTCCCCCGGGGCGCTTACCGGCCACTCGCCGTTCCGGGGACAATGGGTCCATGGAGATTCTGTTGTTCCTGCTCGCGATGTGCATGCTCGCCGCCGTGATCGGCCCGTGGGTGATGCGCCGCCGGGGCGGTATCCGCCAGGTGGCCCCCGGTTCGCCGGACGCGGCCGACCCGGACGCGTACGGCTTCGCCCGCCAGGAGGAGCTGGACGTCCGGATGCCGGGCCCCGACCAGGACCTCCTCGACGTGCTCGCCGTGGTCCAGGGCACCCAGCAGTGGCGGGCGGCCTCCCAGCTGCTGGCGGGGACGCCGAAGGAGGGCGAGGTGCGCTGGCAGCGGGTGCAGGCGTTCGCGGGCGCGGCCTCGCTGGAGCTGGCGCAGCGGCCCGGGGTCGGCGGGGCGTGGCTGCGGGCCTGGCGTGCGGAGTCCCCGAAGGACGCGGGCGGCGCGGCGGTGCACGCGGAGTTCCTGGTGCAGCAGGCGTGGCGGTCGTCCGCGGCGGGGAGCGACGACTTCCGGATCATCCTGGAGGAGGCCCGTACGGTCTGCGGCGAGGCGGCCCTGCTGGCGCCGGGCGACCCCGTCCCGTACATCGTGGAGCTGGCGGTGGCCCGGGGCCTGGGCTACACCCCGGAGCAGTTCGACCGGCTCTGGGCCAAGATCATCGACCGAGCCCCCGCCCACATGGGGGCGCACATCGCGGCGCTGCACTACCACTGCGAGAAGTGGCACGGCTCGCGCAAGGACGCGGAGGCGTTCGCGACGGCCGCCGCCGCCCGCGCCCCGCAGGGCTCGCTGCTCGCCGCGCTGCCGCTGTTCGCGCTGTACGAGCATCTGCCGGAGGTCAACCTCGTGCAGGGCTTCTACCGCAGCCAGGTGGTGACCAAGGCGGTCGGGGGCGCGATGTTCGCGGTGCACGCGGCCCGCCCGGACGACCCGATGACGGCGCACGTGCGCCATCTGCTGGTGCTGTTCCTGGTGCACATGGAGCGCTGGTCGGAGGCGATGCACCAGCTGGTGCGCATCGACGGCCACGTGGGCGCGCTGCCGTGGACGGCGGAGCCGGATCCGGCGGCGCAGTACGCGGTCTACCGGGCGCTGGCGGTCGCGGGGTACGAGGCGAACGGCGGCAGTCCGGCGACGCTGCCGCACTGAGGCGCCGGGGGGCGACTCCCACGCTTCCGCTGCGGAATCCCGGCGGCCGCTCCCGTGTTGTACGTACCGAACCCCGACCCCGGAGGAGCCCCCCGCATGTTCCTGAACCGTCGCACCCCCGAGCTCCCCACCCCGGAGCAGGCCCTGCGCGGCCGTCCCGTCCCCGAGTTCACCGTCCCCTCCCGCCACACCGTCCTCGGCAACCCCCTGGTGGGCCCTTACCCGGAGGGGCTGGAGGTGGCGGACTTCGCGCTGGGCTGCTTCTGGGGCGCGGAGCGGAAGTTCTGGCAGACCGAGGGCGTGTGGACGACGCTCGTCGGCTACCAGGGCGGTTACACGGAGAACCCCACGTACGAGGAGACGTGCTCGGGCCTGACCGGGCACACGGAGGCGGTCCGCGTGGTCTTCGACCCGTCCGTCGTCACGTACGAGGAGCTGCTGAAGCTGTTCTGGGAGTCGCACGACCCGACCCAGGGCTTCCGCCAGGGCAACGACGTGGGCACCCAGTACCGCTCCGCGATCCACACCCACTCCCCCGCCCAGGCGGCGGCCGCCGAGGCGTCCCGCGAGGCGTACCAGAAGGTCCTGACGGCCTCGGGCCACCGGGAGATCACCACGGAGATCCTGCCCGCCCAGGACCGCCCGTTCTGGCCGGCGGAGGCGTACCACCAGCAGTACCTGGACAAGAACCCGGGCGGCTACTGCGGCATCGGCGGCACGGGCGTCTCCTGCCCGATCGGCGTGGCCCCGGCCGGGGGCTGATCCCCCGGGCGCCCCTGCGCCCCCTCTTCCGGCTCGGCCACCGCGTCGGCGCCCAGCACGGCCGGGAGCAGCCGCCGCAGCAGGCGTACGAACAGGGCGTCCCGATCGGCGGGAGAGGGCTGCGGCGGTGCGCCCGCCGCGGTGAGGGCGGCGAGCAGGTGCGGGTGGCGGCCCTCGGCGGCGGCCTCTGCCAGCCGGGCCGCCCGGGCGGAGGGGTCGGCGCCCGCCGGCAGGCCCTCGCGGCGGGCGAAGAGGGCGGCCAGGGCGCCGAGAAGGCCGATGGCCTCCAGTTTCCGGGCGGCGGACCCGGGGGCGGGGGCCAGGACGGCGAGCGCGTGGTCGAGGTAGTCGATCGCGTGCGGGCCCAGCGCCTCGCCCCGCCGGTCGTTCAGGTCGGCGAGCCACGGGTGCCGGACGTGTGCGGCCCGGGACTGGAGGGCCAGGCCGACGAGGCCCTCCAGCCAGTCGCCGCCGAGGGGCCCGGAGAGGTCCAGCTCGGCCGCGACCGCGTCCGCCATGAGGTCCAGCAGCTCGTCCCGGCTCCCCACGTAGCGGTAGAGCGAGGCGGGCCCCGTGCCCAGCCGCTGTGCGAGCGCGCGCATCGACACGGCCGCCAGCCCCTCCTCGTCCGCGAGAGCGACGGCGGCCGCGGTCAGTTGGGCGCGGCTGCGCTCGGGCGCGGGCCCGCGCGCCCCCCGCTCCGGACGTGACCAGACGGTCGCCGGCCGGGGCTCTCGATCGGCCATGGTCCGCCACCTTCCCTTCGGGGCCCCGTGGGGGTCCGGGTTCCGGCTGTAGTCTAATACTGCGAACATCGATCGCAGTATGAGTCCGCCGTAGGGGGTCGCCGCGTCCGACGGGCGCGCCGCCCACCGTGTTCCGACCGCCGTGGCCGATCACGGCTTCCCGCCGAAGGAGTCCGCCATGACCTGGACCGAACGCCGCTTCGCCCGCAACGGTGCGGTCGAGATCGCCCACGACCGGCTCCGGGAAGGCGCGGACGGCGAGCCGCTGCTCCTGGTGATGGGCCTCGCCGTCTCCCGGCACTGGTGGCCCGGGGAGCTGTGCACCGCCTTCGCCGACGCCGGGTTCGCCGTCGCCCGCTACGACCAGCGGGACGCGGGCGAGTCCACCCGGCTGCCGAAGCGCACCGTCCGGGGCAACCCCTTCGCCGCCCTGGCCGCCGGGCGGGGCGCCGCCTACGCGGCCGAGGACATGGCCGACGACGCGGTCGCCGTCATGGACGCGCTCGGCTGGGAGTCGGCGCACCTCTTCGGGCACTCGCTGGGCGGGGTCGTCGCCCAGCGCGTCGCCCTGCGCCACCCGGGCCGGGTGCGCACGCTCACCTCGTCCGCGGCGCTGCCCAGCGACGTCGGCGGGGTGGGCGCCTTTCGCCATCTGCGGCTCGGCACGCTCGCGAAGTTCGCCCGGATCAAGCCCGCCCGGGACCGGGAGGCGCGGATCGCGGCGGGGATCGCGGTGGCGCGGATCTGCGCGTCGCCCGGCTACCCGTTCGACGAGGCGGGGACGCTGGAGCGGATCGCCGCCGACGTGGACACCGGCATCGCGGACCCGGACGCCCAGTCCCGCCAGATCGGCGCGACTTGGCACGGCCCCTCCCTGGCCGCGCTGCGCGTGCCCGCACTGGTGCTGCACGGCACGGACGACCCGTTGCTCCGGCCCTCCGCCGGCCGGGCCACCGCCGCGGCGATCCCCGGCGCGCGGCTCGTCCTCCAGCCGGGCGTCGGCCACGACATCCCCCGCGAGCGGCACACCGCCGTCGCCGCCGAGGTGCGTGCGCTCGCGGACCGCGCCGCCCGGCCGGGCGGCCTCGCGTGAGGCCCCCGGTCAGGCCGCCAGCAGCACGCCGCCCATCGGACCCGCCGGGGCCCCGGACCGGTGTCCGCCCGACGCCCCGAGGGACCGGGTCCGGGTCCGGGCCGCGGTGAGCCGGACCAGCCGCTCCCCGGCCAGCGCCAGCACGTCGGCGAGCGTCAGGCCGAGCGCCTGGGCGGCGGCGGCCAGCACCTCGGAGGAGGCTTCCTTGCGGCCCCGCTCCACCTCGGAGAGGTAGGCCATGGAGATCCGGGAGGCGTCGGACACGTCCTTCAACGTCCGCCCCTGGGCCTTGCGTTCGCCGCGCAGCACCTGCCCCACGAGGTCCCGCCACAGCGGCTCCCGGGGCGGGGCGCCGCTCGGGCCCGGGGCGGCCGCCGTCGGGAGCGGGCGCAGGGGGATCACGCGGGCCTGGTTCGTCGCTCGGATGCTCACCGTCCCAGCCTAGGAGCGCGGCACCGTCCACGCACGGGCCCGGCGTTGCGCTCCGGGCGGATCTGCTGTCGGCGAAGTTCCGCGACAGGGGGCGGCGTTGGGGAACGGGGCGGGTCCAGCGGGGGGGGGCGGCCGGGCGGGCGTGCCGGGGCGTCACCCTCGCGCACCGGCCCCCTCCCCCGCGCGGGGGAGACCGCACGGGCGGCCCCGCCCCCGCGGGGCGGGGGTCGCCGGGGAGGCGCCTCCCCGGCCCGCGGTCAGATCAGCCCCTGCGCCAGCATCGCGTCCGCGACCAGCTCGAAGCCCGCGATGTTCGCGCCGACCACGTAGTTGCCGGGGCTTCCGTAGCGCTCGGCGGTCGTGTGGCAGGAGTCGTGGATGTGCCGCATGATCTCCGCGAGGCGCTCCTCCGTGTGGGCGAAGGTCCACGAGTCCCGGGAGGCGTTCTGCTGCATCTCCAGCGCGCTCGTCGCGACCCCGCCCGCGTTGGCCGCCTTGCCGGGGGCGAAGGCGACGCCCGCCTCCTGGAAGACGCGGACCGCCTCCGGGGTGGTGGGCATGTTGGCGCCCTCGGCGACCGCCTTGACCCCGTTGCGGACGAGGGCCAGCGCGTCGGGCTCGTGGAGTTCGTTCTGCGTGGCGCAGGGCAGGGCGACGTCGACCGGGACCGACCACACCCCCGTACCGGGGACGAACCGGGCGTGGGCGCCGCGCCGCTCCGCGTACTCCGAGATCCGGCCTCGGCCGGTCTCCTTGATCTCCTTCAGGAGGGCGAGGTCGACGCCCTTCTCGTCGACGACGTAGCCGCTGGAGTCCGAGCAGGTCACCACGGTCGCGCCGAGCTGCTGGGCCTTCTCGACGGCGTAGATCGCCACGTTGCCGGAACCGGAGACGGCGACGGTCTGGCCCTCCAGGGACTCGCCGCGGCTGCGCAGCATCTCCTGGGTGAACAGGACCGTGCCGTAACCGGTGGCCTCGGTACGGGCCTGGGCCCCTCCCCAGCCGAGGCCCTTGCCCGTGAGGACGCCGGACTCGTAGCGGTTGGTGATCCGCTTGTACTGGCCGAAGAGGTAGCCGATCTCGCGTCCGCCCACGCCGATGTCACCGGCCGGGACGTCGGTGTACTCGCCCAGGTGGCGGTGGAGTTCGGTCATGAAGGACTGGCAGAACCGCATGATCTCGGCGTCGGACCGGCCCTTGGGGTCGAAGTCCGAGCCGCCCTTGCCGCCGCCGATGGGCATGCCGGTGAGGGCGTTCTTGAAGATCTGCTCGAAGCCGAGGAACTTCACGATGCCGAGGTTGACCGAGGGGTGGAAGCGCAGGCCGCCCTTGTAGGGGCCGAGCAGGCTGGAGAACTCCACCCGGAAGCCGCGGTTGACGTGGATGTCGCCGGAGTCGTCCGACCACGGCACCCGGAAGATCAGCTGGCGCTCGGGCTCGCATATCCGCTCGATGACGCGCGCGTCGACGAACTCCGGACGGCGGGCCAGCACCGGCCCGAGCGTCTCCAGGACCTCGCGGACCGCCTGGTGGAACTCCCGTTCGCCCTGGTTGCGGCGCAGGATCTCGGCGTAGAGCGGCTCGATGAGGTGGGCCGCGTCAGGCGTGCGGGCGGAGTCGGGCGAGTGGGGGATGACCGGCATCTGATCAAGACCTTCCGTGGTCGGCTCGTGCGCTTCGGCGCCCCCGTCCCGGAGCGCCGCCGGTCCGCTTCCCCCGCCGGAGCCCCGCGGACCCCCGGGTCGGGAGGTCGTGGGGCCGTCGCCCGGCCGGGCGACGCGCTGGACCGTCGTACGGACCGATTCTCCAGGGATGCCCGATGATCTTCGAGGACCATCCACATGATGGCCATGATCAGCCGTTTTGCTCAGCGCCCGGACCCTCGCGCCGAACCCCTCGCCGGCCCCGCGCCGCTGTTCCGGGCGGCGCGCGCGGCTCGGGGCCGTCTCCCGGCAGCACGAGGCGCAGTGACGAAGATCACATGTCGGGGCGGCCCGGGAAAGGTCCCTGGGCGACGCGTGGGGCGCCCCTCCGGCACCCGGCGAGCCGCGGGAGGAAGATCGGCGGCGGCCCGGGCGGCCTCTCCGGGAGGCGAGGCGGGGCGTCCGCGAGGGAACGGGGAGATCCACGCCGAGGTACCGGGGTTACCCGTCGGGAACAGGGACACCCCGGCCGGTGATCCGTCATGATGGCCCCCATGTCGAAGCCACGGGGGCGTCGGAGGAGGCGGCCTCCTGATCAGGCGCGGGCGTCCGGGGCCGGGGGCGGCGCCGAGCGGCCCCGCCGGGGTCCGGCGCCCCGGCCGCCCTCCGAGGACCCGCCGTACGGGTACCCGCCCGCCCGGGCGTCCTTCCCGGCGTACGCCCGCTCCTCCCCGCACCCCGTGCGGGGCCTCCGGGAGCCGCGCGTCCCCAAGGACGCCGGGGACATGCGGCGCTGTCTGGCGGTGGGCCTGGACTGCTACCTGTGCCTGCTGGCCGTCGGGCTCCTGGTGCGGTCCTGCGTGGGCTCCGGCGGCACGGGCCGGGCGGTCGCCCTGCTGGCCGTCCAGTTGATCGCGCTGTCGTTCGCCAACCAGGTGCTGCTGACGATGGCCGTCCGGGCGAGCGCCGGAAAGCTGATCATGGGGGTCCGGGTGATCCGGCTGCCCGACGCCGGGCGGCCGGGCTTCCGTCCGCTGGTGCTGCGCTGGCTGTACGGACTGCTCTGGCTGCCGAGCCTGCCCTGGCGCCGCCTCAGGACTCCGGCGGCGGTCCGGCCCCCGGAGCGCACCCGCAAAGGCCCCGCCGAGCCGCACGGGGACCTGGCGGGGGTCCGCCAGGTCCGCCGCAGCGACCTGCGGTCCTACCGGGCGGCGGTGCGGGGGCGTACGGGGTGAGCCGGTTTCCGGCGTCCCCCGGGCCGGACGGGGGGCGTCCTCAGCGCCAGTCGCCGGTCGCCCAGGCCACCAGGCGGGGGCGGGGCGTGTACGGGTCGCACACGACGACCGCGTCGGTGGAGACGAAGTCGTGGGTGACGACCTGTCCGATGTCGCGGGCCGCCCGGGTGAGGCCGCCGGAGAGGTCGCCGGGTTCCCCGATCGTGACCGGGGCGGTGGAGGCGGCCGGCGGCTCCTCCTCTTCGCAGCCGACGTGGGGAAGGGGCTGGCCCAGGTACCAGCCGCCGGCGAAGACGGCGTACAGGACGGCGGTCGCGCCCAGGCGGCGCGGGGTTATCCAGTGAGGCACGTGCGGGAGTGTTCCACGACCCGGTTCCGGCGGGCGCTCCGGCTCCCCCGAGGCGCCGGCCGGGCCCGACGCGCCGTCCCGCCCGGACCGCCCGCCCGCGTGTGCCCGGGACGCGCGGCCCGACGGCCGGCCCGGGCCCCGGCACCTCCTCAGGAGCCGCCGCGCTCCTCCTGCCCGGCCGCGCGGTCCCGCGCGTTCCGCATCGCCGCCGCCGTGGCCGCGGCGTCGTACTCCGGGCCGACGCCCGGCACGATCACCACGTCGCCGACGAGGTGCCGGGTGCGCTGCGGAAGGATCTCCTGGTAGGCGGGGGACGCGTACCAGGCGCGGGCCTCCTCGACGCCGGGGAAGGCGACGACGACCAACCCGCCCGGCCACACCCCCTCCACCACCTCCACCTCGGAGCCGTGCACCAGGAAGCGGGCTCCGTAGGGCGTCATGGTGGCCTGGATGCGCTCGATGTAGCTCAGCACCTCGTCGTGGACGGGGCTGTCGGTGGGGCGCAGGTGGGCGATGGCGTACGCGGTCATGGGCCGGTCCTCCGGGCGCTCGGGGCGGGGCTTCGGTACACCCGTGATGCTGCCGGGCGGGGCGGAGGCCGTCGATTACCCGCGAGGTCATGGGGACGTGCCCGCGCACGCCGAAGGCGGCGGCCCCGGAGTGTTCCGGGGCCGCCGCCTTCGGGCGGGGACGGGGGTGGTGCGGAGAAGGGGGCGGGCCTGCGGGGGGGGTCAGGTCCGGGGGCGGATCAGGCCTGGGAGCCGGCCGTCCACTCGGCCCAGCTCATGTTCCAGCCGTTGAGGCCGTTGTCCGGGGTGATGGTCTTGTCCGGGGAGTTCTTGACGATGACCACGTCGCCGATGAGCGAGTTGTCGTAGAACCAGGCGCCGGGGGCGTTGGGGTCGTTCGCGCCCTTCACGTCGGCGAGGCCCACGCAGCCGTGGCTGGTGTTGGCGTTGCCGAAGATGCCCTTGCCCCAGTAGTTGCCGTGGATGAAGGTGCCCGAGGTGGACAGGCGCATGGCGTGCGGCACGTCCTTGATGTCGTACTCGCCCTTGCCGTCGTCATCGGTGAAGCCGACGGTGGCGCCGTTCATCCGGGTCTCCTTGTGCTTCTCGGAGATCACCATCTGCCCGTTGTACGTGGGGTTCTCGGGGGAGCCCGCGGAGATCGGGATCGTCTTGATCGTCTTGCCGTCGCGGGTGACCGTCATCTGCTTGGTCTTCGCGTCGACGGTGGAGACCTGGTTGCGGCCGATCTTGAAGGTCACGGTCTTCTGCTGGACGCCGAAGACGCCGTCCGCGCCCTCGACGCCGTCGAGGGCCAGCTTCAGGGTGACGGTGGAGCCGCCCTTCCAGTAGTCCTGCGGGCGGAAGTCCAGGCGCTGGGCGCTGAACCAGTGGCCGACGACCTCCTGGCCGCTGCTGGAGTTCACCGTGATGCCGGCCTGGACGGCCTTCTTGTCGGTGATCTCCTTGTTGAAGTTGATCGAGACGGGCATCCCGACGCCGACGGTGGAGCCGTCCTCGGGGGTGAAGTTCCCGATGAAGCTGTTGTCGGGCGAGACGGTGGTGAAGGAACTGTTCTCGTGGGCCTTGCGGCCCTTCGCGTCCTCCGCCGTGGCGTCGATCTTGTACGTGGTGGAGCGCTCCAGCTGGGCGGAGGGCTTCCAGCTCGTGCCGTCGGCGGAGAGCGCGCCCTCGACCGCGGTGCCGTCCTCCGTGGTCATGACGACCTCGGTCAGCTTGCCCTTGGCGACGGTGACCTGGGCCGCGTTGTTGATGCTGGCGTTGGTCGCGCCGTTCTTCGGCTTGATCGTTATCTGCGCCTCGGAGGCGTCCTCGGCCGCGGCCTTGTCCACCTCCTGCTGCGACGACTCCGAGCTGCCGGTGCTGGTCTTGCCGCCGTCGTCGTCGTTACAGGCCGAAAGCACCAGCACGCCACCGAGCAGTGCGGACACGGCCACCAGGCCCCTGCGCCGCTTGCTGTCCGTCATCACACGCTTCTCCATCGTCGCCGATTTCCCCAAAAACCCCGGACGGGAACGCCGGGCGGCCATTCCCCGTCAATGTTCCAAGAACACCCGGAAAGGGCGCTCCGTTCCACATCCACGACGGATGTGGGGAACACCACTCATCGACGCGTCCCCGGAAGCGGCGGTTCCCGCTGCCGGGAGCCGGTTTCCTCCGCCTCACGGTGCGGCCCCGGCCCGCCGGTGGGCGGGCCGGGGCCGGGTGTTCCCCCACGTCACGCCGGCTGCGCGGGGCCACCGTCCCGGTCGTCGTTCCTCCCATTGTGCGCGACCGTGTCGCCGTACCCCTCCTCTTCGTCCCCGTCCTCCGGCAGGAACAGGCCCTCCTCGCCGTCGTCCGCGTCGTCCCAGTCCTCCGCGTCGGGGTCGTACTCGATGCTCTCGCTGCTCCAGGACGCTTGGGCCAGTTCGACCCCGGGCACCTCGCTGACCAGGTCGAAGGGGTCGACCAGCGAGGCGAGCGCCTCTGCTCCGTCTGCCCGGACCGTGGCCTCGGCATGCATCCGCTCCTCGGCGGTATCGCCTCCGGCGGCCCCCGCGACGGGCTCCCCGTACTCGGCGGCGATGGATTCGAGGGCGGTACCGGTCAGGGCGTCGAGGTCGGTGACCTCCAACACCATCTCCACGCGAAGCCGAACAAACCTGGATGTCTCATCTGTGCTCATGGCCGGAGCGTACGGCCCTGCGAGGCCGCGACTTTCCACCGACCCGCTGCTTTGCTTAGCATCGGCCCACGGGGCTAACTCATGGTTGTCGCAAGGGGATCGAATCTGTGTCCGTCACTCGTCGCACGCTGCTGACCGCCACCGCCTCCGGCACGCTGCTGGCCGCTCTCTGGTTCGTCCCCTCGGCCAACGCGACCGGTGAGAACGCCGTCCAGGACGCCCCGGCCGCCACGTCCCGGCAGGCCGCCGGGGAGGCGGACGCCGCCTCCGGGATGCGCCTCGCCGACACCGGGCCGGGCCTGGACACCACCCCGTATCTCATCGGCGGTACGGCCCTGTTGGGCATCGGCGCGGGCTTCGTCACGTACTCGGTACGCCGGTCCGGGGCGCACCCGGCCCACTGAGGGCTGTCCCGGCACACGAAAGGGTTCCCGCGCCACGTGGTGCGGGAACCCTTCCGCGTACGCGAGGTCTCTCAGGCCAGCGGGCCGGTGACCGACTCCACGGCCGCGACCAGGAGCCCTTCCCGGACGAAGGCGTCGGCGGCGGCCAGGTCCGGCGCGAGGAAGCGGTCCGGCCCCGGGCCCTCGGCCCCGGCGGACCGCAGCGCGGCCACGGCGGCCTGCGAGGCGGGGGCGGGGACGAGCCCTTCGGCGGCCCGCAGTTCGACCGCGCGGGTCGCGGCGTACAGCTCGACGGCGACGATCCGGGTCAGGTTGTCCACGGCGGTGCGGAGCTTGCGCGCGGCGGACCAGCCCATGGAGACGTGGTCCTCCTGCATCGCGGAGGACGGGATGGAGTCGGCGGAGGCGGGGACCGCGAGCCGCTTCATCTCGCTGACCAGGGCGGCCTGGGTGTACTGGGCGATCATCAGGCCCGAGTCGACCCCGGCGTCGTCCGCGAGGAACGGCGGCAGCCCGTGCGAGCGGTTCTTGTCGAGCAGCCGGTCGGTGCGGCGTTCGCAGATCGAGCCGAGGTCGGCGGCGACGATGGCGAGGAAGTCCAGGACGTACGCGACGGGCGCGCCGTGGAAGTTGCCGTTGGACTCCACCCGGCCGTCGGGGAGGACCACCGGATTGTCGACGGAGGAGGCCAGTTCACGCCCGGCGACGACGGCCGCGTGGTCGAGGGTGTCGCGGCCCGCGCCGTTGACCTGGGGGGCGCAACGCACCGAGTAGGCGTCCTGGACCCGCGGCGCGTCGTCCTGGTGATGGCCCGTCAGTCCGGAACCGGCCAGCACCCGCAGCATGTTGGCCGCGCTGACGCCCTGGCCGGGGTGCGGGCGGATGGCGTGCAGCTCGGGGGCGAGGACCTTGTCCGTGCCGAGCAGCGCCTCCAGGGAGAGGGCGGCGGTGATGTCGGCCGAGGTGTAGAGGTTCTTCAGGTCGGCGAGGGCCATGACCAGCATGCCGAGCATGCCGTCCGTGCCGTTGAGGAGGGCCAGGCCCTCCTTCTCCCGCAGTTCGACCGGGGTGATGCCGTGGGCGGCGAGGAGTTCGCCCGCCGGCCGGACCGTGCCGTCGGGGCCCTCCGCGTCGCCCTCGCCCATCAGGGTGAGCGCGCAGTGCGAGAGCGGCGCGAGGTCGCCGGAGCAGCCGAGGGAGCCGTACTCGTGGACGACGGGGGTGATGCCCGCGTTCAGCACGTCGGCCATGGTCTGCGCGACCTCGGGGCGTACGCCGGTGTGACCGGAGGCGACGGTCTTCAGCCGGAGGAACATCAGCGCGCGCACGACCTCGCGCTCGACGCGGGGGCCCATGCCCGCCGCGTGCGAGCGGACGATGTTGCGCTGGAGCTGCGCCCGCAGTTCGGTGCTGATGTGGCGGCTGGCGAGGGCGCCGAAGCCGGTGGAGACGCCGTAGACCGGCTCGGGCTTGGCGGCGAGCGCGTCCACGATGAGGCGGGCGGCGGCCAGGGCGTCCACGGCGGCGGCGGAGAGTTCGACCCGGGCGTCGTGGCGGGCCACGGCGACGACGTCCTCGGCGGTGGTTCCGGACGTCCCCACCACGACAGTGTGCATATCCATATTCAGCAGCCTACGGATTGAAACCCTTCATGTCACTAGTGGTGCGGCGCAGGACCCCTTACCCACAGGGCCCTTACCTGCGGGGCGCCTTACGTGCGGGGTGCCTTACGTGCGGGGTGCCTGGCGGCGCGGGCCACCGGCCCTCCCGCCGCTCGCACCGCCGCGACGTCCGGGGCCCCGCGCCTCCGGGGCTCCGCGCCTCCGGGGCTCCGCGTCTCCGGGGCTCCAGGCGTCCCGCGTCCGCGCCTCACGGGCGGCTGCCGCGCAGCCTGCGCCGGTCGTGGGCGGGCTGCGGCGGGGAGTCCGCGAGCCGGACGACCTCGCCGTCCCGCCCGGCCACCACCGGCCCCGGGGAGCGGGCCGCCTTGGCCCGGTACTGCGCCGCGTCCGCGAGCCGGAACAGCCGGCGGGCCGACCGGACCGGGCCGATCGGGTCGCCGGTCGACGCGACCCCGCAGGCCACCCCCTCGCCCAGCTCGATCACCGCGGCCCGGTCGCACAGCTCGGTGGCCGCGCCCACCACGGCGTCCGCCGTCGGCCCGGCCGCCAGCAGGCAGAACTCGTCGCCGCCCAGCCGCGCCGCCAGCGCCTCCGGGAGCATCGCCCCGCACAGCGACAGCACCGAGCCGAAACGTTCTAGCAGACGGTCGCCGACGGCGTGGCCGAGGGTGTCGTTGACCGCCTTGAGGCCGTTCAGGTCGCAGACGACGAGGCTGACCACCGTGCCGTCGAGGCGGTGCCGCTCGACGGCCTCGTCGAGCCGGATGTCGACCGCGCGCCGGTTGGCCAGACCGGTCAACGGGTCGGTGAAGGCCAGTTTGCGCACCTCTTCGAGCCGTTCGGTCTGGGCGATCCCGGAGGCCACGACGGCGGCGAGCACGGTCGCGAAGTCCGCGTCGGCCCGGTCGAACACGGGCCGGCCGGCCGGGCGTGCCACGTACAGCTCGCCCCACGCCCGGCCGTGCAGCACGATCGGCGCGACCACGCAGCAGCCCCGGCCGCGCCGCCGCAGGGCTGCGACCCGCTGGTGGCAGTACGGGCGGGCGCCGCGGGCGGGACCGCCCGCACCGGGCTGCCCGTCCGCGGTCTCCACCCAGGCGTCGGGCTCGCCGCCGCCCGCCCAGCGCTCGTGCAGGAACTCGGTGATCTCCGGGAACTGGTGGACCGGGTACGCCTCCTCCTCGGGGAACTCCTCCTCCCCCTCGGCCCGTTGCCCCGCGTTCACCAGCACCCGCAGCCGGCCCCGCTCCCGCTCCCACACCGAGAGCGCGGCGAAACTGCCGTGCAGCGCCTCGCAGGCGCCCAGCGCGGCCGCCCGCCACGATTCCCGCGGCGTGTAGGCCGCGGCCATGGTCTGCGCCAGCGAAACCACGGCCCGCAGCCGTTCGTCGTCACCACCCATTTCTACAGCTTAGGTAGATTTGTTCTCTTTTGATCAGTTTGATGCGTCACCCATATCAACCGTTTCGCCACGAAATGATCACCCTCGGTGACGCACGCCCGTCGTCACTCACCGGGCCATTCCGGGCGCCGCTTCTCGTTGAACGCGGCCACCCCTTCCGCCCGGTCCCCGGAGAAGGCGACGGACCGCCAGGCCGCGTCCTCCACCTCCAGGCCGGCCCGCAGGTCCAGCCCCTGCCCCAGCCGGAGCGCCCGCTTGGCCGCGCGCAGGCCGACCGGTGAGTTGGCGGCGATCCGGCCGCCCAGCGCGAGGGCCTCCTCGCGGTCCCGGCCGGCCTCGACCAGCTCGTCGACCAGCCCCAGTCCACGCGCCTCGGCGGCCTCGACGCGACGGGCGCTGAACACCAGCTCGGCGGCGCGCGCCGCCCCCACCCGGCGCGGCAGCAACTGCGTTCCCCCGCCGCCCGGGATGACGCCCACGGACACCTCGGGCAGCCCGACCACGGCGGTGGTGTCGGCGACGATCACGTCGCAGGCCAGGGCGAGTTCGAAGCCGCCGCCGAGGGCGAAGCCGTGCACGGCGGCGATCACCGGCATCGGCAGCTCCAGGACCCCGGTGTAGGCGGCGCGGGCGGTGGGCCGCTGGCGGACGAGTTCCGCGTCGGTGAAGGAGTTGCGCTCCTTGAGGTCCGCGCCGACGCAGAAGGCCCGTTCGTGACTGGAGGTCAGCACGGTGGCCCGGACGTCCCGGTCGGCGCCGAGCGCGTCGCAGGCGGCGGCGATGGAGCGGGCCATGTCGGTGGAGACGGCGTTCATCGCCTTCGGCCGGTCCAGGACCAGCTCGGCGACGTGGTCCTGCCCCGCGTGCCGCCGTACGACGACGAACTCCCCGTACCGCTGCTCGGACGTGACGGTCATGGCTGCACCCCTGTCGGTCGACGGCGCCGGCGGTCGACGACCTCCGGCCGACGCCGCCCGCTGCCGTTAACGAGCGTTATCCGGCAGGAATCCTAGACAGGGCGGCCCGGCCGCCGACAGGGCGAGGCCGTAACGGCTGCGGGACGGCGTGGGGCCGGGGCGGATTCCCGCCACCCGGGAGGGACGGTCTCAGGAACCGGTCCGGCCGCGCCGGGCCAGCAGCCACGGCTCCACCACGCCGAGTCCGCGCACGGGCCGCTGCCACATCGGCTGGAGCCCGAAGCGGTAGGACGGCAGCGGCGGCTCCTCCGCCGGCTCGCGGCCCTCCTTCTCGGCGAGCCGGGCCCGCTCGGCGGCGGCCGCCGCGGCCTCGGCGGCCTGCGCCTCGGACTCCGGGGCGTCGCCGTGGCGGACCAGCTCCGCGGCGAACGCCCCGTCCACCAGGACGGCGTCCTTCGGAGCTATCGAGGTCAGCCGGCTGGCGAGGTTCACCGTGGTGCCGAAGACATCGCCCATCCGGGTGGTGACCGTGCCGAAGGCGATGCCGACGCGCAGGGCGGGCATCGTCTCGTCCTGGCCCATCGCCTCGATCAGCCGGAGCGCTATCTCGGCGGCCGTGCCCGCGTCGTCGGCGGCGAAGAGGACCTCGTCGCCGAGGGTCTTGATGAGCCGCCCGCCGTGCGCGGCGACCAGGTCGGCGGCGGTCGTCTCGAAGGACTCGACCAGCTCGCCCAGCTCCTCCTCCTCCAGCCGCCGGGTCAGCCGGGTGAAGCCCACCAGGTCCGCGAAGCCGACCGCGAGCCGCCGGTCGACCATCTCCTCGTCGTCCGCCGCCTGCACGACCCGCCCGGTGGCGGCGGCGAGCTGGCGCCGCCACACGTAGACGAGGAACTCCTGGAGCTCGGGGAGCAACAGCTCGACCAGCGGATACGTGACCTCGGTACGGGTCATGCCCGGCTCGGGCGGTTCGGTCAGGCCCTCCAGGAACGAGTCGATCTGCCACTCGGCCAGCCGGGCGGTGGTCTGGCCGGTGGAGCGGGCGACCTGGATCGCCATCGGCTCGCTGAGCAGCCCCGCCTCGACGAGACCGGCCAGCCGCCGCAGGGCGAGCACGTCGGCCTCGGTGAGCGCCTTGGCCTGCCCGATGTCCGCGAACCCCATGGCCCGCCAGAACCGGGAGGCCAGATCCATGGAGACCCCGGCGGTGCGGGCCGCCTGGAAGGGCGTGTACTGCCGGTCGGCCCCCAGGATCAGCGCTTCGAGGCGGATGGCGAGGGGGTCGTCGGTCGGTTCCACCGTGTGGTCGACCTCGTGGTGGGGCGTGGCGTGGACCGAGGAGTCCGTCCCGGGCTCCTCGCCCGCGCCGGACGTCGTGTCGCCGACGGTCACCAGCCGCCTCCTGCCCGTTCCCTGCGCACTTCCCTGCCGATCTCTCTTCGGATCGCCTCAACGATACGGCAGGTGTGCCCTGGCTCACGTCCTTGGCCGCCCGTCCCCGGTGCGTCGCGCGTGACATCCGTGACATCGGGGCGTACGCGTTGTCCGGCCCGCGCGCCCCCTGCGCCGCTCCCCCGCACCGCCCCGGCTTCCGCGCTCCCGCGCCGCGCCCCCGTCAGGTCAGGCCGCCCGCCACGCCCCGCAGGTGGACGATGTCGCCGGCCGAGACCGGCTGCTGGAGCCCGTCCTCGGTGGAGAGGACGAGCCGGCCGTCCCCGTCGATCGCGACCGCCTCGCCGACCAGGGCGCCACCGCCCGGCAGCTCGGCCCGCACGGTCCGGTCGAGGGTCGCGCACCCCGCCGCGTACGCGGCCTGCAACCCGCTCGCGGCCGCGTCCCCACCGGTCTCCCGCCACGCCCCGTACCAGTGCTCCAGCGAGCGCAGGACGGCGCGCAGCAGCGTCTCGCGGTCGGTGGAGACGGCTCCGGCGAGCACGAGCGACCCGGCGGTGGGGGCGGGCAGCTCGTCGGCGCGCAGCGAGACGTTGATCCCCATGCCGACGACGATGCCGTCCCCGGCGAACTCGGCGAGGATGCCGCCCGTCTTGCGCTCCTCGCCGGCCACGGAGACCAGCAGGTCGTTGGGCCACTTCAGCGACATGTCGACCCCGGCGGACTTCGCGAGCCCGGTGGCGGCGGCCACCCCGGCCAGCAGCGGCACCCACCCCCACCGCTCCACGGGGACGTCGCCGGGCTCCAGGTACACCGAGAGGAACAGTCCGGAGCGGGGCGGGGCCGTCCAGGTCCGCTCCAGCCGTCCGCGCCCGGCGGTCTGCTCCTCGGCGATCAGCACCGTGCCTCCGGCGACCGTCCCGGCGCGGGCCCGCCCGGCGAGGTCGGTGTTGGTGGAGCCGGTGGACTCCACGACCTCCAGCGACGTCCACAACGCGTCGGGCCGCAGCAGTCCGCGGCGCAGCGCGGGCACGTTCAGGGGCGGCCGGTCGAGGTCCGACCAGCGGTTGTGTGGCGCATCCGGGGGTGTCATGCAACCCAGCCTAGGTGTGGCAAAGGACGCACTGCCTTTCCGGAGGCGCGCCGTTACCCTACGAGTCAGTAGCCAAGCGGCGCACGGCGGCGGAGGCCGCGGCGCGATCGCGTGACGAAGCAGAGCCGCACAACCGAGTTACGAGCCAGTAGCCGCAGAGCCGGACAGACGACCGCCCGTCCCCCGTGACCGCCACCGGTCGTCGTCCCCGTGACCAGGCAGGGAGCCGCCCCCGATGTCCGAGCCGCAGATCGACATCCACACCACCGCGGGCAAGCTCGCGGACCTGACGCGCCGCATTGACGAGGCGACGCACGCGGGGTCGGCCCGCGCGGTCGAGAAGCAGCACGCCAAGGGCAAGCTGACGGCCCGTGAGCGGGTCGAGCTGCTGCTGGACGAAGGCTCCTTCGTCGAGCTCGACGAGTTCGCCCGGCACCGCTCGACCAACTTCGGCATCGAGAAGAACCGCCCGTACGGGGACGGCGTCGTCACCGGTTACGGCACGGTCGACGGCCGGCCGGTCTGCGTGTACTCGCAGGACTTCACCATCTTCGGCGGGTCGCTCGGCGAGGTCTACGGCGAGAAGATCGTCAAGGTCATGGACTTCGCGCTGAAGACCGGCTGCCCGGTCATCGGCATCAACGACGGCGGGGGCGCGCGCATCCAGGAGGGCGTGGTGGCGCTCGGCCTGTTCGCCGAGATCTTCCGGCGCAACGTGCACGCCTCGGGGGTGATCCCGCAGATCTCGCTGATCGTCGGCCCGTGCGCGGGCGGTGCGGTCTACTCCCCCGCCATCACCGACTTCACGGTGATGGTCGACCAGACCTCGCACATGTTCATCACCGGGCCCGACGTCATCAAGACGGTCACCGGCGAGGACGTCGGCTTCGAGGAGCTGGGCGGAGCCCGTACGCACAACACCACCTCCGGGGTGGCGCACCACATGGCGGGCGACGAGAAGGACGCCATCGAGTACGTCAAGTCCCTGCTGTCGTACCTGCCGTCGAACAACCTCTCCGAGGCCCCGGCCTTCCCGGAGGAGGCGGACCTCGCCACCACCGACGAGGACCGCGAGCTGGACACGCTCATCCCGGACTCGGCGAACCAGCCGTACGACATGCACACCGCGATCGAACACGTGCTGGACGACGGCGAGTTCCTGGAGACCCAGGCCCTGTTCGCGCCGAACGTCATCACCGGCTTCGGCCGGGTCGAGGGGCACCCGGTCGGCATCGTCGCCAACCAGCCGATGCAGTTCGCCGGCTGCCTCGACATCAACGCCAGCGAGAAGGCGGCCCGCTTCGTCCGCACCTGCGACGCGTTCAACGTCCCCGTCATCACCTTCGTGGACGTGCCGGGCTTCCTGCCGGGCGTGGACCAGGAGTACGGCGGCATCATCCGGCGCGGCGCGAAGCTGATCTACGCGTACGCGGAGGCGACCGTCCCGCTGATCACCGTCATCACCCGCAAGGCGTTCGGCGGCGCGTACGACGTGATGGGCTCCAAGCACCTGGGCGCCGACCTGAACCTCGCCTGGCCCACCGCGCAGATCGCCGTCATGGGGGCGCAGGGCGCGGTGAACATCCTGCACCGGCGCGCCATCGCCGCCGCCGAGGACCCGGACGCGACCCGCGCCGAGCTGATGGCGGACTACGAGGACGCGCTGCTCAACCCGTACGTGGCGGCCGAGCGCGGTTACGTGGACGCGGTGATCATGCCGTCCGACACCCGGGCCCACATCGTCAAGGGGCTGCGTCAGCTCCGTACGAAGCGGGAATCCCTGCCCCCGAAGAAGCACGGCAACATCCCGCTGTAGGGCGCCGGACGCGCCCGGTCCATCCGTTCCAGCCGCCTTTCCCAGAGAGGTCCGCCCATGATCAAGGTCGTGCGGGGCAACCCCACCCCTGAGGAGCTGGCCGCCGCCGTGGCGGTGGTCCAAGCGCGCGCCGCCGCCGCGTCCGCCGTGTCGTCCGGGCCGCCGCTGCCGCCCGAGCAGTGGTCCGACCCGGGCCGCATCGCCCGCTCCGGAGGCCCGCGGCCGGGCCCCCGGGCCTGGGCGCGGACGTACTGGCCGGGCTAGGACGTGTTCCCGAGGCCGTCCCCGGTCCGCCGGGGGCGGCTTTGAGTACCCGTACTCAGGCGGAGGGGCGGGGCGGGGCCGCAGGATCGGAAGCATGCTGTGGTCCGACCCCGAGAACAAGCCGCCGAAGGAACTGCGCGACGCCCAGGCCATGATGCGCAGAGCCGGCGTCCTGCTGGCGCTGGCGATGCTGGTGGCGATGTTCGTGCTCGGCGTCCACTGACCCGCCGGGGACGGGGCCCTTCTACGATGGCGCGTATGACTGATCAGCGCCGTCTCGTGCTCGCCTCCGCCTCCCCCGCCCGCCTCGGCCTGCTGCGCCAGGCGGGATTCGCGCCCGAGGTGATCGTCAGCGGGGTGGACGAGGACGCCCTGAGCGCGCCGACCCCCGCCGAGCTGGCCCTCGTCCTGGCGCGGGCCAAGGCCGCCGCGGTCGCGGAGCGCCCCGAGGCGGCGGGCGCCCTGGTGATCGGCTGCGACTCGGTGCTGGAGCTGGACGGCGAGGCGCTGGGCAAGCCGGCCGACGCCGAGGAGGCCACCGCCCGCTGGAAGGCGATGCGCGGCCGGTCGGGCGTCCTGCGGACCGGGCACAGCGTGATCGACACCGCCTCGGGCCGTACCGCGTCGGAGACGGCGTCCACGGTCGTACGGTTCGGGGAGCCGACCGACGCCGAGGTCGCCGCCTACGTGGCCTCGGGCGAACCGCTCCACGTGGCGGGGGCCTTCACCCTGGACGGCCGCTCGGCGCCGTTCGTCGACTCCATCGAGGGCGACCACGGCAACGTCATCGGCCTCTCGCTGCCGCTGCTGCGCCGCCTGCTGGGCGAACTGGACGTCTCGGTCACGGAGCTGTGGGTCTGAGACCCCGGCGGCCCGGGGCCCGGGCCGCCGGCGGGAGGGGCGGTTCAGACCGCCGCCGGGGCCGGCCGCTCGCCCGGGCCGTCCTCGGCCGGGGCCTCGGGCCCGTACGCCAGCAGGGTGAGGACCAGCAGGGCCAGCACCAGCATCAGGAACGCGAAGGCGTCCCAGCCGACCAGGCCGACGGTGACCGCGCCGAGGACGCCGTGCACGACCGCGCAGCCGATCAGGACGATCCGCCCGAAGCGCCCCGGGGAGCGGTCGCGGGCCCCGGCCGCCAGGGCGATCAGCCCGCACAGGGCCAGCAGCAGCCCGGAGACTCCGCCCATCACCCAGGTCCCGGTGGACATGGCTCCCGGGTCCATACCGGCGAGGGACATGTTCTGGTTCTCCGCGACCGTGGCCAGGGCGGCGTTGACGAGCACGATGCCCACCGCCTCCCCGAACAGCACGAGCGCGGTCACGACCGCCACCGCTCTGCGCATCAGCGTCCCACCCCTGTTACCTCCGGTACGTGCGTAGCGCGGACCCTACTCATGGGTATTCCCGGCGACAAGGGGCCGGGTCCGCCCGCACGCCGGGCAAAGAATCCACCGGCCGTTCGTAGGGAGTCCACAAAGAATCGCCGTGAGGCGTTGACCTTCAGGACAGAGACCTGGACCACACCGGATGGTTACTGTGCGGTTGAGGATCGCGGCGTACCGTGGTGCCACAAGGGATTTCACTACTGGGGCAAGCCTCGGATCACACTCCGTGTGGGCAAGCTCACCATTGGGGACAGGTCGTACGGCCGTGTCGGTAGTCCCTAAACTCAGCTTGTTTCGAGGAGGGAGTCATCGTGCGCAAGGTGCTCATCGCCAACCGTGGCGAAATCGCCGTCCGCGTCGCTCGGGCGTGCCGGGACGCGGGGATCGCGAGTGTCGCGGTCTACGCCGAGCCGGACCGCGACGCGCTGCATGTCCGGGCCGCTGACGAGGCGTTCGCGCTGGGCGGTGACACCCCGGCCGCCAGCTACCTGGACATGGCCAAGGTGCTGCGGGCCGCCGCGGACTCCGGGGCGGACGCGATCCACCCCGGCTACGGATTCCTGTCGGAGAACGCGGAGTTCGCCCAGGCCGTCCTGGACGCCGGACTGACCTGGATCGGCCCCCCGCCGCAGGCGATCCGCGACCTCGGCGACAAGGTCGCCGCCCGGCACATCGCCCAGCGCGCGGGCGCGCCCCTGGTGGCGGGCACCCCGGACCCGGTCTCCGGCTCCGACGAGGTCGTCGCCTTCGCCGAGCAGAACGGCCTGCCGATCGCGATCAAGGCCGCCTTCGGCGGCGGCGGGCGCGGGCTGAAGGTGGCCCGCACCCTGGAGGAGATCCCCGAGCTGTACGACTCCGCGGTCCGCGAGGCGGTCGCCGCCTTCGGCCGGGGCGAGTGCTTCGTCGAGCGCTACCTCGACAAGCCCCGCCACGTGGAGACCCAGTGCCTGGCCGACTCCCACGGCAACGTGGTCGTCGTCTCCACCCGTGACTGCTCGCTCCAGCGCCGCCACCAGAAGCTGGTGGAGGAGGCCCCGGCCCCCTTCCTGACCCAGGCGCAGAACGACGAGCTGTACGCGGCCTCGAAGGCGATCCTCAAGGAGGCCGGCTACGTCGGCGCCGGCACGGTCGAGTTCCTGGTCGGCCTGGACGGCACGATCTCCTTCCTGGAGGTCAACACCCGCCTCCAGGTCGAGCACCCCGTCACCGAAGAGGTCACGGGCATCGACCTCGTACGCGAGATGTTCCGCATCGCGGACGGCGAGGAGCTGGGGTACGGCGACCCGGCCGTGCGCGGGCACTCCTTCGAGTTCCGGATCAACGGCGAGGACCCGGGCCGCGGCTTCCTGCCCGCCCCCGGCACGGTCACCCTCTTCGCCCCGCCGACCGGCCCCGGCGTCCGCCTGGACGCGGGCGTCGAGTCGGGTTCGGTCATCGGCCCGGCGTGGGACTCCCTCCTCGCCAAGCTCATCGTGACCGGCGCGACCCGCGAGCAGGCGCTCCAGCGCGCCGCCCGCGCGCTGGCGGAGTTCCAGGTCGAGGGCATGGCCACCGCCATCCCCTTCCACCGGGCCGTCGTCGCCGACCCCGCCTTCACCGCGGACCCGTTCACCGTGCACACCCGGTGGATCGAGACCGAGTTCGTCAACGACATCAAGCCCTTCGCCGCGCCCGCCGACGCGGACGCGGAGGACGAGGCCGGGCGTGAGACCGTGGTCGTCGAGGTCGGCGGCAAGCGCCTGGAGGTCTCGCTGCCCTCCTCGCTGGGCATGAGCCTGGCCCGTACCGGCCTCGCCGCCGGCGCCAAGCCGAAGCGCCGCGCCGCGAAGAAGGCCGGTTCGGCCGCCTCCGGCGACTCCCTCGCCTCGCCCATGCAGGGCACCATCGTGAAGATCGCGGTGGAGGAGGGGCAGGAGGTCGCGGAGGGCGACCTCGTCGTCGTCCTGGAGGCCATGAAGATGGAGCAGCCGCTCAACGCGCACCGCTCCGGCACCATCAAGGGCCTCTCCGCCGAGGTCGGCGCCTCCGTCTCCTCGGGCGCCCTGATCTGCGAGATCAAGGACTGATCTCCGGCACGCCCCCTCAGGGCCCGGCCCGCGTCCTCACGACGTGGGCCGGGCCCTGTCGCGATCACGGCCCCGGGCCCCACGCGACCGCGGTGCCGAGCCCGTCGCCGCCGTGGCACCGGCCCTCCCCCGCAGTGGCATCCTGGAACCGACGACGGGTCCGAGAGGCCGCCGGTGCCCGAGGGGCGGTCCGAGGGCCGAGGGAGGGGTGGGAGCCATGACAGGGGCGATCCCGATGGAGACGAGCACGGCGCGGCCGATGCGCGCGGACGCGCGGCGGAACCACGACCGGCTGGTGGGCGAGGCGCGCAGGTCGTTCGCCGAACACGGTACGGACGCGTCGCTGGAGGACATCGCCCGGCGGGCGGGCGTGGGGATCGGCACCCTCTACCGGCACTTCCCGAACCGGGACGCCCTGATGAACGCGGTCTTCCAGGACGCCCTGCGCTCCCTGCTGGACCGCTCCCGCGAGCTGGCGGCGGCGGAGGCGCCGTGCCGGGCGCTGGTGGACTGGCTGGGCTCGATCGTCACTCATGCGGGTGAGTACCGCGGGCTGGCCCACGCCCTGATGTCCGCCTCCCGCGACGCGACCTCGCCGCTGACGCAGTGCCACCGACCGCTCCGCGAGGCGGGCGCGGGACTGCTGCGCCGGGCCCAGGAGAGCGGAGCCGTACGGGACGACGTCTCCATCGACGACCTGCTCCAGCTCACCAACGCGATCGCCCTGGCGGCCGAACAGTCGCCCGACGACCCGGAGTTGACGGAGCGACTGCTACGGCTGACGCTGCGCGGGCTGAAGTAGCCGCCGGACGGCCGTCCCGAGCCGCCTCCGGCGCGACGCTCCCGGGACGGCGCTCCAGCAGTGGGACCGCGTCCTGTCAGCGACTCGACTCCCTTCGATGGAGGGCGAGTCGGCCGCGGCGGCCGGCGGCTCCCGGACGCTGGACGCACGCGGCCCGGGGAGCCCGGAGTGCGTAGGCGGCCCCGCTTCTCCCGGAGCCGGCGTTGGGGTTGGATGACCGGATGCGGAGATCAACGGTCTGGACACGCGGGTGGGGGACGGCGGCGCTCATATGCGCGGCGGCGGTGGTCCTGCTTCCCGTCGTACGGTTCACCGCCACGACGCCGCGCCTCGACATGCTGGTCGCGATGGCGGCGGCACTCGTGTGCGGCCTGGGGTGGGTGGCGGCCACCTTCCGGGCGCCCGTACTGGAGCCGGGCTCACTCGACCCCGGAGTCGACGAGCAGCTCCCACCGATCCCCTCGGTGCTCCCCCGGCCCTTCCCCGTCCCGTTGGGCCCCGCGGTCGCCCTGGCGCTCGCCGTCACCGCCGTCGCCTCGGCCTCCCTGGTGGGACTGCGGCCGGACGGCGCCCAGGGCGCGGCGCTCGACGCGATCCAACGGGCGCAGCCGCGGGTGTCGACCGGGACCGTCGTCCAGGCCGGCGAAGGTGAGCCCACCGGGGTCGGCAAGGGCAGGCGCGGCGCCTACTACTTCGCCGATCTGCGGGTCGAACTGGCCGACGGCACGGTGCTCGCCGTGGACCGCGGGATCGTCGGCTCGTCGCCGGAGGAGGGCATGGACGTCCGGGTCCTGCACGCGCCGGGCCGCCCCGGGCTCGGCGGGTGGGTGGACGACGGCGTGGACATCTCGTCGTACCTCTCGCCCTGGTACGTGCCGCTGGAGGGCGGGACGCTGATGCCGTTCGCGGTTCTGCTGTTCGCGGCGTGCTGGGCGAGCGCCGGGCTCGTGAACTCGGAGCGCGTCTCCGCGTACGGTCCGCGCAGGCTGCTGACCGAGGACGCCGCGGCGGGGGAGGTCAACGCCGGATATGTGGACCGGCTGACCGCCGTCCACGAAGCGCACACCACGGTCGGCGGCCGGGCCGGCAGCACCAAGGTGGTCGACAGAGTCTGGTTGAGCGCCGACGTCGACGAGGTCAGGGGGCTCGAACTCCGTGTCGACGGCACCGACGTTCTCGCCCTGGCGACGGAGTTCGGCGAGACGACGGGCTGGCTGCTCTGGGCCCGGCGCTGGAACATGGTGAACGGCACGGACCCGGTTCCGATGGTCTTCGTCGCCCCCGACGGCCGGAGCTTCACCTGCTCCGTTCTCCGCTCCCACATGCGCCGTCTGACCGATGCCGCCCCGGTGACGTGGGAGGCGACCACCCCCGGCGCGGCGGCCCGGCCCTGGGAGGGCGTCTGCCGCACCTCCCCCGGCGTCCGGCTCACCGTGGTCGGGCTGTACGCGGTGGTCGGGGCGTCGCTGCTCCCGGCCCTGACCGGGAACGCCGGCCACCTCACCGGCTACCTCCCGCTCGCCCTCGCGTCCGCCGCCTCCGTCCTGACGGCCGTGCTCGTGGCTCCCGCCTGGCGCCGCACCCTGCCGCTTCCGGGCTGGGAGCGGCGGAGGACACGGGACGCACGCGTGCCCGCCTGACACGACGACCGGCCGTCGGCTACCGCCGGCGCAGGTCCGCCACCCGGGCGCGTTCGCCGGACGACGCCTGGTCGGACAGCGGGGTGGCGCTCCGCAGCTGCGGTCCCGGCCCCCCGTTCCGCGTCGTCGTACGCCGCTGCCCCGGCAACGGCATGTCGCGGCGCGGGCGGCGCTCTCCGGGGGGCCCGTCCCCGCCGGTCGCGTCCGTGTCCGAACCGGCCACCGTGATCTCCACACCCTGGTCGGCCAGGGCCTGGAGCTCGGCGGCGGCCCGCTCGTCGTGGAGCGGCGGCTCGTCGGTGACCAGACGGGTGATCAGCTCGGTGGGCACCGTCTGGAACATGGTGTCCGAGCCGAGCTTGGTGTGGTCCGCCAGGACGACCACCTCCGCGGCGGCCTGGACGAGGGCCCGGTCGACGCTGGCCGAGAGCATGTTGGAGGTGGACAGGCCACGCTCCGCGGTGAGGCCGCTCCCGGAGATGAACGCCCGGGAGACCCGCAGCCCCTGGAGGGACTGCTCGGCCCCGCTGCCCACCAGCGCGTAGTTGCTCCCGCGCAGGGTGCCGCCGGTCATGACGACTTCGACCCGGTTGGCATGGGCCAACGCCTGGGCCACCAGCAGCGAGTTGGTGACGACGGTCAGACCGGGGACGCGCGCGAGCCGGCGGGCCAGCTCCTGGGTGGTCGTACCGGCGCCGACCACGATGGCCTCGCCCTCGCCGACGAGGCCGGCGGCCAGGTCGGCGATCGCGGTCTTCTCCGCGGTGGAGAGATGGGATTTCTGCGGAAAGCCGGACTCCCGCGTGAAACCGCCCGGCAAGACCGCACCGCCGTGCCGGCGGTCGAGGAGTCCTTCTGCCTCCAGTGCCCGCACGTCCCGCCGTACGGTCACTTCGGAGGTCTGGACGACGCGGGCGAGCTCACGGAGCGATACCGCCCCGTTGGCGCGCACCATTTCGAGGATCAATTGACGACGTTCTGCAGCGAACACGGAACTGACAGTAACGTGCCCGTCGCTGGGTTTTCAGCAGTTTGCACCGAATAACAGAAGTTGTACTTCACAGGGGCCTCCCAGTGGTATAGGAGGCCCCTTGGTCGGTCAGGGGTGATCACGGACGGCTTCCAGCGCCGTCCGGGCTGCCTGGGGCTGCCGGGGATCGTCCGGTTCCCCGGCCCCTCAGCCCTCGCCGGTGAGCTTGCGGGTGTGCAACTGCCGGGCCACTTCGGCGATCGATCCGGACAGGGACGGGTACACGGTGAAGGCGTTCGCGATCTGTTCCACCGTCATGTTGTTGTCGACGGCGATCGAGATGGGGTGGATCAGCTCGCTGGCGCGCGGCGCGACGACGCAGCCGCCGACCACGATCCCCGTACCGGGGCGGCAGAAGATCTTGACGAAGCCGTCGCGGATGCCCTGCATCTTGGCGCGCGGGTTGCGCAGCAGCGGCAGCTTGACGACCCGCGCCTCGATCCTGCCCGCGTCGACGTCGGCCTGGCTGTAGCCGACGGTGGCGATCTCCGGGTCGGTGAAGACGTTGGCGGAGACCGCCTTCAGGTTCAGCGGGGCCACCGCGTCGCCGAGGAAGTGGTACATCGCGATCCGGCCCTGCATCGCGGCCACCGAGGCCAGCGCGAAGATCCCGGTGACGTCGCCGGCGGCGTAGACGCCGGGCGCGCTGGTGCGCGAGACCCGGTCGGTGAGGACGTGCCCGGAGTCCTTGAGCCGGACGCCGGCCTCCTCCAGGCCCATGCCCGCGGTGTTCGGGATCGCGCCGACCGCCATCAGGCAGTGCGAGCCGGTGATGACCCGGCCGTCCGCGAGGGCGACCTCGACCCGGTCGCCGACCCGCTTGGCGGACTGGGCGCGGGAGCGGGCCATGACGTTCATCCCGCGCCGCCGGAAGACGTCCTCCAGGACGGCGGCGGCGTCCGGGTCCTCGCCGGGCAGCACCCGGTCGCGGGAGGAGACGAGGGTGACGCGGGAGCCGAGCGCCTGGTAGGCCCCGGCGAACTCGGCGCCGGTGACGCCGGATCCGACGACGATGAGCTCCTCGGGCAGCTCGTCGAGGTCGTAGACCTGGGTCCAGTTCAGGATGCGCTCGCCGTCCGGCTTCGCGTCCGGGATCTCCCGGGGGTGGCCGCCGGTCGCTATCAGCACGGCGTCGGCGGTCAGCCGCTCCTCGGTGCCGTCCGCGGCGGTGACGACGACCTGGCGGGATCCGTCGGCGGCCTGGAGCCCGTCCAGCCGGCCCCGGCCGCGCATCACGCGGGCGCCGGCCCGGGTGACGGAGGCGGTGATGTCGTGGGACTGGGCGAGCGCGAGGCGCTTGACCCGGCGGTTGACCTTGCCGAGGTCCACGCCGACGACGCGGGCGGCCTGCTCCACGTGCGGGGTGTCGTCGGCGACGATGATGCCCAGCTCCTCGTAGGAGGAGTCGAAGGTGGTCATCACCTCGGCCGTCGCGATCAGGGTCTTCGACGGCACGCAGTCGGTGAGGACCGACGCTCCGCCGAGACCGTCGCAGTCGACGACGGTCACCTCCGCACCGAGCTGGGCGCCCACCAGGGCCGCCTCGTAGCCGCCGGGGCCGCCGCCGATGATCACGATCCGGGTCACGAAAAGTCCGCCTCGCGTTGGGTTGCCCCGCGGCCGCCCTGCCGCCCCGGCCGGGGGTCCGGGGGATCGCCCCGGGGGTCTGCAGTACGTACTCCATTGTCCCGCACGCGCCAAGGTGCTTCGCCCCGGGGCCCTCCATACGGGAAAGGAAGCGCCCACCACGCGGGACCGGACGGCCCGGAGGGCGGGCTCCCGGCGCCGGACGCGGGGGTGCGAACCGTCCTCGTACTGCCCCGACCGGGGCCTTCGTCACAGGAACCGCCTCTCCCGCGCCCGCCTCCCGTACCCTCGATCCCATGTCGCTCTACGCCGCGTACGCCGGCAACCTCGACGCGCGGCTGATGACCCGCCGCGCCCCGCATTCCCCGATGCGCAGCACCGGCTGGCTCAACGGCTGGCGGCTGACCTTCGGCGGGGAGCAGATGGGCTGGGAGGGCGCGCTGGCCACCGTGGTGGAGGCGCCGCGCTCCCAGGTCTTCGTCGCGCTGTACGACCTGGCCCCGATGGACGAGGACTCCATGGACCGCTGGGAGGGCGTCGGCCTGGACGTCTACCGGCGCATGCGCATCCGGGTGCACACCCTGGACGGCGAGGAGCCGGCCTGGATCTACGTGCTGAACGGGTACGAGGGCGGTCTGCCCTCGGCGCGCTACCTGGGGGAGATCGCGGACGCCGCGGAATCCGCCGGCGCGCCCCACGACTATGTGATGGAGCTCCGCAAGCGCCCCTGCTGAACCGGTGGGGCCTGTCGTCACCCTGCCGCCTGCCGTCGTCGTCCGGCAGGCGGCAGGCGGCAGGCGGCAGGCGGCAGGGGGACGACAGGCCCCGGGGGCCCGCGCCGAACCCTCTCCGTCCGCCCCGGTCGGGGGCTTCCGTCCCCGGTCGGCGCCGTGGCCGGTCCCCTGGCCCGCACCCCGGTCGTGCGAAAGTACGAAGACCTCCCCGGCCTCTTTGCGCCGGGGCATCTACGCGCGTAGGGATTCAGCGGTTACGCTCATCCGCGTGAACGCATCTGTTATTCCGGACAACATCCAGGGCGACCCGCAGGCCGCCGCCGCCGGGGCCGCCGCCCGCCTGCGCGAGCTGACCGGCGCCGAGACCCATGACGTCGCCCTGGTCATGGGCTCCGGCTGGGCCCCCGCGGGCGAAGCGCTCGGCGTCCCGGAGGCCGAGTTCCCCGTGACCGAGCTGCCCGGCTTCCCGGCGCCCGCCGTCGAGGGCCACGGCGGCACGGTCCGCTCGTACCGGATCGGCGAGAAGCGCGTGCTGGTCTTCCTCGGCCGCACGCACTTCTACGAGGGCCGGGGCGTCGCCGCCGTCGCCCACGGGGTCCGTACCGCGGTGGCCGCGGGCTGCCGGACCGTCGTCCTGACGAACGGCTGCGGCGGCCTGCGCGAGGGCATGCGTCCGGGGCAGCCGGTGCTGATCAGCGACCACATCAACCTGACGGCCGCCTCCCCGATCATCGGCGCCAACTTCGTCGACCTGACCGACCTGTACTCGCCGCGGCTGCGCGCGCTGTGCAAGGAGATCGACGAGACCCTGGAAGAGGGCGTGTACGTCCAGTTCCCCGGCCCGCACTACGAGACCCCGGCCGAGATCAACATGGTCCGGGTCATGGGCGGCGACCTGGTGGGCATGTCCACGGTCCTGGAGGCCATCGCGGCCCGCGAGGCGGGCGCGGAGGTGCTGGGCCTCTCCCTCGTCACCAACCTGGCGGCGGGCCTCTCCGGAGAACCCCTCAACCACGAGGAGGTCCTCCAGGCCGGCCGCGACTCGGCGACCCGGATGGGCGCGCTGCTGGCACGGGTGCTGGAACGCATCTAGAGCGGGTTTCGAAAGTCCCGCCTGCTCGGCGGCGTCCGGGCGGACGACGCTCCTTCCGCAACACGCCCCGGAGCGTGCCCCGCGGAGCCGGTCCCGGTCCGCCGGGCCCCCCGGGGCGTGCCCGGCGGACCGGGACCGGGCACTCCGCCCGGGGACGGTCCCACCGGGCGGACGGGCCGGGCGCCGCGCCCGCCCGCCCCGGCCCCTCCCCCGCCGCACCGCCACCGCCCCGTCCCCCGCCGACCCGCGCCGCCACCGGCCCGTACCCACCGCCCCGCACCACCGAAGACTTCCGCCCACCCCGAAAGGCGCTCCCCGTGCAGCACGATCTCATCGCACAGGCCAGGACCTGGCTGGCCGAGGACCCCGATCCCGAGACCCGCGACGAACTGGCCGCGCTGATCGGGGCGGGCGACACCCAGGAGCTGGCCGGCCGTTTCGCGGGCACGCTCCAGTTCGGCACCGCCGGCCTGCGCGGCGAGCTCGGGGCCGGGCCGATGCGGATGAACCGGTCCGTGGTGATCCGGGCGGCGGCGGGCCTCGCCGCCTACCTGAAGGCGCAGGGGCAGGAGGGCGGGCTCGTCGTCATCGGCTACGACGCCCGCTACAAGTCCGCCGACTTCGCGCGCGACACCGCGGCCGTGATGACCGGCGCGGGGCTCCGCGCCGCCGTGCTGCCGCGCCCGCTCCCCACCCCCGTCCTGGCCTACGCCATACGGCATCTGGGCGCGGTCGCCGGGGTGGAGGTCACCGCCAGCCACAACCCGCCGCGCGACAACGGCTACAAGGTCTACCTCGGCGACGGTTCGCAGATCGTGCCCCCCGCCGACGGCGAGATCGCGGCCGCCATCGCCGCGGTCGGCCCGCTGGCGGACGTCGTACGCCCCGAGGACGGCTGGGAGACGCTGGGCGAGGACGTCCTGGACGCCTACCTGGCCCGTACGGACGCGGTGCTGGCCGCCGGGAGCCCCCGTACGGCCCGGACCGTCTACACGGCGATGCACGGCGTCGGCGCCTCGGTGCTGACCGCGGCGTTCGAGCGGGCCGGCTTCCCCGCGCCGGTGCTCGTCGCCGAGCAGGCCGAGCCGGACCCGGCGTTCCCCACCGTGGCCTTCCCGAACCCGGAGGAGCCGGGCGCGATGGATCTCGCCTTCGCCACCGCGCGCCGGGCCGCGCCCGACCTGGTCATCGCCAACGACCCGGACGCGGACCGCTGCGCCGTCGCCGTGCCCGACGCCTCCGCAAAGGGCGGCTGGCGGATGCTGCGCGGCGACGAGGTGGGCGCGCTGCTCGCGGCGCACCTGGTGGAGCGGGGCGTCTCCGGCGTGTTCGCGGAGTCGATCGTGTCGTCGTCGCTGCTGGGCCGGATCGCGGAGCAGGCGGGCCTCGGGTACGAGGAGACGCTGACCGGGTTCAAGTGGATCGCCCGGGTGGAGGGTCTGCGGTACGGGTACGAGGAGGCGCTCGGCTACTGCGTCGACCCCGAGGGCGTGCGCGACAAGGACGGCATCACCGCCGCCCTGCTCGTCGCCGAGCTGGCTTCCGTGCTCAAGGAGCGGGGCCGTACGCTGCTCGACCTGCTGGACGACCTGGCGCTCGCCCACGGGCTGCACGCCACCGACCAGCTCTCGGTGCGGGTGGAGGACCTGACGGTCATCGCCGACGCCATGACCCGCCTCCGCGAACGGCCGCCGACCGCCCTCGCGGGCCTGGCGGTCACCTCGGCCGAGGACCTGACGCGGGGCACGGACCGGCTTCCGCCCACGGACGGGCTGCGTTACCACCTGGAGGGCGCCCGGGTGATCGTCCGCCCGAGCGGTACCGAGCCGAAGCTCAAGTGCTACCTGGAGGTCGTCGTCCCGGTGGCCGACGCGACCGGGCTGCCCGCCGCGCGGGCCCGGGGGGCGGAGCTGCTCGCCGCCATCAAGCGGGACCTGGCGGCGGCGGCCGGGATCTGAGACTGCGCGGAGCACGGACGGGGGCCGGTCCCGGCGGAGACTTCCGCCGGGACCGGCCCCCGTCCGTGGGCACGCCGGGAAGTCCCGGCCGCCGGTGGTTCCCGGAACCCTCGTCAGCCCACCGCCCACGCCACCGCGAGCACGACCGCCCCGGCGACGGCCGGGGCCATCACCTCGTACGCCCAGCGCACCGAGACCGCGGCAGCCCCCTCCGGAGTCGTCCCGCCCGCGCCCTCGGCCAGGTCCCGCAGGTCGCGGACGGTCTGGTCGGCGGAGGCGGTGCGGGCGGCGGAGTCGCGGACGTCGGCGCTGACCGACGTGCGGCCGTAGGGGTCGTCGTGCGCGGCGCGGGCCGCTGCGCGCGCCGCGCGCTTGCGGGCGCGCAGCGAGACGGGGATGGCCCAGAGCTGGTACTTCGTGCCGTCCTGGGCGAGCAGTTCGGAGGAGTAGGAGGCGCGCACGTCGGCGACCTCGGTCCAGGGGAGCAGGATCGTCCGGAACGGGTTGCGGACGCGGACGCGCTCGTCGTTCACGAAGACCGCGGGCCGCAGGGTGAAGGCCACGACCAGGGGTACCACGAGCAGCAGGGCCCCCGCCGCGAGCCACGGCACGCGGCCCCCGCCCCGGATCATGGCGTCGCCGGCCATCCAGGCGATCAGCAGGAGCAGCAGCACCCCGCAGACCAGCGCGGAGACGGACCGGTAGGTCCGGTCGGCGTGGGGCGGCTCTGCGGGGGGTGTGGGGCTCGTCATGGGGCGATTCTGCCTGACGGGCGCGGAAGGCGGTGGAGCGGCCGTCACGCGGCGGCGCCGCGGAGAGCCGGGGTGGGGCGCCGGGGTGCGGGCCCTGTCGGCGACCGCGTGCCGGACGTACCGGGCGGCGGCGCGCGGGAGGCGTTCCTGCCGGGTGCGGAACGCCCGGACGAGTCGGCCCCCTGTACAGGTTGCTACGCGCGTAGATATGCTCCTCTGGTGACCATGCCCACCACTGCTTCCTCCCCCAAGCCCTCAACGGCGTCCGAGCAGGGAGGTGCCCCCCTCTCCGACGCGACGGCGTCCGACAGCGCGCTGCGCCGCTTCCTGTTCGGGCTGCCCGGCGTCGACGCCGTCGGCCTCGAAGCGCGCGCCGCCGCCCTCGGAACCCGTTCGATCAAGACGACGGCCAAGGCGTACGCCATCGATCTCGCCATCTCGATGATCGACCTGACGACGCTGGAAGGCGCGGACACCCCGGGCAAGGTCCGGGCTCTCGCCGCCAAGGCCGTCAACCCCGACCCCACCGACCGCACGACCCCGCACACCGCGGCCGTCTGCGTCTACCCCGACATGGCGGCCACCGCCGCCGCCGCGCTGGCCGGTTCCGGTGTGAAGGTGGCGTCCGTGGCGACCGCCTTCCCGGCGGGCCGGGCGGCGCTGGACGTCAAGCTCGCGGACGTCCGCGACGCCGTGGCGGCCGGGGCGGACGAGATCGACATGGTGATCGACCGGGGGGCGTTCCTCTCCGGCCGGTTCCTGAAGGTCTACGAGGAGATCGCCGCCGTGAAGGCGGAGTGCGGCTCCGCCCGCCTCAAGGTGATCTTCGAGACCGGCGAGCTGTCCACGTACGACAACATCCGCCGGGCCTCCTGGATCGGGATGCTGGCGGGCGCGGACTTCATCAAGACCTCGACCGGCAAGGTGGCCGTCAACGCCACCCCCGCCAATACCCTCCTCATGCTGGAGGCCGTGCGCGACTTCCGGGCGGCCACCGGCGTGCAGATCGGCGTGAAGCCGGCCGGCGGCATCCGCTCCACCAAGGACGCGGTGAAGTTCCTGGTCCTGGTGAACGAGACCGCGGGCGAGGACTGGCTGGACCCGCACTGGTTCCGGTTCGGCGCGTCCAGCCTGCTCAACGACCTGCTGATGCAGCGCCAGAAGCTCAGCACCGGCCGTTACTCCGGCCCCGATTACGTGACGGTGGACTGATAACCATGGCATCCGCATTCGAGTACGCACCGGCGCCGGAGTCCCGTTCCGTCGTCGACATCGCCCCCTCCTACGGGCTGTTCATCGACGGGGAGTTCACCGAGGCCGCCGACGGCAAGGTCTTCAAGACCGTCTCGCCGAGCACGGAGGAGGTCCTCTCCGAGGTCGCGCGGGCGGGCGCGGCGGACGTGGACCGGGCCGTGAAGGCGGCCCGGAAGGCGTTCGGGAAGTGGTCGGCGCTGCCCGGCTCCGAGCGCGCCAAGTACCTGTTCCGGATCGCGCGGATCATCCAGGAGCGCAGCCGTGAGCTGGCCGTCCTGGAGACGCTCGACAACGGCAAGCCGATCAAGGAGACCCGCGACGCGGACCTCCCGCTGGTCGCCGCGCACTTCTTCTACTACGCGGGCTGGGCCGACAAGCTGGACCACGCCGGGTACGGGGCGAACCCGCGCCCGCTGGGCGTGGCCGGCCAGGTCATCCCGTGGAACTTCCCGCTGCTGATGCTCGCGTGGAAGATCGCCCCGGCGCTCGCCACGGGCAACACGGTGGTCCTCAAGCCCGCCGAGACGACGCCCCTCTCCGCCCTGTTCTTCGCGGACGTCTGCCGTCAGGCCGGGCTGCCGAAGGGCGTCGTCAACATCCTGACCGGGTACGGGGACGCGGGCGAGGCCCTGGTCACGCACCCGGACGTGGACAAGGTCGCCTTCACCGGCTCGACCGCGGTCGGCAAGGCCATCGCACGCTCCGTCGCGGGCACGGACAAGAAGGTCACCCTGGAGCTGGGCGGCAAGGGCGCGAACATCGTGTTCGACGACGCCCCGATCGACCAGGCCGTCGAGGGCATCGTGACCGGGATCTTCTTCAACCAGGGTCAGGTCTGCTGCGCGGGCTCCCGGCTGCTGGTGCAGGAGTCGGTCCGGGACGAGGTGCTGGACGCGCTGAAGCGGCGGCTGTCCACGCTGCGGCTGGGCGACCCGCTGGACAAGAACACCGACATCGGCGCGATCAACTCCGCCGAGCAGCTGGCCCGGATCACCGCCCTGGTGGAGACCGGCGAGGCGGAGGGCGCGGAGCGCTGGAGCGCCCCCTGCGAACTGCCGTCGTCCGGCTACTGGTTCGCCCCGACGCTCTTCACCGACGTCACCCAGGCGCACACCGTGGCCCGGGACGAGATCTTCGGCCCGGTGCTCTCGGTCCTCACCTTCCGCACCCCGGACGAGGCCGTCGCCAAGGCCAACAACACCCAGTACGGCCTCTCGGCGGGCATCTGGACGGAGAAGGGCTCCCGCATCCTCGCGGTGGCCGACAGGCTCCGGGCGGGCGTCGTGTGGGCCAACACGTTCAACAAGTTCGACCCCACGTCGCCGTTCGGCGGCTACAAGGAGTCGGGCTACGGCCGCGAAGGCGGCCGCCACGGCCTGGAGGCGTACCTCGATGTCTGACCGCGAACCGATCAACGGCTCCGCCGAGCGGCGGCTCGGCGTCTTCAAGACCTACAAGCTGTACGTCGGGGGCAAGTTCCCCCGCTCCGAGAGCGGCCGGGTGTACGAAGTGACCGACTCGAAGGGCGCGTGGCTGGCCAACGCGCCGAAGTCCTCCCGCAAGGACGCGCGTGACGCGGTCGTGGCGGCGCGCAAGGCGTTCGGCGGCTGGTCGGGCGCCACCGCGTACAACCGGGGCCAGGTCCTCTACCGCGTCGCGGAGATGCTGGAGGGCCGCCGGGAGCAGTTCGTCCGCGAGGTGGCCGCCTCCGAGGGGCTGTCGAAGTCCAAGGCGGGGGCCGTGGTGGACGCGGCGATCGACCGCTGGGTCTGGTACGCGGGCTGGACCGACAAGATCGGGCAGATCGCGGGCGGGGCCAACCCGGTGGCGGGCCCGTTCTTCAACCTCTCCTCCCCCGAGCCGACCGGCGTCGTCGCGGTCCTCGCCCCGCAGGGGTCCTCGCTCCTCGGCCTGGTGTCGGTGGTCGCCCCGGTGATCGCGACCGGCAACACGGCGGTCGTCGTCGCCTCGGCCGACGCGCCGCTGCCCGCGCTCTCGCTGGGCGAGGTGCTGGCCACCTCGGACGTCCCCGGCGGCGTGGTCAACATCCTGTCGGGCGTCACGGCGGAGATCGCCGCACCGCTCGCCGCCCACCAGGACGTCAACGCGATCGACCTGACCGGCGCGGACGCCGCGCTGGCGAAGGAGCTGGAGATCGCCGCGGCCGACAACCTGAAGCGCGTCCTGCGCCCCCGCCCCGTGGACGGGGACAGGGACGGGGACGGCGCGGACGGTTCCGAGGACTGGCTCGCCTCCCCCGGCACCCACCGCCTGACGGCCTTCCTGGAGACCAAGACGGTGTGGCACCCGACGGGCGCGCTGGGAGCCGCGGGCTCCTCGTACTGACCCGGTCGCACCCCGCGCCCGGACGGGGCCGCCCTCCCACCCCGGGGCGGCCCCGTCCGCCGTCTCGTACGGCGTGGGGCCCGGGGCCCTTCCGCCGTGCGGAGGGGGGCGGCTCAGCCGGTGAGGAGCCCGGTCACCCGGCCCACCACGGGCAGGTCGTTCAGTGAGCCGCCGCTGGTGACGGGGTCGGTGACGATCGCGGTGGTCACCGGCTTGAAGTCGGCGATCTGGGTGCCCACGGCGTTGTCCAACGGGTCCACCCCGGTGTTGGCCAGCGGGTCGAGCTGGAGGTCGGTGACCGGGGCGACGCTGCTGGCCAGGGAGGTGCCGAGCGCGCTGGTCACCGCCGGCGCCGCCGTCTCGCCGACCGCCTGGAGGGCGGAGACGCCCTGGTCCGGGGCCTCCGAGACGGTGGGCAGCTGCACGGCCCCGGCGGGGCCGGCGCCGGCCCCGAGGGCCGCTCCCAGGGCGGTGAGCGTCAGACCGGCGCGCAGCAGGGCGCGGCGTTCGGGCTTGCGTGCGTGAAGTCCCATGTTTTCCACCTGATCGAGCCTGGTCGGGTAATCGTCTGTGCGCGCAGAGTAGTTGAGGTGTGATGCTGGATACCAACGGATGGCCCGGGGGATCCCCTGCCCGGGTCAATGCCTCACACTTCTGTTCTGTGAGTTCCCAACCGATCCCGACCCGCGTCGTCCTGCTCGCCGGCCCCTCCGGCTCCGGCAAGTCCGTCCTGGCCGCCCGCACCGGCCTCCCGGTGCTGCGCCTGGACGACTTCTACAAGGAGGCGGGCGACCCGACGCTGCCGCGCGTCCCCGGCTCCCCGGACGTCGACTGGGACTCCGCCGGGTCCTGGGACGCGGACGCGGCGGTGGCCGCCATCGCCGAGCTGTGCCGGTGCGGCAGCACGGACGTCCCGGTGTACGACATCGCCACCAGCTCCCGTACGGGCCACGAGACCTTCCACATCGACCGGTCACCGCTGTTCGTGGCGGAGGGCATCTTCGCGGCGGACATCGTGCGGCGCTGCCAGGAGCTGGGCCTGCTGGCCGACGCGCTCTGCCTGCGCGGCCGCCCGACGACGACCTTCCGCCGCCGCCTGGTGCGGGACCTGCGCGAGGGCCGCAAGTCGGTCCCGTTCCTGCTGCGGCGGGGCTGGCGGCTGATGCGCGCGGAGCGGCGCATCGTGGCCCGCCAGACGGCGCTGGGAGCGCACCCCTGCGGCAAGGAGGAGGCGCTGGGCCGCTTCGCCGCGGCGGCGGCGGGCCGGTGCCGCCGGGCGAACGTGACGGCGCCGGTCCCGGAGTAGGCCGCCCGGCCCGCCGGTGCGGCGCGGCCGAGGATCCCGACGGGTCCGGCGCGGCAGGGGGTCGAACACGGCGGGGCCGTACGGCCCCCCAGCCCGTACGGCCCCGCAGTGTCTCCCCCGTGGCCCCCGCCTCCCCCGAAGCGGCGGGCCTCCTACCCCGTTGTCCCCCCGTGTCCCCCGTGTCCCCCGTGTCCCCCGTGTTCCCCGGGCCCCCTCGGTCCCCGTTTTTCCTGCTCCCCCGTATTTCCCCCGCGGCCCCCGCCTCCCCCGAGGCGGAGGGCCCGGCCTCAGGCCACCAGCTCGCCGAAGGACTCCTGCTCGTCACGTCCGAAGCTGAGGACCTGGTCCTCGCGCAGCCGGCGCAGGGAGCGCCAGATGCTCGACTTCACCGTGCCGACACTGATGTCGAGGATGGACGCGATCTCCGGGTCGGTGCGGCCCTCGTAGTACCGCAGGACCAGCATCGTGCGCTGGAGTTCGGGCAGCCGGGCCAGTGCCTGCCAGAGCACCGCCCGCAGCTCCGTGCCGCGCATCGCGTCCGTGTCGCCCACCGTCTCCGGCAGCTCCTCGGTCGGGTATTCGTTGAGCTTGCGCCTGCGCCAGGCGCTGATGTGCAGGTTGGTCATGGTGCGGCGCAGATAGCCGCCGACCGCGGCCTTGTCGCTGATCCGGTCCCACGCCCGGTACGTCGAGAAGAGGGCGCTCTGCAACAGGTCCTCAGCCTCGAACCGGTCTCCGGTCAGGTGGTAGGCGGTCGCGTACAGGGAGGCCCGCCGCTCCTGGACGTAGGCCGTGAACGCCGCTTCGGCGTCCGCGTTCTCCGTCCGGGCGCGGTCCCCCGCGGCCTTCCCGTACGCGTTCGACCCGCCGTCCCCCGCCGACGCGTCGACGACCGCCATGAACGCCGGCGTGCGCACCTGCTCCGCGAGCGGCTGGCGCTGACGCCCGACGCCGCGGACGCACCCCCGCGCGCCCCCGGCCGCGCCGGACTTCTCGCTGCTCCGGCCGACGTCGTGGAGACGCGTGACAACTGCGCTTGAGCTGGTGCTGTGCAGTGCGTTCATCTCGCGCCCCCTATCGGTGGAGTCCGTTCGTTCGTTGCTGACCACGAGCTTGCCGGGGCAGTTTCATGGCGCTGTCCCCCGACTGTCACAGACCTGTCACAGGGGAGGCCGAGGCCGTGCCCGGACGATCGGAGCGGACCGCAGGTCGAACTGGAGCGCCCCATGGGCCAGAATGACGCTCGTGCCTTTCCTGTTGCTGATCGAGGACGACGACGCCATCCGCACGGCCCTCGAACTCTCGCTGTCACGCCAGGGCCACCGTGTGGCCACCGCGGCGACGGGAGAGGACGGCCTGGAGCTGCTGCGCGAGCAGCGGCCCGACCTGGTCGTGCTGGATGTGATGCTGCCCGGGATCGACGGTTTCGAGGTGTGCCGGCGGATCCGCCGCACCGACCAGCTGCCGATCATTCTGCTGACCGCGCGCAGCGACGACATCGACGTCGTGGTGGGACTGGAGTCCGGCGCGGACGACTATGTGGTGAAACCCGTCCAGGGCCGGGTGCTGGACGCCCGCATCCGGGCGGTGCTGCGGCGCGGGGAGCGCGAGTCGACCGACTCGGCGACCTTCGGCAACGTGGTGATCGACCGCTCCGCCATGACCGTCACCAAGGACGGCGAGGACCTTCAGCTCACGCCGACCGAGCTGCGGCTCCTGCTGGAGCTGAGCCGCAGGCCCGGACAGGCCCTGTCCCGGCAGCAGTTGCTGCGCCTGGTGTGGGAGCACGACTACCTGGGCGACTCCCGTCTGGTGGACGCGTGCGTGCAGCGGCTGCGCGCGAAGGTGGAGGACGTGCCGTCCTCGCCGACCCTGATCCGTACCGTGCGGGGCGTGGGTTACCGGCTGGACTCGCCTCAGTGACCGCAACCGTCGGACGGTCCCTGCGGGCCGGGCTGCGCTGGACCAGTCTGCGGATGCGGCTGGTCGTGGTGTTCGCGCTGGTGGCGCTGGCCGCCGCGGTGTCCGCTTCGGGGATCGCGTACTGGCTCAACCGCGAGGCCGTGCTGACCCGTACCCAGGACGCCGCGCTCGACGACTTCCGGCGGCAGATGCAGGACACCGCGGCGGCGCTGCCGATCCGCCCCACCAAGGACGACCTCCAGCGGGCGGCCGGGGAGATGGCGGCCGGCAGCCCCGGTTACAACGTGCTGCTGGAGGCCGAGCGCGAGCGGGGCAAGCCGATCGTGGGCTATTCCGACCTGGACACCTTCACCCGCGCCCACGTCCCCGCCTCGCTGCAGGAGCAGGTGGCCCGCAAGCAGCCGCTGACGTCGAGCAACGACCACGAGTACCACCTGTTCTGGCAGCGCACGAGCATATCCGGCACCCCGTATCTGGTCGCCGGCGCGCGGGTCATCGGCGGCGGCCCGACGGGGTACATGCTCAAGTCCCTCGACCAGGAGCGGCAGGACCTCAACTCCCTGGCCTGGTCGCTGGGGATCGCCACCGCCCTCGCGCTGATCGGCTCGGCGCTGCTCGCCCAGGCCGCCGCGACGACCGTGCTGCGCCCGGTGCAGCGGCTCGGGGACGCGGCGCGCAAGCTCGGCGAGGGCAAGCTCGACACCCGGCTCGTGGTCTCCGGCACGGACGAACTCGCGGACCTCTCCCGTACGTTCAACAGGACGGCGAGCTCGCTGGAGAAGAAGGTCGCGGACATGAGCGCGCGGGAGGAGGCCAGCCGCAGGTTCGTCGCCGACATGTCGCACGAGCTGCGCACCCCGTTGACCGCGATCACCGCGGTGGCCGAGGTGCTGGAGGACGAGGCGGACACTCTCGATCCGATGATCGCGCCCGCCGTGCACCTGGTGGTCAGCGAGACCCGGCGGCTGAACGACCTGGTGGAGAACCTGATGGAGGTGACCCGCTTCGACGCGGGCACGGCCCGGCTGGTTCTGGACGACGTCGACGTGGCGGACCAGGTGACCGCGTGCATCGACGCGCGGGCCTGGCTGGACGCGGTGGACCTGGACGCGGAGCGCGGCATGATGGTCCGCCTCGATCCGCGCCGACTGGACGTGATCCTGGCCAACCTCATCGGCAACGCCCTCAAGCACGGGGGTTCGCCGGTGGGCGTACGGGCGCGGACCGAGGGCGAGGAGCTGCTCATCGAGGTCCGGGACCACGGGCCGGGCATCCCCGAGGACGTGCTGCCGCACGTCTTCGACCGGTTCTACAAGGCCAGCGCCTCCCGTCCGCGGTCGGAGGGCAGCGGGCTCGGCCTCTCCATCGCCATGGAGAACGCGCACATCCACGGCGGCGACATCACGGCGGCGAACTCCCCGGACGGCGGCGCCGTGTTCACCCTGAGGCTGCCGCGCGACGCCGAGAGGATCGCACGCGACGACGGACCGGGGGCGAAGACCCCCGACGAGAACGGGGCGACGTGAAGCACGGCGACATCGCGTACCCGGAGCGCGGCCCGCTCCGGCGGCGTACGGCGGCCGCTCCCTCCCGGCCGGCCGTGTTCCGGCGGCGCGGGGCGGCCTCGCTCGCGGCCGTGGCGGCGGTCGCGGCTCTGGTCTCCGGCTGCGGGATCCGTACGACCTCGGTGCCGGTGGACGCGGGCGCCGCGCCCTCCCGGGTGCCCTGCCGGCTGTCCGCGTCGGACGTCGCCACCCCGCCGCCGGGCGGTACGACCGCCAAGGTGTACCTGGTGTGCGCCTCCCAGCTGGTCACCGTGGAGCGTCCGGTGGCACGGCGCGCGGTCGGCGACGAGCCGGTGGCGGCGGCCCGGGCACTGCTCGCCGAGGTCCAGCGGGCGCCCGCGGCGGGCGAGCGGCGGGCCGGGTTCACCACCGCCGTACCGGTGGGCCTGCGGGTGGAGAAGGCCCGGGGCGACGACCTGGCGGGCACGGTGCGGTTGAGCAGCCAGCCGGAGGACCTGTCGGCGGAGGCGCTGGCGCAGCTGGTGTGCACGTACGCGGAGAACGAGGCGCTGGTCCGGGACGGTTCGGTGGTCCTGGGCGGCCCCGGGAACTACCCGCCGCGCGGCTACCTGTGCACCTCGCAGACGAAGGCCCGGCCGGGGGACCTGGCCACCACGCCGGACGCGGTCGGGCTGGGCTGAGGCGGGCGTCCGGGGAGGGTGCGGCCCCGCCGTCCTTCCAGGCCCGTCGCCCGGCCCCCGTCCTTCCGGCTCCCCGTCCTTCCGAGCCCGCCGTCCTTCCGGCCCTGCCGCCCGGCCCCAATCCTTCCGAACCCGCCGGGGCGGGGGCGTTCCGGGGCCCGCGTGCGTGCGGAACCGGTCCCGGGCCCGGACCCGTGGCGGCCGGCCGGCGCGGGTGGACCGCGACCGCGCGGAACCGATCCCGCCGGTCATGGCGTCTTGGTGGACGTGCGGCACAGTTCGGACGGCCAGACCGTCATCCACGTCCGCGCGGCGGGGGCCACTCTCCTGGCCGCGCATCTCCTGCTCGTCGGGTGGCTGACCCTGCGCCCGCTGGACGTCCCCTGGATCACGGCGGCGAACTTCGAGCCGTTCGCCGGGATCAGGGCGGACCTCGCGCTGGGACCGGTCGAGGCGGCCCGCCGGATCGGCGGTGCGCTGCTGCTGCTGGCGCCGCTCGGGGTGCTGCTCCCGATGGCCGGGGGCCGGATCATGGTCTCCCCGTGGCTCTCGCTGGTACGCACGACCGCCGCCGGGGCGCTGATCTCGCTCGCCATCGAGCTGGGTCAGACAGGGGTGCCCGGCCAGGTCGTCGACGTCGACTCGCTGCTGTTGAACACCGCCGGGGTCGTGCTCGCCCATCTGCTGGTCGTCCCGCTCTGCCGGGCGCGGCTGCGCCGCCGGGGCTTTCCCGGGGCACGGGACCTGTCGTACCACCGGCAGGAGACCCGACTCAGGGATGAGGCCCCTGGGGGGTCGACCCCGACGATTACCGGGGTCCGCCTCGCCCCGTAGAGCGATGTTTTGTCCCCTCCCGCAGCGGCACCATGGATACATCGGGGAGCGGGAGAAGCCGCTCCCGCCGCCACGTTCGCGAAGGAGCCCGTCATGGCCGCACTCGTCCGCCCCAGCGAAGGCCGCATGATCGGGGGAGTGTGCGCGGGCCTCGCCCGGCGTTTCGGCACCTCCACCGGCACGATGCGCGTCCTCTTCCTCGTCTCCTGCCTGCTGCCCGGTCCGCAGGTCCTGCTCTACCTGGCGCTGTGGGCGCTGCTGCCCTCGGAGAAGTCCGCGTCCTCCGCGACGGCCTGGTGACGCTCGGCTTCACGGGGACGATGGACGCACGGTGGGGCGCACAACCCTGATGCGGGGTGTGCGCCCCACCGGCATGCGCGGGGGCGCCGGAGAGCCGGTGTCCGGGCGGGTCGCCGGGGCCCGGCGCCCGGGGGATCAGCCGCCGAGCGGGATCCCGTTGGCGGAGAGGCCCTGGGTGGGCAGGCCGCCGAGCAGGCCGGTGACCGGGGCGGCCGCGTCGGTGGCGTCGCCGCCGAGCACCTTGCCGACGGTCTCCTGGACCGGCGCGTTCTGGGCCGACTTGGCGACGGTGTCGACGGCCATCGTCGAGACGGGGAGGATCCCGGCGGCGGCGTCGAGCGGCAGCGAGGCGGCGGAGGCGCTGCCGGCGGCGGCAGCGGCGAAAGCGGCGCCGAGAGCGGCGACACCGAGAGTCCTGGCAGACTTCTTCATGGAGGATTCACCCTTGGGGAAGGAGATGTGAGCGGCTCTGCAAGCTAGCCATCGCACCACCCTTTCCGCAAACATTCCGACACGCCGAAAAAGGGCCGGGACGCCATGTCCCGGCCCTTTCGACGTGCGGGAAAATCAGCCCGCAGAGGCAGCGGAACCGCTGGTCACAGAGGTCTGACGGAAAAGCCACTCGGACTTCAGCTCCGCATACCCGGGCTTGACGACGTCATTGATCATCGCGAGACGTTCGTCGAAAGGAATGAATGCTGATTTCATCGCATTGACGGTGAACCACTGCATGTCGTCGAGCGTGTATCCGAACGTCTCGGTCAGCCGCTCGAACTCCCGGCTCATGCTCGTACCGCTCATCAGCCGGTTGTCCGTGTTCACGGTGATCCGGAAGTGCAGCTTGCGCAGCAGCCCGATGGGGTGCTCGGCGTACGAGGGGGCCGCGCCGGTCTGGAGGTTGGAGGTCGGGCACATCTCCAGCGGGACGCGCTTGTCGCGCACGTAGGAGGCGAGGCGGCCCAGGGAGACCGAACCGTCCTCGGCGACCTCGATGTCGTCGATGATCCGCACCCCGTGGCCGAGCCGGTCGGCGCCGCACCACTGGAGCGCCTGCCAGATCGACGGCAGGCCGAACGCCTCGCCCGCGTGGATCGTGAAGTGGTTGTTCTCGCGCTTGAGGTACTCGAACGCGTCGAGGTGGCGGGTGGGCGGGAAGCCGGCCTCCGCGCCCGCGATGTCGAAGCCCACGACGCCCTGGTCGCGGTAGCCGTTGGCCAGTTCGGCGATCTCCAGTGCGCGGGCGGCGTGCCGCATGGCGGTGAGGAGGGCCCCGACCCGGATGCGGCGGCCGTTGGCGCGGGCGATGCGCTCGCCCTCGCGGAAGCCCTCGTTGACGGCCTCGACGACCTCTTCGAGGGTCAGGCCGCCCTCCAGGTGCTGCTCGGGGGCGTAACGGATCTCGGCGTAGACGACGCCGTCCTCGGCGAGGTCCTCGGCGCACTCGGCGGCCACCCGGAACAGCGCCTCACGGGTCTGCATGACGGCGCAGGTGTGCGCGAACGTCTCCAGGTAGCGCTCCAGCGAGCCGGAGTCGGCGGCCTCGCGGAACCAGACGCCGAGCTTGTCGGGCTCGGTCTCGGGCAGGGAGTCGTAACCCTGCGCGCGGGCCAGCTCCACGATGGTGCCCGGGCGCAGGCCGCCGTCGAGGTGGTCGTGGAGCAGCACCTTGGGGGCGCGCCGGATCTGGTCGGAATCAGGGACGTTCGGGGTCTGGCTCGTCATCTTGGCACTCTAGCGCCTACGCGCGTAGAGCGCCTGGTGTCGATGCGTAACAGTGACCGCGAAGTCGGGTGGAGTACACCTCTCCTTCTGACACTGTTCTGTCATGGCACAGCGCGCCCTCCCCCTGCCCGAGGCCGGGGACGTCCTGCCGGTCGGGCCGGACGGGGTCCGGCGCCGCACGGTGGAGAAGGGGGCCGGATGGGGACTTTCCTGCTCAAGGGGGGCCGGGAGCCAGGGGAAGGAGCCGGGGCGGGTGACGGCGGCGGGGGCCGAGGGCCCGGCAGGACCGGCGCGGCGTCCCCGAGGCTGGGACGGGCCGTACGGGCGGCCGGAGCTGCGGACGAGGTCGGCGGCGTGGTTCTGCTGCTCCCGGACGGGGAGGCCGTCTCCCGCCGCCGCCCTTCCCGCCTGTCGTACGCGGCGCAGCTCCCGTTCGCCCGTGCGCTGGCCCGGGCCGGGGCGGGCGAGGGGCTGGCGGTGCACGTGGTGCGCTACCGGTGGCGCGGCTGGAACGCGGCCGACGCGCATCCCGCCGAGGACGCGGGGTGGGCGGCCGACGAGGTGCGGCGCCGGTACGGCGACGTGCCGGTCTGCCTGGCCGGCCACGGGATGGGCGGCCGGGCGGCGCTGCGGGCCGCCGGGCACGGCTCGGTCGCCTCGGTGCTGGCGTTGGCCCCCTGGCTGCCGGGACGGCCGGAGGACCCACCGGAACCGGTCGGGCAGCTCGTGGAGCGGCACGTGTTGATCGTGCACGGCACCGACGACGAGCACACCGATCCGGAGCTGTCCTTCCGGCTGGCCGAGCGGGCGAAGAAGGCCAACCGGGACACCTGCCGCTTCGAAGTCCATTCGGACGGGCACGCGTTGCGCCAGCACCGTTCCGAAGTGGTGGCGCTGGCGGCCGACTTCGTCCGCGGTTCGCTCTTCGCCCGGTCCTACGCCCGCCCGGTCGCGGACGCCCTGGCCGCACCGCCGCCGCTGGGTCTGCGCATGCCGCTGGCCGCCGGGTTCGGCCGGTCGCTGCGGTACTGAGGGGCCGGCGCGCGGAACGGGCCGCGCGCCCCTCCCGGCGTCCCCGTGCGCCCTCAGTCCGGCAGCAGGTGGCCCCGGCGCGAGAGCAGGAAGCGTTTGAAGGCGGCGACCGGCGGGGTGTCCGGGTGCCCGTCCAACCAGGCGACGCCGATCTCGCGGACCGCGCGCGGGGCGGTGACCGTCAGCTCGACGACCCCCGGGCGGGCGACCGCCGGCGGTGGCAGCAGGGCCACCCCGAGCCCCGCGGCGACCAGCCCGCGCAGGGTCTCCGCCTCCTCCCCCTCGAAGGCGACGCGGGGGGTGAAGCCCGCCTCGGCGCAGAGGTCGTCGGTGATGCGGCGCAGCCCGTAACCGGGCTCCAGGGTCACGAACGTCTCGTCGGCGGCCTCCGCGAGCCGGATGCGGCGGCGGGAGGCGAGGCGGTGGTCGTCGGGGACCACGAGGCGCAGCCGCTGTTCGTCGAGGCGGCGGGCGACCAGGTCGGGGGCGTCGGGAACGGGTGAGGTGAGGCAGAGGTCGAGGCCGCCGGCGCGGAGCCGTTCGATCATCGCCTCGCCGTAGTTCTGCACGAGTTGGAAGCGGACCCTGGGGTGGTCGACCCGGAAGGCGCGGATCAGGGCGGGCACGGTCTCCGAGCCCATGGTGTGCAGGAAGCCGAAGGAGACCCGGCCCGCCGTCGGGTCGGCGTCCGCCCGGACGGAGTCGGCGGCCTTCTCCACCTCGGCCAGGGCCCGTTCGGCCGAGGCGAGGAAGGTGCGGCCCGCCGGGGTGAGCGAGACGGTACGGCCCTTGCGGGCGAACAGGGCGACGCCCAGGTCCGTTTCGAGGCGGACCATGGCCCGCGAGAGCGTGGACTGCGGGACGCCCAGCTCGTGCGCGGCACGGGTGACGTGCTCGTGCCGGGCGACCGCCTCGAAGTACGCGAGACGGGGCGCGAGCACGGCCCGGATGTCTTCTTCGTAACTGTTGGGTGACAGCCGGGGCCCTGAACTGCGCTCATGCACCATGGGATTGATTATGGCAGTTTCATGCATTGGACGCATGAAACGTCTCCCTCTACGTTCGTCGTATGCCTCCCGCCGATACCGGGGCATCCACCGTCGTGGTGGATGCCTCCGCTCCGCAGTCCCCCGTCACCACCACCGCCGCGCCCGCCGCCGTCGCCCCCGAGCGGCTGGCGCCCGGCCGCCCCGGCTACCGCCGGATGAGCTTCGCCCTCTTCGCCGCCGGTGTCGCGGCGTTCGCCCTCCTCTACTCCACCCAGGCGCTGCTGCCCGCCGTCTCCGCCTCGTTCGACGCGACCGCCGGGCAGGCGAGCTGGACCGTGTCGGCGGCGACCGGGGCGCTGGCCCTGTTCGTGCTGCCGCTGAGCGCGCTCTCGGAGCGGTTCGGGCGGCGGCAGATGATGACGGCGTCGCTGGTGGTCGCGGTGCTGGTCGGGCTGCTGGTGCCGTTCGCCCCGTCGATGGGCGCGCTGATCGCGCTGCGCGCCGTCCAGGGTGCGGCGCTGGCCGGGCTCCCGGCCTCCGCGATGGCGTATCTGGCGGAGGAGGTGCGGCCCAAGGCGCTGATCGCCGCGATCGGCCTGTTCGTGGCGGGCAACAGCATCGGCGGCATGAGCGGGCGCATCCTGACCGGCTGGATCGCACAGGCCTGGGGCTGGCGCGCCGCGCTCGCGGCGGTCGGGCTGCTCGCGCTGGCGTGCGCCGTCGCGTTCCACTTCCTGATCCCCCGGGCCCGTCACTTCCGCCCGGGTTCGCCGAGCCCGAAGGCGCTCGCACGGACGGTCGCCGGCCACCTGTCCGACCCGCTGCTGGTCCGGCTGTACGCGATCGGCGCCCTGTTCATGACGGTGTTCGGCGCGGTCTACACGGTGATCGGCTACCGCCTGGTCGAGGAGCCGTTCAGCCTGCCGCAGGGCGTCATCGGCTCGATCTTCCTCGTCTACCTGGTCGGCACGGTCTCCTCCGCCGCAGCCGGACGCCTGGTGGCCCGGCTCGGCCGCCGGGGCGCGCTGTACCTGGCGGTCTCCACCACGGCCGCCGGGCTGCTGCTCTCGCTGGCGGACTCCCTCGCCGCCGTCCTGCCGGGCCTGGTGCTGATCACGGCCGGCTTCTTCGCCGGGCACGCGGTCGCCTCGTCCTCGGTGAGCCGGACCGCGACGACGGGCCGGGCCCAGGCGTCGGCGCTCTACCAGTCGGCGTACTACCTGGGCTCCAGCGCGGGCGGCACGCTGGGCGCGATCGCCTTCCACGCCGGGGGCTGGACGGCGACGGTGGGCCTGGGCCTGTTCGCGGTCCTGGGCGTCGTCTCGGTCACCCTGTACGGAACCCGGGTGGCGCGTGCGGAGCGGCGGGCGCTCGTCCCGGCCGCCCGCTGAGGCCGCCCCGGGGCCCGTCGGCTTTCGGGAGCCCCATCGGTCTTCGGGACGCAATCGAGACATACCGCCGTGCAACCACGGCTCCCCTTCGCACGTCTACCAGGCGTAACCGACGAAACACAGCGGGCGAAGGGGAGTTGGCGCGCATGGGAGCCACGGCGAAGATATCCGGAAGACGACTGCGGCGCGGGGTCGCCCTGTCCGTCGCCGGACTGGTGGCCGCTCCGGCCCTGGTCCTGGGCAGCGGCACCGCCGCACAGGCGGCCTCCTGCACGAAATCGGCGGGACCGTACCAGAAGCAGGTCGAGAAGTTCCTGAAGCGGCCCGTGGACGGCAAGCAGTCCACGGCCGACTGCAAGGCGATCCGGGCGTTCCAGCAGAAGCACGGCATCACCCCCACCATCGGTTACGCCGGGCCGCTGACCTGGCGCACGATGAACACGATGCTCGCCCAGAAGGCGGCCGGGAAGAACCCCAACAAGGCGGGGAAGTGCCCGACCGACAAGGGGCGCATCGCCTGCGTCGACCTGACGCGGCAGCTGAGCTGGATCCAGGACGGCAAGAAGCTGAAGTACGGGCCGGTGCCGGTGCGGACCGGCCGCAACGGCGCAGAGACCCGGACCGGGGCCAAGAAGATCTACTGGCGCAACATCAACCACTGGTCGACCATCTACAAGGTCTGGATGCCGTACTCCCAGTTCTTCGACGGGGGCCAGGCGTTCCACTCGGTCACCAAGTCCATGTACAACCCGCCGGGCTCCGGCGGCTGCGTCAACATGCGGCCCGCCGACGCGAAGGCATACTGGAAAATGCTGAAGAACGGCGACGACGTGTACGTGTACGGGCGCAAGCCCGGGACCTGAGCGAACCGCCGAGGGCGCCCTCCGGGGCGCCGGAGGCCGAGGGCACCGTGAGGGGTGCCGGACGCCGCGGCGGAGCCGGGGCGTCCGGCGCCCCTCTCTCCGTCCGGCCCGGTTGTCAGTGGCCTCCGGTAGCTTCCGGCGTACCAGGGGACAAGCCACGGCGCGGCTGCGCGCGACAGGGGTGGAGCGATGAGCGATCCGACGACGACGGCCACGGACGCGGCGGAGGGTGAGGCGGGCGCCGCCGGGATCGACAGCCGGCTGGAAGCCCACCGGGCCGAGCTGACCGGGTACTGCTACCGGATGCTCGGCTCCGCCTTCGAGGCCGAGGACGCCGTGCAGGACACCCTGGTCCGCGCCTGGCGCGGCTTCGGCGCCTTCGAGGGCAGGTCCTCGCTGCGCTCCTGGCTCTACCGGATCGCCACCAACGTCTGCCTGGACATGCTGAAAGCGGGCGGCAAGCGCGCCCGCCCGGTCGATCTGACCGGCCCGACCCCGCTCGCCCGGGCCACGCTCAGCGCCCGCCCGGAGGACGTCTGGCTGGAGCCGATGCCGGACGGGCGCGTCCTGCCCTCCGTGCAGGACCCGGCGGAGGCGGCCGTGGCCCGCGAGTCGGTGCGCCTGGCGTTCGTCGCCGCCCTCCAGCACCTGCCGCCCAAGCAGCGGGCCGTGCTGATCCTGCGCGAGGTGCTCGCCTGGAAGGCCGCCGAGGTCGCCGAACTGCTGGGGACCTCCGTAGCCTCGGTCAACAGCGCCCTGCAGCGGGCCCGCGCCACGCTGACCGAGACGGAGGGCCGGGACGGCGATCCGGCCGATCCTCTCGACGAGGAGCAGCAGCGGCTCCTGGAGCGCTATGTGAAGGCGTTCGAGGGGTACGACATGGCCGCGTTGACCGCGCTGCTCCGCGAGGACGCGGTGATGACGATGCCGCCGTTCGACCTGTGGCTCCAGGGCGCCGGGGACATCACGGGCTTCATGACCACCCTCGGCGCGGGGTGCGCCGGCTCCCGGCTGGTGCCCGTCGCGGCCAACGGCTCCCCCGCCTTCGCGCACTACAAGTCCGCCGAGGACGGCCCCGGCTTCGTACCGTGGGCGGTCCAGGTCATCGACGTCCGGGACGGGGCGGTCGCCGGGATGCACTGCTTCCTGGACGCCCCGCGCTGGTTCCCGCTGTTCGGCCTGCCGGAGCGGCTCCCGGCCCGGGCGTAGGAACACGACGGCCCGGGGGCGGGCCCCGTGACGCCCGCGGGGTCCGCCCCGGCTCGCGTACGTGCGTGAGACGCGTACGCGGGGGTTCAGAGGGGGCCCGGCACCCGTTCCTCCGGCTCCTCCCGCTCCTTGGCCAGGGTCACCACGTCCGCCAGCCCCACCAGGTCCAGCAGCGCGCGGAGTTCGGGCGGTACGCGGCGCAGACGCAGGGTGTGACCGGACCGACGGGCCACGAGCGCCAGCCGGGCCACCGCGTCGACCAGGGTCAGGTCGGGCCGGACCACCCCGCCCACATCGCAGTCCACCACCGCCCCCGGCGCGGGGGCGGCGCCCCGGGGACCGCTCAGCGCACGCTCCAACTCGGCGCAGAGTTCGGGTACGACGGCACGGCTGACCCGGCCGGTCACGGTCAGGGCGATCGGATTCTCGGCGTCCACACCGGGCAGACCGGCCCGGCGGGCGAAAATCATCGGTCCTCGCGCGGGCGCCCCGCCGGCGCCGCCCGCTCGCGTGAGGCGTCCCGCCGCCCTCCGCCCCGCGTGATCCCGCCGCGGAGGGGCCTTTTCGCGTCAACTCCGAACTTCCCGCCCTCTTCCGTCAACCGATTCCCCTCCCGCCCCCTCTAGTCGGGTGGACCGGCGGCCGCAGCCGTCTTTTCTGCGTTCCTGCGGGCCGGCGGGTTGAAGAACCATCGAGTTCTCCAGGGGGAGAGTTGCGCAGACACGTGAGAAACGCGTGCATACCCACGGTCGCCGCGGCCGTGGCCGTGGCACTGGCGGCGGGGATGGCTCCGGCCGCCGTCGCCCAGCCGGGCCCGGTGGGGGCGGCGTCCGGCGCCCGGGCCCAGGACCGGGACGTACGTCAGCTGACGCTCGTCACCGGCGACCGGGTCACGGTCGACGCCCAGGGCAAGCCGGTCGCCTTCCGGCCGGCGAAGGGCCGTGAGCACATCCCGGTCCAGCGGATGAGCGACAAGGAGCACACCTTCGTCGTCCCGGCCGACGCCCGGAAGCTGATCGTCTCCGGAAAGCTCGACCGGCGGCTGTTCGACGTCACCGAGCTGAGCCGCCCGGAGAACCTCCGGGCTCAGAAGAACGGTCTCAAGCTGATCGTCGGCTACCGGGGCAAGCAGGCCGCCGCCGCGAAGGCGCAGGTCCGCGACGCGGGCGGCACCGAGGTCGGCCGGAGCCTGAAGTCCCTGAACGCCGAGTCGGTGACCACGCCGACCGCCGACGCCCCGGCCATCTGGAAGGCCCTCACCGACCGGAGCGCGGCCGGTGAGCAGGTCACCACCGCGGCGGGCATCGACCGGGTCTGGCTCGACGGGGTGCGCAGGGCGAGCCTCGACAAGAGCGTCCCGCAGATCGGCGCCCCCGCGGCCTGGAAGGCCGGGTTCACAGGGAAGGGGGTCAAGATCGCGGTGCTGGACACCGGGACGGACTCCACCCACCCCGACCTCAAGGGCCAGATCCTCGCGGAGAAGAACTTCAGCGCCTCCAAGGACACCAAGGACCGGGTCGGCCACGGCACGCACGTCGCCTCGATCGCGGCGGGCAGCGGGGCCAAGTCGGGCGGGAAGTTCAAGGGCGTGGCCCCGGACGCCAAGCTGCTCGCGGGCAAGGTGCTCGACGACGAGGGGTACGGCGAGGATTCGGGCATCCTGGCGGGCATGGAGTGGGCGGTCGCCCAGGGCGCCGACATCGTCAACCTGAGCCTCGGCGGGCCGGACACCCCGGAGGTGGACCCGCTGGAGGCGGCGGTCGACAAGCTGTCGGCCGAGAAGGGCGTCCTGTTCGCCATCGCCGCGGGCAACGAGGGCGACGGCGCGGGCACGGTCGGTTCGCCCGGCAGCGCCGACGCCGCGCTGACCGTGGGCGCGGTCGACGACAAGGACGTGCTGGCGGAGTTCTCCAGCCGGGGCCCGCGGATCGGGGACGGGGCGATCAAGCCCGACGTGACGGCCCCCGGTGTGGACACCACGGCCGCCATCCCGCCCGGTTCGCTGATCGCGCGGGAGGTGGGCGAGAAGCCCGCCGGTTACGCGACGATCTCGGGTACGTCGATGGCCACCCCGCACGTGGCGGGCGCGGCGGCCCTGCTCAAGCAGCAGCACCCCGACTGGACGTACACCGAGCTGAAGGGCGCGCTGACCGCGTCCACGAAGCCCGGCGCGTACAACCCGTTCCAGCAGGGCTCGGGCCGGATCCAGGTGGACCGGGCGATCACCCAGACGATCGTGGCCGAGCCGGTGTCGGTGAGCTTCGGTGTGCAGCAGTGGCCGCACACCGACGACGTACCGGCCACCGAGAAGGTCACGTACCGCAACCTGGGCGCCAGTGACGTCACCCTCGACCTGAAGGCGACCGGCACCGGACCGCAGGGCAAGCCCGCTCCGGCCGGCTTCTTCACGCTCGGCGCGGACAAGGTCACCGTCCCGGCCGGCGGCACGGCGGAGGTCGCGCTGACCGCCGACACCCGCCTCGGCGGCACGGTGGACGGCACGTACTCGGCGTACGTGGTGGCGACCGGCGGCGGGCAGACCGTGCGCACGGCCGCCGCGGTCGAGCGCGAGGGCGAGAGCTACGACGTCACCATCAAGCACATAGGGCGCGACGGCCGCCCGGCCGCCTTCGTGGAGAGCACCCTCTTCCGCTTCGGCGCCACGTCCGGCAACCCGTTCCTGAGCCCGCAGGTCGTCGACGGCGTGGCGAAGATCCGGGTGCCCAAGGGCACGTACGTGGCCAACTCCACGGTCTACCAGGACCCGGACGACGTCACCAAGGGCGCCGACTGGATCGCACAGCCGAAGGTCTCGGTCACCGGGGCCGTCACGCTGACGTTCGACGCCCGCAAGGCGAAGCCGGTGAAGGTCGCGCTGCCGGACGCGAAGGCGAAGGCCCAGCTGTTCTCCCCGGACTACGTGGTGGAGACGGCGGACGACGCGGTCAGCTTCGGCTGGCTGATGGATTCGCCGGCCGGGATCCGCACCCTGCACGTCGGCCCGCCGGTCACCGGCGTCTCGCTCGCCCAGCACTGGACGGGCACCTGGACCACGGGCGCCTCGACCGAGTACGACATCGCGGTCGGCGGCAAGGTCAAGCAGCTCGCCACCGGCTACGACCGGAAGTTCACCACGGGGCAGCTCGCCAAGGTGAAGGTGGGCATGGGCTCGGCCGCGCCGAAGAAGAAGGGCTCGGTCACCGCCTACCCCTACCTGGCCACGCAGGGCGGCAGCTGGGCCACGTCGGTCGAGCAGAAGCTGCCGGGCACCCGCACGCTGTACGTCTCCACGGCGGACAAGGTGAAGTGGGGCTTCGGATTCGACCAGCTCGGCCCGCTCGACGCGGAGGGCTGGCCGACGTACGAGGCCAACTACCAGCTCGGCCGCGAGGCGGCGTACAAGGCGGGCAAGTCGTACACGAAGGCCGTGAACACGGCGGTGTTCGGCCCGCTGGTCGACCAGGACTACGGCATCGCCCGTGAGGGCAACGAGATCACCGGCGCCCTCCCGCTGCTGGCCGACGGCCAGGGCAACGCGGGCGGGATGCTGTACACGTCGGCCAAGACCGTCCTGTACCGCAACGGCAAGAAGCTCGGCCAGAACGACGACCCGGTGACGGGTGACGCGCCCTTCCGGGTCCCGGCGGGCGCGGCGGACTACAAGCTGACGACCACGGTCCGGCACAGCGCGAAGGTCAACCCGCTCTCCACCCGGGTGGACGCGGCCTGGACGTTCCGCTCGAAGAAGACCGCGTTCACGATGCTGCCCGTCTCCACCGTCCGGTTCACCCCGGCCGTAGGCGCCGACGGCCGCGTCAAGGCGGGCAAGACCGTCTCGGTGCCGGTGAAGGTGCAGGGCGCCGCCGCGGGCAAGAACCTGAAGTCGCTGAAGACGTACGTCAGTTACAACGGCGGCAAGACCTGGAAGAAGGTCACGGTGAAGAAGGGGAAGATCACCGTCAAGAACCCGGCGAAGGGCAAGGCGATCTCCTTCGCCGCCAAGGTCGCCGACAAGAAGGGCAACACCTCGTCGGTGACGATCTACAGCGCGTACTTCGGCAAGTGACCCCTACGGGCCGGTAGTCCACGCTCGCACGACGGCGGCCCGCCGCACGGATTCCCTCCGTGCGGCGGGCCGTCCGTGTGTCGGCCGAGAGGGAGGACGCCGGTGTCGAACACCAGCCCGAACGGCTCAGGAAGCGTCAACTCCCGCCCGTACTCGACCGTTTCCAGCACCCGGTACGTACGTGCGCCCACGGCGGTCTCCTCTATCGGTACGTCACCGGGTCCAGCATGCCGAACGGGACCGGCGGCAGTCCACCGGTCCCGTTCACCCGTACGAGGAAACCGCAGGTCAGGCGATACGTTCCCGCACCACCGGGAGCGGCGCGAACGACGTGCCGGCCGGGGCGATGTCGTACGCGTCGGGCAGGGCCTTCAGGGCGTAGTCGAACTTCTCCGGGGTGTCCGTGTGCAGCGTCATCAGCGGCTGGCCCTCGGTGACCGTGTCACCGGGCTTGGCGTGCAGTTCGACGCCCGCGCCCGCCTGCACCGGGTCCTCCTTGCGGGCGCGGCCCGCGCCGAGGCGCCAGGCGGCGACGCCGACGTCGTACGCGTCCAGGCGGGTGAGGACGCCGGAGGAGCGCGCGGTCACCACGTGCTGCTCGCGGGCGGTGGGGAGCGCGGCGTCCGGGTCGCCGCCCTGGGCGGAGATCATCCGGCGCCAGACGTCCATCGCGGAGCCGTCGGCGAGCGCCTTCTCCGGGTCGGCGTCCTTGAGGCCGGCGGCGTCCAGCATCTCGCGGGCGAGCGCGAGGGTGAGGTCGACGACGTCCTTCGGGCCGCCGCCGGCGAGCACCTCGACGGACTCGCGGACCTCGAGCGCGTTGCCCGCCGTGAGGCCGAGCGGGGTGGACATGTCGGTGAGCAGGGCGACCGTGCGCACACCGCTGTCGGTGCCGAGCGCGACCATGGTGGAGGCCAGTTCGCGGGCGTCCTCGATGGTCTTCATGAAGGCGCCGGAGCCGACCTTGACGTCCAGGACGAGTGCGCCGGTGCCCTCGGCGATCTTCTTGGACATGATGGAGCTGGCGATGAGCGGGATCGCCTCGACGGTGCCGGTGACGTCGCGCAGCGCGTACAGCTTCTTGTCGGCGGGGGCCAGCCCGTCGCCGGCGGCGCAGATGACCGCGCCGGTGGTGTCGAGGACGTCCAGCATCTCCGCGCCCGTGAGGTGGGCCCGCCAGCCGGGGATGGACTCCAGCTTGTCCAGGGTGCCGCCGGTGTGGCCCAGGCCCCGGCCGCTGAGCTGCGGCACGGCCGCGCCGCAGGCGGCGACCAGCGGGGCGAGCGGCAGGGTGATCTTGTCGCCGACGCCGCCGGTGGAGTGCTTGTCGGTGGTGGGGCGGGAGAGCGCGTGGAAGTCCATCCGCTCGCCGGAGGCGATCATCGCGGCGGTCCAGCGGGCGATCTCGGTGCGGTTCATGCCGTTGAGCAGGATCGCCATGGCGAGGGCGGACATCTGCTCGTCGGCGACCTCGCCGCGGGTGTAGGCGTCGATGACCCAGTCGATCTGCTCGGAGGTCAGCTCGCCTCGGTCCCGCTTGGTGCGGATGACGGAGATGGCGTCCATGGGAATCCTTCCGGCCGGGTGCGTACGCAAGAGTCCTCGATGACTCTACGCGCATAGAGAGGGGAAAGAGCGGTGGCCCTTCCGTGGGAGGAAGGGCCACCGCCGGGAAACAGGGGCGCGGGCTCAGCCGAGGTGCTGAGGGCCGAACGCCTGCGGCAGCATCGCGTCCAGCGTGCGCAGCCCGTCGGGCGTCTCCAGGAGGAGTTCCGGCCCGCCGAACTCGTACAGCAGCTGGCGGCACCGGCCGCACGGCACCAGGATCGCCCCGGCGCCGTCCACGCAGGTGAAGTGGGTCAGCCGGCCGCCGCCGGTGGCCTGGAGCGTGGAGACCAGACCGCACTCGGCGCAGAGCGAGAGTCCGTAGCTGGCGTTCTCCACGTTGCAGCCGGTGACGGTGCGGCCGTCGTCCACGCGGGCGGCCACCCCGACCGGGTAGCCGGAGTAGGGGGCGTACGCGCGGGACATGGCGTCCCGCGCCGCCTCCCGCAGGGCCTCCCAGTCGGACGCGCCGAAGGCCGCCGCCGCTGCCGCGTCCTCGGCGGCCGGCGGCGTCACTTGCCCTCCCCCTTGCGGTACGGCACGCCGTCCGCCTTGGGCATCCGCAGGCGTTGCGCGGAGAGCGAGAGGACCAGCAGCGTCGTGACGTACGGGGCCGCGTCGACGAACTGGCTGGGCACCTGGTCGGTCAGGAAGTACCAGGTGAACAGCAGCGCCGAGACGGCCGCCGAGATCACCGCGGCGACGTACTTCTTCCGGTACAGCTGCCAGAACACCGCGATGACCAGCAGGATCGCCAGCAGGAGCAGCATGGCGTGGACGTTCTCCGCGCCGCCGCGCAGCTTGAGGCTGTCGGTGAAGCCGAAGAGGCCGGCGCCCAGCGCCATACCGCCGGGCATCCAGTTGCCGAAGATCATCGCGGCGAGGCCGATGTAGCCGCGGCCGCCGGTCTGGCCCTCCTGGTAGATGCCGGTGGCGACGATGGCGAGGAACGCGCCGCCGAGGCCCGCCAGACCGCCGGAGACCGTGACGGCGATGTACTTGTACTTGTACACGTTGACGCCGAGGGTCTCGGCGGCCACCGGGGACTCGCCGCAGGAGCGCAGCCGCAGACCGAACGGGGTGCGCCACAGGATCCACCAGGTGGCGGGGATCAGCAGCAGGGCGACGACGGTGAGCAGGGAGAGGCCGGTGACCAGGCCGCCGATGATGCCCGCCAGGTCGGAGACCAGGAACCAGTGCTGCTGCTGGAGGTCCTGCAACCAGTCCGAGAGGCCCGGAATGGTGATCTTGTCGATCGGTTCGACGCGCGGGGACTGCTTGGAGGAGCCGCCCTGGACGCCGTCGAAGGCGAAGTTGGAGAGGTAGCGGGTGATGCCGACGGCGAGGATGTTGATCGCCACACCGGAGACGATGTGGTTCACGCCGAAGGTGACGGTGATGACCGCGTGCAGCAGACCGCCGAGGCAGCCGCCGAGGATGCCGAAGAGGACGCCCATCCACGGGCCCCACTGGAACCCGGCCCAGGCTCCGAACCAGGTGCCGAGGATCATCATGCCTTCGAGGCCGATGTTGACGACGCCCGCGCGCTCGGCCCACAGGCCGCCGAGTCCGGCGAGGCCGATCGGGACGGCGAGTTCCAGGGCGCCGGCGACCTGGCCGACCGAGGTGATGTCGTCGGCACCGCTGATCAGGCGCACCAGCGAGACGAGGGCGAGCGCCCCCGCGATGATCAGCAGGACGACGGGCAGGGAGAGTTTGCTGCGTCCGCCCTTGACGGGGGCGGGCCGTGCGGCGGTGGCTTTGCTGGTGCTCACAGGGCCGCCTCCTTCTCGGTCGTGAGGGCATGGCCGGCGGCGAGCTCTTCGCCGACCTTCTGCTGCTGGCGGCGGACGCCGTAGCGGCGTACCAGCTCGTAGGAGACGACGACCGAGATCACGATCAGGCCCTGCATGATCGTGGCGATCTCCTTCTCGTACCCGTACTGGTCGAGCGAGGCGGACGACTTGTCCAGGAAGGCGATCAGCAGGGCGCTGAAGGCGATGCCGAGCGGGTTGTTGCGGCCCAGCAGCGCGATGGTGATGCCGGTGAAGCCGATGCCGGTGGGGAAGTCGAGGCTGTAGGTGTGGGTGTCGCCGAGCAGGGTCGGCATGCCCGCCAGTCCCGCGACGGCGCCGGAGATCAGCATCGAGGTGAGGATCATCTTCTTGGCGTCCACGCCGGACGCCTGGGCGGCGCTCTCGCTGGCGCCGGTGGCCCGCAGGTCGAAGCCGAACCGGGTGCGGTTGAGCACGAACCAGTACAGGAGGCCGCAGCCGGCGGCGACGAAGGTGAAGCCGTAGATCTCGCCGGCCTGGTCGCCCATCGGCAGTCCGGGGAACCAGCCGGACTCCGGGATCTCACCGGTGGTGAGGTTGTTGGAGCCGGCGGGCTGCTCGCCGAAGTTCTTCGGCAGGATCAGCCAGGCGACCAGCGCGGTGGCGATCGAGTTGAGCATGATCGTCGAAACGACCTCGCTCACCCCGCGGGTGGTCTTGAGGAAGCCCGCGATGCCCGACCAGAACGCGCCGACCAGCATGGCGACGACCACGATCAGCGCGATGTGCAGCGGGCCCGGCAGGTTCACGCTGGCGCCGACCAGCGCGGCCAGCATGGCGGCGAGGCGGTACTGGCCGTCGACGCCGATGTTGAAGAGGTTCATCCGGAAGCCGACCGCGACCGCGAGGGCGGCCAGGTAGTACGTACCGGCCTGGTTGACGATCAGGACCTGTACGTCGACGTAGCTCGCCGACTCGAACATGATCCGGTACGGCTCGAAGGGGTTGCGGCCGGAGGCGAGCAGCACCACGGTCGTCAGCACGAGGGCGACGACCAGGGCGAGCACCGGGCCGGCGAAGCCCAGGATCAGCCGGTCCTTGTCGATTTTCTTCATCGGGCCTCGTCCTCCGGGCTTTCGAGGTGACCGGTGGCGGCGCCGGTCATGGCCGAGCCCAGTTCCTCCGGGGTGATGGTGGCCGGGTCGGCGTCGGCGACCAGTCGGCCGCGGTACATGACGCGCAGGGTGTCGGAGAGCCCGATCAGCTCGTCCAGGTCGGCCGAGATCAGCAGCACGGCCAGCCCTTCGCGGCGGGCCTCGCGGATCTGGTCCCAGATCTGCGCCTGCGCGCCGACGTCCACCCCGCGGGTGGGGTGGGCGGCGATCAGGAGCTTGGGGGCGTGGCTCATCTCGCGGCCGACGATCAGCTTCTGCTGGTTGCCGCCGGAGAGGGAGGCCGCGGTGACCTCGATGCCGGGGGTGCGCACGTCGTACTCGCGCACGATGCGCTCGGTGTCGGTGCGGGCCGCCTTGTTGTCCAGCAGCCAGCCGCGGCTGTTGGGCTTCTCGGTGACGTGGCCGAGGATGCGGTTCTCCCACAGCGGGGCGTCCAGCAGGACGCCGTGGCGGTGGCGGTCCTCGGGGATGTAGCCGATGCCGGACTCGCGGCGCCTGCGGGTGGGGGCGTGCGAGATGTCGTCCTGGTCGAGGGTGATGGTCCCGCCGTCCGGGTCGCGCATGCCCATCAGGGCCTCGATCAGCTCGGTCTGCCCGTTGCCCTCGACGCCGGCGATGCCGAGGACCTCGCCCTGGTGGATGGTGAAGTCGATGCCGGCGAGCACGTCGCGGACGGTGCCGTCGGGGTCGGTGACGGTGAGCGCCAGGTCCCGCACGCGCAGCATGGGCACGTCGGTGACGGTGGACTCGCGGGTCTCCGGCGAGGGCAGTTCGCTGCCGACCATCAGCTCGGCGAGCTGCTTGGGCGTGGTGGTGGCCGGGTCGGCGGTGCCCACGGTCGTACCGCGGCGGATCACCGTGATGTCGTCGGCGACGGAGAGCACCTCGCCCAGCTTGTGCGAGATGAAGATGACGGTGAGGCCCTCGGCCTTGAGCTCGCGCAGGTTGGCGAAGAGCGCGTCGACCTCCTGCGGCACGAGGACCGCGGTCGGCTCGTCGAGGATCAGGATGCGGGCGCCCCGGTAGAGCACCTTGAGGATCTCCACGCGCTGCCGGTCGGCGACCCCGAGGTCCTCCACGAGCGCGTCGGGCCGGATGCCCAGGCCGTACGCGTCGGAGATCTCCTTGATCTTCTTCCGGGCGCCGGACCCGATGCCGTACAGCTTCTCGCCGCCGAGGACGACGTTCTCCAGGACGGTGAAGTTGTCGGCGAGCATGAAGTGCTGGTGCACCATGCCGATGCCCCGCCCGATGGCGTCGCCCGGGTTGGAGAACGAGACCTGCTCTCCGTTGATCGCGATGGTGCCCTCGTCCGGCTTCTGCATGCCGTAGAGGATCTTCATCAGGGTGGACTTGCCGGCGCCGTTCTCACCGACGAGGGCGTGGACCGTGCCCTTGCCGATCGTGATGTCGATGTCGTGGTTGGCGACGACGCCGGGGAAGCGCTTGGTGATGCCGTGCAGTTCTACGGCAGGGGGGCTGCTGGACGCGTTGATGACGCACTCTCCTTGGCCGGACAGGAGCGGGGGCGGAGGGGCTGGGGGTGTCGGGCACCCCCCGAGGGGCGGGGTGAAGTTATCGCGCCGGAGGGCTGTCTACACGCGTAGCGCTGCCGAATCGTGAAACACGGGGTGCACGTCACGGTCCGGACGCGGGGTCCGGACCGGGATGGGAGAGCACGGCGAGAGGCGGAACTTCTTCGTGGGGCCGCGCGGGACCTTCGCGGTCCCATCGCGCGGGACGGTGGTGCGGAAGCCGGTGCGCCGGGCGGGGCGGGCCCGGGGCCCCGTCGGTCCACCGGCCGCGGAGCGGGACGGGGGACGGACGGGGCCCGGGGAAACCAGCCGTGCGGCGGAAGGCGCCGAACCGCTTACGGGGCGGTCTTGACGGTGATCTTGCCGTCGATGATCTCCTGCTTGGCCTTGTCGACGGCCGCGATGACGTCGGTCATCTTGGCGAACGCCGGGTTGGACATCGACAGGCCGACGCCGTCCTTGTCCAGGCCGTAGCGGATCTCACCGGTGGTCGGCTTGCCGTCCTTGACCGACTTGATCAGGTTGAACACGGAGTCCTCGACGTCCTTGGTGACGGAGGTGAGGATGGACTCCTTGTAGGCCGCGAGGCCCTTCTGCTGGTACTGGTCGGAGTCGACGCCGATGTTCCACTTGCCTGCCTTGGAGGCGGCCTCGATGGCGCCGGAGCCGGCCAGACCGGCGGCCGAGTAGATCACGTCGGCCTTCTTGTCGAGCTGGCCCTGGGCGGCGGCCTTGCCGAGGTCGGGCTTGGAGAAGCCGTCGAAGTTCGGCGGCTGCGTCAGGTACTGCGGGAGGACCTTGACCGAGGGGTCGGTGTCCTTGGCGCCCTGGACGAACCCGGCCTCGAACTTCTTGATCAGCGGGGTCTCGACACCGCCGATGAAGCCGATCGTCTTCGTCTTGGTGACCTTGGCGGCGGCGACGCCGGCGAGGTAGGAGCCCTGCTCCTCGTTGAAGACGATGTTGGCGATGTTGTCGCCGGTCACCGAGGCGTCGTCGATGATGCCGAAGGTGGTCTTCGGGAACTTCGGGGCGACCTTCTTGATGGCGGGCGCGTAGGCGAAGCCGACGCCGATCACCGGGTTGTTGCCGGAACGGGCCAGCTCGGTGAGGCGCTGGACCTTGTCGGCGTCGCCCTCGCCGTCGGAGGGCTCGGCCTCGCTGCCCTTGATGCCGAGGTCCTTCTCCGCCTTGGCGAGACCGGCGTAGGCGGCGTCGTTGAACGACTGGTCGCCGCGACCGCCGATGTCGTACGCGATGGCGGCCTTGTCGCCGTCCTTGCCGGAACCCGCGTCCGACGAAGATTTCCCGCCACAGGCGGTGACGCTGAGTGCAAGCGCCGCGGACGCAATGCCCACGGTGGTGATCCTGGTGATCCGGCGCAAGGGAGGCTCCTTCAAACCTGACCGAAGCGCCTCTTCCGGCGCTGGTTTCGCGGCGATCGTAACGCGCGTAGATGTCAGATAAGAGCACGTACGGAAGCCGTTATCGGATCGTCGTGAACAGAAGCGGTCCCGCGGGTCCACGAACGGCCCGCGAAGACCGCGTCAACGCTCCGCTAACGGTTCCCGTCGAGCAGTGCCGCGGCGGTGAACAGCTCGACACCCACGGTGATGGCCTCTTCGTCCACGTCGAAGTTGCCGCGGTGCAGGTCGAGCCCGCGCGTGTCACCCGGCGTCCGGACGCCGAGGCGGGCCATCGCGCCGGGGACCTTCTCCAGGTACCAGGAGAAGTCCTCCCCGCCCAGGCTCTGCTCGGTGTCCTCGATCGCGTACGAACCGCGGCGCTCGGTCATCGCGGCGTCCAGCAGGCCGATGGACTCGGCGTCGTTCACCACGGGCGGCACGCCCCGTACGTAATCGATCACGGTCTTGGCCCGGTGCATTCCGGCCACCTCGTCCACGGCGGCGTGCACCAGGTCGGGGGCTTCGCGCCAGGCGTCCAGGTTCAGGCAGCGGACGGTGCCGGACAGCTCGGCGTGCTGCGGGATGACGTTGGGGGCGTGCCCGGTCTCCAGTCGGCCCCAGGTCAGCGCGAGCCCGGAGCGGGCGTCGACCCGGCGGGCGAGCAGGGCGGGCACGTCCACGGCGATCCGGGCGGCGGCGGTGACCAGGTCGGTGGTCAGGTGCGGGCGGGCGGTGTGGCCGCCGGGGCCGTCGAGGGTGACCTCCAGGCGGTCGCAGGCCGAGGTGATGGCCCCGATCCGCAGTCCGATCCGCCCGACGTCCACCTTCGGGTCGCAGTGCACGCCGATGATCCGCCCGACGCCCTCCAGCACCCCGGACTCGATCGCGTCGACCGCGCCGCCGGGCAGGACCTCCTCGGCCGGCTGGAAGATCAGCCGCACGGCGTTGGGCAGCCGCCCCTGCCGGTCGAGTTCGGCGAGCACGAGGCCCGCGCCGAGCACGGTGGTGGTGTGCACGTCGTGGCCGCAGGCGTGCGCCCGGTCGGGCACGGTGGACCGGTAGGGCACGTCGGCCTTGGTGTCCGGGATCGGCAGCGCGTCGATGTCCGCCCGCAACGCCAGCATCGGCGTCACTCCGTCCCACTCCCCCACGTCGCACATGAGCCCGGTCCCGACCCGGAGGACCCGCGGCTTGAGCCCGGCCTTCTCCAGCCGGTCCTTGACGGCGGCGGTGGTACGGAACTCCTGGTTGCCCAGCTCGGGGTGCATGTGCAGGTCCCGGCGGAAGGCGATCAGCTCGGCCCGGAGCTCGTCCGGGAGCCGCCCCGGCAGACCGCCTCCCCCCGGCTGCTCGGCGTCGGGCAGGTCGTGGGGGCGGGAGGCGCGGGACTTCACGTGGTTCACCTGATCAAGCGTAGGCCCCTCGGCCCCCCAACTGGCCAGGGATCAGCGAAATTTCAGCCGTGCAGGGGAACAAAGTCCGCGCGGGGACGTGTGGTGCGGGGCGATTCCGGGTATACCGGCCCGGCTTCGAACGAGGGCGCGCGCGGCCTCGCGGGAAGGGCGCAGGACACCGGGACAGGTGCCCCTGGGACCGTACGCACGTGCGCCGGGCCCCTCTCGTCGGCGGGTCCTGGCCACGGACTCGGCGCCCCCTTCCTCCTGAACCGGCTGCCACGCCTCCCCGGTCGGCCCCGAGGGGCGGTGAACGGCGGCCCGCCGACCGGAAAGCCGCACATGCGGGACGTCCACAGCCCCGACACGGCGGCCGGTCGGTCGGACCCTGCCGCGTACCACTACGTCGGCGGCCGACGCCATCCGTCGCGGCTCCGCGGCCTCAGGTCGCCACCGACGAAAGCCGCTGCACCCCCCGCGCCGTCTCCGTGACCCCGCTCAGGAAGCCCTCGGCGCGGGGGGAGGCCGTGGCGCGGAGCCATTCCGGGGCGATGTCGCAGACCGCGACGTTCACGCCCGTGCCGGCCAGAGCCAGCGGGAGGGTGTGGACGACCGTGGAGGGGAAGCTGACGATCGTGCGGCCGATGGGGCCGCGGCGGGCGATCAGTTCCAGGGGGAGGTCGGGGCGGACGATCTCCAGGCCGGTGGCGGCTTCCAGGGCGTGGAGCTTCTCGGCGGACTCGCGGCGGTGGGCGAAGTAGCGGGTGGCGCCGTGGGTGCGGGCCAGGGCCGCGACCGCCTCCTGGTACGGGACGGGGTCGACGACGCCCGTCTCGACCAGGGAGGTGCCGACCAGGTCCGCGCCCCTGCCGATGCTGGGCGGGCCGAAGCGGGCGCGGGTCCAGGCGAAGGTGTTCGGGGTGACCGCGATGCCGGGCGGAGCCTCGACCGGCATCGCGGTGAACACCTCGACCGTGTGGTTCGCCCTCGGGGTGAAGCGGCGGCGGGCCGTCGCCGTGACCGGGGCCAGGACCAGTTCGCGCGGTCCCGTGCGGCCCCGGCGGTGCCAGCGCGTCAGGCGCTCGCCCCGGGCCAGCTGGGCGACGAACTCCATGGTGGCCGTGCCGTCGTCGACCACCGTGAGGCGGTCGGCGCGGACCAGGGTCAGCAGGAGCTGGACGTACCGGGAGAACGGGTCGCCGATCACTATGTGGTCCGCGCGCCGGACCAGGCCGGCCAGGGCGCGCAGGGCCTTCAGGGGCGCGCCGGAGTCCCCGCGCGCCTCCTGCCAGCGGACCGTGATGCCCTCGTCGCGGGCCAGCTCCGCCATCCGGCGCAGCTGACCGCGCGACATCGGGTCGACCGGGGGGAGGACGACGACCGTGGTGGCGGCCGGATCGTCTCCCCCCTGGGTGTGAACCCACTCCAGGACGTTCAGGAGCTGGACCGGGCTCTCGACGAAGGCGAGGTTCACCGGTCGGCGCTCAGACCGCGACCGGCTCGGGGGCCGGCGCGTTCTCGGTCTCGGCGACGACGCCCGCGACGCGGCGGAGCTTCTTCATCGGGCCGAGCTCGGACTCGTACACCTTCTTGACGCCGTCGCCGAGCGACTGCTCGATGGTGCGGATGTCGCGGACCAGGCGGGCCAGGCCCTGCGGCTCGACGGAGGCGGCCTGGTCGGAGCCCCACATGGCGCGGTCCAGGGTGATGTGGCGCTCGACGAAAGTGGCGCCCAGCGCGACGGCGGCGAGGGTGGTCTGGAGGCCGGTCTCGTGGCCGGAGTAGCCGATCGGGACGTTCGGGTACTCCTGCTGGAGGGTGTTGATGACCCGCAGGTTCAGCTCCTCGGCCTTCGCCGGGTAGGTGGAAGTGGCGTGGCAGAGCAGGATGTTGTCGCTGCCCAGGACCTCGACCGCGTGGCGGATCTGCTTCGGGGTGGACATGCCGGTGGAGAGGATGACCGTGCGGCCGGTGGCGCGCAGGGCGCGCAGCAGCTCGTCGTCGGTGAGGGAGGCGGAGGCCACCTTGTGGGCGGGGACGTCGAACTTCTCCAGGAAGGCGACGGCCTCGGTGTCCCACGGGGAGGCGAACCAGTCGATGCCGCGCTCGGCGCAGTGCTCGGCGATGGCGGTGTACTCGGCCTCGCCGAACTCGACGCGGTGGCGGTAGTCGATGTACGTCATCCGGCCCCAGGGGGTGTCGCGCTCGATGTCCCACTGGTCGCGCGGGGTGCAGATCTCCGGGGTGCGCTTCTGGAACTTGACGGCGTCGCAGCCTGCTTCGGCGGCGGCGTCGATCAGCGCGATGGCGTTGTCGAGGTCGCCATTGTGGTTGATGCCGATCTCACCCGTGATGTAGACGGGGTGGCCGGGGCCGGCGGTGCGGGTGCCGAAGGTGCGCAGGCGGGAGGTGCTGGTCATGGTGGTGCTTCCTTACGTGGTGGGGACGGTGGGGGCGGGAGTGGTGGTCAGGGTGGGGCCCAGCAGCCAGGCCGCGATCTCGCGGACGGCGCCGTAGCCCCCGGGGGTGGTCGTGACGGCGCGCGCGGCGGCGCGTACCGAGTCGTGGGCGCTCGCGACCGCGACGGGCCAGCCGGCGAGGGAGAAGCAGGGCAGGTCGTTGACGTCGTTGCCGACGTAGAGGACCCGCTCGGGGGCGATGGCGTGCTCGTCGCACCACCGCTTCAGGGCCTCGTCCTTGCGGTCGATGCCGTGCAGGACGGGGACCTGGAGCTTGCGGGCCCGGGCGGCGACGACCGGGTTCTGCTCGGTGGAGAGGATCAGGAGCGGCACGCCGGCCTTGCGCAGTGCGGCGATGCCCAGGCCGTCGCCCCGGTGCACGGCGACGGTCTCGCGGCCGTCCGAGTCGATCATGACCCGGTCGTCGGTCTGGGTGCCGTCGAAGTCCAGGACGACCGCGTCCACGTCCGCGAGGGAGGGCAGCGGGGAGGGGTCCAGGAGCGGGGCGAGCGCGCGGGCGCGGGCCAGGTCGTGCGGGTCGTCGATCTCCAGCACCCGCGCCGGGTCGGTGCGGACGAGGGCGGTGTGGCCGAAGAAGCGGTGGCGGTGGGTGCGGAAGCCCGCCGCGTCCATCGCGTAGGCGGCGCCGGTCTCCAGCAGGTCCTCGGGGCGGTCCTGGCGGCGGGGGCGTACGGACTTGTCGTGGTTGACGCCGTACGTGCCCTCCTCGACCGCGTGCCCGTCGCGCCAGACGAAGCCGTGGAACGGGGCGACCGTGACGGCCGTGTCCGCGCCCTCCTGGGCCACCGCCCTGGCCACGCCGTCGATGTCCTCGCGGGAGACGAAGGGGCTGGTGCACTGGACGAGGAGGACCACGTCGACGGTCCGGGCGCGTTCGGCCTCGTAGACGTCCAGGGCGTGCAGGACGGCCGCTTCGCTGGTGGCGGCGTCGCCCGCGATGGCGGCGGGGCGCTCCACGCAGTGCAGCCGGTGGGCGGCCCGGAGGTCGGCGGCGGCGGTGCGGGCGGCCTCGGCGATGGCCCCGTCGTCGGTGGTGACGACGACGTCGGTGACCTCGGGGGCGCCGAGGGCGGCGCGGACGGCACGGGCGACCAGGGGGATGCCGCCGACCTCGGCGAGGTTCTTGGCGGGGACGCCCTTGGACCCGCCGCGGGCGGGGATCACGGCGACGACGGTCGGGGTCGGGGGCGGCTGCATCGCTGCTCCTGGTGTGGTGGGGGTTCCTGACGGGGTGGGCCCCGGGGCGGGAGCGGTCACAGCTCCCCCATCCGGCGGATCACCGGGGCGACGCGCTGGACGCCGTGGCGGTAGGCGCCCCGGGCCGCGTTGCGGACGGTCTCGCGGACCGCGCCCCGGACCCGGCCCGGCTCCTGCGGTGCGGCGGCGCCGGGCAGGGGCGTGCCGTCGGGGGCCAGTTGGTGGCGGCCGAGGATGCCGGGGAGGTAGCCGGGGGCGGTGGCGGGCGTGTAGTAGGGGGCGAGCGGCGGGAGTTCGCCGCCGTCGAGGAGGGCGGCGACCTTGGCGCGGGCGGCGTCGTAGGCGGTGCCGTACGAGCCGTCGGCGGCGACGCCCTGCCGTGCCACCCACTCCGCGTCCGGCCGGGGCCGCGTCCCGCCGTCGAGCCGGTCCCAGGAGGTGAGGAGTCCGGAGCCGACGAAGTGGTGGTTGCCGAGCGGCTCGCGGACGCCGAGGTCGGTGAGGATCGCGGTGGGGATGCGGCGGTGCAGCGACTCCAGGGCGGCGGTCGAGGAGACCGTGACCAGGAGGTCGGTGCGGTCCAGGACCTCGCCCATGTGCCCGTATACGAGGCGGAAGTTGGGCGGCAGGCCGCCGGGCAGCCGCTGTGCGAGCTTCTGGTAGGGCAGCTCCTCGATGTGCGTGGTGTGCTCGCCGGGCTTGGAGCGCAGTTTCAGCAGCACCTCGCGGCGCGGGTGCAGCCGGGCGTGCTCGACGAGCCGGCGCAGGAGGTACGTACGGTCGGCGCGCGTGGCCGGGACGGAGGGCTGGGCGGCGAACACCACGGTGTCGCGGCCCTCTTCGGGGCGGTACGGGGCCCCGCCGAGGAAGGGGAGGGCCGCCTCGGTGACCGCCGAGGCGTCGGCGCCCACCCCCTCGTACACCGCGCGGAAACGCTCCGCGTCGTGGGCCGAGTTGGCGAGGACGACGTCCGCGCCGTGGCGCAGCAGCAGCCCGTCGGCCAGCTTCTCGTAGACGACGCCGACGTATCCGGTGACGACGACGGGCCGCCGCGGGAGATCCAGGGCGGCCAGGCCGTGCAGCATGGCCTGGACGCCGCCGCCGACGAGGGCGAGGACGACGACGTCGTACGCCTCGTGGCGCACGGTGTGCAGGAACTCGACGGCGGTGACCTCGCGGACCCGCCCGGCGTCGATCCCGACCTCGCCGACCTCCGCCAGCTGGCGGGGCGTCGGGGTGGCCCGGCCGCGCAGCAGCAGCCCGCTGACCTCGACGGGACGCGCGCCCGGCCCACCGGACTCGGCGGTCAGACGGCGCGCGGTGAGCGCGCCCCATTTCCACCGGGTGTCGGAATCGGCGAGGACGGCGACCCGCAGCGCCGGTCGGGGTGCGGCGGGGCTTTCGGCCGGATCGGCCTGAGGGCTGGTACGTGGGGGCACATCCCAGAAATTAGGAAGGCATTTCGATGGGCGGCCCAACACAACAGCAACAAATGGTTAACAGGCGGCCGACGCTTGGGGAATCGGCGGACCGGGCGCACCAAAAGGGCTTTTACGAGGCCCAGTTCACCTGTCCTCCAGCCGTCGTTCACCTGCCGCTCGCGGCGCAGGAGGGAATCGGGTCCGCGCCGGGGCCGCGTGCCGGCGCCGCGATATTTTCCGGCGCATCCGTTTTCGGCCGCACTTCTTCGTGAAGAAAGGCGAATTCCCTCGTCCGGCCTGCAGGCCTGCACGGAAAGCGATCCGGGCGGTGGCGGTGAATCCGGCCGGGGCGCCGCCCCCGCCTTGTCCCCGGCCGTACCCGGCGCCGGGTGCGCGCCGCCGCACGACACGGCGTCGGGCGGGGCCCGCCTCCGGGCCCCGGCGGCGGGGCGGCCGTCGTCGATTCACCGCCCCGACGGCCGTCGTTCACCTGGCGTCCTCGTCGGGGACAAGGGCTGTGCCGCGGCCCCGCCTAACGTCGTCCGCGTGGTCAAGCTCTCCGTCATCGTGCCGTTCTTCAACGTGCGGCCCTACGCCTCCGACACCCTCCGAAGTCTGCGGGCCAACGCCCGTGAGGACTTCGAGTTCCTCCTCGTCGACGACTGTTCGACCGATGGGACGACCCGGCTCCTGGAGCGGGCCGCGGACGAGGTCCCCGGGGCGGTCCTGCTGCGCCACGAGGTGAACGGCGGTCTCGCGACCGCGCGCAACACCGGCCTGGACGCGGCACGCGGCGAGTACATCGCCTTCCTGGACGGTGACGACTGGCTGGCCGCGGGGCACTACGCACGGCTGGTGGCCCGGACCGAGGCGCTGGGGTGCGACTTCGTGCGCATCGACCACGTCCGGGCGGACGGGAGGTCCCGGACCGTGCACCGGGTTCCGCACGGGCCGCACGGAGTGGTCGGCGATCCCCGCGCCGCGATCCTGCCCGCCCACCGCACCACGTCGGTGGATTACGCGTTCGCCTGGGCGGGCCTCTACCACCGGCGGCTGCTGGACCGGGGGCTGCTGCGTTTCACCGAGGGGCTGCGCACGGCGGAGGACCGGCCGTGGATCTGGCGGCTGCACCGGGAGGCGGAATCCTTCGCCGTGCTGGGGCTGCTCAGCCATTTCTACCGGCGCGGGGTGGCCACCTCGCTGACCCGGATCGGGGACGAACGCCGGCTCGATTTCCTGCGGGCCTACGACGAGGTCGTCGCCGGGGCCGCAGCCGACCGCGACGCGGACGCCCTGCTGCCGAAGGCCGTCCGCACCTACTGCGCGGTCCTCGCCCACCACCTGGGCGCCCTCGACGCGTTCGAACCCGCCGTGGCCCGCGCGCTGAAGTCGCGCGGGGCGGAGGCCCTGGGGAGACTGCCGCAGCGGCTGCTGGACGAGGCGCTCGACGCCATGGACGTGACACGGGCGGCCCGGGTGCGCAGGCTGCGCCGCCGACCGGTCGCCGCGAAGGGGGCCTCGGCCATATGACCGTCAGGATCTTCCACGCCTCCTCGCCCGAGGCGGTGGTGCTGCTCGCCGCGGCGATCGACGCGGGGTGCTTCACCGAGCCGGACCGCCGCGTCCTGCTGCTCTCCCGGCTCGGGGCGGCCCCGGAGGCCGCCCCCGACCTCTCGGAGACCGCCGGCTTCGAGCTGCTGCGCGACCGGTTCGACGAAGTCCGCTCCTGGAACGACGCGATCGCCCCCTTCCACCCGGCCGGCTGGCTGCCCCGGGCGGACGACGCCCCGCTGTGGGAACGCCACTTCCGGCGCGCGTGGGGGCTGGGCGGGGCGGAGGTGGAGCTGGTGGTGGACTCCCCGCACGCCGGGCCGGCCCGGGCCCTCACCCAGGTGTTCGCCGGGGTTCCGGTCGACGCGTACGCGGAGGGGCCAGGCGGTTACGGCCCGACCGGGGAGAAGATCCCGCCGCTGACCGGGGCCCGGGTGCGGCGGTTGCTCCATCCGGACCTGGTCCCCGGGGCGCGCCCGCTGCTCCTGGGCGAGTACGAGGTGGAGTCGCGGACCGTACCGGCCGAGGCGATCGTGAAGGTGGTCGCCGAACTCGCTTCCTCGGCCGTGGAGACGCCCGCCGTCGAGGCGCCCGCCCTGCTGCTCGGACAGGATCTCGCCGGAGCCGGGCTGATCACAGCGGCCGAGGAGGCGGGGCTGCGGCTGGAGATGGTGCGCGGGGCGGCCGCCCTCGGCCACACCCGGCTGGTGTACGCGCCGGACCCGTACACCCCGTGGGAGCATCCGGCGGCCCTGCTCGCCGAGGCCGGACGGCTGGGCGTCGGACTGACGGTGCTGGGCACCGCGTCGCCGGTGCCGGCCGACGTGCTGCTGCACCGGTTGCGTCCCGCGCTGGTGGTGGGATGCACCGCGACGGCGCTGTTCGGGGCGGCCCGGTTCCACGGCCTGCCGGTGGCGGCCGTCGGCACGGAACTGCTGCTGGAACGGCTGACGCCGTACGAGAACGGCGAGCGGATACCGGCGACGCTGGCGGACGCCGTGCTGCCGCCGCTGGCGGACGGCCGGGCGGTGGCCGCGCAACGGCCTTCCGATGAGGTGGAGTTGACCGGCCTCCTCGCGGCCGTCGCGTTCGCGATGCGGCCGCGGGTCCGTCCCGACCTTCGGCCGGACGCCGAGCGCTACCTCGCCGCACACCTGGACGGCCGTACCTGGCGCTATTTCAAGCGCCGCCGCCTGGCCTCGCTGGCGCTGCCCGGCGTGGTCCCGGCGCGGCTGGCGTTCCTGCGCTCGCACCCGGCCCTGCGCCGCGCGGCCCGGAGGGCCCGGGCCCTGCGGAACGGAAGGGGCTGAGGCCCGGGGCGGGAGAGCGGGCGCCTCAGGGCCGCCCGCACGCTTCGGCGTCCCGGGTGTCCCCGCCCGTTTCGGTACCCCGTCGCCCGCCCGCACGCTGCGGGCCCCGGGGCTCCCCGCACGCGTCGGCACCCCGCTGCCCGCCCGCACGTCGGCACGCCCGCCCGCACGTCGGCACGCCGGCGCGCGCGTCGGCACCCCGTCGTCCTCCTGTCGTGCCCACGCGCGCCTCACCGCCGGGGCCCTTCGCACGGCGCCCCGCGGATGCCCGGCGGCGGCTGGGGGTCAGCCCAGGACCCTGCTCGCCCCCGCCCGCCCCCACAGCAGGGCCGCACCGAACGACAGGGCCGTCGTGGCCGCCGTGATCCCGACCACCAGCGCACCGGCGGCCGGGCCGCCCAGATCCGTGCGGACGAAGGCGTCGGTGAGGGCGCCGAGCACCAGCACATGCACGAGGTAGGCCCCGAACGACGCCTCGGACAGCCGGGTCAGGGCGGGACGCATCCGCTCCGGGACGCGCACGCCGTGCAAGGACGCCAGGACGCCGAGGCTGGACAGGGCCACCAGGACGTGGGCGTACGGAATCGCGTAGTGCACCTCGTACTGGTAGGCGATCACCCCGGCCGCGCCGGCCGCCGCGAGCAGCGACCAGGGCCACCGCCGCCTGCCGAACGCGCCCGCGGGGGCGGCGAGCAGCAGGGCTCCGAGCACCGCGTAGATCAGTTGGTACGGGGCGAAGGTCCAGCCGAAGCGCGGCAGTTCGCGGCCGAAGACCTCTCCCAGGTCGCCGAGGAGGGTGGGGGCGGCGGTCAGGACCACCAGCACCGCGCCCAGCCCCCAGGGGCGCTTGCCCGCCCGGACCAGGACGACCAGGCCCAGGACCAGGACCACGGGGAGGTAGGCGTACAGGTACCAGAGGTGGTAGGCCGGGCGGACCGAGGCGAGGAGGGCCTCCGGGGCGAGTCGGCGGACCGGGTCGTCGTTGGTGTCCCGGAGCGCGCCCCAGACCAGGTAGAGAGCGGTCCAGACGGCGAGCGGCACGACGATGCGCACGACGCGTCGCCGCAGCCGTGCGCCGTCCTTGGGCGGGGCCCCGACCAGGACCACCCAGCCGGCGATGGCGAAGAAGAGCGGCACGGCGAACCGCCCGAGGGAGTCGGCGGTCAGCCCGGCCCAGTAGGCGCCGGGCCCCTGCGCGGCCGTCCGCCCCACCGCGTTCACGAACGCGGAACCGGTGTGGAGGCCGATCACGGCGACCGAGCAGAGCAGCCGGATCAGGTCGATGTCGTAGCGGTGCTCGCGGACCGGCAGGACCGCTTCCGGGGTCGTCGGCGCGGAAGCGGGGGCCGGGGCGGAGGGTGTGGGAGGCATGGTCCTCAGGGGGTGGGTCGAGCTGCGCGGAGCGCGCGGGGCGGGTCGCGGGACGGCGCCGCCGGTGTGGGCCCCGGCCCCGGGTCAGAGGCCCAGGGTGCTGCGGGTGCGCCGTACGGTGCGGCGCAGTCGGACCGCCGCTCCGCGGGGACCGCCGCCGGGCAGGGTGAGGCTCTGCAGGCGGCGGCGTTTGACGTAGTGCTGGGTGGTCGGGTCGAGGTGCTCCCGCAGCCAGGCTTCGGCGTCGGCCCGCAGGCCGGGGTTGAGCTTGGCCTGCATGCAGTAGCCGACGGTCCGTACCAGCGGGGCGAGGGTGTCCGGTGCGGTGCGCGGCAGCCGGGGCACCGGTTCGGAGCCCTGCGCGTCCAGGTCGGGCACGAGGTGGTCGGTGATCGTCAGGGGGATGCGGTTGCTGTTCTCGTACGGGGTGATCCGGTCGAGGACCAGCCGGGTGCCGACGCGGGCGACGGGGATGCCGTAGTACGCGGCGGCGGTGAACATCGCGGTGGAGAAGCAGCCGACGACGAGGGTGGGAGCGCACCGCTCGTACAGCGTCTCGGCGAGCAGGGGGCCGTCGAGCGTGGTGAGGCGTACGCCGAGTTCGGCGGCGGCCTCGTCCAGGGCCCGGGAGTAGCCGGCCGGGGCGGTGGGGTGCGGTTTGAAGAGGATCGAGGTGTGCCCGGCGCGGACGGCTCCGCGCAGCATCGTCACGTGCAGGCCCTCCTCCTCCTCGGGGGTGAGGATGGAGAGGGCGGCGAGGTACTGGCCGAGCAGCATCGCGGTGGGGGCGGCGGCCTCGGCGGCGGCGAGCTTCCGGTCGTCCTCGGCCGCGGCGGCGATCTCGGAGAGGACGGCGCGGAAGGCGTCGTCGGGGACGAGTTCGGGCTCGGCGCTGGCCTCGGCGAGGAGGAGGGGGCGCAGTCCGGCCACCAGGTCGAGGTGGAGGACCCGCCGGACGCGGCAGGCGATGGACTGGGGCAGCCGGTTGCGGGTGGGCCCGTAGCTCATCAGGCCGTCGGCGTAGACGTGGACGGCGCTCTCGGAGAAGATCGCGGCGAGCGCGCGGGCCGGGTTGACCTGGATGGACTCGACGGCCAGCTCGACGGGGGCCTCGGGGGCGATGTCCCAGGCGAGGCGGAAGGCCCGCTGCCACAGGACGGTCTCCTCGGAGCGGGGGCCCCAACCGCTGGGGTGGTGCGGGCTGATGGCCTCGTTCCAGTCGACGACGGTGTCGAAGCGGGCGGCGAGGGTGCCGTAACCGCGCATCTCCTCCAGGCGCAGGGCGGTCTCGGGGACGGCCGCGTTGTTGGAGACCAGCAGGATGCGGCGGCTGTCCCGGGCGCGGCCGAACTGCCCCGCGTCGAGCGCGGCGGCCAGGGTGGCCAGCCCGTACAGGGTGGAGACCTGGAAGATCTGGGTGCGCGGGGGTGCGGGGGCGGGGGCGGGGGCGGGGAGGGGCATGGATCAGGCGGCCTTCTGCTTGGGGCGCAGCCGGCCGAGCAGCGTGCCGCGCTTGTCGTCGATCATCGCGAGGGTGCGGTCGAGCACGTCCTGCGGCATCCGGGCCAGCGCGGCGGTGGACTCGGCGCGCAGCCGCCGGGCGGTGCCGGGCTCGTAGTCACCGGCCTTCTCGTTGTGGAAGGCGATCATGGCGCAGTAGGTGCGCACGGCCTTCGGCAGCAGCGTCTCCGCGTCCCGGTCCGCGCTCAACTGGTCCAGCAGCGTGTCGTAGGCGGGGAAGAAGTCGAGCTGGCGCGCGTCCTTGATCTGGGTCAGGGAGGTGGTGACGCCGCGCCGGTAGAAGATGCCGTACAGCCCGAGCGCCGCGTAGCTGCGGGCGCGCAGATGGAGCTGCCATATCCACAACCGGTCCTCGGCGGTGCGCAGTTCGGTGGCGAAGCGCTGCGCGCCGTCCGCGAAGAGCCGCCGGTGGTAGATCCCGGCCCAGACGAACGGGTAGTCGACCATGGTCTCGCGCTCGGGCACGCCGATCCCGTCGCGGGGGTCGAGCAGGGTGTCCCGGAGGGGGGCGGGGGCGCGGCGCACCACGCGGGTGGTGCCGGTGGACTGGACGTGGTCGGTGCGGGCGAAGTCGCAGTCGAGTTCCCGGGCCGCGCGCACCAGGCGGTCCAGGTGGCCGGGGGCGTACCAGTCGTCGCCGTCGAGAAAGGTGAGGTAGTCGCCCTCGGCGGCGTCGATGCCGCTGTTGCGGGCGGCCGCGATGCCGGTGTTCGTCCGGTGCCTGATCACCCGGGCGCCGGGGAGCCGTTCGGCCCACTGGTCCACGATGTCCTGCGTACCGTCGGTGGACGCGTCGTCGACCAGCAGGAACTCGATGTCCGGGTCGGCGTTGCGGGCCAGACTGCCCAGGGTGGTCGGTGCATAGGGCGCGACATTGTGGAGCGGTACGACGACGGACAGTTTCGGCACGCGGCCCCTCACCTTCGATCACGGTCCCGACAACGTAGTGAGACCGTGGAAGGATCGGGTGACTCCCGGCCCGACGGCGGGTGAACTCTGCGGGTCCGCGCGATGGCCGGGGCCGGGTATCCGGGTTCGAGGCTTCGGGTCGGGGCTCCGGGCCGGAGCTCCGGATCGAGGCTCCGGGTCGGGCGGCCCGCGACCGTCCCGCTCTCCGCCGGGGCCTGTCGTCGAACTGCCGCCTGCCGGGCGGCGACGGCAGGTTGACGACAGGCCCTACACGCTGCTGAGCGAGAGCTTGGCGGCGAACCCGAGGAAGAGGACACCGGCCGCCGACGTGGCCCCCGCCGACAGGCGCTTGCGGCGGCGGAAGGCGGCGGCCAGACGGGTGCCGCCGAAGATCAGCACCGACAGGTACGCGAAGCTGGCGAGCTGGAGCAGCGTGCCCAGCAGCAGGAACGACAGGGCCGGGTAGGCGTAGCCCGGGTCGACGAACTGCACGAAGAAGGAGATCAGGAAGAGGATCGCCTTCGGGTTGAACAGGCTGACCACCAGCGCCCGGCGGTAGGGCCTCTCGACCGGGCCGGACGCCTTGGCCGACCCGGCCGCCGCAGCGGTATCGGCTGCCCCCTCCGCCTCGACGGACTCCACCAGCTCTGCCGTACGACGGTGCCTCTCGCGCCATAGCGAGACGGCCGCACGCAGCATCCCGACGGCCATCCAGGTCAGATAGCCCGCGCCCGCGTACTTGACGATCGCGAAGAGCAGGGGCGTGGTCTGGAGCAGGGAGGCGGCGCCGAGCGCGGAGAGCGTCATCAGGACGGCGTCGCCGGTCCAGACGCCCGCGGCGGCCGTGTAGCCGGTGCGTACGCCGCGCCGGGCGGCGACGGAGAGCACGTAGAGCGAGTTCGGCCCCGGCAGGAGAACGATCAGCGCCAGACCGGCGAGGTACGTCGGAAGATCGGTGACACCCAGCATGGACGGAGTCTCGCATGCCCCCACCGGCCACCGCCCACGGGTTTCACCGGACGGTGGGCCTCCCTCGGCGCGAACGGGCGGAGGGCGCTTCCCGGCAGGCCGGACCTGGCCGAGATCACCGGGGCGTGCGCCCGGGGGGCTGGACGCGCCGCGCGCGTACGGCGGAGGATTCGGGGACCGGGCCGGGCGGGAATCCGTACAGGGAGGCGCCGGACCGACGGGTGAGCCAGGGGGCGGAGCGATGGCGGACACGAGCGACGGGTGGGGCGGCTGGGGAACGAGGGGGCCGGACCGCCGGGAACCGGAGACGGGTGCGGGACGCGCCCGGCCGGTGGCCGCGGTCCCCGACGGGACGGGGACGGGGCTTCCGTCCGCGACCCTGACCCCGGGCCCGGACCCGGCCCCGGACGGGACGGGGACGGGATGTCCGGCCGTGCCGCGTGCGGGGCGCGCCCGGCGTCCCCGCGCCCGTGGCCTCGCCGCCGCTTCGGTCGTCGCGGTGGCCGCCCTCGTCACCGGGTGCGAGCCGGGAGCCGCCGCCGGGGCGCAGGACGTACCATCGCCGCCCGCCCGGGCGGCCCCGCCCCCCACGGCCTCCTCCCCCGCGCCCACCGCGCCCGCGGAGCCGAGCACCGCCGCGCCGCGCCCCTCGGCGTCCACCCCGGCCCCGGCCCCGGCGACCGTCCGGCCGGCTCCGGAGCCGAGCACCGCACCGCCGCCGCGCGTGCTGATGCGGTCCGGCTCCGAGAGCGACCGCGTACGGGAACTCCAGGCCCGGCTCCGGCAGATCGGCCACTTCGGGCGCAACCCCACCGGCTACTACGGCTCCGTCACCGCCGACGCCGTACGGTCGTTCCAAGCCAAACGGGGCTTCGCGACCACCGGCAGCACCGACGAGGCGACCTGGAGGCGGCTGCTGGCGATGACCCGGCCGCCGACCGACGCCGAGCTGCGTCCGCCCACCGAGCGGCCGTTGGCCACGCCGGACAAGCGCTGCCTGGAGGGCCGGGTCCTGTGCATCAGCAAGAAGAGCCGGACCCTGGCGTGGATGATCGACGGCAGGGTCGTCTCCGCGATGGACGTGCGCTTCGGTTCGGAGTACACGCCCACCCGCGAGGGTGTGTTCGAGGTGTTCTGGAAGTCCCGGGACCATGTCTCGACGCTCTACGACACCCCGATGCCGTACGCCCTGTTCTTCAGCGGCGGGCAGGCGGTGCACTACTCCGCCGACTTCGCGGCCAACGGCTACGGCGGCGCGTCGCACGGCTGCGTCAACGTCCGGGACGAGAAGAAGGTCGCGGCCCTGTTCGACCAGGTGAAGAACGGCGACAAGCTCGTCGTCTCCTGGTGATCCGGGCCGGGCGGCCGGGCCGGAGCGGCACGGTGGTGGGAGAGGGCGCGGGCGGGACCGGGGGAACGTGTCCCGCCCGCGCCGATGCGCTGAGCCGAAGGTACGGGGGGAACCCCGGCTCGTCGCGCGGCCGATGACCAGTCGGCACTCTGTACTGCGTCCGGCGTCGAAAAAACGTCACACCTGGCCGTCCGGGCCCCCGGGCGAGGGCGTGCTCCCCGGTTCAGCGGGCGCGTACGGGGGCCGGGCCGCCGCTCTCGGGAAGCACCGGGGAACCGGCCCCCGCCCCCGCCTCCGGGGCCGGGGCCGGGGCCGGGGCGGATCGGGGCACCGGGTTGAAGGAGACGGGCGGCAGGGAGCCGTCGCCGTCCGGCCCGCCCGGCCCGTCGTCATCGTCGTCGCCACCGCCGCCGTTGCCGTTGCCGCCGGAGCCGCCGTGCCCTCCGCTGCCGCCGCCTTCACCGCCGCCCCCGCCGTTTCCGCCGCCGTCCCCGTCGAGAAGGTCGTCGCAGAAACGTTCCAGGTTCTTCTCGCCCTTGGCGAGCCGGACCAGTTGGCGTCGGCTCCGGTCGTCCAGCGTGCCGTTGCGGAACGCCTTGCACGCCTTGACGGACTTCTCGTACCAGTTCCCGGCGCCCTTACCGTCGCCACCGGGCCCGCCGGACGCGGCGGGGCGTTCGTCGTGGCGGCCACCGGTCGCCCGCTCCCGGGCGTGGTCGTCCGGGGGGTCCTGACCGCCCGGCCGGTCCTCGCCCGGCCCCGGGCCCACGTCGCCGGTGTGCGCCCCCTCGGGCTTCCGGGGGCCGCCGGATTCCCGGGTCTCGGGCGCGGAGGACGCCTCCGGCCCGCCGGGTGAGGACGGGTCCGCCGGGGACGCGGGGTCGTCGGTCGGCTCGCCGGACGCCAGGGGGCCCGGGGTCGCGGCCGCCGATACGGAGGTGGCGGGCGCGGGTGAGCCCTGGCCGCCGAAGCTGCCGGGGAGGACGCCCGTACCGGCGGCGACCGCCACCCCGCCGAGCGCGCAGCCCGCGAGCGAGGCGACCAGGCCGAAGCGGACCGGCCGGCTCCAGCGCGGACGGCGGACCGGGGCGCCGGGGGCGGGGCCGAGGTGGACGGCGGGCAGCAGACCGGGCCGGCCGGGCAGGGCGGCGCCGGCGGGACGACCGGCGAGCCGGTCCGCGCCCGTGCCGTGGCCGGCCTGCCGGAACGCGGCGAGGGCCGCTTCCTCGCCGGGGAGTTCGCCTGCCGGGGCCCGCAGCCCCTCGCGGGCCGCGCCGAGCGCTTCGGCGAGCCGGAAGGCGTCGGTGCGGGCTTCGTCGCCGACGGGGACGACCGGTTCGCCGCGGAGCAGTTTCTCCGTCGCGTCCTTGTCAAGCCACTCGTAGTGCTCGTCGGCCATCACATGTCCTTCTGCGTCCACGGTCGCAAATGCGTCACACCGGGAGTGATCCCGGCGGGCGCGGCCGGTCCGACCCGGCCGGGGCGCTGGGCGGGCACCGCGCCGAGCCCGGCGCCCCCGCCCGTCTCCCGGTCCGCGTCGTCGGCGCTGCGCACCGGTCCTGAGGCGCCCTCCGCGGGGCCCGCCCCGGCGTCGGACGGGCCGGCGTCGGGGGCGGCGTCGGACCGGTCGGCCGGGGGAACCGCTCCGGCGTCGGCCCGGCCCGCCGCCCGCCCGGGCTGCTCGGCGCCGAGGAGTTCGGCCAGCCGCTTGAGGCCGCGGTGGGCGGCGGTGCGGACGGCGCCGGGCCGCTTGCCGAGGGCCTGCGCCGCGCTCTTGGCGTCCAGGCCGACGACCACCCGGAGCACGACGGCCTCGGCCTGGTCCTGGGGCAGTTGGGCGATGAGGGACATGGTGCGGTCGGTGTCCAGCGCCTCGATGGCGTCGTCGGCGGTGTCGGACTCGGCGGCGCGCGTGGTCAGCTCGGTCTCGTCGCCGCCGATGGCGGGACGGCGGCTGCGCATCCGCAGGTGGTCCAGAGAGCGGTTGCGCGCGATCCGGGCGGTCCAGCCCCGGAACCGGTCGGCGTCACCGCTGAAGCGGTCGAGGTCGCGCGCTATCTGCAACCACGCCTCGGAGGCCACGTCCTCGGCGTCCGAATCCCCGACCAGCGTCCGTATGTAGCCCAACAGCCGTGGCTGCACCGCGCGGTACACAGCACGGAAGGCGTCCTCGTCCCCGTCCTGCGCCGCGAGCACCGCGGCGGTCAGCTCCGCGTCGTCCCCCAGCACTCCCTGTACCCGCCCTGACGTCCTCACCCGCAGCTGGTCAACTGCTGCGCAACCCTGCGCGAACCAGCACGCTACGTGCTCGGCGGGTGCCGCGTCCATGACTTGTACAACCCGCAACAATTCGTCGGCCGTGCCCCCGGGTGTGACAGAAAACGCAGTCATGGCGCAGAGGAGAGTACGGGGTCGTGCTGCGGCCCCGTGGAAGACGGCCGGGGCCTCTCCTGTGGGGGGTGGCGGCCCCGGTCGTCGCTCCATTCCCCCCCCCGTCCGGCACGCCCGGCCACCCGCCTCCACCGCGCGGCCCCCGGACCGGCCCTCTCTCGGGCCGCCCGCGCGGAGAGCGTGTCCGACAGCCCGCCCGGCCGCCTCCGTCGCCGAGGCGATCGTCCACGTCCGCAACGGCTCCGGCGGCGGTGACGATCGCCGCGCAGCCGCCCACGGCCCCGGGCCGGGCCGGGCGGAGGGCCGGCGCCGGGGAGGGCCCGGGGCCGGCCGGGGCCGCTCAGCCCCGTACCGCGTTCCTGAGCGCCGTGTTCAGTTCGAGGACGTTCACCCGGGGCTCGCCCAGGAAGCCGAGCAGGCGGCCGGTGGTGTGCTCCTCGACCAGGTGCTCGACCTCCCGGACGGCGAGGCCGTTCCGGTCCGCGACCCGGTGGACCTGGAGTTCGGCGTACGCGGGTGAGATGTGAGGGTCCAGGCCGGAGCCGGAGGACGTGACGGCGTCGGGCGGGACGTCGTCCGGCCGGACCGTGTACGCGGCGGTCGAGTTGTCCTTCACCACGGCGGCCTTCGCGGCCTTCACCCATCCGATCAGCTCCTCGTCGTCGCCGGAACGGTTGGTGGCGCCCGAGAGGATCAGTTCGTACCGGGTGTTGACGCTGTTGGTCCCCAGCCCGCGGGAGGGGCGCGGCTGGAACCACCGCAGGTCCGGGGCGGGCGTCTCCTCGCCCTTCTCGGCCGGGAGGTCGTAGCGCTGGCCGATGAGGGACGAGCCGACGACCCGCCCGCTCGCGTCGGTGATCTCGGAGCCGTCGGCCCGGTCGCGGAAGAACGTCCGGGCGACGCCGGTCACGGCGAGCGGGTAGAGGACCCCGCAGACGAGGGTGAGGGCGAGCAGGGCGCGCAGGGCGGCGCCGAGTACGCGCGCGGTGCCGCTGACGGCGGTGTGGGTCATGGCGGATCAGCCGATTCCGGGGAGGAGGGAGAGGAGCAGGTCGATGAGCTTGATGCCGATGAACGGGGCGACGATGCCGCCGAGTCCGTAGATCCCGAGGTTGCGGCGGAGCATCCGGTCGGCGCTCGCGGGCCGGTAGCGGACGCCCTTGAGGGCGAGCGGCACCAGCGCGACGATGACCAGGGCGTTGAAGACGACCGCCGAGAGGATCGCGGATTCGGGCGAGGCCAGGCCCATGACGTTGAGCCGGTCCAGCGACGGGTACGCCACCGTGAACAGCGCGGGGATGATCGCGAAGTACTTCGCCACGTCGTTGGCGATGGAGAACGTCGTCAACGCACCCCGGGTGATCAGGAGTTGCTTGCCGATCTCGACGATCTCGATCAGCTTGGTGGGGTCGGAGTCGAGGTCCACCATGTTCCCGGCCTCCTTGGCGGCCGAGGTGCCGGTGTTCATCGCCACGCCGACGTCCGCCTGGGCGAGCGCGGGTGCGTCGTTGGTGCCGTCGCCGGTCATCGCGACGAGCTTGCCGCCGGCCTGCTCCCGCTTGATGAGGGCCATCTTGTCCTCGGGCGTCGCCTCGGCCAGGAAGTCGTCGACCCCCGCCTCCTCGGCGATCGCCTTCGCGGTCAGCGGGTTGTCGCCCGTGATCATGACCGTACGGATGCCCATGCGGCGCAGTTCCTCGAACCGTTCCCGCATGCCCTCCTTCACCACGTCCTTGAGGTGGATCACGCCGAGGACCCGGGCGCCGCCGCCGTCCGCCACGGCCACCAGCAGCGGCGTGCCGCCGGCCCGGGCGACGCGGTCGGCCAGTGCCTGGACGTCCTCGGGGACGCGGCCTCCGCGCTCCTCCACCCAGGCCACGACGGAGCCGGACGCGCCCTTGCGGACCGAGCGCCCGTCCAGGTCGACGCCCGACATCCGGTTCCGGGCGGTGAACTCCACCCATTCGGCGCCCGGCGGCCGCCCCGCGTCCCGCCCCGGCAGCCCGTACGCCTCCTCGGCCAGCGCGACGACCGACCGGCCCTCGGGGGTCTCGTCGGCGAGCGAGGAGAGCCGGGCGGCGTCCGCGAGTTCGGCCGCCGTCGCTCCCGCGGCCGGGACGAACTCCGCCGCCTGCCGGTTGCCGAGGGTGATGGTGCCGGTCTTGTCGAGGAGGAGGGTCGAGACGTCGCCGGCGGCTTCGACCGCGCGCCCCGACAGGGCCAGCACGTTGCGCTGGACGAGGCGGTCCATGCCCGCGATGCCGATCGCGGACAGCAGCGCGCCGATCGTGGTGGGGATCAGGCACACCAGCAGTGCGGTGAGCACGGTCATCGAGGTCTGGTCGTCGGCTCCCGCGTAGATCGCGAAGGGCTTCAGGGTGACGACGGCGAGCAGGAAGACGATCGTGAGGGACGCCAGGAGGATGTTCAGGGCGATCTCGTTGGGCGTCTTCTGCCGGGAGGCGCCCTCCACCAGTCCGATCATGCGGTCGATGAAGGTCTCGCCCGGCTTCGTGGTGATCCTGACGACGATCCGGTCGGACAGCACCTTCGTACCGCCGGTCACCGCGCTCCGGTCGCCGCCGGACTCGCGGATGACCGGGGCCGATTCACCGGTGATCGCGGACTCGTCGACGGAGGCGACGCCTTCGACCACGTCCCCGTCGCCGGGGATGACGTCACCGGCCTCGCAGACCACCAGGTCTCCGACGCGCAGGTCCGTTCCGGCGACCCGTTCCTCGGTACGGGCCCCGGCGCCGTCGACGACGCGGCGGGCGACGGTGCCGGTCTTCGCCCTGCGCAACGTGGCAGCCTGGGCCTTGCCGCGTCCCTCCGCGACCGCCTCCGCCAGGTTGGCGAAGACCGTGGTCAGCCAGAGCCAGCCGGTGATCGCCCAGCCGAACGGGTCGGTCGGGTGGGTGAGCGCCAGCGCGGTGGTGACGACGGAGCCGACCCAGACGACGAACATCACCGGGGACGCGATCATCACGCGCGGGTCGAGTTTGCGCAGCGCGTCCGGGAGCGCTTTCACGAGCTGCCGCGGGGCGAACAGCCCGCTGCCGGCCCGGGCGGCGGTTCCGGGCCCGCCGGTCGGCGGCACGTCGGTACGAGGGGGGCGGGCGGGGGCGGCGGTGCTCATGAGGCGAGCCCTTCGGCGAGCGGGCCCAGCGCCAGGGCCGGGAAGTAGGTGAGTCCGGTGATGACGAGGATCGTGCCGACGAGCAGGCCCGTGTAGAGGGGCTTGTCGGTGCGCAGCGTGCCCGCGGTCTCCGGCACCGGCCGCTGCTCGGCGAACGAGCCGGCCAGGGCGAGGACGAACACCATCGGCAGGAACCGGCCGAGGAGCATCGCGATGCCGAGGGTGGTGTTGAACCAGGGGGTGTCGGCGTTGAGCCCGGCGAAGGCGGAGCCGTTGTTGTTGGCGGCCGAGGTGTAGGCGTACAGGATCTCGGAGAAGCCGTGCGCGCCGGTGTTGGTCATCGAGTCGGCGGGGCCGGGCAGGGCCATCGCCACGGCGGTGAGGCCGAGCACCAGCGCCGGGGTGACGAGGAGGTAGCAGGCGGCGAGTTCGATCTGCCGGGCGCCGATCTTCTTGCCGAGGTATTCGGGGGTGCGGCCGACCATCAGTCCGGCGATGAACACCGCGATGACCGCCATGACGAGCATGCCGTAGAGACCGGAGCCGACGCCGCCGGGGGCGATTTCGCCCAGCTGCATGCCCAGCATCGTGATACCGCCGCCGAACCCGGTGTACGAGGAGTGGAAGGAATTCACCGCACCGGTGGAGGTGAGAGTGGTGGCCACGGCGAAGAGGGATGATCCGGCGATGCCGAAACGGGTCTCCTTTCCTTCCATCGCGCCGCCCGCGATCTCGAACGCGGGCCCGCGGTGGGCGAATTCGCTCCACATCATCAGCGCCGTGAAGCCGAGCCAGATGGCGGCCATCGCGCCGAGGACCGCGTATCCCTGCTTCAGCGAACCGACCATCCGGCCGAAGGTCCGCGTCAGGGCGAACGGGATCAGCAGGATGAGGAAGATCTCGAAAAGATTGGACAGCGGGTTCGGATTCTCGAAGGGGTGGGCGGAGTTGGCGTTGAAATAGCCGCCGCCGTTGGTGCCCAGCACCTTGATGGCCTCCTGGGAGGCGACCGCGCCGCCGTTCCATTCCCGCGTACCGCCGGTGAACTGTCCGACGGGGTGGATCCCGGAGAAATTCTGGATCACCCCGCAGGCGACCAGGACGATCGCTCCGGCCACCGCGAGGGGCAGCAGGATTCGTACGGTTCCGCGTACCAGGTCGGCCCAGAAGTTGCCCAGTTCACCGGTACGGGAGCGGGCGAAGCCTCGGACGAGCGCCACCGCGACGGCCATGCCGACGGCGGCGGAAAGGAAGTTCTGCACGGCCAGGCCGCCGGTCTGCAGGACGTGCCCCATGGCCTGTTCGCCGGAGTAGGACTGCCAGTTGGTGTTGGTGACGAACGAGGCGGCGGTGTTGAACGCCTGGTCCGGGTCGATCGAGGAGAAGCCGAGCGATCCCGGCAGCGACCCCTGCACCCGCTGCATCAGGTAGAGGAGGAGCACGCTCACCGCGGAAAGGGCGAGCACGGCGCGCAGATAGGCGGGCAGGCGCATTTCGGCGTCGGGGTCGGCGCCGATGGCCCGGTATATCCACTTCTCCGGCCGGTAGTGCTTCTCGGAGGAGTAGACCCGGGCCATGTAGTCGCCCAGGGGGCGGTAGGAGAGGGCGAGGGCGGATATCAGGGCGGCCAGCTGGAGCAGGCCGGCGAGCTGGGAACTCATGTCCGTTCTCAGAACCTCTCCGGGAAGAGGAGGGCCAGGACGAGGTATCCGAGCAGGGAAACGGCCACGACGAGGCCGACGACATTCTCGACGGTCATGGCTTGGTCACTCCGCGGGCGACGAGAGCCACCGCCGCGAATATCGCGATCGTGGTGGCGACGAAGGCCGGATCGGCCATCGTGAACTCCTGGGGTGTGCGGGGAAGGTGATCGGCCGTTCGGCCGATAAGAGCAAACCTCCGCTCCCCGCGGGGGATGAGCCCCCTTGACGGGGTCCATACGGATACGTCCCCGCCTTTGACGCCGGTCTGACGGCGCTCTGACGCGGGCCTGACGCGGATGCCGGTCCCGCCGCCCGGCGAGGCGGTGCGCCGGGCCCCGGCGCACCGCTTCTCACGGCCCCGGCCCCGACCGGGCGCCCCGGCGCCGTCCCGGCGCGCCCCGGCCCCGCCCGCCGGATTCCCCCCTGCCGGCCCCGCGGACCTCAGCCTCGGACGCGGGCCCGGCGGGACACCACCGCGCGCAGGACGCGGCGACCCTCGGTGGACAGGTCCAGCGCCTTGCGGAGGCCCGCGCCGCTGCCCGCCGTGCCGGACGTCTCCGCCAGAGTCTCCAGAATGCGGACCTGCCGCTCCAGCTCTCCCGCGACCAGGGGGCCCACGGCGGCCGGTTCGCCGCCGCGAGCAGCGTTGATCACGTGGTCCTCGTCCACCGGCGCGCCCCCGTCCGGGGCGTCGAACCGGCCGTGGACGCGGAGCGCGAGCAGCGAGCAGGCGTCGGCCCACTCCCGCAGCGGGGCGGCGGCGAAGTCGGAGGGGGCGGTGGCCAGTACGGCCCGTACGAGCGCGGCGGGGTCGTCGGCGCCGACGACGTCCCCGGCGGCGTCCCCCAGCTCCGCCCGCACCGCAGCGAGCCGAGTGGCCCAATTCCGACCCCCCTCGCAGCTCGCCCAGAGCGGGCGCAGAGGCTCGGCCCCGGCCCCCGCGAGCAGCGGCAGGCACCGGTCCAGGCAGGCCACCGCACTGGCTGCGAGTGTGCGCGCGTCAGCTCGTTCGATCAGGTCCAGCAGACTCATCGACGTCTCCCTCGGTCTACCGGGTACTGCGTCGAATGGCTGAAAATCGTCACCTCGGAGCGAGCGCCGCGGCTGTCGTCCCGCCCCGGCGCCCGTCCCCGCCGGACGGTCAGGGCCGGCTGTCGGAGGCCGCCGGGGCGGGGACCTGGGAACGAGCGGCCCGTTCGACCTGCATCCGGGTCACGGCGCGGACGTAGAGGACGGCGAGCACGGCGGCGACGACGTCCAGCGCGTCGGAGGCCGCCACCAGCCCCGCGGCCCGCACGATCTCCTCGGGCTCCTCGGCCCTCTCCCACATGCGCCCGGCCAGGCGGGAGGAGATCAGGCTCGCGACCCACGCCCCCCACCAGAGGTTGAGCGGGGTCTTCGACGCCGTGCGCCACCCCGCCTCCGGCCCGGTCCGCGCGCTGGCCTCCCACACACCGCTCGCGACGCGGTAGGGGAGCCAGAAGTTGGCGAACGGGACGAACCAGCCACCCACCGCCCAGCCGGGGCCCATCCGCTGCACCCCGGCGTCGAAGACCTCGGCGTTCCGGCGGGCCCGGTGGAACCAGACGATGAAGACGACGGCCGTGACCAGCAGCGCCGCGCCCTGGGCGGTGGCCGCGACGTCGTACAGCCGTACGGCTCCCCGGTCGGCGCCATCGTGGACGCCCGGGGAGCCGTCCCTCACCAGGCGGTCCCAGAGGCTTCGTACCCGCAGTCCGGTGGCGATGGCGAACAGGTCGGCGGCGACGACCACGCCGAGCAGCACCGTCACGGCCCGCGCGAGACCGACCGGGGAGCGCGGCCACGTGCCCACGCCCCAGCCCCCCGGCCCGGGCGCCGCGGGCATCAGGCCGTCGGGCAGCGGAGGCCGGGTGCCCGAGCAGAAGGTGCACAGGCCGTCGTCGGTGACGGCCGTTCTGATACGGCAACGGGTGCAGAGCATGGAAGTGGTCCCCCGGGGCACGGTGCGGATGCACGGCCGCACGCCCTCCCCACGAGCGCACGGCCGACGCGGCGCGGCCCGGCCGGTCGCCGGGCCGTCGGCCTCATATCTTCGCAGGCGGGCGGAGGGAGGAACAGGTCGTTACGGGGCGGCCGGCCTCCCGGGGAGGCGGCGGAGGCCGGGGGCGGCGGCAACCGCTTTCCGCTCCGCCCCGGCCCCCGGACTCCGCGGAGCTCCCGGACCGCACCGGCCTCCGGCCGACTCGGTTAATCCGATCCAACTCGTCCGAACTCGTCCGAACTCGCCCGAATTCGTCCGAACTCGGATGGACTCGGGTGAACCCGGGCGAGAAACGCACATCCGACCCGCCCTCAGCAGCTATTTCCAGTCAGGTCTAAACCACTGACTCGACGTACAGCAAGCCCTCATGAACCGAAGGATCTTCACAGGCAGGGCACATTTCCGGTGGAATCTGCGCTCGTGCCCTCCGCAGTCCACGTCCACCGCATCCGGACCGCTCCGGTGCCGCCCCTGTGACCTGTGCAGACGTGTCCGTAAGAGAGCCAACCGACATCGTCCTCCTTCTGCGGGCGTCACGGCCCGTGTAGACATGGCGGAGGCGGCTCCCGCCCACCCGAGGGGCCGCCTCAGCCATGTTCTGGAGGGATTTTCAGCCATGTCCAGACCCACTCGCCGCCAGACCCTCGGGGCCGCCACCGGTGTAGCCGCGAGCATCGCGCTCGTCGGCATGGCCTCCGCGTCCACGGGCCCCGTCTCGGCCGCGCCCAGGGAGAGGAAAGCGCCCGCGCCGGGCGCCGCCGGGGGGCCCGCGCCCTTCGACGAGGTCTTCCAGGGGCGCCGCATCCAGGGCGGGCCCGCCGAGGCCCACGCCCACGCGCACGCCCACGCGGACGCCGGGCACAACGCCGTCTACCGGGTGCTGATCGACGGCCGCGAACTCCACGTGATGCAGCACGGAAAGAGCGGCTGGAGCAGCGCGATCAACCACTACGAGAGGTTCGCGTCCCCGCTCGACGCCGCTCGCACGGCGGTCATCTCACTCAAGGGCGCCTCCGTCGTCCCGTTCGACCCCACCGCCTGAGCCGGGAGCAGCCACCATGACCGTACGCAAGAACCAGGCGGACCTCACGGCCTCCGAGAAGAAGGCCTTCGTCGACGCCGTCCTGGGGATGAAGCGCAAGGGCGTGTACGACGAGTTCGTCTCCACCCACCGCACCCGGTTCGCGATAGACATGAACACCGGCGTCTACGTGGGCCACTTCGGACCGTCGTTCCTGCCCTGGCACCGCAAGTTCCTCATCGACTTCGAGCGCGAGCTGCAGAAGTTCAACCCCTCGGTGTCGATCCCCTACTGGGACTGGACCGCCGACAACACCGTCGCCTCCTCCCTCTGGGCGCCGGACTTCCTCGGCGGCACCGGCCGCCCCCTGGACGACCAGGTGATGGACGGCCCCTTCGCCTTCTCCACCGGCAACTGGAAGATCAGCGTCCAGGTCGACAGCCGCGAGTTCCTCGCCCGCAACCTCGGCTACCGCGTCTCCACGCTCCCGACGAAGGCCGAGGTCGACTCCGCCCTCGCCATCCCCACCTACGACTCCGCCCCGTTCCGCGACGGTTCGGCCGGTTTCCGCGCCACGCTGGAGGGCTCGAACGGGTACATGAGCATGCACAACCGCGTGCACACCTGGGTCTGGGGCCAGATGGAGTCCAGCGTCTCCCCGAACGACCCGGTGTTCTGGCTGCACCACGCGTTCGTCGACAAGCTCTGGGCCGACTGGCAGGCGCTCCATCCGACCAGCGCCCCGTACCTCCCCGCCGGGGGCACGGCCGATGTGATCGACCTGAACGAGACCATGCCGCCGTTCCCCGCCACGACCCCCCAGGACATGCTGGACCACACCCCGTTCTACACCTACGCCTGATCGTTCGGCGGAGACGGGCCGCCGCCCCCGCCGCCGCGCGGCGGCGGGGGCGGCGGCCCGTCGCGGGTCCTGCCGCGGCGGTCAGCCCGCGCTGCCCGTCCGCTCCGCCAGCTCCTGGAACCGCGCCCAGCTCAGCGAGGGCTTCCGCGGGTCCCACAGCTTCTGCGAGGTGGCCGCCAGCGGCATCCGGATGCCGTTCGCCACCTGCTCGGTGGTCTGCGCGTTCGCCAGGTCGCCCCAGACGGCGAACCGGCCGCCGAGGATCTGCTTCGAGTAGCGCTCGGCCACGGGTTCGGTGCCGCGCAGGACCAGCGGGGTCCACTGCTCGTAGATCCGCTTGCCCGTCGGGTAGGTGAAGTCGTTCGGCTCGCCGAGCACGTAGTAGAGGAACTCGTCGTTGAGGTTCAGCATCCTGTAGCCCGCGGCGAGGTATTCCTGCGGCGGGCGGGCGCCGATCTCCTTGCCGGTCCAGTACTCGATCTCGATGTTCTCGTCGGCCTTGACCTTCGTGCCCCGGAAGAGGCCGTCGTTCCACGCCTTGGCGGTCCGGCCCTTCGGGACGACGACGGCCGCGCGGTCGTTCAGCCAGCCGGTGGCGAGGTCTTCGATGGTGGCCCCGGAGCCGTGCTCCTTCTCCGCCGCCCGCTGGAGCTGCGGGTAGGAGGCGGCCGGGTTCTGGACGGTCAGCGCCTGGTACTCGTCCGCGCCCAGGTGCCAGAAACGCCCCGGGAACAGCTCGGTGTACTCGTCGAGCAGCTCGTCGATGATCTTGGCCGCGCCCGGCTCGGAGATGTCGATGGACCCCTTCGACGGGACGCCCGCCGTGTTGCGCAGCTGGAGGTCGGGGTGGGCGGCCAGGACGGCGCCGAGGTGTCCGGGCGAGTCGATCTCGGGGACGACCTCGATGTGCCGGCTGTTGGCGAGACCGACGATGCGGCGGACCTCGTCCTGGGTGAGGGCCTCGTCGGCGACCACCTCGGGATGGGACTTCGACTCGATCCGGAACGCCTGGTCGTCGGAGAAGTGCAGGCCGAGCTGGTTGAGCTTGAGGTCGCCCATCTCGCGTATGCGGTCCTCGATCCACTCCGCGCTGTAGTGCTTGCGGGCGATGTCGAGGTTGAGCCCGCGCTGCGGCCGGTCCGGCCGGTCGTTGACGACGCCCTCGGGGACCGTGCCGTCCGCCTTCAGGGACTGCTTGAGCGTACGGGTGCCGTAGAAGACGCCCGACTCGTCGGGTCCGGTGATCCTCACCTTCCGGTCGCGCACGGTGAGCGTGTACGACTCGGTGGGGCCCGCGTCCTTGTCGCCGAGTGCCAGCTCGACGTCCCCCGCCTTCGCCGGCTCGGCGCCCCGGTAGCGGATCTTCAGCTCGTCGGCGAGCAGCCGCGCCTCGTCGGCGAGCACCTGGCTGCCCTGGGCGATGACGACCCCGCTGTCCTTGCCGGGCCGCCAGCCGGGCCCCCGGGCGGCGGTGTGCTCGCGCACGGCGGGGACCGTGCTCGGCGCACTGGACATCGGGTAGCTGCGGGACGGCGAGGGGGCCGCCTCGGCGGAGGTGCCGGAGGGCGACGCGGTGTCGCCGGAGGACCCGCTGCCGGAGCCTTCCGGCCAGACGACGACGGTGAGGACGACGGCGGCCGCGGCCGTGACGGCCGCGCCGGTGACGAGGGCACCACGCGAGGGCGACATCGGACAGATTCCTCCATTACGGGACTGCATGCGGGCGAAAAGAGTGAAGAGAGGGGGAAATGGGTGATCTGAGAGCAAGATTGGCATTTTTGTCCGGGGATCGCCCACCGGGGAGGTCGGATAAGCGGACGATCCTCGACGGACTGCTGGTCAGACGTCCATCACCCGTTCCGAAACTCTCCCGTTCGGGTGATTCCGCCGTGGGCCGCCGGGTGTCCCCCGGCCGATCTCGCTAGCGTTGCGGCACACGCGTCCCGCGCCTCCCCCTCCATCTCCCCGGGCCGCCCTCCCCGGAGCACCCTCCCGGCCCCCGACCCGCTCGCCCAGCACACGGAACGCAGCACCACCCCCGCGGAGGGCGCTCCCGCCCCCGCGGATCCCGTCCCACCCAGCGGAACTCACTCCCCCTCCGGGCAACCCCGCCGCACCCTGGCCTGTCTTCCCAGGACGGAGCGTCCCTTTCCGGGACCACGGAGCCCCAGCCGCCGTTGACACGAGGAGCCCACGCTGTCCAGGTCCAGCGAGTCCCCCGCCGGCCTGCCGAAGCGGTCCACGCCCCCGGCCGGCCGGTCGGCCGTGCCCGTACAGCCGTGTCGTCCGGCGCCCGGCGCCGGCCCGGGGCCGGAGCACGCCGGCGCGCCGCCGATCGACCCTGCCGTCGGCCTCGCCCATTTCAACAGCCTCCCCTTCGCCGCAGCCGAGGCGGCCTTCCTGGAGTGCTGCGGCAGCCTGCGGTGGGCCCACCGCATGGCCGCCCACCGCCCCTACCCCGATCTCGGCGCCCTACTGGCGGCGTCCGACGAGGCGGGCTACGACCTCGCGCCCGACGACATCGCGGAGGCCCTGGCCGCCGAGCCTGCCCCTTGCCTCCACCACGACGCGTATCCCGGCGCCCATCTGGCGCTGCGGGCCGCGCACGCGGCGTACGAGAGCCGGTTCGGCCACGCCTTCGTGATCTGCCTGGACCCCTCCGCGCCCTCCCAGCACGTGGACCAGGTGCTGGCCGGGATCCGGGTCCGGCTGGCGCACGAGGTGGACGAGGAGCGGGCCGTGACCGCCGAGGAGCTGCGCCGACTCGCCCGGAGCCGCATCCTGGAAATGATCACCGCGGACCCCGGCCGGTAGGACCCCCGCCTCCCCCGGTACGCCCCCGCGACACGCCGCGCCCTAGCCCGTACGTGCCTGTTTGATTGCCGGTTTGATCACACCGGAGGCCCCGGCGCGAACGAACCGACAATGCGTCGCTACGATGGCCGGGGCCGGTGGACCGTACCCGGCCGGGTCAGACCGACAGTCAAGCCGGCCGGCCCTCATCCCCGCTCCCGGAGGGTTCTTCCGTGCCGGCTGGAACGCTGTACCGCGGCCGGGAAGGCATGTGGTCCTGGGTGGCTCATCGAGTCACCGGTGTCCTCATCTTCTTCTTCCTGTTCGTACATGTCCTGGACACCGCACTCGTCCGCGTATCCCCCGAGGCGTACGACGACGTCGTGGCCACCTACAAGACGTGGCCCGTCGCGTTCCTCGAATACGGCCTCGTGGCCGCGATTCTCTTCCACGCGCTGAACGGTCTGCGGATCATCGCCGTGGACTTCTGGGCCAAGGGCCCGCGCGTCCAGAAGCAGATGCTCTGGACCGTGGTGGGCATCTGGATCGTGCTGATGGTCGGGGCCCTGTACCCCGTCCTCGGTCACGCCGTACGCGATCTCTTCGGGAGCTGAGGCCCATGTCCAGCGAGACCTCTTCCGCAGCCGCGATCGGCGACGTCGAGGGCGTGAGCCTCTACGACGTCGACCACCCGGCCCCGGTGATCGAGCCGCCGCGCAAGCGGACGGAGAAGACGCCCAAGGGATCGCGCACCAACTTCGAGATGTACGCCTGGCTCTTCATGCGCCTGTCGGGCATCGTCCTGGTCGTCCTCGTCCTCGGCCACCTGCTGATCCAGCTGGTGCTCGACGGCGGCGTCTCCAAGATCGGCTTCGCCTTCGTGGCGGGCCGCTGGGCCTCGCCGTTCTGGCAGGTCTGGGACCTGACGATGCTGTGGCTCGCCATGCTCCACGGCGCCAACGGCCTCCGTACGGTCATCAACGACTACGCCGAGCGGGACAACACCCGCTTCTGGCTGAAGATGCTCCTGTACACCGCCACGGTGTTCACCGTCCTGCTGGGCACGCTGGTGATCTTCACCTTCGACCCGAACATCCGCTAGGCGCCGGGACAGAGGGACCAGAGGAAAACCATGCAGATCCACAAGTACGACACCGTCATCGTCGGCGCCGGCGGCGCCGGCATGCGCGCGGCCATCGAGGCCACCAAGCGCAGCCGCACCGCCGTGCTGACGAAGCTCTACCCCACCCGCTCCCACACGGGCGCCGCGCAGGGCGGCATGGCCGCAGCGCTGGCCAACGTGGAGGAGGACAACTGGGAGTGGCACACCTTCGACACGATCAAGGGCGGTGACTACCTGGTCGACCAGGACGCCGCCGAGATCCTGGCGAAGGAGGCCATCGACGCCGTCCTCGACCTGGAGAAGATGGGCCTGCCGTTCGGCCGCACGCCCGAGGGCAAGATCGACCAGCGCCGCTTCGGCGGTCACACCCGCAGCCACGGTGAGGCCCCGGTCCGTCGCGCCTGCTACTCGGGCGACCGCACCGGCCACATGATCCTCCAGACGCTGTACCAGAACTGCGTCAAGGAGGGCGTGGAGTTCTTCAACGAGTTCTACGTCCTGGACCAGCTGATCACCGAGGTCGACGGGGTCAAGACGTCCGCCGGCGTCGTCGCGTACGAGCTGGCGACCGGTGAGATCCACATCTTCCAGGCCAAGTCGGTCATCTACGCCTCCGGCGGCACCGGCAAGTTCTTCAAGGTGACGTCGAACGCCCACACCCTGACCGGTGACGGCCAGGCCGCCTGCTACCGGCGCGGTCTGCCGCTGGAGGACATGGAGTTCTTCCAGTTCCACCCGACGGGCATCTGGCGCATGGGCATCCTGCTGACGGAAGGCGCCCGCGGTGAGGGCGGCATCCTCCGCAACAAGGACGGCGAGCGCTTCATGGAGAAGTACGCGCCGGTCATGAAGGACCTCGCCTCCCGTGACGTCGTCTCGCGCTCCATCTACACGGAGATCCGCGAGGGCCGCGGCTGCGGTCCCGCCGGCGACCACGTGTACCTGGACCTGACGCACCTGCCGCCGGAGCAGCTGGACGCCAAGCTCCCGGACATCACGGAGTTCGCGCGGACGTACCTCGGCATCGAGCCCTACACGGACCCGATCCCGATCCAGCCGACCGCGCACTACGCCATGGGCGGCATCCCGACCAACGTCGAGGGCGAGGTGCTGGCCGACAACACCACCGTCGTCCCCGGCCTGTACGCCGCGGGCGAGGTCGCCTGCGTCTCGGTGCACGGCGCCAACCGCCTGGGCACCAACTCGCTGCTCGACATCAACGTCTTCGGCAAGCGCTCCGGCATCGCGGCCGCCGAGTACGCGGCGAAGAGCGACTTCGTCGAGCTGCCCGAGAACCCGGCCCAGCTCGTCGCCGACCAGGTGGAGCGGCTGCGCAACTCCACCGGCACCGAGCGCGTCGCGGCGCTGCGCACGGAGCTCCAGGAGTGCATGGACGCCAACGTGATGGTGTTCCGCACCGAGCAGACCATCAAGACGGCGGTCGCCAAGATCGCCGAGCTGCGCGAGCGCTACCTGAACGTGTCCATCCAGGACAAGGGCAAGCGGTTCAACACCGACCTGCTGGAGGCCATCGAGCTGGGCAACCTGCTCGACCTGGCCGAGGTCATGGCGGTCTCCGCGCTCGCCCGCAAGGAGTCCCGCGGCGGTCACTACCGCGAGGACTACCCCAACCGCGACGACGTCAACTTCATGCGCCACACCATGGCGTACCGCGAGGTGGCCGCCGACGGCGCCGAGTCGATCCGGCTCGACTACAAGCCGGTCGTGACGACCCGCTACCAGCCGATGGAGCGTAAGTACTGATGGCTACCCCGACCCTGGACAAGACCGACAAGGCCGAGGCCGGTTTCGCCGACTCGCCGTTCATCACCGCCACGTTCCGCATCCGCCGCTTCAACCCCGAGGTGTCGGACCAGGTCGAGTGGCAGGACTTCCAGATCGAGATCGACCCGAAGGAGCGTGTCCTCGACGCCCTTCACAAGATCAAGTGGGAGCTGGACGGAACCCTGACGTTCCGCCGTTCCTGCGCCCACGGGATCTGCGGCTCCGACGCGATGCGGATCAACGGCAAGAACAGGCTCGCCTGCAAGACGCTGATCAAGGACATCAACCCGGACAAGCCGATCACGGTCGAGGCCATCAAGGGCCTCACGGTCCTCAAGGACCTCGTGGTCGACATGGACCCGTTCTTCCAGGCGTACCACGACGTCATGCCCTTCCTCATCACCAAGGGGAACGAGCCGACCCGCGAGCGCCTGCAGTCCCCCGAGGACCGCGAGCGGTTCGACGACACCACCAAGTGCATCCTGTGCGCCGCGTGCACGTCCTCGTGCCCGGTGTTCTGGAACGACGGGCAGTACTTCGGCCCGGCGGCGATCGTCAACGCGCACCGCTTCATCTTCGACTCGCGCGACGAGGCCGGCGAGCAGCGGCTGGAGATCCTCAACGACCGTGACGGCGTGTGGCGCTGCCGCACCACGTTCAACTGCACGGACGCCTGCCCGCGCGGTATCGAGGTCACCAAGGCGATCCAGGAGGTGAAGCGCGCGCTCATCACGCGTCGCTTCTGACCCTCTCGTCACCCCGGTCGTCCCGACAGGCCCCGCCCCCGCAGCCCACCGCTGCCGGAGGCGGGGCCTGTTGCTGCACCGGGCCCGCGCGGGCGGTACGGTTCAGCGCAGTCGACGACCGAAGAAAGAGAACGGGGATACTCGTGAGCGAGCCGAATCCGTCCGCGGGCGACGCGTACACGTGGGGCCCGCCCCAGCAGCCGGGCCACCAGCCCACCGTCGCGGACGGCCAGGCGTACGGCTACCCGAATCCGGGAGGCGCGCCGGCGTACGGCTATCCGCAGCCGCTGCCGGAGTCCGCGGCCCAGCCCGGCCCCGGTTACGGCTACCCCCAGTACGGGCAGCCGGCCATGCCCGGCCAGTACCTTCCGGCGCCTCAGGGCATGCCGGGCCAGGGCGGTGTGCCGCTGCTCTCGATCGGCGACATCACCGTGATGAGCGACGCGATCGTCACCCCGTCCGGGTCCATGCCGCTCAAGGGCGCGGTCTGGACAGCCACGGACATGTCGCGCACCGAGGAGAAGATCCCGGCGCACGCGGTCGTGCTGGCGATCGTCTTCGCCCTGTTCTGCCTGATCGGCCTGCTGTTCCTGCTGATGAAGGAGAAGCGGACGACCGGCTTCATCCAGGTCACGGTCACCAGCGGCGGCCGGCACCACTCCACGATGATCCCGGCGATGGGCCCGTACACCTTCCCCGCGGTCATGGGCCAGCTCAACCAGGCCCGCTCCCTGAGCGCCTGAGCCCGCCGGGGCCCCGCCCCCGACACGTTTCGCGCACCCGGCCGCCGTCGCCTCCCCGGGCCGCGGCCGGGCGGCTCGGCCCGGTGACGCCCCTGCGGCGGCGGCCCAGCCGCACCCCTCCCGCGACCCCCTTTATTGAACATGTTCAAGAAGGGGGCTATCGTCATGCCCACAAGGCTTTTTGAACGCGTTCAAGGGAGGGTGGGGCATGGACCTCACTGTGGTCGCGTACGTCGTCTATCTGCTCGTCAGCGTGGCGCTCACCGTCTGGGTCGCCCGCACCCTCAGCCACCACGGGAGGGTCTTCCTCGCCGACGTGCTGCGGGGGAACGAGAAGCTCGCCGAGGCCGTCAACCACCTGCTGGTGGTCGGCTTCTACCTGGTGAACCTCGGGTTCGTCGCGCTCTACCTGAAGAACGCCGACGGGGTGGCCACCGCCCGGGAGCTGTTCGAAGCGCTGTCGGTGAAGGTGGGCGTGGTCCTGCTGGTGCTCGGCGTGATGCACCTGGGCAACGTGTGGGTGCTCAGCCGAATCCGCCGCCGCAGCGCGGTGGAGCGCGAGCAGACGCCGCCGGTGGCGCCGCAGGGCTGGACTCCCCCGGCCCCCCAGGGGCCGTGGGCCGCCCCCGCGGCCGGGCGGTGAGCCCGGCGGCCGGGGCCGTGCCCCCGGCGGCGCCGGGCCCGGCTCCGTACCCCGTCGCCGGGCCCGTGCGCCGGCTCACCGTGCTCTACGACGAGCGGTGCCCGCTCTGCGTCCACCTGGGGGGCTGGCTTCAGCGGCAGCGGCAGCTCGTCCCGCTCGACCTCGTGCCGGCCGGGTCGGCGCGGGCGCGGCGGCTGTTCCCGGCGCTGGACCACGCGGCGACGCTCCGGGAGATCACCGTGGTCGGCGACCTGGGGCAGGTCTACCGGGAGGGCGCCGCCTGGATCGTCTGCCTCTGGGCGCTGGCCGCGTACCGTTCCCGCGCCCACTGGCTGACCACCCCGGCCGGGCGGCCCTTCGTCAGGGGCACCGTGCTGGCGGCCGCCCGCTACCGCTCGGCGGCCGTGCCGCTCTGCGCCCCCGGGGGCCCCGCGTGGGCCGCCCCGCCGGGCGGACCCCAAGGGCCCCGCTAACCTTGGGCCCGTGGTGAAGGAAGAGAAGAACGTGCAGGAGAACAGGCCGGCCAGGGCCGCGAAGAGCGAGCAGACCCGCACGCTGATTCTCGAAACGGCGCTCCGGCTCTTCGCGGAGCGGGGCTACGACCGGACGACCATGCGGGCCATCGCCCAGGAGGCGGGCGTCTCGGTCGGCAACGCCTACTACTACTTCTCCTCCAAGGAGCACCTGGTCCAGGGCTTCTACGACCGGATCGCCGGCGAGCACGCGACGGCGGTCCGGCCGGTGCTGGAGGGCGACCGGGACCTGACCGCACGGATCAGGGGCGTACTGCTGGGCTGGCTGGAGGTGGCCGAGCCGTACCACCGCTTCGCCGCCCAGTTCTTCAAGAACGCGGCCGACCCGGACAGCCCGCTCTCCCCGTTCTCCGAGGACTCCTCCGCCGCACGGGAGGCGGCGATCTCCATCCACGAGCGGTGCCTGGCGGGAGCCGACGTCAAGAGCGATCCGGAACTGGCTCCGCTGCTGCCGCAGTTGATGTGGCTGATGCAGATGGGGCTGGTGCTCTACTGGGTGTACGACCGCAGCGAGGGCGCCGAGCGCAGCCGCCGGCTGGTCGAGCGCACCGCGCCGATCGCGGCACGGGCCGTCGCGCTCTCCCGGTTCCGGGTGCTGCGTCCGCTGGTGCGCCAGGTCCACGGGCTGCTGGTGGAGTTCCTTCCGGGTACGGCGACGGCCGGGGCGCGGGGCCCCGGCCGTCCCGTCGGCTGACCCGGTCAGATCCAGCTGAGTTCCCACAGCCGCCAGGTGCCGGTGCCGTCGGAGAGGTACTGGGAGCCGGCGACGTCGGACTTGGCGACGACGTAGTCCTTCTTCTGCCACAGCGGCAGCAGGGGCACGTCCTCGACGACCAGCGTCTGGAGGTCCTTGAAGTCGCCGGAGGTGCGGCTGCGGTCGCTGTACTGCTGCGTGGCGGCGATCAGCTGGTCCATCTTCTTGCTGGAGTAGCCGCTGTGCAGGACGTTCCCGGTGCCGACGAGGGGCTGGCTGAAGGTGTCCGGGTCCGGGAAGTCGGGGAACCAGCCGACGGTGTACATGTCGTACTTACCGGCCGCGTACTCCTTCTGGTACTTCGTCCACTCCACGGCCTTGAGCGTGACCTTGAACAGGCCGTCCTTCTCCATCTGCCGGCGCAGCTCGGCGGTCTCCTTGGTGTACATGTCGCCCTCGCGGTAGGCGAAGAACACGGGGACCGGCGTCTTCGCCCCGGCCTGTTCCAGGAGTCGCGCGGCGCGCTGGGGGTCGGAGGCGGGGTAGGTGTCGAAGAAGGGGGTGCTGTGCCCGATGTAGCCGGTGGGGATCAGCGAGTACAGCGGGTCGACGGTGCCCTGGTAGACGTTCCGCACCAGCGGGCCCCGGTCGAGGAGCGCGGCGACGGCCTGGCGGACCTTCTTGTCCCGGAAGGGCGAGTCCTCGCGGAGGTTGAAGACGACGTTGCGGATCTCGGCGCTGGCCGCCTCGGTCACCCGCACCTCCGGGTCGTTCTGGTCCAGCTCGGCGAGCGTCTCGGAGGGGAGCTGGCGGTGCGCGATGTCCACCTCGCCCTCGTCCCAGGACCTCTGGAGCTCCTCGGAGGTCTTGAAGTACCGGATGTCGACCGCTTCGCCGGTCTTCTTGAGCGCGCCCTTGTACTTGAGGTTCGGCACCAGCTCGGCGCTCTTGTTCGTCTCGTACGACTTCAGGACGTACGGGCCGGAGCCGTCGACCTGGTCACCCTTGCGGATCTTGTCCTTCGGGTACTTGGTCGGGTCGACGATCGCCGCGGCGCCGGTGGCGATCTTCTGCGGGAAGGTCGCGTCCCGGGCGGAGAGGTTGAACGTGATCGTCCGGCCCTCGGTGGTGACCGTGTCGAGCGTGGGGAAGAGGCCCGCGGGGCCGACGTCCGACTTGATCGTGAAGATCCGGTCGAAGGAGTACTTGACGTCCTCGGCGGTGATCTTGCGGCCGTTGGAGAAGACCAGGTCGTCCCGGAGCTTGCACTGGTACGTCTGGAGCTTCTGCCCGACGAACCCGCAGCTCTCCGCCGCGTCCGGTTCCGGGGTGACGGCGCCGGGCTTGAAGGTCATCAGCGACTGGTAGATGTTGCTGTAGATCGCCCAGGAACCCGCGTCGTAGGCGCCGGCCGGGTCGAGCGAGGTGACGACGTCCGACGTCCCGACCGTGATCGCGTCGGTCTTCCCCTCCCCCGACGGGAGCAGTTGCCAGGCACCGACGCCCGCTATGACCAATACCGCGAGAATCGCGAGAATCCGCACCCGGACCGACCGCATTGCCGTGCTCTCCCTTGCCAACCCCACCTCGGCGGTGGCGTCTGGGACGCGCACATCGCCGCATGTTCGCGCTTACCCAATCACACGATTTTCACATCTGGAAGAGTAAATGGGGCGCTCACAGCCTTTTGTTGGACACGATCGGGAAACTCTGTCCGAAAAGGCTGTTTCCTGCCTTCCACCTGCGGGTTTATGTAGCGGACGGTGATCTCGCGGTGTGGATTTCATGACGATCGAACCGGAGTTCCCGACCCGTCGCACCCGCAACGGGGCTACGCCTGGCGGGAGGCGAGTTCCACGACGGTGATGTCGGACGGCGCGCCCACCCGGACCGGCGGCCCCCAGGCTCCGGCGCCGCGCGAGACGAACAGCTGGGTGTCGCCGTAGCGTTCGAGCCCGGCGACGGTGGGGTTGGCCAGCTCCGCGAGGTAGTTGCCGGGCCAGAGCTGTCCGCCGTGGGTGTGTCCGGAGAGCTGGAGGTCCACGCCGTGCTCGACGGCGTCGTGGATCACGACGGGCTGGTGCGCCATGAGGACGGCGGCACGGCCCCGGTCCCGGTCGCCCAGCGCGCGGGCGAAGTCCGGCCCCTGGCCCTCGGTCTCGCCCGCGATGTCGTTGACGCCGGCGAGGTCGAAGCCCTCGATCTCCACCCGGGCGTTCTCCAGCGGGACCAGGCCCAGTTCGCGGACGTGGTCGACCCACTGCTGCGCGCCGGAGAAGTACTCGTGGTTCCCGGTGACGAAGTAGCTGCCGTGCCGGGCCCGCAGGGATGCCAGCGGTTCGGCGGCGGAGCCGAGGTCGGCGACGGACCCGTCGACGAGGTCGCCGACGACGGCGATCAGGTCGGGCGAGGTCGCGTTGATCGTGTCGACGATCCGCCGGGTGTGCGCGCGGCCGAGGATCGGGCCGATGTGGATGTCGCTGACCACGGCGATCCGGAAACCATGGGCCGCGCGGGGCAGTCTGGCCAGCGGGACGGTGATCCGCTTGACGCTCGGGCCGCGCAGCACGCCGTAGGCGCCGTACCCGACGGTGGCGAGCCCGGCGGCGGCCGCCGCGCCGCCGACCACCCGGGAGACGAAGAGACGACGGGAGGGGGCGGCGGGGGCGGCCGGCTCCGCCGCGGGTTCCGTCGTGGATTCCGCTTCCGGTTCCGTCACCGGCTCCGCGGCCGTCCGTACCGCCGGGTCCGCGGAGTGCGGGTCGGCGGGCGAGGGGGCGTCCGGGGAGAGGTCCGATGAGGTGGACACGCCGGCCGATCCGGACGGCACCAGCTCTTCGCTACGGGGGCGGGGCCCGCCCGGGGCCACGGGGTCCGGGTCGGCAGCCGAGCCCGTCACCGCTGCGGACGCCGTTCCGGAGGAGGTTCCGGATGCCGTTCCGCTTCCCGGCGCGCCCGCCCTCGCGTCGCGGCGGGCGAGAAGGCGGAGGAGGACCGGGCGGACCACCTCGCCCACGAGCAGCGCCAGCGTCAGGTACAGCAGGCAGGCCAGCCACAGGAAGCCCGGCCAGGCCAGCACCTGCTGGAGCCGGAAGGGGGCGCCCACCCGCCCCGAGGCCATCGCGCCGACGCTCAGCAGCGGGAGCGCGAAGGCCGCGACGGTGCCCACCCGGCGCAGCGTGCTGCCCGGCGCGGTGGTGTCACCGACGAAGCGCCGCCACAGGTACCGGTGTACGGCGCCGAGCAGCGCCAGCACCACGAGCGCCACCAGAGCGAAGACCACTGCTGCCATCCGAGCTTCCCCACGTTCCCGTCGTCATGCGCGCTCGTCGCGCAAAGCCCGGACTCCGCGCAACCCGATCACGCCGACCGCCGTCCCCAGAAGAAAGGACGTGACGGCGAGCAGCAGGTGCACCCAGAAGTAGCCGGTCGGATCGCCCGCGTCGTCGAAGGCGAGGCCGCTGCCGTCCTGCCACAGGTTTTTGACGAAAGTGATCCAGATGAACCAGCTCCACACCCCGAACGCGAGCAGGAACCAGGACACGCGGCGGCTGAGCTTCATGGATCCAGTATCGCCGCCGTCGGCCGGCGCTCTCCTCCGGGGTCGCGTCCGGACAGGGCCGTCCTGGCGTTCCCTGCGGCGGGTCCGCCGGTCCGGGTCCGCATCCCTTCCTTCTCCCTGTACGTTTCCGACCGTGCCTGCTCTGAAAAAGATCGTCCTCACGATCGCCTCCGCCGCATTGTTGTCCGGTTTCGTCCTCAGTCCCGCTGCGGCGGCCGACAAGGACAAGAGCGACGACAAACAGCCCAAGCCGCCGAACACCATGTCGAGCCTGGGCGGCGAGCAGCTCGGCAAGGCCGGCACCCAGGTCAACCTGGGCCCGGGAGCACCGGTGCTGCCCAAGAAGCTGAGCGGCCGCTCCTGGATCGTCGCGGACGCGGAGAGCGGGGACGTCCTGGCGGCGCACAACGCGCACTGGCGGCTGCCGCCCGCCTCCACGCTGAAGATGCTCTTCGCGGACACGCTCCTGCCCGCGCTCCAGCCCGCCACCCTGACCCACAAGGTGAAGGAGAGCGAGCTGTCCGGGGTGGGCGAGGGCAGCAGCCTCGTCGGGATCAAGGAGGACCACACCTACACGGTCCACGACCTGTGGCTGGGGGTGTTCCTGCGGTCGGGCAACGACGCGGTGCACGTCCTGTCGGAGATGTACGGCGGCGTCCAGAAGACGGTGGACGCGATGCAGGCGCACGCCGAGGAGCTCCAGGCGCTGGACACCGTGGTGGTCTCGCCGGACGGTTACGACGCGCCGCGCCAGGTCTCCAGCGCGTACGACCTGACCCTCATCGCCCGCAGCGGACTCCAGAAGAAGGACTTCCGCGAGTACGCCGCGACCGCGTCGGCCGTCTTCCCGGGCGAGAAGAAGAAGGGCGAGAAGCGCGATTCCTTCGAGATCCAGAACACCAACCGGCTGATCACCGGGGACATCGGCGTGGACCCGTACCGGGGCATCGCGGGCGTCAAGAACGGCTACACCACCCACGCGGGCAACACCTTCACCGGCGTCGCCGAGCGCAACGGCAAGGTGCTGCTGGTCACGGTCATGAACCCGTCCGCGGAGGAGAGCCACGCCGTCTACAAGGAGGCCGCGCACCTGCTGGACTGGGGCTTCGCCGCGAGCGGCAAGGTGGCCCCGGTCGGCCAGCTGGTGCCGCCGAAGTCCGTGGACACCGGTACCGGCTCCACGACCGGCGGCAAGGGCGCGGCGCCCGCGGCCGGAACGGACCAGGGTGCGGGTGACCAGGCGGAGGCCACGCACGCGTCCGCCTCGGACGGTTCCAACGGGGTCGGGACCGCTCTGGCGATCATCGGCGGGCTGCTGGTGGTCCTGGCCGCCGGGGTCTTCCTGGTCAACCGCCGCTGGCCGCTGACCGGGCGGGCCCGCGAAGCGGGAACGGGGACGGCGGAAGCGGCGGGGAAGCCGGAGACGGGGGACGGCGAGGAGGGAGCGGGGAGCGCCGGAGCACCCGCCCCGGCCGCCCCGGCCGACAAGCCCTAGCCGCGGGTGGAGCCGCCGGGGGCCTCGGCGGTGGCCTGCTCCGTCCCCGGCTCGCCGGGCTCCCCGGCCTCCTCCCGTCCCACGCCCTCCTCCTCCTTGCTGCCGGTCGCCGTCCAGGCGGCGCAGAACAGCAGCAGCTTCGCGGTGAAGTTGATCCACAGGAGCAGGGCGATCGGCACGCCGAACGCGCCGTACATGCTCTTGCCAGCGACGCCCTTCATGTAGCTGCCCAGCAGCAGCTTGAGCAGTTCGAAGCCGACCGCCCCGAGGAGGGCCGCGACCACCAGCCGCCGCCTCGGCGGCTCCACGCCGGGCAGCAGCGACAGCAGGTAGAGCAGCAGCAGGAAGTCGGCGGCGACCGCGACCACCAGCGCCGCCACCCGCAGCAGGAAGCCGCCGGCCCCGTTCTCGGGGATGCCGATCAGGTCGGCGGTCCAGCCGACCGCCGTCGAACCGACGGTGGAGACCGCCAGCGTGGCCAGCGCCGCGCCGCCGAGGCCGACCAGCAGGACCGCGTCCTTCACCTTGGCGACGACCGGGTTGGCCTCCTGGACGTCGTCCAGCTCCCATACGGCGCGCAGGCACTCCCGCAGCGAACCGACCCAGCCGACCCCGGTGAACAGCAGCAGGGCGCCCGCCACCAGGCCGATCGTCCCCGCGTTGGCGATCAGCCCGTCGATCCCCAACTGGTCGGAGATGCCGGGCACCTGGTCGGCCACCTGCTCCTTGAGGGTGTCGATCTGCCGGTCGCTCAACAGGGCGGCGGCGACCGCCGCGCCGACCGCGATCAGCGGGAAGAGCGCCAGGAAGCTGATGAAGGTGATCGCCGCCGCGAGCCTGGTCCAGTGGACCCGGTCGAGCCGCTCGTAGGAACGCCAGGCATGCGTCTCCATGAGCCGGGCGACCAGGGGACCGATCACCGGGAGTCTCTTCAGCCAGTCCATGGCCTCACGCCTACCCTCCTGGGCCCGGAACACCAGTGGCCCGCCCCGGACTCTCCCGGACCCCTCCGGCGGATGCCCGCCCCGCTCCGCCGACACACCCACCATCACCCGTTCCGGTGAGCCGACCGACCAATGCCGCAAAGGGGATTTAGCGGACGATACGGTCACCTTCATGTCCGTCGACACGGTGTCCTTGACCGGCTGGGGCCGCACCGCCCCGACGACCGCCGTGCGGTTCCGCCCCCGTACGTACGAGGAGGCGGCCGCCGTCGTACGCGGGCGGGGGCCGCGGGGCGTCCTCGCGCGCGGGCTGGGACGGTCGCCCGGGGACGCGGCGCAGAACGCCGGCGGCTCGGTGCTCGACCTGACGGGGCTGGCCCGGATCGGCGCCGTCGACCCGGCCGCCGGGGCGGTGCGCTGCGACGCGGGAGTGAGCCTGGAGCGGCTGCTGCGGGTGCTGCTGCCGCTGGGCCTGCTCCCGCCGGTCGTGCCCGGGACCGGCCGGCTGACGGTGGGTGGGGCGATCGCCTCCGACCTGCCCGGCCTCGACCACCGGCGCTCGGGCTCCTTCGCCCGGCACGTGAGCGCCCTGGAGCTGCTCACCGCCGACGGCGAGATCCGTACGGTGCTGCCGGGCACCGCTCTCTTCGACGCGACCGCGGGGGGTTTGGGGCTGACCGGGGTGATCCTGGGCGCCACGCTCCGGCTGCGGCCCGTCGCCACGCCGCTGATGTCCGTCTCCACCGAGCGGGCCGGGGACCTGGACGAGCTCCTGGCCCGGTTCACGGCGGGCGGGGACCGGTTGCCGTACGCCTCCGCGTGGATCGATCCCACGGCCCGGGGCCGGGCCGTGGGGCGCGGGGTCCTCACCCGGGGGGAGCACGCGCCTCCTCATGCGCGCCCGGCGCACGCGGGGCGCACCTGGTGGCCCGGCCGCTCCGGCGCCGGGTGGCGGTCCCCGTCCCCCGCCCTCCTGCCCCGCCCCCTCTCCGGCCTCCTCGCCGGGCTCCCTCCGGTGCCGGGCGGACTGCTCGGGCCGGGCCCGGCCGCCCTGGGCAACGGGGTCCGCCACCGGCTCGCGCCCCGCGTGCGCACCGGCGAGCCGCGTCCAGCGACGGCCTTCTTCCACGCCCCGGACGCCGGCCCGGAGGCGAATCTCCGGTACGGCCTGGTGCGGTACGCGTTCACCGTGGGACACGGCCACGAGGAGACCCTGCACCGGGTGGTGCGCCGGCTCGCGGCGCACCGCGGCCCCGCCCTGCGGGCCGTGCTGCAACGGTTCGGGGCGGCGGGCCCCGGCCTCCTGTCGTTCCCCGCGCCCGGCTGGTCGCTGACCCTCGACCTGCCCGCCGCCCTGCCCGGTCTGGCCCGTCTGCTGGACGGCGTGGACGAGGAGGTGGCCGCCGCCGGGGGCCGGGTCTGCCTGGCGGAGGACTCCCGGATGCGGCCGGAGACGGCGGCCGCGATGTACCCGCGTCTCGCGGAGTTCCGGGAGCTGCGGGCGCGGCTGGACCCGACCGGGGCGTTCCGCTCCGACCTCGCGCGCCGCCTCGGGCTGTGAACGGCCTCCGCCCCGTCCGCCCGCGCTTTCCCCCACCCTCTGACAGGAGATGTACGTGAAGGATGCCTTCGGCGCCCCGCAGTCCCTGCTCGTCCTCGGCGGCACCTCCGAGATCGCCCTGGCCGCCGCGCGGCGGCTGATCGCCCTGCGCACCCGCCGGGTCTGGCTGGCCGGGCGCCCCTCCCCGGCCCTGGAGTCGGCCGCCGCCGAGCTGCGGGGCCGGGGGGCGGAGGTGTGGACCGTCGAGTTCGACGCGCTGGACCCCGCCTCCCACGAGGCGGTCCTCGGCAAGGTCTTCGCGGAGGGCGACGTCGACGTGGTGCTGATGGCGTTCGGAGTCCTCGGCGACCAGGCGCGGGACGAGGAGGAGCCGATGGCCGCGGTCCGGGTCGCCCAGACCAACTACACGGGGGCGGTCTCCGCCGGGCTGGTGTGCGCGGGCGCACTCCAGGCGCAGGGGCACGGTTCGCTGGTGGTGCTGTCCTCGGTGGCCGGGGAGCGCGCCCGGCGCGCGGACTTCATCTACGGCTCCAGCAAGGCGGGGCTCGACGCGTTCGCCCAGGGGCTCGGGGACGCGCTGGAGGGGACCGGGGTGCAGGTGCTGGTCGTCCGGCCGGGCTTCGTCCGGACGCGGCACACGGCGGGGCGGCCGGAGCAGCCGTTCGCCACCGGCCCGGAGGAGGTGGCGGAGGCGATCGTCACCGGGCTGCGGCGGCGCTCGGAGACCGTGTGGGTGCCCGGTTCGCTGCGGGTGGTGATGGCGGCGCTGCGGCACCTCCCGCGCCCGCTGTTCCGCCGGCTGCCGGTCTGAGCGAGGGCTTCCCCTAGGTCAGCCGGCCCCGGGCGGCCGGATCAGGGCCGCAGCGACGGGGCCGAGGACGACACCTCGACCGCGCAGCCGCCCTGGGCGGGGACGGCGGGCGCGCCGCCGCCTCCACCGAAGGGGAAGTCGCGGAGCTTGCGCCAGACGGCGTCCGGGCCCTGCTCGTACAGCGCGAAGGAGCCGCAGGTCCAGGCCGCCTCGTAGTCCGCCAGCTCCTCGTAGGCCCGGTCCATCGCCTCCTCGGAGATGCCGTGGGCGACGGTGACGTGCGGGTGGTACGGGAACTGGAGCTCGCGCACCAGCGGCCCGGAGGCGTCCCGTACCCGCTTCTGGAGCCAGGAGCAGGCCGAGGCGCCCGCGACCACCTGGACGAAGACGACCGGCGAGAGCGGGCGGAAGGTGCCGGTGCCGGAGAGCCGCATCGGGAACGGCCGGCCGGCCGTGGCGATCGTGTCGAGGTGCGCCTCGATCGCCGGCAGGTCCGCCGCGTCCGCCTCCGTCGGCGGAAGCAGGGTGACGTGGGTGGGAATGCCGTAGGCGGCAGGGTCACCGAAGCTCGCGCGGCGTTCCTGGAGCAGGCTGCCGTAGGGCTCCGGGACCGCGATCGAAACGCCGAGCGTTACGGTCCCCACGTCGTTCTCCTCCGTCGTCGATGGTCGCTTTTCGGTCATGCCGTGCGGGCCGGGCGCCCGGCCCGCACGTTCCGCCGCAAGTGTGGCCCCTGCGGCCGTGATCTCGCCAGGGTCCTTGGACTCAGTGCTTGGCGGGCAGGAAGCCCATCCGGTCGTACGTCTGTGCCAGGGTCTCGGCGGCGACGGCGCGGGCCTTCTCCGCCCCCTTGGCCAGGATCGAGTCCAGCGTCTCCGGGTCGTCCAGATATTCCTGGGTGCGGGAGCGGAAGGGAGTGACGAATTCCACCATGGCCTCGGCCACGTCGGTCTTCAGCGCGCCGTAGCCCTTGCCCTCGTACCTGCGTTCCAGATCCTCGACGGGGCTGCCCGAGAGGGTGGAGAGGATCGTGAGCAGGTTGGAGACGCCCGGCTTCTTCTCGGCGTCGAACCGGATCACCGTGTCGGTGTCGGTGACCGCGCTCTTCACCTTCTTCGCGGTGGCCTTCGGGTCGTCGAGCAGGTTGATGAGGCCCTTCGGCGTGGAGGCCGACTTGCTCATCTTCACCGCCGGGTCCTGGAGGTCGAAGATCTTCGCCGTCTCCTTGAGGATGTACGGCGCGGGGACGGTGAACGTCTGTCCGTACCGGCCGTTGAAGCGCTCGGCGAGGTCGCGGGTGAGCTCGATGTGCTGGCGCTGGTCCTCGCCCACCGGGACCTGGTTCGCCTGGTAGAGCAGGATGTCCGCGACCTGGAGCACCGGGTAGGTGAAGAGGCCGACGGTGGCCCGGTCGGCGCCCTGCTTGGCGGACTTGTCCTTGAACTGCGTCATCCGGGACGCCTCGCCGAAGCCGGTGAGGCAGTTCATCACCCAGCCGAGCTGGGCGTGCTCGGGCACGTGGCTCTGGACGAAGAGCGTGCAGCGGTCCGGGTCCAGGCCGGCCGCGAGCAGCTGCGCGACGGCGAGCCGGGTGTTGGCCCGCAGCTCGGCGGGGTCCTGCGGGACCGTGATCGCGTGCAGGTCCACGACCATGTAGAAGGCGTCGTGGCTCTCCTGCAGCGCCACCCACTGGCGCACCGCGCCCAGGTAGTTGCCGAGGTGGAACGAGCCCGCGGTGGGCTGGATGCCGGAGAGCACGCGCGGACGGGCGGCCGCACCGGTGCGGCCCGTCTGCGGCTGGTCGGTGGGGAGGTCGGAGGCCATGGCCCCATTGTCTCAGGTGCGGGGGCGTTCTCCGGCAGCCGGTGCGGGCGGAGAGGGCGCGCGGTCGCGGGAGCCGGGGGCACGGGAGCGCACGCCCGGGACGAAGCGCCCGTTCCACCCGCCCGCGTACGACGGCGGGCGCGCCGGGGGGCGGAGGTTTCCCGGCGCGGGATCCGACCGACGATACAAAGTGGGCGCCACCCCGGCCCCCCGCCGCACGACGAACGGAGACCCCGTGTCGACCACGGAAACCGCCATCGCGTCCGCCGAGGCGCACAGCGCGCACAACTACCACCCGTTGCCGGTCGTCGTGGCCTCCGCCGAGGGCGCCTGGATGACCGATGTCGAGGGCCGCCGCTACCTCGACCTGCTCGCCGGATATTCGGCGCTCAATTTCGGCCACGGCAACCGCCGCCTCATCGACGCGGCCAAGGCCCAGCTGGACCGCGTCACGCTGACGTCCCGGGCCTTCTTCCACGACCGGTTCGCCGACTTCTGCACGGAGCTGGCGGCGCTGTGCGGCATGGAGACGGTACTGCCGATGAACACCGGGGCGGAGGCCGTGGAGACCGCGGTGAAGACCGCCCGCAAGTGGGGCTACCGGGTCAAGGGCGTACCGGACGGCATGGCCAAGATCATCGTGGCCTCGGACAACTTCCACGGCCGCACGACGACGATCGTCAGCTTCTCCACCGACCCGGAGGCACGGGCCGACTTCGGCCCGTACACGCCCGGCTTCGAGATCGTGCCGTACGGGGACCTCACCGCGATGCGGGAGGCGATGACCGAGAACACCGTGGCGGTGCTGATCGAGCCGATCCAGGGCGAGGCGGGCGTGCTGGTGCCTCCGGCCGGTTACCTCCCCGGCGTGCGGGAGCTGACCCGCGAGCGGAACGTGCTGTTCGTCGCGGACGAGATCCAGTCGGGGCTCGGGCGGACCGGCAAGACGTTCGCGCTGGACCACGAGGGCGTGGTGCCCGACGTGTACGTGCTCGGCAAGGCGCTCGGCGGCGGGGTGGTGCCCGTCTCCGCGGTGGTCTCCTCGGCGGAGGTGCTCGGCGTGTTCCGGCCCGGCGAGCACGGTTCGACGTTCGGCGGGAACCCGCTGGCCTGCGCGGTGGCGCTGGAGGTGATCGCGATGCTGCGGACCGGGGAGTACCAGGCGCGCGCCGCCGAGCTGGGCGACCACCTGCACCGGGAGCTGGGCCTGTTGACCGGCGGCGGCGCGGTGGAGGCGGTCCGCGGCCGGGGGCTGTGGGCGGGCGTGGACATCGCTCCGGCGCTGGGCACCGGCCGGGAGATCTCGGAGAAGCTGATGGAGCGGGGGGTGCTGGTGAAGGACACCCACGGCTCGACGATCCGGATCGCGCCGCCGCTGGTGATCTCCAAGGAGGACCTGGACTGGGGCCTGGACCGGCTCAGGGCGGTGCTGGGCGCCTGAGCCCGGCCCCTGCGGGAGGAGTCCGGGGGCGGTGCGGGGCCCGCCGGGCCGGCCCCGCGCCGAAGGGCCCCGGGGCGGCCCGGGCGACCCGTCCCGGGGCCGCCGGTGCCGTACCCGGCCCGGAGCCCCGGCCCCCTCACCCGTCCCGCCCGTGCCGCCCGTCCCGCCCGTCCCGCCCGCTCAGAGGATGACGTGCGGCAGGAAGCGGGCGTACTCGTCCGTGACCAGGCCCGACGACTCCCGGATGCCGAGCCCCGCCGCCTCGTCCTCGACGACCCACGCGCCGAGCACCACCCGGTTGCCGTCGAAGTCGGGCAGTGGGGCCAACTCCTGGTAGCAGCACGGCTCGTCGCGCAGGACGGGCGGAGAGCCGGGGCCGTGCAGGTCGACTCCGGCGCCCTCCCGGCCGAGCAGCGGCTTGGACACGTACCCCGCCCCGCCGGGTCCGGCCAGCTCGCGCGGGCCGTCGAGGTGGGCGGGCAGCAGGTTCGGATGGCCCGGATACAGCTCCCACAGGATCGCCAGGAGCGCCTTGTTGGAGAGCAGCATCTTCCAGGCGGGCTCGATCCAGCAGGTGGTTCCGGAGCCCCCGCCGTTGTCGAGGGTGTCCAGCACCTGCGGGCCGAAGCGGTCCGTGGCCAGCCACTCCCAGGGGTAGAGCTTGAAGCAGCTGCGGATGAACCGCAGCCGGTCGTCGACGAACCGGCCCGACAGCCGGTCCCAGCCGATCTCCTCGACGGAGAGCGCGTGCGTCTCCACTCCGGCCTGGTCGGCGGTCTCGCGCAGGTACGCGACCGTCATCAGGTCCTCGCCGAGCTCGTCGCCGTCGGAGTGGACGAAGTGCAGCGGGCCGGGCGGCAGCAGGGGCGCCTGCCGCTTCCACGCGTCGACCAGCCGCTCGTGCAGGGAGTTCCACTGGTCGGCGCCGGGGAACCGGTCCTCCATCCAGAACCACTGCGCACTGGCCGCCTCCACCAGCGAGGTCGGGGTGTCGGCGTTGTACTCCAGCATCTTCGCCGGGCCGCTCCCGTCGTACCGCAGGTCGAACCGCCCGTAGACGGAGGGCAGTTCGGCGCGGCGGCGCCAGGACTCGGCGACCAGGGCGGCGAGGCGCGGGTCGGTGATGCCGAGATCGGCGAAACGGTCCTGCTCGACGATGTGCGCGGCGGCGGCCAGACACATCGTGTGCAGTTCCTCGACGACCTCCTCCAGCGCCTCGACCTCGGGCAGCGAGAAGACGTAGTAGGCGCTCTCGTCCCAGTACGGGCGCAGCGAACCGTCCGGGTAGCGGGTGAGGGGGTAGACGACGCCCTGCGACTCGACGGTCTCCTGCCAGCCGGGGCGTGGCTCGATCGTGCGGCGCTCCATCCCGCTCAGCCCCCGCCGGACTTGGAGCAGCCGAAGCCGCCGCGGTCCACCGCGGACTTGTCGAAGCTGCCGCCCTGCACCTTGCCGTCGCCGCCCTTCTTGCCGCCGTAGTAGTACGAACCGCTGCCGCCGCCGCGGCACTCGGAGCTGGGCAGGGTCTTCTGCGTGGTGCGGTCGGCGCAGCGCTTGTCCGGCTCCGAGCCGCAGGATGTGATCGTCAGGGCGAGCAGCCCCATACCGCCGAGCACGACGGTGCTCGACCTCAGCCTTCGTCCGGCCATGTCCGGTCCTCCCCCGTGATACGTGTTCACGCCCGGGACACGCGTGCGCAACCGGGCTTCTCGTCAGACTAGTTCGACGATCTGCCGGTTTGAAACCCGGTGCCGGACGCGAGACCCTACGGCAGCACCCGGCACAGGGCCTCCAGCGCGCCCGTCCAGGCGCTCTCCGAGGGGGAGCCGTAGCCGATCACCAGGGCGTCGCGGCCCGGCGCGGCGTCCGGGTGGCGGTAGCGGTCGAGGCCCTCCAGCGCCAGGCCCTGGAAGGCCGCCGCCTGGACCACCGAACGCTCTGCGCCGGGCGGGAGTTCGAGGACCGCGTGCAGCCCGGCCGCGATCCCGCTGACCCGCACGCCCGGCGCGCGCTCGGCGAGCGCCGCGACGAGTTGGTCACGGCGGCGGCGGTAGCGCAACCGCATGGAGCGCACATGGCGGTCGTACGCCCCCGACGCGATGAACTCAGCGAGGGTGAGCTGGTCGGACGTGCCGATCGTCCGGTCGGCGGCCCCCTTCGCCGCCACCACCTCCTCCCCCAGGCTCCGGGGCAGCACCATCCAGCCGAGCCGCAGCCCCGGGGCCAGCGACTTGCTGGCGGTGCCGAGGTGGACGACGTGTTCCGGGTCGAGGCCCTGGAGCGCCCCCACCGGCTGCCGGTCGTAGCGGAACTCGCCGTCGTAGTCGTCCTCCAGGATCAGCCCGCCGGTGGACCGGGCCCAGTCGACGGCGGCGGCCCGCCGGTCCGGGTGCAGCGGTACGCCGGTGGGGAACTGGTGCGCCGGGGTGAGCAGGACCGCCCCCACTCCGCGCAGCGCGGCCAGGTCCCCGGTCCGGGCGCCGCGCTCGTCCAGCGGCAGACAGGGGATGCGCAGCCCGGCGTCGGTGAGCAGCCCCGTATGGAGGTCGAGGCCGTACGACTCGACGGCGACCTCCCTGACCCGGCGGGCGCGCAGCACCCGGCCCAGCAGCGCCAGCCCGTGCGCGAAGCCGGCGCAGACCACGATGCGCTCCGGGTCGGCGTACACCCCGCGCGCCCGCGCCAGGTACTCGGCCAGCACGGTGCGCAGTTCGACGCGACCGCGCGGGTCGCCGTAGCCGAAGGCGTCGTCGGGGGCGGCGGTCAGCGCCTTGCGGGCGGCCCTGAGCCAGGCGGTGCGCGGGAAGCCGGACAGGTCGGGGGTGCCAGGCTTCAGGTTGTGGCCGGCACCGGCCCGCACCGGCCGGGAGGGAACCGCCGCCGGGCCCGTCCGGCGGGGCGCCGCCCGTGCGGCGACCCGCGTACCCGAGCCCTGGCGGGCGGTGAGCCAGCCCTCGGCGACCAGTTCGGCGTAGGCGTCGGCCACCGTGTTGCGGGCGAGGCCCAGGTCGGCGGCGAGCACGCGGGAGGACGGCAGCCGGGTGCCGGGGGCCAGTCGGCCGGTGCGCACCGCTTCCCGCAGCGCCTCCATCAACCCGCTGCGCAGCCCCCGGCCGACCGGTTCCAGATGCAGGTCCGCGCCGAAAGTGGCCCAGGAATCCGTCATGCCAATGGACCATACCGGGGTGCCATCCAGGCCGTAGCGTCGTCCTCATGACCACTTCGCACACGCACCACCGGACCCCGGCCGACCTCGCCCCCGAGGAGCCGCAGCGGATCTCCGTCTCCCAGCTCCTCCCCGACGTCTACAAGGCGATGGTCCGGCTCGACATCGCCGCCCGCCAGGGCCTGGACCCCGTCCTGGTGGAACTGGTGAAGATCCGCGCCTCGCAGCTCAACCAGTGCGCTTTCTGCCTGGACATGCACAGCAAGGAGGCGCTCGCGGCGGGCGAGTCCGTCGAGCGGATCGTCCAGCTCGGCGCCTGGCGGGAGTCGCGGCACTTCTACACCGAGAAGGAGCTGGCGGCGCTCGCGCTCACCGAGGCGGTCACCGTGCTCACCGACGGCTTCGTCCCCGACGAGGTGTACGCGCAGGCCGCCGAGCACTTCGAGGAGGCCGAGCTGGCCCGGCTGATCGCGGCGATCACCGTGATCAACGCCTGGAACCGCTTCGGCGTCACCGGTCGGCTGACCCCGGGCCACTACACCCCCGCCGACTCCAAGGGCTGACCGCCCCCGACCGGGCCCGGCGCGCCCGACCGGGCCCGGGGAGGCCCCTCAGAACGGGCTGCCGTACGGGTCGAAACGTGTCACGGCGAGGTCGAGGATCTCCTCGTGGCGGGGCCACTGGCTGTCGGGGGCCGCGACCAGCACCGCGTAGAGCCGGCCGTCCGAGGCGGTGAAGACCCGCTCCACGACCTGCCGCCGGCTGCCGGACTCCTCGCTGTCGTACGCGTACACCAGCTCGGCGGCCTCGCCCCCGGACGGGCCGGCGACGGGCCCGAGGCGGATCTCCGCGAAGCCGGGGTTGGCGCTGAGCCCCTCGGAGGCCGCGGTCACCGCTTCCAGCGCGGTCATGCCCGGCTCGGACACCCGGAAGACCTGGATCAGCTCGGCGCCGGCGAGCGGCTTGTAGAACACCGCGCCGTTCTTCTCCGAACGCTCGCCCCACTCCTCGGGCACGGTGATCCGGAAGCCCTCCGCGTCGTCCCGGACGAGGTACCCGGGCGGCGGGGCGTCCGGGGACTCGGTCCCCGGCGTTCCGGACGGGGTCCCGGTCCGGTCGCCGGCGCCCTCGGCGCCCGGGTCCGCCGGGCCCGGGTGCTCCTCGGCGGCGGCGCTCGCCGTCCTCCCCCGGGCGTCGTCCCGGCCCCCGTCGTCCCCGCCCGCCGACGCGGACCAGAGCCCCGCCGCCCCGGCGGCGAGCACCGCCGCGGCGATCCCGGCGGTCAGCGGGGTGATCCGGTCGCGCACCGACCGGGAGGCGGCAGCCGTCGCGTAGCCCCCGGTGAGGTTGTTGTACGGGCCCTGCGGTCCCGGCGGGACACAGGGCTCGGCCCCGGCGTACGGATCAGGGGCCGCCGCCCGGGGGTCCCCCGGCGGCACGGGCGGCACGGACGGCACGGGTGGCGGCGATGGGGCGACCACGGGGGCCGGGGGCGGCGACGGCGGCGGGCGGACGCCCGCCGGTTCGGCCTCCCAGCGCTGCTCCTCGTCGTTCCAGCGCACCCCGCCGCCCCCGGCCATCGCTCAGCCCCCCAGCAGGGCGGCGAGCGCCTCGGCCACCGCGACGCCGGACGCCAGGGCCCCGGTGAGGGCGCCGGCGGCGGTCAGGGTCTGCTGGAGGCGGGCCAGCCGGCCGGGCTCGGCGGCCCCCGCCGTCTCGATCTCGTCCACCACCGAGACCAGTTCCGCGTCGAGGATCTGCGTGGCCTCGGAAGGGGTGAACCGGGCGAGGTCGGCACGCAGTTCCCGTACGGCGCGCAACAGCTCGGCCTGGGACGCGTCGGCGGGCGCCGGGTGCTGGTGCTGGGTGACGGTGTTGTGGGAGCCGACGGCGAAGGCGCTGCCGGTCACCGAACCGATGTGCACGGTGCGCGGGAGCTGTTCTTCAGGGGTCTGACCGGTCATTTCTCTCCTGTTCCTCCTGTCGTCGGCGGGCGGCCCGGGGAGGAGGACGGGCCCCTCCCGGCGCCGGGGCCCGTGCCCTTGCCGGGGCCCGTGCCCTGGCCGGGAGCGCGGCCGGGTCCGGGGGGTTCCGACGGTCCGGAGCGCCGGATGTCGTTGTGGTCGCCGATACCGATCGCGCTGTCCTTCGCGGACCCGATGAACACGCCGCCCGCACCGATGTTGACGATCTTCTGCTCGAACTCGTCGGTCTCCCAGCCGGCTTCCCGCAGCGCCAGCCTGACTCCGCCGTTCACCCGGTCCTGGATGCTCTTCAGGTACCGGTTGACGTCCATGTCCTGGAAGAGCGAGGCCTCGTCGTCCGCTCCCAGCTCCCGGACGGAGAACGCGGGCCCCTCGGGCAGCGCCCCCGCGTTCCCCGCCGTCAGGAGCCTCCAGGAACTGACCGCGCCGCGCCCCAGGGTGAGGAGCGAGTCCACCAGCGAGACCGGGGTGTGGGAGACCGCCCAGACCGCCTTGCCGAACCAGGTGTTGTGGTGGTGCCGGTGGGCGATCCGGTCCGCCTCGCGGAACAGCGGGTGGACCGGCATCAGGACGTGCGGGGCCACTTCGAGCATCAGCATCCCGCCCTGGGTGTGGACCCGGACGAAGACGGTGACGACGACCTCCTCGTTCCAGCCGCCGACCCGGATGCGCAGGAAGTGCCGTCTGCTCTCGCCGCCCTCCTCGACGGCGCGGCCCCGGTGCTCCTCGAACGTCCGCGGGTCGTACGGGGCGTCCTCACGGCGGGTCATGCCGGTCGCGGGCAGGAAGACGCACTCGTCGACCACCAGTTCGCGCAGCCGGTCCCGGACGGCGGCCGCGCTCTCGGCGGAACCGTGGGGGGACGGCACCCGCAGGGCCTCCAGCAACGGCACGATCCGGCGCAGGATCCGGCTGTTGTCGAGGGGTTCGGCGGGCCCGTCCTCGCGCGGCCGGAGTTCGACCGCGAGGTTCCACGGCCGGTAGGGGGTTCCGGCGCCGCAGAACGGGTTCTGTTCGTCGTACATGACGAGCGGGGCGTGCTGTTCCAGCCGGATGCGCTCCCGGAGCCGCCGGAAGCGGGCGTCCGCCGTGTGCTCGGCGGGGTCCGCCGCGAGGTCGGAGAAGTTCTTCCGGGCCAGCTCCTCGGTCATCACGCGGGCGAACCGGCCGCGTCGGAGGCCGACCACGGTGACGAGCAGGACGAGGGCCAGGAGAGCCACCCAGGCGAACACGGTCAGCACGTCGAGGATGTCCGAACCCGAATCGGACCGGCCGGCGTAGTCGCCGGACCCGAAGGAGTCGGCGGCGGCCGGGTCGTACAGTCCGGGGTCCTCCTGCGGACCGTCGTCCGCGAACAGACCGGTGACGGCGGCCACGACGATCCCGGACACGCCGAGGAACAGCCACACCCGGCCGTTCCACCGCAGGAGGAAGGCCAGGACCCTGCGGTAGGGGGGCGGGTTCCGGGCGGTCCCGCGGACCCAGTGCGCCGCGGCGATCAGGACGCACGGCAGGAACAGCACGCCGAAGAAGCCCCCGGTGAAGGCGGTGGCCACCAGCCAGACGCCCAGGACGGCCGCCGCCCACCGGCGTTCGGCGCGGCGGGCGCGCAGGGCGTGGGCGAGGACGCGGGCGGCGTCGAACCCGAGCGACGGGGCGACGACCCGGTGCTCCTGGACGTACAGCTGGTCGATGACCGCGTTCCGGTAGCCGTCGTGCAGGTGGACCCCGGCGCACAGCAGCCGGCACGCCTCGCTCGTGGCGGGGTGCGCGGGCGGCTTCCCGAGCAGATCGTCCTGGGCCCGCGACGGCGGCGGCACGGCACTCCCGGTCACCGGCTCCTCTTTCCCTCTGGCGCTTCGCACCGGTCCGGGCCCGCCGCCGTGCGGAGGCGGGGAGGAGCGGGAGGCGAAGGTCGAAAGGTGCCAAATGTAGCGGGGCGGGGGCCGCGAGGTCAGGCGATTGTCGGCCAACTCCCGCCGGTCGCCGGGACGCGGAAACGCCCCCGGCGGCAGATGCCGCCGGGGGCGCTCGGTGTGCCGGGGGCGCGGGCGCCGCGGCGGTCACGGCCGCGCGGGCGCCTCGGTGGGTCAGATGAGGCCGAGCTCGCGGACCGCGTCGCGCTCCTCGGTGAGCTCCTTGACCGACGCGTCGATGCGCGCACGGGAGAACTCGTTGATGTCCAGGCCCTGGACGATCTCGTACGTCCCGTCCTTGGTGGTGACCGGGAAGGAGGAGATGATGCCCTCGGGGACGCCGTAGGAGCCGTCCGAGGGGATGCCCATCGAGGTCCAGTCGCCGGCGGCGGTGCCGTTGACCCAGGTGTGGACGTGGTCGATGGCGGCGTTGGCGGCGGAGGCGGCGGAGGACGCGCCACGGGCCTCGATGATCGCCGCGCCGCGCTTGGCGACGGTCGGGATGAAGGTGTCGGCCAGCCACGCCTCGTCGTCGACGACCTCGGCGGCGTTCTTGCCGGCGATCTCCGCGTGGAAGACGTCCGGGTACTGGGTGGCGGAGTGGTTGCCCCAGATCGTCAGCTTCTTGATGTCGGAGACGGCGGCGCCGGTCTTGGCGGCCAGCTGCGAGATCGCGCGGTTGTGGTCCAGGCGGGTCATGGCGGTGAACCGCTCGGCCGGTACGTCCGGGGCGGCGGCCTGCGCGATGAGCGCGTTGGTGTTGGCCGGGTTGCCGACGACGAGGACCTTGATGTCGTCCGCGGCGTGGTCGTTGATGGCCTTGCCCTGCGGCTTGAAGATGCCGCCGTTGGCGGCGAGCAGGTCACCGCGCTCCATGCCCTTGGTACGCGGGCGGGCGCCGACGAGGAGGGCGACGTTCGCACCGGCGAAGCCGACGTTCGGGTCGTCGGTGATCTCGATGCCCCGCAGCAGCGGGAAGGCGCAGTCGTCGAGCTCCATCGCGGTGCCCTCGGCGGCCTTGATGCCCTGCGGGATCTCCAGGAGGCGCAGGTTGACCGGCACGTCCGGGCCGAGCAGGTGGCCGGAGGCGATGCGGAAGAGCAGCGCGTAGCCGATCTGGCCGGCTGCGCCGGTCACGGTGACATTCACGGGAGTGCGGGTCATGGCGGTCTCCGTTTAGACAGCTGGCGGTGGGGGTCCCGGCCCCTGGTGCCGGACCCTGGTGCTGGACTCCCTCCGCGCCCCGACGAATCTTGACGTGAAGAGATATCCGGCGGCCAGGCTATCGGACCGGGGCGGGCCGGGCCGCCCGCCCCCCTGTGGCACCGCGCACAACCGGTCACGCACCGCACGCACCGCATGCCCAGCGCCCCTGCGCCCCCTCGCCCGCGCGGCGTCATGGGCCGCGTGCGCCGTCCGCCCGTACGCGCCCGCGCGCCCCGCCGGAGGGAAAGAGGCCGGGGCGCTCGCCCGGCCCCGGGTCTCACCCGACCGGGTCGGCGCAGCCCTTCGTGCCGGAGGTGAGCGTCGCGCACGCCTTCGCCTCGGACGGCTTCTTCACCGCGACCATCGGGGTGTACGCGTCCGTGTCCCCCATGACCTCGCCGTCCTGCGCGCCCTCCCCCGCGGTGATCCGCACGGTGTCGCCGATCGCCGCCTCGGTGAGCCGGGCCCAGGCGGCGGAGCACACCTCGCTGTAGCGGACCTCGAGCTTGCCGCCGCCGACCACGCCGGTGGCCACCGTACGGGCGAACTCGCCGCCGCAGCCCATCGCCTCCGGGTCCTGCCCGACGCACTCCGCGCCGCTGCACTCGACGCCCACGGGCAGTTCGGGGGCGGCCGTGCCGGGGGCCGTCGTCGGGGGCGGGGCGGCCTTGGCCGCGTCGTCGCCGCTCGGCGCGAGCAGTACCGCGCCGACCACGACGATCAGGGCGCCGACCGCCCCGACGGCGAGCATGGGGCCCTTGCGGCGACCGCCGGGGCGCGCGCCGCCCCTGCCCTTCCGGCTCATCCGGGGGTACGCGTCCGGCTGCGGCCGGCGGGTTTCCTGTCCGCCGCCGCGCTGCCGGGGCACGGAGGGCGGGCGCGTCGCGTCGTGGCCGCCGGAGGCGGCGGCACCGTGGGCGTCGGGTGCGGGGAAGCCGTGGGCGTCGGGCGCGGCGGCTCCGGGGCCGTCCGGCCGGGAGGCCCGGTCGCCGCCGTGGCCGACGGCGGAGGGCCGGCCGCCTTGGGCAGGGCCGGAAGCGGTCGTGCCGAGGTGGTCGAGCGCGGCGCGGGCCTGCGTGATGCGGATGGCCTCCATCGTCATGTCGTGCCGCATCTCGGCCCGGCTCCAGGCCCGCTCCGCCAGCTCCCACATGGTCATGAGGTGGTGCTGGGGGGTGTCCGTCACCTCCGCGAGGGCCACGACGGCCCCGCGCGGGGCGAGCAGCCGCCCGTTGAGGTACCGCTCCCAGGAGGTCTTGCTGTAGCCGGTGCGGTCGGCCACCGCGTTGATGTTCAGCCCGCTGCGGTCGACGAGCCGGCGCAGCTGCCCGGTGAACTCCCGGATCTGCGGATCGAGCTCTTCGGGCAGAGCCTTCCAACGAGGCATGGTCTTTTCCCTTTCCCCCTCATGTCCCCCGGACGTGCTTGCTGTACCCTGCCGCGGCCGGTCTCCGGCTCGCGCGCCCCCGGCCCGGCCGCCGCCCGGTCGTGCCGGACCGTCGGCGGGCCACCCACGAGGATGCGCCGAGCCAGGGAGTCAGTTCCTGACGAGGGGGCGCACGGGAGCATGAGCGGCGGGGAGCGTATCCCCACGCGCCTCGAACACCGCGCCGGCCGACTGCCCGGCCACCGCTCCGCCGCTCCGCGCCACTCCGTGCGCCGTGTCGGTGCGCCGTGCCAGTCTGCCATCGTTGCGCGACGATCACACCGTGCCGGAATGGTCACTTCCGTGCCACAGGCCACAGGGACCGCTTGTTCCGGACTTTCATGTCCATGACGCTGGAGTCGAGACGGACCGGGACAGTCCGTCTCGGCGCACACCGGGGCCTCCTCCCCGGTCGCCCCGTTTCCGCCGCGGTGCCCGTCCCTCCTCGGGGGTAGGGACGGGCACCGCGGTCGGCGTCCCGGGCCGGTACCGCTGGGCGGCCCCGGCGCGGCCTTTCGGGCCTGCCGTCACACTGCCGCCCGGCGGGCGACGACAGCAGTGGGACGAGAGGCCCTAGCGGATCGTGAAGCGGACCGCGTCCTCCAGGAACGGGACGTCCAGCCACGGGCCGGGCTGCGCGACCAGCGCGAGCAGCACGATCAACGTGCCCATCAGCCCGTACGTGACCAGGTCGGTGAAGCGGGAACGTACCGCCAGCATCCCGACCGAGGGCACCGCCCAGCGCAGCACGGCGCCGGTGATCAGCGCGCAGCCGATGAGGACGGCGCCGACGCGGAACGCCTCGGCGAACGGGTCCAGCGCCACGATCAGCAGGCCGAGGCCCGCCGCGCAGAGCACGGTGAGCAGCGGCCACTGCCGGGCCGGGGCGGGCGCGTCGCCGGGGGCGGCCCGGCCGCCCCCCTCGGGCCGGGCGGTGTCCCGGGTGAACCGGGGGAACCGCCGCGACCCGCGGGGCCGGCGGCCGGCGCCCGCGGCCTGTCCGGCGGACTCGTCCGCGGCCCCCTCGGCCCCGTCAGTCCGTCCGGGCGCGGCGGCGGTCGCCCCGGCGCCGTCCCGCTCGCCCGGATCGTCTGCCGCCCGGCCCGCCGGGGCGGGGTCGGCCGGACTCGTACCAGCACCCATGGGAGCCCCCTCCGGATCCGGCCGTCAGCCCGCGGCGGTGGCGTCGGCGGCCCCGGCGGCGGCACGCTCGGCCGCCTCGACCACGTTGACCAGCAGCTGGGCGCGGGTCATCGGGCCGACGCCGCCGGGGTTCGGGGCGACCCAGGCGGCCACCTCGCGGACCCCCGGGTGCACGTCCCCGACGATCTTGCCGTTCTCGTCCCGGCTGACGCCGACGTCGAGCACGGCCGCGCCCGGCTTCACGTCCTCCGGCTTGATCAGGTGCTGGACCCCGGCGGCGGCGACGATGATGTCGGCCTGCCGCAGGTGGGCGGAGAGGTCCCGGGTGCCGGTGTGGCACTGGGTCACCGTGGCGTTCTCCGTCTTGCGGGTCAGCAGCAGCGGGATCGAGCGGCCGATGGTGACACCGCGACCGACGACGACGACGTGCGCCCCGGCGATCTCCACGCCGTGCGCGCGCAGCAGCTGGACGACGCCCTGCGGGGTGCAGGGCAGCGGGCCGGTCTCGTTGAGGACGAGGCGGCCGAGGTTCATCGGGTGCAGCCCGTCGGCGTCCTTGGCCGGGTCCATCAGCTCCAGGACGCGGTTGGTGTCGATGCCCTTGGGCAGCGGCAGTTGGACGATGTAGCCGGTGCACTCCGGGTTGGCGTTCAGCTCCCGGACGACGTCCTCGATCTCCTCCTGGGTGGCGGTGCCGGGGAGTTCGCGCTGGATGGAGCCGATGCCGACCTCGGCGCAGTCGCGGTGCTTGCCGTTGACGTACCACCGGCTGCCCGGGTCGTCCCCGACGAGCAGGGTTCCGAGGCCGGGAGTGATCCCCTGGGCCTTCAGGGCCGCCACACGGACGGTCAGATCGGATTTGATCGCGGCAGCGGTGGCCTTGCCATCGAGAATCTGGGCAGTCATGGGCCCATCCTCGCGGATGACCCCGCCCGCATACCAATTGCCGGCGCCGCCCCCGTACCGGACATTGCACTTGCACAACGTCCGGGGCCCCGGACTGGACAAACCCGCGGTCCGCTTATAACGATGAAGGCCGCGGTTGTACGGGGGGCGGGCCGCTGATCGATGTCCTTCCTCCGTGTGGCCATCTCGTCCCCACACGTCTGTTGAAGGAACACCCTTTATGAGCTTCGGCGACCCGAACAACCCGTACGGGCAGCAGCCCGGCCAGCCGCCCCAGGGCCCGCCGCAGGGACAGCCCGGTTACGGCTATCCGCAGCAGGCTCCGCAGGGTGTCCCGCCGCAGGGCTACGGCTACCCGCAGCAGCAGCCCGGCTACCCCCAGCAGCCGTACGGCGGCGGCTACCCGCAGCAGCCCGGTTACGGCGGCGGCATGCCCGAACTGGCCCACTGGGGCCTGCGCTTCGGCGGGCTGATCGTCGACGGGCTCGTCATGATGGTGCCGTACGTCCTGGTTCTCATCGGCGGCGGGGTCGGCGACTCGTTCGGCGCGATCCTCGGGGTCGTCGGCTTCCTCGGCCTGGTGGCCGTGGCCATCTGGCAGCTCTACCAGGAGGGAGCCACCGGCCAGACGATCGGCAAGAAGGCGGTGGGCATCCGCCTGCTGCGCGAGGCCGACGGCCGTCCGCTGGGCTTCGGCATGGCCTTCGTGCGCCGCCTGGCCCACTTCCTGGACAGCCTCGCCTGCTACCTCGGCTGGCTGTGGCCGCTGTGGGACCAGAAGAAGCAGACGTTCGCGGACAAGGTCTGCTCGTCGGTGGTCGTCAAGGCCGGCTGACGCTCCGCGACACCGCACACGTACGAGGGCCGCACCCGTTCGCCGGGCGCGGCCCTCGGCGCGTGAGGGGCCGGGCCGTGCTCAGCCCTCGCGGACGCCCGGGATCTCCGCCGGCTCCGGCGTCGTCCGCTCCATCACCACGAAGCTGCCGCCCCGGTGCTTGAGCCGGTAGCGCGCCTCGGGGTGCAGCTGCTCGGCGTACGCCACCGGGTCCTGGATCGGGCGGGACCAGCCGAAGTCCAGGTTGACGGCGACGATGTCGGGCGCGGTGCCGGGGGCTCCGCCGACCCAGTAGACGGTGCGGTCGGAGGTGAGGTGGGCCATCAGCGTGATGTCCGTCTCGACCCGGGCCCCGGCCGGGATGGCGTCGAGCGCCGCCCGCGCCGCCCAGCTGCGGACGTCGTCGGTGCGGTAGGTCTCAGGGCGCAGCAGGTCGCGCAGCGGCAGGTGCTGGGTCATCGCGACGGCGATCGCGGTCGCGACGGGGACGGCGACCTTCGCGTACGAGGCGAGCCAGGGGCGGTGCGAGCCGCGGCTGCGGCGGACGCCGTCGGCCAGTGCGAGGAAGAGCACCGGCATGAGGATGGCGCTGTAGTGCCAGACCATGCCCCAGTGGTTGCTGTCCTGGGAGAGCAGCCGCCAGCCGAGGGTGGGGACGATCAGCAGGGTCAGCGGTGAGCGCAGCGCCATGAACGCGGTGATGCCGAGCAGGAAGACGAGCATCTCGATCTTGACGGAGGAGTCGAGGACGCCGAGGACGGAGTCCAGCATCGAGACGTCCTGCTCGCCGTTCTTGTCGATCTTCTGCCAATAGTCGTACCGTCCGGCGCTGCTGGCCGCCGGGATCAGGACCGTGAGCGTGACGACGAAGGCGGCGACCCCGAACGCGGCGAGCAGCGCGCCCTGGAGGCGGCGGCCGTGCACGAAGAGCAGGAAGCCGGCGACGGCGACGGTCGCGCCCAGGTCTTCCTTGACCAGGACCAGGGGGAGCGACCAGAGCAGGGCAGCCGTGTACCGCTCCAGGAGCAGCGCCCGGCAGACGAGGGCGAGCAGCGGGACGGCGAAGGCGATCTCGTGGAAGTCCGCCTTGACCGCTTCCTGGATGCCCCAGGAGAGCCCGTACGCGACGGTGACGCAGAGGCCGGAGCGACCGCCCAGGAGCTGCTGGGCGGTGCGGCCGACGACGGCGGCGCCGAGGGCGAAGAGCACCGCCTGGGCGAAGAGGAGCGACGCGGCGGACGGCCAGATCCAGTACAGCGGGGCCAGCAGGGCCACGATCGGGGAGAAGTGGTCGCCGAGGATCAGGTAGCCGGGGCCCTTGATGTCGACGACCGGGGCGTCGAACCCGGCGTACGCCCGGACCTCCTGCTCGAAGATGCCGAGGTCCCAGGAGGGCGAGCCGAAGCGGGCCCACTGGAAGTACGCGTAGAGGAAGTAGAGCGTGCAGAGGACCGCGGCGGCGAGGAGGTACGGGCGCCACGGGACGTGGCCGGGGGCGGCCTCCGGCGTGCTCGGCGGGTCGCCCGCCGGGCGGCCGTCCGGGCCCGGCCCCTGGGCGGGCAGGCGGCCCGGCTCCGACCGGTCCGTTCCACTCTTGTTCAGCTCAAGCACGGTGACTGCCCCTGCTAGGGATTGCTACGGCCGTGTCATTAGAACAGAGCGGGGGCTGATGCCGTACGGCGACGACGACGGCCGCACCCCGGGGAGAGGGGTGCGGCCGCCGGGCGGCGCCGGAGCGGTCAGTGGAAGAAGTGGCGGGTGCCCGTGAAGTACATGGTCACGCCGGCCTTCCGCGCGGCCTCGATCACCAGCTCGTCGCGGACGGAGCCGCCGGGCTGGACGACGGCCTCGACGCCGGCGGCCGTCAGGATCTCCAGACCGTCCGGGAACGGGAAGAACGCGTCGGAGGCGGCGTACGAACCGGCGGCCCGCTCCGCGCCCGCACGCTCGACGGCGAGCTTCGCGGAGTCGACCCGGTTGACCTGGCCCATGCCGACGCCGACCGAGGCGCCGTCCTTGGCGAGGAGGATCGCGTTGGACTTGACCGCGCGGCACGCCTTCCAGGCGAAGGCCAGCTCGCGCAGCTGGTCCTCGGACAGCGCGTCGCCGGTGGCGAGCGTCCAGTTCGCCGGGTCGTCGCCCTCGGCCTGGAGGCGGTCGGCGGCCTGGAGCAGCGCGCCGCCGTCGATCGGCTTGACCTCGAACGCGGCGGCCGGGGCCTCGGGGGCGCGCAGGACGCGGATGTTCTTCTTGCGGGCCAGCACCTCGACCGCGCCGTCCTCGTAGGCCGGGGCGACGATGACCTCGGTGAAGATCTCCGCGACCTGCTCGGCCAGCTCGACGGTCACCGGGCGGTTGACGGCGATGACGCCGCCGAACGCGGACAGCGGGTCGCAGGCGTGGGCCTTGCGGTGGGCCTCCGCCACGTCGGCGCCGATCGCGATGCCGCACGGGTTGGCGTGCTTGATGATCGCGACGCACGGCTCGGCGTGGTCGTGGGCGGCGCGGCGGGCGGCGTCGGTGTCCGTGTAGTTGTTGTAGGACATCTCCTTGCCGTGCAGCTGCTCGGCCTCCGCGAGACCGCCCTCGCCGGAGGTGTACAGAGCGGCGGGCTGGTGCGGGTTCTCGCCGTAGCGCAGGACGTTCTTGCGGGTGAAGGTGTCGCCCAGGAACTCCGGGAGGCCCGAGTCGTCGGCCGCCGCGTAGTCGTCGGCGAACCAGGAGGCGACGGCCACGTCGTAGGCGGCGGTGTGCTGGAACGCCTCGGCTGCGAGCCGCTTGCGGGCGGTCAGGTCGAAGCCGCCCGCCCGGACGGCCGCGAGGACGTCCGCGTACCGCTCGGGGCTGGTGACCACGGCGACGGAGGGGTGGTTCTTGGCGGCGGCGCGGACCATCGAGGGGCCGCCGATGTCGATCTGCTCGACGCACTCGTCGTCGGAGGCGCCCGAGGCGACGGTCGCCCTGAACGGGTAGAGGTTCACCACGACCAGGTCGAAGGGCTCGACGCCCAGTTCGGCCAGCTGCTCGCGGTGGGCGTCCAGCCGCAGGTCGGCGAGGATGCCGGCGTGGACGCGGGGGTGCAGCGTCTTGACCCGGCCGTCCAGGCACTCGGGGAAGCCGGTCAGCTCCTCGACCTTGGTGACCGGGACTCCCGCGGCGGCGATCCTCCCGGCGGTGGAGCCGGTGGAGACGAGTTCGACGCCCGCCTCGTGCAGTCCGCGGGCGAGGTCGTCGAGCCCCGTCTTGTCGTAGACACTGACCAGGGCGCGGCGGATGGGCTTATTCACCGACATGACCGAGATGAACCTTTCGTCCCTCAATGCGATGGCCGTCACGGGCGATCCGCCCCACGGCCTCGACGAGCAGCGTGCGCTCGACTTCCTTGATGCGTTCGTGGAGGGCGGCTTCGCCCTCCGGGGTGTCCTCCTCGGTCACCTCGACCACGCCCTGCGCGATGATCGGACCGGTGTCGACGCCGTCGTCGACGAAGTGGACGGTGCAGCCCGTGACCTTGACGCCGTAGGCGAGCGCGTCGCGCACCCCGTGGGCGCCGGGGAAGCTGGGCAGCAGGGCGGGGTGGGTGTTGACGGTCCGGCCGCCGAAGGCGGCGAGGAACGCCGGCCCCACGATCTTCATGAAGCCCGCGGAGACGACGAGGTCCGGCCGGTGCTCGGCGACCAGCGCGGTGAGCGCCTCGTCCCACGCGGCGCGCGTCGCGTGGTCCTTGACCTTGCACACGAACGTGGGGATCCCGGCCCGTTCGGCGCGCTCCACGCCACCGGTCCCCTCCCGGTCCGCGCCGACCGCGACGATCCGCGCCCCGTACGCCGGGTCGGCGCCGATGGCGTCGAGGAGCGCCTGGAGGTTCGTACCGGAGCCGGAGACCAGCACGACCAGCCGGGCAGGGGGGGCGGAGGGGGGCGGGGAGGCCACGTCGGGGCCCTTTCTCACGTGATGACCGCGCGATGACGCAGGGTGCGGGGGTACGGGGACGCTCTTTGTAGGGTCGTACGAGAGAATCGCTTCGCCCGATACGGGGAACCCTACGAACGGGCCGACCGTCAGCAACGATACCGGCACACCCGACGGCCCCCACGGGACGGGGGCGTGACCGGGAGGTAGCGTCAGGGGACAGCGAACCGTCCGCCGGGCGGACGAACCGCCCCTCGGGCGGGCGAACCGTCCCGCGGGCGCACATGACGAGATGGGGAAGACGTTCACCACATGCCGGACCGACGCCGTCGCACCGCCTTTCGCCTTCCCCGGCCCGAGCGGCCCACTCCGCTGACGCGGGAGCGCTCGTCCTCCTCGCCGGACTCGTCCTCCGCCGCGGGTTCGTCCGGCTCGCCCTCCGCCGGGGGGCCGCGGGATCCGCGGGAGGACAACCCGTTCGCGCCGCCGCCCGCGGACCGGCCCGACCAGCCGTGGCGGCCCCGCCGCCCCTACGCGGCCTCCGGGTCGGGCGGCACGGGCGGGAACGAGGGCTCCGAGGGGAGCGGGAGCGGTGCCGAGGGGTCCGGCGGGAACGGCTCCGGTTCCTCGGCCGACCGCCCGGCGTGGGGCAGCCAGTGGAGCGACCGGCAGCCCGGCCGGGAGGGCGGCGGCTTCGGCGGGCGTCCGGGCGGGAACGGCTCCGGAGGTCCGGGCGGCAAGGGCGGGAACGACCGCGGCGGGCCGGGCGGCCTGCGCTGGGATCCCAAGGACCCCGTGCAGCGGCGCGCCCGCTACGCGGTGCTCGGCGGCATGTGGGCCTTCTTCTTCGCGCTCTTCGACTTCCCCGAGATCGCCCTGCTGCTCGGCGCGCTCGCGACGTACTGGGCGATCAGCGCCCTCCGCGCCCCGCTCGGGAAAGCCTCCGGGGCGGACGGCGCCGGGACGGCCGGTTCCGCGGCCGGGGACGGCACGGGTGCGGCGGACGGCGCCGGGGCCGCCCCGGCCGGGCAGCCGGCCGTACCGCGGAGCATCGCCGGCCGGCAGCAGACCACGGCGGCGGTCAGCGGCCTGGTCACCGCTCTGCTGGCGCTCCTCATCGTCGCGACGACGTTCACCGTGCAGCTCGTCTACCGCGACTACTACACCTGCGTGAACGACGCCCTGACCAAGTCCGGGGCGGTGGCCTGCAACGACCGGCTGCCGAAGCCGCTGGAGCCCTTCTTCGGCGTCAAGGAGTAGCCGCCGGGCCGCCGTCCGCCTCCCCGGCGGTACGGGCGGCCGCCCCGGCGGAACGGTCGGCGGCACTGTCCGCGGGCCGGGCCTCGGGGCGGTCGGCGGGCCGGGCCGCAGCCGGAACAGCGGGGAAGTCGGCCATCAGCCCGCCGGACCCCTGCCGCAGAGAGGCCCACCGGGCTTCCCTGGAGTCCTTCTCGTGCCACGGGTCGGTCGGCAGGAAGTCGTACGGCTCGAAGCCCGCCCCGCCCTGCCCCGCCGCCGGCCCGGGCCGTCCGCCGGAACCCTCTTCGGGGGCCGTTCCGGGGGCCGGAACGGAGGAAGCCGCCGGTGCGCCGGGCCGGGTCCGGCCCGGATCGCCCTTCTCCGCGCTCCGCCCGCGCCACGGCGTCCACCGGCGGCGCGCCCTTCCGGCACCCTCCGCTCCGCCTTCCCTCGCGTTCGCGAACGCGCCCGCGTCCCGCCGGTACGTCGCCCCGGCCCCGGCCTCGGTCCCGGCCGCCGGAGGAATCTGCGCCTCGGTCACGTCCCTGCGCCAGGCCCAGCCCGGTGTGCGCAGCCGCCACAGCCGCAGCAGCAGGGCCGCCGGTACGCCGATGACGGCCGTCCAGACGAGGGCCGCCGGCCCGGTCAGCCACCACACCGGGCCGAAAACGCTCAGCTCCCCCGTGCCGAGCGGCCCCCCGGCCGGCGCCGTGAGCAGCGCCGTTCCCAGGCCGCAGCCGAACGCGGCGAGCAGGGTCACCCGCGCCGTCTCGCCCGGTCCCCAGGTCCGCGCGCGGGGCGCGTCCACCGGCGCGGCCCTGCGTACGGTGAACCAGGCGACCGCCAGCGCGGCCGCCACCGGAACCGCTCCGGCCGCCCAGTTCGGCCAGGACCCCGGCCCCGGGTCCGGCAGGGCCGCCAGGAGGGGGAAACGGGGGACGGCCGGGGCGCCGTCGAGTCCCAGCGAGGTCGCGGTGGCTTCCGTGCCGAGCGCGAACCCGGGCCCCAGCCCGTACGCCGCTCCCCACACCGCGGCGTTCGGCACGAGCGCGGCGGCCAGCAGGAGTACGGCGAACCGCCCCGACCAGTCGCCCGCCAGGCCGAGGAACGCGTCCTGGGCCGCCGCCGCGTTCCGCCCGAGCGCCACGGCGACCAGCAGCGCCCCGCCCCCGAGCAGCATCGCCACGCCCACCGCCGCCGACCGGCACGCCGCCTCCGCCCGGTCCCGGAACAGCTCCCTGGCGGCGGCCTCCTGGAAGGCCAGGGGCGACCAGGACGGCAGGGGCCCGAGCGGCCGTCCGGCCGCCGTCCACACCCCGGCCGCCGCCGCACCGGCCACCACCAGCGCCACCGGGAACAACAGCGTGTCCGGGTCCGGGCGCAACGCACCCCCGCGCGCGTAGGCCGCCGCACCCGCCACGACCAGCAGGTACCCGGCGGTCACCGCGCAGAACGCGCCCGCCCGCGAGGCGCCGGGGCGCCCCTCCCCCGGCTCCGCCGCGTCGCGCGCCGCGCGGTGCGTCAGCCAGACCGGGCCCACCATGAGCAGCAGCGGCACCACGCCCACGGGGGCCGGGACGCCGCTCGGGGTGTCGGGCCGCACGAGTCCGGCGCCGTGCGCGAGCAGCCAGACCCCGGCCGTCGCGCGCAACGCTCCGTCCGGTCCGCTGTCGGGGTGCGGGGAGCTGATCCAGACCACGGTGACCAGGACCGCCAGTGCGCCGAGGCCGAGCCCGGCGGCGACGGCGCCCCGCACCACGGCGGAGGAGAGGGCCAGGGCGCGGTTCCGATCGGTCGTCACCTGGGGGCCGCGCTGCGTCAGTCGGGTCACGCGGCCCATGCTGCCAACGACACGCGCTTTCTCCGTGTAACGCGCGAACAGCCGCTGTGTCGCTCAATATACGTTTATGTACTTTTTCTCCGTGTGCGATGGGGCCGGGGGTCGTCCATGACCCGGAGTACGACCGCCGGGGCCGCGGCAGAGCCGCTGCCCTCGCCCAAGGAGCGCCGCAGACTGCGCGAGGCGAAAGCGCTGAGCGAGGAGCAGGTGGCGGAAGCGGTAGGGGTCACACGCGCCACGGTGCGCTCCTGGGAGACCGGCCGCACGAGCCCGCGCGGACGCAAGCGCGCGCTGTACGCCAGGATCATCGCCCCGGAGCCGCCGGAGACCGGGGCGGAGGCAGCGGTACAGGCAGTGGTGGCGCCGGAGGCCGGGGCGGTGGCCGCGAAGCCGGAGGCGGAGCCCGTGGCCGGGGAAGCGAAGCCGGAGGCGGTGGCCGGGGAAGCGACGCCCCGCCCGGAGCCGGAGCAGGGCCTGTCCGCGCCGCGTCCCGCGCAAGCCGGGACGACGGGGGTGGAAGCAGCCGAGGCGGAAGAGGCGACGGGGGCGGAGGCGGGAGCGGAGGAGGCGGGAGCGGAGGAGGGGACGGGCGCCGTCCCGGAGCACCCCGGGGAGCGGGGTTTCACGCCCGCCGACGCGTTCGACGCGCTGTACGCCCGGACCGCCCCCGACCTGGTCCGGCAGACCTACCTGCTGACCGGCCGCCGCGCCCTGGCCCGCGAGTCCGTGGAGCGCGCCTTCCAACTGGCCTGGCACCGCTGGCCCGAGGTGGCCGTCGACCGTGACCCGGCCGGCTGGGTGCGGGCCGCCGCGTACGAGTACGCGATGTCCCCGTGGCACCGGATGCGCCGCAGACACCGGCACCCCGACGCGCCGCCCGCGGAACCGGGCAAGCGGGCGCTGTTCCGCGCGCTGCTCGACCTGCCCCCGGCCTACCGGCGCACGCTGCTCCTGTACGAGGGGGTCGGCCTGGACCTCCCGGAGACCGCTGCCGAGACGGAGGCCAGCACCCCGGCGGCGGCGGGCCGGCTGATGACCGCCCACGCCGCCCTCACCGAACGGCTTCCCGAACTGGCGGAGGCCGGTTCGCCCACCGAGCGGTCGGCCCTGCTGCACGACCGGCTCGACGGCCTCGCCCGCGCCGAGCACGTCCCCCTGCCGCCGCCGGCCGGCGCCGTGCGCGCGGGGGGCGAGAACCGGGCCAGACGGTGGACCAGGACCGCCGTCGCGGGTGTCGCGCTGCTCATGCTCCTGACCGGTCTCACCCTGCACACCGCGCCCACCCACTACGAGCCGCCGATCTCCCCCGCCGAACGCGTCGGGGGCGTACCGCCGCGCGGCGGTCCGCAGAAGCTCACCGCCCAGGACCTGAAGCTCCAGAAGACGCTGCGCGAGCAGGTGGCGCACGGGCCGGAGAGGCTGGTCCCGGCGCCTCGCTGAGGCGGGCGGCCCGGGGCGTACGCGAACGGCGCGGGCCCGCACCCCAGGTGGAAAGGGGTGCGGGCCCGCGCCGTTCGAGCGTGCCCGGGAACCGGGCTCAGCCTCAGGCGCCGAGGATCTCGCGCGCCAGCTTGGCGGTCTCGGTCGGCGTCTTGCCGACCTTGACGCCGGCGGCCTCCAGGGCCTCCTTCTTCGCCTGGGCGGTGCCCGAGGAGCCGGAGACGATGGCGCCGGCGTGGCCCATGGTCTTGCCCTCCGGGGCGGTGAAGCCCGCGACGTAGCCGACGACCGGCTTGGTGACGTTCGCCTTGATGAAGTCGGCGGCACGCTCCTCGGCGTCGCCGCCGATCTCGCCGATCATCACGATGAGGTCGGTCTCCGGGTCCGCCTCGAACGCCGCGAGGGCGTCGATGTGCGTGGTGCCGATGACCGGGTCGCCACCGATGCCGACGGCGGAGGAGAAGCCGATGTCACGGAGCTCGTACATCATCTGGTAGGTCAGCGTGCCGGACTTGGACACGAGGCCGATGCGGCCGGGCTTGGTGATGTCGCCCGGGATGATGCCGGCGTTGGACTGGCCCGGGGTGATGAGACCGGGGCAGTTCGGGCCGATGATCCGCGTCTTGTTGCCCTTCTCCTTCGCGTACGCCCAGAAGGCGGCGGAGTCGTGGACGGCGATGCCCTCGGTGATGACGACAGCGAGCGGGATCTCGGCGTCGATCGCCTCGACGACGGCGGCCTTGGAGAAGGCCGGCGGGACGAAGAGCACGGACACGTTCGCGCCGGTCTTCTCCATCGCCTCCTTGACGGAGCCGAAGACCGGTACCTCGGTGCCGTCGAAGTCGACGGACGTACCGGCCTTGCGCGGGTTCACGCCACCGACGATGTTGGTGCCGTCGCCCAGCATGAGCTTGGTGTGCTTCATGCCCGTGGCGCCGGTCATCCCCTGGACGATGACCTTGCTGTCCTTGGTGAGGAAGATAGCCATGGTGTTGGAGTCCCTCGTCCCTTACTTCGCAGCCGCGGCGAGCTCGGCGGCCTTGTCGGCCGCGCCGTCCATGGTGTCCACGCGCTGCACGAGCGGGTGGTTGGCGTCGGAGAGGATCTTGCGACCCAGCTCCGCGTTGTTGCCGTCGAGACGCACGACCAGCGGCTTCTCGACCTTCTCGCCCTTGGACTCCAGGAGCGCGAGCGCCTGCACGATGCCGTTGGCGACCTCGTCACAGGCGGTGATGCCGCCGAAGACGTTGACGAAGACGGACTTGACGTCCGGGTCGCCGAGGATGATCTCCAGGCCGTTCGCCATGACCTCGGCGGAGGCGCCGCCGCCGATGTCGAGGAAGTTGGCGGGCTTCACGCCGCCGTGGTTCTCACCGGCGTACGCGACGACGTCCAGGGTCGACATGACCAGGCCGGCGCCGTTGCCGATGATGCCGACCTCGCCGTCGAGCTTGACGTAGTTGAGGTTCTTGGCCTTGGCGGCAGCCTCGAGCGGGTCGGCTGCGTCCTTGTCCTCGAGGGCCTCGTGGTCCGGCTGGCGGAAGTCGGCGTTCTCGTCGAGCGAGACCTTGCCGTCCAGGGCCAGGATGCGGCCGTCCTTGGTCTTCACCAGCGGGTTGACCTCGACGAGGAGGGCGTCCTCGGCGACGAAGGTCTCCCACAGGGTCACCAGGGCCTCGGCCACGCCCTCGGCCACGTCGGCCGGGAACTTCGCCTGGGCCACGATCTCGCGGGCCTTGGCGATGTCCACGCCGGAGTTGGAGTCGACCGGGACCTTCGCGAGGGCCTCGGGGGTCTTCTCCGCGACCTCCTCGATGTCCATGCCGCCCTGCACCGAGGCCATGGCCAGGAAGGTGCGGTTGGTGCGGTCGAGGAGGTACGAGACGTAGTACTCCGCCTCGATCTCCGGGGACAGCTCGGCGATCATCACCTTGTGGACCGTGTGGCCCTTGATGTCCATGCCGAGGATGTCGGTCGCCCGGGCGACCGCCTCGTCGGGGTCGGCGGCCAGCTTGACGCCGCCGGCCTTGCCCCGGCCCCCGACCTTCACCTGTGCCTTGACGACAGACTTGCCGCCCAGCTTCTCGGTCGCCTCGCGGGCTGCCTCAGGCGTGTCGATGACTTCACCGGCCAGCACCGGTACACCGTGCTTGGCGAAGAGGTCCCTCGCCTGGTACTCGAACAGGTCCACGCGCGTCCGTCCCTTTTAGTGGTATCGCGGTTCGTTCTTCTGCGTGGGCGTGCCGCGAAGGGCATCGTGACTGCTCTGTCACCAGGAAGGCGCACACGGTGTCCGAGTACGCGGCATGTCCATCCGGCAGGTTATCCCCGCGCCCCGTGTGACCCTAAATCGCAGATCCCACCTGAGCGGTGATAACGGTCACAGAGGGTGCCGGACGGACGCCCGGTGACGGGCGGAAACCGATCGGCTCCCCGCCCGGCCGCGCGGAGGCGTCGGACGCCTCTCAGGGCGGGGGTTCCTTGTCCGGCACGGGCAGGGGCCGCTTCTCGATCGCGGCGGCCATGACGTCCGGGAAGAGGTCCGGCGTACAGGCGAAGGCGGGCGCGCCGAGTGCGCCGAGCGCCGCCGCGTGCTCGTGGTCGTAGGCGGGCGCGCCCTCGTCGGAGAGGGCCAGCAGCGTCACGAACTGCACGCCGGACGCCTTCATCGCGGCGACCCGTTTCAGCATCTCGCCGCGGATGCCTCCCTCGTGGAGATCGCTGATGAGGACGACGACGGTGTCGGCCGGCCGGGTGATCCTGGACTGGCAGTAGGCGAGCGCCCGGTTGATGTCGGTGCCGCCGCCGAGCCGGGCGCCGAACAGGACGTCGACCGGGTCGTCGAGCTGGTCCGTGAGGTCGACGACCGCCGTGTCGAAGACGACGAGCCGGGTGGAGAGGGTGCGCAGGGAGGCGAGCACCGCGCCGAAGACCGAGGCGTACACGACCGACGCGGCCATCGAGCCGGACTGGTCCACGCACAGGACGACGTCCTTCCTGACGGACCGGGCGGCGCGGCCGTGGCCGACGAGGCGTTCCGGTACGACCGTGCCCCTCGCCGGCGCCCCGTCCCGCCCCGGGAGCGTCAGGTAGTTCTTGAGGTTGGCCCGGACGGTGCGGTCCCAGTCGATGTCGCGGTGGCTCGGCCGGCTGGTCCGCGCCGAGCGGTCGAGGGCCCCGGACAGGGTGGCCCGGGTGCGGCTCTCCCACCGCTTCTCCAGGTCCTCGACGACCTTGCGGACGACGGCGCGGGCGGTCTCCCTGGTCGTGTCGGGCATCGCCTTGTGGAGGGAGAGCAGGGTGCCGACGAGGTGGACGTCCGGCTCGACCGCCTCCAGCATCTCCGGCTCCAGGAGCAGGGCCGCCAGGCCGAGCCGGTCGATCGCGTCGCGCTGCATCACCTGGACGACGGAGGCGGGGAAGTACGTCCGGATGTCGCCGAGCCAGCGGGCGACGGAGGGCGCCGAAGCGCCGAGGCCCGCCGAACGGCCGCCGGAGCCCCGGTCGCCCGGCTTCTTGCCCGCGCCCCCGCCGTACAGCGCGTTCAACGCGCCGTCCATCGCCGCGTCCCGGCCGGTGAGGGTGTGCCCCGTGCTCTCGTCGGCGTCCGCGCCGAGCACCATCCGCCAGCGCCGCAGCCGCTCCGCGTCGGGCGCGGGCGGGGCCTGGGCGGTGGTCGTCGGCCGGGTCGCGGTCGTCGGCCCATCCATGGTCTCCCCCGTCGGGTCGGTCGGGCCCGGGTGCGCCCGGGTGGTCGTCGTCATCCGGCCGCCTCCACGGGCTCGGGCGGGCGGCCGAGCAGCAGACGCAGCACCGGTTCCACCGCGTCGGCCCGGGCCCGGTCGAGACCGGGGCCGTAGCCGCCGGTCGGGCGGCCCGCCTCACCCCGCCGGGCGCCCTCGGGGAGGGGCCCGCGCCGGACCAGCTCGCCCAGGGTGCGCCGTACGCCCGGTTCGTACGCGGAGAACGTGCGGCGCAGCAGCGGCAGCACGTCGGTGAACCGGTCGGCGGGGACCGCGGCCAGCCAGGCGTCGACGAGGGCGAGCAGCCGCTCGTCGTGGACCAGCAGCATGCCGCCGCCGGACGCCCCGCCGACGAACCCCTCGATCCAGGCGGCGGCGTCGGCGGGCGGGGCGCCGGGCGAGAGGGCCAGGCCCATCAGCCGGGCCGCCTCGTCCTCCGCCAGCCGCCCCTCGTCCAGGAGCAGCCGGGCGGCCCGGCCCCGGACGAGCCCGGCGACCGTGTCCCGGGCCGCCAGCTTGTGCAGGACGGCGTCCCAGCGCTCCCGCAGTCCCGCGGCGGGGTCCGCGCCGGCCCCGAGCAGCCCGATCGCTCCGTGCACGGCCTCCACCTGGCGGCGCAGCGTCTCGGCCCCGTCCGCGTCGAGGCCGGTGCAGGCGGGCGGCAGGCCGACGCAGACCCGCTCGGCGAGTCCGGCGGCGACCTCCGCGAGCGCCGCCGTGTCCGTGGAGCGCACGTCCCCGTACCGCAGGGAGCGGGCGAGGGCGGGCAGCGCGTCCGCGAGGTGGCCGACGTCGGCGTCGAGTGCGGCCCGGTCGGCGAGGGCCCTCATCACCCCGGGCAGCGCGTCCGGCAGATCGGCCAGGAGGCAGTGCTCGGCGAGGGCGGTGACGTCGGCCAGGGTGGCCGCCGCCACCGCCCGGGACTCGGCCTTCGCGGTGGCGGCGGTGAGGACGGTGGTGCCCCACACCCCCGCCTCCGCGACCCGGACGGAGAGTTCCGGCTCCCAGCTCAGCCGCCAGCTCTCCCGGAAGGTGCCGGTGCCGCTCCGGCCCGCGACCGGCTCGCCCCAGTCGACGCCGAGGAGGCGCAGCCGGTGCAGGAGGCGGCTGCGGGCGGCGTCGGTGTCCTTGCGCAGGTCGAGGTCGAGCTCGCGTTCCGCCGCCTCCGGCTTGAGTCTCAGGGTGCGCCGGATGCGGGTCAGGTCCCGTTGCAGCGGGACGGCCGGGGCGGAGTCCGGCACCTCGCCGAGGGCCTCGCCGACGATCAGCCGGTCCTGGACGAGGGCGAGGGGGACGTCGGACCCCTCGCACATGACGGCCCGCACGGCGTCGGTCGTCTCTCCCAGGCCGGCCACCGGCCGCCCGCGGAGGGCGGCCAGGGTCTCCGCGAGCCGGACCGCCTCGATGACGTGGGCGGTGGAGACGGACCGGTCCTCCTCGCGCAGCAGCCCGGCGACCTTGGTCATCCAGCGCTCGACGGGCCGGTCGGGGGCGGCGAACAGGTGCCCGTACCAGCCGGGGGCGTCGATCCCGGCCCCGTAACCGCTGTGCCGGGCGAGGCGGCGGTGGGTCCACGGCACCCAGGTCAGCTCCGTCCTGACCTTCGGCAGCCCCTTCAGCAGGGCGCGGTCGGCGGCGAGGGTGGTCCGCGCGGCGAGGGCGGGCACGTGCCAGGCGCCGCAGACGACGGCGACGGCGTCCCCGAACTCCTTGCGGGCGGTGCGCAGTTGGATCCGCATGTACGCCTCGCGCACCGCGTCCCGGGGCTGCCCGCCGTCGCCGTAGGCCTCGCGGAGGGCGCTCATGGCCTCCGCCAGCGCGGCGAACGGGGCGAGCGCGCCGCCCCCGCCTTCCGTCTCCCCGTCGCGACCGGCGCCGGAGCCGGCCGCCGGGGACCGGTGTTCGACGACGTCCTCCCACCAGCGTTCGGGGTCGTCGTATCCGGCGGTCTCGGCGAGCACCCGGATCGGGTCCACGACCGGCGTGGCCTCGTCGTCCTCGGGCCGCTCCCCCGGCGGCCGGACCTCCTCGGCTCCGGGCGCGGGGGCCTTGAGCGCGAGGGTGTTCGCGGCGGGCAGGTCGATGAACCGGACCGGGACGCCGTGGTCGAGGGCCCAGCCGATGGCCGCCCACTCGGGTGAGAACGCGGCCATCGGCCAGAAGGAGGCCAGACCCGGGTCGTCCACGGCGTGCGCCAGGAGGGCGACCGGCGGGCGCATCGCCGGATCGGCGGCCAGGGGCAGCAGCGCGTCGCCCTCGGGCGGCCCCTCGACGAGGACGGCGGCCGGCCGGGCCGCGGCGAGGGCGGCGAGGACCGCACGGGCCGAGCCGGGGCCGTGGTGCCGCACGCCCAGGAGCCACGGTCCGGTGGGCGCGCCGGGCTCCGGGCGGGGCGCGCCGGTCGCCGCGGTGGCCGTGGCCGTACCGGCGGGGACGGCGGGCGCCGGGGGGCCCGGCCCGTCCGCCGCGGACACGGCGGACGCGGCAGAGGCAGCAGAGGCGGCAGAGGCAGCAGAGGCCGCCGTGCCGGCGGGGAGGGTCATGCGGACACCTCGCGGCAGGCGCGGTAGAAGTCCTTCCAGCCGTCCCGCTCGCGGACCACGGTCTCCAGGTACTCCTGCCAGACCACCCGGTCCGCCGCGGGATCCCGGACGACCGCGCCGAGGATGCCGGCCGCGACGTCGCCGGGGCGCAGCACTCCGTCCCCGAAGTGGGCGGCGAGCGCGAGGCCGTTGGTGACGACGGAGATCGCCTCGGCGGTGGAGAGCGTGCCGGAGGGGGACTTGAGCTTGGTGCGCCCGTCGGTGCTCACCCCGTCGCGCAGCTCGCGGAAGACCGTCACCACACGGCGGATCTCGGCCAGGCCCTCCGGCGCGGCCGGGAGGTCGAGCGCACGGCCGATCTGGTCGACGCGCCGGGACACGATGTCGACCTCCTCGTCCGGGGTCGCGGGCAGCGGCAGCACGACGGTGTTGAACCGGCGGCGCAGCGCGCTGGACAGCTCGTTGACGCCCCGGTCCCGGTCGTTGGCCGTGGCGATGAGGTTGAACCCCCGGACGGCCTGCACCTCCTGGCCCAGCTCGGGAACGGGGAGCGTCTTCTCGGACAGGATCGTGATGAGCGCGTCCTGCACGTCGGCGGGGATCCGGGTCAGCTCCTCGACCCGGGCCGTCATGCCCTCGGACATGGCCCGCATCAGGGGGCTGGGCACCAGGGCGTCGCGGCTGGGGCCGTGGGCGAGGAGCTGTGCGTAGTTCCACCCGTAGCGGACGGCTTCCTCCGGTGTCCCGGCGGTCCCCTGCACGAGCAGCGTCGAGTCGCCGCTGACGGCGGCGGCCAGGTGCTCGGACACCCAGGTCTTGGCCGTGCCGGGGACGCCGAGCAGGAGCAGCGCGCGGTCGGTGGCGAGAGTGGTCACGGCCACCTCGATCAGGCGGCGCGGGCCCACGTACTTGGGGGTGATCACCGTCCCGTCCGGCAGGACCCCGCCCCGCAGGTAGGTGGCGACGGCCCAGGGCGACATCCGCCAACGGGCGGGCCTGGGGCGGTCGTCGGCCGCCGCGAGCGCCGCGAGCTCGTCGGCGAACGCGTCCTCGGCGTGCGGGCGCAGCGCCTCCGCCCCGGCGGCGGCTCCGGTGGCCGGGGCGCTCGGCGTGGTCGGGGTGGCCGGGGCGCTCGGTGTGGTCGAGGCGCTCGGCGTGGCCGGAGTGGTTGCGGACACGGTCATGGATCCCCCTCCAGATCGGTCGATCCGATGTGGTTCCCACCGTGCACCATGACACTGACAACGGGCCCCGACCGCAGGTCGGAGCCCGTTCGCGCCTGTGGGGGCCGCCCCGCGCGATCCGGTCGGGCCGGTCGCCGTGCGGGAGCCGGCCGACCGGCCGGGGCCGGTCCGCCGGGGTCAGCCCACGATCGGCGACACGGCGATGCAGCCGCCCGCCGACAGCATGCCGTCCCCCTTCGCCTCCTTGATCACCTTGCCCTTGTAGGTGATGGTGCACGCGACGTCCGTCCCGTCCACGTCCACGGCGATCGGCATGACGGCGGGCGGCATGATGCCGCGCAGCTCGACGGTCTTCTTCCACGGCAGGGCCGGCGACTTGACGGTCTCCAGCTCGGGCTCCATGGCCTTGCCGCCGCCCCCGTGGTACGAGATCTCGTCGACGCTCGTGCCGGTGACCTCGTACGTGACCTCGTAGGTCTCGTCCACGGTCTCGTCGACCGCCTTGTTCACCGCCTTGTCCACCGACTCGGCCGAACAGGCGCCGAGTCCGAGCACGAGGACGGAGACCGCGAGGGCGCGGGTGACACGGGTGGTGCGATTCATCTGGGATCCCCCCTGGATCGGTCCGCCCGGATCCGTTCCGTAGGCGGAGACCGCAGAGAAACGCAGAGGGGGAGCGAAGTCAAATCCTCCTCGGGGAACGCCTTCGCAGGTCGGAGGGGATTGTCAGTGCCGCCCCCTACCGTCGGGGACATGCAGCTATCTCACGGGGGAGAGTCCTCGTCCACCGGCGGACCGGGGGCGTGCTGGTCGGTGGAGCGGGTGCTGGCCCTGGCTCCCGACGCGGCATCGCGCGCGGCGGGTACGCGGCTCGGTGCGGCCGGTCCGTGGTCCGGCACGGGGTGCGACGGAGCGGGGGCGGTGTGGGGTCTGTGCAAGGGCAGCGGGAGCACGCCGTATCGGACGGTGGTCGACCTCACCGGCCCGGCGTACCACTGCACGTGTCCCAGCCGGAAGTTCCCGTGCAAGCACGCGCTGGGGCTGTTGCTGCTGCGGGCGGCGGACGAGGCCGTGTTCCCGCCGGGGGAGCCGGTCGGCTGGGCGGCGGCGTGGGTCGAGGGCCGACGCGTACGTGCGGCGGAGAAGGGCGGGCCCTCGGAGGGGGGCGGCGGCGCACGGGGGCCGGCCGACCCGGCCGCCGCCAGGAAGCGGGCGGAGCGCCGTGCCGAACGCGTCACGGGCGGGGCCGAGGAGTTGGAGCAGCGCCTGGCCGATCTGCTGCGCGGCGGGCTCGCCGCGACCGAACGCTCGGGTTACGGCCTGTGGGAGGAGACCGCCGCCCGCATGGTCGACGCCCAGGCGCCCGGCCTCGCCGCCCGGGCACGGGAGTCGGGAGCGGTCACCGGGTCCGGCCCCGGCTGGCCGGTCCGGCTGCTGGAGGAGTGCGGACTGCTCCACCTGCTGGCCAGGGCCTGGCTCGGCCGGGAGCGGTTGCCGAAGCCGCTGGCCGCGACCGTGCGGACGCGCGTGGGGCTGCCCGTGACCGCCGAAGGGCCCCCGGTCCGGGACCACTGGACGGTCCTCGCGCAGTACGACGTCCCGGACGGCAGGATCGTCACGCGGCGGATCTGGCTGTACGGGCGGGAGTCGGGCCGCACCGCCCTGCTGCTCTCGTTCGGCGCGGCGGGGCGGTCCCCGGCGCAGGCGCTCCCGGTGGGCACGGCGATCGACGCCGAACTGACGCCGTATCCGGGCGGCGCGCAGCCCCGCGCGGAGTGGGGCCAGGAGTTCGGTGCGGTGGCCCCGGCCGGTCCCCCGCCGGGGATCGCCGCGGCGGACGCCCCCGCGGTCTACGGGAACGCCCTGCGGGAGGACCCCTGGCTGGACGCCTGCCCGGTCACCCTGCGCGACGTCATACCCGTGCCGTCCAAGGACGGCTGGCAGGTGGCGGACGCGCGGGCCGGGACAGCGCTGCCGATCGCCCCGGCGGCGTTGTCCCGGCCGGGGCTGTGGAAGCTCGTCGCGCTGTCCGGCGGTGGGCCGGTCACGGTGTTCGGCGAGATCGGCCACCGGGGCTTCGACCCGTTCGCGGCCTGGGGCCCGGACGAGCCGGAGGAGGGAAGGAGCACGCCCGCCCCGGCCGGTCCGGTCGTCCGCCTGGTCTGACCCGGGAGGAGTCGGAGGCCGATGCCTAAGCCGGCGCCCGCCCCCGGCTCCCGGCAACCCCGTTCGGGACCGGCGCCCGTCGCGTGCCCCACCCCGGCCCGCCGCGTGCGTGCCCCGGCCCGACCCGAGCCGCCGTCCGCGTGCCCCGGTCCGCGAGGCCCGCCTCGATCGCCGGCCTGCCGACCGGTCTCCGTCCGCCGATCATCCGACATCCGCGTATCTCTGCCACGGGAGGGGAAAGATGCCTCGCACGACCAGCCCCGCAGGAACCAGCACCACCACCGCCGCCTCTGCCCCCGCCACCGCCTCCGGCCCGCTCGCCGAGGCCGGCGCCGACGCCGCCGGTCCGCTCCCCTGGGAGGAGTTGGTCACCTCGGCGCTCCTGGGCACCGACCGCCGTCCTCCCGCGCCACGCGGCGGCGGCTCCGCACCGGCCGACGCTCCGGCGGCCCTGCTGGACGCCGCCGCGCTGCACACCGTGCGGCGGCGGGCCGGGCTGCGGCCCGCCGAGGCGGAGGCCCGGCCCGAGCCCGCCGCGCCGGACCCGCGCCCCGCGCTCCCCGAAGCCGCCCGGGACCGGCTGGCCCACCTGCTGGCCGACCGCTCCGCACCCCCGGCCGGGGGACGGCGCGGCGCCGCGCCCGACCTCACGGAACTGATACCGCAGTGGCTGGCCACCGCCAACCGGATGGGCTTCCGCGCCCCGGCGGAGCTGCTGCCGCCCCTGCTGGACGCCGCCCGCGCCCGTACGGACCTGCGCCCGCAGGCACTCGCGTTCGCCGGGCCGCGCGGGCTGTGGCTGGCCGGGCTCAACCCCGACTGGAAGTTCGCCCTGCGCGGTTCGGCGAGCGGCGCGCGCCACCCCGACCTCACCGACCCGGACGCGGTGGCGCGGGTGTGGGAGGAGGGGCTGTTCGCGGAGCGGGTCGCGCTGCTCGACGCCGTACGGGCGCGGGACCCGGCGGCCGGGCTCGCCCTGCTCGCCACCACGTGGGCGGCCGAACGGGCCGAGGACCGGCTGATGTTCCTGGACTCCCTGCGGTCCGGGCTGGGAAGCGCCGACGAGCCGTTCCTGGAACAGGCCCTGGCCGACCGCAGCCGCAACGTCCGTGCCACCGCCGCCGAGTTGCTGTCCGCCCTGCCCGATTCGGCGCTCGCCGGACGGATGGCCGCCCGCGCGCTGTCCTGCGTCCATCCGGACCGTACGGGCGGTACCGCGTCCATCGCCGTGGAGGCCCCGCACGAGTGCGACGCGGGCATGCAGCGCGACGGGGTCGTGGCGGTCCCGCCGACCGGTCGCGGCGAACGGTCCTGGTGGCTCGGGCAGTTGGTGGAGGCCGCGCCGCTCGCCGTGTGGGAGGGGCGGTTCGGCGGACGCCCCGCCGAGGAGATCACGGCCCTTCCCGTCGCCGACGACTGGGCCGACGAGCTGCACGCGGCGTGGTGCCGGGCGGCGGTGCGGCAGCGGAATCCGCAGTGGTCCCGGGCCCTGCTCGGGCGGCCGTCGGCGCCCCCGGCGAGCAGTCCCGGAACGGCCTCGATCGCCGAGCGCTCGAAGCTCCTCGCGGTCCTGGACGAGGTCGAACGCGCTTCCTGGGTGGCCGGGTTCATCGCCGCGCACGGCCTCTCGGAGGCGTTCCAGCTGCTCGGAGTGTGCACGGTCCCCTGGGCCGGCCCCCTGGGGCGTTCCGTGGTGGACGCGCTCGACATCGCGCGGGACGGCGGGAGTTACCCGTGGAGCTTCAGCGGGGTGATGGGCCTCGCGGAACGCTGCCTGGACCCGGCCGAGGCCGACCGGCTGGAGGTCCTGACGGCCGCACAGGACGAGCGGGAGGGGGCGTCGCCGGGGGCGGCCGGCTACTGGTCGGAAGCCTTCCAGCGGCTGGTCTCCACCCTGCGCCTGCGCGCCGTGATGGAGGCGGAGCTGCTGGCGGCCTGACGGCGCGGGAGGGAGGGGGCGGGAGGAAGGGAGCGGAAGAAAGGGGGCGGCGGGCAGGGGCGGGCCGACCGCCGTTCACCGCGGCTCAGGACCGGACGGCCCGGCCCGCGTCCGGGCCGCACATGTCCGCCCGACCCGTGTCAGGCACGCGCCCGGCAGGCACGCGCCCGCCTCGCCCACGTCCGCCCGCCCCGCGCCCGCCCCGCTCGGGCTACACCCCGTCGCCCCGCCCCGCCCGCGCAGCCCCGTCCGTCCGGCCCGGGTCCGCTCAGGTGTCGGCGGAGCGGTTCAGGTCTGGGCGGCCTGGCGGACGTTGGCGTTGACCCAGGTGACGATCTCGGTCGTCGTCGCCCCCGGGGTGAAGAGCTCGGCGACGCCCAGTTCCTTCAACGGGGCGATGTCGTCCTCCGGGATGATCCCGCCGCCGAAGACCTGGATGTCCTCCGCCTCCCGGGCCTTCAGCAGCTCGATCACCTTCGCGAACAGCGTGTTGTGCGCGCCGGAGAGGATCGAGAGGCCGATGGCGTCGGCGTCCTCCTGGATCGCCGTGTCGACGATCTGCTCGGGCGTCTGGTGGAGCCCCGTGTAGATCACCTCCATGCCCGCGTCCCGCAACGCCCTCGCGATGACTTTGGCGCCGCGGTCGTGGCCGTCGAGTCCCGGCTTCGCCACCACCACACGGATCGGACCGGTCACACCCATCACTGCCTCCACCTGGTCTCCCGCGCCTGAAGGGACGGGGATGTGAACGAACGTTATCCACAGCATCTCGTACGGCGCAGTTTCGCGGCAGGCGGGGAGGGGGAAATCACACGTGGGACGTGTTCCGTCAGGCGTCGTCCTCCGCATACCCGGCCGTCCGGCCGTGCGGGGGCAGGCGAGGAGCGTGCCCACGGGAGCCGCTACGAGGTCGCCGTACCACCGCGCCGCCAGCCGCACGGCACGGCGGTACGGCCCCGTCGCCACCCGGTCCCCCACACCCCCACCGGACGGCGGCCCTCGCACCGGCCCCCGCGAGGGCGTACGGGAGGGGCCGCCGCTCCCCCGTACCGTCCGCCTGTGCAGGAGGCCGGCCGTGAAGCTTCCCCCGCCCCTCTCCCCCGGCTCCCTCGTCCCCGCCCTCCCCTCACCGCTGCGTCGTCTTCCCCGGCTGCCCGGCCCCCGGCTCTCGTCGGCGCTGGTCGGCGCCACCGCCCTGGAGTTGGCCGTCCTCACCGGACACCTGATCGCCTACCCTTTCGGCCTCACCCCCGAGCGGCCCGAGCGACCTGAGCGACCCGAGCGGTCCGAACGACCTCAGCCACCCCAGCGCCCCGGGCGGGCCGGGCAGGCCGGGCGGGCCGGGCGGGGCGCGCCCTCCGGCACCGCGCCCTCCACGCCCGCCGCCTCACCGGACACGCCCCCAGCCTTGCCGGGCACACCCTCCGCCACCGCCGCTCCACCGGACACGACCGCAGCTCAACCGGACGCCGCCGCGCCGCCCGTCGTCCTGCTGCACGGGTTCATCGACAACCGCTCCGTCTTCCTCGTCCTGCGGAGAGCGCTGACCCGGCACGGCCTCCGCCGGACGACATCGCTCAACTACTCGCCGCTGACCCGCGACATCCGCGCCGCCGCCGCCCTGCTCGGCCGCCAGGTGGAGGCCGTCTGCGCGCGCACCGGACACGACCGGGTCGACATCGTCGGGCACAGCCTCGGCGGCCTGATCGCCCGGTACTACGTACAACGGCTGGGCGGCGACCGCCGGGTGCGCACCCTGGTCACGCTCGGCACACCGCACGGCGGCACCGCCGTCGCCCCGGGGGCGGGCCTTCACCCCATCGTGCGGCAGATGCGCGGTGATTCCCCCGTGATCGAGGAGTTGCGCCGCCCCGCCCCCGGCTGCCGGACCCGGTTCGTCAGCTTCTGGGCCGAGTGGGACCGGATGATGGTTCCGGTCGGGACGGCGTGCGTCGACCACCCCGACCTCGACGCGGTGAACGTACGGGTCACCGGCATCGGCCACCTCGCCCTTCCCGTGCACCCGGCGGTGGCCGCCGCGGTCCGTGAGGCCCTGGAGGCCCGAGGGGCCGATGAGGATGACGTTCCGGTTACCGGCGCGACGTCCGCGGCCTGAAATAGAACACCTGTCGAACGTAAAACCAAGGCTGCGTCTGCCCTCCACCGAAAGACGCTCGATTGCCCGTTTCCTGCGGGCGTAAAACCTGTCGAAGATTGTCGTCCTCACATACCGCCGGGTACAGTCGCGGCCACTGCTTCCCCCTGAGGCACCCCTGACGGGGCCCCAGAACAGTCCTACTGCCGAGGCGAGAGAGAAGTTGGTGAACGACCAGCACCCCCCCGCCGGGCATGTCGGCCACGACGGCCGATCGACCGGCAGCTTCGACACCGACCCGCTCTTCGGTTCCCTTTCGGGCGACCACTCCACCGGCTACGACACGGGGCATCCCACCGCCGGGTACGGCGACGGCGCCCACGGCGCCGGTTACGCCACCGCCTACGGGACCGGACAGCCCGACCACCACAGCGGCCAGTACGACGCCTCCGCGTGGAACACCGGCGCCCAGCAGACGCTCACCTACGACGACGGCTACACCGAGCGGGCCCAGGCCCCCCAGGTCCCGCGGCAGTGGGAAGCCTCCGACACCTGGCAGCAGGTCGCCGACCAGGACCAGACCGGCGCGTTCCCCACCGCCGGCTTCTCCGAGGCCCCGTACGGCACGGGCTCCGCGTACCAGGCGGAGGCGTACGGCGCCGGGGCGTACGCGACGGACGGCTACGACACCGGCACGTACCCCGCCGGTACGGCCTACGGGACCGGCGGGGCGTACGGGAGCGACGCCTACGAGACCGGCGCCTACCCGGTCGGCGCGTACGGCGCCGCGGCCGTCGCCGCCGACACCGGCACGTACGCCACCACCGCCTTCACCACCGGCACGCTCGACCCGGGCGCCGCCCAGGACACCGGCGCCTACGACACGGGCGCGTACACCGTGTACGGCACGGCCGCGTACGACACCGGCGCCTACGACGCGACCGCCTGGAACTCCGGCGCCACGCCCGGGGACACCGCGTACGGGTCTGAACAGATGTCGGACTCGCCGTACGAACACCGGCCGGCCGACGCTGCGTCGCCCGAGGGTCCTGCCGAGCCGGGCCGTGCGGCCGAGGAGCCCGGGGCCGACCCGTCCTCCACCGCCGCGTTCGCCGCCCTCGTCCAGGAGATCGCACCGGAGAGCGGGCCGGACGCCACGCCGGACCCCGAGACGGGGGACGACTTCCCCGCGCCGCCCGCCGTGGACCGCACCGCCGTGCGCGCCCCCGCCCCCCGCGGCCGGGCCCGCCGCCGCTCCCCCGCCAAGCGCTCCGCGCTGCTGACCGTCGCGGTGCCCTCCGCCTGCGTGATGAGCGTCGCCGGCATCGCGGCCGCCTCGGTCGGCGGGCTGCCCGGCGGCGACAAGCCGGAGGAGAAGACCACGTCGCTGGCGGTCGCGGACTCCACCTCCGCCGCGGTGGCCGCCGCGAACAGCCGGCTCGACAGCCAGCTGGAGCAGCTCTCCGAGGGCAGCGACGACTTCCGTGAGCGCGCGAGCCGCACCCAGGAGCGCATCGACCTGCGCGAGCGGCAGGCGGCGGAGAAGAAGAAGCGCGCGCAGGAGGCCGCCCGCCGCGAGGCGCTGCGCCCCAAGTTCGTCCTGCCGGTCAAGCAGCACGGGCTGAGCGCCTACTACGGCCAGGCGGGCCTCAACTGGATGTCCGTGCACACGGGCATCGACTTCCCCGTGGACTACGGCACTCCGGTCATGGCCGCCACCGACGGCACCGTACAGAGCCGGTGGAACAGCGCCTACGGGAACATGATGATCGTGACCGCGGCCGACGGCACGGAGACCTGGTACTGCCACCTCAGCAGCACCCGGATCCGTTCGGGCCCGGTGAAGGCCGGCGACGTCATCGGCTACGCGGGCAACTCGGGCAACTCCACCGGCGCGCACCTGCACTTCGAGGTCCGGCCCGGCGGCGGCGCGTCGATCGACCCGCTGGCGTGGCTGCGCAGCAAGGGCCTCAACCCGACCTGACGGGCACGGCGGGACAACACGGAGGGGGAGGGCCGAGGCCCTCCCCCTCCGTGTTGTCCCGTCCTTACAGCTTCTCGACCGGCGCGTACCGCAGGAGCAGTTTCTTCGGGCGCTCGTCGCCGAAGTCGACCGTCACCTTGGCCTGGTCCCCGTAGCCCTCGACGGCCGTCACCGTGCCCAGGCCGAACTGGTCGTGCGTGACCCGGTCCCCGACCGCCAGGGCGACCGTGGGCTTCTCCGCGCCGCGCCGGGTCGCGAAGCCCGAGGGGCCGGAACGGGAGCGGGAGGAGGACAGCGAGGACGTGATGCCGGAGGTGGGTCCGGCGGGGGCGGCCATCGGGCCCTTGCGCCGCCAGTCCAGATGCTGTTCCGGGATCTCCTCCAGGAACCGCGAGGGCGGGTTGTACGAGGGCTGGCCCCAGGCGCTGCGCATCGCGGCGCGGGTCAGGTAGAGCCGTTCGCGGGCGCGGGTGATGCCGACGTAGGCGAGGCGGCGCTCCTCCTCCAGCTCCTTGGTCTGGCCGAGGGCCCGCATGTGCGGGAAGACGCCGTCCTCCAGGCCGGTGAGGAAGACGACGGGGAACTCCAGGCCCTTCGCCGTGTGCAGGGTCATCAGCGTGATGACCCCCGATCCGTCCTCCTCCTCGTCGGGGATCTGGTCGGAGTCCGCCACGAGGGCGACCTTCTCCAGGAACTCCGCGAGGGTGCCCGTGCCCTCCTCGGCGCCGCGCTCCTGCTCGAACTCCAGGGCGACGGCGGCCAGTTCCTGGAGGTTCTCGATGCGGGTCTCGTCCTGGGGGTCGGTGGAGGACTGGAGCTCGGCCAGGTAGCCCGTGCGCTCCAGGACGGCTTCCAGGACGACGGCGGGCCCGGCGCCGGACTCGACGATCGTGCGCAGCTCCTCCATCAGCGTGTTGAAGCGCTTGACGGCGTTGGACGAGCGGGCGGCCATGCCGTACGCCTCGTCCACCCGGCGCAGGGCCTGCGGGAAGGAGATCTTCTCGCGCATCGACAAGGCGTCGATCATGGCCTCGGCGCGGTCGCCGATGCCCCGCTTGGGGACGTTGAGGATGCGGCGGAGCGGGACGGCGTCCTCGGGGTTGGCGAGTACGCGGAGGTAGGCCAGGATGTCCCGGACCTCCTTGCGCTCGTAGAAGCGCACGCCGCCGACGACCTTGTAGGGCAGGCCGACGCGGATGAGGATCTCCTCGAAGACACGCGACTGGGCGTTGGTGCGGTAGAAGATCGCGACGTCGCCGGCCTTGGCGTCCCCGGCGTCGGTGAGCCGGTCGATCTCGTCCGCGACGAACTGCGCCTCGTCGTGCTCGGTGTCCGCGACATAGCCGGTGATGCGGGCGCCGGAGCCGGCGTTGGTCCAGAGGTTCTTGGGGCGGCGGCTCTCGTTGCGCTCGATGACGGCGTTGGCGGCGGAGAGAATCGTCTGTGTGGAGCGGTAGTTCTGCTCCAGGAGGATCGTCGTGGCGTCGGGGTAGTCCTCCTCGAACTGGAGGATGTTGCGGATGGTCGCGCCCCGGAAGGCGTAGATCGACTGGTCCGCGTCGCCGACCACGCACAGCTCGGCGGGGGCGTCGTTCTCTCCGGCCGGGCCGACCAGCTCCCGTACCAGCGTGTACTGGGCGTGGTTGGTGTCCTGGTACTCGTCGACGAGGACGTGGCGGAAGCGGCGGCGGTAGTGCTCGGCGACGTCCGGGAACGCCTGGAGCAGGTGGACCGTCGTCATGATGATGTCGTCGAAGTCCAGGGCGTTGGCCTCGCGCAGGCGGGCCTGGTAGAGCGCGTACGCCTGGGCCAGGGTCTTCTCGAACCCGTCGGCGGCCTGCCCGGCGAAGGTCTCCTCGTCGATGAGCTCGTTCTTGAGGTTGGAGACCTTGGCGGTGAAGGACTTCGGCGGGTAGCGCTTGGGGTCCAGGTCCAGATCGCGGCAGACCAGGGCCATCAGCCGCTTGGAGTCGGCGGCGTCGTAGATCGAGAACGACGAGGTGAAGCCGAGCTTCTTCGACTCGCGGCGCAGGATGCGGACGCACGCGCTGTGGAAGGTCATGACCCACATGGCGTTGGCGCGCGGGCCGACGAGCTGCTCGACGCGCTCCTTCATCTCGCCGGCGGCCTTGTTGGTGAAGGTGATCGCGAGGATCTGACCGGGGTGGACGCCGCGCTCGGCCAGCAGGTGGGCGATGCGGTGGGTGAGCACCCGGGTCTTGCCCGAGCCGGCCCCGGCGACGATGAGCAGCGGGGAGCCGGCGTGCACGACGGCGGCGCGCTGCTCGGTGTTCAGCCCGTCGAGCAGCGCGGCGGGATCGACCGCCGGGCGGGGCTGGCCGCCCCGGTAGTACCCGTCCCGGGGTGGCGGGGACGCGTCGTGGACGTCCTCGAAGAGTCCCTCCGGCACCTCTTCGGGCGCGTGGTCCTCGGGGGGCGGCGGGGGGCCGTCCTCCGCGGGCTGGAGGCCGGTCAGGAAACTGTCGTCAAAGAGGCTGCTCATCGCCTCCCGAGTCTAAGGGCTGTCCCGCCATCCCCGGCGGGCGCGCGATGACGGCCACGGCGCCTCGCCGCATTGCCGGAACGCCCGCGTACCTCCGGTACGCGGACGTCCCTCCGCCGTGCGGTGCACCGCATCCGACACCGCGCGCCGATCCACCGGGGATCGCGGGAGCGCCCTTGGGCGGACGCGCCGACGCCCTTTCCCCCGCGGCCGGCGAACGGCTGCCGGGACCGTACGCACGGGGAGCGGACGCCCACGTTCCGTGAAGGGAGGCCCGGTGGGAGGGGGTGGCGGGGCCGCGATCGGGAAAGGTCACGAAAATGTATCGGGCATATCGCTCATCGTCCTTCCCAGCGGCGGGGCGCTTTGGCTAGCGTGCTCGCTCAGGTGATCCGTACCTCCCTGGGGCGAACCGCGCCCGACGGTCGCCTCCGCCGAATCCGTCCCGGCTTCCCGGCCGTTCGGAACCGGGGACCCACACGCAGAACCGGGGTGAATCGGTCCGCGCCGCCGCGCGCGGCCCGTAGGACAGCCTTCCGTTCCGTCCGAACCCGACAGCTAACCCGGTAGGCGGTCCACGGAAGGAGATGCCGGCCTTGGCATCGCATCGCAAGCCGCGCACGAAGGTGCGCTCCACCACCTCCGCCGTCGGGCTGACGACGGTCGCGCTGGCCTCCGTGACGCTGCTCTCCACGCAGAGCGCCACGGCCGCGCCCGCGGAGCCGAAGCCCGCGATCGAGGAGGTCCGGAAGAAGGTCGACGCCCTCTACCGGCAGGCGGGGGCCGCGACCCAGGAGTACAACCGGGCGAAGGCCGCCTCCGGGACGCAGCGGAAGAAGGTCGACGCGCTGCTCTCCGACGTGGCGGAGCGGACCGAGAGGATCAACGAGGCCCGCCGGGCGCTGGGCTCCTACGCGGCGGCCCAGTACCGCAGCGGCGGCATCGCGCCCACGGCGACGTTCTTCCTGGCGGACGACCCGCAGGGGTACTTCGACCAGAGCCGGCTGATGGCCCGGGCGACGGAGCGGCAGCAGAAGGCCGTGAGCGAGTTCCGTACGCAGCAGGCGTCGGCGGCGAAGAAGCGCGCGGAGGCGGTGAAGAGTCTGGAGGCCCTCACCGAGACGCAGGCCACCCTCGCCTCCAGCAAGAAGGCCGTGCAGAGCAAGCTCACCGAGGCGCGCGGCCTGCTGTCCCGGCTGACCGCCGAGGAGAAGGCGCGGCTGGCGGAGCTGGAGCGCAGGAAGGAGGCCGAGGCCAGGGAGAAGGCGGCGCGGCTGGCCGCCCGGCAGGCCGCCGAGGCGAAGGAGCGGGCCGCGGCCGAGGAGAAGGCCCGCGAGGAGGCCGCGAAGGGGTCCGGCGGCGGCTCGGGCGGCGGCACGGGCACGGGCTCCGGCTCCGACGCGGGCAGCGGGTACGCCGCCAAGGCGGAGAAGGTGCTGGCCTTCGCCCGGGCCCAGATCGGGAAGCCGTACGTGTGGGGGGCGACGGGCCCGTCCTCGTACGACTGCTCGGGGCTGACCCAGGCGGCCTGGCGGGAGGCGGGGGTGACGCTGCCCCGGACGACGTGGGACCAGGTCGAGTTCGGCACGCGGGTCGCCACGGCCGACCTCCGACCGGGCGACCTGGTCTTCTTCTACGACGACATCAGCCACGTCGGGATCTACAAGGGCGAGGGGATGATGATCCACGCCCCGAAGCCGGGCGCGAACGTGCGCGAGGAGTCGATCTACTCCATGCCGGTCTACGGGAGCGTGCGACCGGCGTAGTCGGCCACCGCGGCGTAGGGGGCGGAGCGGCCGGTGCGCGGAGCAGGAGGCGGGGCGGCCGGTGCGCGGCCGGCCCGCCCCGGCGGCCTCAGGTCCAGACCGTGGCGATGAAGATGTTGGCGACGGTCAGCCCGCCGACCGCCATGAACACGCCCTTGTCGACCTTCTCCTCGTCGCGCTTGACGTAGACCAGGGCCAGGATCACGACCAGCAGCGCCAGCTTGATGCCGATCTTGACGTTGTTGACGGCCTGGTCGTCGGCCTGGTTGAGGCCGACCAGGGCGATGCCGGTGATCAGCATGGTCAGCGCACCGTGGAGCATCGAGGGGCCGAACCGGGCGGTCCCTTCCCCCACGGCCTTCATCTGAGTCAGAAAGCCGCCCAGCAGGGAGGCGATGCCGATGATGTGCAGGGCGACGACAACATTGATGAGTACGTCCATGGCTCCGGAGCCTAGCCATGGCCAAGGTTTTACCTTCCAGTGAGGCTAGCCTTCCCGGGGAGCCCTCCGGTATCGACCGGCTCGGCTCGGCACAGGGGCATATCGGTGATCACCTGTGCGCGGCGAAACGTCACATCAGGGCAATAGCTGTCATGACGCCTCTTTTCCTCACGCCGGGATTAGCGTCCTTCCCGGACCCGCCGCCCTTCGCGGCGGCCAGCCGAGAGGAAGGATGCCGCCTCCGTGGCAGCGCACCGCAGGTCAGCCCATCGAAAACCCAAGCAGCGCCCGCTCACCGGCTCTGCTGCCCGCACCGCCGCCACCCTGGCGCTCGCCGGGGCCGCCACCGCCGGCTCGGTCACCTCGGCGGGCGCGGCCCCCGCCGAACCGGCCACCGGCGCCGCCCAGGTCCGGGCGAAGGTCGACCGGCTGTACCACGACGCCGAGGTCGCCACCGAGAAGTACAACGGCGCGAAGGAGAAGGCGGACACCGCCGCCCGTGCCGTGGACGCCCTGACCGACGAGGCCGCCCGCCGCACCGCGCGCCTCAACGCCTCGCGGCACGCCCTGGGTTCGCTGGCCACCGCGCAGTACCGCTCCGGCACCCTCGCCCCGGCCCTGCAACTGGCGCTCTCCTCCGACCCGGACGCCTACCTGGAACGCGCCTCCTACCTCGACCGGGCGGGCGACCGGCAGACGGGGCTGCTGCGCACCATCAAGCGGCAGGTCTCCCAGATCACCCGGGTCAAGGCCCGTGCCGACCGGGAGAACGAACGCCTCGCCGCCCGCCGCGCCGAACTGCGCGAGCACCGCACCGCGATCCGCACCAAGCTGGCGGACGCCCGGGAGCTGCTGGCCACCCTCACCGTCGAGCAGCGCGCCGCCCACGAGCGCGCCGCCGACGCCCGGCACGGCGGCGGCCCCGCCCGAGCCGAACGCTCCACCGCTCGCGGCGGCCCGGTCACCGCCCCGAACTCCCGGGCGGGGCGGGCCATCGCCTTCGCGCACGGCGCGATCGGCAAACCGTACGTCTGGGGAGCGACCGGACCTGACGCCTTCGGCTGCTCCGGCCTGACCCAGGCGGCCTGGAAGGCGGCGGGGGTCGGCCTGCCACGCACCACCTACACCCAGATCAACGCGGGGCAGCGCATCCCCCGCTCCCAACTGGCCCCCGGCGACCTGGTGTTCTTCTACTCCGGGATCAGCCACGTCGGCCTCTACATCGGCGGCGGCCAGATGATCCACGCCCCGCGCCCGGGAGCACCGGTCCGCATCGCGCCCATCGACCAGATGCCTTTCGCCGGGGCGACCCGGGTGGCATAGTTCGCCGCGCCGTTGCGACCTCCGCCGAAGGAACCCCCGTATGACGTTGGCGAACGCCGTCCAGGACTACGCCCGCACGCTGACACTGCGCTCACCCGACCACTACCGGGTGGGGCCGTTCACCGTCCGGCACAACCCCGGATGGGAGCTGAAGTACGCCAACTACGCCATCCCCGACCGGGACGCGGAGCCCACGGCGGACGAGGTGGCCGCTCTGGTCGAGGCGTTCGAGGAACACTCCCGCCTGCCCCGGCTGGAGTTCCTGCCGGCCTGGGCCCCGGCCGTCGAACCGGCTCTGCTGGCCGCCGGTTTCACCGTGGAGAACCGCGCCCCGCTGCTCGCCTGCGGCCGCGAGGACTTCCGGGCGCCGAAGCCGGTCGACGGCCTCCGCATCGGCACGCCGGTCACCGAGGCGGAGTTCACCGAGGCCGCGCGCGTCCAGCACCAGGGCTTCGGCGGCGAGGGCGAGCCCGAGCCGGGGATGACCGACTGGCTGCGCGCGGCGGCCACCGGCGACGGGGTCGCCGCACTGGCCGTCCTCGACGGAGCACCGGCCGGAGTCGGCGGCTGCTCGCCCGCGATCGACGGTCTGAGCGAACTGGCCGGGCTCGCCGTCGCCGCCCCCCACCGCCGCCGGGGCGTCGGGGCGGCGCTCTCCGCCTGGCTGACCCGTCGGGCCCTGGACCAGGGCTGCCGGACGGTCTGGCTGGAACCGGGTGACCCGGACGTCGAGCGCGTCTACGCGGGCATCGGCTACCGCCGGATCGGCGAGAAGGTCGACATCTCGCTCGCCCCGGCGCCGGGACCTGTCTGAGCCCGGAGCGGAGCGCCCGGCTCAGACCAGCCGGCGCGCCGTCGCCCAGCGGGTCAGCTCGTGCCGGTTGGAGAGCTGGAGCTTCCTCAGCACCGCCGAGACGTGCGACTCGACCGTCTTCACCGAGATGAACAGCTGCTTGGCGATCTCCTTGTACGCGTAGCCGCGCGCGATCAGCCGCAGCACCTCGCGCTCGCGCTGGGTGAGGCGGTCCAGATCCTCGTCGATCGGCGGGGCGTCCGTGGAGGCGAAGGCGTCCAGCACGAAGCCGGCCAGGCGGGGCGAGAAGACCGCGTCGCCCTCCTGCACCCGGAAGACCGAGTCCACCAGGTCGGCGCCGGTGATCGTCTTGGTGACATAGCCGCGCGCCCCGCCCCGGATGACGCCGATGACGTCCTCCGCCGCGTCCGACACGGACAGCGCGAGGAAACGGACCGGGTCCTGGGCGGCGCCCATCAGCGGGGCGCAGCGGCGCAGCACCTCCACGCCGCCGCCGCCCGGGAGATGGACGTCGAGGAGGACGACCTCGGGGCGGGTCGCCGTGATCACGGTGACCGCCTGGTCGACGTCGGCGGCCTCGCCGACCACCTCGACGCCGGTCTCCTCGGTGCGGCCGATCTCGGCCTGCACCCCGGTGCGGAACATCCGGTGGTCGTCGACGAGCACGACCCGTACCCGCCGCTCCGGGCCCCCGGTGGCTTCGGTGTTCTCGGTCATTCGCTCGCCCTCTCCATCTCCAGCTCGACCTCGGTGCCCCCGCCGGGCGCCGAACGCAGTCGGGCGGTCCCGCCGTTGCGCTGCATCCGGCCGATGATCGATTCTCGTACGCCCATGCGGTCGGCGGGAACCTCGTCCAGGTCGAAACCCGGGCCCCGGTCCCGGACGGAGACGAAGACCGTGCGTCCCTCGACCTCCGCGAAGACCTGCACCGCCCCGCCCTCGCCACCGTACTTGGCGGCGTTGACCATCGCCTCGCGGGCGGCCTGCAACTGTGCGGCCAGCTTCTCGTCGAGGGGGCAGTCGCCGACCACGACGACCTCCAGGGGCACGCCGTGCTTGTCCTCGACCTCGGCGGCGGTCCGCTTGACCGCCTCGGCCAGGGTCGCCGGCTCCTCGTCCTCGTCCTTGCCGGTGCCCTCGGGGTTGTAGAGCCAGTTGCGCAGTTCGCGCTCCTGGGCGCGCGCGAGGCGCCGGACCTCGCCGCCGTCGTCGGCGTTGCGCTGGATCAGGGTGAGGGTGTGCAGCACGGAGTCGTGGACGTGGGCGGCGACCTCGGCCCGCTCCTGGGCGCGGATGCGCATCAGCCGCTCCTCGGAGAGGTCCTGGGTCATCCGCACCAGGTAGGGCCCGGCGAGCAGGAAGATGCCGGTCAGCACCGCGATGGCGGCGGTGAGCACGTTGCCGAGCTGGGCGGCCGAGCCGCGGACGACGAGGAAGACCGCGAGGCCGAGGCCGACCAGGGCGACCCCGGCGAGACCCCGGGCCAGGTGGAGCAGCTTGCGGTTGCGGCCGACCTCCATCCAGCGGGCGCGGCGGGCGTTGTCCGCCTGCCGCCAGACCAGCACCGAGCCCGCGCCGATCAGGAGGGTGGGCCAGATGTAGCGGCCGGTCTCACCGCCCATGTCGACGTTGACGAAGTACGCGACGGCCCCGACCGCCAGGGCGACCAGCGCGAAGACCTGGCCCTTGTCCGGTGCGCGGAGCCTGCGGCGGCCTTCCGGGGAGGTCTCGAACACGGACCGGGTGGGCTCGACGCCGCCGACGCCGAGCGGGACGACGATCCAGAACACCGCGTAGAGCAGAGCGCCGAGGCCGTCGGTGACGAACAGGCCGAGGAAGACGAGCCGCACCCAGGCGACGGGCAGCCCGAGGTGGCCGGCGAGCCCGCGCGCGACGCCGCCGAGCAGCCGTCCGTCGGCGCTGCGGTAGAGCTTGCGCGGCGCGGGCTCCTCCGGCTCGGCGGTGAGGGAGCTGGCGGCTCGGGCGGTGGCGGCTGGCATACCCCGATCGTCACACGCGCGGGTGCGGGGCGGCATCAGGGTCGGCCCCCGAAGTGACCCTGAGGCTCTCCCCCGCGCCCGGCCTGGGGCCGGCCCCCGGCCCCCGCGTCCGGCGCGTACGCCCCGGCGTGACCGGCGCGCCCCGCCTCGCGGGGTGCGCCCGGCGACCGCGCCCGGCCGCCCCCGGCCGCCGTCCGCCGTCCGCCGGCCCCGGACACTGCCCCGGCCACGGCCCTTCAGGGGCGTACGCGGGCAATATCAGGGTCCGGCCAGGGTCGGGGCGGCTCCCGGCGGGCGCTCCGGCCCGTCACCATGGAGGCATGACCGCTCCCTCCGGCGCAGCCCCCGGCGTCGCGCCCCCCGAAGCGCCGAAGCCGACGCTGCGGCGCACCCCGCGCCAGAAGGTCGTCGCCGGGGTGTGCGGCGGGCTGGGCCGGTACTGCGACGTGGACCCGGTGGTCTTCCGGATCGTGCTCGGCGTCCTGTCGGTGACCGGGGGCGTCGGCCTGATCTTCTACGGCTTCGCCTGGCTGCTGCTGCCCGCCGACGGCGAGGACGAGAACGAGGTGCGCAGGCTGCTGTCGGGCCGGGTGGACGGAGCCGCGCTGGTGGCGCTGCTGCTGGCGCTGATCGGCTGCGGACTGTTCCTCTCGATGCTGCACAACCGGGGGATGCTGTCGTTCGCCGCGCTGCTGGCGGTGGCCGTGGTCGGCTTCTCCGTGTGGACGCAGTCCCCCCGGTCGTCGGCGCCCGAGGACCCGGCGGCCCCGCCCGGTGCTCCGGACGCCCCGGCCGGCCCCGCGCACACCGGAGGGCTCGGGGCCCCGCCGCCGGAGGTGAAGGCCCCGCCGAAGCCGGGCGGTCCGTCGTGGTGGCGGGATCCGATGGTCAAGGACGGCACGACCGGGCCGGTGGGCCCGGACTACCTGTGGGGTCCGCCGGACACGGACGCCGGGGCGGCGCACGCCGGGATGAAGGCGGGGCGGCCCAGCCCGGACGCGCCGTTCCGGACGCCGTCGCCGTCGTCCGCGCCGCGCGGACCGCGCTCCATCGGCGGCCCGGTCTTCCTGGCGGCGCTGGTGGCGGGCGCTCTGGGCACCGGGCTGAGCTGGGACCAGCAGCCGCTGGGCACCGCTCTGCAGATCGGTCTGACCGCCGCGCTCGCCGTCTTCGGAATCGGTCTGCTGATCGCCTCGGTGCTGGGGCGGACCGGCTTCGGCACGCTCTTGACGGCGCTGGTCACGGCGGGGCTCCTGGCGGGCGCGTCGGCGCTGCCGAAGGACATCGACACCTCGTGGGGCCGGCGGGAATGGCGTCCCGCCTCGGTGAGCGCGGTGCTCCGGCACTACGAGCTGAGCACGGGCGACGCGCGGCTGGACCTGTCCGGGGTGAAGGTCCCCGAGGGCCGGACCGTACGCACCGGCCTCGATGTGGCGGCGGGCCGGGCGGCCGTCGTCGTGCCGCGGGACGTGACGGTGAAGGTGCGGGCCGAGGCGCGTCTGGGGGAGGTCCGGCTGGAGGACGGGCAGCGGGTCCAGGTCCGGATCGACGACGGCAGGGCGACCGAGCGCACGCTGCCGCCGCCGCCCGGTGGACCGCCGGCCGGGACGATCGAACTGCTCGTGGAAGTGGACATCGGACAGGTGGAGGTCACCCGTGCTGCGTCATGAGTTCCGGCCCGGCCGCGCGGTGGCGGGCCTGGTGATGCTGACCCTGGCCGGTGGATACGCCGCCGACGCCGCCGGGGCCTGGGACGCCCCGTGGACGTTCTTCCTGCCGCTGCTCCTCGGCGGCCTGGGGCTGGCCGCGGCGGTGACCTGGGCCTCCTACAGGGTGCGGCGCCGGCGCGAGGCGAGGAAGGCGTCGGCGGAGAACACGGTGGCGCCCGCCAGCACCAGCGGCAGCCACGCCATCAGGTAGGGCAGGTCGTTGCCGTAGTAGTACGGGGTGGACTGCCAGCTCACCGTCAGCCAGAGGCTCAGCGAGATCAGCGCTCCGCCGAGCGCGGCGAGCCGGGCCCAGAGGCCGACGAGGGTGCCGAGGCCGACGAGGAGTTCACCGATCGCGATGGCGTGGCCGAAGCCCTCGGGGCTCTTGAGCGCCAGGTCGACGAGGGCGGGGACCGCGGAGGAGTCGCGCACCCCGCGCATCAGCTCGCCGATCGATCCGGCCCCGTCCGCGGACAGGAAGGCGCTGCCGGTGAGCTTGTCGAGCCCCGCGTAGACGAAGGTGACGCCGAGGAAGATCCTCAGCGGCAGCAGGGCGTACGTGCCCGCCCGCTCCTTCAGCGTCCTGCGCTCGCCCAGACCGTAGGATCCGCCGCCGTAACCGTTCATCGCCTCTGCCCAACTTCCCGGATTTCCGTCGCTCCGAGCCTACGTACGCCTCCCGGGCACCGCTCACCAGGGGCCGGACGCGGTCGGCGGCGGAACGCGGCCGGGGTGCGGCGGCGGTCAGTCGGTGACGTCGATGGGGACGCGGTCGGTCTCCACCCCGGCGGCGGTGATGACCTGGAGGTCCACGGTGCCCGGCTCGACCTCGACCGGGACGGGCACGGTCAGGACGGTGTCGGTCGGGTTGGCGAAGCCTCCGGCGACCGGGACCAGCGGGACGTGGACGTGGACGGTCCCGATCCGGACGACGAGCCGGGCCAGCCGGTCGGGGGTGCCCGCGCCGGGGGGCACGAAGCCCGCGCCCCGGATCTCGATGTCGTCGCCGGTCCGGATCGGGGCGTCCAGGTCCCCCGCCTCCCGGGCCCGTACGACGGAGAGCACGACCGGCCGGCCCCCCTCCGCGTACTTCCCGGCGAAATAGGTCGCCGCCGAGACCGCCACCAGCAGCGCGAGCCCCCACGGCAGATCGGGCAACTGCTCCGGGCGGCGGGCCAGGCGGACCGCGGCGAACAGCACGGCGACGGCGTTGACCAGCACGTACTGCACATCGGTGAACGACCCGCGCCCGGAGTCGTCGGTGAGCAGGTCGGCTGCGCGCGGCCGGTCCGCGCGCAGCTTCTGGAGCCGCCGGCCCAGCACCCGTACGGTCACCACTCGGCGCACCACGACGGCGACCGCGCACACCAGCGCCAGTACGGCGACGATCCCGGCGGAGCGTACGAGGTCGAGCCCCTCGATCAACGCGTCCCGCGCGTCCGGATCGGAGGCCCCGGCCAGTTGGAGGGCGAGGACGAGGACGGCGAAGACGACGAGCAGCACCCAGGAGGCGGCGACCGTCCGCGAGGTGGAGAGCCGGTTGTCCTCCCCGATCAGCGGGGCGAGGAGGCCGCCCCGGGCGCGGTGGTAGCGGGCGGCGGCGGTGAGCAGCCCGGCCGTGACGAGGGCGGCGAGCAGGGCGGCGGTGCGGGCGGTGGACCAGCCGGCCCCGATCGCGGTGGCGCAGGTCCCCAGGAGCAGCGCGCCGACCGCGCCTCCCACGGTGAACAGGGTGGTCCGCCAGACCTGGTGGAGCCAGGCTTCCCCGGCCTCCCTGGCCCGCTCGGCGACGGTGCGGGCGGAGCCGGTCAGTTCGTCGGAGACCCACTGCCGGGAGGCGGAGGGCGACTGGGCGACCCCGGCGGGCAGCCCCCGGCCCGCCGCCAGCTCGTCGCGCTTGGCCAGGAACGCGGCGACCGCGCGCCGATGCCCGCGACGCGCCCCGTGCGGGCAGTCGCCGCACGTGCAGCCGCCCCCGTGCGTGCCGTTCGCCTTTGCTTCGTCCAACGCCACGGAGGATTACGCCCTTTCCCGGCCCGTACAGCCAACTCACCCGCGATATCAGCGAATTGTGCCGTACCGGGCAGGCCGGTCGCGCATCGGGGCGGGCCGGGGCGGGTGTCGTCAAAACGTTCGACCGATCCGCCGCCCCCGGGGCCGGTAGTGGATCCGGGCCACCGGGCCGCCGCCGGACCGGTCCCGGCCCGGTCGGCTCCCCCGCGCGCCCGGCGTCCGGCCGTACGGGGAGGGGGTGTGCGCGGCGGCCGCGGTCCTCGGGCGGGGGCGGCGGGCAAGGGGGCGCCGTCGCCCGGGATCAGGTGGAGAGCACCAGGTAGGCGAGGGTGAAGGAGGAGCGGTAGCCCCCGTAGTAGCCGGTGCGGCGGGCGTCCACCTCGGCCGTCACCTCGGCGTGCAGCGGATGGTCCGGGTGCTCCAGGGCCCAGCGCTGCCCGCGCCCGATGGGGCCCTCGGACTCGAAGAGGTCCCATTCGCGTTCGTCCGCGACGGTGACCTGGAGCGCGCGCAGCCCGAAGGACTCCGCCAGCCGGATCAGCTCCAGCAGCGAGCCGTAGTCCCCGGGCCGGGCCCCGAGTCCCGCCAGCGCCTCGGGGGTCGGTTCACGCTGCCAGACACCCTCCCCGAACAGCACCCGTCCGCCGGGGCGAACGGCGGCGGCGAGGGCGGCGAGGGCGTTCCCGGTCGACTCCCGGGCCGTACCGCCGGGCCAGGCGTGGGAGGAGCCGATGGAGACGGCGAGGTCGTAGCCGTCCTCGGCCCACTCGGCGGCGGGCGTCTCGTGGAACCGCACCCGCTCCGCGAGCCCCCGCTCCCGCGCGAGTCTCCGCCCGCGTGCCACGGCGGCCGGGTCGGTCTCGACCCCGTCCCCGGCGGACCCGGGCGCGGCCTCCACGAGCCGCATCAGCAGTTCGCCCCACCCGGAGCCGAGGTCGACGATCCGGGAACCGGGAGCGGGCTCGCAGGCGGCGACCAGCCGGGCGGCGTGCTCCTCGGAGAGCGGGGTGTTCCAGGTGAGGCGGTCGTTACCGGCGGCGGACATGAGGGCGCGGACTTCTTCGGCGGACATGGGGGTGGAGCCTGGCACGGGCGGAGCGGCCCGTGCCAGGGAATTACCGGCGGCCCCGGCGGTAGAGGTCGCCGAGGTCCACATCGACCGGGAAGGGAACGGACAGGTTCATCTTCTGGTGGTGGATTCCGGTGGGCGTGTAGGCGCGCGTCGCCGGGTCGAGCTCGTAGACGTAGACGACCGGCAGATCGTCGTCTCCCTGCTCGACCCGCCAGAAGTGCTTGACCCCGGCCTCGGCGTACTTGCGCGGTTTGACGCCGCGGTCGCGCTCGACGGAATCGGGGGACACGACCTCGACGGCGAGCACGACGTCCTCCGGTGCGTACCAGGTCTGGTCGGGTCCGGTGTCGGCGTCGGCCCGGTACACCAGCAGTACGACAATGCCGCCGCTCAAACGAATGAGCGACGGCATCGGCGTTGGCCCTGAAGGGCCCCGGAGAGCGCTCGGAGGCCCTCAGGGCGCGGGAGGGGTCACTCCCACTCGATCGTCCCCGGCGGCTTGCTCGTCACGTCGAGCACGACGCGGTTGACGTCGGCGACCTCGTTGGTGATGCGGGTGGAGATCTTCGCCAGCGTCTCGTACGGCAGGCGCGACCAGTCGGCCGTCATGGCGTCCTCGGAGGAGACCGGCCGCAGCACGATCGGGTGGCCGTAGGTGCGGCCGTCGCCCTGGACGCCGACCGAGCGGACGTCCGCGAGGAGGACCACCGGGCACTGCCAGATGTCGCGGTCCAGGCCGGCCGCCGTCAGCTCCTCGCGGGCGATGGCGTCGGCCTCGCGCAGCAGGTCCAGGCGTTCCTTGGTGACCTCGCCGACGATGCGGATGCCGAGGCCGGGGCCGGGGAACGGCTGGCGCTGGACGATCTCCTCGGGGAGGCCCAGCTCCTGGCCGACCATGCGGACCTCGTCCTTGAACAGCTGGCGCAGCGGCTCGACGAGCTGGAACTCGATGTCGTCGGGGAGGCCGCCGACGTTGTGGTGCGACTTGATGTTGGCGGTGCCGGTGCCGCCGCCGGACTCGACGACGTCCGGGTAGAGCGTGCCCTGGACGAGGAAGGCGACCTCGGGCCCTTCCTCCTGGAGGATCTCCAGCTGGGCCTGCTCGAAGACGCGGATGAACTCGCGGCCGATGATCTTCCGCTTCTGCTCGGGGTCGGAGACCCCTGCCAGGGCGTCGAGGAAGCGCTTCTCCGCGTCGACCACCTTCAGCTTCGCGCCGGTCGCGGCGACGAAGTCCTTCTCGACCTGCTCGGTCTCGCCCTTGCGCATCAGCCCGTGGTCGACGTACACACAGGTCAGCTGGGAGCCGATGGCCTTCTGGACGAGAGCGGCCGCGACGGCGGAGTCCACGCCGCCGGAGAGGCCGCAGATGGCGCGCTTGTCGCCGACCTGCTCGCGGATGAGGGCGACCTGCTCCTCGACCACGTTGGTGGTGGTCCAGTTCGGCTCGATGCCCGCGCCGCGGTAGAGGAAGTGCTCCAGAACCTGCTGGCCGTGGGTCGAGTGCATGACCTCCGGGTGGTACTGGACGCCGTACAGCTTCTTCTCGTCGTTCTCGAAGGCGGCGACCGGGACCACGTCGGTGGAGGCGGTGACCGTGAAGCCCTCGGGCGCGGCCGAGCAGGCGTCGCCGTGCGACATCCACACCGGCTGCTCGGTGGGCGTGCCCTCGAAGAGCGTCGAGCCCGCCTTGCTGACGTGCAGCGGGGTGCGGCCGTACTCACGGGCCCCGTTGTCGTCGACCGTGCCGCCGAGCGTGGTGGCCATCAGCTGGAAGCCGTAGCACATGCCGAAGACCGGCACCCCGGCCTCGAACAGCGAGCGGTCCAGGGAGGGCGCGCCCTCCGCGTACACCGAGGAGGGGCCGCCGGAGAGGATGATCGCGCGGGGGTTCTTGGCCAGCATCTCGGCCACCGGCATGGTGGACGGGACGATCTCGCTGTAGACCCGGGCCTCACGGACTCGGCGGGCGATGAGCTGGGCGTACTGCGCGCCGAAGTCGACGACGAGGACCACGTCGGCCGTGGCGTCGGGGGCGGCGGGGGGTGCTGCTGGCACGGGAGCGGCCTTCCGGCGGTGGTGAAGGGGGTCGGTTCTTCCGATTCTACCGGCCGTGCGCGAACACCCCGCCGGGCCGGCGTGCGCGCTGGCGCGACCGCCCCCGTCTCACGATGCGGGCCCCGGGGCGGCGGGGCCTTCGACGGGGGCCATACTGGTCCCATGCGTCAGCACACGACCTTCGTCTTTACCTATGGCATCCGGCCCGCCGGCTGCCATGGTCGTGCTGCTTGAGCCACTGACAAGCAACGTTCCAGGCGCCCCGGGCCATCAGGCCCGGGGCGTCTCGCGTATCCGGGTCCGTTCGCCCCGGGGGCCGTCGTCCACCACGACCCACCGGGAGTCACCACCGTGAGCACCACCGTCACCACCTCCGAAGCCACCCCCGCCGAGCTGACCGGCGCCCGCACCGACGAGGCCGCCGCCCTGATCGGCGGGGCCCGGGAGCGCATCGACGCCCTCGACGACCGGATCATCGGTCTCGTCCAGGAACGGATGGCCGTCTCGGCGGTGATCCAGGAGGCGCGGATCGCCTCCGGCGGCCGCCGGGTCAACCTGTCGCGCGAGACCGCCGTGCTCGGCCACTACAGGGACGCGCTGGGCCGGCCGGGCACCGCGCTGGCGATGACGCTCCTGGAGCTGTGCCGCGGCCGGGTGTGAGACCCCCGGGCGCGGAGGCCCCGCGCGGAGGGCCCGCGCGGGGCCGGGCCGGGGCCGGGCCGGGGCTCCCCGCTCCCCGCCGGCCCGCCCCTCCGTGCGGCGGGTCGGCGGGGCCCTCGCGGGCCCCTTCGAGGGAACGGTTCTCCGCTTGGCGGGGCGAGGGCGTATCTGCGTTCGGGAGCCGTCTCACCCGTACGGCGCGTGACCGGGAGCGCGGTGCCTTCGTTGTTCCCGGTGTCCGTGCCAACCAGGGGCGGCATCGAGAGGAAGAACCACGCGTGGCTCCGCCGGGACGTGTGACGCACCACAGGTGCGTCGTGGGACCGCATTCCGGCGTATGTGACCGGTCCGCAGGGGACAGCGGCCCGGCCACCCCATATGCGGCCGGTCCCGGGGACGCCCGGGGCCGGCCGCATCGGAACGTCTCCGGGCGGAGGCCCGCTCCCTCCTCCGCCGCCTCCCCTCCGGCTCGGCCGGATCAGGTGTGCCGGCCCGCCCGCCGCCGTGCCGCCGCGACCAGCGTCACCCCCGTCGCCAGCGCCACCGCCGCCGCACTCGCGACCGCCCCGGCGGCCGAACCCGTCGCGGCGAGGCCGCCCCCGGAGCCGGAACCGCCGGGCACGCCCGAGGCGGTGGACGCCGAGGGCGCCGGGGCGCCGGACGGGCTCTCCTCCGGGGCCGGGACCGGCGGGGCGGACGGCTCGCCCCCGCCGCCGCCCGTGCCCCCGGGTGCGGAACCGCCGTCCCCGGCGTTGAGGACGAGCCGGGCGGTGTCGTTCGCGGGGACCGGGTCGAAGGGGAGCGCCGGGTTCCGTGCGTAAAGGCCCCGGACGGCGACCTCGCCCTCCGCCCCGGTCAGGACGTCGTCGATCCGCAGCGCGAACGGCAGGTCGAGCCCTTCACCGTCGCGCACGGCCGTCCCGGTCGGACAGAGGTAGCGCGGCGCGGGGCTCGCCTGGTCCTCCCGGTACGCGCCGGCGGCGGTCACCGCCCGGCAGCGGTCCGGCTTCCCGACGACCGAAGCGCCCCGGGGGACCGTGAAGTCGACGACGGCGACGTCCTCGCCGGAGCGGAGGTGGCCGATCCAGGCCGGACCCTCGTTGCGGAAGCCGATACCGGCCGTGACGGTGGCGCCCCGGGCCCCGGAGACCTGGTCGCCGTACGCCGCGAAGTCGGCCGTGTTCTCCGTGCGGAAGTCGGCCTCGCGCTGGTTGTCGTGGGGGGTGGGGTCGGTGTTCCGCGCTGCCGTCCGCTTCGTGGGGGCCTTCACCGGGACCGCTGTCAGCACGTCGCCGCCGCCGGACGCGGAGCGTGCGCGGCCGGGCCGGGCCGCACCGGCCTCCTCGACGCGGTAGAGGAAGGTGTCGCGGTAGGCGCGCTCGGTGGCCTCGATGGTCAGGGGGGTGGCCAGGGTGTACGTTCCGCCCGCCTCGAACGCCCCCTCGACGGAGCAGAGCGCCGTGGTCCAGCCGAAGTCCGGCAGGCCCGGACCGCCCTCGGAGTACCGGCAGTTGGAGTAGCGCTGGGGGATGTCCAGCCCCCGGGTGTACCGCAGGGTGAGCAGCACGCCGTCGGCGTCCCCGGCGCCGCGGTTGGCGAAGGTGATCGGGGCCCGCTGCCGGTCGCCCGGGGTCAGTTCCGTCCGGAACGGCAGCTCCTCCATCACGAGGTCGGGGCCGCCGACGGTGACCCGCGCGGTGAACGGCGCGACCGCGGCGCCCTCCGCCTCGCCGCTCACCGTGATCGTGCCGCTGTCGCCGGTCGCGCTGCCGGGGGCGGCGGTGACGAGGAGGTCGGCGACGGACCGCGTGCCCGGTCGGACGCCCCGGTCCTCGCAGACCGCCTTCACCCCCCTGACCTGGCACTCCGGCCCCGCCCCGGCGGCGAACGCCACGTCGGCGACGCCCGCGATCCCCTGGAGGTCGAAGGTGAGCGTGAGCTCTCCCCCGAAGCCGCTCCCCTCCCCGGCGGCCGGGGCGTCGAGGGTGATGCCGACCGTGGACGCCTTCGGCCCGCCGTCGGCCGGATACGGGTGCAGGCCGGTCTCCGGAGGGCCGCCGAGCACGACCACCGGGAGGCCGGCGGCGTTCGCCGGGCCCGCCGCCCCGGCGAGCGGGGCCACGGCCAGCAGGCCCGCGGCGGCGAGCGGACCCGCTGCGCGGCGCAGCGCGGTTCCCGGGGACAAGCGTGTCATCGAAACCTCTGGTACTCGGCGGGGCCGTGCCGCCCGGCAGCGGCCCCGCGGCCGCCGCGGTGGTGGCGGCGGTGGACGCGGTACGGGTTCGACCGCGCGGCTCCCCGAACAGTTGCCCGGAGGAAGATCACGGATTGGGTACGGATCACGGGCCGGGTCCGGGGTCCGGGGCGGGCCCGGGGTCCGGGGCGGGCGGGCGTCCCGGACCGGGCACGGTCACGGGTGGGACACGGGGGTGTCCCCCACGCCCTCCACGTCCTTCCCTGCCTCCGCCGTCCCCTTCGGCGGCACCACGGGGATGCCCAGGAACGGCAGTTTCAGCGCGCCGAACGCCTCCTTCGGCACGGCGGGCGTGCGCGGTGCGACCGGGGTGAGCCGTTGGTACGCCTCGCCCTGCTCCGGGCGCGGGTCCGGCTCGCCCTTGTTGGGCCAGAAGGACATCGCGCGCTCGGCCTGGGCGGTGATCGTCAGGGACGGGTTGACGCCGAGGTTGGCGGAGACCGCGGAGCCGTCGACCACGCTGATGCCGGGGTGGCCGTAGAGGCGGTGGTACGGGTCGATGACGCCTTCCTCCGCGCTCGCGCCGATCGGACAGCCGCCGAGGAAGTGGGCGGTGAGCGGGGTGCCCATCAGCTCGCCGATGTTGGACCCGGCGAAGCCGTTGATCTCCTCGGCGAGCAGGGTGGCGCCCCGGGTGGCGTCGGGTATCTGGACCGGGTTGGGGGCGCCGTGGCCCTGGCGGGCGGTGAGCAGACCCTTGCCGATGCCGCCCGGTTTGCGGTACGTGGTCAGGGAGTTGTCCAGCGACTGCATGACGAGCCCGATGATGGTGTGCTCGGACCAGCGGCGGTTGGAGAGCGAACGGAGGGCGAGGACGGGGTGCTTGGCCATGTTGCCGAGCCAGCCGAGGACCCGGTGTCCGCCGTAGGGGACCTGGAGGATCGTCAGCGAGCCCATGGCGTTGGAGCCCTTGCCGTAGCGGACGGGTTCGATGTGGGTGTTCTCGTCGGGGTGGATCGAGGAGGTGATCGCGACGCCCCGGGTGAAGTCGGCCCTGGGGACGCCGTGCTTCTTGCGGTAGCGGCGGTCGCTGGTCTGCGCGCCCACCAGCCCCTCGGAGTTGGTCCGGGTCAGCTCGCCGAGCTTCGGGGAGAGCCGGGGCAGCAGGCCCCGGTCCTTCATGGTGTGCAGCAGGGTCTGGGTGCCGTACGTTCCGGCGGCGATGACGACCTCGCGGGCGCGCAGCCTGGTGGGCCTGGCCCTGCGGCGGCGGTCGGTGGGGACGGTCAGGACGCGGTGGCCGCCCCGCGCGTCCTCGGTGACCGCGACGACGGAGGTCATCGGGTGGATGACCGCTCCGGCCCGCTCCGCGAGGTGGAGGTAGTTCTCGTTGAGCGTGTTCTTCGCGCCGTGGCGGCAGCCCGTCATGCACTCGCCGCACTCGGTGCAGGCCGTGCGGTCGGGGCCCGCGCCGCCGAAGTACGGGTCGGGGACGGTGCCGCCCGCCGCGGTCCTCGCGGTGCCGTCGGCGTCCTTGCCGTCGCCGAAGAAGACGCCGACCGGGGTCAGGTGGAAGGTGTCCCCGACGCCCATGGTCTCCGCTACGGCCTTGAGGTGGACGTCGGAGGGGGTCATCGTCGGGTTGAGGCGGACCCCGAGCATCCGGCGGGCCTGGTCGTAGTACGGCTTCAGCTCGTCCTGCCAGTCGGTGATCGAGGCCCACTGGCGGTCCTCGAAGAACGGGGCGGGCGGCACGTACAGGGTGTTGGCGTAGTTGAGCGATCCACCGCCGACGCCGGCCCCGGCGAGCACCATGACGTTGCCGAGCAGGTGGATGCGCTGGAGGCCGAAGAGGCCGAGGGCGGGGGCCCAGAGGTAGTTCTTGATGTCCCAGGAGTTCTTGGGGAGCGTGTCGCGGGTGAAGCGGCGGCCCGCCTCCAGGACGCCGACGCGGTAGCCCTTCTCGCTCAGCCTCAGGGCCGTCACCGCGCCGCCGAAGCCCGAGCCGACGACCAGTACGTCGTAGTCGTACGCGGCGTCGTCCTCCGCCGGGACGTGGCGCACGGTCTGTTTCTGGGCAGGGCTGACCTGGGACATGGCACTCCTCGGAACGGAATCGGTACGAAAAGGGCGGACGGTGCGGCGACCGGGGACGGGCCGGGCGGGCGGCCCGGGCACGGGCGGACGGGGCCCGCCACGGCCCCGGGAGCGGCCGGCGGGGCCCGCGCCCCGGGGCGGCCCCGGGAGCGCGGCGGCCCGCGGGATCAGCGCAGCCCGAACGCCTTCATCGCCTTGAGGCTGCGGGTCATGAACGCGGCGTACTTCTCGTCGTCCATCCCGAAGGCGGGCGCGAGGGGGATCAGCCGCTGCTGGGCGACGGTCTGGGCCTCGGTGTACTTGAGGATGCCCTCGGAGCCGTGCCGCCTGCCGAGGCCGGAGTCCTTCATGCCGCCCATCGGGGACTGGACGCTGCCGTAGGCGGGGGCGTACCCCTCGTTGATGTTGACGGTGCCGGTGCGCAGCCGGGCGGCGACCTCGTGGCCGCGCCGGGAGTCGGTGGTCCAGACGCTGGAGTTGAGGCCGTACGGGGTGGCGTTGGCCAGCGCGATCACCTCGTCCTCGTCGCTGAAGCGGTAGATCGAGACGACCGGCCCGAACGTCTCCTCGGTGCAGACGGCCATCGGGGCCTCCACCCCGTCCAGGATGGTCGGCTCGTAGAACAGGGGGCCGATGTCGGGGCGGGCGACGCCGCCGGCGACGAGGGTCGCGCCCTTCTCGACGGCCTCCTCGACATGGCGGACGACCGTCTCCAGCTGGCGTTCGCCGACGAGCGAGCCCATGTCGGCCCCGTACGCGAGGGAGCTGCCGAGCCGCATGGCGCGCGTCCGGGCGGCGAACCGCCGCACGAAGTCGTCGGCGACCGACTCGTGGACGTACAGCCGCTCGATGGAGATGCAGAGCTGCCCGGCGGAGGAGAAGCAGGCGCGGACGGCGCCCGCCGCGGCCTTCTCCACGTCGGCGTCCTCCAGGACGAGCATGGCGTTCTTGCCGCCGAGCTCCAGGGAGACGCCGACCAGCCGGGAGGCGGCGCCGACGGCGACCTCGCGGCCGGTGCGGGTGGAGCCGGTGAAGGAGACGTAGTCGGCGCGGGCGACGACCTCGGGGCCGACGACCGGGCCCTCGCCGAGGACGACCTGGAAGACCTCGGCGGGCAGTCCGGCCTCGATCAGCAGGTCGCGGGCCCACAGGGCGGTGAGCGCGGTCTCCGTGTCGGGCTTCATCACGACGGCGTTGCCGGAGACGAACGCGGGCAGCGCGTCGCCCACGGACAGCTCCAGCGGGTAGTTCCAGGGGGCGATCTGGCCGACGACCCCGCGCGGCTGGCGCAGTTCGGTGACCTTGGTGAGGGTCGGGACGACGCCGGTGTGGCGGCGGGGCTTGAGGTAGGCGGCGGCCTTGCGCCCGTAGTGGCGGGCGGCGACGGCGACGGCCTGCACCTCCTCGTGGGCGTGCAGGCGCGCCTTGCCCGTCTCCAGCTGGATGAGGTCGAGGACCTCGGACTGGCGGCTGAGGACGAGGTCGTGGAAGCGCAGGAGGATCGCGGCCCGCTGCCGTACGGGGACGGCGGCCCAGACGGGCTGGGCGGCGCGGGCCCGGTCGAAGGCGGTGGCGACGTCCTCGGGGGTGGACTCGGGCAGGTCGGCCAGCTTCTCCCCGGTGAAGGGGGTGTGGTTGGCCGTACGGCCCGACCCGACGACACCGCGGGTCAGCTGGGCGATCACCTCGGGGGTGACCACGTCGGCGGCCGTGCGCACGCCGGCGGGGGCGACCGCCACGGGGTTGGTACCGAGAGGGGCGTCAGGGGCCTGCGAGTCCGTCATGGGGCCGAGAGTATGTCCAGCCGGAGCCTTTGGGTACCCGTGGGTAACAGTTTTTCACAGGACCCGCCACCACCATGCGACGCACCCCTCGACCCAGCCAGTGATCGCTGGCGACATAACCGCTGATCAGTGGCGTCGCGCGCCGACCGCCGGGCGACGGTCGGCGCTCGGCGCTCAGGGGGCGTGAATTTTCAGTCCCTCGACGACCTCCGCGAAGATCGCGTCGCCGTCCTTCGCCGCCTGCCCCTTCGCGGGCATCCGCACCCGCACCTGCCAGTAGGGGTCGCCCTTCTTCTCGCCGGGGATCAGCAGCTCCCGGAAGCGGTGGCGGAGCGGGTCGTCGTCGGACGAGGAGTAGGGGACGTACACGGTGTCCATCTCGAACGCCTTCCGCCCCTGGTGCGTGACGTCCTTAGCCGTGACGGAGGCCTCCTTCATCTCCGTGGTGCCCGCCCCGCCCTTCTCGTAGTGCCTCTTGAGGGCCGCCTTGTCGGCCCCCGGGTGTTCGTCGGTGGGGGCGTCGTCCTCCGGGGCGCGGTGCCAGAAGTCGATTTCGAAGACGCCGCTGGGGTCCGCGTACCAGACCACTTCGCCGCTGTCGTCCTGGACCCGCTTGTACTCCTCCGGCACCGCCACGTCCGCCGAGAGGACCTCGTTCTCCGGCCGGACCTGCCAGCCCTCCGGCGGCCCGTCGCCCGCGAACGGGTTCAGCAGGACCAGCACGAGCGCGACCACCACGGCCAGCGCCCCGCCGCCCAGGGCGAACCGGGCGGGCCGGTTGCGGTGCAGCACCGGCGGCACCCACTTGTTGCCGCCGCCCGCCACGAGTGACGCGTACGCGGGGGCGACCGGGGCCGGGGCCGCGAACTGCCGGAGCACCTGGCGGACCTCGGCGGCGGGCGGGCGCGCGGCCGGGTCCTTGCGGAGCAGCTGCATCACGAGCGTGCCGAACGCGCCGGCGCCCCGGGCGGGCGTCTGCGGCTCGGCGGACAGCACGGCCTGGAGGGTGGCCGGGGTGTGCGAGCGGCGGTACGGGGACACGCCCTCGACCGCCGCGTACAGCACGACGCCCAGCGACCACAGGTCCGACTCCGGGCCGGGACGCTGGCCGAGGACCCGCTCCGGGGAGATGTACTCCGGCGAGCCGATGAACGCGCCGGTCTCGGTGAGCCGCTGCTCGCCCTCGACCTGGGCGATCCCGAAGTCGGTGAGGACGACCCGGTCGCCGGCGCCGAGCATGACGTTGTCCGGTTTCACGTCGCGGTGCAGGATGCCCATCGCGTGGGCGGCCGACAGCGCGTCGAGGACCGCGAGGCCGATCCTGGCCGCCTCGCGGGGGTCCAGGGTGCCTTCCTGGAGCCGGTCGCCGAGCGAGTGGCCGCGCACCAGCTCCATGACGATCCACGGCTTGCCGTCCTCGACGACCACGTCGTGGACGGTGACGACGGAGGGGTGGTCGATCCGGGCGGCGGTCCGCGCCTCGCGCCGCATGCGCTCGTACACGGTGTCGCGCTCGCGCTCGCCCAGGTGCTCCGGCGCCCGCGGTTCCTTGACGGCCACCTCGCGGTCCACGACCTCGTCGTGGGCCCGCCACACCGTGCCCATCCCGCCGTGCCCGAGCCGGGCGAGCAGCCGGTAGCGTCCGCCGATCAGCCGGTTCGCCGCGCTGTCCGGGACGCTCGCCGGGGCCGTCGGGGAGGGGATGCGCGCCGGGGGCGCGAGATCCGGTGCGCCGAATCCGCCCGGCGCGTGCGGCGGCTGGAGTCCGTAGCTGGTGGGCTCGTGGGCCCGTCCCCCGTGATCTGTCATGCACATCATCCTGGATCACACCCCGGGTCCGGCACCACCTGGGGCGGTCGGCAGGTACGAAGCCGTGACCGTACGGCGGCCCCGGCGCCCCGGCGGTGGCCGCGTGCCGCGTCGGCCGACGCGGCACGCGGCCACCGCCGGGGTCACTGCCGGGCCCGGGGGGCGCGCCAGCTCCGGAGCATGACGTCGAACTTCTCGCGGCTCTCCGCCCAGCTGTCCTGAGGGGCGGTCAGGTACAGGGCGTACTCGGGCCCGCCGGGACCGCCGTAGTACATCTGGTCGATGCCGTGCCGGGGCCCCGCGTGGTCCTTGGTCTCGTTCCAGGTGAACTCCCAGAGGGCGCCGGGGCGGTCACGGAAGGTGTTCTCCTCCATCGCTGTCCGCCGGTAGCCGGGCAGCCGTTCGGAGAGCTGCTCCTCCATGCTCTGCATGTGCAGGTAGGGGTGGTCGAAGTCCGGGTCCGGGTCGACGCTGATGCGGATGCGGTGGGCCCCGCCGTCCGGGGTGTAGTCGATCTGGCCGTCCTGCACCTGCCGCGTCCAGCCGTCGGGCACCACCAGGCTGAAGCCCGCCGGGTCCTCGACCCGGGTCCAGCCCTCGGGCGTCCCGGACGTCCCCGGCGCGGGGGCGTCCGTCTCCGGGGCGGCGGCGGGCGCGGACGGCGTGCGGCCTGCGGCCGTGGAGCCGCGGGCGGCGCCGGAAGCACCCGGCGCTTCCCCGTACTTCATCGCGATCAGCCCGGCCGCGCCGCCGAGGACGGCCGCGGCGACGACCACGGCGAGCACCGTGCGCCACCGGGATCCGGCGCGCCGGACCACCGGGGCGGTGGCCGGGAACGCCCGGTCCGGGGCGGTGGCCGGGGCCGTTCGCGGGGCGGCGGAGGCCGCTCCGGGCAGCCGGGCGGTGGCCCCTTCGGAGCCGGGCGGGCCGGCCGGGGCGCCGGAGCCGTGCGGGCCCCGGTAGCCGTACCGGGACTCCTCCGGGTAGCGCTGGGTGGGCACATGGGCCTGGGCGGCCCGGGGTTCGCGCCCCTCCATGGCGTCCAGCAGCATCTGCTCGGTCTGCGCGGCCGTGGGCCGGTCCTCCGGTTCCTTGCGGAGCAGCGCGGTGATCACGGGCCCGAGCGGACCGGCGTTGACCGGCGCGGGCGGCTCGTCGGTGACGACCGCCTGCATGGTGGAGATCGGGGACGTACGGCGGAACGGGGAGGACCCCTCGACCGCCGTGTACAGCGTGGCGCCCAGCGACCAGAGGTCGGAGGCCGGGCCGGGGTCGCCGCCGCGTACCCGTTCCGGCGCCAGGTAGTCGATGGAGCCGACCAGTTCGCCGGTACGCGTGATGGTGGAGTCGCCCTCGATGGCGGCGATCCCGAAGTCGGTGAGGAGCACCTGTCCGTCGCGGGCCAGCAGGACGTTGCCCGGCTTGACGTCGCGGTGCAGCACCCCGGCGCCGTGGGCGGCGCGCAGGGCGCTGAGCACGTGCAGCCCGATCCGGGCCGCCTCGCGCGGGGCGACCTCGCCGCTCTCCTTGACGGCGTCGGCGAGCGAGGGCCCGTCGACGTACTGCATGACGATCCAGGGCCGCTGGTCGTACTCGATCACGTCGTGGACGGTGACCACCCCGGGGTGCGTGATGCGCGCCGCCGCCCGCGCCTCCTTCTGCGTCCGGGCGTGCAGGACGAGCCGGTCGGCCTCGGCGACGTACAGCCCGGCGGTCAACTCCTTGACGGCCACCGTGCGGTGCAGCAGTTCGTCGTGGGCCTGCCAGACCTTGCCCATGCCGCCCCGGCCGAGCACGTCGCCCAGCCGGTAACGCCCCGCCAGCACCAGTCCCGCGTCCGTGCCCTGTGATCGATCCACGTGATGTCCCCGCCCCGTTCCTCGGATTCGCCACATTACGGAGGCGGGGCGCACGGGCGGAACGGGGGATCGCCCACGAGACCGCACTGTGATGGTTGTCGCTGTCGTACAACTCCCGCGGCGGACCGGGGGCGGTGACGCGCGATCAGCCGGCGACCCGGTAGGAGGCGACCGCCCGCTCGTAGACCTCGGTGACCCTGTCCCGGTCGTTCACGGGGCCGATGACCTGGATGACGTGGTAGCGGCCGTCGACGATCATCGCGAGGTTGCGGACGAACACCTCGCGCCCGCCGCTCTCCTGCCAGGTGAACTGGCCCTCCGCCATGGCCTGCCGCCCGACGTCGACCCGGCGCACCCCGGACGAGGAGGACCAGCTGGAGTCCCGGAACGGCTGGAGTTCGGGCTCCTTGTCCCGCTGGTAGGCCAGCGGATCGCCGCCGCCCGACGCCACCGTGTCCCGGCCGGGCACGACGAGCAGGGTGAACCCGTCGCTGCCGTAACGGATCTGACGGTCCGCGTTGGCGGGACTGCGCTGCCAGTCCTTCGGCACCCCGATCTCGAAGCCCTCCGCGTCCTTGCGGAGCGCGTACCCGGCGGGCAGCGCGACGGCCGACCGGCTGGTCTGCGGCTGCTGGGAGCCGGTGGCGGCGGAGCCGCTCGGGGAGGCGGACGGGCGGGGCCCGTCCGATGCCGGGGGCGGCGCGGCGGAACCGGTGGCCGCGGGGGCGCCGCCGCTCTCGCCCGGCTCCTGCTTCGGCAGGAACAGCACGGCGTACGCGACGGCGGCGGCCATCAGGAGAAGGATCAGGACGAGCAGCAGCCGGCCCAGGTTGCGCGGGGAGGACGACTCCCCGCCCCGGCGCGGCGGTTCCCGCAGCACCCGGGGGCCCTTGGGCGCACGCGGCGCGCGGGCCGGGCGCTCCTCCTCCCAGGCCCCCACGGTCATGGGCGCGGACCGGTCGGGCGGCAGCAGCGACTCCTGCGGATCGGGCTGGTCGAACCGCTTCGCGGACTGGCGGCGCCGGTCCTGGCGGTGCCGCCCCGGGGCCGCGCCGCCGCCGAACCGGCCCCACCGCCGGCGGACCAGCTCGCCCCGGCGGCGCACGATGGGGAGCCGGGCGGCGTCGGGCGCGGGCAGCGGTACGACGTCGGCGCCCGCCTCCGGTTCCGGCGCGGAGCGCACCAGCGAGCGGAGCCAGCCGCTCAACTCCTCGACGTCCGGCCGCTCGGTGGGGTCCTGGCGCAGCAGCGACTCGACGACGGGCCGCAGCGGGCCGCACTCCTCCGCGAAGGCGGGCGGCTCGCCGCACACCATCTGGACCAGTTCGGCCGCGTTCTCCTCGGGGTAGGGGGCGTGGCCCTGGACCGCCCGGTACAGCAGCGCGCCGAGCGCCCACAGGTCGGTGGAGGGGCCGATCGGCGGCGCGAGCTGCCAGTTCTCGTGGACCGGGCCCGCCTGCTCGGGGGCCCAGCGCTCGGTGACGGCTCCGACGACGGCTATCCGCGCCTGGCGGGCGCGTTCGGCGGCGAGCGGGGTGGCGGGGCCCCGGTGGACGGCGGGTTCGCGCCCGCCCGCGACGGTCTCCTCCCAGGCGCGGGCGGCGTTTCGCCCGGCCGGGTCCGCAGCGGTACGGGCCGGCGGCTTCGGGAGGCGGTCCGGCAGGCCGGGCCGCCGGGAGTCGGCGCGCAGGGCGTCCTCGCCCGAGCCCCCGGCCGGGACGGGCCGCCCCGCGCCGGGGCCGTCGTCCCAGGTCCCGGCGAGGTGGACGCGTCGGCCCGGCGGCCGGGGGCCCTCCTCCTCGTCCTCGTCGTCCTCGTCGTCGTAGGGGTCCTCGGCGGGGCCGCCCCAGGGCGCGCCGGAAGAGGGGGCCTCGGGGGCGGGGCGGCGCTGGAGGGGGAGGACACCGGGGGCCGCGCCGGTGGCGGCGTCGGCGTCCGCGCCCTGACCCGGGTCCATGTCCTGACCCGGGTCCGTGCCCTGGCCTGTGCCCCGGCCCGCGTCCGCGCCGGATGCGGTGGGGTCCGCGTCCCCGCCGGTGCCGGGGTGTGCGTCACCAGGCGTGCCCGGCGCGGCGGGACGGGCTCCGCGCCCCTCGGGCCCCGGGGACTTCGTGAGGTCGGCCGGGGCGCGGTCGGCCCCCTGCCGGTCCTCGGTGGCCCGGGCGGCGGCGCGCGCGCCCGCGCGGTAGGCGGCGATGGCTCCGGCGCGGGCGGCCCGCAGCTGGGCGGCGCTCGACGCGCCCGGCTCGGCGGGCGGTACGGCGGTGTACGGGACGGCGGGCGCGGCGGGACGCGGGACGATCTCCTGCGCGGCCTCCGGTGCGAAGGACCGGGGGGACTCCCCGGGAGCGGAGGCGTCGGAGGGCCCCGGCTCCGGGTCCGGCGTCCGCTCCGGCCCGCGCGGGGGCCCGGCGTCCCTGCCGGACGGCTCTGCGCCCGGCGGCGGTCCGTACCGGCCCTCCCGGCCGTACTCCCGGCCGTCCCCCCGCGGCACGTACCCCCGGGGCAGCGGCGGAACCGGGAACCCGCCGGTCGCCCCGGCCTCCCGGCCCCCGTCGCCGTCGTACTCGCCGTACCCGGCGTCCCCCTGGCCGTCCTCGTCGTCCTGGACGTCCGCGTACTCCTGAGCGCTCCCGTCCGCCCGGCCCGCCGCGAACTCCCCGGCGCTCCCGTACTCCTGGACGTCCGCGTACTCCGCCGCGGCCCCGTACTCCCGGACGTCCTCGACGCCTTCGTAGGCCGCGTAACCCCCGTGCGCGCCGCTCCTGCCCGGCGGGAGCGACCGGGCGCCGTCGAACTCCCCCGGCGGGGCGGGCTCGTGGGCCGGGATGCCGTACGTCGTCGGGCCGTCCGCCGGGTCGGCGTCGGGCAGCGGCGCCGGGGCGTATCCGCAGAGCGCCTCCTCGGCGGCGCCCGTCGCGAGGCCGGTGAGCACGACCCGGCCGTCGTCGCAGACCAGGACCGTGCGCACGGTGATGTTGCGGTGGGTCCAGCCGTGCGCGTGCAGCACGCGCAGGGCGGTGAGCACGTCGGCGCCGATCTCGGCGGCCCGGTAGGGGTTGAGGGGGCGTTCGGCGAGGAGCGCGGCGAGCGGACGGGCCGCCACCAGCTCGCTCACTATCCACAGCGAACCCGCCTCGGCGAACACGTCGTAGACCTGGTCGAGCCGGGGATGGTCGGGCACCTGGGCGGCGGCCTGCGCGGCCTCGATCGCCCGCCGGACCACGGGGTCGGTACTGCGGCGGACCGCCCGCCCGGCAGGGCGCCCGGCCGCCGGAGCCCGCCCGTCCGCGTCGAGCACCTCCGCGTCCACGATCTCCGGCAGCGGCACCTGGCGGACCAGGACCTCCTGCCCGCTGTACGTGTCGAACGCCCGTGTCTCCGCCAGTTCGTACCCGTCCGAAGGGGGCAGCGGAAGGCGGTAGCGGTCGGCGAGCACCCGACCCGCGTAGTCGTCCACGTCGCCTCCCCAGAGCGCGCTGTTCCTCCGGCCGGCACAAGCCGTACGTATCCGCCGGTCACGGCCGGGCGGCGGGCGGTCGGCCCGCCGTACCGGCTGCGTACGGTCCTCGTCCTCTTACGATACGTGGCGAGGCGGGCGGACGGGCCGGGTCGCGCCAACCCGGCCCGAACAAACGTCTACTCGCCGCCCCTCACGGGGCCCGGCGGTCACTTGGTGGGCGTGAACGTGCCGAACGCCGTCTCGCGGAGCGTCCTGCACTCCTCGTCGTCCCACGCGTCGATCCTGCAGCTGATCATGATCGAGTAGCCGCGCCCGGCGTCCACCTTGAAGCCCCGGTTGAGCACCCGGACCCGGACGCCGCTGTGGCTGCGCTCGAACGTCCAGTCCGCGACGGTCGGATAGCCGTTGTACTCGACCTTCTTTATGCTGCCGTGCTTGTAGCCGTCGCTGAGGAGCTTGGCGCTGCCGACCGCCCCGCGCCAGGCGGCCGCCGCGTCGTCCCTGGGCGAGCTGTTGAAGTCGATCTGGACCCGGGGGAAGCCGCCCCGCCGGACGTTGTAGATGCCGCCGGAGTTGCTGCCCGCGATGCCGGTGCGCTTGAAGTCCTCGGGCATCGCCATGGTGAAGTGGAACCGGTCGTCGGTGATCTTCCGGTAGCCGGCGGGCAGGGCGTCGCCCCGGCCCGGCCCGTCCCCTTCCCCGTCCCCGGGACCGCCTGTCTTCGGGTCGCCGGAGGCGTCGCCCGAGGGGTCGGCGGAGGCGCGGCCGTCGTCCGTGCCCTGGCCCTCCTTCTGGCCGCCGCCCTTCTCCCCGGCCGAACCGCCGCCCGTGTCCTCGCCCTTGCCGTCGGCGTCGCCCGACGAGGCTCCGGCCGACGCCGCGGTGCCGCCCTTGCCGCCGTTGTCCGGGTCTTCGCCGCCCAGGGTGAGCGCGAGGACCGTGCCGAGGATGGCGAGGGCGACGACGGCCGCGATGATCGCGAGGGTGCGGCGGGGCACCACGTCGGTGATCGAGGCACGGGTTGAGGCGGGTCCGTACGGCGGGCGCTGACCCGGTACGGAAGGGCTCGCCGTCGTCGTGGACGCGGCGCCGGCGGCGGCCCCCTTCGCGGTCCCCGGCGCGGACGCCGTGGCCACCGCGGGCCTCGCACCGGTGGCGGAAGTCCCGGGCGGCGCCGGGGGCTTGGGCGGGGCGGCGGGCGTGCCGGCGGCCGCGGCCGGGGACCCTGCGGCGGCGGCCGCGCCCGCGGCGGCTCCCCCGGCGACGGCCGGGGTCTTCGCGTTCCGCACGGAGCGCAGGGCTCCGCGCAGCCGGTCGCGGGCTCCCTCGCCGGTCTCGCCCGGTCCGGTGGACTGCTTCGGCGGCTTCGCGGCCTTGGGCTTCGGCGTCCGCTTCACGAGGGGGTCGACGGCGGGGGCCGGGGGGACGGCCATGATCTGGGTCGAGTCCGCCGGGGCCGGCGCGGGGGCGTCGGGGGCGTTGACGACGGCGTTGAGCAACGCCCGCGCCCCGGCGTCGTCGAGTCGCTGCTCGGGGTCCCGTTCGAGCAGCCCGTAGATGACGTCGGTGAGCGGCCCGGCGTTCTTCGGCGGGTCGAGCGGCTCGGTCATCACCGCGGTCAGGGTGGCGATGGCCGAGCCCTTGTCGTACGGCGGGCAGCCCTCGACGCTCGCGTACAGCAGTCCGCCGAGGGACCACAGGTCGGCGGGCGGGCCGGGCTTGTGGCCGCGCGCCCGCTCCGGCGAGATGTACGAAGGGGCGCCGACGAGCATGCCCGTGGAGGTGACCGAGGGGTCGCCCTCGACCTGGGCGATGCCGAAGTCGGTGAGCACGACGCGCCCGTCCTCGGCGATCAGCACGTTGGACGGCTTCACGTCGCGGTGCAGGATGCCCTCGCGGTGCGCGGAGCGCAGCACGTCGAGGATGGCGAGCCCGACCTCGGCGGCGCGTCTCGGCGTCAGCGTGCCGTCCTCGCGGATCGCCTCGGCGAGCGACTTGCCCTCGATCAGCTCCATGACGATCCACGGGCGGTCGTCCTCGTCGACCACGTCGTAGACGGTCACCGCGCTGTTGTTGCGGATGCGCGCGATCGCCTTGGCCTCGCGCAGGGTGCGCGTGATCAGGCGGCGCTTCTCGTCCTCGTCGATCGCCGAGGGGAACCGCAGTTCCTTCACCGCGACCGTGCGGCCGAGCGTCTCGTCGTCGGCGCGCCAGACCGTACCCATGCCGCCCCGGCCGAGCACCTCACCGAGCCGGTAGCGCCCCGCGAGGAGACGACCGTTCTTGTCCCGTTGGGGCTCCCGTGCCTGCTCCGCCTCCGACATGCGTCCCCTCTGCGATCAACCCGCCCTGGCAGAGCGTTCATTGTCCCTCACCCCGGGACCGGTCCTGGTGCCGGGTCCGGGGTCCGCCGCGACACGGCCCGGGAGGGAATCCCCCACAGCCTCCTACCTACCGGGCCCTCCCGTCCAGGCCGGACCGGACGCGCGCCCCCGCTCCACCCGGCCGGTGAAACGGGGGCGGCCCGGGCCCGGAGGGACAGTGAAGCCCAACTGGCCCGGCGCCGACGGGTGGTGACCGGCCCTCCGACGGGGCGGTCCGCCGTCCGGGTCAGCCCGGCACGATGTCCGGCGCCCCGAGCCGGGCGGCGTCCGCCGTGAGGTCGTCGGGCTGCCGCTGCGACTCGCGCTCGGCCTCCACCCGCTTCTCGTAGTGCTCGACCTCCTGGTCGATCCGCTCCTGGTCCCAGCCCAGCACCGGGGCCATCAGCTCCGCGCAGAGGCGGGCGCTGCGGACGCCCCGGTCGAAGGTCTCGATGGAGATCCGGGTCCGCCGGGTCAGCACGTCGTCGAGGTGGCGGGCGCCCTCGTGGGAGGCCGCGTAGACGATCTCGGCGCGCAGGTAGTCGTCGGCGGCGGGCAGGGGTTCGCCCAGGACGGGGTCGGCGAGGATCAGTTCCAGAATCTGCTCGGTCATTGAGCCGTACCGGTTGAGCAGATGCTCCACCCGGGCGACGTGGAGTCCGGTCCGGTCCGCGATCCGGGCCCGGGCGTTCCACAGGGCCCGGTACCCCTCGGCGCCGACCAGCGGGGTGTCCTCGGTGACGCAGGCGGCGACCCGCTGGTCGAGGCCGTGCACCGCCTCGTCCACCGCGTCCTTGGCCATGACCCGGTACGTCGTGTACTTGCCGCCCGCCACGACGACCAGGCCGGGGGCCGGGTGGGCCACCGTGTGCTCGCGGGACAGCTTGCTGGTGGCGTCGGACTCGCCGGCCAGCAGCGGTCGCAGCCCGGCGTAGACGCCCTCGACGTCGTCCCTGGTCAGGGGGGTGTGGAGGACGGCGTTGACGTGTTCCAGGAGGTAGTCGATGTCGGCGCTGGAGGCGGCCGGGTGGGCCTTGTCCAGGTCCCAGTCGGTGTCCGTGGTGCCGATGATCCAGTGCCGGCCCCAGGGGATGACGAAGAGGACGGACTTCTCGGTGCGCAGGATGAGGCCGGTCGAGGAATGGATGCGGTCCTTGGGGACGACCAGGTGGATGCCCTTGGAGGCGCGGACGTGGAACTGGCCGCGCTCGCCGATGAGCCCCTGGGTGTCGTCGGTCCACACGCCGGTGGCGTTGACCACCTGCTTGGCCCGGATCTCGTACTCCCGGCCGCCCTCGGTGTCCCGCACGAGCGCCCCCACGACCCGCTCGCCCTCCCGGAGGAAGCCCACGACCCGCGCCCGGTTCGCCACGTGGGCCCCGTAGGAGGCGGCGGTGCGCACCAGCTCGGTGACGAAGCGGGCGTCGTCCATCTGGGCGTCGTAGTACTGGAGGGCGCCGACCAGGGCGTCCTTGCGCAGGGCGGGAGCCACCCGCAGGGCGCGCTTGCGGGAGAGGTGGCGGTGGACGGGCAGGCCGCGCCCGTGGCCGGAGGAGACCGACATCGCGTCGTACAGCGCGACGCCGGAGCCCGCGTAGAGCCGTTCCCAGCCCTTGTGCTGCAAGGGGTAGAGGAAGGGCACGGGCTTCACCAGGTGCGGGGCGAGCCGCTCCAGGAGCAGGCCGCGCTCCTTGAGGGCCTCGCGGACCAGGGCGAAGTCGAGCATCTCCAGATAGCGCAGGCCGCCGTGGATCAGCTTGCTCGACCTGCTGGAGGTGCCGGACGCCCAGTCGCGCGCCTCGACCAGCCCGGTCCTCAGCCCTCTGGTGGCGGCGTCCAGCGCCGTGCCCGCCCCGACCACGCCCGCCCCCACGACCAGCACGTCCAGTTCGCGCGCGGCCATGGCGGCGAGCGCTTCGACGCGCTCGACAGGTCCCAGTGTCGCTGTCCTCACTGCTGCCTCCCGGTGGATCGGGGTGGTCGGAGACGGGAGTGCCACCCGGCCGAGGGGCCGGCCGCCCGTCTCCACTCCTCGATTCTGTCCGCGCTCCGCGACTTCAGCCACCGCCTATGGACAACACCCCGGCGACCGGAGCCCCGCAATGCGACATATAGGTCATATTTACGCCTAGTCTGATATTGCGCTGTCCACAGCAGTTGCGATCTTCGTTCTCCGCCGTTACGGGGGCTCCTCCTATGCCAGCAGACCTCGCCGTCATCGGACTCGGTCACCTCGGCCTGCCCCTCGCCCAGGCCGCCGTGACCGCAGGCATCGACACCGTCGGCTACGACCCCGACCCCCGCCCGTACACGGAGCTGCGGGCGGGCCGCACACCCGTCGAGGGCACCCTCACCGCGTCCGAGGTCCGCCGCATGCTCTCCGGCGGCTTCCGGCCCACCACCGACGCCGCCGAGCTGGGCCGGGTCCGCACCGCCGTGATCTGCTCGCCCACCCCGCTCGGCCCCGACCACGCCCTCGACCTCACCGCCCTCGGCGACGCCGCCCGCGCGCTCGCGGCCCGGCTGCGCCCGCACACCACCGTGCTGCTGGAATCCGCCGTTCCGCCCGGCACCACCGAGGACTTCCTGCGCCCCCTGCTCGAAGAGGGTTCCGGGCTCGTCGCCGGGCGCGACTTCCACCTCGCCTGCTCCCCCAGCCGGCTCGACCCCGGCAACCGCACCCACACCCTGGCCAACACGCCCAAGGTCATCGGCGGCCTCACCTCCGCCTGCACCGAATCGGCCGCCGCCTTCTACGGACGGCTCGCCGACAAGGTCGTACGGGCCCGGGGACCGCGCGAGGCGGAGATGACGAAGGTGCTGGAGACCAACTTCCGGCACGTCAACATCGCCCTGGTCAACGAGATGGCGGTGCTCTGCCACGACCTGGGCGTCGACCTCTGGGACGTCATCCGGTGCGCCGAGACCAAACCGTTCGGCTTCCAGCCCTTCCGTCCGGGGCCCGGCGTCGGCGGACACGGCGTCCCGGTGGATCCGGGCCGGCTGCCCCACAGCACCCGCGCCCCCGGACACCCGCTGCGGATGGTCTCGCTGGCCCAGGAGATCAACGACCGGATGCCCGGTTACGTCATCCAGCGCTGCGCCACCCTCCTGAACGAGCACGGCAAGTCCGTCCGGGGCGCGCGCGTCCTGCTGCTCGGCGTCACCTACAAGCCGGACTCCGCCGACCAGGAGGCCGCGCCCGCCCGGGAGATCGCCACCCGGCTGATGGACATGGGCGCGCAGATCGGCTACCACGACCCGCACGTCCTGGACTGGCGGGTGCGCGAACGCCCCGTCCCGCGCGCCGACTCGCTGTACGAGGCGGCGGCGGCGGCCGACCTGACCGTCCTGCTCCAGCACCACCGCACCTACGACCTCCAGGGCCTCGCGGTGAAGGCCCAACTCCTCCTGGACACCAGGGGAGCCACCCCGGCGGGGGCCGCCCACCGGCTGTAGCGGCCCCCGGGCGCACGGCCCTTCCGGCGGCCGACGGGCCGTCCCCCGGGTGGTGACGGTCCACCCACTGAGACGTGACGGACCGTCGAAAGATTGCCAGTGACCGAATCAGGGGGGTGCTGCTACTCTGCGGCGTCACAGAGCGCACACACGTGCGATCCCGCACATGCGTGCGCCGTCGTCCCAGGGGGAGCCCCGCCGTGAGTCAGCCCGTGCAGCCGCCGAACCAGCCCCAGCAGCCCTACGGTCAGCCGGTGGACGGCAACCCGTACGCGGGCGGCCCGGGCCAGGGCGCCCCCTCCGCACCGACCGGCAACCCCTACGGCCAGCAGCCCCCCGCCCCCGCCGGCAACCCGTACGGCCAGCAGCCGCCCGCCCCGTCCGGCAACCCGTTCGCGGGGCAGCAGCCCGGCCAGGGGGCCCCGTTCGGCGGCGCGCCCCACACTCCGCCGCCCCCGGCCCGCGACAACCTCCTGCTCGGCATCGGCGTCGCGTTCGGCGTGGCGATCCTCGCGGGCATCCTGTACGGCGTGATCGCGGGCTCCATCGAGCGCGAGGTCGGCTACGCGGCGGTCGGCGTCGGCTTCCTGGTCGGCTTCGCGGCGAGCAAGGTCGGCGGCTCCAACCCGGCGATCGTCGCCGCCTCGGCCGTCTTCTCGGTCGGCGCGGTCTACCTCGGCCAGCTCGTCGGCATCTCGATGGTCCTCGCCGACCTGGCGCAGATCCCGTTCTCCGAGGTCGTCGGCGACCACTTCGACACCGTGACGAAGGCGTGGTCGGAAGAGGCGGACTTCATGACGTACCTCTTCCTCGCCCTCGGCGCGATCGCCGCCGTCGGCGGTTCGAAGAAGGCCCGCTGACACCGGACGGCAGCACGCGCCGAAGGGCCCGGACCGGTCCCCCTCTCGGGGGGCGGTCCGGGCCCTTCGCGTACGTACGGGAGGTACGGGGCGGGTCAGCGGCTGTGCTGCGAGTCCGCCACCGTCACCTCGACGCGCTGGAACTCCTTGAGGTCGCTGTAGCCGGTGGTGGCCATCGCGCGGCGCAGGGCCCCGAAGATGTTCATCGAGCCGTCCGGCGTGTGCGAGGGGCCGGTGAGGACCTCCTCCGTCGTCCCGACCGAACCGAGGTCGACCAGCTTGCCGCGCGGCACGTCCTCGTGGACGGCCTCCATGCCCCAGTGGCGGCCGCGGCCCGGCGCGTCGGTGGCGCGGGCCAGCGGGGAGCCCATCATCACGGCGTCCGCGCCGCAGGCGATGGCCTTCGGCAGGTCGCCGGACCAGCCGACGCCGCCGTCCGCGATGACGTGCACGTACCGGCCGCCGGACTCGTCCATGTAGTCGCGGCGGGCGCCGGCGACGTCCGCGACGGCGGTGGCCATCGGGACCTGGATGCCGAAGACGTTGCGCGTGGTGTGCGCCGCGCCGCCGCCGAAGCCGACGAGGACGCCGGCCGCGCCGGTCCGCATCAGGTGGAGGGCGGCGGTGTACGTGGCGCAGCCGCCGACGATGACCGGGACGTCCAACTCGTAGATGAACTGCTTCAGGTTGAGCGGCTCGGCCGCGCCGGAGACGTGCTCGGCGGAGACCGTCGTCCCGCGGATGACGAAGATGTCCACCCCCGCGTCCACGACCGCCTTGGAGAACTGGGCGGTGCGCTGCGGGGAGAGCGCGGCGGCGGTGACGACGCCGGAGTCGCGCACCTCCTTGATGCGCTGCCCGATCAGCTCCTCCTGGATGGGGGCGGCGTAGATCTCCTGGAGGCGGCGGGTGGCGGCCTCGGCCGGCATCTCCGCGATCTCGTCCAGCAGCGGCTGCGGGTCGGCGTGCCGGGTCCACAGCCCTTCCAGGTTCAGCACGCCCAGGCCGCCGAGCTCACCGATGCGGATCGCGGTCTGCGGGGAGACCACGGAGTCCATCGGAGCGGCCAGGAACGGCAGCTCGAAGCGGTAGGCGTCGATCTGCCAGGCGATCGAGACCTCCTTCGGATCCCGGGTGCGGCGGCTCGGAACGACGGCGATGTCGTCGAATGCGTAAGCCCGGCGGCCGCGCTTGCCGCGCCCGATCTCGATCTCAGTCACGATGTGTGGCCTTTCCCTCTACGTCTGCGCTGACCAGTATCCCCGACACGCCCCGAGGGGCGGTACCGGAAACTCCGGTACCGCCCCTCGCCTGCGGCGACGCGTTACTTCTTGCTGTAGTTCGGCGCCTCGACCGTCATCTGGATGTCGTGCGGGTGGCTCTCCTTGAGGCCCGCCGAGGTGATCCGGACGAAGCGGCCCTTGCTCTCCATCTCGTCGACCGTGGCGGCGCCGACGTAGCCCATGGTCTGGCGCAGGCCGCCGACGAGCTGGTGGAGGACGTTGCCCAGCGGACCGCGGTAGGGCACCTGGCCCTCGATGCCCTCGGGGACGAGCTTGTCGTCCGAGGCCACCTCGGCCTGGAAGTAGCGGTCCTTGGAGTAGGACCGGCCCTGGCCGCGGGACTGCATCGCGCCGAGCGAACCCATGCCGCGGTACGACTTGAACTGCTTGCCGTTGATGAACATCAGCTCGCCCGGGGACTCCTCGCAGCCGGCGAGCAGGCTGCCCAGCATCACGCTGTCGGCGCCGGCGGCCAGCGCCTTGCCGATGTCGCCGCTGTACTGGAGGCCGCCGTCGCCGATCACCGGGACGCCCGCGGCGCGCGCGGCGAGCGCGGCCTCGTAGATCGCGGTGACCTGCGGGACGCCGATGCCGGCGACCACGCGGGTGGTGCAGATCGAGCCGGGGCCCACGCCGACCTTGACGCCGTCGACGCCGGCGTCGATCAGCGCCTGGGCGCCGTCGCGGGTGGCGACGTTGCCGCCGATGACGTCGACGCCGACGCTCGACTTGATCTTCGCCATCCAGTCGAGGGCGTTGCGGTTGTGGCCGTGCGAGGTGTCGACGATGAGGAAGTCGACCCCGGCGGAGGCGAGCGCCTGGGCGCGGTCCAGCGCCTCGGGGCTGGCGCCGACGGCCGCGCCGACCAGCAGCCGGCCCTCGGCGTCCTTGGCCGCGTTCGGGTACTGCTCGGCCTTCTTGAAGTCCTTGACCGTGATGAGGCCCTTCAGGAGGCCCGCCTCGTCGACCAGCGGCAGCTTCTCGATCTTGTGGCGGCGCAGCAGCTCCATGGCCTCGACGCCGGAGATGCCGACCTTGCCGGTGACGAGCGGCATCGGCGTCATGACCTCGCGCACCTGGCGCGTGCGGTCCGACTCGAAGGCCATGTCGCGGTTGGTGACGATGCCGAGGAGCTTGCCCGCGGCGTCGGTGACCGGCACGCCGCTGATGCGGAACTTCGCGCAGAGCGCGTCCGCCTCGCCGAGCGTGGCGTCGGGGTGCACGGTGATCGGGTCGGTGACCATGCCGGACTCGGACCGCTTGACCAGGTCGACCTGGTTGACCTGGTCCTCGATGGAGAGGTTGCGGTGCAGCACGCCGACACCGCCCTGACGGGCCATGGCGATCGCCATGCGGGCCTCGGTCACCTTGTCCATGGCGGCGGACAGCAGGGGGATGTTCACCCGTACGTTGCGTGAGATGAGCGAGGAGGTGTCCACAGCGTTGGGCAGGACCTCGGACGCGCCGGGCAACAGCAGCACGTCGTCGTAGGTCAGCCCGAGCGTCGCGAATTTCTCGGGCACTCCGTCGACGTTTGCAGTCATGACACCTTCCCCAAATGGCCTTGATCGGTGCGGATGTCCATGCTAACGGCCCGAGGAGGCGTCTCATTCCACGAGCAAGATCACCCGGTGGTTCCGTAGCTTCGCACCAAGCGGCTCCGGGGGCCGCGCGGCGTTCCCCTGCTCCGCGCCCCGCGGCGCCCGCCGGCCGCCCGGCGGGCGACGGGCCGCCGCTCGGCCGAGGTCCGGCTACTGCTCGGCGAGCGCCCGGAGTCTGCTGAGCGCGCGGTGCTGTGCGACCCGGACCGCGCCCGGCGACATCCCGAGCATCCGCCCGGTCTCCTCGGCGGTGAGTCCGACCGCGACCCGCAGGACCAGCAGCTCGCGCTGGCTCTCCGGGAGGTTGGCCAGCAGCTTCTTGGCCCAGGCCGCGTCACTGCTGAGCAGGGCCCGCTCCTCCGGTCCGAGGGAGTCGTCGGGCCGCTCCGGCATCTCGTCGGAGGGGACGGCGGTCGAGCCGGGATGGCGCATCGCGGCGCGCTGGAGGTCGGCGACCTTGTGGCCGGCGATGGCGAAGACGAAGGCCTCGAAGGGCCTGCCGGTGTCCTTGTAGCGCGGCAGCGCCATCAGCACCGCGACGCAGACCTCCTGCGCCAGGTCCTCCACGAAGTGACGGGCGTCACCGGGAAGGCGGTTGAGCCGCGAGCGGCAGTAGCGCAGGGCGAGGGGGTGGACGTGGGCCAGCAGATCGTGGGTGGCCTGCGCGTCGCCGTCGACGGCCCGGTGCACGAGGGCACCGATCACCGTGGTTTCGTCGTCGCGCATCGGACCATGGTGCCCTGATGCCTTCGGGTCCGCTCCACCACGTCCCGAGTTGTGCACCGAAGCGTTATGAGCGGGTGCGCCGGATGTCATGTCCTGCGCCCTCCCCTTCCGCTCGACCGAATCGTTCCCGAGGAACTCCACGACTCAAGGATGCGTCATCGGCCGGGAAGCGTCACATGGCGCCGGAGCGGGCGCCCTCATGCGGGGTGCGGGGCGGCGGGCCCGCTCCGTGACCCCGCCCGCGGAACGGCGGACGGGGCGCGGTCCGGGCCGGCCCTCAGCGGACCAGGCCCCAGCGGAACCCGAGGGCCACCGCGTGAGCGCGGTCCGAGGCCCCGAGCTTCTTGAACAGGCGCCGGGCGTGGGTCTTGACGGTGTCCTCGGACAGGAACAACTCCCGTCCGATCTCCGCGTTGGAGCGGCCGTGGCTCATGCCTTCGAGCACCTGGATCTCCCGCGCGGTCAGTGTGGGGGCCGCCCCCATCTCGGCGGACCTCAGCCGGCGCGGGGCGAGCCGCCACGTCGGGTCGGCCAGCGCCTGGGTGACCGTGGCCCGCAGTTCGGCGCGCGAGGCGTCCTTGTGCAGATAGCCGCGGGCCCCGGCGGCGACCGCGAGCGCGACGCCGTCCAGGTCCTCGGCGACGGTCAGCATGATGATCCGGGCGCCGGGATCGGCGGAGAGCAGCCGGCGGACCGTCTCCACACCCCCCAGACCGGGCATGCGTACGTCCATCAGAATCAGATCCGAACGATCGGCGCCCCAGCGGCGGAGGACTTCCTCGCCGTTGGCGGCCGTCGTCACGCGCTCGACGCCGGGCACGGTGGCCACCGCGCGACGGAGCGCTTCTCGGGCGAGCGGGGAGTCGTCGCAGACGAGGACGGATGTCATGACCGTCCTCCGCAGCTGATGCGCGTCACCTTGAGCCTCCAGGCTGAATCAAGTCGTCACCTGTGCGGTCGACCCCCTCGGACATGTGCCCGAGCCGGATATTCGTCAACCGCATCCGTTCCCTTAACGACGGTCACTCGAAAGAGTTACGGGTCGGGCGGCCGAGTTCGGCACTCTACGTGAAGGCGTGAACACGGAGGAGAACGACGCGGATGATTCACCCGTCAACTTGATCTTCACCCTCCGGCATGCCCTATTTGGCAGCTTTTCTTCCCTTTCGAGGGTGTCTGTGGCTAGATTCGCAATCAGTCATATTTACATCTACTAGCACCGTAGATGTACGGTCGAGACTTCGGTCACACCGATCACCGACGGTCCGCACACCGCAGCCGTCGATCCCAGACGGTCGAGATGCCGCTTCCGACGCAGCACAGCTCCGAGGGGACAAGCAATGGCAGATTTCTCCCGCCTTCCCGGACCCAACGCAGACCTGTGGGACTGGCAGCTGCTCGCCGCCTGCCGCGGCGTGGACAGTTCCCTGTTCTTCCACCCGGAGGGCGAGCGCGGCGCCGCCCGCAGCGCTCGCGAGACCTCCGCCAAGGAGGTGTGCATGCGCTGCCCGGTACGGGCCGAGTGCGCCGCGCACGCCCTGGCCGTACGGGAGCCCTACGGCGTGTGGGGCGGCCTGACCGAGGACGAGCGCGAGGAGCTGATGGGCCGGGCCCGGACCCGCCTGATCACCGCCGCCGCGGGGAGCCCCGCCTCTCCGGGCCCCGGCGCCACCTGACCCCCGCACGCGCCCCCTGAACGCAGAAACGTTTCTCCGACGCCTCGGCCTCCCGCGCCCTCGGCCCCCCGTGCCTTCGGCCTCCGGCACCCCAGGCCTCCGGCGCCTTCGGCCTCCGGCGTTCTCAGCCCTCCGGCGCCTTCGGCCCGCCGGACCCGCCCGGTCGCGGCCGGCGCCGGGCGGTGCGGCCCGGCGCGGCCTCAGCGGGCGGCCGTGCGCGCGAGTTGGTCCAGCGTGGCCGCCACCGCCGGAACCCGTGCCAGGTCCGGCAGCGTCAGCGCGACGATCTCCCGCTCGATGGCGGGCTCGACCGGCACGGCCCTGGCCCCCTGGGGGCGTACCGTCTCCACGGCCAGCTCCGGCAGCACCGCCACCCCGAGCCCGGCCCCGACGAGGCCCATCACCGCCGGGTAGTCGTCGGTGGCGAAGTCGATGCGCGGGGCGAACCCGGACTCCTCGCAGACCTCGACGAGCTGTCGGCGGCAGCGCGGGCAGCCCGCGATCCACGACTCCTCGGCCAGCTCCCCGATGGACACGCTCTCCGCCTCCGCCAGCCGGTGCCCCTCCGGGAGCAGGCCGATCAGCCGATCGGTGAGCAGCGGCCGGACCACCAGGTCGTCCCACTCGCCGCCGCTCGCCCCGTAACGGAACGCCAGGGCGATGTCGCAGTCGCCCTCGCGCAGCAGGTCCACCGAGCGCGGCGGCTCGGCCTCCACGAGCGAGACGCGGGTGCCGGGGTGCTCGGCCCGCAGCGCGGCCAGCGCCCCCGGGACCAGGGTGGAGCTGCCGCTGGGGAAGGAGACCAGGCGGACCCGGCCGGCCCGCAGCCCGGCGATGGCGGCGATCTCCTCCTCGGCGGCGGTGAGCCCCGCGAGGATGCCCGAGGCGTGCCGTACCAGCGCCTCGCCGGCCTGCGTGAGGCGCATCTCGCGTCCGGTGCGGATCAGCAGCGGGGTGCCGGCCGACGCCTCCAGGGCCTTCATCTGCTGGCTGACGGCGGGCTGGGTGCAGCCGAGTTCGCGGGCGGCGGCGGAGAACGAGCCGGTGGTGGACACGGCGCGCAGGACACGGAGGTGGCGGGCTTCGATCACCTCTCCAGCATAAGGAATGCTTGGAGAAGAAGCCTATTGATATCGGATGACTTGGGGTGTACGCGGCGGCTAGCGTGAGCGCATGAAGCTGCTGACCGTGAACACCGGCCGCCCTCGCCACTCTCCCCACACCGACGGCCCGGAGGGCCTGACCGGGATCGACAAGCGACCGGTGGAGGGCCCGGTCGAGGTGCGCGACCCGGGGGCCAAGGGGGCCGGCGGGAGCGGTCTGGCCGGGGACACCGTGTGCGACCTGCGCCACCACGGCGGCAGCGACCAGGCGGTGTACGCGTACGCCCGTGAGGACCTGGACGCCTGGGAGCGGGAGCTGGGCGGCCGGACCCTGGCCAACGGGGTGTTCGGCGAGAACTTCACGACCCTGGGCCTCGACGTCAGCGGTGCGCTGATCGGCGAGCGCTGGCGGGTGGGGACGGACCTCGTACTGGAGGTGACCTCCGGGCGCATCCCGTGCCGGACCTTCGCCGGACACCTCGGCGAGCAGGGCTGGGTCCGGCGGTTCACTCAGCACGGCGTCACCGGCGCGTACCTGCGGGTGGTCGAACCGGGGACCGTCCGTGCCGGGGACCCCGTGGAGATCGTGCACCGGCCGGACCACGAGGTCACCGCCGCCCTGCAGTTCCGGGCCGTGACGACCGAGCGCACCCTGCTGCCCGCCCTGCTGGCGGCCGGGGACGCGCTACATCCGGAGGCGCTGCGCAAGGCGCGGGAGTACGCCGGGCGGCAGGACTGAGGGGGCGGCGGCAGGGGGCCGCACGAGCCCGGCGGCTCGCCGACCGGTGACGCGGGGCCGTACCCCCAGGGGCAGCCCGGCGGGTCGGCCGGGAACTGGACCGGTGCACGGCGCGTCCCCCTCCAGTGACCCGCGCCCGATCATCAGATGCCGAGCCGAGCGGCACGTCTCAGGGGGAAGACCATGCCCGACCCGCAGCAGCCCTGGTACACCCCGGGCCGGCCGCAGCAGCCCGTTCCCGATAATCCGTACGCCTCGGGGCCCGGTACGCCGCAGGGGTACGCGCCGCCTCCGGCCGGTGCGGGCTACGGGCCGCCAACACCTCCCCCGCCCCCGCCGGGTCGCCGCCGGTTCGGCCGGGGCCCGGTCGTCGCCGCGGTCGTCGTGCTGGTGCTCGTGGTCGTGGCGGGCGGGGTGTACGCCGCCACCGACTGGGGCCGGGGCGAGCCCGCGAAGCCCGTGGCGAAGAAGTCGCCCGGTCCCTCCGCCTCGGCGTCCCCGTCCTCCGCGCCCCCGGCGGGCGGCCCCGAACTGAGCCACATCCCGACGACGAAGGAGGTCGCCGCCGCACGGAAGCCGGGCGAGGCGGCGGCGTGGATCGCCGACGACAAGACCGACATCCCCAAGCAGATCAACAAGGTCCACGACCTGTGGATCGTCGGCGACACCGCCGTCCAGGCGCTGTACCGGAAGGTCACGGCCTACCGGCTCTCGGACGGCGCCGAGGTCTGGAGCGTGACCCTGCCCAGCTCCGTCTGCGAGACACCGGCCAACCCCACGCCCGACGGCAAGGTCGTGGTCTTCCGTCACGAGCGGCCGGACAACGAGCGGAGCAACCTCTGCAACCAGATGCAGATGATCGATCTGAAGACCGGGAAGCAGGGGTGGAGCAAGAAGCTCGACGAACCCGGTGACGAGGACGACACGTTCATCGTCCACAGCGCCATCAGCGGCGACGTCCTCTCCGTCGCCCGGGGGCAACGGGCGGTGGCCTACCGGATGGGCGACGGGAGCACGCTCTACAAGGTCCCCTCGGAGAAGAAGGGCGCCTGCTTCCCCGACGACGTGGCGGGCGGCCCGGCCCGGCTCCTGGTCAACTACACCTGCATGGTGTCCATGGACCGGAGCAAGAACTACGGCCAGGTACGCGAGCTCGACCCCCGCACCGGCAAGGTGCTGTGGCGCTACCGCACGAAGACCGGCTGGAGCTTCGGCAGCCTGATCTCCATGGACCCGGTCGTCTTCACCACCTACAACAACGAGGACACCGCGAAGGACTGGCGGATCACGGTCCTGGACCCCGGCGGCAAGCACCGCGTCACCTTCGACGCCCGTGGCAAGGGTTTCGAGGAGTGCGCCGGCACCGGGTCCGGCGGCGACATCCAGCCCTGCCGGGGCTCGGGGGTCGGCAAGGGCCTGATCATGCTGGGCGGCCAGGACCAGGTCGGCGCGTACGACGTGAGGACCGGGAAGTTCCTGTGGGGCATCAAGGACAACCGGATGAGGACGCTGTATCCCCTGCGCGCGGAGGACGGCAACGCGATGCGTGTCTACGAGGCGGCCGGCCCCAGCAGCCCGGGCCGGACCTTCCTGATGGGCCCGCGCGGCGTCGGCACGGAGACGGAGGTCGTGAAGCACCCGGCGGCGACCGCCCGGTGGGAGTACGAGATGTTCTCCGCGCATACCGCGTACGTGGACGGACGGCTCGTGCTGACGCCGACGCACGTCAGCGGCGACGAGAACCACAAGCCCGTGCGCGAGGCCCGCATGCTGTCCTTCGCGCCGGGGTCCCCCTGACCCATACCCGGGGGGTGCTGCCCCGGTACGGCTCAGGGCGTGAGCTGCCGGATGCCCGGGGCGCGGTACGCACGTCCCACGAGGACGACGGGACGGCGGACGAGTTCGTGGTGGGGGGAGCAGGGGCGGCGGGCGGGTGAGCCGCCGGAGCACGCGGGGCACTAACGTGCCGCGTATGACGACTGCACTGATCACGGGCGCGACGGCGGGCATCGGGGCCGCGTTCGCGCGGCGTCTCGCGGCCCAGGGGCACAACCTGGTGCTGGTGGCGCGGGACACCGAGCGGCTGCGCGACCAGGCCACCGAACTGCACGACCGGCACGGCATCGAGGCCGAGGTGCTGAGCGCCGACCTGTCCACGGACGGCGGTATCGAGGCGGTCGAGAAGCGGCTCGGGGACCGCAGACACCCGGTCGATCTACTGGTCAACAACGCGGGGTTCGGCAACAAGGGGCGCTTCCTGGAGGTGTCCATGGCCGATGAGCTGACGATGCTCAAGGTGCACTGCGAGGCGGTGCTGCGGCTGACGGCGGCGGCGGTCGCCGGGATGAAGGAGCGGGGCCGGGGCGGGGTCGTCAACGTGGCGTCCGTCGCGGCGTTCGTGCCGCGCGGTACGTACGGGGCGTCCAAGTCGTGGGTGGTGCAGTTCACCCAGGGCGCGGCGCGGGACCTGGCCGGGTCGGGGGTGCGGCTGATGGCGCTGTGCCCCGGGTTCGTGCGGACGGAGTTCCACGAGCGGGCCGGGATGGGCACGGACAACATCCCGGGCTGGATGTGGCTCGACGCGGACAAGCTGGTGGTCTCGGCGCTGGAGGACCTGGGCCGGGGGAAGACCGTGTCGGTCCCGGACCCGCGCTACAAGGCGCTGATGGGGCTGGTCAAGATCGCCCCGCGGGGCCTGCTGGGCGGGGTCACCTCGCGGACGGGGCGCAAGTACGGCCCGCGGTAGCCGCGCCCGCGACGGTGGCCGGACGCCGCCGCGCGAGCCCGACGCACCGAGGCCCGGCGCCCCCGCGACGGGGGTGCCGGGCCTCGGGCGTACCGGGAGGTACGGGCCGTGCTAGTGGGAGTGGCCGTGCCCGGCGTCGGCCTCTTCCTCGGCCGGCTTCTCGACGACCAGGGTCTCGGTCGTGAGCAGCAGCGACGCGATGGACGCGGCGTTCTCCAGGGCGGAGCGGGTGACCTTGACCGGGTCGATGACGCCGGCCTTGACCAGGTCGCCGTACTCGCCGGTGGCGGCGTTGAAGCCCTGGCCCTTGTCGAGGTCGGCGACCTTGGAGGTGATGACGTAGCCCTCCAGGCCGGCGTTCTCGGCGATCCAGCGCAGCGGCTCGACGGCGGCGCGGCGGACGACCGCGACACCGGTGGCCTCGTCGCCGGTCTTGCCGAGGTTGCCCTCCAGGACCTTCACGGCGTGGACGAGGGAGGAGCCACCGCCGGAGACGATGCCCTCCTCGACCGCGGCGCGGGTGGCGGAGATGGCGTCCTCGAGGCGGTGCTTCTTCTCCTTGAGCTCCACCTCGGTGGCGGCGCCGACGCGGATGACGCACACGCCGCCGGCCAGCTTCGCGAGGCGCTCCTGGAGCTTCTCGCGGTCCCAGTCGGAGTCCGTGGACTCGATCTCGGCCTTGATCTGGTTGACGCGGCCCTTGACGTCCTCGGCGTTGCCGCCGCCGTCGACGATGGTCGTGTCGTCCTTGGAGACGGTGACGCGGCGGGCGGTGCCGAGCACGTCCAGACCGGCCTGGTCGAGCTTGAGGCCGACCTCCTCGGCGATGACGGTGGCACCGGTGAGGGTGGCGATGTCGCCGAGCATGGCCTTGCGGCGGTCGCCGAAGCCCGGGGCCTTCACCGCGACGGCGTTGAAGGTGCCGCGGATCTTGTTGACGACGAGGGTGGAGAGCGCCTCGCCCTCGACGTCCTCGGCGATGATCAGGAGCGGCTTGGAGCCGCCGGCCTGGATGACCTTCTCCAGGAGCGGGAGCAGCTCCTGGATGGAGCCGATCTTGCCCTGGTGGATCAGGATGTACGGGTCGTCGAGGACGGCCTCCATACGCTCCTGGTCGGTCACCATGTACGGGGACAGGTAGCCCTTGTCGAAGGCCATGCCCTCGGTGAACTCCAGGTCCAGGCCGAAGGTGTTGGACTCCTCGACGGTGATGACACCGTCCTTGCCGACCTTGTCCATCGCGTCCGCGATGAGCTCGCCGACCTGCGGGTCCTGCGCGGAGAGCGCGGCCACGGCGGCGATGTCGGCCTTGTCGTCGATCGGACGGGCGGTCGCGAGGAGCTCCTCGGACACGGCCTTGACGGCGGCGTCGATGCCCTTCTTCAGGGCGGCCGGGGAGGCGCCGGCGGCGACGTTGCGCAGGCCCTCGCGGACGAGCGCCTGGGCCAGGACGGTCGCGGTGGTGGTGCCGTCGCCCGCTACGTCGTTGGTCTTGGTCGCCACCTCCTTGACGAGCTGGGCGCCCAGGTTCTCGTACGGGTCGTCGAGCTCGACCTCGCGCGCGATGGTGACACCGTCGTTGGTGATGGTGGGGGCACCGAACTTCTTGTCGATGACGACGTTGCGGCCCTTGGGGCCGATCGTCACCTTGACCGTGTCGGCAAGCTTGTTGACGCCGCGCTCAAGGGCGCGACGGGCGTCCTCGTCGAACTTCAGAATCTTCGCCATGGGCTGTACTTCCCTCTCGAACGAACTGCGCCCCTCGCCGCCCGGCTAGTCAGTCGCTGGGGGCCAGGGGCGCAGAACACAAGCAAACGTGGGTGAATTACTTCTCGACGATCGCGAGGACGTCGCGGGCCGAGAGGACGAGGTACTCCTCGCCGTTGTACTTCACCTCGGTGCCGCCGTACTTGCTGTACAGGACGACGTCGCCGGTCTTGACGTCGAGCGGAAGTCGCTCGCCGTTCTCGAAGCGGCCCGGGCCCACGGCGAGGACGACGCCCTCCTGGGGCTTCTCCTTCGCGGTGTCCGGAATGACCAGGCCGGAAGCCGTGGTCTGCTCGGCGTCGAGCGGCTGGACCACAATGCGGTCCTCGAGCGGCTTGATCGCAACCTTGGAGCTGGTGGTCGACACGATCCGGTCTCCCCCTTCGGAGATCTCACGGGGTTTAACAGTCAGTGGGAGGCGAACGGACCGATCCGTCGTCGCGGGTGCCGGACCTGCCCTGTCGCGCAAAGTGGTGCTGGCACTCTCCAGGGGGGAGTGCCAGACCTGAGACTATGACCGCGATTAGCACTCGGTCAAGCGGAGTGCCAATTCACCACCCTCGCGCCGCCCCGGCCGGGGGCTGGGCCGGTACGCCGCCGCCGTCCCGGCCCCGGCCCGGCGGGAGCGCCGCCGCCCTCTCCACCGGGCCCCGTCGGGTCGCCGTCCGGACAACGCGGGGAGGGAGCGCGGGGTTCCGTACAGCGCCGCCGGAGCGACGCGTCCCCACAGCCGCCGCCCCGGCGCGGCCGGAGGGGAGCACGGCCGCGCCGGGCCCGGCGGCCGCGCGGAGCCGCTGCCGGGGGGCGGCAGCCGGGCAGGGGTGCGGGCCGCGCCCCCGGCGGGGCGGGTCGCACCGGCCGAGGATCAGACGTAGTCCTCCAGCTTCGCCACCGCGTAGCCCTTGTCCGTGATGGTCTTCATGACCTGGCGGATCATGTCGGGCATCGAGCCCTTCCAGTCGTCCTCGCCCCGGAAGTGGGTGAGGACGATGTCGCCCGGGTGCAGGTCCCGGTCCCACTCGCGCCACTCCATGCGGTCCGGGAACGCCTCGGAGGCCCACAGGGGTACGGCGGTGATCCCGCAGGACTTGGCGGCGACGAGGGTGTCGCGGTTGTAGTTGCCGTAGGGCGGCCGGAAGAGGGTGGGCCGCTTCCCGTACTGCTGGAGCATCTTCTCCTGCTGGCCGCAGATCTCCCGCTTCTGTTCGGCGGCGGAGAGGCCGGGCAGGTAGCGGTGGTTGAGGGTGTGGTTGCTGAGGGCCACCCCGCGCCGCTGCATCTTCCGGAAGTAGCCGTAGTCGTCGCTGGTGACGTAGTCACTGAGGAACGCGCTGTACGGGATGTCCAGTTCGGTCATCATCCGCAGCAGTTCGGGGTCCTTCTCGGCCCCGTCGTCCATCGTCAGGAAGACGATCTTCTCCTTGGTCGGGACGGTGGTGAAGACGGGCGGCAGCCCCGCACCGTCCTGGACCTCGAACCCCTGGCGGGTGGTGATGCGCGGCTTCTCCGCCGGTGGCTCGGGGGCCGCGAGCGGGGTCTTGGCGAGCCCCCACCTCTTCGCGGCGAGGGCCCGTGCGGCCTGCTTCTTCGCGGCCTTCTCCGCGTACGTCTCCGGGGCTCGGGCCGGTCCGGCCTGCGGGGCCGACTCGCCGGGCCGGCCGGCGGCGGACTTCACGGGCCCGCCGCCGGCCGCCGTCTCGCCCCCCTCCTCCCTCTTCTCCGGCGCCGCACATCCGGAGGCGAGGGCGGCGGCCAGCAGGGCCGCCAGCACGACGACGCCCTTTCCGTGCCATTTCATGGCTGATTTTTCGTTTTGTCGTACTAGCTGCATGGCGCCGCATCCTGCCAGCTGCCGGGGTACGCGCCCTCCCGACACCGCGAGCACTCCCGCCCGGTCCCCCGGCCGGCCCACACCCGCGCACCGGCGCACACCCGCGCACCGGCATGCCGGTATACCGCCCACAATGGACCGGGTGAACGCTTCGACCTCCTCCGCCGCGGCCGACGACCCCGCCCGCGCCGCCTTCGCCGCGCTGCGCACCCCTGAGGGCGAGCAGTTGCTGGCCGAGCTGCGCGACCACGACCCCGCCGACGAACTGGCCACCGCGACCCGGCTGCGCCGCACGTACCCGACGGAGCTGGTGTCGGCGGCGCTGGGCCAGGCGCGGCTGCGGCAGCGGGCGGCGGCGAAATTCGGCGCCGAGGACGCGTACCGGATGTTCTTCACGCCCAACGGGGTCGAGCAGGCCACCCGCACCTCGGTCGCCGCCCACCGCGCGGCCCGGTTCGCCGGGCTCGGCGTGCGGAGCGTGGCGGACCTGTGCTGCGGCATCGGCGGGGACGCGATCGAGCTGGCCCGCGCCGGGATCTCCGTGCTCGCCGTGGACCGCGATCCGCTGACCGTCGAAGTGGCCCGCGCCAACGCCGGGGCGCTGGGCCTGGACGGGCTGATCGAGGTGCGGTGCGCCGATGTCACGGAGATCGACGCCTCCCCGTACGACGCGGTCTTCGTGGACCCGGCCCGGCGCGGCGGCCGGGGCAGGATCTTCGACCCGGAGGCGTACTCTCCGCCGCTGTCCTGGGCGACGGCCGCCGCGCTGCGAGCCCCCCGGGCAGCTCTGAAGATCGCTCCGGGCGTCCCGCACGAGGCGATCGGCCCGGAGGCGGAGGCCGAGTGGATCTCGGTCGGCGGGGACGTGAAGGAGGCGGTGCTCTGGTACGGGGAGGGCTTCGCGCCCGGCGCGTTCCGGGCGACGCTGCTGCCGTCCGGGGCGACCCTGACCGCCCCGGCCCCGCTGCCCGCTCCGCCGGTGGGCCCGGTCGGGCGCTATCTGTACGAGCCGGACGGCGCGGTGATCCGGGCGCACCTGGTCGCCGACATCGTGGAGCGGTGCGGCGGGCGGCTGGTGGACGAGACGATCGCCTACGTCACGAGCGACGAACCGTACTCCTCCCCCTACGTCTCCGGTTACGAGATCACCGATCAACTGCCCTTCAACCTGAAGAAGTTGAAGGCGCTGCTGCGGGAGCGGGAAGTCGGTGTGCTGACCGTCAAGAAGCGCGGATCGGCGGTCGAGCCGGAGGAGGTGCGCCGCCGGATGAAGCTCGCGGGGCCGAACGCGGCGACGGTCTTCCTGACCCGCGTGGCGGGCGCGCCGACGATGCTGATCGGCCGCCCTCTGCGCTGAGCCGGCCCGCCCGGCGATGCGCGGCCCGGCGACCCGGCACGGCGGGCGGCGGAGCGGGCTCCGGGCGGCCCGGCCGTTCCCGGACCCGCCCGGTCTCCGCTCCGCGGCGGGCGGGGCGGCCGGGCTCCCGGTCGGGCGCGCTCACGGAGTCACCGCCCCGCGCCGGAGCCGCCGCCCGTCGCGGCTCCGGTCCCGCCCGCCGGCCCGCCACCGGTACCGGCGCCGGTCCCGACGCCCGTGCCCGGCCCGGGAGGAGCCGCCTCCGCGCCCGTTCCCGTACCGCTCCCCCTCAGCACGCCCAGCACCCAGCGGCGGTGTGCCAGGGCGGTCACCGCGCCCGTCAACGCGGTCAGCCAGGCGATCATGCCGACGCCCATCACCAGGACGACCAGCCCGTACGTGTCCCGGCCCGGTTCGGCGCTCGCCGGCCCGATGACGCAGAGGGCGAGGCCCGTCGCGCCGAGGGCGAACGACAGCAGCAGCCAGGTGAGGCTCATGCCGGGCATCCGCAGCCGCCGGTCGCGCTCCGGATCGCGGTCCAGCGCGCCCCAGGAGGCCAGCAGCACACGGACCTTCCGGTCCCGGAGGACGCCGACCCAGAAGAAGACGGCGGCCGGGACGAAGACGGCGGCGCCGAGGACCAGGCTGACGGCTCCGCCGATGACGCTGACGAAGTCGACCAGGTCGATGGCCTGTTCGAGCATGCCGATCCCGGCGCCCACCAGGCTCCAGCCGATCGCGGCGAGCGCCGCCCACATCCCCAGCAGCCCGAGCCGTCCCGGCCCCACGTGCATCCTCACCAACACGCCCAGAACCGCGGCCCGGTCGGCGAGCATCGCCTCGCGGTCGGGCCAGGACCGGATCTCGACGGGCGGCGGAGGGGGCGGGAGCGGGGCACGGCGTGACATGAGCGGAACATTACCGAGCCGGGCCGGCCCACCGCCGAGGACCGTACGCTCGGGCGTCGCGCAGCGTCTGGCCCCCGTCAGGCATCGCGCAGTGCCTGGATGTCCAGCTTGGTCATGCCGAGCATCGCCTTCATGGTCCGGTCCGCCTTCGCCCTGTCCGGGTCGGCCAGCAGGCGGGGCAGTTCGTTCGGCACGATCTGCCAGGAGACCCCGAACCTGTCCTTGAGCCAGCCGCACCGCCCCGTCTCGCCGCCCTCGGAGAGCGCGTCCCAGAACCGGTCCACCTCGGCCTGGTCGGCGCAGTCCACGGAGAACGAGATCGCCTCGGTGAACGGGAACTGCGGGCCGCCGTTGAGCCCCGTGTACTCCTGGCCCGCGAGCCGGAAGCCGACGGTGAGGACTGAGCCCGTCCCGCCGGGGCCGGCCTCGCCGGAGTAGGTGGTGTCCAGGATCCGGGAGTCGCCGCCGAAGATCGCGACGTAGTGCTCGGCGGCCTCCTGGGCCTGCCCGTCGAACCAGAGACAGGGGGTGATCTTCTGCATGGCCTTCTCCTCGTCGAACCGTCCGTACGCCCGGCCCGGGCGGCCGCGACGTCCGGAAGGTAGACCGGTCCCGCCGCCGGAACTCATCGGACTCGCCCCGGATCGCCCGCCCGTGCCCGTACGCCACCGGTACGGCCCCACCGGAAGCCGGGGCGACGAGGACGGCCCGCCGGGCGGCCGTCGCCGGGGGAACGGCCTCACCGGGGCACGGCCGCCGCCCTTCCTTCCGCCGGCAGCAGCACGTACGCCACCGGCGCCGCCACCGCCAGGAGGCCCGCCGCGACCCACAGCGCGGCCGCGTGCCCCGAGGACAGCGCGGCGGGCCCCGTGGCGTCGCCGGTGACCTGGACGGCGACGGTGACCAGGACCGCGAGGCCGAGCGAGCCGCCCACCTGGCGCGAGCTGTTCAGCAGCCCCGAGGCCATCCCGGTCTCCTCGGGGGCCACACCGGTCGTCGCGGCCGTGCCGAGCGGGACGAAGCAGAGTCCGATGCCGAAGGAGCAGAGCAGCGACGGGCCGAGGACGGAGACGAGGAAGGAACCGCCGACCGCGGCGGTCGCCGCGAACCAGGCCATGCCGAGCGCCGCCGGCACCGCGCCCGCCGCCATCAGCCGCCGCATGCCGAGGACCGCGATCGCGCGGGGGGCGAGGACCGAGCCCGCGACGACGCCCGCGCAGAACGGCAGGAACGCCAACCCGGCGGCGGTCGGCCCGAAGCCGAGGACCAGTTGCAGGTGGAGGGAGAGGAAGTAGAACGCGCCGAACTGGGCCGAGGCCAGCAGCAGGCAGAACAGGTTCGCCGTCAGGACCGGCCGCCCCTTCAGCAGGCCGGGGCGGAGCAGCGGGGAGGCGGTCCGCAGCTCGACGGCGACGAAGGCGGCCAGCAGGAGCACCGCCCCGCCCAGCGAGGTGAGCGTGGCCGGCGAGGTCCAGCCGTGGTCCGAGGTCCGTACCAGAGCGAAAACCAGCAGGGTCGTCCCGGCCGTGGCCAGCAGCGCCCCGGCCACGTCGAGCCGCGCCCCGGTCCGACGCCGGCCCCCGACCGGTCCGGTGCGCGCGGTGGCGGCCAGGGCGAAGGCGACGATCGGCACGTTGACCAGCATCACGGACCGCCAGTCCGCCGCGTCGGTGAGCACCCCGCCCGCCAGCACCCCGACCGCGCCGCCCGCCGCGCCCGCCATGCCCCACAGCCCGAGCGCCCGGGAGCGGGCGGGCCCGGCCGGGAAGGCGAGGGTGATCAGGGCGAAGGCCACCGGGGCGAGGGCCGCCGCACCGGCCCCCTGCACCGCCCGCGCCGCCACCAGCGAACCGGGCGACCAGGCCAGCCCGCCCGCCAGACTGGCGAGCCCGAACAGGACCAGGCCCGCCGTCAGGACGCGGCGGGGCCCCACCAGGTCGGCGAGCCGGCCGCCGAGCATGAGGAGCCCGCCGAAGGCGAGGGCGTAGGCGTTCACCACCCACAGCAGCCCTTCCCCCCGGAAGCCGAGGCCGCCGCGGATGTCCGGCAGCGCGATGTTCACCACGGACATGTCCAGCGACACCAGGAACTGCACGGTGAGCGCCACCGTCAGCAGCCACCGCGCGTGCTTCTCCCCCGCCCCCGGTCCGCCCTCCGCCCTTCTCTCCGCCCTTCTCTCCGCCGTGGGCGCCGCCCCTGTGCTCCCCGCGTCGTCCATGGCGTCCCTCCCCCTTCGCGGTCCCTCGGCCGGATAATTACCATACGCGTACAGAAAATAAACGCACCGGTCGGCGGAGGGCGCCGGAAGAGGAGAATGCCCGGGTGTCAGGCAGCGAGAAGACCGATCAGCAGAAGAAGAGGGCGCCGGGGCGTCCCGTGGGGCGGCCCCGCCGCCTCGATCCGGACGTGATGGTCGCCACCGCGCGCCGCATCGTCGAGGAGGAGGGGGTGGAGGCCCTCTCCATGCGCCGGGTGGCGAAGGAGCTGGGCAGCACGCCCATGGCGCTGTACCACTACGTGCAGGACAAGGACGAGCTGCTGATGCTCACCCTGTCCGGCATGACCGCGGCGTTCCCGCGCCCGGAGCTGCCCGAGGACCCGCGCGAGCGGATGGTGGCGGTGGCCGCGCACATGCACGCCGTCGTCGGCCGCATCCCCTGGGTGCTGGACGTCCTGGCGCTGGGCGGCCTGACCGACCGCAACGCCCTGTGGATGGTGGAGGAGATCATCGACTGCGCGCTGGCCTGCGGCCTCTCCCCGGCACGCTCGGTCCGGGCCTACCGGGCCATCTGGAATTACGTGTACGGGGACCTGGTCTTCCGCAGGGCGGCGGACCGCCTGGCGAAGACCCCTTCGCGCCGGGAGTTCTTCCCGGAGCTGATCACGGAGGCGGACGCGGCGGAGCTGCCCCGGCTCACCGGGGTCAAGGACCGCTGGCGGGAGTACGCCGCCGACTACGAGGCCGTCGAGGAGCTGGACGCCCTCGTGGAGGGCCTGGTCCGCCGCGGAACACGGGACGGGGAGAGCGGGGACGGGGCCGGGACCGGCGGCAGGGGCACGGGCGCCTGACCCGCCCGCAGGCGCGCGGGCCCTCTCCCCGGCCGGCGCTCCGCGTGCCTTCGCCACCGGCCCGCCCGCGCGCGGGGGCCCTCAGTCCACCGCCTCGAAGCGCCAGCGGTGCACCGGGCGGGTGATCAGGTCGGCGTCGGGCTCGGGGAGTTCGGGGAGGTCGTCGCCGTACGAGGCGTCCTGCCACCACGTCATCACCAGCACCCGGTCCTGCGGGGCGCGCAGGAGTTCGCGGCGGTGCGGTGCGCGGGCCAGTTCGGCGGAGCGGGCCCGCGCCCACTCCAGGAGTTCGCCGCCCCGGCCCTCGACGGCGCGGGCCTCCCACATCAGGACCATGGTCGCGGTGCTCATGAGTACAGGTTGTCCTTGCTGATCTCGTGCACGTGGTCGTGGGAGTGCCCGTGCGCGGTCCCCGGCACGTGCGGCTCCGTGACCGGCAGCGAGGAGTCGGCGGACAGCTCCAGGTCGGAGGGGAGCCGGTTGCGGGCGACCATCTCCGCCCCGAGCGCCGCGACCATCGCGCCGTTGTCGGTGCAGAGCTTCGGGCGCGGCACGCGCAGCCGGATGCCGGCGCGTTCGCAGCGCTCCTCGGCCAGGGCCCGCAGCCGGGAGTTGGCCGCGACGCCGCCGCCGATCATGAGGTGGTCGACGCCCTCGTCCTTGCAGGCGCGGACCGCCTTGCGGGTCAGCACGTCCACCACGGCCTCCTGGAAGGACGCCGCCACATCCCGTACCGGCACCTCCTCGCCCGCCGCGCGCTTCGCCTCGATCCAGCGGGCCACCGAGGTCTTGAGACCGGAGAAGGAGAAGTCGTAGGGGGCGTCGCGCGGGCCGGTCAGACCGCGCGGGAAGGCGATCGCGGCCGGGTCGCCCTCCTTGGCGAGGCGGTCGATGACCGGCCCGCCGGGGAAACCGAGGTCCAGCACCCGGGCGATCTTGTCGAACGCCTCGCCCGCCGCGTCGTCGATCGTCGCGCCGAGCGGGCGGACGTCGCTGGTGATGTCGGGGGCCAGCAGGAGCGAGGAGTGGCCGCCGCTGACCAGCAGCGCCATCGTCGGCTCCGGCAGGGGGCCGTGCTCCAGCTGGTCGACGCAGATGTGCGAGGCGAGGTGGTTGACCCCGTAGAGCGGCTTGCCGAGCGCGTACGCGTACGCCTTCGCGGCCGAGACGCCGACGAGCAGCGCCCCGGCGAGACCGGGCCCCGAGGTGACGGCGATCCCGTCGAGGTCGCGGGCGGCGACGCCCGCCTCCTTCAGGGCGCGCTCGATGGTGGGGACCATCGCCTCCAGGTGGGCCCGGGAGGCGATCTCCGGGACGACGCCGCCGAAGCGGGCGTGGGCGTCGACGCTGGAGGCGACGGCGTCCGCGAGCAGCGTCGTGCCGCGCACGATGCCCACGCCGGTCTCGTCGCAGGAGGTCTCGATGCCGAGTACGAGGGGTTCGTCGGCAGCCATCATTCAGTCCCGTTCTCCGCTGCGTGTTCGTGCATGGTGAGGCGCATGACCAGGGCGTCGATGTTCCCCGGCTGGTAGTAGCCGCGCCGGAAGCCGATCGGTTCGAAGCCGAAGCGCTCGTACAGCTTCTGCGCCCGGGCGTTGTCGACCCGGACCTCCAGGAGGACGGTGGCGCACTCGAAGTCGGTGGCGGCCTTGAGCAGGTCGGTGAGGAGTTCGGAGCCGAGGCCGGAGCCCCAGGCGTCCCGGCTGACCGCGATCGTCTGGACGTCGGCCAGGTCGCCGAGGGCGGCGAGCCCGGCGTACCCGACGATCCGGCCGGTGGCGGGGTCCTCGGCGACGACGTAGCGGCGGGTGGCGCCGGGGCCGCGCGCGTGGGCCAGCTCGGACCAGAACATGCCGGGCGACCAGGCGTCGTCCGGGAACAGCGCGTGTTCGAGGTCGAGCACCGGCGCGATGTCCCACCAGCGCATCTCGCGCAGTACGGCGGCGGTGGCTGCGCTCACTGGGGGGTGACCACCTTGTAGTTCTTCGGGACCTGCGCGTCGGGCCTGCGCAGGTAGAGCGGCTGCGGCGGCAGCAGCTCCTGCCCGGCGGCGAGGCGTTCGGCGGCGAGGGCGGCGAGCGCCCCGGCGGCCACGTGCTCGGGGCCGCGCGCGTCCGGGAAGGCGTCCGGGTAGAGCACCGCGCCCGCTCCGACCACCGGGAGCCCGGCGAGCGCCGCGGCGATGTCGGCGGGCCGGTCCACGGCGGGCCCTCCCGTGCGGGTGCGGCCGTCCTCGTACCGCGCCCAGTAGACCTCCTTGCGCCGTGCGTCCGTCGCCACGGCGAACGGCCCCTCCAGCCCCTCGGCCCCCGCGGCGTACGCGAGGCCGTCCAGGGTGCACAGGCCGTGGACCGGCACGGAGAGGGCGGAGCCGAAGGTGGCGGCGGTGACCAGGCCGACCCGCAGCCCGGTGTAGGGGCCGGGGCCGACGCCCACGACCACGTCCGTCACGGCGTCGAGCGTCGTCCCGGCCTCCGCGAGGACCCGGTCGACGGCGGGCAGCAGCAGCTCCCCGTGCCTGCGGGCGTCGACCTGTCCCGAGGAGGCGAGGACGGACGTACCGTCGTGGAGGGCGACGGTGACGGCGGGCGTGGCGGTATCCATGGCGAGCAAGAGCACGCAAACAGCCTACGGCTCCGCCGACGGCGTTACGGCGTCCGTACGGCGTCCCGGCCCTCACCCGTGCTGCTGCTACCGTCACCGGGTATCCGACGGGTACGACGTAAACGCTTGTAGGACATGCGGCAGAGGGCCGCCGAAAGGGGACGCACGGTGGCAAGGAGCAGCTCGGGAATCGTGGCCGGGCTCACCGCGGCGGCGGTCGCCGCGGTCGCCTTCCTCGCCTACCAGGCATCGGCGAACGCCCCCGCGTCGGTGGCCTCCACGGCCGGTCCGAAGGCGTCCGTCTCGGCTTCGGCCAAGCCCACCGCGAAGCCGAAGCCCTCGGTCGACCCGCTGGCGGTCCCGGCGGCGTCCGGGGAGGGCGAGCGCGTCGTGTACGCGTTGAAGGACCGCCGGGTGTGGCTGGTGGACGAGAACGGCAAGGCGCTCCGCACCTTCACCGTGATGCCGAGCCCCGTCGGCCCGCCGCCCGGCGTCCACCGGGTCACCTCGCGCTCGGGCACGGTCCAGGGGTCGGACGGCGTCCCGATCGAGCACGTGGTCCGCTTCGCGAACGTGGACGAGGTGGCGATCGGCTTCAGCGCGGCCCAGGACGGCTCGATGGCCAGCCCGGACCCGACGTCGAAGACCGGCGGCGTCCGGATGAAGCGCGAGGACGGCGACGCGATGTGGACCTTCGCGACGGTCGGCGCCAAGGTCGTCGTGGTCCCGTGACCGCCGTCCCGCGCCGCTCCCCGGAGCAGCGCGCCGGCCCCGGGGACCTCTGGTCCACGGGGCCTTTCCGCGTTACGCGGCCTGCCGGCCGGTCTGCGGACGGGCGTCCGCCTCGTCGCGGGGCGTCGCGCGGGCCGCTTCGGCGGGCGGGGTGGAGACGGCGCTGGCCGCCGCGCACGAGGCGAGCAGGTCCTTCATCGACAGGGCGGACGGAGTCGGTCGGGCCTTCGGTCGCGCTGCGCGCTCGGGCGTCGGCATGGATGCCTCCTCGGTGCTCCGGTGGAGGGCACGGTTAGGCAACCCTAACCATGCCTCGTACCCATGTGACCACGCCCACGGGCCCGCACGCAACAATTTACCGACGCCCTGTCGGGAAGGCCACTCCCGGAGCCTTACGACAGCTCCGCCCGCAACCCCGCCCAGCGCGCCCCGACGCCCACCAGGGTGACCTCGCGCCGCTCGTCGTCGGTGTCGCCGGTGGCGCGGTCGATGAGGACCCGCAGCCGGTCGTCGGACAGCTCCTCGACCTTGCCGTCGCCCCACTCCACGACCACCACCGATTCCGGCAGCGACACGTCCAGATCCAGGTCCTCCATCTCGTCGAGCCCGCCGCCCAGGCGGTAGGCGTCGACGTGGACGAGGGCGGGTCCGCCGGTCAGGGAGGGGTGGACGCGGGCGATGACGAAGGTCGGGGAGGTGACGGCCCCGCGTACGCCGAGACCCTCGCCGAGGCCCCGGGTGAGCGTCGTCTTCCCGGCGCCCAGCTCGCCCGTGAGCATCACCAGGTCGCCGGGGGCCAGCACCCCGGCCAGGCGGCGGCCCAGTTCCCGCATCTGTTCGGGGGACGTGACGGTGAGCGTCAGGCTGACGGCTTCCGGCACGGCCCCGGCGGGCTCGCCGGTCCCGCCGGGAGCGGCCGTCCCGGCGGGGCCGGGAGCGATGGTCCCGGGAGCGGTGGGGCCGGGAGCGGTGGGGCCGGCGGGGTCCGGAGCGGTCTCAGCGGCCGGGTTGTCGTGCGGTGCTTCCATGCCCGCCAACGTTAGCGGGCGGCACCGTGCCGCTGCGGACGAGCAGGTCGGCCAACCGGTCGGTGACGGTCTCCGGGTGCTCCAGCATCACCAGGTGCCCGGCGTCCGGCACGATCACCAGCTCGGCGTCGGGCAGCACGTCCGCGATGGCCTCGCTGTGCGTGCCGGGCGTGACCAGGTCCTTGTCCCCGGCCAGGATCAGTACCGGCACGTCCCTGAAGGCGGGCAGCGCGCCGCTCTTGTCGTGCTCGGTGAAGGCCGGGTAGAACTCCGCGACCACGTCGATCGGGGTGGACTCGATCAGCCGCTCCGCGAACCGGGCGACCGCCGGGTCCACGTCCCGCGAACTGAACGAGTACCGCTTGATCAGACCGGCGAAGAGGTCCGCGGTGGCCCGCCGTCCCTTCTCCACCAGCTCCGCCTGCGAACCGAGCGCCCGCAGCAGCCCGGGCAGCACCCGGCGCACCGCGTTGACGCCCGCCACCGGCAGCCCGAAGTCCACCTCGGCGAGCCGGCCGCTGGAGGTGCCGATCAGGGCGACGGCGGCGACCCGGTCGCGGATGAGCGCCGGGTACTGGTCGGCCAGCGCCATCATCGTCATGCCGCCCATGGAGTGCCCGACCAGCACCAGCGGGCCCTCGGGGGCCGCCGCGTCGATGACCGCCTTCAGATCGCGGCCGAGCTGGTCGATGCCGAGCGGCACCCCCTCCGCCTGGGACCGGCCCCGTCCGGAGCGGCCGTGGCTGCGCTGGTCCCAGTAGACGGCGCGGACGAGGCCGCGCAGGGCGGCCCGCTGGAAGTGCCAGGAGTCCTGGCCGAGGCAGTAGCCGTGGCTGAAGACGACGGTGACCGGGGCGGGGGTCTTGTGCCCGAAGAGCCTGCGGCGACGGGGCGCGGAGGCGCTCCCCTCGGGAGGGGTCCCGCCCGCGGGCGTTTCGGCCTCCACCTCGTCGACCTCGTAGTACAGCTCGGTGCCGTCGTCGGCGACGGCCCGGCCGGGCGTGCCGCGCAGGGAGCCGTAGGGCCCGGTGGCGTCCAGTGCCAGACGGGCCTTCTTGCGCATGCCGCGCCCGACGGTCAGCCGCTCCACGGCGACCCCGGCCGCCGCGCCCGCCGCCAGCACCCCTATCGCGGCCCCGGCGATCCCGGCCCGCCGCCAGCCGGCCGCCCCGGCGGCGCCCGCCGCATTGGCGGTCGCGGCCACCACGGCCTCCGCGCTGCTCTCGCTCACCGCTCCACGCCCCCGCCCGCCCCCAGGGCCCCGGCCGCCTCGACCAGGCCGGCGGTACGGGTCCGGTCGGCCGGATCGGCCGTCTCGTGGGCGTACACCCTCGGCACCCGGGCCCCGATGCGGGTGACGATCTCGTACGCGATGGTGTCGGCGGCCTCCGCCCAGTCCTGCGCGGTCGGCTCGCCCCGGTCGCCCGGCCCGAACAGCACCGCCTCCGCGCCCTCCTCGGGCCGGTCGCCGTGCAGGTCGACGACGAACTGGTCCATGGCGACGCGGCCCGCGACCGTGCGCACCTTCCCGCCGATCAGCACCGGACCCCGGCCCGACGCGTGGCGCGGGACGCCGTCCGCGTACCCGACCGGGACCAGGCCGAGGGTCGTCCCGGCGGTCGTCGTGTAGTGGTGGCCGTAGCTGACGCCGTGGCCGGCCGGGGCGTCCTTGACCAGGGCGACGGAGGCGGCCAGCGTCATCACCGGGCGCAGTCCGAAGTCGGCGGGCGTGCCCAGCTCGGGAGCGGGCGAGATGCCGTACATCGCGATGCCGGTCCGCACGAGGTCGAAATGGGAGGCGGGGACGGTGAGCGTGGCCGGGGAGTTGGCGATGTGCCGCACCTCGGGCTCCACGCCCTCCTTCTCGGCGTACGCCACCATCGTGCGGTAGACGTCGAGCTGGGCGGCGATCGAGGGGTGGCCGGGCTCGTCGGCGCAGGCGAAGTGGGACCAGAGGCCGGTGATCCGCAGGTGTCCGGACCGTTCGGCGGCCAGTGCCTCGGTGACCAGCTCCGGCCAGTCGGCGGGCTGGCAGCCGTTGCGGCCGAGGCCGGTGTCGGCCTTGAGCTGGACGCGGGCGGGGAGGCCGGCGGCCTCGGCGGCCGCGACGACCTCGCGCAGCGCCCACATGCCGCTGACCGAGACGTCGATGCCGGCCTCGATCGCCTCGCGCCAGGGCCCGCCGGGCGTCCACAGCCAGCACATGATCCGGCCGTCGATCCCGGCCGCCCTCAGGGCGAACGCCTCCTGCGGGGTGGCGGTGCCGAGCCAGGTCGCCCCGGCCTCCCGCGCGGCCCTGGCGCAGGGCACCGCCCCGTGCCCGTAGCCGTCGGACTTCACCACGGCCATGAGCTGCGCCCCGGCCGCCCGCTCGCGCAGGATGCGCACGTTGGCGCGCAGCGCGGCGAGGTCGATCTCGGCACGGGCTCTCAGGGACGCTGTCTCGTTCATCGCGCCCAGTCTCTCAGAGGCATCGGCGGCCTCCCCGGCATCGCACGCCGCCAACCGGACTTATGTACGTTTCATCACATGCTTCAGGTGGTCGACCAGGACCGGGACATGGCTGCCGGGGACGTCCTCGGCCGCCGTGACAAGGGTGACCGGAGCGCCCTCGCGCACCAGGTCCACGAGTCGGCCGACCGCCTCCGTGTGCGCCTCGTCGCCGAGTTCGGCGCGGTAGCGCTCGACGAACGCGTCGTGCCGGTCCTCGCGGTCGTGGTGGTACCAGGAACGCAGCTCGTCGGAGGGCGTGACGTCCTTCAGCCACAGGTCGACGCCGGCCCGCTCCTTGGAGACGCCCCGGGGCCAGAGCCGGTCGACCAGCACCCGGGCGCCGTCGTCCTCCTCGACGGGGTCGTACACCCTGCGTACGCGTACGGGGTCGCTGCCGTGCGCCATGTCCGACCGCCCTTCCTCGTCCGCCCCGCCCCGCCCCCGCGGGCCTTCGCCCCGGCCGGGGCTTCCACTCTGTCCCCGGTTCAGCCCGCCCGCACGTCGCGCCAGGCGGCAGGGATGCCGGCCGCCACGTCCTGCGCGGAGACCGGGGCCCCGTCCGAGCGGCGGCGGGCGGCGAGCCCGTGCAGGTACGCCCCCACGGAGGCGGCGTCGCGCGGGGCGAGCCCGGCCGCGAGCAGGGAGCCGGTCAGCCCGGAGAGCACGTCGCCGCTGCCCGCCGTGGCGAGCCAGGACGTACCGGTCGGGTTGACCCGCACGGGGGTGTCCCGGGCCTCCGCGACCAGGGTGGTGGAGCCCTTGAGGAGGACGGTGGCGCGGTAGCGGGCGGCCAGTTCGCGGACGGCGGCGAGCCGCCCGCTCTCGACCTCGTCCCGGGCCCTGCCGAGGAGGGCGGCGGCCTCGCCCGCGTGCGGGGTGAGGACGGTGGGGGCGGTCCGGGTCCGTACGGTCTCCGCGTCCAGCAGGTGCAGCCCGTCCGCGTCGACCAGGACGGGGACGTCGGCGGCCAGCACGTCGGCGACGGCCGCCGCCGCGTCCTCGCCGTCCCCGAGCCCGGGTCCGACGACCCACGCCTGTACGCGTCCGGCCTGCGAGGGCGGCCCCTCGTGCACCAGCGTCTCGGGGAACCGGGCGATCACGGCGTCCGCGCCCGGTCCCACGTACCGCACGGCCCCGGCCCCGCCGTGCAGGGCGCCCGCGACCGCGAGGACGGCGGCGCCCGGGTAGCGCTCGGACCCGGCGACGACGCCGACCACCCCGCGCCGGTACTTGTCGCTCTCGGCCCCGGGCGTCGGCAGCAGGGCCGCCACGTCCGCGTACTGGAGCGCCTCCAGGTCCGGCGGCTCGGGCAGCTCCGGGCCGAGCCCGATGTCCACCAGCCGCAGGGCCCCGGCGTGTTCGGCGGCCGGGTCGATGAGGAGGCCGGGCTTGTAGGTGCCGAAGGTGACGGTCGCGTCCGCCCGGACCGCGTCGCCGTGCACCTCCCCGGTGTCGGCCTCCACCCCGCTCGGCAGGTCGACGGAGAGCACCGGGGTACGGTCCCGGACCACGGTGTGCAGCAGCTCGGCGGCGTCCGGCCGCAGCCCGCCGCGTCCGCCGATGCCGGTGATGCCGTCCACGACGAGGTCGAGCACGCCGAGCCCGTCCGGCCCGTCCACCACCCGCCCCCCGGCGGCCAGCAGCGCGGCGAGGCCGCCGGGGTGGGCCCGGTCGGGGGCGAGCAGCAGCGCCCGGACGCCCGCGCCCCGGCGGGCGAGGCGGGCGCCCGCGTAGAGGGCGTCGCCGCCGTTATCGCCGCTGCCGACGAGGAGCAGCACCCGGGCCCCGTACACCCGGCCGTTGCGCCGCAGCAGATCGCCGCAGGCCACGGCGAGCCCGGCGGCGGCGCGCTGCATCAGCGCGCCCTCCGGCAGACGCTGCATGAGGGCGGCCTCGGCGGCCCGTACGGTCTCCACGCTGTAGGCACGTCGCATGAACCCCACCCTCCGCGATCACGGGGGCGGACGCCAGCCCCGCGGGGCGTGGCGCACACCGTGGTCCCCGGGGCGGACGCCGGCTCCGCCGCTCGGGGGGCGGGCCGCGACCGGCCGGCTCCCCGTTCGCCCCGGCCTCCCCCGGCGCACGCGCACACCCCGGCCGGCTCCCCGTCCGCCCCGGCACGCGCACACCCCGGCCGTCCCTGCGCACACCTCTGCCCCCCGGCGCACGCTCCGGGCCCGCCCTGCGCACGCGCTCCGGGCTCACCCCTCCGCGATCACCACCGCCGACGCCACGCCCGCGTCGTGGCTGAGGGAGACGTGCCAACCGCGTACGCCCAGTTCGGCGGCTCGGGCGGCGACCGTGCCGGTCACCCGCAGCCGGGGCCGCCCGCTCTCCTCGACCCAGACCTCGGCGTCGCTCCAGAGCAGTCCGCCCGGCGCGCCGAGCGCCTTGGCCAGGGCCTCCTTCGCCGCGAACCGGGCGGCGAGCGAGGCGATCCCGCGCCGCTCGCCGCTCGGCAGCGTCAGCTCGCCGGCGACGAAGAGCCGGTCGGCCAACTGGGGCGTACGCTCCAGCGCCGCACCGAACCGCTCGATCTCGGCCACGTCGATCCCGACTCCGATGATCACGAACCCACCCTCGCCATCCCCATCACCCGGGGCGCGCGCCCCGGCTCACTCCACGGTCACGGACTTCGCCAGGTTGCGCGGCTGGTCCACCTCGTTGCCGCGGGCCGTCGCCAGCTCGCAGGCGAAGACCTGGAGCGGCACGGTGGCGACCAGCGGCTGAAGCAGCGTAGGCGTTGCGGGGACGGTGATGAGGTGGTCGGCGTACGGGACGACGGCCTCGTCGCCCTCCTCGGCGACGACGATCGTGCGCGCGCCCCGGGCCCTGATCTCCTGGATGTTGGAGACGATCTTGTCGTGGAGGATCGAACGGCCGCGCGGTGAGGGGACGATGACGACGACGGGCAGCCCTTCCTCGATGAGCGCGATGGGGCCGTGCTTCAGCTCGCCGGCCGCGAAGCCCTCGGCGTGCATGTAGGCGAGTTCCTTGAGTTTGAGCGCGCCTTCGAGAGCGACCGGGTAGCCGACGTGCCGGCCGACGAACAGGACGGTGCCGTGGTGGGCGAGGGACCGGGCCAGCTCGCGCACCGGCTCCATCGTCGTGAGGACGCGGTCCACCTCGCGGGGCACGTCCGCGAGCTGGCGCACCACGGTGCGGATCTCGTCGCCCCACTTGGTGCCGCGCACCTGGCCGAGGTAGAGCGCCACGAGGTAGCAGGCGACCAGCTGGGTGAGGAAGGCCTTGGTGGAGGCGACGGCGACCTCGGGTCCGGCGTGGGTGTAGAGGACGGCGTCGGATTCGCGCGGGATCGTCGAGCCGTTGGTGTTGCAGATGGCGAGGACCTTCGCACCCTGTTCGCGGGCGTGCCGCACGGCCATCAGGGTGTCCATGGTCTCGCCGGACTGGGAGATGGCGACGACCAGGGTGCGCTGGTCGAGGATCGGGTCGCGGTAGCGGAACTCGCTGGCCAGCTCGGTCTCGCAGGGCAGCCGGGTCCAGTGCTCGATGGCGTACTTGGCGATCATCCCGGCGTGGAACGCGGTGCCGCAGGCGACGATGACGACCTTGTCGACCTCCCGCAGCTCGGCGGCCGGGATGCGCACCTCGTCGAGGTGGAGCAGCCCCTCCCCGTCGACCCGGCCGAGGAGGGTGTCGGCCACGGCCCGGGGCTGGTCGGCGATCTCCTTGAGCATGAAGGAGGCGTGGCCGCCCTTCTCGGCGGCGGAGGCGTCCCAGTCCACGTGGTACTCGCGCACGTCCGCCGGTTCCCCGTCGAACCCGGTGACGACGACGCCCTCCCGGCTCAGCTCGACCACCTGGTCCTGGCCCAGCTCGATCGCGGAGCGGGTGTGCGCGATGAAGGCGGCGACGTCGGAGGCGAGGAACCACTCGTCCTGCCCGACGCCGACGACGAGCGGCGAGTTGCGCCGGGCTCCGACCACCACGTCCGGCTGGTCCGCGTGCACGGCGACGAGGGTGAACGCCCCCTCCAGCCGTCGGCACACCTGCCGCATCGCTTCCGCCAGCTCCCCGCCCGCCGAGAACGCCTCGGCCAGCAGGTGCGCGACGACCTCCGTGTCGGTCTCCGACTCCAGGGCGTGGCCGCGCCCGGTCAGCTCGCGCCGCAGGGCGGCGAAGTTCTCGATGATCCCGTTGTGCACGACGGCGACCCGGCCCGCGTTGTCCAGATGCGGGTGGGCGTTGACGTCGGTGGGCGGGCCGTGCGTCGCCCACCGGGTGTGCCCGATGCCGGTCCGTCCGGCCGGCAGCGGCCGGTCGCCCAGCTCCTTCTCCAGATTGACGAGCTTGCCCGCCTTCTTCGCGGCGGCGAGCCCGCCGTCCGCGAGCACGGCGACGCCCGCCGAGTCGTAGCCCCGGTATTCGAGGCGCTTGAGTCCCGCGACGACGACGTCCTGCGCCGACTGTCCACCGACATAACCCACGATTCCGCACATAGCGGCACGATAAGGCCGAAAGGGGCTCGCGGGAGGAATGTCGGCCACATGCGATTCTTCGTACATGCCCCACATGGCGCAGGACGCACGACGGGAGGGCCGGACATGTCGGTGACCCGGATCGACATGGACGATGAAGCTCTGGAGCGGGCGATGACCCTGTCCAAGGCCCCGACGAAGAAGGAGGCCGTCAACATCGCTCTGCGCTTCTACGCCGAGCAGCAGGAGCGGGCGGCACGCCTCAGCCGCCATTTCGACCGCGCGCGCACCTGGGGTGCGGTCGAGGACGCCGAGCGACGGCACCGGGCGGAGAAGGACGGTCGGTGATCTACCTGCTCGACACCTCGGGCCTCGTACGACTGCTCTCCGACACCGCCCTCCAATCGGCTTGGTCCGATGCGATCGAGGCCGGAACGATCGCCTCCTGCTATCCGCAGCGGGTGGAGTTCCTGTACGGCGCCCGGAACGCTCGCGAGTACGACGAGATCGCGGAGATGTTCGCCGACCTCTACCCGGACGTTTCCGTACCGAAGGGCGCCGGACGCTGGATCACCTCGGCCCAGCACCGCATGGCACGTGCCGGGCAGCATCGTGGCGCCTCCGCGGTGGACCTGGTCATCGCCGCCACGGCGGCCCACCACGGACTGACGGTCCTCCACGACGACCTCGACTACCGGACGGTCGCCCGACACGCTCCGGACCTCGGCGAGCACAGCGTCCACGACGTGGCCTGACGCCGGTACGGCCTCGGCGGCCACACGGCCCCGCTCCGGTGCGGGCCCGTTCGGGTCCCGCACCGGAGCGGCGTCGGGCTCGCCCCGTCAGGAGCGGTGGCTCACCCCGTCAGGAGCAGTCAGGAGCAGCCCGAAGCGGTCAGGAGCAGTGCGGTCAGGAGCAGTACTGCGCCTCCTTGCCGATCGAGCGGTACATGCAGTCCGCGTTCTCGATCAGTTGCAGGACCGCGTCCCGGTTGCGGGAGGTCTCGCGCTCGATGACCTCGTCGGGCGGGTAGAAGCCGCCGCCGGAGGTCGAGCGCGGGTACATCTCGAAGGTGTAGCCGAAGATCTTCTGCGAGCCCCACAGCCAGTCGTCGATCGACCCGTCGGTGATGTAGAGGTCACTGGACTGCTCGGCGGTGTACCCGTTGCTGGCCGCCATCTTCTTGCCCACCGCCGCGAACGCGTTGCGGTCGTCGGCGGTCATGCCGGGGGCGGTGTCGTTGTACGTGTAGCCGAAGGGCCACAGCACCAGTTCGCTGTACGTGTGGAAGTCGATGGCCGCCGTGATCTGCTGCTTCCCGCCGACCACCCGGCTGCGCACGAAGTCGGCCACGACCTTCGTCTCGGGCGCGGACTCGGCGGCCGTCCCCCGGTAGGTCTCGGAGGAGGGGCTGGAGGAGGAGCCGCCGCAGCAGCCCCACTTGTAGGCCCAGTTGCGGTTGAGGTCGGTGCCGACCGCGGTGGAGCCGGAGTTGGGCTGCCGGTTCTTGCGCCAGCTGCGGTACGAGCCCGAGGCGATGTCGTACTCGCCGCCGTCCGGGTTCATGTCCGGCACGATCCACAGCTCGCGGCCGTTGACGGCCTGGGTGATCCGCGAGTCGGAGCCGTAGCCCTGGCCCAGCTCGCGCAGCAGGTAGAGCGCCATCTCGACGGTCAGGTGCTCGCGGGCGTGCTGGTGGGCGGTGAAGAGGACTTCAGGCTCGGCCTCGTCGGTGGCGACGTTGTCGCTGACCTTGACCGCGATGACGTCCCGGCCCTGGTACGTCTTGCCGATGACGCGCTTGCTCATGATCGCGGGGTTCGCCGCGATACGGGCGTCGATCGCCGCGTTCATCTCCGCGTAGTTGTGGTAGCGGGAGTCGGCGGGCGGGAAGTCGAGGGCGCTCACACCGTCCGCCGCCTGCGGGGCGGCGACCGGGGCGGGCAGGGCTTCCAGGGTGTGGCCGCGCGCCCGGAGCTTGCGGGCCTGGGCGGCGTCCGCGGTGACCACGACGCCGTGGTCGTGGACCTCGTCGATCGAGACGCCCGCGCGGGCGATGTCGGTGCGGGCGGCGGGGGTGGTCCGCCCGGGGATCTCGTACTGGAGCGTCCGCTCGTCCGCGGCGACGGCCGCGTCGGGGGCCGAGGGCCCGGCGGTCGCCACCGCGGCGGCGGGGGCGGCGAGGCCGAGGGCGAGCAGGACGGCGAGGGCGGCGGTGCGGCGGGACGTCGCCGGCCGGGTTCTCGGCCGGGGCGTCCGTGGGGTGACAAGTCGCATGCTGGCTTCTCCTGGGTCCGTCGGGGTGGGGGTGGAGCTGCGCGACGGGCCCAGGGTGAGGCGATGTCATGGTCAGGTCAATACCGCCCCTTCGGCCATACCTCCCCCACGCACCGGCGACGACGCCCGCCCTGACCGAAATGCAGACGCCATGCGGTGCGGCCCGCCCCTGCGCCGTCAGTCGCCTGGCGGCCTTCTCAACCCGTCCAGTCCGTCCAGCCGCCGGAGCTTCCGCCGCAACGCCGCCCGCTCCGGTTCGATGCCCGCCGTCTCCAGCGCCGCCCGGTACGCGGCGGTGGCCTCCCCGTCCCGCCCCAACCGGCTCAGCAGGTCCCCGCGCGCCACCGCGTACGGCGGGTACGCCCGCAGCCTCGGCTCCCCCGCCAGCGCGTCCAGCAGCGCCAGCCCGGCCCCCGGCCCGTCCCGCATCGCCACCGCCACGGCGCGGTTCACCGCCACCACGGGGGACGGCGTGAGGGTGAGCAGCACGTCGTAGAGGGCCACGATCTGCGCCCAGTCCGTGGACTCCACGTCCGGCGCCTCGTCGTGCAGGGCGGCGATGGCCGACTGCACCCCGTAGGGCCCGGCCGGGCCGCCGGTCAGCGCCCGGACCACGAGCGCCCGCCCCTCCTCGATCAGCGCCCGGTCCCACCGCCCCCGGTCCTGGTCCTCCAGGAGCACCGGCTCGCCTATCGGGTCCGTCCGCGCGTCGCGCCGGGCGTGGACGAGGAGCAGCAGCGCGAGGAGCCCGGCGGTCTCCCGCTCGGCGGGCAGCAGGCGGTGCAGTATCCGGGCCAGCCGGATCGCCTCCTCGGCCAGGTCCAGCCGCTGGAGCCGAGGGCCCGAGCTGGCCGCGTACCCCTCGGTGAAGAGCGAGTAGACGACCTGGAGCACCCCGGGCAGCCGGTCGGGCAGTTCGTCGGGGCCGGGCACCCGGAACGGGATGCGGGCCTCGCGGATCTTCTTCTTCGCCCGCACGATGCGCTGGGCCATGGTCGCCACCGGCACGAGGAAGGCACGGGCCACCTCGGGGGTGGTGAGTCCGGCGAGGCAGCGCAGGGTCAGCGCGGTACGGTCCTCGGCGGCGAGGGCGGGGTGGGTGCAGGTGAAGAACAACTGGAGTCGGTCGTCCGGAAGTTCACCGGTCCCGGTCGCCGCGTCGGCGGCCGGGGCGACGGCGTCGGCCCGCTCCGCGTCGGCGCGGAGCACGGCGAGCCGGGCCGCGTACGCCTGGTCGCGCCGCAACCGGTCCACGGCCTTGCGCCGCGCCGTCGTCAGCAACCAGGCCCCCGGGCGGGCGGGGACCCCCTCGCCGGGCCAGTGCAGCAGGGCCGCCTCGATCGCCTCGGAGGTCACCTCCTCGGCGAGATCCAGGTCCCCGAACCGGCGGACGAGGGAGGCGAGCAGGAGCCCGCGCTCCTCCCGGAAGACCGCTTCGACGGCGAGCCGGGCGTCACCCGCCGCAGCTCCCTCGCCCGCTGCTCCGCCCTCCTCCGGGACCACGCCCCCACCCCCCACTGTCGTCAGGCCCCGAAGTCGGCGACTGGCCGGACGACGACCGCGCCGCCGTCCCGCGAGCCGGGGCAGCGCGCGGCCCAGTCGAGGGCGGCGTCGAGGTCGGGCACGTCGATCACGAGGAATCCGCCCAGCAGCTCCCGCGTCTCGGCGAACGGCCCGTCCGTCACGGTCCGCTCCCCCGTGGGCGAGACGCGCACGGTGGTCGCGGTCACCAGATCGGCCAGCGACTCCCCGGAGACGTGGATCCCCGCGTCGCGCACGGCCTTGTCGTAGGCCATCCAGTCCTCGACGGTGCACTGGGGAGCGCCGCCCTGCTCGTCGACGGCCCCGCTGTGGATCAGCAGCATGTACTTCATGGTCGGCTCCTGTCGCCTGTGTGGTGCGAGCCCCTCGGGGTCGCCTTTCATCATGACGACGAACGGGCCCGGGACGGATCGACAGGCCCGCCGGAAAAATTCCCGGTGCTTCAGGCGCTCGGCCGCAGGCCCTCGACGCCGCCACCGCCGCAGCCGGTCCCGGCGCACCCTTAGCACTCGCCGGGGCCCGCCGACCGGAAGGCCCGGTCGCAGCCGTCGCAGTTCTGGAGCGGGAGCCTCCGGTACCGGCGCCTGGGCGGGGCCGGAGCCGGTACGCGTACGGGCTCCGGCTACTGCTACGGCCTCGGGCCCCAGCGCTGGTGCGCCTACGGGCGCGGGCACGCGCACAGGTCCGGCCGCCCTCGTCGCCCGCCGGGCCGCCTCCGGGTGGTTGTACGACTCCGTGCGCGCAGTCACCCGTCCGCCCCGCGCCTCCCCTGACGTCTGTCCAGGAAGAGGCGACGCTACGACGGCGCACCGGAGGCAGAATGGTCCTACGTCGCCAGCTCGAACACCTTCTTGAGCTGAGCCAGTTGCGAACTGCTGGGAGAGACATGAGCACCCCCGAGCTGACGTGGTTCAAGAGCAGCTACAGCACCCACGACGGCCCCGAATGCGTCGAGGTCGCCACCGCCACCGCCCCCACCACCATCCGCGTACGCGACTCCAAGCGACTCCCGACCGACGGCCCGCACCTCGGCTTCGCCCCCGCCGCCTGGGCCGGCTTCATCACGTACGCGTCGGAGGTCTGACCGTGCCCATACCGCCGATGGTCCAGGTCAAGGGCTTCGACCACCTCGTCCTCAACGTCGGGGACGTCGAGCGAGCCCTTGAGTTCTACTGCGGGCCGCTGGGCCTGGAGCCGGTCCGGGTGGAGGAGTGGCGGGCGGGGAAGGTCCCGTTCCCCTCGGTCCGGGTCAGCCCGACGACGATCATCGACCTGCTGGACCGCCCGCGCGGCGAGTCGAACGTGGACCACATCTGCCTCGTCGTCGAACCGCTCGATTGGCAGGAGGTCATCGACTCCGGAGTGTTCACGGTGAAGGAGGGGCCCGTCCCCCGCTTCGGGGCCCGGGGGTCGGCGACCTCGGTCTACGTACTCGACCCGGACGGCAACACCGTCGAACTGCGCTGGTACCCGCAGGACGCATGAGAGCGCGGCCGGGCCCGCAGCGGCTCGGCCCGCGCCCGCCTCACCCTCGCCGCCGCCCGCGGCGACGCGCCTCCGGCGGCCCTCACCCGAGCGCCCCCGGGCCCGTTGAAGGCCCACCCTGGGAGCTACCGGCCCCGGGCGAGCGCAGTCTCGACGGCGGCCTGGAGGCCGTCACTCCGGGCATCCGAGCTTCCCGGGCCGAGATTCACCATGACGGTGGCCTGTCTGCCGTCGACCCTCGCGTCGGCGGTCGTCTCGTAGCCGAAGAAGTCACCGGTGTGCCCCCAGTAGCGACCGCCGCGAGGCAGTGGCGTGCTCTCCAGGCCGAGGCCGTACCGCCGGCCGTCCGCACTGCCGGTCGGGACGGTTTTCATCATCTCCTTGAGCTGGCTCGGGTGCAGAAGCTCGCCACCCGCCAGCGCACCCAGGAACCGGTCGACGTCACTGCCGCTGGATATGATCCCGCCGGCCGCGCCTCCGACCGAGGGGTTGACCGCGGTGATGTCCAGGAGGGGCGCCCCATCGGTGAGCACGGTGTTGCCGCGCCGGTCATGCACCTCGAAGAGCGCACCGGGTCCGCTGCCGACGCCCGTGAGCCGGTGCAGGAGCTTCCGCGGCCGGGCGTCGGACGAACCAGCGACTTCCGAGGGTGCGACCACATGGGTGGCGGCACGGACGGTGACGGCTGCGGGTGCGCGCTCTGCGGCGGTCACCGGTAACGCGACTGCCGCGACACCGGCAGCTACAGCCATGGCGAGCGCACCGCGGAACGTCCTCTTGCGTGTGATCATGCTGCCCCCCTTGGTCGGCTGTCTCCTGCCCTGGATCAGGATGCCCGCCGGGCGCGTACAGGAGCGATGGGGCGACCACCCGAACCCGTGCTGGGGCTACCCCCCGCCCTGCCCCCCGGCGGCCCCGGGCGGAGGAGCCCCCGCCACCCACGTGACCGACCCCACCCTCCGCTCCGTTGAAACTCCCGTAACAATGGAGGGTGATCACATCGCCCGCATGGAGCCCCCACCGTCGCACCGAGCACGCGCCGACCCCGTACGTCGACCTGTCGCGCGACGAGTGGAGCGCGCTGCGGGACAAGACGCCGCTGCCGCTGACCGCCGAGGAGGTGGAGCGGCTGCGGGGGCTCGGGGACGTCATCGACCTGGACGAGGTGCGGGACGTCTATCTGCCGCTCTCCCGGCTGCTCAACCTCTACGTCCAGGCCACCTCCGAGCTGCGCGGCGCGCTGAACACCTTCCTCGGGGACGCGGGGAACGGGCACGGGGCGCAGCGCGGCACCCCGTTCGTCATAGGGGTCGCGGGCAGCGTCGCCGTGGGCAAGTCCACCAGCGCCCGCATCCTCCAGGCGCTGCTGGCCCGCTGGCCGGAGCACCCGCGCGTGGAGCTGGTGACCACGGACGGGTTCCTGCTGCCGATGAAGGAGCTCCAGGCGCGCGGGCTGACCTCGCGCAAAGGGTTCCCGGAGTCCTACGACCGGCGCGCCCTGACCCGTTTCGTCGCGGACATCAAGGCGGGCAAGGACGAGGTGACCGCGCCCGTCTACTCGCACCTGATCTACGACATCGTCCCCGGGGAACGGCTCTCCGTGCGCCGCCCCGACATCCTCATCGTCGAGGGCCTCAACGTCCTGCAGCCCGCCCTCCCCGGCAGCGACGGCCGCACCCGGGTCGGACTCGCCGACTACTTCGACTTCAGCGTGTACGTGGACGCGCGCGCCGAGGACATCGAGTCCTGGTACCTGAACCGCTTCCGCAAGCTGCGCGCCACGGCGTTCCAGGACCCGTCCTCGTACTTCCGCAAGTACACCCAGGTCTCCGAGGAGGAGGCGCTGGACTACGCGCGCACCATGTGGCGGACCATCAACAAGCCGAATCTGCTGGAGAACGTGGCGCCGACGCGCGGGCGTGCCACTCTGGTGCTCCGCAAGGGGGCGGACCACAAGGTCCAGAAGCTGTCCCTGCGCAAGCTCTGACCGAGCCGACCCCGGGAGGGCCGACCGCGTGCTGCATCTGCGTCTGATCGTGCCGGCCGACACCACCGACGAGGTCGTCGCCCTGCTGTCCTCCACCGTCGGCACCGCCCATCTCGTGGTCCTGCCCGGCGCCGCCCGCTCCCCCGCCGGAGACGTGGTGATGTGCGACGTGGCGCGCGAGGCGGGCGACGAGCTGATCGGTGCGCTGCGGCGGCTCGGCATCGACCGGTCCGGGTCGATCACCATGGAGAACATGGAGCTGACGCTCTCCGACCACGCCGACAGGGCCGAGCACGAGGCCCCCGGCGACGGCGCCGACGCGGTGCTGTGGGAGGAGCTGACGGAGGCGACGCACGAGGAGTCGACGTTCTCCATCACCTACGTCTCCTTCCTCGCCCTCGCCACCATGCTCGCCGCCTGCGGGGTGATGCTCGACAACGCGGTCCTGATCGTGGGCGCGATGGCGGTGGGCCCCGAGTTCGGCCCGCTGGCCGGGATCTCCACCGCTGTGGTGCAGCGCGCCCCCCGGCTGGTGGCGCGCTCGCTGTGGGCGCTGGTCGGCGGGTTCGCCTTGGCCATGCTCGTGACGGCCGGTTTCGCCTGGCTGATGGACGCCTTCGGCCTGTTCGACCGTTCGATGATCGGCAAGGACCGGCCGAACACCGGGTTCATCTGGCACCCGGACTGGATGTCGTTCGTGGTGGCGTTCCTGGCGGGCATCGCCGGGACGCTCTCGCTCACCTCGGCCAAGTCCGGGGCGCTGATCGGGGTGGCGATCTCGGTGACGACGGTCCCGGCCGCCGCCAACGCGTCCGTCGCGTTCAGCTACGCGGACTACCAGCAGACCGTCGGCTCCGGCCAGCAGCTCCTCGCCAACCTCGGCGGCATCATCCTGGCGGGCACGTTGACCCTGCTGCTCCAGAAGGCCCTGTGGAGGGTCCGGCGCACACGGAAGCCCCCGGCGAGCACGCCGGGGGCTTCGGTGGGCGGCTGAGGCGCGGACGGGTCGCCACGACCCGGCAGGCCCGCACGGCCCGGAGCGGGCCCGCACACGACGCGAGCGGCCCGCACACGGCGCGAGCGGGACGCGACCGGCGCACGGCCCGGAGCGGGCCGGGCGGGCCCGGAGCGGGCCCGCCCGTGCGTCCGGAGGGGCTCAGCCCAGGGCGGACTTCACGACGTCGGCCAGCCGGCCCGCGACGGCCCGCGCCTGCTCGATGTCGGCGGCCTCCACCATGACCCGCACCAGCGGCTCCGTACCCGACTGGCGCAGCAGGACGCGCCCGGTCTCGCCCAGCTCCCGCTCCGCCTCCGTGACGGCCGCGGCCAGCTCGGCGGAGGTGTTCACCCGGGTCTTGTCGACGTCGGGCACGTTGATGAGGACCTGCGGCAGGCGCTGCATGACCCCGGCCAGCTCGGAGAGGCTGCGGCCGGTGGCGGCGACACGGGCCGCCAGCATCAGGCCGGTCAGCGTGCCGTCGCCGGTCGTGGCGTGGTCCAGGACGATGACGTGCCCGGACTGCTCGCCGCCGAGCGCGTAGCCCTCGGCCTTCATCGACTCCAGGACGTACCGGTCGCCGACCGCCGTCTGGACCAGCTGGATGCCCTCGCGCTCCATGGCCAGCTTGAAGCCGAGGTTCGACATCACCGTGCCGACGACGGTCTGCTTGCGCAGCCGGCCGGCGTCCCGCATCGCGAGGGCCAGGACGGCGAGGATCTGGTCGCCGTCGACCTCCTCGCCCGCCGCGTCCACCGCGAGGCAGCGGTCGGCGTCCCCGTCGTGGGCGATGCCGAGGTCGGCCCCGTGCTCGACGACGGCGGCGCGGAGCAGGTCCAGGTGGGTGGAGCCGCAGCCGTCGTTGATGTTCAGGCCGTCCGGGTCCGCCCCGATGGTGACGACCTCGGCCCCGGCCCGCGTGAACGCCTCGGGCGAGACCCGGGCGGCGGCGCCGTGCGCCTCGTCCAGGACGACCTTGAGGCCGTCGAGCCGGTTGGGCAGGACGCCGATGAGGTGGGCGACGTACCGGTCGAAGCCTTCCGTGTAGTCGGTGACCCGGCCGACGCCCGCGCCGGTCGGGCGGTCCCACGGCTCGCCGGTGCGGTGCTGCTCGTAGACCGTCTCGATGCGGTCCTCCAGCTCGTCGGCGAGCTTGTGGCCGCCGCGCGCGAAGAACTTGACGCCGTTGTCGGGCATCGCGTTGTGGCTGGCGGAGAGCATCACGCCGATGTCCGCGCCGAGCGCTCCGGTGAGGTACGCGACGGCGGGCGTCGGCAGCACGCCCACGCGCAGCACGTCCACGCCGGCGCTGGCCAGACCCGCCACGACGGCGGCCTCCAGGAACTCTCCGGATGCGCGCGGATCACGTCCGACCACGGCCGTCGGGCGATGGCCCGCGAAGGTGCCCGCCTCGGCGAGTACGTGCGCCGCCGCGACCGAGAGGCCGAGCGCGAGCTCGGCCGTCAGATCGGCGTTGGCGACACCGCGTACCCCGTCCGTACCGAAGAGTCGTCCCACTGGTGTCCTCCGAAGTGCTCCGAAACCACAAACCACTACTGCACAGCACGCGCGCTGAGCAACCAAACAACGAAATCCGATGAAAACCTGCAAAAAGCCACATCGGGCGGCAGGGCAGGGTCGTCCCCGAGATGCACGACGGCGGCGCCCGCCGGGCCGCGGCCCGTCCGACCCTGCCGGGGTCCGCACGAACCCGTCCGGTCCGATGAACGCCTTATGCCGTTATACGCCCGCGAGCCTCGATAAACGAACGCCCCGGCAGCACGGTGTGTGCCGCCGGGGCGAACGTGACAGTCGAGCAGGCGATATTTAGCGCTTGCTGTACTGCGGGGCCTTACGGGCCTTCTTGAGACCGGCCTTCTTGCGCTCGACCGCACGGTCGTCGCGGGAGAGGAAGCCGGCCTTCTTCAGCGTGGCGCGGTTGTTGTCCACGTCCGCCTCGTTCAGCGCGCGGGCCACGCCGAGGCGCAGGGCGCCGGCCTGACCGGAGACGCCGCCACCCGAGATGCGGGCGATGACGTCGTAGCGGCCGTCGAGCTCGAGCACCTTGAAGGGCTCGTTGACTTCCTGCTGGTGCACCTTGTTGGGGAAGTAGTCCTCAAGGGTGCGACCGTTGATCTTCCACTTGCCGGTGCCCGGGACGATCCGGACGCGGGCGATGGCGTTCTTGCGGCGGCCCAGGCCGGCGGCGGGCTGCGGGTCGCCGAAGCGGCCGGCGAGCGACTCGGAGGTGTACTCACCCTCGACGGGGACCTCCGACTCGAAGGTGGTCACCTCGGCGAAGGTCTCCTCGCCATCGGTGCCGACCGTGTCGTCGGCGGTCGTCTCAACAGTGGTCTCGGCCACGATTCTCCTCAGATCTTTCTGTATGTCTTAGGGGGTGGCCGGAACTACTGCGCGACCTGGGTGATCTCGAACGGCACCGGCTGCTGAGCAGCGTGCGGGTGCTGGTCGCCCGCGTAGACCTTGAGCTTCGAGAGCATCTGACGGCCCAGGGTGTTCTTGGGGATCATGCCCTTGATGGCCTTCTCGACGGCCTTCTCGGGGTTCTTCGCGAGCAGCTCGTCGTAGCGCACCGAACGGAGACCGCCCGGGAAGCCCGAGTGGCGGTACGCCATCTTCTGGGTCTTCTTGTTGCCGGACAGGTGAACCTTGTCGGCGTTGATGATGATGACGAAGTCGCCCATGTCCATGTGGGGGGCGTAGATCGCCTTGTGCTTGCCGCGGAGGAGGTTCGCCGCCGTGGTGGCCAGACGGCCCAGGACGATGTCCTGCGCGTCGATGATGTGCCACTGGCGAGTGACATCGCCGGGCTTGGGGCTGTACGTACGCACTTCGTAGCCTTCGCTTCTTCAGTGGATGAGGTCCAGACACATGGCACCCCTGAAGCGATCATGCAGCTGGGGCTCACAATGCCGGGACACGACGCCCGTATGCGAGCCACTGGTAACTGCTCCAGAGAACCTACGTATGGGCCCTTCGCGCCATGACAGCGCAGCCGATACGCATAACAAACCAGAAGACTACCGGTCGGCCCCCACGGCGGTCAAAACGCCCCCGAGCGCACCGTCGGCCGCCGGCGCCCGCCGAGGTCACCGCGCCCGGTCCACCCGCCGCTCGTCCCACACCGGCTCCGCCGTCTCCCGGACCACCCCGTCCGAGCCGAAGACCAGGTACCGGTCGAAAGACTTCGCGAACCACCGGTCGTGCGTGACCGCCATCACCGTGCCGTCGTACACCTCCAGACCGTCCTGCAGCGCCTCCGCCGACTCCAGGTCCAGGTTGTCCGTCGGCTCGTCCAGCAGCAGCGCCGTCGTACCGGCCAGCTCCAGCAGCAGGATCTGGAACCGGGCCTGCTGCCCGCCGGACAGCTTCTCGAACGGCTGGTCGCCCTGCCGCTCCAGCTCGTACCGGCGCAGCACCGACATCGCCCCGCCCCGGTCCTTGGCGTGCTCGGTCCAGAGGATGTCCACCAGCGTCCTGCCCAGCAGCTCCGGGTGGGCGTGGGTCTGCGCGAAGTGCCCCGGCACGACCCGCGCACCGAGCTTCCACTCCCCCGTGTGCGCCACCGGCTCCCCCGCCAGCAGCCGCAGGAAGTGCGACTTGCCCGACCCGTTGGAGCCGAGGACCGCGACCCGCTCCCCGTAGTAGATCTCCAGGTCGAACGGCTTCATCAGCCCGGTCAGCTCCAGGCCCTCGCAGGTCACCGCCCGCACCCCGGTCCGCCCGCCGCGCAGCCGCATCCTGATGTCCTGCTCGCGCGGCGGCTCCGGCGGCGGGCCCGCCTCCTCGAACTTCTTGAAGCGGGTCTGCATCGCGTGGTAGCGGTTGGCCATGTCGGGGCTGTTCGCCGCCTGCTGCCGCATCCGCAGGACGAGCGCCTTCAGCCGGGCGTGCTCCTCCTGCCAGCGCCGCAGCAGCTCCTCGAACCGCGCGAACCGCTCCTTGCGCGCCTCGTGGTACGTGGCGAAGCCGCCGCCGTGCACCCAGACGTCGCTGCCCGCCGGGCTCGGCTCGACGCTGACGATCTTCTCGGCGGCCCGGGACAGCAGCTCCCGGTCGTGGGAGACGAAGAGGACCGTCTTACGGGTCTCCTTCAGCTTCTCCTCCAGCCACCGCTTGCCCGGCACGTCCAGATAGTTGTCCGGCTCGTCCAGCAGCAGGACCTCGTCGGGCCCGCGCAGCAGCGCCTCCAGCACCAGCCGCTTCTGCTCGCCGCCGCTGAGGGTGCGCACCTCGCGCCACTGCGCCTTCTCGTACGGGACGCCCAGCGCGGCCGTGGTGCACATGTCCCACACGGTCTCGGCCTCGTACCCGCGCGCCTCCGCCCAGTCGCTCAGCGCCTGCGCGTACGCCATCTGCGCGGCCTCGTCGTCGACGGTGAGGATCCTCTCCTCCGCCGCGTCGACCGCCTTCGCCGCCTCCCGGATGCGCGGCTGCGCCACCGACACCAGCAGGTCCCGAACGGTCCGCTCGTCGCGCACCGAGCCCACGAACTGCGGCATCACCCCGAGGCCGCCGCTCACCGACACCGTGCCGCCGTGCGGCTGGAGCTCACCGGCGAGCAGCCGGAGCAGGGTCGTCTTGCCCGCCCCGTTCGCCCCGACGAGCGCGACGACGGCGCCGTCGGCCACCCGGAAGGAGGCGTCGCCGAGCAGCACCCGCCCGTCCGGAAGGTAGTACTCCAGATGGCCTGCTTCAAGATGTCCCATACCGAGCATTGTCACGGTCCGCGAACGCTTGGCCCAACCGGTTTACGCGCCCCTCTAAACTGCGCGCATGAGCTTTGGGCATGGGGGGGCCTCCTGGGGGCCCGGGGGCGGCGGGACTCCGGACTGGGCGGCGCTGGCGGAGCAGTCCGCGGCGCGGGCCCGGCGGAGGAAACTCCTGATGATCGGCGGCGGCGCGCTGGCCACGGTGGCGGTCGGCGCGATCGTGACCGCCGCCGTGGTCACGTCGAACGGCGGCGGCGCGGGCAAGGCCGACAGCGGCGCGAGCCGGCTGCCCTCACCGGCCGAACTCCCGGCGGAGTCCGCCGTGCCCGCGCCGTCCTTCTCCTCGGTCGCCCCGCCGCCCCCGCCGGACCCCAAGGAGTACATATCCAGCGCCGAGAAGGACAAGGCGCCGGTCACCGTCGAGGGGTTCTTCCCCGGCAAGAGGCTCACCATGGGCGACCGCGTCCACCTCAAGGGCGCGACGAGCAGTTCCGCGACGTGCTCGACCGGCACCCAGGGCGCCCTCGGCGCCGTCCTCACGGACAACGGCTGCACCCGGCTCCTCCGCGCCACCTACCGCAAGGACGGGGTGGCCATGACGGTCGGCGTCGCCGTCTTCGCCACGGAGGCCCGCGCCAAGAAGGCCGTCGAGCAGGCTTCGGGCGGACTGGCCTCCCTCAGCGGCGGCGGTATCGGCACCTTCTGCCGCGGCGGTACGGTCTGCCTGCGCACGTCCAACTCCTACGGCCGCTACGCCTACTTCACCATCGGCGGCTTCACCAGCGGCAAACGGGTCACCACCGCCGACAAGGACGTCTACGCCGTCAACAAGGACCTGACGAACTTCACGTTCCGTCAGATCCACCAGCGGGGCCGGCTCCAGGCGTCCCAGGCCGCGGCCGACCCCGGCTGACGGCCCCGGCGGCTCCACGCCCCCGCCGGACTCCCGAGCGGGCACCCGGGAGTCCGGGACCGCCGGTGAGCGGGCGGCCCGCTCAGCAGCAGCCGGCCCCCGGCAGCGTCCGTACGTTCCGGGCCTCTTCGGCCCGCGCCGCCAGCAAGTCGTCCGCCGGGTACGCCACTTCCTCCAGCGTCAGCCCGTGCGGGCGCACCACGTGCACCCCGGGGTCGCGCACCTTCGCCGCCAGCACCTCGGCGGGCCAGGAGGCCGGCCGCCGCCCGTCGCCGACGAACAGCGCCGCCCCGATCAACGCCCGCACCATGTTGTGGCAGAACGCGTCCGCCTGCACGGTCGCGGTGAGCACCCCGGAATCCGGGTCCCGCGCCCAGCTCAGCTTCTGGAGCGTCCGGATGGTCGTCGCGCCCTCACGCTTCTTGCAGTACGCGGCGAAGTCGTGCTCCCCCGCCATCGGCGCCGCCGCCTCGTTCATCGCGTCCACGTCCAACGGCCGGTCGTGCCACAGGACATGGCCGCGCGTCAGCGGATCGACCCCGCCCGGCCGGTCGCCCACCCGGTAGGCGTAGCGCCGCCACAGCGCGGAGAAGCGGGCGTTGAACCCCGCCGGGGCGGGGGCCGCCCGCCAGATCCGTACGTCCTGCGGCAGCCGGCCCGCCAGCCGCCGCAGCAGCTTCTCCTCGTGCTCCGCCCAGAGCGCTTCGGGCAGGTCCACATGGGCGACCTGGCCGCGCGCGTGCACCCCGGCGTCCGTGCGGCCCGCCACCGTCAGGCCGTACGTCACCGCCGAGCGGGTCACGGTCCGCAGCGCGTCCTCGATCTCCCCCTGCACCGTGCGCCGGCCGGTCTGCTTCGCCCAGCCGGAGAAGTCCTTGCCGTCGTACGACAGGTCCAGCCGCACCCGTACGAAACCGGGCTCCGCCTCGTCACTCACCGCGTCTCCCTCTCCTCACCCTGATCAAGCGAAACGGGCCCGCACCGCCCCGAAGGGTGATGCGGGCCCGTCCCGTGGTCCGGCTCAGAACGCTCAGGCGTCCTTGCCCTTTTCGTCAGCCGCTTCCGCGGCGGGCGCGTCGTCGGCCGGCTTGGCGTCCTCGGCGGACTCGGCCGCGGGGGCCTCGTCCTTCTTGAGGGCGTCTTCCTTGACCGCGCGCTTCGTGGCGGCCTCGGCCTCACCGGTGGCCTGCTGGGCCACGGTCAGCGCCTCGACCAGCTCGATCACGGCCATCGGGGCGTTGTCGCCACGACGGTTGCCGATCTTGGTGATACGGGTGTAACCACCGGGGCGGTTCTCGTACCGGGGAGCGATCTCGGTGAAGAGCGTGTGGACGACGCTCTTGTCCGTGATCGTCTGGAGCACCAGGCGACGGTTGTGGATGTCGCCCTTCTTCGCCTTGGTGACGAGGCGCTCGGCGACGGGGCGCAGGCGGCGGGCCTTGGCCTCGGTCGTCGTGATGCGGCCGTGCTCGAACAGCGACTTCGCCAGGTTGGCGAGGAGCAGCTTCTCGTGCGCGGCGCTGCCGCCCAGACGGGCACCCTTGGCGGGACGCGGCATGGTGATTCTCCTTGTGTGCTGCACCGGCCGTATCAGGTACCGGTGTCAGTTCCCGTGCGGCGGACGCCTCACGGAAGTCGTGCGGGTGGTGCTCAGTACTGCTCGGTCTCCACGAAACCGGCGTCCGCGTCGTCGTCCGCGCCGAAGGCGTCGGCGGCGGCGGTCGGGTCGAAGCCGGGAGGCGAGTCCTTGAGCGCGAGGCCCATACCGGCCAGCTTCGCCTTGACCTCGTCGATCGACTTGGCGCCGAAGTTGCGGATGTCGAGCAGGTCCGCCTCGGAGCGGGCCACGAGCTCACCCACGGAGTGGATGCCCTCGCGCTTGAGGCAGTTGTACGAACGGACCGTGAGCTCCAGCTCCTCGATCGGCAGCGCCAGATCGGCGGCGAGCGCGGCGTCCGTCGGGGACGGGCCCATGTCGATGCCCTCGGCGTCGATGTTGAGCTCGCGCGCCAGACCGAACAGCTCGACCAGGGTCTTGCCGGCCGACGCCATGGCGTCACGGGGGCGCATGGCCTGCTTGGTCTCGACGTCGACGATCAGCTTGTCGAAGTCGGTGCGCTGCTCGACACGGGTCGCCTCGACCTTGTACGTGACCTTGAGCACCGGCGAGTAGATGGAGTCGACCGGGATGCGGCCGATCTCCTGGCCGACCTGCTTGTTCTGGACGGCGGAGACGTAGCCGCGACCGCGCTCGACGGTCAGCTCCATCTCCAGCTTGCCCTTGCCGTTGAGCGTGGCGAGAACGAGGTCGGGGTTGTGCACCTCGACACCGGCCGGGGGCGCGATGTCGGCGGCGGTGACCAGACCCGGGCCCTGCTTGCGCAGGTACATCACGACCGGCTCGTCGTGCTCCGAGGAGACGACCAGCTGCTTGATGTTGAGGATGAGGTCGGTGACGTCCTCCTTGACGCCCGGCACGGTGGTGAACTCGTGCAGAACGCCGTCGATCCGGATGCTGGTGACAGCGGCGCCCGGGATCGAGGAGAGGAGGGTGCGGCGGAGGGAGTTGCCGAGGGTGTAGCCGAAGCCCGGCTCCAGCGGCTCGATCACGAACCGGGAGCGGAACTCGTCGACGACCTCTTCGGTCAGCGACGGACGCTGAGCGATAAGCATGCGGTGATCCTTCGATCGTGGGCACCCACTATTTGATGCCCGACAGAGGTAACAAGGGTACGGGCGGTACGCCCCGAATGGGGTGTACCGCCCGGACCCGGCGCTACTGACGCACGGCCGTCACCGGCCGTCGCGGGTCAGACGCGGCGACGCTTCGGCGGACGGCAGCCGTTGTGCGGCGTCGGGGTGACGTCCTGGATCGAGCCGACCTCGAGGCCGGTGGCCTGGAGGGAGCGGATCGCGGTCTCACGGCCGGAGCCGGGTCCCTTGACGAAGACGTCGACCTTGCGCATGCCGTGCTCCTGCGCGCGGCGGGCGGCCGACTCGGCGGCCATCTGCGCGGCGAAGGGGGTGGACTTGCGCGAGCCCTTGAAGCCGACGTGGCCGGCGGAGGCCCAGGAGATCACGTTGCCCGAGGGGTCCGTGATCGAGACGATGGTGTTGTTGAACGTGCTCTTGATGTGCGCGTGGCCGTGAGCGACGTTCTTCTTTTCCTTGCGACGCACCTTCTTGGCTGCGCCCTGACGACCCTTGGGGGGCATGTCTTGACTCCAGATGGAGAGGGGAGGTGATCGGTCCTACAGCGAAGACCGCTGGTTGCTGCGGGGCCCGGAGAACCGGAGGTCCGCAGTGCGTCCGCTGAGGACTACTTCTTGCCCGGCTTCTTCTTACCGGCGATGGCGCGACGCGGGCCCTTGCGGGTACGCGCGTTCGTGCTGGTGCGCTGACCGTGGACCGGCAGACCGCGGCGGTGACGAATGCCCTGGTAGCAGCCGATCTCGATCTTGCGGCGGATGTCGCCCTGGACCTCGCGGCGGAGGTCGCCCTCGGTGCGGAGGTTGGCGTCCACGTACTCGCGGATCTTGACGAGGTCTTCCTCGGCAAGGTCGCGGACGCGGGCGTCCGGGTTCACGCCGGTGCTGGCGAGGATCTCCTTGGACCGGGTGCGCCCGATGCCGAAGACGTAGGTGAGGGCAACCTCCACGCGCTTTTCGCGCGGGATGTCAACACCTGAAACGCGTGCCATTCAATGGCTCCAGTTGTCATATCGGGGGTCTTCCGCAGCACCGCTCCCGACCGCCGACCGCTCACGAGAAGCGGTGGTACGCCCGGGTCCCCGGCCCCCGCCGGAGGTGTCGTCAGCCGTGGCTTGGACGGGTACTGCGTATGTACGTATTACGTGCGTCGCGCGAAGAACTGCGAGATGCAGGCGGTCGTGCGTCAGCCCTGGCGCTGCTTGTGGCGCAGGTTGTCGCAGATGACCATGACCCGACCGTGGCGGCGGATCACCTTGCACTTGTCGCAGATCTTCTTGACGCTCGGCTTGACCTTCATGGGATGTCAGGTTCTCCGGGTCAGTGCCATCATCCGCCGAAACGGGATGGGGGCAAGATCTACTTGTAGCGGTAGACGATCCGGCCGCGCGTGAGGTCGTACGGAGAAAGCTCCACCACAACACGGTCATCGGGGAGGATACGGATGTAGTGCATCCGCATCTTGCCGCTGATGTGCGCCAGGACCTTGTGACCGTTCTGGAGCTCCACCTTGAACATTGCGTTCGGGAGGGACTCGATCACGGTGCCCTCAATCTCGATGGCACCTTGCTTCTTGGCCACGCTTCGCCTTTCGAATCGGCTACCTTGATCGGCTCTCGCGTATCGCGTGTGCAACATGCGGGCACACGGATGCACCAGAGCCGACGAGTCAGTCTACGTCAGCGGACTCCAAAAGACGAATCCGTCAAGTTTGCCCACTGCCGGTGATCCTTAGACCTGTCGGAGGGGTGGTATCGGGGCGCCGGCCGTCCGGCGGTCGGCCGGGCGGGAGCCGGGGTCAGCCCAGCGGGTCCGGCGCCGCCTCGATGCCGTACTCCGCCAGCTTCGCCTTCCCGCAGTCCGGGGCGGTCAGGACCAGGGGCCCCTGCTCGGTCAGCGCGATGGAGTGCTCCCAGTGCGAGGACCAGGTCCCGTCCGTCGTGATGACCGTCCAGTCGTCGGCCAGCGTCTCCGTACGGGCCGTTCCGAGCGAGACCATCGGCTCGATCGCCAGGCAGACGCCCGGGACCAGCTTGATGCCCTTGCCGCGCTTGCGGGAGACGTAGTTCAGCAGGTGCGGGTCCATGTGCATCTCGGTACCGATGCCGTGGCCGCCGAAGTCCTCGATGATCCCGTACTTCCCCGTCGCCGGACGGGGCTGGCGCCGGATGTAGGTCTCGATCGCCCGGGAGACGTCCACGAGGCGGTTGTTCACCTTCATCGCGGCGATCCCGGCCCACATCGACTCCTCGGTCACCCGCGAGAGCTCGACCAGCTCCGGTGCGTGACCGGTGCCCACGAAGGCCGTGTACGCGGCGTCGCCGTGCCAGCCGTCGACGATCGCACCGGCGTCGATGGAGATGATGTCGCCGTCCTTGAGGACCGTCTTCTCGTCCGGGATGCCGTGGACGACGACCTCGTTGACCGAGGTGCAGATGGTCGCGGGGAACCCGCCGTACCCGAGGAAGTTCGACTTCGCGCCGTGGTCGGCGATGACCTTCCGGGCGACCTGGTCCAAGTCGTGCGTGGTGGCCCCGGGCACGGCCGCCTCGCGGGTGGCGGCGTGAATGGCGGCGACCACCAGGCCCGCCTCACGCATCTTCGCGATCTGCTCGGGGGTCTTGATCTGCACCATTGCTCGGCGCCTCTCTGCATCGACGGTGGCGGGTACGGCTCGGCGTGTTCAACGATACGGGCGCAAGCAGTCGGCCGCGGCGCCCAGAGGCGCCGCGGCCGGCTTGCACAGCGGGGTGGTGCGGGGAGGCTCAGCCCTCGTTCGAGGACTTCAGCGCCTCCATGGCGCGGGCGGTCACGTCCGCGACCTCGCCCAGCGCGGAGATGGTCACCACCAGGCCCTGGGCCCGGTAGTAGTCGATGATCGGCTCGGTCTGCGTGTGGTAGACCTCCAGCCGGGTGCGGACCGTCTCCTCGCTGTCGTCGTGGCGCTGGTACAGCTCGCCGCCGCAGGCGTCGCAGACGCCCTCGGTCTTCGGCGGGCTGTACGACAGGTGGAAGACGTGCGAGCTGTCCTTGCGGCAGACGCGACGGCCCGCGATCCGCTTCACGACCTCTTCCTCGGGGACCTCCAGATCGAGGACCGCGTCCAGCTTCACGCCCTCGTCCTTGAGCATCGCGTCAAGGGCTTCGGCCTGGCCCACATTCCGCGGGAAGCCGTCCAGCAGGAAGCCGTTCACGGCGTCCGACTGGGACATGCGGTCCTTGGCCATCCCGATGGTGACCTCGTCCGGCACCAGCTGTCCCGCGTCGATGTAGGCGCGGGCCTGCTTGCCAAGGTCCGTGCCCTGGCTCATGTTGGCGCGGAACAGGTCACCCGTGGAGATGTGCGGAATCGACAGGTTCTTGGCAAGGTACGCAGCCTGCGTTCCCTTGCCGGCACCCGGAGGCCCGACGAGGACGATTCGCATCAGCGGAGGAACCCTTCGTAATTGCGCTGCTGGAGCTGACTCTCGATCTGCTTCACGGTTTCCAGACCCACACCCACGATGATGAGGATGCTCGTCCCGCCGAACGGGAAGTTCTGGTTAGCTCCGCCGAAGCCTGCCAACGCCATCGTCGGCACCAGAGCGATCAGGCCCAGATACAGCGAGCCCGGCCAAGTGATCCTGTTGAGCACGTAGCTCAGGTACTCGGCAGTAGGTCGGCCTGCCCGGATACCCGGGATGAAGCCACCATACTTCTTCATGTTGTCGGCGACTTCGTCGGGGTTGAACGAAATGGCCACGTAGAAGAAGGCGAAGAACACGATCAGCACGAAGTACGTCGCGATGTAGTACGGGTGCGTACCGGTCACGAAGTTGTCCTGGATCCACGTCGCCCAGCCGGCGGTGGACTGGGAGAACTGGACGATCAGCGCCGGGATGTAGAGCAGCGACGAGGCGAAGATGACCGGGATCACGCCCGCCTGGTTCACCTTGAGCGGGATGTACGTCGACGTACCGCCGTAGGAGCGGCGCCCGATCATGCGCTTCGCGTACTGCACCGGGATACGGCGCTGGGCCTGCTCGACGAAGACGACGAGGCCCACCATCACGAAGCCGACCAGAATGACCGTGCCGAACTCGATCCAGCCGTCGGCCAGCTTGCCGCTCTCCTTGATGGCCCACAGGGCGCCCGGGAACGTGGCGGCGATCGAGATGAACATCAGGATCGACATGCCGTTGCCGATGCCGCGGTCGGTGATCAGCTCACCGAGCCACATGACGGCGGCCGTACCGGCGGTCATCGTGATGACCATGATGATCGTGGTGAAGATCGACTTGTCCGGGACGACCTGGTTGGCCACGGAGCAGTTCTGGAAGAGCGCACCGCTGCGGGCGGTGGCGACGAGGCCGGTGCCCTGGAGGACGGCCAGTGCGACCGTCAGATAACGCGTGTACTGCGTGATCTTCGCCGTGCCGGACTGCCCCTCCTTCTTCAGGGCTTCCAGCCGCGGGATCACGACGGTCAGCAGCTGGAGAATGATGCTGGCCGTGATGTACGGCATGATGCCGAGCGCGAAGATGGTGATCTGCAGCAGGGCGCCACCGCTGAACATCTGCATCAGACCGAGCAGGCCACCCGATTCGGCCGGGTCGATGCACTGCTGCACCTTCGAGTAGTCCACACCCGGGGCCGGGATGTGCGCCCCGAGCCGGTACAGCACGATGATGCCGAGCGTGAAGAGCAGCTTCTTGCGCAGGTCGGGCGTCTTGAACGCTCGGGCGAACGCGGTGAACACGGTGCCTCCTGCGACCCCCGCGCTATGCGTCAGAGGCGACGGGTCTGGATGGGTCTGGATGGGTTCGGATACAAGGCAGCCCTACATCGTAAGGAGGCCACAAAAGATGAACGGCGCTACCCTACCCGGCCCGGCACTGGGCGGGAAACACGCACCGCACGCCGGTGCACCGCCCACCTGCCGGACCGCGCCGTGGAAGACCGGTCGCGCCACACGATTTGGGACGGGTATGTCCCCTCCGCTCCTCCACCGCCGTCGCGGTGGACACCCCTTCAACCTTTCCCGAGCCTTTACGGTTCCCGTACAGCGCCCCGAACACGAAAAAACCCGGCCGGCCACCTCCGAAGAGGCGGCCGACCGGGCTCAGTCCTGTCCCGCGGCTCAGACGAGCTCGGTGACCGTACCGCCGGCGGCGGTGATCTTCTCCTTGGCGGAGCCGGAGACGGCGTCAACCGAAACCTGCAGCGCCACGGAGATCTCGCCCTGTCCGAGGACCTTGACGAGGTGGTTGTTGCGCACGGCGCCCTTGGCGACCAGGTCGGCCACCGTGACCTCTCCACCCTCGGGGTAGAGCGTCGCGAGCCTGTCCAGGTTCACGACCTGGTACTCCGTGCGGAACGGGTTCTTGAAGCCCTTGAGCTTCGGGAGACGCATGTGGAGGGGCATCTGGCCACCCTCGAAGCGCTCCGGAACCTGGTAACGAGCCTTCGTACCCTTGGTACCACGGCCTGCGGTCTTACCCTTGGACGCCTCACCACGACCCACACGGGTCTTGGCGGTCTTGGCGCCCGGGGCAGGCCGGAGGTTGTGGGCCTTCAGCGGGCTGTTCTCCGCCATGTCAGTCAACCTCCTCAACCGTCACGAGGTGGCGGACGGTGTGCACCATTCCGCGGAACTCGGGGCGGTCCTCCTTGACAACCGAGTCGTTCAGGCGCTTGAGCCCGAGCGAACGCAGGGTGTCGCGGTGGTTCTGCTTGCTGCCGATGTACGACTTGGTCTGCGTGATCTTGAGACGGGCCATTACGCACCCGCTCCCGCACGCGCACGGAGCAGAGCCGCGGGGGCGACGTCCTCGAGCGGCAGACCGCGGCGGGCCGCGATCTCCTCGGGACGCTGCAGGCCCTTGAGGGCCTCCACGGTCGCGTGCACGATGTTGATCGCGTTGGACGAGCCAAGCGACTTCGACAGGATGTCGTGAACGCCGGCGCACTCGAGCACGGCGCGCACCGGGCCACCGGCGATAACACCGGTACCGGGGGAAGCCGGCTTGAGCAGGACGACGCCCGCAGCCTTCTCGCCCGTGATCGGGTGAGGGATGGTGCCCTGGATGCGCGGGACCTTGAAGAAGTTCTTCTTGGCCTCTTCGACACCCTTGGCGATGGCCGCGGGAACTTCCTTGGCCTTGCCGTATCCGACACCGACGGTGCCGTCACCATCGCCCACCACGACGAGCGCGGTGAAGCTGAAGCGACGACCACCCTTCACAACCTTGGCGACGCGGTTGATCGCGACGACGCGCTCGACGTACGCGGTCTTCTCGGCGGCTGCGCCACCGTCGCGGCCCTTCCGGTCCCGCCGCTCGCCGCCACCGGCACCGCTTCCGCGGCGCTGGGGTCCAGCCATGGGAATTACCTCTCTCTGTTACGTCCGCTGTGCGTAGGAACCGGGGCTTAGAACTTCAGCCCGGCTTCACGGGCGGCGTCAGCCAGAGCGGCAATCCGCCCGGCGTACTGGTTGCCACCGCGGTCAAACACGACGGCCTCGACGCCTGCAGCCTTGGCACGCTCGGCGACCAGGGCGCCGACCTGCTTGGCCTGGGCGCTCTTGTCACCCTCGCCACCACGGATCGAGGTGTCCAGGGTCGACGCCGACGCGAGCGTGTGGCCCGCGATGTCGTCGATGACCTGGGCCACGATGTGGCGGTTGGAACGCGTCACGACCAGACGGGGACGCTCCGGCGAACCCGACAGGTGCTTGCGGACGCGGATGTGGCGGCGCTTGCGGGCAGCGCGCTTGTACGCGTCGCCCTTGGCGATCTTCACACCGTATGCCATGGCTACTTACCAGCCTTTCCGACCTTGCGGCGGATGACCTCGCCCGCGTACTTGACGCCCTTGGCCTTGTACGGGTCGGGCTTCCGCAGCTTGCGGATGTTGGCGGCCACTTCGCCGACCTTCTGCTTGTCGATGCCCTCGACGCTGAGCTTCGTGGGCGACTCGACCTTGAAGGTGATGCCTTCCGGCGCCTCGATGACGATCGGGTGGCTGTAGCCCAGGGCGAACTCCAGGTTGGAGCCCTTCGCCTGGACTCGGTAACCGACACCACTGATCTCGAGCGCCTTGGAGTAACCCGCGGTCACGCCGGTGATCATGTTCGCCACCAGCGTGCGGGACAGGCCGTGGAGGGCCTTGTTCTGACGCTCGTCGTTCGGGCGGGTGACGTTGAGAACGCCGTCCTCGCCCTTGGAGACCTCGATCGGCGCGGCGACGGTGTGCGTGAGGGAACCCTTGGGGCCCTTCACCGCGACCGTACGGCCATCGATGGTGACGTCCACACCGGCGGGAACCTGGATGGGGAGCTTGCCGATTCGCGACATGAGCTTTCCTTCCTTTCCCGACTACCAGACGTAGGCGAGGACTTCCCCACCTACGCCCTTCTTGCCTGCCTGCTGGCCGGTCAGGAGACCGTGGGACGTGGAGATGATCGCCACGCCCAGGCCGCCGAGGACCTTCGGCAGGTTGGTGGACTTTGCGTACACACGCAGACCCGGCTTCGAGATGCGCTTGATGCCGGCGATCGAACGCTCGCGGTTCGGACCGAACTTCAGCTCCAGGACGAGGTTCTTGCCGACCTCGGCGTCCTCGACCTTCCAGCCGGTGATGAAGCCCTCCTGCTGGAGGATCTCCGCGATGTGCGACTTGATCTTGCTGTGCGGCATCACGACGGAGTCGTGGTATGCCGAGTTCGCGTTACGCAGACGCGTGAGCATGTCTGCGATGGGATCAGTCATGGTCATGAATTGGCCTTCGGCCTCTCTCGCCGGGGTTTCCTGTATGCGCCATCCCTCTCCCCACTCACTGGCGGGACGGGTGCGGTGCGGGGACCTACGGCGTAGTAAGTCGGTCTAGGGCGGCAGGCGCCCAACCCTTCAAGCCTACGGCATGAAAGGCGGGGCCCCTGCCGACCAGATGCTTACCGAGAGTCTCCGGGAACTTCCAACGCCCAGGGGGCGAAGGAGAGTTACCAGGAGCTCTTGGTCACGCCCGGCAGCTCGCCACGGTGAGCCATCTCACGGAGGCACACGCGGCACAGGCCGAACTTGCGGTAGACGGAGTGGGGCCGGCCGCAGCGCTGGCAGCGGGTGTACCCGCGGACGCCGAACTTCGGCTTACGGGCGGCCTTAGCGATCAGAGCCTTCTTCGCCACGGTCAGTTCTCCTTGAACGGGAAGCCGAGGTGACGAAGCAGGGCACGACCCTCGTCGTCGTTGGTCGCCGTGGTGACCACGGTGATGTCCATGCCCCGGACCCGGTCGATCTTGTCCTGGTCGATCTCGTGGAACATGACCTGCTCCGTGAGACCGAAGGTGTAGTTGCCACGGCCGTCGAACTGCTTCGGCGACAGGCCACGGAAGTCACGGATACGCGGCAGCGCGAGCGACAGCGTACGGTCCAGGAACTCCCACATCCGGTCACCGCGGAGGGTGACGTGGCAGCCGATCGGCTGGCCCTCGCGCAGCTTGAACTGCGCGATGGACTTGCGGGCCTTCGTGACGGCCGGCTTCTGGCCGGTGATCGTGGTGAGGTCGCGGACGGCCCCGTCGATCAGCTTGGAGTCGCGGGCGGCGTCGCCCACACCCATGTTGACCACGATCTTGACCAGACCGGGAACCTGCATGACGTTCTCGTACGAGAACTCCTCACGCAGCTTGCCGGCGATTTCCTCGCGGTAGCGCGTCTTGAGACGCGGCGCAGTGGTGGCAGTCATCAGATGTCCTCACCGGTCCGCTTGGCAACGCGGATCTTGTTGCCCTCGTCGTCAAAGCGGTAGCCGACGCGGGTGACAACCTTGTTGCCGTCCTTCTCCACGACCAGCTGAACATTGCTGACGTGGATCGGAGCCTCGGTGGTCACGATGCCACCCGTCTGCGAACCGCGAGCCGTCTGACCGGCCTTGGTGTGCTTCTTGACCCGGTTGACACCCTCGACGAGGACGCGGTCCTGAGCGGGGTAGGCCACGATGACCTTGCCCTGCTTGCCCTTGTCCTTACCGGTGATGACCTGGACCAGGTCGCCCTTCTTGATCTTCATGCTTACAGCACCTCCGGCGCGAGCGAGATGATCTTCATGAACTTCTTCTCGCGCAGCTCCCGGCCCACCGGGCCGAAGATGCGGGTGCCGCGGGGGTCGCCGTCGTTCTTCAGAATGACGGCGGCGTTCTCGTCGAAGCGGATGTACGAGCCATCCTGACGACGACGCTCCTTGACGGTGCGAACGATGACGGCCTTGACGACGTCACCCTTCTTCACGTTGCCACCGGGGATCGCGTCCTTGACGGTGGCGACGATGACGTCACCGATACCCGCGTAGCGGCGACCCGAGCCACCGAGAACACGAATGGTGAGAATTTCCTTCGCACCCGTGTTGTCGGCGACGCGCAGTCGCGACTCCTGCTGGATCACGTCTATCTCCTGATCGTCTGCCGGTTCCCGGCGGGGAGCCGCGTAAGTGACTTACGCGGCTCCCTCACCGAGCCTGGCGGAACTGACCTGAGGGAAACCCCTCAGGAATTACTTGGCCTTCTCGAGGATCTCGACGATGCGCCAGCGCTTCGAGGCGGACAGCGGACGCGTCTCCATGATGAGGACGCGGTCGCCGACGCCGGCGGAGTTCTGCTCGTCGTGGGCCTTGAGCTTGTTCGTACGGCGGATGACCTTGCCGTACAGGGCGTGCTTCACGCGGTCCTCGACGGCGACGACGACGGTCTTGTCCATCTTGTCGCTGACGACCAGACCCTCACGGGTCTTGCGGAAACCGCGGTCGGTGTTCGTCTCAGTCACAGTCTTCTCGCTCATCAGGCGCTCTCCACCGTCTCGATGCCCAGCTCGCGCTCACGCATCAGGGTGTAGATCCGGGCGATGTCCTTACGGACGGACTTGAGCCGGCCGTGGTTCTCGAGCTGACCCGTCGCCGCCTGGAAGCGGAGGTTGAACAGCTCTTCCTTGGCTTCGCGGAGCTTGTTGAGGAGCTCCTCGTCGCCCAGCTCGCGCAGCTCGGACGCCTTGGTACCGGCCGACATCACGACTCACCTGCCTCGCGCCGCACGATCCGGCACTTCATCGGAAGCTTGTGAGCAGCGCGGGTAAGCGCCTCACGAGCAATCTTCTCGTTCGGGTAGGACAGCTCGAACATCACCCGACCGGGCTTGACGTTCGCGATCCACCACTCGGGAGAACCCTTACCGGAACCCATGCGGGTCTCGGCCGGCTTCTTCGTCAGGGGACGGTCCGGGTAGATGTTGATCCAGACCTTGCCGCCACGCTTGATGTGACGGGTCATCGCGATACGAGCGGACTCGATCTGACGGTTCGTCACGTACGCCGGGGTCAGCGCCTGGATGCCGTACTCGCCGAACGCAACCTGCGTGCCACCCTTGGACATACCGCTGCGCTTCGGGTGGTGCTGCTTGCGGTGCTTGACCCTACGGGGGATCAGCATTTCGGTCAGGCCTCCGTTCCGGTGCTCTCAGCAGCCGGAGCAGCGGCGGCGTCGGCCTTGGGGGCCTCGGCTGCCGGCGACTGCTGCGGCTTACGGCCGCGACCGCCACGCTCGCCACCACGGCCACCGCGGCCGGCCGGGCGGTCAGCGCCGCCACGAGCCGGACGGTTGCCGGCGCGGGCCGCGGCGTTCTCGGCGCGAACCTCGGCGATGTTCTTGACGTCGCCCTTGTAGATCCAGACCTTCACGCCGATGCGGCCGAAGGTCGTCTTGGCCTCGAAGAAGCCGTAGTCGACGTTCGCGCGGAGCGTGTGCAGGGGCACGCGGCCCTCGCGGTAGAACTCCGAGCGGGACATCTCGGCGCCGCCGAGGCGGCCACCGCACTGGATCTTGATGCCCTTGGCGCCGGCCTTCATCGAGGACTGCATGCTCTTGCGCATGGCCCGACGGAAGGAGACGCGGGAGGAGAGCTGCTCGGCGACGGCCTGGGCCACCAGCTGAGCGTCCACCTCGGGGTTCTTGACCTCGAGGATGTTCAGCTGGACCTGCTTGCCGGTCAGCTTCTCCAGCTCGCCGCGGATGCGATCGGCCTCGGCGCCGCGGCGACCGATGACGATGCCCGGACGGGCGGTGTGGATGTCAACGCGGACGCGGTCGCGGGTGCGCTCGATCTCGACCTTCGAGATGCCGGCCCGCTCCATGCCCTTCGTCATCATGCGACGAATGGCGACGTCTTCCTTGACGTAGTCCTTGTACAGCTTGTCGGCGTACCAGCGGGACTTGAAGTCCGTGGTGATGCCGAGCCGGAACCCGTGCGGGTTTACCTTCTGGCCCATTACCGGGTTCCTTCCTTGCTGCTGACGACCACGGTGATGTGGCTGGTCCGCTTACGGATCCGGTAGGCGCGGCCCTGGGCACGCGGACGGAACCGCTTCAGGGTCGGACCCTCGTCCACGTACGCCTCGCTGATGACCAGCGAAGAGGCGTCGGTGTGGTCGTAGTTGTGTGCGGCGTTGGCGATGGCGCTGTCCAGCACCTTGCCAACCGGCACGCTCGCGGCCTGCGGGGCGAAACGCAGGACCGCCTGAGCCTCCGTGGCGTCCATGCCACGGATGAGGTCCACCACGCGGCGGGCCTTCATGGGCGTGACGCGGATGTACCGCGCCTGGGCCCTGGCTTCCATGGTTGTCCCTTCGGTGTAAGTCATAGTCGTTTCCACCCCGCGCTTAGCGGCGCTTCGACTTCCGGTCGTCCTTGACGTGGCCGCGGAAGGTGCGAGTCGGCGAGAACTCGCCGAGCTTGTGGCCGACCATCGACTCGGTGACGAACACCGGGACGTGGATCTTGCCGTTGTGCACCGCGATGGTGTGACCCAGCATGGCCGGGACGATCATCGAGCGACGGGACCAGGTCTTGATGACGTTCTTGGTGCCTGCCTCGTTCTGTACGTCCACCTTCTTGATGAGGTGTCCGTCGACGAAGGGCCCCTTCTTGAGACTGCGCGGCATCTAAACCCGCTCCTAGCGCTTCTTGTTCGTCTTGCGGCGGCGGACGATGTACTTGTTGCTCGCCTTCTTGGGAGAACGCGTACGACCCTCCTTCTGACCCCACGGCGAGACCGGGTGGCGACCACCGGAGGTCTTGCCTTCACCACCACCGTGCGGGTGGTCAACCGGGTTCATCGCGACACCGCGGACGGTCGGGCGCACGCCCTTCCAGCGCATGCGGCCGGCCTTGCCCCAGTTGATGTTCGACTGCTCGGCGTTGCCGACCTCGCCGATCGTCGCGCGGCAGCGCGCGTCGACCAGGCGGATCTCACCCGACGGCATACGAAGGTGGGCCATGGTGCCCTCCTTCGCCAGCAGCTGCACGGAGGCACCCGCGGAACGGGCGAACTTCGCGCCGCCGCCGGGCCGCAGCTCGATGGCGTGGATGGTCGTACCGACCGGGATGTTGCGCAGCGCCAGGTTGTTGCCGGGCTTGATGTCGGCGGTCGGACCGTTCTCGACACGGTCGCCCTGCGACAGGCCACGGGGAGCGACGATGTAACGCTTCTCGCCGTCCGCGTAGTGCAGCAGCGCGATGCGCGCGGTGCGGTTCGGGTCGTACTCGATGTGCGCGACCTTGGCCGGCACGCCGTCCTTGTCGTGACGACGGAAGTCGATCACGCGGTAGGCGCGCTTGTGGCCACCACCCTGGTGGCGAACGGTCACACGACCGGCGTTGTTACGGCCGCCCTTGTTGTGCAGGGGGCGGACCAGCGACTTCTCCGGCGTGGACCGCGTGATCTCGACAAAGTCGGCGACGCTGGAGCCACGACGGCCCGGGGTCGTCGGCTTGTACTTGCGGATACCCATTTCTCAGTCCTCGTCCGATTCCGGACGACTCGACCTCACTAGGAGGTCGGGCCGCCGAAGATGTCGATACGGTCGCCCTCGGCGAGGGTCACGATGGCGCGCTTCGTGTCGGCGCGCTTGCCGAAACCGGTGCGGGTGCGCTTGCGCTTGCCCTGCCGGTTGATCGTGTTGACCCCGGTGACCTTGACCGAGAAGACCGCCTCGACGGCCTGCTTGATCTGGGTCTTGTTGGAGCCGGGCGCGACGATGAACGTGTACTTGTTCTCGTCGAGCAGCGCGTAGCTCTTCTCGGAGACCACGGGCTTGACGAGAACGTCACGCGGGTCCGAGTACGTCTTGCTGGTAACGGTCGCCTCACTCATCAGGCGGCGCTCCCTTCGGTCTCAGCGGTCTGGGGGCCAGACACGAAGGACTCGAGGGCGGCCTGGGTGAAGACCACGTCGTCAGAGACGATCACGTCGTACGTGTTGAGCTGGCCCGGCTCCAGGATGTGCACCTGGGGCAGGTTGCGCGCGGACAGCCACGCGGCCTCGTCAGAGCGCTCGACGACCAGGAGCACGTTGGGGCGCTCCGAGATCTTGCCGAGCAGCGTCTTGGCGGCCTTGGTGGAGATCTCGCTCTCGACCACGCCGGTGACGACGTGGATGCGGGAGTGACGGGCCCGGTCGGAGAGGGCACCGCGCAGGGCGGCGGCCTTCATCTTCTTCGGGGTCCGCTGCGAGTAGTCACGCGGCTGCGGGCCGTGGACGACGCCACCGCCGGCGAACTGCGGGGCGCGGGTCGAGCCCTGACGGGCGCGGCCGGTGCCCTTCTGGCGGTACGGCTTCTTGCCACCGCCGCGGACTTCGCCGCGGGTCTTGGTCTTGTGCGTGCCCTGACGGGCAGCCGCCAGCTGGGCGACGACGACCTGGTGGATCAGCGGAACGCTGGTCTTCGCGTCGAAGATCTCCGCGGGGAGCTCGACGGTACCGGCCTTGTCGCCTGCCGGCGAAAGGATGTCAATGGTGCTCATTACCTCAAGCCCCCTTGGCCGCGGTACGGACCAGGACGAGGCCGCCGTTCGGACCGGGGACCGCGCCCTTGATGAGGAGCAGACCCTTCTCCGCGTCAACCGCGTGGATGGTCAGGTTCTGGGTGGTGACGCGCTCGTTGCCCATGCGACCCGCCATGCGCATGCCCTTGAAGACACGGCCGGGGGTGGCACAGCCACCGATGGAGCCCGGCATGCGGTGCACACGGTGGGCACCGTGGGACGCCTTGCCGCCCTTGAAGTTGTGACGCTTCATGACACCGGCGAAGCCCTTGCCCTTGCTCTTGCCCGTGACGTCGACCTTGACGCCGGACTCGAACACAGCGGCGGTGACCTCCTGGCCCAGCGTGTACTCGCTGGCGTCAGGGGTGCGGAGCTCGACCAGGTGGCGGCGCGGGGTGACGTCGGCCTTGGCGAAGTGACCCTTGAGGGGCTTGTTCACCTTGCGCGGGTCGATCTCGCCGAAGGCGATCTGGACCGCTTCGTAGCCGTCGCTGTCGTTGGTGCGCACCTGCGTCACGACGCACGGACCGGCCTTGACGACGGTCACCGGGACGACCCGGTTGTTCTCGTCCCAGACCTGGGTCATGCCGAGCTTCTCGCCCAGGACGCCCTTGATGTTCTTGCTCATCTCGGCCCGTCCCCTCAGAGCTTGATCTCGATGTCGACGCCGGCCGGGAGGTCGAGGCGCATCAGCGAGTCAACCGTCTTCGGCGTGGGGTCGAGGATGTCGATGAGGCGCTTGTGCGTGCGCATCTCGAAGTGCTCGCGAGAGTCCTTGTACTTGTGCGGCGACTTGATGACGCAGTACACGTTCTTCTCAGTGGGCAGCGGCACCGGGCCCGCGACCGACGCACCAGTGCGGGTCACCGTCTCGACGATCTTCTTCGCCGAGGAGTCGATGACCTCGTGGTCGTAGGCCTTGAGCCGGATGCGGATCTTCTGTCCCGCCATGGCTACTAGTAGTCCTGTCTCTCTGTTTAACGCTCTGGAACCCGGGGGTTCTCTGGACTCCCCCTCCGACCCACGCGGTCGGGCGTGTCGCATCCCCTCTACGAAAATCTCCCGCCAGGGAGATCCCAACCAAGGGGGTGCGGGCCGAGGACCGCGGAACCGGGGGTGGAACACCCGCCGGGCGCCTGGTCAGCACCCTGCTGTGCTTCCCGGAAGATTCCCGTACGTCCGGCCCTGGGGGCCGACGAGTACTGTGGGACTCGCTTCCGGTCCTCCCGGCGGGAGGCGCGCAGCATTGACACTCAACCGAGCAACCTGGTCAGTGTGCCATACGGGGCGCGGGCCTGGCCAATCGAGCCCGGAATACTACCCCGAGCGAGCGCCGACTCAAACGCAAGCACGCATCCGGCGGCCTCCGAACCCCGCGTCCGGCAGGCTCCGAACCCCTCGTCCGGCAGGCTCCGCACCCCTCGGAACAGCCTGGGGCGCCCGACGGAGTTCGGCCATGGCGGCGATCACACCGTACGCCCGGACGTCCCGTCCACCGCCTCCGCGCACTGCACGCGATCACCGCCGGGGCGGGAGGGCCCCGCCGGCGCGTTCCCGGTGCGCGATCCCATCGCCCGCCCGGGCAACCCGGCCGCTCCGATCTCCGTCTACTCCCCCGCAGGCACGGCCCGACCCGCCGCCGGCCCGCACGGAGAGAGCAGCGGGACGCAGGACGGGCGCTCGTTCGCCCGCTGCGGGGGAAGCGGGAGCGGACGGAGTGCGCGGCGTGGTGGATCGATCTGTCCCGGCCCGGATACGGGTGTCGCGGCGCGCCCTGCTCCTGGCGGCCACCGCGACCGCCGCCACCGCCGGGTGCGCCGTGCCGGTCCCCCGGCGCCGCGGACCGGTGGCCGATCCGGCGCCCGGCCTGGCCATAGCGAGCACCCGGCGGGCGCTGGTCATGCAGCTGCTGGCCCACCCGGACGACGATCTGTACTTCATGAACCCGGACACCCGCGAGGCCCTCGACGCGGGGGTCCCGGTGGTCTGCGTCTACCTCACCGCGGGCGAGGCCGACGGGGTCAACAAGATCCCCGGGGCCCCGCGCCCGGCCGCCGACCGGGCCGGGTACTCCTCCGCGCGCCACCAGGGCCTGCGCCAGGCGTACGCCGAGCTGCTCGGGCTGGACCGCTTCACGCCCTGGCAGAAGTCGGTGATCGCCCTGGACGGCGGCCACCGGGCCGAGCTGAACGTCCTGGCCGACGGGGCGCGGCGGGTCGAGCTGGTCTTCCTCAACACCGCGATGCACACCGGGCGCGGCCGGCTCGGGCTGCCCAGCCTCTGGCGCGACCGGCGGCTGGTGCTGCGTACCGTCGTCGCGGCCGGCTCCCCGCTGGAGAAGGCCGGTTCGTACACGTACGACTCCCTGATCGACGTGCTCGCGGGGTTGCTGGAGCAGTACCGGCCGACCGTCGTGCACACCCTCGACCCGGACCCGGACCTCCAGTTCAGCAGCGAGTACGAGCGCCGCCGGGACAGCGAGCAGCGCGGGTACTCCGACCACGCCGACCACACCGCGGCCGGCGGCTTCGCCTGGGCCGCGCTGGTCCGCTGGGTGGCGCGGACCACGGCGGCCGGGAACCCCGTGCCCGGATTCGCGGTCGCCTCCTTCCGCGGTTACTACAACCGGCACTGGCCCGAGAACCTGCCGCCCGAGGTGCTGGAGCGCAAGGCCGCCCACCTCGTCCCGTACGGCGGCGCGCCCGACTGGGAGTGCGGCAACCCGGCCGGCTGCGGGGACTACAACGTGGGCGGCGACCGGCCGCTGACCAACCGGAAGGGCTGGGTGCGGTCCACCCACCACCGCTACCCGGGGCCCCGCGCGCGGGTCGCCGCCGGCGCGGACGGCCGGCTCACCCTCTACGGGGTCCTGGGGCTGCGCGCCGTCCGGTGGCGCGAGAGCGCGCCCGGCAGCGGGGCCTTCGAGGCCGCGGACGACCTCGGCGGCGGTCCGCTCGCCCCGGTGCTGGGCTCGGCGGCGACGGCGGACGGGCGGCACCTGCTGTTCGGACTGCGGTTCGCCGCGCTCGGCGGGCACGGTTCGGCCGACGAGCGCGAGGTAGTGCTGCTGGAGCAGGGCGCGCCGGACGGCCCCTTCCGCGCCTGGCGGGGACTGGGCAACCCCGCCGTCGGCGCGGACCACGGGCGGCGGATCGGCGTGCCCGTCGCCGTGGCGGCCCCGGACGGCCGCGTCCACCTCTTCGTGCGGAACGCGGAGAAGGGGCTGAGCACCCGGGTGCGCGACGCGGGGACCGGGCGCTGGAGCGGGTGGCGTGACCTGGGCGGGGGCGAGGTGCAGGACGGTCTGACCGCGGTGGTGGACACGGCGGGGCGCGTCCACGTGTACGCGGCCGGGCACCACGCGGTGCACCACTGGACCCAGGACGCCCCGGACGCCGACGTCACCGCCCGCGCCCAGCTCACGGACGCCCCCGTACCGGCGCACGCGCCCGGCGCGCTCCCCGCGCCGGACGGGTCCGTGGAGCTGTACTACCGGCCGGCCGCGCGGCCGGAGCTGGCCGTCGTCCGGTCCGGCGCGGGGCCCGCGCCCCGCTTCGGGGGGTACGGGCCGGTGACCGCCGCCGCTTCGCCGGGCGGCCCCGTCCTGGTGGGCCGGACCCCGGAGGGCCGGATCCGGCTGCGTACCGCCGAGGGTTCCGCCGTACGGTCGCGGGGGCCCATCGCCCTGGACGGCGTCGCGCTCCACGTGGGCGGGGACGGGCGGCCGGTCGTCGTCGGGTTCGGGACGGACGCGGCGCCCTGGGCGTGGCGGCCCCGGGGCAGAGCGCCCGTCTCAACTTCCGCCCCATAAACGCGTGTTATGCCCAAACGTTAGTACCACCGGCTCCTCGCGCTCCGGCACCCTGTTGCCCACCATCCCCCACGGACACGCACACCCCGGCGTGTCGCGCGAAACGAGGAACCATGCGTATATCCAGGTTCGTACCCGCTGCCGCCGCCGCGGCGGCCTGTGTCCTCGCCCTCTTCGCACCGTCCGCGTCGGCCGCCCCGGCGCCCCCGCTCCAGGATGCCCCGCCGCCCACCACCCAGATCATCGGCGGCGGCTACGCGCAGAACGCCCCCTGGGCCGCGCGCCTCTTCTCGAACGGGAGGGAGACCTGTTCGGCGACGATCATCGCGCCGACCTGGATCCTCACCGCCAAGCACTGCGTCACCGGCGGCGGCCTGTCGTTCCGCATCGGCAGCCTCGACCAGCACAGCGGCGGCGTGGTCGCCAACGGCGCCCAGACCTACACCCACAGCTCGGACCTGGCGCTGGTGCGCCTGGACCGCTCCGTGCAGGCGACCTACTCCCGGCTCGGCTCGCCCGGCTCCGTGAGCGTCGGGCAGAGCGTCCAGGTGTGGGGCTGGGGCGCCACCTCGCAGTGCGGCTCCGAGGCCAACTGCCAGTCGCGCTACCTCAAGGTGGCCAACGTGACGGTCACCGGCGGCTGCAGTGACGCGTACGGCGGCTCGGCGATCTGCGCCCGGCGCGGCAACGGGATCACCGCGGGCGGCGACTCCGGCGGTCCGATGACCGCGAACGGCGTCCAGGTCGGCGTCGCCTCCACCAGCGACCGGCAGACCACGACCGCGTACACGAACGTCACGGCGTACCGGTCCTGGATCCAGTCGGTCGCCGGCGTCTGAGCGGCGCCCCCGACCGGGACGGCGGGCACCTGACCGGCCCGCCGTCCCCATGAAACGTAGGGCCCCCGTACCTCACCGCCCTGAGGTACCGGGGCCCTACACCCATGTCCGGCCCCGCACAGCGCCGCGGGCGGCCCCGCAGGGCCTCCGAGGGGGCCTGCCGGGTCGGACGGAGGCCGGCGCCTTCTCTTCCCTGTGCCCGGGCACGGGCGAAGGGCCCGGACACGGCGAAGGGCCCCGCGCCTCTTTCGAGGCGCGGGGCCCTTCTTGCAGCTCAGCGAGCTACCAGGCCGAAGGCCAAGCAGAAACTACTTGACGATCTTGGTGACCTGGCCGGCGCCCACGGTCCGGCCACCCTCACGGATGGCGAACTTCAGGCCCTCCTCCATGGCGACCGGCTGGATCAGCTGGACGCTCATGACGGTGTTGTCGCCCGGCATGACCATCTCGGTGCCCTCGGGGAGGGTCACGACGCCGGTCACGTCCGTGGTACGGAAGTAGAACTGCGGGCGGTAGTTGTTGAAGAAGGGGGTGTGACGGCCACCCTCGTCCTTCGACAGGATGTAGGACTGCGCCTCGAACTCGGTGTGCGGCGTGACCGAACCCGGCTTGATGATGACCTGGCCGCGCTCGACGTCCTCGCGCTTGATGCCACGGAGGAGCAGACCGACGTTCTCACCGGCCTGGCCCTCGTCGAGCAGCTTGCGGAACATCTCGATGCCGGTGACCGTGGTGGTGGTCTTCTCCTGCTTGATACCGACGATGTCGACGGTCTCGTTGACCTTCAGGACACCACGCTCGATACGACCGGTGACGACGGTGCCACGACCGGTGATCGTGAAGACGTCCTCGATCGGCATCAGGAACGGCTTGTCGACGTCACGCTCGGGCTGCGGGATGGCCTCGTCGACGGCCTTCATCAGGTTGAGGACGGACTCGCCCCACTCCTTGTCGCCCTCGAGCGCCTTGAGCGCCGAGACCTTGACGACCGGAACGTCGTCGCCCGGGAACTCGTACTCGGAGAGCAGCTCGCGGACCTCGAGCTCGACGAGCTCCAGGATCTCCTCGTCGTCCACCATGTCGGCCTTGTTCAGGGCGACGACGATGTACGGAACGCCGACCTGGCGGGCCAGGAGCACGTGCTCCTTGGTCTGCGGCATCGGGCCGTCGGTGGCGGCGACCACGAGGATGGCGCCGTCCATCTGCGCGGCACCGGTGATCATGTTCTTGATGTAGTCCGCGTGACCCGGGCAGTCGACGTGCGCGTAGTGACGCGACTCCGTCTGGTACTCGACGTGCGCGATGGAGATGGTGATACCGCGCTGGCGCTCTTCGGGAGCCTTGTCGATCTGGTCGAAGGCCGAGGCCTCGTTCAGGTCCGGGTACGCGTCGTGCAGCACCTTGGTAATGGCGGCCGTGAGGGTCGTCTTACCGTGGTCGATGTGACCGATGGTGCCGATGTTGACGTGGGGCTTAGTCCGCTCGAACTTTGCCTTCGCCACTGGGGTCCTCCTGAGTGGTTCTGTACGCCTTGCTTCATCGGCGCCAGGTGATCTTTGCTGGGGTGCCGGCGCCGGGGGCATACGGCACAGTGCTCGCGCGCTGTGCCGCATGCCCACCAGGCTCCGGTGACAAGCCTAAAGCGTGAGCTCGGGAGAGTTACTCGCCCTTGGCCTTCGCGATGATCTCCTCGGCGACGTTCCGCGGAACCTCGGCGTAGGAGTCGAACTGCATCGAGTAGCTTGCGCGACCCGAGGTCTTGCTGCGGAGGTCTCCGACGTAGCCGAACATCTCCGAGAGGGGCACGAGGCCCTTCACGACGCGAGCGCCGCTGCGCTCCTCCATGGCCTGGATCTGGCCACGGCGGGAGTTGAGGTCGCCGATCACATCGCCCATGTAGTCCTCGGGCGTGGTGACCTCGACGGCCATCATCGGCTCCAGGAGCACGGGAGAGGCCTTGCGGGCACCCTCCTTGAACGCCTGGGAACCGGCGATCTTGAAGGCGAGCTCCGAGGAGTCGACCTCGTGGTAACCACCGTCGAGAAGGGTGACGCGGACGCCGACCATCTCGTAACCGGCCAGGATGCCGAACTGCATGGCTTCCTGGGCGCCCGCGTCCACCGAGGGGATGTACTCACGGGGGATGCGGCCACCGGTGACCTTGTTGACGAACTCGTAAGAGGCGTCGCCACCCTCGATGGGCTCGAGGGCGATCTGCACCTTCGCGAACTGGCCGGTACCACCAGTCTGCTTCTTGTGCGTGTAGTCGATGCGCTCGACGGCCTTGCGGATCGTCTCGCGGTACGCGACCTGGGGCTTGCCGACGTTCGCCTCGACGCGGAACTCGCGCTTCATGCGGTCGACGAGCACCTCGAGGTGAAGCTCGCCCATACCACCGATGATGGTCTGGCCGGTCTCCTCGTCGGAGTGCACCTGGAAGGAGGGGTCCTCCTCCGAGAGGCGCTGGATGGCGACACCCAGCTTCTCCTGGTCACCCTTGGACTTGGGCTCGATGGCGACCTGGATGACCGGCGCCGGGAAGTCCATGGACTCCAGGATGACCGGGTTCTTCTCGTCGCACAGCGTCTCACCGGTGGTGGTCTGCTTGAGGCCCATGACGGCGATGATGTCGCCGGCGCCCACCGACGCGATCTCCTCACGCTTGTTCGCGTGCATGCGGTAGATCTTGCCGATGCGCTCCTTCTTGCCCTTGACGGAGTTCAGCACCGCGGTGCCGGCCTCCAGGCGACCGGAGTAGATCCGGACGAAGGTGAGCTTGCCGAGGTGCGGGTCGCTCGCGATCTTGAACGCCAGGCCGGAGAACGGCTCGTCGTCCGAGGGCTTGCGGGCGATGACCTTCTCCGGGTCCTTGACGTCGTGACCCTCGATGGCCTCGACGTCCAGGGGGGAGGGCAGGTAGCGCACGACCGCGTCGAGCAGGGGCTGGACGCCCTTGTTCTTGAACGCGGTGCCGCAGAACACCGGCGTGACGGTGACGGAGTCGGCACTGCCCTTCGACGCCAGGGTGATGCGACGGATCGCCTCGTGCAGCTGCTCCTGGGTGGGCTCGTTGCCCTCCAGGTACAGCTCCATCATGGCGTCGTCGTTCTCGGCCACGGCCTCAAGGAGTTTCGCGCGCCATTCGTCGGCGGACTCCTTCAGGTTGTCCGGGATGTCGACGATGTTGTACATCTCGCCCTTGGCGGCCTCTTCGGGGTACACGAAGGCCTTCATCGACACGAGGTCGACGACGCCGGTGAAGTCCGCTTCGGCGCCGATGGGGAGCTGCATGACGATCGGGGTGGCGCCGAGGCGGTCCACGATCATGTTGACGCAACGGAAGAAGTCCGCACCGGTGCGGTCGAGCTTGTTGACGAAGCAGATACGCGGCACGCCGTAGCGGTCCGCCTGACGCCAGACGGTCTCGGACTGCGGCTCGACACCCGCGACACCGTCGAACACGGTGACCGCGCCGTCGAGGACGCGGAGCGAACGCTCCACCTCGACGGTGAAGTCGACGTGACCCGGGGTGTCGATGATGTTGATGGTGTGGTCGACGTCGTTGAGCGGCCAGTGGCAGGTCGTCGCGGCGGACGTGATCGTGATGCCGCGCTCCTGCTCCTGCTCCATCCAGTCCATCGTGGCAGCGCCGTCGTGGACTTCACCGATCTTGTAGCTCACACCGGTGTAGAAGAGGATCCGCTCAGTGGTGGTCGTCTTGCCCGCGTCGATGTGGGCCATGATCCCGATGTTGCGGACCTTGGCCAGGTCAAGCGAAGTGGTGGCCATATGGCTCAGTCTTCTCTCGGTCTCGATGTGGGTAGCGACTACCAGCGGTAGTGCGCGAAGGCCTTGTTGGACTCGGCCATCTTGTGGGTGTCCTCACGCTTCTTGACCGAAGCGCCGAGGCCGTTGGAGGCGTCGAGCAGCTCGTTCATGAGGCGCTCGGTCATCGTCTTCTCGCGACGGGCGCGGGAGTAGCCGACGAGCCAGCGCAGGGCGAGGGTGGAGGCGCGACCGGGCTTGACCTCGATCGGCACCTGGTAGGTGGCGCCACCGACACGGCGGGACTTGACCTCGAGCGAGGGCTTGACGTTCTCAAGCGCGCGCTTCAGCGTGATGACCGGGTCGTTGCCGGTCTTCTCGCGGAGGCCTTCCATGGCGCCGTACACGATCCGCTCGGCGGTGGAACGCTTGCCGTCGAGGAGGATCTTGTTGATCAGCGAGGTGACAAGAGGAGAGCTGTAGACCGGGTCGATGATGACCGGGCGCTTCGGGGCGGGGCCCTTACGAGGCATTCTTACTTCTCCTTCTTGGCGCCGTAGCGGCTGCGGGCCTGCTTGCGGTTCTTGACACCCTGGGTGTCGAGCGAGCCGCGGATGATCTTGTAACGAACACCCGGCAGGTCCTTCACACGGCCACCACGCACGAGCACGATGGAGTGCTCCTGCAGGTTGTGTCCCTCACCCGGGATGTAGGCCGTGACCTCGATACCGGAGGTCAGACGCACACGCGCGACCTTCCGGAGGGCCGAGTTCGGCTTCTTCGGGGTGGTCGTGAACACACGCGTGCAGACACCGCGACGCTGGGGCGAACCCTCGAGCGCGGGCGTCTTGTTCTTTTCGACCTTGTCCTGCCGGCCCTTCCGGACCAGCTGCTGGATCGTAGGCACTACTTCTCCGGTTTCTGTGTGCCGTTCGTGAAACTAACCTGGAACACCACCGACCCACGCGGTCGGGTGTGTCGAATACTGCTGACTACCGCCCAAGGGGCGAAAGGGCGCAGATTGCGGTGGCTAATGACGGGCCCGCGGTGCGGTTGATGACACGCACCCGAGCCCAGGCACACCCCAGGCACAAGGCTTGAGCGTACCTACCTCACGGAGCTGGGTCAAAACAAATGCTGTCCATCCCCCCGAGATCGGGAGGCCGAGCGACCGTCGGCGAGGGTTCGCGGCGGAGCGCACCCGTAGGGACCCGCCCTTCCCGAACCTCCCCGCCGCCCGCGCCCGGGCTCCCGGGGGCGTTCCAGGCCGGAGCTATGGCCGAAACAACGCTGTTCCAGGGCGTGGCCGGACACGCGTCAGTACATTGAGCCCCGCGCCGGGAGATCGGGGGATGGCATGTCGGCAGCTGCCTGGTCCGGTGATGGAGGGCTGGACGATCGAGTTCCCTTTCTCGCCCGGCTGGAGAGCGAGGACCGGGCGGCGCTGCTCACCCTGGGCAGGGAGCTGTCGTTCCCCTCCCGCGCCGCCCTCATGCACCAACACGAACCGTCGTCGCACGTCCTGCTCATCCTCCACGGCTGGACGAAGGTCACCGCGTCCGCGGAGAACGGCTACGAGGCTCTGCTGGCCTTGCGCGGTCCCGGCGACATCGTCGGGGAGTCCGCAGCGCTGACCGGACGACCTCGTTCGGCGACAGTGACCGCTCTGGCGCCGGTGCGGGCCGCGGCCATCGAGCACGGTAGCTTCCGGGAGTTCGTCGCCCACTCCCCCGCCGTCTCACTCAAGCTGCTGGGGTTGACGTCCGACCGCACCCGCGCGGCCGACCAGCGTCGGCTGGAGTTCGCGTCGATGAGCGTCCGGGAGAGATTCGCGGTCCTGCTGCTCGACCTTCTCCGCACACATGGACGCCGCAACGAGACGGGCATCGAGATCGACGTGCCGCTCAGCAAGCAGGAGCTGGCCGGTGCAGTCGGCGCATCCCGGGAGATGGTGCAGCGGCTGCTCAAGGACCTGAGAACACGCGGCATCGTGATCACCGGGCGCAGGACGCTGGTAGTCATTCATCCCGGCGCCCTCCGTCGCATCGCAGGCATCGCACAGCCCGTGTCCGTCGCCCTCCCGGTCGGATCCGGTGCGCCCCCAGGGCGACGGAGCACATCCGCGTCCTGACGTCTGTGCACACGGTCACAGTGCGACTGCGTCTTCCGCACTCACCGTCGTCGACCGGTCACGAGCAACCTCTTGTCACCCCCTGACGAGAGGCAAGACATGTCCGATCCCGTGAACAGCACGATCCTTTTGTTCGACATCGAGGAGTACAGCGACCGCGACGATGTGGAGCAGGCGTACCTGCGGCGCATGCTGTTCAGCCTCGCCGACGACGCGCTGCTGGCCGCCGGCATCGAGAAGACCCTGCGTCGGCGCGCCGACCGGGGGGACAGCGTCATGGAACTCATCGACGCCAACGTGTCGTTGCCCGCCCTGTTGCGAACACTGCTCACCGTCGTACCGGCGGAGCTGCGCGCGAGGAACCGACTGGCCTCGGACTCCGCGCGGATGCGGCTGCGCGGGGTGGTCGCGTCCGGCTATGTGGCCGTCGACCCCGAGGGCGGCTGGGTGGGGTCCGACCTCAACCACGCCTGCCGCCTGCTCGACTCGGAGGTACTGCGGGACGCGCTGAGGGAGAGCCCCGGGGACTTCTCACTCTGCGTTTCAGAAGAGGTGTATCGGGGCGTCGTACGGCACAACCACCCGGGTGTGGTGGCGGAGGAGTTCCACGCCATCACGGTGGAGAGCAAGAACGGCACGCTTCCGGCCCGGCTCCACCGCCCGTTCCACCGTGCGGAACCGTCGGGCCCGGCCACGGAAGCGCAGGTTCCCAGTCGGCCCGCCGGCCCGGCACCGTGGAACACACCCGACTTCCCCGGAACCACGGTGAACGGCGGCGTTTTCGGCGGTGCCAACCACGGCATCGGCGGCGGCACCTTCCACGGCGACGTCCACCTGGGCGGCAGCGCCGGAGAACACGCATGAGCAGCGCCCCGAAAGCCCGGCCCGGCGAAGGAGACGGGAGCACGCCGTCCACCGACGCCCCGTCCCCGGACGCCGACGGCACCCGTCAGCCGGAACAGGCTGCGGACGACGGGGCTGGTGACCGTCCTCAGGACGCCTGGGCCGCCCGGCGCGACCTGCGCTACCACACCCCGCGCGCCATGGGCCTCGGCGACAGGGCCCGGATCGGCGGCGGCGTCCTCGGCGGCGTCAACCATGGCATCGGTGGCGGCACCTTCCACGGTGACGTCCACCTGGGCGCGACGACCCACGTCCACTACCGGTTCGGGAGCCGTTCGGCGGCCAAAGCCTCCGGAGAGGTCCCGGTTACCGTTCTGGACGGACTGGCCGAGAGCTTCGCCGAGCCAGGCCCGGCCTTCATCGCTCTCGCCGCGCGGCTCCGCGAGGAGAGGGTTCTCGTCCTGGAGGGGCCGCACTCCGCGGGGCGACGGACCGCCGCCCTCATGTTGCTGCACCGTCTGGGTGCCACCCCGGTACACGTTATCGCCCGCGACACACCGTTAAACCGGCTCGTCCCCGAGCGGGAAGACGAGCAGTCCGGTGGGGCGCGAGGCCACCTGCTGTGCGATCCGGTGACCCAGGCGGACAGACCGCTGCGCGAAGCGGAGTTGCTGGCCCTGCGGGACCGGCTCACCGAGCAGGACGCGTACGCGGTCATCACGATAGGGCTGAAGGCGCACCTGGAGGATGTGGAAGCCCACCTCTGGAAGCCGCCACCGTCGTCGGACGTCCTGCACGCCCACTTGGGGGCGCTCCTCGACCGCCGTGACGTCGCGGAGCTGCTGACCCTGCCCGTGGTCACGGAGTTCCTCTCGCGCGACCACCAGCCGCGGGAGGCCGCGGAGTTCGCAGCCGTCCTCGTGCGGTATCTGTCCGGAGAAGTCGAACACCGGCAGGTCCAGGATTTCTCGCTGTTGAAATTGGAGGCCCAGGTCCGTGAGTGGTTCGAGGAGGACGACTCCGCGCTGCACCTGCGGGAGAAGGCGTTCCTCATCGCCCTCGCAGCCTTCGACGAGGGGCCGTACGCGCTGACGGCGGAGGTGAGCGACGGGCTCTATGCCCACCTCCAACGGACCGCCGACTCTCGTCTGCAAGCCGCCGTACCGGTGTTCGGTACGCATATCGAGAAGCGCGTCCAACGTGCCCGCGCCCATCGCTACGAGGCCGAGGAACCCACCGAGTGGGGACCGGTGCGCCAGGTCAAGGCGGCCTACCGGGATGAACGTGCAGCCTTCGTCCTCCTGCGGGAGGTGTGGACCGGCCACCCGTCCGCACGCCCCGCGTTGGTGCGGTGGCTTCAGGATCTCTCGGGAGACGGCCGGCCCCTGGTCCGAACCCGCGCGGCGTCCACAGCGGCCGTTCTCGCTCATACCGATCTTCCCTCGGCCATGGCTCTGGTCATCGAACCCTGGGCCTCCTCCGTCGCCTTCGGCCCCCGCAGCGTGGCCGTGAACGCTTTGGCGCTCACGCACGGCATCGGCACACCGAACGTCCCGCGCATCCTCGACGCCTGGTGCGACAGCAAAACGCCACATCTGCGCTGGGTAGCGATCCGCACGCACGGACTGATCGGACCCGAACGGCCGGTGGAGACGCTGGCCGCCCTGCGGGCAGCCGCCCGGCACGGGGACCTCGACGCCATGTCGGAGGCGGACGACACGGCGGCGGACGACGCTCAACTGGACCAGGTATTGGCCGAGTCGGTCGAACTGCTGCTGCTTTCACCCGCCCAGGACCAGGTTCTTCCAGAGCTGCGGAGAACGCTGCACAACGATCGCCACGCGTTCGACCTGGCCATCGGGGGGTTCCTCGGAGCCTGTCGTCGGACCGGGGACGACGAACCGGGCGGGCGGCCGCTTCTCCTCGACCGGTACGGGCAGTCCGCTCCGGCCGGTGATGCCGTGGCGGCCCAGATCGCGGGACTCTGGCGCACGGCTCTGAGCGACCGTGCCCACCGGTCCGAAGCCCTCGACGTCCTGCGTCTGTGGGTGCTCTCGGCAGACGGCGACGCACAGGCCGAACGGTCCATGGTCCTGCTGCTACCCGCCCTGGCCGAAGGTGCCCAGGAATGGCGGCGCATCGACCACCTGCTGCGCACGGTGCCCGGCGAGGACACCAAGGCGCCGCCTCCGGTGGCAGGCCGTCTGCGCGCCACTCTGCCACGCCCCTGATATCCCGGCCCGACCCGCCCAGGAGATCCGTAATATGACCCCTTTCCCACGGCCACCCGAATGGATGCAGCCGCCCCACCGCCACTCGGTCCTGAAGGACCCGGTGCTGACCGTGCGGAAGCTCTCCCGCCTGGGCTTCGTTCCCCGCGGGCTCACCCGCATCGATCACGCCCTCGTCTTCTCCACCCCCGCCGGTACGTACATCACCTGCCTGCCGCCCCTGCGGCCCTCGCGCAGGGAAGCCGTCAGACGGCGCTACACCGCGGTGCACGAGGTGGACATGGGTGTTCATCCGCTCCGTCTGAAGTTGGCCCTGCCGAGTGACAACGACGCCCTGCAGTTCGAGGCGGCTGTGGAGCTGACTTGGCAGGTAGGCGACCCGGCGGTGTTCGTCGCCTCCGGCATCCGCGACGTACCACGCCTGCTGGGGAGTGAACTGGAGCAGGCGGCGCGATCGGTGACGCGCGGCTTCCGCGTGACCGACAGCGCGGAGGCCGAGGACGCGGTGCTCCGGGCGGTGCGGGCCCGGCTACGGCTCGGTGCGGCCGCGGGTCTCATCGTGACGTGGACGCTGCGACTGCACCGGGACCGGGACAGTATCGAGCACCAGCGCCGCATGCAGGGCATCGGTCACGCGGCAGACGAGCGAATCCACCGCGAGCAACTCGGCATGACCGAGGACGCCGAGACGGACCGTCGGGTGCGACGACGGGACGAACTGGAGACCGAGCGAGCGCTCGCCTACGGACAGCTCCGGCAGGACGTGCTCCTACGGCAGCAACAGTGGCAGACGGAACTCCGCGAGGGGGAATCGGCGAAGATCGACTTCTACCGGAAGCAGTTGGAGCAGGGCGGTGTCCGCGCCTGGGCCCTGCATCTGGCCGAGCGTCCGGAGGATTTACGCCTGGTCATTCAGAGCCTGCGTGAGGACCAGGTGAACATAATCCGCGCCAAGGCGGACATGGTCGCCAAACTGCTCGGCGGGGACGATGCGGAGAGCTACGAACTCGAGGGCCCCAAGGAGCTCGCGCTGCGGGCCCTGAACGACATCCTCAACCAGCAGCTGCCGGGGGCGACGGCCGGGCAGGGGCCCGGCATGACCCTGCCGCCCGTGTCGGGCGTCCCGGCGGACCTGCCCCAGCAGAGGGCGGAACCCACCGCCGGCTCCCCCAAATCCAGGGTCTGTGATGTCGGCGCTCCGGACGCCACCGCCGGTATGTTCCCCGACTGGCAGCCGCCGCCCGGTTCTCTCACCGGCCCAGCCGAGCCCTCCCGCTCGGCCGAAACCGCTCCGGTGCGGTCGCCCGGCCAGGGCGAGGTGTCCGGAGTGGCACCCGCCGAGGAGAACCTCCCGGAGGAGGACCGACGATGAGCACCTCGCCTTCACCGCTTACCGGGCCCACCCCCGGTGTCGAGACCGCTGCTCGCCTCCTGGCGGATCTTCGAGCCGAGATCGCCCGTGCCGACAGCAAAGCAGCCGTGGTGGTCGCCGCCCTCGGCATGAGTGGGGGCGTCATCAGCGGCGTCCTGGTCGGCCGGGACTGGACGCCGAACGATCTGTCGCGCGTCGGCGCCTGCCTGTGGTGGACGGGTACAGCCGTGCTGACCGCGGCTCTGCTGTGCCTGCTGATGGCAGTGCTGCCTCGCTACCGCGTCAGCGACTGGACGCCGGGCTCACCTTTGACCTACTTCGGCGACATCCAGCGCGCCGTGCGGCAGAACCAGCTCCCGGAAGCCCTCGCGACCACGGAGCGTCTGCCGATGACCTCGCTCCTGGCCGCACTCACGGAGACCAGCCGCATCGCGGCGCGCAAACACCAGTGGATACGGGCAGGGCTCGTCGCCTTCTGCCTCGCCGCACTGCTGCTTCCCACTGCCGTGGCCATCGGCTGACGTCACCACACCCGAGGAGGAACATGCCCGAGCACCCGCCCGAACCGTCGCCCCTCGGCGCACGGCATCCCGAATTCGATGATCTCGACTACCGTCACTCACCGGGCAACCGGGTATACCTCTCCGCCCGGCAGCGCCGAGTGGATGCCACCGCGCTGGGGCGGCTCGCCCTGTACCTGCCGAACTTCCTGCTCAGCTTGGCGTCCGTAGCTCTGGCAGCCTGGCTGTTGGAACTCGCGTGGGGGCTGCCCCTCTGCATCCCTATGTTCGTGTGGCTCGTTTCGGGGGCCCTGGTCTTCCATCGCCCCACGGAGAACCTGTTCGCCCGGCGGGTGCTGAGGCTGCGCTATCCGCTTCCCGGCGAATTCTCCCGCCTCGAACCGATCTGGCGCGAAGTGACCGGACGCGCGGGCGTCGAGGGTCGCCGCTACCGCCTGTGGGTCGAGGACAGCGACGAGCTCAACGCGTACGCAGCCGCAGGCCACATCGTCGGCGTCACCCGGTATGCCGTGGAACAACTGCCGAGCGCCCAGCTCGCCGCCGTGCTTGCCCACGAACTCGGCCACCACACCGGCGGACACAGCTGGTCAGGACTGCTGGGGTACTGGTATGCCCTGCCCGGCCGGGTCGTCTGCCGGGTTGGACGGCGGTTACTCGTGGGCGCGCTCGTCGCCGCTCGACGTCGCTCCTGCATCGTCCCGCTCGTCCTCATCGCCGGTCTTACGATCATGGTGTTCGGCTCCGCCACCGTCCTGCTCGCCCTTCCGTTTCCCCTGCTTGCCCTGCCTTACGCGATGGCTGCCCTCAACCGGCGCGCGGAGTTGCGGGCGGACCGACACGCGGCGTCGCTGGGCTTCGCGCCCATGCTGATGGAAGCTCTCCAGGCTGGGGAGAACTCGGAGAGACCGCTCCCCTGCCCGTCTGCACAGGGCGTATACGGGCGAAGGAGAGGTCGGAGACGGCCGCTGACGCACCTGTTGGACTCTCACCCCGACCTCGCAACCCGCCTGCACCACCTGCGCCGCTATACGGAGCCGCCGCGCTGATCCCGGACAGTCCCGCCCACGCCGGAGGGCGGCCACCCCGTTGTGCACGGGGTGACCGCCCTCCGGTCGGTCAAGCGAAAGCCACTCGCTTACTGGTTGTACGGACCGTAGTCGTAGTCCTCCAGCGGGACGGCCTGGCCGGAGCCGGTGCCGAACGGCGAGTAGTCGATGTCGTCGTAGCCGACGGCCGAGTACATCGCGGCCTTGGCCTCCTCGGTCGGCTCGACCCGGATGTTGCGGTAGCGGGAGAGACCCGTACCGGCCGGGATGAGCTTACCGATGATGACGTTCTCCTTGAGGCCGATCAGGGAGTCCGACTTGGCGTTGATCGCCGCGTCGGTGAGGACCCTGGTCGTCTCCTGGAAGGACGCCGCCGACAGCCACGACTCGGTGGCGAGCGAGGCCTTGGTGATACCCATCAGCTGCGGACGGCCGGAGGCGGGGTGACCGCCCTCGGTGACCACACGACGGTTCTCGGTCTCGAACTTCGACCGCTCGACCAGCTCGCCCGGAAGCAGCTCCGCGTCGCCGGACTCGATGATCGTCACGCGGCGGAGCATCTGCCGGATGATGATCTCGATGTGCTTGTCGTGGATCGACACGCCCTGCGAGTTGTAGACCTTCTGGACTTCGCCGACCAGGTGGACCTGGACCGCACGCTGGCCGAGGATGCGCAGCACGTCGTGCGGGTTGGTGGCGCCGACGGTGAGCTTCTGGCCCACCTCGACCGGGTCGCCCTCGCCCACGAGCAGACGGGCGCGCTTCGAGATCGGGAACGCCGTCTCGTCGCTGCCGTCGTCCGGGGTGACGACGATCTTCTTGGTCTTCTCGGTCTCCTCGATCCGCACGCGGCCCTTGGCCTCGGAGATCGGGGCGACACCCTTCGGCGTACGGGCCTCGAAGAGCTCGACGACACGGGGCAGACCCTGGGTGATGTCGTCACCGGCCACACCACCGGTGTGGAAGGTACGCATCGTCAGCTGGGTGCCGGGCTCACCGATGGACTGGGCGGCGATGATGCCGACCGCCTCACCGATGTCGACCAGCTTGCCGGTGGCGAGCGAGCGCCCGTAGCAGAAGGCACAGGTGCCGACCGCGGACTCGCAGGTCAGGACCGAGCGGGTCTTGACCTCCTCGACGCCGGCGCCCACCAGGGCGTCGATCAGGACGTCACCGAGGTCGACGTTGGCAGGCGCGATGACCTTGCCGTCCACCACGACGTCCTCGGCGAGCATGCGGGCGTAGACCGAGGTCTCGACGTCCTCCGTCTTGCGGAGCACGCCGTCGGCGCCCTTGACCGCGATCTTCAGCTTGAGGCCGCGGTCGGTGCCGCAGTCCTCCTCGCGGATGATCACGTCCTGCGAGACGTCCACCAGACGACGGGTCAGGTAACCCGAGTCGGCGGTACGCAGGGCGGTGTCCGCCAGACCCTTACGGGCGCCGTGCGTGGAGATGAAGTACTCCAGAACGGTGAGGCCCTCGCGGAAGGACGCCTTGATCGGACGCGGGATGGTCTCGTTCTTCGCGTTCGACACCAGACCGCGCATACCGGCGATCTGCCGCATCTGCATCATGTTTCCTCGGGCGCCCGAGTCAACCATCATGAAGATGGGGTTCGTCTTGGGGAAGTTCTCGTTCATCGCCTCGGCGACCTCGTTGGTCGCCTTGGTCCAGATCGCGATGAGCTCCTGCGTGCGCTCGTCCTTGGTGATCAGACCGCGCTCGTACTGCTTCTGGACCTTCTCGTCCTGCTCCTCGTAGCCCTTGACGATGGCCTTCTTGGCCTCGGGCACGACGACGTCGGAGATGGCCACGGTGACGCCCGAACGGGTCGCCCAGTGGAAGCCCGCCGCCTTCAGGTTGTCGAGCGTCGCCGCCACGATGACCTTGGGGTAGCGCTCGGCCAGGTCGTTGACGATCTCGGAGAGCTGCTTCTTGCCCACCGAGTAGTCGACGAACGGGTAGTCCTCGGGCAGCAGCTCGTTGAAGAGCGCGCGGCCCAGGGTGGTCCGCAGCCGGAAGGAGTCGCCGGGCTGGTACTCCGGCTCGCCCTCCTCGGCGACCGGCGGCACCCAGCCACGCGGCGGCATGGTGCCGACCGGGAAGCGGATGTCGACCTTCGCCTGGAGCGACAGCTCGCGGGCGTCGAAGGCCATGGTGGCCTCGGCCGTGGAGCCGAACGCGCGGTCCGTGCCCTTGACGTTGCGGCCCTCGTCGTCCGTGGTGAGGAAGAAGAGGCCCAGCACCATGTCCTGGGTCGGCATGGTGACGGGACGGCCGTCGGCCGGCTTCAGGATGTTGTTCGAGGACAGCATCAGGATGCGGGCCTCGGCCTGCGCCTCCGCGGAGAGCGGCAGGTGCACGGCCATCTGGTCACCGTCGAAGTCCGCGTTGAACGCGGTGCAGACGAGCGGGTGGATCTGGATGGCCTTGCCCTCGACCAGCTGCGGCTCGAAGGCCTGGATGCCGAGGCGGTGCAGGGTGGGCGCGCGGTTCAGCAGCACCGGGTGCTCGGCGATGACCTCTTCGAGGACGTCGTACACGACGGTGCGGCCACGCTCGACCATGCGCTTGGCCGACTTGATGTTCTGCGCGTGGTTCAGGTCCACCAGGCGCTTCATCACGAACGGCTTGAACAGCTCCAGCGCCATCGCCTTCGGCAGACCGCACTGGTGCAGCTTGAGCTGCGGGCCGACCACGATCACGGAACGCGCGGAGTAGTCCACGCGCTTGCCGAGGAGGTTCTGGCGGAAGCGGCCCTGCTTGCCCTTCAGCATGTCGCTGAGGGACTTCAGGGGGCGGTTGCCGGGACCGGTGACCGGGCGACCGCGGCGGCCGTTGTCGAACAGCGCGTCGACGGCCTCCTGGAGCATGCGCTTCTCGTTGTTCACGATGATCTCGGGCGCACCGAGGTCGAGAAGGCGCTTCAGGCGGTTGTTGCGGTTGATCACGCGGCGGTACAGGTCGTTCAGGTCGGAGGTCGCGAAGCGGCCACCGTCCAGCTGCACCATCGGACGCAGGTCCGGCGGGATGACCGGCACGCAGTCGAGCACCATGCCCTTGGGCTTGTTGCTGGTCTGCAGGAACGCGGAGACGACCTTGAGGCGCTTGAGCGCACGGGTCTTCTTCTGGCCCTTGCCGGTGCGGATGATCTCGCGGAGGCGCTCGGCCTCCTCGTCGAGGTCGAAGGACTCCAGGCGCTTCTGCAGCGCCGCGGCGCCCATGCAGCCGTCGAAGTACGTGCCGAAGCGGTCACGCAGCTCGCGGTAGAGCAGCTCGTCGCCCTCCAGGTCCTGGACCTTGAGGTTCTTGAAGCGGCTCCACACCTCGTCGAGGCGGTCGATCTCGCGCTGCGCACGGTCGCGCAGCTGCTTCATCTCACGCTCGGCGCCCTCGCGCACCTTGCGGCGCACGTCGGCCTTGGCGCCCTCGGCCTCCAGCTCGGCCAGGTCGGTCTCGAGCTTCTTGGCGCGGGCTTCCAGGTCGGCGTCGCGGCGGTTCTCCGTCTGCTGACGCTCGACGGAGACGTGGGCCTCCAGCGAGGGCAGGTCGCGGGTACGACGCTCCTCGTCCACGTACGTGATCATGTACGCGGCGAAGTAGATGACCTTCTCCAGGTCCTTCGGCGCGAGGTCCAGCAGGTAGCCCAGGCGCGAGGGAACGCCCTTGAAGTACCAGATGTGGGTGACGGGAGCGGCAAGCTCGATGTGGCCCATCCGCTCACGACGCACCTTGGCGCGAGTGACCTCGACGCCGCAGCGCTCGCAGATGATGCCCTTGAAGCGGACACGCTTGTACTTGCCGCAGTAGCACTCCCAGTCCCGCGTCGGACCGAAGATCTTCTCGCAGAAGAGTCCGTCCTTCTCGGGCTTGAGCGTGCGGTAGTTGATGGTCTCCGGCTTCTTGACTTCGCCGTGCGACCAGGTCCGGATGTCGTCCGCGGTGGCAAGGCCGATCCGCAGCTCGTCGAAGAAGTTGACGTCGAGCACTTGTCGTCAATCCCTCTTTCGGGGTCTCGTCTCAATCAATGGTCTGAACGGGTCCGGGGAGGGCCGGCCGCCTCGGAGCGAGGCGGCCGGCCGGCCCGTCAGACCTCTTCGACGCTGCTCGGCTCGCGCCGGGACAGGTCGATACCGAGCTCCTCCGCCGCACGGAAGACGTCCTCGTCCGTGTCGCGCATCTCGATGGACATGCCGTCCGAGGACAGCACCTCCACGTTGAGGCAGAGCGACTGCATTTCCTTGATGAGCACCTTGAAGGACTCGGGAATGCCGGGCTCGGGGATGTTTTCGCCCTTGACGATGGCCTCGTAGACCTTCACGCGGCCGGTCACGTCGTCGGACTTGATCGTCAGGAGCTCCTGGAGGGCGTATGCGGCGCCGTAAGCCTCAAGGGCCCACACCTCCATCTCACCGAAGCGCTGACCACCGAACTGCGCCTTACCACCCAGCGGCTGCTGGGTGATCATCGAGTACGGGCCGGTCGAGCGCGCGTGGAGCTTGTCGTCGACCAGGTGGTGCAGCTTGAGGATGTACATGTACCCGACCGAGACCGGGTCCGGGAACGGCTCGCCGGAGCGGCCGTCGTAGAGCTGGGCCTTGCCGGAGGGCTGGACCAGCCGGTCGCCGTCGCGGTTGGGGATCGTGGCCTGGAAGAGGCCGGTGATCTCGTCCTCGCGCGCACCGTCGAAGACGGGCGTGGCGACGTTGGTGCCGGGGGCGACCTGGTCGGCGCCGATGGCCTGCAGGCGCTGGGCCCACTCGTCACCGAGGCCGGAGACGTCCCAGCCGCGGCTGGCGAGCCAGCCGAGGTGGATCTCCAGGACCTGTCCCGGGTTCATTCGGGACGGGACGCCCAGCGGGTTGAGGATGATGTCGACCGGGGTGCCGTCCTCCAGGAACGGCATGTCCTCGATCGGCAGGATCTTGGAGATGACGCCCTTGTTGCCGTGACGGCCGGCGAGCTTGTCACCGTCGGTGATCTTGCGCTTCTGCGCGACGTAGACGCGGACCAGCTGGTTCACGCCCGGCGGCAGCTCGTCGCCCTCTTCGCGGTCGAAGACGCGGACGCCGATGACCTTGCCGATCTCACCGTGCGGCACCTTCAGCGAGGTGTCGCGCACCTCGCGCGCCTTCTCACCGAAGATCGCGCGGAGCAGGCGCTCCTCGGGGGTCAGCTCGGTCTCGCCCTTGGGCGTGACCTTGCCGACGAGGATGTCGCCGGCGACGACCTCGGCGCCGATGCGGATGATGCCGCGCTCGTCGAGGTCGGCGAGGACCTCCTCGGAGACGTTCGGGATGTCCCGGGTGATCTCCTCGGGGCCGAGCTTGGTGTCACGGGCGTCGACCTCGTGCTCCTCGATGTGGATCGAGGAGAGGACGTCGTCCTGCACGAGGCGCTGCGACAGGATGATCGCGTCCTCGTAGTTGTGACCCTCCCACGGCATGAACGCCACGAGCAGGTTCTTGCCGAGGGCCATCTCACCGTTCTCGGTGGCCGGTCCGTCGGCGAGCACCTGGTCGGCCACGATCCGGTCGCCCTCGGAGACGACGACCTTCTGGTTGACCGAGGTGCCCTGGTTGGAGCGCATGAACTTGGCGATGCGGTACGTGGTGTACGTGCCGTCGTCGTTCGTGACGGTGATGTAGTCCGCGGAGACCTCCTGGACCACACCGTCCTTCTCCGCCTTGAGCACGTCGCCGGCGTCGGTGGCGCAGCGGTACTCCATGCCGGTGCCGACGAGCGGGGCCTCCGACTTAATCAGCGGCACCGCCTGACGCATCATGTTCGCGCCCATGAGGGCACGGTTGGCGTCGTCGTGCTCCAGGAAGGGGATCATCGCGGTGGCGACGGACACCATCTGGCGCGGCGAGACGTCCATGTAGTCGACGTCCGTGCCGGGCACGTAGTCGACCTCTCCGCCACGACGGCGGACCAGGACGCGCGGCTCGGTGAAGCGCAGCTCGTCGTTGAGGGTCGCGTTCGCCTGGGCGATGACGAAGCGGTCCTCCTCGTCGGCGGTGATGTAGTCGACGTCGTCGGTGACCTGGCCGTCGACGACCTTGCGGTACGGCGTCTCGATGAAGCCGAACGCGTTGACGCGGCCGTACGAGGCGAGCGAACCGATCAGACCGATGTTCGGGCCTTCGGGGGTCTCGATCGGGCACATGCGTCCGTAGTGGGACGGGTGCACGTCTCGGACCTCGAAGCCCGCCCGCTCACGGGAGAGACCACCCGGGCCGAGCGCCGACAGGCGGCGCTTGTGGGTGAGACCCGACAGCGGGTTGTTCTGGTCCATGAACTGCGACAGCTGGCTGGTGCCGAAGAACTCCTTGATGGAGGCGACGACCGGCCGGATGTTGATCAGGGTCTGCGGCGTGATCGCCTCGACGTCCTGGGTGGTCATGCGCTCGCGCACGACGCGCTCCATCCGCGCCAGGCCCGTGCGGACCTGGTTCTGGATGAGCTCGCCGACGTTGCGCAGACGACGGTTGCCGAAGTGGTCGATGTCGTCGGTCTCGACGACGATCTCCCGGCCGGACTCGCCGATCGTCTCGGTCTCGCCGGCGTGCAGCTTGACCAGGTACTTGATGGTCGCGATGACGTCGTCGGTGGTGAGCACCCCGGCGTCCAGCGGCTCGTCGGCGCCGAGCTTCTTGTTCACCTTGTAGCGGCCGACCTTCGCGAGGTCGTAGCGCTTCGGGTTGAAGTAGAGGTTCTCGAGCAGCGTCTGGGCGGCCTCGCGCGTGGGCGGCTCGCCCGGGCGCAGCTTGCGGTAGATGTCGAGCAGCGCGTCGTCTTGGCCCTGGGTGTGGTCCTTCTCCAGGGTGGCGCGCATGGACTCGTACTCGCCGAACTCCTCCAGGATCTGCTCGGTGGTCCAGCCGAGAGCCTTCAGGAGGACGGTGACGGACTGCTTGCGCTTGCGGTCGATGCGGACACCGACCATGTCGCGCTTGTCGATCTCCATCTCCAGCCAGGCGCCCCGGGAGGGGATGATCTTGGCGGAGAAGATGTCCTTGTCGGACGTCTTGTCGATGGAGGAGTCGAAGTAGACACCCGGCGAGCGGACCAGCTGCGACACGACGACACGCTCGGTGCCGTTGATGACGAAGGTGCCCTTGTTGGTCATGAGCGGGAAGTCGCCCATGAAGACCGTCTGGGACTTGATCTCGCCGGTCTCGTTGTTGGTGAACTCGGCTGTGACGAAGAGCGGGGCCGCGTACGTGAAGTCGCGCTCCTTGCACTCGTCGATCGAGTTCTTCGGGGGCTCGAAGCGGTGGTCGCGGAACGTAAGCGACATCGACCCGGAGAAGTCCTCGATCGGAGAGATCTCCTCGAAGATCTCCTCCAGGCCGGACTTGGTGGGGACGTCTTGTCCACTGTCCAGAGCAGCCTCGACGCGAGCCTTCCAGGCGGCGTTGCCGAGGAGCCAGTCAAAGCTCTCGGTCTGCAGCGCGAGGAGGTTCGGAACCTCGAGGGGCTCCTTGATCTTTGCAAAAGAGATGCGCAGCGGGGCGGTGCTGGCACCGTTGTTCGTATTCGCGGTCGAGGCGTTGCGCGAGGCGGCCAAGAGGGGGTCCTTCCGAGGGCTCGGACTCACTACGCGCGTACCGGTCCCACCCTGTACACATAGACAGACCGTTCCGAATCGGTCGCAAACGACCAGGTCGGAGGGGGTCGGTCATCGGTGCTTCAGCGTGGGCATGCCCCTGGTGACGGGCAGGAGGCAGCTAACAGGCAGCGCAAAGGGTCAGTGTAGCCAAGCGGCACACTGATGTCCAGTCGGGGTTCTCAGAGACCCACGTTGCTCTCAACAGCTGTTCTCAACACCTATGTCTAGCCCTCACCCACGCGCGGGGTGCGCGCTTCTTTACTTCCCTCTTCACTCACGATCCATGCCTCGGATGCGGATCGAAGTGAGGACGCGTCCTGAGAATTGCGCGCCGCGTCCGGTTCGTCAAGGCCCGCCGGTCCGATCGGGCACGCCAGGAGTCTTCACCAGCCACCCCCAGGAGGCCCGCGAGGCCCCCGCCAGGCGTCCGCGAGAGGCGCACGGCGAAGATCACCCTACTCGTCGTCGTCGGAAGAGCAAGGCGACCGCCCCGGGCACGCCGAAGGGCGACCACCCGGATGGGTGATCGCCCTCGACGCGGGCCCCGAGGGGCCCGGAGTGGGCGCCCGAGGCGCCCGGGGAGCCCGGAGGACTCCCGAGGTGTTACTTGACCTCGACGGAAGCGCCGGCGGCCTTGAGGGACTCGGCAGCCTTCTCGGCGGCCTCCTTGGCGACCTTCTCGAGGACCGGCTTCGGGGTGCCGTCGACGAGGTCCTTGGCCTCCTTCAGACCCAGCGAGGTCAGCTCACGCACGACCTTGATGACCTGGATCTTCTTCTCGCCGGCGCCGGTGAGGATGACGTCGAACTCGTCCTGCTCGGCCTCGGCCTCGGCCGGGGCGCCGCCCGCGGCGGGGCCGGCGACGGCGACGGCCGCGGCGGCGGTGACGTCGAACTTCTCCTCGAAGGCCTTCACGAACTCGGAGAGCTCGATGAGGGTCATCTCTTCGAACTGCGCGAGCAGGTCGTCCTGGGACAGCTTCGCCATGACAGGCGTCCTTCCACTATTCGGCAGGTGCCGGATGTATATGTCGGCGGGCGTACGTGGAGCCCGCTGGACCGCTGAGCGTGATTACTCGGCGGCCTCGGCGGGAGCCGGAGTACCGGCACCGCCCTGCTCTTCCTTCTTGGCGCGAAGGGCTTCCGCGGTGCGGACGAACTTCGACGGCAGGGCCTGGAAGACCTGCGCCGCCTGCGTCTGCTTGCCCTTGAAAGCACCGGCCAGCTTGGAGAGCAGAACCTCGCGGGACTCGAGGTCCGCGAGCTTCTTGATCTCATCGGCGGACAGCGCCCTGCCATCGAGGACACCGCCCTTGATGATGAGGTTGGGGTTGTCCTTGGCGAAGTCACGAAGACCCTTCGCCGACTCCACCGGGTCACCGGTGACGAAGGCAACCGCCGTCGGACCCGTGAACAGGTCGTCCAGCGCGTCGATCCCGGCCTCGTTGGCCGCAATCTTGGTCAGCGTGTTCTTCACCACGGCGTACTGGGCGTTCTCACCGAGCGAACGGCGCAGCTCCTTGAGCTGTGCCACGGTGAGACCCCGGTACTCGGTCAGCACGGCGGCATTCGAGCTGCGGAACTGGTCCGTCAGCTCGGCTACCGCGGCAGCCTTGTCGGGCCTTGCCATGAGCGTCGGCCTCCTTCCGGGTGATGAGGACCGCTCAGAAGGGGCCGGGAAAGACGAAACGCCCCAGCACAAGTGCCAGGGCGCAGCTCGACCGAACAGAGTCCGGGAGCGTTCCACAGTCACCTGCGCAGGTCGTCCGGTCTAGCGGAACCTTCGGTCACCTTCCTCTGTCGAGGCACGGTGACGACCAGCGGTCTTTGGCTTCCTGGTGAGAGTACGCGACCGGACGGGCGACGGGCAAATCCGTGCCCATTCGTCCCCCTCGGGAGGTGTCAGGAGGCGGCGTGGGGGGTAGCGCCCTGCTTCAGCAGCTCCGTGAACTCCACGGTGTCCGAGGCCGCCGGCTTCTCGACCGACACCTCGGTGCCGTAGTCGCTGTAGAAGAGCGTCGAGTTGAACGCGCCGGTCTTCATCTCGCCGCGCTCGGTCTTCTTCACCAGCAGGTCGTCCTCGTCGACCCAGATGTCGACGGTCTGGGTGGTCACCCCGGCCAGCGCGAGCTGCTCCTTGAACTCGGCGAGCTGCTTCTCGTCCAGCGCGCTGTTCTTCGCGGTCAGCTCGGCCACGTCGACCGTGCCGGAGTAGTGCGTCGCGGAGGCCCCGCGGACGTCCTCCCGGCCGATCCTCTTCACGTCGCCGGAGGCCAGGAGCGCCTTCACGCCCTGCTCGGGCGTGCTGGTGCGGGCCTGGTCCTGCATGACGTCGCCGGAGGCCCCGCCCAGCTCGGCGAGGTCCTTGTAGGAGTACTGGATCCAGCTCTTGCCGCCGGTTTCGGCGGCCATGCCGGGGCCCATGTCGGCGTAGTACGCGTCCTTGAAATAGCGCGCCTGCACGGAGCCGTCGCCGCCGGCCTTCTTGAGGGCCTCGCCCATGACGCCGCCGGTGTAGGTGATGGTCATCTCACCGGAGAGGCCGTCCGCCCACCCGATGACCCCGGACTGCTTCATGGAGACGGTGCTGCCCATCTCGACGGTGCCCTCGACCTTCGCGGACCGGGCGCCGTCGGTCTTCTGCCGCACGTGCTTCAGCGCGGCCACCGGGCTCGCCTTGCCGACGGCGGAGCCCGCCTCGCCCTTGCGGGCCCCCTCGGAGCCCCCCGAGCCGTCGGAGCCGCTGCAGGCGGCCATCGACGTCAGCGCCGCCGCGGCGGCCAGAGCCGTGCCCATCCGTCGTGCCGTGCTCGTCCTCATGCTGTCGATCCACCCCTCGTATCGGCTTTCGTCCCCCGCATCACAGTGTCACAGGGCACTGACAGACAGGGACCGTCCTGCGGAGGTCCGTGGGGACCGTCCTCCGCGTCCTCCGGATACGAGGACGGGCCCCGCACCTCGAAAGGTTGCGGGGCCCGTTCACACAGAGCACGCGTACGACGCGGCTACCGGGTGAGCACGGTGGCTCAGACGGAGGCCGGGTCCTCCTCGACGAGGAGGTTGCGGGTGCGGTTGGCGTCCAGCGGGATGCCGGGGCCCATCGTGGTCGTCAGAGCGGCCTTCTTGATGTAGCGGCCCTTGGCGGCGGACGGCTTCAGACGGAGGACTTCCTCCAGCGCCGCTGCGTAGTTCTCCACCAGCTTGGTCTCGTCGAACGAGACCTTGCCGATGATGAAGTGCAGGTTGGAGTGCTTGTCGACGCGGAACTCGATCTTTCCGCCCTTGATGTCGGTGACGGCCTTGGCGACATCGGGGGTGACGGTGCCGGTCTTCGGGTTCGGCATCAGACCACGCGGACCGAGCACACGGCCGAGGCGGCCGACCTTGCCCATGAGGTCCGGGGTGGCGACGACGGCGTCGAAGTCCAGACGACCCTTGGCCACCTCGTCGATGAGCTCGTCGGAGCCGACGATGTCGGCTCCGGCGGCTTCCGCGGCCGCAGCACGGTCACCGGTCGCGAAGACCAGGACCCGGGCGGTCTTGCCGGTGCCGTGCGGGAGGTTCACGGTGCCGCGGACCATCTGGTCGGCCTTGCGCGGGTCGACGCCCAGGCGGAAGGCGACCTCGACGGTGCCGTCGAACTTCGTGGTGGCGGTGTCCTTGGCGATACGGACGGCCTCGAGCGGGGCGTACAGGCGCTCCCGGTCGATCTTGGCGTCCGCAGCGCGGAGGTTCTTGCTGCGCTTCACTTCTACTCCTGTGGTGTCAGAGTGTGGAGTCGTGGTGCGGACCAGCGCTTGGTCCTACCACTGGGGGCTACGGGGCTGAATCAGCCTTCGACCGTGATGCCCATGGAACGGGCGGTGCCGGCAATGATCTTCGACGCGGCGTCGAGGTCATTGGCGTTCAGGTCGGGGAGCTTCGTCGTGGCGATCTCGCGGACCTGGTCGGCCGTCAGCTTGGCGACCTTGGTCTTGTGCGGCTCGCCGGAGCCCTTGTCCACACCCGCGGCCTTGAGGATCAGCTTGGCGGCCGGCGGAGTCTTCGTGACGAAGGTGAAGGAACGGTCCTCGTAGACCGTGATCTCCACCGGCACGACCATGCCACGCTGCGACTCGGTCGCGGCGTTGTAGGCCTTGCAGAACTCCATGATGTTGACGCCGTGCTGACCGAGCGCGGGGCCGACCGGCGGGGCCGGGTTCGCCGCACCGGCGTTGATCTGGAGCTTGATAAGCCCCGTGACCTTCTTCTTCTTGGGAGGCATTGCTCTCTCCGGGTCCTAGTGAGAGTGTTTCGCCGCCATTCCGGTCATCCGGATGGAGGCATACCGCACAACGATAACGGGTATAGCTGTGCGACCAAAAACCCAGCAGGTCAGAGCGGCTGCGAAGCCGCTCTGACCTGCTGGGTAGGCATGTGTCCAGATACTGGCGGGAAGCGCTAGTTCTTCTGGATCTGGTCGAAGCTGAGCTCGACCGGGGTCTCGCGGCCGAAGATCTCGACGAGGCCCTTGACCTTCTTCGAGTCGGCGTTGATCTCGTTGATCGTGGCCTGCAGGGTGGCGAACGGGCCGTCCGTGACGGTGACCGAGTCGCCGACCTCGAAGTCCAGCACCTGGACCTCGACCTTGCGGGCCGGAGCCGGCTTGCCCTCGGCCTCGGCGGCCTCGCGGGCGGCCTTCTCCTCGGCCTCCGGGGCGAGCATCTTGACGATCTCGTCCAGGGTCAGCGGGTACGGGTCGTAGGCGTTGCCCACGAAGCCGGTGACGCCCGGCGTGTTCCGCACGACGCCCCAGGACTCGTTCGTCAGGTCCATGCGCACCAGCACGTAGCCGGGGAGCTTGTTCTGCCGGACGTTCTTGCGCTCGCCGTTCTTGATCTGGACGATTTCCTCTTCAGGCACCTCGGCCTGATAGATGAACTCCTCCACGTTCAGCGAGACGGCGCGCTGCTCCAGGTTGGCCTTCACGCGCTTCTCGTAACCGGCGTACGTGTGGATGACGTACCACTCGCCGGGAAGGGTGCGCAGCTCCTCGCGCAGGGCGGCGACGGGGTCGACCGGCTCGGCCTCGACGGCCTCGTCCTCGGCGATCTCGTCGTCGGCGTCCTCGGGGGTGTCGGCCTCGGCCTCGTCCTCGGAGGTGACGGCGTCCTCGTCCTCCACGGTGAGCGCGGCCTCCTCGGAGGTGACGGCGTCCTCGTCCTCGACGGTGAGCGCGGCCTCCTCGGCGGCCTCGCCCGCGGCGAGGTCGGCGGCCTCTGCCTGGTCCGGGTCCACGGAGTCAGCAGCCTCAACGATGTCGAGCTCGTCCTTGGCGGACTCGAAGGCGCCAGCCTCGGGCTCGACGGCGTCGTTCAGGTTCGGGTCAGACACGATGGCTGCTTCTTCCTGGATACAAAGGGTGGAACATGCGAAAGGGACGCCGGGTCCGACGCCCTCCGCTTGATCAGCCGAAGACGTACTTGGCGACCCGGGCGAAGCCCGTGTCGAGAACGGTAACAAGACCGATCATGACGACGACGAACACGATCACCACGGTCGTGTACGTCGTGAGCTGGCTGCGCGTCGGCCAGACGACCTTACGGAGTTCTGCGACGATCTGGCGGTAGAACAGCGCGAGTCGGCCCAGAGGGCCCTTCTTTCCGCGCTTGCCGCCCTTCCGAGTCTTCTTCTTCGACTCGGGAGTCTCATCATCGGCATCAGGCATGTCGATGGAGCCCACGGCGTCCGTCACGCTACTCACCTGATTCCGGGTCGTGGCCGTGCCGCGCCCGGTGGAGCCGCACGGCTGTGCAATGAAGTACGTACATGCGCACACATCCTGGCGAAGGAGTGTGTAGCAGGGCCGGAGGGACTTGAACCCCCAACCGCTGGTTTTGGAGACCAGTGCTCTACCAATTGAGCTACGACCCTTTGGTGGTTTCCACCAACCTACCGCATCCTCTCCGGCGGCCGGGAGGGGACGGTGCGGCTGGTGAAGGCCAACGACAGGTGAGTGTACGTGCTCGGAGCCGCCGCGTCGAACAGACAATTACCGACCGGTCCTGTCCGGATGCTGTCCGGGTCCTGTCCGGTCCCTGAAACCCCTGTGCCGACGGCTTCGGCGGTCTGGGAGCATGGGGCCCATGAGCGCTGCAACTTCACCGTCCGAGCGCCGGGTTTCGGCCCGCGTCGGTGCGATCTCCGAGTCCGCGACCCTCGCCGTCGACGCCAAGGCCAAGGCTCTCAAGGCCGCCGGGCGCCCGGTGATCGGCTTCGGGGCCGGCGAGCCCGATTTCCCGACGCCCGACTACATCGTCGACGCCGCGGTCGAGGCGTGCCGCAACCCGAAGTACCACCGCTACACCCCGGCCGGCGGGCTCCCCGAGCTCAAGGCCGCCATCGCCGAGAAGACGCTGCGCGACTCCGGCTACGAGGTCGACGCCAGCCAGATCCTGGTGACCAACGGCGGCAAGCAGGCCATCTACGAGGCGTTCGCCGCGATCCTCGACCCGGGCGACGAGGTCATCGTTCCCGCCCCGTACTGGACCACCTACCCCGAGTCGATCCGGCTCGCCGGCGGTGTCCCGGTGGAGGTCGTCGCCGACGAGACCACCGGCTACCGGGTCTCCGTCGAGCAGCTGGAGGCGGCGCGCACCGAGCGGACCAAGGTCGTCCTGTTCGTCTCGCCCTCCAACCCGACCGGCGCGGTCTACAGCGAGGCCGACGCCGAGGCCATCGGCCGCTGGGCCGTCGAGCACGGCCTGTGGGTGATGACCGACGAGATCTACGAGCACCTCGTCTACGGTGACGCCGCCTTCACCTCGCTCCCGGCGATCGTCCCCGAGCTGCGCGACAAGTGCGTCGTCGTCAACGGCGTCGCCAAGACGTACGCGATGACCGGCTGGCGGGTGGGGTGGATCATCGGCCCCAAGGACGTCGTCAAGGCCGCGACCAACCTCCAGTCGCACGCCACCTCCAACGTCTCCAACGTCGCCCAGGCCGCCGCGCTCGCGGCCGTCTCCGGCTCGCTGGACGCCGTCGCCGAGATGCGTACCGCCTTCGACCGCCGCCGCAAGCTCATCGTGCGGATGCTCAACGAGATCGACGGCGTGTTCTGCCCAGAGCCGGAGGGCGCGTTCTACGCCTACCCGGCGGTGAAGGAGCTGCTCGGCAAGGAGATCCGCGGCAAGCGCCCGGCCACCACGGTCGAGCTGGCCGCCCTGATCCTGGACGAGGCCGAGGTCGCCGTCGTCCCGGGCGAGGCGTTCGGCACCCCGGGTTACCTGCGTCTTTCCTACGCGCTGGGCGACGACGACCTGATCGAGGGCGTCTCGCGGATCCAGAAGCTGCTGGGCGAGGCCAAGGACTGACCGCCCCGCACACCCCGTACGGGAAACGCCCCCGGCCGCCGGAGACCTCCGCCGGCCGGGGGCGCTTTTTTTGTTCGAGCCACCCCCTGGAGGGGAAAGCGGCTACCGCTCCGGGCCGCCCGTGCGGCAGGATCTTCCAATGGAGCGTGATGTACGTCTGTTGCCCAAGGCCCACCTGCACCTGCATTTCACCGGGTCGATGCGGCCCACCACCCTGCTCGAACTCGCCGACAAGTACGGGGTCCACCTCCCCGACGCCCTGACCGGAGGCGAACCGCCGAAACTGCGGGCGACCGACGAGCGCGGCTGGTTCCGGTTCCAGCGCCTCTACGACATCGCCCGGTCCTGCCTCCGGTCCCCCGAGGACATCCAGCGCCTGGTGCGCGAGGCCGCCCAGGAGGACGTGGCGGACGGCTCCGGCTGGCTGGAGATCCAGGTCGACCCCACCTCGTACGCCCCGCTGCTCGGCGGGCTGATCCCGGCCATCGAGATCATCCTCGACGCGGTGGACAGCGCCTCCCGGGACACCGGGTTGGACATGCGCGTGGTGATCGCCGCGAACCGGATGAAGCACCCCCTGGACGCCCGCACCCTGGCCCGGCTCGCCGTGCGGTACGCGGACCGGGGCGTCGTCGGCTTCGGCCTCTCCAACGACGAGCGGCGTGGCATGGCGCGCGACTTCGACCGGGCCTTCGCCATCGCCCGGGAGGGCGGTCTGCTGGCGGCTCCGCACGGCGGGGAGCTGGCGGGCCCCTCCAGCGTGCGCGACTGCCTGGACGATCTGGACGCCTCGCGCATCGGCCACGGCGTCCGGGCCGCCGAGGACCCCCGGCTGCTGCGCAGGCTCGCCGAGTCCGGGGTCACCTGCGAGGTCTGCCCCTCGTCCAATGTGGCGCTCGGCGTCTACGAGAAGCCCGCCGACATCCCGCTGCGCACGCTGTTCGACGCGGGGGTGCCGATGGCGCTGGGGGCGGACGACCCGCTGCTGTTCGGTTCGCGGCTGGCCGCCCAGTACGACCTGGCCCGCCGCCACCACGGCTTCACCGACGAGGAGCTGGCCGAACTGGCCCGCCAGTCGGTGCGCGGGTCGGCGGCCCCGGTGGAGGTGCGGGAGAAGCTGCTGTCGGGGGTCGACGCCTGGCTGGCTAGCTGACCCCGGACGGGCTCGGGCCGATCCCGCCCAGCAGGGTGGCCGCGAGGGAGGCGGCGAAGTCGTCCAGGGACTGCGGGGGCTCGTTCCCGGGGAGCGTGGAATAGGCGAAGGCCCGCTGCGCGCAGGCGCCCAGCAGCAGGGAGGCGGCGGCGTAGGTGTCCACCCCGGCCCGGATGCGGCCCGTCTCCTGTTCGGCGCCCAGATAGGCGTCGAGCCGCTGGATCGGGAGGTGGGGTCCTGCCTCCAGCCCTGCCACGCCCTGCTCGTGGCGGCGCTTGAGCTGGGGTTCGGCGTACAGGGACGCGGTCATGGGGATGGTCTGCTCGTAGAACAGGGCGGCCTGCCGGGCGATGGCGGTGAGGTTGCCCTCGACGGTGCCCTCGCCGGCCGCCAGTTCGTCGAGGAGGCCCCCGAGCCGGGGCAGCCGCTCCGCGAGGACGGTGACGAACAGGTCCTCCTTGCCGGAGAAGTACTTGTAGAGCGCCGCCTCCGAGCAGCCGGCCGCCCGGGCGATCTCCTTGGTGGTGGTCCGGGCGAGGCCGATGGAGAGCATCAGCTCGTATGCCGCGTCGACGATCCGGACGCGGGCGGGCTTCGGGTCCATGCTTGCTCCAACGGGCCGTACCCGGAAATTTGACGACCGGGTGAGAGGTCACCCACTCTAGAGGTGAGTAAACACTCACCCACTAGGGAGCGCACCATGAACATCACTGTGTTCGGTTCGACCGGCGGCGTCGGCCGGGAGATCGTGGGTCAGGCGCTGGCGGCGGGCCACCGGGTGACGGCCGTGGTGCGCGACCCGGACCGCCTCCCGGAGGCGCTGGACCGCGGGGCTCTGCACGACGTCGTCCGGCTGGGCGACACGCCGGCCGTGCGGGCGGCGGTGGCGGGGCGGGACGCGGTGCTCTCGGGGCTGGGTTCGCGCGGCCGGAAGGCGAACGGTGTCGCCGAGCGCCTGACCGAGCGGATCGTGTCGGCGATGGAGGCCGAGGGCTCCCGGCGGCTGCTGGTGGTCAGCGCGATGCCGGTCGGACCGAAGGCGGAGGGCGATCCGCTGTTCGACCGGCTGTCGCGCAGGGCCGTCGCGGCGGTCCTGGCGGACGTGTACGCCGATCTCACCCGGATGGAGGCGGTGCTGGCGGCCAGCGCGACGGACTGGACCGCGGTACGGCCGCCGAGGCTGACGGAGGGTCCTCGTACGGGTGTCTACCGGCAGGTCGTGGACGGGACGCCGCGCAGCAGCCGCACCATCTCGCGGGCCGACGTGGCACACGCGATGCTGGCGATGATCGACGACCCGGCCACGGTGAAGCAGGGCGTGGGCATCGCGTACTGAGCCCGCGCCCGCCGCGCGTACGCGCCCCTCGCGCCGAGGCCCTCGCGGGCCCGCGCCCTACAGGCGGACGCCGACCGTCACCGGCTCGTTGACCAGCGTGACGCCGAAGACCGCGTGCACGCCGGCGACGACCTCGCGGGCCAGCGCGAGCAGGTCCTCGGTGGTGGCCGCGCCCCGGTTGGTGAGCGCCAGGGTGTGCTTGGTGGAGATCCGGGCGGGGCCGTCGCCGTACCCCTTGGGGAATCCGGCCCGGTCGATCAGCCAGGCCGCCGAGGTCTTGGTACGGCCGCCCCCGGCGGGGAACGCCGGGGGCGTCACCTCCGGGCCGAGGTGGTCGCGAACCCGTACGAGGAAGTCCTGGAAGGCGGCCGGTTCGAGGATCGGATTGGTGAAGAAGGAGCCCGCCGACCAGGTGTCGTGGTCCTCGGGGTCCAGCACCATGCCCTTGCCCGCCCGAAGCTTCAGCACGGTTTCCCTGGCCGCCGACGCGGGAACGCGCTCGCCCTGTTCGACCCCCATGGCCCTGGCCGTTTCGGGGTAGGCCAGAGGCGCGGAGAGACCGTTCGCCTCTTCCAGCTCGAATCGGACACGCAGCACCACGAAACGATCGGGTTCGGCCTTGAAGCGGCTGTGACGGTACGAGAACGCGCACTCCGCGTTCGCCATGGTCACGGTCTCCCGGGTGTGCCGGTCGTAGGCGACGACCTCCGTGATGGTGGAGGACACCTCCTGTCCGTACGCGCCGACGTTCTGGATGGGGGTCGCGCCCGCCGATCCGGGGATGCCGGCCAGGCACTCGATGCCCGCGAGGCCCGCCTCGACGGTCCGGGCGACGGCGTCGGTCCACACCTCGCCGGCCGCCAGCTCCAGGGACGTGCCCGAGAGGTGGAAGCCCTGGGTGGCGATGCGCAGCGCGGTGCCGTCGAAGCCCTTGTCCCCGATGACCAGGTTGGAGCCGCCGCCGATCACCAGCAGCGGGGTGCCGCTCGCGTCGGCCTCGCGCACGGCGGCGACCACCTCGGCGTCGGTCGTGGCGGTCAGCAGCCGGGTGGCGGGACCGCCGAGCCGGAAGGTGGTCAGGGGGGCGAGGGGGGCGTCGTGGAGTTCCTGCACGGGGACAAGAGTACGGTCCGCGCCCCCGCCGCCGGTGCGGGGCCACGGACCGTGCGCCGGGCCCCGGGGGCTCAGACGGCCACCGTCCGCGACTCGCGGCCCGGCTCCTCCCCCTCCTTCTCCGCCGCGCTCCGGTCCACCGGGGCGGCACCGCGGCGACCCGGGATCAGCAGCGCGGCCAGAGCCCCCAGCGCGACCGCCCCGGCCCCGATCCAGAGGGCGGGCACGGTGCCGTCCGCGAACAGCCGCGGCGAGCCGTACCCGCCCCGGGCGGCGAAGACCGCGGCGAGGACGGCGACCCCGAGCGCCCCGCCGACCTCCCGCATCGCGCTGTTGGCCCCGGAGGCGATGCCCTGCTCTCCGGGCCGGACGCTGGAGAGCACCAGTCCGGCGGCGGGCGCGAAGTACATCGCCATGCCGACTCCACCGGTGATCAGGGCGGGGAGCAGGGCGGTGTAGCTCACCCCGGGGTCGAGGGTCAGGGCGAAGAGGGAGAGCCCGACGGCCTGGAGCACGAGTCCGGTGACCACCACCGGACGGCCGCCGAACCGGTCGGAGAGGTGCCCGGCGAGGGGCGCCACGAGGATCGGCATCCCGGTCCAGGGCAGCATCCGCAGTCCGGCCTCGGTGGGCGAGTGGCCGAGGCCGTTCTGCAGGAACTGGCTGAGCAGGAAGATCGACCCGAACATCCCGAGGAACATCAGCAGACTCGCCGCGTTGATCCCGAGGAAGGCCCGGCCGCGGAACAGCCGCATCGGCAGTATCGGGTTCTCGGCCCGCAGTCCGTGGCGTACGAACAGCGCGAGCACCGCCGCGCCGGCGATCAGCCCGGTCAGGACGACGGGGCTGGTCCAGCCGTGGCCGGGGGCGTTGACCAGGGCGTAGACGATGCCGAAGAGGCCCGTGCTGACCAGCGCCGTGCCACGGATGTCCAGGGGCGCCTTCGGGGCGTACGACTCGGTGAGCCGGAGGCGGGCCAGCGGCAGCAGCGCCAGACCGATGGGCACGTTCAGCCAGAAGATCCACTGCCAGGAGACGTGTTCGGTGAGCGAGCCGCCGATCAGCGGACCGCCGGCGACCGCGACGCCGGTCACCGCGCCGAAGGCGCCGAGCGCCGCCCCTCGCCGCTCGGCCGGCACGGCCTCGCCGATCAGGGTGAGCGTCAGCGGCATCATGACCGCGGCCCCGGCGCCCTGGACCGCCCGGAAGGCGATCAGCTCCCCGATGCCCGGGGAGAGGGCGGCCGCGGCGGAGGCAGCGGTGAAGACGGCGAGTCCGGCCATGAACAGCCGGCGCCTGCCGAACCGGTCCCCGAGCGCGGCCCCCAGCATCAGCAGCACGGCGAAGGTCAGGGTGTAGGCGTTGACCGTCCACTCCAACTCCTCCAGGCCGCCGCCGAGGTCGCCGCGGATGGACGGGAGCGCCGTGGTGACGACGAGGTTGTCCAGGGCGGCCATGAATCCGGCGACGCTCGTGATGACCAGGACCCAGACCGCTCCCCCGCGGCCTGCTCTTCCGTGCTGTGCCTCCATCGCTCCCCCTAATGGTTAGTCATTGATTACTAACTTCTGCGGACAGAAGGCCGGGCGGTCCCCGGGGGCGCTGTTCACTCGACGGGCCGGGCCGAGTCGTAGAACCCGGTCCAGACGCGGTGGGCGGCCGGGAATCCCAGCGAGGCGAGGGTGTTGACGAGCATCCCGTACGCCAGGAAGGTCGTCGTCCCGTTCTCGTCGGCGCCGAGCGCCAGGTGCACCTCGTCCCGCATCCGCGCCCAGGCCGCCCGCAGGGACTCCCCGAAGGCGTGGTCCCCGGCGGCCTCCGCCGCGGCGACCGCCGCGTACATCTGCATCTGCATCATCAGCTTCTCGCCGTCGTGGACGATCAGCCGCTGGTACGCCCTCGCCATGGCGTGCAGCGCCTCTTCCCCCTCCAGCCCCGCGGACGCCTCCGCGAAGACCCCGCGGGTGTCCTCCAGGCAGCGTTCGGCCGCCGCGAGGAAGATGGCCTGCTTGTTGGGGAAGAGCCGGAAGAGGTACGGCTGCGAGACGCCGACCCGCCGGGCGATCACCTCGGTGGACGTCCCGTGGTAGCCGCCCCGGGCGAACTCGGTGACCGCCGCCCGCACGACGCTCTCGCGCCGCTCCTGGGCACTCATCCTTGCCATGAAAGTAAGTTATTGCTCAATAACCGAGGAGCGCAAGGGCCGGGACCGGACGGACACGCGTGAGGGGCGTCCCTCCGCAGGCTCCTGCGGAGGGACGCCCCTGCGACCGCGACCGCGCGGCGGTACGGATCAGGCGAGCCGCACGACGGCCCGGGACATCCCCAGGACCTTCTTGCCGTCGCACACGGCGACCAGGTCCACCCGGACCAGGTTGTCGTCCAGCTTCGCCGCGACCTTGCCGCTGACCTCGATCGACGTGCCCTCGTCGTCGTTGGGCACGACCACCGGCTTGGTGAAGCGCACCCCGTAGTCGACGACCGCGCCCGGGTCGCCGGCCCAGTCCGTGACCACCCGGATCGCCTCGGCCATCGTGAACATGCCGTGCGCGATCACGTCGGGCAGCCCGACCTCGCGCGCGAACCTCTCGTTCCAGTGGATGGGGTTGAAGTCCCCCGAGGCGCCCGCGTACTGCACGAGCGTGGCCCGCGTCACGGGGAACGACCGCGCCGGCAGCTCCGTGCCGACCTCGACCGAACCGTAAGAGACCTTCGCCGTCATCACGCCTCCTCGGCGGCGCGCGCCACCAGCTTCGTGAGCGCCGTGACCACCAGCTCACCGGCCTCGTCGTACACGTCCCCGCGGATGTCGAGAACGTCGTTGCCCGCGAGGGACTTGATGCCCTCGATCGTGGAGGTCACCGTCAACCGGTCCCCCGCCCGCACCGGACGTACGTAGGAGAACTTCTGGTCCCCGTGGACCACCCGGCTGTAGTCCAGGCCCAGCTGCGGGTCCTGCACCACCTGTCCGGCGGCCCGGTAGGTGATCGAGAAGACAAACGTGGGCGGTGCGATCACATCGGCGTGACCGAGAGCACGGGCGGCCTCCGCGTCCACGTACGCCGGATTGGCGTCGCCCACCGCCTCGGCGAACTCGCGGATCTTCTCCCGGCCGACCTCGTACGCCGGGGTGGGCGGATAGGTCCGCCCCACGAAGGACTGGTCGAGCGCCATGAGCTCGCTACCTCCTGATCAAACCTGGTGAAAGACGAATACGGGCACGCCCCCGCGGGGGCGGCCCCATACAACGACACGAGGCCGCCCCCAGAGGGGACGGCCTCGTGTACGAGCCTGATTCAGCGCGTTTCGCGGTGCGCGGTGTGCGAGTTGCAGCGCGGGCAGTGCTTCTTCATCTCAAGACGGTCCGGGTTGTTACGCCGGTTCTTCTTGGTGATGTAGTTCCGCTCCTTGCACTCCACGCAGGCCAGCGTGATCTTCGGGCGGACGTCGGTGGCAGCCACGTGAGTGCTCCTTGGACGGACGATGGACGGATGAACGCATAAAAGGGTAGCCGATCGAAGGACCGACCCAACCATCGGCTACCGTTAGTAGCGGTGACCGGACTTGAACCGGTGACACAGCGATTATGAGCCGCTTGCTCTACCGACTGAGCTACACCGCTTTGATGAATGAGTCCCCCCGCCGAAGCGGGGTTTCCCGATCACCAGAGCCCCAATGCGGAATCGAACCGCAGACCTTCTCCTTACCATGGAGACGCTCTACCGACTGAGCTATTGGGGCGAGCGAGGAAGACATTACACGGTCCCGGGCCGGTTGCCCAAATCCGTTTCTCCCGCACGTTCCGCCCCCCGTCCCAGGCCGTCCACACCCCCTGATCAGGGCGTGATCCACGTCGAACGCGCCTGCGGAACGACCCCTGCCGAGGGCTCGGGCGGGCGCACCGGTACGACTATTCCGCTCCTCCCGGAAGCCGTCCCCGTACACCTCTAGGGTGTGGTCACTCCGTGTGATCTGTCCCCTCCCCAGGAGCGCGATGCCTGACAGCCAGCCACGGCGGCCCGACGACAACGCGCCCGACAGCGCCGACGCGGCCACCCCCGCCGGGCCCCCCGCCCTCGTCCTCGGCGGCGCGCGGCTCGTCGACGGCCGGGCCGTCGACGTACGCCTCAGCGGCAGCCGGATCGAGGCCGTCGGCACCGCGGGCAGCCTCACCGCCCGCGGCCCCCGCGTGGACCTCCGCGGCTACCTCCTGCTCCCCGCCCCCGCGGAGGCCCACGCCCACAGCGACGTCGCCCTCACCGCGGACAGTGCGGGCCCGGACAGCCCGGGGCCCGCCTCCCACCGCACCGAGGACATCCAGCGCCGCGCCACCGAGGCCGCCCTCCTCCAGCTGGGCCACGGGGCCACCGCCCTGCGCGCCCACGTCCGCGTCGGGGACGTCCGGGGGCTCGCCCCGCTCGAAGCCGTCCTGCAGACCCGGCGGGCGCTGCGCGGCCTCACCGACGTCCTGCCGGTGGCGGTGCCCCGCCTGCTCACCGGCATCGCCGGGGCGGACAGCCTCGCGATGCTCAGGGACGCGGTGAAAATGGGCGCGGCCGTCGTCGGCGGCTGCCCCGACCTCGATCCGGACCCCACGGGTTACACCGAGGCCGTCCTGGAGATCGCCGCCGAACACGGCTGCCCGGTGGACCTGCACACCGACGGCGACGATCCGACCCGGCTGGCCCGGCTCGCCTCGATGGCCGCCGGCCTGCGCCCCGGCGTCGTCCTCGGCCCCTGCGCCGGTCTGGCCCACCTCCCCCTGGACGCCGCGACCCGCGCCGCCGACCGGCTCGCCGCCGCCGAGATCACCGTGGTCTGCCTGCCCCAGGGCGGCTGCGCCGGCTCCGAGCGCCGCACGACCGCCCCCGTACGGCTGCTGCGGTCGGCCGGCGTGCGCGTCGCGGCGGGCGGCGGGGCCCTGCGGGACACGGCCAACCCCGTGGGCCGCGGCGACCCGCTGGAGGCGGCATACCTGCTCGCCTCGCAGGCGGGGCTCCGAGCCGAACAGGCGTACGACCTGGTCTCCACGGCCGCCCGCGGGGCGCTCGGCCTGCCCGACGTGCGCGTCGAGGCGGGCTTTCCCGCCGAACTCCTCGCCGTACGCGGCGAACGGCTCGCCGCGGCGCTCTCCCTCGGCTACAGCCGCGTCGTGGTCCACCGCGGCCGGATCGTCGCCCGCACCAGCGCGGTGCGCGAGTACTGCGACTCCGACACCGACGCCGCCGCGGGGTCCGGCGGGCTGCCGCGCCAGGGCCGACCCGACCCGGGTCCGGGGCCGAGGAACTGAGCACGACCCCGCCGCCGGGCGTACGGTCGGTGGTATGCGCATTGTCATCGCAGGTGGACACGGACAGATCGCACTGCGGCTGGAGCGGCTGCTCGCCGCACGCGGGGATGAAGCCGTAGGGATCATCCGCAACCCCCGACAGAGCCAGGACCTGACCGACGCCGGCGCCCAACCCGCCGTGCTGGACCTCGAATCGGCCACCGTGGAACAGGTGGCGGAAGTGCTGCGGGGGGCGGACGCCGCCGTCTTCGCTGCGGGCGCGGGCCCCGACAGCGGCACCGACCGGAAGGACACCGTCGACCGCGACGCGGCCGTGCTGTTCGCCGACGCGGCCGAGGCGGCGGGCGTCCGCCGCTTCCTCGTCGTCTCCTCCATGGGCGCCGACCCCGACCACGCCGGGAACGAGGTCTTCGACGTGTACCTGCGGGCCAAGGGCGCCGCCGACGCCGCCGTACGCGCCCGTACGGCGCTGGACTGGACGATCCTGCGCCCCGGCATGCTGACGAACGACGCGGGCACCGGCCAGGTCCTCCTGGCGGCCACGACGGGGCGCGGCCCGATCCCCCGCGACGACGTGGCGGCCACCCTGCTGGAACTGCTGGACACCCCGGCGACGGCGGGCCTCACCCTGGAGGCGATCTCCGGAACCAGACCGGTGGCGGTGGCCGTGAAGGACATCGCGGGCAACTGACCGAAGCGGCCCCGGGCCGGGAACCTCGTGGGCGGGCGCCGCGGGCAGGGATCCGCCGCCCGGCCCTCGGCCCCCTCGGCCCCCTCGCCCCCCCCGGACAACGAGGAAGCCCCCGACCGGTTCAACCGGTCGGGGGCTTCGTTCGCGTGGCGGCGCCAGGGTTCGAACCTGGGTAGGCTGAGCCGGCAGATTTACAGTCTGCTCCCTTTGGCCACTCGGGCACACCGCCTCGAACGACGCGTCGGATCTCGTGGTGATCTCCTTGGCGACGACGTAAACAATACCTGATGGCCAGGGGTGCTCCGCCACCTCATTGATCCGCAGCCGCCGGGGGTGGCGGTGGCTAGGCTTGCGCTGTATCCCCGCACATACGACGCAAGGAGCCACACGTCATGGCCGACTCCAGTTTCGACATCGTCTCGAAGGTCGAGCGGCAGGAGGTCGACAACGCCCTCAACCAGGCCGCCAAGGAGATCTCCCAGCGCTACGACTTCAAGGGCACGGGCGCCTCGATCTCGTGGTCGGGCGAGAAGATCCTGATGGAGGCGAACGGGGAGGAGCGCGTCAAGGCCATCCTCGACATCTTCCAGTCCAAGCTGATCAAGCGCGGCATCTCGCTGAAGTCGCTGGACGCCGGCGAGCCGCAGCTCTCCGGCAAGGAGTACAAGATCTTCGCCTCCATCGAGGAGGGGATCTCCCAGGAGAACGCCAAGAAGGTGGCGAAGACGATCCGCGACGAGGGCCCCAAGGGCGTCAAGGCGCAGGTCCAGGGCGACGAGCTGCGGGTCAGCTCGAAGAGCCGGGACGACCTCCAGGCCGTTCAGGCGCTGCTGAAGGGCAAGGACTTCGAGTTCGCGATCCAGTTCGTGAACTACCGCTGAGAAACGCCTTCGGCCTGCTGAAACGTGGCCGGCGGGGTTGACAGGGCACATCGGGGGCACAGCGCCGAGGACCGCCTCGACGGCCGCCCGCGTTGTGCCCTCGCCGCCGGGCCGCACTGTCGGTAGCGCCCTCTACGCTTTCCGCATGGCCGCGAACCGCCCCAAGGTGCCCCGCCCGTTGGTCCGCCAGCTGCTCGTCGAGGCCGGTCACCGGTGTGCGATACCGACGTGCCGCGCGACCCCTCTGGAGATCGCGCACATCGTGCCCTGGCACCGCGTCCGGAGGCACGACCTCCCCAACATGATCGTCCTGTGCCCGAACTGCCACACCCGCTTCGACCGCGGAGACATCGACCGCCAGGCCATGTTCCGCTACAAGGAGCTGCTACGGCTCTCGGACGCCAACCACGTGGCCCCCGAGGACTCCTCCCCGAGAGCCGGCCTCATCCGGGCCTACCGGCTGTTCCAGAACGAGATGATCAGGTGGCACAAGTCCATCACCCAGCTCGTCCTGGCCATCGTTTTCTCCTCCGCCGGTTTTCCGGCCGGCAATGCGGAGAAGTGCCTCCGCGCCGCGTCCATCGCCCGCGCGGCCGCCGACAAGCTGGCGGAGCTGGGTGACGAGGACGTCACCGAGGCGGCGAACCACCTCTTCGACCGGTACCGGACCTGGGCGGACGACGTGTTCGACCTCAAGCCTTCCGTCTTCCACAGGAGCAGCAGGGACGAGTACGAGGACGAGAGGCGGGAGAGGTTCATGGAATTCGTCGCCCTCCATGAGGAGGTCTGCGCGGCGCTGGACCTGGACCCCGCGGAGTTGGACCTCTTCGAGGCCAGGGGGAACGACCGGGAGCTGCCCGCAGTCCCCCTCGGCACCCGCGGCCTCTGGAAGACGGGCGGGTGACCGCGCGAACGCCTCGGTCCCGGGCCTCGGAGCCGTGTCCCGGACCGGCCTCGACGATGTGCCTCTTCGGGTTCCCCGCCGTCTCCACGGGCCGGGTGCGATGTCCGAATACCGCCGGTGAGGTGCGGTGGGCGGGCGCACACTGGCCGTACGGACCGGGGAAGTGAGCAGACGATGACGACGACGGTGTACGCGCGGGTGGAGAGCCCGCTGGGTGAGTTGCTGCTGGTCGGCGAGGTGCCGGGCGGGACGGGGAAGGCCGCGTCGGCGGTGGGCGGATCCCCTGCCGGCGGGTCGGCCGCGGGGGTGCGGGTGGCGGACGGGACGGCCGGGGCCGGCCCGGTCCGGCTGCTCTCGTTGTCGGTGCCCGGCCAGAAGGGCGGTGCGGTCGTCCAGGAAGGCTGGCACCACGCCCCCGAGGCGTTCGCGGAGGTCGTCCGGCAGTTGGAGGCGTACTTCGCGGGGCGCTCCACGCGGTTCGACGTGCCGTTGGCCGAGGGCGCCGGCACGGAGTTCCAGCGGCGCGTCTGGGCGGCGCTGGAGACGATCCCGTACGGGAGCACGGTGTCGTACGGAGAGGTCGCCGCGCGGGTCGGGGCCTCGGGCGCGGGGGTCCGGGCGGTGGGGACGGCGATCGGGCGCAATCCGCTGCTGGTCGTGCGGCCGTGCCACCGGGTGATCGGGGCGGACGGGGCGCTGCGGGGGTACGCGGGCGGCCTGGAGCGCAAGAAGCTGCTGCTGGGGCTCGAAGGCGGGGCGGGCCGACCGTGACGCTCGCGCACCCCCCGCGTGCCGAGAGCTCCCCCTCGGAGGGCACTGCGTCGAGCGGCCCGTCCGTGGGCGGATCGTCCGTGGGCGGACCGTCCTCCGAAGGCCCGCTCCCCGGTGGTCCGCCCCCGGCCGCCCCCTTCCCCGTCGCCCCCTCTCTCGACGGGCTGTTCCGGCGGCCTCGGCAGGTGGTCGCGCCGGGGGCCGTGCACGTGCCCGAGTGGCTGTCGCGGGAGCAGCGCGCGGAGTTGGTGGCGGCGTGCCGTCGGTGGGCGCGGGGGCCGGTCCCGTTGCGGCACACGGTGTTGCCGGGCGGTGGCGCGATGTCGGTGCGGACGGTGTGCCTGGGGTGGCACTGGCAGCCGTACCGGTACGCGCGTACGGCCGACGATGTGAACGGCGCCCGGGTGGCCCCGTTCCCGGAGTGGCTGGGCGAGCTGGGGCGGGCGGCGGTGGCGGAGGCGTACGGGGACGAGGACGCGGCGCGGGCGTACGCGCCGGACACCGCGCTGATCAACTTCTACGACGACGCGGCGCGGATGGGCATGCATCAGGACAAGGAGGAGCGGTCGGACGCTCCTGTGGTGTCGTTGAGCATCGGGGCGGGGTGTGTGTTCCGTTTCGGGAACACGGAGGGGCGCGGACGGCCGTACACCGATGTGGAGTTGGCGTCCGGGGACCTGTTCGTCTTCGGCGGGCCGTCGCGGTTCGCGTTCCACGGGGTGCCGAAGGTGCACACGGGAACGGCCGACCCGGCGGCGGGGCTGCGGGCCGGCCGGTTGAACCTGACGCTGCGGGAGACCGGGATGGCGGGCTGACGCCGGTGTGCGTTCGACGTCCTCGGAGGCCGGCGGCCGGTCCCCCCGGTCTGCGGTGGCCTCCCGGCCTGCGGTGGCCTCCTGGTCAGCGGTGGCCTCCTGGTCAGCGGCGGTCGCGGGAGTGGCCGAACAGCAGCCGGTAGGCGATCAGCAGGACCAGGGAGCCGGCGATGGCGGCGAGCCAGGTCGCGGTGTCGTAGAAGTCGTTGCTGATGGGCCGGTCCAGGAACCGGCTGGAGAGCCAGCCGCCGACGAAGGCCCCGGCGATCCCGATGAGAGTGGTGCCGATGATGCCGCCCGGGTCGCGCCCCGGAAGGAGGATCTTGGCTATGAGCCCGGCGAGCAGGCCGAGAACGATCCAACTGATGATGCCCATGTCGCTGCACCCACCCTTTGCGTGTGTCGTGTCGGCGAAGACGCGGTGAGCAGGTGTTCGGTTGCTCGGGGCCTGGCGGGAGCCGGTGGCCGGGGGCCGCTCGGACGGGCCCTGGTGAGCTCGTCCAGGGTCAGCGGGTGGCGAAGGGCTGGTCGGTGGGGACGATCTCCTTGCCGAAGGGCATGAGGGAGACGGGGATCAGCTTGAAGTTGGCGATGCCCAGGGGGATGCCGATGATCGTGATGCAGAGCGCGATGCCGGTGGTGATGTGGCCGAGGGCGAGCCACCAGCCGGCGAGGACCAGCCAGAGGACGTTGCCCACGCAGGAGGGCGAGCCTGCGTCGCGGCGGTCGACGACGGTGTGGCCGAACGGCCAGAGGGCGTAGACGCCGATCCTGAAGGCGGCGAGCCCGAAGGGTATACCGATGACGGTGATGCAGAGCAGAACGCCCGCGAGCAGGTAGCCGAGGAACATCCAGAATCCGCAGAGGATCAGCCAGATGATGTTCAGGATGGTTTTCATGGGCGGTGACCTGCCATCTGTTCTAGTCGGGCGATGCGCTCCGCCATCGGCGGATGGGTGGAGAACATCTTCGCCATGCCCTGCCCGGGACGGAAAGGGTTCGCGATCATCATGTGGCTCGCGGTCTCGATCTTCGGCTCCGGGGGGAGCGGGAGCTGTTTCGTCCCGGCGTCGAGCTTGCGCAGGGCGTCGGCGAGGGCCAGCGGGTCGCCGGTGAGCTGGGCCCCGGAGGCGTCGGCCTCGTACTCGCGGGAGCGGCTGACGGCGAGCTGGATGATCGAGGCGGCGAGCGGTCCCAGGATCATGATCAGGAGCATGCCGAGGAGGCCGGGCCCCTCGTCGTCGTTGGAGCGGCCCACCGGGATCAGCCAGGCGAAGTTGACCAGGAACATCACCACGGAGGCCAGGGCTCCGGCGACGGACGAGATGAGGATGTCCCGGTTGTAGACGTGGCTCAGCTCGTGGCCGAGGACGCCGCGCAGCTCCCGTTCGTCGAGGATCTGGAGGATGCCCTCGGTGCAGCAGACCGCGGCGTTGCGCGGGTTGCGGCCGGTGGCGAAGGCGTTGGGCGCCTGCGTCGGGGAGATGTAGAGGCGTGGCATGGGCTGGCGGGCCGCCGTGGAGAGCTCGCGGACGATCCGGTAGAGCTGCGGCGCCTCGAACTCGCTGACGGGGCGGGCGCGCATGGCCCGCAGGGCGAGCTTGTCGCTGTTCCAGTAGGCGTACGCGTTGGTGCCGACGGCTACCAGGAGCGCGACGACGAGTCCCGTACGGCCGAAGAAACTGCCGATGACGATGATGAGTGCGGACAGTCCCCCGAGGAGTACGGCGGTCTTCAGCCCGTTGTGCCGGCGGTGCACGGTACGCCCTCCAAGTGGTGCAGCAGGGGAACCCTTTGCGTGGTGGTGCTCCACTCACCAGTGGAGCCTCCTGTACTGGTCAACGCCAGGCGGGAGGAGCTAGTTCCCTTGTGCGGGCGGCCGGAGGGCGGGGGCCGTGCCGTGTGTTCGCGCCGGTCGGGCCCCCGGCCCCGTACGGAGGGGCGCTGGGCCGTACGGGTGGCGGTGCGGGGGCGCCTCGGGAGCGGGGCGTTCCGGGCGGCGGGCGGCGCGAGGGGGGGCGCCGCCGTGCGGTCAGTGCTGCTGGGCGGGGAGCTTGGCGAGGGCGAGCGCCTCGGGGTCGGGCTCGACCTCGCTGGTGCAGTGTCCGCAGCGGGAGGCGACGGCGGGGATCTCGCCGAAGCAGCGCGGGCAGTCGCGGAGGGCGGCCTTGATGTCGGGGGCCTCTTCCTTGGCGAAGCGGTTCTGCACCTTGGCCATGGGGACCACGACGCAGAAGTAGAGGACCGCCGCGGTGATCAGGAAGGCGATGGCGGCGCTGACGAAGAGGCCGAAGGGGAACTTGACGCCGTCGACCGTGAACGTGGCCTTGCTGAAGTCTCCGGTGCCGCGGGTGGCGAGACCGATCAGCGGGGTGATGAAGGCGTTGCTGAACCCCGTGACGACCGCGGTGAAGGCGGCCCCGATGGCGAGACCGATCGCCATCGAGATGACGTTCCCGCGCAGGATGAAGTCCTTGAACCCGTTCAGCACAGCTCTCTCTCCTCTTGTCCCCGACGTGTCCACGTCGGATACGTGACGTATGCAGCCAAGACCATGCCCTGTGGCGAGGGGGCCGGGCAAACCGGTCCTGCGGGGGCGGGAGGGCTCAGAAGAGGCTGACGGCGGCGAAGCGCAGGACCGTCTGCGGGGCGCCGGAGAGCAGGATGCCGGCGGCGCTGGTGAGGACGATCGCGGTGGTGAGAGGGGTGGGGGCGCGGAATCGGCGCGGTCGGGCGGCGGCCGGTTCCCCGGTGTCCGCCACGGCCGTTCCCGGGGCTCCGCCCGGGGTCCGGAAGAGGCTCGCGGTCCACTGAAGGTAGTAATACAGAGCGATCACCACGTTGACGGCCATGATGACGGCGAGCCAGCCGAGGCCCGCGTCGACCGCCGCCGAGAAGACGGTCGCCTTCGCGAAGAGCCCGATGACGCCGGGCGGCAGTCCGGCCAGGCAGAGCAGGAAGAACCCGAGCGCCAGGGCGGCCAGGGGGCGGGTGGCGTACAGGCCCCGGTAGTCGGAGAGCCGGTTGCCGGGGTGGGTGCGGGAGACGAGGGCGGCCACCGCGAACGCGCCCAGGTTCACGACGGCGTACATGAGGGCGTACGCCACGGTGGAGCCGATCTGCTCGTCGCTGGAGTACGCGGCGGCGGCGATCGGGACGAGGAGGTAGCCGGCCTGGGCGACGGAGGACCAGGCGAGGAGGCACACGGCGCTGCGGGCGCGGTCGGCGCCCTGGCGGACGGCCGCGACGTTGCCGACGGTCATGGTCAGCGCGGCGAGGACGGCGAGGGCGGGCCCCCAGACGTCGGCGTAGGAGGGGAACGCGACGACGGTCACCAGGATGAGGCCCGAGAACCCGACGGCCTTCCCGACGACGGAGAGGTAGGCGGCGATCGGGAGGGGCGCGCCGACGTAGGTGTCGGGTACCCAGAAGTGGAAGGGCGCGGCGGCCGTCTTGAAGGCGAAGCCGACGAGGGTGAGGGCCACCCCGGTCTTGGCGAGGGTGTCGAGCACCGGGGCGACGTCGTCGAGGCGGGCGGCGAGCTCGGTGAGGTGCAGGGTTCCGGTGGAGGCGTACACGAAGCTGACGCCGAGCAGCATGACGGCGGTCGCGACGACGGAGGAGAGGAAGAACTTCAGCGCGGCCTCGGAGGAGCGCCGGTCGCCGCGTTTGATGCCGACGAGGGCGAACGCGGGCAGGGAGGCGACTTCCAGGGCGACGACGAGCGTGGCGAGGTCGCGGGCGGCGGGCAGCAGGGCCGCTCCGGAGGCGGAGGCCAGGAGCAGGAACCAGTACTCCCCCGCCGGCAGCTTGCGGGTGTCGTCGAGCGAGAGCAGGACGGTCAGGAACGCGCCGCCGAGGACGAGGGCCTGGATGACGACGGTGAAGTGGTCGACGGTGTAGCTGCACGCCTGGGCGCCGGTGGTGACGCAGAAGGTGGACCGGTCACCGGTGCGCAGGGGGATCAGGAGGGCCAGGGCGGCGGCGAGGGCGGCGAGGGCCCCGTGGCCGAGGAGCCGTTTGCGGGGGGCCGGCAGGAACAGGTCGGCGACGAGGACGGCCAGGGCGGCCAGGGCGACGAGGGCGGGCGGCGCGATGGCGAGCCAGTCGATGGACTGGACGAGGCTGGGGGCGTCGGCCGCGGCGAGGTTTCCGGCGGTGGCGCCGGTGCCGGGCACGGCCGGGAGCTGCGCGGTGAGGGCGCCGGGGGCGCTCGGGATGGGGGGCTGGGCGATGAGGGTGGCGGCGGTGGAGCCGGGGTCCGCGGTCACGACTTGCCTCCCGAGAGGAGCTGCTGTACGGCCGGGTCGGTGAGGCCGAGGAGGACCGCGGGCCAGAGTCCGGCGAGGACGGTGAGCGCCACGAGCGGGGTCCAGGCGGCGGCTTCGTACGGCTGGATGTCGGCGAGCCGGCGGGTGGTGGCAGGAGCCGGCGGGGCTGGTGAAGCGGTGGAGGCCCGGGACGTGTCCGGGGCGGCCGGGGCGGGTGGGGCGCCCGGCGTGGCCGGGGACCGCCCCTCGGGGACCGGCCGGGGCGGGGGCGCGTACTCGCCCATGCAGACGCGACGGACGACGATGAGCATGTACGCGGCAGTGAGCAGGGTGCCGAACGCGCCGATGGCCATGAAGGTGCGGAACGCGGGGCGGCTGAGCCCGTCCGCCGGGGCGTACGCGCCGAACAGGGTGAGCATCTCGCCCCAGAAGCCTGCCAGGCCGGGCAGGCCGAGCGAGGCGATGGCGGCGAAGGCGAGCAGCGCGCCGAGACGGGGTGCGCGGCCGTAGAGGGCGGCTCCGGTCGCTCCGGCGAGCGTGTCGAGGTCGGCGGTGCCGTAGCGGTCCTTGACCGCGCCGACCAGGAAGAACAGCAGGCCGGTGATGAGGCCGTGGGCGATGTTGGCGAAGAGCGCTCCGTTGACTCCGGTGGGGGTCATGGTGGCGATGCCGAGCAGGACGAAGCCCATGTGGCCGACGGACGAGTAGGCGATGAGCCGTTTGAGGTCGCCCCGGGCGCCGGTACGGGCCAGGGCCAGGCAGGCGAGGGAGCCGTAGACGATGCCGACGACGGCGAACGCGGCGAGGTAGGGCGCGAAGGTCCGCATGCCGTCCGGTGCGACGGGGAGAAGGATCCGGACGAACCCGTACGTTCCCATCTTCAGCAGGACGCCGGCCAGGAGCACCGAACCGACCGTGGGAGCGGCGGTGTGGGCGTCGGGCAGCCAGCTGTGCAGCGGCCACATCGGGGTCTTCACGGCGAGGCCGAGACCGATCGCCAGTACGGCGGTGACCTGCACGGACGTGGTGAGGCCACGGCCGTTGTCGGTGGCGAGTGCCACCATGTCGAAGGTGCCGCTCTTCAGTCCGATGAGGAGGAGGCCCAGCAGCATGACGACCGAGCCGAGCAGCGTGTAGAGGATGAACTTCCAGGCGGCCGCCTGCCGCCGGTCGCCGCCCCAGCGGGCGATGAGGAAGTACATCGGGATGAGGACCATCTCGAAGGCGAGGAAGAAGAGCAGCAGGTCGAGGACGGCGAAGGTGGCGAGGGTGCCGGACTCCAGGACGAGGACGAGGGCGACGAACCCCTTCGGGGAGGGGCCCGCGGGCAGCTTGAAGTAGCTGTACAGCGCGCAGAGGAAGGTCAGCAGCGCGGTCAGGACGAGGAGGGGGAGCGAGATGCCGTCGACACCGAGGTGGATGCGGACGTCGAGCGCCGGGATCCAGCTGATGTCGGTGGTCGCCTGCATCGTGGCGGGCCGGTCGTGGTCGAAGCAGGCGGCCAGGACGATCGCTGCGACGAGGACGGCCCCGGTGACGGTCACGCCGTGGCGGAGCACGGCCTGGTCGGGGTTCTTGCCCTTGAGGCCGGGCGGGGCGGGGAGCAGGGCCGCGGCGGCGCCGAGGAGCGGGGCGACCACGATGAACGCCAGAAGGAACTGCATCACGGACGGGCTGATATCGATCACGGTCACGACCCCGCGTTGACGTTGGCGAAGACGACGGCGGCGATCGTCAGGACGAGGGATCCGGCGAGCAGGGCGCTGACGTAGGTCTGCACGTTGCCGGTCTGGGCGCGGCGGACGGCGGCTCCCAGAAGGCGGGTGGCGGCGCCCGTGCCGTTGACGTAGGTGTCGACGACCGCGCGGTCCAGGAAGCGGACGAGTCGGGCGGCCCCCTGGACGGGCCGGACGAACAGCGCGGTGAAGAGCGCGTCGAGGTGGAATCCGGTGGCGGCGTGGCGGTGGAGGGGCCCGAGGAGGAGCCTGCCGGGGTCGGCCGGGTCGGGGGCGGCCCCGATGGTGCCGTAGACCGCGGTGTGGGACGTCATCGCCTCGGCTTCCACCAGGGCGGGTTCCGCGCCGGGGTGGGCGGCCACGGCGCCGAGGGGGGTGCGGGCGGCGAGGGCGGTGGTGTGCCGCCAGGCGCCGTAGGTGACGAGGCCGCCGACGAGCGTGACGCCGGTGGACAGGACGGCGGTGGTGAGGGACGGGGTGAGGCCGTGGCCGTCGAACCAGTCGTCGAGCAGGCCGGCGGTGAGGCCGAATCCGATGGTGGGGACGGCCAGGATCCATAGGACGGAGGTCATGGCGAGGGGTTGCTTGCCGTGGTCGGGGGCGTCGGCCCCGCGGCCTCGGAAGGCGAGGAGCCAGAGGCGTACGGCGTAGGCGGCGGTCAGGGCGGCGGCGAGGAGCCCGGCGACCAGGATCGTCCAGCCCGCGGCGGCCGGGGCGACGGTCCGGTCCCCCAGCGCGGTGTGCTCGGCGGCGACGAGGACGGCTTCCTTGGAGAAGAAGCCGGCGAACGGCGGGATGGCCGCCAGCGCGAGGAGCGCGACGGTCATCGTCCAGTAGGCGTCCGGGATGCGGCGGGCGAGACCGCCCGTCCGCGACAGGGCGGCCAGGGAGTTGGTGCCCGCGGCGTGGATGACGACGCCCGCGGCGAGGAAGAGGACCGCTTTGAACGCACCGTGCGAGATCAGGTGGAAGACGGCCGCGCCCCGGTCGCCGACCGCGAGGGCGCCCGCCATGTAGCCGAGCTGGCCGATGGTCGAGTAGGCGAGGACGCGTTTGATGTCGTCCTGGGCGAGGGCGGCCAGCCCGGACCCGACCATCGTGAGGGCGGCCATCACGGCGAGGACGACGAGGGCCGCCCCGGAGGCCGCGAAGACGGGCAGCAGGCGGGCCGTGAAGTAGATGCCGGCGGCGACCATCGTCGCCGCGTGGATGAGGGCGGAGACGGGGGTGGGGCCGGCCATCGCGTCGGGCAGCCAGATGTGCAGGGGGAACTGGGCCGATTTGCCCGCGACGCCCGCGAGGAGCAGCAGGGCGATGAGGGTGGGGTGGTCGAGTCCGCCGTTGCCGACCGCCGCGAGGATCTTGGTGATGCGGAAGCTGCCGGTGTCGGCGGCGAGGGCGAACAGGCCGATCAGGAAGGGGACGTCGCCGAGCTTGGTGACCAGGAACGCCTTGAGGGAGGCGGCGCGCGCCTCGGGCGTCTCCCAGTAGTGGCCGACGAGGAAGTACGAGCAGATGCCCATGACTTCCCACCCGACCAGGAGCACCATCAGGTCGCCGGAGTAGACGACCAGGAGCATCGCGGCGGTGAAGAGGGAGACGAGGGCCGCGTAGGAGGGGTAGCGGGCGTCGTCGCGGAGGTAGGCCGTGGAGTAGAGCTGGACGCAGGTGGCGACGGCGGTGACGAGGACGGCGACCAGGACGGCGAAGCCGTCGAGGTGCAGTGCCAGGTCGATCGGGACCGATCCGGTGGGCGTGAGCTGGGTCGCGGCGTCCACGGCCCGGCCGCCGCCCTGGCGGACCGCGACGAGCACCGCGAGTACGGCGGCGGTGAGGGTCGGAAGGATCGCCAGCGGGCGGACGAAGCCGGGGGCGGTGCGGCCGAGGGCGAGCCCGGCGAGTGCGCCGAGGAACGGGAGGAGGGGGACGAGGGCGGCGAGGGTCGTGGTGGTCACGCGGTGGCCCCTGCCTTCTTCGTCGTGCCGGTGTTCCCGCCCGCCCGGCCGGAGGGCGTCGCGGGGGTGTCCGTACCGCTGCCGCCGTTCCCGGCGTCGTCGGTCCCGGTGGTCTCGGGGAGCGTTTCGGCCTCGTCGGTCTCGGCGGTGTCGCGGAGCCGGTCGATGTCGGAGGTGCCCCGGTTGCGGTGGACGGCCAGGACGATCGCGAGGCCGATGCCGATCTCGGCGGCGGCGATGGCAATGGTGAAGAGGGTGAGGGCCTGACCGGAGTGGAGGGTGTCGCGCAGCCAGACGTCGAAGGCGACGAGGTTGAGGTTGACGGCGTTGAGCATCAGCTCGACGGACATCAGGACCAGGATCGCGTTGCGGCGGGCGAGCACGCCGTAGAGGCCGACGCAGAAGAGGAGGGCGGCGAGGACGGCGGGATAGGCGAGGTGCATCAGTTCCGCCCCTCCTGACCGGGCGCGCCGGAGGGGCGGGGGGCGCCGGCGCGGGATGCGCCGGGCGCGCGGGGGGCGCGGGGGCGGGCCGGGGAGTCCGTGCCGGCGCCGGCGCCCGTGTCCGTGTCCGTGTCCGTGTCGCGTTTGCGGGACAGGACGATCGCACCGACGAGGGCGGCGAGCAGGAGCACGGAGAGCGCTTCGAAGGGCAGGACCCAGTTGCGGAAGAGGAAGGCGCCGGTGGCCTCGGTGGAGCCCTGGGCCGGCCCGTCGAGCTCGATCCACGTGGTGCGGAAGGCGTCTGCCACGACCCAGACCAGGGCCGCCGCAGCGGCGGCGGCCACTCCGAGGGCGACCCCGCGGTTGCCCGAGTCGGCGTCCGGGGAACGGCCGACGGGGGCCCGGGTGAGCATCAGGCCGAACAGGAGGAGGACGACGATGGAGCCGACGTAGATCAGTACCTGCACCCAGGCGATGAACTCCGCCGTGAGGAGCAGGTACTCGACGGCCAGTCCGCCGAGCGCGACGACGAGCCAGAGCGCCGCGTGCACGAGTTGCCTGGTCGTGACGGTGATGACGGCGGCGCCGAGGGTGACGAGGCCGACGAGGAGGAACGCGATCTCGACGCCGGACGGGGAGAGGAAACCGGGGTGGTCGCCTGCGGCCCCGGTGGCGAGCGCGGCGGCCTCGGCGGTGGCCGCGGCGGTGGCGTGGAGCGCTGTCACGGGGTCCCCCCTCCCTTCTCGTCCCGCTGTTCCCGCTGTTCCGGTTCTGTCCGCTGCTTCTGCTGCTGTTCCCGGGCGAGCTGGTCGGCGAGTTTGTCCGCTGTCTTGCGGGCGGCGGCGATCTCCTTCGGCTCCTCGGCGGCGGGGTCGAGGGCGGGTGGCTCCGGCACGGTCCACATCCACGCGCGGAGCTTGTCGCGCTCGTGGGTGAGTTCGTGGATGTCCGTCTCCGCGTACTCGAACTCGGGCGACCAGAACAGCGCGTCGAAGGGGCACACCTCGATGCAGATGCCGCAGTACATGCAGAGGGAGAAGTCGATGGCGAAGCGATCGAGGACGTTCCGGCTGCGCTCGCGCCCGCCGGGGGCGGCGGGCGGGGTGGTCTCCTTGTGGGAGTCGATGTAGATGCACCAGTCGGGGCACTCACGGGCGCAGAGCATGCAGACCGTGCAGTTCTCCTCGAACAGCCCGATGACACCCCGGGTGCGGGGGGGAAGTTCGGGCTGGGTGTCCGGGTACTGCGCGGTGACGGTCTTCTTCGTCATCGTGCGCAGCGTGACGGCGAGACCTTTGGCCAGGCCGGATCCGGGGAGCGGGGGCATCAGTCGATCGCCACCTTCACGATGCCGGTCAGCGCGATCTGCGCGAGGGCGAGCGGGACGAGAACGGTCCAGGCGAGTTTCTGCAACTGGTCCTCACGCAGACGCGGGTAGCTGACGCGCAGCCAGATGACGACGAAGGCGAGAACGGCGGTCTTGAGCAGCGTCCAGAGCCAGCCGAGTCCGTCGGCGCCGAACGGACCGTGCCAACCGCCCAGGAAGAGAACGGCGGTCAGGGCGCACAGGACGACGATGCCCGCGTACTCGGCGAGGAGGAACAGGGCGAAGCGGAGACCGGTGTACTCGGTGTACGCGCCGAAGATGATCTCGGAGTCGGCCACCGGCATGTCGAACGGGGGGCGCTGGAGTTCGGCGAGGCCGGCCACGAAGAAGACCAGTGCGCCGACGATCTGCCAGGGCAGCCACCACCACGCGAACGCGTCGAGGATGCCGGTGAGCGAGACCGTACCGGCGGCCATGGCCACGGAGGCGGCGGCCAGGAGCATCGGCAGTTCGTAGGAGAGGAGTTGCGCGGCGGTACGGAGGCCGCCGAGGAGGGAGAACTTGTTGGCGGAGGCCCAGCCGCCCATGAGCGACCCGAGGACGCCGATGCCCATGACGGCGAGCACGAAGAAGATGCCCGCGTCGACGACCTGGCCCGCCGTGCCGGGGCCGACCGGGATGACCGCGAGGACGAGGAGGTACGGGAGGAGGGCGACGGCGGGGGCGAGCTGGAAGACACGGCGGTCGGCGGCGGCCGGGACCACGTCCTCCTTCTGCGCGAACTTCACGCCGTCCGCGACGAGCTGGGCCCAGCCGTGGAAGCCGCCCGCGTACATGGGGCCGAGCCGCCCCTGCATGTGGGCCATCACCTTGTGTTCCGTCTGGCCCACGAGGAGAGGGGCGACCAGGAACACGACGAAGACGATGGCCAGACGGAGGGCGACGTCGAGTACGTCGTTCACTCGGGATCGCCTCCGGCGGGGTGGTCCGGGTCGGAACGCTCCGGGGCGCGCTGCTCCGGGTCGGGGTGTTGCGGGTCGGGCGGCCCTGAGGAGGACTGCCGCGGGGCTCCGGATTCCGGTTCGGAGCGTTCCGGTTCGGAGCGTTCCGGTTCACGGTGTTCCGGTTCGGGGCGCCCCGGAGAAGGCTGCCCCGCTCGGCGGTCTTCCGGTTCGGGGCGTTGCGGGGCGGGCTCGTCGAACGCCGGACGGGCGTCGTGCCACGGGGCGTCCGTGCTGCGCACCCGGCGCGGGGGCCGCGGAGCTCTGTCGGGCGCGCCCGAGGCGGGACTCGGCTCTCCACCGGGTGCACCCGGGGCCGGGCCCCCGGTGGGCTGCTGACTGGCCGAGCCGTCCGCGGCGGAACGGGAACGACGGGGCCGGGCCGCCGGAGGCGGTGTCGAGGCGTCCGGGCCCCGGTTCTGGCTGGCTGAACCCTCCGCGGCGGAACGGGAACGACGGGGTCGGGCCGCCGGAGGCGCTTCCGGCGTCGGGGAGGCCGTTTCCTGCGTCTGCGGGGTCGCTTCCGAGATCGCCGGGGTCTCGGCTCCGGTCTCCGTGCGCCTCGTGGCGCCGGTGGCCGCAGGGGCGCCCGCTCCGGGCGCCGTACGCGCATCCGTGTCGGGCTCCGTCCGCGTCTCGGCACCGGTCGTCGCGGGGCGTTGGGCCGCCGATCCCTCGCTCGCGCTGCGGGTGCGGCGCGGCGGGCGGTCGGCCGCGGTGCGGGCGGCGCGGGCCGGGCGGGCCGCCGCCGGGGGGAGCTGTCCCTTCAGGGGGCCCCATTCGTTCGGGTCGGGGACGCCCGGAGGGAGCATCGCGCGGCGCTTGGGCCCGGTGTGTCCGTCCGCCGGCTCTCCCGGTTCCTTCGCTCCCGGCCACGCCTTGGCGACGCGCGCGGCCAGGACGAAGTCCTTGCGCAACGGGTGGCCCTCGAAGCCCTCCGGCAGGAGCAGCGGTACGAGGTGGGGGTGGCCGTCGAAGGCGACGCCGAACATCTCGTGCGTCTCGCGCTCGTGCCACGCGGCGCCCGCGTACACGTCGACGGCGCTGGGCAGGACGGCCGCGTCGTGCGGCACGGTCGTCCGTACCATCAGCCGTCGTACCCTCCCCGCCCCCAGAGCCGCGACATGGACGCAGACGCGGAAGCCGACGCCCGGCTCGTCCACGGCGCTGAGCCAGTCGAAGTAGCTGCAACCGAGTTCGTCGCGGGCGGTCCGCAGCGCGGTGAGCCAGGCCGCGGCGGGGACGTCGACCGTCAGCAGGTCGTACGCCGACTCCGCCGCGGACCCGTCGCCGAACAGGCCGACGACCGCGTCCGGCAACCGGTCGTACGCCTCGGCCGCATCGGAGGCGGATGCCGTGCGGCGGTCGCGGTCGCTCATCGCGCCCCCTCCTCGTCCGAGGTCTCGGCCCGGGTCTCGGCCGGGGTCTCGGCCGGGGCCTCCTGCGGGGTTCCGTCCGCTCTCGGGGCCGCGACGGGCTCGTCCGGCCCCGGCTCCGCGACGGCTGTGCCGGCCGACGGTTTCGGCGCAGTGATCAGACTGCTGCGCAGGGCCGCGGTGGACGGCCCGCCGCCGGGCGTGCCCGGGGCGTACCGCTCGGCGAGCGATTCGCGGGCGATCTTCTCCTGGAGTTTGAGGATGCCCTGGAGCAGCGCCTCGGGCCGGGGCGGGCACCCGGGGACGTAGACGTCGACGGGGATGATCTGGTCGACGCCCTTGGTCACGGAGTACGAGTCCCAGTAAGGGCCGCCGCAGTTGGAGCAGGCGCCGAAGGAGATGACGTACTTCGGCTCGGGCATCTGCTCGTACAGCCGCTTCACGGCCGGGGCCATCTTGTCCGTCACCGTGCCGGACACGATCATGAGGTCGGCCTGGCGGGGGCCGGGGGCGAACGGGATCACGCCGAGGCGGATGAAGTCGTGGCGTGCCATGGACGCGGCGATGAACTCGATGGCGCAGCAGGCGAGTCCGAAGTTGAAGACCCAGAGGCTGTAGCGGCGGCCCCAGTTGAGGACGACCTTCATCGGCTCCGGCGCGAGCCGGGAGAGCACGCCGAGCCGCTTGGGCTCGGGGAGCGGGACCGCCTCGGACGGCGGCGGGGTCACGGGCGGCGACGGAGCCGGCGGCGGGGCCGGGGGCTCCTGCGACGCGGGGGTCGGCCGGCTCGTCAGGCCCATGCGAGGACGCCCTTCTTCCATGCGTAGAGCAGTCCCACGGCGAGGAAGCCGAGGAAGACGAACATTTCGACCAGGGTCGCCGCCCCGTATCCGGGCGCCGCGAACACCGTGGCCCAGGGGAACAGGAAGATGGAGTCGACGGCGAAGATCACGTACAGGAACGCGTAGACGTAGTAGCGGACCTGCGTGTGCGCCCAGCCCTCGCCGACCGGATCGACGCCGCACTCGTAGGTGAGCAGCTTCTCCGGGGTGGGGACGACGGGGCGCAGCAGACGCCCGGCCCCGAAGGCCACGGCGACGAACAGGACGCCCACCACGGCCAGCAGCCCGATGACGGAATAGCTCCGGAAGTACTCCGAGGCGGCGAGTGCGGTGAACCCGTCCCCCACGCCGGTCACGTCCGTAACGTCGGCCACGTCCGCCCCTCGCTCCCTCGTCGTCCGCGTCTGTCCCGCGTACCCGTGCTGTCCCACTCACCTGTTCCGTACGCACGGGAGTCTAGGGCCTGCCAAACGGGGCGTAAGCAGCCGCGTCGGGCACCGGGTGGGGTTATCCCTACTTCGCCCCCACCCACGAGCCCCATGGCGCGCGCGGGGACCGCCCGGCAGGCTGTGAGTATGACCATGAGCCCTCCCCCGCCGGCCTCCGACCGGTTCCCGCCCGCCCGCTTCGCCCTCGACCGGTGGACCTGGCGCGAGGTCGCGCATCTGCTCACCGACCTGCCGGTGGCCGTCGTCGGGTTCGTGTACACGGTCCTCGTGATCGGCGTCGGCGCCGGGCTGTCCGTCACCGTGATCGGCCTGCCGCTGCTGGTCGGCGGCCTCCAGGGCGGCCGGCTGCTGGGCCGTCTGGAGCGATGGCGGGCGAGGCGGATGCTCGGCGTACGGGTGGAGGAGCCGAGTCCGCTAGGGCGCGGCCACCGGGCGGAGGGGGTCTTCGCCCGGCTGTGGGCGGGGCTGAAGGACCCGGTGGGCTGGCGGGCGTTGCTGTACGGGTTCGTCCGACTGCCGTGGGGGGTGCTGACGTTCGCGGTGACGCTGGTGGGCCTCCTCGTCCTGTGGCCGGTGCTGCCGTTCATCGCGCGGGGGCTGACGACGGTGGACCGGGCGATGGTGCGCGGACTGCTGTCGCCCTCGGACGAGTTGGAGCGGCGGATCGCCGAGCTGGAGTCGGACCGGGGCGTGGTCGTGGACACGGCCGCCGCCGATCTGCGCCGTATCGAGCGCGACCTGCACGACGGGGCTCAGGCCCGGCTGGTCGCCCTCGCCATGGGGCTCGGGCTGGCGAAGGAGAAGCTCGCCGACGACCCGGAAGCCGCCGCCCGCATGGTGGAGGAGGCGCACGGCGAGATCAAGGCCACCCTCAAGGAGCTGCGCGACCTGGCCCGGGGCATCCACCCCGCCGTCCTCACCGACCGGGGCCTGGACGCCGCACTCTCCTCGATAGCCTCTCGTTGCACGGTCCCGGTCACCGTCTCGGTGAGGCTGCGGGAGCGTCCGGCGGAGGCGATCGAGGGCATCGCGTACTTCACGGTGTCGGAGCTGCTGCAGAACATCAGCAAGCACAGCGGCGCGCGGTCGGCCTCCGCCGAAGTGTGGCGTTCGGCGGACCGGCTGTTGCTCCAGGTCAGGGACGACGGCTGCGGCGGCGCCCGGCTGAGCGGCGGCACGGGGCTGGCGGGGCTCGCCGAGCGCCTGGACGCGGTCGACGGGGTGCTCGTCCTGGACTCGCCGGTGGGCGGCCCGACCACCGTCACCGCCGAGCTGCCCTGGCGCGTCCGGTCCCCCGAGCGCACGCCCACGGGACCCTCCGGCCTCAGGGCCTCCTGACCACCCGAGCGCGGGGGGGGTGGGGAAAACCCCCGGTCGGATACGGAGAAGGGCCTCATGGTGCGGAAGGCCGCCGACCAGCACCCTTGAGGAGGAACGGTGAGCACAGCCCCCACGCACGGACCACGAAGACAGAGACAGAACGGACGGGACTCATGGCCACGGCATACGGACCGGACACGCGGGACCGGGAGCATCAGGGGCCCGGCACCGGCTTCGGGGTGAAGGCCCCGGCACCGCACTTCCTCCCGGCGCCGCTGCGTGCGCCCTTGGAGGCCCGTGCCTGGCGCGAGCTCCTGTACACGCTGTTGAGCTTTCCGCTCAGCGTGGTGATGTTCTCCTTCTCGATCACCATGGTGTCGATGGGCGCGGGTCTGCTGGTCACCTTCATCGGGATACCGGTCCTCGCGGCCGGGCTCGCCGTCTGCCGCGGCTTCGGAGTGCTGGAGCGGCACCGGGCGCGCGGTCTGCTGGGGGTGGAGGTGGGGGATCCGGAGCGCGTACAGGGCAAGACCGGCGGTCCGATGGCCTGGATGGGCGCGATTCTCAAGAGCGGGGTCTCCTGGCGGCATCTGCTGTACACGCTGCTGCACTTCCCGTGGTCCACGTTCACCTTCGTGGTGGCGATCACGCTCTGGTCGACCGGCCTGACGACGCTGACGTATCCGCTGTGGTTCTGGCTGTTTCCGGTGTTCGGGGGGCAGGGCGGCCTCCAGCTGTACGGGGACGACACCCACCGGGAGTATCTGGACTCGCCCTTCGAGCTGGCGGTGGCCGGAGGGGTCGGGCTGGTGCTGGTGATGGTTACGCCGTGGATCGTGCGCGGGCTGTTGTCGGTGGACCGGCTGATGGTCACCGGCCTGCTGGGCCCGTCCCGGTTGGCCACCCGGGTCACCGAGCTGGAGTCGGACCGGGGCGTGGTCGTGGACACCGCCGCCGCCGACCTGCGCCGTATCGAGCGCGACCTGCACGACGGGGCCCAGGCCCGGCTGGTCGCCCTCGCCATGGATCTGGGGCTGGCGAAGGAGAAGCTCGCCGACGACCCGGAAGCCGCCGCCCGCATGGTCGACGAGGCGCACGGCGAGGTGAAGGTGGCCCTTCAGGAGCTGCGCGATCTGGCCCGGGGCATCCACCCCGCCGTCCTCACCGACCGGGGCCTGGACGCCGCGCTCTCCTCCATAGCCTCCCGCTGCACCGTGCCTGTGCAGGTCGAGGTGGATCTGGACGCGCGGCCGGCGCAGGCGATCGAGGGCATCGCGTACTTCACCGTCTCGGAGCTGCTCCAGAACATCAGCAAGCACGCCCGGGCGACCAGGGCCACGGTCGACGTGTGGAGGGCGGCCGACCGCCTGATGCTCCAGGTCACGGACAACGGCAGGGGCGGGGCGTCACCGGCGGCCGGCGGCGGCCTGGCCGGACTGGCGGAGCGGTTGGACGCCGTGGACGGGGTCCTCGTGGTCGACTCCCCGCCCGGCGGCCCGACGACGGTCACGGCCGAGCTGCCCTGGCGAGGCTGACCCGCGGGCGTACCTCCGCGCCCCGACTCCCCACCCCCTCTCCCTCCCCCCCGCCTTCCTTCCCTCTCCCGCTCGTCTCCCCTCCCCCGCTTCGTCTCCCTTCCCTCTCCCGCTCGCCTCCCTCCCCTCCCCTGTTCCTCTCGGCCCCCGCCCTTCCCCTTCCCCTCCCCCTCGCCTCTCCCGCTCTCTCGGTGTACGTACGCTCCGTCGCACCCGGCCCTCTCTCGGCTCGGGTGCGGCGGGGCGTACGGCTGTCGGCCTGCGGGAGGTAGGGCAGCCGCGCACATCGGGCGGCCCCGGGTTATCCACAGGCTTCTCCAGCAGTCCCTCTGTCCTGGGATGCTTGGGCGGTCGGGGCGTGGTGCGCAGCGGTCGGGCGTGGTGCGTAGGGGGTCGCGGAGAGCGCGGCATATTCGGAGCAGTGGGGACTGGCAGTCGTGGAGAACGTGAAGAACAGAGTGCGTGTGGTCATCGCCGAGGATTCGGTCCTGCTTCGGGAGGGACTCACCCGTCTGCTCACCGATCTCGGGCACGACGTGGTCGCCGGGGTGGCGGACGCGGAGGCGCTGCTCAAGAAGGTGGCGGAGCTCGATGCCCAGCAGGCGCTTCCCGATGTGGTGGTCGCCGATGTACGGATGCCGCCGACGCACACCGACGAGGGGGTGCGCGCGGCGGTGCGGTTGCGGAAGGACTATCCGGACATCGGGGTGCTGGTCCTCTCCCAGTACGTGGAGGAGCAGTACGCGACCGAGTTGCTGGCGGGCAACAGCAACGGGGTGGGCTATCTGCTGAAGGACCGGGTGGCCGAGGTCCGTGAGTTCGTGGACGCCGTCGTCCGGGTGGCGCGGGGCGGGACGGCGCTGGACCCGGAAGTGGTGGCGCAGTTGCTGGGCCGCAGCCGCAAGCAGGACGTGCTGGTCGGGTTGACCCCACGCGAGCGGGAGGTCCTCGGTCTGATGGCCGAGGGGCGGACGAACTCCGCCATCGCCCGGCAGCTCGTGGTGAGCGACGGGGCGGTCGAGAAGCACGTCAGCAACATCTTCCTGAAGCTGGGGCTCTCGCCCAGCGGCGGGGACCACCGACGCGTCCTGGCCGTGCTGACCTATCTGAACACCTAGGGAGCCGGCAGCCTGCCGGGGAGGGGCGAGGCGGGGCGAGGCCGAGGCCGGGCGCCGGACGGCAGCGTCCGGACGCCTCCTGCACGAACCGGACGCACAGGCCCCCGCGCCCACCGGACGGGCAGACTCCCCCCATCGGCCAGACGCACAGGCCCCCCGCGCCGACCGGACGCGCAGGCTCCCCCCATCAGCCGGACCCGCAGGCTCCCCGGATATGTATCGGGCGCACCGTGGGGGTGCGGGGGCGTTTCGGGAGCGCTTCGGGGGCACTGCGAGGGCCCGGGAGTGTCCGCCGTCCGCCCCAGGGGCACTCCTTGATCGAGGAGGCCCGAGAAAAGGGGGCCTTGGGAAGGGGTCGAAGAGGCGGGAGGGGGCGGGTCGGGAAGGACCTAGGGCTAAAGACGCAGGGGGCGAGTCCTTCCATCGTGCGCTTAAGCGGCTGACAAAAGGTGCTGAACCCAACGAAAAGGGTGTCTCAAAACAGCGTCCACCATATGATCGATCCCTGGGAGTCCACTTACGCGGACGTAGGGTGGCCTCGGGGATCGCCGGCTGGCCGGACGGTTCCGAACAGCCGCCCCAAGGGAGGTCCAGTTCAGTGACGAGCCAGGTCAGTAGCGCGGCGGAAAAGGCCGATGGGGCCAACGACGCCGTCCTCGGGGGTCAGCGGGCCCCCCTGTCAGGTACGACGGGCGCCACGGGCGGCGACGGGAAGGAGGTCCGCCGCCTGGACCGGGTGATCATCCGCTTCGCGGGTGACTCGGGTGACGGCATGCAGCTCACGGGTGACCGGTTCACGTCGGAGACGGCGTCGTTCGGCAACGATCTGTCCACCCTGCCGAACTTCCCCGCCGAGATCCGCGCCCCCGCCGGCACCCTGCCGGGCGTCTCCTCCTTCCAGCTCCACTTCGCGGACCACGACATCCTCACGCCGGGCGACGCCCCGAACGTGCTGGTCGCGATGAACCCCGCCGCCCTGAAGGCGAATATCGCGGATGTGCCGCGTGGCGCGGAGGTCATCGTGAACACGGACGAGTTCACGAAGCGGCCGATGGCGAAGGTCGGGTACGCGACCAGTCCGCTGGAGGACGGCTCTCTGGAGGCGTACAACGTCCATCCGGTGCCGTTGACGACGCTGACGCTGGAGGCGCTGAAGGAGTTCGGGCTGCCCCGCAAGGAGGCCGAGCGCTCCAAGAACATGTTCGCGCTGGGTCTGCTGTCGTGGATGTACCACCGCCCGACCGAGGGGACGGAGGCGTTCCTGCGGACCAAGTTCGCGAAGAAGCCGCAGATCGCGGAGGCGAACGTGGCCGCCTTCCGGGCGGGGTGGAACTTCGGCGAGACCACCGAGGACTTCGCGGTCTCCTACGAGGTCGCCCCGGCCTCCCAGGCGTTCCCCACCGGCACGTACCGCAATATCTCGGGGAACCTGGCGCTGTCCTACGGCCTGATCGCCGCCGGACAGTTGGCGGACCTGCCGCTCTACCTGGGGTCGTACCCGATCACTCCGGCCTCGGACATCCTGCACGAGCTGTCCCGGCACAAGAACTTCGGCGTGCGGACCTTCCAGGCGGAGGACGAGATCGCCGGGATCGGTGCGGCGCTCGGCGCCGCGTTCGGCGGGTCGCTGGCGGTGACGACCACGTCCGGGCCGGGGGTGGCGTTGAAGTCGGAGACGATCGGCCTGGCGGTCTCCCTGGAGCTGCCCCTGCTGATCGTCGACATCCAGCGCGGCGGTCCCTCGACCGGGCTGCCGACCAAGACCGAGCAGGCCGATCTGCTCCAGGCGATGTACGGGCGCAACGGCGAGGCCCCGGTCCCGGTGGTGGCGCCGCGCACCCCGGCGGACTGCTTCGACGCGGCGATCGACGCGGCCCGGATCGCCCTGACGTACCGGACGCCGGTCTTCCTGCTCTCCGACGGCTATCTCGCCAACGGCTCCGAGCCCTGGCGCATCCCGGAGACGGACACGTTGCCCGATCTGAAGACCCCGTTCGCCACCGGCCCGAACCACACCGCCGCCGACGGCACCGAGGTCTTCTGGCCCTACAAGCGCGATCCCCGGACCCTGGCCCGCCCCTGGGCCGTGCCCGGGACGGCCGGCCTCGAACACCGCATCGGCGGGATCGAGAAGCAGGACGGCACCGGAAACATCTCCTACGACCCGGCCAACCACGACTTCATGGTCCGCACCCGGCAGGCCAAGATCGACGGCATCGAGGTCCCCGACCTGGAGGTCGACGACCCGGCCGAGGCGCGCACGCTGGTGCTCGGCTGGGGCTCGACGTACGGGCCGATCACCGCCGCCGTACGCCGTCTGCGCGCCGCCGGGGCGCCGATCGCCCAAGCCCACCTGCGCCACCTCAACCCCTTCCCGAAGAACCTCGGCGAGGTGCTGAAGCGGTACGACAAGGTGGTCGTCCCGGAGATGAACCTCGGACAGCTCGCGATGCTGCTGAGGGCGAAGTACCTGGTCGACGCCCACAGCTACAACCAGGTCAACGGAATGCCGTTCAAGGCCGAGCAGCTCGCCACGGCCCTCAAGGAGGCCATCGATGCCTGACACCGACGAACTGCGGCACAACGAACTGCTGCAGCTGGTGCCCAAGGCCGAGGCGAAGCAGTCCATGAAGGACTTCAAGTCCGACCAGGAGGTGCGCTGGTGCCCCGGCTGCGGCGACTACGCGGTGCTCGCCGCCGTCCAGGGCTTCATGCCGGAGCTGGGTCTGGCGAAGGAGAACATCACCTTCGTCTCGGGCATCGGCTGCTCCTCCCGCTTCCCGTACTACATGAACACCTACGGGATGCACTCGATCCACGGCCGCGCCCCGTCCATCGCGACCGGGCTCGCCACCTCCCGCCGCGACCTGTCGGTGTGGGTGGTCACGGGTGACGGCGACGCGCTCTCCATCGGCGGCAACCACCTCATCCACGCCCTGCGGCGGAACGTCAACCTGAAGATCCTGCTGTTCAACAACCGGATCTACGGGCTGACGAAGGGCCAGTACAGCCCCACCTCCGAGCTGGGCAAGATCACCAAGTCGACGCCGATGGGGTCGCTCGACGCGCCTTTCAACCCGGTCTCCCTCGCGCTCGGCGCGGAGGCGACGTTCGTGGCCCGGACCGTCGACTCCGACCGCAAGCACCTCACCGGCGTGCTGCGGGCCGCCGCCGAGCACCCGGGCACGGCGCTGGTGGAGATCTACCAGAACTGCAACATCTTCAACGACGGCGCGTTCGAGGTGCTCAAGGACAAGGAGCAGGCCGCCGAGGCGGTCATCCGCCTCGAACACGGACAGCCGATCCTCTTCGGTTCCGCCGAGCCGAAGGGCGTCGTCCGCGATCCCGCCACCGGCGACCTCAAGGTCGTGGCCGTCACGGAGGAGAACCGTTCCCAGGTGCTCGTCCACGACGCCCACGCGGAATCGCCCACGACAGCGTTCGCGCTGTCCCGGCTCGCCGACGCGGACACCCTGCACCACACCCCGATCGGGGTGCTGCGCAGTGTCGAGCGACCGGTCTACGACACCCTGATGGCGGACCAGCTGGACGCCGCCGTGGAGCAGAACGGCAAGGGTGACCTCGCCTCCCTCCTCGCGGGGGCCGACACCTGGACGGTCGTCGGCTGAGGCCGGACGGCGACCGCCCGCCCGTCCGTCCGAGGCCCGGGCCCGAACCCTCCGAGGGTCCGGGCCCGGGCCTCGTCGTATGCGGACCGAGCGGCCGGCGCCCGGCTCCGGCCGCGCACCGCCCCCACCTCCCGCTGCCCTTGACCGCGCACCGCCCCGACCCCCCGCCCCCCTGCCCACGCCCCCGCTGCCCCCGCCCCCCTTCGCCCCGGCCGCGTGCCGCACGCGCCACGTTCACCCCGACTGTCATGAGCGTTTCCGTGAGACGGCTATGACACGGAGCCCTTCCGGCGCTACCGTCGTCCCGTCGGCGGATCGGCCGACGCGGGCGGGCCGGGAGGGCACACGGTGGAGGGGAAGAACGAACAGCGGGCTGGCCTGCTGTACGGAATCGGCGCGTACGTGATGTGGGGGCTGGTCCCCCTCTTCTGGCCGCTGCTCAACCCGTCCGGGGCGATCGAGATCCTCGCCCACCGGATGGTGTGGTCGCTGGGTTTCGTCGCCGTCGCCCTGCTGGTCGTACGCCGCTGGGCCTGGATCGGCGAACTGGCCCGGGACCGGCGCAAACTCGGCCTGATAGCGGTCGCGGCGGCGACGATCACGGTCAACTGGGGCCTCTACATCTGGGCCGTGATCAACGGGCAGGTCGTCGAGGCGTCGCTCGGCTACTTCATCAACCCGCTGGTCACCATCGCCATGGGCGTCCTGCTGCTGGGCGAACGGCTGCGGCCCGTCCAGTGGGTCGCCGTCGCCACGGGCCTGGCGGCGGTCCTCATCCTGTCGATCGGGTACGGCAGGCCGCCCTGGATCTCCCTGGTGCTGGCGTTCTCCTTCGCGACGTACGGCCTGGTGAAGAAGAAGGTGAACATGGGCGGCCTGGAGTCCCTGGCCGCCGAGACCGCCGTGCTCTTCGTGCCCGCGCTCGGCTTCCTGCTCTGGCTCGCCGCCAGCGGGAAGTCCACGTTCACGACGGGCGGGGCGGGGCACGGGTTCCTGCTCGCCGCGACCGGCATCGTCACGGCGGTGCCGCTGATCTGCTTCGGCGCGGCGGCGGTCCGGGTGCCGCTGTCCACGCTGGGGCTGCTCCAGTACCTGGCCCCGGTCTTCCAGTTCGGGCTGGGCGTCCTCTATTTCAAGGAGTCGATGCCGCCCGAGCGGTGGGCCGGGTTCGCGCTGGTCTGGCTGGCACTGTCGCTGCTGACCTGGGACGCGTTGCGGACCGCCCGGCGCAACCGGGTGCTGGCGGTGAAGCTGCTGGCGACGGCCGCCGCGGCCCCGGCAGCCGCGCCCCCGGCGACGGCCGCGCGACCGGCCCCGACCACCGCCTCGACACCCGCCGGGAGCCCGGCGACAGCTGCGGACTCCACACCGACCGGGACTCCGGCTGCCGCGTCCTCCACGGCCTCCTCCACGGCCGGCCCCACGGCCGGGGCCCCGGATCCCACCCCATAAAAGATTACCTAGTTGCTTTTCTTACTTGGTTAAGTTTTCCTGGTGTCGCACGGGCATGGGGAGCACGACCGAAGGAGAGCCGTGGGGATGACCGACGTACTCATCGTGGGAGCGGGGCCCACCGGACTGGTACTGGCCTGCGATCTGGCCCGGCGGGGCGTCGCCGTACGGATCGTGGACCGGTCCCCCGTTCCCCCGCGCACCTCGCGCGCCAAGGGCCCCAACCCCCGGTCGCTGGAGATCCTGGACGACCTGGGGGTGGCGGAGGAGGTGCTCGCCGCCGGTTCGACCCCGCCGCCGATGCTCAAGTACCGCGACCGCGCCCCCGTCGAGGAGGCCGATCCGTGGGCAGACCTTTCACCGTCCCCGGACGCCCTCTACGACCGGCCGTGGCTGATCGCCCAGTGGCGGCTGGAGGAGATCCTGCGCGGGCGACTGGCCGGGTACGGCGTCCGGGTCGAATTCGGCCGCGAGGTCGTGGGGCTGACGCAGGCGCCGGACGACATGGGCGGCACGGACGGCACGGACGGCACGGACGAGATGAACGACGCGGACGGCGGGGGCCGTGTCGAGGTCACGCTCGCCGGGCGGAGCGAAGGGCAGGGGGCAGGGCAGAGGGCAGGGCAGGGCGTAGGGGCGGGAGAGGGGGCGGGCGCCCGGGCGCGGTACGTCGTCGGCTGCGACGGCGCGCACAGCTCCGTACGGAAGCTGCTCGGGATCGGGTTCGCGGGGACCACCCGGGAGGACCAGGTGATGGTCTGCGGCGATGTCGACCTGGCCGAGGGCGCCCTGGACCGCGGCGTCTGGCACCAGTGGTTCGACGAGGACGGTGCGGTGATGCTCTGCCCCATCCCCGGTACGCGGACGGGCTGGTGGTTCCAGGCCGGTCCCGAGCGGGACGGGCGGGGCCGGCCGCTCGCGCCGACCGCCGACGGGTTCCGGCGGCTGCTCGCCCGCCACACCGGCCTGCCCGGCGGGGCCCTCGTCCGGGCCGAGCTGCTGTCGACGTACCGGGTCAACGTGCGCATGGCGGACCGTTTCCGTGCGGGGCGGGTCTTCCTGGCGGGCGACGCGGCGCACGTGCACCCCGTCGCGGGCGGCCTCGGGATGAACACCGGCATCCAGGACGCGTTCAACCTGGGCTGGAAGCTGGGCCTGGTGCTCGGCGGCCATGCGGACCCCGCCCTGTTGGACACCTATGAGGAAGAACGCCTTCCGGTGGCCGCCCGGACGCTGGACCTCACCTCGGAGCGGCTGCGGGCCACGCTGGAGGCGATCCGCCGACCCGGCGGCGGTCTGGACGCGGCGATCACCGCGGACACCACCGGCCTGGACGTCGGCTACCGCTGGAGCAGCCTGGCCGCCGCCGTTCCGCAGGCAGGTGGGCGGGCCGGGAAAGGCGTCGGGGAGCGGGTCGAAGGGCGGCGCCCGCTGCCCGGCGACCGTGCGCCGGACGCCCCGTGCACGGACGCCGCGACGGGGGCGCGCACCCGCCTGCACCACGTCTTCGCAGGTTCCCGGACCGCGGTCCTCGGCTTCGGTCCCGGGAGCGCGGCGGTGCTGCGCGAGGTGGCGGAGGCGTACGGCGAGGCGGGCGTACGCACCTGCCGGGTGTACGCGGTGCACGAGAACCGGCCGGACGGCCATCGGGGCGGCACGGAAGCCCCAGCGGCGCCGTGCGCGGTGATCGACGACGGGGGCCACGCGGCGGCGGCGTACGGAACGGGAGCCCCCGGAGGCCCGGGCCCGGCACCGGACCCGACCACGGGTGCGGGCACCCCTGACCGTGCAGCCGCCGGTACTGATACGGCTCCCGGTGCGGATGCGGGCGCTGGTACGGAGGCGACCGCCGGTGCGGGCGCGGCTGCCGGTGCGGGGGCGGGTCCGGGCACCGTCGTGGTCGTCCGCCCCGACCACCACGTGGGCCTTCTCGTCCCGGCGGACGACGCCCGATCCGTACGGGAGTACCTGCGCCGGTTGCACGGAACGGGCCGCTCCGCCCAGCGGTTCGCGGACCGGTTCCCGGACACGGTGGACGCCGTGCGGTAAAGGCTGATTGAGTGCCCGGATGGGGACTGTCCTGGGGGCCATGAGGAACGTGCGGTGGCACGAGTTGCAGCACGCGTACGGCTCCGCCTCCCAGGTTCCCGTGGTGCTGTCGCGCATCGCCTGGGGGGACGCGCCGAACGCGGACGAGGCCCTGAGCGATCTGGAGCGCTGGATCGGCGCCCCGCCCGTCTTCGATTCGACGGCGGCGACGGTGCCGTTCCTCTGGGAGTTGGCGGGAACGGACACGGTCCGGGACCGGGCGGGTGTCCTGGACCTGTTGGCCAGGATTCTGGCCGCCGGGAGCACCGACCATCCCGCCTGGACCCGTGCCGCGCACGACGCGGTGGCGGCACGCCGGGAGACGGCGGCGTACCTGGCCGAGGCCCCGGTCCGCCCGGCCTCCGCGCCCGCCGGGGCCGGGGCCCCCGCGCAGGCCGTGCGCGCCGCGGCGGGACGGCTGCTGGCCGCGATCGACCGGCACGCCTGCCCGGCCTGCCCGGCCCTCCTTCCGCGCGAGGCGTAGGACGCGTCCGCGCGGCGCGCCGCGCGGACGCGTCCTGTTCGGCCGCCACCGCCTCACTCGTCGGCGGCGGTGAGCCGGGCGCGGTGGGCCCGGACCTTGTGGCGGTTGCCGCACCGCTCCATCGAGCACCAGCGGCGCTTTCCCGGCCGGGAGGTGTCGACGAACAACAGGCGGCAGTCGTGCGCACCGCAGACGCGGATGCGATGGGCGTGCCCCCCGGTGAACAGGTCCACCGCGTCACGGGCCACGGTGGACAGCAGCCCGGTCCCGGTCCCGCCGGAGGCCCAGGCCCACGTACCGTCCGCCGTCAGCCGGGGCGTCAGGGGCGGGTGCGCCGCCGCGTCGTTGAGGGTGGCGAGGTCGTCCGGGTCGGGCGACGCGTCCCGCACCCGCGCCTCCGCCAGCCGCCACAGCGCATCGCGCAACGCACGTGCGTCCGCCACCTCCGCCGCGCTCACCGTCAGCGCGGCCCCCGAACCGGAACCGCCCACTTCTCCCGAACCGGCCCCGGTCACTTCCTCCGGGCCGGACCCGGCCCCCTCCCCCGCACCGGAAGCGGCGCCGGGCTCCGAACCGAGTCCTCCGGGCAGTCGGCTCTCCTCCGCCCAGCGCACCAGGTCGGCCGGCTCGCGCAGCACCTCGAAGTACGCCAGGGGCCCCGGCCCGCCGGTCGGCAGCAGCTCCAGGCAGAGCGCGCCCGGATCGAACCGGAAGGAGCTTCCGTCCGGATGCCGCAACACCAGTCCGGCAGGCTCGGCCCGCCCCGGCCGGCCCGATGGTTCGGGCCGCTCCGGGCCTCCCCGCCGAGCGCCTGGTCCGGGGGGCCGCCCGGGGGATTCCGGTGTGTCTGTTGCCTTCTCGCTCATGTAACCACTATAAACGGTGTCATGACACAGACACTGTCCTGGAAGCTCGTGATCGACAGCGCCGACCCGCACGCGCAAGCCGGGTTCTGGGCGGAGGCCCTGGGCTATCTCGTCGAGGACAACAGCCCGTTGATCGAGCGGCTGCTCGCGGCCGGCGCGGTGCCCGAGGCCGCCACGACCCACGCCCACGGCCGCAGAGCCTGGCTCGACCTCGCGGCGGCCCGGCACCCGGACGACCCGTACGACGAGGTCAGTGGTACGGGGAAGGGGCGGAGGCTGCTGTTCCAGCGGGTGCCGGAGCCGAAGACGGGGAAGAACCGGCTCCACATCGACGTGCACTCCGCGCCGGGCCGACGCGAGGCCGAGGCGGAGCGGCTGGTGGCGCTGGGCGCGCGGGTGGGGCGGACGTTCGACGAGCAGGGCGGGAGCTGGATCGTCATGACGGACCCCGAGGGCAACGAGTTCTGCCTGTCCTGACTCCGCGAGCCGCCCTGGTCCCCGCGAACTGTCCTGGCTCCGCGAACCGGCTTGGCCCCGTAGCCGTCCTGGCTCCGCGAACCGCCCTGGCCCGGCGAGCTGTCCTGGCTCCGCGAACGCCCTTGGCCCCGCCTCCCGCCCTCGCTCCGCGAGGAACGTTCCGCCTCCGTCCGCGCAGCGGCGTCGCCCCTCGGGTGATCCAGGCCGTCGCGGGGGGCGCGGACGCGCGCCTCTGGCGGGGGGCAGGGCTCCGGGCCACCGCGCCGCACCCGGCCGGAGCAACCTGCCTTACGGTAGGTGCGTCATACAGGAAGACCACGTACAGCCGAGAGAGAGAACGACGCGATGGATGAGCAGCTGGTCAGGGCGTTCAGGTGGGCCGCTCGCGGCGTGGGCAGCGCCCTCGACTACATCGCTCTGCGCACCGGCGTCGGCACGCTGACCAACGGCGTGCGGAACGCGGTCGGCCGCAAGCGCCGCTAGGCAGCGCCCTCACGCCGGACAGCTTCTTCGCACCCGGCAGCGTCTTCGCATGACGGAGGCGGGCCAGGCCTCCCGCCCGGTTCCGCCAGTGGGCGGCGGACGGCACGTTCGAGGGCGCGGCCCGGGCCGCCCGGGTCGCCCGGGCCGGGGCGAATACGGCCGGCGGCATCGACGGGCCGGCATCGGTCGACTCCACCGCCACCCGAACCCACCGCCGCCCGGCCCCGCCGATACGCCGTGACCGGGTCGTAGGGTACGCACTGTTCCAGCGGAGCCGGGGTTTTCAGGGGGCGTATGAGTGGGGCGATGTCAGGCACTTCCGTCGCTGTTGCGGCGATAGGGTTCGTTTGCGTGCCGCTCACCGCACTCGTCCTGCTCTCCCTGCCGACGCAGCTCCGGGACAATAGGCTGAAACGGCGGGGGGTCGAGACGGAAGCCGTGTGCCGCGAGCTCATCAGGCGGAACGGAATTCTCGTCCACTTCATCCGGTGCTCTTATCAGCAGACGGACGGACGGCCCATGGTCACGCGGATCAACAGCCCCCGTCCGGTCCCTCAGGTGGGCGAGTCCTTCACCGTCGTCTTCGATCCGCAGCGGCCGGAGGAAGCGGCCTCCGCCCAGTACCTGGCCTCCCGTCAGACACAGCTCGGCTACGCCTTCCAGGCGGCGCTGGCGGTCCTGGTCACCGTCGCCGTACTCCTGGTCACGGTCTTCGACTGAGGACCGTGCGCCGCTCCCGGCCCGGCGCTGTCGCGGGGCGCGGGAACGACCCCCGTCCTCCGCTCCCGCGCGTCCTGGCAGCCCTCGGACACGACCCGCCGGGCAGGCCCCGGCCGTCGATCCACCCGGGGCGGACGCCACCGGGGCGCACGGGTCGCCGGTGAGCCGGGGCGGGGACGCGTCGCCGGTGGGCGGCACGTCCCCGACGCCCGGCGTCAGTGCTAGGGCGTGTTTCGAAAGTCCCGCCTGCTCGGCGGCGTCCGGGCGGACGGCGCTACTTTCGAAACACGCCCTAGTGGGCGTGGCCGGGGGCGCGCCGGACGCCCACCACGGCCAGGACGGCGCCGGCCACGCAGAGGACTCCGGCGGTCAGGACGGCCGTGTGGACACCGTTCATGAAGGCGTGGTGGCTGCCCTCGACGATGGCCGCCCCGAGCTGCGCGGGCGTGCCGGGGGCTACGGGGGCGACGCCCATGGACACCGCGTCCTTCGCCTCCAGGAGCGCGGTGGCGGCGGGGGCGGGGACGCCTGCCGAGGTGAGTTCGCCGGTGAGGGTGGCGCCGACCCGGCCGGCGATGAGGGAGACCAGGACGGAGGTGCCCAGGGCGCCTCCGACCTGGAGGGCCGTGGCCTGGAGTCCCCCGGCGACACCGGCGTCCCGGACGGGGGCGTTGCCGACGATGGCGTCGGACGAGGAGGCCATCACCATGCCGACGCCGAGGCCGAGCGCGATGAACGGCGGCCACATGAGGCTGTAGGCGCTGTGGGCGTCCCAGGTGAGCATGGCGAAGCAGGCGACGGCCTGGAGGACCATGCCGAGGGGCATGGTGAGGCGCGGCCCGAACCGGTCCGTGAGCGCGGCGCCGAGCGGGGAGGCGACGACGGAGGCGAGGCTGAGGGGAAGGGTGCGGACGCCCGCCTCGACGGGGGTGAAGCCCCGCACGTTCTGCAGGTAGATCATGACGAAGAAGATCACGCCGAGCAGGACGAAGAAGTTCAGGGCGGTGATGATCGTGCCGATGGTCAGGGCCGGGTTGCGGAACAGGCGCATCGGCAGCAGGGGTGAGGCGACCCGTGTCTGCCACCGGCCGAAGACCAGCAGGACCAGGAGTCCGGCCGCGATGGAGCCGAGGGTTCCGCCGGAGGTCCAGCCCCAGGTCTCCCCCTTGACCACGCCGAAGACGAGGGTGAGGAGCCCGACGGCGAGCAGGACGACGCCGAGGACGTCGAACTTCTCCCGGGCGGCGTGCTCGTTCCGGCTCTGCGGCAGGACGGCCGCGCTGAAGGCGAGGGCGACGACGCCGATCGGGGCGTTGATGTAGAAGACGGACTCCCAGCTGACGTGCTGGACGAGGAAGCCGCCGACGATGGGGCCGAGGGCGGTGGAGACCGAGGAGACCATGGCCCAGATGCCGACGGCCATGCCGAACTTCTTCGGCGGGAAGACGGCGCGGAGCAGGCCGAGGGTGTTGGGCATCAGCAGGGCTCCGAAGAGGCCCTGGAGGGCCCGGAAGGCGATGACGCCCTCGATGGAACCGGCCAGGCCGATGGCGACCGAGGCGAGGGTGAAGCCGACGACCCCCACCAGGTAGAAGGTGCGGCGGCCGAAGCGGTCGCCGAGTTTGCCGCCGAGGATGAGGGCTCCGGCGAGGGCGAGCAGGTAGGAGTTGGTGACCCACTGCAGGTCGGAGGTGGAGGCGTCGAGATCGCGGCCGATCTCGGGGTTGGCGATCGAGACGACGGACCCGTCGAGGCCGACCATGAACAGGCCGAAGGCGACGGCGATCAAGGTCAGCCACGGGTTGGAGCGACGCCCCCGCGCCGTGTCGGCGGGCGGGGAGTGGGACGGTTCGGCGAGGGTGCCGGCGGAAGCCATGGAGAGGTGTTCTTTCGTCGTGACGCAACGCCGAGTCGGCGCCCGGCGCCACGGGGGCGGCCGGCTGCGACGGGCGAGCGGGGAGAGGAGAGGAGAGGAGGAGCGCGGCGTGCTGACAGGGCGCACCGCGGCGGCCCCGCAAGCACACCGCGTGCCGGAGGGTTCAGCGCGCGGTGTGCAGGTGCTCGCTGAGCGACTGGAGAGAGCCCAGGGCGGAGCCGAGGGCGTCGAGTTCGCCGTCGGTCATCGTCCGCAGGACCTGCGCGGCACGGTCTCCCATGAGCTGCGTGACCTCGACGAGCCGCTGCCGCGCGGCCGGGGTGAGGTACAGGTGGGCGATCCGCTTGTCGGCGCCGTCCTGACGACGTTCGAGGAACCCCTGCTCGGTGAGCTGGGTGACCAGCGCACTGACGTTGTTCGGCTTCATCCGCACCGCGTCGGCGGCCTCACGGACCGTGGTTCCGCCGTGGGTCTCGACGTACCGCAGCAGCGTGAGCTGGGCGTCGGAGGGCTTGGGGTGCGGGTAGTGCTGGTCGACATGCCGCTCGAAGGCCCTGGTCAGCGCGGGCAGGCACGCCACGAGGCCGAGGGCCAGGCGGTCGATGTCCTGAGGGGACGCGCTGGTGGGGGGCACGCACGGACTTTAGCTATCCAGACATACGTATGTCAAAGGAGCCACCTCACGCGCGTGGAGGCGGTCGAAGTCGACGGCCCCGCAGCGCCCGGGGATCACTCCCCTGGGACGCCCTCTTCGCCGCCCCCGTCGCGCTGACGGCCGTCACGACCACCACCACTCCCGTCACGACCACCACCGCTCCCGCCACGACCGTCACCGTTCCCGCGGTGTTCGCCACCGCTCCCGTCACGGTCGCCCGCTCCCCCGACCCCCTCCCGGTCGTGCCGCACCTCGTCCCGGATGCGCTCGGCCATCAGGTCGGCGAGCGGGTCCTTGACGTCCCAGGAGTGCGCGCCCGGATGCCGGTCGTACAGCACGCACGCCTCGCCCTCCTCGACGGACAGCCGGTGGATGGCGGCCGGGCACGGCAGCAGCTCGGCGAACCGGAACTTCCGGCTCTCCTCGCCGTCGAGCCAGAACATCCACAGGTCCCGGCCCGCCCGCGGCGACGCCGACCAGAGCTGGGCCGCGTGCTCGGTCGCCTCGTCGTGCTCACCGAGTTCGCAGAGCAGGAAGGTGTCCAGGTCCGGCGCCTCCACCTCCTGGCCGGGCAGATCCTCAAGCCCCATCAGCGCGACGCGCGCGCCCATCTCGGGAAGTTCGCTGAAGGCGGTGCACTGCAACATGGCTCTCATCCTTGTCGGTCACGGGTGGGCATGTGCGGGGAACGGACGGCGGGCGACGCACCGACACGCCTGACCGGGCGCCGCGTTCACAGGACCTCGCCCCGGCTGCGGGCGTTGAGGCGGGCGGTCCGGGCCCGCAGTTGCTCTATGAGGAGTGCGGGGCGGACCCGGTGCGGCTCGGCCTCCCACTCGATCCCGCCGCCGACGGGCCGCAGCGCCCAGTAGGGGCCGGCGACCCCGCGGAACTCCCCCACGCGGTCCCCCCGACCGGTGTCCACCACCAGCGCGCCGAGGGAGGGCGGGCCGGGGAGCGCCGACGACGGTGAGGCCGGGGGCGGGGGCGGGGGGCCAGGAGGCGCCGACGACGGTGGGGCCGGGGGGCCGGAAGGTTCCTGCGCGTTCGGACAAACGTTCTCGCCGTACACCTATCGCTCCTCTCCGTAGCCGAACGACTACCGGGGCGATTCAGCGTGACCTACCGTGAGAGGGCATTCAACTTGCCTGTTCGGCACGGAAGATCGGGTTCGGGCCCATGAACATCAAGCAGTTAAATCCGGAGAGTTCCGCGAAGGCCGCCTACGGCGCACGTCTGCGCGGTCTCCGCATCGAGCGGGGCTGGACGCAGGAGGGGCTGGGCATCGAGATCGGCTACTCCAGCACGCACATCTCGTCCGTCGAAACCGGCCGCAAACTTGCTACCTTGCGGTTCTCGCGCAGTACGGACCGCGCGCTCGGGCTCGTCGGGACCGAGGCGTCGTTTGAGCGCGAGCTGAGCCGGATCAAGCACGGCAGCCTGCTGGAGGGTTTCCCCGAGTTCCTCATCTACGAGGCTCGGGCGGCGGAGATCCGGCTGTACGAGGTCGGCGTGATGCCGGGCCTGCTCCAGACCCCGGAGTACGCCAGGGTCCTGGCCGACAGCGCCGTCAAGCGGAAGGCCATCACGCCCGCCCAGGCGGAGGAGCGCGTCGCGCTGGTCGCGGAGCGCCAGGCGGCCCTGGTCCGGGACAAGCCCCCGCTCGTCTTCGCGCTGCTCGACGAGAGCTGCCTGCGCAGGCCGGTGGGCAGCCCGGCGGTCATGCGGGCGCAGATGGACCGGCTGATCGAGTTCGCCGAGCAGCCCAACACGGTGATCCAGGTGGTGCCGTTCACCATGGGCGAGGACCGCCCGTTCGATCTGCCGATCTACATCCTGACCATGCCCGACCGCTCCCTCATGTCGTACGCGGAGTCCGCGCAGCAGGGGTACCTGGAGCGTGAAAGCGGCTCGGTGGTAACGCATCTGACGGCCTACCATCAGTTGCAGGCGGTTGCGCCCTCCCAGGCCGCGTCCGTTGACATGTTCAGGCAGTTGCGAAAGGGCACACCGTGACAACCGAGACCCCCCGCTGGTTCACGTCCTCGTACAGCAACAACGGCGGCGCGTGCGTCGAGGTCGCCACCAACCTCGCCGCCCCGCACGGCATCGTCCCCGTCCGCGACTCCAAGGACGTGGCCGGACCGGTCCTCACCGTGGCCTCCGCCGCGTTCAGCACCTTCGTGGCGGGCGTCCGGACCGGAGACCTCGACACCGTCTGACCCGCCGACCGCCCTCCGTACGACCCACCCCGTACGCCGCACGCGTACACCGGCGAAGCCCCACCGCGCCCGACCCGGGCGGTGGGGCTTCGCCGTGCGGCGCCACGGAGGCGTCCGGGAGGAAGGGCGGCAGGGGTAACAGGGGTACCAGAAGTACCTGAGGTACCAGAGGGGTCCGAGGCGTCCGAGGCGTCCCGGGCGTCAAGTGCGGGCGGCGGCGGCACGGTTGTCGGTACGCGGCGGAAGGGACACGGGGACTCCTCGGTGTGGCCGCGGGACGACGGGTCCGTTCACCTCCCGACGATCGCTGCCGGGCGAACGCGCGGAATCGCGCTGCGGACCGACTCCGCTCACCCGCGCGGCGGAGGACGGGTCCGGCTGGGGGTGAGGGACGTCGCCGGCGTGCGGCTCACCGGGGAGAACGGAAGCCGGGCCTGTGTCGGGTGCCGGTCCGAGGCGCGTGGGGGTCCCCCCGGAGGCACGGACGAGCCAGAGGGCGAGGCCCACGTCGTCTTCGTGCCCGGCTATTCGGGGAAGGGGCCGCGGACCGAGACTCCGCCGTCCAGCACGATCTGCTGGCCCGTGATGTAGCGGGCCTCGTCCGAGGACAGGTAGACGGCCGCAGCGGCCATCTCCTCCGACGTGCCGTAGCGGCCCGCCGGGATCTCCGGAACCCAGGTGTCGGAGGGGCCGGTGTTGACGGCAGTGCTGATCGCCCCGCCCGCGACGACGTTCATCCGGATGCCGTCGGCCGCGTACTCGGCGGCGACGGTCCGGGCCAGGCTGTACAGGCCGGCCTTGGCGGCGCCGTAACCGGCCTGCTTCGGAGCGGCCATGAATCCGGTGACAGAGCCGATGCTGACGATGTTCCCGCCGGTGCCCTGTTCCAGGAACAGCCGCAGCACGCGCCGCACCGCCCGAGCCACGTAGCGCAGATTCACGTCATAGACGGTGTCCCAGTCGTCGTCGGTCATCTCATGCAGCCTGACCGCGGGTACGAACGCGACTTGCCCGCCGACCACCGTGATCAGGGTGTCCAGTCCACCGAGTTGATCGGCCGCGCCGACGATCACGCCGTCGAGCTGCTCGATGGAGCGGACGTCGCCGCTCAGCGCACAGGAGACGTGCCCGGCCGCACGCAGTTCGTCCGCAGCCTCGGTTGCCCGCGCGGGGTCCACGTCGGCCACCGCCACCGCCGCCCCCGCGGCCGCACAGGAGCGGACGACGGCTCGGCCGATCCCGGCCCCGCCGCCCCCGATCACCAGAATCCGTTTGCCGTCGAGCCCGCTCAACCCGGCCATGCACCCTCCACCCTCACTCAAGTCGCCCCAAGCTAGGGCGTGTTTCGAAAGTCCCGCCTGCTCGGCGACGCCCGGCACGCACGCTCGCCGCGTTATCGGGACCACCCCGATACCACCAGTATCGGGGCGGCCCTCCGCCTTGCGATCGCACGCACCGGACGCCGCCGAACCCGCCCTCCGGGCGGACGGCGCTACTTTCGCAACACGCCCTGGTCGCAACGAGGCGGGCGAAGAAACAGGAAAGCGGTGGCGGTCCACGACACCGCCGCACTGGTCGCGCTCAGCGACGGCCGTACGTCCGCACCCCGCCACGCAGGGCACCACGCCACCGAGCCGTGGCCGACGACGACAGCGGATATGCCCCGGGGGGGGGCAGGCGCGGCCCGTCCGGGCATCGACCCGTCACGGTGTCGGCCGGGGTCGCGCACGAGGCCCCGACCCCGCGTCAGTACGGTGTGAAGTCCGGCTTGCGGCGTTCGCGGACGGCAGCCATGGCCTCGGGGAAGTCAGGGCGGGTGAAGGACTCCCGCATGAGCGAGACGGATTCGGCCACGGCGTCGGCCGCGGGCATGCGCAGGCCGTCCAGGATCTGGCGCTTGATGACGGCCATGGACGTCGGGGAGCACGTCTCGGCGAGTTGGCGGGCGTACTCCTGGGCGGCCGACAGCAGGGTTTCGCGCGGTGCGGTGTGCTGCACCAGTCCCATCCGCAGCGCCTCCTGCGCGCCCACGGCACGGGAGGACAGCAGCAGGTCCGTGGCGTTGCCGACGCCCACCAGGCGCGGCAGCAGCCAGGCCGCGCCGTACTCGGCGACCAGGCCGAAGCGGCTGAACACCGCCGAGACCTGGGCCTCGTCCGCCATGAACCGGACGTCGGCGTACAGGGCGTGCACGAGCCCGAGGCCCGCCGCGCTGCCGTTGATCGCCGCGATCAGCGGGGTCCGCATCGTCAGCGGGAGGTGCGCCGGGTGTCCGAGGAACCCGTCCGGGTCCTCCCCCGACGGGTCCTGCGGGGCGGAGAGCCGGGCCAGCAGGTCGGGGGTCGCGCCGGAGCAGAAGCTGCTGCGCGCGCCCGTGACGACGACGGCGCGGACCTCCTCGTCGGCGTCGGCCTCGGCCAGCGCGTCGTAGTAGGCGCCGAACATGGCCAGATCCATGCCGTTGCGGCGCTCGGGCCGGGCGAAGGTGAGGGTCCGCACGGAGCCCTCGGTGTGTATGTCGATGCCCGTCGCGCTCCTGGACATGCCTCCCCCTCCATATAACAGACTACTGACTTTGCTTAGGGACCTGCTTATCATGAAGCCCCTGATGATGAGCGGAGCATTGTTGTGCGACTTCCGAGGCCGCTGGGTCTGTCCGGCCTGAGCACGTGGATACCCGAAGCACGCCAGACCGCCCGCGACGCCGTCGAACTCGGCCTGGTGGAGGCGGACACGGCCGAGGAACTCGGTTACGAGGCGCTGCCGGTGGCGGACCAGGCCCCTCCCGAGATGGCGGTGCTGGCGGCGCGCGCGGCCCTGGAGAGCACCGGGACCCCGCCGGCCGGACTGGGCATGGTGCTGCACGCCTGGATGTACTACCAGGGGCACGACCTCTGGTCGCCCCCGCACTACATCGCCGACCAGCTCGGCGCCCGGCAGGCGGAGCCGCTGGGCATCCAGCAGGTCTGCAACGGCGGAGCGGCGGCCGTCGGGGTGGGCGCGGCCCGGCTGCTGGCCGACCCCGGTCTCGGCCACGTCCTGGTGACGACGGCCGACCGGTTCGCGGCGCCGGGCTTCGACCGCTGGCGCGGGGACTACGGGATCGCCTACGGGGACGGCGCCACCGCGCTGCTGCTGCACCCGCTCGACGTACGCTCCCCGGACCTGCTGCTGCACGCGGTCACCACCGTCGCCGCACCGCAGCTGGAGGGGATGCACCGGGGACGGGACGCGTTCGGCGCGATGCCGCGCTCCGTGAGCGACCGGGTGGACATGCGCCGCACGAAGAAGGCCTTCCTCGAACGCGAGGGCATGGAGGCGTTCACCCGCGCCAGCTCCGAGAGCCTGACGACGGTCGTGGAGCGGTGCCTCGCCGCCGGCGGACTGGCGGCGGACAGTCCGCTGCTGCGCTGTGTCGTACCGCCGCGGCTGGGCGCGAAGACCATCGGCCTCGCCTACGCGCCGGCCCTGCGCAAGCTGCTGCCGGCCGAGCTCCGGACGGTGGGCGGGGACACGGGCCACCTGGGCGCGGGGGACGCGGCGGCGAGCCTGGCCGAGCTGTGGGCGGGCCGCGTCCTGGCGCCGGGCGAGTACGCCCTCGTGGTGAGCGCGGGCGCCGGTTTCACCTGGTCGTGCCTGTTGGTGAGCGCCGCCTGACCGCAGGACGCCGGGACGGCCGGAACCGGGTGGCCCGCAGAGGAGCCACCCGGTTCAGCGCGTCTCGCCCAGCTTCTTGATGGCCCGCTCCAGGAAGTCCTCGAACTGCTCGAACTCCTCCGGGGTGTACTCGGCCCGCAGTCCGTCCTCGACGCGCACGGCCTCCTTGTCCGCCTTCTTCAGCACGGCGCGTCCGGCTCTGGTCAGCTTGTTGACGATGACCTTCTGGTGGAGCGGAGAGGGCTCCCGCTCCATCAGGCCGTGCTTCTCCAGGTTGGCGAGGACCGTCGACATCGTCTGCGGCGTCACCATGCTCTCGCGGGCGAGCTGCGCGGCCGACATCCCGCTCGGGAAGAGCGAGAGCAGCAGCAGTACGGAGTACTGGGGCACGGTCAGGTCGAACTGGCGCATCGCCTGCGTCTTGCGCGCGATCAACGCCTGCTCGGCCCGCTTGATGGTGTTCCCGAGCCGGTCCCCGACCGCCGCCGTCACGACCGCGCTGGGGTCCTGGGCCTGCTTCGTCGTTCTGGTTTCCGCCATATCAGTAGTCTCCCATGAGTGAGCCTACGAATCCCTCGCGGGACGCGCCTGCCGCCGCGGCTGGGGAAGGGCGCAGGTGAGCCGGGCGGTGCAGACTCTGCGCTCCCGCTCGTCGGAGATGACGATCTCGTACGTGGCGACGCCGCGCCCCACGTGCAGGGGGCGGCAGACCCCCGTCACGAGACCGGAGCGCACCGCCTGGTGGTGGGTGCAGGAGAGTTCCTGGCCGACGATGATCCGGTCCGGTCCGGCGTGCACCCAGGCGGCGAGCGAGCCGAGGGTCTCCGCGAGGACCGCGTTGGCGCCGCCGTGCATGATTCCGATCGGCTGCCGGTTGCCGCGCACCGGCATGGTGCCCACGACGAGGTCCGGCTCGCAGCGGAGGATCTCGATCCCCATCCGGGTCACGAGCTGTTCGTCGAGGTAGTTGGGAAGGACCGGCACGGGCCCCAGTGTCGCCGCCGACTGCGTCATTCGACTCTCCATGATCGTACGAGTCCGCATGAGTGTACGTGTTCTGTCTTATGGTAGCCATAGTGATCACGTCTGTGTACTGTGACAACCTGTCGAGAGAGGGAGGCCGCGATGCGCGGTACCGCACTGGGGACGTCCGGCCCGGAAGTCGGCGTCGTGGGTCTGGGCTGCATGGGCATGTCCTGGGCGTACGACGAGCTGGGCAGGGACGACACGGCCTCGGTGGCGGTCGTCCACCGTGCCGTGGAGCTGGGCTGCACGCTGATCGACACCGCGGACATGTACGGCCCGTTCACCAACGAGGAGCTCGTCGGCCGGGCGCTGCGCGGACGGCGTGACGAGGTGGTGCTGGCGACCAAGGGCGGGCTGGTGGTGGACGACCCCGCGACCTACGCCAGCCACCGCGACGGGCGCCCGGAGCACCTGCGCGCCGCTTTCGAGGCCAGCCTCAAGCGCCTGGGCGTCGACCACGTCGACCTCTACCAGCTCCACCGGGTGGACCCGGACGTGCCCGTGGAGGAGAGCTGGGGCGCCATGGCGGAGCTGGTCCAGGAGGGCAAGGCGCGGGCCATCGGCCTCTCGGAGGCGTCGGTCGAGGAGATCCGGCGCGCCCAGACGGTGCACCCCGTGGCCTCCGTGCAGAGCGAGCTGTCCCTGTGGAGCCGGGACACGGTCGAATCGGGTGTCCTCGACCACTGCCGGGAGCAGGGCATCGCCCTCATCGCCTTCTCGCCGCTCGGCCGGGGCTTCCTCTCCGGCCGGATCGGCTCCGCCGACGACCTCCCGGAGGTGGACGGCCGCCGCCGGCTGCCCCGCTTCCAGTCCGAGGCGCTGGCCGCGAACCTCGGCATCGTCGACCGGGTCCGGCAGGTCGCGGACCGGCTGGGGGCCACGCCGGCCCAGGTGGCGCTGGCCTGGGTGCTCGCGCAGGGCGAGAACGTCGTGGTGATCCCCGGCACGAAGAACCTGCGCTACCTGGAGGAGAACGCCGGCGCCGCCCGGGTGGAGCTGGACGACGCCGCGCTGGCGGCGCTCCAGGACGTTCCGGCCGCGGTGGGCACGCGCTACTGACCGCGCCGTCGGCGGGGCACGGCGCCCGCGGCAGGGGGAGAAGAGGGGGAAGGGTGCGCCTGCGACGTCTGGGCAACACGGGAACCGAGGTCGGCGCCATCGGCCTCGGCTGCCTCGGCATGGGCCGGCCGCACCACGAGTCCGCCCGTGACGACGGGTGGCCCCTGCGGATCGTCAACGAGGCCCTGGACCGCGGCGGGAACCTCCTCGACACCGCCGGATTCGACCCCGCCGGCCCGCGCCCCACCGTCCTCCACGGCGCCGGGCACCACGAATCCCTCCTCGGCAAGGCCATCGCCGGACGCCGGAAGGAGGCGATCGTCGCGACGAAGGCCGGGGCGATCCCGGACGGCCCCCGCCCGTGGGGCTCCCACCGGGACGGTTCACCGGCCCGTCTGCACCAGGCCGCGGAGGCCAGCCTGCGACGCCTGGACACCGACGTCATCGACCTCTACTACCTCCACCGCGCCGACCTCGCGGCGCCGTTGGCGGAGACCTGGGGCGCCCTGGCCGACCTCGTCCGGCAGGGCAAGGTGCGGTGGCTGGGACTGTCCGGGGCGACCGTGGCCCAGGCCCGCGAGGCGCATGCGATCCACCCGGTGACGGCGGTGCGGTCCGAACTGTCGCTGTGGACGCGCGACGCACTGGACGGCGGACCGGACGGCCTGGTCGGCTGGTGCGAGAGCGTCGGGGCGAGCTTCGTCCCCGCCGCACCCCTGGGGCGCGGCTTCCTCACCGGGACGTTGCGCGCCGGCGGGCTCCGCAGCGGCGACCACCGGGCCTTCGACCCCCGCTTCCACCGCACCGCGATGGAGGCGAACCTGCCCATCGTCGACGCGATCAGGGAGGTGGCCGACCGCCGGTCGGTCACCCCCGCACAGGTCGCCATCGCCTGGCTCCTCGCCCAGGGCGAACAGGTCGTACCCGTCCCCGGCACGAGCAACCTCCGCTACCTGCGGGAGAATCTGGCCGCTGCCGACGTACGGCTGACCGAACAGGACTTCGCGGACCTCCGTGCGCTGCCCGACCCCGTGGGCGCCGGCGCCGGGCCGTGAGCGCCGACGCCTCCATGCCCGTACGCGGTTTGTGCCGCCCCGCCCGGCGGAAGGTCCCGGACCCCCGGGGTCCGTCCAGCGCGACGGGCCGCCGGACACGGCGCTCCCCGCCCGCCGGCGTGTCAGCCGCCGACGGCCTCGGAGGCCACGAGGGCGTCGACCGGACGCGTGCGCGCGCCGAGCGCGGTCAGCCGGTCCAGCGTCTCGCGGTGCTGCGCGTCGCTCTCGCTGGCGGTGGCGTCGGGGACGACGGTCACCTCGTAGCCGAGGCGCAGCGCCGTCGCCGCCGTGGACGCGACGCCGTGCGCGGTGGCGAGACCGGCCAGCACGACCTTCGTCACCCCCGTCCGCCGCAGGTGGTCGTGGAGGCCGGTGCCCTCGAACGCGTCGAGGCCGTGCTTGGTCACCACGTGCTCCCCGGCACGGGCCGCGCAGGCGGGGACCAGTTGGTTGGGGGCCGCGGCCGGGCCGCCGTCGGCGCCGTCGGCGCGGACGTACCGGACGTGGACGACGGCCGCGGAGTCCGCCGCCGCGAAGTGCTCGCGCAGCCTCCCGCAGGCGTCCGCCACGGTGGCGCCGCTCACCGGCTGCCAGGGCCTGTCGACGATCCACCGCTGCAGATCGATCAGGACGAGTGCCGTGTGGGCGCGGGTCATGAAGTCTTCCCCCGGGAAACGATGAACAGCGTCCACGGCACACTAGCAAGGAGGAACTCGGGCCCGTGGAGAGGGCGATCGCGGCCGACGACGGCCTGCACCTGTGGGCCGAGACGTTCGGCGACCGTCACGATCCGGCTGTGCTGCTGGTCATGGGCGCCACCGCGCCGGGCCTGGTGTGGCCGGACGAACTGTGCCGGCTCCTCGCCGCGGCGGGGTACCACGTGGTGCGCTACGACCACCGCGACACCGGGAGGTCGGGCAAGTCCGCCGCCGCGTACGACCTTTCGACGCTGGCGGCCGACGCCGCCGCGGTGCTCGCCGGGCTCGGCACGGGCCCGGCGCATGTGGTCGGCCAGTCGGCGGGCGGCATGGTCTCCCTGCTGCTCGCCCTCGGCCGTCCCGGACTGGTCCGCTCCCTGGTGCTGCTGTCCAGTTCGCCCGGCGCCGACGCCGGTCCGCCCCGGCCGCGCACCGGCCCTCCGGACCCGTCCGGGCCGCAGGCGGGGCCGCCCGGCACCGCGGCGCGGGAGCGCCGGGCCGCCGGGGCCGAGGCGCGCCGGGCCACGGCGGTCGAGGGCTGGCGGGGGCTGGTGGGGGCCGCCGTGCCGTTCGACCGCGCCTACTGGACGGATCTGGTCGACCGCGCGGCGGAACACAGCCGCGAACCCGACACCTCCTCCCGCCACCTGACGGCGATGGCCCGTACGCCCGCGCTCACCGCCCGGCTCGCGGCGCTGCGGGTACCGACGCTGGTGGTGCACGGTGAGCAGGACCCGGTCTTCCCCGTGGAGCACGGCGAGGCGCTGTGCCGGGCGATCCCGGACGCGCGGCTCCGCCGGATTCCGGGCATGGGCCACATCTTCCCTCCGCACTGGTCGTCGACGATCGGCGCGCTGATCGTCGACCACCTGCGGCGGACATGACGCGGACGGGCGGAGAGGCGGAAGGTGAAGGCCGGAGGGCTCACACGGAGAGCCGGACGGAGGGAAAGGCCTTTCCCGAGATTGCGTACATATTTCAACTGAGCGTCGGGGAGCGGACCTCCGGCCCGTTCTCCATTCGAAGGCGGTGACAAACGTCACGCTCGCGCTCCGCTCCCGTAAACCCTTTGGCCAAAACATGGCGTCCACTAGTGTGGTACCCGCATGAGTGAAGTCCCCTCATGGAACGCGCAATTCCGGCGACGAAGCCGCACCTGTGCGCAGAACCGGGCACGAGCAAGTCAACACAGGTCGACGGGGGAAGGTGAGCTGTGTGGCGGGAACGACCACGGTCGCGGCGGACAATGCCGCGACATCCGGCTACGGAAACAAATTCGGGATTCTCGGACCGCTTTCGGTGACGGTCCAAGGTAAAGAATTGGCATTGGAATCCGCAAAACTTCGTATTCTGCTGGCAGCCCTGCTGGTTCGCAGTGGAACGGTCGTGAGCAACGAGCGTCTCGCCGAATGGCTCTGGGATGAACGGCAGCCGTCCAACCCACGCGGAACGCTGCACACCTACGTACGGCGCCTGCGCATGCAGCTCGGCGACGCGCTCCCGCTGGAGACGGCCGCGGGCGGCTACCGGATCGACGTCCCGGCGGACGAGCTGGACCTCCAGCGCTTCCGTCGGCTGGTCGGGGCCGCGCAGCGGTCCGACGCGCCGGAGGAGCGGGCCCGCCTGCTCGCCTCGGCGCTCGCCACCTGGCGGGGGGCGCCGCTGGAGGACGTTCCGGCGAGCTCTCCGCACCAGGAGGAGTGCCGGGCCATGGAGGACGAGCGGCTGGACGCGCTGGAGGCGTACTTCGAGACCGACCTCCAACTGGGCCGCCACGCCCAGCTGGTGCGGGAGCTGCGCGCCGAGGCCCTGGAGAACCCGCTGCGGGAGAACTTCTGGAGCATGCTGATGCTCGCCCTCTACCGCTCCGGCCGGCAGGCCGAGGCCCTGGACGTCTACCAGCAGGCACGGCGGAACCTGGTCGAGCAGCTCGGCATCGAGCCGGGCGAGCGGCTGCGCGCCCTGCACACCGGAATCCTCGAGTCGGACCCGGCGCTGGCGGCTCCGGACGGGCCGGGCCCCGGCACCGGCGACACCCGCCCGGTGCCCGCCCAACTGCCACCGCTGAGCTCGGGGTTCGTAGGACGTACCGACATGATGGACCGGATCGCGGCCGCGCTCCCGCCCGCCCCCGGGCGCACCAGCGTCCCGGTCGTCGTGCTGTCCGGACCGCCCGGAGTGGGCAAGACGGCGCTCGCGGTGAGCATCGGCAGACGCGTGCGGCCGTCCTTTCCGGACGGCCAGCTGTACGTGGACCTGAGCGGCTACGACCAGGGAGCCGCGCGTGATCCGCTGCCGGCCGAGCACGTGCTCTCGCAGTTCCTGCGCGCGCTCGGGGTACCGGCGAAGCAGATCCCGGTGGACCTCGTGGAACAGGCGAACCTGTACCGGTCGAAGCTGACCGGCAGGAAGGTGCTGGTGGTGCTGGACAACGCGGCCGGCGCCGAACAGGTGGTCCCGCTCATACCCGGCGACGGCGGCTGTTCCGTGCTGATCACCAGCAGACGGCAGCTGCGGTCCCTCGTCGTCACGCACGGGGCCCAGCTGATCCAGGTCGGCACGCTCACGCCACCCGAGTCGGCGGAGCTCGTCACGGGCATGATGCGTCAGGCCGCGGTGGCGATCGATCCGGGGACGGTACGCGAGATCACCGCGCTGTGCTCGTATCTGCCGCTGGCCCTGCGGATCGCCGCGGCCAACCTCATCGGCGCCCCGGGCGGGCAGACCGACGCGTACGTGGAGTGCCTGCGGCGCGGCAACCGCCTCGCCGCACTGTCCGTCGACGGCGACACGACGTCCGCGGTCTCGACCGCCATCGCCCTGTCGTACTACGCGCTCGGACCGGACGAGCGGGCCGTCTTCCGGCTGGCCGGACTCTTCCCGGGCTCCGACTTCTCCCCCGTCGCCGTCTCGGTGCTCGCCGACATCAGCGAGGCGCAGGCGCGGGCGGGTCTCAGCCGCCTGGAGATGGCGAGCCTGCTCCAGCAACCCGCTCCGGGGCGCTACCAGTTCCACGACCTGCTGCGCGACTACGCACGGGACCGCGCCGTCGAGGAACACTCCGAGCGGGAGCGGGCCGAGGCGGTGGAGCGGCTCGGCCGGTGGTACCTCGCGGGCGTCTGCGCCGCGGCCGACGTCCTCCACTCCGAGTTCGTCCGGCTCGCCGAACCGCCGTCGCCGCCAGGAGCGTTCGACGCGCCGAGCCATCACGACGAGAGCCACTCGATGGCCTGGCTGCTGGCCGAACGGCGCAACCTGATGGCGTGCGTGCGCTACTTCGCCGCCCACGGGCCGCACTACCTCTCCTGGCACATCGCCGACGCCCTGCGCGGCTTCTTCTGGACGGGCAAGTACCGGACGGAATGGCGGGAGACGACCCGCACCGCCCTCGCCGCCGCCGAGGCGCACGCCGACGACCGGGGCATCGCGGCGATGCACCGCAGCCTCGCCAACCTCGCCAACACGCTCGGCGACTACGAGTGGGCCCTCGTGCACCAGGAGAAGAGCCTGGCGGTGCACGACCGGCTCGGCATGGCCGAGGAGGCCGCGGCCACGCTCAACAACATGAGCCTGGCCCACCTCAGCCTCGGCCGCGGAGGGCGGGCCCAGGAGGCCGCGCAGCGGGCGCTCGACATCGCGCACACCATCCTCTCCTCGCGCCTGGAGGCCACCGCCAAGGGGGTCCTCGGCTTCATCCACTGGACGCGGGGGGACATCGAGGGCGCGACCGAGTTCCTCACCGCCTCGCTGGCCACCGCCGGCGCCCTCGGCCTGCACCACATCAGCTCGTACAGCCTGCGCAACCTCGGGCTGGTGCACCAGGCGACCGGAGAACTCACGCAGGCACGCACCTACTTCAGCCGGGCGCTGGAGGTCTCCGAGGCCATCGACTCCTCGTACGACCGCAGCGTCTCGCTGTACGGGCTCGCGCTCGTCGATCTGGACACCGGCCACCACGACAGCGCGAGCGAGGCGGCGCAGCGGGCGCTGATCTCCTTCCAGGAGTGCGGCGACCGCACGTACGAGGTCGAGACGCTGTGCCTGTTGTCGGCCATCAGCGGGAGTCTGGGCGCACCGCTGCGGTCGGCGCGGTACGCGTCCGCGGCGCTCGACGGGGCCCGGCAGATCGGCTACGTGGACGGCGAGGCGTACGCGCTGGCACGCCTCGCGGTCGCCGACGGCCTTCTCGGCCGCGACGCCTCCGAACACGCCGAGGCGGCCCGCTCACTGGCCGACTCCAGCACCAACCGGATGGCCCGCAGCAAGATCCTGCTGGAGCTGGCCCAGCTCCACCTGACGCTCAGGGCCCCGGACCGGGCCGAGGAGTGCGCACGGCAGGTGCTGCGGCTGTCGCAGCCGGGAGCGCAGCGGCTGAACATCGCCCGCGCCGAGGAGGTCCTGGGCGTCGTGGCCGCTTCCGGCGGCGACCACGCGCGGGCACGCACGCTCCGCAGCAGGGCGTGGGCGACCTTCACCGAGATCGGCGTCCTCGCGGACGCGGGACCGCCGGCGCGGCTGGACGCGTCCTCGGGCCAGGAGAGGACGGCGTCATGAGCACCACCGCCCCACCGGTCGCCGTACGCCCCGCGAAGGAGCCCGGACGGCCGCGCCAGATCCTGCTCGCCTCCCTCGGCAACGCCGCGGAGTGGTTCGACTGGACCGTTTACGTGACGTTCGCCGCGGTGCTCGGCCCGCAGTTCTTCGCGTCCGGCGACGGCGCGACGAACGTCCTGGAGACCCTGTCCGTGTTCGCCGTCGGCTTCCTGTTCCGGCCGGTCGGCGGACTGCTCATCGGCGCCTACTGCGACCGGCGCGGCCGTGGCGCCGGGCTGCGGCTGTCGCTGCTGCTGATGGCGGGCGGCAGTCTCCTGATCGCGCTCGCCCCGGCCCACCGGACCGTCGGCGTGCTGTCCCCGGCGCTGCTGGTGGCGGCCCGTGCCCTCCAGGGGCTGTCGGCGGGCGGCGAGGGCACGGCGATGAGCACCTACGTGATCGAGACCGCGCCGAGGCGGAGGCGCGGGCTGTACTCCAGCGCCATCTACATCAGCACCACGCTGGGCACGCTCACGGCCACCTTCCTCGCGCTCCTGCTGCGGAACACGCTCACGCCGGACCAGCTGGCCGACTGGGGGTGGCGGATTCCCTTCGCGCTCGGCGCCCTGTTCGCGTCGTACGGCTGGTGGATGCGCCGCGGGGTGCGGGAGACGCCGGCCTTCGGCGCGGTGCGCGAGCGGGCGCGCCGGCCGGCCGGCGAGGTGCTGCGCGCGTATCCGCGCCGGGTCGTCCGGGTGGCCGGCTTCACGCTGGGCGCGACGGTCGTCTACTACACCTTCGCCGCCTACCTGCCGCTGTACGCGCAGGTGCACGACGGGGTGCCGGCGGATTCCGCGCTGTGGGCGTCCGTCGCCGCACAGGTGGTGTTCATGGCCGCGCTGCCCCTGCTGGGGATGGCCGCCGACCGCTTCGGGCCACGGCCCATGCTGCTGGTGTTCGGCGGCGGATTCGTCTGCCTGACACCGGTGCTGTTCGCGGTCATGTCGGGCTCGGCCGTGCGGCTGTTCGCGGTGATGGCCGCGGCGCTGCTGCTGTTCGGCTGCTACGCGACGGCCGCGCCGGCGGCGACGTCGCAGATGTTCCCCACCGCGCTGCGCTCCACCGGCGTGGGGCTGCCGTACGCGCTGACGGTGGCGCTGTTCGGCGGCACGGCGCCCTATCTCAACGAGTACCTCGCCGGACACGGCCACGCCGCCTGGTACCCCTGGTACGTCGTGCTGCTCTCCGCGGCGAGCACGGTCTTCTTCCTCCGGTTCCGGGGGACGGCCGACGCGGACCTCACCGCCGTCGAGGACACCGGCCGCGTCCACGCGGCGGACGGCGCCGCGCGGGGCTGACACCGGAGCGGGCCGCAGCGGGCCCGGCGTCCTGCCGTGCGGCAGGGCGCCGGGCCCGTACCGCGTCCTCACTGCTTGCTGGTCCCGGTCGGGCGGATCACGTACACCACCCGGTGCTCGGCGTCGGCGGGCGGGCCGTCGAACTCGAGGGAGTAGCGGTCGGCGAGCCTGAGGAAGAACGCGCCCTCCGGGTCCGGGTCGATGCGCTCGACGGCGCCGCGGACCTCCAGGTAGCGGTAGGGCTGCTCGGGGTCGTTGACGGACACCGACACGACCGGGTTCCGGGTGACGTTGCGGTACTTGTAGCGGGTCGTGGTGTTGGTGAAGTACAGGAACTCGCCGTCCCAGTCGAACCACATGGGGTTCACCTGCGGCGTGCTGTCCGGCCTGATGGTGGCCAGGTGCGCGAAGAGAGGGCGTTCCAGCAGGTCGCGATGGCTCTCGGGGATGATCGTCATGGTGTCTCTCCGGGGGACGTCAGGCGGCTTCGTAGGGATGCGGGGGCGCTTCGGCGCGGTTCTTGTGGGGGCCGGCGGGTGTGAGCAGCGGTGCGAAGAGCTCTTCGAGCCGTCGCCGTACGCGCCAGGACTCGCGCGCGGGGCAGACCAGGTCGGCGATCCCGTCCGGGCGGACCAGGACGATCCGGTCGGTGTCCGGTCCGCTCCGCGCTGCGGGCCGTCGGTCCGTCCACGGCCGCAGCATTCCGGCGCGGGTCCGCAGCACCTGGACCTCGACCGTCTCGGCGCACCGGTCGGCGGCCCAGGCGGCCAGCCGGGCGGACGGGCCGCCGGGCGCCGGGTCGCCCAGCAGGAGGAGCGTGTGGCGGAGGTCGGAGAGGGCCGAGCGGAGCGGAGTCCGGCGGGAGCTCGTGGCGTCCCAGATCCGTCGCTGCGGGACCAGCCCGCCCTCGGTGAACCCTCCGGAGCCCGGCCAGGGCCGTCCGGCGGGCAGGGCGAGGCGCCGCCGGGAGCCGGGCCGCGCGTAGACGGTGCGCTGGCCGGCCAGCCAGGGCAGGTAGTCGAGGTGGAAGAGGCGCAGCGCGGAGGCGAGGCGGAGCGCGTTGTCCCGCAGGGCCACCTGGTGCGGCTTGTCCAGCAGCCAGATCCTGGTCTGGGCGTCCGCCTGCCGGATGGCGGCCCGTGCGGTCTGGGCACGCTCGTGCTCGAAGCTGTCCAGCAGGGCCGTGCCGCTGCGGCCGTGCCAGCACAGGGCCAGCTTCCACGCCAGGTTGTGCGCGTCCGCCATGCCGATGTTCAGCCCCTGGCCGCCGGCCGGACTGTGGATGTGCGCGGCGTCGCCCAGCAGGAAGACCCGTCCCTCGCGGGTGCGGTCCGCGTGCCGGGAGTGCACCGCGAACACGCTGATCCAGTCCGGGTCGCGCAGTTCGATGCCGCCGGGCCCCCGCTCGTCGACCAGCTTCTGCACGGCCGCCAGGTCCACGTCGTCACGCCGCAGGCCCGGCGGCGCGGAGGTGAAGACCCGGAAGCGGCCGGAGGGCAGCCCACACGTCACGAGGATGCCGCGCGGTGAGCAGAAGTAGTGGGTGACGTCCGGCTCCAGCGGTCCGTCGAGGTCGATGTCGGCCACCACGAAGGAGAGTTCGTGCGTGGCGCCCTCGAAGGCGATGTCCAGGTGTTCCCGGACCCGGCTGCGCGCGCCGTCGGCGCCCACCACCCAGGAGTACTCCTCCGTCCGCTCCGTTCCGTCACGGTCGCGGAGGACCGCCTTGACCGCCGGACCGTCCTGCTGGAAGCCGGTCAGTTCGGCGCCCCAGGCGATCCGGCCGCCGGCCTCGGCCAACGCGTCCCTGAGCATGGCCTCGACGTCCGGCTGCGGCAGGCAGACCGGTTGCACGTCCGGGTCCTCGAAGCGCAGGTCGGCGATGACCCGGCCGCCGGAGTAGTACCGCATGGCCCGCTGCGGCAGGACGCGCCGCCGTATCTCCTCGTCGGCCCCCATCCGGCGCAGCAGTTCCAGGGTGCGGGGCCAGACGCCGAGGGCCTTCGTCGAGGTGCTCGGGCCCTCGGCGCGGTCCACGCAGTGGACCGGGACGCCGCGCCGGGTCAGTTCCACCGCGGCGGTGAGGCCGGACGGGCCGGCGCCCACCACCAGGACGGGGCGCTGGTCTCGGGTCGTCATACGCGGCTGTCTTCCCGGGCGGTGGCGTCCTCGGCGTTCGCGGCCTTCCCGGCGGCCGGGGCGGCGGCGGGCGCCTTGGGCTCGCGCAGCATCAGGTAGACGACGACGGTGGCGACGGCGCAGATCGCGGCCAGCAGCCAGAGCACGGAATGCATGGCGCCGGTGTAGCTGTCCGCGAGGAAGCCGCCGAAGTTCTCGCGCAGGCCCGGTTCGACGCTCTGTCCGGCGCGTTCCAGGTCACCGCTGGCGACGCGGTTGGCCACGCCGGCCGCGTCGGAGGCGGGGAGCCCGTAGTCGCGCAGGCCGTCGGCCACCCGGTTCTGCAGAAGGGAGACGAGGACGGTGCTCATCACCGTGATGGCGACCGCTTCGCCGGCGAGCCGCATGGTGTTGAACATGCCCGCGGCCATGCCGGCGCGCTCCGGGGCGACCGAGGTGATGGCCACGCCGTCGATCAGCCCGGCGGAGAGTCCCATGCCGACGCCGATCAGCAGCAGCGGACCGGCCAGCTCCAGCGTGGGGATGCCCGGACGCAGCACGGTGAGCCAGGCTCCGCCGAGCGCCACCAGCAGCAGGCTGAGGCTGAGGACGACACGGTTCGACACGCCGAGCTTCACCAGGCGGCTGACGCCGAGCGGCACCACCAGCACCGGCAGGGTGAGCAGCATCATGGTCGCCCCGGCGGCGTCCGCCGAGGCCCCGTTGGCCGCGCTGAACCACGAGGGCAGCAGCACCAGCAGGCAGACGAAGCCGAAGGCGATGGCCACGGGCAGCAGGCAGACGGCCAGGAAGCGGGACTGCCGGAAGAGCGCCAGGTCGAACATGGGGTGCTTCTGACGGCTCTCGGCGACGAGGAACAGGGCGATCAGCAGCACCGCGCCGGCGAACATGCCGATCACCCCGGGACTGGCCCAGCCGGTCTGCGGCCCCTGGACCACGGCCAGCATCAGCAGGAAGAGGCTGCTGGTGAAGGTGACGGTGCCCCACCAGTCGATCCTGGCGCCCTCGCTGTTGCGGGACTCGCGGATCGAGGGCAGCGCCAGCAGGGCCAGGGCGGCGACGAGGGCGTGCGTGAAGAACACCCACCGCCAGCCCAGCGTGCCGACGAGGAAGCCGGACACGGAGGGGCCGAGGGCCAGGCCGGCGCCCGCGGAGGAGCCGAGGATCGCGAACGCCCGTCCGAGCGCGGCCCCTTGGAAGGTGGTGGCCAGGATCGCGCTGCCGCTGGTCATCACGGCGGCGGCGCCGAGCCCGGCCAGACCGCGCATCACGTCGAGCAGCAGCACGTTGCCGGCCAGGCCGCTGGCCACCGAGGCGAGGACGAACACGGCCGTTCCGGCGGCGAACAGGCGCCGGCGGCCGACGATGTCGGCCAGGGAACCGCAGGCGAGCATGAAGGAGGCGAACGCGAGGTTGTAGGCGTTGACCACCCACTGCAGCGGAACGATGTCGGCGTGCAGGTTGGAGGCGATGTCGGGCAGGGCCACCGAGCTGCCGGTCAGCGAGGCGGGCAGGATCAGGACGGCCACGCACACCGCGGCGAGGACGATCGTGGGCCGCGCCGTGGCGCGGTCCGAGGTCACAGTGCTCATGTGAGCTGCAATCCCTCCGTGGATGGCTTGGAGAAAGGTCCCTTGAGGCAGGACTCAAATTTATATCAGTACTCTGTCACTCGCGCGAGCTTTACCTTGAGTGAATAGGCTGTGTTGCTGCGCACGGGCGGCCGGGGGGCGCTTCCGGACGGCCGCCAGAGGCGCCGGCCGGCCCGGAACGGACTGGACGGTCAGACGGGGATGCGTTCGGCGCCGGGCACGAGCGCGTTGGACAGCACGCGCCAGCCGTGCTCGGCCGCCATCCCGGCGAGCACCGGGTGGTCGCCGACGACGGTGGGCCGGCCCACCAGCCGGAGCATGTCGAGATCGCTCGGGTCGTCGGCGTAGGCGAAGCACTCCCCCGCCGCCGCGCCCCGCTCCGCGAGGACCTCGCGCACGGCGGCCCCCTTCGCCGGGCCGAACATCGCCCGGGCGATCCGTCCCGTCAGCAGCCCGGCCCCGTCCACCTCAGGCTCGGTGCACAGCACCACGTCGATGCCCAGGTCCTCGGCCATCGGCCGCAGGCTCGCGGCCCACGCTCCGGAGACGGCCACGGTGAGGTGGCCCTGGCTCTGGTGGCGCCGCAGCTCGCGCAGGGTGGCCTCGACGAACGGGACGCCCCCGCCGCGCAACCCCGCGTACCAGTCGCGGCCCTGGTGCAGCAGCTCGTCCCACGCGACGCCGGCGACGGAGCGGTAGAACATCGCGCTCACCTCCGCGGGGGTGCCGCCCTCGGCCGCGAACCTGCGGAGGGGGTCGGCCAGGGCCCGGTACGCCGAACCGTCCAGGTCGCCCTGTTCACGCAGCCGGTGGCGCAGCATCGCGAACGGGCTCTTCATCGCGACCAGCGTCTCGTCGACGTCGAAGAAGGCCACCACCGGAGCGGACGAGGAGGTCATGCCGCCCACTGCAACCCCCCGTTGACCTCCAGGACGTGCCCGTTCACGTAGGAGCTGTCCGAGGCGGCGAGGAACACCGCGGCCGCCCCCACCTCCTCCGGCCGTCCCAGCCGCCCCGAGAGCAGCCGCTTGCGGTAGCTCTCCCAGATGCGGTCGTCGGCGGCGACCTGCTTGCCCATCCCCTCGTCGATGTAGCCGGGCGACAGGCAGTTGACCGTGATGCCCTTGTGCGCCAGTTCGAGAGCCGACGCGCGGGTGAACATCTCCACGGCGGCCTTGCTGGCGCTGTAGGCGGCCGCGCCGGCCACGGCACGGCTGGCCACGCAGGACGAGAGGTTGATGATCCGGCCGCCGCCCTGCGACTGCATCGGGCGGATGGCCGCACGGGTGCACAGGAAGACCCCGTTGAGGTTGGTGGCGACGGTGGTGTTCCAGTCCGCCGTCGAGAGCCGGCTGATGGTGCCGTCGCGGCTGACCCCGGCGTTGTTGACCAGCACGTCGATCCGGCCGAAGGCGGCCACCGCCGCCTCCATGAGCTCCGCCACGGAGTCCTCGTCCGTGACGTCGGTGCGCTGGTAGTGGACCCGGCCGGGATGCCGGTCGAGGAGTTCCTTCACGTCGTACGGGTTGCGGGCGGCGCAGACGACGCTCGCGCCCTCGGCGAGGAAGCTCTCCGCGATGGTGCGGCCGAGGCCGCGCGTGCCGCCCGTGATGATGGCGGATGTTCCGTCGAGTCTCATGGGGTGCCCTTCCGTCCTCAGTACCAGGTCATGAGCGCGGCGGCGGCGGTCATGCCACCGCCGATGGAGGCCAGCAGGACGCGCTCGCCGCGCTCCAGGGGCCGGTCGTGGTGGGTGTGGTGGAGCGTCAGCGGTACGGAGGCGGCGGCGGTGTTGCCCAGGGTCGGCGCCGTGAGGGCGACCTTGGCCGGGTCGATGCCGGCCTCGGCCGCGAAGGACTCCAGCAGCCGGGTGTTGGCCTGGTGGAAGACGAAGCGGTCCACGTCCTCGATCCGGGCGCCGCACTCCGCGAGGGTCTGACCGACCACCTTGTGCAGCGTGGTCATCGCGTACTCCCGCACGGCCCGGCCGTCCATCCGGAAGAGGTGCTCGCCCGCCGCGCGGGCCCGCTCGTCCAGCGGGGTGCGGGTGCCGCCGGCCTCGACCTTCACGTAGTCGTGCAGTTCACCGTCGGCCAGCAGGGTGCTGCCGTGGATTCCGTACCCCTCCGGCACCGGGCCGAGTACGACCGCGCCCGCGCCGTCGCCGAAGAGGCTGACGGTCTTGCGGTCGCCGCGGTCCATGAGCGTGGAGAACAGGTCCGCCCCGACCACCAGGGCGTACTGACCCGGCTGCCCGTCGAGCAGCCCCTTGGCGACGGTGAGCGCGTAGAGGAAACCGCTGCACACCGCGTTGACGTCGAAGGCGGGCAGGGCCGGCAGGCCGAGGCCCGCCTGCACGATCGCCGCCGTCGACGGCTGCGGGTGGTCGGGGGTGCAGGTGGCGACGATCAGGGCGGCGAGCCGTTCCCCGGCCTCCGGCCCGGCCTCGTCGAGGGCCTCGCGGGCGGCGGGCAGCGCCAGGTCGGACGTCGCCTCGCCGGCCGCGGCGTAACGCCGCTGAAGGATGCCGGTCCGCTCGGCGACCCACTCCTCGGTGACGTCCGCCCAGGCGGCGATCTCCCGGTTGTCCACGATGCGTTCGGGAAGGTGGGCGCCGACCGATATCACGCCGATTGCCATGGTTTCAGCCTCTTCTTCCTACTGTCTGGCGGGTGGTCATATGCCCATGCCGAGTCCGCCGCCCACCGGCAGCACCGCGCCGGTCACGTAGCCGGCCTCGGCACTCGCCAGGAAGCGGACGGCGACGGCCACTTCCTCGGCCCTGCCGGGCCGGCCCAGCGGTGTCCGGCTCAGGAACTGCTCGCGCCGGGCGTCGCTGAGGCCTCGTGTCATGTCGGTGTCGATCAGTCCGGGCGCCACCACGTTGACGGTGATGCCGCGCGGCCCCAGCTCCCAGGCCAGCGAGCGGGCCATGCCGACCAGTCCGGCCTTGGCGGCCGCGTAGTTCGTCTGGCCCGGCGAGCCCGTGAAGGCGGCCGAGGAGGAGACCAGCACGAGCCGCCCCCAGCGCTCGGCGAGCATGCCGCGGGACGCGTGCTTGACCAGCCGGATCACCGCCCGGAGGTTGGTGTCGAGCACCTCGTCCACGGCATGGTCGGCCATCGACAGCAGGAGCGCGTCGCGGGTGATGCCGGCGTTGGCCACCAGCACCTCCACCGGACCCTGTTCGGCGGCCACCTCCTCGAACAGCCGCGCCACCGCCTCGGGATCGGTGATGTCGCACGCCACCCCGTACAGGCCGGGCGGGGCGCCGGTGCTGTGGTGGGTGACCGCCACCCGGTCGCCCTGCGCGGCCAGGTCGCGGGCGACGGCGAGGCCGATGCCGCGGTTCCCCCCGGTCACCAGGACGGAGCGGCCGGTGCGCGTCATGCCGCCGTCACCACCACGGCGGCGTTCTGCCCGCCGAACCCGAAGGAGTTCGACATCGCCGCGCCGATCGTGGCGCTGCGCGGCGCCCCGGCGACGACGTCGATCTCCACCCGCGGGTCGACGCGCTCCAGGTTCGCGGTCGGCGGTACGGAGCCCTGCTCCACCGCCAGCACCGTGTACGCGGCCTCGACGGCTCCGGCGGCGCCGATCAGGTGGCCGATCGCCCCCTTGGTCGAGGTGACCAGGGGGTGGTCGCCGATGACCCGCCGGATGACGGCCGCCTCGGTGACGTCGTTCTTCGGCGTCGAGGTGCCGTGCGCGTTGACGTGCGCCACCTCCGCCGGGACGAGGCCGGCGTCGGCCAGCGCCGCGCGCATCGCCCGCTCCGCCCCGTCGCCCGTCGGATGCGGGGCGGAGGCGTGGAAGCCGTCGGCCGACGCGCCGAAACCGCTGATCCTGGCGCGAACCCTGGCCCCTCTGGCGCGTGCGTCGGCCACCCGTTCGAGCACCAGGACGCCGGCGCCCTCCCCGGCGACGAAGCCGTCCCGGTCCGCGTCGAACGGGCGGGACGCGCCCGCCGGGTCCTCGGCCCGCCGGGAGAGCGCGCCCATCTTGTGCAGGCTCGCCATGCCGGTACGGGTGAGCGCCGCCTCCGAACCGCCGGCCAGCACCACGTCGCAGAGTCCGGCCTCCAGCAGCATCCGGCCGACGCCGATGGCGGTGGTACCGGAGGCGCACGCGGTCGACACCACCTGGTTGGGCCCCAACGCCTGGCAGTCCATGGCGATGTGACCGGCCGTCATGTTGACCGGCGCCGTCACCATGAGCTGCGGCGAGACCACCGTCGGACCACTGCTCAGGTAGGTCTCGTGCTCGCGCTCGAAGCTGGCGGAGCCGCCGAACGAGGTGCCGATCACCACGGCGACCCTGGCCCCGTCCCAGTCCTGCGGGTCGAGGCCGGCGTCCGACACGGCCAGCCGCGCGGCGGTGACGCCGAGCTGGCTGACCCGGTCCATCCGCAGCGCCGTACGCCGGCCGAGCTCCGCCGCCGGGTCGAAGTCCTCGACCCGGCAGGAGAAGTCGACCGCCATGCCCTCCAGTCCGGGACTCCTGGTCGCGGTGGACCGTCCTTCCCAGATCCGGGCCACATTGGCCTTCACCCCGGTACCGGCCGGTGTGATGAGCCCCAGTCCGGTGACGGCCACATCGAAGCGGCCACGGCGCCCGGCGGTCACGAAGCCGCCTTGAGCTGGTCGTCGAGGGTGCCGAGGACCTCTCCCACGGTGCGCTCGGGCGCGAGCTGGAGCTCGTCGAGCACCACGCCGAACTCCTTCTCCACGGCGACGCTGACCTCGACGAGCAGGAGCGAGTCGAGGTCGAGGGATTCGAGGGTGGTGTCCTCGGCGAGCGACTCGGTCTCCACGCCGATCTTCGCGCTGAGCAGGGAGTAGAAGCGGTCCTGGACGTCGTTCATGTCGGTTCTCCTGTCGATGGATCGGTGGTCCGGACGGCTCTCCGCCCGGAGGTCTCTTCGGTCGCGGCCGGGTTCTCTGTGGTCCCGGCCCGGCTCTCCCCGGCCCGCCCGGTTCGGGCGGCGGGCCCGGGGCGGCTGACCACGGCCGCGGTGAAGGTGAACCCACCGCCGCCGTTCAGCACGAGGGCGTACTGCCCCGGCTCCAGCCGGTCGCCGCTCGCGAGGTCGGCGAGCGAGGCGTTCAGGTCGCCGGCCCCCAGGTGGCCGGTGGCCCGCCCGAGGTCCAGCAGCGGCGCGGCGACGGACTCCGCCAGGGGCGGTGCGTACGCCTCCGCCATCGCCTTGGAGCCCAGCCGCGGCAGCACGGCGTGACGCAGCCGTGGATCGTCCGGGGCCAGGCCGCAGGCGGCGAGCGCCTCGGAGACGGCTCCCCGGACGCGGTCGTGCGCGAGCTTGGTGAAGTGGTCGACGCCGACGTACCGGACGAAGTGCCGCTTGGGGCGCCGGACGTCGATCATCGGGCCGTGTCCGAGCGGGTCCGCGTTCAGCTCGTCCTCGCCCCGGTGCATGACCTCCAGCTCGGACGCCACGGTGGTCGCCAGGGCGTGCAGGGTGAGGTCCGAGGGCAGTTCGTCGCCGCGGTGCACCAGCACCGCCGTGCCCGCGTCGCCCGCGGCCATGCCGTAGTCGGTGCGCCAGCGGTGCCAGCTCGGCATGAGGAACCGGTCGCCGGTGGTCACCAGGGCGGGCCCGGCCTGCGGGTCGCCCTGGAGCCGGGTGACGGCCAGCTCGATGCCGATGGCTCCGCCGTTGCACTGCTGGAGCAGTCCGATGGGCACCGCGTGGTGCGCGCTCAGCCGGTCGGCGATGTAGTGCGGAGCCGACCACGCGTCGTGCCCCTGATGGTGCACGCTCGCGTGCAGCACCATCGACAGCGTCCGCGCCGGGCAGTCGCCCCGCTCCAGCACGCGCCGCCCGGCGGCCACGGCCATGTCCGGCGGCGCGGTGTCCGCGCTGACCGGCAGCGCCGTGTACCCCAGGTCGGCGGCGGTGCGCCGGTCCACGTCCCCGGCGGCCAGGGCCTCCTCGACGGTCTGCCTCTCCGACGGGTACCAGGCCGCGCACACGAGCCCGTACGTTCCGCTCAGCCGCATCAACGGCCACCGGAGGCAGGGGCGGCGGCCGTGGGCACGGGGGCCGCAGCCGGTGGGCGGACCGTGACCTCGCACGCGCAGGCGGTCGCTCCGTCCTGTTCGAACAGCACGCGCACCGAGCGGCTGTCGCCGGTCTGCTCCACGCGCGCCGACACCTCGGTCGGGCCGTCCAGTTCGACGAAGCGTCCGAACCGGGCGCTCAGCGCGCTCACCCGCCACGGCGCGGCCGTCCCGGCGGACTCCTCCGCCGTCTCCGGCACGATCGCCGCCAGGGCGGCCTGACGGGCCGCTTCGAACAGCGCGGTCGCCGGTACGTGGTCGAGCGGGTGGTCGTAGAACACGGGGTGCGCGACCGGTACGTCGAGCTCCGCGACGGTTCCTCCGTCGGTGCGGCGCACGGACGCCAGGACGACGTTCTCCTCCCGCGTCCGCCCCACCCGGCGGCCGTCCGCCGGCGTGCCGCCCCCGCGCGGCGGCATGGCGTGGGACAGCGGTGCCGGCGAGCTGCGCTGCCGGGTCCGGAAGCTCCGGTAGCCGGCACGTGACGGATACCCGGCGACCACCGTGCTGCTCGCCACACGACGCCCGGCGAGGTACAGCTCGGTCATCAGCGTCGCCCCGAGCAGGGCCTCTCCGCGCTGCTTCGCGTCCTGGACCTCGATGACCATCGTCAGCTCGCCGGAGCCGGGCCCGGACTCCGGGCGCGCCGTTTCGCCGTCGAGCGCGATGGACCACTCCGCGATGAGGAACGCCGTGTCCGTCGGCACCCCGAGATGGCGGTGGGCCACCACGGTTCCGGCCTGCCGCGAGCACTCCAGGAGCAGCATCGGATCGACGGGGGCCGAAGGCCCCGGATCGTCGTTGAAGTAGCGGTGGGCGGACGGCAGCCGCGCCGCGACGGCGAAGCGGCCGTCGTCCAGCGCGACGTGATCGGTGACGAAGACCTCGTCGTCCGCGTGCCGGTGCACCAGCGACCGCTCCAACGGCCGGTCGAACCGCAGCCGCCGCTCACCCTCGGCCTGAGTCATCGACCTGCTCCCTTCTCGCTGTCTCGTCGTGGTGTGCCGCGTGCCTCGAACTCCGCGGCCGACAGGGCGAGAAGCTAGTCCGGCCGTCTTTCGCGCTGCTGTCGGAGCGTGTAAGCGACGGCTGCGAAAGACCGATCGACGCTGGTCAGGCGCGTGTGGGGGTGGGGTCCCGCCCTGGCCGGTCGGGCGCGCGCCGGTCGACGACGGCCGCGTGACCACGGCGGCGTGCCGACAGGCCATAGCCGATCCCGCCCTTCCGGGCAAGCGGCCGTCCGGGGCCTTCTAGGGTGGGGTCCATGCCCACGCCCCCCGCATATGCCCTCGTCGCCACGGACCTGGACGGCACTCTGCTGCGCCCCGACGACACCGTCAGCGCCCGGTCCCGTACCGCGCTCGGACGCGCCGCCGCCGCCGGCGCCCGGCATCTGATCGTGACCGGGCGGCCCGTCCCCGGCGTACGGGCGCTGCTCGCGGACCTGGCGTACACCGGGCTCGTCGTCTGCGGCCAGGGCGCCCAGCTCTACGACGCCGACGCGGGCCGGCTGCTGCGCTCCGCCACCCTGGACCGCGAGGCCGCCGACACCGCGCTCGGCAAGATCGAGGCGGAGGCCGGGGCCGTGTTCGCCGCCGTGGACCAGGACGGCGTGGACGGGCTGACCCTGATCGAGGCCGGCTACCGCATGCCGAATCCCACGCTTCCCGCCCAACGCGTGGACTCCCGCGACGCGTTGTGGGCGCGGCCCGTGATCAAGGTCCTGGTGCGCCACCCGGAGCTGGGCGACGACGCGCTGGCCGCCGTCGCGCGCGGGGCCGTGGGCGATCTGGCGACGGTGACGATGGCGGGGCCCGGCACGGTGGAACTGGCCCCCTACGGGGTGGACAAGGGCACGGGGCTGGCGGCGGCCCACGCGCTGCTGGGCGTCGGGGGCGAGCGGACGGTGGCGTTCGGCGACATGCCCAACGACCTGCCGATGTTCGCCGGTTCGGGCCTCCGGGTCGCCATGGGCAACGGCCATCCGGAGCTGCGCGCGGCGGCCGACGAGGTGACCCTGTCGAACGCGGAGGACGGGGTGGCGGTGGTCCTGGAGCGGCTGTTCGGCTGAGCCGCCCCCGCTCCCCCGCTCCGACTTCCCTGGCGCACCCTAGCTTGGTCTAGACCAAGCGGGGTACGCTCCCCTTGCCGCCCGGGGCAGCCCCACCGCCCCGCACGGCACTGCTTGTCATGCACATGCTTTCCCGTTCCGTACGGGCAAGTACCGACCCCCACAAAGGAGTTGCCATGAAAAGCAAAAAGATGCTCGCCGTCGCCATCGGAGCGGGAATCGCCCCGCTCCTGGCCGTCAGCCTGCCGGCCGGCAGCGCGAGCGCGCACGGCTACATCTCCTCGCCGCCCAGCCGCCAGGCCCAGTGCGCCGCCGGCACCGTCTCGTGCGGCTCCATCAAGTACGAGCCGCAGAGCGTCGAGGGCCCCAAGGGCCTGAGCAGCTGCAGCGGCGGCAACGCCGCGTTCGCCGAGCTCAACAACGACGCCAAGGGCTGGAAGGTGACCCCGGTCAGCCGTACGACCAGCTTCAACTGGCGGCTGACCGCCCGTCACGCCACCAGCACCTGGCAGTACTACGCCGGTGGCCGGAAGATCGCGGAGTTCAACGACGGCGGCGCGCGGCCCGGTGAGACCGTCACGCACCAGGTGAACTTCGGCAGCCTCTCCGGCAAGCAGAAGGTCCTGGCCGTGTGGAACATCGCCGACACGCCCAACGCCTTCTACGCCTGCGTGGACGTCAACGTGAGCTGACCCACCACAGCAGCACAGCACCACAGCACGATCGCACCACCCGGTTCCGCCGGCGCCCGGAGCGGGCAGAGCACCGTCCGCTCCGGGCGCCCCCGGCCCCCACCGAGACGAGGACCCATGTACCGCCACCGAGTCACCGCCCCTGCGGCCGTCGCGGCCCTGCTCGCCACCGGCCTCGCCGCCTCCCCGGCCGTCGCGGCTCCCGCCGCCGGAGGCGGGGCCCGCGTCGGCGCCGACTGGGCGAAGCAGTCCATCACCTTCACCGCCGCCCCGGGGCAGGTCAACGACCTCCACGTGGTCCCGATGGACCGGGGCGACGGGGTCCGGCGCATCGGCTTCCGCGACGCGGTTCCGCTCCGGCCGGGCGACCACTGCACGTATCTGGAGCCGGGCGTCGAGACGTACGTCGTCTGCGAACTGCCCACCGACAGCGCCCGCCCGGACCGCATCCACGTCCTCCTCGGCGACGGCGACGACGAGATCGCCACCAGCGACCCCGGTGTCGCCATCGTCGACGGCGGGCCCGGCGACGACACCCTGCACGCCCACACCGCGCACACGGTCCGGGGCGGCGACGGCGACGACATGGTCATGGGACGCGTCGTCCTGGACGGCGGCGCGGGCATGGACCACCTGATGGGCGACGACGGCGACCAGCGGATGTACGGCGGCCGGGGCGGCGACATGATCGAGGGCTACGGCGGCAGGGACCTCGTGCACGCGGGCTCCGGCGACGACCACGTCATGGGCGGCGACGGCGACGACATCCTGCTCGGCGGCCCCGGCGACGACATGGTGCACGGCGAGGCGGGCGACGACCTGATCGGCGGCGGCCCCGGCAAGGACACGGTCGACGGGGGGCCGGGCCGGAACATCGTCCTGCCGTAGACCGCCCCCGGCCCGGTCACACCGGCCGGGGCGGGCCCGGGCCCGGGGGCCTACGAGTCCGGGGCCCCGTCCGGGTCCGGGGAGAGGCCCGAGAGGTCCCAGCGGTCCAAGGAGTCCGAGGAGTCCGAGGGCGGCGGGGGCTCCGACTCGCCGCCGGGCAGGTCCTGTTCGGTCCAGAGCACCTTGCCGTCCGGACCGTGGCGGGCTCCCCAGTGGGACGCCAGGGTGGAGACGATGAACAGCCCCCGGCCCCCCTCGTCCACGGTCCGGGCGTGCCGCAGGTGCGGGGAGGCGGTGGAGCCGTCGTGGACCTCGCAGGTGAGCGTGGAGTCCAGCAGGAGGCGCAGCCGCAGCGGCGGGTCGCCGTAGCGGACGGCGTTGGTGACCAGTTCGCTGACGATCAGCTCCGACGCCTCGACGGTGTCCTCGTCCAGGCCCCAGCCCTGGAGCCGGTCGCGCACGAGCGTCCGGGCGGTGGCGGGGGCCCGGCGTTCCTGGGACAGGTCCCAGGTGGCGACCTTGTGGTCGGAGACCGTACCCGTACGGGCCAGGAGCAGGGCCGCGCCCGCGGAGCGGGTGTCGTCGGGCAGGGCGTACACGATGTCGTCGCCGAGTTGGCGGAGGCTGCGGCCCGGCCGGGCGAGAGCCTCCGCCACGCGGTCGGCGGCCCGGTCGCCGGAGAGCAGGTCGGCGGTGCAGAACGCGAGGAGGCTGCCCACGTCCAAGGTGGCGACGGCGGGAGCGAAGAGGGCTCCGTCCTCGGAGAAGAGGCCGGGCCCCTCCGGCACGTCGAAGGGGACCGCCCGCCCGTCGGGGCCGACGATCAGCGGGGCGGGGTGCCCCGCGCGGGCGACGGTGCAGGTCCGGGTGAACGGGTCGTACACCCCGTACAGGCAGCCCGCCCTCAGCGGCTCGTGCTGGAGGGTGTCGGCCGGGGGCAGGGCGTCGCGCTCGTGGGCGAGGCGGTCGGCGGTGTCCTTGAGCCGGGCGAGCACCTCCTCCGGCTCCAGGTCGAGATCGGCCAGCGCCTGGATGACCGTACGCAACTGGCCCATGACGATGGCCGATTGCAGTCCCTCGCCCTCGACGCTGCCCACCACGAGCGCCGTCCGCGCGCCGGACAGGGCGATGGTGTCGAACCAGCAGCCGCTGTCCCGGCCGGGCAGCAGCACGTGCGCGGTCTCGACGGCGGCCTGCTGCCGCGCGGTCTGCGGGAGCAGCCGCCGCTGGACGGTGGAGGCGATGACGTGTTCGCGTTCGAAACGGCGGGCGTTGTCGATGGCGAGGGCGGCGCGGGTGGCCGCCGTCCCGGCAAGGGCGACGTCGTCCTCGTCGAAGGGCTCGGCCGCCCCGCAGCGGTAGAGGCTGACCAGGCCGAGGACCGCGCCGCGCAGGGTGAGGGGTACGACGATCAGGGAGTGAGCGCCCTTCTCCGCGACGGCGTACGCGCCGTGCTCGTCGGCCTCCAACCACGGGGTTCCGGGGCTCAGCGGGACGAGTCGGGGCCTCAGGTCGGCGACGGCGAGTGCGAACGGCGTCCGGAGGGGGAGGTGGCGGGTGACCCCCGCCGGACGCGGTCGGCCCGCTCCGCCCCCGGCCTCCGCCGAACGCGGCGGGCTGCTTCCGCCCCCGTCCCCGGCCTCCGCCGTGGCGCCGGGGGTGTCGCACCGGCCGCTCGCGGCGCGGCACAGCGGGGTGTCGGGCGGCAGCGGGCCCACCGGCGGGTCGACGCCGCGCAGGACGTCGTCCACCACCTCGACGACGGCGAAGTCGGCGAAGCCGGGCACCAGGGCGTCGGCCAGGGCACGGCAGGTGGCGGCGGTGTCGAGGGAGCCGCCCACCGTGTCCCGCACGGCGGAGAGCGCGGCCTCCCGGGCGCGGGCCCGCTCGCGCTCGGTGACGTCGACGACGGTGGCCACCAGCCCGAGGGCGGGGGCGCCGGGGCCGCCGCCGGGGGTGTCGAGGCGGTAGGCGGAGACCTGGAACCGCCGGTCGCCGGGGAGCGTGCGCAGCCGGCCGCTCACGAGGTGGTCGCGGACGGGGCCCTCCCCGGCGAGCACCTGCTTCAGCAGTTCCTCGGCCTCCTCCGGGTCGTCGAGCCGGAAGGCGTCGGTGAACCGGCGGCCGATGTGCTCCCGGGTCTCCTCGCCCTCCAGGCGCGCGTTGACGCGGACCAGCCGGAACTGCGGGTCGAGCACGACCAGGCCGACGGCCGACTGGTCGAACAGCGTCGCCAGGAGGGCCTCGTCCAACGGGTCGGGTCCGTCCACCCGCCCCGCCGGCCTCCCGGGCACGCCCGGCCTTTCCGTTCCGCCCGTGCCTCCCGTACCGCCCGTCCGCCCCGGCCCGCCCGTCCGTCCCGTCCCGGGCGCCCGCCCGGGGCCGCCCGCCCGCCCGGTTCCGGCCGCCCGGCCGGGCCCGGCCGGGGTCTCGGCGTTCGACACGGCTCCACCCGCCCTCCGGCTCCGGCGCACCGCTGCCCGGATCCGGTACGCGCCGGACCAGCATCGCCCGCCCGGTCGGGCCCCGCCACCGGGGCGCGGCAAAGGCGTGAACGCGCGGGAGGGCACCGCGTCGGCCCGCGCCGGGACGGCGCATCGGGGGCCGGAGCGACGGGGCGCTGCGTCATACTGAGCCGCCGGAGCACAGGGGGGCGTTCAGCGCATGGAGTACGGGGCGAACGGCAGCGGCCTGCCGGAACGTATCGGCGGGTACGCCGTCGAGCGGGTGCTGGGCGTGGGCGGTATGGGCACCGTCTACCTGGCCCGCTCCCGGGGAGGCCGGGCGGTGGCCGTCAAGGCGGCCCGCCCGGAGCTGGCGGGCGACCCGCGTTTCCGGGAGCGGTTCCGCGCCGAAGTCGCCGCCGCCCGCAGTGTGGGCGGCTTCCACACGGCGCCCGTGGTGGACGCGGACCCGGACGCGCCCGCGCCCTGGCTGGCCACCGCGTACATCCCCGGGCCCACGCTCTCCGCGCTCCTGGAGGCCGAGGGTCCGATGGACGAGACGCGGCTGCGGGGCCTGGGCGCGGCGCTGGCCGAGGCGCTGGCGGCGATCCACGGCTGCGGGCTGGTTCACCGCGATCTGAAGCCCGGCAACATCATCATGGCGTCGGACGGCCCCCGGGTCCTGGACTTCGGCATCGCGCGGGCCCTGGAGTCGACCCGGCTGACGGCGACCGGCACGGCCTTCGGCACCCCGGGGTTCCTCGCACCGGAGCAGGCGCAGGGGCAGGAGGTCGACGGGGCCGCCGACGTGTTCGCGCTGGGGGCGGTCCTCGTCGCGGCGGCGGGCGGCAGCGCGTTCGGGGCGGGCACGCCGATGGGCATGATGTACCGGTCGGTGTACGAGCCGCCGGACCTGGCCGCCGTACCGGAGGGGCTGCGACCGGTCGTCGCGGCGTGTCTGGCCAAGGCCCCGGAGGAGCGGCCCGCCCCGGCGTCACTGCTGGACCTGTTCGTACCGGACGCCGCGCCGCCCTCCCCCGGCCCGGCGCACGCCCCCACGGTGGCGGCGCCTCCGCCGCCCGCGTACACCCCCTCGGCGTACGCCCCGCCCCGGGGCCCGGCCGGGGGCTTCCCGCCGTACCCCACCCCGGCCGCCCCCTTCCCGCCGTACCAACAGGGCCCGGCCACCCCCGCCCCGCCGTACCAGCACGCCGCGCCCGGCCTCTTCTCGCCGTACCAGCACGCCGCGCCCGGCGCCTTCCCGCCGTACCAGCACGCCGTGCACATCGGCTTCCCGCCGCACCAGGCCCCGACGCGGCCCGTCGCGGCGGGCGGGCCGGGGGACGCGGACCCGGGCCCGTCGTTCGTGGCGGTCGGGCCGGGGAGCTCCCTCCTGATCGACGCGACGGGCGTGGCGCTGGGCCCGGAGGGCGCGGAGGTCCATTACCCCTGGGCGGAGATCCGCACTGTGGCGTACGCGGCCGAAGGCCCCAAGCACCTCGGGGTCGTCGTCCACCTCCACCACGGCACGGCCCACCCCTGCCTCATCACGGCCCGCCGCCGGGGCCGCCTCCAGGAGTGGTTGCGGGACCTGCCGCTGATCCTGGACTGCTTCCGGTAGCGGCCGGACCTGGGCGCTTGCCGGGGCGGTCCCGCCCGCCGGGCTCAGTACCCCGGCGCGCGCAGGGAGCGCAGCACGTGGTCCACCAGGGTGGCGACCGTCTCCTCGTCCTGGACGGGCTTGCGCAGCACATGGCGGTAGTAGACGGGGCCGTACAGCATCTCCACCGCCAGCGGGAGGTCCGCGCCGGGCGGGATCTGGCCCCGGTCCTGGGCGCTGCGCAGTCGGCCGACCGCCTCCTCCACGCGGGGGTCGACCAGTTGCTCCCGCAGCTGCCGGGCCAGGCGGTCGTCGTGGTGCAGCTCGGAGAGGATGCCCGCGTAGGCGGGGCCGAACGGCGGCACCGAGAGCAGCTTCACCGCTCCGGCGACATGCGTGCGCAGGTCCGCGCCGATGTCGCCCGTGTCCACGAACGGGGTGGCGTCGACCAGCGCGTCCGTGAACGCCTCCAGCAGCACCGCGCCCTTCGACGGCCACCACCGGTAGATCGTCTTCTTGCTGACGCCGGCGGCGGCGGCGATGGCCTCGATCGTGACGTGCCCGTACCCCCGCTCCGTGCAGAGGTCGAGAGCGGCCCGCAGGATCGCGCGGCGTGACCGTTCGCTGCGGCGCACACTGCTCGGCGATGTGGTCATTCGGTGAGCATAGGGGGGTTCCAGCCAATCTCTTATTGACATCTCGTCGCCAAAGACCGAACAATACCCAGGCGGAAACGGAACGTGCCGTGTCGTGTCGTTCCCGTTATCCGCACCGTTCGTGCCGTTCGTGCCGCGACGAGCCGATCGGGGGACGGCTCGCCCGGCCGACGGCGCGTGCGGACCCCGCCGATCCGTTCCAGCCAGCCGCCCCGCCGGTCCCCTCGGTCGGCCGGACCCGGACCCACGGCCCGCCCCGACCCGCCGCCCCGACCCGTCGGCCTGCCCGGTGCGACGGTCCGCCGGAGACGACAGGCCCTGCGGGCACCGCTCCCGGAGCCCCGACTCTCCGATCCCCTCTTACTCACCCGTACGCGGGTCCGCCCCGCCACGCGGATGCGTGACGGGGCGGCGGGTCCCAAGGGCGGTCCTCCCGGCGGGGGAGGGTCCTACCGGGCCGCGGCGTCGGCGGCGCGCACCAGCGCGTCCTTCGTCACCGCTCCGACGTACACCGAGCCGTCGTCCGTCAGCAGGGCGTTGACCAGGCGCGTCGTGAAGACCGTGCCCGAACCGAACTTCCCGGTGACCTTGTCGCCGAGCGCGTCCAGGAAGCCCTGCGCCTCGGCCGGGACGTCGCCCGATCCGGCCGTGGGCAGGCCCTCGCCGCCGGGAACCCTGATCTCGGCGATCGAGGTCCAGCCCTCCCCGATGACGTTGAAGTCCCCCTCGCCCGCCAGGTCCTCCAGCTCGGCGAGCTGACCGGGGAGCGCCTTCCGCACCGCGCCCCCCTCGTCCTCGCCGGAGGCGGCGCCGTCGAGCTCGTCGGCCTCCGTCACCTCGGCGCCCCGGGGCGGGGTGTAGTCGAAGGTGGAGGCTGCGGGGCGGGAGAAGTCGACCTTGGTGAACCCGGCGTCGACCACGGCCTTGCCGCCGCTCGCCGCGGACAGGGTGAACTTCAGCGGCACGCCGTTCTCGGCGTCCACGGCGATCCGGACGGAGCCGACCGTCGAACCGGACTGCTTCGGCTCGATCACGAGCTGGTACGCGTCCCGCCCGGCGACCCGCGCCGTGCCGTCCACGGTGACCGAGGTGGTGTCGCCGACCGCCGCGAGCGCCTGCTCCGCGAAGTCCTTCGGGGTCGCCGGGGCGCCCTCGGACGTCTTCGGGGCCTTCTCCGGGCGCTTCCCGGCGTCAGGGCCGTCGGCGCCCTCGGGGGCCTCGGCGTGGTAGACCTCGTCGGACGCGCTGTCGTACGCCCAGACCTCGCCCCGGTTGTGGATGACGCTGTACTCGGACGACGCGCCGAGGATGGAGAGCTTCTGGCGCTCCGGGCCGTCGGCGGCCACCCGCAGGGTGTGCGTGCCGGACGTCAGCTCCATGAGCTTGTCCTGCGGGGCCGCCGCGCCCTCGCCCCCGCGCTCGCCGCCGCCCACGAGCGAGCCCGCGAGGCCGTCGAGGGGCAGGCCCAGGTCGGTGCTGATCTTGAAGGTGCCGGAGAGCCGCTCCTGGTCGGAGGCGGCGATCTTCTCGATGAGCTCCTGGGCGCCGATCTTCGGCAGGTCCGGGTCGCCGGAGCTCGCGAGCGCCGGGACGAGACCGATGGTGGCGGCCGCCACCCCCGCGACCGCGACGGGGACGATGTAGCGCGCCGCCTTCCGGCGGCCCACGACAGTGCTCGTCGCCCCGCCGGTGTTCTCTGCGCTGTCGTTGGGTGCCATGGTGTGCCCTACCTCCGTGGTCGGCGGCTTCCGTTGGTACCCATCTGACCAAATCGGGCGGCGCGAAGCGTCAGCCCGGGGAATCAACTCCGCCTACTGCTCCGGTATGACAACCGGAGAGGGCATGTGCGCCGTCCAGTAGGGGGCCGCCCCCATCCGGCTGATCCGCCGTCACGTCCCCGGCACACCTTCCGGCCCCGGTCCGCACGCCGTCCGGCCCCGGCCCGCACGCCGGCCGGCCTCAACCGGCGCGGTGCACCACCGCGTCGCACAGCTCCTCCAGCGCGGACTTCGCGTACCCCTCGGGCAGGGGCCCCAGCGTGGCGCGCGCCTCCTGGGCGTAGCGCACGGTGTCCTGGCGGGCCTGCTCCAGCGCCGGGTGGGCACGCAGCCGGCGCAGCACCTCGGCGAGCGCGTCGTCGCCGCTCAGGTCGGAGTCGAGCAGCCCGACGAGCTCCAGGTCGTCCGGCTTGCCCTCGGCCGCCGCCTGGGCGCGCAGCCGCAGCACCGGGAGGGTGGGGATGCCCTCGCGCAGGTCGGTCCCCGGGGTCTTGCCGGACTCGTGGGAGTCGGAGGCGATGTCCAGTACGTCGTCGGCGAGCTGGAAGGCGATGCCGAGCCGTTCCCCGTACTGGGTGAGGACGTCCACGGTCCGCTCGTCGGCCCCGGACATCAGCGCGCCGAACCGGCCCGAGACGGCGACCAGCGAGCCGGTCTTGCCGCTGAGCACGTCCAGGTAGTGGTCGACCGGGTCACGGCCGTCGCGGGGGCCCGCCGTCTCCAGGATCTGGCCGGTGACCAGGCGCTCGAACGCCTCCGCCTGGATGCGGACGGCCTCGGGGCCGAGGTCGGCCAGGATGTGGGAGGCGCGGGCGAAGAGGAAGTCGCCGGTGAGGACGGCCACCGAGTTGCCCCAGCGGGTGTTGGCGCTGGGCACCCCGCGCCGTACGTCGGCCTCGTCCATCACGTCGTCGTGGTAGAGGGTGGCGAGATGGGTCAGCTCGACGACGACGGCGGCGGGGACGATGCCGGGCGCGCCCGGATCGCCGAACTGTGACGCGAGCATGACCAGCAAGGGGCGGAATCGTTTGCCCCCGGCCCGCACCAGGTGCTGGGCGGCCTCCGTGATGAACGGGACATCGCTCTTGGTGGCTTCGAGCAGCCCTGCCTCGACAGCGGCCAGGCCCGACTGGACATCGGCCTCAAGAGCCTGGTCCCGCACGTGCAGTCCGAACGGCCCGACGACGGTCACGGGGACATCTCCTGTCTGCTGACGATCACACGCAATGTCGATGTGTCGCTGTCTCTCTCTGCAACTTCAGCGTATCCGGTCCGCTGTGGATCACCGTGGGCGGCTTCCCATGACCGCCGGTATGTTCGGGATCAGCTCATACGACCAGGAGTCACCGCTTTGTCCCACAGCCCCGCCGGAACCGCGACGGCCCCGCCGGCCTCCGGGCGCCGCGTACCGGCCGCACCCGGGCGACGCCCTTCGAACACCCCGTCCCCCACCGAGGTGGCCCCATGAACACCACGACCGCGTTCCCGTACGAGACCACCCGCGAGGACGTGTACATCCCGCTGCCCGACGGCACGGGGCTCTACGCCCGGATCTGGCGGCCGCTGACCGAGGAACCGGTCCCCGCCCTGCTGGAGTACCTGCCCCACCGGCTCAGCGACCGGACCGCCCCCCGCGACCGGCAGCGCCACCCCTGGTACGCCGGGCACGGCTACGCCTCCGTACGGGTGGACGTGCGGGGCCACGGCAACAGCGAGGGGCTCCCGGGCGACGCGTACGACGAGCGGGAGCTCCAGGACGGGGTCGCCGTCATCCACTGGCTGGCCCAGCGGGAATGGTGCTCGGGGCGGGTCGGGATGTTCGGGATCTCGTGGGGCGGCGTCAACTCGCTCCAGATCGCCGCGCTCGCCCCGGAGCCGCTGAAGGCGGTCGTCACCGTCTGCTCGACCGACGACCGCTACGGCAACGGTGGGCACTACCTGGGCGGCTCGGTCCTCGCCGCGGGCATGCACGCGCGGGCGGCCGCCATGCTCGCCTCCGCCTGCCGGCCACCGGACCCGACGTACGTGGGCGACGGCTGGAAGGAGATGTGGCGGGAGCGGCTGGAGGCCGTGGAGCCCCTCGTCCACACCTGGCTGGCCCACCAGAGCCGCGACGCCTACTGGAAGCACGGCAGCGTCTGCGAGGACTACGGCGCGATCAAGGCGGACGTGCTCGCGGTCGGCGGCTGGCACGACCCGTACCGGGACACCGTCCTGCGGCTGGTGGAGCACCTGGACCCGGGGCGGGTGCGCGGGATCATCGGGCCCTGGTCGCACCGGTACCCGGACCGGGGGACGGCGCCGGGGCCCGCGATCGGCTTCCTCCAGGAGACGCTGCGCTGGTGGGACCAGCACCTCAAGGGCAAGGAGACGGGCGTGATGCGGGAACCGCTGCTGCGGTCCTGGATCAGCGGCCCGCACCCGCCCGCCACGGCGTACGGGACGCTGCCCGGCCGCTGGGTCGGGGACACCTCCTGGCCCTCGGAGAACGTGACCCCGGTGGCGTACGCCCTCCAGGGCGGCGAGCGGATCGTCGCGTCGCCGCAGCAGACCGGGCTCGACGCGGGCCGCTTCCTCCCCTTCGGCAACGCCGCGGACCTGCCGCCGGACCAGCGGGACGAGGACGCCAAGTCCGTGGCGTTCGAGTTCCCCGTCACGGACGCGCCGATCGAGATCCTCGGCCGCCCCCGGGTGAAGCTCCGCATCCGGATGGACGTGCCGCACGGCCAGGCCGTCGCCCGGCTCTGCGACGTGGCGCCCGACGGCTCCTCCACGCTGATCACCCGGGGCGCCCTCAACTTCGCCGCCCGGCACGGCCGCGACCGCGCCGACGCCTGGCTCCCGGGCGAGCGGGAGGACGTGGTCCTCGACCTCGACGGCATCGGGCACGCCTTCGCACCCGGCCACCGCATCCGGATCGCGATCTCCTCCGCGTACTGGCCGTGGATCTGGCCCCGGGCGGGGTCGGCGGGCTTCACCCTCGACGCGGACGGCAGCTTCGTCGAACTGCCGGTGCGCCGTCACACCGAGGACCCGGCGATCGCCTTCGCCGAACCGGAGCAGTCCGAACCGCTCGGCACGGCCCGCCCCGCCCCCCTGGAGGAGCCGCGCCCCGAACGCCTCGTCGTCCGCGACGTCGCCGAGGGCGAATGGCGCCTGGAGGCCGACCCCCGCTACGGCGGTACGCACGTCCACCCCGACGGCCTCGCCTACACCGAGGACGTCCTGGAGACGTGCACGATCCAGCAGGACGACCCGCTCTCCGCCCGCACCCGCTCCGACTGGCGCGTCCGGCTGCACCGGCCGGAGGCCGCGTGGGACGTGGAGATCAGGACCCGTTCCGAGATCGCCGCCGACGAAGACGACTTCATCACGTCGAACGAGGTGGTCTGCAAGGACGGTGAGGAGGTCGTCTTCCACCGCACCTGGGAGAAGCGCATCCCGCGCACGACGGGCTGAACGGCGCGGACGCACCCCCTCACGGGCCCCCGGCGCTCCGGGGACCTGACGAACTTTCCGGGCATTAGGCGCAGTTGGGGACGGTCAGGGCACTGACGCCGGGTAGGAGCCCCGACGTAACGTGTCCCCCAACACGACCTGGAAAGCGAGGCAGCACCACATGCCCGAGCAGAGCAGCCCGCTCGATCTGGCCGAGGGCGACCCCTTCGGCCCGCACAACCTTCCGTACGGTGTGTTCTCCGCCCCCGACCACCCCGGCGTCCGGCGGGTCGGCGTCCGCATCGGCAACCACGTCCTGGACGCCGGGGCCGCCGCCCACGCCCTGGGCTCCCCCTACGCGCAGCTGCTCGCGCAGCCGAGCCTGACGCCGCTGCTCGCGGCGGGCCGCACCGCCTGGAGCGACGTGCGCCGCGCGCTCACCGCCTGGCTGACCGTCCCCGCCCACCGCGCGGACATCGAGCCGCTGCTGCACCCGGTGGACGCGGTGACCCTGCACCTGCCGTACGAGGTGGCGGACTACGTCGACTTCTACGCCAGCGAGCACCACGCCACCAACGTCGGAAAGATCTTCCGGCCGGACGGCGACGCGCTCACCCCCAACTGGAAGCACCTGCCGATCGGTTACCACGGCCGCTCCGGCACCGTCGTGGTCTCCGGCGCCGACGTGGTGCGCCCCCGCGGCCAGCGCAAGGCCCCCACCGACCCGGCGCCCGTCTTTGGGCCCTCGGTGAAACTCGACATCGAGGCCGAGGTCGGCTTCGTCGTCGGCGTCCCCTCCGCGCAGGGCGTCCCGGTGCCGCTGGCCGACTTCCGCGAGCACGTCTTCGGCCTCTTCCTCCTCAACGACTGGTCGGCACGCGACCTCCAGGCGTGGGAGTACGTGCCGCTCGGTCCGTTCCTCGGCAAGTCCTTCGCCACCTCCGTCTCCGCCTGGGTCACCCCGCTGGAGGCCCTGGACGCGGCGCGCATCGCACCGCCCGCCCGGGACGTCCCGCTCCTGCCCTACCTCGACGACGCCGGGGAGGAGGAGCCGGGCGGCTTCGACATCCGGATCACCGTGGAGATCAACGGCCAGGCCGTCGCCGAGCCGCCGTTCGCCTCGATGTACTGGACGGCCGCCCAGCAGCTCGCCCACATGACGGTCAACGGCGCGTCGCTGCGCACCGGCGACCTGTACGGCTCCGGCACCGTCAGCGGCCCCGAGCCCGGCCAGCGCGGCTCCCTCCTGGAGCTGACCTGGAACGGCAGCGAGCCGCTCGAACTGGCCGAGGGCAAGCGGACGTTCCTGGAGGACGGCGACACGGTCACGCTGACCGCGTGGGCCCCCGGCCCGCACGGCACCCGCGTGGGCCTCGGCGACGTGACCGGAAGGATCGTCACCGCGCCATGACGGACGACGCCTCCGCACTGACGCTGCCCGAGGAACTGCTCCTGCTCGCGCTGGACACCGAGCGCGGCAAGCCGCTCTGCAGCCGGGCGTACCTGCGGTACGGCGTGGCGGGCGCGGTCCTCGCCGAGCTGGAGCTCCAGGGCCGCATCCGCGAGGAGCGCGGCCGGGTCCGGGTGGTCAACCCCCTGGGCCCGGCCCACCCCCTGCTCGCCCCGCTGCTGGGGACGCTCGGCGCACCGGCCAAGAAGAACCGCTTCCTCTCCAACACCAGCCCCCGGGTCTGGATACGGCAGTACGGCCGGAACACCGAGGAAAGCCACCTGGCCCACCTGGTCGAGCGGGGCCTCCTGCGCCGCGAGTCCCGCCGCTTCCTCGGTGTCTTCCCCTACCAGCGGCACTTCCCCGGCGACCCCGACCTGGCCGGCGCCGCCCGGTGGCGCTTCGGCCAGGCCGAGGCACGGGGCTTCCCGGACCGGCGCAGCCGCGTCCTCGCCGGCCTCGTCTCGGCGACCGGCCTCGCCGGCACCCTCACCGCCAAGGGGCGCGAAGGCCGCTCGGCGATGAGGACCGTGCGCCGCACCCACTGGATCGCCGCGGCCGTCCACCACAACGTCCGCCGGAACCAGTCGAGCAGCGGCGGGGGCGACGGCGGCGGCTGGAGCGACGGCGGGAGCGGAGGGTGCGGCGGGGGCGGCGACTAGGGTCTGTCGTCACCCTGCCCTCGTCACCCTGCCGTCGTCGCCCGGCAGGGGTCGCCCGGCAGGGGTCGCGGGACAGCCCTCAGGAGCGCCCGGGCCACGTGGGGCCCTCGTCGGTCCAGACGACGCCCTTGTTGCGGCATAGGCAGAAGGGGTGGCCGATGGGGTCGGTGTAGACACGCCAGCCGTAGCCCTCGGGGCCGACGGAGTCCTGTCGCAGGGTCGCGCCGAGGGCCAGGACGCGGCGCTGCTCGGCCTCGATGTCGTCGACTTCGAAGTCGAGGTGGAACTGCTTGGGGTGCTCGCTGCCGGGCCACTGCGGCGCGCGGTAGTCCTCCACCCGGATGAAGGCCAGTTCGACCTCGCCGAACTGGATACCGGCCCAGTCCTCGTCACTGCTCTTCTTGATCGGACGCCCCGTCACCTCGGAGTAGAAGGCCGCCAGAGCCATCGTGTCGGGGCAGTCGATGATGAAGTCGGTGAGTCGCAGCATCCGGCGATCCTGCCACAGGGCCCGTCGGAGCGGCCACGGACCGCTTCCACGAGAGGGGGCGGGGGCCAGGCGCCCGTCACTCCGGCTCGCCCGAGGAACTGAAGGCCCTGATCGCCCTGGCCCCGCACCTCCCGAACCCCACGTACCGGAACCAGTTGATCGACCACGCGTGCGCGGGCCCGAAGCTGCCCCGCCTGCTCGCGGCCAGGGCCCGCCGCCTCCGGACGAAGTGAGAGCGCGTAGGTCAGCCACGCGGGGCCCGTTCGCACGTTCGGGTCATCCGGATCCGGTTCCCGGCGGATACGCTGGTCGGGCCCGCGAGACTCCTCCCCATGGGAGCAATGATGAGCATCGAACCCGAGGCGTCCGAGCCGCGGTGGGCGGTTCCGCCCGAGGGCGGCTGGACCGCCGATGACCTGGACACACTCCCGAATCTGCCTCCGCATACGGAGCTGATCGACGGGAGCCTCGTCTTCGTGAGTCCGCAGACCCTTTTCCATTCGCGAGCGGTCAGTTTCTTCGAATGGCAGCTGCAGTCCTTGGTGCCGCCCGGGCTGGAGGTCGTGCGCGAGTTCACCATCGACATCGACCGCTACAACCGGCCCGAGCCCGATGTGATCGTCATCGACGGTGACGTCATCCAGGACGCGGACCAGACCCGGTTCCCCGCCGAGGCGGTGCGCCTGGCCATCGAGGTCGTCTCACCGGAGTCCCGGTCCCGCGACCGGGAGACCAAGCCCGTGAAGTACGCCCGCGCGGCCATCCCCCACTACTGGCGGGTGGAGAACCACGACGGGCGGGCCGTGGTGTACGTCTTCGAGCGGGAGCCGGCCACCGGCGCCTACACCTCGACCGGGATCTTCCACGACCGGATGAAGGTGCCGGTGCCCTTCGCCGTGGACCTGGACCTGACGGCGATCACGCCCCGCCGCCGGGCGGTGGACCCGCGGTAGACCCCGCCACCCCTCGGCCTCACCGCCCCTCGGCCCCGCCGCCCGGCACGCCTCACTCGTACTCGGGCGGTTCCTCGTCCCAGGCGAACTCGGGGTCGCCGTACTGCTGCGCCGGAACGGCCGGGGCCTGCGGACGAGCCGGGGCCGGGCGCGACGCGGGAGCCGGGGCCGGAGGCGTCCGGGGGGCCGGAGCCGCCGGTGCTTCGGCGGGCGCCGGGGCCGGTGCTTCCAAGGGCGGGGCGGCGTCCTCGCCGCCCGCCGTCCGGGCCAGGACCTCCAGCACGCCCTCCCCGTAGGTCGCGAGCTTCTTCTCGCCCAGGCCGCTGACGCCTCCCAGCTCCCCGATCGTCGTCGGGTGGACGGTGGCGATCTCCCGCAGCGTCGCGTCGTGGAAGATGACGTACGCCGGGACGCCCTGCTCCTTCGCCGTCGCCCCGCGCCAGGCGCGCAGCGCCTCGAAGACCGGGACGGCGGAGGCGGGGAGGTCGGCGACGGCCGCCTTGCCCTTGCCGCCCCTGGAGCCGCCCGCCGAGGACGACGAGCGGGACGTGGGCTTCTTCGGCTCCTTGCGGAGCAGCACTTCCCGCTCCCGGCCCAGCACCGTCGCGCTCTCGTCGGTCAGCACCAGCGTGCCGTACTCCCCCTCGACGGCGAGCAGCCCCTGCGCCAGCAGCTGGCGGACCACCCCGCGCCACTCCGCCTCGGCCAGCTCCTCGCCGATGCCGAAGACGGAGAGCTGGTCGTGGTCGAACTGGATGACCTTGGCGGTCTTGCGGCCCAGCAGGATGTCGATGATCTGGCCCGCCCCGAACTTCTGGTTCCGCTCGCGCTTGAGCCGCACCACCGTGGAGAGCAGCTTCTGCGAGACGACCGTGCCGTCCCAGGTCTCCGGCGGGGCGAGGCAGGTGTCGCAGTTGCCGCAAGCGGGGGCCGCGGGCTCCTGGCCGAAGTAGGTCAGCAGCTGGGCCCGGCGGCACTGGACCGTCTCGCACAGGGCGAGCATGGAGTCCAGGTGGGAGGCGGCCCGGCGGCGGAACGCCTCGTCGCCCTCGCCGCCCTGGATGAGCTTGCGCTGCTGGACGACGTCCTGGAGCCCGTACGCCATCCACGCCGTGGACGGCTCGCCGTCACGGCCGGCGCGGCCGGTTTCCTGGTAGTAGCCCTCGACGGACTTGGGCAGGTCCACATGGGCGACGAAGCGGACGTCCGGCTTGTCGATGCCCATGCCGAACGCGATCGTCGCGACGACGACGAGCCCCTCCTCACGGAGGAACCGCGCCTGGTGGGCGGCGCGCGTCCGGGCGTCCAGACCCGCGTGGTACGGAACGGCCTCCACGCCGTTGCGGCTGAGGTATTCCGCGATCTTCTCGGTGGAGTTGCGCGAGAGGCAGTAGACGATGCCCGCGTCCCCGGCGTGCTCCTCCTGGAGGAAGGAGAGGAGCTGCTTCTTCGGGTCGGACTTCGGCACGATCCGGTACTGGATGTTCGGCCGGTCGAAGCTCGCGACGAAGTGCTTCGCGTCCGGCATGGAGAGGCGGCGGGTGATCTCCTCGTGCGTGGCGTGGGTCGCGGTCGCCGTCAGGGCGATGCGCGGCACGTCCGGCCAGCGCTCGCCGAGCACGGACAGGGCCAGGTAGTCCGGGCGGAAGTCGTGGCCCCACTGGGCGACGCAGTGCGCCTCGTCGATCGCGAAGACCGAGACCTCGCCCCGGGCCAGCAGGGAGAGCGTGGAGTCCAGGCGCAGCCGCTCGGGCGCCAGGTAGAGGATGTCCAGCTCGCCCGCGAGGAACTGCGCCTCCATCGAACGGCGCTCGTCGAAGTCCTGCGTGGAGTTCATGAAGCCGGCCCGGACGCCGAGCGCGCGCAGGGCGTCGACCTGGTCCTGCATGAGGGCGATCAGCGGGGAGACGACGACGCCGGTGCCCCGGCGGACCAGGGACGGGATCTGGTAGCAGAGGGACTTTCCACCGCCGGTGGGCATGAGGACGACCGCGTCGCCGCCCGCCACCACGTGCTCGATGATCGCGCCCTGCTCGCCGCGGAACGACTCGTACCCGAAGACGCGGTGCAGCGTCCGCCGGGCCTCGCTCTCCTCGCCCGTGCCGACGTCGGCGCCGCTCACCGTCGCGGTCTCATCCATGCTCACGCCTCATGCTCTGTCCCCCGGGGGCCCGCTCGCCCGGCCCGGTCCGTCCTGCTCTCGTCCCCGTCCACGATAGGCGGAGGGAACGACAACGCCGGACGGTCTGTGGATATCCGACCGTCCGGCGCTGCCGGCACGCATACCGCGGGCGACCCGCGCGGGCTACCGCACGAAGACCCCCGCCTGGCTCGCCAGGTCCAGGAAGTACTGCGGGGCCAGCCCCAGCACCAGGGTGACGGCGACGCCGACCGCGATCGTCGTCATGGTCAGCGGGGACGGGACGGCGACCGTGGGGCCGTCCGCCTTCGGCTCGCTGAAGAACATGAGGACGATCACGCGGATGTAGAAGAACGCCGCGACGGCCGAGGAGATCACACCGACGACGACCAGCGCCCCGGCCCCGCCCTCGGCGGCCGCCTTGAACACCGCGAACTTGCCCGAGAACCCGGAGGTCAGCGGGATGCCCGCGAAGGCCAGCAGGAACACCGCGAAGACCGCCGCGACCAGCGGCGAGCGGCGGCCGAGCCCGGCCCACTTCGAGAGGTGGGTGGCCTCCCCGCCGGCGTCCCGCACCAGCGTGACGACGGCGAACGCGCCGACCGTCACGAAGGAGTAGGCCAGCAGGTAGAAGAGGACCGAGGAGATGCCCTCCGGGTTGGCCGCGATGACGCCCGCGAGGATGAAGCCCGCGTGCGCGATCGAGGAGTAGGCCAGCAGCCGCTTGATGTCGGTCTGGGTGATCGCGACGATCGCACCGGCCAGCATGGTGACGATGGCCACCGCCCACATGACCGGCCGCAGGTCCCAGGTGAGGCCCGGCAGCGCCACGTACAGCAGGCGCAGCAGCGCGCCGAACGCGGCGACCTTCGTCGCGGCGGCCATGAAGCCGGTGACCGGGGTCGGGGCGCCCTGGTACACGTCCGGGGTCCACATGTGGAACGGAACCGCGCCGACCTTGAAGAGCAGACCGGTCAGGATCATCGCGCCGCCGATGAGCAGCAGCGCGTCGTTGCCCATGGTGTCGGCGAGGGCCGGGTCGATCTCCAGGACCGAGCCGTCGACGACGTTGGCGATCTCGGCGTACGACAGGGAGCCCGCGTAACCGTAGAGGAGGGCGATCCCGAAGAGCAGGAACGCCGAGGAGAACGCGCCGAGGAGGAAGTACTTCACGGCCGCCTCCTGCGACATCAGCCGCTTGCGGCGGGCGACGGCGCACAGGAGGTAGAGCGGGAGCGAGAAGACTTCCAGCGCGATGAAGAGGGTCAGCAGGTCGTTGGCGGCCGGGAAGACCAGCAGCCCCGCCACCGAGAACAGCAGGAGCGGGAAGACCTCGGTGGTGGTGAATCCGGCCCGCACCGCGGCCTTCTCGCCCTCGCCGCCGGGTACGGCCCCGGGCTGGGCGGCGAACGAGTCGACGCGGTTGCCGTCGCTGCCGGGGTCGAGCCGGCGTTCGGCGAAGGTGAACACCGCCACCATGGCGACCAGGAGGATGGTGCCCTGGAGGAACAGGGTGGGGCCGTCGATCGCGATGGCGCCCATGGCCGCGATCTGCGCCTTCGTGGTGCCGTACCCTCCGGCGGCGAGGCCGACGATCGCGGCGAACGAGGCGGCGACCGCCACCACGCTCAGGAAGAGCTGGGAGTGGTAGCGGGCCCGGCGCGGCACGAATGCCTCCACCAGGATGCCCAGGACGGCCGCGATCACGATGATCAGGACCGGCATGAGCTGGGTGTACTCGATCTCCGGCATGGTGAACGAGTTGCCCGGCGCCGCCGATGTCACCCCGCTCGCCGTCGTCCACAGATCGTGGACAGCTGTTGCGCTCACTTGGCGGCCTCCACCTCGGGCTGGGGGTCCTTCTTCTGTACGTCGGACATGGTGTGCTCCACCGCCGGGTTCACGACCTCGGTGAGCGGCTTCGGGAAGACGCCGAGGAAGATCAGCACGACGATCAGCGGCACCGCGACCGCCAGCTCCCGGGCCTTGAGGTCCGGCATGGACCGGACCGACTCCTGGACCGGACCGGTCATCGTGCGCTGGTAGAGGACCAGGACGTAGAGCGCGGCGAGCACGATGCCGGAGGTGGCGACGACGCCGGCCACCGGGTACGCGCTGAACGTGCCGACCAGGACCAGGAACTCGCTGACGAACGGGGCGAGTCCGGGCAGCGACAGGGTGGCGAGCCCGCCGATGAGGAACGTCCCGGCCAGCACGGGGGCCACCTTCTGCACCCCGCCGTAGTCCGCGATGAGCCGCGAGCCGCGCCGGGTGATGAGGAAGCCGGCGACCAGCAGCAGCGCGGCCGTCGAGATGCCGTGGTTGACCATGTAGAGCGTGGCGCCCGACTGCCCCTGGCTGGTCATCGCGAAGATGCCCAGGATGATGAAGCCGAAGTGCGAGATCGAGGCGTAGGCGATGAGCCGCTTGATGTCGCGCTGGCCGACCGCCAGGAGCGCTCCGTACACGATGGAGATCAGCGCCAGGGTGATGACCACCGGCGTCGCCCACTTGCTGGCCTCCGGGAAGAGCCCGAGGCAGAAGCGGAGCATCGCGAACGTGCCGACCTTGTCGACGATCGCGGTGATCAGCACGGCGACCGGGGCGGTCGCCTCGCCCATCGCGTTGGGGAGCCAGGTGTGCAGCGGCCACAGCGGGGCCTTCACCGCGAACGCGAAGAAGAACCCGAGGAACAGCCACCGCTCGGTGCTGGTCGCCATCTCCAGGGAGCCGTCGGCGCGGGCCTGCGCGATCTCGGAGAGCGAGAAGCTGCCCGCGACCACGTAGAGGCCGATGACGGCGGCCAGCATGATCAGGCCGCCGGCCAGGTTGTAGAGGAGGAACTTGACCGCCGCGTACGAGCGCTGGGTGGCGGCGCTCTCGTCGGTGCCCGCGTGGGCCCGGTCGCCGAAGCCGCCGATGAGGAAGTACATCGGGATGAGCATGGCTTCGAAGAGGATGTAGAAGAGGAAGACGTCGGTGGCGACGAACGACAGGATCACCATGGCCTCGACCATGAGGATCAGGGCGAAGAAGCCCTGCGTCGGACGCCATCGATACGGCTTCGTCTCGTTGGGGTATCCCCTGCTCGAACGGGGCTGAGAGCTTGGGGACGGGTCGGCGTCGTGCCAGGCGGCCACGATGACGAACGGGATCAGCAGCGCGGTGAGGCCGAGGAGCGCCACCCCAATGCCGTCCACGCCCAGTTCGTAGCGGACGCCGAAGTCCGCGATCCAGGCGCGGGACTCGGTGAGCTGGTAGCGGTCGCCGCCCGGTTCGAAGCGGAGGAAGACGACGGCCGCCAGGACGAGCGTGCCGAGCGAGAAGATCAGCGCGAGCCATTTGGCCGCGGTGCTCCGCGCGGCGGGGACGGCGGCGGTGGCGATCGCGCCGATCGCCGGGAGCGCCGCCGTCGCGGTCAGGAGGGGAAAGGACATGGGATCAGACCGCCCTCATCAGCAGGGTCGCGGCGATGACGACCGCCGTACCGCCGAACATCGAGACCGCGTAGGTGCGGGCGTAGCCGTTCTGGAGCTTGCGCATCCGTCCGGAGAGCCCGCCGACCGAAGCGGCCGTGCCGTTGACGACGCCGTCGACCAGGGAGTGGTCCACGTAGACCAGCGAGCGGGTGAGGTGCTCGCCGCCGCGGACCAGGACCACGTGGTTGAAGTCGTCCTGGAGGAGATCGCGGCGGGCGGCCCGGGTGAGGACCGAGCCGCGCGGGGCGACCGCCGGGACCGGCTTGCGGCCGTACATCGCCCAGGCGATCCCGACGCCGACGACCAGGGCCACGACGGTGGCGCCGGTGACGGTGGCCGCGCTCAGCGGGGAGTGCCCGTGGTCGTAGCCGGTGACCGGCTTCAGCCAGGTGATGAACCGGTCGCCGATCGCGAAGAACCCGCCCGCGAAGACCGAGCCGAAGGCCAGCACGATCATGGGGATCGTCATCGACTTCGGGGACTCGTGCGGGTGCGGCTCGCGGCCCTCGGCGTCCGGCTGCCAGCGCTTCTCGCCGAAGAACGTCATCAGCATCACGCGCGTCATGTAGAACGCGGTGATCGCGGCGCCCAGCAGGGCGACGGAGCCGAGGATCCAGCCCTCGGCGCCGCCCTTGGCGAAGGCCGCCTCGATGATCTTGTCCTTGGAGAAGAAGCCGGACAGGCCGGGGAAGCCGATGATGGCCAGGTAGCCGAGGCCGAAGGTGACGAAGGTGACCGGCATGTACGTCCGGAGGCCGCCGTACCTGCGCATGTCGACCTCGTCGTTCATGCCGTGCATGACGGAGCCCGCGCCGAGGAAGAGCCCGGCCTTGAAGAAGCCGTGCGTCACCAGGTGCATGATCGCGAAGATGTAGCCGACGGGGCCGAGGCCCGCGGCCAGGATCATGTAGCCGATCTGCGACATCGTCGAGCCGGCGAGGGCCTTCTTGATGTCGTCCTTCGCGCAACCGACGATCGCACCGAAGATCAGCGTGACCGCGCCGACGATGACGACGACCAGCTGGGCGTCCGGGGCGGCGTTGAAGATCGCGCCGGAGCGGACGATGAGGTAGACGCCGGCGGTGACCATGGTCGCGGCGTGGATGAGGGCGGAGACCGGGGTCGGGCCCTCCATCGCGTCGCCGAGCCAGGACTGCAGCGGCACCTGGGCCGACTTGCCGCAGGCGGCCAGCAGCAGCATCAGCCCGATGGCCGTCAGCTTGCCCTGGCTCGTCTCGCCCGCCGACTCCAGCACCGGCCCGAAGGCGAAGGTGCCGAAGGTGGTGAACATCAGCATGATGGCGATCGACAGGCCGACGTCGCCGACCCGGTTGACCAGGAACGCCTTCTTCGCGGCGGTGGCCGCGGTGGGCTTGTGCTGCCAGAAGCCGATGAGCAGGAACGACGCCAGACCGACGCCCTCCCACCCGACGTACAGCAGCAGGTAGTTGTCGGCGATGACCAGGATGAGCATCGCCGCGAGGAACAGGTTCAGGTAGCCGAAGAAGCGGCGCCTGCGCTCGTCGTGCTCCATGTAGCCGATGGAGTAGATGTGGATGAGCGTGCCCACACCGGTGATGAGCAGGACGAACGTCATCGACAACTGGTCGAGCTGGAAGGCGATGTCGGCCTGGAAGCCCTCCACCGGGATCCAGCTGAACAGGTGCTGGTGCAGGGCCCGGTCCTCGGCGCCCTTCCCCAGCATGTCGGTGAAGAGGATCAGTCCGACGACGAACGAGGCGGCGGCGAGGGCGGTGCCGAGCCAGTGGCCCGTCCGGTCCAGCCGGCGGCCGCCGCAGAGCAGGACCGCCGCTCCGAGCAGGGGCGCCGCGACGAGCAGCGCAATCAGGTTCTCCACGTTTCCGACCCCTTACAGCTTCATCAGGCTGGCGTCGTCGACCGAGGCCGAGTGGCGGGAGCGGAACAGCGACACGATGATCGCGAGTCCGACGACGACTTCCGCGGCGGCGACGACCATCGTGAAGAACGCGACGATCTGCCCGTCGAGGTTGCCGTGCATCCGGGAGAACGTGACGAGCGCCAGATTGCAGGCGTTGAGCATCAGCTCGACGCACATGAACACCACGATCGCGTTCCGCCGGATCAGCACCCCGGAGGCGCCGATCGCGAACAGCAGGGCCGCGAGGTAGAGGTAGTTGACCGGGTTCACTGGGCGGCCTCCGAATTCTCCGCCGCGGAGGCGGGGCCGGCCCCGCGCGCCACGGCGTCCGCGTCCTCGCGTCCGAGCCGTTCCCCGGAGCGCTGCTCCAGCGCCTTGAGGTCGGCGAGGGCTTCGCGCGAGACGTCGCGGACCTGGCCGCGCTCCCGCAGCGTCTGCATGACGGTCAGCTCGGACGGGGTGCCGTCGGGGAGCAGACCGGGGATGTCCACCGCGTTGTGCCGGGCGTAGACGCCGGGGGCGGGGAGCGGCGGAAGGTGCTTGCCCTCGCGGACCCGCTGCTCGGCCATCTCCCGCTGGGTCCTGGCCCGCTCGGTGCGCTCGCGGTGCGTGAGCACCATCGCGCCGACGGTGGCGGTGATCAGCAGGGCGCCGGTGATCTCGAAGGCGAAGACGTACTTGGTGAAGATGAGGTTGGCCAGGCCCTCGACGTTGCCCCCGTGCCGGGCGTTGGCGGCGCCCAGGCCGTTGAAGGTGGAGAGGGAGGCGTGGCCGATGCCGGCGATCAGCAGGACGCCGAAGCCGAGGGCGCACCCGAGGGCCATCCAGCGCTGCCCCTTCAGGGTCTCCTTGAGGGAATCCGCCGCGGTGACGCCGACGAGCATGACGACGAAGAGGAACAGCATCATGATCGCGCCGGTGTAGACGACGATCTGGACGACGCCCAGGAAGTACGCCCCGTTGGCGAGGTAGAACACCGCGAGGACGATCATGGTGCCGGCGAGGGAGAGCGCGCTGTGCACGGCCCTCTTCAGCAGGACCGTGGAGAGCGCGCCGATCACGGCGACGGTGCCCAGGATCCAGAACTGGACGGCCTCCCCGGTGGAGGTGGCGGTGGCTGCGGCCAGCGCGTTCACGCCTCCACCCCCTTGCCGGGGCGGGTGGCGTCGGCGGCCCGGGTGGACTCCACGGGGTCCTCGTCGAGCTTGTCCGGCTCGCCCCGGGAGACGGCCGGCTGGGGGACCGTGCCGGGGGCGGCCTCGGTGACCAGGCCCCGGTAGTAGTCCTGTTCGTCCATGCCGGGGTAGATCGCGTGCGGGCTGTCGACCATGCCTTCCTCCAGGCCCGCGAGCAGCTCGTCCTTGGTGTAGATGAGGCTCTCGCGGGTGGTGTTGGCCAGCTCGAACTCGTTCGTCATCGTCAGCGCGCGGGTGGGGCACGCCTCGATGCACAGCCCGCACAGGATGCAGCGCGCGTAGTTGATCTGGTAGACGCGGCCGTAGCGCTCGCCCGGGGAGTAGCGCTCCTCCTCGGTGTTGTCCGCGCCCTCCACGTAGATCGCGTCGGCGGGACAGGCCCAGGCGCACAGCTCGCAGCCGACGCACTTCTCCAGGCCGTCCGGGTGGCGGTTGAGCTGGTGGCGGCCGTGGAAGCGGGGCGCCGTCACCTTCGGCGTCTCCGGATACTGCTCGGTGAGCCGCTTCTTGAACATGGCCTTGAAGGTCACGCCGAAGCCGGCCACGGGGTTCTGGAACTTCTCCCCCGATCCCTCCGCCCGGCCCGAGGACCCAGCGGCTCCCGATGAGCCCGTGAGCTCTGGTTTCTCAGACACCGCCGGCCTCCTTTCCGTCACTCGCGTTTCCGTCACTCTGAGTATCCGGCCCACCACTGACAACGAGCTCCCGCTCGCGTCGCGGAGTGCGCCTGGGCACCGGCGGCAGGGTCTGGCCGGGCAGCGGCGGCACCGGGAACCCGCCCGCCATCGGGTCGAAGGCGGGCTCCGGTCCGGCCGCCTCGGCCTCGGTCCGGTTCTTCCGGTCGCGGAACATGTCGACGACGAAGGAGACCAGCAGGACCGCGATCACGGCCGCCCCGACGTACAGCACGATCCGGGAGAAGTCGTAGCCCTCGTTGCGCAGCGCGCGGACGGTGGCGACGAGCATCAGCCAGACCACGGAGACCGGGATGAGGACCTTCCAGCCGAGCTTCATCAGCTGGTCGTAGCGGACGCGCGGCAGGGTGCCGCGCAGCCAGATGAAGAAGAACAGCAGCAGCTGGACCTTGAGGACGAACCAGAGCATCGGCCACCAGCCCTGGTTCGCGCCCTCCCAGAAGGTGCTGACCGGGTAGGGGGCGCGCCAGCCGCCGAGGAAGAGGGTCACGGAGACCGCGGAGACGGTGACCATGTTGACGTACTCGGCGAGCATGAACATCGCGAACTTGATCGAGGAGTACTCGGTGTTGAACCCGCCGACGAGGTCGCCCTCGGACTCCGGCATGTCGAACGGCGCGCGGTTCGTCTCCCCGACCATCGTGATGATGTAGATGATGAAGGAGACCGGCAGCAGGACGACGAACCAGCGGTCCGCCTGCGCCTCCACGATCGCCGAGGTCGACATCGACCCGGAGTAGAGGAAGACGGAGGCGAACGCGGCGCCCATCGCGATCTCGTAGCTGATCATCTGGGCGCAGGAGCGCAGACCGCCCAGGAGCGGGTACGTCGATCCGGAGGACCAGCCCGCCAGGACGAGTCCGTAGATGCCGACCGAGGCGACCGCGAGGATGTACAGCATCGCGATCGGCAGGTCGGTGAGCTGCATCGCCGTACGGTGGCCGAAGATCGACACCTGGTTGTCGGCGGGGCCGAACGGGATGACCGCGATCGCCATGAACGCCGGGATCGCCGCGACGACCGGCGCCAGGACGTAGACGACCTTGTCGGCCCGCTTGACGATGAGGTCTTCCTTCAGCATCAGTTTGACGCCGTCGGCGAGCGACTGGAGCATCCCCCAGGGGCCGTTGCGGTTGGGGCCGATGCGCAGCTGCATCCAGGCGACGACCTTGCGCTCCCACACGATGGAGAACAGCACGGTCACCATCAGGAACGCGAAGCAGAAGACCGCCTTGACGACCACCAGCCACCAGGGGTCGGTGCCGAACATCGAGAGATCCTCGGCGGCGAGGACGACGCCCTCGGGCGCCGTCGTGAGTGCGGCGAGGCCAGTCACGCTCGTACCTCCGATGGTTCGACGGGAGCGCCGGGTGCGGCGGCCGGGCCGATCCGCACCAGGCCGCCCGGGTTCACGCCGGTGTCGGCGGGGATGCCGCGTCCCACCGAGTTCAGCGGCACCCAGACCACCCGGTCCGGCATGTCGGTGACGGCGAGGGGAAGTTCGACGGTCCCGGCCGGGCCGGTGACGGCGAGCGGGTCGCCGTCCTCGACGCCGGTCTCGGCGGCGGTGGCCGGCGACAGCCGGGCGACGGCCGCGTGCCGGGTCCCGGCGAGGGCGGTGTCGCCCTCCTGGAGCCGGCCGAGGTCGAGCAGCATGCGGTGGCCCGCGAGGACGGCCTCGCCGTCGCCGGGGCGGGGCAGCGGCCGGGCGCCCTCCCGCGGGTCGTCCGCGCGCCCGCCCTCCCAGCCGCCGAGCCGGTCCAGCTCGCGGCGGGCGGAGGCCAGGTCCGGCAGGGCGAAGTGCACGTCCATGGCGTCGGCCAGCATGTGCAGCACCCGCAGGTCGGTCGGGGCGAGCGTCCGGGTCATCTGCTCGGGCTTGAGCGCCGCCTCGAACATCCGGACCCGGCCTTCCCAGTTGAGGAAGGTGCCGGACTTCTCCGCGACGGCGGCGACCGGGAAGACCACGTCGGCGCGGGCGGTGACCGCGCTCGGCCGCAGCTCCAGGGAGACCAGGAAGCCGACCTCGTCCAGCGCCCGCAGGGCCCGGTCCGGGTCGGGCAGGTCCTCGACGCCGACCCCGGCGACGAGCAGCGCGCCCAGTTCGCCGGTGGCCGCGGCCTCGACGATCTGGCCGGTGTCGCGGCCGTGGCGGGAGGGCAGTTCGGCCAGCCGCCACAGCGCCGCGATCTCGTCGCGGGCGCGCGGGTCGGTGGCCGGACGGCCGCCGGGCAGCAGCGTGGGCAGGGCGCCCGCCTCGATCGCGCCCCGGTCGCCCGCCCGGCGCGGGATCCACACCAGGCGTGCGCCGGTGGCGGCGGCGGTGCGGATCGCGGCGGACAGGGCGCCGGGCACCCCGGCCAGCCGCTCGCCGACGATGATCAGGGAGTGCTCGGCACGCAGCGCCTCGGCCGCCGCGGCCCCTTCGGCCTCCAGGCCGACGCCGCCCGCGAGCGCGTCGAGCCATTCGGTCTCGGTGCCGGGTGCGGCCGGCAGCAGGGTGCCGCCCGCCTTCACCAGGCCCCGGGTGGCGTGCGAGGCGAGCGCGAAGGTCTTCTGGCCGCCCTTGCGGTGGGCCTTGCGCAGCCGGAGGAAGACGCCGGGGGCCTCCTCCTCGGACTCGAACCCGACGAGGAGGACCGCCGGGGCCTTCTCCAGCGCGGTGTACGTGACGCCCTCGCCGTCCAGGTCCAGACCGCGTCCGGCGACCCGGGCGGCCAGGAAGTCGGCCTCCTCCGCGCTGTGGACGCGGGAGCGGAAGTCGATGTCGTTGGTGCCGAGGGCGACGCGGGCGAACTTGCTGTACGCGTAGGCGTCCTCGACGGTGAGCCGGCCGCCGGTCAGGACGCCGGTACGGCCGCGGGCGGCGAGGAGCCCGGCCGCGGCGGCTTCCAGCGCCTCGGGCCAGCTCGCCGGTTCCAGTACGCCCTCGGCGTTGCGGACGAGCGGGGTGGTGAGGCGGTCGCGCTGCTGGGCGTAGCGGAAGCCGAACCTCCCCTTGTCGCAGATCCACTCCTCGTTGACCTCGGGCTCGTTGGCCGCGAGGCGGCGGACGACCTTGCCGCGCCGGTGGTCGGTGCGGGTGGCGCAGCCGCCCGAGCACTGTTCGCACACCGAGGGGGTGGACACCAGGTCGAAGGGGCGGGAGCGGAACCGGTACGCCGCCGAGGTGAGCGCGCCGACCGGGCAGATCTGGATGGTGTTGCCGGAGAAGTACGACTGGAAGGGGTCGCCCTCGCCGGTGCCGACCTGCTGGAGCGCGCCGCGCTCGATCAGCTCGATCATCGGGTCGCCCGCCACCTGGTTGGAGAACCGGGTGCAGCGGGCGCAGAGCACGCACCGCTCGCGGTCCAGGAGCACCTGGGTGGAGATCGGGACGGGCTTCTGGAAGGTCCGCTTCTTCCCCTCGAACCGGGAGTCGGCGTCGCCGTGCGACATCGCCTGGTTCTGGAGCGGGCACTCGCCGCCCTTGTCGCAGACGGGGCAGTCCAGCGGGTGGTTGATCAGCAGCAGCTCCATCACCCCCTTCTGCGCCTTCTCGGCGACGGGAGAGGTGATCTGCGACTTGACGACCATGCCGTCGGTGCAGGTGATGGTGCAGGAGGCCATCGGCTTGCGCTGGCCCTCGACCTCGACGATGCACTGGCGGCAGGCGCCGGCGGGGTCGAGGAGCGGGTGGTCGCAGAAGCGCGGGATCTCGATGCCGAGGAGTTCGGCGGCGCGGATGACCAGGGTCCCCTTGGGGACGCTGATCTCGATGCCGTCGATGGTCAGCGTGACGAGGTCCTCGGGCGGGATGGCCGCCTCGCCGCCCCCGGAGGGCGCACTCGTGGTGACTGTCATGCGTTCACCCCCCGGTGAGCGTTCTTGCCGTCGGTGTTCTTGTCGTCGGCCCAGGCCGTGGACCGGGCGGGGTCGAAGGGGCAGCCCTTGCCGGTGATGTGCTGCTCGTACTCCTCGCGGAAGTACTTCAGCGAGGAGAAGATCGGCGAGGCCGCGCCGTCGCCGAGCGCGCAGAACGACTTGCCGTTGATGTTGTCGGCGATGTCGTTGAGCTTGTCGAGGTCGGCCGTCTCGCCCTTGCCGGCCTCGATGTCGCGGAGCAGCTGGACGAGCCAGTAGGTGCCTTCGCGGCAGGGTGTGCACTTGCCGCAGGACTCGTGGGCGTAGAACTCGGTCCAGCGGGTGACGGCCCGCACGACGCAGGTCGTCTCGTCGAAGCACTGGAGCGCCTTGGTGCCGAGCATGGAACCGGCGGCTCCGACGCCCTCGTAGTCGAGGGGGACGTCGAGGTGCTCCTCGGTGAACATCGGGGTGGAGGAGCCGCCCGGGGTCCAGAACTTGAGCCGGTGGCCGGCCCGCATGCCGCCGCTCATGTCGAGGAGCTGGCGGAGCGTGATGCCGAGCGGGGCCTCGTACTGGCCGGGACTGGTGACGTGGCCGCTGAGCGAGTAGAGCGTGAAGCCCGGGGACTTCTCGCTGCCCATCGACTTGAACCAGTCCTTGCCCCGGTTGAGGATCGCGGGAACCGAGGCGATGGACTCGACGTTGTTCACCACGGTGGGGCAGGCGTACAGACCGGCGACCGCGGGGAAGGGGGGCCGCAGCCGGGGCTGGCCGCGCCGTCCTTCGAGGGAGTCGAGCAGCGCGGTTTCCTCACCGCAGATGTACGCACCGGCGCCGGCGTGCACCGTGAGTTCCAGATCGAGTCCCGAACCGAGGATGTCCTTCCCCAGGTAGCCCGCCTCGTACGCCTCCCGGACCGCCTCGTGCAGCCGTCGCAGCACGGGGACGACCTCACCGCGGAGGTAGATGAACGCGTGCGACGAGCGGATCGCGTAGCAGGCGATCACGATGCCCTCGATGAGGCTGTGCGGGTTGGCGAAGAGGAGCGGGATGTCCTTGCAGGTGCCCGGCTCCGACTCGTCGGCGTTGACGACGAGGTAGTGCGGCTTGCCGTCGCCCTGGGGGATGAACTGCCACTTCATCCCGGTGGGGAAGCCGGCGCCGCCTCGTCCGCGCAGACCGGAGTCCTTGACGTACGCGATGAGTTCGTCGGGGTCCATGGCGAGCGCCTTGCGCAGGCCCTCGTACCCCTCGTGGCGGCGGTAGGTCTCCAGGGTCCAGGACTCGGGCTGGTCCCAGAAGGCGGAGAGGACGGGGGCGAGCAGTTTCTCGGGGCTCGTCCCGTTGTGGATCTCGGCGGCCAAGGTCATCACTCCCCCTCCTCGGCTGCGGGCCCGGCCGGGTGCTCCGGGTCGGAGGCCGAGGTCTGCTGCGGTGCGTCGTGCGAGCTGAGGTGCTCGGACGGCGAAGGGTCGTGCGGCGGGGCGCTCTGGGGCTGCCCGGCGCGCGGGGAGACGACGCGCGCCTTCGGCAGCGCCTCGCCCTTGGCGAGTTTGAGCCCGACGAGGGAGGCGGGTCCCGCGCCGCCGGTCGCCTCGACGGCGCCGGGGCGTTCGTCGGGGAAGCCGGCCAGGATGCGGGCGGTCTCCTTGTAGGAGCAGATCGGCGCGCCCCGGGTGGGTTCGACGGTGCGTCCGGCGATCAGGTCGTCGACGAGCCGCGTGGCGCTCTCGGGCGTCTGGTTGTCGAAGAACTCCCAGTTGACCATCACGACGGGCGCGAAGTCGCAGGCGGCGTTGCACTCGATGTGTTCGAGGGTGACCTTGCCGTCCTCGGTGGTCTCGTTGTTGCCGACCCCGAGGTGCTCCTTGAGCGTGTCGAAGATGGCGTCGCCGCCCATGACCGCGCAGAGCGTGTTGGTGCAGACGCCGACCTGGTAGTCGCCGCTCGGCCTGCGCCGGTACATGGAGTAGAAGGTGGCGACGGCGGTGACCTCGGCGGTGGTGAGGTCGAGCGTCTCGGCGCAGAAGGCGATGCCCGTGCGGGAGACGTACCCCTCCTCGGACTGCACGAGGTGCAGCAGCGGCAGGAGGGCGGAGCGGCTGCCGGGGTAGCGGGCCAGCACCTCCTTCGCGTCCGCGTCGAGCCGGGCGCGCACCTCGGCCGGGTAGGGGGCGGCGGGGAGCTGCGGCATCCCCAGACTGACGTCTTGGCGTGAGGTGGTCACCGGTCGACGCCTCCCATCACGGGGTCGATGGACGCGACGGCGACGATGACGTCGGCGACCTGGCCGCCTTCGCACATCGCCGCCATGGCCTGCAGGTTGGTGAACGACGGGTCGCGGAAGTGGACCCGGTAGGGGCGGGTGCCGCCGTCGGAGACGACGTGCACGCCGAGTTCGCCCTTGGGGGACTCGACGGCGGTGTAGGTCTGGCCGGGCGGGACCCGGAAGCCCTCGGTCACCAGCTTGAAGTGGTGGATCAGGGCCTCCATGGAGGTGCCCATGATCTTCCGGATGTGGTCGAGCGAGTTGCCGAGTCCGTCCGGGCCGAGGGCGAGCTGGGCGGGCCAGGCGATCTTCTTGTCGGCGACCATGACCGGCCCCGGCTCCAGGCGCTCGATGCACTGCTCGATGATCCGCAGCGACTGGCGCATCTCCTCCAGGCGGATGAGGAAGCGCCCGTAGGAGTCGCAGGTGTCGGCGGTCGGGACGTCGAAGTCGTACGTCTCGTAGCCGCAGTACGGGTCGGTCTTGCGCAGGTCGTGCGGGAGTCCGGCGGAGCGCAGCACGGGGCCGGTGGCGCCGAGCGCCATGCAGCCGGCGAGGTCGAGGTAGCCGACGTCCTGCATGCGGGCCTTGAAGATGGGGTTGCCGGTGGCGAGCTTGTCGTACTCCGGCAGGTTCTTCTTCATGGTCTTCACGAACTCGCGCAGCTGGTCGACCGCGCCCGGGGGCAGGTCCTGGGCGAGGCCGCCGGGGCGGACGAACGCGTGGTTCATGCGCAGTCCGGTGATCAGCTCGAAGAGGTCGAGAACCAGTTCACGATCGCGGAAGCCGTAGATCATGATCGTGGTCGCGCCCAGCTCCATGCCGCCGGTGGCGATGCAGACCAGGTGCGAGGAGAGCCGGTTGAGCTCCATCAGCAGGACGCGCAGGACGGTGGCCCGGTCGGGGATCTGGTCCTCGATGCCGAGGAGCTTCTCGACGCCCAGGCAGTACGCCGTCTCGTTGAAGAACGGCGTCAGGTAGTCCATGCGCGTGACGAAGGTGGTGCCCTGCGTCCAGCTGCGGAATTCGAGGTTCTTCTCGATGCCGGTGTGGAGGTAGCCGATGCCGCAGCGGGCCTCGGTGACGGTCTCGCCGTCGATCTCCAGGATGAGGCGGAGCACGCCGTGCGTGGACGGGTGCTGGGGGCCCATGTTGACGATGATGCGTTCGTCGTCGGACTTCACCGCGGACTCGACGACCTCGTCCCAGTCGCCGCCGGTGACCGTGTAGACGGTCCCTTCGGTCGTGGCACGGGGTGTTGCATGGGGAGTGGTCATCAGGAGTACGACCTCCGCTGGTCCGGAGCCGGGATCTGGGCGCCCTTGTACTCGACGGCGATGCCGCCGAGCGGGTAGTCCTTGCGCTGCGGGAAGCCCTGCCAGTCGTCCGGCATCATGATCCGGGTGAGGGCCGGGTGCCCGTCGAAGACGAGCCCGAAGAAGTCGTACGCCTCGCGCTCGTGCCAGTCGTTGGTCGGGTAGACCGCGACGAGCGACGGGATGTGCGGGTCGCTGTCCGGGGCGGAGACCTCCAGCCGGATGATCCGGCCGTGGGTGAGCGAGCGCAGGTGGTAGACGGCGTGCAGCTCGCGGCCCTTGTCGCCGGGGAAGTGGACGCCGCTGACGCCCGTGCAGAGTTCGAAGCGCAGGGCGGGGTCGTCGCGCAGGGTGCGGGCGACCTGGACCAGGTGCTCGCGCGCGATGTGGAAGGTCAGCTCGTCGCGGTCGACGACGGTCTTCTCGATGGCGTTCTCGGGGAGGAGGTCCTGTTCCTCCAGGGCTCCTTCGAGTTCGTCGGCCACCTCGTCGAACCAGCCGCCGTACGGCCGCGAGGCGGCTCTCGGCAGGGTGATGGTGCGGATGAGACCGCCGTAGCCGGAGGTGTCGCCGCCGTTGTTCGCGCCGAACATGCCCTTGCGGACGCGGATGACCTCGCCGCCGGTGTCGCGCGGGGCGGGTACGGCGTTGTTCTCGCCGTTGGCGTCGGTGTTCTCGGTCACCGGAGCAGCCCCTTCATCTCGATCAGGGGCAGTGCCTTGAGGGCCGCTTCCTCCGCCTCGCGGGCGGCCTCCTCCGCGTTGACCCCGAGCTTGGTGCCCTGGATCTTCTGGTGGAGCTTGAGGATGGCGTCCATCAGCATCTCGGGACGTGGCGGACAACCCGGCAAATAGATATCGACCGGAACAATGTGATCAACACCCTGCACAATGGCGTAATTGTTGAACATACCGCCCGATGACGCGCAAACCCCCATGGAGATGACCCACTTGGGATTCGGCATCTGGTCGTAGACCTGCCGGAGGACGGGCGCCATCTTCTGGCTCACCCGCCCCGCGACGATCATCAGGTCGGCCTGGCGCGGCGATCCGCGGAAGACCTCCATCCCGAACCGGGCGAGGTCGTAGCGGCCGGCGCCGGTCGTCATCATCTCGATGGCGCAGCAGGCCAGTCCGAACGTGGCCGGGAAGACGGAGGACTTCCGCACCCAGCCCGCGGCCTGCTCGACCGTGGTCAGAACGAAGCCGCTCGGCAGTTTCTCTTCGAGTCCCATGGTGTGCCCCTCAGCCCCTCAGTCCCATTCCAGGCCGCCGCGACGCCATACGTACGCGTAGGCGACGAAGACGGTGAGCACGAAGAGCAGCATCTCCACGAGCCCGAAGATCCCCAGGGCGTCGAACGAGACCGCCCAGGGATAGAGGAAGACGATCTCGATGTCGAAGACGATGAAAAGCATCGCCGTCAGGTAGTACTTGATCGGAAAGCGGCCGCCTCCGGCGGGAGTCGGGGTGGGTTCGATGCCGCACTCGTACGCTTCGAGCTTTGCCCGGTTGTACCGCTTGGGGCCGATAAGCGTGGCCATGACCACGGAGAAGATCGCAAACCCTGCCCCGAGGGCGCCGAGCACGAGGATGGGCGCGTAGGCATTCACGCTCCTCGCTCCTTCCAGTCGTCCTTGACCTGTGGACCGCATCGGGCGACCGGCTCGCCGCCTCACCAAGATCGTGCACATGTGAGGCAGTTCACAAGCCCGACTGCCCCGCATCCTATGCCTGGCCGCCTGTGATCTGCGACACGGGGTGAGGTAACGACTTTGTGATCTCCACCACCTGACGAAGGATCATGAAGTCGTATGAGCGGTGATCTTCGTACGCGAAGCGGCCGAGTGATCACGAGAGGTGACATTCGACGGTGTTACCGCTGGTCAAAGACGTGGTGCGCTATCAATGGACGGCCCCTACAAGCAAATTGGCGATGGATACCCTCGGGGTGATAAGGGGACCGCTCACCCCTCGCGCGCACGCGAGCGAGGGGCGTCGGGGGCCGATGGGGACATGTGCCCGCATTCACGAAGTTCCGGGGCGGTGCCTCGCGGGGCCCGGGCGGGCGCTTCGAAGAAGTACGGGCCAGTACGTCACGAACACCGGGATGCTCGGCTCACGGACGGTTCGGTCGCGCGGTTCACAGGCGGCCCGGTCGCGCGGTGCACGGCCGGCCCGGTCGCGCTTCACCGGTCATCCGGTCGCGCGCTTCACGGGCGGTCAGGCGGCGCTCCTCACGGACGGTTGGGCCGGCGCCGACCACCCCTCCACCGTCGGCCGCCCCCGCCGACGGACGGGCCGGGGTCGCGACGCGGGCCGCACCGGCGCGGGTTGCCCGCACCCACCGACCTGTGCTGTGACCTGCACCACTCGTCATCGCCCTGCGGGAAAGCGGGCTTGGCCATCGGTCTGAACGAGTGGTAGGCGAGGGGCAATTCGGGCGTATTGCCGAAAGGCGGTGATCACCGCCCTGATCGAGCTTGCCCGATTTGCCCGTTACGGCGTCAATAAAGCCGTACGGAAAGCGGATTCGAGGATTCCGAACGTAACTGTGTCGCAACACACGTTTCTTGATGGGACCCCTACAGCCCTGATAGCGCTAGTACTCATGTCCCACACCGCTCACATACCCAGCCACCGGAAGCCCCGTCAGCGTGCCTCCACGTCGGCCCTGCGCGCCGGAGTCGCCGGTGGCGTCCTCAGCACCATCGCGGTCGCGGGTGCCGCCGGTCCGGCCCAGGCCGAGCCGGTGACCCAGACGATCGAGATGCCCACCATCGCGTCCGGCTTCTCCGCCGCCGCTGCCGCCTCCGCCCAGGCCACGCAGCAGCTCGCGCTCGACATGGAGAAGCAGGCGGACCAGGACGCCGCGGCCGAGAAGGCCGCGAAGGCGGCCAAGAAGGCCCACGCCGAGGCCGTCCGCAAGGACGAGGCCGAGAAGAAGGCCGAAGCCGCCGCGAAGGCCAAGGCGGAGGCGGAGGCCAAGGAGCGCGCCGAGCGTGCTTCCCGGACCGCCGAGCGCACCACGCTCAGCGCCTCCACCGGCGCCTCGGACTCCTCCCCGTCGGGCAGCTCCTCCGCCTCCGCCTCCGCCCCGTCGTCCTCCTCGAACGTGAGCGGTTCCGCCGCCTCCATCGTGGCGTTCGCCAAGGCCCAGGTCGGCGACGCGTACGTCTCCGGCGGCACCGGCCCGAACGCGTGGGACTGCTCGGGCCTGGTCCAGGCCGCCTACCGCACGGCGGGCATCGACCTGCCGCGCGTCTCCCAGGCGCAGTCGACTTACGGCACGCAGGTCTCCCTGGACAACCTCCAGCCCGGCGACATCCTGTACTGGGGCGGCGCGGGCAGCGCCTACCACGTCGCGATCTACGTCGGCGGCGGCCAGTTCGTCGGCGCGCAGAACTCCAGCACCGGCACGGTGCAGCGCTCCATGGACTACGACCGGCCGACCGGCGCGGTCCGCGTTCTCTGATTCACAAGCGCCCACGGGCGCTCCGGTGCACGGCGAAGGCCGCCGCTCCCCCGCTCGGGGGCGGCGGCCTTCGCCGTGCCCGGTACCCGGCCGGTGCACCGGGGCGAGGACTGCGGGTTCACTCTGATGCTGCGCAAAGGGCGGCCCATCGAGTGGCACGTGCGGCCCCTCACGTAACGGAGCCTCAGCGCCCCGCCTCCACCTCCGTACGGCCCCGCGCACGCCCACCCGTACGGCGGCCCCGCGCACTCCCCCGCGCCCGGTGCAGCAGCCACCGCGCTCCGGCGGTGAGCAGCGCCAGGGCCATGAGCAGGGTGCTCACCCACACCGGGCCGCGGTAGCCGAACCCGGCGTCCAGCGTCAGGCCGCCCGCCCACGGGCCCACCGTCGCGCCGAGGTTGAACGCCGTCGTCGAGAAGGCCCCGGCCAGCGTCGGCGCTCCGGGAGCCAGCCCCAGGACCCGGGTGATCAGCGCGGTGCCCGTACCGAAGGCGAGCATGCCCAGCAGCGGGATCAGCGCCAGCGCGAGCGCCGGGCGGCCCGCCGCCAGGGCGAGCGCCGCCCAGCCGAGGACGAGCGCGGTCATGCCCGTGGCGACGACCGCGACGGGGTGGGCGTCCGTGACCCGGCCCGCCACCGTGACCCCGGCGAACGCCCCCGCCCCGAAGAGGGCCAGGGCCACCGGCACCCAGCCCGCCCCCAGCCCCGTCTCGCGGGTCAGCAGCGGCTCCAGGTAGGAGAACGCGCAGAAGGTCGCCCCCTGCACCAGGGCCATCGTGAGCAGCACGGGCCGCAGCCGGGGGCCGGTCAGGACGCGCAGTTCGTCCCGTACGGGCACGGGCGCGGAGCCCTTCTCCGTACTCCGCCCGCCCGGGAGGGAGCGCAGCACCGCGACGACGGCGGGCAGGGAGACGAGTGCGACGGCCCAGAAGGCGGACCGCCACCCCCAGTGCTCCCCCAGCACCGCACCGGCCGGGACGCCCACCACGCAGGCGACCGTCACCCCGCCGACCACCACGGCCGTGGCCCGGCCCTTCAACCGGTCGGGGACCAGGGCGACGGCGGTGGACAGGGCCACCGCCCAGAAGCCCGCGTTGGCGAGGGCTCCGACGAAGCGGGTCGCGAGGAGGACGCCGTAGCTCGGGGTGAGGGCCCCGACGACGTGGACGGCGATGAACACCGCGAGGAAGAACAGCAGGGCGCGGCGGCGCGGCCAGGTGCGGCCGGCCAGCGCCATGAGCGGCGCGCCGACGACCATCCCGACGGCGAAGGCGGAGGTGAGGAGACCTGCGGCGGAGAGGGAGACGCCGAGGTCGGCGGCGATGCCCGAGACCAGCCCGGACAGCATGAACTCGGAGGTGCCCTGGGCGAAGACCGCGAGGCCCAGGACGTATACGGCGAATGGCATGGGTGGGTACCCCTTGGACGGAACCGTCGCGTGGACAGACAGACCGGAGTGCGGGATACGGGCCGCGCGGACGCCCGCCGCCGGAGCCGGAGGGGCCTGGCGGGGCTGCTTCCGGGGCGCCGACGAGGGCCGGGCCGGAAGGGGCGGCGCGGAGAAGTGCCCGGCGGTGACCGGGCGGCGATGTGCCGGTGGTCGGCCGGTGGCACGAACCCGGCGTACGGCGGTGGATCAGCGCGTACGCGGAAGGGGAACGGCCCGCACCCGCGGTGGGCCGGGGGGGCGTGGAACCGTGGCGAAGGGGGCCGGGGACCCGGAGGGTCAGCCGGCGGCGCTCAGCGGGAACACGGCCACCGGCGCACCGGTGGCCGGAGTCTGTCGGACTCGGGGCTGTTCATGGGACGGGAGCCTACCGGCAGTGCGCTGCGACCTCCAGCGGCTTTCGCCCCGGCGCGGGACGCCCCGGAACAGAACCGTCCGGAGGCGCGCGGAAGGGACGGCCCGCGACAGGCGACACGGGCCGCGCCGGGGTCACCAGGGGGCGGCGCAGCCGTGACGAACCTGCGGGGCGCGAAGCCGCGCCGCGCGCCCGCTCCCCGCGGCTCGCAGTCGTCCGGGTCAGCCGCGACCAGGGCTTGTCGCGCGGGCCGGTGGCGACCAGGGCTTGTCGTCCGGGTCAGCGGCGGCGGGGGCGGGAGTGGGCCCGCTGCGGCTCTCTGGCCGAGGTGGTGGGGGCGGGCGGAGCCTCGTACGCGGCGTCGAAGTCTTCGTCCTCGTCCGTCGCGGTCGGGTCCACGGCGAAGCGGGGCTCCAGGAAGAGGTCCTGGTGCTGGGGCAGGGAGGCGGTCGTCATGGCTGTCTGTCCTCGGGGTCGCAGCGCTTTACCGGCTCTCTGTACCCCGCCGGCCTGCGTTCGATGTGGTCGTGCATCAAGAAAAAAGTGGTGCGCTCCGCGTGCCGTCTCTGAGGGCGGGGCGGGGGCGGACGCCGGCCGGTCGGTCCGCACTGTCGGCAACCGGGGGCGCGCAAATCATCGCACACGATCACCCGGGGTGCCGGAGATTAACCCGGGGCAGGAGATGGAACGGCGGGTTCGGGCGGATGAATGACCCCCACCCTCGTCACCTAACGTTCATTTCGCGTTACTCGTTAGGACTTTAGGCTGGAGAGTACACGCGTTCACCAAGGCGGCGAGGGGAGCTACCGATGGCACAGCGGCCCGTGATGGAACTGGTGAGCACCATCCGTCACGACGGTGACGGCGGTGTCCTCGACGAGTTGGACACGGTCGAGGCGGCGGGCCAGTGGCTGCGCCGCCGGGCCGGGGGCGTCGGCGGCATCGGAGAACTCGCCGTGGACGGGGAGTTGAGGGAGGCCGTCCTCCTGGTGCGCCGGGCGGTGAGGTCCCTGTTCGCCCGAGCGGTCGGCCCGGCCCCGCCCAGCCCGGTCGACGCCCACCGCCTGATGCCCGTGGACGAGGCGCTGGCCGCCCTGAACGCCGCCTCCGCCCGGGAGGCGGTGGTGCCGCAGCTCCACTGGCCCTCCGGAGGGGAGCCCACGGCCGCTCTGGCGTCGGCCGAGGCCGACCCGCGCGTACGGCTGATCGCCCTGCTGGCGCGCGACGCGGTGGACTTCCTGACCGGCCCGCAGCGCGAACACCTGCGGGCCTGCCACGCGCCGCGCTGCGCCCGGTACTTCGTCCGCAGTCACGGACGGCAGGAGTGGTGCACCCCCGCCTGCGGAAACCGCGCGCGGGTGGCCCGCCACTACGGGCGGGCACGGGAAGCGGCCGCCAACGCGGCAGCGGAACGCGCCACCTGACGACCCATCACCCATCAAGCGAAAATGGCCCAGCCATTCCGTCGTCAAGTGGCCCACGGTCAGGGCCACTCGCTCCCCTAGGTTCGAATTCCGAGCAGGTGGCCGCCCATGCCACACGACGGAACGGGGTCGGTACGGTCATGCACGCACGATGGATTCCCGCCGCCGGTCCGGCGCGCGGTCTGGCGGTCGCCCAGCTGGTCAACTCGCTGGGGGACGGAGCCTATTACGTCTGCTCCGCGCTGTACTTCTCGCAGGTGGTCGGTCTCCCGGCCGCACGCATCGGGCTCGGACTGACGATCGCGTGGGGCGTCGGAGCGGTCGCGGGGGTGCCGCTCGGGCAGCTCGCCGACCGGGTCGGCCCCCGCCGGACGGCCGTCGCCCTGGCCGTCGCCACATCGCTCAGCGTCGCCGCCTTCCTCCTCGTACGGTCGTTCCCGTCGTTCCTCCTGGTGGCCTGCGCCTACGCGACCGCGCAGTGCGGGCTCGCCGCCGCCCGGCAGTCGCTGCTGGCCGGACTGGTCGACCGGGACGGCCGGACCGGTGTGCTCGCCCATCTCCAGTCGGCGCTCAACGCGGGCCTGGCGCTGGGGGCGGCCGTCGGCGGGGTGGCCCTGCACATCGGGACGGCCGGTGCGTACCTCACCGCGCTGGCGCTGGACGCCGCCGCGTTCGCGGGGTGCGCCCTGCTGCTGGCCCGGCTGCCGGAGCCGGCCCGGAGCCCGGCGGCCGTACCCCGGCGGGGCGCGGACCCGACCGTGCTGCGGGACCGGCCGTACGCGCTGGTCACTCTGCTCAACATGGTCATGCTGCTGCGGATGCCGCTGATCAGCCTGGCCGTTCCGCTCTGGATCGCCGAGCGGACCGCCGCTCCGGGCTGGGCCGTCTCGGCGCTCCTGGTGCTCAACACGGGGGCCGTGATGCTCTTCCAGGTCCGTACGGCCTCCGTCGTACGCGATCTGCCGAGCGCCGTCCGGACCGTACGCAGCGGCGGGGTCCTGATGCTGGCCTCCTGCGCGGCCTTCGCCGTCACCGCGCTCGACGCGCCCCTGTGGGTGCTGTTCGCGGTGCTGCTGGTGGCCGCCGGGCTCCAGGTGTGGGGCGAGATGCGGCAGTCGGCGGGGGCGTGGCAGATCAGCTTCGACCTGGCCCCCGCGGGGCGGCAGGGGCAGTACCAGGGCCTGTTCGGGGCGGGGGTTCCGGTGGCGCGCATGCTCGGGCCGCTGCTGCTGACCGCGCTGATCGTGTCCTGGGGCGTCCCCGGCTGGCTGCTGCTCGGAGCGCTGTTCCTCGGGGCGGGGCTGGCGATGGGGCCGGCGGTGCGGTGGGCGGAGCGGAGCCGGAGCCGGGCACCACCACGCCGGAGCCGGTGCGCACAGGCGCCACGGGCCCGGAGCCGGCCCCGGCGGGACCGGCTCCGGCCGGGGTCACGCCTTCGGGGCGACCTTCGACAGTCCGTTGATGATGCGGTCCATCGCGTCGCCGCCCTGCGGGTCGGTCAGGTTGGCCAGCATCTTGAGGGTGAACTTCATCAGCAGCGGATGGGTCAGGCCGCGCTGGGTGGCGACCTTCATGACCTTCGGGTTGCCGATCAGCTTCACGAAGGCGCGGCCCATCGTGTAGTAGCCGCCGTAGGTCTCCTTGAGCACCTTCGGGTAGTTGTTCAGGGCCAGTTCGCGCTGGGCGGGGGTGGCGCGGGCGTGGGCCTGGACGATGACGTCGGCCGCGATCTGGCCCGACTCCATGGCGTACGCGATGCCCTCGCCGTTGAACGGGTTGACCATGCCGCCCGCGTCACCGACGAGCAGCAGGCCCTTGGTGTAGTGCGGCTGGCGGTTGAAGGCCATCGGGAGCGCCGCGCCCCGGATCGGCATCGTCATGTTCTCCGGGGTGTAGCCCCAGTCCTCCGGCATCGAGGCGCACCACGCCTTGAGGACCTCGCGCCAGTCCAGCTCCTTGAAGGCGGAGGAGGAGTTGAGGATGCCGAGGCCCACGTTGGAGGTGCCGTCGCCCATGCCGAAGATCCAGCCGTAGCCGGGCAGCAGCCGGTCCTCGGCGCCGCGCCGGTCCCACAGCTCCAGCCAGGACTCCAGGTAGTCGTCGTCGTGGCGGGGCGAGGTGAAGTACGTCCGCACGGCGACGCCCATCGGGCGGTCCTCGCGGCGGTGCAGGCCCATCGCGAGGGAGAGCCGGGTGGAGTTGCCGTCGGCGGCGACGACGAGCGGGGCGTGGAAGGTGACCGGGGTCTTCTCCTCGCCGATCTTCGCCTCCACACCGGTGATGCGGCCGGTGCGCTCGTCGCGGACGGGCGCGCCCACGTTGCAGCGCTCGTACAGCCGGGCGCCCGCCTTCTGCGCCTGCCGGGCGAGCTGTTCGTCGAAGTCGTCGCGCTTGCGGACCAGCCCGTAGTCCGGGTAGGAGGCGAGTTCCGGCCAGTCGAGCTGGAGCCGGACGCCGCCGCCGATGATGCGCAGGCCCTTGTTGCGCAGCCAGCCCGCCTCCTCGGAGATGTCGATCCCCATCGAGACGAGCTGCTTCGTGGCACGGGGCGTGAGCCCGTCGCCGCAGACCTTCTCGCGGGGGAAGGCGGTCTTCTCCAGGAGCAGGACGTCGAGCCCGGCCTTGGCGAGGTAGTAGGCGGTCGTGGAGCCGGCTGGGCCCGCTCCGACGACGATCACGTCCGCGCTGTTCTCGGAGAGGGGCTCGGTCACGGTCGGATCTCCCGAAGACTCGAATTCGCGTGCCGCGCGGCACATGTCCCGTGCAGTCTATGGGGGCCTGCAGACCAACCCTCCGAAGGGCTCCCCCATGTCGATCGCGCCTGCCACGCCCCACTCCCCGGCCCCCGCCGTACGCCTCCGGGTTCCGACCGACGAAGACGCCCTGACCTGGTACCGGGTGTTCGACGACCCCGAGGTGATGGAGTTCTTCGGGGGCCGCCGGGCCGACCTCTGCGTGTACGAGGAGCTGACCGCGCGCCAGCGGCGGCACGACGCGGAGCTGGGCTACTGCCTGTGGACGGTCACGGACGAGGAGGACGCGGTCCTCGGCTTCACCGGGGCGCAGCCGTGGCCTCACACGCACTACGGGCCGGTCGGCGCGACCGAGATCGGCTGGCGGCTGGGGCGTGCGGCCTGGGGGCGCGGGTACGCCTCCGCCGCCGCCCGCACCACGCTGGAGCGGGTACGGGCGGCGGGGGTGGGCGAGGTGGTCGCGATGATCCACGCGGAGAACGCCCGGTCGATGGCGGTCGCGGAGCGGCTCGGGATGCGGCGCGCCGAGTCGTACGACACCCCGCGCGGCCAGGTGGCCGTCTGCTTCCGCCTGGAGCTGTGAGGCCGGGGGCGTAGGCCCCCCTGCCGGGACCTGACGGGACCTGACGGGACCGAGCGGGACCGGGCGGCGCCGGCCGTTACCGGGTCAGGCGCGGGTGGCCCGGTGCAGGGCCACCACGCCGCCGGTCAGGTTGCGCCAGGCGACGTTCGACCAGCCCGCCTTCTGGAGCAGTGCGGCGAGGGCGGGCTGGTCGGGCCAGTCGCGGATGGACTCGGCGAGGTAGACGTACGCGTCCGGGTTGGAGGAGACCGCGCGGGCGGCCGGCGGGATCGCCCGCATCAGGTACTCCGTGTAGACCGTGCGGAACGGCGCCCAGGTCGGCTGGGAGAACTCGCAGATCACGACCCGGCCGCCCGGCTTCGTCACCCGGTACAGCTCGCGCAGCGCGACCTCGGTGTCCTGGATGTTGCGCAGCCCGAAGGAGATCGTGACGGTGTCGAACACCTCGTCCCTGAACGGCAGCTTCATGCCGTCGCCCGCCGTGAACGGCATCCAGGGGTGGCGCTCCTTGCCGACCTTGAGCATCCCGAGCGAGAAGTCGCACGGCACGACGTAGGCGCCCGCCCGCACGAAGGGCTGCGAGGAGGTCGCCGTCCCGGCCGCCAGGTCCAGGACCTTCTGCGCGGGGCGGGCGTCGACCGCGCGGGCCACCGCCTTGCGCCACAGCCGGGCCTGGCCGAGCGAGATCACGTCGTTGGTCAGGTCGTAGTTGGCCGCCACACCGTCGAACATCGAGGCGACTTCGTGCGGCTGCTTTTCCAGGGAGGCTCGGGTCACCCTTCCATTCAAGCAGCCGGGCCGCCGGGACCGGCGAGGGCGGTCGCCCGCGGCGGCGGCGGGCTCCGCGACCCGGTGGCCCGGGGCGGTCCGCCGACGGGCCCGGCCGGCGCCCCGCGCACCGGCCTCCCCTCTTCTCCCCCTCCTTCTCCACCTCTTCGGCGCGCGGGCGCCCGGCGGCGGGTGAAAGTCCGAGGGCAGGGAAGCAGCGCGAGGAGGCCCGGAAACGGAACCCGCGGCACCCGCATCACCGTCTTTCTCCGTGCCCGCCCCCCACGCCCCGTCCCCCGACGTACGGAGCCACGCCCCACCATGCCGAGACCCCTGCCTCCCGTGCCGCCGTACGCCGCTGCCGTGGCGCCCCTCCCCTCCGGACCGCCGCCTCACCGGGAGCCGATCGCGTACACCGACGCGAACCCGGCGCCGTGGAGCGGGGCCGCCGCGTGACGCCTCGCCGCACGACCGGCACCCTCCCGCCCGCGTACGGAGCGCCCGCCCGCGACGAGGAAACGTTCCGCCTCCGGGTGCCGCCGCCCCGGCCCCCGGGCGGCGCCGGGACCGGCTCCCCGCCCGCGTCCCGCTCCCGGTCGGCCGCGCGGTCGCGGGTGCGGGTGCGGCGGCAGCGGAACCGGCGGCGGGTGGTCTCGCTCGCCGTGCTGGCGCTCGTGGTGGCGGCGGGCGCGGCCCTGCTCGTCGGCCGGCCCTGGCAGGACGGGGGCGGCCCGGCGGACGCTGCTCCGGGCGCCGCGGCCCCGGCGGGCGGCCCGGACAACGCGTCCGAGCCGCTGGAGGACGCCCCCGCGCCCCCTCCCCCGCCGGCCCCGGCCCCGACCTCCTCCTCCGATGGCGACCCGGGCGCCGAGGACATCCCCGCCTCGGGGCCCGGCACGTTCACCGTGGCCCGGGCGGGCGTCGCCCCGAAGGGCCGGGGCAGCGCGTACCGGGTCGAGGTGGAGGACGGCATCGGCGTCGATCCCGACCGGGCCGCCGAGGAGATCGCCGCCGTCCTCGCCGATCCGCGCGGCTGGGGCCACGACGGTGAGCACACGTTCCGCCAGGTCGCCGACGGGTCGGCCGGGCTGGTGATCCGGATCGCCACTCCGGCGACCACCGACCGGATGTGCGGTGCGTACGGCCTCAGGACGCGCGGCGAGGTCAACTGCCGGGGCGGCGAGAAGGTGATGGTCAACCTGAAGCGCTGGCAGCTCGGTTCGCCGCAGTTCGACGGGCCCGTCGCGGAGTACCGGGCGCTGATCGTCAACCACGAGGTCGGCCACTGGCTGGGGCGCGGCCACGAGACGTGCCCGGGGAAGGGGCGTCCCGCGCCCGCGATGATGCAGCAGATCGACGGTTTGAAGGGGTGCGTCGCCAACGCCTGGCCGTACGACGCGAAGGGGCGCTACCTGGGCGGCCCGAAGGTGCCGTGACCTGACCTGACCTCCCGTACCGAACCGGCTCCGGCCGGCAGGGCCTCAGCGGGCGCGGTGCACGAGCCGCCCCGCGAGGACCGTCGCCACGCAGCGGTCCGCGCCCGCCGCGTACAGCGCGCTCTCGTCGGGCACGTCGAAGACCGCGAGGTCCGCCCGGCCGCCCACGGTCAGCGGGGCGCCCGCCGTACGGGCCAGGCCGCCGCCCGCCGCGAAGGGGTCCAGGTCCGGCGGGCCCTCGCGTACGGGCGGCGGCGGGACCACGACCAGCCCCGACCGGGCGACGGCCGCGCGCAGCGCCGGGTCGTCCGTGCCCAGCGGGCCGGCCAGGTGCGTGGTGCCGTGGCGCAGCATCCGCTGGAGGCCGCGCCGGACGCTGCCGGCCCGCCGGGTCGCGTCCATGGTCGCCGCGAGCCGGTCGAACGCCTCGCCCCACAGCGGGAGTTCTCCCAGCTCGTCGGCCTCGCGGGGGTCCGGGTGGTAGCAGCGGGTGAGCAGGTCGGCGGCCCGGTCCTGGCGCAGGCCGGGGGTGAGGACGCCGGGCCAGCGGCGGATGCGGGCGGCCGGGTGCGCGGCGGCGACCTCCGCGTACGGGCCGAGGGCGGCGATCCGGTCCCCGTCCACCGCGACCGCCCCGTCCACGACGGCCGCCGCGCCCACCGGCAGGACCAGGGGCGCGGCGTGGAGCGTCAGCACGGGGACGTCAGTTGGCGTTGAGGAGCTTGAGCTCCGGGTGGGCCGTGCCGCCCTCGATCGCGACGGACGAGATGTGCGAGACGACGCGCTCGTCGACCGGGTCCTTCGCCGGGTCGTCGTGCACGACCAGGTGCTCGTACGTCGTGGCGCGCTGGGCGGGAACCCGGTCCGCCTTGCGGATCAGGTCGATGATCTCCAGCCGGTTGGAGCGGTGCTTGGCCCCGGCCGAGGAGACGACGTTCTCCTCCAGCATGATCGAGCCGAGGTCGTCCGCGCCGTAGTGCAGCGACAGCTGGCCGACCTCCTTGCCGGTGGTCAGCCAGGAGCCCTGGATGTGGGCGACGTTGTCGAGGAAGAGCCGGGCGATGGCGATCATCCGCAGGTACTCGAAGAGGGTCGCCTGCGTCTGTCCCTTCAGCTTGTTGTTCTCCGGCTGGTAGGTGTACGGGATGAAGGCGCGGAAGCCGCCCGTGCGGTCCTGCACGTCCCGGATCATCCGCAGGTGCTCGATGCGCTCGGCGTTGGTCTCGCCGGTGCCCATCAGCATGGTGGAGGTCGACTCGACGCCGAGGCCGTGGGCGATCTCCATGATCTCCAGCCAGCGCTCGCCGGACTCCTTGAGCGGGGCGATGGCGGTGCGCGGCCGGGCGGGCAGCAGCTCGGCGCCCGCGCCCGCGAAGGAGTCGAGCCCGGCGGCGTGGATGCGGCGGATGGCCTCCTCGGCGGAGACCTTCGAGATCCGGGCCATGTGCTCGATCTCCGAGGCGCCCAGCGAGTGGATGACCAGCTGCGGGAACGCCTTCTTGATCGCGGAGAAGTGCTCCTCGTAGTACTCCACGCCGAAGTCCGGGTGGTGGCCGCCCTGGAACATGATCTGGGTGCCGCCCAGCTCCACGGTCTCCGCGCAGCGGCGCAGGATGTCGTCGAGGTCGCGGGTCCAGCCCTTGGCGGTGTCCTTGGGCGGGGCGTAGAAGGCGCAGAACTTGCAGGCCGTCACGCACACGTTGGTGTAGTTGATGTTGCGCTCGATGATGTACGTCGCGATGTGCTCCGTACCGGCGTAGCGGCGGCGGCGTACGGCGTCGGCGGCGGCGCCCAGGGCGTGCAGCGGCGCGGACCGGTAGAGGTCGAGCGCCTCCTCGGGGGTGATCCGACCGCCTTCGGCGGCTCGGTCGAGGACGGGCTGAAGGTCGGCCTTCTCGGTCACCGGGCTGTCACCTTTCGGCGGTTTCTTCGACGATCCACGGACCGATCCAGCGTACGCCAGCCCCTTGCGCGATCAGTCGCCGGACCGGGTGAGCCTGCCGTACGGGAGACCGGCGGCGCGTTCCTTCGAGCGGTAGTCCAGGGCGCCGTCCCCGGTGAGGCGGAAGACCAGGTCGGCCTCGGCGTCGGTGCACAGGCCGGGGGTGCTGGGGCGGTCCGGGTCGGTGGTCTCGCGGATGTTCAGCTCCTTCGCGGTGCCGGAGACGAGCGTGCCGACGCTGTTGCAGGTGACGGTGACCCCGAGCTGGGAGATCGTCGTGCTCATCCGGACGACCCGCGCGCCGCGTCTCCCCTCGGTGAAGACGGCGGTGAGCGTGCCGTGGGGCTGTCCGGTCGTCTTCTCGGTGACCGAACCCTTCCAGGTGCCGACGTACGCCTTCGGCAGCGCGCGGACCGGGGGCCCGCCCGCGTCGCCGGTGCCGGTGGGCGACGGCTTCTCCCCGGCCGGCGGGTGCTCGGAAGCGGAGGCGGAGGGCTTCCCCGCCGCGTCCGTGCCCCGGTCGGCGTCGCCCTCCGGGAAGAAGCCGTCGAGCAGGCCGGTGCCGAGGGTGACGACGGCGAGCGCGCCCGCCACGGCCAGGGCGACGGTGCAGCTGACCCGGCGGCTGCGGCGCTCCCCGGCGCCCGGCCCGTCCTCGGCACTGACGGTGACGGAGAAGCGGGGGTCGGCGGTGCGCTGCCCCGGCAGGCCGCCCGGGCCGGGCCCCCGGCCGCCGTCGCTCTGCCGGTAGGTCCCGGCGTGCGTGGGGGGCGGGGGCGAGGTGGAGGCGGGCCGCGCGCGCGGGGGCGCCGACGGCGGGGGCGGGGGCGGGGGCGGCGTCCCGTACGCGTCGTCCTGCGGATGCGGTGCGCCGTACAGGTCGTCCTGCGGATGCGGCGCCCTGAACGGTACGTCCCGCGGCGCTTCCTGCGGGCGGGGCTCCCCGTACGCCTCGTCCCGCGGAGCTTCCTGCGGGCGCGGTGTCCCGTACGCCTCCTCCTGCGGGCGCGGTGGTCCGTAGGGCGCGTCCCGGGCCGGGCGCTGCGGCCTGTACGCCGCGTCCTGCGGGGGCGGGGGGACGGGAGGTCCGAACGGCCCGCCGCCCCGGCCCGGCGCGGCCGTTCCCGGCCCGGCTCCCAGCGAGGCGCTGCTGAACGGTACGGGCCCCGACTGCACCGGCCCGTCCTGCGGCTCCAGGTCCAGCAGCGCCACCGCCGACCGGCTGACCTCGCTCACCAGCCGGGCCGGCAGCCAGCCGCCCGCCACCATCGCCGCCGCCCCCTCCGGGGCGAGCGCCCGTGCCAGGTCGGCCGGGGCGGGGCGGGCCGCCGGGTCCTTGGCCAGGCAGCCCTCGACCACCGCGCGCAGCTCGCCCTCCAGCTCGCCCAGCTCGGGTTCCTCGTGGACCACCTTGTAGAGGAGGACGGCGGAGGAGTCGCCGGGGAAGGGGGCCTCGCCCGTCGCCGCGTACGCCAGGACCGCGCCCAGCGAGAAGACGTCGGCCGCGCCCGAGACGTCCACACCCCGGATCTGCTCGGGCGCCATGTAACCGGGCGAGCCGACCGAGACCCCGGTGGAGGTGAGCGAGACGGTCGCGCCGAGCGCCCGCGCGATACCGAAGTCGATGAGGCGGGGCCCGTCGAGGGCGAGCAGCACGTTGGACGGCTTCACATCGCGGTGGACGATGCCCTGGCCGTGGACGGCGGCCAGCGCCTCGGCCAGCCCCGCGCCCAGGGTCCGTACCGCGTGCTCGGGCAGCGGGCCGTGCTCGGTGATCGCCTGGGAGAGCGGCGGCCCGGCCACGTACCCGGTCGCCACCCACGGCACCGGCGCGTCCGGGTCCGCGTCCAGGACGGGCGCGGTCCACTGGGCTCCGACGCGCCGGGCCGCCTCCACCTCGCGCCGGAACCGGGCGCGGAACTGCTCGTCGAGCGCGAAATGGGGGTGGACGACCTTGACCGCGACGGTGCGCCCGCCCGCGCTGCGCCCCAGATAGACCCGGCCCATGCCGCCCGCGCCGAGCCTGCCGAGCAGGCGGTAGGCGCCGATGGTGTGCGGTTCGCCCGCTTCCAGCGGCTGCATCGTTGGACTCCCCCTGTGAACCCTGCGGACGGTGGAACCGTGGACGGCGGAGCCTGTGGACGGTCCGGGTCCGGACCGAAGCCTAGGGGGCGCCACCGGCCCGGTCACCGGGAAACGGCCGGACCATTCCCCCTTCTCCGGTCAGGAGGGGATCATTTCCCCCGGGGAAAGGCGCGAATGCGCTGTTCCACCGCCTCCCATTCCCTATCCGGAACGGTATCCGGAGCGGGTATCGCACACGGTTTCGCCGGGCGCGGTATCGGGACACCTGCGCGAGGCCCTCTTCGCGGACGCCCGTCCGGCGCCCTTCTCCCGGAGCCCCCGCGCCCTCTTCCGGGGGAAAAGCGAATTCCCCCCCGGGGAACGGCTCAGCCGCCGAGCAGCTCCACCCGGACGTCGGCCGGATAGCCGGTGTCCCGTCCCGTCCGGCGGGCGAATTCGCGGACGCCGGCGAGCTGGTCCGGTCCGAAGCGGAAGTCGAGCGTCGTGAAGTACTCCTCCAGCACCGCCGCGTCGAACGACTCCCAGCGGGCGGCCTGCTCCGCGACCTTGGCGACCTCCTCCAGGGAGAGGTCCCGGGAGGCCAGGAACGCCTCGTGGACCCGGGCCGCCTGCTCGGGGTGGGCGGCGAGGTAGTCCTTGCGGGCCGCCCAGACGGCGAAGACGAACGGCAGCCCCGTCCACTCCTTCCACATCTGGCCCAGGTCGTGGACCTGGAGCCCGAGCCGGGGGGCGTCGTGCAGGTTGGCGCGGAGCGCGGCGTCGCCGATGAGCACCGCGGCGTCCGCCTCGCGCATCATCAGCCCCAGGTCGGGCGGGCAGGTGTAGTAGTCGGGCCGGACCCCGTACCGCTCGGCGAGCAGGAGCTGCGCCAGCCGCACGGAGGTGCGGGAGGTCGATCCGAGTGCCACGCGGGCCCGGTCCAGCTGCTCCAGCGGGAGCTGGGAGACGATCACGCAGGACATGACGGGGCCGTCGCAGCCGACCGCGATGTCGGGGAAGGCCACCAGGTCGTCGGCGTTGCGCAGGTACTCCACGAGGGTGACCGGACCGATGTCCAGGTCGCCCCTGACCAGCTGCTCGCTGAGCCGCTCCGGGGTGTCCTTGGAGAGCTCCAGGTCGAGCAGGGTCCCCGTACGCGCCAGGCCCCAGTAGAGCGGGAGGCAGTTCAGGAACTGGATGTGGCCGACGCGGGGCCGGCTGCGACGGTTCTCGTCGCCTTCATGGGGGGAGACGGTTGAATTGTCCACATCGCGAGGCTAGACCCGCGTCCGGCCGGGGGCGCCACCGGGGCCGTGCGCCCCCTCCCGCGCCGGGTCCGCACACCGGTCCGCGCCGCCCCGCGGGGCCCCCTCCGGAAGGGGCTCCCGGACGGCTCTCCCCGAACGTCCCGCGGGGCTGTTCAAACATACGGGTGAAGTGATCTTTCCCTCTACCGCTCTCCGGAGACCCCATGCTAGGCTCGCCGCCAAGTTGCAGTTTGGTTTCCCTTGCAGTACAGAGCCTGCGGAGCATGTAACCCGCAGGCTTTTGTAGTTTTCAGACTTGTTTGCAGGTTCTGGAGCAGGGCAACCCTTTGGCCCAAGGAGGGCTTATGGCTACCGGAACCGTCAAGTGGTTCAACGCTGAAAAGGGCTTCGGCTTCATCGCCCAGGACGGCGGCGGCCCGGATGTCTTCGTTCACTACTCCGCGATCAACGCGTCCGGGTTCCGCTCCCTCGAGGAGAACCAGGTCGTGAACTTCGACGTCACTCAGGGGCCCAAGGGTCCGCAGGCTGAGAACGTCACCCCGGCCTAGTTGCCCGGGTCGGCCGATCGCGGTCGCACCAGCAGTACCCAAGGAGCCCTGCTCCCCCGCCGCGGCGGGGGAGCAGGGCTCCTGCCTGTTCCCGGCCCGGGGGCCGGGCCGCCCGTCAGACCGCGGCGGCCCGGGCGGCGACCGCGTCGGCCGGGTTCCAGCCCGCGCGCGGCACCGAGGCGAGCAGCAGCCGGGTGTACGGGTCGCGGGGCGCGGCCAGCACGTCGGCGGTCGGGCCCTGTTCGACGGCCGTCCCGCGCCGCATCACGACGACCTCGTCGGTGACGTGCTGCACCACCGCCAGGTCGTGGCTGACGAAGACCAGGGCGACCTCGGTGTCCCGGCGGATCTCGTCGAGCAGGTGCAGGATCTGGGCCTGGATCGACACGTCGAGCGCCGCCACCGCCTCGTCCAGCACCAGCACCTTCGGGTCGACGGCGAGCGCGCGGGCGATGGCCAGGCGCTGCCGCTGCCCGCCGGAGAGCCCGTACGGCAGGGCCTCCGCCTCGCGCGACCCGAGGCCGACCCGGTCCAGCAGCCCGTCCGCGAGACCGGCCGGACGGCCGTGCAGCCGCAGCGCGGTGGTCAGGCAGCGACGGGCGGTGAGCCGGGGGTCGAGCGAGAGGTAGGGGTCCTGGAACACCATCTGGATCTCCCGCGCACGGGCCAGCCGCGCCGCCTTCCCGCGCGGGGCGGTGAGCCCCCGGACCCGCCCCTGGACCCGGACCGTCCCGGCGTCCGGGCGGACCAGGCCCACCAGCATCCGGGCCACGGTCGTCTTGCCGGAGCCGGACTCCCCCACGATGCCGAGCGAGCCGCCCGCCGGAACGGTGAAGCCGATGCCGTCGGCGGCGGTGAGGCGGCCCTTTCCGGGCAGCGGGTACGTCTTGCGCAGGCCCTCGACCGCCAGCAGCGGCGCGGGGTCCTGCTTCGTGGGGAGCGTCATCGGCTGCCGCCCTTCTGCGCGGTCGCGGCTTCGGTCCGCCGGGGCGGCGGCTGCAGGGGGACCGGCCGGGACAGCCGGCGGCAGGCGGCGGAGCCCGTACCGCCGTCCCCGTCGCCGTCCAGGGGCGCCGGCTCGGGCCGCCAGGTCGCGCACTCCGGTTCGGCGTCCGGGCAGCGCTCGACGAAGGGGCAGCCCGCGAAGGCGTCGGCCAGCGACGGCGGCTTCCCCGGGATCGGCCGGATCTCGCGGCGTCCCTCCCCCAGCGTCGGGGAACAGGCCAGCAGCCCCCGGGTGTAGGGGTGGCGGGGCCGCTCGAACAGGTCTCCGGCGGTCCGTTCCTCGACGACCCGGCCCGCGTACATCACGTACACCCGGTCGCAGTAGGCGGCGGCCAGGTGCAGATCGTGGGTGATGAACAGCAGGCCGAGGCCGCGTTCGGCGCGCAGGGTGCGCAGGAGGGCGAGGATCTCCGCCTGGGTGGTGACGTCCAGGGCGCTGGTGGCCTCGTCGGCCAGCAGCAGCCGCGGTTCGGCGGCCAGCGCACCGGCGATGACGACGCGTTGGAGCATGCCGCCGGAGAGTTCGTGCGGGCGCTGGCGGACCCGGCGCTCCGGGTCGTCGAGTCCGACCGCGTCGAGGAGTTCGACCGCGCGCTCCCGGGCGGCCCGGCCGGCCGCCCCGGTCCCGGCGGCGGCGAGCCGCTCGACGAGGAAGTCCCCGATACGGCGGACCGGGTTGAGGGCGGCGCGCGGGTCCTGGTGGACCAGGGCCACGGTCCGGGCCCGGTGGGCGCGCAGCTCCTCGCCCCGCAGGGCGAGGACGTCGCGGCCCTCCACCCGGACGGAGCCGTCGAGGGCCGTCCCCGCCGGGAGCGTGCGCAGGGCGGCCTTGGCGGTCGTGGACTTGCCGGAACCGGACTCGCCGACCAGGCCGACGACTTCGCCGCTCGCGACCCGCAGGGAGACCTGGTCCAGGACGGGGCGGGCGGTGCCGGGGAGGCGGAGGGTGAGGCGGTCGATGTCGAGGAGCACGGTGTCACTTCCCGGTGCGGCGGATCGCGCCGCGTCGTGTCGCGCGGGGGCGTCGGGCATGGCGGTTACCTCCCGTGGGCGAGTCGGTCGGCGGCCCGGACCCCGACGACGTTGAAGGAGACGACCACCAGGGCGATGGCGACGCCGGGCACCAGCGAGGGCAGCAGCGCCCCCTGGACGACGGCCGCCTGCCCCTCCTGCACCATCAGCCCCCAGTCGGAGCTGGGCGGCTGGGCGCCGAATCCGAGGTAGGAGAGCGTGGCCAGGGACATCAGGGCCTCGCCGAAGAGGACCACCAGGTAGCCGATGACGGAGCGGCCGAGGTTGGGGACGAGGTGGAAGGCGCAGATCCGCAGGCCGCCCATGCCCTGGACGCGGTAGGCGTCGATGTAGGGCTTGCGGCGCTCGGAGAGGGCCACGGACCGGGTGTACTTGGCGACGGTCGGCGTGTACGCGAGGCCCAGGGCCAGCACGGAGGTGGTCATCCCGGCGCCGAAGACCGCGATGATCAGCACGGTGAACAGCAGCCCCGGGAAGGCGTACATGACGTCGGTGAGCCGGGAGATCGCCGTGTCGGCCCAGCCGCCGCGCCAGGCCGCCAGGGTGCCGAGCGCGATGCCGAGCACGGCGGCGACGGCGAGCAGGAGCGCCGGGGCGACGAGGCTGGTGCGGGCCCCGTACAGCACCCGCGACAGCAGGTCCTGCCCGGAGGAGTCGGTGCCGAGGAGGTGGTCGCCGGTGGTCCCGGCCAGCGAGGCGGAGAGGTCGATGGCGTCGGGGGCGTACGGGGCGATCAGCGGGGCGAGGAGGGCGGCGAGCACCACCAGGCCGAGGACCGCGCCCGCGAGGAACGTCCCGTAGGGGCGGCGGGCGGCCCGGATCTCCACCGGGGCCGGGGCGAGGGCCGGGGCGGTCATACGGCGGCCTCCTTCACGCGCGGGTCGAGCAGCGGGTGGACGAGGTCGACGAGGGTGGTGACCACGATGTAGCCGGTGACCATGAGCAGCAGGACCGCCTGGGCGACGGGGAAGTCGTGGGTGTTGATCGCCCCGACGAGCAGCGAACCGATGCCGCTGATCCCGAAAGCGGTCTCCACGACGACCGTGCCGGCCAGCATCCCGGCCGTCACCAGGCCGCACATGGTGACGATCGGGCCCAGCGCGTTGCGCAGGATGTGGCGGCGGACGATCTCGCGCTCCGGGATGCCGGAGGAGCGGGCGGCCTCCACGTGGTCGGCGGCCCCGGCGTCGGCCATCGCCTGCCGGGTGACCCGGCTGATGACGGCGAGCGCGCCGAGCGCCAGGGCCAGCGCGGGCAGGGTCAGGTGGTGCAGGGTGCCGGTGAACCCCTCGCCTCCCCCGGTGACGGGGAACCAGCCGAGCTGGACGCCGAAGACGGCGGCGAGCGCGATGGCGGAGACGAACGAGGGGACCGAGGCGGCGAGCGTCGTGCCGCCGACCACGGCCGAGTCGACCCAGGTGCCGCGCCGGACGGCGGCGAGGACGCCCGCGCCGACGCCGAGGACGACGAAGAGGACGGTCGCGTACGCCACGAGGGCCAGGGTGGTCGGGAAGCGGGCGGCGATCAGGTCGGCCACCTGGTCGCTGTACTTGAAGGAGCGGCCGAGGTCGAAGTGGAGGCAGTCGCCGAGCCAGCGGCCGTACTGCACGACGAGGGGTTCGTCGAGGTGGTACTGCGCCCGGACCAGCTCCAGCTTCTGCGGGGTGAGTTCGTCGCGGCCTCCGGCCAGGAAGACGGCGGGGTCGCCGGGGGCCGCGTACACGGCGGCGAAGATGACGAAGGAGGCGGCGAGGAGGGTGGCCAGCAGTCCGGCCAGCCGCCGGGAGATCCGGGCGAGCATCGTGGTCAGCCCTTCTTCGCGCCGAGGTCGGCGGCCCAGGGGTAGTAGAGGTACGCCATGGAGGCGGGCGGTCCGGTCAGTTCGTCGTCGAGGACGAGGACGGAGGGGACCTGGGCGACGGAGATCCAGACGGCGGCGTCGGTGAACTTCTTCTGGATCCCGGCGGCGAGCTTCGCGCGCTCGGCGTCGTCGAGGGTGGCGAGCGCCTTCTTGACCGTGGCGTCGTAGGCGGGGTCCGTGAAGCCGACCCAGTTGTTGGAGGAGCCGGTGAGCGCGTTGTCGTAGAAGCCCACCGGGTCGGCCTTGGAGATGTACCAGTCGCCGACCAGGACGTCGATCTCGTTCCGGGCCTCGGGGTCGCTGTAGAACTGCTCGAACTGGGCGGGGGGCACGGTCTTGATCCGCCCGGTGAGCCCGATCCGCTGGAGGGCGGCGCGGACGGCGTTGGCGACGACGGTGCGGCCCTGGCTCGCGTCGGCGCCGATGACGATCGGGGCGCCCGCGTCCACGCCGGAGTCCTTCACCAGCTTCTTGGCGGCGGCGATGTCGTCGGCGTCGGGGCTGGCGGGGGCGACCGCGTCGGCGGCGCGGGCGGCGGCCTCGAAGACCGGTTTCCCGTAGCCCCAGGCGCCGGAGCCGACCGGGGTGGACCAGGGCTGGACCATCCCGCCGTAGCCGGAGGCGGCGATGCCCTTGCGGTCGAGCGCGAGGGAGAGCGCGCGGCGCACGGCCGGGTCCTTCAGTCCGCCGCGTGCGGTCGGGATGAGGACGAGGGAGGAGGTGGAGGGGCCGTAGTACTGGGCGATGCCCTTCTTGCCGGCGAGGGCGGCGGCGGTGTTGGGCGATTCGGCGTACGCGCCGTCGGCGGCCCCGGTGGTCAGCGCGTTGACCAGGGCGCTGTCGGTGGCCCAGCGGAAGGTGACGCGCTCGGTCAGCGGTTCGTCGCCCCAGTAGCCGTCGTGGCGCTCGATGGTGATGGAGTCGCCGGACTTCCAGTTCGCGAGCCGGTAGGGGCCGGAGCAGGCGTCGGGCTGCCCGGGGGTGCCGAAGTCGCGGCCCGCCTTCTCGACCTGCTTCCGGTTCCAGACGATGCCCGCGTCACCGGCGAGCGCCTTGAGGAAGAGGGCGTCGGGCGCCTTGAAGGAGATGGTGATCTCCTTCTCGCCGGTCTTCTTCATGGAGGCGACGTTCTCGAACTCGTCGCCCTGCTCCATGTCCGGGTCGGCGTGCCGCTGAAGGCTCCAGAGCACGTCGTCGGCGGTCATCGGGGCGCCGTCGTGGAAGGTGACGCCGGAGCGGATCGTCAGGACGAGGGTGCGGTCGTCGGGGGTCTCGGCGCGCTCGGCGAGGAACGGCTTCGTGGTCATGTCCGGCTGGAGCTGGTAGAGCCGCTCGCAGACGTTGGTGAGGACGACGCGGCCGGCGCTGGAGCCCTGGGTGTCCAGGTCGAGGGAGTCCGGTTCGTCCTCCAGGAGCCAGCGGGCCTCGGCCAGTTCGCCCGTGGCGGCGGGGGTGGTAGGGGTGAGGGTGAGTTTCGAGGCGTCCGCTGCCGGGCCGCTGCCCGCGGGCTTGGCGGCTCCGCTGCATCCGGCGGCGGCGAGCAGGGCGGCGACGACGGCTCCGGCGACGGGGGCGGTACGGCGCCAGGTCCGGCGGGGTGCGGTGGCGGGGGAACGGAAGGAGGGCGTGCTGGGGGTCATGGTCGGGTTCCTGTCGCTTCCGGGCCGCCGTGCGGTCCGTCGTAGAGGTTCCAGGGGAGGTGCTGGTACGTGCGGTCGCAGGGGGTTCCGGCGGTCACGAGGTACTCGCCGGTGGTGAGGTCGGCGAGCGAGGAGACGAGGGTGGTCCAGTGCTCGACGGCCGGTCGGCGCGGGTCGGGGTGGGTGCACAGGGACTCGGGGTGGCCGAGGTGGTCGGACATCGCCCGGCGGATCAGCTCCCGGGACTCCGCGGGCCCGGTGGAGTGGCGCAGGGCGGCCAGGCCCTGTTCGGCGCGGGGGACGCGGACCAGGGAGTCGGGGGACATCGGGCGGTACCCGGCGGCGGCCAGCGGGGCGGGGACGCCGGCCTGGTAGTGGTTGCCGTGCACCAGCAGGCCGTCGGTCGGATACATCCAGCCGTGCCCGGCGGGGGTGGTCTCCAGGTCGATGGCGAACCCCTCGCGGCAGGTGAGGAGGGCGTTGCTGGCGATGTGGGCCCGGGTGCGGCACAGCACGTCGAGCGCGTCCGCGATGTTGCCCTGGTCGAGGACCGTGCGCCGGACGACGGTCTGGGGCAGGCCGATCCGGTCGTCGAACCGGCCGCCGAGGCCGTTGGCGTTGAAGGCGATGCCGGCCGAGTTCGCACCCTGGCGGCCCACCTGCCCGGCCTCCACCTGCATGATCAGGGTGGGGCGGGGCGGCTGGACGATCCGGATCATGACGACGGTGTCCGCGACCCCCGCCCGCCAGTCCCAGTTCTGTCCGGCGTAGACGTGGCCGTCGCCGCTGGCGGGGCCGTACGCGGCGAACGAGGTGCAGCCCTCGGCGGGTTCCTCCTCCGGCGGCCGGCCGTCCCGGTCGGCGGTGATGTCGGCGAAGGACTTGTCGTAGAGGACCTCGCCCCGGGCGTTCAGCGCGAGGACGTCCAGCAGGCCGGCGCCCGCGCCGTCCGCGATGCCCCGCATCTCCTCGACGAGGTGGGGGGCGTAGGCGGTGACGGGCTCCAGCCAGCGGGCGGCGCGGGCGGTGACCTTCTCCCAGGTGAGTCCGGCGGAGCGGCCGAACGCCTCCTCGTAGTAGGCGAGGGCGGTGTGCAGGAGGGGGCGGACGGCCTCGCCGTACTGGCGGCCGCGCTCCAGCGGAGTGCCGGAGATCTCGACGACGGGGAGGGTCCGGGCGGCCGGTTCCCCGGGCGGGGGCGCGGAACCGGAGGGGACGGGGGCGGATGCCGTGGGCAGGGGTGCCATTGTTCTCCTCGCGACGGAACGCTTCGGCGACCGGCGGACGGGGACCGGAACAGTCCTGTAACGTCGATTTCAGAAAGCGTTCCCCTTGGAACGTTCTGTCCAGGACAGTAACGCCGGTCACACGGAAGTCAATGCTTGTAATGGAAATTCCAGAGAACGAGACCGGAGTGACGCGCCTCCGCGCCGCCATTCGTGACCAATGGAACGATCTGTCCGCATCCGAGCGGGCGGTGGCCCAGTACCTGGTGAGCGCCCCGGTCGAGCAGCTGCTCTTCGCCAGCGCCCAGCAGCTCGGCACGGCCAGCTCCACCAGCAACGCGACCGTCGTCCGGGCCCTGCAGCGCCTCGGCTACGCCGGCCTCCCCGCGCTGAAACGGGAGCTGGCCAACGACTTCACCTCGGCCGTCGCCCCCGAGGTACGGCTCAAGCGGCGCATCGCCCACGTGGGCCAGGACCTGGACTCCATCTGGTCCGACGTCTTCGACGAGGCCCAGGAACGCATCGACCAGGCCCGCCGGCTGACCGGCCCGGACTCCCTCAAGCGGGCGGTGGCCGTCCTCGCCGAGGCCCGCGAGGTCTTCGCGTACGGGGTCGCCGCCTCCGAACCGGGCGCGCGGCACCTGGCGCTGGCGCTCGGCCGGATCGGCCGCCGTGCCCGCGCGGTCTCGGAGACCGGCTTCGCCCTGGCGGACCAGCTGCTGGCCCTCGGGCAGGGCGACGCCGTGGTCGTCTTCCAGCCGGGGCGGCGGTTGATGGAGCTGTCGGTCCTGATGGAGCGGGCCCGCTCGGTCGGGGCCAAGGTGGTCCTGGTGACGGACGAGCTGGGCGAGGCGTACGCGGACCGGGTCGAGGCGGTGCTCACCGCGCCGCACACCCCCACGGGGATCACGGCGGAGTCGCTGACCGGCCTGCTGGTGGCCGACGCGCTGCTCCTGGCGCTGGCCACCCTGGACGAGGACCGGGCGGTCGGCTCGTCGCACCAGCTGACGGCCCTGCGCGAACAGTTGCTGGACCCGAAACGGCACGGCTAGGGCGTGGCGTCAACCCGCCGTCGTCGCCCGGCAGGCGGCGGGGGGGCGGCAGGCCCTGGCGCCGGGCCCGCCCGGCCGCGCTTGACCTTGACCCCGTGTGAAGGGGTGCAGTGGAGCCATCATGTTCACCATCGGAGACTTCGCCCGGTACGGGCGGGTGTCGCCCCGCATGCTGCGCCATTACGACGCCGTCGGGCTGCTGCACCCGGACCGCACCGACCCCGCCACCGGCTACCGCCTGTACGGCGCGGCCCAACTCGCCCGGCTCAACCGGATCATCGCGCTCAAGGACCTCGGCTTCACGCTCCAGCAGGTGGCGGCCCTCCTGGACGAGCAGGTGGGACCGGAGGAGCTGCGCGGCATGCTGCGGCTGCGCCGGGCCGAACTGGAGGAGGCGATGGCCGCCGCGGCGACGCGGCTGGCCGGGGTCGAGGCGAGGCTCCGGTCGATCGAGAGGGAGGGGCGTATGCCCGCCGACGACGTAGTGGTCAAGACCGTTCCCGCGGTCCGGGTGGCCGAGCTGACCGGGACGGCGGCCGGTGACGAACCGCACCGCATCGGGCCGGTGATCGGACCGCTGTACGAACGGCTCTTCCCGCTCCTGGAGGGCGCGGGCATCCGGCCCGCCGGTCCGGGGATCGCCCGGTACGAGAACGCCCCCGAGGGCGGCGGCGCGATCACCGTGCACGCCGGGGTGGCCGTATCGGCCCCGGTGGGCCCGGTCGGGGACACCGGGGTGAGCGTGGTGGAGCTGCCCGCGTTCGAGGCGGCGACGATCGTGCACCGGGGCGCGATGGACGACGTGCTGCCGGCGGCCCAGACCCTGGCCCGCTGGCTGGAGGCGCACGGCTACCGCTCCACGGGGTACGCCCGCGAGGTCACCCTGGAGTGCCCGCCGGACCGGAGCGCCTGGGTGACGGAACTCCAGGAGCCGGTGGCGAGGGCCTGAGGCGGCGCCCGTACGGGAGGGGAGCCCGCGGGCTCCCCTCCCGTACGGGCACGTTCCGTCGGCCCCGGTGCGCGCGGCGGCGGGGCACGGCGCTCCGTTCCCGGATCGTTGTCGAAGCCTTGTGCAGAGCGTCACCCATTGCTGACGAGTCAGGCCGGGACAAGGCAGACTGTTGAGCGCGATACCGGCGCTACCGCGCCGTCCGTATGCGTCGACGCCCGACCCGCAGGGGCGGGCGGGCGGACCGCGGGCACCACCGGCAGGGTCCGCGGACGAGCGGGACCGGCAGGCGAGCAGGACAGGGGGCATCAATGGACCGTGTCGACGGGCCACGCGTGCGCGTACCGGAGCAGCGCGCCCCGGAGCGACCGGGTACGGCGGACACCCTCCGGTTCACCGTGCTCGGCCCCGTACGGGTGTGGCGGGGGTCCGAACTGCTTCCCCCCGGCTCCCCCCAGCAACGCGCCCTGCTGGCCGCCCTGTTGCTGCGCGAGGGCCGGACGGCCACGGCGCACGAGCTGATCGACGCGTTCTGGGGTGAGGACCCGCCCTCGCAGGCCCTGGCCACGATCCGTACGTACGCCTCCCGGCTGCGCAAGTCGCTGGGCCAGGACACCCTGGTGAGCGAGTCCGGCGGCTACGCGATCCGCATCGACCGGGGCGCGCTCGACCTGACGCTGGCCCAGGACCTGGTGGCCGAGGCGGAGAAGGCCCGCGCCTCCGGCGACCGCCGCCAGGCGCGCACCCTGATCACCAAGGTGCTGGGGCTGTGGGACGGCGAGGCACTGGCCTCGGTGCCGGGGCCGTACGCGGACAACCAGCGGACCCGGCTGGAGGAGTGGCGGCTCCAGCTCACCGAGACCCGGCTGGATCTGGACCTGGAGGTGGGCTGCCACGCGGAGGCCGTCTCCGAGCTGACCGCGCTCACCGCCGCGCACCCGTTGCGGGAGCGGCTGCGGGAGCTGCTGATGGTGGCGCTGTACCGCAGCGGCCGGCAGGCCGAGGCCCTCGCGGTGTACGCGGACACCCGCCGGCTCCTCGCCAAGGAGCTGGGCGTCGATCCGCGCCCCGAACTGGCCCGGCTCCAGCAGCGCATCCTGCGCGCCGACGAGGAACTGGCCCGCCCGGCCGACCGGCCGGCGCCCGCCCCCGCGCCGTTGCGGCCCGCGCAACTCCCGGCGACGGTGCCCGACTTCACCGGGCGCAGCGCGTTCGTGTCGGAGCTGGGCGGCCGACTGGCCACCGCCGAGGGCTCGGTGATGGCCGTCTCCGCGGTGGCCGGGATCGGCGGCGTGGGCAAGACGACGCTGGCGGTCCACGTCGCCCACCAGGCCCGCCCGCACTTCCCGGACGGGCAGCTCTACGTGGACCTCCAGGGGGCGGGGGCGCGCGCGGCGGAACCGGAGACCGTGCTCGGCTCGTTCCTGCGGGCGCTCGGGACGGCGGACTCGGCGATCCCGGACACGCTGGACGAGCGGGCCGCGCTGTACCGCTCGGCGCTGGACGGGCGACGCGTCCTGGTCCTCCTGGACAACGCGCACGACGCCGCCCAGATCCGCCCGCTGCTGCCCGGCACGCCGGGGTGCGCGGCGCTGGTGACGAGCCGGGTGCGGATGGTGGACCTGGCCGGGGCGCACCTGGTGGACCTGGACGTGATGTCGCCGGAGGAGGCGCTCCAGCTCTTCACCCGGATCGTCGGCACGGAGCGGGTCGGCGCGGAGCGCGAAGCGGCCCTGGACGTGGTGGCCGCGTGCGGCTTCCTGCCGCTGGCCATCCGTATCGCCGCCTCCCGGCTGGCGGCCCGCCGCACCTGGACGGTGTCGGTCCTCGCCGCCAAGCTGGCCGACGAGCGCCGCCGCCTGGACGAGCTGCAGGCGGGCGACCTGGCGGTGAAGGCCACGTTCGAACTCGGCTACGGCCAGCTGGAACCGGCCCAGGCCCGCGCCTTCCGCCTGCTGGGCCTGGCGGACGGCCCGGACATCTCCCTCGCCGCAGCCGCCGCCCTGCTGGACCGGGATCCGCACACGGCGGAGGACCTGCTGGAGGCGCTGGTCGACACGAGCCTGGTGGAGTCGGCCGCCCCGGGCCGCTACCGCTACCACGACCTGGTCCGCCTCTACGCGCGTGCGTGCGCGGAGCGGGACGAGGAGCCGGGGGCGCGGGAGTCGGCGCTGTCGCGGCTGCTGGACTTCTACCTGGCGACGGCGGCGGGGGTGTACGCGCTGGAGCGGCCGGGGGACCGGCTGGTGGACCACCTGGAGCCGACGGAGCACGCGGGCCTCTCCTTCGGCGACCGGCACGCGGCCCTGGACTGGCTGTACACGGAGGCGACCAACCTGCTGGCCTGCGTACGCCAGGTGGCGCGCCCGGCCACCCTGCGCCGCGCGGTGGACCTGCTCTACGCGGCCCTGGACCTGGGCGAGTCGGGGGCGAACGCGAAGCAGTACGAAGCGGCGGCCGTGACGGTGCGCGAAGCCGCCCGGATGTGCGGCGACCCCCGGGCGGAGAGCCGCGCCGTCATGTCGCTGGCCAACGCCCACCAGTTGGCGGGCCGGTTCGACCAGGCGGACCGGGAGGCCCAGGAGGCGATGCAGCTGGCCGAGACCGCCCAGGACCTCCTGGCGGTCAGCTGGGCCGCCAACGCCCGGGGCATCATCGCGCTCTACCACAACCGCCACCAGGACGGCGAGGCCTTCCTGAACCAGGCGATCGACGCGTTCCGCAGCGACGGCAACCGGCCGGGCGAGGCGAGCGCCCTGTGCAACCTCTCCCGCATCCACCTCGCCACGGGGCGCACCCGCAGCGCGATCTCCCTGGCCCGTTCCGGCATCGAGATCTACGACCTGCTGGGCCACGCGCTGCGGGGGGCGAACGGCCGCTACGCCCTGGGCATGGCGCTGACCCAGAGCGGGGAGTTCCCGGCGGCCACCGGGAAGCTGACCGAGGCGCTGGAGATATTCCGCGACAGCCGCCAGCGGCTGTGGGAGGGCATGTCCCTGTTCCGGCTGGCCGAGGTGGAGATCGCGTCCGGCCGGCCCACGCAAGCCGCCCAGTACGCGGAGTCGGCGCTGGCCGTCCTGCGCGGCATCGGCGGCGACTGGCGGCGGGGGAACGTCCTGACGGTGCTGGGACGCGCGCTGGCCGGCATAGGCCAGACCGGCCGCGCCCAGGTCTGCTGGAACGAGGCGCTGGGCATCTACGACGAGCTCGGCTCGCCGGAGGCGGGCGGCGTGCGGTCCCTGCTGACGGGCATCTCCACGCGCTGACGGCGGGCGCGTTCATCGTTCGTTTATCGCCCCCCGCCATGCTCAGTCCTGTCGATCCGTCGCATCGGGGGGCAGACGGGGACGACATCGGGCGCGCCACTAAGGTGAGCGGCCCTGAGAGGCTCGTCCGGCAGTCCACGGGGGAACAGCTGGACGGGCCTCTCCAACCCACTGCGCACCGTACGAAGAGAAGGAGTTGACCACCATGGCCGACGCCACGAAGAAGGACCCGGTCTTCAAGCCCGCCGACCAGCACGCCACCGGCGAGGCGACGACCCAGGACCAGCACGCGACCGGTGAGCCGGTGACGACGCAGGACCAGCACGCCACGTCCGAGCCGTTCAAGCCGAAGCAGTAGACCTTCCCGACGGGGAGACGGGGGGACGCGGCCGAGGCGACGCCGAGGGGGAGTCGTCGCGGTCGCGGCAGGGGGGAATGTGTGAGGGGCCCGGGACGGGGGAAACGTCCGGGCCCCTCCCGCATGTCCGGGGCCGGGCCGCCGTCACCCCGCCCGGCGGAGCCGCAGGGGCCTCTCCCCCGGCCCCCAGGCCGGCGCCGAGCCTGCGCAGCGTGAGCGCCTCCGGTCCTCCGCCCCCTCCGCCCTCTTCGCTTCACTCCTCTCGCGGCTCGCGGCTCGCGGCTCGCTCAGAGCGCCACCGCGGTCACTTCGCAGCGCTTGACCCGGGAGACCTTGCCGGGGCTCTCCATCCGCACGGTGAGGGTGCGCACCTCTCCGCCGTCGAGGTTCGCGGTGGTCTCGGCGGTGTCCACGGTCCGGCCCATCGCGTCGATGAACCGCACGTCGATCTCGTACGCCTGCGAACCCGGCTCGTTCGCCCGCAGCTCGACCAGCGACGAGGGGACCGCCCTGCGCTTGCCCTTGCGGGGGACGGCGCAGCGGATCACGCGCACGACGGGGGCGTCGGAGGCGGTGGGCGTCGGGGTTCCGTAGGAGGAGCCGGAGGACGAGGAGCCGGAGGACGAGGAGTCGTCGTAGTCGTCGTAGTCCGTGTCGCGGTAGCCGTTGTTGCTCTTCTTGGAGCTGGAGCAGCCGCCGCCCGAACTGCCGCTCTTGCCGCTCCTGCTCTTGCCGGCGGAGGTCGAGAACCCGGTGAGCGCGAGCACCACCACGACCAGAACCGCCGCGAGCTTCATCTGTCGCCGCATCATGAATGCAGCCCCCCTTGTCGGACGTCGTTGGCACGGGCCGCGCCGCCGGGGCGCGTCGCCCCCCTCAGCATGCCGTGCGCGGCCCCCTGTCTAGGTCATGACCCTGTCACGATCCCGTCCTGGTCCGCGTGGCGGGGGTGATCGTCCGGGCGTAGCGTCGGCCGCGGAGGCCCGTGCACACGCCGGACGACGCCCTGGAGGCCGACGATGATCCGCAACGTCCTCGGCTCCGCCGTCGCCCTGGCCGGAGCCGCCTCCGCCGTGCTGAGCCCGTTCCGCGCCTGGTACGGCGGCCGGGCCGGGCGCGACTACCGGGTGCGGGACCTCTTCGAAGGGATCACCCCCGCGGGGTCGGGCGTGCTGGTCTCGATCCTGCTGCCGTTCCTGGCGGCCGCGGCGCTGGTGGTCCTGGGGGTGGTGCTCCGCTCGCGGGCCGTGGTCGCGTTCGCCGGTCTCGTGGTGCTGGGCTTCACCGTGCTGTGGATGGTCCGTCAGGGACAGGCGTCGGGGTCGCTGGTGGTGGCCGGGGACGGGTCGGGGCTCCGGACGGGGGTGGCGAACGCGCTGGCGGGCGGGGCGCTGATGCTGATCGGGGCGTTGCTGACGAGGGGCCGGCGGAGCGGACGGGGGCGGAGGCCGGCGCGGGAGCGGGAGCCGGCGGAGCCGTTCGCCGCGCCGCCTCCGGACCGGGTGGACACCTGGCCGCCGACGCGGGAGCCGGGGATGTCCGTGCAGACGTCGCCGTGGCCGGAGCCGGAGGTGGACCCCTACACGGGGCCCGATCCGCACGACCCCCGTACGCGGCCGTGTCCGCGGGCGCCGCACCCGGAGGACGACCCCCGGGATCCGGTGCACCCGCCCCACCCGCCGCCGCCCCCGCGGGGCTGACGTCCGCCCGCCTCGTCGGGCCTCCGGCCGCGGTCGGCGGACGGAGTCACCCGGGCCCGTCCGGCGACAGGGGGCGGCTCAGGTCCGCGCCCTGTTCCCGGTGCCCGTACCCTTCAGCGCGTCGAGCGCGTACACGCAGCGGTCCTTGCTGCACGCGTACACGACGCCCGCCTGGGCCACCGGCGACCCCGTGATCTCCCCGCCCGTCGCGAGCTTCCAGCGGAGCTGGCCGCCCGCCGCGTCCAGGGTGTACAGCACGTGGTCCGCCGAGCCGAAGTGGACCCGGCCGTCCGCCACCACCGGCGCGCCCACCACGTCGCCGCCGGCGGCGAAGCGCCACTTGGGGGTGCCGGTGACCGCGTCCAGGGTGTACAGCGCGCTGCCGCTGCCCACGTGCACGTTGCCCACCGCCACCAGCACCGGTTCGATGGAGGAACGGGCCTCCGTGGCAATCCGCCAGCGGTCCTTGCCGGTCGTCGCGTCCAGCGCGTACACCGTGCCGAGGTAGTCCGCGAGGTACACCCCGCCGCCGGTCACCGCCGGGCCCGGCGCGAACGCGGGCGGCGACAGGAAGACCGCCGGGGCCTCGAAGTGCCAGCGCACCCGCCCGGAGCCGGTCTCCACCGCCAGCACCCGGGTGCCCGCGGCGATGTAGACGTAGCCGTCGGGGGCGGGGGTGACCCGGACCGGGACGCCGCCGCAGGAGGCCGCGTCCCCGATGGGGTACGACCAGCGCTCGATGCCCGTACGGGCGTCCAGCGCGCGCAGCCGGGCGTCCTGCCAGACGTACACCGTGCCGTCGTGGATGACCGGCCCGGCCTCCGCCGTCTCGAAGTCGCTCTGCGCCCCGGTGACTTCCCACAGCTTGTCGCCGTTGGACGCCTCCCAGCCCTGGACGCCGCCGCCCCGGGTCGCGGTCAGGACGGTGCCCCGGTCGGCCTTGAGCGCGTACACCCAGGCGTCGGTCGGCAGACGCCACTGCTCGGCGCCGCTCGCCGCGTCCAGCGCGTACAGCGAGGGGCCGTCCGAGGCGTGGATGCGACCGCCCTCGACGGCCATCGCCCAGGCCACGTCCCGGGTCTTGAACTGGCGCCGCCCGTTGCCCACGTCCAGCGCGTGGACCTCGAAGGACGTCACGTAGAGCAGATCGCCGGAGACGACGGGCGTGCCCCACACGTCGTTGGACATACGGAACCGCCAGGGCCGCCAGCGGTCCGGGACCGGGGCCGCGCCGTCCGGGGCGGTCCCGGGGGCCGGGACCGGGGCGGTGGCGGCGGCGGCGGCGGTGGGGCCGGTGGCGGGCGAGGAACCGTTCACTCCGGCGGGGGCGCGGACCCAGCCGGTCGCGGCGGCCGGGTGCGCGGCGGCGGCCCCGCGCACATCGCCCGCGCGCGGCCCGGGGCCGATCGGCACCTTCGCCCCGGCCAGCCGGACGGGCCCGCCGTCGGACACGGCGGAGGGGGCCGCGGCGGAGGCCGGGCCGGGTGCGGCGGCCAGGGGCGAGGGCGAGGCCAGCGGGGAGGTCGAGCGCAGGTCGGCCCCACTGCGCCAGTCGGTCTCCCGCCCCGGGGCCCCGGGCGGCCGCCTCGGGGGCGGCGGGGGCGAGGCCGGGGCGGGCGGCGCGGTCCGCCCGCCGCCCCGGCGCGTCTCGATCATCGCGGTGGCCCGGGACGGCAGCCAGGCCGAGGCCGTCCCGCTGTCGTCCCCGCCGGAGGCGAAGAGGTGCGGGGCGAGCTGGGCCTGGAGGTCGGCGGGGCTCGGCCGGCGGGTGGCGTCCATCTGCATGCAGGACTCGATCAGCGGCCGCAGGTCGTCGGGCAGCCCCTCCAGGTCGGGGCCCTCGCGCAGCAGCATGAACACCGTCTCGACCGGGTTGGCCCCGTGGAAGGGGGCGTGTCCGGTGGCGGCGAAGACGAGCGTGGAGCCCAGCGAGAAGACGTCGCTGGCGCCGGTGACGCTGCGGGAGTCCCGGGCCTGCTCGGGCGACATGTACGCGGGGGTGCCCACGGCGACGTTCGTCATGGTCAGCCGGGTGTTGGAGACGCCGGACGCGATGCCGAAGTCGATCACCCGGGGCCCGTCCTCGACGACGAGGACGTTGGACGGCTTCAGGTCCCGGTGGACGAGGCCCGCCGCGTGGATGGACTGGAGGGCCTCCGCGATGCCGGCGGCCAGCCAGCGCACGGCCTGGGTCGGCATGGGCCCGCACTCGTTCACTATCTCCTCGAGCGAGGGCGCCGGCACATAGGCGGTGGCGAGCCAGGGGACGGCGGCGCGCGGGTCGGCGTCGACCACGGCGGCGGTGTAGAAGCCGCTGATCGCGCGGGCGGCCTCGACCTCGCGGGTGAAGCGGACCCGGAAGAGCTGGTCCTCGGCGAGTTCGGTCCGCACCGTCTTGATCGCCACGCGCCGGCCGGACGCCGAGCGCGCGAGATAGACCAGCCCCATGCCGCCGGCCCCGAGCCGTCCCAGCACCTCGAACGGGCCGATCCGTCTCGGGTCGTGCTGCGTCAGCTGCTCCACCACTTGCCTGCCACCTCCCCGTAACGGACCTCGGCGACGAAGTCCGCGAATTACCGCCGGTCGAATCCCGCCCTGTTCAGCGCGCCCCCGTGCAGGGTCTCACCACTGGGCATCGCCTGGCGGTACGCACCCCGATTCTTCCTGGCCCGGCCCCCGGTTGCGAACCCGGGGGCGGAACGGGGTGTCCCAGGTCACTCCCTCCCGTATCCCCGCACACCGGGCCCCTCACGGTCGGTCACCGGTGCGGTCCGTCGCCCACCGGGCCCCTCACGGTCGGTCACCGGTGCGGTCCGTCGCCCACCGGGCCCCTCACGGGGGGCCGCCGGGCTCCTCACGGCCGCGCACCGGGCCCTTCACGCCGGTCGCCGCGCTCCTCGCGGCCGGGTCACGGGTGCGGTCCGTCGCTCAGGGGAGCAGTTCCCGGGGCCGCAGGACGGCGAAGACGGCGCCCTGGTCGTCGTGGAGGACGGCCGTCCGGCCGTAGGGGGTGTCGCCGGGCGGCTGGGCGATCCGGCCGCCCAGCCGTACGGCGAGTTCGGCGGCGGCGTCGCAGTCGGCGACGGCGAAGTGGACGAGGAAGTGGCTGGGCAGCTCGGCGGGGACCGCGTCCGTGATGACGCCGCGTCCGCCGACCGCGGTGTCCGGGCCCGGTTCGGCGCCCCGGGGGGACCACATCCGGAAGTCGGCCGGCGCCTCCGCCTCGTCGGAGACGTCGTGGCCCGCCTCGTCCAGGTCGGTGCCGCGGAAGCCGAAGACCTCCTCGTAGAAGGGGTCCACCCGGTCCGGCTGCCGGGTGTGGACCTCGGTCCAGCAGAAGGAGCCGGGTTCGTTCCGCTTCTCGAAGCCCTCGCGCTCCTCCGGCTGCCAGAGGCCGAAGACCGCGCCACCGGGGTCGGCGGCCTGGGCCGTGACACCGGCGCGCCCCGCCCGTACCGGGTCGGTGATGATCCGGCCGCCGTGCTCGCGGATCGCGGCGACGGTGGCCCGGATGTCGTCGGTGGTGAAGTGGACGCCCCAGGCCGTGGGCATCCGGCCGTCCTTCTTGGCGGCGAGCCCGGCGACCAGGCGGCCGTCGCTCAGCGCGTCCGCGAAGGGCATGCCGTCGTCCGCCCGGAAGGTCCAGCCGAACAGCCCCCCGTAGAAGCGCTTGCCCGCTTCGAGGTCGGGGAGCTGCACGTCCGCCCAGCACGGCGCGGAATGCGCGAATGCGGCCATGGGACCGGATCCTTCCGTAGCGGAGGCGCGGTGACGCCCGTCACCGTCAACGTAGCGTCACCCCCGGTCACGCGCGCCCCGAACGCACCCATAGGGAACATGTGCCCGGTCGGTGAGGGGCGCGTCCACTCCGTGGACGGAAGTTGTCCACCGATGTTATCCACAGGCTGTTGATAACATTTACCTACAGCGACACTCCGCTCCTCCGGGCGGCGCCGCCCCGCTCCGGAGAGGCCCCGCGGCCCCCGTCGAGTCCCGTTCCCGGCCCCGTCGAGGCCCGTTCCCAACCCCTCGCCCGCGTGGCCGAAAATCGCCGCTTCTCGCCCCGCGCACCCGGCAGACCCCGCTGATCCTGCGGCGTTCCCCATTTGCAGTCGGCCGAATCGCGCTCCCGACACCCGTCGGTAAGCTGACGGCATGACAGGACAAGTACGCACCGTCGACGGCCGTGTGGCCGGCCGACGCGGTCAGGCGACGCGGCAGAAGTTGCTCGACTGCCTCAGCGAGATGCTCAGCTCCTCGCCGTACCGGGACGTCAAAGTCATCGACGTCGCCCGGAAGGCCGGGACTTCACCCGCGACTTTCTACCAGTACTTCCCCGATGTGGAGGGCGCCGTCCTCGAAATCGCCGAAGAGGTCGCCAAGGAGGGGGCCGGGCTGACCGAACTGGTCGCCGGACGCTCGTGGGTCGGCAAGGCCGGCTGGGCGACCTCCGAGCAACTCGTCGAGGGATTCCTCGACTTCTGGCGGAACAACGACGCGATCCTCCGCGTGATCGACCTCGGCGCGGCCGAGGGGGACAAGCGGTTCTACAAGATCCGCATGAAGATCCTGAACTCGGTCACCAACTCCCTCACGGATTCCGTGAAGGAGCTCCAGAGCAAGGGCAAGGTCGACAAGGACGTCAGTCCGGCGGCGATGGCGGGCTCCCTGGTGGCGATGCTGGCCGCGGTCGCCTCGCACCAGAAGGGTTTCACCACCTGGGGCGTGAAGCAGGCCGAACTGCGCCCGAACCTGGCGCTCTTGGTCCACCTCGGCATCACCGGCAAGAAGCCGACGAAGTAGGCGCGCCGGGGCGCGGGGCCCCTCGGTCCCGTACGCCCCGGCTGCCGGGCGGGCGCCCGCCCACCCGGACGGCCACGCCGCCGCTCCGTCCACGTCCTGTCTCTCCGACGGCGGGCCGCCCGCGCTTCCCGGCGGGCGGCCCGCCGTCGGCGTACCCGGACGATGTTCCGCCGGAGGGCCGTCCGCGCCCCCGCCCCACGGTCCGACCACGGCGACCGCGCCGCGCCGTGTCCCGCCGCGCCACGCATCGGGGCACGGGGCCGCGTACGGTCCAATGGCCCCATGAGCGACCACGCCGAACACCCCTCCCCCGCCGCGGCCTTCCCGGACCTGCTGCACGCCCAGCGCGTGTGGGACACGGAACTGCCGGACTTCGATCCGGCGACCGCGCCGCCCGCTCCGCTGCCGCTCTTCCACTCCTGGTTCGCCGGGGCCGTGGCGGCGGGGCAGACGGAGCCGCACGCGATGTCCCTGGCGACGGCGGACGCCGAGGGCCTGCCCGACGTCCGCACGCTGCTCCTGCACGACGCGGACGAGCGGGGCTTCCACTTCGCCACCCACGCCACCAGCGCCAAGGGCCGCCAGCTCGCCGCCCGCCCGTACGCCGCCCTCGGCTTCTACTGGCCCGCCCAGGGCCGTCAGGTGCGGGTCCGGGGCCCGGTCGTGCGCTGCACCCCCGCCGAGAGCCACGCCGATCTGCACGCCCGGTCCACCGGGGCGCTCGCCGCGGCGCTGACCGGGGCGCAGAGCGAGGTGGCCGGCTCGGTGGCGGAGCTGCACCGGGCGGCGGACGCGGCCTGGGAGCGGGCGGCGGCGGAGCCGGACACGGAGGCCCCGACCTGGACCCGGTACGTGGTCGAGCCGGCCCGGGTCGAGTTCTTCCAGGGCGACGCCCGCCGCCGCCACATCCGGCTGCGGTACCGCCGTGCCGAGGGCGGGGCGGGGGCCGGAGGCTGGACCCGCGAACTGCTCTGGCCCTGACCGGTACGGAGAGCGCGTCCGCCCGGCCCCCGCCGCCCCCGCGGACCGCCGCTCGCACGTCCCCGGCCGCCGCCCCGCACCACCTCGTGATCAATTCGCAATCGATTTCCCTCTTGACCGAGACCCATCAACAGAGCGGACGATTACGCTCCGAACCATGCCCAACAGCCCCTCCTCCGCAGGCAGTCGTGCCGTCGCCGTCACCGACCGCACGGACGACCGCCCCGTCTACGTCGTCGGCGGCGGCCCCGGGGGCCTCGCCGCCGCCGCCACGCTGCGCGCCCGGGGCGTACGGGCGGTGGTGCTGGAGAAGACGGACCGGGTCGGCGCGTCCTGGCGCGGCCACTACGACCGGCTGCGCCTGCACACCACCCGCCGCTGGTCGTCGCTGCCGGGGCTGAAGATGCCGCGCGGGTTCGGGCGCTGGGTGGGCCGGGACGACGTGGTGCGGTACCTGGAGAAGTACACCGAGCACCACGAGCTGGAAGTGGTGACCGGCGTCGAGGTGACCCGCATCGACCCGGCGCCCGACGGTTCCGGCGACTGGCGGCTCACCGCGACGGGCGGCCGGGTCCTGCTCGGCCGCGCGGTCGTCGTCGCCACCGGGTTCAACCACACCCCGCGCGTCCCCGACTGGCCGGGCCGCGACGCGTACACGGGCGAGCTGCTGCACGCGGCGCACTACCGCGGCCCCGCCCCGTACGCGGACCGGGACGTCCTCGTCGTCGGCGTCGGCAACACGGGCGCGGAGATCGCGGCCGACCTGGCGGAGGGCGGGGCCGCGCGGGTACGGATCGCGGTGCGCACCGCCCCGCACATCGTGCGCCGTTCCACCGCGGGCTGGCCGGCCCAGGCCACCGGCATCCTGGTCCGCCGCCTGCCGGTACGGCTCGTGGACCGCGCGGCGGCCGTGGTGTCCCGGATCTCCGTGCCCGACCTGTCCGCCCACGGCCTCCCGCGCCCCGACGGCGGCCTGGCCTCCCGCGCCCGCCAGGGGGCGATCCCGGTCCAGGACGTGGGGCTGATCGACGCGGTGCGGTCCGGCCGGGTGGTCCCGGTGGCGGCGGTCGCCTCGTTCGACGGGGACACGGTGGTCCTGGCGGACGGGGCCCGGCTCACCCCGGACGCCGTCATCGCCGCCACCGGCTACGACCGGGCGCTGGAGCCGCTGCTCGGCCACCTCGGCGTCCTGGACGGGCGGGGCCGCCCGGTCGCCCGCGGGGGCCGGTCGCCGAAGTCGGCCCCCGGCCTGTACTTCACCGGGTTCACCAATCCGATCAGCGGGATGCTCCGCGAAATGGCCCGGGACGCCGGGAAGATCGCCCGGCGGATCGCCAGGAAGGAGGCACGGGCGGCGCGTTGACCCCGCGCCCCGCCGCCGTGCGCCCGATGCTGGAGACCTGTACCGCGACCACCGCACAGGAGTCGACGATGACCGTTCGCCGTGTCGTGCCCAACCTCCGGACGGAGGCGGTCGAGGAGAACCGGGACTTCTACGGCCTGCTCGGCTTCGAGGAGGTCATGAACCTCGGCTGGATCACCACGCTCGCCCCGCCGTCGAGCCCCCGGGACCAGGTCAGCCTCATGACCCGCGACCTGACCGGCCCGGTCGTCCCCGACCTGAGCGTCGAGGTGGACGACGTGGACGCGGTGTACGCGGTCGTACGGGAGAGCGGCGCGGAGATCGTCCACCCGCTCCAGGACGAGGAGTGGGGGGTACGGCGGTTCTTCGTGCGGGATCCGGACGGCCGGGTGGTCAACGTGCTGAGCCACCGCTGAAGGAGCCCCCCGCCCGGATGTGACGCCCGTCACCTCCCGGGATGTCACATCGCGGGGGCCTGTCCCGTCCTGTGTGTGGAGCCACTGACGACACCACGGAGGAGCCCGCCATGGACGCCCGAATCAACGCCTTCACCAGCCCCCTCACGGGGAAGCTCGTCAAGCACCTGGTCGCCGCCGGAAAGGTGGTCGAGGGCACGGGACTGCCCGCCGCGACCCAGGAGCTGGTGAAGATCCGCGCGAGCCAGATCAACGGCTGCGGCGGTTGCCTGGACATGCACACCAAGGAGGCCGCGGCGGCCGGGGAGACCCCGCTGCGCCTCAACCTGATCGCCGCCTGGCGCGAGGCCACCGTCTTCACCGACGCCGAACGCGCGGCGCTGGAGCTGACGGAGGAGGGCACCCGCATCGCGGACGCGGCGGGCGGGGTGCCGGACGAGGTCTGGGCGAACGCGGCCGAGCACTACGACGAGGAACAACTCCTCGCCCTGGTCTCGCTGATCGCCCTGATCAACGCCTTCAACCGGCTGAACGTCGTCCTCCGGCAGCCGGCGGGCGGCTACCAGGTGGGTCAGCTCGCGCACCTGCCGTAACGCCGTCGGTCCGGTCCGCGCGGCGTCGGGACGGCCGGTGCTCTGCCTAGGCTGGGCACCATGGACGTGTTCGACGAGTTGTTGCGGGGCGTGCGGGGCCGGGGCGCGGTGTTCGGGCGGTCGGTGCTGACCCCGCCCTGGTCACTGCGGTTCACGGACGGGGCGTACCTGACCCTGTGCCTGCCGCTGCGCGGTGCGGGGTGGATCGTCCCGGAGGGCGGCGAGCCGCTGCGGGTGGAGGTCGGCGACGGAGCGATCGTGCGGGGCCCGGCCCCGTTCGTCTTCACCGACGACCCGGCGGACGGTACGGGGACGGGCCGGGCCGATGGCGTCCGGGAGGTGCACCGGGGACACCTCCAGGACGCCACCGGCGCCGGCCCCGTCGCCGTGGCGCCGGACGGCGGCCCCGAACTCGACTCCCCCACCGTGCTGCTGGCCGCCTCCTACGACGTTCAGGCGCACGTGCCGCAGCGGCTCCTGCGGGCGCTCCCGCCGGCGCTCGTGGTCCCCGACGAGGAGGACTGCGCGCCGCTGCGCGGCTACCTGGAGGCCCAGATCGGCCGGGGCCGGCCGGGCGACCAGATCGTGCTCGACCGGCTGCTCGACTGGATGCTGGTGTGCACGCTGCGGGACTGGTTCGGCCGGCCCGAGGCGAATCCGCCCGGCTGGTACGGGGCCCTCGGCGACGAGGTCGCCGGACCGGCTCTGCGGGCGATGCACGAGGACCCGGCGCACCCCTGGACGACGGCGGAGCTGGCGAGCCGGGCGGGTGTGTCCCGGACGACCCTGGCGAAGCGGTTCACCGAACTGGTCGGGGACGGGCCGGTGGCCTACCTGACCGAGTGGCGGATGACGCTGGCGGCCGACCTGCTGACCCGCCCGGAGCTGACGGTCGCGGCCGTGGCCCGCCGGGTGGGGTACGCGGACGCGTTCGGCTTCAGCGCGGCGTTCAAGCGGCTGCGCGGCGAGAGCCCGAGCGCGTACCGGCGGGAGGCCGCGTCGGCGGCGGGGACGATGGAGACGGCCGTCCCGACGGGGTGAACCGCCGGGGCGGGCCGTCCCCGGCTCGCCCCGGCCCCACCCCGCCCCGCCCCGCGGAGTGGATCGCTCCTCCCCCGGCCCTGCCGTTCCTCAGCCCCAGGCGCCTTCCGCCGCCGCGTCCCGGACGAACTCCGTGAAGTCGCGCGGCTCCCGGCCGAGCGCCCGGCGCACCCCGTCCAGTACGGGCGCCTCCCGGCTCGTCGTGATCGGGATGAGCGCGTCGGTCCACAGACCGGCCTCCTCGTCCGTGAAGCCCTGGTCCGCGACGAGCGCGGCCCGGAAGTCGGACGCCTCGACGGGGACGTACGCGGCGCGCTTCCCGGTCGCCTTCGCGATCTCGTCCAGGACGTCCTCCATGCCGAGCGCGCGGGGGCCCGAGAGCCCGTACTCCCGGCCCGCGTGGCCGTCCTCGGTCAGCGCGGCCACCGCGACGTCCGCGATGTCGTCGGCGTCGACGAACGCGGCCTTCCCGTCCCCGGTGGGCAGGGCCAGTTCACCGGTGCGTACGCCGTCGAGGAAGACGCCCTCGCTGAAGTTCTGGGCGAACCAGCCCGGGCGCAGGATCGTCCACTCCGCCCCGGAGGCGCGCACGGCCCGCTCGCCCTCGCCGTGCGGGCCGCCGACGTCGTGGCCGGGGCCGAAGTAGCCGGGCACGTCCACGCCCCGGGCCGAGAGGAGCACGAGGCGCCGGACCCCGCTCGCGACGGCCTGCTCGACGAAGGCGGGGGTCGGGGAGGGCGAGGTGTCGAGCGGGACGATGTAGACGGCGGCGGCCCCGTCCAGGGCGGGGCCCCAGGTGGCGGGCTCGGCCCAGTCGAACCGGCTCTCCCCCGACCGGGAGGCCGCGCGGGTCTCCACCCCCAGCCCGCGGAGCCGGTCCACCACCCGGCGGCCGGTCTTGCCGGTGCCCCCGATCACGAGGACGGGGCCCCGCTTCGAGGTCGTATCGGTACGCGTATCCGTGGAAGTCATGGCACCAGCCTCGCGCGGCGGGCGGTCCCCGCCCATGGCCCAGCGTCCGGGAGGGATGTCCGAGCGTCCGGCACGGGCGGGGGCCGGGCACACGAAGAGGGCGGGGCACACGAAGAGGGCGGGGCACACGAAGAGGCCCGGATCCTCGGGATCCGGGCCTCTTGGTGATCATCAGTAGCGGGGACAGGATTTGAACCTGCGACCTCTGGGTTATGAGCCCAGCGAGCTACCGAGCTGCTCCACCCCGCGTCGGTGAACCCCACCCTACGCCACCGAACGCCCCCTCCGTGACCGCGAGCGGCCCGGCTCAGCCGCCGCCCCCGGCGCGCGGCACTCGCGCCCGGCGGATCACCAGCGCCATCAGGGCCGCCACCGCGCACAGCGCCCCCGACGCGTACCAGACCACGTCGTAGTCGCCGAACACGTCCCGCGCGACCCCGCCGAGGAACGCGACCGCCGCCGCGCCCACCTGGTGCGAGGCCAGGACCCAGCCGAAGACGATCGCGCTGTCCTCGCCGTACTGCTCGCGGCAGAGCGCCAGGGTCGGCGGGACCGTGGCGACCCAGTCGAGGCCGTAGAAGACGATGAAGAAGATCATCGGCGGCCGTACGTCGGGGGCCATCAGCACCGGCAGGAAGAGCAGCGAGATCCCGCGCAGCGCGTAGTAGACGGCGAGCAGTCTGCGCGCGTCGAAGCGGTCGGTGAGCCAGCCGGAGAAGACCGTGCCGATGACGTCGAAGACGCCGATGACCGCGAGCAGCGAGGCCGCCGCCGTGATGGGCATGCCGTGGTCGTGGGCGGAGGGCACGAAGTGGGTGCGGATCAGGCCGTTGGTGGAGGCGCCGCAGATCGCGAAGGAGCCCGCCAGCAGCCAGAACGGCCCGGTGCGGACCGCGTCGAGCAGCACCCGCACCGTCCGCCGGGCGGCTCCCCGCGCGGGCGGGGGCTTCGCCGCGTAGGCGCCGCCGTACGGGGCGAGCCCCACGTCGGCCGGATGGTCGCGCATCAGGAGCCAGACGAGCGGGACGACGACGAGCGCGGCGAGGGCGGTGGTGACCGAGGCGGGCCGCCAGCCGTGCTCGTCGATGATCCAGGCGCACAACGGGAGGAAGACGAGCTGCCCGGAGGCCCCGGCGGCGGTGAGCACCCCGGTGACCAGGCCCCGGCGGGCCGTGAACCAGCGGTGGGTGACGGTCGCGGCGAACGCCATCGCCATGGACCCGGCGCCCAGGCCGGCCAGCAGCCCCCAGTAGAGCATCAGTTGCCAGGTCGCCGTCATCCAGGCACTGGCCAGCGCCCCGGTCGCCACCAGTGTGAGCGCACTCGCCACCACCCGCCGGATGCCGAAGCGGTCCATGAGCGCCGCCGCGAACGGCGCGGTCAGCCCGTACAGCGCCATGTTGAGGGAGACCGCGAGCCCGATCTCGCCCCGGGACCAGCCGAACTCGGTGTGCAGGGGGTCGATCAGCAGTCCGGGCAGGGAGGTGAACGCCGCCCCGCCGATGATCGTCACGAAGGTGACGCCCGCGACGATCCACGCCCGGTGGACCCGGGGCGGGCGACGTCCGTCGCGGTGCGGCGGCCGGTCGTCGCGGGTGGCGCTCTCGATGGTCTCGGTCACGCGGACCAGCTTCCCGGCCCGCGGCGGGCGCCACGAGTGGCCGGAAGGACACGGTTCGCAGGGATCGGGCCACCACCGGCTCACGGCGGGCCGGAGCCCCGCGCGCGGCACCGCCGCCGGCCGGTCAGCGAAGCCGCCGGGCCCCCGCGTGGACGGACCAGGCCGCCGCCGCGCCCACCGCGTACCCGAGGAGGTCGGGCGCGTTGAACGTCGAGCCGAGGACCAGGCGGGCCGCCGTGCTGTGCGCCGACAGCTCCGCCGGTACGCCGGTGAGCTGGGCGAACTCCACCGCCCAGCTCAGGACCAGCGCCGCGGAGGCCGCCACGAGGGGCCGCGTGCGGGGTGCGCAGAGCACGACGAGGGCGCAGAGCAGCACCGTGTAGAGCGCGCTCCCCGCGTACTTGGCGAAGACCCCGTCCGTCCCGGCGCGCACGGCGAGGCCGGCGGCGACGGTGGCGACGGCCGCCGCGGCGGCGACCGCGCGGACCCGGAAAGCGCGGACCGGGGAGGCGCGGACCGGGGAGGCGCGGACCGGGGAGGCGCGGACCGGCGTGGCGCGCTCCCTCACGCGAGTCCCGCCCTCTTCAGCCGCCGGATCGGCCGGGCCGCCAGCAGCACCGCCACCACCCCCATGTTGACCACGGCCGCCGCCACCAGCAGCTCCGGTGCGCCCACCGCCTCCGCCACCGGGCCGGCCAGCGCGCGGCCCGCCGCGACCATCAGGAGCGAGCCCGCCACGTCGTAGGCGTGCAGCCGGTTCAGGGCCTCCGGCGGGACGTGGGTCTGGACCGTCGTGGACCACATCACCAGCCAGAACGCCGCGGCCCCGCCCGCCAGGAGCTGCCCCGCCGCCAGCACCGGCAGCGGCATCCCGAGCGCCAGCACCACCAGGCTCACCGCCACCAGCGGCAGCGCGACCGCCCCCGCGGCCAAGGGGTGGGCCGGGCGCAGCCGCAGGGCGAGGAGGCCGCCGACGACGCTGCCCGCCCCGTTCACCGCCATGAGCATGCCGTACGCCCCCGAGCCGTGCCCCTCGGTGACCAGGACGGCGGTCAGCGGGAGCATCGGGCCGAGGACCGCGAAGCCGTACACCGTCCAGACCGCGATCACGCCCCACAGCCAGGAGCGGGCCCGGAACTCCCGCCAGCCGTCGGCCAGTTCGGCGACGAACGTGCCGCGCACCGCATGGTCGTGCGGGGCCGGGGCCAGCCGCATCAGGAAGAGGCAGGCCCCGGAGACCGCGAAGGTGGCCGCGTTGGCCGCGTAGACCGCCCCGGCGCTGGCGATCCCCACGAGCGCCCCCGCGAACGCCGGGCCGGCCATCGTCATCAGCGCCTCGGAGACCCGCAGGACGGCGTTGGCGCGCTGGACGTCGGTGGAGACGCGCGGCACGGTCGAGGCGACGCCGGGCTGGAAGAGCGCCGCGCCGACGCCGGCCACCGAACTGAGCGCGTAGACCGCCCACAGCGGCGGGTTGCCGGTCGCGAAAGCCACGGCCAGCACGGAGGCCCCGCCGAGCCGCAGCGCGTCGGCGACGATCATCATGCGGCGCGGGGTGAACCGGTCCGCGAGCACCCCGCCGAACAGCACGAACACCGCGAGCGGGCCCATCCAGGCGGCGAGCGCGAAGCCGACCGAGGAGGCGGGCCGCCCCGCGCCCAGCAGCCCGGCGGTGAGCGCCACCGGGATCATGCCGTCGCCGAAGAGCGCGACCGTACGGGCCACGAAGAAGTAGCGGAAGTTGCGGTTCCAGAGCCCCGCGCCCCGGGACTCTGCCGGACCGAGCGGCGGCAGGGCCGCGAGCGGGTCCACCGGCGCGGGCGGCGCCGGGGGCGCGGACAGGGCCCGGGGCCCTGGAGGGGGCGGCACCGAGGAGGGGGGCGGGGTCGGGGGCGCAGGGGTGGCGGGGGCGGCGTCGGGAAGGAACGCGGGCCCTGTCGGCTTCTCCATCACGTCGCTAACCTGTATCAGCTCGTGGTCTATACCACTACGGGATATCTCTGTGATCTTCGAGGAGGCCGTCATGGCGCACCGCGTCGTCGTCCTGGCCCTTGACGGGCTGCTCCCCTTCGAACTGGGCATCCCTCAGCGGATCTTCGGCCGTTCCGTCGGCGCCGCGCCGGGCCGTCCGGCGGGGAAGCTGTACGAGGTGGTGACCTGCTCGGTCCGCCCGCCGGGGCCGGTCCGGACCGACGCGGACTTCTCCGTCCTCGTGGAGCACGGGCCCGAGGCGCTCGCCACCGCCGACACGGTGGTCGTCCCCGCCTCCTACGAGCTGGGTCCGGTCTTCGAGGAGGGCAGGCTGACCGAGGAGCTGGCCGCCGCACTCGCCCTGGTCCGGCCCGGCACCCGCATGGTCTCCATCTGCACCGGCAGTTACGTCCTCGCGGCGGCCGGGTACCTCGACGGCCGCCCCGCCACCACGCACTGGTCCTCCGCCGACCACTTCCAGCGGACCTTCCCGCAGGTCCGGGTGGACCCGGACGTCCTGTTCATCGACGACGGCGACGTGCTGACCTCGGCCGGGGTCGCCGCGGGGATCGACCTCTGCCTGCACCTGGTGCGGCGCGACCACGGGACGGCCGTCGCGAACGAGATCGCCCGCCGGACCGTCGTCCCCCCGCACCGGGACGGCGGGCAGGCCCAGTACATCCACCGGCCGCTCCCCGAACCGCAGTTCGCGACCACGACCGCCGCCCGGGTCTGGGCGCTGGCCCGGCTGGAGCGGCCGATCCTGCTGCGGGACATGGCGGAGCAGGGGGCGATGAGCGTACGGACGTTCACGCGCCGCTTCCGCGAGGAGGTCGGGATCAGCCCCGGCCAGTGGCTCGCCCAGCAGCGGGTGGAGCGGGCACGGCACCTGCTGGAGTCGACGGACCTGCCCATCGACCAGGTGGCCCGGGACGCGGGCTTCGGCACGGCGACCTCCCTGCGCCAGCACCTGCAGGCGGCCCTGGGCGTGCCGCCGACGGCCTACCGGCGCACGTTCCGGACCTCGGCGGACACCGCGCCCTGAGCCGCGGGGCGGGCCTGGCCACCGCGGCCCCGGCGCGGGCACGGAGGGGCAGGGCGGCGGGCGGCCGGGCGGCGCGGCTCAGGACAGGTCAGGTCAGGTTGTCGGTGAACAGGCACGCGGGCGGTTCGCGGACCTCGCCCACCCGAGCGCCCAGGCCGACGACCGGGGCCGGGATGCGCACCGGCCCGCCGCGGTCCACCTCGCACCAGATCTGCTTCCCGCGGCCCTCCGGCAGCCAGCCCCAGCGGTCCGCGAGGCCGTCCACCAGTTCCAGGCCCCGGCCGTTGGTGTCGTCGCCCTCCGCGTGCCGCTGGAGCGGCGGGCGGTCGCTGGCGTCCGCGACCTCGACCCGGACCGTCCCGGCCCCGCCGCTCGCCCCGGCGGAGCCGAAGAGCATGCGCAGCACGGCGGGGCAGCCCGTGTGGACGACGGCGTTGGTGACCAGCTCCGAGATCAGGAGGATGAGCGTCTCGGCGAGCGGCTCGTCCTCCCCTATCCCGGAACCGGCCAGACGCGACCGCGCCCATCTGCGGGCCCGCCCCACCTCCGCGGGATCCGGACCGACCTCCATCTGAACCTGAAGCACCTGCACCGCTCACACCATCCGAACCGGCGGACACATCGCCTCGCGCCTCCTCAGGGTCACGGAACGTGATTCCCTTGCGCGACAGCATGGTTGACGTACAGTCACCGCAACAAGCGCTTCGGGCATATTCCAGCGCGAAGGAGTACCCGTGGTGCATACTGTGCGACGCACGTTGCGGGGAGTCGAACAGGAGCGCGCAGAGACCGCGAGAAACGCTCTTCGGGCAGGCCCGGCACATCTCCGGCGAGAGCCCTCGCCCGGGGCCGGAGCCGCCGCACAGGCCGCCCCCGGATCACCCGGTTCCAGAACCACTCGCATGCCACGGAGGGTACCCGAGCCGCGCCCCGACTCCGCCCGGTGACGAGTCGCGTACGGGCCGCACACCCGGATCGGCACGGGGCCGATGCGCTGCGTCACGCTCAGCCCTCCGGTCCGCGGTCTCCCGGGCGGTACGCCGCCGAGCTGCCGGAACCCGGCCTCGCGGCCCCCGGACCGGCCGCCGGCGCCTCCTCCGCCCCGGCCCTCGCGCCCTCCTCGGCGGCCCGGAGCCGGGCGCGTTCGAGGCGGAGGTGAACATCTGCCTCCCAGGTGAAGCCCCTCCCCCCGGGGAGTCGGAGGCAGTCGCGCGCGACGCGGACGGCGGCCCCCTCGGCGAGCGGCGCGGCCCCCCGATCTCCGCCGGGTCGCCGGTCACGGCGGCCCCGGGGCGCGGACCGGTCCGGCGCGGGCGGGCCCGTCGACGCAGAGATGTTCGACCCTCCGGAACGGCCCCATGGGCGATCCGAACTGCTCGCGCTCCCGGGCGTGTTGAACGACCGTCCCGGCGGGCCGGGCGGGACCGCGCGGCGGTGCGGGGGTGCGGCGACCGGGGGGGGAGCACACCCTCGCAGCGGAGCCGCCCCGCGTACGGGGGCGAGCCCCGGAACCGCCGGAGACGTGCTCCGCGCGGGTCCGGGAGACGGAGGAGCGGCTCGCCCACGGGTACGGCACGACCGAGGCCGCGACGACCACCCCGGGCCCTCGGACGACGGCGCCCCCGGAAGGGACGGCGCACCGCCTCGGGGGAACGGCCCCGGAGGGGCGCCGGCGGGCGGCGCCCCGCCGACGCCCCTCCGGTCGCTACGCGTCGGGCTCGATCACCGTGAAGTACACGGCGAACGCCGACACCACATCGCTCTCCGCGATCTTGCCGTCCCGGTCCGTGTCCAGGCTCTGGGCGGCCACGCCCGCGACCTCGGGGCCGGCGCCGAGGACCCGGAGCGCCCGCTCCACGTCCGCCACCGCCGCCCTGCCGTCGTTCCCCTCCCCGGCGAGCGCGATGACCGCCCGCAGGAAGGGGCGGGCGATCTCGGCGAACCGCTCGGGGTTGTCCCGGAGCCGCTTCACCGCCCCGCCCGCGAACTCCTCCCGGGTGACCCGCTGGTCCCCGTCCACGTCGGCGATCCCCGCCATGCCCTGCCAGAAGGCCTCGGCGCCGGTGTAGAGGGCCTGTCCCTTGTCGCAGCGGGCCGTCGTACCGAACTCGGTGAGCAGGCGGGCGGCCGCTGCGTTGAAATCGGCGCGATCGATGTAGCCGTTGCCGTCCTGGTCGAAGGCGGCGAAACGGTGCGCGATCTTGCGCTCGTACTCTGCGCTGTCCATGCGGGGAGCGTACGTCGCCGGGGACGCCCACGTGTCACCGTGCGGCGCTTCCTGTGTGACAACCCCGCATCACCGGGCCGCCTCACGCGCTCAGCGGCCTGCACTCCTCGTCGGTGGCGGACCGGGCGTCGGGGTAGACGTCGAAGAGGCGGCGCACGCCGAGGGCGCCGAGCACCTTGTTGACGTGCGACCCGTCCTCCGCGCCCCGGGCGGGGAGGATCAGCCGCAGCCGCCCCCCGCAGGACTTCATCAGGCGACGCGAGGCGATCAGCACGCCGACGCCGCTGGAGTCGCAGAAGAACACCTCGGACAGATCGAGCACCACGTCGTGCTGCCCCTCGGCCACCGCGTCGTGGACGGACTGCCGTACGACGGGTGAGGACACCAGATCCAGTTCGCCGCTCATGCGCAGCACGGTCCACGCCCCCTGCTCCGCCTCGTCCACAGTGAGCGTCACGCGACTGGACCTCTCGTTCCGGGGCTCCCGGCGATGATCCGGAAGTTTCCGTTCCTCCTCGCGGCTGCCCCACCGCACCTCCATGAAACACCGAGACGCCCGCGAAGGCCCAGGAGGTTTCCGATGAAAGGCGTGCTTCGGCCCGTTTTCGCTGATCAGATCGGCCGAGGAGGCGTCCCGGCCGAAAATCGACTACCGTCGTCGGCCACGTGCGCAGCGGGACGGATACGGCAAAGGGGCGTGCGCCGTTCATCCGGCGGACTACATTCGGTCCGCACGGGCACGGGCAGGATGGATCACGGAGCTGGGCGACAGGCCGGGGGCTGGGGGGTTCATGGCGAAGGACACGGCACCCCGCTGGGACCGCAGGATGCAGCAGAGGCTGGCCCGCGGGGAGGCGGCGGCGCTCGGTGAGCTGTACGACCGGTTCGCCTCCCTGGTCCACAGCCAGGCGCACCGGATGCTCGACGACGAGGGCGCCGCCGACCTGGTGACCCGGGAGGTCTTCGCCCAGATCTGGGAGGACCCCGAGGAGTACGACCCGCAGCAGGGGTCGATGCGCGCCTGGGTGGCCCACCTCACCCACCACCGGTCCGTCCAGCGCCTGCGCCGCGCCGCCGCCTCCTCGTACGCGGCCGAGCACGGCGAGGGCTCCGCGCCCGACCCCGAGGAGCTGGAGCAGCGCGTGCGCAGCGCCACGGCCGCCGCCCGCGCCGACTACATCGTCTCCTCCATGCCCGCGCCGCTGCGGCAGGCGCTGAAGCTGGCCTACGTCGACCGCCGGGACTACCGGCGGGCCGCCGTCGATCTCGGGGTCACCGAGGACGAGGCGCGCCGCAGGCTCCGGCTCGGCCTGCAACTGCTCTCCACGGCGAACGACGGCCCGCGCGAAGGGACCGCGCCGCCCGGTTACGGACGGGTCCGGTGAGCGGCGGCGGACGCGCGAGCGAAGGGGACGAGGAGGGCGTCCGCGGGGCCCGCCGGATACCGGGGCCGCGCGGGGCGGCGGACGACCTCGACCTGGCCTCCGTACCGCTTCCTCCCCTGCCGCCGCCGGGCGGCGGGACCCCCGGCGAGGCCGTACCGGGGCAGTCCGCTCCGGACGCGGCGGACGGGCCCCATGCGGGCGGGCCCGCGCCCTCCGGGCCGTACGGAGCCGAGGAACCCGAGGAACCCCAGGAGCCCGACGAACCCGGTCCGGACGTTCCGGACGAGACCGGGCCCTCCGCTCCGGACGAGCCCGGACCGGTCGCGGGGGCGGCTGCTCCCGCCAGTGCCCCGGAGCCGTTCATGAGCGCCGGGCCGGTCCTTCCCCACCGCGTCCTCCAGTCCCTCCTCGGAGCCTGGGCGCTGTCCGTGTGCTCGGCCGAGGAGGCCGCCGCGGTGGAGGACCACCTCACCGGGTGCGGCCCGTGCGCGGGCGAGGCGGCGCGGCTCCGGGAGGCGGTGGGGCTCCTGCACTCCGACGGCTCCCTGGACATCGACCCGACCCTGCGGTCGCGGGTGGTGGACGGTTGCCTGAGCCGCCGGCCGGCCCGGATCCCGATACCGGAGTGGGCCGCCCCGTACGACGCGGAGACCGCCCGGCTCGACGCGCTGCTCCGCGACATCGGGGACGCCGACTGGCACGCGCCGGTGCGGCTGCGATGGTACGAACGGGAGCGCGAGGCCGACCGCAGGACCACGGTCGCCGGGGTGATCGGCCATCTGGCGGCGGTCGACGGGCTGCTGTCCGCGGCGCTCGGCCTCGACGACCCGCTCGGCGGCGAGGCCCCGCTGGATCCCACCGAGCGCACCGAGGCGTACTGGTCGCGGGCGGGGCGGCCGCTCACCCGGGCCGTCCGCGAGCCCTGGCGGGCCCAGAGCCACGAGCTGATCCGCACGGCCTCCTTCGACGGACGGGCCGCCGCCGGGACCCCCGTCCCCTACGGGGCCTTCACCCTGCCGCTCCAGGACGCCGTCGTGGAGCGGGCCTTCGAGTGCTGGGTGCACGGCGGGGACATCGCCGACGCCGTCGACTACCCGTACCCGGCCCCCTCGGCGGCCCATCTGCACCTGATGATCGGCCTGGCGGTCCGGATGCTCCCGGCCGCCCTCGCGGCCCGCCGCGCCGGACCCGCGAGGGGCCCCGTCGCCGCCGGGAAGCCGGGCCGCTCGCTCCACCTGGAGATCGAGGGCCACGGCGGAGGCGACTGGTACATCGCGCTGGACTCGACGGACGTCACCGGTTCACCCGAGCACGCGGTGGCGCAGGTGGCCCTGGACGGCGTCGAGTTCTGCCGGCTCGTCGCGGGCCGCATCTCCCCGGTGGAAGCGGCGGCGGGCCAGGAGGGCGACCGCGAGGCCATCCGCGACGTGCTGTTCGCGACGGCCTCGCTCAGCCGGCTCTAGGTTGCGGCCACGCTCCGCCGCCCGCCTCGGGGCCCGGTCAGGCGAAGACCACCGTACGGCGGCCGTTGAGCAGGATGCGCCGCTCCGCGTGCCACTTCACCGCACGCGCCAGCGCCTGGCACTCCACGTCGCGGCCGATGGCGACCAGCTGGTCCGGGATCACGTCGTGGCCGACGCGCTCGACCTCCTGCTCGATGATCGGGCCCTCGTCGAGGTCGGCGGTGACGTAGTGGGCGGTCGCGCCGATCAGCTTCACACCGCGCGCGTGCGCCTGGTGGTAGGGCTTGGCGCCCTTGAAGCTCGGCAGGAACGAGTGGTGGATGTTGATGATCCGGCCGCTGAGCCGCTTGCACAGGTCGTCGGAGAGGACCTGCATGTAGCGGGCCAGGACGACCAGCTCGACGTCCTCCGCGCGGACCAGCTCCAGCAGCGCGGCCTCGGCCTCCGGCTTGTTCTCCTTGGTCACCGGCAGGTGGCGGAAGGGAATGCCGTACGAGGCCACCAGCTCGGCGAAGTCCGTGTGGTTGGAGACGACGGCCGCGATCTCGACCGGCAGCGCCCCGGTACGGGAGCGGAACAGCAGGTCGTTGAGGCAGTGGCCGAACTTGCTGACCATGAGCACGATCCGCATGCGCTCGGCCGACCGGTGGATCTGCCACTCCATGCCGAAGGCGTCCCCGATCGCGGCGAAGCTGGCGCGCAGCTTGTCCACCGTGACCCCGGCGTCCGCCGAGAAGTGGACGCGCATGAAGAACAGGCCCGTGTCGTGGTCCCCGAACTGCTGGCTGTCCTCGATGTTGCAGCCGGTCATGAAGAGATAGCTCGACACGGCGTGCACGATGCCCTGTTTGTCCGGGCAGGAGAGCGTGAGGACGTACTGCTCGGTCGCGGCTGCGGCGGCCGAGGGGGCGGCTGAGGGGGCGGGCTGCGGCGCGGTCATCCTCGTAGGGTGCCACACCGGCCGGAGGCTAGGCGGCCCTGGTCATGATGCGGATGACGTCCAGCGAGTGCGGCGGTATGTCCGGATCCTCCGCGTCGTTGGTGGCGAGCATCACATGGGCCTCGCGCGCCGCGTGGACGGCCTCGGCCCATCCGGGGTGCTCCAGATAGGCGGAGACGGGGGCGTCCGCGCCGACCTGGTGCATGATCCGCAGCACCTGCAAGGCCGCGGCGTCCACCGCGGCGGCCTCGGCGGAGTCCCGGAATATGGTGCCCACGTACTTCTCGGCGGACCAGTTGTCGAGCCAGGTGTCCTCGACCAGGCGGTACACGGCGTCGGTGACGTCCCCGTACCCTTCCCGGCCGGCCAGCCAGCACGCGTGGTGGAAGGCGGGGTCGGAGAGCATGTGCAGCGCCGAGCGCACGTTGGTGCGCCAGCGCCACCACGGCATGTCAGTGAGCGGCATGCCGCCCATGTTGGAGGAGCGACGGCCGCGACGGGAAGAGTTCTCCGAACCTTGCTGCACGGTCGTCGATCGTACGTTCCTTCACGCCTCCTCCGTACGGGCCCCCGCAATTCACCTCGACGTCACCGAGCGTTGAGGGTCGCACACCGCGCCGTTACCCGGAGGGCGGAAGGGTCGTGGCCCATGACCGGACGGCGACGCCCCCTCTCCTCCCGCCCCTTGCCGGGCCTCATCGGCGCGACGGCGGCGGGGGCGGTGCTGCTGTCCGGCTGTGGCGTGCTCCCTGGGACCTCGGGGGGATCCAGGGAGCCCGTCACGGTGATGACCTGGGCTCCCGACCGCGCGGAGGACGTCAACGGGGTGAAGGAGGCCGGTGTCCCCGCGATGGCGCAGACGTACGCCCGCTGGGTCAACGACACCGGCGGCATCGACGGCCGCGAGCTGCGGGTGGTGGTCTGCGACGAGGGCGACACCACGCTCGGCGCGGAGCGGTGCGCCCGGGAGGCCGTGGAGAAGAGGGTGGCCGCCGTCGTCGGCTCGTACAGCCGCCACGGCCAGAGCTTCATGCCCGCCCTGGAAGCGGGCGGCGTCCCGTACATCGGCGGCTACGGGGCCTCCCCCGAGGAGTTCAGCAGCTACCTCTCGTACCCCGTCAACGGCGGCCAGCCGGCCCTGCTGGCCGGTCACGGGCGGCAGCTGGGACGCAGCTGCGAGCGGGTTTCGCTGGTGCGCCCCGACTCGATCGGCGGCGACGGGATGCCGCCGCTCCTGAACAACGGGCTGCTCGCCGCCGACCGGCCCGCCTCCACCGACATCGTGGCCCCGCTGGACGCCACCTCCTACGACGAGCAGGCCGCCCAGGCGCTGCGGGGGTCCGGGGGCGGCTGTGTGACGGCGGTGCTCGGCGCCGGTACGGAGACCTTCTTCGACTCCTTCCGGCGGCTGGAGCCGGACGGCGGGCGGGTCAGGATCTCCTCCGTGCTCGGCAGCGTCAGCCAGCCGCTCATCAACCGCACGGGCGGCCGGAACAGCCCCTTCGAGGGCGCCTACGTCACCGGCTGGTACCCGGACGCGAAGAACCCGCGCTGGAAGCAGATGCGCGAGGTGGTCGCCACCTACGCCTTCGGGGACAACCGCATCGACCCGGACGACACCGCGGTGCAGACGACGTGGATCGCGTACACGGCGCTGCGGGCGGCCGTCCGGGCGGTCGGCGACGAGGACGTCACCCCGGGGCGGATCACCGCCGCCCTCAACCGGGGCGTCGAGGTGGACACCGGCGGCCTCACCCCGAAGCTCCGGTGGCGCTTCGGGGATCTGGTCGGCACGGCGGGCTACCCGCGCATCGTCAATACGAAGGTGACGTTCCAGGTGGTCCGGGACGGCCGCCTCACCGCTCAGAAGAAGGGCTTCGTGGACGTCCAGGAAGCCCTGACGGACGCCCCGCTCGGCCAGGGCGGGTCCGGCGGGTCCTGACCCCGCCCCCGGCGGCGTCGGCGCCCCGGCATCGGCACGGCATCGGCACGGCATCGGCACGGCGCCCGCGGGACGCCGTGCCCGCCCCCGGCTACAGCTCGGTGTACGCGTGCTCGGTGAGGCCGTACTTGCCCGCGATCACGTTCCAGAGCCGGGACGCCTCGCGCTTGGCCTGGGTGGCCACCCCGCTCTGCTGGTTGCCCTTGGCCGTCTCGTTCGTCGACCGGGCGTGGCCGCCCTTGCAGACGGACTTGTTCTTCTTGGCCTGCCGCGCCCAGGTGGCGTAGTGCTCGTCGGCTGCCGCCGACGCCTTCCAGGCCCGGTTCAGCGCGGCGACCAGCTCCGCCTGCCGCGGAAGCTTGTCCACGGTCAGCCCGTCGAGCCGGGTCACCAGGTCACGGCGCTGCTGGGCGGCGCCCCGGAGATCGGCGTTCGCCCGGTCCAGGTCCTTGCAGGACTTGATCTTCTCCACCGCGCTGATCACCGCCGCCCGGCTGTCGTTGCTGTCGGCCAGCAGCTTGTCCAGCGCCTCGGCCTGCGGCTTGGCCGGGTCGGGCGGCGCGGCCTCGGTGCTGGGACCGGTGGGCCGCGAACTCTGCGAGGCGACCGGCTGCTTGTCGTCGTCCGGGCCGTCGCCGCCGCTCATCAGCGCGCCCGCGCCGAGACCGATGACCGCGCAGCCGACGACGACGGCGGCGATCAGCGGAACGTGGGCGGACCGCCGACGCGGGGGGGCGCCGTCGTGCTGGGCCGTCCCGGCCTGCTCCGGGCGGCTCTGGAAGCCCCGGGCCCCGGAGTCGTGACCGCCGCCGGGCGCCTGCGGGGGGCCGCCCTGGGGCCGGGGGGCCTGCCGCTGGTACGGGGACGGGGCCGGGGGGCCCGCGTCGAACTGGGGCAACTGCTGGGTGGCGCCCGCCGGTTCCTCCGAACGGAACAGGTTGTCGAACTCCGCGGGCGGCTGCCGGTCCTCCGGAGCGCCCGGCCTGATCCCGTACGGGGCGCCGCCGGGCACCGGGGGTATGTACTGGGTCGCGTCGGCGTCCCCGCCGCCCGGCCGGGGCGCCACAGGGCCGGGGCCGCCGGGGACGGGCGCGATGTACTGCGTCGCGTCCGCGTCCCCGCCGGGAGCCCCCTGACCGCCCTGACCGCCCGGGCCGCCCGGGCCGCCGTAGCTTCCTGGGCTCCCCGGAGCGCCCCGCCCGGCCTCCGGTGGCAGCGGCTGTGCGTACGGCAGCGGCTGGGACGGGTCGTGCCCCTGGTACTGCGGGGCGTACGGCGAAGGGGGTTGCGGGGCGTGCTGCTGCGCCGGCGGGTACGCGCCGTGCTGCTGCGCCTGCGGGTACGCCCCGGGCTGCTGGTACCCCTCCGCGGGCCCCGGCTGCTGCACGGGCGGCAGGGGCTGCGCCGGCGGGTAGCCGTAGCCCCCCTGCGGCTGGTGGTCCGACTGCTGGGGCTGCTGGGGCGCGGTGGACTGCGGGCCCCAGGGCTGCCCCCACGGCTGCCCCCCGGCGGGCGTCGCCTGTTCGCCCCGGCCTTCCTGCCCGGCCGCTCCCGGGGTCCAGGGGGGTCCGCCGTCGGCGGGCAGCACGACACCCTCGTGCGCGGGTCGTGCGGCGGGGAGCTGCTGCTCGCCGTCCTGTCCGCTCTGCGTCACCGGGACTCCTACGTGTGAACCTACGGAATCGTCGGCTCACGCTATCGGGTGGCCGCCCGCCTCCGCCAAGCGCGTGGTGCCCCTCACCGCCCCTTCACAGGGCGGGTAACATCCCTCGGCCCCACGGCGCTGTTCATGTCCGGACCGCCGCGAACACGGTCCGGACAGCGCCGGGGACCACCTCTTCCTCACGCCGCCTGGAGCTCCAGGCGCTCGCCGAACTCCCGTACCGCGGGATCCTCGCCGAAGGGGGCCAGCCGCTGCTGGAGGTCGTCGAGGTATTCGGCGCCCCGGCTGGAGCGCACCGTCGCCAGCAGCTCCATCGCCCGCGTCCCCGTGTGGCAGGCCCGCTCCACCTCGCGCTGCTGGACCTGCGCCGACGCCAGCAGCACCAGCGCGATGCCCCGGCGCCGGGCGCGGGTCTCCGGCAGCGCGGCCAGCGCCTCCTTGGCCCGCCGGGCCGCCTCGTGCGACTGCCCCAGGTCCCGGTGGCAGTGGGCCAGTTCGTCCGCGAGGTACCCCGCGTCGAAGTGCCGGATCCAGACCGGGTCGTCGCCGGTGTCCGGGTCGGCCTGCTCCAGCGCGGCGGTCGCGCGCCCCGCCACCGCGTGACAGGTCCGGGCGTCCCCGAGCAGCGCGTGGCCCCGGGCCTCCGCCGCGTAGAACATCGCCTGCGCGCGGGGGGTGACCTGGCCCCGGGCCCCTTCCTGGGCGGCGCGGGCCAGTTGGGCGATCTCGCGGGGGTTGCCGAGCTGGGCGGCGAGGTGGCTCATCGACGCGGCGAGCACGTAGCCGCCGTACGCGCGGTCGCCCGCCGCCTGCGCGAGCCGCAGCGCCTGGATGTAGTAGCGCTGGGCGAGCCCCGGTTGGCCGGTGTCGACCGCCATGTAGCCGCCCAGCTCGGTGAGCCGGGCCACCGCGGCGAACAGCCGCCGCCCCACCTGTTCGCGGTACGACCCCGAAAGCAGCCCGGAGACCACGCTGTTGAGGTAGTGCACGAGCACCGGCCGCACATGGCCGCTGCCGAAGCGGTGGTCGAGGTCGGTCAGGGACGCGGTCATCGCGCGCACCGCCTCGACGTCGGCCATTCCGACCCGGGCCCCCGCCGTCCGCTCGACCTGCGCGTCCGGGCCCGAGATCAGCCAGTCCCGGCTGGGCTCGACCAGCGCGGAGGCGGCGACCGCCGACCCGGTGAGCAGGTCGCGGCGGCCCACGTCGCTGCGCCACAGCTCGCAGACCTGCTCGACGGCCCCGGCGACGGTCGGCGCGTACTGGAGGCCGACGCCGGACGCCAGGTTCTTGCCGTTGGCCATGCCGATCTCGTCGATCGTGACCGACCGGCCGAGCTTGCGGCCCAGCGCCTCGGCGATGACCCCCGGGGCCCGGCCGCGGGGCTGCTGCCCGCGCAGCCAGCGGGCCACGGAGGTCTTGTCGTAGCGCAGGTCGAGTCCGCGCTCGGCCCCGACCATGTTCACGCGGCGGGCGAGGCCGGCGTTGGAACAGGCGGCCTCCTGGATGAGCGTCTGGAGCCGTTCGTTGGGCTGGCGGGCTACGAGAGGCCTTGCAGCCATATGTCCCCCTGAAATATCGGTTATGCACAGTGATCGGTGGAAGGGATCACTGCCCGGCACATACACAAGAAATGCGCATATTCCTTCGTCATTCGGCAGGGCCGTGGCGCGTCGCGCCACGGCGCCGGGGTCGGGGCGGGCCCGGCTCCGGTCCTGGGGGTGGTTACCCGGACTTCGGCGCCACGCCTCATGCGCGCCCCCGCCCGTGCTCCGATGCGCCCCGCGCGTGGGGGCGGTGCGCCGGTCCCCGGTTCAGGGCAGGCCGTAACCCCTGGTGACGACGGGAGTTGTGCTGGACGTGGAAGAGCCCATCGGAGTCACGGAAGCCGCGCAGGTCCCCCAGCAGCGGAGCGAGCCGCTGCTCGACGCCGCGGTGCGGTATGCGGAAGAGCGTCACTGGGACGTGTTCCCCGGCGCCTGGCTGGAGGTGGTGGGCGGTGCGGAGCGGTGTTCCTGCGGCGATACCGGCTGCGCCCTGCCCGGGGCCCACGCGGACCGGCCGGACTGGGCGGGCCGGGCGACCGGCAGCGGGGCGGCGGCCCGGCGGATGTGGACGCGGCAGCCCCGCTCCTCGGTGCTGCTGCCGACCGGGCGCGCGTTCGACGCGCTGGAGGTCCCGGAGTCCGCGGGCTTCCTGGCACTGGCCCGGATGGAGCGGATGGACCTGACGCTCGGCCCGGTCACCCGCACCCCCGACCGCCGGATGCTGTTCTTCGTGCTGCCGGGGGCCGCCCCCAAGGTCGCCGACCTGGTGCGCGCGCTCGGCTGGAACGCGGAGGCGATCGACCTGACCGGCCGCGGCGAGGGCCACTACGTCGCCGCCCCGCCCACCCGGGTCGGCGGCCGGGGGGCCGTGCAGTGGGCCCGCCGGCCCAACCACGCCAACCGGTGGCTGCCCGAGGCGGGCGAGTTGATCAGCCCGCTGGCGTACGCCTGCGCCCGCGAGGCCGCCGACGCCCGCGCCAGGACCGCGTAGCGACCGGACCGTCCAGGCCGCTCGAACCGCTCGGGCCGCTCAGGACGTTCGACCCGCTCTAGCCGTTCGGCCCGCTCGGCCCGTTCGGCGCCGGAGCCCGTCGCCCCTCCCCGGCGGCCGGGCCTCGCCGGGCGTCCGGGGCCTTTCGTAGGGTGTCCTCACCACGTGGGGATATCGAAAGGCTGTGCCATGTCGGACCGGGCGGATGCGCGTACGGAGACAGACGACGCGGGGGCGGGCGGTGCCCGGAAGGCGCCGCCCGCCGTGCGCGTCCAGGGGCTGTGGAAGCGGTTCGGGGAGCAGGTCGCCGTCTCGGGGATCGATCTGGAGCTGCCCGCGGGGAAGTTCGTCGGCCTGGTGGGGCCCAACGGGGCGGGCAAGACGACGACGCTCTCGATGGTCACCGGGCTGCTGCGGCCCGACATGGGGAAGATCGAGGTCGCGGGTCACGACGTGTGGGCCGACCCGGTCGAGGTGAAGTCCCGGATCGGCGTCCTGCCCGAGGGGCTGCGCCTGTTCGAGCGGCTTTCGGGGCGTGAACTCCTCGCCTACAACGGCCGGTTGCGCGGCCTGCCCGGCGACGAGGTCGACAAGCGGGCCACACAGCTGCTGGACGTCCTCGACCTCGCGGGCTCGCAGCACAAGCTGGTCGTGGACTACTCGACCGGCATGCGGAAGAAGATCGGGCTCGCTGCCGCCCTGCTCCACAACCCCGAAGTGCTGTTCCTGGACGAACCGTTCGAGGGCGTCGACCCCGTCTCGGCGCAGACCATCCGGGGCGTGCTGGAGCGCTACACCCGGTCCGGGGCGACGGTGGTCTTCTCCAGCCACGTGATGGAGCTGGTCGAGTCGTTGTGCGACTGGGTCGCGGTGATGGCGGCGGGCCGGATCAAGGCCCGGGGCACGCTGGAGGAGGTCCGGGGCGACGCCCCCACCCTCCAGAACGCCTTCCTCGAACTGGTCGGCGCGGGCGGCCGGGACACCGGCGACTCCCTCGACTGGCTGGGCGGCGCCCGATGAGCGTGCTGGACGCCCCGGTCTCCGCGGCGGCCCCGGCCGCCCCGACGACGGGCCTGACCCCGGTCTTCGTACGCCTCAAGCTGACGCTGCTGCGCAACGGGCTGCGGCAGTCCTCCGGGCGCAGGGCGGCCTTCGTCGTCTCCCTCGTCCTCACCCTCCTGCTCGCGGCGGGCCAGGTCCTCGGCCTGGTCCTGCTGCGCGGCAACGAGCACGCCGGCACCGTCGTGGTGCTGCTCACCGGCCTCGTGGCGCTCGGCTGGGCGGTGCTGCCGCTGTTCTTCCCCAGCGGGGACGACACCCTCGACCCGACCCGGCTGGTGATGCTGCCGCTGCGGCCCGAGCCGCTGATCCGGGCCCTGCTGGTCTCCTCGATGATCGGCATAGGCCCGCTGTTCACCCTGTGCCTGGTGGTCGGTTCGGTCCTCGCGCTGGCGCACGGGGCGGGGGGCGCGCTGTTCGCGGTGGTCGCCGTCCCGCTGGCGATGCTGCTGTGCGTGGCGCTGTCCCGGGCGGTGGCCACGGCCAACGTACGGCTGCTGAACTCCCGCAAGGGCCGCGACCTCGCCGTGCTCAGCGGGCTGGTGATCGCGGTGGGCATCCAATTCGTCAACTTCGGCGCGCAGCGGCTCGGCCAGGCGGGCGGGCTCTCCACGCTGGACCCGGTGGCGGACGTGGTGCGCTGGCTGCCCGGGGCCTCCGCCGTGGCGTCGGTGGACGCGGCCTCGGACGGCTCGTACGGGACCGCGGTCGCGCAGCTCCTGATCACCGCGGCGGCCCTGGCGGCGCTGATGCGGCTCTGGCAGCGGAGCCTGGTGAAGCTGATGACCGCGCCGGACGGTTCGACCCTGGCGGCGGCGGAACCGGAGCGCACGGGGTCCGGTCGGCGCGGGCTCTCGGCGCTGCTGCCGGAGGGGCGTACGGCGACGGTGATGCAGCGGAGCCTGCGGTATGTGGCGCGGGATCCGAAGACGAAGGCCGCCTGGGTGACGGCGCTGGCGGTCGGGGCGATCGTGCCGCTGCTCAACGCGGTCCAGGGCACCGGCTCGGTCTACTTCGCGTGCTTCGCCGCCGGGATGCTCGGCATGCAGATGTACAACCAGTTCGGCCAGGACACCTCGGCCTTCTGGATGGTGGCGCTGACGATCTCCTCGACCCGGGACGCGTACGTCGAACTGCGGGCGCGGGCGTTCGTCCTGCTGCTGCTCACCCTGCCGTTCACGCTGGTCGTCTGCGTGGCGACGGCGGCGCTGATCGGTGACTGGCGGTCGCTGCCGGGGGCGCTGGGCCTGTCCTTCGCGCTGCTGAGCGCGATGCTGGCGACGGGAGCGGTGGCGTCGGCGCTGTTCCCGTACTCGATTCCGCAGGAGGGCGCGTTCAAGAACGTGGTGCCGGGCCAGGGCGGTCTGGCCTGGATCTCGATCCTCGGCGGGATGGTGGCGGCCGGGCTGCTGGCGTCGCCGGTGATCGCGGCGACGGTCTGGATGCACCTCTCGGACCACCACGACGCGTTGTGGTTCATGGTGCCGGGCGGGCTGGCGTACGGGGTGCTCGTCGGCTGGGCGGGGCTGAGGATCGCCGCCCCGCGCACGGCGAACCGGCTGCCGGAGATCCTGGCGGCGGTCAGCAGGGGCTGAGCCGCCGGGGCGCCCCCGGCCCTACGGGGCGACCGGCTCCCGGTCGTCCCGGTCCCCCAGGTCGTCCCGGTCGTCGCGGTCCCCCCGGTCGTCGCGGTCGGCCTCGGCCAGCTGGTCCAGGAAGGGTTCCACCGCGGCCCGCCAGCCCTCCGGCTGGTCGTAGTGGAGGAGGTGCCCCGCGTCCGGCACCTCCGCGTACTGGCCGCGCGGCAGGACCCGGACCATCTCTTGGGCCTCGGCCCGGCCCAGCTCCCCGTCGAGGCCGCGCAGCACCAGGGTGGGGCACCGGACCTGGGTCAGCTCCTCCCAGTGGGCGTCGTAGACCCAGGTGGCGCGGGTGTGGAGCATCTGGCGGCGGGAGAAGACGGGCCGCCAGCCGTCCTCCCGCTCGGCCATCACCTCGGCGTAGAACGCGCCGCGCGAGGGGTTGGGCCGCTCCACCCAGGGATCGTCCTCGCCGAACCACTTCCGTACGTCGGCGAGGGTGGCGAACGGCAGCGGCCAGGCGTCGAACCAGTCGCTCCACTCGCGCTGGGAGGCGGCCCCGAGGGCGGAGGCCCGCATGTCGCAGACGACGAGGGCGCGGACGAGGTCGGGGCGCTTGGCGGCGAGCTGCCAGCCGGTGAGCGCTCCCATGGCGTGGCCGATGACGATGACCGGGCCGAGCCCGAGCTGTTCGATCGCGGCCTCGGCGTCGGCGACGTAGGCGTCGCGGGTGTACGGGCCGCCGGCGGGCTTGTCGCTGCGGCCGTGGCCCCGCTGGTCGAGGCCGACCGCCCGGTACCGCTCGGAGAGCCAGCGGGCGGTGGGGGCCCAGTGCGAGGCCCGGCCCATCAGTCCGTGCAGCAGTAAGACCCCGGGCGGCCGGTCCGCCTCGGTGCGCCCCTTGGGCGGCTCGGCGAACTCCCATGCCGCCAGGCGTACGCCGTCGGTACCGGTCACGTCGGTGCGCCGCACCATCGTCCTGGCACCCCCTTCTGGTCCTCGTTCTGGCCGCGATCACCGTATAGTCGCGCCGCCAGGCTATCGAACTTGTATTCGAAAACGGGGTTTCGTCATCCAAGACCCCACGTTCGGGTGACACCGGTCAAGGATTGGCGCCGATCGAGGTGGGGAGATCTTCAGCGGGAGGCGGGCCGCTCGGGGACAGGGGCCTGCGGGAACTGACCTTGAGAGCTCGGGGCTCCAGGTCAGCACAGGGGAGGAACGGCCCCGGCGCCCTCGGACGCCGGGGCCGCCCCCTGTTCGGGGACGGTTCCCGGCACGACGGCTTCCGGCGGCTTCGACAACGATGGCAGACGGCTCCGCCGCGCCCCCCGCACGGGCCGGAACGGCCCCGTCCCCCACGCGGTGGGGGAGGGCTCCCGCGCTGGCCGGGACGGGGGTCCGCGTACGGCTGGGGGAGGACTGCCGTGCACCGGCCGGGATCAGGGCGTTCGGCAGCGCGCCGGTCACCGCGCGGTTCGCGTGACGGTACGACGGGCGCATTCCCCGCTCCCTCCCCGACCGTGCCGACCGGAGCCGGCCGACACCCTCAGGCCCTCTGTCCGGCCTCAGCCTGGCACGGGATCCGCCCGTCCCGCTGCCCATTCGACCGGGAAATCGGCGTCCGCACATCACGGTTGTGTTGCCACCGGGGCACGGACCGGATCGCCGCCGTGCGACGCACGGAGGGCCGCCCCGCGGCGGAACACGTCACCCGGTGGCGGGAGAAGGCCGGCACCGCCCGACGAGGCGTCAACATCGGGCGGGGAGGGCAGCACCCGGCGGCGGATCCTCGCCACCGGGCGCCGGCGGCCGGCCGCGTCCCCGGCCCCGGCGTCCGGTGGCGGCGCGTCAGCGCTTGGCGACGAAGACGTGCGAGGCGACGTCGGCGCCCAGCTCGGCGGCCTCACCGCTGGAGCCGACCAGCACCCCGCCGGGCGACTCGGTCACGCTGACCACGGCCCCCGGCTGCACCCCGGCCCTGCGCAGGGTGTACATCAGCTGGGCGTCGGTCTGGATCGGCTCCCCGATCCGCCGCACCACCACGGTCTTGCCCTCGGCGCCCGGGTCCAGCTCGGCCAGGCTCACCATGGAGGCGTCCAGGAACGGGTCGGCCTCGGCCTGCTCGCCCAGCTCCTCCAGGCCCGGGATGGGGTTCCCGTACGGCGACTCCGTGGGGTGGCGCAGCAGCTCCAGCACCCGCCGCTCCACCGCCTCGCTCATCACGTGCTCCCAACGGCACGCCTCGGCGTGGACCTGCTCCCACTCCAGGCCGATCACGTCCACGAGCAGACACTCGGCGAGCCGGTGCTTGCGCATGACGCGGGTGGCGAGCCGGCGGCCCTCCTCGGTCAGCTCCAGGTGGCGGTCGCCCGCGACCTGGACCAGCCCGTCGCGCTCCATGCGGGCCACCGTCTGACTGACGGTCGGACCGCTCTGGTCCAGCCGTTCGGCGATGCGGGCGCGCATGGGGACCACGCCTTCCTCTTCCAGTTCGAGGATGGTGCGGAGATACATCTCCGTGGTGTCGATCAGTCCGGACATTCGTGCCCCTCGATGCTGTGACTAGAAAACGTCGTGCGATGGCCCTGTGCCAATTCTGACGCATGGGGCCGACAACCGTGCCGCCCGCGTGGAAGACCACCGGAAGAGGGCGCGGGCCCGGCTGCCGGGCGGTATTGACAGCCCACTGGTCCAGACCGCAACGTGATCGGCGGCACCGGCATTCCCGACCCGCCGGACACGCCCCGTCCCGCCCCGCACAGCCATGCCCCACCCCGTCCCCACCCCCGTCGAGAGGGCTCTCCCCGATGAGCGACAGCAAGCTGGCCGGTCAGTTCTTCGATGCGGCGATCGGCCTGCTGACGCGGGTACGGGACGAGGAGGCGGAGAGCATCGGCGCGGCGGGCGCCGCGATCGCGGACACCGTGGAGGCGGGCGGCCGGCTCTTCGCCTTCGGCGCGGGCCACTCCTCGCTGCCCGCCCAGGACGTCGTCTACCGCGCGGGCGGCCTCGCCCTGATGAACCTGCTCGCCGTGCCCGGCACGGTCGGCGTGGACGTCATGCCCGCCACGCTCGGCTCGGCGCTGGAGCGGGTGGACGGCCTCGCCTCGGCCGTCCTGGACTCCAGCCCGGCCACCGCCGGGGACCTCCTGGTGATCGTCTCGCTCTCCGGGCGCAACGCCCTGCCGGTCGAGATGGCGCAGAACGCCCGCGCGCTCGGGCTGAAGGTCATCGGCCTGACCTCGGTCGCCTACGCGGAGAACACCCGGTCCCGGCACGCCTCGGGCGGCTTCCTGCGGGACCACTGCGACATCGTGCTGGACAGCAAGATCGCGATCGGCGACGCGGAGCTGACGGCCCCCGGCGTCGACGCCCCCTTCGCCCCCGCCTCGACCGTGGTGACCAGCGCGATCATGCAGGCGATGCTGGCCGCCGCCGTGGAGCGGCTGGTGGCCCGGGGCGTCGAGCCGCCCATGCTGCGATCGGGCAACGTCGACGGCGGCCACGAGTGGAACGGCCGGATCATGACGGAGTACCGGGACCGGATCTTCTACCGCCACTGAGGCGGCTCCCGCCGCGGAACGGGGCGCGGGGCGCGCGCCGGGGAGGCGTCCGCCGGGTCCGGCGCGTGACCGCTTGCCGGGCTGCCGGACGACCGGGCGACCGGGCTGCCGGGACGACCGGCTCACCGGACCGTCCCGCCCGCCCGCCCCGCGTGCCGCCTACCCCTCCGCCGTCGCCTGCGCCAGGTCCACCGCTCCCGCGACCCGGGCCGCGACCGTCTCCGCGTACGCCGTGTCGGTGCGTTCGAACGCGGCCCGGTTCACCGCGCGGAGGAACGTCAGCACGCCCAGCGTCCGCCCCCGGCTGCGGAGCACCGCGCAGAGCGCGTGCGCCGCGTCCCGGGGCCACCGGCGCTCCAGCGCCCAGGCGGCCGGGTCGGCGGCCCCGGCGGCCCCGCTCGTGCGGACGGTGCCGGTGCGCTCGACCGCCTGGAGCGCGGGGTGGCCGGGGGCGTACCGGGCGGGGATCGCGCCGCCGGAGACCGGCAGGCAGGGGCCCGGGGCGTCGAAGGGCGTGGCGGCCGTACGGACCAGGCGCTCGCCCGCCACCAGGTCGACCAGGACGTGGTCGGCGAACCCGGCGAGCGCGAAGTCCAGCAGGGAGGTCGCCGCCTCCATCGGGTCCTCGCACTCGGAGGCAGTACGGGCGGCCCGGTGCAGCTGGCCCGCCCGGAACCGCAGCCGGTCGGCCTCCTGTTCCGCGGACTTGGCGGCGGTGACGTCCCGGAACAGCCACCCCACCCCCAGCGGAACCGGTTCTTCCGCCAGCGGCGACGCCAGCCGCAGGAACCCGCTGCGCCAGCACCGGCGGCGCTCGCCCTCGGCCGTCCGCAGGGTCACCCACAGCTCGGCCGGAGCGCTCGGGGCGCCTTCGGCGAGGACGTGGTGCAGGGCCGCCTCCAGCTCCTCGACGCCCTGGACCACCAGCTCGCCGAGCGGACGGCCGAGCAGGCGGGCGCGGCTCCCGCCGAGCGCGCGGGCGGCGTACGCGTTGACGACCGTGGGGCGCAGGTCCACGTCGACGAGGACCACGCCCCAGGACGCGTCCTCCAGCAGCGCCTCGCTCAGCGCGATGGCCCGTTCCAGGTCGATCTGGGCGTGCACCTCGCTGAACGCGCAGTAGACCCCGGCCGGTCTCCCGTCCGCGCCGCGCACCCCGGCGGACTGGGTCCGCACCAGCACCCGCCCGCCGTCCTTGCGCAGCAGCGCGAACTCGTGCACCTGCCGTCCCGGCGCGTCCATGGCCGACATCAGCCGGGTCCGCACCTCGTCCGCGTCGGCCCGGCGCACCGCCCAGCCCGCGAAACCGCTCCGGCCCACGGCTTCCTCGGCCGACCAGCCGAGAATCCGTTCGGCCTCGCGGTTCCAGTGGGTGACGGTGCCGGCCGCGTCGAACGCGCAGAGCGCCGCGTCCATGCCGTCGAGCAGGGCGGCCAGCAGCTCGGACCCGGCGGGCGCGCCGGGGAGCCCGTCCCCGCCTGCCGGGGGCCCCGGGGCCGCGGAGCGCCCCGGGGGCCCGCCCCCCGGGTCCTCGTCCGGCCCGATCTCGTCGGTGGTCCCGCTGCTCCTGGAAGCACCCACTCCGCACCCCCCGCAGAACGTGTCGTCCGTCTCGCAGAACGTCCCGGCCGTTTCCCCACGCGTCGCCGCGTGTATCGCCGCACGTCAGACCATTCAACTCGAACGTGACCCACCGCACATCGACTTCTCCGAGACTTCACCGAAAACATCGGTCCGGTCCGGCGAATAAATCGGTTGAACCGCGATCCGGGTGGCTCCTAGGCTGTGGAGCACACAGGAAAGGAGGTGTTCCGGAAGTGATTTCTCTTCGGACTCGTGAGGTGGCTGCGGGCTGACGCCCGTCGTCGCACTCTTTTGCAGTGCAAGGCCGGACGCCGGCCAATTCCCAGCAGTCACCGACCCGCAGGCTCGCCGGTAAGTCCGGCCGGCTCCTCCGTGCACGGAGGACCCAGAGCCTGCGGGTCTCTGCGTTGTCCGGCCCCCGCGCCCCCTCCGGGCCGCGCGAGCCCGGCACGACCCCGACGGGGGCCCTACGGGCAGAGCCGCTCCACCCGCCACGGCCGTCCGTCCGGCCCGTCGTCCTCGCGCACGTACCGCAGCCGGTCGTGCAACCGGTTCTCGTGCCCCTGCCAGAACTCGATCGTCCCGGGCACGACCCGGAAACCTCCCCAGTGCGGCGGGACCGGCACCTTCTCGCCCTCGGGGTAGCGGGCGGCCAGCTCCTCGTACCGGCCGATCAGCTCCTCGCGGGAACCGACGACGGTGGACTGGGCGCTGGCCCACGCGCCGAGCTGGGAGCCGTGCGGACGGGTGCGGAAGTAGGCGACGGTCTCCTCGCGCGAGGTGCGGGCCGCGGTGCCGGTGACGATGACCTGGCGGGCCATCGCGTGCCAGGGGAAGAGCAGCGAGACGTACGGGTTCGCCGCCAGCTCGCGGCCCTTGCGGGAGCCGTAGTTGGTGAAGAAGACGAAGCCCCGGTCGTCGTACTGCTTGAGGAGCACGGTCCGCGAGGACGGGCGGCCCTCCGGGTCGGCGGTGGAGACGACCATCGCGTTGGGCTCGTGCAGCACCCCGCCGACGGCGACCTGGCGGAACCAGCGGGCGAACTGCTCCATCGGGTCGGCGGCGAGATCGCGCTCGGTGAAGTCCTCCGAGCGGTACTGCTCGCGCATGGCCGCCGGATCGGTGGTGGAATCGATACGGGAGCCCCCCGCGGCACCGCGGGGGGCCGGGCCCCCGGCGGAAGGAGTCCGATGGACGGTGTCGGCCTCGGCGCGGGCACCGTGATCCGGTGCGGGCACGGCGCGCTCGTTCGGTGCGGGCACAGCGTGATCCGGAGTCGGCACGGAGTGATCTGGTGTGGGCACGGGCCCATCCTGCCCCAGCGGTCCAGTGTGCCCGGCGGCCAGGTCCCGTAACCGCACGTCGTCGAAAGAGGTCCCTGTGCCGGATGTCACGCTTCCCCGCCCCGTGGGAACCCGCCAATATCGTGGGGCAGGCCCCTGTGGCCTTCGCACAACGGCCGAACGGCCTTCCGCGGACGCCGGGCGCTCCGGGCGCGTACGCCACGGTCGCCGCCGGCCCGGTCGCCGCCTGCCCGCCGCCCGCCGCCCGCCGAACTGAGGGAGCCGCCTGATGTCCGACTTCGTACCCGGTCTTGAGGGAGTCGTCGCATTCGAAACGGAGATCGCCGAACCGGACAAGGAAGGCGGTGCGCTCCGCTATCGCGGGGTGGACATCGAGGACCTGGTCGGCCACGTCTCCTTCGGCAACGTGTGGGGCCTGCTGGTGGACGGGTCGTTCGACCCGGGTCTGCCGGCCGCCGAACCGTTCCCGATCCCCGTGCACTCCGGTGACATCCGCGTGGACGTGCAGTCGGCGCTGGCGATGCTCGCGCCCGTGTGGGGTCTGAAACCGCTGCTGGACATCGACGAGGCGACCGCCCGCGACGACCTGGCGCGGGCCGCGGTGATGGCGCTGTCGTACGTCGCCCAGTCGGCGCGCGGCCAGGGGCTGCCGATGGTCCCGCAGAGCGAGATCGACAAGGCGCACTCCGTGGTCGAGCGGTTCATGATCCGCTGGCGCGGTGAACCGGACCCGAAGCACGTGAAGGCGGTCGACGCGTACTGGACGTCGGCGGCGGAGCACGGCATGAACGCCTCCACCTTCACGGCCCGCGTCATCGCCTCGACCGGTGCGGACGTCGCGGCGGCCCTGTCCGGCGCGGTCGGCGCGATGTCGGGCCCGCTGCACGGCGGGGCCCCCTCCCGGGTCCTCGGCATGATCGAGGAGATCGAGCGGACGGGCGACGCGACGGCGTACGTGAAGCAGGCGCTGGACCGGGGCGAGCGCCTGATGGGCTTCGGACACCGCGTCTACCGCGCCGAGGACCCGCGCGCCCGCGTCCTGCGCCGCACCGCCCGCGAGCTGGCGGCCCCGCGCTTCGAGGTGGCGGAGGCGCTGGAGAAGGCGGCCCTGGAGGAGCTGCACAACCGCCGCCCGGACCGGGTCCTGGCGACGAACGTGGAGTTCTGGGCGGCGATCGTGCTGGACTTCGCGGAGGTCCCGGCGCACATGTTCACGTCGATGTTCACGTGCGCCCGCACGGCCGGGTGGTCGGCGCACATCCTGGAGCAGAAGCGCACGGGCCGCCTGGTGCGCCCCTCGGCGACGTACGTCGGCCCGGGGACGCGGGACCCGCGCGAGATCAGCGGGTACGAGGACATCGTCGCGGGCTGAGGGCCGGGGCGTGTTGCGAAAGGAGCGCCGAGCGGGCGGGACTTTCGCAACACGCCCCGGACGCCCGGTCGGAGAGGGGCGGGCGCGGAGGGGCGGCGCGGTCGCCGGTGAACGTGCCGGTACGGGGTAGACGTACCGGCACGTTTCCGCCGCGTTCCCGGCACGAGGAGGCAGACCATGACCACGCCCCGCCCGTCCCTGACCCTGTCCAGCACGGTGCTCGACGCGCCGGACGCGGCCGAGCTGGCGGACTTCTACCGCCGCCTCCTCGGGTGGGAGACCGTGCAGGAGGAACCGGGCTGGGTGAAGCTGCTCCCGCCCGGCGGCGGTTCCGGCCTGGGCTTCCAGACCGCGAAGCCGTACACGCCCCCGGTCTGGCCCGCCGCGCCGGGCGACCAACTGATGATGCTGCACCTGGACTTCGAGGTGATCGACCTGGAGGCGGGCGTGGCCCACGCGGTCGCGGAGGGCGCGCGGCCGGCGGACTTCCAGCCGCAGCACGACGTACGGGTGCTGTTCGATCCGGCGGGCCACCCGTTCTGCCTGTTCGTGAGCGACGGGACGCCGGGCGAGCCGCCCGCGATCAGCCCGGAGTGGGTGGCCGAGCAGACCCGCGAGATCGCGGAGCAGGACCGGGTGACGATCCAGGACGCGGTGGCTCCGGACCCTGCGGACCGCCCGGCGGGCCCGGTGGACCGCCCGGCGGGCCCGGTGGACCGCCCGGTGGGCACGGCGGGGCGGGCCGAGCCGGACGCCCTGTCGTGACGTGGGGACGTGGACGTGGTGACTCCGACCGGGCACCGGGCGGCCGTCGCCGGACACGCGGTCGTACCGGCGCGGCTCAGACCTCGCCCCGGTGGCGGCGGACGGCGATGACGTTGTCGGTGACGGTCGCGGTCTGACCGCCGGGCCCGACGGCGGTGCGCCGGGGCGCGTCGCAGCGCTCGGTGCGCCATCCGTCGTCGAGCCGCAGGGAGGCGCGTACCTCGTCGGGGCTGGGGAACCGCACCTCCTCCTCACCGTCCCGCCACGACCAGGGGGCGAGCGAGGCGTGTTCCACCAGCACGAGGAGGCCGCCGGGGGCGACGGCTTCGGCGGCACGGCGGAGCACCCGGTCGCGGGGGATCTCCACAGGGGTGTGGAAATAGCTGGCGGTGACCAGGTCGAAGGCCCCCTCGGGGAAGGACCGGGCGAGGTCGTGCCGATCGGGGTGGACGCGGTCGGTGAGCCCGGCCTCGGCGGCTCCGGCGGCGACCCGGGCCAGGGCGGTCGCGGAGACGTCGACGGCGGTGACGTCCCAGCCGCGCGAGGCGAGCCAGAGCGCGTCGCCGCCGTGCCCGCAGCCGAGGTCGAGCGCACGACCGCCGCCGGTCGGCCCGGGGGCCAGGGCGGTGACGACCTCGGCGAGGACGGCGTTGGGGCGGGTGCCCCACTGCGGATCGGCTCCGGCGTAGTGGTTCTCCCAGAACGTGACGGAGTCGGTGGTACCGGCGGCGCCCGGGGGACGGGCGGTGTCGCTGCTCATGACGGTCCCCTTGTCGTTTTCGGTGGGCGGCGGACGTGGCCCCGGCTCCGCAGGGCACTCTCCGCCTTCGGGACGAAGGTGCGCCGCACCCTGCCGCTCTTGCAAATTCCCATGCGGTTTCGGCAACTCGGGATGCGCACGGAGACGTACGGGAGACGTACGGGAGACGCTGTGAACGCAGCGGAACAGCCGCGAACGCAACGGAACAGCCGGTCCCGGCCTCGGTCTCCCGGCGACCGTTCCGGACCCGGGCAAGCTCGGACCGCCGAACCGGCCCAGTCGGGGCCGAACCGGTCGGGGTCGAGGGGGCCCGGACCGAGGTGGCCCGGACTGAGGTGGTCCGGACCGAGGTGGTCCGGACCGAGGTGGTCGTGGTCGAGCCGGTCATGAACGAGCCGTTCCGCCTATTCCCACCCCCGCTCCCGCCCCCACCAGCTCGGCACGCCCTCGCTGCCCGGCTTCCCCGGGCTCGTCTCCCGTACCGCTCGACTCGCCCGCCCCACGACCCCGTTCGGCGGGATGCAGGGCGGCCGTGAGACGGCGGCGGAACCGGTGGCCGAGCCTGTGGTCCACGAAGCGTTCCAGCGCGGCGGCGAGCAGCATGCAGAAGGTGAGACCGAGGACGATGGCGGGGAGCAGGCCGATTCCGGAGACGTTCTCCAGGATGCCGCGGGTGACGGGGACGCCCAGGCTCTGGTGGACCAGGTAGAAGGGGTAGGTCAGGGCTCCCGCGTAGACGAGGGGGCGCCATCGGAGATGCCGGAGGGGCCCCGGGCCGGCCAGGAAGAGCAGGCCGAGGCAACCGGTGAGGACCGCCGCGCTGACGGCCCAATCGGTACCGGGGTGCGCGACGACGCGGTCGTTCAGGACGGTCAGGGCGTAGCACCAGGCGAAGCCGAGCAGTAGCCACAGCAGCAGGTTCGGGCCGTAGCGGTACATCAGGTACACGGCGATACCGGCCACGAAGAGTCCGGCGTACTCACCGAGGAGGACGGCGTCGAGGACGACGGAGTCCAGTTCGCGCCCCATGGCGGCGAGCGTGAGCCAGAGGAACCCGAAGGCGATGACGCGCCGGTAGGTCAGTCCGATCAGCAGCAGGCCGCCCATGAGCAGGTAGAAGCGGGCTTCCACCCACAGGGTCCAGGCCACCCCGGCGGTGAAGGGGACTCCGAGGGCGCTCGGGATCATCGTCAGGTTGCCCAGGGTCGTGCGCAGGTCGGTGGGGGCGCCCCAGCGCTGGCCCGCGAACGTGGCGACGACACCGGCGGCGACGATGAGCAGGACCACGGCCCAGTAGACCGGGAACAGCCGGCAGATGCGGGAGACCGCGAACTGCCCCGGGGAGCGGCCCCAGCAGGACATGCAGATGACGAAGCCGCTGATCAGGAAGAACGCCTCGACCCCGAGCCAGCCGTACCCGCTGACCGGATGCAGGGCGGGCGCGACGGCGGACAGGTCGTGTGCGGGGTCGGCGCCCCAGAAGTCACGCGTGGGGGTGCCCACGAAGTGGTAGGCCGCCACGGCTATCGCCGCCAGCAACCGCAGCCCGTCGACGGCGGCCAGACGCCCGCCCCCGTACGCGGCGCGGGGCCTCCCCCACCCTCTCGACCACCGTCGCGCCTTCCTGACGGTGGGAGACGGGCGAGGGCCGGGCGCGGCGAGGGCAGGCATGCGTGGTGACTCCTGGGACGAACACGGGGACGGCCGACCGAGGGGCCCGGGAGGGAAGCACCGGGCGATGGCTGCGTGTTACCGGCAAGCCCTCGGCTGACGGTTGGCCGAAGTTGACGCCTTGAAGTCTGGCCGCGCCCCGGCCCCGAGGTCGTCCCCCGAGGAGCCGAACCGACAACTCCCCGAAAGTGCCACAGCCCGCCCGCCCGCACCCGCCGGAAGTGCTACCGACCGGCGTCCCCCTTCGGACCGAGCAGAGGGGGGGAGCGGTCGACGCGAGCACCGAAACAGACGTCCCCAACGGCCTTGGCCACGCCCGCTGCACGGGACCACGCGATGGGCGAACCGGGGTCCCGGCGGGTCCATCGGAAGGCAGAATGGGGTCTGTCGAGCCGCTCCCTTGAAGATGACCCCTTTGAAGGAGAAGAACCCACATGTCCCATTCTCAAGAAGTAAGCAAAAACAGCCTCGTCGCTTGATAGACCCGCAGGTCACGAAGGGTGCTCCCCGCGCGTGCGGGGGTGGTCCGTTGCCGCAGCACACGTTGTAGACGTCGGTCACGTGCTCCCCGCGCGTGCGGGGGTGGTCCGACCCAGTCCGGCAGCATCACCGTGGAGCAGGCGTGCTCCCCGCGCGTGCGGGGGTGGTCCCGTCGCCGCGGCGCCGGACAGCAGCGCCTCCCGGTGCTCCCCGCGCGTGCGGGGGTGGCCCCTTGGCCGAGCACACCGCCCCGGACACCCCGCAGGCACTCCCCGGCTCCCCCGACAACCCGCTTCCCGAGAAACACCTCAGCCCCGCACGCGCGGCGACAGCCCCGTGCAGCTCGGCGCGACGACGCGGCACCACCTGTGCTCCCCCGCGCGCGGGAATGGTCCTGGGCGGGCAAGGTCCCCTCGGGCGGTCAGTCGCGTTCGTCGCGTACGCGGGCCCGTACGCGTGGTACCGGACTCGCCCCGCGTGGGTACTGCCCCTTGCCGGTCCCGATGACATCGGTCGGATCCCGCAGCCAGACCTGCTGGCCCCGGTCGGTCACGGTCAGCCCGAACTCCTCGGCGGTGGGCCGGCCCGCCGCCTCGTACTCCCACCAGGTCTGCTCGATCTCCTCCCACACCAGCCCGACCCCGTACTGCCACACCTCCTCCCCCGACGCGGTCGTCGCCCCGCCACCGTTCTCACGCGTCACCCACACCCGCACCCCGCCGTCAGGAAGCCCTTGGTGGACCATCCGGACACCGGGCAGCCGTGCCCCTGCGAACAACGCGAACCCGAGGTCCAACAAACGAGCCGGATCCAGACCCGCCGCACGCGCCCGCCCCTTCCCCCGCACCTCGTGGAGATCGGGCACACGGTGGGACCGCATCGACATGTACATGGCCCCGCCGCAGAACGGCCCCATCGCGCTGCCGTCCCCCTGAACGCGCAGCCGGACCAACGCCCCCGACCAGAACTGCCGGGCCAGCGGCGCCACCACCACTCCACCGGGCCGTACCTGCCGCAGCAGCGCGTACGGGACGAACCGCAACGCACACGTCACGATCAACCGGTCCACCAACCCCAGCCCCGGCCACGGCTGCTCGCCGTCCCCGACCCGCAGACGCGGCCGATACCCGGCCCGGGCCAAGGCGGCGGTCGCCTGCCGGGCCACGACGGGGTCCACCTCGACGCTGTGGACCAGGTCGTCCCCGAGCCGTTCGCACAGCAACGCGGCGACGTACCCCGTTCCGGTCCCGATCTCCAGCACCCGGTTGCCGTCCTCCACATCGAGCAACCCGAGCATCCGGGCCACCATCGACGGCATCGAGTTCGACGACGTCGCCACACCGGGCCCGCCCTCCGCCCCGTCGTCGAGCTGCGTCACCACCGGCTCATCACTGTTCACCAACGCCGACCACGCGTCCGGCCCCACTACCGGCACACACCGGTCGGGCAACTGACGCCAGACATCGGGCGGAATGAACCCGCTACGCGGAACGGCCTCGAACACCTGCCGCCACCGGCCGTCCAGCAGACCGCGATCGGCCAACTCCCGCACCAGATCCGTATACGTACGCACCTCAGGGCCGCCGCTCACGACTGCGGGACGAACTGCGGGCGGCTGCCGTCCGGAGACGGCTTCGGCTCCTGGGGCGGCGTCCACGGCTTGTCCGACGGAGGCCCACCGTGCTTCCCCGCCTCGGCCGGAACCCTCTGAGCAGTCATCGTCCATCTCCTCTGTTGTTCGCTTCATCCGACCGGCTCGCGGAACGGCCGAGCCGGTAGATCCCGTACGGCGGAAAGAGCTCGCCCCGGCACGGACAACCGCCCTCCGCACACGCCCGGCACAACAGGTCCCGTCCACGAGCCGTGTGCCGCACAGCGGTCACCGGGACACGCCAACACGCCTCACACGTACGCACATCCGTGACCGAGAGGTTCACCGTCATCCGACATCCCGCAGGGCCGTCGCAGCCACGTGACACGGGCAGACGCACTCCGGAAGACGGCACACCGCATGCACGTCGGCCAGATCCGTGACCGACCCACTGCGGCACACCACACTGCACGGACCGTCCGCCCCCACCGACAAAGCGTCCAGGGCCACGACCGCCCCTCCGGACACATCAGCAGCGGTGACCGGCTCGCCCCGCCACAACCACGTCACGCCACGCTCCGCGCAGTACGCCGCCGCCCCCTCCTCGACCGGAAAACCGTGCGCGCCCCCGTCCACGCAACACCTCACCCCCGCCTCGCCTCCCGCCACGCCCGCCCCAAACCCACAGCGGTCGCACACGAAACCCCGGCACGGCACGTGGGGCAGTGCTGGGTGTGCCCGACCCACCTTCGATAGACAGCGTCTTCCTGGAGGGCGGTCTTCACGGAGTACCGCCGGCGCACATGGGGCACTCACAGGCGGGGAACTGGTGGGTGTACTCCGGTTCGTCGAGAGGGATCACCTCGGTTTCCGGTCGGAGCACCTGAGTACGGCCCTCACGGTCCACCTCGTACACCTTGATCGTCATCGGCACGACAGACGCCTTCCACTACCCTCAGTTGCGGTTCGTCACTGTTCCTAGACGGTACGGAGCAGGGACTGCCGCTTGAACTGACCGCGAGTACGGGTGCCCGGTCGGGGTCGACGGGCAAAGGGGGGCACTATGGGCACCGGACCACGCGCAGGGCTGACCAGTGGTCGGGGAATGCCGGCGCGCCGCCGAAACGGCATCGTGTCGGGGTATGTATTCCGGCTGATCCGAGAGCAGGTGGCTCACACTCAGGAGGCCCTTGCGGAGCGGTTGCGGATTTCGCCCGACACGGTGGCAGGTTGGGAATCGGGACGTCGCCCGTTGGCCGCAGTGCCGGTCGGGCAGATGCTCGTCCACCGCCCTCGGCTCCTACGACTGGGCAGTTCACCAGCGCTGCTCCTGACGCTGGAGCGGGCGACGGAGGCCGACGTACTGCTGGGCGTCCGCCCTCAGCACGGACGCCCTCAGTGAGGACAGTCCGATCGGCGCGTGGGTCATGCAGCGGGAACTGGTGGAGGTGCTGTGCTGGCCGCTCAATGGTGTGACTCCGACACCGTTACGAGACCTGCCTGGCCCTCCGCGTCCACGCAGGGGCCCCGTACCCCTGGGGCCAAAGCTTTCCGCTGGTGACCGCAGGCTCTTCTTCAACCGAATGCGCCAAGCAGCGGAACGAGCACATGGTAGGGACGGCTTCCTGCTGCGACGGCAAGCCCTTTACCTGGCTGGTTACGACGACGCGTCCGATACGTCCGACTGGCTGGCCCAGCAGCAACGGACCGAGCACCCGGACGATTGGCTGACCGGCTGGCTCAACGCGCGCTCGGTCGCGGCCGTCGCCGCCCGGCAGGGCGACCGGGATCGGATGAGGCACTTCATCAAGGGGACGCTGGCCGAGGATGACGCAAGTGAGGTCGCGAACCTGAACTACTGGGCGTACTGGATCGGCGAAGCGCCCCATATCCAACTGTCCGATGACTTCATCGCCGCCTCGTCGCCGGGGCCGTGGCCCGGCGACAAGCTGATGCGCCACCTGGTGCGGGGGCTGACCCCGGAACACGGATTCTTCGACCTGAACGTTCATACCCTGTGGTCCCTTCTCACCGCTCGTCCGAACCTGCTACGTCCCGGAACCATGAGCGGGAACGAACTGCGCGCATCCCTGCCGGTGATGTTGGATAGCCGGGAGCTGTCGGCACAGGCACGCCGGGAGTTGGAGAGCATCCGGTACGCAATCCGCCTCGCTGAGGCGTGAGACCTGAGAGGAGAGGGTCGTGAGCGATGACCTGTCCGCGGTGGGCCGCTTTCTGTACGAGGCGGGCACGCTCAAGCAGGCGCGGCGCACCGGCTGGTGGATGGCCGGGGTACGCGACCCCGAGAGCGTGGCCGAGCACTCCTGGCGTACGGCGCTGATCGCCACGATCATCGCGAAACTGGAGGGAGCGGACCCCGCCCGCGCCGCGTACCTCGCTGTCTGGCACGACACCCAGGAGAGCCGGACCGGGGATGTGAACCACCTCGGCAAGAAGTACGCGCCCGCAGGCGACCCCGAGGAGGTGACCGCCGACCAAACGGCGGGCATGCCGGAGGTGCTGGCCTCGGCGGTACGTGAGCTGGTCGCGGAGTACGAGGCGAAGGAGTCGCCGGAGGCGGTCTGCGCCCGGGACGCGGACAAGCTGGAGTGCATGCTCCAGGGCATCGAGTACAAGGCGCAGGGCTACGAGAACGCCCAGCGGTGGATCGACAACAGCCGCCGCAGACTCACCACCGCCACGGCCAACCGCCTGGCAGACGAACTCCTGGCTCAGGACAGCCTCGACTGGCTCCGCGACGCCGTGGGCGAAGGCAAACGGTAGGCCTCCCGAAGCTCGGATCGTGAGCCCCGAGCTTCGGGATCAGAGTTTCGAGCTTCGGGCTTCGGGGTCAGGTGTTGGTCGGGCCACTCGTTCGGAGTACGGGAACGGGGACTGCGGCCCGAAGCTCGGGTTCCGGGACTCGGGCGTCGGGATACGAGTCCCGAGACCCGAGCGCCTTCTTTAACCGGTAGGGAAAGAAGGGGGGTTAAAGGAAAACCTCCCCGCCCTCCCCACCCCGTCACGGCCAGCAAGTATGACTAATGGTGACAGCTTGCGGCGCAGTGTGACGACTGTCTACGGTGCGAGAACCAAAACGACCCCGACACGGTGGTAGGACACCGGGCCAGGGTCTAACCGCAAGATCGTTACCCAAGAAAGTCGATCCCGTGGCTACTCAGCACCTTAGCTCTGCCCCGCCCGCTCCAGCAGCCTCACACGCCTACCCAATGGCCAGTCCGGGTTACGGCAAGCGCTCCGCCCCGGACCAACGCCCCCGCTCCCGCGACGACTTCGCGTTACTCCCGGTTCGTGAGCGGTATGTGGCCGGCTTCGTCGACCACCTCCCCGAGGGCTCGGCGATGAGCGTGAAGCAACTGGCCAAGCAACTCCCGCTCTACGGCCAGCAGGCCATCAGCACCTCCCTGTCCGCCCTGTCCATCGCAGGCCACTTGCGCCGCGTACGGCGCCCGGTCGGAGACGGGGAGCAAGTCCGTTGGGTCTACCGCACGTTCTGGTCCCGCACCGCGCGCGACAACGAGTGGTGGAACACCTACCTCACCACCGAGAACGCCGCGCAATCCGCAGCCCCGATCGGGCCGGAAGCGCCTTCTTCCGACGCGGCGCCGCCGCCGTGGGCCCCAGCCGAGGAATCGTCATCGTCATCGCCTTCGGAGACCCCGGCCGCAGACCAGGCACCTGAAACCACCACCGCCCCGCAGGAGCGGGCCCCGCAGCAGGCCCCCGAAGCGCACCGACTCCAGGGCAGCGAACCTGAACCGTCCACACGGGACATGGCTCACGCGAAACCCACCCGGAGCGCAGAGCACGCGTCACGGGCCCGAGACGTTGCCCCCACGCCGCCTGCCCCGGCGGCCCTCCGCGCCTTCCCTGAACCCGCCGCCCCCTCCCCCGCCTACCTCGCCCTGGCCCGCCTGGGCCGGGACGACCACCGTCTCGCCCTCTCCGCCGCCGACTGCGCCGCCCTGGAACCACTGGCAACGCAATGGCTCGCACGAGGTGTCGGCATCGACTACCTCACCAGCGCCCTCACCGCAGGGCTCCCCGCGCAGGTCGACTCCCCCGCCGGCCTCCTCCGCCGCCGTCTCACCGACAAAATGCCGCCCTACTTCCCCATCGCAGAACCCACCCCAACCAACGCCTCGGCCCCCGCACCAGCCCGCCGCATCCTCATCGAATGCACCCACTGCGGACGCCCCGGCCGTCCGGAAGCGCTCCCGGACGGCCTCTGCCGCCCCTGCCACCACAACCACACTCATGGCAGCGACACCACCACACCCACCCCCACCGAAATCGCCGCCGTCAAAGCCCACATGGCCAACCTCCGCACCCTCCTCAAACCTGTGTGACCCCGCCCCCGGGGCCTCACCCAGGGGCAGGCCAGGGGCCCCACAGCTCACACCCAGGACCACGCCTACGGGGCGCGGAGTCCCGCCCCTTACGTCGAAGCCGGACCGACCAGGCTGACCAAGAGGCAGAATGACATCGACCGAACCACACGCTTGACCGTTTCGCGCCAGAGGGCCAGATATGCCGATTTCTCAAGAAGTAAGTAAAAACCGCCACCCCGCCACCTAAACCCGCAGGTCACGAACTGTGGTCCCCGCGCGTGCGGGGGTGGTCCCGCGTCGACCGACCGGCAGCAGCCCCGGGAGCCGTGGTCCCCGCGCGTGCGGGGGTGGTCCCAGGGTGCCGAGGGCCAGGCCGCCCTTGCGGAGGTGGTCCCCGCGCGTGCGGGGGTGGTCCCGGCGCGTCCGGCGACACCGAGACCACCGAGGAGTGGTCCCCGCGCGTGCGGGGGTGGTCCCAGGCTCCCGCTCAGGGGAAGGGGATGCAGACCGTGGTCCCCGCGCGTGCGGGGGTGGTCCCTGGTTCCGCCCCGTGGGCCCGCGCCTGGCCGGGTGGCCCCCGCGCATACGGGGGTGGTCCCGGGTTCAGCAAGGCGTCCTCGACGCCGACGAAGTGGTCCCCGCCCTGCCCGCTTGTTCCCCTCTCCGGGCTCACCGCGCTCGTCCGCCCGGGTGGTAACGTCCGGCGCCCTGCCCCCGCGCGACCGCCTGGGGGAAGCCGGACAGCGCGAGAACGAAGTGAGCGGTGACCGGTGACGGGGACAGGGCGGCCGGGGTCGGTGGGGGCCGCCTCGGGGGGTGGTCCGTCTCCGAGCGGCGAACGCGTTGAAGGGGAGCAGCACATGGGGCAGCTGACGGTGGTCAACTTCGTGTCGCTCGACGGCGTCATGCAGTCGGTCCTCTCCGCCGACGAGGACCGGGAGGGCGGTTTCGACCAAGGCGGCTGGGTGCTGCCCTACGTCGACGCGATGGTCGAACGGTTCATGAGCGACGCCACCACCGGCGCCGGAGCCCTGCTCCTGGGGCGCAGGACGTACGAGATCTTCGCCGCCACCTGGCCCTACGCCGACCGGAGCGACCCGGCGGTGGCCGCGATGAACGCGATGCCCAAGTACGTTGCTTCCCGCACGCTGGGGAACGACGGCCTCACCTGGGCGAACTCCGTCCTCCTCGGCCCCGATCTCCCGGCGGAGGTCCGCCGGATCAAGGGCGCCTCCGCGCGCGGGACGGTGGTGCTGGGGAGCGGGGGGCTGCTTGCGTCGCTGATCGAGCACGACCTCGTCGACGAGTACCGGCTGCTGGTCTTCCCCCTCCTCCTCGGCAGCGGCAAGCGGCTCTTCACCGGGGGCGCGGGCCCCCGCCGCCTGACGCTCACCGGCACGCGGGCGACGCCGTCCGGCGTGCTGATCACCACCTACCGCCGCCCCGAGGCAGGGTGAGTCCTCCCCGATATCGGGGCGCGCTGCCGGGGCCCCCTCGGTGACCATGAACGGATGAGTCAGGACACCACAGACGTGGACGCCGCCATCCAGGGTGAACTGCGGTTGCTCGACCCCGCCGTGCGCCTCTCCCGGTCGGCCGCCGAGGCGCTGCTCGATCCGGAGTTCGTGGAGGTCGGCGCTTCCGGGAGGCGGTGGACGTACGAGGAGATGCTCGCCGCGCTCCCCGAGCTGGACGGCGGGGACGTGGACGGGCCGCGTTTCGAGCCCTCGGGGATGGCCGGGGTGGTGCTGGGGCCCGGGCTGGTGCACCTCACGTACGAGTGCGTCATCGGCGGGGCGCGTTCCCGGCGGAGTTCGCTGTGGCGTCGCGTGGAGGGAGAAGGCTCCTGGCGGTTGTACTACCACCAGGGGACGCCTGTACCGGACGCGAACGCCGAGAGCGCACCCGGCCAGGAGGCAGTCGGCCAGTGCGCAGCCGACCAGGGCGGAGTCGGCCGGAGCACGGCCGGCCAGAGCGCAGTCGGCCAGGACGTGTAGGGCTTCCGGCCCTCGTGCGTGCCGGGAGCCCGGCTCCGCGCGGTGCCGGAGCGCGTCTCACCCCAGCCCCTCCTCCACCAGTGCCGCCCACTGGGCCACCACCCGCGCCCGGCGGGCCGTGTCGTCGGTGAGGAGGTTGGCCAGGCCGAGGCCGCGGGCCATGTCCAGGAGGCCCTGGACCGTTTCGCGGGCGCCGGGGCGGGACTCGTCCGCGCCCAGGAGTTCGACGGCGATCCGGTGGGTCTCGCGGCCCACCCGCGCCTCCAGCTCCGTGACGCGCGGCCGGAGCTGGGGCTCGTTGGAGGCGGCCACCCAGAGCTGGAGGGCCGCCCGGAACAGCGGGCCCGTGTAGAGGTCGACCAGGGCGGCGACCACCTCGGCGCGGCCCTGGACGGGGAGGGCGCGCAGGGCGGCGGACCGTTCCTCGGCGACGTACTCCACCGCCCCCGTGAACAGGTCCTCCCGGGTCGGGAAGTGGTGCTGCGCCGCGCCGCGCGAGACGCCGGCCCGTTCCGCGACGACGGAGACGGTGGAGCCCGCCCAGCCGTGTTCGGCCAGGCAGGCCACCGCGGCCTCCAGGAGCCGCTGCCGGGTGGCCCGGCTGCGGTCCTGCTTGGGCGCGTGCACCGCCTTGGATGCGGAAGAGGAGGGGGAGGAAGTGGAGGAAGTCACCGCACCCATGCCGGATCCCGTCGTTCGAGGAAGGCCGTCATCCCCTCCCTCGCCTCGTCGGAGGCGAACAACGCGGCGGAGCGGGCGATGAGGTCTTCGGCGTACTGGTCGAAGCTTCTCAGCACCGTAGCCGTGACCAGCTCCTTCGACGCGGCCAGCCCCTGCGGGGAGGCCCGCCGCAGCCCGTCCAGGATGGGGGCGAGCGCCTTGTCGACGTCCTTGACGCCCTCGACGCCCTCAACGTCCTTGACGCCCTCGGCGGACCCGGCGGCCTCGGTGATCAGCGAGATCCTGGCCGCCTCCGCCGCGCCGAACCGTTCACCGGTGAGGTAGTAGCGGTGCGCGGCCGTACGGTCCAGGCGCGGGAGCAGCGTCAGGGAGATCACCGCCGGGGCCAGGCCCAGGCGCGATTCCGTCAGGGCGAACGAGGACGCCCCGCCCGCCACCGCGATGTCGCAGGCCGCCAGCAGGCCGAGGCCGCCCGCGCGGACGTGGCCGTCCACCCGGGCCACCACCGGTTTCGGCAGCGCCACGATCTCCCGCATCAGGCCGACGAACGCCTCCGGGTCCGGCGGCGCCGTCAGGTCCGCCCCGGCGCAGAACGTCGTGCCGGTGTGGGTGAGCAGCACCGCCCGTACGGTGTCGTCCGCCGCGCAGGCCGCCAGCGCCTCCCGCAACGCGCCGACCAGCTCCGCCGAGAGCGCGTTGCGGTTGGCCGGGGAGTCCAGCGTCAGGGTGGCGATGCCCCGCTCCTCCGTACGTACGATCAGCGTCACGGTTCCTCCGTCTTCTCCCGGTCGCGCAGTTCGCGCCGGAGGATCTTGCCGGAGGCGGCCCGGGGCACCGCCTCGATGAATTCGGCCCGCCGCACCTTCTTGTACGGGGAGACGCGTTCGGCGACGTACGCCATGACGTCGTCCTCGCTCAGTCCGTCCGCGCCCGGGGCCCGGACCAGGAACGCCTTGGGGACCTCGTTGCCCTCGGCGTCGTACACCCCGATCACCGCCGCGTCCGCGACCTGGTCGTGGGTCAGCAGCAGGGCCTCCAGTTCGGCGGGGGCGACCTGGTAGCCCTTGTACTTGATCAGCTCCTTGACCCGGTCGACGACGAACAGCCAGCCGTCCTCGTCGACCCGCCCGACGTCGCCCGTGTGCACCCAGCCGTCCGCGTCGACCATGCCGGCGGTGGCGTCAGGGCGGTTGAGGTAGCCCTTCATCACCTGCGGGCCCCGGATCAGGATCTCGCCGTCCGCTCCGGGCTCCGCGTCCTTCGCCGGGTCCTCCAGCGACACGATCCGCATCTCGGTGTTGGGCAGGAGCTTGCCGACGGTGCCGGGCGGGGGCTGTTCGACGGAGAGCGGCACCACGTGCGTGCCCGGCGACAGCTCGGTCATCCCGTACGCCTGCCGCACCGGCGGCAGGCCGAGCCGGGCCGAGCAGGCGGCGGCCAGCTCGGCGTCGAGCGGGGCGGCGGCGGAGACGATGTACCGGAGCGAGGAGAGGTCGTACTCCCCCACCAGCGGGTGTTTCGCCAGCGCCAGCACGATCGGCGGGGCCACGTACAGGCCGGAGATGCGGTGCGTCTGGATGGCCTCCAGGAACTGCGCCAGGTCGAAGCGGGGCAGCACGACGACCGTGGCGCCGCAGCGCAGCGGGGCGTTCATGAGCGCGGTCAGGCCGTAGATGTGGAAGAAGGGCAGCACCGCCAGGATGCGGTCGCCCTCGCCCATCGGGATGAACGGTCTCAGCTGTTCCAGGTTGGTCGCGATCGACCGGTGCGTCAGCATCACGCCCTTGGGCGCGCCCGTCGTCCCGGAGCTGTAGGGGAGGGCGGCGACGTCCTCGCCGGGGTCGATGGCGACCTCCGGTTCGGGGGCGGTGGAGGACAGCATGTCGAGGACGGAGGTGTGGCCCTCCGCCTGGTCGCAGACGTAGATCTCCCGTATACCGCCCGCGAGTTCGGCAGCGCGGCGGGCGGTCGCCAGGAGCGGGGAGACGGTCACGATCCACCGGGCCCCGCTGTCCGTGAGCTGTTTGGCGAACTCCTCGGGTGTGGCCAGCGGGTGGACCGTGGTGACGGAGGCCCCGGCGCGGGTGGCCCCGTAGAACACGGCGGGGTAGGCGATGGTGTTGGGGCTGTGCAGGGCGAGGACGTCGCCCTTTCCGAGCCCGGCCTCCGCGAGCGCGGCGGCGATCCGTCGGTGGAAGCCGTCGAGTTGGGCGTACGTGAGGGACATGCCGTTCGTCCCGTCGATCAGGGCGACGGCGTCGCCCAACTCGGCGGCCCCGCCGAGGACCGCGTCGTGGATGGGCGTGTCGAGGGCCGGTACCTCTGTGTACTCGCTGCGGAACACCATGGCGGTCCCCTGTCGTCGCGGTGGCCCGCGCCGCCCGGGTGGCGGCGCGGGACGCCGTGCGGGTGTGGAGTGCGGAAGGTCAGAATCACCCCTGTGGGGGAGGGATGGGGAGAGGTCGGACGCGAGCGGTTCGAGGTGGGGCGGGGCTCAGTACGACTTCGGCAGGCCGAGCGACTGGTGCGAGACGTAGTTGAGGATCATCTCGCGGCTGACCGGGGCGATCCGGGCCACCCGGGAGGCGGTGATCAGGGAGGCGAGGCCGTACTCGCGGGTCAGGCCGTTGCCGCCGAGGGTGTGGACGGCCTGGTCGACCGCCTTCACGCATGCCTCGCCCGCGGCGTACTTCGCCATGTTGGCGGCCTCGCCCGCTGCGATGTCGTCGCCCTCGTCGTACAGCCGGGCCGCCTTCTGCATCATCAGGCGTGCCAGCTCCAGCTCGATGTGCGCGGTGGCGAGCGGGTGCGCGATGGCCTGGTGGGAGCCGATCGGGGCCTTCCACACCTGGCGGGTACGGGCGTACTCGACGGCCTGGGCCAGTGCGAAGCGGCCCATGCCGATACCGAAGGCGGCCGTCATGATCCGCTCGGGGTTCAGCCCGGCGAAGAGTTGCAGGAGCCCGGCGTCCTCGTCGCCGACCAGGGCGTCGGCCGGCAGCCGCACGTCGTCGAGCACCAGCTCGAACTGCTTCTCCGGGGCCTGGAGTTCCATGTCGATCTGGTTGCGGCCGAAGCCCTCGGCGTCGCGCGGGACGATGAACAGGCAGGGCTTCAGCTTCCCGGAGCGGGCGTCCTCGGTGCGGCCGACGATCAGGGTGGCGTCGGCTATGTCGACGCCGGAGACGAAGACCTTGCGGCCGGTGAGCAGCCAGTCGTCGCCGTCGCGGCGGGCGGTGGTGGTGATGCGGTGGGAGTTGGATCCGGCGTCCGGTTCGGTGATGCCGAAGGCCATGGTGAGGCTGCCGTCCGCGAGGCCCGGCAGCCAGGTCCGCTTCTGCTCCTCGGTGCCGAAGCGGGCGATGACCGTGGCGCAGATCGCCGGGGAGACGATCATCATGAGCAGTGGCGATCCGGCTGCTCCCAACTCCTCCAGCACGATCGAGAGTTCGGCCATGCCGCCGCCCCCGCCGCCGTACTCCTCGGGGAGGTTGACCCCGAGGTAGCCGAGCTTGGCGGCTTCCGCCCACAGCTCGTCGGTGTGGCGGCCCTCGCGGACGACGGCTGTCATGTACGCGCGCCCGTACCGCTTGCCGAGGGCGGCGACGGCGGCGCGCAGGGCCTGGTGCTCTTCGGTTTCGAGGACGGTGCGTGCGGTGCTCATGCGGTCTCCTCCGGTGCGGAAGCGGGGGCCGGGTCCTGCTGGACCACGGCGAGGAGCGCGCCGACCTCGACCTGGTGGCCGGGTACGGCGTGCAGGGCGGTGAGGGTGCCGGAGGCGGGCGCGAGGATGCGGTGCTCCATCTTCATCGCCTCCAGCCAGATCAGCGGCTGCCCGGCCTCGACGGTCGCCCCGGCGGCCAGTCCCTCGGCGACGCGGACGACGGTGCCGGGCATTGGGGCGAGCAGGGAGCCGGGTGCGGTGTGCGCGGCGGGGTCGGTGAAGCGGGGCAGGGCGGTGAACGTGTACGAGGCGTCGGGGGCGTCCACGTGGACCCGGCCGCCGCCGAGGCCCGCGTTCCCGCCCGTGTCGGCGGTGACCGTGAAGTGCCGGGTGACGCCGTCCACTTCGAGGGTGACGCGGTCGGGGGCCGCGGACAGGACGCGGACGCCGGGGGCCTCGTACGGTTCGGGTACGCCGGTGCGCGGGGTGCGGTAGGCGATCTCGTACTCGGTCCCGTCGGGCTCGCCGCGGTAGCGCTTGAGCTGGGGGCCCGAGGGCACGTTCCGCCAGGCCCCGAAGCGGGCCGGGGCCGGGCCGGCGGCCTCGGCGCGGCTTCCGGCGGGGGCGGTCGGGGCGCGGCCCCCGCCGGGGAGAAGGCTTCCGGCCCCCTGGGAACGGCTTCCGGCGGCGGCGCGGTTCCCGGCAGCCCGGGTACGGCCTCCGGCCGGGGCCGCCGGGCGTACGGCCTCCGCGAGGGCGGCGGCGAGGGCGGCGGTGGCGGGGTCGCCGGGCCCGGGGGCGGTCAGGTCGGCCAGGTGCCGGTCGTAGAAGCCGGTGTCCAGCCGCGCCGCCAGGAAGTCCGGGTGGCGCAGCGAGCGGACGAGCAGGTCGCGGTTGGTGACGGGGCCGTGGACGCGGGCCCGCTCCAGCGCGCGGGCCAGCAGCCGGACGGCCTCGGGGCGGGTCGGGGCGTGGGCGATCACCTTGGCGAGCATCGGGTCGTAGTGCACGCCGATGGTGTCGCCGCCGGTGTATCCGGCGTCCAGGCGCAGCCCCGGCGCGTCCGGCACTTCCAGCGCGAGGAGTGTGCCGGTCTGCGGCTGCCAGTCGCGGGCGGGGTCCTCGGCGTAGAGCCGGGCCTCCACGGCGTGCCCGGACGGCTGGGGAGGCGCGGGGCTCGGCAGGGGGCGGCCCTCCGCCACGCGCAGTTGCAGGGCGACCAAGTCGAGCCCGAACACGGCCTCCGTCACCGGGTGTTCGACCTGGAGGCGGGTGTTCATCTCCAGGAAGTAGGGGCGGCCCTCGGCGGAGACCAGGAACTCGACGGTGCCCGCGCCCCGGTAGTCGACCGCGCGCGTCGCGGCGACCGCCGCCTCGTGGAGCCGCTCGCGCAGGTCGTCGTCGAGGGCGGGCGCGGGGGCCTCCTCGACGACCTTCTGGTGGCGGCGCTGGAGGGAGCAGTCGCGGGTGCCGAGCGCCCAGACGGTGTCGTGCGCGTCCGCCATCACCTGGACCTCGACGTGCCGGCCGCGTTCCACGTACGGCTCGGCGAAGACCTCGCCGTCGCCGAACGCCGACGCGGCCTCGGCGGCGGCGGCCAGCAACTCGCCCGGCAGTGAGTCGAGTTCGCGGATGATGCGCATGCCGCGTCCGCCGCCGCCCGCCGCCGCCTTGAGCAGCAGCGGCAGGTCCCCCTCCCCGGCCGTCGCCGGATCGACGGGGGCCAGCAGCGGAACTCCGGCCCCGGCCATCAGCTCCTTCGCCCGGGTCTTGGACGCCATCAGCTCGATGGCCTTCACCGGCGGGCCCACCCAGACGAGCCCCGCCTCCTGGACGGCGGCGGCGAAGGCGGCGTTCTCGGAGAGGAAGCCGTAGCCGGGGTGGACGGCGTCCGCCCCGGCGGCCCGTGCGGCGGCGACGACGAGGTCGCCGCGGAGATAGGTGTCGGCGGGGGCGGCGCCCGGCAGGCGGACGGCGAGGTCCGCCTCCCGTACGTGCAGGGCGTCGGCGTCCGCGTCGGAGTACACGGCGACGGTGGTGATGCCCAGGTCGCGGCAGGTACGGAAGATCCGGCAGGCGATCTCGCCCCGGTTGGCGACGAGCAGGGAGTGGATCACGTCTCTCCTCATGTGCGGGTCACGTCCGGCAGGGTCCTCATGACGGGTCACATCCGGAAGACGCCGAAGCCGCCGCGGGCGCCCTCGACCGGTGCGGTGTGGATCGCGGACAGGCACATCCCGAGGACGGTCCGGGTGTCGCGGGGGTCGATGACCCCGTCGTCGTACAGCCGGCCCGACAGGAACATCGGCAGGGACTCCGCCTCGATCTGCTGCTCCACCATGGCGCGCAGCCCGGCGTCGGCCTCGTCGTCGTACGGTTGCCCCTTCGCGGCGGCCGAGGCGCGGGCGACGATGGAGAGGACGCCCGCGAGCTGCTGCGGTCCCATGACGGCGGACTTGCTGCTCGGCCAGGCGAAGAGGAAGCGGGGGTCGTAGGCGCGGCCGCACATGCCGTAGTGCCCGGCCCCGTACGAGGCCCCCATGAGGACCGAGAGGTGTGGGACCTTCGAGTTGGCGACCGCGTTGATCATCATCGCGCCGTGCTTGATGATGCCGCCCTGCTCGTACTCCCTGCCGACCATGTAGCCGGTGGTGTTGTGGAGGAAGACCAGCGGGACGTCGCGCTGGTTGGCGAGCTGGATGAACTGGGCGGCCTTCTGCGACTCCTCGCTGAACAGCACCCCCTGGGCGTTGGCGAGGATGCCGACCGGGTAGCCGTGCAGCCGCGCCCACCCCGTCACCAGGCTCGTGCCGTAGAGCGGCTTGAAGGCGTCGAAGTCGGAGCCGTCGACCAGCCGGGCGATGACCTCGCGCGGGTCGAACGGGGCCTTCAGGTCGCCGGGGACGATCCCGAGGAGTTCGTCCTCGTCGTACTTCGGCGGCTCCGCCGGGTCCGGATCGGGGTGCGCCTTGCGCCAGTTGAGGCGGGCGACGATGCGTCGGGCCTGCCGGATCGCGTCGTGCTCGTCGACGGCGAAGTGGTCGGCGAGCCCGGAGGTGCGGGCGTGCATCTCGGCCCCGCCGAGGGACTCGTCGTCGCTCTCCTCGCCGGTCGCCATCTTCACCAGGGGCGGGCCGCCGAGGAAGACCTTGGACCGCTCCTTGATCATCACGGCGTGGTCGGACATGCCGGGGACGTACGCGCCCCCGGCGGTGGAGTTGCCGAACACGACGGCCACGGTGGGGATTCCGGCGGCGGAGAGCCGGGTGATGTCGCGGAACAGGGCCCCGCCCGGGATGAAGATCTCCTTCTGGGAGGGCAGATCGGCCCCGCCGGACTCCACGAGGCTGACGCAGGGCAGCCGGTTGGCGAAGGCGATCTCGTTGGCGCGCAGCGCCTTCTTCAGCGTCCACGGGTTCGAGGCCCCGCCGCGTACGGTCGGGTCGTTGGCGGTGATCAGGCACTCGACGCCCTCGATCATCCCGATCCCGGTGACGAGCGACGCGCCGACGGCGTACTCGCTGCCCCAGGCGGCCAGCGGCGACAGCTCCAGGAACGGGGTGTCCGGGTCGACCAGCAGCTCGATCCGCTCGCGGGCCGGGAGCTTGCCGCGCTCGCGGTGCCGGGTCACGTACTTCTCGCCGCCGCCGGCGAGCGCCTTGGCGTGCTCGGCCTCCAGCTCGTCCAGTTTCGCGAGCATGGCGGCGCGGTTGGCCGCGTACTCGGGGCCGTGGGCGTCGAGCGCGGTGGGCAGGACGGTCATGCGGTCACCTCCGGGTGGGGGACGTCCGCCAGCAGCGGTACGGGGACGGGCAGGCGGCGGGACCGCAGCCACTCCCCCAGCGCCTTGGCCTGCGGATCGAACCGGGCCTGGGCGGCGACGCCCTCGCCCAGGAGGCCGTGGACGGTGAAGTTCAGGGCGCGGAGGTTCGGCAGGACGGTACGGACGACGGGCAGGTGGGCTGTTTCCGGCAGGAGTTCCTTGAACCGGTCCACGGTCAGCTCGTGGGCGAGCCACCGCCAGGCGTCGTCGTCGCGCACCCATACGCCCACGTTGGCGTCGCCGCCCTTGTCGCCGCTGCGGGCCCCCGCGATCAGCCCGAGGGGGGCGCTCCCGGTGGCGGTCGCGGGGTACGGCTCGGGCAGCTCCGGCGCGTCGACCGGCTCCAACTCCCGGGTGCGGTACGGGGGCTCGATGACCGTCCGGGTGCCGTCCGGGAGCACGGCGGTGTGCCGGACGTCGCCCGCCGGTACGTGGATCGCCTCGAACACCCCGTAGGGTGACCCCTTTCCGGGCGGGGCGGTGACGTGGAAGCCGGGGTAGCTGCCCAGGGCCAGTTCCACGGCGGCCCCGGAGACCGCGCGGCCGACCGCCTCCGCGTCCTGGTCGCGGACGACGAGCCGGAGCAGCGCGCTGGCCCGTTCCTCGGTGTCGGCGTCGGGGTGGTCGGTGCGGGCCAGTTCCCAGCGCACCTCGGCGGGCGGGCGGGCCCCGCCGCGCTCCAGGGCGTCGGCGAACTGGTCCCGCACGAGGCGGGACTTGGCTTCGACGTCGAGACCGGTGAGGACGAAGACGACCTCGTTGCGCCAGCCGCCGAGCCGGGTGAGCCCGGCCTTGAGGGTGGGCGGCGGGGCCTCACCGCGCACGCCCTCGATCCGGACCCGGTCGGGCCCGTCCTGGCTGAGCCGCACGGTGTCGAGGCGTGCGGTGACGTCGGGGCCCGCGTACCGCGCTCCCCCCGTCTCGTACAGGAGTTGGGCGGTGACGGTGCCGATGTCGACGACCCCGCCCGTACCGTCGTGCTTGGTGATGACGGACGAGCCGTCGGCGTGGATCTCGGCGAGCGGGAAGCCGGGGCGGCGCAGGAGGCCGGGGTCGTGCTCGCGGAAGAACGCGTAGTTCCCGCCGGTCGCCTGGGTGCCGCATTCCAGGACGTGGCCGGCGACGACGGCCCCCGCGAGCGCGTCCAGGTCGGCCGGGCCCCAGCCGAAGTGGGCGGCGGCGGGGCCGGTGACCAGGGCCGCGTCGGTGACCCGGCCGGTGACGACGACGTCGGCCCCGGCCCGCAGGCAGGCGGTGATCCCGGAGCCGCCGAGGTAGGCGTTGGCGGTGAGGAATCCGTCCGGGACGGGCAGGGCGTCGCCCTCGACGTGGGCGACGCGGACCGGCACGCCGACCTTGTCGGCCAACTCCCGTATCGCGTCCGCGAGTCCGGCCGGGTTGAGGCCGCCGGCGTTGGCGACGATCTTCACCCCGCGTTCGTGGGCGAGGCCGAGCCCGTCCTCCAACTGGCGCAGGAAGGTGGTGGCGTAGCCCTTGTTCGGGTCCTTGAGACGGCTGCGGCCGAGGATGAGCATGGTCAGTTCGGCGAGGTAGTCGCCGGTGAGGACGTCGAGGGGGCCCGCGGTGAGCATCTCGCGCAGGGCGTCGAAGCGGTCGCCGTAGAAGCCGGAGGCATTGCCGATGCGGAGGGGAGCGGGCCCCGGGCCGGGGGCCGCGTTCACCGGCGGCCGTCCTGTTCGGCGCGGGGCAGGCGGCCGGGTCCGGGCGGCCCGGCGAACGCCTGGGCGATGCCGAGCCACTGGTCGGCGTCGCGGCCCTCGGCGGTGACCGCGAGGTCGGAGCGGTGGGCGCGCTGGGTGACCAGGAGGCAGAAGTCGAGGAGCGGGCCGGTGATCCGCTGGGCGGCGTCCGGGGGACCGTACGCGATCGTCTCGCCGCCGGGGGCGTGGAGTTCGACGCGGAACTCCTCCTCGGGGGCGGTGATCCCGCGGACCGCGTAGGCGTAGTCCCGGGCCCGTACGCCGATCCGCGCCACATGGCGCAGCCGGGCGGTGGGGGCGCGGGTCACGCCGAGGGCGTCCGCGACGTCCTGGCCGTGCGCCCAGGTCTCCATGAGCCGTGCGGTGGCCATGGAGGCGACGCTCATCGGCGGCCCGTACCAGGGAATCCGGGCGCCGTCCGGGGCGTTCCGCAGGACCTTCTCCAGCCGCTGCCGCCCCTCCCGCCAGCGGGCGAGCAGGGCGTCCGGGGCGTGGGCGGCGACCAGGGCGTCGGCGGCCTCGTCGACGAAGGCGTCGGGGGCGGCCAGGGCCTTGGCCACCTCGTCGGCGAACCGGCCCGGTTCGGTGGCCGCCAGCAGCGCGACCTCGTCCGTCCAGCTGAGGTGGGCGATCTGGTGGGCGACGGTCCACCGCTCGGCGGGCGTCGGACCGAGCCAGGCCGGTCCGTCCAACTCGCTTACCAGGGCGTCGAGTTCGTCGCTCTCCTGGCGCAGATCGTCGATCACGGCTACGACAGCGGACACGTGCGCTCCCCTCGGGACCGGGTGTGGTGCCCAGGAGCATGGCAGCGCCCCGGGAAACAATCAAGCACGCTTGCATGATTTTCGGCCCGGGGGGTGCGGGTGGCGGCGCACGGTCGGCGGTCGGCGCGCCGCCGGGGGCCGGGGGGCCCCGGCTTCCGGCGCGCGCCGCGCCGCCGGTCCGTCAGCCGCCGTCCATGGCCGCCTTCGCCATCCGTTCGGTGGTGCTGGACCCGTCGAGCCCCTCGCGCACGATGTCCGCGTGCCCGCTGTGGTGGGCGATCTCGCGGAACACGTGCAACAGCACGTGCCGCACGGTCCAGACGACGGGCTGCGGCGGCGACCAGGGGTACCGGGGCAGGGTGACCTCGCGGTCGAGGTCGGGTTCCTCGCGGACCGCGCGGTCGAACGCCTCCGCCGCGGCGTGGAAGGCGTCGAGGTGGGCGGCGAGGGTCTCGTCGTCCGTCATCCGGTTGCCGTCCGGGTCGAGGTCGGCCCATCCGACCTCCGGGGCGGCGGTTCCGTCGACCACGGCGAGCCAGGTCCGCTGCACCGCCGCCAGGTGTTTGACGAGGCCGCCGAGGGTCAGCTCGCTGACCGTCGACCGGGCGCGGGCCTGTTCGTCGGTGAGTCCGGCGACGGTGTAGAGGAAATTGGTGCGCTGGTCGGCGACCAGGTCCAGCAGGTCGTGGCGTTCGCCGGACCGCGGACGGCCGCCGGCCGGTGCGGGCGGTCCGGAGTGTGCGGACTGTTCGGAGTGTGCGGGCGGTTCCACGGCGGGGCCTCCTGGCGGACCGGTGCGGTACGGCGTGCGGTCCGGCGACTGTAGGCTCCGCCGCCGTACGGACGAGGGGATTCCGGCAACAGCGGAGTGGCGGCCCGCGTTAGCCTCCGTCGATGACTGCCGAAACCCGCCCGCCCCTGTCGGTCACCGTCCTCTTCGACGCGGACAAGCTGGTCCTGGAGCTCCGCCACGACGCCGAAGGCCCGTACCACGTCTTCCCCGGCGGCGGCTCCGGGGCCGCCGGGGCGCCGCGCGTCGCTCTGTCCCTGGAAGAGGCCCTGCACGCCCGCATCCGCCCGGCCGGCACGGCGGAGGCGGTCCTGCGCGCCTGGTCGCGGGGGCCGGTCCCGCAGGGCGCGGTCCCCCTGGTGGACCCCTCGGCGGTGCCGCCGGTACGGGTACGGGCCGGGGCCGTCGTCGTCCGCGACGGCGCCGTCCTGCTGATCCGCTTCACCCGGCGGGACGGCACGTCGCGCTACGAGATCCCGGGCGGCGGGGTCGAGGAGGGGGAGACGCCGGAGACGGCGGTCCTGCGCGAGCTGGACGAAGAGACCGGGCTCGCCGGAACTCTGGGGCCCGAGATCGCGCGGGTCTGGAAGGACGGACGGCACGAGCACTACTTCCTCGTGGCCGCCACGGGCGAGGTCGGCCCTCCGGAGACGCTGGACACCTACGGCGGCGTCCCGGTCTGGGTGCCCGTGGCGGAGCTGCCGGCCACCCCACTGTGGCCCCGGCGGCTCTCCTGGCGCATCGAGCACTGGCACCGGACGGGGTGGCCGGAGCGTCCGGCCGAACTGGCTGATTCGATCACGGAGTTGAGACCGCCGTGCGGGTGGTGAGGGCCCTGCCCCCCCTACGCCCCCGCCCCCGCGGCCTCCTCCGGCTCCGGAGCCGCGCGCGGGATGCCGAGGTGCGGCAGCTCCAGGTGGCGCGCGCCCTTGGGTACCTCCACCTCGCCGGAGTACGCCAGGTCGGCGAGGTCCACCTCCAGGGCGCGGAGCGCGTCCACCAGCAGGGCCGCCGCCTCACGGGCCGGACCGCGGGAGCGGTCGCCCATGGCCAGGGCGGTGAGGACCGTGTGCTGCCGTACTCCGTCGCCGTGCTGCCAGCCGGAGGCGGTCAGCCGGTCGGCCCCGGGGAGGCCCGGGCCCCCGGCGGGGGCCTGGAGCCGGAGGGCGTCGTCCCAGCCCTTGCCGACGGCGACCACGGAGCGGAGCGGGTCGCGGAGGGAGGAGAGGCGGAGGGTGAAGTCGCCGGGGAAGGTGTGCACCTCGGCGCAGAGCGCCGCCAGGGCCTCGCCCAGCCGTTTCCGCAGCTCCTCCCGGTCCCGTACCGGCCGCTCGGGCTCCGGGGCGGAGAGGTCCGCGCGGGCCGCGGCGCGCCACTGGTCCGGGCGGCCCTGGCGGAACTCGGCGCCCTGGTCGGTGCAGAGCAGTTGGAGGACCACGCAGCCCTCGTCCACCGCGATGGCCACACTGGTTCCCGGCCGGCGCCACACCGCGCGGGAGCCCGGGCCCGACAGCCGGGTGGGCGGCCCGCCGAGAACGTCCTCGGTGACCTCGCGGGCGGTCTGCGCGAAGTGCAGTTCGTGGGCGTGGTCGTCGTCGTACGCGATGCCGTACGAGAGGTTGACCTCCAGCCCCAGCACCTGTTCCGGGTCCTCGGCCGCCACGGTCAGCACGCCGACGCCCTGGCGGGGGCCCCGGGGGTGGTGGCCCAGCTCCCACGCCACCTCCGGCCGGGGCCCCCGCGCCAGGTCCGGCGGACTTCCGCCGGGGACCACGGGCCGGATCTCCCAGCCCGGCGTGGAGAGCGCCGTCCGTACGTCCGGCAGCCGCCAGCCGCCCGGGTCGAGCGGAACCAGTTCGTCCAGCAGGCGCCGGAACCTCGTCTCCGAGTCCCAGCCGCGGTATGCGTCCGTCGTCATCCGAGGGAGCCTATAGCGGCGCCCTCCGCGCGCCCTCGCCGCACCCGGGCGGCCCCCTCACGCCTCGCGTCGGGGGCGGGGCCCCTCACGCCTCGTGCCGCGTGCGGCCCGCCCGGCTGCGCACCGCGCCGATGCTGGCCCCGATGACGAGGGCGATGGCGAGGGCGTCCGTCGTGGAGAGGGCTTGGTCCAGGATCAGGAAACCCGCCCCGGCGGCGATGGCCGGCTCCAGGCTCATCATCACGGCGAACGTGGGCGCGGGCAGTCGGCGCAGCGCCATCAGCTCCAGCGTGTAGGGGAGGACCGAGCTGAGGACCGCCACCGCCGCGCCGAGCGCCACGGTTGAGGGGACCGTGAGCTTCGCCCCGGACTCGATGACGCCGAGCGGCAGCGAGAGGACCGCCGCGACCACCATCGCCAGCGCCAGCCCGTCCGCCTGCGGGAAGCGGCGCCCGGTGCGGGCGCTGAAGACGATGTACGCCGCCCACATGGCCCCGGCCCCCAGCGCGTACGCGGCGCCGACCGGGTCGAGGCGGTCGAACCCGCCGCCGCCCAGCAGGACGACGCCGACGAGGGCGAGCCCCGCCCAGAGGACGTTGATCAGGCGGCGGGAGGCGAACACCGACAGGGCGAGCGGGCCGAGCACCTCCAGGGTGACGGCGATGCCGAGCGGGATGCGGTCCAGCGCCAGGTAGAAGAGGGTGTTCATGCCGCCCATCGCGACGCCGAAGGCGAGCACCGTGCCCCAGTCGGCGCGCGAGTGCCCGCGCACCTTCGGGCGGCAGACCGCCAGCAGGATCAGCGCGGCGGCCACCAGGCGCAGGGTGACGACGCCCAGCGCGCCCGCCTTGGGCATCAGCAGCGCCGCGACGGCCGAGCCGAACTGGACGGACAGCCCGCCCGCGACGACCAGCGCGATCGGCGCCAGCGCGGCCCGCCGCACGGCCCACGTCCCCCCGGCGGGCGTGCTCGCGCCGCGGGCGTCGGGGCCCGTGCCGGCGCCGTCGAGGGCCGTCACCGCCTCGGGTACGGCGACGGCCGCGGCGGCCGGTTCGGCGGCGGCGCTGCGCTGGTCGTTCACGGGGGACCTTCCGAAGGGAGCGGATGGGGCGGGAGCCCGGCGGGGCGGGTGGCGGGCCGGAACTCCGACGCACCGGACCAGTACACTGTAATGGACTGGACAGTACGAGAAGGCGCACTGTCCACTCCGTGGTCCTCCTCCACCGTACGGAGGCCCGCGCATGCCGCGGACCACCGGCCACCCTCCCCTCGCGCACCGCCGCCCGGCACCGGCTGCCCGCCCCGGTCAGTCGAGGTCCGCCCGCCCCTGTGCGCGCCCCGGCCCGTCCGCCCCGGGCCGCCGGCTGTCCGCCTCCATCGCCTCCGCGACCACCTCGGCCAGGTGCCGGGCGCGCCGTCCGGCGAGCTGGTCGAGCTGCGTACGGCAGGAGAAGCCGTCCGCGAGGAGTTCCGTGCCGGGTTCCGCCTCCCGTACGGCGGGCAGCAGCCGCTCCTCCGCGCAGGCGACGGACACCTCCCAGTGGCCCTTCTCGAAGCCGAAGTTCCCGGCGAGGCCGCAGCAGCCGCCGCTGAGTTCGCCGGTCAGGCCCATGCGCTCGCGCAGTCGGCGCTCCGCCGCGTCGCCGAGGACCGCGTGCTGGTGGCAGTGCGTCTGCCCGGCCACCGGGCGGTCCAGGCGGGGCGGCGCCCAGTCGGGGGCGTACTCCTCCAGGTACTGGGCGAAGGTCCGCACCGAGGCGGCGAGCCCGGCCGCGCGCGGGTCGTCGGGGAGGAGTTCGGGCAGGTCGGTGCGCAGCGTGGCGGCGCAGCTCGGCTCCAGGACGACGAGCGGCTGCCCGGGGAGGAGGTCCAGCCGGTCCAGCGTGCGGCGCATCACCCGGCGGGCCGCGTCGAGCCGCCCGGTCGATACGTACGTGAGGCCGCAGCACAGTCCGGGGACGGGCGGCGGCACCGTACGCCCCGTCGCCTCCTCCAGCACCCGGACCGCCGCCCGGCCCACCTGCGGGGACAGGTGCTCGGTGAAGGTGTCGGCCCACAGGTGCACCACCCGGTCCGCGGAGAGGACGTGCGTCCCCTCGCCCTGCCGGGCGCGCAGCCACCGGCTGTAGGTCCCGGTCGCCGGCGCCGGGAGCGCGCGCTCCGGCGCGATGCCCGCCAGCCGTTTCACGAGCGCGGCGAGCGGGCGCACCCGGGCCAGGGCGTTCAGCGGCCGGGCGAAGGGGGCGGCGAGGCGCAGCCAGCGCGGGAGGCCGCCCATCGCGTAGTGGGCGGCGGGGCGGAGCCGGCCCCGGTAGTGGTGGTGCAGGAACTCCGCCTTGTACGTGGCCATGTCGACGCCCACCGGGCAGTCGCTGCGGCATCCCTTGCAGGAGAGGCACAGGTCGAGCGCGTCCCGGACCTCCGTGCTGCGCCAGCCGTCCGTGACGACCTCGCCCGCCAGCATCTCGTGCAGCAGCCGGGCCCGGCCGCGCGTGGAGTGGGCCTCCTCGCCGGTCGCGCGGAAGGAGGGGCACATGACGCCCGCGCCGCTCGTCTCCGTCGTCCGGCAGGCGGCGACGCCGACGCAGCGGCGGACCGCGCCCGCGAAGTCGCCGCCGTCCTGCGGGTAGCCGAACTCCACGTCCACCGGGCGTTTCGGCAGGACCGCGAAGCGCAGGTTCTCGTCGAGGCGGGCCGGACGGACCAGCATCCCCGGGTTCAGGCCGCCGTCCGGATCCCACAGGTCCTTGAACCGGCCGAACAGGGCGACGAGTTCGTCCCCGTACATCCGGGGCAGCAACTCGGCGCGCGCCTGCCCGTCGCCGTGCTCGCCGCTGAGGGAGCCGCCGTGCGCGACGACGAGTGCGGCCGCCTCCTCGGAGAACCGGCGGAAGCGCGCCACCCCGGCGTCGGTGATCAGGTCGAAGTCGACGCGGACGTGGACGCAGCCGTCGCCGAAGTGGCCGTACGGGGTGCCGCGCAGGCCGTGCGCGGCGAGGAGGGCCCGGAAGTCGCGGAGGTAGCCGCCGAGCCGGGCGGGCGGGACCGCGCAGTCCTCCCAGCCGGGCCATGCCTCACTGCCGTCGGGCATCCGGGTCGCGGTCCCGGCGGCGTCCTCGCGGATGCGCCACAGGGCCCGCTGCCCGGCGGGGTCGGTGACGACGAGCCCGTCCACCGCGTCGGCGGCCCGCAGGACGCGTTCGGCGCCCGCCCGCGCCTCGGCCGGGGTGGCGCCGCCGGTCTCGACGAACAGCCAGGCGGCCCCGCGCGGCAGCCCGGCGGCCCCGGTGACGAGGTCGGCGGCCATCCCCTCGACGGTGAGCGGGCCGTACGGGAGGAGGCCCGGGGCGGCGTCGGCGGCGGCGGACTCGTCGGCGTACCCGAGGACGGCCAGGGAGCGGGCGGGCGGGGCCTCGACCAGCCGCACGGTGGCCTCGGTGACGACGCCGAGGGTGCCCTCGCTGCCGCAGAACGCCCGGACCGGGTCGGGGCCGCCGGGGTGTTCGGGGAGCAGGGCGTCGAGCGCGTAGCCGGAGATGCGGCGCGGAAGGCCGGGGAAGCCGGTGCGCAGGAGGGCGAGGTGGGAGGCGATCAGTTCGCGTACGCCCGCGGGGCCGTGGGCCGTGGTCCCGCCCGCGTCCCCGGGGCCGCGGGCCGTGGTGCGGTGGGCGTCTCGGGCGCCTTCGGGGGCCCCGCCGCCGCCCTGTTCCAGGCGCAGGGCCTGGCCCCCGTACCGGACCACCGTCAGCTTCCGCACGTTGTCGGCGGTCGTGCCCCAGGCGACCGAGTGCGCGCCGCAGGAGTTGTTGCCGATCATGCCGCCGAGGGTGCAGCGGCTGTGGGTGGAGGGGTCGGGGCCGAAGGTCAGGCCATGGGGCGCGGCGGCGGCCCGCAGGTCGTCCAGGACCACGCCGGGCTGGACGACGGCGGTGCGGGCGGCGGGGTCCAGGTCGAGGATCGCGCGCAGGTGGCGGGTGAGGTCGAGGACGAGGCCGGCGCCGGTGGCCTGCCCGGCGATGGACGTGCCGCCGCCGCGCGGGACGACCGGCACCCCGTGCTCCCGGCAGACCGCCAGCACGGCCGCGACGTCGTCCGCGTCGCGCGGGGCGCACACCCCGAGCGGGACGCGGCGGTAGTTGGAGGCGTCCATCGTCCTCAGCGCCCGCGCACCGGCCCCGAAGTCGCTCGCACCGCGTACGGCGGAGCGGAGGGCGGCGACGAAGGCCGGGGAAGCCGGGGGCGCGGGCGGCGGGGCGGACCGTCCGGAAGGCGGTCGATGTTGTTCGGCCATGGCCTCAGCATGCCGTCGGGTCAGGTGAACTCTTGGGATGCGACCGGACAAAACCCCGCAAGATCCACGAAAAAGCCCACAAGATCTTTCCAAACAGACCGTCAAGTCTCCTATAGTGACCAAGACTTGCGCAGGAACTATCAGTTCCAGTTGTGCAGGATCGCCCGCACCCGTGACGAAGTGTCCGGTATTCACCCATCGGCTTCGCACACCACGCACCGCCCGGCACCACCGCCTACCGTCCAGCACCGTCCGCCACCGAGGACTCCGATTGCGCCCCTCACACCGGTCCACCGCACTCGCCCTGCTGATATCGGCAGCCGCAACCGGCACGCTGACCCTGTGGGGCGTCGCCGCGGCCCCCGACGCGGTACGGACTCCGCTGGCCTGGGGCGCGGGCGCGGCCGCCGTGCTGCTGAGCGTCTGCGTGGCCGTCACCGTCCACACCCTGGGGACCACGCGGGCCCTGCGCGCCCGGCTCGCCGCCGACACCGAGCGGTTCACCTCCGAGACCTCGCGCCTGGTCTCCGCCTCCGCCGTCGAGGCCCAGCGCTTCACCGCTGAGACGGCCAGGATCAAGGCCGCCGCCGCGTCGGAGACCGCCCGGCTGGTCGCCGAGGCCCGGGCCGAGAACGAGCGGATCGCCGCGGCCGCCGCCGCCGAGCAGACCCGCCTCGGCGTCACCGTCGACCGGCTGACCCAGCGCGCCACCCGCGCCGAGACCGAGCGGTCCGCCGCCATCGCGGCCTGCGCCAACGCGGCGGGCCGGATGCAGGCCCTGGCCACCAGCATGCTGGCCGACCTCCGCGAGATGGAGCACCGGCACTCCGACGAGTCCGTGCTCGGGGACCTGCTCCACCTGGACCACCGCACCGCCCAGGCGGGCCGCCTCGCCGACTCCATCGCCGTGCTGACCGGGGCGCGTTCCGGGCGGCGCTGGGCCAAGCCGATCGTCATGGAGTCGATCCTGCGCGGCGCGATGGGGCGGATCGGCAGCTACCAGCGCGTCCGCCTCCACTCCACCAGCGACGTCGCCATCGCCGGCCACGCCGCCGAGGGCGTCATGCACGCGCTCGCCGAACTCCTCGACAACGCTGCCAACTTCTCGCCGCCCACCGCGGAGGTCCACGTCTACGTGGAGGAGGTCCCGGCGGGCATCGTCATCACCGTCGAGGACAGCGGGCTCGTCATGAGCGAGGTGCAGCTGCGCCGCGCCGAGAAGGCGGTCTCCGCCGACCACCAGGACCTCACCAACCTCTCCGGCACCCGCCTGGGCCTGGCCGTCGTCGGCCGGCTGGCCCGCAAGCACGGCCTGACCGTCTCCTTCCGGCCGTCCGCCCGCGGCGGGACCGGCGCGCTGATGATGCTCCCCCAGGAGCTGATCTCCCGCGCCCCCGCGCCGACGGCACCGGATTCCACCGCTCCGGCCGTGACGGCCCCGGCGGCGTCCACCAACGCCCCCGCCGAGCCCGAGCCCTCCCACACCTCGGCAGCCGGCGCGGACCGGGCCGACACCACCCCCGCGGCCCGGTCCTCCGCCGGGAGCGACGCCTCCGCGCCCCCGACCCCGGCGGCGGAGGCGGAGTCCCCGGCTTCGGCGGACTCCGTCTCCGAGTCCACCGGCGCCGTGCCCGAGTTCGGCGAGAGCGGCCTGCCCAAGCGCCGCCGCGGCCGCACGCTGGCCGCCGCCGAAGCCCGTACCGGCAACGTCACCCCCGGCGGAGCCGACCACCCCCGGGCCCGTACCACCGACCCGAAGGTCCAGGCAGCGCGCTTCAGCACCTTCAGCAAGGCGGTCCGAGCCAACTCCCCGCTCCCGGAAGGCAACACCCGATGACCGCGACCACCGACGAGAAGCTCAACTGGCTGCTGGAGGGGCTGCTCGACCGCACCCCCGGTACCCGCCACGCCCTCGTCCTGTCCCGCGACGGCCTCAAGCTGTGCCGCACCCCCGAGCTCTCCGTCGACCAGGCCGACCAGCTGGCCGCGATCTCCGCCGGCATCCAGAGCCTGTCGCACGGCGCGTCCATCGAGTTCGGCGACGGCACCGGCGGCGTACGGTCCGCGATGGCCGAGTTCTACGGCGGCGTGCTGTTCATCGTCGAGGCGGGGGCCGGCGCCCACCTGGCCGTCGTCGCCGACGAGGACTCCGACGTGGGCCTGGTCGGCCACAACATGAGCGAGCTGGTGGAACAGCTCGGCGAGCACCTCGTCGCGCCGCCGCGCGAACCCGTCGAGACCCCGACCGTATGACCACGGCGCCCCGTCCCCGACCGGGCCGCGACGACGATCCGGACCGGCTGTACACCCTCACCGGGGGCCGCAGCCGTTCCGACTCCGCCGCCTTCGACCTGGTGACGCTCGTCGTCGCCGAGTGCGACCCGGCCCCCGGGATGCAGTCCGAGCACGTCGCGATCCTGCGGATGTGCCAGGGCCCGGTGGCCGTCGTCGAGATCGCCGCGAGCCTGAACCTGCCGGTCAGCATCGTCCGCATCATGCTGTGCGACCTGCTGGACACCGGCCGGATCAGCGCCCGCCACCCCCGTACAGCCCGTGTCGCGGACCGGCTCCCCGACCCCGACATCCTGGAACAGGTGCTCGTTGGACTCCGCAACCTCTGACCGCGCCGCCCTGAGCGCGACGGCCGACAACGGTCTCAAGATCGTCGTCGTCGGCGGCTTCGGGGTCGGCAAGACCACCATGGTCCGATCCGTGAGCGAGATCCGTCCGCTCAACACGGAGGAGACCATGACCCGTGCGGGCGAGGCCGTCGACCACCTCGACGGCATCCAGGCCAAGTCGGCCACCACCGTGGCGTTCGACTTCGGCCGCATCACCCTCGACGAGCGCTCCGTGCTGTACCTCTTCGGCGCGCCCGGCCAGGAGCGCTTCTGGTTCCTGTGGGACCGGCTGTTCTCCGGCACGCTCGGCGCGGTCGTCCTCGTCGACACCCGCCGCCTCGCCGACTCCTGGTACGCCATCGACCGCCTGGAGCACCACGGCACGCCGTTCATCGTGGCGTGCAACGACTTCGGCGGCCCCCTCCACAGCGAGCAGCAGATCCGCGAGGCCCTGGACCTCTCGGACGACGTACCGCTGGTGGAGTGCGACGCCCGCGACCGCTCGTCCAGCAAGTACGTGCTCATCACGCTCGTCGAGCACCTCGCCGCGCTCTCCGCCGCCCGCCTCCGCACCCCCGAGGCGGCCCTGGCGGCGGCCGGCCCGACCCCGGAGCCCGCCCCGTGACCTCTGTCTCCGGCTGCCCCGTCTCCCACGGATCCGTCCCCCTGTCCGGGCCCCGCTTCCAGAGCGACCCCGTGCAGCTCTACCGGGAGCTGCGGCGCGACCACGGGGCGCTCGCCCCCGTCGTCCTGGACGGCGGCATCCCCGCCTGGCTCGTCCTCGGCTACCGCGAACTGCACCAGGTCGCCGGCGACCCGGTCCTCTTCAGCCGGGACTCCGACCTGTGGAACCAGTGGGACCGCATCCCCGACGACTGGCCGCTGCTGCCGATGATCGGGCGCAAGCAGAACTCGATCCTCTACACGGTCGGCGAGCGCCACAGCGTCCGCGCCATGATGATCAGCAACGCGCTGGAGGGCGTCGACCCGTTCGCCCTCAAGCGGTACGCGGAGGAGTTCGCCGACGAGCTGATCGACCGGTTCTGCACCAAGGGCTCGGTCGACATCATCGCGGACTACGCCAAGCTGCTGCCCGCCCTCGTCCTGGCCAGGATCTACGGCTTCTCCGACGAGAAGGCCCACCCCCTGGTCGGCGCGATCAACGACATGATCGACGGCAAGGAGCGGGCGCTCGCCGGAGCGGAGCACCTGGGCGCCTCGATGTTCCAGCTGCTGGTCGACAAGCACGCCGAGCCCGGCGACGACGTCGCCAGCCGGATGCTCGCGGACCCCGGCGGCTTCACCGACGAGGAGGTCGTCCAGGACCTCATGGTGATGATGGCCGCCGGCCACCAGCCGACCGCCGACTGGATGGGCAACTCGCTGCGCCTGATGCTCACCGACGACCGGTTCGCCGCCTCCCTCTCCGGGGGCCGGCACAGCGTCGCGGAGGCCATGAACGAGGTCCTGTGGGAGGACACGCCGACGCAGAACGTGGCCGGCCGCTGGGCCGCCCGCGACACCCACATCGGCGGCCGGCACGTCCGCGCCGGGGACATGCTGCTCCTCGGCCTCGCCGCCGCCAACGGCGACCCGCAGGTGCGGACCGACGGCTCGGCGCTGACCGGCGGCAACAACGCCTTCCTCTCCTTCGGCCACGGGGAGCACCGCTGCCCGTTCCCGGCCCAGGAGACCGCCGAGGTCATCGCCCGTACCGGCATCGAGGTCCTGCTCGACCGGCTGCCCGACGTGGACCTGGCCGTCGGCGCCGATCAGCTCACCCGCCGTCCCTCGCCGTGGCTGCGCGGCCTGACGGACCTGCCGGTGATCTTCACTCCCACCCCTGCCCTCGGCAGACCCGGACACCACGGAGGCCCCGCATGACCCGCATCGCGCTCGACCCCTTCGTCAGAGACCTCGACGGTGAGAGCGCCGCGCTGCGGGCGGCCGGCCCGCTCGCGGAGGTGGAGCTTCCCGGCGGCGTGCACGTCTACGCCGTCACCCACCACAAGGAGGCCCGCGCGCTGCTCACCGACGGCCGGGTGGTCAAGGACATCAACGTCTGGAACGCCTGGCGGCAGGGCGGGATACCGGCGGACTGGCCGCTGATCGGCCTGGTCAACCCGGGCCGCTCCATGCTGACGGTCGACGGCCCGGACCACCGCCGCCTCCGTACGCTGGTGGCGCAGGCCCTCACGGTGAAGCGGGTGGAGAAGCTGCGCGCCGGGATCGAGGCGCTGACGGAGGCGAGCCTGGAGAAGCTGGCCGCGCTGCCCGCCGGGGAACCGGTGGACCTGAAGGCCGAGTTCGCCTACCCGCTGCCGATGAACGTGATCAGCGAGCTGATGGGCGTGGACGCGGCGGACCACCCGCGGCTGAAGGAGCTGTTCGAGAAGTTCTTCTCGACGCAGACCCCGCCGGAGGAGGTCCCGCAGATGATGGCGGACCTCGCGGCCCTCTTCACGAAGATCGTCGAGGAGAAGAAGGCGAACCCGGGCGACGACCTGACCAGCGCGCTGATCGCGGCCTCCGAGAACGGCGACCACCTCACCGACGAGGAGATCGTCAACACCCTCCAGCTGATCATCGCCGCCGGGCACGAGACCACGATCAGCCTGATCGTCAACGCCGTGGAAGCCCTCGCGCTCCACCCCGAGCAGCGCAAGAAGGTGCTGAGCGGGGAGATCCCGTGGGAGGGCGTGGTCGAGGAGACGCTGCGCTGGAACACCCCGACCTCGCACGTCCTGATCCGCTTCGCGACGGAGGACATCGAGGTCGGCGACAAGGTGCTCCCGAAGGGCGAGGCCCTGATCGTCTCGTTCGGCGCGCTGGGCCGGGACGAGGAGGCCCACGGCCCGACGGCGGGCGAGTTCGACGCCACCCGCTCCCCCAACCGCCACATCGCCTTCGGCCACGGCCCGCACGTCTGCCCGGGCGCGGCGCTGTCCCGCCTGGAGGCGGGGATCGCGCTGCCGGCCCTGTACGAGCGGTTCCCGGAGCTGGACCTGGCGGTCCCGGCGTCCGAGCTGCGCAACAAGCCGATCGTGACGCAGAACGACCTGCACGAGCTGCCGGTGAAGCTGGGCTGCCCCCTCGGCCACGACGCGTAGGCCGTCACCGGGCGGGGGGCCGCGGAGCTGAGGGCCGCCCCGCCCCGGCCGTCCACGGGCCGGAGCGCACGTCTCATCGGACGGACACGGTTACGGAGCCGCGCCACCGAGGCACTACGCTCCGTCCCGTGGCCGACATCCAGATTCCCGCTGACATCAAGCCCGCAGACGGACGCTTCGGCGCCGGTCCCTCCAAGGTGCGGACGGAGGCGCTCGACGCGCTGGCCGCCACCGGCACCTCTCTCCTCGGCACGTCCCACCGCCAGGCCCCGGTCAAGAACCTGGTCGGCGAGGTACGGGACGGCGTGCGCAGCCTCTTCTCCCTCCCCGAGGGGTACGAGGTGATCCTCGGCAACGGCGGCTCCACCGCCTTCTGGGACATCGCGACGCACGGTCTGATCGAGTCGAAGTCCCAGCACCTGGCCTTCGGCGAGTTCTCCTCGAAGTTCGCCAAGGCCGCGAAGCTCGCGCCCTGGCTGTCCGACCCCTCCGTCATCGCCTCCGAGCCGGGCACCCACCCGGAGCCGCGGGCCGAGGAGGGCGTGGACGTCTACGCCTTCACCCACAACGAGACCTCGACGGGTGTCGCGGCCCCGGTCAAGCGCGTCGAAGGCGCCGACGAGGGCGCCCTCGTCCTGGTGGACGCGACCTCCGGCGCCGGCGGCCTGCCGGTCGACGTCACCGAGTCCGACGTCTACTACTTCGCCCCGCAGAAGTCCTTCGCCTCGGACGGCGGCCTGTGGATCGGCGTGTTCTCCCCGGCGGCGCTGGAGCGCGCGGCCCGCGTCCACGCCTCGGGCCGGCACATCCCGGAGTTCTTCTCGCTGCCCACGGCGATCGACAACTCCCTGAAGAACCAGACGTACAACACCCCGGCGCTGGCCACCCTCTTCCTGCTGAACGAGCAGCTGAAGTGGATGAACGGCCAGGGCGGCCTGGACTTCACGACGGGCCGCACGGCCGCGTCCTCCCAGCACCTCTACGGCTGGGCCGACGCGTCGAAGTACGCGACCCCGTTCGTCACGGACCCGGCGAAGCGGTCGCAGGTCATCGGCACGATCGACTTCGCGGACGAGATCGACGCGGCGGCCGTCGCCAAGGTGCTGCGCGCCAACGGCATCGTGGACACCGAGCCGTACCGCAAGCTGGGCCGCAACCAGCTGCGCGTGGCGATGTTCCCGGCGATCGACCCGGCGGACGTGCAGGCGCTGACCGCCTGCGTCGACTACGTGATCGAGAAGCTGTAGCCCTCCGCCCCTTCCGTTGTACGGACACGGCCCGGCACCCGCGTGGTGTGCCGGGCCGTTTCTGCTTCACTCCACCGGGTGGCATATGCCAGAAGCGCGGTCTCCGGCTGCTCCGCCCTACGATGATGGTCTCGACACCAGCCCATTCCAGGAGGCCCGCAATGTCTGCAGCAGCAGTCGAGCACCCCTGTGACGACAAGCCGGAAACGCTGCTCGAAACGGCGAACCGTCTCGCTGAGCGACTTCCGGGGCATCGCGTCGAGATCATCGGAGGCGTCATCACCGTGGCACCACCCCCGGACGGCCCGCACGCCAACGCGCTGACCACGCTCATGGTCCCCTTCCTCGCGGCAGGTCTCCACGGCGAGGAGTCGAGAGTCCTCCAGGGCATCGGCCTCTGGCTCCCCGGCGGTCCCCAGGACTTCGCGATCCCCGATCTGGCGATCGTCGACGCCGACTTCGACGAGCACCTGGCCGAGAACAACTGCTACGACCCCGCCTGCTTCCGGCTCGTCCTGGAAGTCACCTCCGGGAACTACCAGAACGACCTGCGCAACAAGGTCACCGCCTACGCCCAGGCCAAGATCCCCGTGTACGTCATCGTCGACCGCAAGCACAGCCGGGTCCACGTCCTGACCGAACCGCTCCCCGGCGGCTACGACCGGCACGAGGTCTACGCCCCCGGCCAGCAGGCCCCGCTGCCGGCCTCCCTCGGCGCCGAACTCGCCCTGGACGTGGACGAGATCGTGAGCGCGGGCCGCCCGAAACGCTGACGGCGCTCCCCGCGCCCGAGGCCGCCCGCGCCCCGCCGCTCCCCCGGCGCGTCTACTCCCCCGGCGCCGCCGCCAGCACCGCCCGCAGCGCGGCTATCCCCGCCAGCCACGCCTGGTCCTCGCCGGCTTCCGCCCACAGGTCCAGCGGCTCGGCGTTCGGCGCGGTGAGCCGGTCCAGGGCGCGGACGGCCAGCGGGCGCAGGTCGGCGGGGAGCGGGGGCAGGGGCTCCTTCGGACCGTACGCGGTGGTGACGGGCTCGCCCCCGGGACACTGGGCGGCGACCAGGGCGGCGGCGACGACCGCCTCCTCGCCCTCCGCGTAGTCGTCGGGGGGCGTGCCCGCGACGGCGGTCAGGGCCTCCCGGAGCACGTCCGCCTTCTTCCCGGTGTCCGTGTCGTCCACCCGTCCGCAGAAGTCGGCCGCGGCGTCGTTGTCGAAGTAGCCGATGTCCCAGGTGCCCACGGGTCCCCCTCAGTTCGCTGTGCTGATGTCCCCATCCTCACAGCCGCCACTGACAACGGGCCTGCGCGCCAGGACGAACCCCTGGGGCGTCCGCTCCGGGAACGGCCCGTCCGTCTCCCGCTCCCGCCGCGTCACGGACACGAGGTCGAGCCCCGCCTCCCGCAGGAGGTCCGCGATCCGTTCCGGCCGCCTCCGGTGGAAGACGAGCGCGACCTCCTCGCCGAGCGCCTCCGTCATCCGCAACGCCTCGTCTCCCACCTGGAAGCCCAGCAGCACGGGCGCCCCCGGCGCGAGGACCCGGCGGAACTCCGCGAAGGCGAGCGGCAGTTCCCCGTCCGGGACATGGATCGTCGAGTACCAGGCGAGCAGCCCGCCCAGCGACGCGTCCGGCAGGTCGAGAGCGAGCATGGAGCCCTCTTCGAAGCGCAGGCCGGGGTGGTCCTTGCGCGCCTCGGCCAGCATCCGCGGGGCGAGGTCGATCCCGAACACCTCGATCCCCAGGCCGAGTCCGTGCAGGTACCCGGTCACCCGGCCCGTGCCGCAGCCGACGTCCGCCAGCGGCAGCCCGCCGCCGTCCTTCCCCGTGCGGGCCGCGAGCTCGGCGAAGGCGGTCAGCAGGCCCCGCTCCAGGGGTTTGCTCGCCAAATCGTCGCGGGTCCAGTCCGCGTAGCCGGTGGCGATGGCGTCGTACGACGTCCGGGTGGAGTGCAGGAAGTCAGGTCCGGTCATGGACCGGAACCCTAGGGGACGTCCGGCACGCCGGGCCCCCGGGGGAGGTCCGGCGCGGGGGTGCGGGCAGCCCATCGCCGCTCGCCGTCCTCCCACTCCCCGGTCGGCCGGAGCCCCGCCGCCTCCGCCACCGCCTCCGACGCCGCGTGGCCGGGGTGGATGTGGGCGACGAGTTCGCGGACGCCGCCGGCCGACGCCAGGTGCGCCGCGAGGCCCTTCGCCGCCTCGCGCGCGTAGCCCCGGCCCTGCCACGGCGTACCGATCACCCAGGCGATCTCGGCGCGGGGGCCCCGTACGGTCGCCTGGACGTACCCGGCGAGGGACCCGCCCCCACGGACCCGGAGCACCCAGTTCCACCACAGCTCCCGCCCGTCCGGCGGGCCGGCGCACTGCCGCTCGTAGCGGGAGCGCAGCGCGGCCGGGGCGGGCGGCTCGCCCCCGGTGAACCCGTACAGCGCGGGGTCCGCGAGGACGCCCGCCATCTCCTCGGCGTACGCCGGTTCGAGGGGGAGCGCGTCGAGGCGGGCGGTGGCGAAGGGCGGGGGCGCGGTGGTCATCGGCACGGTGCCCGACCCTATGTGCCCCGCGCCCGCCCCCGCCCTCCCTTTTTGCCTCTGTCTTCACGAGGTTCGGCCCCTCACCGGCTCACGCGACGCCCCTCCTCACCGGCCCGGGCACGGGAGCCCCCTCACCGGCTCAGGCGCTGGAAGCGGCGGACCGCCAGCGGCAGGAAGACCGCCGTGAGCGCCAGCGGCCACACCACCGCCATCAGCAGGGCGTGTTCCTCGACCCACGAACCGCCGCCCGCCACCGGGTTGCCGAACAGCTCGCGGGTGGCCGTCGCCGTCGAGGAGATCGGGTTCCAGGCGGCGAGGAAGCCGAGCCAGTCCGGCATCAGGGACGGGGAGACGAAGGTGCTGGAGATCATCGTGACGGGGAAGGCGACCGCGTACAGCCCGCCGGCCGCCTCCGGGGTGGGGACCAGGAGGCCCAGCCAGACGCCCACCCAGATCAGGCTGAACCGCAGTAGCAGGAGCAGCCCGAACGCCCCGAGCGCGGCCGGGGCGCCGCCGTCCGCGCGCCAGCCGATCAGCAGCGCCGTCAGGGCGAGGATGGCCAGTTCACAGGCGGCCACCACCAGGTCGGCCGCCCCGCGCCCGGAGGCGAACGCGGAGGGGGCCATCGGCATGGACCGGAAGCGGTCGACGACGCCCTTGGACGCGTCGGTGACGACGGCGACGGCGGTGTTCATGAACCCCATCGCCATGGTCGTCGCGAACATGCCGGGCATCAGGAACTCCCGGTAGTCCCCGCCCCCGGGCACCTTCATCGCGCTGCCGAAGACGTATCCGTACAGCAGGAGGGAGAGGATCGGGAAGCCGAGCTGCCAGAGGATCGCGGCGGGGCGGCGCTGGTAGTGGGTGAGGGTGCGCCGGGTGATGTTCCAGCAGTCGGAGGCCGCCCAGTAGGCCGTGGTGCGGGCGCGGGCGCGGCTCGCGTGCCGGTCACCGGTCGCGGCGGGGTTCGTGCCGAGCGTGGTCATGCCGCCGCCTCCGGGGTGTCGTGGTCCTCGGTCACGTGGCCCTCGGTCTCGCGGCCCGCGTCCGGGTCGGTCGCGCCGTGTCCCGTCAGCCGCAGGAACACGTCGTCCAGGCTCGGCCGGCGCAGCCCGATGTCCTCCACCGCGATCCCGTCGTCCTGGAGGCGGCGGGCCACCTCGGTGAGCGCGGCGACCCGGTCGGCGACCTGGGCGTGCACCCGGCGGGCCGGGGCGTCGGTGACGACGGGTCCACCGGCGGCCACCCGGTCCACGGCCCCGGCCACCGCCGCGAGGTCGCCCGCCTCGGCGGCCACCACCTCGATCCGGTCGCCGCCGACGCGGTCCTTCAACGCGTCCGGGGTGTCGTCGGCGATGGCCCGCCCCCGGTCGATGACCGTGACGCGCGAGGCCAGCCGGTCCGCCTCGTCCAGGTACTGGGTGGTCAGCAGCACCGTCGTACCGCCCGCCACCAGCGCCCGTACCGCGTCCCAGACCTCGCCCCGGCTGCGCGGGTCGAGCCCGGTCGTCGGCTCGTCCAGGAAGAGCACGTCGGGGTCGAGGATCATCGAGGAGGCGAGGTCGAGCCGTCGCCGCATGCCGCCGCTGTACGCCGTGGCCTCCTCGTCGGCCGCCTCCTCCAGGCCGAACCGTTCCAGCAGTTCCCCGGCGCGCTGCCGGGCCCGCCGGTTGCCCAGGTGGAAGAGGCGGCCGAACATCTCCAGGTTCTGCCGCCCGGTGAGGCCCTCGTCGAGGGCCGCGTACTGGCCGGCGAGCCCGATCCGGCTCCGCACGCGGCGGGGTTCGCGCGCCACGTCGAGCCCGGCGACCTCCGCCCGGCCCCCGTCGTACCGCAGGAGGGTGGCGAGGACGCGCACGGCGGTGGTCTTCCCGGCTCCGTTCGGCCCGAGCAGGCCGTGGACGGCGCCGGGGCGGACGGCGAGGTCGAACCCGTCGAGCGCCCGCTTCTCCGTGCCGCCCTTCCCCCGGTACCGCTTCACGACGCCCTCGGCGAGCACCGCGTACTCGGGTGAGGGCCCCGGGCCCGCGGGGGGCGGGGGCGGCTTCTTGCGCGTGGACATGGCACAACCTCCTGTTCTCCCGGACCGGCCGGACGCCGACCGAGTACACCGTACCCTTATTCGGGTACACCGTACTCTGATGCGAGTACGGTGTACCCATGCCTGTTCGGGACCGTTACGCTGGTCTCATGGCGAAAGACGGAACGGCAGCGGCGGCGGACGGCACGGTCACCGGGAGCGGCGACACCGCGCGCAGCCTGGAGCTCCTGTGGGGCACCGGGGAGCGCCCGAGCCGCGGCCCCAAGCCCGGCCTCACGCTGGAGCGGATCGTCACCGCCGCCGTCGCCGTCGCGGACGCGGAGGGGCTGGCCGCCGTCTCCATGCGCCGCCTCTCCACCGAGCTGGGCACGGGCACGATGTCGCTCTACCGGTACGTCCCCGGCAAGGCGGAGCTGCTGGACCTGATGCTCGACCGCGTCCTGGGCGAACCGCTGCCCGCCGCGACGGAGGAACCCGCCGGAGGGGCGGGGGCCGTCCCCGCCGGGCCGTCCGGGGCCGACCCCGCCGACTGGCGCACGGCGATCGACACCATGGCCCGGTCCTACCTGGACAACCTGCACCGCCACCCGTGGCTGCTGAAGATCAACCAGGCCCGTACGGTGCTCGGCCCCAGCGCCCTGCGAGGACTGGATCTGGCGCTCGCCGGCCTGCGGGGCATGGGGCTGCGCGACCCCGAACTGATCGGCGTGATCATCACGGTGAACAGCTTCGTGGAGGGGCTCGCCCGCTCCCGGGCGGACGCGGCGGAGGCGGTACGGCAGACCGGGTTGAGCGACGAGGAGTTCTGGGACCGCCAGCGCCCCTACCTGGAGCGGGCCATGCTCAGCGGCGCGTACCCCATGATGGCGAACATGGCGGAGGACACCTTCAGCGCCGAGTTCGACCACTTCGAGTTCGGACTGGGCCGGCTGATCGCGGGCTTCGAGGCGCTGGTCCGGGAGCGGACCGCCGAACGGACCGCGGAAGAGGCGGCGGCCCGGACATGACAGCGCGCCCGGCGCGTGCCCCAATGGAGGTATGGACGCCAGCCGGGAGCTCGCTCCTTTCGTCAAGCAGTACGCCGTCCTGCTGAGCACCCACCGCCAGGACGGGACTTCCGTCGGCACCCCGGTCAACATCGCCGTGGAGGGCGATCACGCGTTCATCCGCACGTTCTCGTCCGCCTGGAAGGTCGAGCGGATGCGCAACCACCCGCGCGTGGAGATCGCCCCCTGCACGGTCCGGGGCAGACCCACCGGGCCGCAGATCAGGGCGCACGCGCGGCTGCTGCGGCCGGGCACGAAGGAGAACACGCACGCGGCGCGGATGATGTCGCGCAAGTACCCGATCGTGCAGGGTGTCCTGGTCCCGCTCGCCCACCGCCTGAAACGGGACCGGACGCTGCACTACGAGGTGTGGCCGGTGACGGACGAGGACTGAGGGACCCGTCTCCTACCCCCGCTTCCGCTTCCCCCGGAGCGCGAACCACAGGACGCCCGCCCCGACGACGACCGCCGCACCGAGCCCGGCGCTCCCCTTGCCCTCGCCCGCGCCGTCGCCCTCGTCCTCCCCCGCCTCTCCGGCGGCGCCGCCGGACCCCGAGGGCTTCCCCTGCTCCCGGCCGCCGCCCCCGGGACCGCCGCCCTCCACCTCCACCCGCACGACCTCGCTGCGCTCGCCCTCCGAGCCGAACATGAGGGCCGAGCCGTCCGCCGTGTACGTCACCGACTCCGCCTGCCGCTGGAACGGGGCGGCGACCGACCGGTCCTCGCCGAGGCGGCCGTCCTCGAAGGCGTACTCGCGGGCGCTGAAGTACGAGCGCAGCACCAGGCGCTTCCCGTCCGGCGAGAAGGCCCCGTCGGTGACCCAGGGCACCTCGCCCACCCGCCGGAAGGTGTTCACGGACCCGGCGTCGAGCTTGGCGGGGCCCTCGTAGAGGCCCCCGCCGTCCTCGTTCTTGGAGGCGATGTAGACGCGGCCGGTCTTCGGGTGGACCATCAGCGCCTCGGCGTTGCGGGCCCCGTCGGCGTACTTCACGTCGTACTGGACGGCGGTGACGGTCGTGTCGCGCAGGACCTTCGGCTCGGGGAAACGGTAGATCCACACGTGGTCCCAGCTGCCGTCGAGGTTGTCGCCGACGTCACCGACGTAGAGGTCGCCGTCCGGCCCGAGGGAGACGGCTTCGACGTCCCTCGGCTCCCCCACGCCCCGCAGGGTGACGGTGGCGACGGTCCTGCCGGTGCGGGAGTCGACGGCGAAGACGTAGGGGCCGTCGTCGCTGTCGTTGTGCGTCCAGTAGACGCCGGGGTGCGCCCGGCTGGCGGCGAGGCCGCTGGACTCGGTGATGCGGGGGTCCTCGATCGTGAAGTCGCGGTCCGGCCGCCCCTCGTCGGCCGCGGCCGGACCGGCCCCGGCGAACAGCGGCAGGGCGACGGCGAGAGCGGCGGCGAGGACGGCGGCGGCGCGGCCCCCCGGGCCGGTCGGATACGAGCGCATGACCCCAGTGTCCATCGTCACGTCGCAGGCCGGAGAGGTGATCGGAGATGATGACGGCATGCGTTTTCTTCCGGTCGGCGATTCCATGACCATCGGCGCCGCCGGCGACTACACCTGGCGCTACCGGCTGTGGCAGCACCTGGAGGCGCACCCCGGCCTCCCGTACGAGATCGTCGGCCCGCGCACGACGCTGTACGACAAGGAGGCGGACGCCCCGCTCTCCCACGCCTACGCCGACCCGTCCTTCCCGCCCGCCGCACGCCGGCACCTGGCCGGCTGGGGCGAGGGCTGGCTGCACATGGCCCCGGTCATCGCGGACGCGGTGCGCGAGGCGGAGGCGGACGTGCTGCTGGTCTCGCTCGGCCTGATCGACCTCGGGTTCTACACGGACGCCGAGCAGACGGCGGCCAACGCCCGCGCGTTCATCACGGCGGCCCGCACGGCGAACCCGCGCGTGCGGATGGTGCTGCTCCCGGTGATACCGAACGTCCGGGCCGAGACGGACGCCCCCTTCGCCGCCTCCTGCGCCCGCTTCAACGAGCTGCTGGCCAAGGCCGTGGCGGACCTCGGCACCCCGTCCTCACCGATCCTGACGGCCTCGCACCCCCCGGCGTACGACCTCCGCACGGACACCTACGACGGCACGCACCCGGGCCCCACGGGCGAACACAGACTGGCCGCCGCCTTCGCCGACGCGATGCACCAGGCATGGGGCCTGGGCGGCCCGTACACGATGTCCTCCACAGCCTCGGCGGCGCTCCCGGCCCCGGCCACGGAGGCCCAGCCGCTGCCTGCCTGACCCGGGCGGCGCGGCGTCAGCCCGACGCCCGCTCGATGGCGTCGAAGATGTCGGCGTCGGTATCAGGCAGTCCCGGTGCCCCTTCGGCCCTCATGCGTGCGCACGCAGAGCCGGGAGCCTCCTGACCGGTGTCACTCGCCCCCGCTCCGCGGCGTCCCCAGCATCGTCAGGGCCAGTTCCGTCAGTTCGCCCGAGACCTCGCCGGGGCGGGCGCGGCGGCTGCGGCGGGTGTGGTGGGCCATCAGTTCGTGGACCGTGCCGACCATCACCATCACGTCGACCCGGTGGTCCCGGTCCTCCGCCTCGCCGCGTTCCACCGCGCGTTCGGCCTCGCCGGTCAGGAACTCCGTCCACAGCGCCCGCCAGAGCTTGCAGTGCTCGTCCACCACGGCGCTGACGCCCAGCACTTCGACGAACGTCACACGGGCCTCGCGCGGGTCGGCGGTGACGGCCTCCACGTACGCGTCGAAGAGCCGCCGGACCCGCTCCGCGATCGAACAGTCCTCGATGCCCTCGGTCAGCAGGGCGCGCTCCATCGCCCTCAACCCGGCCGTGGTGACCCGGTTGTGGAGGGCGATGAGCAGGCCCTCCCGAGAGCCGTACTCCTGGCGCAGCACCTCGACCGGCACGCGGGCCGCCTCGCAGACATCATGCTCGGCGGTCGCCCGGTAGCCGTTGATGCCGTACAACTCTCTGGCTGCTTCGAGGAGTTGTTCCCGCGCCTGCGTACGCGCGGTATCCCCGGGCCCGGTCCGCTGAACCGTCCAGCTGTCCGCCACCGGTCCTCCTTGAGCGCAAGCTGCGGGAGAGGGGCCTGAGCGCCTCTGCACGAACCGCGGGCCCATTGTGCTCGCCCCCGCGAGGTCCGGACGGCCTCGCCACACCCATACGGGGGAATACCCGCACGCGGAAACGCTTCTTCTTGCCGCGCGCCGGACGCACCCGCACACCCGTCCTAACCGGCCGCCTCCGCCCCCTCACCAGTCGCCCGCACACCCGTCCCCACCGCGGCGCCGACCCCGCGTTGAACGCGTTCAAACAGCTCTGCCACGATGTCCGTAGCTGCCGCCCGCCCGGCGTGCCGCGTACATCCACGTGCGCGAGGGGGAACGAACGATGAAGAAGAAGCGCCTCTGGGGCCTGTCCCTGCTGCTCTCGATCCTGGTACTGCTCCTGGAAGCGGTGATCGCGCTCGTCGTGAGCGTCTGCTACGGGTTCACCCAGGAGTCCCCGAACGACGGGGGCGGATCGTCAGCGCTGCTCATCCTGGCCCTGCCCGTGATCCTCGTGTTCGCCACCCTGGCCGCCGGCCTGCTCTCCGTGGCCTTCGTCCTCCCCACCGCCTGGCTGAGCGAGGTGCTGGGGCGCCGGTTCGGCGGGCGGGAGGCGTGGTGGTGGACGCCGCCGGTGGCGGGGGCCGTCTCGCTCGCGGTCGTGGGCCTCGTCGTCGCCCGGGCAGGCGGCTCGGGGGCGACCGCCTTCGCGGTGGGGTGGGTGCTGACGACGGCCGCGCTCACCGTGCCGGCGCTGCTCTGGCGGTCGCGCCGGGAGCGGGTGTTCGGGCCGGTGATCCTCTGGGGAGTGGTCGCCGTCGTCCTCACCACCGTGCTCGGCGGCGTCGGCTTCTGGACGGGGCTGATCCAGCAGTACCACCCCCCTGCGCTCACCTCGGCGGACGTCGTCGGGCGCTGGAGCGACGGGGACGGCGGGACCGTCACCTTCACGGCGGACGGCCGGGTCGCCGCCGTGAACCTCGACGACGACCTCGACCGCTTCGACGGCGCCGGCGGGGCGGAGACGGAGGACGGGGGCGGCGACCGCTGCACGGGGCGGGGGACCTGGGCGTACGAGCCCGGCGGGGGCCGGTGGTCGCAGACGGTGGACGTCACGGTCGCCTCGTGCACGTTCGGCCAGTGGAACGTGGGAGGCACGGAGAGCCGGCCCACCCTCTACCAGTACATCGGGGATCCGGACTCCTGGGACCTGTACGAGCTGACGAAGGCGAACGGCTAGGGCGTGTTTCGAAAGTAGCGCCGTCCGCCCGGAGGGCGGGCTCGGCGGCGTCCGGTGCGTGCGATCGCAAGGCGGAGGGCCGCCCCGATACCGGTTGTATCGGGGTGGTCCCGACAACGCGGCGAGCGTGCGTGCCGGGCGTCGCCGAACAGGCGGGACTTTCGAAACACGCCCTAAGGGCGTGGGCCGGTGTCGGACCAGTCGTCGGAGGGGCCGAGGTGTTCCCGGAGCGCGCGTCGGCCGGTGTCGGTGAGGGCGACGGCGCGGCCGGTGCCGACCCGGGTGATCCAGCCGGAGTCGAAGGCGTGACGGCACACGGCGGAGCCGACGGCCCCGGCCAGGTGCGGGCGGCGCTCCGTCCAGTCCAGGCAGGAGCGGACGGGCGGACGCCGTTTGTCGGGCGGGAGGGGGATACCGAGCCGGTGCAGCCAGGCGGTCCCGTCGCCGGTGAGCGTCAGCCCGTGTTCCCAGTCCAGCAGCCCCCGATGGGTCATGGCCGTGGTGATCGCGACCCCGAGGGCGCCGGCGAGGTGGTCGTAGCACGTGCGGGCGCGTGCCAGCGCCCGGCTGCGGTTGACGGCCGGCAGCGAGGGGGCCGGGGCAGCGCGTCGAGGCGCCATCGACGCGAGGTTCTCGATCAGTTCCGCCGTGGCGGGGTCGGCCAGGCGGACGTAGCGATGACGGCCCTGACGCTCCTGTGCCAGCAATCCTCCGGCGACCAGGAGGTTCAGGTGCTCGGTCGCGGTCGAGGCGGCCACCCCGGCATGGCGGGCCAGCTCGCTCGCGGTCCACGCCCGGCCGTCCAGCAGCGCGAGGCAGAACCCCGCGCGGGTGCCGTCGGCCAGAAGACCGGCCAGGGCGGCCAGGTCCGGGCCCTCGGAATGCGTGTCACGGCTGTTCATCGCCGTCCATCATCCACCAGGGATCCTTCGGTGCGCGCCGAAGCGTCCGCACCCTACCTTCGAGCCCCATGAACACCTTGACGCCGGGCAGCGCGCCCACCGCCACCTCGGCGGACCACGTGACCATCACGCCGAGCATCCTGTACTTCGGAACACCGGTCGTGCTGCTCTCCACGGAGAACGAGGACGGTTCCGCCAACCTTGCGCCGATGTCCTCGGCCTGGGCATTGGGACAGGCGATCGTGTTGGGCGTGGGGGTCGAGGGGCAGACCGCGCACAATCTCCGCAGCCGGCCCGAGCTGGTGATCAACCTGCCCGCGCCGGCCCAGTGGCCGGCGGTGGAACGGCTCGCGCCGCTCACCGGGCGCTCTCCCGTGCCCGTGGCCAAACAGGGCGGCTTCCGCTTCGAACGGGACAAGTTCGCGGCGGCCGGGCTGCGGCCCGAGCCCTCCGAGCTGGTCCGGCCGCCCCGGGTCGCCGCATGCCCCTTGCAACTGGAGGCCCGTGCCGCCCGGGTCCAGCCCGACGTCACCGGCATGTTCCTCATCGTCGAAGCCCAGGTGCTCAAGGTCCACGCCGATCCGCGCATCGTCGTCCCCGGCTCCCAGCACGTCGACCCGGCCAGGTGGAGCCCCCTGATCTACAACTTCCGGCACTACTACGGACTCGGCCCCGAGCTCGGCCACAGCTTCCGTTCCCGGACACCCCGCTGAAACCGTCTCCGGCCGATCGGCCGATCGGCCGGACCGCCGAGCGACCGGGCCGCCGTGCTCCTCGGCTTCTTCGCCGTGGCCGTGTACCGCGGCAGCTTTTCACGAACCGGCCGCCCCCTCCCGACGCTCGTCGCCCACACCCTTCAGCGGTCGTCGCCCCCACCTCTCCGTGGTCGACGCGCCCGCGCCTCTCAGCGGTCCAGGAACTCCGCACAGCGCAACGGCCCCACCACCGGGCCCTCCGCCGGTCGAACGGTCACCTCCACGTCGTCCGCCCGGACCTCCGCCTCCCGTACGGACTGGAAACTGGCGAGGGTGCAGACCAGTTGGCCCGTCACCTGATCGCGGGCCTGTGCCCAGTACGGGCCCTCCAGCTTCACCGTGACGCGGGCCCCGTCCCCGGTCACGGTGTAGCCGCTGGGGGCGTGGAACAGCGTGGTCAGCCCCGCGCGGCGTTCCGCCGCGGTCGGCCCCTGCGACAGCAGCTTCATCACCGCTTCCAGGCTGTCGTTCTGCTGGTCGAGCAGGGGCACGGCCCGCAACCCGGTGTCGGACGCGTAGTAGAGCCGCTTCCCGCGCGTCAGTCCGGAGGCGGGTTCGCCCGCCTCTATCACCCCGGTCGGCCGCACCCCGACCCCGCAGCCGGCGAGCGGGGCCAGGACGGCCGCCAGTACGGCGAGGGTCAGGAAGCCTCCGCGCCGGCTCATTCCCCTCCCTCCCCGCCCGTACGCCGCAAGGGCAGGACCAGCGTGAACACCGCGCCGCCGCCCGGCCGTCGGGCCTCGACCCCGATGGAGCCGCCGTGCAGCCGGGCGTTCTCCAGCGCGATGGCCATGCCGAGGCCGCTGCCCTGCCCGCCGTCCAGCCCCGCACCAGGACCGGCCCCCCGCACGCCCCCGGGGGACGACGGCACGGCGGGGGCGGGGACGGTGGTCCGCGTACGCGCCTCGTCCGCCTTGTAGAACCGGTCGAAAACCCGCTCCCGCGCCTCCGGCGGCAGACCGGGCCCCCGGTCCGCGACCTCCAGCACCACCCGGTCGCCCCCGGTCACGGCCAGGGTGACCGTGACCGGCGGAGCGCCGTGCTTGAGCGCGTTGCCCACCAGGTTGGCCACGATCACGTCGACGCGGCGCCGGTCCACCACGGCCCGTACCCCCTCGGGCAGTCGGAGCGTCACCCGGTCCGTCCAGCCGCGCAGCGCCAACGACGCCCGTACGGTGTCGGCGAGATCGGTCTCCGAGGCGTTGAGCCGGGCCGCCCCGGCGTCGAAGCGGGAGATCTCCATCAGGTCCTCGACCAGCCGGGACAGCCGGGCCGTCTCCGCGCCCACCGTACGGGCCGCCCGGGCGGCGTCCGGCGGGAGCTGGTCCGCGTCCTCCTCCAGGACCGTCGCGACCATCGCCATCGCCGCGAGGGGCGTGCGCAGTTCGTGCGACACGTCCGCCACGAACCGCCGCGCCTTCGCCTCCTGCGCCCTCAACTCGGCGTCGGACGACTGGAGCGCGTCGGCCGTCTCGTTGAACGTCCGTGCCAGATCCGCCAGTTCGTCGTGGCCGCGCACCGCGACCCGGCTGCCGAGGTCGCCCGCGGCCAGTTCGCGGGTGGCCCGCCCCAGCTTCCGTACCGGTCGCAGGACCGTCCCGGCGGCCAGCAGCGCCAGGAGGGCCGCCGCCACCACCACGGGCACGATCCCCTCCTGTACGGAGTCCAGCAGCGCGGCGGTGTCGTCCCGCTCGGCCCGCAGATCGGTGATGGCGAAGACCTCCAGGCCCGAGGCGCGGCGGTCCCCGTCGGCGTACGTCACGGGCGTGCCGACCACCAGGTAGGGCTCGCCGCGCCACTCCACGCGCTGGAACCGGGCCCCGTCCCCGGCCCGCACGGCCGCCCGCAGCTCGGCGGTGACCCGGCCCTCCGTGTCCGCGTACGTGTCGGAGACCGCCGACAGGTCCTCGTGGCGGGCGACCACGACGCGCGCGCCCAGGCCCTCGGAGACCTCCGCCGCGAACCGGGACAGCGACCGCTGGTCGGGCGGCAGGTCGAACCCCGCCGCCACCACCGCGACCCGCTCCCGCAGGTCGTTCACCGCGGTGTTCTGGGTGCGCTGGAGGACGGCGGTGCGGGCCTCCCGGTAGGCGAGGGCGGTCGCGGTCACCGCGCTGACCAGGGCGACCAGGACGAAGGTGACGACGAGCCGGACCCGCAGCCCGCCCACGAACCGCCGGGGACCGTGGCGCAGCGGCGCGCGCCGCCGGGGCTCGTGGCGCAGCGGCCCGCGCCGCCGGGAGCGCCCCTTCACCACGGGCCGAAGCGGTAGCCGAAGCCCCGCACGGTCTGGACGTACCGGGGGCGGCCCGGCACGTCCTCGATCTTGGCCCGCAGCCGGCCCACCGCCGCGTCCACCAGCCGGGAGTCGCCCAGGAAGGTGTGGTCCCACACCGACGCGAGCAGCTGCTCCCGGGTGAGGACCCGGCCCGGCGCGGCCGACAGCTCCAGCAGGACCCGCAGTTCGGTGGGCGGCAGGGCGATGGGCGTGCCGTGCTTGGTGACGGTCAGCCCGGCCCGGTCGATCACCAGGCCGCCGTGATCGGTGCGGTCGCCGTGGTCCGCCCGGCCGGCCCCCCGCACCGCGCCGGACGCACCGGCGCCCGAGGACGGTTCCGCGCGGCGCAGGGCGGCCCGGATGCGGGCCTCCAGGACGGGCGCGGTGACCGGCTTCACCACGTAGTCGTCGGCCCCCGCCTCCAGCCCGGTCACGATGTCCCGGTCGTCGCCGCGCGCGGTCAGCATGATGATCGGCAGGGCCGCCGTACGGGCCCGGATGCGGCGGCACACCTCGAAGCCGTCCATCCCGGGCAGCATCAGGTCCAGGACGGCCAGCTCGACCGGGGCGCCCCGCTCCCCGTCGAGCAGCGCCAGGGCCTCCTCGCCGGTGGCGGCGGTCTCCACGCCGTACCCGTGCCGGCGCAGCACGAGCTCCATCCCGTCCCGTACGGAGGCGTCGTCCTCGATGAGCAGCACATGCGGCATGGGGCCGATTATGCGCACGCCCCGGACCTCTCCGTCTCCCCCACCCGGGGCCCGGGGCGCAGGTCGGAGGCATTGTTACGTTCCCATCACGTGCCCATGCACCGGCCATCACGCGGGGCGGCCAGCGTGGGGCCCATGAGCTTCCCCACCACCGCCGGGCTCCGCCTGGCCGCCTTCGTGGCCGTACCCGTACTCGCCCTCACCGTCGCCTGCGGCGGAAGCGACGACGACGCCGGGGCCAAGGGCCGCGACGCGATCGCCGACGTACCGTCCCCGAAGGCCGAGCCCTCCGGGGAGAGCACCGCCGGGGCGGAGAGCACGCCGAGCGCGAAGCCCGCCGGCAAGAGCGCCTACTACGACGCCCAGGTCGCGTTCGTCCGGTGCATGCGCGCCGAGGGCGGCTACCCGGAGTACCCCGACCCCAAGCTCAGCGGCTACCTCGACTGGGCCAAGGTCAACGAGCTGGGTTCCCAGCCCGGCCGCAACCACGGCATCAAGGCCGGGAAGAACAACGTCTGCCTGCCCGAACTCCAGGCGTCCATGGCCGCCGAGCCCAAGCGCGACCAGCAGAAGTCCTACGAATCGATGCTCGCGCACGCCCAGTGCATGCGGGACAACGGCGTCAGCCGGTTCACCAACCCGGTGATGTCCGGGGGCAACGCGATCCCCGGCGGCGACCCGAACCCGGGCTCCCCGGTCATCGACTCCGAGTCGCCCGCGTACAAGAAGGCCCGTGAGGCGTGCGCGCCGAAGCTCCTCGACGGACTGGACGGGATGCAGTGAAACGCTCCACCACCGCCCTTCTCGCCCTGGGCGCGGTGACCGCCGCCGTCACCGGGGGCGTCCTGCTCCTCGGCGTCGGCGGCGGGGCGGGCGCGGAGGACCGGGACGGCGAGGGCCTGCCGCCCGCCACGGCCACCGTCGTCCGCACCGACCTCGTCCTCTCCAAGACCGTCGACGGCCGGATCGACTTCGCCCAGCGCCGCGCCGTCAAGGCCGCCGTGGAGGGCACGGTCACGGTGGCGGCCGCCGAAGGGACGACCGTACGGAGAGGAGAGGCCCTGTACGAGCTGAACGACAAGCCGGTGACGCTCCTCTACGGGCCGGTACCGGCGTTCCGCGAGATGAAGGCGGGCGCCCGGGGCAGCGACGTACTCCAACTGGAGCGCAATCTCCGGGACCTGGGGTACGGGGCGGGACTGTACGTCGACACGGAGTACGGCCCCGACACCGAGGCCGCCGTCAAGCGGTGGCAGAAGCAGCTCAACCGCGAGACCACCGGCAGGGTCGGCCGGGGCGACGTCGTCTTCCAGCCCGACGAGGTCACGGTGGTCTCCGCCGACGCGGCCCTCGCCGACCAGGTCGGCCCGGACGCCCCCGTCCTGACGATCGCCTCCACCAAGCCGGTCGTACGGGCGCAGCTGGAGCAGACGGACGGGGCGCTCACCGCACGCGGCACGAAGGTGGAGGTGACCCTGCCGAGCGGGCGGACCGAGAGCGGGAAGGTCGCGGGGACGGTACGCCCGGCGGGCGACGACGCCGCCGAGGGCGGCGGCCAGGAGGGCATCACCGTGGAGGTCGTCCTGGACGGCGGCTCCCGGGCCGTGTCCGGCGAGGACGCCGAGGCGACGGCCAGCGTCACCTTCGTCAGCGAGGCCCGCGAGGGGGTCCTCGCGGTGCCGGTCGAGGCGGTGGTGGCGCTGCGCGGCGAGAACGGCGGGTACGGACTCCAGGTCGTCCGCGGCAGGACGTCCGAGATGATCCGGGTGGAGACGGGCATGACGGCGGACGGGCGGATCGAGGTCAGCGGGGACGGGCTGCGCGTGGGCATGAAGGTCGGGGTGGCGAAGCCGTGACCGCACACCGCCCGGCCCCGTCCGTGCCGCGACCGGTCGTGGTCGAGCTCCGCGACGCCTCCAAGTCCTACCCCGGCGGCGTCCACGCCCTGCGCTCCGTGAACCTCACCGTCCACGAGGGCGAACTCCTCGCGGTGGTCGGCCCGTCCGGCTCCGGCAAGTCCACGATGCTCAACGTCATGGGCACCCTGGACCGGCCCACCACGGGCACGGTCCGGGTCGCCGGCTACGACGTGTCCACGCTCTCCGACGCCCGCCTCTCCGCCCTGCGCGCCCGCCACATCGGCTTCGTGTTCCAGCACTTCCACCTGGCGGCGGGCCGCGACGCGGTGGACAACGTCGCCGACGGGCTGCTGTACACGGGCGCCGCCCTCCGGGAGCGGCGCGAGAGAGCGCGCCGAGCACTGGACCGGGTGGGCCTGGGTCACCGGACCTCGCACACCCCGAACGAACTGTCCGGCGGCGAGAAGCAGCGCGTGGCCATCGCCCGCGCCCTGGTCGGCGAGCCCGGCCTGCTGCTGGCGGACGAGCCGACCGGGGCCCTGGACACCGCGTCCGGCGCCGTCGTCATGGAGCTGCTGCACGAGCTGAACGCGTCCGGCACCACGGTCTGCGTGATCACCCACGACCAGCAGATCGCGGCCTCGCTGCCGCGGCGGGTCCGCTTCCGGGACGGCGAGGTGGTCGCGGACGAGCGCTCTCCCGTACGCACGGACGGACGCTCCCCGGCCCGTACGGACGAAGGCTCTCCGGTCCGTACGGGGGAGAGCCCCCCGGCCCGTACGGACGAGAGTCCCCCGGCCCGTACGGGGGAGAGTCCCCCGGTCCGTACGGACGAGGGTTCCGCGATACGTACGGGGGTGGACGCATGGCCCGCGGTCTGAAACCCGCCCGGCTCTCCGCCCGGGACGTCCTGCGCGTCGGCGCGGTCGGTCTGCGGGCGCGCCGGGCCCGGGTGGTGCTCTCGGCGCTCGGCATCGCCATCGGCATCGCGACGATGGTCGCGGTCGTCGGCCTGTCCGAGTCGAGCCGCGCGGACCTGATGTCCCGGCTCGACCGGCTCGGCACCAACCTCCTCACCGCCGAGGCGGGCGACACCCCGATGGGCGGCACGGTCGAGCTGCCGAAGAACGCGGTGGCGATGGTCGAGCGGATCGGCCCGGTGCTCCACGCCACGGCCACCGCCGAGGTCGACGCCCGGATCCGCCGCAGCGACGTCGTCCCCGAGGAGCGCACCGCCGGGGTCACCGCGCAGGCGGCCCGGACCGATCTGCTCTCCACGCTCGGCGGCGAGGTCGCCCGGGGCACCTGGCTGACGCCGGCCGGGGAGCGGCTGCCCACGACCGTCCTGGGAGCGGTGGCGGCGGACCGGATCGGCATCACGCGCCCCGGCGAGACGATCATGATGAACGACGTGCGCGTGGTCGTCGTCGGCATCCTCGAACCCGTCGAGCTGGTCCCGACCCTGGACCGGGTGGCGCTGGTCGGATTCCCGGCCGCCGAGCGCTACTTCGGTTTCGACGGCCGCCCCACCACCGTCTTCGAGCGCTCCACGGACGCCTCGGTGGAGGACGTGCGGGCGGTGCTGGCCCGTACGGTCAGCCCCGGCAACGAGGCCGCCGTCCGGGTCTCGCGCCCCTCGGACGCGCTGGCGGCCCGGGCGGCGGCCGACACAGGGCTGAGGACCCTGATGCTCGGGCTGGGCGCGGTGGCCCTGCTGGTCGGCGGGGTGGGCGTCGCCAACACGATGGTCGTCTCCGTGCTGGAGCGCCGCCAGGAGATCGGCCTGCGCCGTTCGCTGGGGGCGACGCGCAACGCGATCCGGCTCCAGTTCCTGACGGAGTCGCTGCTGCTGTCCGCACTGGGCGGGGCGGCGGGAGCCCTGCTGGGGGCGGGCGCGACCTACGGGTTCGCACGGGTGCAGGGGTGGACGGCGGTGATCCCGCCCTGGTCCCTGGCGGGCGGCCTGGCCGCGACCCTGCTGATCGGCGTCGTCGCGGGCCTCTATCCGGCGATCCGCGCGGCCCGCCTGCACCCCACGGTGGCGCTGAACGCGGTGTGAGGGGCGGAATGGTTGCGGCGGGGGACGGCGGACGACGCGGAACGGTGACGACGCGGGGTGCGAGCCGCGAGGGCGGGGCGGGCTGTGGGAGGAGCGGGGCGGGCCGCGCCTCAGGGGCTGACCCGCTCGACGCCGCGCCGTTCCGCGAGCTTCGCGACGATCAGGCAGTACAGCGGGGCGAAGACGAGTTCCAGGACGAGGGCCTGCCAGGGGGCGTCGGCTGCGGTGCTGCTGTCGTCGAGGTCCCCGAAGCCCGCCGCCAGGCCGAAAGCCAGCAGGTTGTTGGCGGTGTGCAGCACGATCACCGCTTCGAGGCCGCCGGTGCGGATCACCAGCCAGCCCCACCACATGGCCGAGTAGAACAGCAGGAGGAATCCGGAGAGTTCGCCGAACCCGTGGGCCAGGGCGAACAGCAGGGACGCCACGACGATCGCGGGCCACGGCGAACGCACCGTCCGGCCGATCGCCTGGACCAGCCAGCCCCGGAAGACGTACTCCTCCGCTGCGGCCTGGAACGGGACGAGCGCCAGGACCACGGCCAGGCTCAGCAGGAAGTAGGGCCAGCCCGGGAAGCCTCCGCCCGACTCGGTGAGCGGCTCGGAGTCCCAGGTCCACGCGATCAGCAGCCCGATCTGCAGGATGATCAGCGGGACGCCCACGGCGGCGCACCACCCGAGCCAGCCCCAGCGAAGCCGCCCGACGACGGAGGACAGGGTTCCGGCGGGGCGGCGGCCCAGGAGCCGGACGACGCCCATGACGACGGGTATGCCGATCGCGATGCCGAGGAGCGAGATGGTCAGGTCGGCGACCGGGTCCTCGAAGAAGAGGTGGCTGTCCGCCGAGTCGGGCCCCGCGTCCAGCACCTCGGCGATGACCACGCCGATCAGGGTGACGGCCAGGACGCCTCCCACGACCAGCAGCAGGGCGACCACCACCTCGCCCAGCCAGCCGAACCGCCCGCCCTGGCCGTTGCGCCCCTGCTCGTCGTAGCGGGAGCCCGAGGGCGCGCGCACCGGGCCGGACGGCGGACGGCCCCAGGGCGGGGGCGCGTCCCAGCCGCCCTGCCAGGACGCCGGGGGCGGCGGGATCGGCGGGCCGGCCGGACGCGACGGCTCGGCCGGGGCCGACGGCGGGGCCCAGGGCGACGGAGGCGGAGTCCAGGGCGACGGGGGCTGGTTCGGGGGTACGTCGGGAGGCGGGTTCACACCAGCGATCTTCGGCTGCCGCGCGGCACGGGTCAACGCGGTACGCGGCCGGGGCAGGGGCAGGGGTCGAGCGTGTCACCCCAGGCGTCCCACGCGCTCACGGCCCGCGGCCCCGGCGCCACGATGGCGGTGCCGGGACCGCGGGACCGGATTCCCTACTTCCGCAGCTGGCGCCAGGTGGACGGCCCGACGATGCCGTCCGCTCCGATTCCCCGAGCGCGCTGGAACGCGGTGACCGCGCTCTTGGTCCCCGGGCCGAACTGCCCGTCGACCGTCACGCCGTGACCGTGATAGCCGAGGAGGCACTGGATCTCCCGGACCCGGTCGCCGGTGGCCCCCTGACTGATCACGACGTTCCACGCCCAGCTGTAGCCCGCGGTCAGCCCCGCGTAGTCCACGCCCACCTTCCAGTAGACCGAGCATGCTGCCTGCACCGAGACGGCCGTCGCGTTCCGTCCCGTCTCCGTCGAGGCGGCCGCGGTGCCGGGGCCGGCCAGCACGGTCCCGAGAGCGAGGGCCGAACAGACGGCTGCACCGGTGAACGCGCCACGGAACCGCGTCGAGGACCGCATGCTCATGTTTTCTCCTTGGTCGGTGCGGTTCGTCATGGAACAGACCGCGTCGGGCTGATGCGGCGACACACTGGCACGGCGAGGAAACGGCCACCAGAAGCCCCGCCCTGTTCTGGACAGAACGGAACTGTCCTGCGGCAGCCTTGTCCAGGCGTGAACCGTGATTCCGAAAGGGCGGCCGCCCACGGAATTCACCGGCGAACGGCGAGCAACCCTTTTCATCCGGGCCTGCGAGGGAGCTGGGTGATCAGCGACTCGACGCCTCGGCCTCCACCGGCTCGTCCACCCGTTCCGCAGGCAGACCCTCCTGCGCGCGAGAAGGGAACCAGCGAAAACCCCCGCAGAGGAGGCGGGCGGTGGTGGGCCCGGAATACGCGGAGCGCGTGCGACCGGTCCCTCCGCGGAACAGCGGGAGGCCGGCGAACGCACTCCTCGGGCCGAAAACTCTTGCTCGCCGTCAAGGGCGGTGGTCCATAACGTGGCCCGAAGTGACCGCCGGGGCGTCCGCGCCGTGGAGGACGAGTGGCTCATCGTCCGCGTGCTCACCGCCGGTCACCGGTCCGGACGTGCCGCGGTGATCAGATCGTTGCCGCTCCCCCTACAACCGAGGAGAACCGTCCCCGGTCACACAGTCAGCCGGAGGAAGGCCTTTGGCAGGAGAGAAGCGGGGCGGGGCCGGATGATGCGCAAGACGGTGTGGAGAGCGGCGGTGGCCGGCGGGGCGGCGGCGGTGTTCACCGGGGTGGCGGCCGTGCCGGCCGGGGCGGCGGAGGGCGGGGTCTCCTTCAGCCGGGTCACGGTGAACGGCGGGAAGCCGATCGTGCTCGGAGTGAAGAAGGAGGTCGAGCTGTACGTGACCTTCCGGATGACGACCAAGCTGAAGTACAGGTTCGGGCCGATGGTGTTCCCCTACCGGGGCGCGGTGGGTTCCAGCGAAACGCTGTGGAATTCCATCATCACCAACGACTGCGAGGTCGTGGACCAGGCCAAGGGCGTCTGCGACTTCGAGGAATGGCTGACCATCGATCCGCGCCACTACGACTTCGGCAACGAGGACGCGGGCACCTGGAAGACCGCGGCCAGGGTGAGCCTCTCCAAGGACACCGAGGACATCGACGACCAGAAGCTCCCGCTCCACGTCCAGCGGGCCACCCGGGTCACGGTCAACGCCTCCCCGGAGCCGGTCCGGAAGGGCGGGACGATCACCGTGACCGGCCGGGTCACCCGGGCGAACTGGGACACCCACACGTACCAGGGGTACGCGGGCCGCACGGTGAGCCTCCAGTTCAAGGCGGCGGGCGCCTCCTCGTACAAGACGGTCAAGAAGGCGGTGTCGAACGGCACGGGGGCGCTCAGGACCACGGTGAAGGCGGGCGCGTCCGGGACGTGGCGTTGGACGTACTTCGGCAACACCACGTCCGGCGCGAACTCGTCGGCCGGGGACCGGGTGGAGGTGCGGTAGCCGACGGGTGACGGGCGTACGGGCATCACGGGCGGCACCGTGTCGCCCGGCGCCACGGACACCGGCCTTGTGGACGCGGCCGGCGGCCCACCGGCCGAGCAGTCCCGCGCAGCGGAACACGCCCGCCGCGAGAACGCCCTCCGTCCGACCGGAGGATCAGTCGTTCCGCTCCACCGTGGTCGTCCGCACCAGCGACACCGGCTCCGACTGCTGGTTGGAGGCCGAGACGCGGGTGGTCTCCCGCGTGAGGCGGAGCCCCATGGTGGTGAGGGCGTCGGTGTCGTACAGCGCGCACAGGAGCGCCGCCGCGGCCGAGAGCGTCATCGAGTCCATCGGGCCGTGTCCGAACTGCGCGGCCATGTCCGGGTCGTCGAGAGCGGCCTGCTGGGCGTGGGCGAGCACCCGGTGCGGATCGTCGACGACGAGTTCGTCGATCTGGATGCGCTGGGCGCGGACACGCAGGTCGAGCGGGCGGGGCGGAGCGGACATCGGACCAGTGACGACGGACCGGAGCCTCGGATGGGTCAGGGGGGCCAGGTCGGAGAGTTCGGTCAGGTCGGTCACGTGGTTCATGAGGTGGGCTCCAGAGAACGGGCCGCCGGAACGACGGTGCGTGGAACGGCAGTGCACGAGACAGCCGGGGCGGTGCGGAGCGACGGACGGGCGTGGGAACGGGACCGGTGGGCGGGCCGGGCCGGTACGGGGCCACAGCCGTTGGCGGACACGGGAGTCGGGAGCGGCGGAGGAGGTGGGGCCAAGATCGAACCTGTCTCTCCCGGCGGACGTGGAATACGGTCGGACATGCTTACCTTGGGAGCGCCGTGCGAACGTCGCAAGGTGCGCTGTGTGCATTCCGCGCAAGCTGCGCGGAATGTCGGGTAGTTCGAGCCGAATCGGGGGGCGCGGTGGCGCGCGAGAGATCGGGCCGGACAGCGCGGCATCTGGTCCTGGTGGCTCGCCTGCGGCGTCTGCGGGAGGGCGCCGGGCTGTCCGTACCGCAGGCCGCGGCCCAGTTGGGCTGGCACCCCTCGACGCTGCGGCGGCTGGAACAGGCGCAGACCTCCCTCGACGGAGGCCAGGTGTCCGCCCTGCTCGCCGTCTACGGGGCGGGCGCGGCCGAGACCGACGACATCATGGGGCGGCTGAACTCCGCCAACCTGCCCGGCTGGTGGCATCCGTGGCGGGACGCGATGGACCCCTGGCAGATGGACGTGATGAGCGTGGAGTCCGCCGCGGGCGTCGTGCGCACCTGGAACCCGGCGCTGGTTCCGTCGCTGCTGCGCACCCCCGCGTACGCGATGGCCGTCGACGCGATCACGCGTCCGGATCAGGACGAGTCCGTACGGCGTCGGCGGGCGGACTTCTTGATGGAGCGTCAAAAGCGGCTCCGAGAACAGCAGACGAGGCTGTGGGCGCTGCTTCCCGTCACCGCCCTGCGCTGCCGCGTGGGCGGCGACGAGGTGATGCGCGAGCAGATGCGGGCCCTGTGCCGGATCGCCGAACGGGGCGACGTGACCGTGCAGTTGCACCCGGAGTACGCACCCCCGCACCCGTTGACCGGCGTACCGGCGTTGAGCCTGTACCGGGTGGAGGTGCGGGAGATCGCGGACCATGTGGTGCGGGAGGGAGGCCTGCCCGGAACGGCGGAGGTGTGGGACAGTCCGCACCCGGTGCAGACGTATCAGGGAATGCTGGACGTGTCGTGCGTGATGGCGATGCGGCCGGCCCGAACAGGAGAGGTGTTGCAGGATGAGTACGACCGGAAATGGGCCTGACGGAAATGGGCCGGAACTGCCCGCCCAGATCGACACGAGCGTCGCGCACTCGGCACGCGTCTGGAACTACTGGCTCGGCGGCAAGGACAACTTCCCCGCGGACCGAGCGGCGGGCGACGCGTACCGGGAGAAGTACCCGCTGATCGAGACGTTCGCCCGGGAGTCGCGCGACTTCCTCCGCCGCACGGTCACCTATCTCGCCCGGGACGCGGGAATCCGGCAGTTCCTCGACGTCGGCGCGGGGCTGCCGACCGCGAACAACACGCACGAGGTCGCCCAGCGGATAGCCCCCGACTCCCGGATCGTCTACGTCGACCACGACCCGCTGGTGCTCCTGCACGTCCACGCCCTGCTGACCAGCACCCCCGAGGGTGCGACCGCGTACGTCGAGGCGGACATGCGCGACACCGACGCCGTGCTCGCCGGGGCGGCGAAGACCCTGGACCTGACCCGGCCGGTCGCCCTCGTGATCAGCGACGTCCTCGGACACATCGTGGACTGGGACGACGCCCTCTCCCTCGTCCGCCGCCTGGTGGACCGCCTCCCCTCCGGCAGCTACCTCTCGCTCAGCCACTCCACCGCCTCCGACGACGCCCACCGGGCCGTCCAGGACGAGTACAACGCGAGTGGCGCGATCCCCTACATCTTCCGTGAGCCGGAGGTGACGGTCGCGTTCTTCGAGGGGCTGGAGATGGTGGAGCCGGGCATGGTGTCCTGGCCGAACTGGCGGCCCGACGCCAACACCGGCACCACCACGGCCCGAGCCGGGTGGGGCGCGGTCGCCCGCATCCCCTGATCCACGGCCCACGATCCACGTACGCAACCGCCGCGCCGCGCCCGGGACCTCCCCGGACGCGGCGCGCACGGCCGCAGAGGCTTGCGCATGAGCACCACAGGCACGACCGACCACGGGGACCCCGGCCCGTGGGGCGCCCGCGACGGGTGGGAGACGGCGGGCCGGCTGCTGCGTGCGGCGACCGGCTCCGGGGCCGGTCTGATCGCCGAGGCCGCGTCCCTGGTCCAGGGGTGGGCCGTGCTGGCCGACCCGATCGCCGGGGCCGTCTACAGCTCCCCCGCCGCCGCTGCCGCCAACGGCGTCCACGCGGCGGCGGCCCCGCAGGAACACCCGTACAGCGTCCAACTCCCCGCCGCCGGCGCCGTTCTCGTCCTGACGCCCGCACCGGCCACGCCCCCCGGGCACACCAGCCACGTCGCCGCGACCACGGCGGCGCTCCTGGAAGTGCGCGGGCAGCGGGCGGCGGAGCTGCGCGGAGAGCAGATGCGGCTGCACACCACCCTTCTGCGGCTGCTGCTGGCCGGGCACACCGACGCCGTCGTGGACGCCCTGGGCGGGAGCGGGTACTCGCACGTCACCGTCTACCGGCTCACCGGCGACGACGCCCCCGCCGCCCACCAGGTCCTCTGGCGGGCCGTACGCCCCGCTCTCGCCCCGCACACCGACGCCTGCACGCTGCTGGGCCGGATCGACGGCGAGCTGGTCGTCGCCGAGGTGCACCGCGGCGCCGACGACGGCCGCCTCCTGCGCCTGGTCTCGCGGGTGTGCGAGCGGCACGGCATGCTCGCGGGCATGGCGGGGCCCCTGCCGCTGCCCGAGATGTCCACCGCCTACGGCGACGCGGCCGCCGCCCGGCACAGCGCCACCCCCGACCACCGCATCGTCCCCGCCGACGCGGTCGGCGCGCCCCGGCTCGCGCCGCTCCTGCCCACCGCCCCGTACACGCGGTGGGCGGCGTCCGCACTGCGTCCGCTGGACCCGGCCCACCGGCACCTGCTCCTGGTGTGGCTCCGCACCGGCAGCACCCCCCGTGCCGCCGCGGCCCTCGGCCTGTCCGCCGGAACGGTACGGGCCCGGGTACGCGAGTTCGCGCGTCTGCTCGACGCGGACCTGGAGGACGTCACCGTCCGGGCCCACCTGCTGCTCGCCCTCCGCGCGCCCGCCGTGGACGGAACCGGGGAGGGGGCCGGGGACGCCCCTGTGCCGCCCGGCCCGGCCCGGTTGGACGTGCTGCCGGGCGGGCTCCTGGACACCGAGGCCGTACGGAGCTGGGCCGGCGGTCTCGTCGGCGGCCTGGAGCCGCACCTGCGGATCGCCCTGACCTGCTGGCTGCGCCATCACGCCCGCACCGCCCCCGCCGCGGCTGAGCTGCACGTCCACCGCACCACGTTGGCCAACTGGATCGGCCGGTGCGCCGAACATCTCGCGCGGAATCTCGCCGACGCCACCGTGCGCGCCGAGATCCACCTCGCACTGAGCATCACCCGGAGCGGCGCCGACGACCCCGCGTCCCTGCCCCGGCGCGGCGGACGCACCTACCGCCGCATGTGAACGGCCCCGGCCGCCGCCGGGTGCGCGGGCCGTGCCGCACGCCGCCGTGAGGAAAAGACCGTGCCGCACACCGCCATCCGGGGCGGGCCGTGCCGCAAGCCGCCCTCAGCACGGGACCGTGTCGCACACCGACGTCCGCGAAGGACCACATCGCACGCCGCCCTACGGGAGACGGCCGCGCACCCCCGGGTACGCGGTCTCAGGCCGGTGCCTGGCCCGTCTCGAAGCGGCTGACGCGGCCGTCGGTGACCGTGAAGATCCACCGGGTCCGCATCGTGCCCCAGGCATCGTTGGTGTAGTCGACGACGAGGCTGCGGCCGTCGTCGGAGGCTTCCACGACCTTCATGCGCCCGTTGGCCTGCGGGGAGAAGATCTCCTTCTCCGTCCAGGCCGCCAGGTCCCGTTCACTGCCGTCGTCGGACATGGTGGCGTCCTCGGTGAGGACGTCGGCGAAGAAGGCGTCCTTGTCGCCCGCGTTCACCGCGGCGACGAACCTCTCCACCACCGGGTCGCTGATCGATGGGGTCATCGTGTTCCTCCTCGGCCGCCCGTCCGGGAGCGGGTGTCCCGGAATCCCACCCGAGTCTCTGTCGGCGCCCCCGTCATCGCATGTCGGGACGTCTCTGCCCCCCGTCACCGGCCTCGCCCCCCGGTCACCTGTCGCCGGCCCGGCGGGGCGCCCCACCCCGCACCCTTCACCCCTCGCCCCCGGACCCGACCCGGCTCAGGAACAGGTCCCGCCCCGGACACGTCGTATGCGTCGGCCACAGAGCGTGGACCGGAACCCGCACGGGCGGGACGAGATCGACGACCCGCGCCGCGCCGCCCGCCGCCGGGCCCGGCGGCGTCGTGACGAAGGCGATGCGGCCGGTCGCGGTGACGGCTGTGACCGGGGGCGTGCCCTGGACCGGGTTGCGGCGCGTGTCCGGCTCCACGCCCGCCCGGCGGCAGAGGCCGATCAACAGGTCCGTGTACGCGGACGAGCCGGGCTCGCCCCACACCGTGAGGGGCTGGTCGCGCAGGTCGGCGACGGCCACCGAGGCTCGGGCCGCCAGCGGGTGTCCGGCCGGTACGGCGACCCGCAGACGGTGTTCCGCGATCCGGGCCCGCGTCAACCCCGTACCGGCGGGCATCGCGCGGCTCAGCCCCACGTCGCAGGCGCCCGTGAGCAGTTGTTCGCGCAGTTCGTCGGGGAAGAGCTGGCGGACATGGGCCTGGATGCCTTCCTCCTCCGTACGGGCTCGGGTCAGCAGCTCCACGACCTCCTCGGCGGTGACGGCCGGGGTGTGGCCGATACGCAGGTGCCCCGCCCGGCCCCGGCCGATACGACGGGCGCGGTCCAGGGCGGCGAGCGCCTGGGCGTTCAGGGCGCGGGCGTCCTCGATGAGGGCCTGCCCGGCCGGGGTGGGGGTGACGTGCTGGTGGCTCCGGTCCAGGAGCCGGACCCCGACGTGCCGTTCCAACGTGCGGACGGAGGTGCTCAGCGCCTGCTGGCTGAGGTGCAGCCGTTCGGCCGCGCGGGTGAACCCGCCCTCCTCCGCGACGGCGACGAGGTGCTCCAGCTTGCGCAGGTCCAGACTCAACGCGGCCTCCTGTACGCCGGAGAGGATCGGTGGAACGACGAGGATCGGCTGACGGGACAGCCCTGAGGGGAAGGAGCCGGCCGGCCGGAAGCTGACCGGTCAGGGGGTGCCGGCCCCCGACCGGACCGGAGCAGCGGTCAAGGGGCAGGCCGGCGGCCGACACGTCACGGGTCAGGACGGGCGGGCGGTCAGCGGACCGTGTAACCGCCGTTGGCGAAGATCGTCTGACCGGTGATCCACCCGCCGTCGGTGACCAGGAACTTCACCAGCGGCGCGATGTCCTCGATCTCCGTGAGCCGGCCGCCCATCGCCTGGGACTTGTGGAACTCCACGCGCTCCGGCGTCTCCTGCGGGTAGAAGAACGGGGTGTCCATCGGTCCGGGGGCCACGTTGTTCACGGAGATGCCGCGCGGCGCGAACTCCTTGGCCGCCGCACGGGTGAAGTGCTCCAGCGGGGCCTTCGCGCCCGCGTAGGTGGAGTAGCCGTCCGTGAAGGCGGCGAGCAGGGACGTCACCAGGCTGACGATGCGGCCGCCGTCGTTGAGGCGCGCCCCGGCCTCCTGGAGGAAGAAGTACGCCGCCTTGGAGTTGATCGCGAACATGCGGTCGTACTCCTCCTCGGTCGTCTCGGCGATCGGCTTCCGCAGCACCATCCCGGTGGTGTTCACGGCGACGTCCACCCCGCCGAAGGCGTCCAGCGCCTGGTCGAAGAGGCTCCGCACCCCCTCCACGCGGGTCAGGTCCTCGCGGACGACGACGGCCTGCGCGCCGGCGCCCCGTACGGACTCCGCCGTCTTCTCGGCGTCGGCGGCGGTGTTCTCACCGTGGTAGTGGACGACGACGTTCGCGCCGGCCTCACCCAGCGTGCGGCTGATGAGGCCGCCCAGGTTCTTCGCGCCTCCGGCGACCACCGCGGTCCTGCCGTTCAGCGCCTGCTGCTGCTCCCCCATGGGAGATCCCTCTCTCGTTCGTTCATTCGTTCGCCTGTTTCGGACCTGCACGCGCCCCGAAAGGCCCACTACGGTCCGTTCAGCCCTTTCATCGCGGTTTCCGCTTTTCTCCGCCCACGCTAGGAGCGGACTCCGCAGGACGGAAACACAAAGATCGTGTCGGCCCACAAGGAAGACGGGTCGCCGCAGGTCAGCGCAGGACTTCACAGGTCATCACAGGCGCAGGAGTGTCCGTCCGGGTCTCCGGAAAGCCCGTTGACGTACACGTACGGGGCGCGAAGGATCGCCGTGTGACGACCGCCGAGCAGCCTTCGACCGCCCCGGCCCGCCCCATCGCGCTGATCACCGGCGTCGGCCGCAGCATCGGCATCGGCGCGGGCATCGCGCGCAGGATGGCGGCCTCCGGCTGGGACGTGGCCTTCACCTACTGGACGCCGTACGACCGCCGTATGGCGTGGGGCGCCGAGCCGGGCGCCGCCGCGTCCATCGCGGACGAGCTGGCCGGGGCGGGGGCCCGTACGGCGGCGATCGAGGCGGACCTGACCGACGCCGAGGCCCCGGCGCGCATCTTCGACGAGGTCGAGCGGCGCCTCGGCGGGCAGGTGACCGCGCTGATCCTCTCGCACGCGGAGTCGGTGGATTCGGGTCTGCTGGACACCACAGTGGAGGCGTTCGACCGGCACTTCACGGTGAACGCGCGGGCGAGCTGGCTGCTGATCCGCGAGTACGGGCTGCGCTTCCGGGGCGTAGGGGGAGACGGCGTGCCGGGCGGTACGGGAGACGTGCCGGGCGGCACGGAAGGCGGCGTTCCGGACGGCACGCCGGGTGCCACGGCCGACGCTCGGGAAGGCGTTCCGGGCGACTCGCCGGCTGGCCCGACCGCCGCCTCCGACCCCGCCCCCCGCCCCGCGACGGGCCGGATCGTGGCGCTCACCAGCGACCACACCGTCGGCAACCTCCCGTACGGGGCGAGCAAGGGCGCGCTGGACCGCATCACGCTGGCCGCCGCGCACGAGCTGGCCCACCTCGGGGTCACGGCGAACGTCGTCAACCCCGGCCCGGTGGACACCGGCTGGATGACCGACGGCCTGCGCGAGGCCCTGGTGCGGGGCACTCCCCTCGGCCGCCTCGGCACCCCGCGCGACACCGCCCACCTGGTGGATTTCCTCTGTTCCCCCCAAGGCCAGTGGATCAACGGCCAGTTACTCAAGAGCAACGGCGGCGCGGCGTCCTGACGCCGTACGGGAGGGCTTCCCGCCGTCGAGGCGCGCCGGTGGACCACGCTCGGGAACACGACGTCCCGTCAGCACGTCCGAACGCGCCGCAACACGTCTAATCTGGCCTGGTCCACGCAGTGCACAGGGGGTCGTATGCGCAACGAAGACAGGGCCGACCGGGCATACGGCGGGCAGGGGGACGACGGTCGGGAACACGACCGCCGCGCGGACGACGGGCGGGCACACGACGGCCGACCGCACCACTCCCCGGACCCCGAAGCCGGTCCGCCCGCCGCCCGGACCGTGATCGACGGCCGCTACGAGCTGCTGGAGCCGATCGGCAGCGGCGGGATGGGCGAGGTCTGGAAGGCCCGTGACCTGCGGTTGCGCCGGTTCGTCGCCGTGAAGGGGCTGCTCGACCGGAACGCCATGACCGCGGGCACGCAAGCGGCGGCGATGCAGCGGGCGCGGCGCGAGGCGGAGGCCATCGCCAAGATCGAGCACCAGAACGTGGTGACGGTCCACGACCAGGTGGAGACCGACCACCAGATCTGGATCGTGATGAAGCTGCTCGAAGCGCGTTCGCTGGGCGACCTCTTGAGCAGTGAACGGGTCCTCGCCGTGCCGAGGGCGGCGAACATCGGCCTCCAGATCGTCCAGGGCCTGCGGGCGGTCCACGCGGCGTCGGTCGTCCACCGCGACGTGAAGCCGGGCAACGTCCTCGTACGGGACGACGGTCTCGTGATCCTGGTGGACTTCGGGATCGCCACCTTCGAGGGCGCGGACCGGGTGACCCGGTCCGGCAGTGTCATCGGCACCCCTCCGTACCTGGCGCCCGAACTGTTCGCCCCCACCTCTCCGGGCCCCACGCCCGCCTCCGACCTGTGGGCGCTCGGCGTCACGCTGTACGAGATGGTGGAGGGCCGGGCGCCTTTCGCCGGGCACGAGGTGTGGGAGGTCCAGGAGAACATCCGGCAGTCCCCCGACCCGGCCCTCCGGTACGCCGGGCCCCTCGCCCCGGTCATCCAGGGGCTGTTGGCCACGGACCCGCGCGAACGGCTGGACGCGGCCACGGCCGAGGCGATGCTCCGCGAGGTGCTCGGGGATCCGGCCGCGCCGCACGCCGGCGTGGCCGGCCCGGAGACGCACCCGCCGACGGCGGCCGCGACACCGGACACGCCGAACCCGTCGCCCCCCTCCCCCGCCCCGGCCGTCGCTCCTCCCGCCCCCGGCCCCACGCCCCCGCCCGCCCCTCGTGCGGCGGCGGCGAACGGGGGAGGCCACGGCCGGCGGGGCTGGAAGGCGGCGGCGGCTGCCGTGTGCCTGGCGCTGCTGGCCGGCGCGGGCTGGCTGGTCTCGCAGGGCGACGACGACGGCGGGGGAAGCGGCGGCGGCTCCGCGGCCACCCAGGGCCAGGGAGAGGACGGGGGCCGGGGAGGGGGCGGCGGCACGGCCGGGAGCGGCACGCAGGAACGGTGGAAGGACACCCACCCCACCCTGAAGATCGGCGTCAAGGACGACCAGCCGGGGCTGAGCATCTTCGACCGGAAGTCGCGTACGTACAAGGGGTACGACATCGACCTGGCCTACGCCATCGCGGAGAGCATGGGCTACGGGAAGGGCGAGGTCGCCTTCACCACGGTCGCCACGGACTACCGGAGCACCGCCCTGAAGACCAAGCAGGTGGACCTGGTCATCGCCTCGTACAGCATCACCGACGACCGCAAGACGGCCTCCCCGGGCGGCTACAGCGTCGATTTCGCGGGTCCGTACTACGAGGCGAGCCGGGGCTTCCTGGTACGGGAGAAGTCGGCCAAGTACACGATCAACGACTCCAGCGACCTGCGGGACCTGGACGTGGAGGTGTGCACGGCGCGGGAGTCGACCTACGAGAAGGCGCTGCCGAAGCTGGGCTTCACCATGGCGAAGTCGCAGCCCAACACCTACCAGGACTGCCTGGACAAGCTGTTGGACCCGAAGTCCGACGTGTACGCGGTGGCTTCGGACGACATCATCCTCGCCGGGTACGTCGAGGCCAACCCGGGGAAGGTGCGCCGCCTGGAGAACATCCAGGGCGCGGAGGGCTACGGCGTGGCGATGCGGCCGAAGACCCGGGGGCTCAAGGGCGAGGTGTGCTCGGCGCTGCGGACGATCCTGGCCGGCCGGATCTGGGAGGACATGTACAAGGAGAACCTGTCGGGCCTGGTGGGCAACGAGAACCCGCCGGGGCGCCCGGACCTGACGGAGTGCGCGGGGTTCTGAGCGGCGGTTCGGCGGGCCGGGCGTCCCAGGGGGGGCGCCGGGCCCGTGGGACGCCGGGTTGCCGGGGTTCGGGCCACGGGCTGCTGGGTCCTCGGGCCACGGGGCCACGGGGCTGCTGGGTCCTCGGGCCGGCGGACCCTCGGGCCTTCACGTCCTCGGCCCAGCCCGCCCGGCCCACCGTTTGCCGCCTGCCGTTTGCCGCTCGCCGCTTGCCGCCCGACCACTCCCCGGCTCACCGCTCCCTGACTCCCCGCCCCCCTGCTCACCGCTCGGGGAAACGCTCCCCGCACCGGCTGCAGAAGACCGGGGCGGGGTCCTGCGACAGCCGCCCGCACCCGGGGCAGACCCGGTCCAGCATGCAGGGCCCCTCGCCGCCCTCGTCCGCCCCGCTGGGCGGCTTGATGGCGAGGCCGGGGCGGCGGCGGTGGACGGTGAGGTAGCCGAGCCCGTCCGGCCCCGCGACCAGCGCGCGCCGGGACGTGCGCGGCAGCCACAGGACGGTGCCGTCCTCCAGAGCCAGGTCACGGCCGCCCGCCCGGGCCGTCCCCCCGCCCTCCAGGACGACGAGGAGCACGTCGAGCACGTCCTCCTGATGCTCCCCGACCTCGGTGCCGGCGGGGAGCCGCACCAGATTGGCGTCCAACTCCCGACCGGGCTCGGCCAGATGCCACAGCGCACCGCGCTCATCGTCCTCGACGGCGGCGAGGACGTCGGTGAGCACGGCGAGAATCTCAGGAGTGGCGTTCACGACGTCCAGGCTACGCGGGGCCGCCGCCACGCAGAACTCGTCGCCCTCGGGGCCGGCCGTCACCCCAGACTGCCCGTCGCATCGATCGCTCCGCAGGCCGCGGCCCGACCACAACGGAACGGACCCGAGCCGTACGCACCTCCGTGGCGCGCGGCCCGGTGCTACTTGAGCATGCGGGCCGCCTCCACCTGGTGGAGGTGCACGACGACGTCGTACGCCTCCGCGAACCGGACCTGCGGGGCGTCCGCGATTCCCGGGTAGGTGGCGCCGATGTTCTTGACGGTCTGCGGCGCGGCGAGCCAGGCCCGGGCCGCGGCGGGGGTGCCGCGCAGGTCCACCATGAAGTCGCGGTACCGCACCCGGTCGAGGGTGTGCTCGGCGGTGCCGGGCACGGCCGGGCCGACACTGAAGCGGTGAGCGGCGCCGTCCCGGCCGGAGGCGTTGAACGAGCCGTGGTCGAAGGTGAGGCCGACACTCACATAGCCGCTGCCCAGCAGCTCGCGGAGGAATTCGCCCTGGACCTTCGGGTAGTGGTCGGGAATGTAGGTCTTGAGGGCGATGTGGCCGTTGTGGGCGGCGAGCATGATCTTGTTGCCGGTTCGCCGCTGCCACCAGGCGACGTTCTCCGCCATGACCCGGTCGCGATGGAGCATCGCGTCGCGGATGCCCTGCGGGCCGTCCAGGTCGAAGGCGAACAGCGTGGCCATCTGGTGGATCGCGGTGGCGTGCTGGAGGGCCCAGGCGTACGCGTCGGCGTCGGCGCCCGTGCCGGGCCGCTGCTTGAGCAGGCCCACCGCCCGGCCGGCCCGCTCGGCGAGCTCCTTGCGTGTGGCCAGCGGCTTCGCCCAGTAGTCGTTGACGTACTTCTCGGCTTCGGTGGTGGGCCGCAGGTCCCGGTACAGTGCGGCGAGTTGCGGGGCGAGTTCGGGGCGGGCCTTGGCCGCGTAGGCACTCACCTTGTCGTACAGTTCGGCACCGGCGAACCCGCCGTCGTCGCCGACGAAGCGCACCGGGTCCTTCGGGTGCTTGACGTTGTAGGCGCGCATCCACTGGAAGAGTTCGCGATACTCGGCGTTGTTCCACCACCGGTAGTCGCCCTGGAACTCCTCGTCCATGATCTGCTTCAAGTCGCCCTCGCCGCGCGTGACGTAGGCGTCGATCCGCAATCCGGTGCTCCACGCGGTTTCGAGGGCGAACGCCCGGAAACCCTTCTCCTCCACCAGGTACCGGAAGGCCCGGTGCTTGACGGTGAAGAACTCGTGCGAGCTGTGGGTGGCCTCGCCCACCCCCACCACCCGGGCGTCGCCGACCATCCGGCCGAACGGGCGCAGATCGGCCAGCCCACCGCCGGGCTCGGTGGTCCGCAGCGGGTGGGCCGCCCGGCTGAGGGCCGCCTCGGGAGAGCGGAAAGCGGCGGACGTGACCTCCTGCGAGCCGGCGAGCGCGGCGGCAGCCGAGGCGGTGGACGTGGCGGGAGGCGTGGTGGCTGAGGCGACCGGAGAGACGGCCAGGGTGGCACCGAGCGGGACGAGCAGGGCGCTGAGCAGGAATGTGCGCGTGTTCATGGGCCCCACTCTCGCCGCGTGCGGGCACCCCGGACCATCCGGTGCACCCCCGAACCGCCCGGGCCTCAACCCCACCCGCCGTCGGGGCATTGGCCCCGGTCGGAAAGGGGGGACCACTATGTTGTCAAACCTGAATCCATGAGGTACCGGTTGCACGAGCGATGAGAAACGGCTCTCGCCACCGACCGTCCGTGGAAACCGTCACGCGGGCGCGCGACGAGGTCTCGCAGCCGGGTCCGACCACGCGAGCCGACCGAGGGGCCGGATGGTCAGGGTGTCGAGGTCGACGCCTGCCAGCTGGTCAAGGATGAAGCAGAAGGTGCGTGCGCGGGGACCACCCATCTCGGTGCCATCGTTCCCGCAGGTGCTTGGGACCACCCCCGCATGCACGGGGACCACACTTCAGTGGCACGGTCCGAAGAGATGGATCCGGGACCACCCCTGCGTGCGCGGGGACCACTCCTTGACGAGCGCGCGGGGAAAGTAGGAGTCGGGACCACCCCCGCGTGCGCGGGGACCACCGCGATCGGCCGGGCGCTCGAAGAGATCGAGCGGGACCACCCCCGCGTGCGCGGGGACCACTCGCCCTGCTTGTCGGCCCACTGGATGTCGAGGGGACCACCCCCGCGTGCGCGGGGACCACGAGGTCTTCCCCAGGTAGAGGCCGCCATGGACGGGACCACCCCCGCGTGCGCGGGGACCACCTCCTCACGGCGGCAAGCGCCACCGCCCTCGGAGGACCACCCCCGCGTGCGCGGGGACCACAGTCAAGGGGATGGACCACGCCGACACCGTCAGGGACCACCCCCGCGTGCGCGGGGACCACGCGGCCAAGCTCGCGGCCGCGACCTACGCCGCGGGACCACCCCCGCGTGCGCGGGGACCACGCTTCTGGCCCGCTGGCGGGGCCCCGTCGCACGGGACCACCCCCGCGTGCGCGGGGACCACCCCGCCAAGCCCGACGCGGCGGCGACCGCCGAGGGACCACCCCCGCGTGCGCGGGGACCACCCATACCGGGCGAGGCGGACCGCCATGTCGTCGGGACCACCCCCGCGTGCGCGGGGACCACCGTCTTGTACGTCACGCCGTACAGCTCTGCGAGGGACCACCCCCGCGTGCGCGGGGACCACAGTTCGTGACCTGCGGGTTTAGGCGGCTGGGTAGCGGTTTTTGCTTACTTCTTGAGAAACCGGCATGCCTCACCTTTGATTACGAAACGGTCATGTCTGGGGTGCGGGTGGTGTCATTCTGCCTGCTGCCGGTCGCGTCGGGACGACTTCAGCGCAAGAGGCGGGGCTCCGCGCCCTGCGGAGTGGTTCTGGGTAGCGGGCCGACCCTGCCGGTCGGGATTCAGACGGGCTTGAGGAGGGTGCGGAGGTTGGCCATACGCGCTTTCACGGTGGCGACTTCGGCGGGGGCGGGCGTGGCGGTGTCGCCGTGGGCATGGGCATGGGCGTGGCGGCAGGGGCGACAGAGGCCGTCCGGTAGGGCTTCGGGGTGGCCGGGGCGGCCGCAGTTGGTGCATTCGATGAGGATGCGACGGGCGGGCGCTGGGGTGCCGGGCCCTGGTCGGGCGGTTTCTGGCGTGGGGAGTTGGGGCGGGATCTTGTCGGTGAGGCGGCGGCGGATGAGGCCGGCGGGGGAATCGATCTGCGCGGGGAGTCCTGCGGTGAGGGCGCTGGTGAGGTAGTCGACGCTGACGCCTCGTGCGAGCCATGCGGTGGCGAGGGGTTCGAGGGCGGCGCAGTCGTGGGCGGAGAGGGCGAGACGGTGGTCGTCGCGGCCCAGGCGGGCCAACGCCAGGTAGGCCGGGGAGGGCCCGGGTTCAGGGGCGGTTCGGAACGTCGCCGGGACCGGGCCTTGGACGGGCGGCACGGGGGCGACAGGCTCGGCGGGCGGCACGTGAACCGTGGCTCGGGTGGGTGGCGCGTGAGTCATGGCCTGCGGGGGCAGAGCCGGTTCGGCGTCGTGGAGTTGGGATGCGTCGGCATCGCGGGGCCGGGACGCGGCGGGCGCGGGGCCGGGACGCGGCGGGCGCGGGGAGCGGGGTGCGTCGGGCGCGGGGAGCGGGGTGCGTCGGTGCGGTACGGCGGCGGGTCCGGGGGCCCGTTCCCCTGCCGGGCCTTCCGGGTGCGCGGGAGGCGGTTCCGCGGTCGGGGCCCACGGCGGAGGGGGCGTCGGGTTGCCGCCCGGGGCGGCCGGTGGCGGGGCGGTGGTCTGCGCGGCGTTCTCCGCAGCGAGGTGGGCGTTCCACCACTCGTTGTCGCGCGCGGTGCGGGACCAGAACGTACGGAAGGCCCACCGCACTTCGTCGCCCGTGCCGACCGCGCAGCGTACGCGGCGCAGGTGGCCCGCGACGGACAGGGCATTGAGCGCGGTGGAGACGGCCTGCTGGCCGTAGAGCGGGAGTTGTCTGGCCAGTTGCTTCACGCTCATCGCCGCGCCCTCGGGGAGGTGGTCGATGAACCCGGCCACGTACCGCTCACGGGTCGGAAGCAGGGCGAAGTCGTCGCGGGTGCGTGGCTGCTGGTTCGGTGCGGAGCGTTTGCCGTAACCCGGACTGGCCATCGGGTAGGCGTGGGGGGCTGCTGGAGCGGACGGGGCGGAGCTAAGGTGCTGAGTAGCCAATGGATCGGCTTTCTGGGTTAACGATCTTGCGGTTAGACCCTGGCCCGGTGCTCCAACACCGTGTCGGGGTCGTTTGGTTCTCGCACCGTAGACAGTCGTCACGCTGCGCCGCAAGCCGTCACCATTAGTCATACTTGCTGGCCGCGACGGAGCCGGGAGAGCGGGGAGGTTTACCCAACCCTGTGTACTACCAGCTGGTTTAAAAGGAGCTCGGGCCTTGGGGTTTGCATCCCGAGACCCGGAACCCGCGCTTCGGCCCCGATCCCCCTCGCCCCGCCCCCGCGTGCGCGGGGACCACCGATCGTATTCGGGTGGATACTGATGGTCCGCGCGCTTCGCCCCAAGCAGCCGTACGACGCGGCCCCTCGTGGCGCCGCTGACGAGCCCGGTCGTACTCCCCCGTGGGTACGGCCGGGCTCGCTGACGTCGGCGGGTATCCGTTCGCGGTCTGATCGTTCGCCTTCTCCGGAGGCTACTGCTGCTCAACGGGCCCGCGCGCAGGTGCCCTGCTCTCCGAGCCGGGACGCCTTCGTGTTGCTGAAAGCGACCTCCACGGAGGCGGGGCGTTCTCGTAGGCTCGCGGCCATGACTGAATGCGTGCAGGTATCGACAGCTACAGAGACTCGCGAGCAGGCGGTCGCTCTGGCCGCCGGTGCCGTTGAGCAGCGCCTTGCGGCTGGGGCGCAGGTGGTGGGCCCCGTCGTCAGCGTCTTCTGGCACCTGGGTGAGCAGGGCACGGGAGAGGAGTGGCAGTTGCTTCTCAAGACGACGAAGGACCGATACCCCGAGCTGGAGGGCTACCTTCTCGACAAGCACCCTTGGGATAACCCGGAGGTGTGCGCCGTGCCCATCGTCTTGGGCGCCGACCGGTGCCTTCAGTGGGTCCAGGCTTCGGTAGAGCCGTCCTAGACGGCGTCGCGGTCCAGGAGTTCACGGACGGCCCCGATGTTGGCGTGCGGGCGTAGATGGGTGATCAGCGGCGTGAGTCGCTGTGCGGGGCGCTGTGATGCGACCCCGTATGCGAGAGTGGCCGCCCGGTTGACGTGCCTCGCGGCCTCCTCGACCTCCCCGGCAGTCAGGTATGCCTGTGCGAGCCAGGACAGATAGAGGGACTTGTCCCGGGCGTGGTCGTCGGAGTACCGGTCGAGTGCCCGGGTGAGGACAGGAACGGCGCGCAGGGGGCGATTGAGTTCCGTCCAGCACCGGCCCGTCATGATCTCCAGTTCCGTGTAGTCGACCCAGGTTGACCAGTCCGGTTGCGGCTCGTCTTCCTCGGTGGTGTCCAGGGCGACACGGGCGGCATCCAGTGCGCGCTCGGTGTCGGTTACCTGGCCATCGACGGCGCAGGCCCATGCCAGACGCTCGTAGAGGAGCGCGCGGACGGTGGACGGGGTGCTGGGAGTGATCGTGGCGCAGGAGGCTCGCGCGACGGAGACGGCGGCCCTCCGGTCGTCGGAGAGTTCCTGATACGCGAGGAAGGCCAGGGCATTGCCGTAGAGGTCGTCATCGTGGGCGTCGCGGGCGTGCGCCCGACTCTCCTCGTACAGGCTCCTGGCCTCCCGGGCCCGGCCGCCGTCGAAGGCTGCCCACCCGGCTTGCTGCGCCTGCTCGGCCAGGAGGCTCGTGAGCTTCTGGCGGGCATCGCCGGTGAACAGGGCGTCGCGCAGCAGCGACTTCGTGTGCTGGACCTCTGCGAGGTACACCCGGTGGGTGTCGCCTCCTCCGAGGACGATGTCGAGGCGGCGGAGGCGGGCAGCGCGGGCGCGAAGCTGGTTGACATAGGCCGGGGTGATGCGGCGGGGTGGCTCCGGCCGGTGGAGTGAGGGGAGAGCGGCGGCGAGGCCGGTGGTGGCGGCCTGGAGGATCGTTCGGCGTCGCACGTGCGGGTGTCCCGTCTCGTCAGTGTGTCCAGGAGAGTCGGTTTCCCACGGCTGGGCAGCCAGGCCGAGCACGTGACCAGGGATGCGTAAGGCGTTGGCGATCTGGATGATCTTCTCGAACGTCGTGATCCGGCCGATGCCCCTTGCGAGTTCCCCGACGCGGTTCGGCTTGATGTCGCACTCCGTGGCAATCCTGGAGTACGAGATGCCGGCACGTTCGCGTGCGAGGCGGAAGACAGTCCCGAAGTCGTGGGCTACCAGCGCGCGATGTACGTCCTCTTGGTCAAGGAAGTCGCGCGGCAGAGCTGTCGGCGGCTGGTAGGTCATGCGGCTCTCCTGCCTGCTCCTCTCCACTGTGCGGGAGGGAGGTCCACGGGGCGTACCCATGATGGGTATACCCGCGATGGGCACGCGCAGCATTCGGCAGAAAAGCACTCTCGGGAGGCAAGGCCCCGGGAGCGGTGATGGCCGCTTACCCCGGGCGACGACTGACTAGGAGTCGCCGTGCTTGAGCGTACCCACGGCTCCGTACCGGAGTTGCTGCGATGCATGAACTGACTGGCCCGGTTGAGCTGGGGCTCGAGCAGCGTCTCGCGGGTGGCACTGGCTGCTGGGGGCGGCCCAGTCCCCGCAGGCCGCCAAGGACGACTGGGCGGACGAGGGGACGACGTTCCTGCGTCCCGGCAATCTGTTCGGCGCGGTCGCGGTCCGCGCCTCACTGGTACACACCGCGCTCCTCCTGGACGACCCGGCCGAGTGCGGCCCGTCGCTGTGGGCCCGCCTGGGCGGGGCCCCGGTCTTCCACCAGGAGAACCAGTTCGGTCGGGAAGGGGGCGTACGTGGTCCTCGTCTCGACGGACGCGGCGGCGCAGTGGGACGTTCCCGGGTCGGTGGCGCACCACCGCGGCGCGCTGCTGGAGGTCCCGGCACCGGACCGGGGTGCCGATCTGGTGGGTAGTCCCGGTGGACGCCCCGGTTCAGCTGTGCGACCCGGGATCGCTCGCCGTCCTGGGGAAACAGGGGTTCGACATGATCACCGGCCAGTTGGGGCGGTCGTGATGCTGGAAACCCTGCTCCGTGCGGCTGCGCCCGTGGTGACGGTATCCCCAGCAGTTCGCAGACGCCCATCCAGGAGGATCGGAGCGCTTGTCATGGTCGATGCCGGAGCGGGCCGGATGCCCGCCTACACCAAGACGCTGCCGAGGGACGCCGTGTCCGCGCGCCGCGCCCGGCGCCTGGTGCGGCTGGCGCTGGACGTGTGGGGGCTGCCCGGCGTACAGGACGCGGCCGAGCTGGTCGTGAGCGAGCTGGTGACGAACGCCGTGCTGCACGCACAGAGCGACCGGGTCCGGGTGTCCGTCACCCGGCTCGGGGTGGAGCAGGTGCGGGTCGCCGTCGCCGACCTGTCGAAGGACCGGCCGGCTGTTCGTACCGCCGATGACGAGCAGGAGTCCGGGCGGGGCCTGGGCATCGTGGAGGCGCTGAGCGGCGGCCAGTGGGGCGTCGACCTCTTGCCATGCGGAAAGCGCGTGTGGGCCGCCCTCAGCCCGGAGGGCAAGCCCGGTGAGTGAGCGTGCGGCGCAGGTTCTCTACTGGGTGGCCCTCGCGACGCTCTTGTCGGTGCTCTGCCTGGGCATCTCGTGGGGCGGGCCGGCCTGATGCGACCGCGTTGTACGCGGTCGGCACATGAACGCGATCCGAGAACGGAGGAGTTGATGACGCTGACCACGAGCGGGGCCACGGTGGTGGACTCGGAGGAGCTGTACGCGGCGAGCCGGAGGGTGATCGCCCTCGCGGTCGATGACCTGTGGCCGGACCGGAATGTCGTCATTGGGCCGCAGAGCCCGAGCATCACGTCGTACGTCTGCCCGGTGACGGTCGACGGCGTTGAACTGTTCGCGAAGTACGGATGGTTGAGCACATCGCTGGTGTCGATCCTGCGCGGCGCGCGGGGGACGATGGCGAAGGTGATGGAGGTGCAGGAGCCGTACACCAGGAGCCGTGACTCGGTGACGCGGAGGGAGTACCAGCACCTGGAAGCGCTGCGGGAGATCGGCCGCCCCCGGGTGGCGGACACCGCCGGGTTCCGTGCTGGCGTCCTGCTCACCCACGCCGTGCCGGGGACGACGATCGCCGAGGAGATCATCGCCCGCCCCTGGGACACCTCCGCTCTCCTGGACACGGTCCTGGTGTCGCTGAGGGACCTGCACAGCGAAGCGGGAGCGGGGTATCTGCGGGGGGCGTGGCCGATCGACGAACGGAACATCGTCGACATCTTCCGGAGAAAGTTCACGGGCCCGAACGGGCCGGGATACATCGCCGAACTCGGCTGCGACAGCGGGCTCGAAGAGGCCGAGCGCCTGACCGTCGTCGACCTCGTCGGCAACACGGTACGCCGACTGTGGCGGCTCGCAGTGGCGCTCCCTTCCCGGCAGCAGACGGCCGTTTTCGGAGACCTCAAGCCCGAGCACGTCTTCCTGGGCAGCCACCGGCTCACTTTCATCGACCCGGCGCTCCAGTGGGCGGCTGGGCCGCAGCCCGACATGGCGAAGCTCTGCGGCCGGGCGTTGCTGCTGGCTCTGGACCACCACGAGCTGCGGGCCGAACAGCAGATCATGCAGGGCGTGATGACCTCGTTGAACCGGTACTTCGCGGCGTTGCCGAAGGCGCAGCGGGCCGACGCGCTGCGGGAGACGATGATCCTGTTGCTGATGGATACGACGAACTACTTGGCCTCGTGTCTGTCCGCGCCGCCCGGCTGTCCGCTGTCGGTCTCGCAGCGGACGCTCCTGTCGCAGGGGTGCCGGGTCGCACAGGTCGTGGAGCGCGCCAGCGGGCTTCTCATCGGGTCGATGACGGGGCCCGACCTGATCGACGCCATTTTCAGCGAAGTTGAGCACACCACGTGGGGCCGGCGGTGACGGGGCCGGTGGTGGGGGTCGTCGGTGCGGGCGCGGTCGGCCAGGCGGTCGCGGCCGTCCTGGTGTCGGCCGCGCTGCCCGAGCGGCTGATCATCGCGTCCAAAAGGGCCGAGCAGCCGCGCGGACTGGTGGCCGACCTCCAGGACCTCGCGCTGTCCGTCCGGTCCGGCACTCGTGCCGAGGCGGGGTGTGCGGAGGACCTTCACGGGTGCGACGCGGTGGTGGTGGCCCTGCGCACCGACTTCACGAATGCTGAGGCCCGCGACATCCGCCGAGGTGGTGCCGCGGCTAACGCGCCTGCGATCAGCTCCTTGGCGCACGGGCTGCACGGGTACAGCGGAAGTGTCCTCGTCGTCACGAACCCCGTGGATCTGCTGGCCCGCCTCTTCGCCGAGGTGTCCGGGTGCGCCCGGGTCTACGGGATCGGCTCCAACTTGGATTCGGTCCGCTACCGGATGATCCTCGCCGAACGGGAGCGGGTCTCCCCGCACCGGGTCCAGGGCCACGTCGTTGGGGAGCACGGCGACCACGCGGTCCTGTGCCTGTCCACGACGACGGTCGACGGCCGCCCGGTGTCCGCCCCGGCCCGCGCGGTCGCGGAAGAACTCCAGCGGCGGCCGGCTCTGATCCGGGCCGGGATCGGCCGTACGCGCTATGGCCCGGCCGGATCCGTGCTGTCGACGCTCCGCAAGGCCCTCGGCCTGGCCGACGGCGTCGAGGAACTGTCCGTGTCGTACGGGGACGTCTGGCTCGGCCTCCCCTTGCGCTTCACCGGCGGCATGGCCGTGCCCTGCCTGCCGCCCCTCACCCGCTTCGAGCGCCTGCGTCTGGACTCTGCAGCCAGCAGCCTCCGAGACGCCTACACCCATCTGCCTGCTCCAGTCGAGAGGATCCCCGCATGATCACCGCTACACGCCTTGAGGCCGCTTCTGCGGCCGTCACCGTCCTGAGTAATCGGACGGAGGTGACGGACTGGGCCCAGAGGTACTTCGGCCCGTGGTGGGCCGCGTCTGTGGTCGACGCTTCGAAAGCGTGCGTGGGCCCCACGGTCGTCGCGATGGTCGACCCGACCAAGTACGCGGCGCTCACCCGCCAGGTCCACGACGGCCAGCAGACCGAGGAAGTCCAGTACGCGCGGCACCGGATGCTCGTCGCCCGGGGCGGGGAAGACATCATCGCGGCGTCGCCGGACGAGGCGATCGCGTACCACGGCAACCCGTCCACGGGGCGACTGGAACTCTCCGGTACCGGCGTGATGGAGCTGGCGCTGGCAACCGCGCGCCTGGCCCGCGAAGTCATCCGGGGCCAGTTGCTGCGGGAGGGATGGGCGGTCCTGCACGCATCGGCTGTCGTGCGGCCGGAGGACGGGGCGACGCTCCTCGCGTTCGGCGGCAAGGGGGCGGGCAAGACGACGACCGCGCTCCTGCTGGCATTGGCCGGGTGGCAGCTCCTCGCCAACGACCGGGTGCTGGTCCGGCCGACCGGTGAGCAGGACGTGGAGGTGGTGCCGTGGCCCTCCGCGGCTGCTCTCGGTCTCGGCCTGGTCGACTCCCTCGGCTGGGGGGCGGCGGCGCGCGGCCACCTGCAGGAAGGCGGGGCTTTCCACCCGACGCAGCACGAGACGGTGACGGACGCCCTCCTCGCCGGGAACTTCTCGCCGCTGTGGGAGCCCGACAGGCGGAGGGAGCGGAAGGTCCAGGTGTTCCCCGAGCAGTTCACGCCGCTGTTCGGCGTCGAGCTGGCCACGGAAGGCCGCGCGGCCGGGCTTCTCTTCCCCCGGGTCGAAGCGGCGGGCTCGCCTCACGTCAGCGACGGCGCCCACGCGCTCGGGCCGGGAGAAGACGACTTCATGTCCGGTGCCACGGAGGACCGGTACCCCGATGTCTTCGAGCTGGCGCGCGGCGTCGACGGGGGTGGTCGGCGCAGTGCCCGTGACGAGGTGACGGCACGCCTCGCGAAACTCCCGCATCTGCGGGTCCGCCTGAACCATGACGTGCCGGCCAGCGTCGCCGCCCTCCGGAAGGCCGCCGAGACGATCTGACGCCAGGCCGACAAAGCTTCCGCACCCCAGTCGGCTGGGGTGCGGGATCCACCACGCCACTGATCTTCGACCGAGGACAGGATGACCACTACCGAACCCGTCTACGATCCAGCCGACCTCCGGAGCGGGCGCGCCCTCGTGAACTACCAGCTCGTCCAGTTGGGTATCGGCGAGAGCTGGGTGTACGGCGTTTCGGAGCACGGCCAGCGGACTGCGCGCCACGTCGTGCCGGCGGACGTGGGCGTTTGCCGCGCCTACGTCCTCACCGAAGCCGCCTGGCCTGACGGCGCGGAGCTGTGCGTCACGGTGAGCTGGACGCCGGATACGGCCCTCCGCCGCGACTACCAGAAGGGTAAGTTTCCGGCCGGAGCCACGGAGCACTGGCAGGAGCGGGTCGCCGCGACTGCCTGCGCCCTGGAGTCCCTGGGGTACGTCGTGGAGTCGAGCGGGGGGAGTTCACTCCACTACCACTACGACGCCGGACTGCTGGTCTCCCGGCTGTGCGAAGGAGCGACGCCGCGGGAGGCACTCCCTGACGCTGCGTGGGCTCTGCCCAAGCCGGTGCCGCCGAACCACCAAGAGCGCATCTGGCGTTACGCCGATCGGTCTCCGGAGCACGTCGTCCGCGACGTGGTGCGCAAGGCGGGGTGGCGCTGGTTCGACGATGACCCGCAGGCACCGGATGGCCGGGGTGCCCATCCGATCACTCAGATGGTTTGGCCGCCTGAAGCAAAGCGGTGCACATGGGTGACCTGATGGCCGGCAGCCGCTTCCGCTCGCTCCACGGAGACCGGCCTGCTGCCCGCCGGTGCCGAGGACCACTGGCGCGACTGCCTCGACCAGCTGAGGACGGTCCTGATCGACGGAGGGCGCCACATCCGCTCCCGCGACCGCCCGTGGGGCCCGGGAGACGAGACCGCTGAATTCCTCGTCTACCGCCTCGCCCCGCGACTGAGGGGCAGGCCCAACACACTCCGCATCCCGACCACGGGGGTGCGGGTTCCATCGCACGACTCGACGATCGACGGAGGACAGGATGACCATCGCAGTTCAGCCGCCCACCCTCGCCCGTACCAGCGATCCGGAACAGATCCTCAACGACCTGGCGCCGCACATCGAGCACCTGACGGTGAACGTCATGGACGGCAGCTCTCTGTGGGAGCGGGAGATCTCCCTGCTCCTCCGCGACAACACCATGGTGCGGAACATGGCGGAGAGGATCCTCGGCCAGGCCGTGGCGTACACCGTGTGCGCCATGGAGAACCCGGACGTCCACCTCGGCGTCGGAAAGCTCGTCGACATCGGTGTCCATCAGCTCATCCTCGACACTCCGGTCTACTGGGCGCTCTGCAAGGTCCACAACGCCGGGATGTACAAGCACCACGCCCCGTTCATCCAACGCCGGAGCGACGGCCTGTGCCTGCGCACCGCGGACTTCCTCGCGGCAGACGGCTGGGATGTCGACGGGGAGCTCTGGGCGATCGACGGAGCCGACTGCTCCCCGTGCGACAGCAAGGTCCCCGACAGCCACTGACTCGCACTTCGTGCCCCCTACGCTGGCCCCTGCCTCTCCTCTCGCGCGGAGGGCGGGGCCCTCGCCCGTCACCTACTGAGAGAGGCGCCGTGCCCGCACGTCACGACATCGCAGCCGAGACGGAACTCTGGGACACCTACGCCGCGACGGCGTTCAAGGACGACATGGAGCCGACGTTCTGCTGGACGCAGTACGCCGGCCACGGCCCGGGGCCGGAGCTTCTCGGTGACCCGACGACCACGCTGGAGATCGGCTGCGGCACCGGCCGGGCGCTCGCCTTCCTCGCCGAGCGCGGGATCAAGGCGACGGGTATCGACCTATCGCCGGCGATGGTGAAGAAGGTGACCGCGAGGTGGGCCGGTACGGGGGCCGACTTCGTCTGTGGCGAGGTGTTGGAGACCCTTGCTGCGGACCCGGCGACGTATGACGCCATCTACTCGATCTTCGGCGCGGTGTGGTTCACCGACCCGGCCCGGCTGCTCCCGCTCGTCGCGGACCGGCTTCGGCCGGGCGGGGTCCTCGCGTTCTCCCATCCTCCGGCGATCCCCGGGGCATACGGGCCGCAAGGCATGTACAAGGGCGGGTTCACCGGACGGGCTATGTACACCTACCGGTACAGCTACACCCCGCGTCGGTGGACCGGCCTTCTCGAGCGGGCCGGCTTCCGCGACGTTGACGCCCGGGTCGTGGAGGCTCCGGATGTCGGGCACATCGGGACGCTCCTGGTGACCGCTCGCCGCTGACCCTGCGCCCGGTGATCTCGAAAGCCCGGCAGTACGCTGCCGGGCTTTCGTCATTCCGGTGTTAGGGCGTGTTTCGAAAGTAGCGCCGTCCGCCCGGAGGGCGGGCTCGGCGGCGTCCGGTGCGTGCGATCGCAAGGCGGAGGGCCGCCCCGATACCGGTTGTATCGGGGTGGTCCCGACAACGCGGCGAGCGTGCGTGCCGGGCGTCGCCGAACAGGCGGGACTTTCGAAACACGCCCTAGAACCCGGCAGGGGAATAGTGATCGACCGTTCGGCCTTCTGGTGACGGTTTGGTGGGTTCTGCGCCGCTCGTCCCGCGCAGCCGCCAAGGTCGGGGCTTACGAACGGGTGGTCCTTGGTTGAACTGCTGCTAATTTGCCGGTCTGGCCTAAGACGATGCCCCAGGGGCCACCCTCGCGTGCGCGGGGACCATGACTCGACGCTGGACCAGGTGATCCGGGTCGAGGGACCGCCCCCCCGCGTGCGCGGGGACCACTTCGCCGATCTCGTCGGCGCTCCATCCGGTGCGGGACCACCCCCGTATGCGCGGGGACCACCCGCGTGACCGGACCAAGATCGTTCTTGCCCAAGGACCACCCCCGCGTGCGCGGGGACCACCAAGATTAGGGCGCATCTTCGGTTCCTTCGTGGGGACCACCCCCGCGTGCGCGGGGACCACCGAGGTGGCGGCATGAGCAACCACCCGACCCTGGGACCACCCCCGCGTGCGCGGGGACCACTCATGGCCTTGTCCTCTGAGGGGTGGTGAGTGGGGACCACCCCCGCGTGCGCGGGGACCACACCCGGGCCTGGAAGCGAGAGGCGCCGACGGTGGGACCACCCCCGCGTGCGCGGGGACCACCTCCAAGCGCCCCTGCTGCACCCATCCGTCGAGGGACCACCCCCGCGTGCGCGGGGACCACAGTTCGTGACCTGCGGGTTTAGGTGGCGGGGTAGCGGTTTTTACTTACTTCTTGAGAAACCGGCATACTTCACCTTTTTCACATTCCACGGCATCGCCGCTCCCCCTGAGCGCGAACGGTCAGCGGGCGGGGCCCAGGTCTGCCCGTGCAACCCGGTTCCAGCTCACCGTAAGGCGCGACGCGCCCCGATCACCACGGTACCGGCCGGATTCGTGGGCGCTTCCGTGCCGTCAAGGGCCGGATGCGTCAGGCGGGGCATGCGCAGTTCATCCACCTCGCCATCGAAACGGGCGGCCCCTCGGGCAGCGGGGTGAAGTCACCCCCCCCAACGAGGAGGCCACCGGGGTGGGCCGTGGTCCATGCCCGTTCCACAGCCACCGCGAAGTCCTTGTGCGGAGAGCGCCCGTGCGCGGACTTGAGGCACGGGCGCGGAAACGGTCCGGCGCGGACGGCTTCTCGGGGTTCTACGGCCCCTGGACGCTACGAGTTGGACGCCGGAGGGGCCGCCGCCACGCAGAACTCGTTGCCCTCGGGGTCGGCCATCACCACATGGTGCTCATCGACCTCCGCCACCACGGACCCGCCCGCCGCCACCAGCCGCGCGGCCTCCGCGCGGATACGGTCCCACCGTTCGGCGGGGGTGCCGTGGACCGCGATCCGCACGTCGATGTGCAGCCGGTTCTTCGCGGTCTTCGGCTCGGGGACCTTGAGGAGGGAGAGCCGGGGGCCGATGCCGTCCGGGTCGCAGAGCCAGGCTCCGTCGTCGACCGTCTCGCCCTCCGGCAGGTCGAACTGGGCGAGCCATTCCTCCCGGGTCGCGAACGGGGGCGGCGGGGGCTGGTCCACGTATCCCAGGGCCGACTTCCAGAAGGCGGCGAGGAGTTGGGCGTCGGAACAGTCCAGGGTCAGATCGATGCGTACCGGCATGCCCGGAACCGTAGGAGATGCCTCCGCTCGGCGCATCCGCGTAACGTGGCCCATCCCCCACCGCCCACCGCACCGAGAGGGAGGCCGCCGTGCGTCGCGAGCCGAACGACCCGTATCCGCCGATCGAACCCTACGAGAGCGGCATGCTGGACGTCGGGGACGGCAACCTCGTGTACTGGGAGGTGTGCGGCAACCCGGACGGCAAGCCCGCCCTCGTGGTGCACGGCGGCCCCGGCTCGGGGAGCACGCCCCGCTCGCGGCAGTACTTCGACCCGGACCGCTACCGGGTGGTCCTCTTCGACCAGCGGGGCTGCGGGCGCTCGACCCCGCACGCGAGCGATCCGGCGACGGACATGGCGTACAACACGACGGCGCACCTGATCTCCGACATGGAGCGCCTGCGGGAGCACCTGAACATCGACAAGTGGCTTCTGTACGGGGGATCGTGGGGCTCGACACTGATCCTGGCGTACGCGGAGGAACACCCGGAGCGGGTCACGGAGGCGGTCATCCCCTCGGTGACGACGACCCGCCGCAGCGAGATCGACTGGCTCTACCGGGGCGTCGGCCACCTCTTCCCCGAGGCGTGGGACGCCTTCCGCGCGGGCGTTCCCGAGACGAGCGACCCCGCCGGCCTGGTCGCCGCGTACGCCCGCCGCATGGAGAGCGAGGACGCCGCCGTCCGGGAGAAGGCCACGGCGGACTGGTGCGCCTGGGAGGACGCGGTGGTCTCGATGGAGGCGGTCGCGGGCCCGCCTCCGTACAGCGGGCGACCGGACCGCGACCAGCAGGCCCTCGTCCGGATCTGCAGCCACTACTTCTCCCACGGGGCCTGGCTGGGGGAGGGCCAACTCCTCGCCCGCGCACACCGCCTGGCCGGCATCCCGGCCGTCCTGATCCACGGCCGCTTCGACCTGGCCGGCCCTCTGGTCACCGCCTGGGAACTCGACCGCGCCTGGCCGGACGCCCGCCTGACGGTCATCGACAACGCGGGCCACATGGGCGGCCCGAAGACCCGGCGCGCGGTACTGGAGGCGCTGGACGGGTTCGCGGGCAAGGGGTGAGGCCGGAGCGAAGGAAAAAGGCTGCCGAGGCCGGGGCCCCGGACCCGGACAGCGGCCGGGGCGGGTCGGCGCCGGGCCCCGCGGAGGCGGACTGCGCGGGGCCCGGCGCCGCCAGGTGAGGGAGCGTCAGTCGGTCAGGGTGTCCTTGATCTTCTCCTTGGCCTGGCGGGCGTCGCCCTTGGCCTGCTCGGCCCGGCCCTCGGCGGTGAGGCGTTCGTTGCCGACGGTACGCCCGGCGACTTCCTTGATCTTGCCCTTGGCCTGCTCGGTCTTGGCCCGGCTCTTCTCGTCAGCAGCCATGTCACTCACCTCGTGATGTGGTCGGCGTGTGCGATCAGTCACCGCCTGACCGCCCTCGCCCCCTTCAAACCTGTCTCCACCCGTGCGGACCATTCCCCCGAAAACGGCTGCGGGAAGAAGACATGACAGAGGGGTGCCCCGGGCACAAGGTGTGCCACATCGCCCCTGCGACGGCTGGTGAGGACACGATGCTGATCCCGAGCCCGGAAGCCATGCGGACCCTGCTGGCCCGCTACAACGAGTTGCAGCTGCGCCACTCCCAGGACTCCGACTACGAACTGCAGCGGAGCCTGGAGGACGTGACGTACACGCTCTGTGTGAGTACCGGCACCCGTACCGTCCACGACGCCCTGCTCGTCGCCGACACGATCCTGCGGAGGGCGGCGGCCGAGGAGGAGGCGGCGTCGGGCGCCCCCGCCCACCCCGGGACGGGCCCGCGTGTGGCGGGTCGGCGCACGACAGGTGAGCGCGTGAGGGCTGCGCGTCCGGCCATTCCGAAGCCGCGGGCCCTCTGACCCGTACCGTACGAAAGGAGTCGGCTCGTGGAGAACGAGGGAGCCGACAGGGGAAACCTCGTGTGCCGGCCGAGGACGGCCGCCGAGGCGCGCCAGGAGGTGGAGTACGCCCTCTATCCGCTGCGCTGCGCGCCCGACGCCCGGTACCGGACGGCCCATCAGGACGGGGTCTGGGACGCCGTGATCGTCGCCTCCGAACTCGTCGGCCATGTGCTCCACCACCGGGCGGGCGCTTCCCGGGACTGCTTCCTCGTCTGCACCCTGAACTGCGGCGAGATCACCATCAGCGTCACCGACCCCTGCGACGAGGTCCTGCCCGCCTCGCCCATCGCCCCGGACCCGCGTCGCGGCGGGCTGGAGGGGTTGGGCTGGTGGCTGGTCCACCATCTCGCCGACCACGTCGACATCGTGCGGCTGCCCGAGGGGGGCCGGGCCATCACCGCAGCCGTGCCGCTCTCCGGGCCCTGAGCCCCTGAGCCCCGGCGGCCCGGCAGCCCGTGGACCGCGAGCCGACGACCCACCCGCCCAGCGACCCGCAGGCCCGCCGACCCGATCCGCAGGCCCACCTATCCGCCGACCCACCGCCCCGACCCGGCCCGCCGCCGTACCGGACGCGCCCGACCGACCGCCCGCCCGTGCCACCGCACAGCCGGAATGCGTACGCCGCCGGGAAGCCTGACCCGCGCACGAGAGGGCATACGGCGAAGCGCCGAGGGAGAACAGGCTCCCGCGAACCGCCGCCGGGCGAAGCAGACGCCGGGCGGAGCAGACGGGGGGAACCCGATGGACACCACCGTGACGAGAAGAGAGCCGCAGGGGCCGGGAGAGGCCGCGGACCGGGGTGCGCCCGCCCCCCGACGCCCCGGCCGCTCCCCCGCCCTCACCAGCGGAGCCGGACACGCGGCGGTCCGCGTCGCCGCCTTCGCCGTCTGCCAGGCGGCCTTCATGGTCGGCATCGGTCTGCTGATCACCGGACCGGCCCGGGGCCTGTGGCCGGTGACGGCGGAGGACGCGGTCGTCGAGGCCCTCGTCCGCGCCCGCACCGGCACGCTCGACGCGCTCTCCACGGCCGTCTCCGCCCTCGGGGACACCGCCACCGTGGTCGGCCTCACCTTCCTCGTCTGCCTCGCACTGGTCCTGGCGCCCCGGCTGCCCCGGCGGCGCGAGGCCGTCTTCCTCGCCGCGGCGGTGTCACTCCAGTCGGCGGTGTTCGTCCTGATCACCGCCTGCGTGGACCGGGCCCGCCCGGACCTGGAGCGCCTGGACGGCTCCCCGCCCACCTCCAGCTACACCTCCGGGCACACCGGAGCGGCCACCGCCCTGTACGCCGGTCTCGCCGTCCTGGTCCTGTCCCGGGTACGCGCCCCGTGGCGCAGGCCGCTGGCCGCCCTGCTGCTGCTGGTTCCGCTCCTCGTGGGGCTGGCGCGGCTGTACCGGGGCATGCACCACCCCACCGACGTGGCGGGTGGGCTGGCGAACGGCACGCTCTCCCTTCTCGTCGTGGGGCGGGCCGTGCTGCCCGGCCACTCCTGGGCGGCACGGCCCCCCGCCGACGCCCTGGCCATCGCCGTGGCCGCCGCCGGACACCGGCCCGCCCCCGCGCGGAAGCACGCCACCGTCATCGTCAACCCGACGGTGACCGACCGGGCCACCCGGGAGCGGCTGAGGCTGGTCCTCGCCCGACACGGTTACCGCGACGCCCCGTTCGTCGAGACCACCGTGCAGGACCCGGGCGGCGGCCGGACGGCCGAGGCCCTGCGCGCCGGGGCCGAGCTGATCGTGGTCTGCGGCGGCGACGGCACGGTCCGCGCGGTGGCGGACGCCCTGGCCGGCACGGGCGTCCCGCTGGTCCTCGTACCGTGCGGCACCGGCAACCTGCTGGCCCGCAACCTGGGCCTGCCCCTCGCCCCCGCCGAGGCCCTGGCGGCGGGCCTGGCCGGCGGCCCCCGGGCCCTGGACCTGGGCCGGATCGAGGGCGACGGGTTCCCCGCCGTCCACTTCACGGCGATGGCCGGGGCGGGGCTGGACGCGGTGATGCTGGAGGAGACGTCCGACCGCGCCAAGTCGCTCCTGGGCTGGCCCGCGTACGTCCTGGCCGGGGTGAAGGCGCTGCGCGCGCCCCGGATACGGCTGACCGTCCGCCTGGACGGCGGGCCGGAACTGCGCCGCACCGCCCGGATGGTCCTCATCGCCAACGTGGGGGCCGTCCAGGCGGGCGCGGCACCGGTCCCCGCCGCCCGGCCCGACGACGGGCTGCTGGATCTCGCGCTCTTCGATCCGCAGGGCGTGGGCGGCTGGCTGCGCACGGCGGGAGTGCTGCTGGGCGGGGGCCGGGGCGCGGGCGAGGGGCGACCGGTGGAGTTCCACACCTTCCGCCGCGCCGAACTGTCCTTCACCCGGCCGCAGTCGCGGGAGGTCGACGGCGACCCGGTGGGCCCCGGGCTCCGCCTCGCCGCAGAGGTCCGGCCCGGCGCGCTGACCGTCATGCTCCCCGGGCGGGGACGCTGATGGGGACCGCGACCCGGGTTCCGGTGACCCGTGACATGAGCGGGGACGAACTCTCCGGCGACGAGGCGTTCGCGGCCCTGCGCCGGTACGGCCGCTGGGCCCTGATGCGGGACGCCTTCACCCGTTTCCGGTACGCCGACGGCTTCAGCCACGCCCGCGCGCTGGCCCTCCAGACGATCCTGGCGACCGTTCCCCTGGTGATCGCCTTCGTCGGGCTGTCGGCCGAACTGCACACCGAGAGCGTGGGCAGAATCGCCGAACTCACCATCCGCGGCCTCAGCGAGGGTCCGAGCGCCGACGTGGTGGACGACGCCCTGGGCCGCCACCGGCGGAGCGACGGCGACGGCCCCGAGATCGCCCTCTGGCTGGGGCTCGCCTTCTCCCTCGCCAACGTCACCACCGCGATGTGCCAGATAGAACGCGGCGCCAACCGGATCTACGGCGTGGAGCGGGACCGCGTCTTCCACCGCAAGTACCTGCGCGGACTGGTGATGGCCCTGAGCGCCGGCATCCCGCTCGGCATCGGCTCCGTGATGATGGTGGCGGGCGGGGAACTCGTCGCGGCCGTCACCTCCGTGTACGGGCTGGGCGACGCCGCCCGGGAGGCGGGGGACCTGCTCCGCTGGCCGCTCGGCTTCCTGCTCGCGCTCGTCTCGGCGAGCGCGGTCTTCCGCCGCTCCCCGCGCCGCAAGCAGCCGGGCTATACGTGGCTGGCCTTCGGGGCGGCCGTCTACCTCGTCCTGTGGACGGCGCTGACCTGGCTCCTGAGCCTCTACCTCGGGATCAGCGGCTCCTTCGACACCGTCTACGGACCCCTGAGCGCGTTCATGTCGCTGCTCCTGTGGGCCTACCTCACCTCCATAGCCCTCTTCGTCGGACTGGCCTTCGCCGCCCAACTGGAGGCCGTCCGGGCCCGCGCACCCGGACCGATCACCCCCGACCCCGGAGCCTGACGTGCCACGACCCACCGCTCGCCCTCCCGTACCGGACCCCACCGGGCCCGGCTCCGAACGGACCCGCCGTGCGGACCGCCGCCTCGGCGTGCGGCTGGCGGTCGCGCTCGCGGCCGGGGCGGCCGCCGCGGTCCCGTTCGCGCTGCTGGCGGTCCTCGTCGAAGGGGCGTGGCCGCCGCTGCGGCGCGTGGACGCGGGCGCGGCCCACCGGCTGCACGCGGTGGCGCTGGACCATCCGGCGTGGACGGCGACGCTGCGCGTCCTCTCAGACTGGGTGTGGGACCCCGCGACGCTGCGCACGGCGGTCGCGCTGCTCACCGTGTGGCTGCTGTACCGGCGGGCGTGGCGGCTCGCGGCGTGGGCGGCGACCACCGCGATCGGCGGCGCGCTGATCGGGGTGCTCGTGAAGGTCGTGGTGGAGCGGGCCAGGCCCTCGCTGCCGGCCCCGGTGGCCCACGCGCCGGGCTACTCGTTCCCCTCGGGCCACGCGATGACGGCCGTCACGTCGTGCGCCGTCCTCCTGCTGGTCCTGCTGCCGCTGGTCCCGCGCGGGTGGCGCGGGCCGTGCTGGGCGGCGGCGGGGCTCTCCGTCCTGGGCGTCGGGTTCACCAGGGTCGCGCTCGGCGTCCACTGGTTCAGCGACGTCATCGGCGGGTGGCTGCTGGGCGGGGCGGTCGTCGTCCTGACCGGCTGGGCCTTCGCGGCATGGCGGAGGGATGCGGGCCGCCCCCGTACGGAGGTGTCGGAAGGGCTCGAACCCGAACTGGCCGACGACCGCCCGGAGCCGGAGGCGTACAGCGCTCCGAACGGCCCGGCGAGCAGCCCGGCGAGGGGCACAGACGACCGGCGCTCCTGAGCGGCCGGGGACGCGGTCAGCGCTCCCGACCAGCCCGGGCGGGGCCGGTGCCTGCGGTCGGCCGGCCCCGGCGGGCGCCCTGGCCCGGCCGGAGCGTCCGCCGGACCAGGGTGCCCGGACCGGCCGGGCCGGGGTCAGTACCCCTGGCCGGCCAGGAAGGACGCGAAGTCCAGCGTCAGGGACCGGGCCTCGGGTACGTTCGCTCCGTCCTCCCCGTCCACCAGCACGAACACGCAGACGTCCCGCCCCGCCCGCACCACCCACATGGCGCGGTCGCCGTCCCTCAGCAGAGCGAGTTCCAGCTCGCTCCCGGTGACGGCGTCGGACACCGCCTCGCGGCTCTCGCGCCGCCACAGGACGTCCGCGATCCGCAGGCCCCTCTGATGGACAGTCTCCTCGCACACCGTGCGCAGGGCCTCGACGTCGTCCGGGCCGCCCGCCACCGACCGGAAGTAGGGGAGGCCGTCCTCGTCACCGCGCCCCGCGACGGCGAAGAACCCCGCCTCGGCGGAGAACGCGGCGGCCGCCCGCACGGGCGACGGCGTCTCGCCGAGGGTCAGATGCGTACGGAGGGCCTCGCCCCACTGTTCGGCCACCGGGGTCATCGGTGCCTCCTCTTCGTCGACTGCCGCTCGGCGCAGAATCTCCTGCCCTGGTATTCCCCGGCCAGACGGGTTCCTCCGCACCCGTACGGAAAGCCTCGCGGACGAGTCGCGAACGCGCGCCGGATTCAGCGGCCGGGGAAGGGGCACACGTGGCAAGCACCGCTTCCGGACGCCCCCACGACGACGGCGACCCAGGACACAGGTCCAGAAGACAGCTCCAGGACCCCGCGTCAACGCCCCGTCACCGCACCAGGACAAGGAGTCGCCATGATGATCGTAGGAGTAGTCGCCGTCTGCGTCGTTCTCGCCGTACTCGCCTTCCTCGTACCGCGCCTCTCCCGCCACCCGGAACGCGGCACCCAGCGCACGCTGGGCGCGGGCTCCCGGGCCGGCGGCAAGGCCCCCGGCGTCCTGGGCCGCATCTTCAGCAAGCCGTTCCGCAGCAGCTCCAAGGCCGTCGGCCGCAGCGGCTCGGCCGGTCGGCGCGCCCGCGGCCACATGCCGTTCTGAGCCGGGCGGCGCACGAACGCCGGTGTGAGCCCCGGGGGCGCACGAACGCCGGGTCCGAACCGCGGCGACGCGCGCGAACACCCGAAGGGCCCTCCCGCCCCACGCCTGAAGGGTCCTCCCGTCACGACGCGGACGGGAGGGCCCTTCCGTTACGACGGCGGCGCTACCAGGCGAACGCCTCCGGCGACGGGCCCGGCCCGGGGAAGATCTCGTCCAGACCCGTGAGCACGGCCTCCGGAAGGTCCAGTTCCAGGGCGCGCAGGGCGCTGTCCAGCTGGTCGGCGGTGCGCGGGCCGACGATCGGGCCCGTGACGCCGGGGCGGGTCAGCAGCCACGCCAGGGCCGCCTCGCCAGGCTCCAGGCCGTGCTTGTCGAGCAGGTCCTCGTACGCCTGGATCTGCTGACGGGTGGCGGGGTCCGCCAAGGCGTCGGCCGCCCGGCCCGAGGCGCGGCGGCCGCCCTCGGCGGTCTTCCGGATGACGCCGCCCAGCAGCCCGCCGTGCAGCGGGGACCAGGGGATGACCCCGAGTCCGTACTCCTGCGCGGCCGGGATGACCTCCATCTCGGCGCGGCGTTCGGCGAGGTTGTAGATGCACTGCTCGCTGACCAGGCCGAGGGAGCCCCGGCGGGCCGCCTGCTCGTTGGCCTGGGCGATCTTGTAGCCGGGGAAGTTCGAGGAACCGGCGTAGAGGATCTTGCCCTGCTGGACCAGGACGTCGATCGCCTGCCAGATCTCGTCGAACGGCGTGTTCCGGTCGACGTGGTGGAACTGGTACAGGTCGATGTGATCGGTCTGGAGGCGCTTGAGCGAGGCGTCGACCGCCCGCCGGATGTTCACGGCGGAGAGCTTGTCGTGGTTCGGCCAGGCCTCACCGTCGGCGCCCATGTTCCCGTACATCTTGGTGGCCAGGACCACCTTGTCGCGACGGCCGCCGCCCTGGGCGAACCAGGTGCCGAGGATCTCCTCGGTGCGCCCCTTGTTCTCGCCCCAGCCGTAGACGTTGGCCGTGTCGAAGAAGTTCAGGCCCGCGCCGAGCGCGGCGTCCATGATGGCGTGGCTGTCCGACTCGTTGGTCTGCGGGCCGAAGTTCATCGTCCCGAGGACGAGCCGGCTGACCTTGAGTCCCGTACGTCCGAGCTGTGTGTACTCCATGGGTCCCCAGCCAACTCCTTCGAGTCCACTCCAGGCAAGCGCCCACGTCCGGGCGGGCAGGTGCGGCGGGCCCGCGGGCCGGTCCGCCGACGCGGCCCGCCCGGCTCAGCCGCCGAGGGCGGCCCCCACGGCGACGACGACGAACATCAGCACGAGCACGGCCGCCATGACGCGGTTTCTGGTCTTCGGGTCCACCCTTCGAGCGTAACGGCTCCGCCCCCGGGGCCTGCGGCCAGGCCCGGCCCGCCGCCCGGCCTCCTCAACGGCCTCGTCCTCGCGACCGACGCCTTCCCCCGCGACTGACGCCCCGCACACGAAGGACGCCCTCCTCCCGGGAGACCGGGAGGAGGGCGTTTCGCGCGTGCGGGGCCGTGCCCGCCGCTCTACGCCGCCGTCGCCAACTGCTCGCGCGGGACGAAGCGGACGTGGGGGCGGCCCGGGCGGAGGTCCACCTTCAGGCGGAGTCCGCCGACGCGGGCCAGGGCGAAGCCCACGGCCAGGGCGGCGATCACCGAGATCGCACCGCCGGCCGCGAAGCCGACGCGGGCGCCGTACGTGTCGCTGATCCAGCCGACGATCGGGGCGCCCACCGGCGTGCCCCCGGCGAAGACCATCATGTACAGGCTCATCACCCGGCCGCGCATCTCCGGGTCCGCGGCCATCTGGACGCTCGTGTTCGCGGTGATGTTCGTCGTCAGCCCGAGCATCCCGATCGGGACCAGCAGGAGCGAGAACAGCCAGACGTACGGGGAGAGGGACGCGGCGATCTCCAGCAGCCCGAAGGCCGTGCCCGCCGCCACCAGCATCCGCAGCCGCGAGGAGCGGCGGCGGGCCGAGAGCAGCGCGCCGGCCAGCGAACCGGCCGCCATGAGGATGTTGAAGAACGAGTACATGCCCGCGCCGCCGTCGAAGATCTCGTCGGCGAAGGCGGTCAGCCAGATCGGGAAGTTGAAGCCGAAGGTGCCGACGAAGCCGACCAGGACGATCGGCCAGACCAGGTCGGGGCGGCCCCGGACGTAAGCGAGGCCCTCGCGGAGCTGGCCCTTGGCGCGGGGCACGGTCACCGAGGCGTGGAGTTCGTCTCTGCGCATCATCAGCAGGCCGACGAGCGGGGCCAGGAAGGAGAGGCCGTTGAACAGGAACGCCCAGCCGCTGCCGACCGTGGTGATCAGGACGCCCGCGACGGCGGGGCCGATGAGCCGGGCGGACTGGAAGTTCGCCGAGTTCAGGCTGACCGCGTTGCGCAGGTGCGCGGGGCCGACCATCTCGGAGACGAACGACTGCCGGGCCGGGTTGTCGACGACGGTCACCATGCCGAGGAGGAAGGCGACCAGGTAGACGTGCCAGACCTCGACGACCCCGGTCAGGGTCAGGACGGCGAGCGCGATGCCGCACAGGCCGAGCATGGCCTGGCTGACGAGCAGGATCTGCCGCTTCGGGAGCCGGTCGGCTATGACGCCGCCGTACAGGCCGAACAGCAGCATGGGAAGGAACTGGAGGGCCGTGGTGATGCCGACGGCCGTCGCGGAACCCGTCAGGCTCAGGACGAGCCAGTCCTGCGTGATGCGGGACATCCAGGTACCGGTGTTGGAGATCACGGCGCCCGTGGCGAACAGGCGGTAGTTGCGGATCTTCAGCGACGAGAAGGTCCCGCCGGTCGTGCTCTCGTGGGTGGAAGTCGGTGCGGGGGCGGAGTCTGCTCCGGATCCCGTACTCAAAAGGGTTCATCTCCTCGGGCGTCTGCGGTGTTCGGTCCGACGAGGACGTGACGACGGGCGCTCCGGCGGGGGCCCGGTGCGGACCGGACGGCGTACGTCCGGTCCGGCGGCGGGTCATCGTCGGCGCGCCCGTGGGGTCACAGGTGGGCGAGCTTCTCCAACACGGGCGCGGCGGCCCGAAGCGTCTCCCACTCGTCCTCGTCCAGGCCCTCGGCGAGATGGGTCAGCCAGGCGTTCCGCTTGGTGCGGCTCTCCGCGAGCATGGCCTCGGCCTGCTCGGTCTGGCTGACCATCTTCTGCCGACGGTCATCGGGGTGCGGTTCCAGCCTGACCAGCCCCTTCGCTTCCAGCAGCGCGACGATGCGGGTCATCGACGGAGGCTGGACGTGCTCCTTGCGGGCCAGCTCGCCGGGGGTGGCCGAGCCACAGCGGGCGAGGGTGCCGAGCACCGACATCTCGGTGGGGCTCAGCGACTCGTCGACCCGCTGGTGCTTGAGGCGACGGCCCAGCAGCATCACGGCGGAGCGGAGGGAGCTCACGGCGGCGGCACTGTCGCCGTCGTGGATCAGGTCAGGCATGTTTGTTAGCGTAACTCATTACCCTACCTAAATACCACTCGGTAGTGCAGGTGCGGAAATCTACTCACCCGAACGAGTGAGTTCGGAGCGGAAAGTGACGCGAGGAACACTCCGGGGCGGCGACCCTGCTGGGCATGGGATCGACAGTACTCAGCCTGCGGATAGACGGTGAGCTGCTCGACCGGCTCCGGCAGCACGCCGCCAAACGCGGAATGAGCGTCCAGGACTACGTGGTCCGGACGCTCATTCGCGACGACTTCGACGAACGCTTCACCGCGGCCGTCGAGGAGACGGAGAAGTTCTACGGCGACTCCGGCGGGAGCGTGACGCCCCCGGCCGGCGGGGCCGGCGACGCCACCACCCATGTGATGGGGGTGACACCGCCGGTCACCTGACGGGGGCGGTTGTGCCGGTCACCCGACGAGGGCGGCGCCCCGGGTCACGTGAGGCCGAGCGCCGGCATCGCGTAGTAGAAGACGAACACCGCCGCCACCGCGTACATGGCCACCGGGACCTCACGGCCGCGGCCGGCCGCCAGCCGCAGCACGGCGAAGGCGATGAAGCCGATGCCGATGCCGTTGGTGATCGAGTACGTGAACGGCATCATCAGCATCGCGAGGAACGCCGGGATCGCGAGCGTGTGGTCGCTCCAGTCGATGTCCCGCACCGAGCCCGCGATGATCAGGAAGCCGACCGCCAGCAGGGCGGGCGTGGCCGCCTGCGAGGGGACCATGGTCGCCAGCGGGGTGAGGAACAGCGCCACCGAGAAGAGCAGGCCGGTCACCACGCTCGCCAGCCCGGTCCGGGCGCCCTCGCCGACGCCCGCGGTGGACTCCACGAAGCACGTGGTGGCGGAGGAGGAGCTGGCGCCGCCCGCCGCGACCGCGACGCCGTCCACGAGCAGCACCTTGTTGATGCCGGGGAAGTTGCCGTCCCGGTCCATCAGCTTCGCCTCGTCCCCGACGCCGAGGATGGTGCCCATCGCGTCGAAGAAGCAGGACAGCAGCACGGTGAAGACGAACAGGACGCCCGTCAGGACGCCGACCTTCTCGAAGCCGCCGAACAGGCTGACCTGGCCGAGGAGCCCGAAGTCCGGCGTGGAGACCGGGCTGCCCGGCCACGAGGGCGTCGTCAGACCCCACGCCCCCTCGGGCAGGCCCGCGATCGCGTCGATGACCACGGCGACGACCGTCATCGCGACGATGGAGATGAGGATCGCGCCGGGCACCTTGCGCACGATCAGCGCGAGCGTCAGCAGCGTGCCGAGCACGAAGACCAGCACCGGCCAGCCGTTGAGGTGGCCGTCGCCGCCGAGCTGGAGCGGCACGGTGGTGTGCGCGGCGTCCGGCATGCGCGAGACGAAGCCCGAGTCGACCAGGCCGATCAGCAGGATGAAGAGGCCGATCCCGATCGCGATGCCCTTGCGGAGCGATTTCGGCACGGCGTTCATCACGCGTTCCCGCAGCCCGGTGGCGACCAGCAGCATCACCACGATGCCCGCGAGGACGACCATGCCCATCGCGTCGGGCCAGCTCATCCGGGGGGCGAGCTGGAGCGCGACGACGGTGTTGACGCCGAGGCCGGCGGCGAGCGCGATCGGCACGTTGCCGATGACGCCCATCAGCAGCGTGGAGAAGGCGGCGGACAGCACCGTGGCGGTGACCAGCTGCCCGTTGTCGAGCTGGTGGCCGTACATGTCCTTCGCGCTGCCCAGGATGATCGGGTTGAGCACGATGATGTACGCCATCGCGAAGAACGTGGCGAACCCGCCGCGGAACTCCCGGGCGACGGTGGACCCCCGCTCGGAGATCTTGAAGAACCGGTCCAGGCTGCCCTGGGACTGCGGAGCCGACGGGGGCGGGGTGTCGACCGGAGCGGTGGCCGAGGGGGACATGGGTGACCTCAGTCGTACGTAGGGAGGTAAGGCGGGGCGCTACCAGGCGGGAAGCAAAGGGACGAAAGGTGATCGCATTTGGATGTTCAGACGAAGAATTCGAGCCAACCCAAAGCAGATTCAGTATGAATACATCAAGCGAAGATCGCTATCTCCGCGCGTAGACCCGTGGCGCCACTGGGGCCCGGACGCCTTCCCGCAGCCTCCCCGGCCCCCGTGCCCGCCGATCGGAGAGCCTCCGGACCCGCCCCATACACTGAGGTCATGGAGAAGTGGACCCCGAAGCACGAGGCGCCCGAACCCCTGGAGGGCCCCGTCGTCGCCACCGTCGTCGGCGGCACGATCCTCTGGTTCGTCCTCTTCCTCGCCCAGCTCCCCTTCTACGGCTGGTTCGCGGACCGCGGCCACACCTGGTGGGTGTGGACCCCGCTGGCCGGCGCCGGACTCGGCCTGATCGGCATCTGGTACGTGCGCGGGCGCGACGCCGCCCTCAAGCGGCACGCGGCCCGGGCGGCGGCGAAGGACGCCGCCGGAGCGGAGGCCGAGGGCAGCGCGCTGGGCGCCGGACGGACGGGCCGCCCCGACCGGCTCGGTTGAGGCGCCGGTCCGGGCCGACCGGGGCCGGGCGCACCCCCGTACGACCACAGGCCCGACTTCGTCCTCCCGTGGTCGGATCTTCACCCCTCCCGGTGGGTGGTTCCCCGGGTACGCCCGTAACGTCGGAGCCATGACGCAGCGGGCACTCGATTCCTCCGGAGGACAGACCCCCGGACGCGGGGAGCACTCCCCCGACACCTCCCGGTCCTCCCGGAACCCCCCGGCCTCGCGGCAGGCCGGGATCGACGCGGGGGCGGAACTCGATCCCGTCCACCCCGTGGACCCGCCGCCGGCCCGCCGGTCCGCGGGGCTGAGCGCCGCCGAGGTCGCCGAACGGGTCGCCCGCGGCGAGGTCAACGACGTCCCCGTACGCTCCTCCCGGTCGGTCGCCGAGATCGTCCGGGCCAACGTCTTCACCCGGTTCAACCTGATCATCGGCGTGCTCTGGGTGATCATGCTGTTCGTCGCGCCGATCCAGGACAGCCTCTTCGGTTTCGTGATCGTCGCCAACACCGGCATCGGCATCATCCAGGAGTGGCGGGCCAAGAGGACCCTGGACAGCCTCGCGGTGATCGGCGAGGCGAAGCCGACCGTGCGCCGCGACGGGGTGGCCGCCGAGATCTCCACCTCCGGGATCGTCCTCGGCGACCTCGTCGAGCTGGGCCCGGGCGACAAGGTCGTCGTGGACGGCACGGTCGCGGAGGCCGACAGTCTGGAGATCGACGAGTCGCTGCTCACCGGCGAGGCCGACCCGGTGGTCAAGCGGGCCGGCGACCAGGTGATGTCCGGCAGCTTCGTCGTGGCGGGCGGCGGGGCGTTCACCGCGACCAAGGTGGGCCGCGAGGCGTACGCGGCGCAGCTCGCGGAGGAGGCGTCACGCTTCACGCTCGTCCACTCCGAGCTGCGCAGCGGCATCAGCACGATCCTGAAGTACGTCACCTGGATGATGGTTCCGACCGCGATCGGGCTGATCATCAGCCAGCTCGTCGTGAAGGACACCGACTTCAAGGACTCCGTCGCCCGGACCGTCGGCGGCATCGTCCCGATGATCCCCGAGGGCCTGGTCCTGCTCACGTCGGTGGCCTTCGCCATCGGGGTCGTACGGCTCGGCCGCAAGCAGTGCCTGGTGCAGGAGCTGCCCGCCATCGAGGGGCTCGCCCGGGTGGACGTGGTCTGCCTGGACAAGACGGGCACGCTCACCGAGGGCGGCATGGACGTCAGCGAGGTCCGGCCGCTGAACGGGGGCGACGAGGCGTACGTCCAGCGGGTGCTGCGGGCCTTCGGCTCCTCGGACTCCCGGCCCAACGCCAGCCTCCAGGCCATCGTCGACGCGTACCCGGCGGACGGCGGGGACGCCGGAGGCAGCGGCGCGGACGGCGGCGGCACGGGGACCGGTGACGCGGAGGCGTGGACGGTCACCGACGCGATGCCGTTCTCCTCGGCGCGCAAGTACAGCGGCGCCGCGTTCACCGAGGCGGACGGGACGGCCTCCGCCTGGCTGCTCGGCGCCCCCGACGTCCTGCTGTCCGAGGGCGACCCGGTCCTCGGGCAGATCGAACAGCTCAACGAGCAGGGCCTGCGGGTGCTCCTGCTGGCCCGCGTCCCGGGCGGCGCGCCGGCCGCGCCCGGCGCGGCCGACGAGGCCGTCCCCACCGCCCTGGTCGTCCTGGAGCAGCGGCTGCGCCCGGACGCGGGCGACACGCTCGCGTACTTCGCGGACCAGCACGTGGCCGCCAAGGTCATCTCCGGCGACAACGCGGTCTCGGTCGGCGCGGTCGCCGGGAAGCTGGGCCTGGCGGGCGCGGAGAACACGCTGGACGCCCGCCGGCTGCCGAGCGACCCGGACAAGATGGCCACGGCCATGGAGCGGAACGCGGTCTTCGGCCGGGTCACCCCGCAGCAGAAGCGGGAGATGGTGGCCGCCCTCCAGTCGCGCGGCCACACGGTCGCGATGACCGGAGACGGCGTGAACGACGTCCTCGCGCTCAAGGACGCGGACATCGGCGTCTCGATGGGCTCGGGCTCGGAGGCGACGCGCGCGGTGGCGCAGATCGTGCTGCTGAACAACAGCTTCGCGACGCTGCCCTCGGTGGTGGCCGAGGGCCGCCGGGTGATCGGCAACATCACCCGCGTCGCGACGCTCTTCCTGACGAAGACGGTCTACTCGGTGCTGCTGGCGATCCTGGTGGTCTGCACCCAGGTGGAGTACCCGTTCCTGCCGAGGCACCTGACCCTGCTGTCGACGCTGACCATCGGCGTCCCGGCGTTCTTCCTGGCCCTCGCGCCGAACAAGGAGCGCGCCCGGCCCCACTTCGTACGGCGCGTCATGCGGTACGCGATCCCCTCGGGCGTCCTCGCGGCGGCGTCCACCTTCGCCACGTACCTGCTGGCCCGCCACCACTACTCCGGGGCGGGCGCGCTGGAGGCCGAGACGAGCGCGGCGACGCTGACGCTGTTCCTGGTCTCGATGTACGTCCTGGCGATCATCGCCCGCCCCTACACCTGGTGGCGCGTGGCCCTGGTGGCGGCGATGGGGCTCGGCTTCCTGATCGTGCTCGTGGTGCCGTGGCTCCAGGACTTCTTCGCGCTGAGGCTGGTGGGCACGGTGATGCCGTGGGCGGCGGTCGGCGTCGCGGCGGCGGCGGCCGTCCTGCTGGAGTTCGTCTGGCGCTGGGTGGGGCGGCGCTTCGGGGCGTAGGGGCGGCCACGGACACGGAGAAGCCCCCGGGAGGACCGCCGTCCTCCCGGGGGCTTCTCCGTGTGCCCGCGGTGACTACTTCACGTCGAGGTAGTCACCGGCGGCCGAGACGGCCGGGGTGCTCGGCGTGCCGACGAAGCTGTAGCGCCAGTGACCGTCGGCCGAGGCCTTGACGGTGGTCTTCAGGGCGCCGGTCGAGCTGGTCTTGACGGTCTTGACCGTCGTGTAGCTCTTGGCGCCCTTCTTCTTGAACTGGAGCTTCACGGACTGGCCGCTGTAGCCCTTGTACGTGCCGGTCTCCCAGTTCGCACGGGTCAGCTTGCCGGTGACCGTGATGGTCTTGCCCTTCTTCACCGGCTCCGGCGAGGCGTTCACGGTCAGCTTCGAGAACCGCTGGACGCGGACCTTGGAGGCGGTCTCCCGCAAGACCTCCTCGTCGTCGTTGGCGACGGCGACGGCGCCGACGCGCCACCAGGTCGCGTCCGAGTTGATCAGGAAGGCGGGGTCGAGGGTGATGGTGCCCTTGCAGGTCGTGGTGGTGGCGTTGACCGCCTTGCAGGAGATCGACTTCTCGTTCGGGTCGAAGCCGAAGCTGTCCTCGTCGTCGAGGGACGAGCCGATCCAGAGGAACGCGGCGGCCCCGGCGATGCCGGAGTCGTCGGTGGCCGTCACGGTGTAGGGCACCGTCTGCTTCGACTTGGTGCCGACCGCGATCGGCTTGCCGCCGTTGACGACCGCCGAGGTGATCGTGCCGTTGCCGTACGCGGTGGCGGCGAAGGCACGCTGCGACTTCTCCCCGGCCGAGGGCTGGGGGGCGGTGAAGCCGCGGTCCACGGTCCAGGAGCGACCGTCATCGGCCTGCGCGGCCGGTACTGCGAAAGCGGAAAGGGCCAGGGCGCCGGTGACGGCGGCCACGGTGGCACGAATACGCATGTGTCCCCAAGTGGAGAAGGGGCCCCGGGGCGCGCTCGTGTCGTCAGCCCGGCGGGGCCCATCTGATCCATGAGCCTCTTGGCTCACTGGAACAGACATGCGAACCAGGTGAACGGTTGTACATCTCCATGACTTTTCTGTGAAGCCGCCCGGTCCGCGTGCCGCCGCCCCCCGGCCCCCTCCGGGCCGGCTCAGTCGAACCAGCGGTCCCGGGCCAGTTCGTCCGTCCGGGACGGGTCCTCCAGCAGGGCCGCGACCTCGAAGCGGCGGGGCCACTGGCCCGCCGCCCAGGCCAGGCCGGCCGCCACGCCCTCCAGGGTGGCGGCGTGGACGGTGCCGTCCGGGGTGCGGCGCCAGTCCAGTTCGACGCCGCCCGCGCGCAGTTCGGTGTGCTCGACGTACGTTTCCGGGGTGCCGGGGCCCAGCAGGACGCGGACGGAGTCCGGTACGCGGTGCTCCTCGCCCTCACCGGTGACGTCCGCCTCGACCGTCTCGCCGAGGCGGCGCACCTGGAGCAGGTCGGCCAGGTCGGCGGCGCGGGACGGGGCGACCGGGAGCAGGGGGAGGCCCTCGGCGAGGGGCAGCACGTCGGGGGCGTCCGCGATCACGGCGTCGGCCGCGTCGACCACCACCACCTCGCCGTCCACCACGGCCCGCAGCTCGTCCGGCAGCGTCACCCGGTCCGGGTCCAGGTCGGCCAGCGCCGTGTAGAGGGCGTGCAGGTGTACGGGGGTGACGGGGCGGTCCTCGTCGGCGAGGCGGCCCAGCAGTTCGGCCGCGCCGCCCGGTTCGTCCAGGAGGGCGTCCACCGAGGTCCGCACGCCGAGGGCCCGCAGCACCTCGACGTCCTCGAAGCCGGTGGCGTCCACCGCGTCGTAGAGCCCGGCCAGCCGGGGGTCGCCGCCCGCCGCGCGCAGTCCGGCCGGGCGGCGGCCGTCCAGCACGGGGTGGTCGCGCAGCCACCACGCGGTGTACGGGCGCACGGACCGCGTGGTGCCGTCCGGGAGCAGCACCCGTACCGGCTGGGTCAGCGCGTCGCGCAACGGCGGCCGCGCCAGCATCGCGAGCGCCTGCGGCCAGGCGCCGTCGTCCACCAGGTCCAGGTCCCGTACGGCGACGATCTCGGTGGCGACGGGCGGCACCGGGGTCTCGGGCAGCTGGTCGAGCAGGTCCTCGCACCACACGTCGACGGCGTCCAGCAGTCCGGCGTCGTCGGGTTCGGCGAAGTCGCCGTCGCGGGGGTCCAGTTCGTCCGGGTCGAGGACGACGTCGGTGGCCCGCACGAGGGCGAAGGCGGCGAGCACCCCGCAGGCGGTGAGCGGGGCTTCGCCCCATCGGTCGGCCAACTCCTGGTCGATGAAACCCAGTTCCCCCTCCCGCATGATCTGCGCGAACGGGCTGCCGGGGAGGACGAGTTCGCCCGCCGGGGCCGGTTCGCCGTCCTCGTCGGGGAGGGCGAGCGCGCCGAGCCAGGGTTCGTCGCCGGGGCCGAGTTCGGCGTCGCGCACCAGGGTGAGGACGGTCTCCGCCAGTTCGTCGGCGTCGAGCGCGTCCTCGTCCCAGATCTCGCCCGCGTCGAGCGATCCCGCGACGGCCGCCCGCACCTGAGGGGTCGTCAGCACGGCGCGGGGGGTGGCGGGCAGGGACCCGAGCTTCTCCAGCAGGGGGTGGGCGGCGTCGGGGTGGGCGACCTTGAGGCCGAGCCGGGAGAGCCGGGCGAGCAGGGGGCCGGTGAGCGCGTCCGGGAGGGGCAGCAGGACCTGGCGCGGTCCGATCACGGTGCGCGGCGGGCGGTCCGCCCGCTCGTCCTCCGGGTCGCCCGCGAGCGGGACGGGGAGGCCGGTGAGCCGGTCGGGGTCGGTGCCCGCGAGGCTGTCGTAGAGCCTGCGCCACCAGGCGGGGTCGCGTTCCAGTCCGGCGAGGCGGTCGATCGCCTCGGTCAGCGGAACCCGGGCCACCCCGAGGGTGCGCAGCTCGGTGCGCCGCTCCAGACCGGCGGGCAGCAGGCAGGGCAGCACCTCGGCGAGCACCCGTACGGTCCCGGCCCCGACGCCCTCCACGACCTCGGCCTCCACGGGCCGCAGGGCCGAGGCGGTGTCCTGCGCACGGTCGCGGTCCTCTTCCCAGTCGTCCCCCCAGCCCTCCCGGTCGGCCTCGGGGTCGCGGGGCGCGGCGGGCTCCAGGAACGCGATCCGGGGCAGCCGGTCCAGGACCGCCGCGCGCAGGGCCCCGTCGAGGCCGCCCTTGCCGAGCCGGCCGGGCACCAGGTCGATGGTCCCGGTGGACACCGGCCGCCAGCCGCCCAGCAGCTCGGCGTAGGCGTCGGCCGCCCGCTCCACCAGGAAGTCGGTGAGCGGCCCCGGCGCGGGGTGCCTGCGGGCGGTGTCCAGCGGGAAGGAGGCGATGAGCAGGGCGGGGACGCCGAGCGGTTCGTCGGTCGGCGTCGGGGCGTGCACGACGGGGGCCGTACGGGGGTGGAGCGGGGCGCCCTCCTCGTCGACCGGGACCGCCCAGGTCACCGACCAGTGCGGGCGCAGCCGCTCCTCGACCGGGCGGTCGGCGAGCAGGGCGGGCTCGACGGGTCCGTGGCGGAAGACGGTGCGCCAGCGGTTCAGCCCGTGGGCGGTGTCGTCGATGTGGATGTACGGGCCGTGGACCGAGCGGGTCAGGGTCCGCGTCCCGTCCGGGGTCTCGACGACGACCTCGTCCAGGCCGGGCAGCGTGAGCAGCAGCGCGTCGTCCACGGCGGCCAGCAGCCGGGTCGCCAGGTCCTCGGCGGTGCCGTCGCGCAGGGGCAGCACGACGACGGTGTCGTACCCCTGGGGCGCCGAGCCCTCGGCGGGCAGCGGCAGCCGCAGCAGCGGTACGTGCCCGTCGCGGCGGCGCAGTTCGTCACCGAGGCCGGGGGAGCCGACGGCCGCCTGACGGGCCAGTTCGCGGGCCTCTGCCAGCGACCAGCGGACCCCGCCGTGGACGCCGAGGACGGCGGGCTCGTCGCTGACCGCGAGGACGGCGGCGAACCCGACGCCGAAGCGGCCCACGGCGGACTCGTGGCCCTCGCGCTTGGCGGAGGCCCGCAGGGTGGACAGGGACTCCACGCCGGTGGCGTCGAGCGGGGCCCCGGTGTTGGCGGCGGCCAGGACGCAGCGGCCGTCCGGGTCGCCGGGGGCGGCGGGGTGCAGGGTGAGGCGGAGCCGGCCCGGCACGCGGGCGCGGGCGGCGGCGTCGGCGGCGTTCTGGGCCAGTTCGACGACGAGCCGGTCGCGGTAGCCGCCGAGCGCGAGGTCCTCCTCGGCGTTGGCGTCCTCCCGGAACCGGGCGGGCCCGGCGCCCCACGCGTCGAGCACGCCGCGCCGCAGCCGTGCCGTCCCGAACGGATCGGCCCCCTCGGTCGCCTTCATGCTCACGCTCTCGACTCCGTTCGGTGAGGGGAGGCCGTGGTGCCCCTGCGGCCCAGTGTGCGCCCGAAGGTACCGCGCGTGCCGCGCCGAGGGCGTACGACGCCCGCCCGGCGCTCGGCGATCCGGGCCTTTCCGGCCGGCCCGGCGCTCACGGCGGCCGGGGCGACCCGGCCTGTCCGGCGTCCGGGGACGGAACCCCCGGCGGGGGCGTTTCACGCCCGTCCGGCGGTGGAGGACGGAACCCCCCGGGCGGGGCGGACGGCGCGCAGACAGGGCTCCGGGGCCCGGCGCCTCGATACGGCCCCCGGCGGTCCCCGGGCGCCGCACGCCCGGCCCCCCGGCGGGCGGGGGCGTCAGGAGTGGCCCAGGTCCTCCGACAGCCCGTCCGGCTCGTCCGGGACCGAGCCGCCGCCCCGCTCCGCCCGCAGCGTGTACGCGTCCACCCGCATCGTGTCCAGCGCGTGCGGGGCCGGCTTCGGCGGGGTGGGCATCACCGCGGCCTCGGAGTGCCCGCCGCACCCGTACGCCAGCGACACCACGTGCCCGTCCGCCGGGCCGAACTCGTTCGCGCACACCCCGAACGCCTGCTTCAGCGACCCCGCCATCGGGATCAGGAACGCACAGCTCACACACGTCGCCGGGGCGGCCTGCGCCATCGGCGTCCGCGGGCCGAACGCCTCGTCCCATCGGTCGGCGGCTTCCATCAGCCCGTACCGGGACAGCACCCGCGCCCGGCGCGTGCCCAGCTCCTCGGCCACCGCGGCGATCGAACCCCGGCTGGTCGCGGCCACCGGCCGGTCGGTCAGCTCGGCGTCCTCCGCGTCGACGAGCTGCGCCATCTCCTCGGAGACCAGCGAGTTCGGCGGCGGCTCGTCCCCGCCGCTCCAGCCGGGCTCCAGCCGCAGGTCCTCCGCCTCGGTGGGCAGCAGGTCGCCGGGGCCCATGTCGCCGGGGCGCAGCCGCTCGCTCCACGGCACCCACTCCGGGGCGAGGAGTGCGTCCGCCCCCGGCAGCAGCACCGTTTCGTCCAGGGTGACGTTCTTCGCGCGGGAGGCCCGCGCCACCGTCACCGCCCAGCGCCAGCCCCGGTAGCCGGGCTCCTTGGCCTCGAAGTAGTGCGTGACGACGCGGTCCCCCTCGGAGACCACGCCGACATGCTCACCGACCACACCGGGGGCGGCGGCATCCTCGGCGGCCTCGCGCGCGAGGTCCACCGCCTCGGCGCACAGGCGGTCGGGAACGGGGGGACGGGCCGTACGGCTTCGCGTCGTCGTCGCAGCACTCACAGGTCTTCGCTTCTCTCCATACGCCAGTCTCACGAGCGCGCCAGCTGCTGGACGATTGTCGTTGCGGCCGGACAAGCCAGACGGGTCGGGGCGGAGCGGACCTGGGGGCCGCGTCGACGTCCACACCCGTTGTGCCTGCCTCGGGCGCGCCTTCTGCCATCCATTCTGCGGGATCGCGGAGAAGCGTGCGGCCAAGAACAAACGCCGGTGGCGCGTTAAGCACGCTACCCTCTCCGCCGCTCCGCGCCCACCTGCCCGCCCCAAACGTGCCGTATCCGTTCCCCGGCGGACGCCGGCGCCCGGCTCCCCCGACAGGGCGTCAACCGGGACGCCCCGCGCGAGTCCGTGACCGATCACCGTTCGAACCCGCCGGGGTTGGGGCACTATGACGAGGTGGCTGGCACCAGGTCGCACGACGGCCCCGGCCCGCTCCGCAGGGCGGGACGGGCGACCGGGCGTGCCCTGCGCGCCCCGTTCACCGGCACGGCGCGCTCCATCCGCAGGGCGACGCACGCCCACGGGGCCGGCGAGTCGGGCCTCGGCAAACTGATCGAGCTGCACGCGGTGAACGGCGCGGGCGACGTCATGATCACGGTCGCCCTCGCCTCCACGGTCTTCTTCTCCGTGCCCACGGACGAGGCGCGCGGCCGGGTCGCGCTCTACCTCGCCATCACAATGGCCCCCTTCACCCTCCTCGCCCCGGTGATCGGCCCGCTGCTGGACCGGCTGCCGCACGGCCGCCGTGCCGCGATGGCCGGGGCGATGCTGGCCCGGGCGCTGCTCGCGGTCACCATGTCGGGCGCGGTCGCCACGGGCGGCCTGGAGCTGTACCCGGCCGCACTGGGCGTCCTGGTCTGCTCGAAGGCGTACGGCGTGGTGCGCAGCGCGGTCGTGCCGCGCCTGCTGCCCCCCGGGTTCTCCCTGGTGAAGGCGAACTCCCGGGTCACCCTGGCGGGACTGCTGGCCACGGGGGTGGCGGCCCCGATCGGGGCCGGCCTCCAGACCGTCGGCTCCGCCTGGCCGCTCTACGGGGCCTGCGCGATCTTCGTCGCGGGCACCTTCCTCGCCTTCACCCTGCCGCCCAAGGTCGACTCCGCGAAGGGCGAGCGCCGGGCGCGGCTGATCGACCCGCACCACGAGCAGCCCGCCCCGCGCCCCGCCGCCGCCGGGGAGGGCGGCACCCGGGCGGGCCTGTACAGGAGAGGCAACGGGCGGAAACCGGCCAAGGAGCGGCCACCGGGCCTGCGGTCCGTCGGCGGGTCCGTCCTGCACGGGCTCCAGGCCAACGCCGCGCACCGGGCTCTCTCGGGCTTCCTCATCTTCTTCCTGGCCTTCCTGCTGCGCGAGCACCCGCTGGCCGGGCAGAGCGCGGCGGTCTCGCTCGGCATCGTCGGCGTGGCGGCCGGGGCGGGCAACGCCTGCGGGACGGCGGTGGGCTCCTGGCTCAGGGCACGCGGCCCCGAGGTCATCATCGCGACCGTGCTGGGGCTCGCGCTGGGTACGGCGCTCCTGGCCGCGGTCTTCTTCTCCACGGTCCTGGTCGCCGCGCTCGGCGCGGTCGCCGGTTTCACCCAGGCCCTCTCCAAGCTGTCGCTCGACGCGATGATCCAGCGGGACGTGCCGGAGGAGGTCCGCACGTCGGCGTTCGCCCGCTCGGAGACGTTGCTCCAGATGGCCTGGGTGGTCGGCGGCGGCATCGGGATCGCCCTGCCGCTCAACGCGGTGCTCGGCATGTCGGTCGCCGCAGGGCTTCTGGCGCTCGGCGCGGCGGCCTCCGTACGGGGCCTCCTGGGGGCCGCGCGGCGCGGCACGCCGCACCCCCGCGTGGCGTGAACGGAAGCGACCGATAGCCTTCGGCCCATGACCGTTGCGTTCTTCTCCGGTAAGGGCCGTCGAATCGGCGTAGCTCTTGGTGCCGTGTCCGCGGGACTCCTTGTCCTGTCCGCCTGCGACAAGCCGACGCCGCTCGCCACCGTGACGGTCGGCAGCGACTCGGTGAACACCGAGGCCGCCTGCTACAACGACGGGGAGGCGATCAAGGAATCCCTCGTCCAGGACTGCCTGAACAAGAAGGCCGAGAAGACCGTCGAGGTCTCCATGGACGACAAGGTCCGCTTCGGCGTCGACCCCGAGATCGCCGAGAACGGCTGGACGCTCTTCATCAACGGCCAGCAGGCCGAGCAGGAGCCGTACGACAAGACCTACCGGACGATCCCCGGCAGCGCCTTCTTCGCCAGCCAGACGGGCAAGCCCGCCGAGAAGACGACCATCTCCATCGTGGAGACCAAGGGCAAGAAGCTCACGGGCATCTGGCAGTTCGAGCTCAAGAAGGACTGAACCGTCCGGGCCGGGCGGGACCGGCCCGCCGAGCGTCCTCCCCGTCCTCGACCCTGAGGCTGAATCCGTGCGTGTGCTGGTCGTGACCGCTGTCCCGGTGGAACGGGACGCGGTCACGCGTGCGTTCGGGGGCGCCCAGGAGACGGTGGCGGTCCCGGGGGCCGAGCTGCACCGCAGTGGGGCGTTCGACGTGCTGGCGGGCGGCGCGGGCCCGGCCGCCGCCGCGGCGGCCACCGCGTTCGCCCTGGCTTCCACGCCCGCGCCGTACGGCCTCGTCGTCTCGGCCGGGATCGGCGGGGCGTTCACCCCGCTGACCCCGCTCGGTTCGCCGGTCGTGGCGAGCGGCATCGTCGCCGCCGACCTGGGCGCCGAGTCCCCCGAGGGCTTCCTCCCGGTCACCGCGCTCGGTTTCGGCCGGGACCGCTTCACCCCGCCGCCCGCGCTCGTACGGGAGGTGGCGGCCGCCACGGGCGCCGCCGCCGGTCCCGTCCTGACCGTCTCCACCGCGACCGGATCCGCCGAGCGCGCCGGGGCCCTGCTCGCCGCGCACCCGGGGGCGCTGGTCGAGGCGATGGAGGGCTTCGGGGTCGCGGAGGCCGCCGCCCGCGCCGACGTGCCCGTACTGGAACTGCGGGCCGTCTCGAACGCCGTCGGCCCCCGCGACCGGGACGCCTGGCGCATCGGGGACGCGCTGGCGGCGCTCACGGACGCGTTCGGGAAGAGCGCCCCCGTACTGGAAGGTTGGAACCGGCATGACCACTGAAACCGCACCCGGCGGCGGCCCGGCCGGGAACGCCGTCCGGATCGCCTACTCGCCCTGCCCCAACGACACGTTCGTCTTCGACGCCTGGGCGCACGGCCGGGTACCCGGCGCGCCCCCGCTGGACGTGACCTTCGCCGACATCGACCTCACCAACGGCATGGCCGAACGCGGCGAGCTGGACGTCCTGAAGGTGTCGTACGCCGTGCTGCCGTGGGTGCTCGACGAGTACGCGCTGCTGCCGTGCGGCGGGGCGCTGGGCCGGGGCTGCGGCCCGCTGGTCCTCACCCGGGAGCCGGGCCTCGACCTGACCGGCCGGAGGGTCGCCGTGCCGAGCGAGCGCTCGACGGCGTACCTGCTGTTCCGGCTCTGGGCCGCGGACATGGTCCCGGGCGGGGTCGGCGAGGTCGTCGTGATGCCGTTCGACGCGATCATGCCCGCCGTCCGGGACGGCGAGGTGGACGCGGGCCTGGTCATCCACGAGGCGCGCTTCACCTACCGGAACTTCGGGCTGCACGACCTCGCCGACATGGGCCGCCACTGGGAGGACACGACCGGCCTCCCGATCCCGCTCGGCGCGATCATCGCCAAGCGCTCCCTGGGCGAGGAGACGCTGCGCCGCCTGGCCGACTCCGTACGCGGCTCGGTCCGGCTGGCCTGGGACCACCCGGAGGTCTCCCGCCCGTACGTCCTGGAGCACGCCCAGGAGATGGACCCGGCCGTCGCGGACCAGCACATCGGGCTGTACGTGAACGAGTTCACCGCCGACCTCGGGGACGACGGCTACGCAGCGGTCCGGGGCCTGCTGACCCGCGCGGCGGCCGAGGGCCTGGTCCCGCCGCTGCGCCCGGACGCGCTGGCGTTTCCCTGAGCGACGCGCGGCCGGGGTCTGCCCGGCGGGCCCGGCCGCGCCGCCCGTCCGGTCACACGTCGAGCTGGTCCGCGACCGCCCTCAGCAGCCCCGCGATCTTCGCACCGGCCGCCTTGTCGGGGTAGCGGCCGCGCTCCAGCTGCGGGGTGATGTTCTCCAGGACCGTCGTCAGGTCCTGGACGATCGACGCCAGCTCGTCCGGCTTGCGGCGCTGCGCGGCGGCGACGGACGGGGTGGGGTCGAGGACCACCACGGAGAGGGCCTGGTCGCCGCGCTGGCCCGCGACCACGCCGAACTCCACGCGCTGGCCGGGCTTGAGCGCGTCGACTCCGGCAGGGAGTACCGACGAGTGGACGAAGACGTCGCCGCCGTCGTCGCGGGAGAGAAAGCCGAAGCCCTTCTCGCTGTTGAACCACTTGACCTTGCCGGTGGGCACGTCTGTCCTCGTCCTCGTACTCGTCGGTGCGCGGGAGAGCCGGGATACGGCTCCGGATAGCGAAGCAGCGGGTCACCGTGGCCCGCTCGGTCCCAGGCTAATGGCCCTGGGGCGGGAGACAAGACGTCGCCGGAGAGTTCCTCAGGGCTGGGAACTACCCTGGTCGGGTGAGTACTACTCCTTCAGGCGCGGGCGATCGGCTTGTTCAGGTCGGCACGATCGTCTTCTTCATCGGCGCCGTGGCCACCCTGGTCACCGTCGCCCCCTTGTTCCTGGGCACGGACCCGTTCCCGTCGATCGCGTACGCGGTCTCCATGCTGATGGGCGTCGGGTTCCTGATCGCCGCGGCCGGCGTCGTGCGCTCGGTCTGGGCGAACTCGCCGAAACGGGCCGCGAACCCGTAACCGGACCGTCGGCGTCCGGGCCGCGTACGTCTGCTTCGACGCCGCCCGGACCGCCTACGCCCGCTCCGGCGCCGCCCGGGCCGCGTGCGCCCGCTTCACGCCGTCCCGGCCGCCTGCATGCGCTTCATGTCCCCGGACCCGCCCAGGGCGTGCTTCACGCCGCCCTGCCCGCGTCGAAGGACGCCAGCCAGGCCGGGAAGGCCGTCAGCTCCTCCAGCACCACGTCCGCGCCCGCCGCCCGCAGCTCCGTCGCGTCGCACGGGCCGGTCGTCACCGCGACCGACAGCGCCCCGGCCGCCCGGGCCCCGCGTACGTCGCCGAGGTGGTCGCCGACGTACACCTGCGCGCCGTGCTCGCGCAGGGCCTCGCCCTTGGCCTCCGCCCACAGGGAGCCGATCACCGCGTCCGGCTCGATGCCGAGGTGGGCCAGGTGCAGCTTCGCGTTCGGCTCGTACTTGGCGGTGACCACGACCGCCCGGCCGCCGAGGGCCCGGACCGCGGCCACCGCCTCCCGCGCCCCGGGGAGGGCCGTGCTCGGGGCTATCGCGTGGTCGGGGTACAGCTCCCGGTAGCGGTCGGCCGCGGCGGGCACCTCGGCGGCCGGGAACCAGTGCGCCAGCTCCGTCTCCAGCGGCGGGCCGATCCGGCTCACCACCAGGTCCACGTCGATGGCCGCCCCGGTCCCCGCCGAGAGGGCCCGGTAGGCGGCGGCGATGCCGGGCCGGGAGTCGATGAGCGTCATGTCGAGGTCGAAGCCGACCGTCAGCGGACGCGGGCGCGGATCGGGGTGCGGACGGGGGTGCTGAACCGTGGAAGCCATGCCTGCCATTGTGCCGACCGGACGCGGACCCCCGGGGCCCCGCCGGGGCAGCCGCCCCGAAGCCCCCGTCGCCGCCGAAATGCCGCCGCCTAGACTGAGGCTCGTACTTAGCCAAGCCTTACCATGCGGCCGTGCCCTTCTCGTTCTCCCACGGGTCGTGTCCGTGTCCGTGGCCGGGGCCGTTCTCGATGGGGTCAGATGTCAGCGTCAGCGCCGGTGCGGGCCGCCGCGCCACCCGGGGCGCCCCGGGCGCCCCGCCTCTCCCGACGCGCCGCCGCGACGGTCGCGGCCGTCGTCGCCCTGCTGCTGGCGGTCCTGCTGAGCCTCGCCGTGGGGGCGCGTTCCATTCCTCCGGGCGAGGTGGTCGACGCCCTGCTGCACGGCGGGGACTCCGACGCCGCCCAGGTGATCCGCACGATGCGGGTGCCGCGCACGCTCATCGGCCTGATGGTCGGCGCGGCGCTGGCGCTCGCGGGCACGGTGCTCCAGGGCATCACCCGCAACCCCATCGCCGACCCCGGCATCCTCGGCATCAGCCAGGGCGCGTCGGTGGCGGTGGTGGGGGCGATCGCGTTCGCCGGAGTGCACACGCTGACCGGGTACGTGTGGTTCGCCTTCGCGGGCGCGGCCGTCGCCTCGGTCGCCGTGTACGCCATCGCGGCCCGCGGGCGCGGTGGGGCGACCCCGGTGAAGCTCGCGCTCGGCGGCGCGGCGATCAACGCGCTGCTGGTGTCGGTCACGATGGGCGTGCTCACGACGAAGGCGTCCGCGCTCGACGAGTTCCGCTTCTGGCAGGTCGGTTCGATCGCGGGCCGGGAGGCGGACGTCGCCCAGCAGGTGTGGCCGTTCCTCCTGGCCGGGGTCGTTCTGGTGCTCTCCGTCGCCCGCGGCCTGGACGCGCTCGCGCTCGGCGAGGACGTGGCCAAGGGGCTCGGGCAGAACGTCGCCGCGGTCCGGATCGTCGGCGGGATCGGCGCGACCGTGCTGACCGGCGTCGGGGTGGCCGCCGCCGGGCCGATCGCGTTCATCGGCCTCGCGGTCCCGCACATCGCCCGCGCCGTCGTCGGCGGCGACCATCGCTGGGTGCTGCCCATGGCGGCGCTGCTCGGACCCGTGATGCTGCTGGTCGCGGACGTCGTCGGCCGGATCGTGTTCCCGCCGAGCGAGGTCCCGGCCGGTGTGATGACGGCCTTGATCGGGGTGCCCTTCCTGGTCGCCCTCGTACGCCGGAAGGGAGTGCCGGCATGAGCGCCACGCGTGCGCCCGCGAAGCGCGAGAAGCCCGGGACGGAGGCGCCCGCAGGGGTCCGGCCCGCCGGGTACGCCGTCGTGAAGGCCGGGTCGCGGGGCCGGTTCCTGCTGCACCGGCGGGCCTCCCTCGTCGCGGCGGCCCTGACCGTCCTGCTGGCCGCCGTCTGCGTGGCCTACCTCTGCGTCGGGGAGAGCTTCGTCGCACCCGGCGAGGCCGTGAAGGTGATCCTCGGGCAGCCGTCGTCGGCCGAACTGGTCGTGGGCACCCTGCGGCTGCCGCGCATGGTCGTCGGGCTGCTGGTCGGCCTCGCGTTCGGGATCGCCGGGGCGCTGATCCAGACGGTGGCCCGCAACCCGCTGGCCAGCCCCGACATCATCGGCATCAGCCAGGGCGCGAGCGCGCTGACGGTCGGCGCGCTGACCTTCGGCATCACCTCGTACACCGTCCTGCCCTACCTCTCCGTCGTCGGCGGCATCGCGGCGGCGGCCCTCGTCTACGTCTTCGCCTGGCGCGGCGGCCTGCACGCCACGCGCTTCGTCCTCATCGGCATCGGTTTCGCCATCGCGCTGCGGTCGGTGACCACGCTGTTCCTGACCAAGGGCGACTACCTCGTCGCCCAGCAGGCGCAGATCTGGATGACCGGTTCGCTCAACGGGCGCGGTTGGACCGAGGCCGCCCCGATCGGCTGGACGCTGGTGGTCCTGCTGCCCGCCGTCGTCTGGGCGGCCCGGGCGCAGCGCACCGTCACGATGGACGACGACACGGCCACCGCGCTGGGCGTGCGGCTGGGGCGCGTACGGCTGGGGCTCGTCGCCCTCGGCGTGGTCCTGGCCTCCGTGGCGACGGGCACGGCCGGCCCGGTGGACTTCGTGGCGCTGCTCGCCCCGCAGATCGCCCGCCGGACGACCCGGACCGCGCAGATCCCCCTGATGTCCTCAGCGCTGCTGGGCGCGGTGATCGTCGTCGGCGGCGATCTGCTCGCCCGCAGGCTGTTCTCGCCCACCGAACTGCCCGTGGGGGTCCTCACGGCGGCGATCGGCGCCCCGTATCTGATCTGGTTGATCATCCGCGGTCACCGCGGCCGCAGTGGAGGCACCGCATGAGCCCGACGACCGACACAGGCACCGGCACCGGCACCGGCACCGGCACCGGCACCGGTGCGGAGGCGGGGACCGGCGGCAGGCTCGCCGCCCGCTCCCTGACCCTCGCGTACGAGGACCGCACCGTGGTCCGCGACCTCGACCTCACCGTGCCCGACGGCCAGGTCACCGTCATCGTCGGCCCGAACGCCTGCGGCAAGTCCACCACCCTGCGGGCGCTCGGCCGGCTGCTGAAGCCGCAGGGCGGGGCGGTCCTGCTGGACGGCACGGAGCTGGCGCGGATACCGACGAAGCAGATCGCCCGGTCCATCGGGCTGCTCCCGCAGACCCCGGTCGCGCCCGAGGCGATCACCGTCTCCGACCTGGTCGCGCGGGGCCGCCAGCCGCACCAGAGCTGGTGGCAGCAGTGGTCGGACGAGGACGAGCGGGCGGTGACCGACGCCATGGCCCGTACGGACGTGACGGCGCTCGCCGACCGTTCGGTGGACGAGCTGTCGGGCGGGCAGCGCCAGCGGGTGTGGATCGCGATGGCGCTGGCCCAGGACACGGACCTGCTGCTGCTCGACGAGCCGACGACCTACCTCGACATCGCACACCAGGTGGAAGTGCTGGACCTGGTACGCCAGCTGGCCTCCCCGGCGGCGGACGGCACCCGGGGCCGCACCGTCGTCACCGTGCTGCACGACCTCAACCAGGCCGCCCGGTACGCGGACCGCCTGGTCGCGATGAAGGAGGGCCGGATCGTCGCCGAGGGGCGGCCCGGCGACGTCGTCACCACCGACCTGGTCCGCGAGGTCTTCGGCCTGGAGGCGGTGATCGTCCCGGACCCGGTGACGGGTTCGCCGCTCGTCGTGCCGGGCGCGCCCTGGGCCCCGGCGCCCCCTGCGGCTGCCGGAGATCCGGCAGCGCCCGCCACCGATCACGCCTCCGGCCCCGGTTCCGCCTCCGGCCCCCACTCCTCCCCCTCCTCCCCCGGAAAGGCCCTCTGACCCATGACCCCGCACCGCCCCCGCGCCCTGGCCGCCCTCTCCCTGGCCGCGGCCGCCGCGCTGACCCTGGCCGCCTGCGGCTCCCCGTCCGGGGACGCCGACTCCCGCTCCGGTTCCGACTCCGGGTCGGCCGGCTCCACCCGCACGGTCAGGACGGCGATGGGCGACGTGAAGGTCAAGGAGGCCCCCGAGCGGGTGGTCGTCCTGGACACCGCCGAACTGGACTCGGCCCTCACCCTCGGCGTGAAGCCGGTCGGCTCGACCCACGCGGACGTGAAGTCCGGCTTCCTGGACTACCTGCCCGAGGACCGGGTCGCGGGCATCGAGGACGTCGGTCAGATGATGACCCCGAACCTGGAGGCCATCGCCGCGCTGAAGCCCGACCTCATCCTCACCAGCAAGGTCCGGCACGGCGACAAGTACGCCGAGCTGTCGGAGATCGCGCCGACCGTGATGACGGAGAACACCGGCTACCCCTGGAAGGAGAACTTCCAGCTCCACGCGGAGGCCCTCGGCAAGAAGGCCGAGGCGAAGAAGGTCACCGCCGACTACGCCCGCCACGTGACGGACGTGACGAAGGCGCTCGGCGGCAGGGCGAAGGCCGCCGGGACCGAGGTCAACATGGTCCGCTTCATCGAGGGCGCGGACATCCGCATCTACGGCAAGAAGAACTACATCGCCACGATCCTGGCCGACGTGGGCCTGGGCCGCCCCGCGATCACCGACAAGGCCGAGGACGGGTTCTCGTACGACGTCAGCCCCGAGAAGATCGACCTCGCGGACGCGGACGCGGTCTTCCACTCGACGTACGGCGACCCGAAGAAGGCCAAGGAGACCGAGACCACCGGCGGCGCCCTGTGGAAGAACATGGCCGCCGTGAAGAACGGCAAGGTCTTCGCGGTCGACGACCAGCTGTGGATCCAGGGCATCGGGTACACGGCGGCCGACAAGATCCTCGACGAACTGCGGACGAAGCTGACGAAGTAGCCGCCGCGCACGGGCGGGCCGGTCCTCACCGGGCGTGCACCGCGCGTACGCGGACCGGTCCTCACCGGGCGGGCGCCGCGCGGTGGCAGACAGGCCGCGGCGGTGGGCGGCCTTCGGCAGGCTCTGCCGTGCGCCGCGCGTACGCGGGCGGGACGGGGCCGGGTATCGCGCCGCGTACGCCCCGCCCGTACGCGGCGCGCGGCCGGGCCTCACCCCGTACGCCTCCGCGCGCGCCACACCAGGTAGAGCGCGGAGGCGACGGCGGCGACCCGGATCACCACCGGCCACGCGTCGAGCATGACGTCCCGCATCGCGCCCTCGCGGATCGGCTCGCCCCAGCGCCCTTCCATCCGCCCCCACACCCACACGAGCGCCCCGGCCGCCACCGTCGCCGGCAGACCGAGCGCCGCCCACTTCGCCTCCGTACGGGAGAGGGCGCGCGAGCTGTACGCGAGCAGCCAGCCGCCCGCCAGCGGCAGCCACGAACCGGTGACCACGCCCGCGACGAGCAGGGCGGCGGCCAGGAGCAGCAACGGGTGGGCGAAGCCGCCCCGGGGGCCGGGCGCGGCGACCGCGGGCTCGGCGACGACGGGAGCGGCCTTGCGGCGGCGGAGCTTGACCAGGCGCAGGGCGCGGCGGCGGGCGGCGGAGCCCTCCCCGGCCCCGGCTTCCGTCTTCCCGGCTTCGGCCTTCCCGTCTTCGGCTTCCGCGCCGACCGGCTCGTCCCCCTCCGCGCCCGCCGGGTCCTTCCCGCCGGGCCCCGGCCGCCTCCCGAGCAGTTCCGGGGCCTCGATGCCGCCGAAGAAGCCGGGAACGGCGGTTCCCTCGTCGAAGGGTCCGGGCTCCAGCCGCCACCAGTCGGTCGCCTCGCCGGAACCCCCCTGCTGACTCTGGCCGAGCATGTGCGGGGCGGAGGGGTCGGGCCAGGCGCGGACGGGTACGCCGTCGTCCCCGGCCGCGGGCCCGTCGTCGTCGCGGGCGGGGGCCGGACGGGGCACGGAGGCGCCACCGCCCCTGGCGGCGCGGGAAGCCCTCGTGCCCGCCTCCGCGCCCGCGCCTCCATCCGCGCCTGTGCCCGTGCCCGTGTCCGTGTCCGTATCCGCAGGACGTTGCCCGCCCCGCGGGGCGGCCCCGGCGGCACGGCGCGACGCGCCCCACCCGAAACCGGCTTTCGGCTTCCCCGGCCTGGGGGTGTCCGCCCGCTCGCCCGGCTCCGCCGGTTCCTTCGGCGCTCCCGGCTCCTTGCGCAGCAGCCCGCTCCGGGGCCCGGGGACGCTCCGCCGCGACGTTCCGCCCGCCCCCGCGCCGGACGGGGCGGACGGCGGCGGAACCGTGCCGTCTCCGGACTCCGCCGCCGCGGCGACCAGTTCGTCCGGGCTCCCCAGCCTGCCAATGATGCGCCGCACGGCCGCCGGGGAGTCCGCGCCCGCCGTGCCGCGCTGCCGGTCGATCTCGCTCCGGAGCGACGAGACGAGCCGCATCCGGGCGGCCGAGGACAGCTGTTGCTGCTGGGCCAGGTCGCCGACCCGGCTCAGGTAGTCGTAGACGAGCTGATCACTCTCGATCCCCACTGCGGTGCATCCCCTCTACCGGCCCTGCCCCGACGGTAGCGTTCCAGCGGCTACCGTGGGACGGATGGGGACGACCACACCACCGCGCACGCTCGCCGAAGCCCTGCGCGCCCGGGGCGACGAATCGCTGGCCGGGCTGCTGCGTGCCCGCCCCGACCTCCTGAACCCGGTGCCGAACGACATCACCCAGCTCGCCACCCGCGCCGGCACCCGGGCGTCGGTGGTCCGGGCGCTGGAGCACCTGGACCGGTTCGCGCTGCAGACCGCCGAGGCGCTGGCGGTGGCCCCGGACCCGGCCCCGTACGGCACGCTCCTGTCCCTCCTCACCGGTGACGGGCTCGACGACGGCGAGCAGCGCGAGGACGCGGGGGCGGCGATCACCGCCGCGCTCCCGGGCGCGCTGGCGACGCTGCGCGAACAGGCCCTGGTCTGGGGCGAGGACGACCGGCTGCGGTTGGTGCGCACCGCCCGCGAACTGCTCGCCCCCTCCCCGCAGCACCCCTCCCCCACCGGCCTCGGCCCCACCGTCGCGGAGGCGACGGCGGGCATGTCGCCGGGCCGTATCCAGGAGATCCTGGCGGCGACCGGCCTGCCCGCCACGCACGACCCGGTCTCGGCGGTGGCCGCGCTGTCCTCCCTGTTCACGGACCGGACGCGGATGGCGGAGCTGCTGGACACCGCACCGGTGGAGGCGCTGTCGGTGCTGGACCGGCTGGTGTGGGGGCCGCCGTACGGAGAGGTCACGCCGAACCCGACCCCGCCCGTGAAGTGGCTGCGCGACCGGGGCCTGCTGCTGCCGGTGTCCACCCGCACGGTGGTGCTGCCGCGCGAGGCCGCCCTCCACCTGCGCGCCGGCCGCGCCCACCGCGTACCCGAGCCGACGCCCCCGGCCGTCGCCACGGCCGCCGAACGCGACCCCCGGGCCGTGGACAGGGCGGCGGCCGGCCAGGCGTTCACGGCGCTGGCCACGGTCGAGGAGCTGCTGAAGCACTGGAACGGCGGCGGCCCCACGATCCTGCGCGCGGGCGGGCTGAGCGTACGGGAGTTGAAGCGCACCGCGACCGCACTGGACGTGCCGGAGCCGGCCGCCGCCTTCTGGGTCGAACTGGCCTATGGCGCGGGGCTGGTGGCGTCCGACGGGGAGAGCGACGAGCGGTACGCTCCGACGCCCGCCTCCGACGAATGGCTCGACCTGCCCGCCGGGGACCGCTGGACGCACCTGGCCACCGCCTGGCTCGCCGCCACCCGGACACCGGGCCTGGTCGGAGGCCAGGACGCCAAGGGGCGGGCCCTGTCCGCGCTCGGCCCGGAGCTGGACCGCTCGACCGCCCCCGACGTACGCCGCCGGGTGCTGGCCCTGTTCGCCGAACTGCCGCCGGGCGCCGCGCCGGACCCGGAGACGCTGCTGCGACGGCTGCGCTGGGAACGCCCGCTGCGCGGCGGCACGGCCCCGGCCGCCTCCGGTTCCGCGGAGGGGACGGACCTCCGCTCGCGCCTCGCGCTGTGGACGCTCAACGAGGCGGAGCTGCTGGGCATCACGGGCCGGGGCGCGCTGTCCTCGCAGGCCCGCGCGCTGCTGGAGGAGGGCGAGGGAGCCGCGGCGGCGCTCCTCGCCCCTCTCCTCCCCGACCCCCTGGACCACGTGCTGCTCCAGGCCGACCTGACGGCCGTGGCCCCGGGACCCCTGGAGCGCCCGCTGGCGGAGACGCTGTCCGTCCTGGCCGACGTCGAGTCGAAGGGCGGGGCGACGGTGTACCGCTTCACGCCCGGTTCGGTGCGCCGCGCCCTGGACGCCGGGCAGACGGCGTCCGACCTGCACGCGTTCCTGGCCGCGCACAGCCGCACGCCGGTGCCGCAGCCGTTGAGCTACCTGATCGACGACGTGGCCCGCCGCCACGGGCACCTGCGGATCGGGGCCGCGTCCGCGTACGTACGGTGCGACGACGAGGCGGTCCTCAACGAGATCCTGGCCGACCGCCGCTCCACGGGCCTGCGGCTGCGCCGCCTCGCACCCACGGTCCTGGCCTCCCAGGCCGACCCCGGCCCGCTCCTCGAAGCGCTGCGCGACATGGGGTACGCCCCGGCCGCCGAATCCGCCGACGGCGACGTCCTGATCACCCGCGCCGGCGCCCGCCGCACCCCGCCCCGCACACCTCCGGTCCCGGTCCCCGAGGGCCCGCCGGTCCCGGACGACACCCTGCTCGGGGCGGCGGTCCGGGCCATCCGCGCGGGCGACACCGCCGCCACGGTGATCCGCAAGGACACGTCCGAGGACCCGTCGTCCCCCACGCCTTCCGGCTCGCTCCCCCGCACCACCTCCGCCGAGACCCTGGCCACGGTCCAGGCGGCCGCGATGACGGGCTCCACCGTCTGGATCGGCTACGTCAACGCCGACGGCGCGGCCAGCCAGCGCGTGATCGCCCCGGTCCGCGTGGAGGGCGGCTTCGTCACGGCGTACGACCACACGGCCGACGAGGTCCGCACGTATCCGCTGCACCGGATCACGGGCGTGGTGGAACTGGCGGAGGACGGCGAGGGGTAGGGGCGGGGCGCCGCGGCCGACCGGGCGAGACCGGACACCGGGCCCGCACCGGCCCGCCCGTCGCCCCCGCCCGGGCGCGGTGCCGCCCCGTCCGCGTTCTGCGATGCTGCGGGCATGTCCTTCTCCCGCCGGAGCCCCGAGCCCGTGTCTCCGTACCCGCCCGCCGGGCCGATGCCGCCGCTGCTCACGCAGTCCTGGCTGGACCTGGCGTTCCTGCACTGGGCGGTCGATCCGGCGGACGTGGCGCCGCTGCTGCCGCCGGGGACCGTGCCGGACACGTTCGACGGGGCCACGACGTACGTGGGTCTGGTGGCGTTCCGGATGTACCGGGTGGGGGTGCTCGGGCTGCCGGGGCTTCCGTACCTGGGGACCTTCCCCGAGACCAATGTGCGGCTCTACTCCGTGGACGGGCAGGGCCGCCGCGGTGTCGTCTTCCGGTCGCTCGACGCCTCGCGGCTCATCCCGGTCCTCGTGGCACGGGCCGCGTTCCGGTTGCCGTACGTGTGGTCCCGGATGGACGTCGAGCGCTCCGGCGACACCCTCACCTACACCAGCAGCCGCCGCCTGCCCGGCCCGCGCGGCGCACGCAGCCGGATCGTGCTGCGGCCGGGGAAGGCGATCGGGGAGCCCACGCCCCTGGAGCACTTCCTGACGGCCCGTTGGGCGCTGCACAGCTCGTTCTTCTTCGGGCGGACCGCCTGTCTGCCCAACGCCCATCCCCGCTGGCCGCTCCACCGGGCGGAACTCCTGGAGTGCGACGAGGACCTGGTGGCGGCGGGCGGCCTGCCCGCACCGGTCGGCGATCCGGTGAGCGTGCTGTACTCCCCGGGCGTCCCGGTCCGCTTCGGGCCGCGGCGCGGGCCCCGGGCCCGGGGCTGATCGCACACCCGTCCCGCCCCGCCCCCGATGCGGCACACTGGACGTTTGGCCGCAGCCGTGGCCGTACCCCGCAGAAAGGGCCGAAGCGCGTGACCGGACCCCTCATCGTCCAGAGCGACAAGACGCTGCTCCTCGAAGTCGACCACGAGCTGGCGGACGCCTGCCGTCGTGCCATCGCGCCGTTCGCGGAGCTGGAGCGTGCGCCCGAGCACATCCACACGTACCGGGTCACCCCGCTCGGGCTGTGGAACGCCCGGGCCGCCGGGCACGACGCCGAGCAGGTCGTCGACGCCCTGGTCGAGTACTCCCGCTACCCCGTGCCGCACGCGCTCCTGGTCGACATCGCCGAGACGATGGCGCGGTACGGGCGGCTCACCCTGTCCAAGCACCCCGTGCACGGGCTCGTCCTGACCACCACCGACCGGCCCGTACTGGAGGAGATCCTCCGGTCGAAGAAGGTCCAGCCGCTGGTCGGGGCCCGGATCGACCCGGACACCGTGGCCGTCCACCCCTCCGAGCGCGGGCAGGTCAAGCAGACGCTGCTCAAGCTGGGGTGGCCCGCCGAGGACCTCGCCGGTTACGTGGACGGCGAGGCCCACCCGATCGAGCTGGCCGAGGACGGCTGGTCGCTGCGGCCGTACCAGAAGCAGGCCGTGGAGGGGTTCTGGCACGGTGGCTCGGGGGTCGTCGTGCTGCCCTGCGGCGCCGGGAAGACGCTGGTGGGCGCTGGTGCGATGGCGCAGGCCAAGGCCACCACCCTGATCCTGGTCACCAACACCGTCTCCGCCCGGCAGTGGAAGCACGAGCTGGTGAAGCGGACCTCGCTGACCGAGGACGAGATCGGCGAGTACAGCGGGACCCGCAAGGAGATCCGGCCGGTCACCATCGCCACCTACCAGGTGCTGACCACCCGGCGGAAGGGCGTCTACCCGCACCTGGAGCTGTTCGACTCCCGCGACTGGGGGCTGGTCGTCTACGACGAGGTGCACCTGCTGCCCGCGCCCGTCTTCAAGTTCACCGCCGACCTCCAGGCCCGGCGGCGGCTGGGGCTCACGGCGACGCTCGTACGCGAGGACGGCCGGGAGTCCGACGTCTTCTCGCTCATCGGGCCCAAGCGGTTCGACGCCCCGTGGAAGGAGATCGAGGCGCAGGGCTACATCGCGCCCGCCGACTGCGTCGAGGTCCGGGTCAACCTCACCGACTCCGAGCGGCTGGCGTACGCCACCGCCGAGGCGGAGGAGAAGTACCGGTTCTGCGCCACCACCGCCACCAAGCGGAAGGTGACCGAGGCGCTGGTGCGCAAGCACCAGGGCGAACAGACCCTCGTCATCGGCCAGTACATCGACCAGCTCGACGAGCTGGGCGAGCACCTGGACGCCCCCGTGATCAAGGGCGAGACCAGCAACGCCCAGCGCGAGAAGCTGTTCGAGGCGTTCCGCCAGGGCGAGATCAGCGTTCTGGTCGTCTCCAAGGTCGCGAACTTCTCCATCGACCTGCCCGAGGCCACCGTCGCCATCCAGGTCTCCGGCACCTTCGGGTCGCGCCAGGAGGAGGCCCAGCGGCTGGGCCGCGTCCTGCGGCCGAAGGCCGACGGGCACGAGGCGCGGTTCTACTCGGTGGTCGCCCGCGACACCATCGACCAGGACTTCGCGGCGCACCGCCAGCGGTTCCTGGCCGAGCAGGGGTACGCGTACCGCATCGTCGACGCGGACGAGCTGCTCGCCGGCGGCTGAGGTCCCGGTGGGGCGGGCGTCAGCGGCCCCGGCCGACGACGCCCGCCTCTTCGGCGTACTCTCCCAGGACGACGACGCCGAACGCCGTGGTCACGAACACCTTCACGGCGCGCATCGCGTCCCCGACGCGGTGGGGTCGGTGGTCACCGGTCGCCGCGGTCGCGCCGTGCGCGGGGCCGGTCGTGCGGGGGTTCAGGGTGACTGTGCTCATGTATCCATGGTGCTCCCGTCACCCGTTCGGGCGCGTCGGCCCGGAGACGGAACCCGTAGGCCGACCGGGTCGGTCCGGGGACGGAAGCCGGGGGCCGGCGCGTAGCCCTCCGGTACCGCACGGGCGCCCACGCCCCCTACGGGTATCCCCCGGTCCCTCCCCGCCTGCGGGCCGCCTCCCGCCCGGGCCGCCCCCGGGCGGACCGGCGCCCGAGCGGACCGGCGCTCCGGGCCTCCGCCCCGTGGAGATCGGTATTCCGTTTCGACCGGGCCCCGCCCTGTGACTACAATCGCCGCTCTGCCCGCCTCCCGAACCGTGGTACCGGCCCTTCACCGCCGGCAGCCGGGGGAGCGCCGCCGGCCGGACGGAAACCGGCCTGCACCCATGCGAACCAACCTTCCGAGCGGACCGCCGCCCCGGCTCCCCAGCCGGTCGCAGGACGCGGTCCGCCGTCCTGCGTTGAAGAGCCGGAGGCAACACCGTGCCCGCGCACGTAGCAGAGAGCGATTCCCCGCCCGACCCCACCGGAACCACCGACCCCCTGGCGCACGAGCGTGCCCACCTGGCCGCGTCCCGCGCCGCGCTGCGCGGGATGCGCGAGGACGTCCAGGCCCTCGACATCCGCGACGTCACCGCGAACTGGGTCAACGCCGCCGTCCTCCAGTCCCAGATCGACGACCGCATCAAGGCGCTCGCCGACCTCTCGCACACCCCGCTGTTCTTCGGCCGCCTCGACTACCTGCACGCCGTCGGCGGCGAACTGGCCGAGGGCGCGGACGGCGAGCGGTTCTACATCGGCCGCCGCCACGTCCACGACGCCGCCGGCGACCCCATGGTCATCGACTGGCGCGCGCCGGTCTCCCAGCCCTACTACCAGGCGTCCCGCACGAACCCCCAGGATGTGGGGCTGCGCCGCCGCTTCGGATACACCGGCGGCGAGCTGACCGCCTACGAGGACGAGCACCTCACCGATCCCGCCGAGGCCGAGCACACCAGCCGCCTCCTCCAGGCGGAGATCGAGCGTCCGCGCGTCGGCCCGATGCGCGACATCGTCGCCACCATCCAGCCCGAGCAGGACGAGATCGTCCGCAGCGGCCTCGGCGGAACCGTCTGTGTGCAGGGCGGGCCCGGCACCGGGAAGACCGCCGTGGGCCTGCACCGGGTGGCGTACCTGCTGTACGCGCACCGTGAGCGCCTCGCCCGTACCGGCACCCTGGTCATCGGGCCGAACCGTTCCTTCCTCCACTACATCGAGCAGGTCCTGCCCGCCCTCGGCGAGCTGGAGGTCAAGCAGGCCACCGTCGACGACCTGGTGCGCGGCGGGGTCGAGGTCCGGGGCGAGGACGAGGCCGCCACCGCCGTCGTCAAGGGCGACGCCCGGATGGCCGAGGTGCTGCGGCGGGCGGTCCGCTCCCATGTGACCGCCCCGGTCGAGCCCGTCGTCGTGGTGCGCGGCTCCCGGCGCTGGCGGGTGCCCGCGTACGAGGTCCAGGAGATGGTCGACGAGCTGCTGGCCCGCGACATGCGGTACGGGGCCGCGCACGAGGCGCTGCCGCAGCGGATCGCGCACGCCGTCCTCGTCCGGATGGAGGAGGCCGGGGAGGCCCCCGACGACCGGGTGCAGAACGCGGTGGCCCGGAACCCGGCGGTGAAGGCGGCCGTCAAGGCGGTCTGGCCCGCCGTGGACCCGGCGAAGCTGGTGCTGCGGCTGCTGTCCGACGCGGAGTTCCTGGCCGCGCACGCGGAGGGGCTGCTGAGCGAGGAGGAGCAGAAGCGGCTCCTGTGGGCGAAGCCGGCGCGCAGTGTGAAGTCGGCGAAGTGGTCGGCGGCGGACGCGGTGCTGATCGACGAGGCGACCGACCTGGTCAGCCGTACGCACTCGCTCGGCCATGTCGTCCTCGACGAGGCGCAGGACCTCTCCCCCATGCAGTACCGGGCGGTGGGGCGGCGGTGCTCGACCGGTTCCGCCACCGTCCTCGGCGACCTGGCGCAGGGGACGACGCCGTGGTCCACGGAGAGCTGGGCGGAGGCGCTGTTCCACCTGGGCAAGGCGGACGCGGTGGTGGAGGAGCTGACGGCCGGTTTCCGCGTGCCGCGCGAGGTCATCGCCTACGCCTCCCGGCTGCTGCCCGCCATCTCGCCGGGGCTCGCCCCGGTGGAGTCGGTGCGCGAGTCGCCCGGTTCGCTGGTCGTACGGGAGGTGGCGGGCGGTGCGGACGGGCTGGACGCGGCCGTGGTCGCCGCCTGCGAGGAGTCGCTGCGCCACGAGGGGTCGATCGGGCTGATCGCCGCCGACGCGCGGATTCCGGCGCTGGGTGCGGCGTTGGCGGCGGCGGGGCACGCGTACCTCTCGCCGGGTGAGGAGACGACGGCCGAGTCCCGGCTGACGCTGGTTCCGGCGTCGCTCGCCAAGGGCCTGGAGTACGACTACGTGGTGCTGGACGAGCCGGCGGCGGTGGTCGAGGGCGAACCGGACGAGCGGACGGGGCTGCGGCGGCTGTACGTGGCGCTGACACGTGCGGTGTCGGGGCTCACGGTGCTGCACGCGGCGCCGCTGCCGGAGGCGCTGGTGTAGGCCGGGCGGGAGGCGCCGGAGAGGCGGGGCCCGGGAGGCCGGGCGGGGCCCGGGAGGCCGGGCGGGGCCCGGGAGGCCGGGCGGGGCCCGGGAGGCCGGGCGGGGCCCGGGAGGCCGGGGCGGGCCGGGCGGGCTGGACAGGACCCGGCTTCCGCCCGCCCCGGACAGGGCCGGCCTCCGCCCGCCCCGGACGGGCCTCAGGCGTCCAGCGCCTCGCGCCACTCCCGTACGGCCGCCGCGTCCACCGGGCCCGACCAGCCGGACGGCCGGGCCGCGCCGCCGATGTGGACCGCGTCGATGCCCGCCGCCCGCAGTTCGGGCAGGTGGTGCAGGTGGAGGCCGCCGCCGACCAGGACCTGCGCCTCGTACCCCGGCTCGCCGCTGCGGGCCGCCTCGGCCACCAGGGTCGGGATGCCGGAGTCCACCCCGGCCGGGGAGCCCGCCGTGAGGAACGTGTCGAGACCGGGCAGCTCCGCGAGCTGGGTGCGCAGGGCGTCGCGGTCGGCGGCCCGGTCGATCGCCCGGTGGAACGTCCACGGGCAGCCGTCCAGCTCCGCGACCAGCCGCTCGACGGCGACGAGGTCGGCGTGGCCCTCCTGGTCGAGGAAGCCGAAGACGAACGCGTCGGCCCCCGCCTCCCGCATCTCGTGGGCCTTGCCGACCAGAACATCGATGTCACCGGCGGCGAACCCGTCCGCCACCCTGAGCATCACGCGCAACGGGATGTCCACGGCGGACCTGATCGCCGCGAAGGTCTCCCGGGACGGCGTCAGACCGTCGGCGGCCATGTCGGTGACCAGTTCGAGGCGGTCTGCGCCTCCGGCCTGGGCGGCGACCGCGTCCTCCGCGTCGAGAGCGATCACCTCCAGGACTGCACGGTTGCTCATAGGTCCCCATTCCTCCGATACGCAGCTATAGGTCTAGTCCAATGGCCAGCCTACGGGGCGGCGACTGGACGGCGCAGCCCTCTATAGGAACGTACGAGCAGGGCGGGACGCGACCCGACCCGCGCCCTCCGCCGCGACCGCCCCTTGCAATTCATAGGGGAGGGGGGTATACATGAGGCAGATGGAGATACCCCCTAGGGGTATCTAAGACAGAGGACGGCCCCAGGGAGGACCCCGTGTCCGCGCATTCCGCCACCACCGACACCAGCGCCGTCGGCTCCGACGCCGGCACGGCCGCGGTCGAGCTCGCGATCGGCGGGATGACCTGCGCCTCGTGCGCGGCCCGGATCGAGAAGAAGCTCAACCGGATGGACGGCGTCGAAGCCACCGTGAACTACGCCACCGAGAAGGCGAAGGTCACCTACCAGGGCTCCGAGGTCTCGGTCGACGACCTGATCGCGACCGTCGAGGCCACCGGCTACACCGCCCGGCGGCCCGCCCCGCCCGCCACCGCCCCCCGGACCGGGGGCGGCACGGACGCGGCGGACGCCCCGGCGCAGGACGCGGAGGACGACGGGCTCACCAGCCTGCGCCAGCGGCTGATCACCGCCGTCGTCCTCGCCGTACCGGTGATCGCGATGGCGATGGTCCCGGCGCTCCAGTTCGACTACTGGCAGTGGCTCTCGCTGACCCTGACCGCGCCGGTCGTCACCTACGCCGCCTGGCCCTTCCACCGGGCCGCCTGGACCAACGCGAAGCACGGCGCGGCCACCATGGACACGCTGATCTCGGTCGGCACCTCGGCCGCGTTCCTCTGGTCGTTGTGGGCGCTGTTCTTCGGGACGGCGGGCATGGTCGGGATGACGCACCCGTTCGAGTTCACCATCGCCCGCAGCGACGGCGCCGGGAACATCTATCTGGAGGCCGCGGCCGGGGTGACGGCGTTCATCCTCGCCGGGCGCTACTTCGAGGCCCGTTCGAAGCGGAAGGCGGGGGCGGCGCTGCGGGCGCTGCTGGAGCTGGGCGCGAAGGAGGTCACCGTCCTGCGCGACGGCGTCGAGTCGACGATCCCGACCGCCGAACTCCAGGTCGGGGACCGTTTCCTGGTCCGTCCCGGGGAGAAGATCGCGACGGACGGGACGGTGGTGGAGGGCTCGTCCGCCGTGGACGCCTCGATGCTCACCGGCGAATCCGTCCCCGTCGAGGTCACCACCGGCGACCCCGTCACCGGAGCCACCCTCAACGCCGCAGGACGCCTCGTCGTCGAAGCCACCCGCGTCGGCGCCGACACCCAACTCGCCCGCATGGCCCAACTCGTCGAAGACGCCCAGAACGGCAAAGCCTCCGCACAACGCCTCGCCGACCGCATCTCCGCCGTCTTCGTCCCCGTCGTCATCGCCCTCGCCCTCGCCACCCTCGGCTACTGGCTCGGCAACGGCGCCGGACTCACCGCCGCCTTCACCGCAGCCGTCGCCGTCCTCATCATCGCCTGCCCCTGCGCCCTCGGCCTCGCCACCCCCACCGCCCTCATGGTCGGCACCGGACGCGGCGCCCAACTCGGCATCCTCATCAAAGGCCCCGAAGTCCTGGAGACCACCCGCCGCGCCGACACCATCGTCCTCGACAAGACCGGCACCGTCACCACCGGCCGCATGACCCTCCAGACCATCCACACCACCCCCACCACCACCGAAACCGAAACCCTCCGCCTCGCCGGAGCCCTGGAGAACGCCTCCGAACACCCCATCGCCCAAGCCGTCGCCACCGCCGCCACCGACACCACCGGCCCCCTCCCCACCCCCGAGGACTTCGCCAACATCCCCGGACTCGGCGTCCAGGGCATCGTCGAAGGCCACGCCGTCCTCGTCGGACGCGAACAACTCCTGGCCCAGTGGGAGATCCACCTCCCCACCCCCCTCGCCGAGGCGAAGCAGGCGGCCGAAGCGGCCGGACGCACCGCGATCACCGTCGCCTGGGACGGCGAAGCACGCGCGGTGCTCGAAGTCGCCGACGCGGTCAAGGACACCAGCGCCGAAGCCATCCGCCGGCTCCGGGCCCTCGGCCTGACCCCGATCCTCCTGACCGGTGACAACCGGGCCGTGGCGGAGTCGGTCGCGGCCGAGGTCGGCATCGACGAGGTGTACGCGGAGGTCATGCCGCAGGACAAGGTCGACGTGGTCAAGCGCCTCCAGGCGGAGGGCCGTTCGGTCGCGATGGTCGGGGACGGGGTCAACGACGCCGCCGCCCTCGCGCAGGCCGACCTCGGGCTCGCGATGGGCACCGGGACGGACGCCGCGATCGAGGCGGGCGACCTCACCCTCGTCCGGGGCGACCTCAACGCCGCCGCCGACGCGATCCGCCTCTCCCGCCGCACCCTCTCCACCATCCGCACCAACCTCTTCTGGGCCTTCGCCTACAACGTCGCGGCCCTCCCCCTGGCCGCCGCCGGGCTGCTCAACCCGATGATCGCCGGAGCGGCCATGGCCTTCTCGTCGGTCTTCGTGGTCGGCAATTCGCTGCGGCTGCGCACCTTCAAGGGCGCGTGAGACCGGACCGGCCTACGGGGTCGGAGCGCGGCGGGACCGTCGAGGTCCCGCCGCGCTCGTGTGTGCGCACGGGGGCCGGGCATGTCCGGTGTTCGTCACCGTCTGTTGAACAGGGGGTGAACTCACCACAGGACCTGGGGGACTTCCGCCGCCCCCCCACCGGTCCGGCAGCGTACCGGGGGCGGGTGGAGCCCTGTTCGGGAGACGTGAGGACCGTTCACCGCCGGGCAGTAAGGTGACGGCGATTCACCGCCGTACCGGAAGAAGTCCGGTACGGCGGAGTACGCCAGAGAACAGGATGCCCAGGGTGAAGAGAATCAAGGCCGCCGTCGTCGCCGTCGCCACCATGGCGGGACTGGCCGTGTCCATCACGCCGGCCCAGGCCGCCGACATCTGCACGGCCGGTGGAAAAGGCAAGTACATATGCAAGTACGGCGTGACCAAGCACGAGCTGCCGAACGGTGAGGACGAGCAGTTCCTGGTCGGCACCGACTACGCGGTGTGGTGGCGCATCAGCACGAACGGCAGTTGGAGCAGTTGGACCTCCATGGGCAAGCCCGACCCGTCCGGCGGCGGGGCCAACGCGGCGAGCTCCATCACCGTGACGGACTGGGAGTCGGGGGGCGAGATCCGGACGAACATGGTGCTGAAGAACACCAACGGCGCCACCGTGGGCAAGATGCGCCTCGACACCGGCAGGGGCTGGCTGCCCTGGGACTACCCCAACTGCTGCTGATCACGTCGTCGCACCCCGGCCGTGCGTCTGATGCGCGGCCGGTCGTCGCACCGGGTGGGAGCGGGCTCCGCCGGTGATGTGGCAGACCGGGGGCGTCTCCCGGACGGGCTCCGCGCGATGCGTCACCCCCTCGGCCCGTGCCCCGGCCACCGGGCGCCCGGCCGGAACGCCGGACGAGCCGCCGGACGGGGCTCAGGCCCGTACGAAACGCAGCCGCGTCCCCGGCACCGCCTGCGCGGCCCCGGCGAGGGCGTGTTCGGGGACGACGCCGACGACGGGGTAGCCACCGGTCGTCGGGTGGTCGTGGAGGAAGACGACGGGCCGTCCGTCCGGCGGGACCTGGATCGCGCCCAACACCACTCCCTCGCTCGGCAGTTCCTCCTTGCGGGACCGTTCCAGCACGGGCCCTTCCGTCCGCAGGCCGATGCGGTTGCTGTGCGGCGAGACGCGGTAGGCAGCGGTGAGGAGGGTGCGGAGCGCGGACACGGTGAACCAGTCGTGGCGCGGCCCGAGATGGACCGGCAGCACCAGTTCGACGGGGGCGCCCGGCCAGGGGACGGGCCCGGCGGCGCGCAGCGGGGCGCACCCCGCCGGATCACCCAGCGGAACGGTGTCCCCCTCGCTCAGCGGGGCGGGCCCGAGCCCCGAGAGGAGGTCCGTCGAACGGCTGCCCAGCACCGCGTCCGGCGTCAGCCCGCCCGCGAACGCCAGGTAGCCGCGCAGGCCGTCCACGGCGGGGCCCGCCTCCAGCACCGCGCCCGCCGGTACCCGTACCGGCGCGCCCCACGCCACCGGCCGCCCGTCCACCGTCACCGGGCAGCCCGCGCCCCCGACGACGGCCAGGACCGGACGGTCCGGTCGGACCGCGCACCCGGTGAGCGTGGTCTCCAAAACGGCGGCGTCCGGTGGGTTGCCGACCAGCCGGTTGGCCAGCCGGGCGGCGGGCGCGTCGAGCGCCCCGGCCCGTCCGACCCCGAGGTGCGCCCGGCCGGGACGGCCCGCGTCCTGCACGGTGGTCAACGCGCCGGGCCGGACCACGTACAGGCGGGCGGCGGCGGCCGACGTCACGCGCCCGCCCGGGGGGCGTATGCGCGGGAGCCGGGCGTACGGGCGGCGGGCGCCGAACCCGCGCCTCCGCCGCCCTCGGCCCCCACCGGTACGAACCTGACCGGCGTCCCGGGGGCGAGCAGCGCGGCGGGTTCCCGGCCCGGATCCCACAGGGGCCCCGGGTCCGGCATCCGCCCGATGAGCTGCCAGCCGCCGGGCGAGGGGCGCGGGTACACCCCCGTGTAGGGCCCGGCGAGGGCCACCGCCCCGGCCGGAACCCGGGTGCGCGGGGTCGCGCGCCGGGGCACGTGCAGCCGCTCGGGCAGCCCCGCGAGATAGCCGAACCCGGGGGCGAACCCGCAGAACGCCACCCGGAACGCGGTCCGGGAGTGCAGGGCCCCCACCTCGGCGGCCCCGACGCCCCAGAGCTCGGCGACCTCGTCGAGGTCGGGGCCGTCGTAGACGACGGGGATCTCCACCGGGTCGCGGTCCGCGCGGGGCGCCGTCTCCACCCGCCAGGAGGCGAGGTCCCGGGCCAACCGGTCGCGGGCCGACCGGTCCCGGGCCGACCGATCGCGGGCCCCAGGAGCGCCCCCGCCCCCGCCCCCGGCTCCGGCTCCGGCTCCGGCTCCGGCTCCGGCTCCGGCTCCGGCTCCGGGAGCACGGTCCGTTATCCCGTCGAGCAGGACGGTGCGGGCGGCCGGGACGATGTCGCGTACGGCGGGCAGCTCGCCGCGATCGCGGCGGCGGAGCAGTTCGGCGTGGAACGCCTCGGCGTGCTCGCCGTCGGCCAGTTCGACGAGCAGCCCGTGCGGTCCTGCGGGCAGGACCCGGACCTGCCGCGCGCGCGTGGGAGCCGAGGGAGGGCCGGGGGCGGAGGGGGCGCGCGCCCCCTCCGCGCCCCCCGGCACGCTCATGTGAACGCCCGTATCGCGACGCCCGTTCACGTGAACGCCCGTATCGCGACGCCCGCTTCCTCCAGCGCGGCACGCACCCGGCGGGCGAGGTCCGCCGCGCCCGGGGTGTCCCCGTGGAGGCAGAGCGAGCGCGCGACGACCGGGACGCGGCTGCCGTCCGCCCCGGTCACCGCCCGCTCGACGGCGATCCCGACGCTCCGGCGTACGACCTCGTCCGGGTCGTGCACCACCGCGCCCGGTTCGCCGCGCGGCACGAGGGTGCCCTGCGGGGTGTACGCGCGGTCGGCGAACGCCTCCTCCACGGCGGGGAGCCGGGCCTCGGCGGCGTGCGCGAGCAGCCGGGAGCCGGGCAGGCCGAGGACGGCCGGGGAGCCGCCCGCGAGCCGGACGCCCGCGACGACGGCGGCGGCCTGCTCGTCGTCCCGGACGGTCCGGTTGTAGAGCGCGCCGTGCGGTTTGACGTACGAGACGGTGGTGCCGGCGGCCTCCGCGAAGACCCGCAACGCGCCTATCTGGTAGGCGATCTCGGCGGTCAGTTCGGCGGCCGGCACGTCCATCGGGCGGCGTCCGAACCCGGCCAGGTCCCGGTAGGAGACCTGCGCCCCGATCCGTACCCCGCCGGCCGCCGCCGCGTCGCAGACCCGCCGCATCACGGAGGCGTCGCCCGCGTGGAAGCCGCAGGCCACGTTGGCGCTGGTGACGACGGCGAGGAGGGCGTCGTCGTCGGTCAGGGTCCAGCGGCCGAAGCCCTCGCCGAGGTCCGCGTTGAGATCCATCGTCACGGGCGCACGGTAGGGCCCGCCCTAGCCGGACGACAAGGGCCGGTCCGGAGGATGGATGCCCCCGGGCCCGGCCGCCCCGCGCACGCCCCGTCACCTCCCGCCCGTCGCGCGTCGCGTCACCTCCCGCCCCGTCGCGCGTCGCGTCGCGTTCTAGAGTCGCCCCATGACGAACCCCGGCCCCAGCCCTCGCCCCCCGCAGGACGCCGAGACCGGTCTCCGGGACCGCTGGCACGAGACGCTGCTGGCCGCGCGCGGCGGGGCGGACGGCCCCGACCCGCTGCCGTACGCCGAGAACCTGCTCGCCCGCTGGGCCGAGCCGCAGCGCCGCTACCACACGACCGCCCACCTGCGGGCGGTCCTGGAACGGATCGACACGCTGGCGGACCACGCGGAGGACGTGCGGGCGGTACGGCTCGCCGCCTGGTTCCACGACGCGGTGTACCGGCCCGACCGGAGCGAGAACGAGGAGCGCAGCGCCGCCCTGGCCGAGCGCGCGCTGCCGGAGGCGGGGGTGCAGGACGCGGTGACGGCCGAGGTCGCCCGGCTGGTCCGGCTCACCGTCGCCCACGATCCGGCGCCGGGCGACCGCAACGGCGAGGTGCTGTGCGACGCGGACCTGGCGGTCCTGGCGGGCGGTCCGGAGGAGTACGGGGCGTACGCGGCCCGGGTCCGGGAGGAGTACGCCTTCGTCCCGGACGACGCCTTCCGGGAGGGCCGGGCGGCGGTGCTGCGGCACCTCGTCGGCCTGCCCCGGCTGTTCCGCACCCCGTACGGCGCGGCGGAGTGGGAGGCGCGGGCCCGGCACAACCTGGCGGCGGAGCTGGAGCTGCTGGCCGCGTCCGCCCCGGACTGACCGGCCGGGCTGCGGACCGGCCGGCGGCCGCCTCCCTCCCTTCCCTCCCTCCCCGGGGGCGTCTCGTCAACGTCTCTCCCCCGTCGACGCGTCTCCCCCCTTGCCCCGTCAACGCGTCTCCCCGTCGTTCCGTCGACGTGTCAACGTGCCTTCGCAAATGTTCCGGTTCGTTCACGGTGTCGTCCCGGTCGCACCTTGGCCCGACCGGTGAAGGGCGCCGGGGGCTAACGTCTCGCATCGCAGATGCACACGCCTTCTGCGACGGCGATCCGCCGATCTTTCCGCTCCGAACAACTCCACGGGGGTAAGGCGACATGTCCAAGGGTCTCGGCACGACGGCCGGAAGCACGTCCCGGCGGCGCATACTGCGGCTGGCCGGGGGCGGGCTCACGATGGCGGTGGTCGGGGCCGGCCTGACCGGTTGCGAGGACGAGTCGGCGACCGGCGGCGAGGGCAGCGTTCCGCCGCCGCGCAGTGCCTCTCCCGGGGACGGCAAGGGGAGCGGGGGCGGCGAGGACGGCAAGGCCCCCGCGCCGCTCTGGACGAAGACCACCTCGGCGCAGACGTACGGCGACAACGACGAACTCGTCGCCGTGGACGGCGTGGTGATCGCGAGCGGCGATCCGCTGGCCGCGCTCGCCGGGGCGAGCGGCGAGGAGCGCTGGTCACTGGTCGAGGGGGCGACGCCCGGTGCACCGCTGCTGCTCGGGGCGGGCACCCTGTACCTGGCCAGCGGCAAGTACGACGGCAGCGTGATCGGCTTCGTACCGGGGACGGGCAAGGAATCCTGGCGCAGCCACCTCGGCAAGGAGTACCGGCAGCCGAGGCCCATCGCGGTGGACGCGGAGCAGGTGTACGTCGTGGCGGAGATCCTGGAGGCCGACGGCTCGTCCCACACCAACGTGATCGCCGCACTGAACAGCACCACCGGCAAGGTCGCCTGGAAGGAGCAGCGCGACCTCGGCACCGAGCAGAACGGCATCCACGCCGCCGTGCAGGGCCGCCACCTGGTCTACACGGACTACAAGAAGAACCTCACCGTCCGCGACACCGCCACCGGCAAGCAGGTGTGGACGCACAAGACGACGAAGACGAGCTACGGGCCGTTCGCCGTCCACCAGGACCTGGTGATCGTTCCGCAGGGTTCCCGGCTCCAGGCGTTCGCGCTGGCGGACGGCTCCGAGAAGTGGTCCGTGGAGGCGGAGGAGTTCTCCCTGTTCCGGGAGCCGAGCGTCGTGGACGGGGTGCTGTACATCGCGGACAGCGGGCGCATGCTGTGGGCCCTCGAACCGGCGACCGGGAAGAAGGTCTGGCAGTCCACGGCGCTCCGGGACGCGAGCGTGCAGGTGCCCCGGCAGATCGTCAGGGTGGGCGGCACGCTGTACGGGGCCACCGACCTGGACCCGGAGGGCGGCGTCCACGCCTTCGACGCGAAGACCGGCGCCCTGCGCTGGACGTTCAACGACGGGACGGGCGATTACCACGCGTGGCTGGTGGCCACGGACGGCAAGCACGTCTTCGCCCTGCACGGCAAGAAGCTGCACGCGCTGCCCGCCTAGGGCGTGTTTCGGAAGGAGCGTCGTCCGCCCGGAGGGCGGGTTCGGCGGCGTCCGGTGCGTGCGATCGCAAGGCGGAGGGCCGCCCCGATACTGGTGGTATCGGGGTGGTCCCGACAACGCGGCGAGCGTGCGTGCCGGGCGTCGCCGAACAGGCGGGGCTTTCGCAACACGCCCTAGGGCCGAACGGAGTCCGCCCGCGAACGGGCACCGGGAAGCCGGTGCTCCGCGAGGCGGGGCGAGGGGGCAGAAGGGGTCAGAACAGGGCGAGAGTGTCCAGGGGCTCGGGCTCGGGTGCGTCGGCGGGGTCCGGGACGTCGAGGTCGAGCTCCATCTGGCGGCCGGCCTCGGGCAGGTCCACGGTGCTCAGGGACTCCGAGCAGGACACGAGGAACCCTTCCGGGTCGCGGCGTGCGCTCGCATCGTCGTGCCGCCACAGGCGGCCCTTCGTCAGCGATCCGGCCATGGGGGCGACAGCCGTCGGCCGACGGCACTTCGGACACTCCACCCGGGGAAGCTTCACACCCCCAGTGTGGCGGACCGGCCCGTGGCGCACAGCCCCTTCTCCGCCGTGGAGCCGTGACCCACGTCAGCGACGCCGCCGTGCGCGACGTCCTCCGGCCGCACCGCGACCGCGGGGCGATCAGCCGGCTCCGCGCCACCCGGGGGGGCGCCGGGGCCGCGGCGACGGCGGTGGGGGTGGCGGAAGACCGGCTCGACCCGGATGCGCGGATCTCGACGTTGACCGGCTCTCGCACGTCATCGACTCCGTACGGCGGGCCGGTGAGCGGCCCCCGCTGCCGGCCGGCTCGCCAGGAGCTAGCCGACGGTGAGGTGTCCGCTCGCCACCATGTCGCGGACGTACGCCGGCCAGTCCTCGTCCAGCTTGTGCTCGAACGCCTCATGAACCGCTCGGCGTTCCCCATCGGTCAGCACCTCGCTGTGCCCGTCCGTGTAGGTCACGCGGAAACGCTCGGCCGTGTTGATCAGATGGTGGTAGGCCCGGCGGTTGACCGTCATGTACAACCCCAGGAGCGGGAGTCGCGCCAGTTCCGCGAGCGCGTGCTCCCACTCCACGCCGAGCGCGCTCCAGCTGCTGCCCTTCTCCCACTCCAGCCACCGCGTGACGTCCGTGAACCAGACCACTCGCTGATCCGGATGTTCGCTCGCGTACACATCCACGTACCCGAGAAGATCCGCCACGTCCTGAGGCAGACGGTCCCGCTGCCCGGAGGGAACGGTCGAGGGCGCGATGACGTGCGCCGCCTCCGCCATCCCGACGTTCGGGTCCGTCGTCGGCCACGGCAGCGCGTGCATCAACCAGTAGCGCGGCTGTGCGAAAAAGCGCTCTATCTCGGAGTCCAACACCCGTTCCTCCTTTGGCAGTTCGGCGACCCTACCCGATCGCCGGACGAGACGTCCGCGGATGAGCGGCAGGGGCGCCACGACGCCGGGAGGCGGCTGCGGCACGGACGTACCGGCCGGAACTCGGGCACGGTCCGGGCCTGTCCGACGGCACGAACGACGCCGACCGGCCCGGCAGCTCCTGGGACAGGGAGGCGGCGAACCGGCAGGGGTGCCCGGCGAGCTGTTCCCGGCGCCCGGCGACGAACCGAGTGGCGGCGGTGGACACGGTGAGGACCACCGCCGAGATCGCCGGCATGACGCCGGTGACGTCCCGGCGCACCGTGCTGACGCCGTCCGGTTGTTCCCGGGGGACCTGCGGTGCGCGGCCGTCGCGGCACGGGGTCAGGACGACGCCGGACACCGGCCTCTGCTCGGTGGCGGTGGCCTGCGGCCCGGGTCCGCCCAGGTCATCACAGGGCTGTGAACAGGCGCGGTCCCGTCCCGGCACCGGGAATGCGGACGCGTTTCCCCGCGTTGGGACGAGTCATGCCCGACTCTCCCTCACGCCGCACTTCCATGCCCCTGGCCGTATACATTCTCGGCCTCTCGGTCTTCGCCCTCGGCACCAGCGAGTTCATGCTGTCGGGTCTGCTCCCGCCGATCGCGGACGACATGAACGTGTCGATCCCGCAGGCGGGACTCCTCATATCCGCGTTCGCGATCGGCATGGTGGTCGGCGCCCCGCTGCTTGCCGTGGCCACGCTCCGGCTTCCGCGCCGCACCACACTGATCGCCCTGATCTCGGTGTTCGGCCTCGGCCAGGTGGCCGGTGCGCTGGCCCCGACGTACGAGATCCTCTTCGCCTCCCGGGTGCTGAGCGCGCTCGCGTGCGCCGGGTTCTGGGCGGTCGGCGCGGCCGTGGCCATCGCGATGGTCCCGGTGAACCAGCGGGCCCGGGCGATGGCCGTGATGATCGGCGGCCTGTCCGTGGCGAACGTGCTGGGCGTGCCGCTGGGGGCCTTCCTCGGCGAGCACTTCGGCTGGCGTTCGGCGTTCTGGGCGGTGGGCGCGGCCTCGGCGGTGGCGCTGGTCGGCGTCGTCACGCGTATCCCGCACATCCCGCTGCCGGAGAAGAAGCCGGAGCTGAAGCAGGAGCTGACGATCTACCGGGACCGCCAGGTCTGGCTGGCGATCGTGATCACCGCGCTCGCGGCGGGCGGCGTGTTCTGCGCGTTCAGCTACCTCGCTCCGTTGCTCACGGACGTGGCGGGCCTGGACTCCGGGTGGGTGCCGTGGATCCTCGGCCTGTTCGGGGCGGGCGCCCTGATCGGCACCGTGATCGGCGGCCGGGTCGCGGACGCGCACCTCTTCGGGGTGCTGCTGAGCGGCATCACGGCGTCCACGGTGTTCCTGGTGGCGCTGGCCCTGTTCGCTTCCAGCCAGGTCGCGGTGATCGCGCTGGCGTTCCTGCTGGGCCTGTCCGCCTTCTTCACCGCCCCGGCGCTGAACGCCCGGATGTTCAACGTGGCCGGGGCCGCGCCGACGCTGGCCGGAGCCACCACGACGGCGGCGTTCAACCTGGGCAACACGGCCGGTCCGTGGCTCGGCGGCACGGTGATCGACCTCGACTTCGGCTTCGCGTCCACCGCCTGGGCGGGCGCGGCGATGACGGCGGTGGCCCTGGCGGCGGTCGGCGTGGCCCTGCGCCTCCAGCGCGGCGGGGACCGGGACGGGAGCGGCCGTTCGCGGTCGCGGCTGATCGCG
>NZ_LIVT01000001.1:1191177-1302851 GCF_001905905.1 Streptomyces sp. CB02366
ATCGCGAAGAGCACGGGGAGCGGCACGGCCCGCGCGGCGGACGGTACGGGCCGGGCAGGGGACGGTACGGGTCGGACGGCGGACGGTACGGACCGCACGGCGGACGCCGATCCGCGCGGCCGGGCCCGGGTCGCGGAGGCCGTCGAGCAGGCCGAGCGCCCCCGGGCGGCCGACTGCGCGGCGGGCGGCGCGGCCCCGGCCTGACGCACCCGGCCGAAGGGGCGGCCGGCCCCGGGAATCACCCCGGGGCCGGCCGCGCCTTCGGCCTTCGCAGGCCGGCTGCCGTGAGCCTCCGGACCAGCTCCTTCGACCCGATCTCCCGCGCCCCGGCCCGCACCGCGTCCGCGTAGTGCGCCTCCGGTACGTCGTAGTGGTCGCGCTCGAAGGCGCGCGGCGGGCAGCCGATCGCGGCGGCGAAGGCGTGCAGCTCCTCGAACGAGACGTCGCTGACCAGGTGCGACCAGAGGCGGCCGTGGCCGGGCCAGGTGGGCGGGTCGATGTAGAGCGTCACCGCCGCAGTACCTCGCCCAGCGCCCCCACCGGGGCCACCGCGACGGCCGCCTTGGTGCAGACCCAGTGCGGGTCGGGGCCCAGCTCCGGTTCCACGTCCAGCGCGTGCGGCTCGTCCTCCGCCGAGCACGCGGGGCACAGCGGCCACCGCCCGTACCGCTCCAGCAGCGCGTCCTGCACGTCCTGGGCGACCAGACCGGCCAGGAACTCCGCGCCCTCCGGCCACTGCTCCACCCACCACCGCCGGTGCGTCACCGCGTCCTCGACCAGCGAGACGATGTCCGCCTCCGCCACGCCGGCCGCCACCAGGTCGGCCATGACCAGCGCACGGGCGGTGTGCAATGCCTGCTCCAGGGGGTTCAACTCCATGCCCCCATTGTGCGCCCGCGCGCGGAACGTCCCGCCGCGGGCTCCGCCAGAGGTAGAGACCGCTGAGGGGTTGACGGGCCCCAGGGTTGAAAATATCTTTCAGGTGTGACCAGTGACGTGAAGGAAAGTTTCAACAGCGAATCTCCGCCCGCCCCCGCGGCGCTCGCCGCCAAGGTCCGGACCCTCGCCCCCTCCATGACCCGCTCGATGCAGCTGGTCGCCGAAGCCGTGGCGGGCGACCCGGCCGGCTGCGCCGCCCTCACCGTCACCGGCCTCGCCGAGCGCACGGGCACCAGCGAGGCCACCGTCGTCCGCACCGCCCGCCTCCTCGGCTACCCCGGCTACCGGGATCTGCGCCTCGCGCTGGCCGGCCTCGCCGCGCACCAGGAGTCCGGCCGGGCCCCGGCCGTCACCGCCGACATCGCGGTGGACGACCCGATCGCCGACGTCGTCGCCAAGCTCGCCCACGACGAGCAGCAGACCCTCGCCGACACGGCCGCCGGGCTCGACACCGTACAGCTGGGGGCCGCCGTCGCCGCCGCCGCGACCGCCCGCCGCATCGACGTCTACGGCGTCGGGGCCTCCTCCCTCGTCGGCCAGGACCTGGCACAGAAGCTGCTCCGGATCGGCCTCATCGCCCACGCCCACATGGACCCGCACCTCGCGGTGACCAACGCGGTGCAGCTCCGCAGCGGCGACGTGGCCATCGCGATCACGCACTCCGGCTCCACCGGCGACGTCATCGAGCCGCTGCGGGTCGCCTTCGACCGGGGGGCGACCACGATCGCGATCACCGGGCGGCCCGACGGGCCCGTGTCGCAGTACGCGGACCACGTGCTGACCACGTCCACCGCGCGCGAGAGCGAGCTGCGCCCGGCCGCCATGTCGAGCCGGACCAGCCAGCTGCTCGTCGTGGACTGCCTGTTCATAGGCGTCGCGCAGCGGACCTACGAGACCGCCGCGCCCGCCCTGGCCGCCTCCTACGAGGCGCTGGCCCACCGCCACACCCCGCGCGCCCGCTGACCGGGCCCGCACCCGTACGCGTACGCATCCCAGCACACCGAACAGCCCAGCACCCCGAACAGCCCAGCACTCCGAGAAAGCCGAGCCGCACCCCATGACCTCCACCACCGACGCGAACACCCCCGCCCCCGGCGCCCCCGACGCCTCCGGGACCTACGGCGAGCTGCGCGCCCAGCTGGCCACCCTCGCCACCGAGGCGTTCCGCCCCGAGCTGGCCGAGATCGACCGGCTGTCCACCGAGGAGATCGCGCGGATCATGAACGGCGAGGACGCCACCGTCCCCACCGCCGTCGCCGAGCGGCTGCCGCAGATCGCCGCGGCCATCGACGCCACCGCCGAGCGCATGGCCCGCGGCGGCCGGCTGATCTACGCGGGCGCGGGCACGGCGGGCCGCCTCGGGGTGCTGGACGCCAGCGAGTGCCCGCCCACCTTCAACACCGACCCGTCCGAGGTCGTCGGCCTGATCGCGGGCGGCCCCTCCGCCATGGTCACCGCCGTCGAGGGCGCGGAGGACAGCAAGGAGCTGGCCGCCGCCGACCTGGACGGGCTGAAGCTGACGGCCGACGACACGGTGGTCGGCATCTCCGCCTCCGGCCGCACGCCGTACGCGATCGGCGCGGTCGAGCACGCCCGCGCCCGGGGCGCCCTGACCATCGGGCTCTCCTGCAACGCCGGGTCCGCGCTGGGGGCCGCCGCCGAACACGGCCTGGAGGTCGTCACCGGTCCCGAGCTGCTCACCGGCTCGACCCGGCTCAAGGCGGGCACCGCGCAGAAGCTCGTCCTCAACATGATCTCGACGATCACGATGATCCGGCTCGGCAAGACGTACGGGAACCTCATGGTCGACGTCCGCGCCTCCAACGAGAAGCTGCGGGCCCGCTCCCGGCACATCGTCTCCCTGGCCACCGGCGCGTCCGACGCCGAGATCGAGGCCGCCCTCGCGGCCACCGGCGGCGAGGTCAAGAACGCGATCCTCGTCGTCCTCGGCCAGGTCGACGGCCCCACCGCCGCGGCCCGCCTCGCCGAGGCGAACGGCCACCTCCGCGCCGCCCTCACGGCCGTCCGCACCACCTGACCCACCCCAGGGGCACCCCCCACCCCCCGCACAGCAAGGCACCGAGCACCATGGCCACTGAAGACAAGAACCGCGCCACCGCCGCCGCGATCCTGCCGCTCGTCGGCGGCCCGGCGAACGTCGCCTCCGTCGCCCACTGCATGACCCGGCTCCGGCTCGGGCTGCACGACCGGTCCCTCGTCGACGACGAGGCGCTGAAGGCCCTGCCCGCCGTGATGGGCGTCGTCGAGGACGACACGTACCAGATCGTGCTGGGTCCGGGCACGGTCGCCCGCGTCACCCCGGAGTTCGAGCAGTTGGTCGAGGAGGGCCGCGAGGCCGCCCCGGCCGCATCGCCCGCGCCGGCCCCCGAACCCGGTACGGCCCCCGCCACGGCGGAGGAGCTGGCCGCCCAGGGCGCCGCGATCAGGGCGGAGCGGAAGGCGAAGAACGCCACCCCGTTCAAGCTGTTCCTGCGGAAGATCGCCAACATCTTCGTCCCGCTGATCCCCGCCCTCATCGGCTGCGGCATCATCGCCGGGCTCAACGGCCTGCTGGTGAACCTGGAGTGGCTGCCCGCGGTGACGCCCGCGCTGGCGGCGATGGCATCGGGCTTCATGGCGCTGATCGCGGTGTTCGTGGGCTACAACACGGCGAAGGAGTTCGGCGGCACGCCGATCCTGGGCGGTGCGGTGGCCGCGATCATCGTCTTCCCCGGCGTCGCGAACATCGACGCCTTCGGCCAGACGCTCTCGCCCGGCCAGGGCGGCGTGCTCGGCGCGCTGGGCGCGGCGGTGCTGGCGGTGTACGTGGAGAAGTGGTGCCGCCGCTGGGTGCCGGAGGCCCTGGACGTCCTGGTCACCCCGACCCTGACGGTGCTGGTCTCCGGCCTGGTGACGATCTTCGGCCTGATGTACGTGGCGGGGGAGGTCTCGTCCGCGATCGGGACGTTCGCCAACTGGCTGCTGTCCAACGGCGGCGCGGGCGCGGGCTTCGTGCTCGGCGGCCTGTTCCTCCCGCTGGTCATGCTGGGCCTGCACCAGGCGCTGATCCCGATCCACACGACGCTCATCGAGCAGCAGGGCTACACGGTCCTGCTCCCCATCCTGGCGATGGCGGGCGCCGGCCAGGTGGGCGCGGCGGTGGCGGTGTACTTCCGCCTCCCCCGCAACGAGTCGATCCGCCGCACGATCAAGTCGGCGCTCCCGGCGGGGCTGCTGGGCGTCGGCGAACCCCTGATCTACGGCGTCTCACTCCCGTTGGGCCGCCCGTTCATCACGGCGTGCGTCGGCGGGGCCTTCGGCGGCGGGTTCGTCGGTCTGTTCAACCAGCTCGGCGACACGGTCGGCTCGACGGCCATCGGCCCGTCCGGCTGGGCCCTGTTCCCGCTCCTGGACGGCAACCACGGCCTGGGCTCCACGATCGCGATCTACGGGGGCGGCCTGCTGGTGGGCTACGTCGCCGGCTTCCTCGCCACGTACTTCTTCGGCTTCGGCAAGGAACTGCTGGCCGAGTTCAACGTCTCCCGGGAACCGGCCCCGTCGACGGTCGCCGCCACGGGGGGCACGCCCCCGGCCCCGACGGCGACCGGCCCGGACCATCCAGACCCGGGCCCCGACCCGGCGAAGGCTCCGGCGGGGGTCTGACGCCGGGCCCGGCAGAGGGCTGAGACCGAGGTGAGCCCGGATCCGCACGGCGGGTCCGGGCTCCCCCGTGTCCGGCCCCGGGGCGCAGCAGCCCGTCCCGCGCCTCAACCCCGCACGGCCCGGCCCCGCCCCGTCCGGACCCGCCCAGACCCGCCCTGCCCCGTCCGGTCGCGTGTCCCGCCGCACCGGTTCGTCCGCGCACCAGGCACAGCGCAGCGACGGTTTCACCCCGACGCAGCAGCGGAAGCCTCATCAGTCCGACGTTCCGATGTTCGCGACGAGGCGGTTCCGAGCACCGCAAGGGGCGGCCCCACCGGGCCACGGGCGTGACCACCTGGGCAGCGGTGCCGCGCAACACACCTGTTCGGCGGTGAATCCCCCGCCTTGCGGCATCGGTCCGCTCCCATTACCGCATGCCGAAAACCCTGCCCCTCCCCCCTGGCGTGCGCCGCGACGTACGACGGTCCGCCGTCCGTGCCGCGCTGGCCGTCACCGCGGCCGCGACCCTGACCGCCGCCGGTTTCACGGTGGCCAGCACCGGTGCCCGGGCCGCCGACGGCGACGTGGCCACCAGCGTCCTGGCCGACCTCACCATCTCCGACGTACCCGCGGCCGGACTGGACGCCTTCAACGGCGTCTTCGGCACCGCCGGCTCCCCTCCGAACGGGGGGCTCGACAACGGAGACCTCTCCGACCCGTCAGGGGTCCTGAACTACCTGACCGTACGCGGCCAGGCGGTGGTCAGAACGAACGCCGAGACCGCGAGGAACTGGGCCCAGGCGCAGGCGTCCGGGTTCACCCTGTCGCTGAACGAGCGGGACTTCCTCGCCGTGGGATCCCTGGACGCCTACGCCGAGTGCATCCCCGCCCCCATCGGCCCGCTGGCCCTGGCCTACGCGCGCACCGACTCCAACACCATCGGCGTCCTGGGACGCCAGGTGCCCACCGGTACGACGCAGATCGAGGTCACGGGAGCGGAACTGGGCGCCGCCGGCGTCAGCACGGCCACCCTCACCGTCCAGTACGACCAGATCGAGGACCCCTCGGGCGGCGGCTACCAGCCGCAGAGCTCCGCCCGCGCCGGCCTCGACATCACCATCTCGGGCGCCCTGCGCGACGAGGAGGGCCAAGAGCTGTACGACGGGCCCCTGGTCGACGTGGAGCTCGGGCACGTGGACGTCACCTGCGACGGCACCACCTCACCGCCGGTCACGACACCCCCGCCCACCTCGCCGCCGGTCACGTCGCCACCGCCCACGGAACCGCCCATCACCATCCCGCCCGTCACCGTTCCCCCGGTCACCGTGTCGCCCATCACCGTGCCGCCGGTGACCGACCCTCCCATCACGATCCCGCCGGTCACGGTCCCTCCCGTCACCGTCCCGCCCGTCACGATCCCCCCGATCACCCTCCCGCCGACGAAGCCGCCGGTCACCAAGCCCCCGACGCCCAGCCCCACGCCGACGAAGCCCGGACCCAGCCACGAGCCGGACTACGGCTACGGCGACCGCGGCGACCACTGAGCACACGCCTCGGCAACCCGGTGACCGCGCTCCACACCGGGTCAGCGGCAAGGGGCTGACACCAGCCTCCGGCAGGGGGCCGGCACCGGGCTGAGCCCGGATCCACCCGGTGGGTCCGGGCTCAGCTCCCGGGCCCGCCCAGCTTCGCGCGGATCGCCCGGTTGAACATGAGGGCGACCCCGACCGCGACGAAGACCAGCCCCAGGACCCGGCTGCCCGCGGAGGCGCCGCCGGAGACGAGGACGGACACACCTCCGAGGACGCCGACGACGAAGCCGAGAACCCGCACGCGCAGCTGGCCGGGCCCGGCGTCGGCCGCCGCCGCCCGCCACTTCCCGCGCGGCTTCGGGGGCCGCGGCTCGTCCGGTTCGGCGGCGACGGGTCGGCGGAAGGTGTGGACGGTGTCGCCCGCGAAGACCCGGACCGCCTGGTGGGCCGGTTGGACGTACCAGCTTCGCCCGGAGACGTGGACGGACACGTCGTCGGGCCGGGGCGGCAGCGCCCGCAGCCGACCTGCGGCATCCCGGCAGTCGTCCTCACCGCTGCGGCCGTCCAAGTGCGCCTTAAGCGCCTCCCGCGCCTGTACGGCGGTCGCATATGTGCGCTTGCTGAACTGGACCCGCTCCCCCTGGACGTGCGCCCAGCCCCAAGTCCCCGCCATCTCCGCCCCCGTTCGCCCGGCTCCGACCGGCGGCCCCTGTCGGGGGCCCTGCCGACAGGCCATCAGACCAGCCGCCCACCCGGAAGATGAGAGCTTTCCGGAATGAGCCGGGTCACGCCACGCCTACGGGACCGGGGCTTCGGCCTGCGCGGCCGGGCGGGGCCCACCCAGAACAGCGGCCGGCGACTCGGCCTGTGGGTCAGCGCTCGTCGCAGTCGCCGTGGGGGCCGGGGTCATCGGCGGCGCTTCCGTACGCCCGCTCGGCGTCGCTCCGGATCTGTGCGTGGTGGGCGTCGCGCAGGGGGTCTCTGACGTGGAAGCTGTGGTTGCCGGGGTGGTCGTCGTACAGGTCGCACCACTGCCGGTAGTTCTCCTTGACGTGGTGGATGCGGACGGGGCACAGGGGAAGGGCGGTGAACCGGTGGTGGACGCGGTGGCCGCCCGGACTGTCGGTCCACAGGAACCACAGGCTTGCGGGCAGTTCCGTTTCCGCGGTCCACAGGCGCGCGGCATGCTCGATCGCCTCGCCGTGCTCGCCCAACTCGCAGAGCACGTAAGGATGGTCGCCAAGAAGATCGCCCGCATCGTCCGGGGCTCCAGCCATGCCCACGAGAGCTGCGAGTGCTTGGTGGGGCGGGAGCGCGGTGACGGCAGTGCATTGCAGCACGGTGAGTCGGATCTCTTTCGTCTGTGCCGGCGCAGCGCGAGGCCCCGCCGACGCGTACGTGGGGCAGTACGACGGCAGGTCCCGCCCTCTCACCACGCCGGGCAGCCGCCCGGCGCCCGCACGGGGCACGTTTCCTGCCGTGACGTGGCCGCTCAGGAGAAACCCTCTCCGGTGTCGGACCGGCCGGACGGGGAGGAACACTGCAGTTCCCGCATCCGCTCGAACTCCCGCGCAAACGATTCGAGTTGAGCTGCCATCGCCCGGGTCTCGTCCACGGCCAGGACGCCGAGCCTGATGCGGTAGGCGTCCTTGACATCGGTGCAGGCGTGACAGACCTTCTCGGCCGATACCTGTTCCAGGTTCACCCCGAACCGCAGCAGGGCGTTGACCAGCCGGACACCGGCCTCCACCGCCACATCCCGGTCGGGGTCGTCCAAGTACTCGGGCCCGACCGGGTCGCATACAGCCAGTCCGTCCACGGGGCTGCGGTGAAGCATCACACGATCCATCTCTCTGTGCGGGACGCCCGCCCGGCCCTCATTCCGGCCAGCCACGGGAGAAATCGTCAGAACATGCCGCCGACCGCGCCCAGGGAAGCGGGGTCGGTCTCGACACGGGCCGACGCGACACGGCGCATCCCGTACGAGTACGCAGGGGAACAACACCTGTGCGCAGCCGACTTGCCGAGCAGCCGTCAGCGCCAGCCGGTCACAGCACCTCGCCCCGGCTCCGGGCGTTCACACGAGCGATCTGAGCACGCAGACACTCGGCAGTCGTCGCCGGCCGTACGCGCTCGGGCACCGGCTCCCACTCGACACCACCGCCCACGGGCCGCAACGACCAGTACGGACCAGCGACTCCACGGAATGCGCCCACGCGATCGGAGCGCCCTATGTCCACCACGAGCGTGCCGACCCTCGGCAGCGGACTCGCTTCCTGTTCCATTTTTCACCTTCGTGGGAACTTGCTTGATTGCACCCGTGCACCTCGTTCGTGCACGCTGAGCTAACCGTGCGAGCCACATTGCCCGGTACCGTTGAGAGGACGCCGGATCATAAGATCCATAAGCCCTAGGGGTTGGGATGGTCGCAGAGCCAGGAGCACGGCGTAACCAAGAACTGTGCACCCTGCTTGAGCAGGCCGGATACTCGGAAACCAAATTCGCCCGCGCTGTGAATCGTGTGGGGGCCGAGGCTGGACTGGTTCTGGCCTACAAGCAGCCCTCCGTGTCTCAGTGGAAACAGGGAACACAGCCGAAACCGCAGGTGAGAGCCGTGATTCTGGCCGTTCTCGAACGCCGGCTGGGGCGCCCGGTGACCTATGCGGAAGCAGGATTGCAACCACCGGCAGGCGACCGGAACGGATCTCGGCGCGACACCGTGGAGTCCTTGATCAATCTAGGGAAGGAAGACATGAACCCCTCCCGTCGCAAACTCTTGACCACGGGCCTGTACTCCGCCGCCCTCACCGTTCCAGCCTTTTCTGCTCTCACTTCCGCCGCAGAGGCTGATGATCGCGACCGTTTCACCCGGCCGACCGGCAGAATTGGCCCCGGAGAAGTCGAGACTGTCCGCCGGATGACGGGCAAGATCGCCGATATCCTCGATGAACTGGGGGGCGGGCACGCCCGGCCGATGGCAGCCGCGTTCATGGTGAACACGGTCGCGGGCTACTTGCGCGCCGCCGCCTCGGAGAAGGTTCACCGCGACATGCTTTCGGCCGCGTCGGACCTTACGTATCTCACTGGCTGGATGGCGATGTACGAACGGGCCCACGGGCTCGGCCAGACCTACTACCTGCGGGCGCTGGACCTGGCTCAGGAGTCGGGTGACCAGCTCACCTACAGCCGCACTCTGCGCGGTATGAGCTTGCAGGCATCCCACCTGCGGTACGGGCAAAAGGCCCTGGACTACGCCGATTCAGCAGCCGAGGCGGCCCCACAGGCGGGCCCGCGTCTCGTCGCGTTCCTGCGCGGGCAGCAAGCTCACGCTTCGGCCATGGTGGGTGATCGGCAGGGAGCGATCGCCCGTCTCAAAGAAGCGGAAACCGCTCTGGCCCGGGCGGATTTCCGACGCGACGCCGTAGGCGGGTACGACCAGGCCGCGTTCCTCTTCCACGTGTCCCACGTGCACTACGAAACGCGCGAACTCGCGGCCTCCATCAAGGCACTTCGGTCCTCCATCCGGATCATGTCCCCCCTGGAGCGGCAAGGAAGGCTCCATGCGCACGCGGTGCTGGCGCAACGACAGCACGAGTACGGGCACGTGGAGGAGGCATGCGCCTCGTGGGGCCGCTTCCTCGACGACTACGAGGGGCTGTCCACAGCGCGGGGCGACGAGCATTTCGACAAGCTGCGCGCCCTGAGCACACCGCGGCCTTCGGCTGCCGTACGCAAGCTCCAGGACCGCATCCAAGCGGTGGCCCGGCTCAAAGCTGCATAACCCCGCTCCGGAAACCGGGACGGCTCCGTCGCGCCCTCATGCCGGAGTGCGGCAAACCCCTTCACACGACGCATGGCCGGGGTTCACTTGCTCCTCTGCGGACGCATCGCTTCACTGCGCGCCCGGGGTCGCCGCGTTCCGAGGACGCGATGGACGACATGCGGCTGCCTGACGCACCCGTCCTCGACGCCACGCACGCGCTACGAACCCGGCTGGTTCGGTAGTGATCGGGGTGCCGCGTGCGGACCGATGGGCATGTTCGCCTGATCCGACCCCAGGCCGCGCAGACTTGGAACGAGTGCGCCCGCTCAGCCGTCCGGCCCGAGCCGGCTCCTGCGGTCAGCGAGGACGGCGTCACCGGGTTCCTCGTCTCGCTCGACCGCATCATCCTGCAACCCGCCTGTCCCCTCAGCACACCTTCCGGAGACGCGTGCCCCACCCGTACGCCCTACCGCCCGCCTGGGCCGCAACGACAACCGTCTCGTCCTCTCCACCGACGACTGCGCCACCCACGAACCCCTCGGAAGCGCGCGGCCCGCTCGCGGCGTGCGCACCGACTGGAACCACGTCCCCCGAGAGGCAGAACCCCGCCTCTTACGCCGAAGCCGGACCGACCAAACTGCCAGCGGGCAGAATGACACCGACTGCACCATGCTCTTGACCGCTTCGTAACGGAAGACCAGATATGCCGGTTTCTCAAGAAGTAAGTAAAAACCGCCACCCCGCCCCCTAAACCCGCAGGTCACGAACTGTGGTCCCCGCGCACGCGGGGGTGGTCCCGCACCGCACCGCCGCGCCGGATGGATATCACCGTGGTCCCCGCGCACGCGGGGGTGGTCCCGCGGCCCTTGAGCGGATGTTCGGCGGCACGCAGTGGTCCCCGCGCACGCGGGGGTGGTCCTCTCGGCGTTGCGCTTGCGGGCCTTGCGCCAGCGTGGTCCCCGCGCACGCGGGGGTGGTCCCCGGTAGAGGGTGCCGACGTCGAGCTGCTCCACGTGGTCCCCGCGCACGCGGGGGTGGTCCCGCCGCGCGCGACGTCGGCGCACCTCTGGCACTGTGGTCCCCGCGCACGCGGGGGTGGTCCCCGACCTCACCCGGGACCGGTACGGCTACGTCAGTGGTCCCCGCGCACGCGGGGGTGGTCCTGCTCGTCGACGAGCGCCTGGCCGTCATCGACCGTGGTCCCCGCGCACGCGGGGGTGGTCCCCGGTTGCGCACCGGGTTGCCGAACCGGTTGTGGTGGTCCCCGCGCACGCGGGGGTGGTCCCGGCTTGACGTGCCCCTTCAGGGCGGGCGCCCGGTGGTCCCCGCGCACGCGGGGGTGGTCCCAAGAAGCTCGCAACTGTCCTCCCGGCCGTCGCGTGGTCCCCGCGCACGCGGGGGTGGTCCCTTGCTCGTCTTGCCATCCGCCTGCGGCGGAACGTGGTCCCCGCGCACGCGGGGGTGGTCCCCTCGGCGCCCGCGAACTGCGCAAGAAGGACGGGTGGTCCCCGCGCACGCGGGGGTGGTCCCATCCGGCGTTGCGATCACCGGGCCCTGGACGGGTGGTCCCCGCGCACGCGGGGGTGGTCCTGGCCGGTGAGCCCTGTGGCCCGCTACCGGGGAGTGGTCCCCGCGCACGCGGGGGTGGTCCCGCCGAGACCCCCCGTCGCGGTGACGGGGGGCCGTGGTCCCCGCGCACGCGGGGGTGGTCCCTCCTCCAGGGCGCGGGCGAACAACTCCCGCGCGTGGTCCCCGCGCACGCGGGGGTGGTCCCTGGGGCAGCCCGCGCTCATCGACGGTGAGCGGGTGGTCCCCGCGCACGCGGGGGTGGTCCCGAGGCGTCACAGTAGGCACAGCTCCACCACTCGTGGTCCCCGCGCACGCGGGGGTGGTCCCGGGTTGGGAAGCGCGCAGGGTTTAAGGGCGTTAAGCGATGGGCTGAGTTGTGCAGGGGGTTGAGCGACCGTGGGCACCAGCGGGCCGAACACAACGTTAGAACGTCTGTTCCGCGAGACCGGCTGGACGCTGCGGCAGTGCGCGCAAGCGATCAACAGGGTGGGAACCGAGCGCGGCACCCCCAAGCAGTACCGCGCGCCCTCGGTGCATCAATGGATGAGCGGGAGTCTTCCGCGCGACGATGCCCGCTCGCTGATCTTGGAAGCGTTCGCCCGACGGCTCGGGCGCCCCGTCACACACGCGGAAGCCGGCTTTCCGCACCCTGCCGAGGCAAAGGGGGCGGAGGTCAGCACAGTTGACGGGATCATCGATCTTGGGAGGCTGGACATGGACCCTTCCCGCCGTGGCGTACTGGGCGTCGCCCTGTTCTCCGTCGCGTTGACCGTCCCCGAGTGGCCGGACGTGGTCGGGCGCATCGAAGCCGCCCAAAACGGCGCGCGGACCCGTATCGGCATGTCCGATGTCCACACGGTCTCCGCGATGACAGAACAGCTCTCCACCATGGACGACCAGTTCGGCGGCCGCACGGCGCGTCCTCTGGCCGCAACCTTTCTCGTGAACACGGTCGCACCGTTCCTGCGTGTGCCAGGACCCGAGGATGTACGGAAAGCCATGATGTCCGCGGCGTCCGATCTCTGCTATCTCACCGGATACATGGCGGTTGACGAGGGCTTGCACGGTCTCGCACAGCGCTACTACCTCAAGGCACTGGAGCTTGCAGGAGCGTCCGAAGACCACTTGACGTACTGCACCACGCTCCGAGGCATGAGCGTGCAGGCCGTCGACCTCGGCCAAGGCCCGGTGGCGAAGCGGCTCGCCGACTCGGCCGCCGCATCGTCGCCGCAGGCCGGTCCACGCATGCGCGCCTTCCTCGCGGGACAACAGGCCCACGCCGCCGCCCAGATCGGGGACCGCAGGTCCGCACTCATGTATCTGCGGGAAGCGGAGACGGCCATGGACAAGGCGGAATCAGGCGCGAAGGTGTTCGGCTCTTACGACCCGGCTTCGCTCAACTACCACACCAGCCAGGTCCGTTATGAGATGGGCGACCTGCGCGGCGCGGTTGAGGCCCTGCAAGAGTCGGACCGGCTTCGGTACAGCGTCTACCGACGCACACGCGTCAAGGAACGAGCGATCCTTGCCGAGCGGCAGCTGTCCATCGGCCACCTGGAGGCCGCATGCCAGACATGGGGGCTCGCGCTGGACGACTATCCATTGGTCAACAGTGGCCGTATCGACAAACGCATGACGGACATGTTCAACCTGATCCGGCCCCACGTCCGTAACCAAGCCGCCCGAGCCTTGAACGAGCGCGCCCGTTCGGTCGTCCGACCCGAGCTGATCCCGGCGTAGCGAAGCCCGCCACTCCCTGAGCCGGGAACGTGCCAGGAGCCACGCGGGCGCGGGCGCCCTGCCCTTGACCGACCGCAACGGCGTGCAGGCCGTAGGCACCCCCGCAGAGCCCGCCTCCGCTCGGATCTTCGATCAGCTCGACCGACTCGACCGACTCGACCAAGCGCTGGCCCCTGCGTTCAGCCAGGACAGCGTCGCCGAGTTCCGCGCTTCGGTCGGCCCCGTGATCGGCGGCTCGGCCGCCGCCTCCGCACACCTTGTCGACGCCGGGGCGACCCTGTCACAACAACACCAACGGGTTTTGTTCACGGAAGCGACAGCATCTGTAAACGAGGTCGGGGGACGGCAGCGGTGCGCTGTGCTCGATATCCATGGGAAGCCACAGCGCCAATGCACCCCGTTTCCTGAGTGGGTCGCTGAAGCGGCGCCACGGAGAACCACAAAACCCGTTGGAGGACGAGGGCGACACCTGCTACGTTCCCGGGAGGCCGTGCGACAGATCGAGGAGGTGGTACCCGTGAACACAGTATTGACATGGGTGCTCCCCTCCGGGGTCACGGTCGGGCGATAGGCAGGTCGTCCGGGAGCGCCGTCCGGTGCACTCCCGAAAGGCACGACCATGCATTTCACTTCCGAGCAGGCCCTCGACGACGGCGTCCTCGAACGCGAGTTCACCCTCGGCGAGGTCCCCGGCATCCTGTGGACGCCTGATTCCGCATCCGCATCCGCACCGGTGCCGCTGATCCTGCTCAGCCCCCCGCCGCTCGGACTGCGCAAGACGTATCCCCGACTGGTGGCCCGAGCCCGGCACGCTGCGGCGGACGGCTTCGCCACAGCCGCCATCGAGCTCCCCGGAAGCGGCGACCGGCCCCGCCTGCCCGGCGCCGAGCGGGCCCTCTCCGACCTGCGCCGGGCGCTGGAAGCCGGCGAGCCGGTCAACGACGAGACCATCGACACCCTCATCCTCCCCCTGGTCGACAAAGCGGTCCCAGAATGGCAGGCCGCCCTGGACGCCATCCTGGCGCTGCCCCAGATCAACGGCCCAGTCGGGTATTCGGGGGGAGTGATCTCCATCGGAACCCGCTTGGCAGTGGTCGAGCCGCGCATCTCGGCTGCTGTTCTGTTCGCCGGAAGTTTCGTGCCTCGCGCGATGTTCGAGGAGGCCCGGCAGGTCACCATCCCGCTGCATGTCCTGCTGCAGTGGGACGACGAAGGGAACGACCGGCAGGCGGCCCTGGACCTGTTCGACGCGTTCGGCTCCAGGGAGAAGACCCTGCACGCCAACATGGGCGGACACACCGGTGTCCCGCAGTTCGCAGGGGACGCCGCGGCCCAGTTCTTCACTCGCCATCTGAAGTGAGTCCGGGCCGTCAGATCGGCAACACACATGAGCTGGTATCGGCCGACATGACGCTCAAGGAAGGTAGGTAGCGGTCCTCCGAAGGGTTCGTCACCGTGGGCCCCTGCTGAACTCTCAGCAGGGGTCTGTTCTTCCCTGAAGCCATGAATCATTCGATTTCTACAGAGCTTCGAGTGCTGCCGAAACCCGTGTACAGGCGCTGCCGGTTCTCGAGTTCCGGCGCAGCTTCTGTGGTGGATCGTTCTCAGGCGGGGAGTGGGCTCGTGGGCTCCGCAGCGTCGTGGACCAACTCAGTGAACCTCTTTCATCCTGTGCTGGAGGGTGAAAGAGGCTGGTCAGCGAGGGTGGTGACGAGACAGGGCCCCTTGTCGTTGGCGTGGTGATTCCACTCATCACACCGGCGACCGAAGGGGCCCTGTTGGTTCCGTATGCTGCCACGCTCGACGTCCCTCATGAGCTGGTCGAGCATGTCGCTTGGCTGCTGCACGAGCACCGCCAGGCCCGCAACACCCGCTGGCGCAAGCTCGGCTGTTTCAAGCAGGCGTTGCTCACGCTGGTGCACCTGCGTAAGAACGAGACGTTCTCGCAGCTCGGGGCCGGTTTCGGGATATCCCAGGCCACCGCCTGGCGTTACGTCGACGAGACCTTGGACGTGCTGGCGGGCTGGGCGCCGGGCCTCCAAGAAGCGCTCACCGGTCTCGGTGAGGGCGATCACGTCATCGTTGACGGCACGCTGATCCCGATCGACCGGATCGGCGCGGACGAGCCGTACTACTCGATGAAACACCGCAAGCATGGGATGAACGTGCAGGTCATCCCCGTCCCGACGGCACACCTCTTTGGTTCTCCCGCGCGACACCCGGCGGACCCACGACCTGACCGCGGCCCGGGCCCACAGCCGTCGTCCAGGCCTGCCTCACCCGGCAGATCCTCGTCCTCGCCGACCGTGCCTACCAGGGCGCCGGCGCCACCTTCCGCACCCCGTACTACCACCACCGCGAACAGCCCGCTCACTATCAGCAGTTCAACCGCGACCACGCACGGCTGAGAGCACCCGGCGAACGCGCCTTCGCACAGCTAAAGTCCTGGCACATCCTCCGCCGAGCCCGATGCTCCACCCGACGCATCGGCACCATCGTCCAAGCCGTCCACACGTTGCTGACCTGCAACTATTCAGGATGAAAGAGGCTCACTGAGGCCGGGCCCACTACGTTGGGCTGACCTCAGAATGTACCTGTGTAAATCAGCTTGCCGTCTCCCCCATACACGGCAACGGGCAAAGACCCAGATTCCGACCGCTGCCACGCCCCAAATGCCCCCGCGAGGAGCTCGCCGTTCTGCTCCGTCGACTGAGCGGCAGACAGCGTCGTCGAGATGAAAGCACGCCCCTGTTTCCTGTCCCAATCGCCGATAATTTTATCAACCGACGGAACCAGCGCGTATACTGCCGCGTCATTCCGACTCGCCTTGCGGAATTCCTCAGCACTCCTTTTTGAATCAGCTGCGTCGTCATCCGGAGGAAGCGTCTTGACTATAGCGGGTGTCTGAGATTCAGCGTCAGGCTCCGCTGTTAGCGAGCAGCCCGTCAAGAGACCGGCGATCAACAAACCAGTAATAATGGCACGAAACCGCATTTACCAATTCCAATCGACTCAAAGTGCCCCTCCATCCGACTCGTGGATGAAGGGGCACGATACAGGACTTACAGACTCAGGTGATCAGCCTTGTTGTTCCAGTCTCCGCCGTACGGGTAGTCCACGTTGTTGAGCTTTCCGCACGTCCCCGTCGGCTGGTAGTAATCAGGATCAGGCAGCCCGGTGCGCCAGTCCGTGAGCTTCACACCGCCGCCGCTTTTGTTGTTGCAGATCGAACCCGTCTTGTCACGGAAGTTATGGCTCCCGAGATTCTTCCCACCACTTACGAACCGAAGCATCCGCCCCGAGTAGGACGTGTAGTCGAATATGCAGCCGTAGCCGAACGGGCAGTCCGCGACAGCTTTCGTACCCACCGACCCCGCCTGAACGGAAGCCGACGCGCCAGGCGCAGCAGGGGACTTCTCAACCAGCGTGCGCTGCTTCATCCCCTTCGTGCTCAGCGCCCCCGGGACCTTAAGGCCTGCGGCTTCTGCGGCAAGGGCATGCCCCAGACTCTCGTCTGCCAGATCGCGCTGTTCATCTTCCACCGTGTCGTAGCAGCGCATGTCCCCCTCGGCTACTTCGGTGCAGATCTGCGCACCCTGCCAGCCCTCACCGAGAATAATGGTTTGACCGTTGTACGTCGCAGTCACCACCTGCTCTACGGACTGCGCCGGATCATCCGGCTCGCCCGAAGCGAAGGCAGACGAAGGTGCCAGCAGCACCATGGATGCTGCCACCGCAGTGGCTGCTATGACTCTACGGAATATCACGAGTTCCCCCCTCTTTTTCCCTGAAGGGCAACTATAAACCCTTTCACAAAACGTCGTACGCTACTCGGCATCATCGAATAATTTCCGCCACATCATTGACTTGAATCGTCCTACGCGTTTTAGGCATCAGACGCAGAAGGGTCGCTGAACCTCTTTCATCCTGTGCTGGAGGATGAAAGAGGTTCAATGAGTTGCAGCAGAAGCCCCTACGTAGCCATTCGGCCGTGGAGGCGGAGGAAGTAAGGCCGGCTGGAACACCTGAAGATCTCCTCGGTAGTGATCGGGGTGCCGCGTGCGGACCGATGGACATGTTCGCCTGATCCGACCCCAGGCCGCGCAGACTTGGAACGAGTGCGCCCGCTCAGCCGTCCGGCCCGAGCCGGCTCCTGCGGTCAGCGAGGACGGCGTCACCGGGTTCCTCGTCTCGCTCGACCGCATCATCCTGCAACCCGCCTGTCCCCTCAGCACACCTTCCGGAGACGCGTGCCCCACCCGTACGCCCTACCGCCCGCCTGGGCCGCAACGACAACCGTCTCGTCCTCTCCACCGACGACTGCGCCACCCACGAACCCCTCGGAAGCGCGCGGCCCGCTCGCGGCGTGCGCACCGACTGGAACCACGTCCCCCGAGAGGCAGAACCCCGCCTCTTACGCCGAAGCCGGACCGACCAAACTGCCAGCGGGCAGAATGACACCGACTGCACCATGCTCTTGACCGCTTCGTAACGGAAGACCAGATATGCCGGTTTCTCAAGAAGTAAGTAAAAACCGCCACCCCGCCCCCTAAACCCGCAGGTCACGAACTGTGGTCCCCGCGCACGCGGGGGTGGTCCCTTGCTGCGGGTGTAGCCGGTGCGGTCCTCCTCGTGGTCCCCGCGCACGCGGGGGTGGTCCCGTGCTGCTGCTCCTGGTCGTGGCCGTCGTCCTGTGGTCCCCGCGCACGCGGGGGTGGTCCCTGCCGCAGATTGGGGCATGAGGTGACGGACCGGTGGTCCCCACGCACGCGGGGGTGGTCCCTGGTCTCGGCTGCGGTCGGCATGTGGACCCGCGTGGTCCCCGCGCACGCGGGGGTGGTCCCCTGGCGGGGGCCTGGTCGAAGCTCGAAGCGGCGTGGTCCCCGCGCACGCGGGGGTGGTCCCCGGCCGCTGCTCCACCACCGGGAGACCTGCTCCGTGGTCCCCGCGCACGCGGGGGTGGTCCTTTTCTCAGGTGGGCGCGGGGCTGAGGTTCTGCGTGGTCCCCGCGCACGCGGGGGTGGTCCCCATGAAGCGCCTCACCGGTGGTGACCCCATCGAGTGGTCCCCGCGCACGCGGGGGTGGTCCCTGATGACGGCCCCGGCGGCGTACCACCGCCCCGTGGTCCCCGCGCACGCGGGGGTGGTCCCCAAGCCGCGAGGTCGCGTCGGAGCCGATGTTCGTGGTCCCCGCGCACGCGGGGGTGGTCCCCGGGACCGCGTCCTGGCGGCCGTCGCCGCCGGGTGGTCCCCGCGCACGCGGGGGTGGTCCCTCGATAAGTTTCGCGGAGATGACCGGGACGAGGTGGTCCCCGCGCACGCGGGGGTGGTCCCGGGTCGAGGAGCGCGGGCGGCTGCTCCTCGGCGTGGTCCCCGCGCACGCGGGGGTGGTGAGGACGGCGTCACCGAGGTCCGCGCATCGCTTGATCGCATCATCCTGCAACCCGTCTGACCCCTCAGCACACCTTCTGGAGACAGCATGCCCCACCCATACGTCCTGCTGTCCGCAGCCGTCTCGATCGACGGCCACCTCGACACCCGTCCTGGGGAGGCCCGGCTCCTGCTCTCCAACAAAGAGGACTTCGACCGGGTCGACTCCGTACGAGCCGGTGTCGACGCCATCCTCGTGGGAGCCGGAACTCTCCGTGCCGATAACCCCCGCCTCCTCGTCAACTCTGAGAAGCGCAGGGCCGCCCGGATCGCAGCCGGTAAGCCGGAGTACCCCCTCAAGGTCACCATCACCGGCACTGGCGATCTTGACCCCGACTGGAAGTTCTGGCATCACGGCGGGGGCAAGCTCGTGCTGGCCGTCGGCGACACGGCCGCGACGAAGGCCCGCTCGAACCTCGGCAATCTCGCCTCCGTTCAGAGCATCCCTGCCGAGAACACGTGGCCCGCCGCTCTCGATCTCCTCGGTGACGTGGACGCCGTCGAGCGGCTCATGGTCGAGGGCGGCGGCACCCTCCACACACAACTCCTCGGATCGGGGCTCGCCGATGAACTCCACCTCGTCATCGCCCCGCTGCTGGTCGGCCAACCGGACGCGGTACGCATGTTCGGCCCAGCCGACTACCCCGGCGGCCCCACCTCCCGGCTCCGGCTCATGGAGGCTCGGCAGATCGGCGACGTGGTACTTCTGAGATACGCGCCCAAGGACACCTCCACGGAGCCCCAATGAGCCCCACTCCTTCGGCCGGCGCCCCTGGTGCAGGCCGCACGCCCAACGCCGCAGACCGGAAGTGGCTCGCGCTCGCATGCGAGCTGGCTGCCCTCTGCACACCCTCCACAACCGCCTTCAGCGTGGGAGCGGTCATCGTCGCTGCAGACGGAACCGAACTGGCCCGCGGCTACTCCCGCGAGAGCGACCCCCACGACCACGCCGAGGAGGCCGCCCTCGCCAAGCTCTCCGCCGCCGATACCCCGCTCACCACCGCCACGATCTACAGTTCCCTGGAGCCCTGCTCCCAGCGCGCATCCCGTCCTCGCCCCTGCGCCCAACTCATCAAGGACGCCGGGCTGCACCGCATCGTCACCGCCTGGAGCGAGCCCGACACCTTCGTCGCGGGCGCGGAAGGCAGTGCGATCCTCGAAGCCGCCGGAGCAACGGTCCTCGCACTGCCCGAGTACGCGACCGCCGCGCAGGCCCCCAACCGTCACCTCCTCTGACAGCCCGGAACTCGAGCTCCGGGGACCGAGACCCGAGACCCGTTCTTCGGGGTGGGACCGGATCACTCGTTCGGAGTACGGGAATGGGGGCTGCGGCCCGAAGCTCGGGGCCCGGGATCCAGGCGTCGGGATACGAGCCCCGAGACCCGAGCGCCTTCTTTAACCGGTAGGGAAATAAGGGGGGTTAAGGAAAACCTCCCACCCTCCCCACCCCGTCACGGCCAGCAAGTATGACTAATGGTGACGGCTTGCGGCACAGCGTGACGACTGTCTACGGTGCGAGAACTAAACGACCCCGACACGGTGTTGCAACCACCGGGCCAGGGTCTCACCGCAAGATCGTTCACCTAGAAAGCCGATCCCGTGGCTACTCAGCACCTTAGCTCCGCCCCGCCCGCTCCAGCAGCCCCCCACGCCTGCCCGATGGCCAAACCCGGCTATGGCAAACGCTCTGCTCCGGGCCAACAACCCCGCTCGCGAGACGATTTCTCTCTGCTTCCGACCCGCGAGCGGTACGTGGCCGGGTTCATCGACCACCTCCCCGAAGGTGCGGCGATGAGCGTGAAGCAGTTAGCCAAGCAACTGCCCCTGTACGGACAGCAGGCGATCGGAACCTCCCTGTCCGTCCTGTCCGTCGCAGGCCACTTGCGCCGCGTACGGTGCCCGGTCGGAGACGGGGAGCAAGTCCGCTGGGTCTACCGCACGTTCTGGTCCCGCACCGCGCGCGACAACGAGTGGTGGAACACCTACCTCGCCACCGAGACCGTCGTACAGGCGATCGCCCCGGCCGGGCCGGAAACCCCCCGCTCCGACACGCCACCTCCACCGGGGGCCCCGACAGTGGAGACGCCGACACGACGGGCAACCGCCGAGGAGCCCCCGCAGGCACCCTCACAGTCGGACGACGCACGTGCGGAAGGGGCCCCGGAACCCACCGCCGCACCCCAGCAACACACCCCGTTCCCGACCTCCTACACCCACCAGCCCCAGCCCGCCGAACAAGGCCCGCCCCCAAGGGCCATGGCGACCGCAACCCCCGTCACCCCGGTGCCCGCCTCTCCCGCCCCTGGTGAAGTCCCGACGGCACTCCGCGCAACCACCGGGCCCCAGCACTCCCCCGCCTACCTGGCGTTGGCCCGCCTGGGCCGCGACGACCACCGCCTCGCCCTCTCCGCCCACGACTGCACCACCCTCGAACCCCTCGCAACCGCATGGCTCGCACGCGGCGTCAGCGTCGACTACCTCACCAGCGCCCTCACCGCAGGACTCCCCGCACAGGTCGACTCCCCCGCCGGCCTCCTCCGCCGCCGCCTCACCGACAAAATCCCACCCCAACTCCCTACGGCGGGAACCATGTCACCGGCCTCCAAAGCCCCCGCACCCGCCCGCCGCATCCTCATCGAATGCACGACATGCGGCCGCCCCGGCCCGGCGGAAGCGCTCCCGGACGGCCTCTGCCGCCCCTGCCACCACACCCACACCGGGACCAGCGAAAGCATTCCCGCCCCCGCCGAAATCACCGCCGTCAAAGCCCACATGGCCAACCTCCGCACCCTCCTCAAGCCCGTGTGACTCGCAACCAGCAGACCAACCCATCCGCCGCACCCTGGGGGCAGGGAAGGCGCCCACAACCCACCTCCAGGACCACGCTTAAGGGGTGCGGAGCCCCGCTTCTTACGCCGAAGCCAGACCGACAGCAGGCAGAATGACACCGGCTGCATCGCACTCGTGACCGTTCCGCAACAAAGGGGCAGCTATGTCGGTTTCTCAAGAAGTAAGTAAAAACCGCCTCCCCGCCGCCTAAACCCGCAGGTCACGAACTGTGGTCCCCGCGCGTGCGGGGGTGGTCCCCTGTACCGCAACCTGGTCAAGTTCCAGCAGGAGTGGTCCCCGCGCGTGCGGGGGTGGTCCCGACCGCGACCGCAGCCGGCCCTTTCGGCTCCCGTGGTCCCCGCGCGTGCGGGGGTGGTCCCCATTTGGGTCGCGAGCTGCACTTGATTCTGGGGTGGTCCCCGCGCGTGCGGGGGTGGTCCCTCTGTCAACCCTTTCCCTAGGTTGTCCGGGGTGTGGTCCCCGCGCGTGCGGGGGTGGTCCTCAAAGAGATGGCCTTGCCATCGCAGTGATGGCGTGGTCCCCGCGCGTGCGGGGGTGGTCCTGGAGCAGCTCCCCACCACCCGCGCCGTACAGGGTGGTCCCCGCGCGTGCGGGGGTGGTCCCAGGGCGCGGATCTCGTCGTCGCTGAGGTCGTCGTGGTCCCCGCGCGTGCGGGGGTGGTCCCCGCCCGAACTTGGTCCCGGCCGGGGTGGTCTTGTGGTCCCCGCGCGTGCGGGGGTGGTCCCCCCTCGAACCAGGTTTACGGCGTCGCCCCGGCGTGGTCCCCGCGCGTGCGGGGGTGGTCCCCGGCCGGGCCCCTTACCCGGCTCGGCCCACTCGTGGTCCCCGCGCGTGCGGGGGTGGTCCCTTTGGTACTCAAGTTTTCCGGGGTTGCCACGCGTGGTCCCCGCGCGTGCGGGGGTGGTCCCGTTTCTGGTAACGGGAGTTCCGGGGCACCGTTGTGGTCCCCGCGCGTGCGGGGATGGTCCAGCCTCCCGCCGAGCCGCGGTCCAGGCGGAGGCTGGGGTCCCTGCGCGTGCGGGGGGGTCCTGGTCATTCCTCCTCACGCTCGCCATGCGCGGGTGGTCCCCGCGCACGCGGGGTCGGCCCCAACACGGACTCCCGACCCGGCCCGCCCGTCCCCCACCCAGCGGACTACGCCGCAGGTACCGGTACGCCCCCGCCCCCGGCCCGATACGCCCGCCCACACCCCCAACTAGCGTCACCCGCATGCGAATCGGACTGCTCGGCACCGGAAATGTCGCCCGCACCCTGGCCCACCGCTGGCGCGCCGCAGGGCACGACGTCCTCCTCGGATCGCGCCGTCCACGGGAGCGGGGCGGCCTCGGTCTGGCGGTCGCGGGGCTGGACGAGACCGCCGCCCACGCGGAAGTCCTCGTCAACGCCACCCCCGGCGGCGTCTCTCTGGACCTGCTCCGCTCCATCGGGGCGCCCGCGCTGGCCGGCACGCTGCTGATCGATGTCGGGGTCGGCCTCTCTGACGACTTCAGCACCCTCACCCATCCCAACAACAGCCTGGGCGAACTGATCCAGGAGGCATTCCCGCTCACCCCCGTCGTCAAGACGCTCTGCACCATGGACGCGACCACGATGGTCGCGCCGGGCGACCTCACCGAGCCGGGCACCGTCTTCCTCTCCGGCGACGACCCCGAGGCCAAGGCCACCACCGGAAAGCTGCTCACCGACCTCGGCTGGCCGGTCTCCTCCCAGCTGGACATCGGCGGCATCACGACCGCGCGCGGGCAGGAGCACTTCGCGTTCCTGTTCATGGGGATCGCGGGCGGGGTGGGCTCCCACACCTTCAACGTCAAGGTGGTCACCCGCCCGTAACCGCACCACGTCTCAGGCGGGTGCCGGGAACTCCCCCGTCAGCAGCTCGACGTCGAACGGGGAGGGCACCGTCAGCGGCTTGCCGAACGGCACCGCGTCCGTGTGCTTGTAGGTGCCGTCCTCGTTCGGCTCGGAGAACAGGGTGGCCATCGGCCCCCGGGTGTCGAACCGATCGATCAACAGGTACATCGGAATGCTCGCGCGGGCGTAGGCGCGGTACTTCTTGGTCCGGTCCTCCCGGGCGTTGCCGCGCGACGTGATCTCGACGACGAGCAGCGCCTCCGAGGCATCCATCGGGTCGCTGGTCTCCGGATCGGCGGCGGCGATCAGCTCGGTGGGCATGACGACCAGGTCGGGGACGTACAGCTTGCCGAGGGGCGCGATGTGGATTCCCAGGGTCTGGTAGATCCCCAGCCCCTCAGGAAGGCCCCGATAGAGGCGGCGCTGCACCGCTTCGGCGATGCCGTTGTGGTGTGCGTGCGGCGGCGGTACCAAAACGATCTGCCCCTCGTCGATCTCGGCGCGCCATCCCTCGGGCACGTCCAGTTCACGCCATGTCTGCAGGAGGTAGTCCCACGCGCGCCCATCCGATGCCTGGCCGTTCTCGACAAACGCTGCGGTCATCGCGGGTCCCTTCTTCCGTGGCCTTGCCGAGCAGGCTAGATCCGGGGGGTCACGGCCGCCGGCCGTTCTCCCCCAGCGTCCCACGGACGGGTGGCCCCACGCAGGCAGCACGCCCCGGGGCGCATCTCGGGGCCCTGCTCCCCGCCGCTCTCGAACCGGGCGGTGGAGGGGAAACCGGCGACTCCGACGACCCGCCCCTCCGCCCCGCCCCTCAAGCCTCGGCGACGGTCCGGTCCCGCCCGTCCGCACCCGTACACCGAGGCTCCGAGCCGCACCCGTACGCCCAGGCCCCCGGCCGCACCCGTACGCCGAGGGCCCCGGGCCGCCGCCGAGCGGCCGGAGCAGTCCCCGTACGGCCCCCGGCTTCACGTATGAGTGTCCGACCCTCCGGTCATACTGGCCGTGGAGACGCGAAAGCGACGGAAGCGGAGGCGGGAGCATGGGCGACGACGACGCCTGGTCCGGTGCGCTGCACCGGCTCTGGCAGGCCGCTTCGCGGGCCGAGGAGGTCGGCGCGCTGGCGGACGACGTCTACGCGCCGCTCCTCGCCACTCCCGGCGTCCACCTCGTCGTGGGCACCCGGTGGGACGAGGACGCGACCCTGCGGTACATGCGGGCCCTCCGCGCCGGGAGCGACACCCCGGTGATCGTCGCGGCGGCCCGCTCGATGCCGGGGGCCGCCGCCCGCGAACCCGACGGGGAGCCGGTCGTGGCCCGGACCGCCGTCGCCGACCTCGACGACGGGGCGTGGCCGGAGGCGGAGTTCCTGCGGCAGTCGCCGGGGGCCTCCGTCGTGGCGTGCACGTTCCGGCTCGACCGGCGCGGCTGGGCGGCCCTCAGCCTCGCCGTGGACCCCTCGGCCGACACGCAAGAGGTGGCCCGCCGCCTGGCGCAGGCCGTCGACGTCATCGTCGCCTGCCACACCGGCATCCTCCAGCGCGGCCGCGAGGCCCGCCGGGCCGCCTCCGACGCGCTGCTCGCCGAGGCGTCGCTCCAGATGGACTCGTCGCTCGACATCGAGGACACCCTCAGACGGGTGGCCCGGATAGCGGTCCCGGCCGTCGCGGAGGGGTGCCTCGTCCACCTGCTGCGCCAGGACGGGCCCGAGTTCGTCGCCGCCACCCACGTGGCCGTCCGGCAGCAGCGCGCGCTGGAGGCCGTGGGCCGCGACGACCCGTGGCTGGCTGCCCTGCTCGGCCGCCGCGGCGACGCCGACCAGGCGGTCTTCCTGAGCGGCGCCGCCCTCGAAGGTTCTCCGTTCGTCGCGTACGGGCCCGCCGGACCGGGACCGGCCGACCAGCACCCCACGGTGGTCAGCGTCAGCACCCTGCGGGCCCGCGGCCGCGTCGTGGGCACCATCACCTTCGTCTACCAGCGCGCCGAGGACCGGCTGCCCGGCAGCGCCTTCCTCGACAGCCTCGCCTCCCGCGCCGCCCTCGCCATCGACAACGCCCTGCTGTACGAGATGCGCCGCCACGCCGTCCTCTCGCTCCAGGAGCACCTGCTCCCCTCGACGCTTCCGGCCACGCCGGGGTGGGACCTGTCGGCGAGCTACGAGGTCGGCGACCCGATGCTCGACGTCGGCGGCGACTTCTACGACGCCGTGGTCCGCCCCGACGGCAGCCTCGCCGTGCTCATCGGCGACGTCTGCGGGCGCGGCGCGGAGGCCGCCGCCCTCACCGGGCTGGCCCGGCACACCCTGCGCACCCTCCTGGAGGAGGGCACCGATCCGGGCACCGCCCTGAGCCGCCTCAACCGGGCGCTGCGCCAGGAGGGGGCGAGCCGCTTCCTCACCGCGGTCGTCGTGACGATGGCGCCCCGCCCCGACGGCACCGCCCTGCTCACCACGTGCAGTGCCGGCCACCCGCGCCCCCTGGTGCTCCGCGCGGACGGCTCCATCGGGGAGATCGTCTCCGGCGGCCTGCTCCTCGGCGTCCTGGACGACGTCGCGTACGAGAGCCACGAGGACTCCCTGGGCCCCGGCGACGCCCTCGTGCTGTTCACCGACGGGCTGACGGAGTCCCGGGAGGCGGACGGCACGTTCTTCGAGAGCGTCCTGCCGCAGCGCCTCTCGGCCCTGCGCGGCGGCGACGCCGCCCGCATCGCGGAGACCCTGGCCCGGCAGGCCAGGGCCTTCCGTGCCTCCGGGCAGGACGACATCGCCCTGCTCGTGGCCCGATGGAACGGCGTCCCGCCCTCCGACGGCCCCCATCTTCTGGAAACCCTGCTCGAACAGGCGGCGACGCGATGACCGGTGACGGACTGATCCTGGTGGTCGAGGACTCGGAGGAGGACACCGAGGCCATCCAACGCGCCCTGTCCCGCTCGCGCCCCCTGGTGGACCTGGAGTTCGCCCCGCGCAGCGAGGCGGTGCTCCCGCGCCTCCTGGACCCGGCCGCCCGGACCCCCGACCTGCTGCTCCTCGACCTCAACATGCCGGGTGTGAACGGCCTGACGCTGCTGTCGCAGCTGCGCGCCCACTCCGCGTGCGCGTCGCTGACCGTGGTGGTCTTCACCTCCTCCACGGCCTCCGCCGAGGAGGACGCCTGCTACGCGGCGGGCGCGGACAGTTACATCTACAAGCCGGTCAACTTCGAGCTGTTCCGGACCGTCCTCCAGGGAGCGGTCGACTTCTGGCTGCCGCGCGGGGCGGCCGGCGGGGTCACCGACCCTCCTCGGACTGCTCCCCCAGCGTGAACCAGACGGCCGTGCCCGGCCCTCCGCCGCAGTCGGGGTCCGGTGCGGCGGCCGGGCTCTCCAGCCACAGGCGGCCCCCGTGCCGTTCCACGATCCGCTTGACCACGGCGAGGCCGACGCCCGAACCGCCGCCCCGCTCGTCGCGGCGGTGCAGCCGCCGGAACAGCTGGAGGACGTCCGCCTGCTGCCCGGCCGGGATGCCGATGCCGTTGTCCCGGACGACGAGGGCCGTCACCGTACCCGTGCCCGTACCCGTACCGGCGCCCGTGCCCGCGTCCGTGCCCGTACCCGTACCCGCGTCCGTACCCGCGTCCGCGCCCGTACCGGCGCCCGTGCCCGTGGTCGCGCCGCCGCCGCCCTCTCCGCGCGTACCGTCACCGGCCGGCGCCGGAACCCGTACCGCCTCGATCCACACCCGGCGCTCCCCCGTGCCCTCGTCCGCCGCGTACTTGGCCGCGTTCACGAGCAGGTTCTCCAGCACCTCGCGCAACCGCTCCCGGTCCGCCCGCAGCCGGGGCAGGGCCGCCGGGCGCACCAGCGTCACCCCGCGCTCGGCGAGCCGCCCCCCGGCCACCTCCAGGGCGTCGTCCAGCACCTCGTCCACCGACAGCGTCTCCCGCACCAGGCCCACCTGCCCCAGGCGGGAGAAGTGCAACAGGGAGTCCAGCAGCCCGTCCATGCGCTCCGCGAGCCGCCGTACGGTGGTCAGACGGCGCAGGGACGTCGCGTCCAGTACGGTTCCGGCGTCCTCGACGATGAACGCGGCGGCGTTGGAGATCCCCCGCAGCGGCTCCTTGAGGTCGTGGGCCGCCGCGTGCGCGAACGAGTCCAGGTCCTCGTTGGTCCGGGACAGCTCCGTGTTCCGCGCCTCCAGCTCCACCACCTGCCGCGACAGCACCCCCGACACCTCCCGCCACAGCTCGGCGGCGACCACCCGCTGGGCCGGGCTCCACGGGGCGCTCCGCCCCCGTACGGTCGCCCGGTAGACCGCCGCCGAACCGCGCGGGGTCAGCCGCTCGCCGCCCGGCCCCGTGCGCACCGGGCGGGCCGGGTCCGCGGCCCACTCCCGGGGTGCGGGCTGTTCGTGGCGCCACCAGGCCAGCAGGTCGCCGTCCCGGTTGAAGGGCAGGAAGAGGAGCCCGGCGGGCACGCCCCGCTCCTCGGCCCCCTCCGCCTCCTCCCGCTCCAGGCCCAGCACCTCGGGCAGCCGGTCGGTGCTCCACACCTCCCCGACCGGCGCCTCCCGGGCGAGCCGGTCCAGCAGCCCGGGCAGCGCCTCGGGCACGGGGTCCCCCACCGTCAGTATCTCCGCTCCCCGCAGCAGTACCGCCCCGTCCGCGGCGAGCAGTTCGGCCATTCCGGAACCCGGGCGCATCAACGCGTCCGGCGCCAGGGAGGCCGAGCGGGCCAGCAACGTGGCGAGCGTCCGCCGGCTGCGGGCCAGCTCGTCCGCCTCCTCGCGCCCGGCGACGGCGGCCAGTTGCAGGGAGAGCGCGATCCCGAAGAACTCGCACGCCGCCCGCACTTCGGGCGTCAGCCGCGTCGGCTCGTCGCCGTGGCAGGCGATCAGCCCCCACAACTCCCCCTCGTGCAGCAGCGATACGGACATGGAGGAGGCCACCCCGATGTTGCGCAGGTACTCCAGGTGGTAGCCGGAGACCGTCCGCAGCACGGACGCCGACAGGTCCAGCGGCTGCCCCGTCTCCTCCCGCAGCTCGGGGACGAGCCCGGCCGTGCGGTCGTCCACGTCGCCGATGACCCGGATCCAGTTGCGGGCGTAGAGGCGGCGGGCCTGCGGCGGGATGTCGGTGGCCGGGAACCACAGCCCGAGCCACGGTTCGCGCCCCTCGTTGCGCGCCTCCGCGATCACCTGGCCGGGCCCGTCGCGGCCGTCGAAGCGGTACGCCACCACCCGGTCGTACCCGGTGAGCGCCTGGACCTCGCGGACCGCGGCCGTGCAGCACGCGGTGACGTCGGTCGCCCCCTGGAGTTTCTGCAGGGCCCGCCGCACTTTGGGGTAGAAGTTCTGGAACACGAACGGTCCGCCCGCGGGGCGGGGTTCGAACTCCAGGACCAGCAGGTCGCCGTTGCGGTGGACGGTCACGTCGTACGACCGGGGCCCGCCCCCGCCCTCCACCGTCAGGGGCAGCACGCCGGAGGAGGCGGTCACGTCCCGCGCCCCGGCGTCCGGGTCCGCGTCGGGCGAGGCGGGGTCCACCGCGGCCTCCAGGACCGATGTGCTCTCCCGGACCAGGGCCCACTGCTCGTCGCCGATCAGCTCCGTGACCGGGCGGCCCAGCAGCTCCCCGGCCTCCCGGCCCAGCACGTCCCCCGCGTTCCGGCTCACGGTGTCCACGACCGCGTCGTCCAGCCGCGCGGCGATCAGCGCCCCGTACGACTGGACGCCGCCCAGCAGGTGGATCGGCTCGCGCACGCACTGCGTGAGGTCGAACTCCTGGCTGACGTCGGCCTCGGCCTCGACCGCCCTCGGGGTCAGCCAACCCCGCACCTCATCGGACACCGTCTGTTCTCCGTCCCTCGGGGTCAGCCCTTCCTACCATTCCGGTTCCGGGCGGCGGCGGCCGGCCGGGGCGGAAATCATCCGAGTATTCCCCGCGCCGGGGAAAACACCGGGAACCGACGCACGGATTCCTTTCCCTCTCCTTTCCGGCCCGCCCTTTCCCCGCCCCTTCCGGCAGGCTCTTCCTCCGGGAGATCCGCCAGGTGTGGGCCGCCCCTTCACGGGCACACGGAGGTCAGCGGAAATATCAAGGGCATATCGATGGTCCGCCGCAGAGAACGAGCTGAGCGATGTCGCGAAAGGAGCCACAATGAGCGACTCCCTGTGGGGCTACCAGCCGTCGAGCGGTCATATCGCGGGCAGCGACCTGACCGGCTATTCGGTCGAGGCGACCGACGGCAGTATCGGAAAGGTCGACAAGCACTCCGACGAGGTGGGTTCGTCCTACCTGCTCGTGGACACCGGCGTCTGGATCTTCGGCAAGGACGTCCTGCTCCCCGCGGGCACGGTGAAGCGCATCGACCCCGAGGACCGGAAGGTCTACGTGGACCTCACCAAGGAGCAGGTCAAGGACTCCCCGGAGTTCGACCGGCACCAGCAGACCGAGGACCCGGCCTACCACGAGCAGCTGTCCGCGTACTACACGGCGTTCCGCGTCGTGTGATCCGGCGCGCTCCCACGAACGGCGGCGGGCCCGACCCCGAGGAGGGGCCGGCTCCGCCGTCCCGCGTGTTCGCCCCGGGGCGCCGGGCGCACGACCCGGCTCAGCCCTCCGGACGAGGCGGCGCTCCCGCCTCCCGTCGCGTCGCGTCGCGCCCGCGCCGGGCGCGTCCGCCTCAACGCGGGAGCTGGCTCTCCCTGTTGGCCTCCGCCACCCGGGCCCTGAGCACCACGCCCGGGGACGCCGGCCGTACCGCGTCGGACGGGCACTCCCACTCCGGTCCGCCCCCGGGCGGACGCAGCCGTACGTTCGTCCCCGCGCGGCCGACCACCCGGCCGACCCGGCCGTCCCGCGCGTCCACCGCGAACGCGCCCGCACCGGCCGCACCCGCCTCGGAAGCGCCCGGTGCGCATCCCTCACCCGTCATGACCGCTCTCCTTCTCCGCCAGCACCTCGCACAGCCGCAGCGCGGTGTCGATGTTGCAGCGCCCCAGGTCGACCAGGGGCGTGGGCTCGTCGCCCGCGCACGAGACCGGATCGACCCGCAGGGACGGCAGCTTCACCCCGGCCCCCGCGAACCCCGCCTTCAACCGCTCCACGGCGTCCTCCGCCGTCCGCACCCGTTCGGCCGCCGCCCTGCGCCGCTCCATCGCTTCCATGCCGCACACCTTCCACTCTGCGTGATGGACATGCATACCCAGCGTGTCCAACGCGCAGGTCGCCCGGAAGAGGCGCACTTCCGGCAACCTCCTCACCGCTACCGTCCGTCACCCTCTCCGGAGCGGCGCCCGGCCGGTCGCTCCCCGGCTCCCCGGGAAGGGCGCTTGGGAGCGCTCTCAGAGCCGTCCGCGCTCGGCGTTAGGCTGTAGGAGGTCAGGCGACGACACCGAGCACACGCACCGCCCCGCGCACCGCTGCGCACCCCGCACCCGCCCGCGTATCGCCGCCCCGTCGACAAGGAGCGACCGCATTGCCCGAGCAGTCCCGCGGGCCCCGGCCCACCCTGGAAGCCGTCGCCGCCCGCGCAGGGGTCTCCCGGGCCACCGTCTCCCGGGTCGTCAACGGGGGCGACGGCGTCCGCAAGCCGCTCGTGGACAAGGTGCTCCAGGCGGTCGAGGAGCTGGGGTACATCCCCAACCACGCGGCGCGGACCCTCGTCACCCGGCGCACCGGGGCGGTGGCCGTCGTCGTCGCGGAGCCCGAGACCCGGTTCTTCTCGGACCCCTTCTTCTCCCAGCAGATCCGCGGCATCAGCAAGGAGCTGACCGCCCACGACACCCAGCTCGTCCTGCTCCTGGTGGAGGGGCCCGGGGACTTCGACCGGATAGCGCGCTACCTGGCGGGCGGGCACGTCGACGGGGCGCTCGCCTTCTCCCTGCACACCGACGACCCGGTGCCCGCGATCACCCGGCGGGCGGGCATTCCGGCGGTCTACGGGGGCCGGCCCAGCTGGACCGCCGACCCGGGCGACCAGGGCGTCCCGTACGTCGACGCGGACAACCGGGGCGGGGCGCGGCTGGCCGTGCGGCACCTGCGCGACCTGGGGCGCGAGCGCATCGCGCACATCGCCGGACCCGCCGACCAGACCTCCGCGACGGACCGCCTCGACGGCTACCGGGACGTGCTGCCGGACGCGGACCCCACACTCGTGGCGGACGGCGCGTTCACCGTGGAGAGCGGGGCGCGCGCCATGGCGGAGCTGCTGGAGCGCCACCCCGACCTGGACGCGGTGTTCGCCGCCAACGACCTGATGGCGTCGGGGGCGCTGCGGGTGCTGCGCGAGCGGGGGATCGCGGTGCCGGAACAGGTGGCGCTGGTGGGGTTCGACGACATGGACTCGGTGGCCGCGGAGACCGATCCGCCGCTGACGACCGTGGCCCAGGAGATCGAGGGCCAGGGGCGGCTGATGGCCCGGCTGCTGCTGCGCGCCCTGGACCGGGACCGTACGGGCGACGGCGAGGCCCCGGAGTCGGTGATCACCCCGACCACCCTGGTGCGCCGCGCCTCCGCCTGAGGGGACCTCTACCTGAGGGGCCCCCGGGGGTGCGCCCCTGGCCGGGTGCGGCCCGGCGGACACGAGGGCGGCGGGCCGCCGCCCTGAGGAGCCGGAGACCCGCCGCACCGATCGTGCCCGTACGTCGTCGTTCTACGCGTACGGGATGCCGTCCCGCACAGGATCTACACGTACGGGATCTACGCGTAGGGGGGCCTACGCGTACGGGATTCTGAGGACCGCCGCGTCCGTGCCGGTCTGCACCTGGGACGTGCCGTTGCCGAGCGCGTTCCAGATCTCCAGCCGGACCGTGCCGTTCCTCAGCTCGCCCAGGCTTCCGGTGACCGCCTTCGTGCCGGACGCCTGGGTGTACTCCTCCCACCCGTTGACCGGGTCGGTCGCGAAGTAGCGGAAGGTCTCGGCCCGGTCGAACGTGCCGTCGCCCGTCAGGTCGTAGCTGACCCGGACCTGCGGGGCGAGGCCGACCTTCGTGCCCGCGTCCACCCGGAGGCGGAACGCGGTGGCCGCGCCCGCGGCGACCTTGCCGTTGACCTTCTTGATCTCGTAGACGTTCGGCCGGTACGGGGTGCCGTCCCGGTTGACGCCGTCCGCCGAGGCGATGGTGTCCACGCCCGCCGGGTCGGTGGTGGATGTGGTGAGGACGCCCCCGGACTTCAGCCGGAAGGCGTTCCCGGTGGACGGCTCGCCGGGCTCCCCCGGGCCCGGGTCGGTGCCGCCGGGCCCCGTACTCGTGGCGGTCGAACGGGCCGGTACGGACAGGGTCTTGCCGTCCGAGAAGGTGACCGTGCGGGCGGTGGAGCCGTGGTTGTGGGCGGTGTAGGTGCGGACCCCGTCCTTCGAGAAGACCGCGGAGGTCGGCAGGTCGCCGCTGACCGCCATGTCGGGCGCGCCGACGGAGGCGAGGGTGGAGAGCCAGTGGTAGGTGTGCGCCCTGGACTCGCCCTGCTCGGGGGTGTAGTTGCCGTTCACCCCGTCCCACTTGGCCTTGGCCGCCGCCGGGTCGGAGAGCGATTCGAACTCCCAGAGCAGATCGCGCCACTCCTGGGCCGGTCCGCCGTTCTCGCGCTCCATCTCGGCGATGTTCCGCTTGACGGCCGCCTTCTCGCGGGCCAGGTGGAGTGAACCGCCCGTCACGGGGAGGACGTTGATGCCGTGGATCTCCTCGGGGTTGGCGGTCCACCAGGTGGAGTACGCGCCGCCGCTGCCCCAGACCATGCCGACCGTGTCGTGGCCGAAGGAGGCGGGGAAGACCTGCTGGTTCGCGTCGAACCAGTACTGGGTGATCGCCTCGGACTCGGTCGTCAGCAGGTAACTGCCCAGGTCCCGCAGCGCGTTGTCACCGGTGGCCGCGCCCCACAGGACGAGGCCGGCGCTGAGGTTGATGGACTCCGACGAGGACTCCTGGTTGTTGCCGGCCGCGAAGCCCTGGTGGCCGGAGGCCCAGCTGTGGCCCGCGTACACGTCGAAGCCGCGCAGGAACGGGTAGGCGGAATCGGTGCGGCTGGGGTTGGCGGTGTCGCGGATCAGGTGCTTGACCATCGTGCCCCAGGCCGGGTCGGCGGCCCATGCCTGGTCGTACTGGGCGATGATCGCCGCCGCGTACACGTAGTAGCTGTAGTGGAAGTGGTGGTCGTTGAGTTCGGTGTCGCTGCCGTAGGAGGCCGGGTAGCCGGTGAGGGTCTTCCAGTCCTTGTCGTAGCTGAACTCACTGGGGCCGCCCGCCGTGAACCACTCCTGGAGCCGGCCCTTCATCAGGCCGAGGAGCTTGTCGCGGGTGGCGGTCTGGCCGATCTGGTCGGCCACGGGCACCAGTTGGGCGAGGCGGCCGAGCGCCTTGCCGGTCCAGTAGGTGTCCGAGGCGCCGGAGAACGGGTCGGCGGCGTTCGCCACCTCGTCGAGGTAGCCGGTCAGCCGGGCCTTGTCGACGCCGCTGGAGGCGGGCAGGGCGGGCACGACGCCGTTGTTCTTCTGGCTGGTGGTGAAGGACGCGGACTCGCGCACCTTCATCGTGCCGCGCGGCGACACGTACGTGTACGGGGTGAGCGCGTCCGTGGTGTGCAGCCACTGGTGGCGGTAGAGGGCCTGGAGCGTGGAGCGCTCGGCGCCCTCCTTGGCCTCGGTGGTCAGGCTGTAGGTCGCCTTCACCGTTCCGCCGGTGGACTGCCAGGCCACCTGGGAGCCGGTGACGAAGCTGAAGGCGTACTTCCGGTAGGTCGCGAGCGCGTCCTGGGAGGGCAGCACGGCGAGCGAGAAGTAGTCCTTCCCGCCGAGCCCGGCCGTGATCGCGGTGCCGGAGACGTTCCAGTCGCTGCCGGTCGGCGCGAAGAGGGCGTAGTGGTGCCCGGCGACGGTGAGGCCGAGGACGTTGCCCTGGTCGGAGAAGACGGTGGGCGTGGAGGCGGTGGTGATGCGGGCGTCGCCGCCGGAGCCCTTGGCATACACGAAGGGCATGCCGTGGCCGATGGTGGCCCGGAAGGTGCGGGAGCCGTCGGCCCAGTAGGGCGTGACCGTCCAGTCGGACCAGGCGTCGGCCTTGGTGTCCGGGGAGTTCAGTCCGCTCAGCCCGACGGTCAGGTCGGCCTTGTGGGCGTACTCGTACTGGCGGCCGTCGCCGACGATCGCGGGCGTGGTCGGATAGCCGACCTCCAGGCCGGACGCCTTGGCCTGGTAGGTGAGCGGGTGGCCGTACATGGGGGTGCTGTACGGGTTGTCGCCGTAGCGCTGGAAGGCGAGCGAGGACCACCAGTCGTTGGTCGGGACCGGCTTGTCGCGCGCGGCGGTGGTGAGTTTCGGGGTGACGGGCGCACCGGTGTTGGTGGTCGGGCCCGAGGCGCCGGCGGGACGGGAGTCGGTGTAGCTGCCGGCGCCGGCGGGGAGGGTGGCGGCGGCAGCGGGAGAGGCGGCGGGCCCCAGGCCCACGGCGGCCACGGCGACGGCGAGGAGCGTCGCGGCCACCGGTCTGGGAGTGGTGCGGAAAGCGGGTCGGGAGAGGGAGGTTCGCACGAGCAGCACCTCGATCATGGGGGGGGAAGAGCGCTTTCGAGAGCGCTCTCAAGTGCCAAGGAACGTAAAACTCCTGAAACGTGAGTGTCAAGAGAACCCGCACGCAGGGCAGTTGGAGCACCTCCCGGGCAAAGCCAAGCCGTTATGCGTTCGAGTCTTGACGGGGCGGAGGTGGTGGGAGACGCTCCAGACGCAGGTTTTGAGAGCGCTCTCAAGGCGCTCGGTTCATCCCGAAGCCAAGGGAGGCTTCCCATGCCCATCGCCCGAGCCGCCAAGAGAGCCACCGCCCGCCTCGGCGCGGTCGTCCTCGCCGGGGCCCTCCTCGCCGCCTGTGGATCCAGCGACCCGTCGGACTCCTCCGGCGGTGCGGGCGGAAAGGTCACGCTCAACGTGGACCTCTTCGGGTCCTTCGGCTTCAAGGAGGCCGGGCTGTACGAGGAGTACCAGAAGCTCAACCCGGACATCACGATCAAGCAGAGCGACACCCAGGACGAGGCGGACTACTGGAAGTCGCTCCAGACGCGGCTGGCGGGCGGCGGCGGTCTGGCGGACGTGCAGGGTGTGGAGGTCGGCCGCATCGCGTCGGTCACCCAGCAGCAGGCGGACAAGTTCCAGGACCTGAAGGAGTTCGGGGCCGATAAGCTCAAGGGCGAGTTCGCCGAGGCGAAGTGGTCGGCGGCGACCACGAAGGACGGCAGGATCCTGGGTCTCGGCACGGACGTCGGCCCCGAGGCGATGTGCTACCGCACCGACCTCTTCGAGCAGGCCGGACTGCCCACGGACCGCGAGGAGCTCGCGAAGAAGTGGGCCACGTGGGACGGCTACCTGGAGCTGGGCAAGGAGTACAAGAAGAAGGCCCCCGCCAAGAGCGCCTGGCTGGACAGCGTCGGCTCGCTCTACGGAATCATGATCGGCCAGGAGGAGGAGCGGTACTACGACGCCTCCGGCGAGCTGATCTACGAGAAGAACCCGGCGGTCAAGGCGGCCTGGGACACCTCCGTCGAGGCGGCCGAGGCGGGGCTGAGCGCCAAGCTCGACCAGTGGTCCCCGCAGTGGAACCAGGCGTTCGCGGCCGGTTCGTTCGCGACGATCCCGTGCCCCGCCTGGATGCTCGGCTACGTCAAGGGCCAGGCCGGCGACGCGGGCAAGGGCAAGTGGGACATCGCGAAGCTGCCCGGCGGCGCGGGCAACTGGGGCGGCTCGTATCTCTCCATCCCGCGCGCGGCCAAGCACAAGAAGGAGGCGTACGCGCTCATCGAGTGGCTGACCGCCCCCGAGCAGCAGGCGAAGGTCTTCCAGAAGCAGGGCAACTTCCCGTCCTCGACGGGCGCCATCGAGAAGATCTCGGGCGCGACGGACGCGTATTTCTCGGGCGCCCCGATCGGCCGGATCTTCGGTGAGGCGGCCAAGGCGTCCCCGGTGCAGGTGCTGGGGGTGCACGACCAGAACGTGATGCAGCAGATCACGAACGCGCTGAGCGAGGTCGAGCGCAAGGGCGTGTCGTCGGACAAGGCGTGGCAGACGGCGAAGAAGGGCGTGGACAACGTGATCGGCTGACCCGCCGGCACGACCGCCCGGCCTTCTCGACCCCGGGCGGGGCCGGTCCGCCCCGCCCGAGGGGGACGGACCGGCCCCGCCCCCGTATCGCACCCCCCTCGTCACACCCCCCGCGCCCGCCCCGCAACGCCCCCTCGCCCGCCCCCCCCGATCCCGAAGGGCCGAACCGTGTCCCTCACCGCCACCGCGAAGGCCGGGCCCCGCGGCCCCGCCGGAAACGGGCCCGGCCCCGACGACGGCCGGGCCGCCGCGCTGCGGCGCACCTGGCGCAAGGCGTCCCCGTACGCCTACATCGCCCCTTTCTTCACCCTCTTCCTGGCCTTCGGCCTCTTCCCGCTCCTCTACACCGCGTTCGTCTCCCTCTACCGGGTCGAGCTCCAGACGAGCGGCGAGATGGAGTGGCGGGGCATCGCCAACTACACGGCGCTGTTCACCGACGAGTACTTCTGGACCGCGCTGCGCAACACGTTCACCATCGGCGTGCTCTCCACGGTCCCCCAGCTCGCGATGGCGCTGGGCCTCGCCCATCTGCTCAACTACAAGCTGCGCGGGCGCACCTTCGTCCGGACCGCGATCCTGCTCCCGTACGCCACCTCCGTCGCCGCCGCCACGCTGGTCTTCGCGCAGCTCTTCGGCAAGGACTTCGGGCTGATCAACTACGTGCTGGGGCTGGTCGGTTTCGACCCGGTGGACTGGCAGACCGGCACCGTGGCCTCGCAGATCGCGGTGTCGTCGATCGTGGTCTGGCGGTGGACCGGCTACAACGCGCTGATCTACCTGGCCGGCATGCAGTCCATCCCGCACGAGCTGTACGAGGCCGCGGAGATGGACGGGGCCTCGCGCTGGCGGCAGTTCATCCACGTGACGCTTCCCGGCCTGCGCCCCACGATCGTCTTCACCGTGATCATCTCGACCATCGGGGCGACCCAGCTCTTCGGTGAACCCCTGCTGTTCGAAGGGTCGATCTCGGGCGGGATCTCGCACCAGTACCAGACCCTCGGCCTGTACATGTACGAGCAGGGCTGGGGCTTCTTCCACCTGGGCCGGGCCGCCGCCATCGCCTGGGTGATGTTCGTCCTGATCGTGGTGCTCGTCGGGGCCAACGCCCTGCTCGTGCGCCGCCGCGCACGCAAGGAGGCCGGCCGATGACCGCGCTCGCCGCACCGCCGACCGCCCCCGAGAAGGACGGTCCTCCGCAGAGCCCGCCGCCCGGCAGGCGGCTCCGCGGAGGAGGCGCGGGCCGCACGATGAAGGCTGGCCTGCTCTCCTACGTCATCCTCGGCTTCGCGCTGCTGATCTCCGCGTTCCCGTTCTACTGGACCATCGTCACGGCCAGCCGGTCCAACGCCGACATGGCGAAGGTGCCGCCGAGCCTGCTGCCGGGGCCGAACCTGATCAAGAACTTCGAGCAGGTCCTCGAAGAGGCGGACATCGGCAAGGCCCTGCTGAACTCGCTGATCGTGTCGGGGTCGATCACGCTCGGCACGGTCCTGTGCTGCACCCTGGCCGGGTTCGCCTTCGCCAAGCTGAGGTTCAAGGGGCGCAACGCGCTGCTGACGCTGACAATCGGGACGATGATGATCCCGCCGCAGCTCGGGGTGATCCCCCTCTTCATGCTGATCGCCGAACTCCAGTGGGTGAACCAGCTCCAGGCGGTGATCCTGCCGGGCCTGGTGTCGGCGTTCGGAGTCTTCTTCATGCGCCAGTACCTGGTGCAGTCGCTGCCGGACGAGCTGATCGAGGCGGCCCGGGTGGACGGGGCGTCGACGGCCCGCATCTTCTGGTCGATCGTGATCCCGATCGCGCGGCCGGGGATGGCGGTGCTCGGGATGCTCACGTTCATGACGGCGTGGAACGACTTCTTCTGGCCGATCATCGCGCTGTCCTCGCAGGAGCCCACCGTGCAGGTGGCGCTGCGGCAGCTCGGCGGCGGGTACGTGAACGACCAGTCGGTGATCATGGCGGGCACGCTGCTCGGCACCCTGCCGGTGCTGCTGGTGTTCGGGCTGCTGGGGCGGCAGATCGTCGGCGGGATCATGCAGGGCGCGGTGAAGGGCTGAGGGAAGCGTCTTCCCCCGGGGGGCCCGGCCGAGGCGTCGCCCCCTCCTCCCGCCCGCCGCCACCTGCTCCCGCTCCCCGTTCCCTGTTCCCTGTTCCCCGTTCCCTGTTCCCTGTTCCCCGTTCCCCTTCCGTTCCCCGTCCCCCTTCCGTTCCCCGTCCCCCTTCCACTCCGCTCCGCTCGTCGCCCTCCCTTTCCTTCCGCAGTCCGCGTCCACCTCGACGCCCCTCGCTCTCTCCTCGTCATCCCTCCTCCCCTCACTCTGGAGTGTCCGTCTCATGACCGCTGTCGATTCCCGCCCGGCGACCGCCGAGGACGCCCTTCCCGAGACCGGTACGGTGCTCCGCTTCCCGACCGGGTTCCGGTGGGGCACGGCCACCGCCGCGTACCAGATCGAGGGCGGGGCCGCCGAGGACGGCCGTACGCCGTCGATCTGGGACACGTTCAGCCGGACGCCCGGCAAGGTGCGCAACGGCGACACCGGCGACATCGCCGCCGACCACCTGCACCGGATGCCCGAGGACGTACGGCTGATGAAGGAACTGGGCGTCACCGACTACCGGTTCTCCGTCTCCTGGCCCCGGGTGCAGCCGACCGGACGGGGCCCGGCGGTCGAGCGCGGTCTGGACTTCTACCGCCGTCTGGTGGACGAGCTGCTGGAGGCCGGCATCAGACCGGTCGCGACGCTCTACCACTGGGACCTGCCCCAGGAGTTGGAGGACGCGGGCGGCTGGCCGGAGCGGGACACGGCATACCGGTTCGCGGAGTACGCGGGCCTGGTGGCGGGAGCGCTGGGCGACCGGGTGCCGACGTGGACGACGCTGAACGAGCCGTGGTGCGCGGCGTTCCTCGGGTACGGGAACGGGGTCCACGCCCCGGGCCGCACCAGCGACCTGGCGGCCCTGCGCGCCGCCCACCACCTGAACCTGGCGCACGGGGCGGGGGCGAGGGTGCTGCGCGACCGCCTCCCGGAGACGGCGGAGATCTCGCTGACGCTGAACCTGCACGCCCTGCGCCCGCTGAGCGACACCGACGCGGACCGGGACGCGGTGCGCCGGATCGACGCGGTGGCGAACCGGATCTTCCTGGACCCGGTCTTCCACGGCAGGCTGCCGCAGGACCTGGTGGCGGACACGGAGGCGGTGACGGACTGGTCGTTCGTGCAGGACGGCGACCTGGAGGTGACGTCGACGCCGATCGACTCCCTGGGCATCAACTACTACTCCCCGAGCGTGGTTTCGGCGGGCTCCTCGGAGTCGCCGTCGCCGTGGGCGGGCGCGGAGCAGCACGTTGCGTTCACCCCGGCGGAGGGGCCGCGCACGGCGATGGACTGGCCGGTGGACGCGAACGGGCTGTACGAACTGCTGACCCGGCTGCGCGACGAGTTCCCGGCGCTGCCGGTGCTGGTGACGGAGAACGGGGCGGCGTACGACGACTACGCGGACCCGGAGGGCGACGTGCACGACCCGGAGCGGGTGGCGTACCTGGACGCGCACCTGACGGCGGTGCACCGGGCGATCGCGGACGGGGCGGACGTACGCGGCTACTTCCTGTGGTCGCTGCTGGACAACTTCGAGTGGGCGTACGGGTACAGCAAGCGGTTCGGCATCGTGCACGTGGACTTCGCGTCCCAGCGGCGCACGGCGAAGGACAGCGCCCAGTGGTACGCCGATGTGATCGCCCGCGGCGGCCTGGAGGGCTGACGCGGGGAGGTCGCCGGTTCGGAGGGCCGCTCCCGGGGGTGTCGGCCTGAAGGACGGGACGGCCTGGAACCGGGGGGTTTCGTGGAGGGTCCGGGACGCGTGTCCCGGACCCTCTCGCATGCCGCGGCCCCTCCCGCGCCTCCCGGACCCCCTCGCGTGTCCCGGGCCTCTCGCGTGTGTCCCGGGCCCTCACGCGCGGCCCGGCCCTCCCCGCCTGTACCGGCGCCCCTCTCGCGTGTCCCGGACCCCCTGGCCGGGCGTACGGTACGGGCGGTGTGCGTTTCGTGCCGGAATGGTCCGGTCGGTTTTCGGCCGGACGAAACCCCGGCGGTGTCCGGCGAGTCGGCGGTCGGCGGGCCCGACCGGCCCAGGTCCGCCCGTATGGCCGGAAGAGACCGCGAGCAGGCCGACGGCCGGGCCCGATCCGGGTAGGTCCAGGACGCCGACCGGGGAAACAGGGCTGATCATCAGCGAGGTCCCGCGGAGCGGTCCGCACCGGCGACGGAGGTGGAGGGCGTACCGCCCCCGCCGACCCGGCGGCGGGGGCGGCGCGAGCAAGCGCGTACCACACGACTTCCGTCCACCCGGTGCAACTTGGCGCGAATGCATGGCCTCCGACCGTGGCGGGTTTCCTCACCTCTTGACCTCCCCGCCCCCGCCCGTATGGTCTAGACCAAGCAGTGAGAGGCAGGCGGCGGCGCACCCGGGCCGCCCCTGCCTCGTCCATCTCTTCCGGCCGACCGCGCCCACCCCGCGCACGGCCCGCACCCCCCGCGCCGAAGCGGCACAGCCGTCGCTCCGCCGCACAGCCCCACCAGGCGGGCCCCGCGGACCCGCCCATGCACGCTTCTTCCCACCCCCACGGACACAGCGGGAGATCGCACATGAGGAGCTACACCGCAGAGCCGAACCTGCCCTCGCCCGGCCGGACCCCCCACGCCCCGCCCCAAGCCGCGCTGCACCGGCCCGGCGCCGGCCCCGGGCCCGGCCGCGAACGCACGCCGATCACAGCGGCGGCGACCGGCGCCCGAGCGCTCCAGCGGCTGGCCGACCACGTCAACACCCACGCACACGCGCTGCTGAGGATGACGGTGGGCCTCGTCTTCGTCGGCTTCGGCGTCCTGAAGCTGTTCCCCTCGGCGAGCCCCGCGGAACAACTGGCCGTGGACGCGGCGACGAAGATGACGCTGGGCCTGGTGCCGGAGACGGTACTGCTGCTCTCGCTCGCGGCATTGGAGACGGCCATCGGCATCGGCCTGATCATCGGCCGACGTCTGCTGCTCCCCGCCCTGATCGCGTTCTTCCTCCACATGGGCGGCGTGTTCTCGACGCTGCTCCTCCTCCCCGACGCCATGTGGCAACCCCACTCGCCCGCCCCGACGATGGAGGGGCAGTACGTCGTCAAGAACGTGGTCCTGGTCGCGGTGTGCCTGGTGGTGGCCGCGCACGAGTGGAGCGGCAGGACCGCTCGCGAGGCCGGCCGGGAGGGGGCGGGCTGAGCCCCCGGACGCGACCCGGGAGCCGCGGCCGTCTCGTCCGCCCCCTTAGCCTGTGGGAAGGATCCGCCTACGGGGGCGTCCTGACGGATGAAAGAGAACCTCACACATGACCAGGGAATCGGCCGCCGGAAGCGGCGACGAACCACTGCCCTACGCGCCTCTGCCGCCCGGTGCGCGCGGCCCGCTGGACCCGCCGCCGCTGGGGGCGCCTCCTCCGGGCTTCGGGCCCCGGCTCGTCATCGCGGAAGGCGTCCTCACCAAGGCGGCGGGTGCGGCCGACCGGATCTTCGACGACTTCCACAAGCCCGCCCGGTCGGTGGACGAGCCGACCGGGAAGGCCGCACGTGAGCTGGCGGGCTGGGAGAGCGCGGCGGCTCTGCGGACCTCGTTGAAGAACTGGCAGAACCAGTCGAAGGCCGCCGAGACGTGGCTGACCCGTATCGCGGAGAGCCTGCGCGCCTCGTCGCACACGTACACCTCGACGAACCAGGGCGTCGAGCAGCAGTTCAGCGTTCTGAGGACCTACGGCTGATGCCCGCCTTCTACCGTGAACTGCTCGACACCGACCTCTCGGTGCTGGACGGCCTCGCCGACGCATGGCAGAACACCCACACCCGTACGGAGAAGCTGCCGAAGCGGATGATGGACGAAGTCCTCAAACCGCTGCGGGACAAAGGGTATTGGGAAGGCGCGGCGGCCCCGCACGCCTGGTCGCTGATCGACGACATCGCCCGCCAGCTGGCCGCCGCGAACAAGGTGGCCAAGGCGCTGGCAGGCGTCATCGACGACGCGGTGGCCGACCTCAAGGTCATCCGACGCGATCTGAAGGACGCGGTGCGGCGGACCCGGGACCAGGGGCTGGCTGTGGACGCCTCGGGCAGGGTCTCCGGATACATCACGGCCGAGCAGCACATCCCCATGGGCCAGCGCGTCTACAGCGCCCGCTACGCCGAACTGGCCCAGGAGGAGATCAACGGGATCGTCCGCCGGGGCATCACGGCGGACCAGAGCCTCTCCATGGCGCTCATGGCGGACGTGGGCCTCGGCGCGTGGTTCAACACCGGCCCCCGGCACAGTTCGATCGACACGACCGACCGGATCAGCGTCGACGAGTACAACGCGTACCACCGCGCCCTGTCGGGGAAGGACCCCTACCCCGAGGCCAAGGACGACAGCCCCTACGGACTGGGGCTGGACTACGTCACCGGCATCGGACCCCGCCACAAGGACTTCACCAACGGCGACCGGATGGCCGACCTGATGCAGTCCATGGAGAGCATGCAGGACATCCGGAAACAGACCGTCGAGCAGTGGGAGGCGACCGGCGACAAGGAGGGGCAGGCCGCCTTCTCCATCTCCGCGTCCGGCAAGGTCGCCGCGGGGAAGAAGCTGCTCACCGAGGACCTGCCGGCCATCGTCACCAACGACCCCGACCACCTGGGCGAGGCGTTCATGGGCTCGTACAACGTCGACTACGTCGTGCGGGGCACGGATCCGGACGGTTCGCTGGTGGTCGAGTACACGCTGAACAACACCACCAGTTCGGAATCGGCGCTGCACTACATCGGCTACTACGACTGGCTGAAGTACGCGGAGATCGCCGACGGCCCGATGACCAGTGCGGTCAGCCAGACGGTCACCTGGACCGAACGCATCCCCGGGAAGACGTCGTGAACCGCGTCCGGCGGACGGCCCGCCGCCGCCTCTTCGCGGCAACCGCCCTGGCGGCGTGCTCCCTCCCCCTCACCACCGGCTGCACCGAGGCGGCCCGCTGCGGACCACCCGCCCTGGACGAGGTCAGCCAGATGGACCTGTACGGCACGTATGCCGGCCCCCACGGGTCACGGCTCACCCTGACGAACACCGGCGGCACGACCGTCACGTTCACGGCCCGCGACTGGCCGGCGGGGAACGGGGCGGGCATCCTCGCGGAGGACGCCCCCTCCTTCGACGGCACGGGGACGTGGTCGGTGGTGAGCGCCCCCGGTGAGCCCGGCCGTGTCCGCCTGAGCTTCGAGAACCGCGAGACCGGACGACCGGGGCCGCCCTTGCAGCAGTTGGAAGTCGGCAAGGGCGAGGGGGACGCGCCGCCGATGCTGTTCGCCAGGCTCGGCGACCCGGATGTGTGCCGGGTGTACGAACTGGAACGAGAGAGGGGATGAGGATGAGGTAGTACCGACACCGCCGCGGTGCTCCCTCGGTCCCGCGCAACGGTACGGGCAACACCCGCTTCGCCTCACCCCCCGGATACCGGCAATCGGCAATCGGCAACCGGTGGACAGGGGATGACGCACCGGCCGCCGACGACACACCGGAGCAGTTGCGCGCGCTCTGGCAGGGGGTGGTCCCCGGGCAGGCGGGGGTGTTCCCGGGTGGCCGCGCAGCGCCCGGTCCACCAGGTGGTGGTCCCCGCACAAGCGGGGGTCGCCCCGGCCCGGGCCTGAAGGGCTGGGGCGTACGGCAAGAGGTCGTGCCCCCGCGCGGGCCGTCCGCGCCTCATCCCGCCCATCTCCCCGTCAGGAACGTCAGCGATACCAGCGTCGTCACGGGGGTCGCCACGCACAGGTACGCCGTCCTGAACCACGGGTGGCGCAGGCTCAGCGCCGCCAGGCCGATCCACAGCGGCCACCACAGCAGCGTCGCGCGCGGGATGGACGTGTACCAGTACGAGGTGCCGAGCGCCCACAGGCTGAGGACCACGTACACCGCCTCGGGCCAGCGGCGCCGGTACAGGAGTACGGCCGCCAGTGCGATCCCCACCACCATCGCCGCCAACTCCGCCTGGAACATCAGCGCGTAGCCGGTCGTCTGGGTCTGGCCGAACGCCCCGGTCCACGTGTTCGCCCACGCCTCCCAGGGCGTGTGGAACGTTCGGTACCAGCCGCGTTCCTGCGCGTGCTTCCAGGCCATCCAGTCGCCGGTGTGCGCGTGCAGGTACCAGCTGTACGCGGCCGGGGGCAGCGCCGGAAGCAGCGTCCAGCCCACCGCCCGCCAACTCCGCCGGCCCTCCCGCTCACGCACCGCCGTCAGGATGAACAGCAGCCCGATGGCCGCCGCGAGGAACAGGCCGCTGATCCGCACCGTCGTCCCCAGCGTGGTCAGTACGGCGGCGAGCGCCCACCGGTGCCTCATCGCCGCCAGCCAGGCGGGCAGCGCGAACGCCAGGAACAGCGCCTCCGTGTAACCCGCCGCCAGGAACACCGCACACGGGGAGAGGAGGAAGAGAACCGCTGTGCGGGAGCCCGCCGCCTCCGCCGGCAGGCACGCCCGGGCGATACGGGCCAGGGCCACGACCGCGACGGCCCCCGCGACGAACGAGATGAGCAGTCCGGCCGCCGTCCAGTCCGGCACGACCGTGTGCACGGCCCGGAGGGTGAGGGGGTAACCGGGGAAGAACGCCTCCCGGTTGTCCCAGCCTTCCGTCCAGGGGCCCGTGCCCGCCGGGAAGTAACCGTCGCGCGCCAGGTGGAGGTAGTGGTTCGCGTCCCACTGCTGGAAGGGGGCCAGTACCGGGGCCGTCTCCCGGGCGCCGGACCGGGCGGGGAACAGCCAACGGGCCAGGTGGGCCGTGATCCCCAGGGATATTCGGGTCAGGAGGTAGAGCCCGAGCACGGCGCGGTCGGCAGGGGTCACCCGCGCCGCCGCCCGGCGGAACCGTCCCCCCGGGGGCCCGGGTATGGGCCCGGGGTCGTCGTCGGACCCCCGGCGTTCCGGCGGTACGGCGGGGCCCCGACGCCCGGAGCGCACGGAGGTGCGGGGCTCGGGGGTCGCCGGGAGAGCAGCTGACGGCTGCGGACCGGGGGAAAGCGTGGTCAACTCAGGCACCTTTCGGGCGCGCCTCGCGGAGGCGCCGGGGCATGGGCGTACGGGGTCTCCCGGGGGAGCCGCCGGGGCGCGGGAAGGACGGCGGAGGGAACGGGCTGTCTCTTCGCCCGGGGTCAGGGCATCGACTCCGCCCCGTCCTTCGCCGACTCCGTCCCGTCCGTCGTCGCGGAAGCCGTCGCGGAAGCCGCACGGGTCGCCGGAGCCGTCGTCGGGGCCGTGGCGGTCGGCGGTGTCCGCGGCGTCCCGGTCGCGCTCATGCCCGTACTCGTCCGCGTGGGACGGCCGGACGGGTCCTCCGCCCCGGTGCCTCCCGTGCCTCCCGTGCCTCCCGTGCCTCCCGGCAGGGTCGTGGCCGGTGACGGCGGGGAGGGCGGATCGGTCGACAGCCGGAGATGGGGCGGTACGGGCGGCGGATGGCCGGGGGACGGGTCCGTGGCCGGGGCGACCGCTTCCGGCCGTACCGGCAGCATGCCCACCGCCGTCGCACCGCCCCCGCCGACGACGAGGCAGACGCCCACCGCGACCGCGGCCATCCGCCGGCGCCGGGCGCGCATGCCGCGCTGGGCGATCCTCGACGCGTCGTCCGGGTCGGCGCGGACCTGCCCGAACTCACCGGCTTCCCGGAACAGGGACCGCAACGGATCCCGCCGTTCAGACATCACGTGCCTCCTCGATGCGGGGGTCTCCCAGCCGATGCGCGAGCGCCACCCGGCCGCGGACCAGATGCGTCTTGATCGTGCTGGTGGAAAGCCCGGTCTCCCCCGCGATCTGCTCGACCGTGAGGTCGCACAGGTAGTGCAGGGTCAGCGTCCGCCGCTGCTGGGCGGGCAGTTCCCGGAGCGCGGCGACCAGTGCCACATGGTCCGGGCCCGGCGGTGCGACGTGCTCCGCGAACGGCCCGCTCCCCCGGCCCCACGCGTCCGCCGAGCGCCGCCGGAACCGCCAGCGGCTCACCGCGAGCCGCCAGGCGACCGTACGGATCCACGCCTCGGGCTGCCCCTCACGCTCCAGCCGAGCGCGCCGGACCCACGCCTTGACGAACGCTTCCTGCACGACGTCCTGCGCCTCCTGGAGGTCGCCGGTCATCACGTACAGCTGGCCTGTGAGACGCGCGACCGCCTGGGCGTAGAACTCTTCGAACTCCTCGACGGTCACCAATCGCTCCCGGGTCTTTCGCTTCACCGGGTATACGCCCGCCGCCGGTCATCCGGTCGACACTACCCACCGGGGAATCCGGGTGACGGCCGTCACAGCGGCCGAAAGGCCGGTGCGGGCCCCGGGCGCCCCGCCCGCGCCGGGAAGCCCGGGCTTCTCCCCCTGCCGGTACGACCGCCCCGCCACCCCGCCGCCCCGCCGCCCGACCGCCCGACCGCCCGGCCGCTCTGCCGCCCGGCCGCTACCTCTGCGCCCCCGCCTCCCGCGCCGCGTCCACGACCGTCCGCACCGCCGCGAGCACCGCCTCGTCGCTGAGGACGGCGCGCCACTGGCCGTGGCCGACGGGACGCTCATCGGCGTCGAGCAGGCGCCGCACCCGCGGGGCCGCGTCCGCCGCGCACCGCGGGTCGGCGGCGGCGACCTCGGCGAGGAGTTCCAGGGGCTCGACGATCGTGGGCGGGTAGCCGCCCGGCGGGCAGATCCGCACCAGCTCGACCAGGGCCGGGGCGGTCCGCCGCCCGTCCCGCGTGAGCTTCCACAGGGCCCGGAGGATTTCCAGCGCCTCGGAGCGGCAGCCGCCCTCGATGCGCGCCCGGGCGGTGGCGTACAGCCGCCGCGCCACCCGGCCGGCCACGGGCGGATGGGTGGCGGCGACCTCGGCGAGCAGGAGCAGCGGCTGGACGCCTCCCGGCGTCGTGTGAGCCTTCCGCGCACTGTCGGCGGTCAACTCCATGAGCGCCGGAACGACCTCCTCCGCGTCGCCGGTCACCCGCCACAGGGCCCGCGCCCTCTCCACGGCGTCCTTCGGGGCGGAGGAGGGACTGCGGGGTTTCTCGCGAAGGGCCTCCCGGAACAGTCCGCGCAGCCAGTCCGCCGATCCGGACGCGAGCGGTCCCAGCGCGGCGCAGGCGCGGACGCGGTCCCGGTCGGTGGCCTCGGCGCTCAGTTCGGGGAACCGGCTCTCCCCGGGGGAGCGCAGCAGGGCCAGCAAGGGTTCGCCGTCACCGGTCAGGGCGAAGTGGACGAACGGATCGACCCGCGTGACGTCCGGCCAGAACCGGGGCGGGCCCAGGCTCTCCCGCAACCGGTCGCGGTGGGCGGCCGCGACCGGGCCGGCGCCCAGCATCCGCAGGGCCTGTGCCGCTTCGACCAACGTCTCGTCCTCGTCCAGCAGTCGGGTCAGACGCTCGACGACGGGGCCGCCCTTCTCGTGCCACCGTCGCAGGATCGCGTAGTACGCGCCCCGCTCGAACGACGACGCGGCCCGGGCCCGCGCCAGCAGGGGCCCCAGAAGCGTCTCCACGCGGTCGGCGAACCCGCCCAGCGCCTCCGGGTAGTTGAGATCGCTCACCTCCCAGGCGCAGGTGGAGACGGAGGGGGCCCACGACGCGAACCCCGTGGCCCGGCCCGACAGCAGCCCGGCTGCCAACGGCCCGACGCACCGATCGTCCCCCATCCGGCCCAGCGCCCACAGCGCGTGCCGCCGCGCTGGCTCGTGGGGTTCGTCGTCCACCGCCAGGTGCGCCGCCACCCGGTCGGCCCACGGGCGCGCCGCAACCCCGCACATGGCGAGGACCCGCAGCGCGAAGGCCCGGTTCACGGCATCCGCGTGGTCGACGAACTCCGCTACCTCCGGAAGGAGTTCGGGAACGGCTGACCGCCACCGGGACATCAGCGCCGCCGCGACCCGCAGGCCGCCCTCGTGGTGGGCGGCGGTCTCGTGGCGCAGCAGCTGTCGTGCGAAGGCGAGCCGCCCCGGCAGGTCGCGTCCGAACCCCGCGTCGGCATCGGTGACGTGGGCGACGTACAGCGCGCGGTCCCCCCGGTAGCGAGCGGCATCGGCGGGCGACGGCCTGAGCAGGACATCGGCGGCGGTACGGGCGTCCGCCGAGTCGGGGCGGCCGGGAAGGGCACGGCGCAGCGCGGCGATCGCGGACAGCCGGACGTCGTGCCCGTGGTGTTCGGTCCACGCGATCCACGCGTCGATGTCCTCGTCGAGGTCGGGTTCCTCGCCCTTTCCCGGGTCGCTCGCCCGCTGCCGCAGCCAGGCGACGGCCTCATCGCGCCGGGTCTCGGCGCGGGCGGCCAGTTCGCCCACGCCCAGCACGAGGCGTTCGGCCACCGCCCGTTCGGGTTCGTCCTCGAAGCGGGCCCGGAAGCGGTCGACGACCTCGTCCGCCCGGAGGGCGGCCTGGGCGAGTACGGTCACCGTCCCGGCCCGTACGTCTTCGGCGTCGTCCGCGAGCCCCGGCAGCAGCGCGTCGACCGCCCGCTCCCACACCGCCGGCCAGGCCGCGGGGGCGGGGGGCCGCCACCCGCCGGGCTTCGGATCGGGCGCCACCGTACGGGCTCCGTTCCCCGCGCGGGCGAGGTCGGCGAGCGTGGACAGGAGCTGGGGCCGCACCTTCACGGCCGGATCCCGTACGGCCTCGACGAGGAACGTGAGCACCTCGAACGCCGCGGGCCGTACCGAACCGCCGTGGCCGCAGCAGGCGAAGTGGAGGGCGTCATGGGCGTCGTCGGCCGTCCGCCGGTCGGGCGACCAGAGCCGTTCCAGCAGATCCGGCCCGTACCGTTCGGAGGTGTAGGGGTCGACCACCTTCGACCAGTCGACCTCCGCGGCGAACCGGGCCGACAACTCCGCGCCCGCGCCGCCCCCGAAGTCCCGGGCCCCCACGCCTTCCGCGCCCGCCGTACCTGCCGTACTCGCTGTACTCCCGGCATCCGCGGGCCCGGGCCTCGGCCCCCCCGCGTCCTCCACCCCGTCCGCGTCCTCCACGTCGCCCGCTCCCCCCGCGTCGTCCACACACTGCCAGAGCCACCTCTCCACCGCGCCCGGGACGAAACCGGTGGGATACCCCGGCTGGAGCCAGGACCCGGAACGGCCGGAATGCACCGCCTGCGGGAAGCGAAGGGAACACCTGCTGACAGGGGAGAGCGCGGAAGCCGAATAGTCAGCAGTCCGACCCGCGCGTGACCCACAGCCCTCCCTCTCGACGCCCCCGCGAACGCCTCAGGGGCGGTACCCCCGTGAAGGAGGTACCGCCCCTGAGGGACGTACGCGGAACTTCGCGATCGGCAGGCCGATCAGAAGTCCATGTCACCGCCCGGCATGCCGCCCGGGGCGGCCGCGCCGGCCTTCTCGGGCTTGTCGGCGATGACGGCCTCGGTGGTGAGGAACAGCGCGGCGATGGACGCGGCGTTCTGCAGGGCGGAACGCGTGACCTTCGCCGGGTCGAGGATGCCCTCGGCGATCATGTCGACGTACTCACCGGTCGCGGCGTTCAGGCCGTGACCGATCGGGAGGTTGCGGACCTTCTCCACGACGACGCCACCCTCGAGACCACCGTTGACGGCGATCTGCTTGAGCGGGGCCTCCAGCGCGAGCTTCACGGCGTTGGCGCCGGTCGCCTCGTCGCCCGTGAGGTCGAGCTTCTCGAAGACGGCCGAGGCCTGGAGCAGAGCCACGCCACCACCGGCGACGATGCCCTCCTCGACGGCGGCCTTGGCGTTGCGCACCGCGTCCTCGATGCGGTGCTTGCGCTCCTTGAGCTCCACCTCGGTGGCGGCGCCGGCCTTGATGACGGCCACGCCGCCGGCCAGCTTCGCGAGGCGCTCCTGGAGCTTCTCGCGGTCGTAGTCCGAGTCGGAGTTCTCGATCTCGGCACGGATCTGGTTGACGCGACCCTGAACCTGGTCGCTGTCACCGGCGCCGTCGACGATCGTCGTCTCGTCCTTGGTGATGACGACCTTGCGGGCGCGGCCGAGCAGGTCCAGGCCGGCGTTCTCCAGCTTGAGACCGACCTCCTCGGAGATCACGGTGCCGCCGGTGAGGATGGCGATGTCCGCGAGCATGGCCTTGCGGCGGTCGCCGAAGCCCGGAGCCTTGACGGCGACGGACTTGAAGGTGCCCTTGATCTTGTTGACGACCAGGGTGGAGAGCGCCTCGCCCTCGACGTCCTCGGCGATGATCAGCAGGGGCTTGCCCGACTGCATGACCTTCTCCAGCAGCGGGATCAGGTCCTTGACGCTGCCGATCTTCGAGTTGACGATCAGGATGTACGGGTCGTCGAGCGACGCCTCCATACGCTCCATGTCGGTGGCGAAGTACGCCGAGATGTAGCCCTTGTCGAAGCGCATACCCTCGGTGAGCTCCAGCTCCAGACCGAAGGTCTGGGACTCCTCGACGGTGATGACGCCTTCCTTGCCGACCTTGTCCATCGCCTCGGCGATCTTGGCGCCGATCTCGGTGTCGGCGGCGGAGATGGAGGCGGTGGAGGCGATCTGCTCCTTGGTCTCCACGTCCTTGGCCTGCTCCAGCAGAGCGGCGGAGACGGCCTCGACGGCCTTCTCGATGCCGCGCTTGAGGGCCATCGGGTTGGCGCCGGCGGCAACGTTGCGCAGACCCTCGCGGACGAGAGCCTGGGCGAGAACGGTGGCGGTGGTCGTACCGTCGCCGGCGACGTCGTCCGTCTTCTTGGCGACCTCCTTGACCAGCTCCGCACCGATCTTCTCGTACGGGTCCTCGAGCTCGATCTCCTTGGCGATGGAAACACCATCGTTGGTGATCGTGGGCGCGCCCCACTTCTTCTCGAGGACGACGTTACGGCCCTTGGGGCCGAGGGTGACCTTGACGGCGTCGGCGAGCTGGTTCATCCCGCGCTCGAGACCGCGCCGTGCCTCCTCGTCGAACGCGATGATCTTGGCCATGTGAAGTGGTCCTCCCGGACAGGGGTGGATTGCTCCGGACCGAGAGGCGCCCGCGACGGACGGCCTGCCGTGTGGTGGTTCCTTGCCCCACCGCACCTGCGGACCTCACCGGCCCGGCCCAAAATTCTGTCACTCTCACCTGGAGAGTGCTAACGCCAATGATTAGCACTCGACCCCCGAGAGTGCAAGCGCCTCGGGCGAGTGCCCGCCATGCGGTACGGGGCCGCCGGCCGTGCGGTACGGGGCCGCCGGGCGTACGGCCCCTGGGGGTGGCGGCCGTACGGCCCCTGGGGGCGGCGGGCCCCCGGGTGCGGCGGGCCCCGGACGCGCGTAGGGCCCGATCCCCGGTTGAACGCTCCCGGGGTCGGGCCCTACGTGCGTGAGTGGTGTCGTCGGACGACCGTGCCGAGCTCAGCCGACGGCGAGCTTGACCATGTCGGCCTGGGGCCCCTTCTGGCCCTGCGAGATCTCGAATTCAACTCGCTGACCCTCTTCGAGGGTGCGGTACCCGTCCATCTGGATCGCGCTGTAGTGGACGAAAACATCCGCACCACCGTCGACCGCGATGAAGCCGTACCCCTTCTCCGCGTTGAACCACTTGACGGTGCCCTGAGCCATGCCTAACTCCCCTATTACTGGCCCTTGCACGGGACCGCACTTCGCGGGCCCGGGTCGCGACTCACCCTCCGACAGGAGAGGGTGGGCGGCGCCGCAGCGCGTCGACCGCGGCCGAATGTATCCGTCCAACTGCCCTCTGCAACAGGTCAATCGGACGAGAAATCTGGGCGCACTTGAACACGCGAATATGCGGGTTTCCTGAGATTTACGGGCAAGTCGGGTCAGACAAACGGCACTTATGCCGCAAGAGGTTCACGCACTTTGGCTGCTTCTTATCGGGGCCGGGCGCATTCTCATATGCGGGCGGCACGAGCAGCGGACGGGGCTTCCCCAACTGTACCGCGCTCAACCATGCAGAATTGCCCCCTCCGCTTCTGGAGCGGAGAGGGCAACTGCGGTCACAAGAAGGCGCCATGGCCTCAGAGGGCTCGACGGCCCCCCAGGGCGCCACCGCCCCACGGGGACGCCACCGCCCCACGGGCGCGACGGACCCACAGGGCTCAGTCCGGGCCGGACCGGCTCAGCTCGGCCCGGGACGGCTCAGCTCGGCCCGGGACGGCCCGGGGCGTTCAGCAGCCGCCGGCGACCGCGGGGATGATCGAGACGCCCGCGCCGTCCGGGGTGGCCGCGTCCAGGCCGCCCTCGAAGCGCACGTCGTCGTCGTTGACGTACACGTTGACGAAGCGGCGCAGCCTGCCCTGGTCGTCCAGGACGCGGGCCGCGATGCCCGGGTGGTCCTTCTCCAGGGACTCGATGACCTCGGAGAGCTTCGCGCCCTCCGCCGTGACCTCGGCCTGGCCGCCCGTGTAGGTGCGGAGGATGGTGGGGATGCGGACCTTGACGCTCATGGCGGACGCCTTTCTCGGTGCTGCGGTCGGGGTGGTCAGGCGGAGGCGAGGCCCGCGGCGCGGAACGCGTCCAGGCTCGGCTTGATGGTCGCCGTGGCCTGCGAGGTGGGGGCGACCGCGTCGAGCGTCTTGAGGCCGTCGCCGGTGTTCAGGACGACGGTGGTGAGCGTCGGGTCGAGCACGCCGGCCTCGACCAGCTTCTTCGTCACGCCGACGGTCACCCCGCCCGCCGTCTCGCCGAAGATGCCCTCGGTGCGGGCCAGCAGCTTGATCGCGTCGACGACCTGCTCGTCGGTGACGTCCTCCACCGCGCCGCCGGTGCGGCGGGCGATGTCCAGGACGTAGGGGCCGTCCGCCGGGTTGCCGATGGCCAGCGACTTGGCGATGGTGTTCGGCTTCTGGGGCCGCACGACGTCGTGGCCGGCCTTGAAGGCGGCGGAGACCGGGGAGCAGCCCTCGGCCTGGGCGCCGAAGATCTTGTACGGCTTGTCCTCGACGAGGCCGAGCCTGATCAGCTCCTGGAACCCCTTGTCGATCTTGGTGAGCTGGGAGCCGGACGCGATCGGGATGACGATCTGGTCCGGCAGCTTCCAGCCGAGCTGCTCGCAGATCTCGTACGCCAGCGTCTTGGAACCCTCGCCGTAGTACGGGCGGAGGTTGACGTTGACGAAGCCCCAGCCCTCGCCGAGCGGGTCGCCGATGAGCTCGGAGCAGAAGCGGTTGACGTCGTCGTAGGTGCCCTCGATGCCGACCAGCTCACCGCCGTACACCGCGGCCATGACGACCTTGCCCTGCTCCAGGTCGTGCGGGATGAACACGCAGGAGCGCAGTCCGGCGCGGGCGGCGGCGGCGCCGACGGCTCCGGCCAGGTTGCCCGTGGAGGAGCAGGAGAGGGTGGTGAAACCGAAGGCGCGGGCGGCCTCGACGGCGATCGCGACGACGCGGTCCTTGAAGGAGTGCGTCGGGTTGCCGGAGTCGTCCTTCACGTACAGGCCGCCGGTGACGCCCAGCTCGCGGGCGAGGTTGTCGGCCTTGACGAGCTTGGTGAAGCCCGGGTTGATGTTGGGCTTCTCCGCGACGTCGGCGGGAACGGGCAGCAGCGGGGCGTACCGCCAGATGTTGTCCGGGCCGGACTCGATGCGCTTCCGCAGCTCCTCGGGGGAGCCGGTGGGCAGGTCGTACGCCACTTCCAGCGGCCCGAAACAGGAGGCGCAGGCGAACAGGGGGCCCAGCTCGAACCGCTCGCCGCACTCGCGGCAGGAAAGCGCCGCGGCGGGGCCGAGGTCGACGGCCGGGGCGGAAGGAGTGGTGCTGCCTGCAACGGTCTGAACAGCCATGATGGCGGAGGTCCCTTTCTCCTCATCTTCCTCGCGACGCATTTCGCCGCAAGACGGAATTGGCACCTTCCCCACCGTGACCTCGCGGTCGGCAGGAGGGTTGCCGGGACTTCAACGGGCCGTTCCCTCAGTCCCTCTGGATGAGCTCTGTGGCACTGGATCTTCGATCCAGGCGTTTATGCGCGCTCCGACCCCGACATGCGATGGCTCCGCGCGTTGCTCAAGACTGTAACCGAAGCACCGGACCGTCGAGATAGTCGTCCGAACCGCGAGATGGATCACACACAGGGAGTGCCGACCGTGCTCGAAGAGGTGGAACGCTGGCTGACCAGGCGGTCCTGGTCGTCCGGCGACCGCCCGCTGGACCGGCTCACCGACGCGCGGGCCGCCGACCCGCGGCGTACGACCGTGAGCGTGGTACTGCCCGCGTTGAACGAGGAGGCCACGGTCGGCGCGATCGTGGCGACGATCCGGCGGGAGCTGATGGAGAAGGTCCGCCTCGTCGACGAACTCCTGGTGATCGACTCCGGCTCCACCGACGCCACCGCGGCCGTGGCGCGGGCGGCAGGCGCGCGGGTGGTCCACCGGGACGCGATCCTGCCCCGGATCCCGGCGGTGCCCGGCAAGGGCGAGGTCCTGTGGCGGTCACTCCTGGTGACCAGCGGCGAGATCGTCTGCTTCGTGGACGCGGACCTCAGGGACTTCTCGGCGGACTTCGTCTCGGGGACGGTCGGGCCGCTGCTGACCGATCCCGACGTGCAGTTCGTCAAGGCGATGTACGACCGTCCGCTCGGCGGCGAGGCGGGCCAGGGCGGCCGGGTCACCGAACTGGTGGCACGCCCGCTGCTCAATCTGCACTGGCCCCGGCTGGCCGGATTCGTGCAGCCGCTGGGCGGCGAGTACGCGGTGCGGCGCATCCTGCTGGAGCGGCTGCCGTTCCCGGTCGGTTACGGGGTGGAGCTGGGGCTGCTGGTGGACGCGCTGCACACGGTGGGCCTGGACGCGCTGGGCCAGGTCGACGTGGGCGTACGCGTCCACCGCCACCAGGACGGGCGGGCGCTGGGCCGGATGGCGGCGGCGATCTACCGCACGGCGCAGCTCAGGCTCTCCCGGGGCCACCTGGTGCGGCCGGCGCTGACCCAGTTCGAGCGCGGCGAGGACGGCTTCGTCCCCCGTACGCATCCGGTGGACACCGAGGAGCGGCCGCCGATGCGGGAGATCGCGGAGTACGCGGCGCGGTGGGCGGCGTGAGGCGGTGGCCGGGCGGAGGGCGGGGGCGTTTGGGGGCCGGGCTCACGGGCTAGGTTCCGGTACATGGTCTCCGAGCACACGCCTTCCCCCGCTTCCCAGGTCCTCGTCGCGTCCAACCGCGGCCCCGTCTCGTACACGCTCGGTGAGGACGGGACGCTCGACGCCAAACGCGGCGGGGGCGGCCTCGTCTCCGGGCTGAGCGCCGTCGACGACAAGGTGTGGGTCTGCGCGGCCCTCGGCGAGGGCGACCGCGAGGCGGTCCGCCGCGGGGTCGGGGAGCCGGGCGTCCGGATGCTGGACATCGACGCCGAGGTGCACGCCGACGCCTACAACGGCATCGCGAACTCGGTGCTGTGGTTCGTCCACCACATGCTCTACCAGACGCCGGTCGAGCCGGTCTTCGACGCGGAGTTCCGCCGGCAGTGGGCCGCGTACGAGACGTACAACCGGGCGTTCGCGCGGGCGCTGGCCGAGGAGGCGGAGCCGGGGGCCTCGGTCCTCGTCCAGGACTACCACCTGGCGCTGGTCCCCGGCATGCTGCGGGAGCTGCGCCCGGACCTCAGGATCGGCCACTTCTCGCACACGCCGTGGGCGCCGGTGGACTACTTCCGGCTGCTGCCCGACGACATCGCCGAACAGCTGCTGCGCGGCATCCTCGGCGCGGACCGGGCCGCGTTCCTGACCCGCCGCTGGGCGGACGCGTTCATCGCCTGCTGTACGGAGATCCTCGGCGGGACGGGCCGGACCCGGATCGGGGTGCACGGCCTCGGGGCCGACGCGGAGTTCCTGCGCCGACGCGCGCACGAGCTGGACGTGGACGAGCGGATGGCGGCGCTGCGGGAGCAGGTGGGCGAGGGACGGAAGACCATCGTCCGGGTGGACCGCACCGAGCTGTCCAAGAACATCGTGCGGGGCCTGCACGCCTACCGGGCCCTGCTGGAGTCCCGCCCGGAGTGGCGCGAGCGCGTCGTGCACATCGCCTTCGCCTACCCCTCCCGCCAGGACCTCGCCGTCTACCGGGACTACACGGCGGCCGTGCAGTCGCTGGCGACGGAGATCAACGGCCAGTACGGCACCGAGGGTTGGACCCCGGTCGTCCTCCACGTCAAGGACGACTTCGCCCGCTCGCTGGCCGCGTACCGGCTGGCGGACGTGGCCCTGGTCAACCCGATCCGCGACGGCATGAACCTGGTCGCCAAGGAGGTCCCCGTCGTCTCGGACCGGGGCTGCGCCCTGGTGCTGTCACGGGAGGCGGGGGCGTACGAGGAGCTGGGGGAGGACGCGATCACGGTGAACCCGTACGACGTGACGGGCACGGCGGAGGCCCTGCACGAGGCGCTGACGATGCCCGGCGACGAACGGTCCGACCGCACGGAGCGGCTGGCCGAGGCGGCGACGGCGCTGCCGCCGCAGCAGTGGTTCCTGGACCAGCTGGAGGCGCTGCGGCAGGAGTGAGGCGCGGGGCGGTTCCGCGCGCCGGGGCCGTCCACGCGGAGGTGCTGCCGCGCCCCGGGCGGGCGGCTCTCGGCACGCTGCCCGTGACCGCGGGGGCGTGACCGCGGGGGCGTGACCGGCGGCGCACCGCGGGCCGGCCCCGCCAGGGCGGCCGGGCCTACAGCCGCTCGGCCAACGCCGCCAGGAAGGCCACCACCGCCGCCGGGCCCGGTACCGCCAGGTCCGCGCGTTCGGCCAGTTCGGGCACCTCGGCGCTGCCGCTGCACACCAGGAGGCCGGGGACGCCGTCCGGGCCCTCGGTCCGCAGCTTCTCCACGGCGGCGAAGGCGGCGAGGTCCCCGAGGTCGTCGCCCGCGTAGATCACGGACTCCGCGTCCAGCTCGGCGACGAACCGGGCCAGGGCCACGCCCTTGTCCATGCCGGGCGGCCGCAACTCCAGGACCAGGCGGCCGGGTTCGACGATCAGCCCGTGCTGTGCGGCCAACTCGCCGAGGGGCCCGGCCAACGTGTCGAAGGCCGCCTGCGGGTCCTCGGCGCGCCGCGTGTGGACCGCGACGGCCTGCCCCTTCTCCTCGATCCAGGCGCCTTCCCCCACACCGAACTTGTCGAGGATGCCGGGGAGTTCGGCGCGGACGGCGGTGACGCCCGGGTGCGGGGCGGGGGCGTTGACCGTTCCGGTCACGGCGTCCCAGCGCTCGGCGCCGTAGTGCCCGAGCACCACCAGGTGCTCCAGGCCGGGGACGCCCGAGAAACCGCCGTACCGCACCGCCACGTCCGCCGGACGGCCGGTGATCACGGCGACGGCCGCGACCTTCGGCGCGAGCGCGGCGAGCGCCTCGACGGTGCCGGGGTGGGCGCGCGCCTGCTCGGGGTCGGCGACGATGTCGGCGAGCGTGCCGTCGAAGTCGAGGGCGACGACCGCGCGGTCGGGCCGGGCGAGCACGGCGTCGAGCCCCTCGCGTCCGGCCGGGGTGGTCGGGGTCGGCAGGTTTTCCGGGTGACTGCCCATGGGGCGAGCCTAATCCCTGGGCGGCAAAGAACGCATACCCACGCTGCGAGCCCGTGCGGACGCCTGCGTCCCGGGCGGGCCGGAGGTCCGGCCGGCCGAGCTTGACACCCGCTCCTCCACGACTCCATGATTCCATTAATTGACTCATGGAATCGAGGTGAGGCGCGTGGCAGACACGAGCTCCCCGGACGCGGCGTCCGGCAGCTGGGCACTCGAAGCCCGGGGCCTGGGCAAGCGCTACCGACGCGGCTGGGCGCTGCGCGACTGCTCCTTCCGGGTCCCGGCCGGCCGCATCTGCGGTCTGGTCGGTCCCAACGGAGCCGGCAAGAGCACCCTGCTCGGGCTGGCGACCCGGCAGGTACAGCCGACCACCGGCGGCCTGCGGGTCTTCGGCGTACCGGTCGACGACCCCGCCGTCCTGCCCAAGATCGCGTTCCTGGGGCAGGACAAGCCGCTGTTCAAGCGGTTCACCGTGGCCGAGACCCTGCGGCTGGGCGCCGAGCTGAACCCCGCGTGGGACGCCGCCGCCGCGCACCGCATCGTCCGCGCGGGCAACGTTCCGCAGAACGCGAAGGTCGGCACGCTCTCCGGCGGCCAGCGCACCCGCCTCGCCTTCGCCCTCGCCTTCGGCAAGCGGCCCGACCTGCTGCTCCTGGACGAGCCGATGGCGGACCTCGACCCGCTGGCCCGCGACGAGATGAGCACCCTCCTGATGGCGGAGGCCGTCGAGCGCGGCACCACGGTGGTGATGTCCTCGCACATGCTGACCGAGCTGGAGGACATGTGCGACTACCTGCTGGTCGTCTCCGAGGGCCGCATCCGCATGGCCGGTGACGCCGACGCGCTGGTCCCGGCCCACACCCTGGTCACGGGGGTGAGCCACGACGGCTCGCTCCCGCCCGAGCTCGGCCACCACACGGTCGTCGAAACCCGCCTCCAGGGACGGCAGTTCCAGGCGATGATCCGGCCGAAGGGGCCGCTCCCCGCCGACTGGCAGAGCGCCGATCCCTCGCTGGAGGAAGTCCTCCTCGCCCACCTCCGCTCCCCGGACGCCCCCTCGCTCTACACCCAGGGCGCCCGCGTCGACGCCGAAGGGATCCAGGCCGCATGAGCGCCACCCTCACCGAGAAGCCCACCGGACCCGCCCCCGGCCGCCGCCTGTTGCGCGGAATGCCGTGGCTCGTCGTACGCCAGCATCGCATCGCGCTGGCCTGCGTCCTCGGCCTCACGCTGCTGACGGCGCTCTGGATCGTGTACGAGCGCAACGAGCTGGTCCACATGCTCGACACGAAGGGCTGGCCGGAGAACGACGTCGGCTGGCCGATGGAGAGCGACCGCGGCTACAACTACATCACCACCGTCCTCGGCGGCCTCCCGGTGATCCTCGCCGTCTTCATCGGCGCCCCGCTGATCGCGGGCGACCAGGAGAACGGCACCGCGCAGCTCGTCACCACCCAGTCGGTGACCCGCCGCCAGTGGCTGGCCGCCAAGCTCGGCCTGGCCTACACCCTCGCGCTGGTCTCCGGCGTGGTGCTCTCGGCCCTGTTCACCTGGTGGTGGAAGCCGTACCGCTCGGTCTTCCTCAGCCAGTGGATCGACGGCATGATCTTCGACAACACCGGGCCCGTCCTGCCCGCGTTCCTCCTCTTCCTCACCGCCGCGGGCATCACCATCGGCGTCCTGGTCCGCCGGGTGCTCCCGGCCATGGTGGTCACGTTCCTGTTCACGGCGATCACCACCATGTTCGTCTGGGACGAGATCCGGATGCGGCTCGGCTCCACGCAGATGTTCACCTACCCGAAGGGCACCGAACTCCCGGCACGCTTCAGCGACGCCTACGAGGTGGACCGCTGGGTCGGCAGCGCGGACGGAACCCTCTACAACTGGGGCATCTGCGCCGAGGCGACCGAGAAGGCGCAGAACGCGTGCATCGAGAAGCACGGCATCGTCAACGACGTGATCGAGTACCTCCCCTACAGCCAGATGGGCGCCATGCAGTGGATCGCCGCGGGCCTCCTGCTCGCCGGAACGGCCCTGCTCACGGCGTTCACCCTCTGGTGGGCCTCCCGCCGCCCGCTGTAGGTCCGGCCCCCTCTCCTACGTAAAGTGTCGGCAATCGAGCGGAAGGTGAAGTCCGTGGTCGTGTTCCGCATCGACCGGCGCAGTGGGGTGTCGACCTACCTCCAGATCGTCCGGCAGGTCGAACAGGCTCTGCGCATGGGGGCGTTGGAGGAAGGCGACCGGCTGCCCACCGCGGCCCAGGTCGCCGCGACCACCAAGGTCAACCCGAACACGACGCTCAAGGCGTACCGCGAGTTGGAACGTATGGGACTCGCCGAAGTACGGCAGGGCGCCGGAACGTTCATCACCCGCACCCTCGCCCAGCCCCAGTCCGGCCCCGACTCCCCCCTGCGGTCCGCGCTGACCGAATGGATGGGCCAGGCCCGCGCCGAGGGCCTCACCGGGCAGGACGTCACGGCCCTGTTCCACGCGGTGTACGCGAGCGCGTACCCGGGCGAGGCGCCGGACTGACCGGCGCCGGACCCCTCCGACCCGCCTGACCGGCACCGGGCCCACCGGCGCCGGTCAGGCGCGGTTGTAGCGGTAGCCGCTGCCGTGGGCGGGGCCGACGTCGTGCAGGATGCCGGACCCGGCGACGGTGAAGAACGAGGGGTCGGTGTCACGGCACATGCCGCCGGAACGGCCCCGGTCCACCACGCCGGCACCGACGTTGATCCGTTTCCCGCCGTCCGTCACGGAGTCGAGCTTCGCGGTGTACTCGCAGTGTCCCGTCCCCTGTACGTCGGCGACGAGGGTCACCGCCGACCCGCCGGGCGACACCCGCCGGATGACCATGGTGTGCGGCTGGAGGACATCGTACCGGGAGGCGATGGACCAGGTTCCGACGAAGTGCGACGGCACCCGGCCGTCGGGGGCGGGGCCGGGGTCCGACGCGGGCGGCTTCGCGTCGTCCCCGGAACCGCCCGACGCCGACGGGCCGGCGCCGCCCCGCCCGCCGTCCGCGCCCCCGGCCCCGGCGTCCGCGGACCCGCCCTCACCGGAGCCACCGCCGGGGGCCGAGCCGCCGCCGTCGGCGTCCCGCCCCTCGGCCGCGCCCTCCCCTTTCCCTTCCTCCGTCGTCCCCTTCTCCTTCGCCCCGCCCTTCGCTCCGTCCTTCGCCCCGCCCTCGCCCTTCCCGGCGGGGGCGGCCGCGGGGCCGGAGGGGGCGACACCGGCACCGGGCGGCATCGCGGCCTCCCCGCCCCGGGGAGCCGCGGACCCGCCGGGATCACGGTTGAGGAACGCCGTGGTCCCCCCGGCGGCCAGCACGGCGACGACCACGGCCGCGACGACCCAGACCCGGCGGCGACGCGAGCGGCCCCCGGGGGCCACGGCCACCGGGGCGGTGGTCACCGGCGCGGACGCCGGGGACGGCTCGGCCCCCTTCACCGGGCCCGGACGCAGATCGACCGTCCCGAGGTCCCGGGGGGCGGGAGGGGTGCGGGGGTCGGAGACCGCCGAGGCGGCCGTACGAGCAGGCTCCCCGCCCCCGGGCACGTCCTCGGCCCCGGGCACGTCCTCGGCCCCGGGCACGTCCTCGGCCCCGGGTCCGGCTGCGGTTCCGGGAACGGCGGCAGCCCCGGCCCCGGCCCGGGGCAAGACCCCGGCTGCGGCCTCGCGCACGTCCTCGCCCCCGGGCGCGGGCCCGGCTCCGGAGACGTTCCCGGTGTCGGACACGTTCCCGGTGTCGGGCTCGCCCGTTCCCCCCGCGCCCCTCGGGCCTTCCGAACCCGCCGAACCTTTCGAACTCCCCGGGTCCACCGCCCTCTCCGGAACGCCGGCGCCCTCCAAGCCCCCCGGCCGCTCACGGACCTCCCGACTCTCCGGTCCCCCCGCCCGCTGCGGAACATCCGCGTCGAGCAGCAGGGCGGACTGACGCGCCAGCCGGGCCAGCAGCACCGGCGGCAGCCAGGCCCCGTGCGGGACGGACGTGGACGCGGAGGCGGCCAACTCCTCCGCCAGCACGTCCACGGGCGGACGTTCGGCCGCGCTCTTGGCCAGGCAGCGTTCGATCAGGGTGCGCAGGCGGGCGTCCGCCACCGGGGTGAGGTCCGGCGGGGACTGAACGATCCGGAACATGACGGCATGCTGGTTGCTCGCACCGGCCCCGAACGGCAACTGCCCGGTGGCGGCGTACATCAGGACACAGCCGAGGGAGAAGACGTCCGCCCCGGGCCCGGTCTCCTCGCCCAGGACCTGCTCGGGCGCCATGAAGCCGGGAGAGCCGATGACCATGCCGGTACTGGTCAGGAGGGACTCGACGGACACCTGGAACGCGCGGGCGATACCGAAGTCGATGACGCGGGGGCCGTCGGCGGTGAGCAGAACGTTGGAGGGTTTGAGGTCCCGGTGGACGATCCCCGCGGCGTGGATGCCGCGCAGGGCCCGCGCCAACCCGTCGGCCAGGGCGTACACGGAGGCGACGGGCAGCGGGCCGTGCTCCCGGACGGCCTGTTCCAGGGAGGGGCCGGGTACGTAGCCGGTGGCCACCCACGGCTGCTCGGCGTCCGCGTCGGCGTCGAGCACCGGGGCGGTCCAACTTCCGCCGACCCGGCGGGCGTTCGCTATCTCCCGGCGGAAGCGGGCCCGGAACTCCCCGTTCGCGATGTGCTCCTCGTGCACCACCTTCACGGCCACGGTGCGCCCGCCGGGCGACCGGGCCAGGAACACGCGGCCCATCCCGCCCGCGCCGAGCCGGCCGAGCAGCGGATAGGGCCCGATCCGCACCGGATCGCCGGCCGCGAGCGGGCGTATGCCCTCCATCGCCGGGTACCGCCGCTCGTCCGCGCCCGCCGCTCCGCCCGCTCCTTCGCCCGCTCCCGCGCCTTCGCCCGTGCCGCCGCTCATGCTGAACAGTTCCCCCGATGGCCGTGACCCCTGCGGTGGTCCACGCCCGGCCCGAGCCGCGCGCCCGCCCAGGATAGGAGCACCGCCCGCCGGAAGGTCATGGGGCACCCGGGCGGGCCGTACCCGGCCGCGACCCCGGCACCGTCCGGCCCGCGGCAGGGGCGCCGCACAGGGGCGTACGGGCACCGCACAGGGGCGGCCGGGGACCGGCGAATACAATCGGCTCCATGTCGAAGCCTGACGCACTGCTTGTCGACGTTGCCGCCCTGGTGGAGTCAGGGCACAGCAACCAGATGACTCTGACCGTGGTCGCCGGTGGCGCCGTCATCACCGGCCGACTGGCCCCCGAAGCCGTCTGGAGGCAGCGGGTCTCGGAGGTCCTGGCCGACTCCGACCACCTCAGCGACTTCTCCACCGTCTTCACCGCCACGAAGACCGCGGAAGAACCGCCCACCCACCTGCACTTCCACGTGGCCCGCATCCTCCAGGGCACCATCGGCATCCCCGAGACAGGCGGCATGTACCGCGTCGCCATCCAGGACGTCAGCGCCTGGACCATGGGCGACTTCAGCTACTCCGACCACTGACCCACCACCCCACCCGGAAGCCACCCCACCCGGAAGCCGCCCCGCCCGGAAGCCCCACCCCGGGAAGCCCCACCCCGGCAAACCCCGGCAGAACGGGGCGAGGACCCCGCCGCCGCACCGGACGGAGCCCTCGTGCGTCCGCGTGTGCCGCCGGGCGGGGTGGCGCGATCGCTCGGCACAGCGCCGGCCTCTCGCGTTGCAAGGGAGTGGGCGCGGGGCGCCGGGGCGCGGCGAAGCGCGCCCGGTACCGGGCGGTCACTCGCGCATGCCCGCCAGTTCGACCGGCCGGACGCGCAGCGCGAACGACGCGGGCAGCACGGCGGCCACCGTCGCGAGGAGGGCGCTCGCGCCGATCACCGCGGCGACCGTGCCCCAGGGCACGACGACGTCGGACCACACGTCGAGCAGGCCGAGTGCGCTCCACACGCCGAGCAGGTTCACCCCGGCGACCACCGCGCCGAGCACCGCGCCGACGGCGACCACCACCAGGGCCTCGACCCCGACGAGCCGCAGCACCTGCCCCTTCGTGGCGCCCGTCAGACGCAGCGAGGCGAGGTCGCGGACCCGGTCCGAGGTCGCCATCATCAGGGTGTTGGCGAGCGCGATGCCCGTGTAGACCAGGGCGATGCCGAGGATCATCCACAGGCCGAGCCGGGTGTTCTCGCTGGAGCGCGGGTAGTGGGCCTCGACCCACCGGTCCCCCGTCAGGAGCTGCACGCCGGTCGCCTTCGCGGCGGCGTCGAGTGCGGCCGCCGCGCTGTCCGCGCCGTCCCGGGGCAGCGCGAGGTCGACGCGGTCGACGGGGGCGCCGGCGGCGTTGCGTTCGGTGAGGTAGACGCCGTTGCCGCCGGTGCCGGTGGAGAGCACCGCCGCGATACGCAGGTCCGCCTTGCGGCCGTCGCCCAGCCAGAGGGACACCGTGTCGCCCACCTTCGTGGTCAGCCACTCCTCGTTGACGACGATGCCGTCGTCGTCGAGGTCGGCGAGGCGGCCCGCCACGACCGGGAGGTGGGAGACGGCCGCGTGCGCCGCCGGATCGACCGCCTTGGCCTCGGACTTGACGAGGGCGACCCCCTCCTCCAGTACGGTCACGCCGGTGGACCGGGTGGCGCTGACGGTCACGCCGGGGACGGCCCCGGCGCGCCGGACGAATTCGTCGGGCAGCGCGCGGCCCTCTCCGCCCGCCGTGGCGACCAGGTCCGCGGTGATCTGCCCCCGCACCTCCCCGGCCTTGGCCTCGCTGATCGTGGCGGTGGTACCCATCAGGGAGGCGGCGAGGGCCACGGTGATGACGACCGGGGCGGCGACGGCGGCGGTCCGGCGGACCCCCGCGGACGCGTTCTCCCGGGCCAGCATGCCGATCGCGCCGGGAAGGCGGGCCGGCAGCCAGGTCAGCAACCGGGTCAGCGGCTTGACCAGGACCGGCGCGAACAGGGCGAACCCGACGATCAGCAGCATCGGCTGGGTGATGTAGGTCTTGCGCTTCAGGACGTCGCCCGGGCTGTCCAGCAGGGCCAGGGAGAGCAGCCCGAGACCGGTCGCGAGGACCGCGCCGCCGATCAGCCACCGGCTCACCGGCATGGCGCGGGAGTCGACCGCGGACTCGCGCAGCGCCTCCGTCGGACCGACCCGGCCGGCCCGCCACGAGGACACGGCCACACCGCTCAGGGCGACGAACAGGCCCGTCCAGAACGCGGTGTGCAGCGGCCACGTCTGCTCGCCGATCCGGAACCAGGCGGGGGCGATACCGGCGTCGGCCATCCAGGCGGCGAGCCGGGGCGCGCCCGCCGCGCCGAGCCGGCAGCCCGCCGCCGAGGCGAGCACGCCGATGACGAACGCCTCGGTGAACACCATCCGCCGCACCTGGGTGGGGGTGGCGCCGGCGGTGCGCAGCAGGCCGAACTCCCGGCGCCGCTGGGCGACCGCGAAGGAGAAGGTCGAAGCGACGACGAACACCGACACGAAGCCGGTGACGCCCGCGGCGGTGCCGAGGAGCGCGTTCACCGAGACCAGTGCTTCCTCGTCCCGGTCGGGGTCCGGGTCGGCGCGGCGGCGTTCATCGCCGGTCAGCACGTCGTATCCGGCGCCCACGGCCGCCTCGACCCGGTCGGCCGGGGCGTGCACGGCGACCGCGTCCACGTCGGGAGAGATCCGCGCGGCCTCGGCGTCGGTGAAGAAGAGCGCGTTCTCGAATCCGGCCGACGCGACCGTCCCGACGACGGTGACCTGCTCGGACCCGCGGGGGGTCGCGGCCTGCACCCGGGTGCCGGGCCGCAGCGCGTCCCCGGTGGCGACGGCCTCGCCGGGCACCGAGGGGGCGCGTCCGGCGGTCAGCGTGTAGGGGGTGAGCGCGGCGATCGACCACGGGTGGCCGACCGTGTCCTCACCGAGTCCGGGGCCCGACACGGGGAAGGTGCGGTCCTCGACGGCCTTGCCGAGCGCCGCGAGCTTCGCGGTGACGGCGGCCGGGACCGGCGCGGGGTCGGTGATCGTCTGCGTACGTTCCCCGATGGGCGTGTCCGCCCGGACGAGGTCGGAGGTCTTCACGACGACCGGCGCCTTCACGAGCCGCTCGGGCCCGCGGTCCGGAGCGCTGAAGGTCGCCGCCAGGGCGAGCCCCGTGGTGGCGATGAGGCCGACGCCGAGGGCGAGGGCGATGAACGAGCCGATGAACGTGTCCCAGCGGGTCCGCATTCCCTGCAGAGCGAGCTTCAGCACGGGAGGGCCGCCAGTCCGGTCATGTGCGCGGCGACCTGCTCGGCCGTCGGGGCGGACAGTTCGTCGTGGACCCGGCCGTCGGTGAGGAACAGCACCCGGTCCGCGAAGGACGCGGCCACCGGGTCGTGCGTCACCATGACGACGGTCTGCCCCTGGTCGACCATCCGGCGCAGCAGCGTGAGCACTTCACGGCTGGTGGTGGTGTCCAGGGCGCCGGTCGGCTCGTCCCCGAAGAGGACCTCCGGCCGGGTGACCAGGGCGCGCGCGAGCGCCACCCGCTGCTGCTGACCGCCGGACATCTCGCTGGGCCGGTGCCCGGCACGCTCGCGCAGCCCCACCTTCTCCAGCACGTCCAGGACCTCGTTCCGCCGGGGGCGGCGGCCGGCGAGCCGCAGCGGCAGCGCCACGTTCTGCTCGGCGGTGAGCGAGGGCAGCAGGTTGAACGCCTGGAAGACGAAGCCGATGCGGTCCCGCCGCAGCAGGGTGAGCTTCTTCTCGCTCAGCTTGCTCAGGTCGGTCTCCCCGAGGAGCACCTGGCCGCCGGTCGGCCGGTCCAGGCCCGCGGTGCACTGGAGGAAGGTCGACTTGCCGGAGCCCGAGGGCCCCATGACGGCGGTGAACGTGCCCCGGTGAATGTCCAGGGAGACGTCGTCCAGGGCGGTCACGGCGCTCGCGCCCTTGCCGTAGGAGCGAGTGACCGAACGGAGTCGGACGGCTGCTTGATTCATGGTGTCCACTCAATCGGGCCCGAAATCGGCGCACATCGCAGCCGGGCGGAGTCTTCGGGGTGGAGGTAACTCCACCCTTCTGTGCACGGTGGCCGCCCCGCGCGGGAAAGGCAGGGTCCGGAGTCGGCAGGAACGTGCGTGGGCAGCCTCCTGCCGCGGACCGGGTCGGATCACCGCGGCCCCGGCCCGCACCATGGAGGGACGGACACGGCCACCGCGGGGTGGCGGGAGGGCGGCTCGGAATGACGGTCATCAGCAGGGGGACGGCGGGGAAGTGGTTCCGGAGGTTTCCGGCGCGCGGCGGGGCGCCCCGGCTGCGCCTGGTGTGCCTGCCGCACGCCGGCGGCACCGCGACGCTGTTCCACGGCTGGTCGAAACAGCTGCCCGGTGACGTGGAGGTGCTGGCCACTCAGTACCCCGGCCGCCAGGAACGGTTCGACGAGCCGTGCGCCGCGTCCATGACGGAGCTGGCCGACGCGATCGCCGACGCGCTGGAGCCCGAACTCGACGCGCCGGTGGCCCTCTTCGGCCACAGCCTCGGTTCGGCCGTCGCCTACGAGGTGGCCCGCCGCCTCGAAGACCGCCACGGCGTCGTCCCCGAACGGGTCGTCGTCTCGGGCCGGAGGGCCCCGCACGCCGAGCGGGCCGGCGGCACCCTGCACCTGCTCGACGACGAGCACCTGGTGGCCGCGGCCCGTCGGCTCGGCGACGCGGGCTCCTCCGTCTACGACGACCCCGACCTGCGTCCGCTGCTGCTGCCCTCGCTGCGCGGCGACTTCCGGCTCATCGAGTCCTACCGGCCCCTCGACGTGCCCCCGCTGCGCGCTCCGGTGACGGCCGTCGGCGGCACGGCCGACCCGGGCTGCACCTTTCCCGAACTGCTGTCCTGGTCGGCGCTGACTACGGCGTCGTACGAGCACCGGCTGTTTCCCGGGGACCACTTCTACCTGATCCCGCAGGAAGGGGCACTGCTGCGCTTCCTCGCCGAGCGGCTGTGACCCGGACGCCGCCGGCCGCGGCGGGACCGCCCGAGGGGCCCCGGGCGCCCGCCTCTTCGGCGCGGGCGGCCGGGCGCGCCCGCCGCGGGCCGTGAGCAGCAGCGGCAACGACGTGGTCAGCAGCACGACCGACGCGCAGGCCGGCACACCCGAACCGCCCCACTTCTCCAGGGGCCCCCGGCGAGCAGCCCGAGCCCCACCCAGCACGGCGCCCACAACAGCGCGGCCGGCACCGACCATCCCGGGTACGGCCGCCAGGGCGCCCGCACCGAGCCGCACAGCGCTGGAACCGGGGTGCGCAGGCCCCCGTTGAACCGGCCGAACAGCCCGGCACGGCCGTGCCGGGCGCCCACCGTGGCCGGCGCCGGCCGATAGGACCGCGAGCCGGCGAGCCTGCCGGGGAGAGCGCCTTCCAGCCGGTCGCCCCGTACCCGAGCACATGGCCCGCCGGCGCCCCGGCCGCCGCCAGCGCGAACACCCCCTCCACCGGCAGCACCCCGTGGTGCGTGAGCGCCCCGCTCGCCACCAGGGCGGTCCGCGAAGGGAACAGCACCCCACCAGCGGTACCGGAGGCTCCCCCACGGGCAGCAGGAACACGATCACCAGCGTCGGCCAGACGGTCCCAACCGCGAACACGGCCTCCGACGAGAACACCCCGGCCCCTCCCCCCCGTACAGGAGCGGGCGGCCGTCCACCGCCCCCGTCCGACCGCGCGGCGCCCCCGCACGCACTGCACCTGGCGGCCGTCCTCACGGGGAGCCTGCTACCGGTCCGATGGTGGAGCCGGCTGGGTGTTCCGTGCCCTACGGGCCCCATATCGTGCCCCCATGCACCCACCCAGCCTCTGGCAGGCCCTGCACCAGCGCCGGTACCTCCGGAGCGGCTGGCCGTGGCGCTGTGCCCTGTACTTCCTGACCAGCGTGCCGCTGGGTGCCGCCCTGCTGGTCTGCCTGCTCGTCCTCGCGCTGGCCGGCAGCCTCCTGACCGTGGTCCTCGTCGGGGTGCCGCTTCTGCTGACGCTGGTCCTCGCCGGGCTGCCGCTTCTGCTGACGCTGGTCCTCGCCGGGCTGCCGGTCGCGCACGTGGAGCGGCGCCGGCTGCGCCTGATCGACCCGGCCGTGCCGCTGGCCGACGCCCACCAGGACCCGCCGCGCACCGGACCCGCCGCCTGGCTGCGCACCCGCCTCCAGGAGCGTTCCACCTGGCGGGAGCTGGGTTACGCCCTCCTCTTCGGCTGCCTCCTGTGGCCCCTGGAAGCGGTGGTCATCGGCACGGTCCTCGGCGTGAGCGGGGGGCTGATCTCCACCCCCCTGGTCATGACCACGGCCGGCGGCGGCGAGGAGGCGCGCGTCATCAAGCTGTGGCTGGTCCACTCCTACCCGGCGGCGTTCGCCGTCGCCCTGGCCGGACTGCTCCTGCTCCCCCTGCTGGCCTACCCGCTCGGCCTGCTCGCCGTGGGGCGCGCCCAGCTCACCCGCCTCCTGCTGGACGCGTCTCCCCGTCAGGACGACGTACGCGTAAAGGAGTTGAGCCGGTCGCGGATGCGCCTGGTGACCGCCTTCGAGGCCGAGCGCCGCCGCATCGAACGCGATCTGCACGACGGCGCCCAGCAGCGGCTGGTCGCCCTGTCGATGCGGCTGGGGATGGCGCGCCTCGACGCCCGCGAGGAACCTGTCGCCGGGCTCCTGGCCCAAGCCCACGGCGAGGCCCAGGCCGCGCTGGTCGAGCTGCGGGAGCTGATCCAGGGCATCCACCCCCGAGTCCTCACCGACCGGGGGCTGGCCGCGGCCATCGAGGACATCGCCGACCGCTCCCCGGTCCCCGTCGACCTCGATCTCGACCTGCCCCACCGGTTCCTCGAAGCGGTCGAGTCCGCCGTCTACTTCGCGGTGAGCGAGGCGCTGGCGAACGTCGCCAAGCACAGCCGGGCCACCCGGGCCTCCGTCGAGGCCCGCGTCGACCGGGGCCGACTCGTCGTCCGCGTACGGGACGACGGCGTGGGGGGCGCGGACGAGGCCGACGGCACCGGGCTGGAGGGCGTCGCGGATCGCATCTCGGTCCTCGGGGGGCATTTGCTAGTGTCCTCACCGTCCGGCGGGCCCACCGTCTTCCGCCTCCTCGTGCCCTGCGCCCCGGCTCCGGACCGCCGCCTCGACGCCCCGACGGCCCGATGATCCGATAGAGGAAACAGATGTTGCGCATCGTGTTGGCCGAGGACAGCGTGCTGCTGCGGGAGGGCCTCGTCGGGCTCATGGAGCGCTTCGGCCACCAGGTCCTCGCCGGTGTCGGCACGGCCGACGAACTCACGGCGGCCGTCGCCGAGCACGCCCCCGACATCGTCGTCACCGATGTACGGATGCCGCCCGGCTTCTCCGACGAAGGGCTGCGGGCCGCGCTGCGCCTGCGCGAGAAGAACCCGCGGCTGCCCATCCTCGTCCTCAGCCAGTACGTCCAGCGCGCCTACGCCGAGGAGCTGCTCGACTCCTCCGACGGCACCCACGTCGGCTACCTGCTCAAGGAACGCGTCGGCAACGTCGAGGAGTTCGTCGAAGCCCTCCAGCGGGTGGCGGCCGGAGCGACCGTCGTCGACCCCGAAGTGGTCCGCCAGCTCCTGCGCCACCGCCGCGATCCGCTGGCCAGACTGACCCCCCGCGAGCAGGAGGTCCTCGCGCTGATGGCCGAGGGCCGGTCCAACGCGTCCGTCGCCGCGGCCCTGCACGTCAGCGAGGGCACCGTCAGCAAGCACTTCGGCTCCATCCTCACCAAACTGGACCTGAACCTGTCCGACGCCACCAACCGCCGGGTACTGGCCGTCCTGGCCTACCTGCGCGGCTGACCTCCCGGGCGGCGTCACGGCCGCCCGCGTCCGGCCCCGCTCAGCCGGCGAGCCGGCCCCCCTGGGCCGCCAACGCTCCCAACTGGAAGCGGCTGCACACTCCCAGACGGCCCATCAAAACATCGGTCACCCGGCGACTGGTACCAGTTCCCGCACGGATGCCACCGGCCCGCGCTCCGATGCACTGCGGTACTCGTCGATCAGGTTCTCCGCCGCGAGTTCCGTCTGCGTGAGAATCCGCTGCCGCCGGAGCAGCTCCCTTTCCCGTCCGGCGTACCGGGATCGTCGGCACTCACCCAGTCTGCTTCCCGCCTTGCCCGTCGGTCCCGCGCAGACGACGAGCTCGCTCGGCGAGACCGCTGGAGAGCTTGTTCTTCACCGAGTTGGCCCGGTCGAGGGTCTCGTTTCCCAGGCTTCGGGCAGCACCCACACCCTTCACTCCTTTTTCCACCGCCTTGTCCCTCACTTCCACGGCGGCTTCCGTCCATCGCCTCGCCTCGGACGAGTCGCCACCGGACTCGATTCCGAGCCGCTCGTGAAAGTCATGGACGCCTCTCGCGATCTGGTTGCTCGACTGGACCACGGCCGGGGATGCGGCCGGATGCAGCAACACCTTGGCATTGGCCACGCCGGCAGCGGCGTTCATCCTGGCCAGCAGAGTCTCCGTACTGCGCGAGATGTACTCCAGCCGATCCTGCCGGGCGGCCTTCAGACCGAGGCGATGCCCGTTGAGCTCATCCGGGGACGCGTCCAGCACCCTGTCGAGTTCGAGTACGGCGATCGCGTCCTGCAAGTGAAAGCAGCGAGCCAGAACGGCGAGCCATTCCCCAACGACGGCCTCAGCCTCCTTGGCCATCGCGGCGAGCTCGCCGATCTTGGTCTGCCGCTCCATGTCCTCCGCGAGCGCGTCGAGTTGACGCAGTGCGTACGCCTGCGTCTCCGCGATCGTCGCCGGCGCGGCGTGCACCTTCGACCAGGTGACCTCGTCGACCCTGCCCCGCTTCTCCCGAAGGGTCATGGCCTCCCCGATCACGAAGCCCACTCCGATCATGCGGGCCAGCACAGCGTCCTTCTGGGCACGCAGTACGTCGTCGACCTTCTTGTCGATCGCGGCGAGGTAGTCGGTGATCTCGTCCATGGTCTGCTGCATGGCGACCTGCGCCATGAACTTCCCGGCGTTGGCCAGAGCAGCCGGGTTGGACAGGAGCGATCGGGGCGCATGCGCGAACTCCAGAAACCCCTTGATCTGCCCCTTCTGCCCCTTCAGCACACCCGTGCTGAGCCCCGTCTTCGCACTCTCCCTCAGGCCGTACTTCTTGAGAAGCAGCGCCGACTCCGGGGTCAGCTTCACCCAGTGAGCAGAGTGGGCGGCGATCTCCGATGCCGCCTCCGCGACCACAGCACCCGCAGCGAAGACGGACTTGTACCATCGCGGTCCGAGGCTCTTGGAGGGCAGCGCCTCCGAAGCGAGGAATTTTTCGACGTCCTCGGCGCTCCCGACGACTGTCAGCCCGTCCCCGTCGCTGATCAGCTGGATCTCGTTGTCCATGGTCCGCTCCTGAAGTGGCTACGCGCATCGCATGCAGTGCCTGGTCCGCCCGGACGGTGTGTTCGGCGCGGAGTTCATGATGCCCGTGAAAAGACGCCCCCACATGACCGAGCACTACACCTCACCGAAGCGCCTCCGCCCCCACTTCATCGGCGGCCGGCACGTCCTGCTCACTCCGCACCCCACTGAGTTCACCGAGCGCCCCCACGTCGGCCAACCGCACGACCGCACCCACCGCATGGGCCTCCTGCTCGCGGCCCGGACGTCCACCCTCACCGACCACTTCTGAGAGAAGACCCCATGAAGCACGAATACGAGGCGAAGTTCCTGGCCGTCGATGTCGCCGACCTCCAGAACAAGCTGAGCGCCCTCAATGCGGTCCAGGCGTTCCCCCGCACGCTCCTCACCCGCAAGATCTTCGAGAACGACTCCCTCGACGGCGGGGCCTGGATCCGCCTGCGGGACGAGGGCACCCGCTCGACTCTCACCCTCAAGCAGGTCACCGACGCCACGACGATCGACGGCACCAAGGAAATCGAGACCGAGGTCACCGACCTGCACGCCATGGCCGACATCCTGCGCCGGGTCGGCCTCACCGAGGTCCGGTACCAGGAGAACTACCGAGAGGAATGGCGCCTGGGAGAGGTCGCCTTCGACTTCGACACCTGGCCCGATCTCCCCACCTTCCTGGAGATCGAAGGACCCGACGAGGCATCGGTACGCCAGGCCGCCGCGCTGCTGGACCTCGACTACTCCGAAGCCCGGTTCGGCAGCGTCGACGAGATCTACAAGAGCGAGTCCGGCCGCGACATCCTCCCCGAACCCACACTCATGTTCTCCGCAGCCGAGAAGCAGAAGGACGCTTCTCCCACGGCCCAGGACCGTTGATCACGCAGGGAGACGAGCGATGCTGACGGAAGTCGCCCTACAGCACAGGGCGATCTCCGGGATCGCCGAGTTACAGGAACGGGACCGGCAATCCTTCTTCCCAAGAGCCGCCTGGCCGGCTCCCCACGGTTGAACGAATCCGCCGCGGTGAGGCGTTCGACTTCCGGCAGAAGAGCTGGCAAGTATCGGTGCCAAAGAGCAGATCCCCGCAACGGTCCCCCTCACACCGGCACGACACAGCACCCCGGCTGCGCGCCGCCCCAGGCCCCAAACAACAGAAAACCCCAGGTCACGGGTTATGCGACCTGGGGTTCAACTGAGCCGCCTTCGGGATTCGAACCCGAGACCTACGCATTACGAGTGCGTTGCTCTGGCCAACTGAGCTAAGGCGGCGCGCCCTGTCGCACTATGGTGCGATCAGCAGCGGAGCCAAGTCTACACAGTTTCCGGGGGTGCTCCGCACACGGTGCCCCTCGCGGCGTTTGCGCTGGTCAGGGGCGGTCGGGCGGGGCGCGGCGGTGGAGTGGCGGTCAATTGCACTTCTTGTCGTCCGTGGGCGGGGTGCCCTCCAGGAGGTACGTGTTGATCGCCGTGTCGACGCAGTCGCTGCCCCGGCCGTACGCCGTGTGGCCGTCTCCCTCGTAGGTGAGCAGGATGCCGGAGGAGAGCTGGTCGGCGAGGGACTCGGACCACTTGTACGGGGTGGCCGGGTCGCGGGTGGTGCCGACGACGAGGATCGGGGCCGCGCCCTCCGCCTTCGTGGGGTGCGGGGCGCCGGTGGCCCCGGTGGGCCAGTACGCGCAGTTCAGGGAGGCCCAGGCGAAGCCGCGGCCGAAGACCGGGGACGCCTTCTCGAAGTCCGGGACCGCCTTCTCCACCGCGTCGGGGCCGTCGAAGGCGGGCGGCAGGTCGAGGCAGTTCACGGCGGCGTTGGCGAACATCAGGTTCGCGTACTTCCCGTCCGGCTCGCGCTCGTAGTAGCTGTCGGCCAGGGACAGCAGACCGGAGCCGTCGCTTCGCTGCGCGCCCGCCAGCGCCTCGCGGAGCTGCGGCCAGGCCGCCTCGTCGTACATGGCGGCGATCACCCCGGTGGTGGCCAGCGCCTCGCCCAGCTTCCGGTGGTCGCCGGTCGGGACCGGGTTCGCGTCCAGGTCCTTGAACAGCTGCTTCAGGGCGGTCGCGGCGTCCGCGGGGGAGGTGGTGCCGAGCGGGCAGTCCGGCTGCTTCACGCAGTCGGCGGCGAACGACTGGAAGGCCCCCTCGAAGCCCGCCGTCTGGTCGCGGTTCATCTCGACGGCCTCGAGGGAGGGGTCCATCGCCCCGTCCAGCACGAGGCGTCCGGCCCGTTTCGGGAAGAGGTCCGCGTACGTGGCGCCGAGGAAGGTCCCGTACGACGCCCCGACGTAGTTCAGCTTCTCGTCGCCGAGGAGGGCCCGCAGGACGTCCATGTCGCGGGCCGCGTCGACGGTGGAGACGTGCGGGAGGATCTTCCCGCTCCGCTTCTCGCACCCCGCGGCGAACTTCTCGAACGCGGCCGTGAGCTTCCGGACCTCCGCCGCGTCGTCCGGAGTCTGGTCGACCTGGGTGTAGGCGTCCATCTCCTTGCCCGTGAGGCATTCGACGGGCTCGCTGCGGGCCACGCCGCGCGGGTCGATGGCCACCATGTCGTAGCGGGCCCGCACCGGGGCCGGGTAGCCGAGGGCCGCGTACCCCTGGAGATAGCCGATCGCGGAGCCGCCGGGGCCGCCCGGGTTCACCAGGAGCGAGCCGATCCGCTTGCCGGGGCCGGTGGCCTTCTTGCGGGAGACCGCGAGGTCGATGTCGCCGTCATCCGGCTTGTCGTAGTCGCGCGGCGCCTTCATCGTCGCGCACTGGAACCCCTCCACGCCGCAGTCGCGCCAGCTCAGCTTCTGTGTGTAGTACGACGACAGCCCCTCGGGGGCCGCGGTCCCGGTGGCCGAAGCGTTCGGCGAGGAGCCGCTGCTGCTGCAGCCGGAGATGAGGAGGCCGGCAGTGCCGATCCCGATGCCGAAGGTGCGGAGCAGGCGCCTGGTTTCCATTCTGGGAGCGTATCCGGCAGGTGACGAGTCGTCCGATTCCCTGCTCATTCGGGTGAACAGGTACCCATCGGCCGACCGACGGCCCCGACCGGCGGCCCCCGGGCCGTTGCCCGGCCGCCCCCGGGTTCACACGCCTCCGCCCGGCGCCCAAGCCCCTCTAGCCCACCGGCCCCCGCAGCGCGCCCCGCCCGCCCCCGGGGCGCCGCCGGTCAGCCCGCTCTCAGCGCCATCGTCATCGCCTCCACCGCCAGCAGCGGCGCCACATTGCGGTCCATCGCCTCCCGGCAGGCGATCACCGACTCGATCCTGCGCAGGGTCTGCGCGGGCGTGGAGGACTCCGCGAGCCGGTCGAGGGAGTCCTGCACGTCGGTGTTGGCGATCGCCAGCTTCGATCCGAGCTGGAGCGCCAGCACATCGCGGTAGAACCCGGTCAGCTCGGTCAGCGCCAGGTCCAGGCTGTCGCGCTGCGTACGCGTCTTGCGGCGCTTCTGCTTGTCCTCCAGCTCCTTCATCGCCCCCGCCGTGCCCCGGGGCATCCGGCCGCCCGCCACCCCGCCGAGCGCCGCCTTGAGATCCTCGGTCTCCTTGGCGTCGACCTCCTCCGCCATCTGCTTGGCGTCCTCGGTGGCCGTGTCGATCAGCTCCTGGGCCGCCTTGAGGCAGCCGCCGACGTCGGCCACCCGCAGCGGAACCTTCAGCACGGCGGCCCGCCGCGCCCGCGCCCGCTCGTCCGTGGCGAGACGGCGGGCCCGCCCGATGTGCCCCTGGGTGGCGCGCGCCGCCGCGTGCGCCCGCTCGGGATCGACGCCGTCGCGGCGGATCAGGACGTCGGCCACGGCCTCCACCGAAGGGGTGCTCAGGGTCAGGTGCCGGCAGCGGGAGCGGATCGTGGGCAGCACGTCTTCGAGCGAAGGGGCGCACAGCATCCAGACCGTGCGCGGCGCGGGCTCCTCGACGGCCTTCAGCAGGACGTTGCCCGCGCCCTCGGTGAGGCGGTCGGCGTCCTCCAGGACGATGACCTGCCACCGCCCGACCGCCGGGGAGAGCTGGGCACGGCGGACCAGGTCGCGGGTCTCCTTCACACCGATGGAGAGCAGGTCCGTACGGATGACCTCGACGTCGGCGTGCGTACCGATCAGGCTGGTGTGGCAGCCGTCGCAGAAACCGCAGCCCGGCGCGCCGCCCAGTGCCCGGTCCGGGCTCGTGCACTGGAGCGCGGCGGCGAAGGCCCGCGCCGCCGTGGACCGGCCGGAGCCGGGCGGCCCGGTGAACAGCCAGGCGTGCGTCATCTTGGAGCCCTGGTCCAGCGGCGTCCCGTCCGACACGGCGGTGACCAGCGCGTCGGCGTCCCCGGCCGCGGCGGCGAGCTGTTCCCGCACCCGGTCCTGCCCGACCAGGTCGTCCCATACGGTCATGGGTCACCGCCCTTCCGTTGGTGTCGTGCGAAAGCCTGTGACGGTGGAGGCGAGCCCTGCCGCTCCCCCTCCGACGCCCCCTGTCGGATTCCATTGTGGAGGACGCCTCTGACAACGGCGGCCCGCCCGCCCCGGGAGGACGGACGGGCCGCACGGGCGCCGTGGGGCAGGTCAGCCGCGCGGACGGCGGCCCCGGCCCCCGCGGTCGTCGTCGTCCTGGCCGCCGAGGAGCTCGTCCGCGAGGGTCGGCAGATCGTCCAGCGGGGTCTCCTCCGCCCAGTCCGGGCGGGGGCGCTTGCGACGGGACTGCTGCTGCCCGCCGGCCGCCGGGGCGTTCGGGTCCTCGATCTGCGGCAGCTCGCGGGTGCGCTCGCTCTCGCTCTCCGTCGGCGGGGCCGCCGGGCCCTCGTCCCGGAAGTAGCCCCGGGGCACCCGGTCGGAGGGCCGGTCGTCGCGCACCGGCGGCAGCACGGCCGTCTCGTCCGTCTCACGCACCGGCGGCCACGAGTCCGCCTGCCCCGGGTCCGGGACGCGCGGCAGCATCGCCGTCTCGTCGTCCCCGAGACCGGAACCCGACCCCGGACCGGAGTCGGAAGCGCGGTCGCCCTCCGGGCGGGCCGTGGGGACCGGCTGGGTGATCTCGTTCGGGTTCACGATCGGCGTGGGGACGGTGAGCTCGTTCTCCGGCACCGAGGACTCCGGCACCGAGGGCTTTCGCCCCGACGACTCCCGCGCCGAGGACCCCGGTACCGAGGACTCCGGCCCGGCCTCGGAGAACGAGGACGAACGCGAGGACGTCTCCGTACGGGACGCCCGCTCCGCCTCCGCCCGCTCGGCCTCGGCCCGCGCCGCCACCGTGCGGGCGGCCGCCTCCTCCTCGGCCCGGCGACGGGCCTCCTCGGCGCGCAGCAGGGCCTCTTCGGCCTTCCGCTGCTTCGCCAGGCGCTCGGCCTCGGCCTCCTTGCGGAGCCGGGCCTCCTCTTCGGCCCTCTGCCGCAGCCGCTCCTGCTCGGCCTCGCGGGCCGCCTCCTCGGCCTCCAGCCGGCGCCGGTCCTCCTCGGCGCGGCGGCGGGCCTCCTCGGCACGCTGCCGGGCCTCCTCCGCCTGGCGTTCGGCCTCGCGGCGGCGGGCCTCCTCCAGCTCGCGCTGCTTGCGCTCCTCCTCCTCGGCGCGCAACCGGGCGAGCTGCTCCTGGCGCTCCTTCTCCAGGCGCTCCTCCTCGGCCTTGCGGGCGGCCTCTTCCTCGGCCTTGCGCCGCGCCTCCTCCTCGGCCTTGCGCCGGGCCTCCTCGATGGCCTCGATCTCGGCCTCGGAGAGCGGAAGGAGCCGGTCGAGCCGGTGGCGTACGACCGCGGTGATCGACTCCGGCTCCTGGCCGGCGTCCACCACCAGGTAGCGGGTCGGGTCGGCCGCGGCCAGGGTCAGGAACCCGGACCGTACCCGCTCATGGAACTCCGCAGGCTCCGACTCCAACCGGTCCGGCGCCTCCGTGAACCGCTCCCGCGCCGTCGCGGGGTCGACGTCCAGCAGCACCGTCAGGTGCGGTACGAGGCCGCCCGTCGCCCACCGCGAGATCCGGGCGATCTCGGTCGGGGCGAGGTCGCGGCCCGCTCCCTGGTAGGCCACGGACGAGTCGATGTAGCGGTCGGAGATGACGATCGCGCCGCGCTCCAGCGCCGGGCGCACCACGGAGTCGACGTGCTCGGCGCGGTCGGCGGCGTACAGCAGGGCCTCGGCGCGGTTGGAGAGGCCGGCGGACGAGACGTCGAGCAGGATCGACCGCAGCCGCTTGCCGATCGGGGTGGCCCCGGGCTCCCGGGTCACGACGACCTCGTGGCCCTTGGACCGGATCCACTCGGCGAGCGCCTCGACCTGGGTGGACTTGCCCGCTCCGTCGCCGCCCTCCAGGGCGAGGAAGAAGCCGGTGGCCGCGGGCGCGACCGCCGGGTCGTCGCCGCGCAGCGCCTCGCGCAGGTCCCGACGCAGCGGCACGCCCGCCCGGTCGTCCGTCTTGGCGAGGACGAGCGCGGCGACGGGCAGCAGCAGCGCGCCGAGCAGTATCAGGGTGAAGGCGGCCCCGCCGTGGGCGAAGACGAAGTCCCCGGCGACCAGGCGGTGGCGCCCTATCGCGGCGGCCAGCAGGGGGCCGGCGACCGCGCCGAGCGCGACGAGCACCCGGACGACGGCCTGGAGGTGCTCGGTGGTCCGGGCCTGCCGGAACGCCTCGGTCTCCTGGTCGATCAGGGTGTGCCCGGTGTTCGCGGCGACCCCGGCGGAGTACCCCGCGAGAAGGGCGATGGCCAGCCCGGTCGCGGTGTCCGGCACCAGGCCGAGCGCGAGGAGCGCGAGCCCGGTGACGGAGACGGCCAGGGCCAGCAGGCGGCGGCGCGACAGGGCCGGCAGCACCCGGCGGGCGGTACGGATGCCGAGGGCGGTGCCGCCGGTCAGTCCGAGGATCAGCAGCGCGAACGTGGCGGGCCCGCCGCCCAGGTCGTACGCGTGCAGGACGGAGACGGCGGAGGCCGCCGCGACGGCTCCGGCGACGGCGGCGCAGACCGCGACCAGCAGCGGGGTCGCGCCGGTGCGGCCCTTGTCGGGGCCGTTGCCGGTGGCGGGACGGCGCAGGCCCTCCAGCGGGGAACGCGGCCGGGGCGTCCGGTCGGCCGGGAACTCGAGGAAGTACAGGACGGAGATGGAGGCGGAGAAGAGGCCGGCCGCGACGTAGGACCCCAGGGCCGCCTGGTGGAAGGAGAACCACTCCAGGCCGGAGCCGAGGAGGTTGCCGATCAGCGTGGCGGCCAGCAGGACCACCGCGGCGGTGGGAACGGCGAGGAAGTTCGTCCGCAGCGAAAGGCGGCGCAGGGCGTCGAGGTGGTCGGGCAGGGGGCGCACGGCCGCGCCCTCGGGGGGCGGGCCCGGCAGCAGCGCCGGGGCGGCGCTCTCCTTGGCCACGGCCCACAGGCGCTCACCCGCGCCCGTCACGAAGACGGTGATGAGGACCATCATGAGCGCCTTGTCCGGCGTCCAGTCGATCCACAGCGGGGCGACGACCAGCAGCGCCAGGCGCAGCCCGTCCACCCCGATCATCAGCCATCGTCGGTCCAGCTTTCCGCCGGGCCCCGTGAGGGACGTCAACGGTCCCAGGAGTACGGCTCCGAAGAGGAGGGTGGAAAGGATCCGGGCGCCGAAGACGGCGGCGACGGCAAAGGCCGCCCCGCGGTATCCGGCGCCGAATGAGCCCTCGAGGACCGCCGCTTGCAGCGACAGCAGCACCAGCACGAGAAGGGCGAGTGCATCGCCGATACCGCCGACGAGCTGGGCGCTCCACAACCGCTTCAGCGGGGGGATGCGCAACAGGGCCCGTACGGCGCGCTCGCGTGAGTCTGCGGCAAGTGTGTCGGAGGTGGGGCTCACGACCGTTGGCTGCTCGGCTCGCGTCATCCGCCCAGCCTATCGGCAGCGGTGCGGTGGCTGTCGGCCCGCCCGAACATATGGACGTGGACAGCTTCCGGCCAAGCCCGCGCCGCCCCTCTTGACGCACCGCCCGACTCCCCCCGACGCACCGCCGCCCGGCGCCGGGATCACGGGGATCGGGGCGCCGGGCGGCGGAGTGCGGTACGGGCGGCCCGGAGGCCAGGCGGTCGGCCGGAATCCAGTCGTCGGTCGGCGCGGAGGCCAGTCGGTCAGCCGGAATCCAGTCGTCGGTCGGCGCGGAGGCCAGTCGGTCGGCCGGAATCCAGTCGTCGGTCGGCGCGGAGGTCGGTCGGTCGCCCGGGGTCAGTCGTCGGTCGGCGCGGAGGAGGCCGAAGCCGTCTTCTTCGCCGCCGTCGTCTTCTTGGCGGCCGACTTGGTGGCGGTCGCCTTCTTCGCCGTCGTCGTCTTCTTCGCCGCGGTCTTCTTCGCGGCCGTGGTCGTGGCGGCCGTCGTCTTCTTCGCGGCGGTCTTCTTGGCCGTCGCCTTCTTCGCCGGTGCCTTCTTGGCCGTCTTCTTGGCCGGCCCCTTGGCGCGCTTCTCGGCGAGCAGCTCGTAACCGCGCTCCGGCGTGATCTCCTCGACGCTGTCGCCGGACCGCAGGGTCGCGTTGGTCTCGCCGTCGGTGACGTACGGGCCGAAGCGGCCGTCCTTGACCACCACCGGCCGTTCGCTGACCGGGTCGGTGCCCAGCTCCTTCAGCGGCGGCTTGGCCGCGGCCCGCCCGCGCTGCTTGGGCTGCGCGTAGATCGCCAGCGCCTCTTCCAGGGTGATGTCGAAGAGCTGGTCCTCGGAGGTCAGCGACCGGGAGTCGGTGCCCTTCTTGAGGTACGGGCCGTAGCGGCCGTTCTGCGCGGTGATCTCGACGCCCTCGGCGTCGGTGCCGACGACGCGCGGCAGCGACATCAGCTTGAGCGCGTCGGCGAGGGTGACCGTGTCCAGGGACATGGACTTGAAGAGCGAGGCGGTCCGCGGCTTCACCGCGTTCTTTCCGGTCTTCGGCGTCCCCTCGGGCAGCACCTCGGTGACGTACGGGCCGTAACGCCCGTCCTTGGCGATGATCTGGTGGCCGCTGACCGGGTCCGTGCCCAGCTCGAAGTCGCCGCTGGGCTTGGCCAGCAGCTCCTCGGCCAGTTCGACGGTCAGCTCGTCGGGGGCGAGGTCGTCGGGTACGTCGGCGCGCTGGTGGCCCTCGGCGTCCTTCTCGCCCCGCTCGATGTACGGGCCGTAGCGGCCGACGCGGAGCTTGATGCCGTTGCCGACGGGGAAGGAGGAGATCTCCCGGGCGTCGATCGCGCCGAGGTCGGTGACCAGTTCCTTCAGGCCGCCGAGGTGGTCGCCGTCGCCGTTGCCCGCGTCGGAGGCGGAACCGGCGCCGGCCGGGTCGTCACCGGAACCGGACGCTCCGAAGTAGAAGCGCCTGAGCCACGGCACGGACTTGGCCTCGCCCCGCGCGATGCGGTCGAGGTCGTCCTCCATGCGGGCGGTGAAGTCGTAGTCGACGAGTCGGCCGAAGTGCTTCTCCAGCAGGTTGACCACGGCGAACGACAGGAAGGACGGGACGAGCGCCGTGCCCTTCTTGAACACGTACCCGCGGTCCAGGATGGTCCCGATGATCGAGGCGTACGTGGAGGGGCGGCCGATCTCGCGCTCCTCCAGCTCCTTGACCAGGGATGCCTCGGTGTAACGGGCCGGCGGCTTGGTGGCGTGGCCGTCGACCGTGATCTCCTCGGCGGACAGCGCGTCGCCCTCGGCGACCTGCGGCAGCCGGCGCTCGCGGTCGTCCAGCTCGGCGTTGGGGTCGTCGGCACCCTCGACGTACGCCTTCATGAAGCCGTGGAAGGTGATCGTCTTGCCGGACGCGGAGAACTCGGCGTCGCGCCCGTCGCTCGCCCGCCCGCCGATCTTGACGGTGACCGAGTCGCCGGTCGCGTCCTTCATCTGGGAGGCGACAGTCCGCTTCCAGATCAGCTCGTACAGCCGGAACTGGTCGCCGGTGAGGCCGGTCTCGGCAGGGGTGCGGAAGCGGTCGCCGGAGGGGCGGATCGCCTCGTGCGCCTCCTGCGCGTTCTTGACCTTCCCGGCGTACGTACGCGGCTTGTCGGGAAGGTAGCCCGCCCCGTACAGCTGCGTGACCTGCGCCCGAGCAGCGGCGATCGCGGTGTCGGAGAGCGTCGTGGAGTCCGTACGCATATAGGTGATGAAGCCGTTCTCGTACAGCTTCTGCGCCACCTGCATGGTCGCCTTGGCCCCGAAGCCCAGCTTGCGGCTCGCCTCCTGCTGGAGGGTGGTGGTCCGGAAGGGGGCGTACGGGGAGCGGCGGTAGGGCTTCGACTCGACGGACCGGACGGCGAAGGAGGAGTCGGCGAGCGCGGCGGCGAGCGCGCGGGCGTTCGCCTCGTCCAGGTGGAGGGTCTGGGCGGAGCCGGCCTTGAGCTGCCCGTCGGGGCCGAAGTCGCGGCCCTGGGCGATACGGCGGCCGTCGACCGCGCTGAGGCGGGCGGTGAGGTTCGAGGGATCGGAGGCGTCACCGGTGCGGCCGGTGGCGAACTTTCCGGTCAGGTCCCAGTACTCGGCGGAGCGGAAGGCGATGCGCTCGCGCTCCCGCTCGACGACGAGCCGGGTGGCGACGGACTGGACGCGGCCCGCCGAAAGCTTCGGCATGACCTTCTTCCAGAGGACCGGCGAGACCTCGTAGCCGTAGAGGCGGTCGAGGATGCGGCGGGTCTCCTGGGCGTCGACCATGCGCTGGTTGAGCTCGCGCGGATTGGCGACGGCGGCCCGGATCGCGTCCTTGGTGATCTCGTGGAAGACCATCCGGTGGACCGGGACCTTGGGCCGCAGGACTTCCTGGAGATGCCACGCGATGGCCTCGCCCTCGCGGTCCTCATCGGTGGCGAGGAAGAGTTCGTCGGACTCGGCCAGCAGCTGCTTGAGCTTCCTGACCTGGGCCTTCTTGTCGGCGTTGACGACGTAGATGGGCTGGAAGTCGTGTTCGACGTCCACTCCGAGGCGGCGTACCTCGCCGGTGTACTCGTCCGGGACCTCGGCCGCGCCGTTCGGGAGGTCGCGGATGTGCCCGACGCTCGCCTCGACGACGTATCCGGGGCCGAGATAGCCCTTGATCGTCTTCGCCTTGGCAGGCGACTCGACGATGACGAGTCGGCGGCCGCCCTGTGCGGTCTCGCTGGTCGGGGACAACTTCGCTCTTCTCTCCGGTCGACACTCGATGGGCATCCGGGCGGGCGTCATGACGCCGCCGAGGTGCTGTCGCTGCGGAGTGTGACGGTACAACCCGCCCCCGTGTCAAACGGCAAAAGCCCGCAACGGCCACTCGAACGGTAACCCGACTTCCGCCATTCCTGCCGCCCGGACCGCCGGGTCCGTGGCGTCCGGGGCTCCGGCCCGGGGCTTTCGGAGGCGGGCGGGCTCTCCGCCGGGCGGCCCGCGGCCATCCCGGGGGGCGACCGGTCGTCCGGGGCTTCACGCCGCCGGGGCAGGGGGTCAGACGAGCGTGAGGACCCACACGCCGAGGCCGAGGGAGACTACGCCGAAGAGCGTGGTGAGTGCGGTGGAGGCGACGGGGCTCACGCCGTGCGCCACCGGCGCGCGGTGCAGGGCTCGCGCCCCTGTCCAGACCAGGAGGGCGGCGCCGAACATCGACAGGGCCGTGCCGGCGAAGACTGCTGAGACGCTCTCCATGTCGTACCCCTAGCCCGTCGAGCGACCCGTCGCACGGCCTGTCGTACGGTCCGCCGCGCGGCCTGTCGAGCGGCCTGGTGGGGCGGGCCGGCCGGGGCGGGCCGAAGCGTCGGAGCCGGGCCTCGGCGGCCCGGCACCGGGGAGGTTGCCACCCCGGGGCATCGCCCACACGAACCCGGGATGAACAGCACTCCCCCGCCACCCGAAGCGACCCCACCGGCCGCACGCGGGGGCGCGTCGGGGCGGTCAGGGCGGAGGCGAGGCCGAGGGGGCGGGGCGGGCGGAGGCGGGTCCGGCGGGGTGTCGCGGGCGCGGTCCGGCGGGTCGGGACCGCGGACCGTTCCGGGGCCGGAGCGCCCCGTGACCGGAATGCGGGGACCGGGCGCGCCGCAGCCCCCACCGGACACGAACACGCTGGCCGACAGGGACGGGGCGCCCCGGACGGTGATCGGATCCCCCCGGTACCGGAAGGCGCCGGGCCCGCCCCGTCCGGCACCCGCCCGGAAGCCCGGGCCGGCCGTCCGCTCGCCCCGCGGTACGCCGCCCGGCGCCCGGGCCGGGCCACGGAGGCAGCCGACCTGCTCCCCCGCCTCACCCCGTCCGGCGCCGGGTCACCGGGCCCGCGTCCCTCTGTCCGGAACCGGGTCACGGGGCCCGCGTCGCCCTGTCCGGCAGAGGATCACCGGGCTCGCGTCACCCTCTCCGGCACCGGGTCACTCGCCCCTCGTCACCGCGTCCGGCGCCGGCTCCAGGAAGCCCTCCTCCACCAGCAGCCGGATCGCCTGCGGGGTGCGGTCGCGCAGGAGCACGGGGTCCTCGGCCATCAACTGCGCGATGGCGTCCAGAATGCGCCCGGCGGGCAGCGAGCCGTCGCACACGCCCGCGAACCCGGCGGCCACCGCGTCGACCTTGGTCGCCCGCATCATGCCGCGGTGCTGGCGGAGCACCACATGCTCGGGGTCCTCCGCGCCGGGCAGTCCGACCTGTTCCTGCACGACCTCGTCGGCGAGGACGAAGTGCCCCGCGAGCAGTGCCGCGTCGTCCTGGTCGCGGAGGTAGTCCTGGCGGGCGAAGTGCTCCTGGACGGCCCGACCGAGCGGCTGTTGCACCGCGTGCGGCCACTCCTCGACGACGATCGAGGGGTTTCCGGCCGCCGCCGCGGCGGATTTGCGCAAGGTGATCCAGCCGAACCCGACGGCCGTGGTGCCCCGCGCCTCGAACTCGTCGAGCCACGCCTCGTACCGCTCGTCGTACTCGGCGGGGTCGCTGCGGTGGTCGCCGCTGTCCCGCAACCACAGCTCGGCGTACTGCGTGACGTCCTGGACCTCGCGCTGGACGATCCAGGCGTCGCAGCCGTGCGGCACCCAGGAGCGGAGCCGGTCCTGCCACTCCTCGCCCTCCACGTGCTGCCAGTTGGCGAGGAACTGGGCGTAGCCCCCGTCGTTCAGGTGGTCGCCCGCCTGCCGCACCAGCGTCCGGCACAGGTCGTCCCCGCCCATACCGCCGTCCCGGTAGGCGAGGCGGGCGCCGGGCGAGATGACGAAGGGCGGATTGGAGACGATCAGGTCGAACGTCTCGGAGCCCACCGGCTCGAAGAGGGAGCCCTCACGCAGGTCGGCGGGGGCGGCGCCGGACAGGGCGAGGGTGAGCCGGGTGAACTCCAGCGCACGGGGGTTGAGGTCGGTGGCGGTGACCCGGGTCGCGTACTGGGCGGCGTGCAGCGCCTGGATACCGGAGCCCGTTCCGAGGTCGAGCGCCGAGGCGACCGGTGTACGCACGGTGATCCCGGCGAGGGTGGTGGAAGCGCCGCCGACGCCCAGGACGACGCCTTCCTCCCGCGAGCCGATCCCGCCGGCCCCGCCGACCGCGCAACCGAGGTCGGACACGATGAACCAGTCCTCGCCGTCGGGCCCCCCGTAGGGCCGTACGTCGACGCAGGCGCGGACCTCCCCGTCCGCAGCGCCCTCGTGGGACACCCAGCCGTCGGCGACGCACACGGCCAGCGGCAGGGCCGCCCGGGCCCGCTCCTCGGCGACGGGGCGCTGCAGGAGGAACAACCGCACCAGCGTGTCGAGCGGGCCGTCGCCCCGGGTGGCCCGCAGGGCGGGGACGGTCTCGCTGCGGGCGAGGGCCGCGTAGGCGGGCGCGCCGAGCCGGTCGAGGAGCCCGTCCGCGGTGAAGTCCGCGGCGAGCAGGGCCTCACGGAGGTCGGCGGCATGGTCGGGGGCGGGAAGGCTGCTCTTACTCACCCCTCCATTGTGTCCGCTTCCACCGACAACGGCAGCGGCCCGGACGCCCACCGGGCGTCCGGGCCGCGAGAGCGGTGCTCAGTCCTTCTTCTCGGAGGAGTCCTTGTCGGAGGAGTTCTTCTCCGACGCGTCCTTCTCCGAGGAGTCCTTGCGCGTGGCGTCGTCGCCGGAGGCCGAGCCCTCCGCGGGCGCGTCGCCGCCGGTCGCCCCGGAACCGGAGGGCCCGGTCGAGGCGGGCTGCTTCTGGCAGCCCTTCTGCTTCGACATCGCGGCGCCGACCTTGCCGGACTCCAGCTTCTTCATGGCCTGGTTACCGCCGGTGCTGATCCTCTCCAGCTCGTTGGCGATGGTCTTCAGCCCGTCGGAGAACTTGTGCTGGTCCTTGATGTCGACCGCCTCGACCTTGGTCTTCAGCTCGGCGTACTCCTTGGAAGAGGCGTTGAGCTCCTTCATCGCCGCCTTCTGCGTGGCCTCGCCGTCGTCGACCGGCGGCGGGCCGACCTCGCCCACGGCCGTGCCCAGCGCCTTGTAGGCGTCGGACATCTGCTGGAAGGCGACCGAGTCGGTCTTCTGGACCTCGGCGGGCGGGTCGTTGTCCTGGGTCTTCTGGCCGATGGCGGCGTTGGCCTTGTCGATCTTCTGGAGTTGCGGCTGGGCCTGGGCACAGAACTTCTTGGCCCAGTCGTTGACCTTGTCGTCGCTGTCGTCGCCACAACCCGACAGCGTCAGTACGAGTACCGCACCGCCGGACAGCGCGGCTGCAAGCTTCTTGTTCACCGGTTTGGTCCCTTCCAAGGCTCTCGGCCCGGAACTTACACGCCGACGGTCCGAGGGCCGGGCGCCGGTCAACCGGTGTGCACCCTTTTGAAGCCATTTGCACCAAGCAGAATGAGGGGGACGCCACTCATGCGGAAACGCGTACGCGGGGACGGGCGCCCCTCCGAACGAGGGAAGGAAGCGGACACGAAAGAAGGAAAAGGCGGGCAGGGCGGGCGCCGGTGGTGGACGGTACGTCAGCACGCGCCGTCCACCACCTCCTTGACCTCCCGTCACACCGGCACGGAACCGCCGCCTCCCCGGCGTGCGCGGGAGCGCGTACCGACGCGTGTGCGCAGGTGCGTACGACCGCGCCTACGGATCACGGGACCGCCGCGGGGCCGGGTGCGGAAGGCGACGGGCCGCCGCCGGGCCCGTCGTCGTCCCCCACGGTGACGCCCCGCCGCTTGGAGACGTACACCGCGCCGACGATGATCCCGATGGCGACGACGGCCACCAGCGCCCGGACCCAGGGGTTCGCGTCCGTGCCGTAGCTGAACTGGACGATCGCCGGGGCGATGAGCAGGGCGACCAGGTTCATCACTTTGAGGAGGGGGTTGATCGCCGGCCCCGCCGTGTCCTTGAACGGATCGCCGACCGTGTCGCCGATGACGGTGGCGGCATGGGCCTCGCTCCCCTTGCCACCGTGGTGGCCGTCCTCCACCAGCTTCTTGGCGTTGTCCCAGGCGCCGCCGGAGTTGGCGAGGAACACCGCCATCAGCGTGCCGGTGCCGATCGCCCCGGCGAGGTACGAGCCGAGCGCGCCGACGCCGAGGGTGAAGCCGACCGCGATCGGCGCCAGTACCGCGAGGAGCCCGGGCGTGGCCAGTTCGCGCAGGGCGTCACGGGTGCAGATGTCCACGACGCGGCCGTACTCCGGCTTCTCCGAGTAGTCCATGATCCCGGGGTGTTCGCGGAACTGCCGCCTGACCTCGTGGACCACGGACCCGGCGGACCGGGACACCGCGTTGATGGCCAGTCCGGAGAAGAGGAAGACGACCGCAGCGCCCAGGATCAGGCCGACGAGGTTGTTGGGCTGGGAGATGTCCAGGCTCAGTCCCAGCTCACCCGCCCCGGCCCCCACGTCCGCGACGGCGGTGGCGATGGCGTCCCGGTAGGAGCCGAAGAGCGCCGCCGCCGCCAGGACGGCGGTGGCGATGGCGATCCCCTTGGTGATGGCCTTGGTCGTGTTGCCGACCGCGTCCAGGTCGGTGAGGACCTGGGCGCCGGCCCCCGTGACGTCCCCGGACATCTCCGCGATGCCCTGGGCGTTGTCGGAGACCGGACCGAAGGTGTCCATGGCCACGATGACGCCCACCGTGGTCAGCAGCCCCGTGCCCGCGAGCGCGACCGCGAAGAGCGCCAGCATGATCGACGTGCCGCCCAGCAGGAACGCCCCGTAGACGCCGAGCCCGATCAGCAGCGCCGTGTAGACCGCCGACTCCAGTCCGATGGAGATGCCCGCGAGCACCACGGTGGCCGGGCCGGTGAGCGAGGACTTCCCGATGTCCCGGACGGGGCGGCGGTCGGTCTCGGTGAAGTAGCCGGTGAGCTGCTGGATGAGCGCGGCCAGGACGATGCCGATGGCCACCGCCACCAGGGCGAAGATCCGTGGATCGCCGCCGTGCCCGGTGATCGCCCCGTCGGTGACCCCGTCCAGCTCGGCGTACGAGGAGGGCAGATAGCTGAAGGCGGCCACGGCCACCAGGGCGAGCGAGGTCGCGGCGGAGATGAAGAAGCCCCGGTTGATCGCCGTCATCCCGCCGCGGTCGGAGCGGCGCGGGGCGACCGCGAAGATGCCGATCATCGCGGTGACGACGCCGATCGCCGGGACCATCAGGGGGAAGGCGAGGCCGGAGTCGCCGAAGGCGGCCGTGCCCAGGATGAGGGCGGCGACGAGTGTCACGGCGTACGACTCGAAGAGGTCGGCGGCCATGCCCGCGCAGTCGCCGACGTTGTCGCCCACGTTGTCGGCGATGGTGGCGGCGTTGCGGGGGTCGTCCTCCGGGATCCCCTGCTCCACCTTGCCCACCAGGTCGGCGCCCACGTCCGCAGCCTTGGTGAAGATTCCGCCGCCGACCCTCATGAACATGGCGATGAGTGCCGCGCCGAGGCCGAACCCCTCCAGCACCTTGGGGGCGTCGGCGGCGTAGACGAGCACCACGCAGGACGCCCCGAGCAGTCCGAGCCCCACCGTGAACATTCCGACCACGCCACCGGTACGGAAAGCGATCTTCATCGCTTTGTGCGAGACGGCGGTGAGATCCTTTTCCGCTTCGCCTTCCCCCGGGGTCGCCTCACGCGCCGCTGCCGCCACCCGCACATTGCTCCGCACGGCGAGCCGCATACCGATGTATCCGGTCGCCGCCGAGAAAAGCGCGCCCACCAGGAAGAAGAGGGAACGCCCCACCCGCTGCGACCAGGTGTCGGCCGGCAACAGGAACAGCAGGAAGAACACCGCGACGGAGAAGGCGCCGACCGTACGCAGTTGTCGGGCCAGGTAGGCGTTGGCGCCCTCCTGGACCGCCGCGGCGATCTCCTTCATGCGCTCGGTGCCCTCCCCGGCCGCCAGAACCTGGCGTACGAGCAGCTGGGCCACGACCAGCGCGGCGACGGCGACCACCGCCACCGTGATCACGATCAGCCGGTTGCCGTCGGTGAGTACCGCCGCGAGAGAGGCCGGCCGGTCGGAAAACGCGGATTCTTGCGCCAGTGCTGCCATGGGGGTGATGAGGAACTCCGCCATACGTCCTCCTTGATGCTCAACGCTCAAGTCGTGGACGGATTGTAGGGAGCGGAACCCGATCAAAACAGTGGGCGGGAGAATAATTGATCGCACCTCTCCCAACGCCGAAAGATCAGCGGAAGGATTCACCTCGAATGCAGTAATACGGCAGACGCATTACGCGCACGACCCTCATAAAAAACACCCCTGTCCATCCGCCCCGAAGGCCCCGGAAACCCCGCGTCTACGCCCCGCCCCGGCCCGGCGGGGGTGGGGGCGGAGGTCCTGCGGACATCCCCTCGGGAAAGGGGTGCCGGCCGAAGGGAAAAGGGGCCGCTGGGGCGGAGGGGGAAGGGACGGCTGGGCCGGAGGGGGCGGGCCCCGGGAAGCTGGGGTGCCGGAACGCGGAGAATCCGGAGGGTCTCAGGGCTGCGGGGGCATCACACGGCCGTCGCCGCCCGGCGCCGTGGAAACCTCGCCGCCTTCGGGCGTGCCCGGGGTTCGGAACTCGGTGCGGGCCATGGCGGCTCCTACGCGGCGGTGATGCAGGGGACCGGTCCCCCGGGGGAGCCAGGGCCACGAGGCTGCCGCCACGGGTACAGCCGACGGCCGCTTGTTCGCGTTCTTCGCGCGCGACCGAGCCTGCGCTCCGCGGGGCCCTGCCTACGGCGGGCCCCTTTCCCCGGACCGTTGGCTCTCCGGGCCGGTCCTCAGGTCTGCAGCATGGCGTCAGCGGTGGGCCAGCTCATACGGATCACTCCGCCGCCCGCGCCGGAGCGGACCTCCATGTCGTCGACGAGACCGCTGATGACCGCGAGGCCCATCTCGTCCTCGCCCTCACCGTCCGTCTCGGGGCCGGGCCGACCCGGCCCCGTCCCGGAGTCGGCGGGGTCCGCACCGGGCCCGGGGACGCTGTCCCCGACCTCGATGGAGAACGCCTTCTCCTCCTCGGTCAACGCCACGCTGACCGGCTCGGTGATGCCGTGACTGCGATGCAACCCGACCGCGCGGCTGCACGCCTCGCCGACCGCGAGTCTGACCTCGTCGAGCACCGCCTCGTCCACACCGGCCCTGCGCGCCACGGCGGCCGCCACCAGGCGGGCCGTCCTGACATGTTCAGGCTGGGCGCTGAAACGGAGTTCAACGGTGGCCATGCCATCCCCCTCGAACGTTCTCGGGCGTACGACTCAGGGGCCCCGGGCGTGTCGCCCGGCACCCCTGCTCTCCTCCTCCGGAGCCGACAAAGCCGACAGCCGACCCGAAGGTCGACCGCCTGCCCATCACGGCCCACGTGCTGCCGCTGTCGGCCCGTTCACCGCCTGCCGACCGGCCCGCGGGCCAGGCCGATCCGACCTCAGTCAGTGGCGGCGACAGCCTCGTCGACCGTGGTGTGAATCGGGAACACCTTGGTCAGGCCCGTGATCCGGAAGATCTTGAGAATGCGCTCCTGGTTGCAGACCAGGCGCAGCGAGCCCTCATGGGCTCGGACACGCTTCAGGCCGCCCACGAGCACGCCGAGGCCGGTGGAGTCGAGAAAGTCGACGCCTTCCATGTCGACAACCAGGTGGTAGCTGCCGTCATTCACCAACTCGACCAACTGCTCGCGCAGCTTGGGCGCGGTATACACATCAATCTCGCCACCGACCTCGACGACCGTACGGTCGCCACCAGGCCCGGACACATTGCGAGTCGACAGGGACAGGTCCACGGATCCTCCAGCACCTTGCTATCGAGCGGTCGCCCCTCGGTCTCCCCGACGGAGGCCAGGGGACGGATCGCCAGCCGCGATGGCATTCAATCACTTACCAGCAGCCATGCACGACGCCTTGGGACCATTGTCCGTCACGCCAGTGACACACTCGGTGCCGATGGCCAAGAATCATCGTCCCGGACGACCACCCGAGAGTGGGGACTCGCGTCCCTCTCCCGCCATGATCCTCGACCGGCTCGCCGCAGGGGCGGGCCGGGCCGCGCGCATCACTCATACGGAGCACCTGCCCCCGAGACCGGGAAGCCATGCCATCTGGCCGGATCGCATCCGGCCAGAAGTGATCTCCGCAATCGAGAAGGCCGGGATCGCCCATCCGTGGGCGCACCAGGCGACCGCCGCCGAGCATGCGCTGGACGGCGCCTCGGTGGTGATCGCCACCGGTACGGCGTCCGGAAAGTCCCTCGCGTACCTCGCACCGGTCCTCAGCACCCTGCTGGACGGCTCCGAGGCCCCGAACGGCCGCGGAGCCACCGCCCTGTACCTCGCTCCCACCAAGGCCCTGGCAGCCGACCAGCGCCGCTCGGTGAAAACGCTCGCCGCCCCGCTCGGCAACGCGGTCAGGCCCGCGGTCTACGACGGGGACACCCCGGTCGAGGAACGCGAGTGGGTCCGCCAGTACGCGAACTACGTCCTGACCAACCCCGACATGCTGCACCGGGGAATCCTGCCCTCCCATCCCCGCTGGGCTGCCTTCCTGCGTGCCCTGCGGTTCGTCGTGATCGACGAGTGCCACACCTACCGAGGCGTCTTCGGCTCCCACGTCGCCCAGGTCCTGCGTCGCCTGCGCCGCCTGTGCGCCCGCTACGGGGCCGATCCGGTCTTCCTGCTGGCCTCGGCCACCTCGGCGGATCCCGCGGTCGCAGCCGGGCGCCTGACGGGTCTGCCGGTCGTCGAGGTGTCCGACGACGCCTCTCCGCGCGGCGAGCTGGTCTTCGCCCTCTGGGAGCCCCCGCTGACCGAACTGCACGGCGAGAAGGGCGCCCCCGTACGCCGTACCGCGACGGCCGAGACCGCCGACCTCCTCACCGATCTGACCCGGCAGGGCGTCCGCTCGGTCGCCTTCGTACGCTCCCGGCGCGGCGCGGAACTGATCTCGGTGATCGCCAAGGAACGACTCGCGGAGATCGACCGCTCGTTGCCGGGCCGGGTCGCCGCCTACCGCGGGGGCTACCTCCCCGAGGAGCGCCGGGCCCTGGAACGGGCGCTGCACTCCGGCGAACTGCTCGGTCTGGCGGCCACCACCGCCCTGGAACTCGGCATCGACGTCTCCGGCCTCGATTCGGTCGTCATCTGCGGCTATCCGGGCACGCGCGCCTCCCTCTGGCAGCAGGCGGGCCGGGCCGGCCGCTCGGGACAAGGCGCCCTGGCCGTCCTCGTCGCCCGGGACGACCCGCTGGACACCTACCTGGTGCACCACCCCGAGGCGTTGTTCCGGCAGCCCGTCGAGTCGACGGTGCTGGACCCGGACAACCCCTACGTCCTGGCCCCCCACCTCTGCGCGGCCGCCGCCGAGCTGCCCCTCACCGAGCCCGACATCGAGCTCTTCGGTCCGGCGGCACCCGACCTGTTGCCGCAGCTGGAGGCCGCGAAACTCCTGCGCAAGCGCCCGTCGGGCTGGCACTGGACCCGCCGCGAACGGGCCGCCGACCTCGCCGACATCCGGGGCGGGGGCGGCCGCCCGATCCAGATCGTCGAGGAGGGCACCGGCCGCCTGCTCGGCACCGTCGACGCGGCCGCCGCCCACACGACGGTTCACGAGGGCGCGGTCCACCTCCACCAGGGCCGCACCCACCTGGTCCGCAAACTGGACCTGGAGGACTCCGTGGCCCTGGTCGAGCAGGCCGACCCGCCCTACTCGACGGTCGCCCGCGACACCACGAGCATCAGCGTCCTGGAGACCGACACCGAGATCCCCTGGGGTCAGGGGCAGCTCTGCTACGGCTCCGTGGAGGTCACCAACCAGGTCGTCTCCTTCCTCCGCCGGAAACTGATCACCGGGGAGGTCCTGGGCGAGACCAAACTCGACCTGCCTCCCCGCACCCTGCGCACCCGCGCCGTCTGGTGGACGGTCACCGAGGACCAGCTCGACGCGGCCCGGATCACTCCGGAGATCCTCGGCGGCGCGCTCCACGCCGCCGAACACGCGTCGATCGGCCTGCTCCCCCTCTTCGCCACCTGCGACCGCTGGGACATCGGCGGCGTCTCCGTGCCGCTGCACCCGGACACCCTGCTGCCGACGGTCTTCGTGTACGACGGCCACCCGGGCGGCGCCGGATTCGCCGAGCGGGCCTTCCACACCGCCCGCACCTGGCTGACGGCGACCCGGGAGGCCATCGCGTCCTGCGAGTGCGACGCGGGGTGCCCCTCCTGCATTCAGTCCCCCAAGTGCGGCAACGGCAACGAGCCCCTGCACAAACGCGGAGCCGTCCGCCTGCTCACCGAACTCCTCCGGTCCGCTCCCTCCGCTCCGGAACCGGAGGGAGCGACCGAACCGTAGAACGATCCGTCCGACGCCCCGTCGCAGGAGAGGTCCCGTCGGCAGTCGGCGGGACACACCGCCCACCTCCCGCCGTCCTCGAAGGCTCACCCGCCCCCGAGCCGCGTATCCGCGTCATCACCCCCCTCGAAGACTCGCGCATCCCCGGCCGGCGTATCGGTGTCGCCGCCCCGCGGCTCCTCGCCCACACCCGGTCCCGTCCCAAAACCGGTCCCAAGCCCGGTCCCAGCCCCAGTTCCAGCCCCAGGACCGGCCTCAGCCCCAGACCCGGGACCGGCCGGGCCGGCCCGTGCTCTGACGGTGGGTGCGTACGGGCCGAATCGCGCACGGGCGGTCACATCGGCGATCTCTCCGTCCACCGCGCAGCGGGCGAGTTCGCCGCCCTGCGCCAAGGCCACTCTTCGGGCGGCTTCACATGCCACCACCGCTCCCTCCAGCGCCCGGTCCGCCGCCGCGAGCGCCGCCAGGTCGGCTGCTCCGCCCGCCCGGTGACGGGCAGCCACGGCTTGCCCCAGCGCGAGCACGAGGGCGAACACCGTGCACAGCACGGTGGCGGTGACGGCCACCCACACCGTCGCCACTCCGCGGTCCGCCCCCGAAGCCATCATCCGGTCCGCAGCCCCCTCTTCGCCCGAAGCCGCTCCCCGGCCCACCCGGCTCGCGCCCGAGACCACTCCGCGGCCCCTCCCCCGACCCGCGCCCGGAGCCACCGGTCGCCCTCCGCCCCGAACCGCGCCCCCACCCCGCCCCCCGGGCACTCTCCGTGGAGCTCCGCCCGGCCACCGCCTCAGGCTCCGCCTCCCCTGCCACCTCGTCCTCATGTGGCCGCGCCTCCCACCACGTCCTCGGCCAGAGCGGCGGCCTCGGCACTCAGTGTCAAAGCCAGCGCCCCCGGCCCCGGGGCCGGCGCCTCCACCCGGACCCGCCACATGTCGCCCGCCCGCGCCACCTCCACCCGGGCCCCGTGGGGCGCGGCATCACGCGCAGCCCCCAACACCGCCGCCTCCGGTTCCGAACGGGCCGCGGCTCGCGCTCCCGCCCTCGCCGCGTCCACGCACCGGATCTGGTCGGAGGCCGCCACGAGCCCCCAGAGCAGCGCCAGGGCGAAGGTCACCAGCACCGGGATCACCACGGCCGCCTCCGCCGTCACCGCCCCCCGGTCCCCGCCGCCGCTCCGGAGCCGACCCAGGGGCCCGCCCCCGGAGGCGGCCGGGAGAAAGTCCCGGAAGAGAATCCGGCCCCGGTACCGGAAGGGAAACCGCCGCGTCCCTCCGGGCGAAGTCGCCGTGCAGGAACCCGAACGGATCTCAGAACTTCGCATCGAGCGCGTCCTCGACCAGGGACTGCAATGCCGACAGCACCGGCCCGCTGTTCACCACCTTGTAGAGCACCGCCGCGAACGCGCACGCCGCGATGGTTCCCACCGCGTACTCGGAGGTGGTCATCCCCCGATCGGACCGGCCGAGCCGGCCCGCCCACCGCTCGGACCACCTCGCCGAGCAGTTCTGCGTACCTGTGAACAACCGCCCCCGGCACAGTGCGTTGACGGCCAGGCCCCAGAACGTCGTTTTCATTTCGTCCCCCGATGAGCATCGATGATGAGCAGGCGTCCGAACGGAACGCCCCGTGAGTGGCACGGAGAATCCGTGAGAGTGACGGAACTCCGGTGTTCGGCAATCGAAGTGAAGAGCGGAGAGGGCTCCGCCCGCCGTGGACCGCGTACGGCCTCACCGACCCGGGCCATCACCCGAGAGCAGGCCGCCGGCCAGGCCGATGATCACCGGTGCCACCCCGACCGTCAGGAAGGCGGGGAGGAAGCAGAGACCGACCGGAGCGGTGATCAGCACTCCGGCTCGTTGCGCCCGCGCGACCGCCGCGGCGGATCGCTCGGCGCGCATCGACTCGGCGAGCCTGGCGACCGGCTCCGCGGCCGGAGCGCCCGTCGACCCCGCCCGGTACAGACAGCGGGCCAGCGGGCCGGCACCCGGTATCTCCGCGAACCGCCCCCACGCCTCGGCCGGTTCGCCGCCGAGACGGATCTCGGCAGCCGTGCGGGCGAGCCCGTCACCGACCGGGCCCCCGATCGACGCGCCCACCTCCTCGGCCGCCTCGCCAGGACCGGCTCCGACCGCGATACAGGCGGCCAGAAGATCCGCGGCCAGGGGGAGCTGCCCGGCGATCACGGCCCGGTCCGGACCGGTGCCCTCCGCACCGCGCCCGAGCCGGGTCCGCTGCCACCGCCACGCCCCGTACGCGGCAACCGAACCAGCGACGCATCCCAGCACACCGCCGACCAGAATCCATCCGGTCAACCAGGCCCCCGCCGGAACCGCCCACCGCCGGGCCGGGCCCGACGCCCCCGGCCCACCGGTCGGTCGGAGCCGTGCGGCCATCCTGGCCGCCCCCCGCCTGCCGGGATGCGCCACCACGGCCGCCCCCACCAGCAGGGCCCCCCGACCGCGAACCGCTCGCCTCCGGTACCGGGCAGCGGTCATCGCCGCCAGCTGCCCCGCCAGGCCCAGCAACGCCGCCGCCGTCCCCAGGCTGTGGAGAACTCCTCCGCCCGACGCGCTCACGTCGCCTCCCCTCCGCGCACGATGCGGCAGGCCCAGTACAGGCCGGCCGCCTCCAGCAAGGCGCCCACCGCCAGGCACGCCAGGCCCGCCGGGGTATGGAGCAGGACGCGCACGGGTTCGGCTCCGAGCGCCGCCCCGAGCCCCAGCCCCGCCACCGGGAGCAGCGCCAGGACCACGACGGTCGACCACGCGCCCGCCAACTGGGCGTGCAACTCCTCACGTCTGCGCCGCTCGCCCCGCAGCGCCGCCTCCAGCCGCTCCAACCCCGCCGCCAACCCGGCTCCGCCGTCGACGGCCACCCGCCAGCACGCGGCCATGCCGGAAAGCCCTCCCAGCCCCGGCCCCTCCGCCGCCTTCCGCAACGCGGCCGACACGTCGCCGCCGAACCGCGCCGCCGCCAGCACCTCGCCCTCCGCCTTCCCCAGTCGGCCACCGGAGCCGGCGGCCCCCGCGGGCGTGCCGTCCTCCGCCAAGCCCTCGCACAGCGCGATCAGCAACGCCTGCCCCGGCTCGCGGCCGGCGCGCAACTCTCCGACCACGGCCCCGCACAACGCCGCCACCGCGGCCTCGCCCCGCTCCGCCTCCCGGGCTCCGGCCCGTCTCCGCAACCACCGGCGCACCAGCGGGACCGCCAAGCCTCCCGCGACCAACGGGAGCACCGAACTCCCCAGCACAGCGAGCAGCACGGCGGCCGGAACGCACCACCACTCCCGGCGCCCCCGGGCCGTCTCCGCCGTCTGCTCCCAGGCCCTGAGCAGCCGGGGCCACCGCCCCGCCGACCGCTGCGGGCGGGCATCCACGAACAGCACCCGCGCTCGCCTCGCCCCGGGATCCCGCATCATCGCGAGCCAGGTCGCCGAACCGGCGCAGAGCGCCACCGCGTGGGCCGCGTACACGGACGTCGCCGCCGTCACAGCGCACCCCCGATCAGCGTCCGCAGCCGTTCCCAGCCCCGCTCCGGCACGAAGCCGCCGGCTCCCCAGGTCAGGGCCGGAACGGTGAAGGCCAGCCCCGCCGCGTCCCGCTCCACCACGTGCACCTCGGCGACCCGCCGCTGCCCCGCCCGGTCCCGCACGAGATGCACGACCACCGAGAGAGCCGCCGCCAACTGGCTGTGCAGCGCGGCCCGGTCGAGACCGGCCGCAGTGCCCAGCGCCTCCAGCCGGGCCGGGACATGCTCCGCCGCGTTCGCGTGGACGGTGCCACACCCTCCTTCGTGCCCCGTGTTCAACGCGGCCAGCAATTCCGTGACTTCGGCGCCGCGCACCTCTCCGACCACCAGGCGGTCGGGCCGCATGCGCAGCGCCTGCCGCACCAGGTCCCGCAGCGTCACCCGGCCCGCGCCCTCCTGGTTGGCCGGGCGGGATTCCAGACGGACCACGTGCGGGTGGTCGGGCCGGAGTTCGGCGGAGTCCTCGGCGAGCACGATCCTTTCGTTCCCACCGACCGCGCCGAGCAGACTGGCGAGAAGCGTCGTCTTGCCCGCCCCCGTGCCGCCGCTGATCACATAGGAGATTCGCGCTTCCACGAGTGCTCGCAGAATCCGGTCGCCACCCGGCGGTACCGTGCCCGCCTCCACCAGTTCCGTGAGCGAGAAGGCCCTCGGCCGCACCACACGCAGGGAGAGGCAGGCCGAGCCGACGGAGACCGGGGGCAGCACGGCGTGCATCCGGGTGCCGTCGGGCAGCCGTGCGTCCACCCAGGGCCGCGCGTCGTCCAATCGCCTGCCCGCCACCGCGGCAAGACGTTGGGCCAGTCTCCGGACCGCCGCCGCGTCCGAAAAGGCGACGCTCGTCAGCTGAAGGCCTCTGCCCCGGTCCACCCACACCCGGTCCGGTGCCGACACCAGCACGTCCGTCACTTCGGGGTCCGCGAGCAACGGCTCCAGCACTCCCGTTCCCACGAGCTCGCCGCGCAACTCCGCCGCGGCTCCGAGCACCTCGGCATCTCCCAGCAGCCGCCCCTGGGCCCGTAGGGCGGCGGCCACCCCGGCCGGGGTCGGGGCGGTGCCGCTGCGAGCCAGCCGCTGGCGCACGGCGTCGAGCAGTTCGTCCGTCATGACGTCGCTCCCCCGGGCGAGCCGACAAGGGAACTGGTACCGGCGGTTGCCTCCGCCTGCGTCCAGAAGGCCGAGCAGAACCGGGCCAGAGGTCCCCGCCCGCTGCCACCAGGTGGGGTGCCGTCGTCCTGGGAGACCAGAAGGCACGGCTCCCGAGGAAGCTCGCCGACGAGCGGGAGGCCGATGGCCTGGGCGACCCACTGCCCGTCCAACCCCGCCGCGTACGGTCCCCGGGCAACCACTCGCAGGTCGTCCAGCACCATGCGGGTCGTGGCCGCGACGCGTTGGGCGGCGGCGACCGCGCGCAGTTCACCCGGTACCACGAGCAGACCGAGGTCGATCTGGGCCAAGGCTTCCGCGACTCCCCCGTCCACCCGGCGCGGGAGGTCCACCACCACGGCTCCGCCGAGTCGGCGCGCGGCGGCGAGCACCGCCCGCATCGCCTGCGGCGGGATCACCACCTCGTCGTCACGGCCCCAGCTCAGCACCCGCAGCCCGTGGAGCGCGGGCAGCGAGTCCTCCAGCGCACCCCCGCCGAGCCGTCCCTTCGATTGGGCGAAATCCGGCCACCGCATACCCTCGACGCGCTCACCGCCGAGCAGGACGTCGATGCCGCCGCCCAACGGGTCGGCGTCGATCAGCATCGTCCTCCGGCCGGACCTCGCGGCGCTCACGGCAAGGGCGCAGGCCAGCGTGGACGCGCCGGCTCCGCCCCGTCCGCCCATCACTCCCACGGTGAGCGCGGGCTTCTCCACGCCTTCGGCGGCGTTGGCGATCTGGTCGACGAGCCAGCCTTCGGAATCAGGCAGCCGCAGCACATATTCGGCCCCGATCTCCACCGCCCGCCGCCATACCTCCGGGTCGTCCTGGTCCCGCCCGACCAGCATCACCCCCTTCCTGCGGCCGGCACTGCGGCACCGCGCGGCGGCATCGTCCCCGACCAGCACCATCGGAGCCCGCTCCCAGCCGCCCCGGCGCCCCGGCGGCCCGTGATGGACCTCCGGCTCGGCTCCGGCCGCCGCGCACAGCCGCAGCAGGTCGTCGAGCAGTTCCACGTCCTCCGTCACGATCAGCGGGCCTCCGCGCCGCCGCTCGGCGACCGCCGCTCCGTCTCCTACGAGGGATCCAGCCACGATCTCCGCCCCTTCCCACTGCCCCATCAGTGCGGTTCGCGGTGTTCTCGGAGCGTTTCCGAGGTGCGCGTTCCGGCACCCGCGGACTTCGCGGGTGGAATCAACGTGGGGCACGACGGAAAAAGATGTGGATCTTGATGGAAAACTGTGGACAACCCCGGGCTTGTGAATAACTCCGTAACCCGAACCAGCGACTTCCGCAGCGCATCAGTTCAGCTACACACTGTGACGAGACGAGTCGCACGGCACCCGACTCGCACGAACAGGCCTATGACGGCCGGAAGGGAGATCGAGGTGGTTTCCGCCCCCTGAAACGCGTCCGGACATGCGACGACCCCCGCCGGGGGGGAGAGCGGGGGTCGTCCCCACGGCCGACTCGGGGGGGGAGGAGTCGGGCCGGGTTAGACACGGTCGCGAACGATCCGTGACTTCCATGGTGTACCCGAGGCCCTTCTCAGGCAAACCCACGCGCCGGAGTTTACGCCGAATGGTGGGCCCCTATGCTCAGCGTTGTGGAAAACTGCTTCTCGCCGCGCACAGCAGCCTTCTTTGACCTGGACAAGACGGTCATTGCGAAGTCTTCGACGCTGACCTTCAGCAAGTCCTTCTACCAAGGCGGCCTGATCAACCGCCGCGCCGTACTACGTACCGCGTACACCCAGTTCGTGTTCATGGCCGGGGGCGCCGACCACGAGCAGATGGAGAAGATGCGCGCCTACCTCTCCGCCCTCTGCAAAGGGTGGAATGTCCAGCAGGTCAGGGAGATCGTCGCCGAGACCCTGCACGACCTGATCGACCCGATCATCTACGACGAGGCCGCCACCCTCATCGAGGAACACCACACGGCGGGGCGCGACGTGGTGATCGTCTCGACCTCGGGCGCCGAAGTCGTGGAACCCATCGGCGAACTGCTCGGAGCGGACCGCGTCGTCGCCACCCGCATGGTCGTCGGCGACGACGGCTGCTTCACGGGCGAGATCGAGTATTACGCCTACGGACCGACCAAGGCCGAGGCCGTGAGGGCCCTCGCGGAATCGGAGGGGTACGACCTTTCGCGCTGTTACGCCTACAGCGACTCGGCGACCGACGTGCCGATGCTGGAGTCGGTCGGCCACCCGCACGCGGTCAACCCCGACCGCGCCTTGCGCCGCGAAGCGACCCTTCGCGAGTGGCCGATTCTCGTCTTCGACCGCCCGGTTCGTCTCAAGCAGCGCCTGCCCGCTTTCTCCATGCCGCCCCGGCCCGCCCTCGTGGCGGCGGCAGCGGTGGGCGCGGCAGCGGTCACCGCCGGACTGGTCTGGTATGCCAGCCGTCGGCGCGCCATCACCTCCGCAGTGCCCGGATAGGCACGACGAGACGGAGCCGGATACAGCGAGGCGGGGTGGGAGCGGCGGGGACGGCAGGAAGCCCGTCCCGCGTCGGCCCCCAGTCCGATTCGCCCTTGATTGAGCATAAAAGTAAAGAAGTGTGGGCAGGGGTTTCCCTCCCCGGTGTCCTGGAGTACAAAGGAGCTAACGGCCCGCGAGACCAAGGACGTCCGTGAGGATGACCTGCTACGCATGACGGCCCCCCGGACCGCGCACGAAAGCCGAGCACCCACGCGACGTCGACCCGTCGATTACGGGCCAGCCACACCAGGTGACGGGCAAAGCACCCGACCTGATGGGCGAACTCACGAGGACGCTTGGTAACTCGGCAGACGTGCCAGCGGCGGTACCGGAGTCCGGTACCGCCGCAACTCCATCCGCCGCCCCAGCCCGGCTCCGCCCTCCTTCGGCCGACCCGCCGGCCAGGCGACCCGGGCCATCACGCCTCGCGACCGACCTCACCATTCGGCCTCACCGCTCGACCTCGCACTGGGCCTCCACGACTGCTCGGCCTCCACGGCAGTGGGCTACTCGGCCTTTACGGCAGTCGATCTCAGCGATCGGCCTCTCGCGCACCCCGCCCGGCGCCCGCCCCCGGAAACAGCCTCACCGACTCCCACCGCCCAGCGGCCCCGCAAAAGGCGCACGCCCCGGGAGGCCCCGCGGGAAAGCCCCCCAAGGGAGGGCACCGCGGGAAGGCGCGCACCTCCTGGGAGGCACCGCGGGAAGGCGCGCACCATCAAGGGGCCTGTCGGGAGGACACACGCCCGGGAGGGAGCACCCGTCCCGCGAGAAGCACGCCGCGGCCGAGGGCACCGCACCTTCACGGCGACGCGGGGCCTTCAAGCAGGTCAGGCAGCGCCGCGCTGCAGCGCCTCGCAGACCGCGGTGGACTCGCGCACGCCCAACTCGACCGAACGCCCGCAGTGGGCGATCCAGGAGGCCATGCCCTCCGGCGTCCCGGCCGTGTAACCCTCGAACGCCGCCACATAGGCCGCCCGGCCCTGTTCCGCGTGGCCCACCTCGGCCGGGCAGATCGACTTGGGGTCCAGACCGCTGCCGATCAGCACGATGCGCTCGGCCGTCCGGGCCACCAGGCCGTTGTGCGAGCCGAAGGGGCGCAGCGCCAGCAGTTCGCCGTGCACCACGGCGGCCGTGACCAGGGCAGGGGCACTGCCACCCGCGATGATCAGCCGCGAGAGCCCTTCGAGTCGCCCGGCGACCTCCTCGGCCCCCGGGAGCGGCGCCTCGATCAACGGCTCGTCGACCGGTTCGCCCGCCAGCCGAGGACGCCCCACCGCCTCGTCGGGGGTCGCCCCGCCCGCCGCCACCAGATGCAGCCGGGCCAGCACGCGCAGCGGGGACTGCCGCCAGATGGAGAGGAGTTGACCCGCCTCCGCGGTGAGCCGCAGGGCGGCGCCGACCACCCTCGCCTCGGCCTCGCCGCTGAAATCGGTTCGACGACGGACCTCTTCGAGGTTCCAGTCGGCGCCGGCCAGCGCGGCCGAACCGCGAGAACCCCGCAGTGCGGCCTCGGCCGTGACCTCGTTGCTGCGGCGGCGCATGACGCGATGGCCGTAGACCCGGTCGACGGACTTGCGCACGGAGTCCACGGCGTCGGGCACGCCGGGCAGGGAACCGAGCGCGGCAAGCGGGTCTGAGGCAGTCGTACTCATAAGGAGCGAGGCTACGCGCCCGCCCCGTCCGGATGACGCCCAAGTGGTCTTCTTCACGAACGGTGACAGCACAACGCGACGGAGCCACTACCCTAGGTGAACATGAAGATCGCTTTCGTCGGGAAGGGCGGCAGCGGCAAGACCACGCTGTCCTCGCTCTTCATCCGCCACCTCGCCGCCAACGAAGCCCACGTGATCGCCGTGGACGCCGACATCAACCAACACCTGGGGGCCGCGCTCGGCCTGGACGACGTGGAGGCCGCCGCGCTTCCGGCCCTGGGCGCACACCTCCCCCTCATCAAGGACTACCTGCGGGGCTCCAACCCCCGTATCGCCTCCGCCGAGACGATGATCAAGACGACGCCCCCCGGAGAGGGCTCCCGGCTGCTGCGGGTCCGCGAGGACAACCCGATCTTCGATGCCTGCGCGCGCACCGTACGGCTCGACGACGGGGACGTCCGGCTGATGGCCACGGGCCCCTTCACGGAGTCCGACCTCGGGGTGGCCTGCTACCACTCCAAGGTCGGGGCTGTGGAGCTCTGCCTCAACCACCTGGTCGACGGCCCGGAGGAGTACGTGGTGGTCGACATGACGGCGGGCTCGGACTCGTTCGCCTCGGGGATGTTCACGCGCTTCGACATGACGTTCCTGGTCGCGGAGCCGACCCGCAAGGGAGTCTCGGTCTACCGCCAGTACAAGGAGTACGCACGCGACTTCGGCGTCGCCCTGAAGGTCGTCGGGAACAAGGTGCAGGGGCCGGACGACCTGGAGTTCCTGCGCGCGGAGGTCGGCGACGACCTGCTGATCGGATTCGGTCACTCCGACTGGGTCCGAGCGATGGAGAAGGGGCGGCCGTCCAGGTTCGAACTGCTGGAGGCCGACAACCGGATGGTCCTGCAGACGTTGCAGGACACCGCCGAGGACTCCTACGAACTGCGCGACTGGGAGCGCTACACCCGCCAGATGGTGCACTTCCATCTGAAGAACGCCGAAAGCTGGGGCAACGAGAAGACCGGCGCCGATCTGGCCGCCCAGGTAGACCCCGCCTTCGTCCTCGACGAGCGGCGCGCCGGAGCGGGAGCGGTCGCACCCGCCTGACGCGCCGTGGTCGGGCGGGGTTCGCGATCACGTGCCCGTGTTCGCCGGCCACCTCTTCTTTTCGGTGACCGGCGAACACCGCGGCGCGTCCACCGTCGTTTCGGCCGACCGCTCCCGTGGCCCGCGCCGCGCGCTCCGGGTTCTATCCTTCCGCCGCCCCTCCGCGTACCCGGGGTCCTACTTCTCCGTGCCCTTCCCCGCCTTCTCCGGGGCATCCGCTTCACCCTTGCTCCCGGCCTTCTGGGGCGCCGGCCGGTTACCGAGGAAGGACTGCCAGCCGGTCTTGGGGGCCTCGCCCACGCCGAGCTCGGTGAGCTTGGCGAGCGTCTTCGGGTCCTGGGCGTCCAGCCAGTCGGCGAGCTGCCGGAAGGACACGCACCGCACGCCCTCCTTCGGGCACACCTTCGCGATGGTCTCCTCGATGGCGCGCATGTAGGTGCCGCCGTTCCAGGATTCGAAGTGGTTGCCGATGATCAGAGGCGCCCGGTTGCCGTTGTAGGAGCGGTCGAAGGCCTGGAGCAGGCCGTCCCGCATCTGGTTGCCCCAGAACTCGTGCTGGGAGGGATCTCCCTGAGTGGCCGTGCCGGACTGGTTGACCATGAAGTTGTAGTCCATCGAGAGGGTCTCGAAGGCACGCCCGGGCATGGGGACGAGCTGGAGCGGAATGTCCCAGACGCCGCCCTTCTTCTTGGGCCAGACCTGGTCCCCGACGCCGCTGGAGTCATAGCGGAAGCCCATGGTCCGGGCTGCGGCGATCATGTTCTTCTGGCCTTCGAGGCAGGGGGTGCGGGCGCCGACCAGTTCCTTGTCGTAGTCGAAGGGGAGCGGGTCTTCGCCCTTCAGCTCCGGAGCGTTGGACTTCCAGCTCTTGACGAAAGCTTTCGCCTGGCTGATCTCGCTCTTCCACTCCTCGACGGACCAGGTCCCGACCCCACCGTCCTTGCCGCAGAAGTGCCCGTTGAAGTGGGTACCGATCTCGTTGCCGTCCTTCCAGGCGGCACGGACCTCGGCGAGGGTGGCGCGGATGCCCTCAGTGTCGTTGAAACCGATGTCGGAACGGCCCGGCGCGTGCTGGGGCGGGTTGTAGAGGTCCTTCTTCTCCTCCGGCAGCAGGTACACACCGCTGAGGAAGTACGTCATCTTGGCGTTGTACTTCTTGCCCACACCGCGGAAGTGCGAGAAGAGCTTCTGGCTGTCCTCCCCGGCGCCGTCCCAGGAGAACACCACGAACTGGGGGGGCTTCTCGCCGGGGGCCAGGCGCTCGACGGCCGGCATGTTCGGCTGGACGCCCGTGTGGGCGGTGGACCCGTCCCCGATGAGTTTGACGGCGCCCTTCGGGGCGGCCGGGGGATTCTCCTTGGCGCCGTGGGCACCCTGCTCCGTGTCGTTCGCTCCGGAACCGGAACCTCCGGAACAGCCCGCGAGAACGGCGACCAAGGCAGTGGACATGACGCCCAAGGCGATCCTCTTCGTGGCGGCCATCATCCGCCCACCCTCTTCCTTGCAGGTTATTTGCGTTGGAGTGCCGACACGGCGCGGCCAAATTCGCACGCGGTCCCGCACAGCAAGGGCGACATACCGAATGAAAAACTGACTATTCACCAATAAGAGTTATCGACTGGCCCGAACGCCTCAGCCCGCCTCACCCGGCGCCCCCTCCCCCGGAGAGCACCCGCCCGGAGACCGCCGCGCCCGGAAGTCCTCATGACGGATTCGGCGGACAGGCCCGCCCCACCGTCCGGTGCCCGGTCCCCGCCGCACCGCCGGCACGCCGGGCCCCGCCGCGCCGTCCGGGCGTCGCCGCGCCGTCCGGGCTCCGGGCTCCGGGCTCCGGGCTCCGGGCCGAATCCTCCCGCCCTGCGTCCCGGCCGGACCGCCCGGACGCGTCCGGTCTGAACCCGGCCCCCTCCGGGCCCGTGCAACCAGAGGAACGACCGACAGGAGCGCCGCCGAACAGGACCGCCGACCACCACCCCGCCCCGCACCACCCCGACGCCCCGGGGTCCCGACGCCCCGAGATCTCCGCGCCCCCTGGGGGTCGCCCTCCACGCCCACAGGCGCGAAATCGCCGTGCCCCACGCGTCGACCGGCGCCCGCGTACGCGGAACGGGATCATGGCTCCATACACGAAGACACAGGTCTAAACCAATTCCCGGCAGACACTTGTCACCCGGCCTCGCGCCTGATGAGCTATGCCCCGGGACACAACGGACACCCTGGGACTGGGAGAAGTCGTGAGCAACGAAAGCCTGGCCAACCTGCTGCGGGAAGAGCGGAAGTTCGCTCCGCCTGCCGAGCTGGCCGCCAACGCCAACGTCACCGCAGAGGCGTACGAGCAGGCCGAGGCGGACCGGCTGGGCTTCTGGGCCGAGCAGGCGCGCCGCCTGACCTGGGCCACCGAACCGACCGAGACCCTCGACTGGAGCAATCCGCCCTTCGCGAAGTGGTTCGCGGACGGCGAGTTGAACGTCGCGTACAACTGCGTGGACCGCCACGTCGAGGCCGGCAACGGCGACCGGGTCGCCATCCACTTCGAGGGCGAGCCGGGTGACAGCCGGGCCATCACCTACGCGGAGTTGAAGGACGAGGTCTCCCGGGCCGCCAACGCGCTGACCGAGCTGGGCGTCGGCAAGGGCGACCGGGTCGCGGTCTACCTCCCGATGATCCCCGAGGCAGCCATCGCGATGCTGGCCTGCGCCCGTATCGGCGCCGCGCACTCCGTGGTCTTCGGAGGCTTCTCGGCCGACGCCATCGCCGCCCGCATCAAGGACGCGGACGCCAAGGTCGTCATCACGGCCGACGGCGGCTACCGTCGCGGCAAGCCGTCCGCGCTCAAGCCCGCCGTGGACGACGCCGTCTCCCGGTTCGACACCGTCGAGCACGTCCTCGTCGTCCGCCGTACCGGCCAGGACACCGCGTGGACCGAGGGCCGCGACGTCTGGTGGCACGAGATCACCGGCCGCCAGTCCGCCGAGCACACCCCCCAGGCGTTCGAGGCCGAGCAGCCGCTCTTCATCCTCTACACCTCGGGCACCACGGGTAAGCCGAAGGGCATCCTGCACACCTCCGGCGGCTACCTCACCCAGGCCGCGTACACCCACCACGCGGTCTTCGACCTGAAGCCCGAGACCGACGTCTACTGGTGCACCGCCGACATCGGCTGGGTGACCGGGCACTCGTACATCGTCTACGGGCCGCTGGCCAACGGCGCGACGCAGGTCATGTACGAGGGCACCCCGGACACGCCGCACCAGGGCCGGTTCTGGGAGATCGTGCAGAAGTACGGCGTCACGATCCTCTACACCGCGCCCACCGCGATCCGTACGTTCATGAAGTGGGGCGACGACATCCCCGCGAAGTTCGACCTGAGCAGCCTCCGCGTCCTCGGTTCGGTCGGCGAGCCGATCAACCCCGAGGCGTGGATGTGGTACCGGAAGAACATCGGCGCCGACAAGTGCCCCATCGTGGACACCTGGTGGCAGACCGAGACCGGCGCCATGATGATCTCGCCGCTGCCCGGTGTGACCGAGACGAAGCCGGGAAGCGCCCAGCGCGCGCTGCCGGGCATCGCCGCCACCGTCGTGGACGACGAGGCCAACGAGGTGCCGAACGGCGGAGGCGGCTACCTCGTCCTCACCGAGCCGTGGCCGTCCATGCTCCGCACCATCTGGGGCGACGACCAGCGCTTCATCGACACCTACTGGTCGCGCTTCGCGGGCACGTACTTCGCGGGCGACGGCGCCAAGAAGGACGAGGACGGCGACGTCTGGCTGCTGGGCCGGGTCGACGACGTCATGCTCGTCTCCGGCCACAACATCTCGACCACCGAGGTCGAGTCGGCGCTCGTCTCCCACCCGTCGGTCGCCGAGGCCGCCGTGGTCGGCGCGGCCGACGAGACGACCGGCCAGGCCATCGTGGCGTTCGTCATCCTGCGCGGCACGGCGACCGCCTCGGACGACCTGGTCGCGGACCTGCGCAACCACGTCGGCGCGACGCTCGGTCCGATCGCCAAGCCCAAGCGGGTGCTGCCGGTCGCCGAGCTTCCGAAGACCCGGTCCGGCAAGATCATGCGCCGCCTCCTCCGCGACGTCGCGGAGAACCGCGAACTGGGCGACGTCACGACGCTGACCGACTCCTCGGTGATGGACCTCATCACCACTCAGCTCCCGTCCTCGTCGTCCGAGGACTGATCCGAGGTCTGATACGGCCCCGTACCGGCGTACGGAGGCACGAGCAAGGCTCCGATGGGCATCCGGCGACGCGCCGGATGCCCATCGGGCATTTAGCCTGAAGATCGCTTCACCGCGAAGATCACCTCATACGGCCCCGCTCCGCACGCCCCCGGTAGAGTGGGCGCTTCATCGACAATTTCAGAGAACATCTCCACAGGGGCGCCGGGAAGTCTGGTCGGCACGCCGATCAGCGCTACCCCCACGCCGTCCCGACCTGGAGGTCTCTCTCGTGGTTCCGCCCCACCCGCCCACGGCCGCACCCACGCCCCCCACCCCGCCCGGCCCCACGCCACCGCCCCGCCGGCCCCTGCTCGGCAGGCTCTCGCTCCCCGAGCGGAACTACGTGGCGGAGGCGCTCCGCACCGAGACGGTCGGCGGAATGCTGCTGCTGGTGGCGGCGGTCGCCGCCCTCGTCTGGGCGAACGCCTTCGGCGGCTCGTACGAGGCCGTCAGCGACTTCCACTTCGGCCCCGGCGCCCTCGGTCTGGACCTCTCCGTGGCGCACTGGGCGGCGGACGGGCTGCTCGCCGTCTTCTTCTTCGTCGCGGGGGTCGAGCTCAAGCGCGAGCTGGTCGCGGGCGAACTCCGCGACCCGAAGGCCGCGGCCCTCCCCGTGGTGGCGGCCCTGTGCGGCATGGCGGTGCCCGCCCTCGTCTACGCCCTCACCGCGGCCGCCGGCGGGGGGACGCTGGACGGCTGGGCGGTCCCCACGGCCACCGACATCGCCTTCGCCCTCGCCGTCCTCGCCGTGATCGGCACCTCCCTGCCGTCCGCGCTGCGGGCCTTCCTGCTCACCCTGGCCGTCGTGGACGACCTCTTCGCGATCCTGATCATCGCGGTGTTCTTCACCTCGGACCTGAACTTCCTGGCCCTCGGCGGAGCCGTCCTCGGCCTGGTCGTCTTCCACCTCCTGCTCCGCTTCGGAGTCCGGGGCTGGTACGTCTACGTTCCGCTCGCCCTGGTCGTCTGGGGCCTGATGTACAACAGCGGCATCCACGCCACCATCGCCGGTGTCGCGATGGGCCTGATGCTGCGCTGCTCCCGGCGCGAGGGCGAGCGGCACTCCCCCGGCGAGCACATCGAGCACTTGGTCCGCCCCCTGTCCGCCGGGATCGCCGTCCCGTTGTTCGCCCTGTTCTCGGCCGGGGTCGCGCTGAACGGCGAGGCACTGGCGGGCGTCTTCACCCGGCCCGAGACGCTCGGCGTCGTCCTCGGCCTCGTCGTCGGCAAGACCGTCGGCATCTTCGGCGGTACCTACCTGGCCGCCCGCTTCACCAAGGCGGAGCTGAACAAGGACCTGGCCTGGGCCGACGTCTTCGCTGTGGCCTCGCTCGCCGGCATCGGGTTCACCGTCTCGCTGCTCATCGGCGAGCTCGCCTTCGAGGGCGATCCCGAGATGGTCAACGAGATCAAGGCCGCCGTCCTGCTCGGCTCCCTCGTCGCGGCCACGTTCGCCGGTGTGCTGCTGAGGATCCGGGTACGCAAGTACCGTGCGCTGTACGAGGCCGAGGAGCTGGACGAGGACGCGTCCGGAGTACCGGACGTCTACGAGCAGGGCGACCCGGAGTACCACCTGCGGATGGCCGTCATCCACGAGCGCAAGGCGGCCGAACACCGCCGTATCGCCGAAGAGCGGGCGGGGGCAGCGCGCACCGAGCCGAACAGTCCGGCATGATCTGACATCGGATGTGTCGAAGACGGAGAGGGAGTCAGGGATGAGCGACCCCGGCAACTACGCGGGCAACACCGACCGCAGTATCGGGCAGCTGGTCGCCGAGGCGACGGCCGAGATGTCCGCGCTGGTGCACGACGAGATCGCCCTGGCCAAGGCGGAGGTCCGCCAGGACGTCAAGCGCGGCGCGATCGGCAGTGCGGCGTTCATCGCCGCGGGCGTGCTGCTGCTCTTCACGATGCCGATGCTGAGCTTCGCGGCCGCGTACGGAATCCACAACCTGGGGCTGGGGCTGGCCTGGTCCTTCCTGATCGTGGCCGGCGCCTTCATCCTCCTGGCCGCTCTGATCGCCTTCATCGGCCTGCGGAAGTTCAAGAAGATCAAGCCGCCGGAGAAGTCCATCGCCTCCGCCAAGCAGACCGCCGCCGTCCTCCAGAAGGCCAAGCCGCACCCGCGTCCGTCCGTCGAGGCCGCCGCGATCGTCGAGCGCTCCGGCAGTTCGTTGGCGAAGAAGGGCATCGAGAGCGGCGGCGGTCAGGACAGTGCCTCCGCTGTGGCACGCTCGTCCACATGACGGCTCCCGATTCCAGCGCTTTCCGCCCGACTGGTCCCGTGGACCCGGAAGGCCCGGCCGCCCGGCCCGCCGCCGACCCGGCGGCCCCCGTCGGCCAGGCGGATCCGAACGGCACGGCGACCCGGGACGACCCGGTCGCGCCCCCCGCGGGCCGGACCGCCGCCGGGGGCCCCGTGCGGCTGGAAGGCCCCTGGACCCACCGCGACGTGGCCGCCAACGGCGCGCGCTTCCACATCGCGGAGGCGGGCGAGGGCCCGCTGGTGCTCCTGCTGCACGGCTTCCCGCAGTTCTGGTGGACCTGGCGCCACCAGTTGACCGCGCTCGCCGACGCGGGCTTCCGGGCGGTCGCGATGGACCTGCGCGGCGTGGGCGGCAGCGACCGCACGCCGCGCGGTTACGACCCCGCCAACCTGGCCCTCGACGTCACCGGCGTGATCCGTTCCCTCGGCGAGCCCGACGCGGCCCTGGTCGGCCACGACCTCGGCGGCTACCTCGCCTGGACGGCCGCCGTGATGCGGCCCAAACTGGTCCGCCGGCTCGCCGTCTCCTCCATGCCGCACCCGCGCCGCTGGCGCTCCTCGATGCTGTCCGACTTCGCCCAGTCCCGGGCCGGATCGTACGTCTGGGGCTTCCAGCGTCCGTGGCTGCCGGAGCGTCAGCTCCAGGCGGACGAGGCCGCCCTGGTCGGCGACCTCATCCAGGACTGGGCGGGCCCCCGCACCCCGGACTTCCCCGACGAGGAGACGCTGGCCGTCTACCGGCGGGCCATGAGCATCCCCTCCACCGCCCACTGCTCGATCGAGCCGTACCGCTGGATGGTGCGGTCGATGGCGCGTCCCGACGGGATCCAGTTCAACCGGCGAATGAAGCGCCCGATCCGGGTGCCCACGCTGCACCTGCACGGTTCGCTCGATCCGGCCGTCCGCACCCGCAGCTCGGCGGGGTCCGGACAGTTCGTCGAGGCTCCCTACCGTTGGCGACTTTTCGACGGTGTCGGACACTTCCCGCACGAGGAGGACCCGATCGGCTTCTCCACCGAACTCATCAACTGGCTCAAGGACCCCGAGCCCGACCGGTAGCCGTGGGCACGGCGTGGGCACGGCTGTCCGACGGATCGCCACGTGCCTGCCGCATAGGCCAATCGGCTGACTCGCACGCGATTACCGACCTTGGGTCACGGGCAGACGTCGGGGTATGGGCTGGACGCACGACTTCACCGACGAAGCACGCAACCGCCGCTCCACCGCGTCAGCCGGTGTGAGCACGCATGAGGGGGGCGGCCCTCGCGGCCGGGTGCACCACGTGCATGACGTTCACCGTTCCCGTCTCGGGATCTCGCGCATTCTCCGCCGCCGGGCCCGCTGGGTCTCGGCACGACTCCGCCACCCCCGCAACTGACCCGCACCGCCGCCCTCCTCGACACATCGGAGGGCGGCGCTTCGACGTCGGGACCTAGGGCGTGTTGCGAAAGTCCCGCCTGCTCCGGGCGGACGACGCTACTTTCGCAACACGCCCTAGATGTATTGAC
>NZ_LIVT01000010.1 GCF_001905905.1 Streptomyces sp. CB02366
GGCTTTCCTGCGTTCACCACCCATTCTTCCCCGACCGGGCCACTAGCCCGGTCTTCCGCTTTTCTGTCGCGCATGCGGCCGATCACACGGGGGTGACGAGGCGGGTGTCGTACGCCAGGATCACCGCCTGTACGCGGTCCCTCGCGCCGGTCTTGGCGAGTATGCGGGTCACGTGGGTCTTGACCGTGGACTCGGCCAGGTGGAGGCGGGTCGCGATCTCCGTGTTGGACCAGCCCTGGCCGATCACCGTGAGGATCTCCCGTTCGCGTTCCGTCAGTGCGGAGATCCGCGGATCCGAGGCGGCCGGGGCGCCGGGCACGGCCGGGAGGTGGTGGACGTAGGCGTCGAGCAGGCGGCGCGTCAGGGTCGGGGCGACCACCGCGTCGCCGGCGGCCACGGCACGGATGCCGGCGAGGAGTTCCTCGGGCAGGGCGTCCTTGACCAGGAAGCCGCTGGCGCCCGCGCGCAGACCGTCGTACGCGTAGGCGTCGAGGTCGAACGTCGTGACGATCAGGATGCGGCTGGGGGCGCCCGACGCGATGATGCGGCGGGTCGCCCCGATCCCGTCCAGACCCGGCATGCGGACGTCCATCAGCACGACGTCCGGGCGGTGGCGGGCGACCAGCTGGACGGCCTCGTCACCCGTGCCGGCCTCGCCGACGACCGTCATGTCGTCCTGGCTCTCCAGCAGCATGCGGAAGCCGAAACGCTGCATGGGCTGGTCGTCGGCGATGAGTACGGTCGTCACGGGTGCGTGTCCTCCAGAGGAAGGCGGAGCTGTACCCGCCACCCGGTGCGTTCCGGCAGCGGGCCCGCTTCGAGGGTGCCGTCGTACAGCGCGGCGCGTTCGCGCATGGCCATGATGCCCTGCGGCGGGGCGGGGGCTTGCTCACTCCCTGCGGACGGCCCGGCCCCGGCCCCGGCCCCGGGGCCGGGTTCCGTGCCCGTGTCGGTGATGCGGGCGTCCAGGTGGGTGCGGGTGCAGGTGAGGGCGACCGTCGCGGACAGGGGCGGCCGGTGGGGGGTGCCGGGTGCTCCCGGCTCCGGCACGGCCGCGGGGGAAGGGACGGCGTGTTTGAGCGTGTTGGTGAGGGCCTCCTGGACCACGCGGTACACGGTGAGCTGGCGGCCCGGGGTGAGCGCCCGGAGCTCCGGTTCGCCGTGGAGCTCCAGGCGCACGGGCAGGCCCGCCCTGCGTACGCGGAGGAGCGTCAGTTCGTCGAGCGTCGGTTGCGGGGCGCGTTCGGCGTCGGGGTGGTCGTCGCGCAGGACTCCCAGGAGGCGGCGGAGTTCGGACAGGGCCTGCCGGCTGGTGGCGCCGATGGCTTCGAGCGCCTGGCCCGCGCGTTCGGGGCTCTTGCGGGCCGCGTACGTGCCTCCGTCCGCGAGGCCCGTGATGACGGACAGGTTGTGGCCGATGATGTCGTGCATCTCCCGGGCGATGCGGGTGCGTTCCGCGGCGGCCGCGAGGCGGGCCTGCTGGTCGCGTTCGTGTTCCAGCCGGTGGGCCCGCTCGACCAGGGCCTCGGTGTACTCGCGCCGGGTGCGTACCGCGACGCCCAGCAGCACGGTGAAGACCAGGCCCCAGACGTACGAGACCACTTCCTGGCCCCAGCCGGAGGGGAGGCGGACGCCGGCGGACAGGACCGGGACGACGAACAGCAGGGCCGCCGCCCCGGCCGTACGGAACGAGGAGCGCAGGACGGTCTGGAAGACCGGGACCAGTTGGAGGAGTGAAGCCTGCACCACGGCCCCCGTCCAGACGTTGACGAGGGATATCGGAGCCATGAGCAGGACGACGGCCAGAGGGTGGGTGCGCCGCCACAGCAGCGGCAACGAGAACCCGAGGCTCATCAGGAGTACCAGGTGGTCGGGGGCCGTCACGTCCTCGTGCGCGGTGGTCCGCCAGCCGCCGGAGGTGTAGTCGAGCACCGCGGCCACCACCCAGAAGCCGGTCACCGCCGCGTCCCAGACCCGTGGACGGCGTCGGTCGAACGCGCGGAGCCGGTCCAGGGCCCCCTGGACGATCCGGGTGAGGGGAGGGGTCGGGGGGTCGGCGCCCCGGGCCTTCGGCGGAACGCCCGCCCGGGCGCGTACGGGGTCGCTCGCCTGTGGGCCGGGCCGGTCGCGCCTCCGGGTGTTCATGTGGTCGCCCTCCTCGTGGGTCAGACGTCGCGGTGCTTCAGCGTCACCGCCGCCGCGGCCAGTGTCGTACCGGCCCACAGGGACAGGGCGAGCAGGGCGGGCCCGGGGGAGGCGGTGCCCGGGATGGGGGTGGCGGAACCCAGGGCTCCGGCGGCCTGGGTGGGGAAGTACTCGACGGCGCGCTCGACGACGTCGTACGGAAGCGTCCCGAGGATCTCCGGAAGGATCATGACCCCGGCGATGAACGCTCCGATCGCACCCGGGACGGAGCGCAGCAGGGCCCCGAGGCCGAGGGCGAGCAGCCCCGTCAGGGTGAGCGCGAGAGCGTTGCCCGCCACGGCGCGCAGCACGCCCGGACCGGTGAGCGAGGCCGCCTGGTCGGTGTCGTGGAGGAACGCCTGGGCCGCCGTGAACGTGACCAGCCCCGTCGCGAACATGACGGTGAAGGCGGTCGCGGCGAACACCGCCGCCTTGGCCCACAGGAGGGGGAGCCGGGCGGGCACGGCGGTGAGCGAGGAGCGGATCGTGCCGGACGCGTACTCGCCGGCGGTCATGAGGATGCCCAGGACGACCAGGAAGAGCTGGGCGAGCATGCTGCCGTACAGCGTCAGGACGACGGTGTCGACATCGGAGTCGCCGCCTCCGGAGGTGTAGGCGCCGCCCATGGCCAGGCCGACGCCGAGGACCGTGAGGACCGCGAGGACGACGGTGATCCAGGTGGAGCGCAGGGAGAGGAGCTTGTGCCACTCCGAGCGCAGGACGCGGGCCGGAGTGATCCGGTACGGCGGGGCCGGCGGCATCGGCGCCACGCGCGGTGCGGGACGGGTCGTGCTCATGCTGCGGCTCCGGTGGGGGTGTGGGCGGTCGAGGGCCGCGGCTGTCGTCGCGGGCGGTGTTCCGCCGATTCCCGGGTGAGGTCCATGAACGCCTGCTCCAGCGACACGGTCTGCGGCGTGAGTTCGTGCAACGGGATCGCGTGTGCGGCGGCGACGGCCCCGATGTGGGCCGCGTCCGCCCCCCGGACGCGCAGTTCGTGGTCCGGGGCGTCGACGGCGGGGCCGCGGGGGGCGGCGGTGACGGTCACGCCGGGGGCCGTGAGGCGGGTGGTCAGCTCCGCCGCCCGCAGGGTGACGACCTTGACGGACGCCCCGCCCGCCGAGCGGACCAGTTCGGCCACCGTGGTGTCGGCGAGGAGCCTCCCGCGACCGATGACGATCAGGTGGTCGGCGGTGAGGGCCATCTCGCTCATCAGGTGGGACGAGACGAGGACCGTACGGCCTTCGGCGGCGAGCGAGGTGAGGAGAGTGCGGATCCACAGGACGCCCTCGGGGTCCAGGCCGTTGACCGGTTCGTCGAGGAGGACGGTGGCGGGGTCGCCCAGGAGCGCGGCGGCGATGCCGAGCCGTTGGCCCATGCCGAGGGAGAAACCCTTGACCCTTCGGTGGGCGGCGCCGGTCAGCCCGGAGAGGTCGATGACCTCCTCGACGCGGCGGCGCGGGATGCCGTGGGTGTGGGCGAGGGCCGTCAGGTGGTGGAACGCGGTCCGCCCCGGGTGGGCGGACCGGGCCTCCAGCAGTGCGCCGACCCGGGTGAGGGGCGCGGGGTGGGCGGCGTACGAGCGCCCGTTGACGGTGGAGCGGCCGTGGGTCGGGCTGTCGAGGCCGAGCAGCATGCGCATGGTCGTGGACTTTCCGGCGCCGTTGGGGCCGAGGAAGCCGGTGACCGTGCCGGGGCGGACGGTGAAGTCGAGGTCCTGGACGACGGTTCTGCCGCCGTACCGTTTGGTGAGGCCGTGGGCTCTGATCATGCGCTCGACGCTACGGAGCCGGCGGGACGGGGGCGTCCGACCGGGGGTGGGACGTGGGGCGGGCGGTAGTACCGGGGTACGACGACGGGGACCGCCCCCGCTGCGGTGCGGGGTGGCGCGGTGCGCCGGCGGGGGCCGGTGGCGGCGGGTTTAGTCGGTTGAACGGGCGGAGGGCGGGGGCGAAGATCAGGACATGGACTATGTGGTGCGTGGGGTGCGGGCCGAGGAATGGCCGCGGGCCCGGCAGTTGCGGCTGGACGCTCTGAGGGATCCGGCGGCCCCGGTGGCGTTCCTGGAGACGTACGAGGACGCGGTGGGGCGACCGGACGCCTTCTGGCAGGGGCGTACGGCCGACGCCGCCGAGGACGGGGGCGGCCGGGTCCGGCAGTTCGTCGCCGAGTCGCCCGAGGGCGCCTGGGCGGGGACGGTCACCGTGCTCGTCGAGAGCCCGGACGACCCGGTGCGGTTCGGGGAGGCGGTCGCCGTGGACCAGGCGCACCTGGTCGCGGTGTTCGTCCGGCCCGAGGTCCGGGGGACCGGGGTGGCCGAGGCGCTGTTCCAGGAAGCCGTGGCGTGGGCGTGGTCGCTGTCCTCGCCCCGGATGGAGCGGGTGCGGCTCTACGTGCACGAGAAGAACCCGAGGGCCGCCGCCTTCTACCGGAAGTTCGGCTTCGCCCCGTCCGGTCGGCGGATCGCGGCCCCGGGCGACCGGGGCGAGCAGGAGCTGGAGTACGTCATCGAGCGGGAGGGGTAGGGCGGCCGGAGGCGCGAAGACCGGGAAGAGGTCATCCGACGCCCGGCGCGGGAGGGCGCAGCCGGTCCCCCCATTGGGCGCGGCCCTGTTCCCGGGAGCGGAGCAGCACCAGGGCGGGCATGCCGTGGTCCTGGCCGGTGGCCAGCAGTTCGGGGAGCCGGGGGAAGGGCGCCACGGCCGCGACGTCGTCGAGGACGAACGTCATTGGTGGGTCGAGCCGGCCGGCGGGTGACCGTGCGGCCATGCGGCGGCCGTGCTCGACCACGTCTGCGGCCAGCGCGGTGAGGAGGGGCATCGCGCCGGGGCGGGAGCGGGGATCCTCGATGGATTCGCCCACCAGGTAGAGCGTTCCCCCTTCGGCGGCAAAAGAATCCAACGCGAGGGAATCGGCTCGGTTCGCCGTGCACGCCTCGCGGATGTGCACCGTGGACAGGGCGGCGAACGCCCGTACCGTCAGTTCCTGTGCCAGCTCCCGCCGTTCGGGATAGGCGGTGAGGGCGGATTCCAGCAGCCCGGCGAGACCGGAGGCCGCCTTGGGGTGCGTACGGAGGAGGCGCACCGGTTCGTGGGCGCCGGATCCGGAGGCCCAGCGGAGGACTTGGCGGAAGGGGCGGCCGTCCACCGCGGCGGCGTGCAGCCAGCACTGGAGGAGCGTCTGCGCGGTGTCGGCGACCGCCGCGTCGATCCTGGCCCGGGGGCGTACCGGGGCGAGCAGCGCGGCGGCGCGGGAGGCGGCGGTGTCGGGCAGCTCGCATCCCGAGGTGGGCGACCAGTGGAGGCGGGCCGGGGTGTCGCAGAGATGGCCCGGGTCGTGGACGAGGACCGGACCGAGCTTGCCGCGGGCGTCCTTGGTCTCGGCCCAGACGGTGGGGTCCGAGGTGACGACGACGGCGGGGCCCTCGGCGTCGTGGACGGCCCGCACGGCGGTGGGGCGCCGGTCGGCGGCGGGGGCGTGGACGAGGAGGGAGGTGCGGGGGGAGGGGAGATGGAGGGAGGGGGCGCTCCCGGGGGCGGGGGGCGGCGGCCGGTCTGCGTCCGGGGGCGCGTACCCGGGCGCGGGGGCGTACGCGGAGGGGTGCGGGGGCGCGGGCGTCGGCGTCGGTACGTGTTCGTACGCGTGCGGGGCGGCGGGCGCGTGCGGGGCGGGGTGGTCGGTCGCCGGGAGGCCCGGGGCGGCGCCGGGGGTCTCCGTCGCGGCCGGCGGGAGCGGTGTGGTCGTCCGCGTGGCCGGGGCCGGCATCGCGCGGGCGGCGGCGCGTTCCTCGCGGCGGCGTTCCCGTACGGCTCGGCCGCGGGCCACGACGCCGACCGTGAACACCGTCAGGACCAGCAGCACCATCAGTTCGCCGATGAACAGGCCCCAGAACAGGCCGTGTCCGGAGAGCTGGGTCCGGGGCGCCTCCGGCCAGGCCGCGGCGAGGTCCTGGGGGGAGGTGGCCAGCTCGCGCAGGGCGAGCGGGGCCCGAGTGAACGACACGCCGTCCGGCCAGCTCCCGTGGGCGAGGAGGCCGGCGAGGCCGGTGGCCGTCCAGGTGGCCAGGGTGGCGGCGAGGAGGAGGCCCAGGAGGCCGATCAGCAGGCCGTCCGGGATGCCTCCGCCGCCCCCGTGCCCCCCGGGTCCGTCGTACGGGGCCGGGCCCCGGCCCCGTGCCGGGTGACGTGCCATGTCAGGCCACCGTGGACTGGGACGACTCGTTCATCCGCTGCTGGTGCTCGATCCGGGCCGCCCGCTGCTCCGCCTCCAGCTCGGCGGCGCGGATGTCCTCGGGGAGCCGGTCGTCCGTCGATCCCTCGGTCATGGCGCGGTCGGTGAAGACCAGGGGGCGTTCGGCCTCGGTGATCAGGTGTTTGACCACCTGGACATTGCCGTTGACGTCCCAGACGGCGATGCCGGGGGTGAGGGTCGGGATGATCTCGACCGCCCAGCGGGGCAGGCCGATGACCCGGCCGGTGGCTCTGGCCTCGTCCGTTTTCTGGGCGTAGATCGTGCGGGTGGAGGCCATCTTGAGGATGGCGGCGGCCTCCTTCGCCGCGGCCCCGTCCACGACGTCGCTGAGGTGGTGGACGACGGCGACGAAGGAGAGTCCGAGCCGGCGTCCGAACTTCAGGAGGCGCTGGAACAGCTGGGCGACGAAGGGGGAGTTGATGATGTGCCACGCCTCCTCCACCAGGAAGATGCGCTTCTTGCGGTCGGGCCGGATCCAGGTGTGCTCCAGCCAGACGCCGACGATGGCCATCAGGATCGGCATCGCGATCGAGTTGCGGTCGATGTGCGAGAGGTCGAAGACGATGAGGGGGGCGTCGAGGTCGATGCCGACGGTCGTGGGCCCGTCGAACATGCCGCGCAGGTCGCCGTCGACCAGCCGGTCCAGGACGAGGGCGACGTCCAGGCCCCAGGCCCGTACGTCGTCTATGTCGACGTTCATCGCCTCGGCCGACCGGGGCTCGGGGTGGCGCAGCTGCTCCACGATGTCCATCAGGACCGGCTGGCGGTCGGTGATGGTCGTGGTGACGAAGGCGTGCGCCACCTTCAGCGCGAAACCGGAGCGTTCGTCGAGGCCGTGGCCCATGGCGACTTCGATGATCGTGCGGAGCAGGGCGAGCTGGCCGGTGGTGGTGATGGAGGGGTCGAGCGGGTTGAGGCGGATGCCCCCGTTGAGCGCGGCGGTGGGGTCCAGGCGGATGGGGGTGATGCCCAGCTCCTGGGCGATGAGGTTCCATTCGCCGACGCCGTCCTCGCCCTGGGCGTCCAGCACGACGACCTGGCGGTCGCGGAAGCGGAGCTGGCGCAGCACGTACGTCTTCTCCAGCGCGGACTTGCCGTTGCCGGACTCGCCGAGGACGAGCCAGTGGGGGGCGGGAAGCTGCTGCCCGTACAGCTGGAAGGGGTCGTAGATGTAGCCCTTGCCGCTGTAGACCTCGCGGCCGATGATCACGCCGGAGTCGCCGAGGCCGGGGGCGGCGGTGGGGAGGTAGACGGCCTGGGCCTGGCCCGTGGACGTACGGACGGGGAGGCGGGTCGTCTCCACCTTGCCGAAGAGGAAGGAGGTGAAGGCATCCGACAATGCGGACAGGGGGTCTCGCATGGTGGGGGCGCCCTCTCTTGTTTCTTGTCGCGGGTGGGTGGTTCGTCGGGGTGGGGGGCGGCGTCGCCTTCCCACGGGCGTCGGTGCTGGTTGCCGTGGTGTGGTGGGGAGCCGGTCTGCGGGCGGTAGCGGGACGGGGTGGGGCGGGGGCGGGCGGGGCCGGTGGCTGGGGAGGCCCCCGGGTCAGCGGCGGATGCCGGTGGCGAACGGGAGCGTGTTCACGAAGGCCCGGTGGTGCTCGCGGTCGCACCACTCCAGCTTGAGGTACGACTTGCCGGCGGAGGCGCGGATCGTGCGCTTGTCGCGGGCGAGGGCTTCGGGGGAGCGGGAGGACACCGTGATGTACCCCACCAGGTTGACCCCGGCCGCGCCGCTGGCGAGGTCCTCGCCCCGCTGGTCGAGCCGGCCGTGGGCGGCGATGTCGCGGGGGTCGACCGTGCGGTTCATCTTGGCCTGGCGGCTGGCCTCGGCGTCGTCGTTGGTCTTCTCGGTCAGCATGCGTTCGATGGCGACCTCGGTGGGTTCGAGGTCCATGCAGACGGCGACGGTACGGATGACGTCGGGGGTGTGGACGAGGAGCGGTGCGAGGAAGTTGACGCCGACGGGGGTCATCGGCCACTCCTTCACCCAGGCCGTGGCGTGGCACCAGGGGGCCCGGGTGGTGGACTCACGGGTCTTGGCCTGGAGGAACGTGGGCTCGACCGCGTCCAGTTCGGCGGGCCAGGCGTTGCGCTTGGTCATGGCCTGGATGTGGTCGATGGGGTGGTCGGGGTCGTACATGGAGTGCACGAGGGAGGCCAGCCGGCTCTGGCCGAGCGGCTGGCGTACCCGGATGTCGGCCTCGGCGAGGCGGGCGCAGATGTCGGTGAGCTCGCGGGCCATGACGACGGCGAGACCGGCGTCGCGGTCGAGCTTGCGGCCGCCGTGGGGGCGGGCGGCGCGGGCCATGGCGTTGGCCTCGGCGGCCAGGTCGCGGCTGTAGTGCATGCAGGCGACGAGGTAGGCGCGGTGCTGCTCGCTGGAGGTGGAGACCATGGACTGGAGCTGGTCGTAGGAGTCCTGGAGCCAGCCGGGGGCGTTCTTGTCGCCGCGCTGGGCGACGTCCTTGGCATGGGCGTCGGGGTCGGCGGGGAGGGTGCGGGCGAGCATCTGGAGGCGGGTGACGAAGCCGTCGCCGTTGGCCACGTGTTTGAGGAGGGTGCCGAAGCGGTCGACGAGGGCTTCCTGGTCCTCGCTGTCGCGGAGGCCGACTCCGGGGCCCTCGATCTCGATGGCGGCGGTGACGGTGCGCCGGTCGGCGTGGAGGAGCACGGCGATCTCGTCGGGGCCGAAGGGGGCGGCGAGCCAGCTGATCCGGCCGATGCCGGGGGGCGGGCCGATCTCGACCTCGCGGCCGGCGGCGCTGATGCCCGCTTCCATGGCGCCGGAGCGGTAGGCGGTGCCGCGGCGCAGGGAGCGCTTGAAGCTGCGGTTGATCTCGAACCACTTGTAGAAGGTGCGGCCCTTGTAGGGGACGTACACGACGGCCAGGGCGAGCGCCGGGAAGCCCACGAGGCAGACGATGCGCATCGAGAGGACCGGGACGAGGAGCCCGCTCATCATGCCGAGGAACGCGCCGACGATGATCAGGGCGATCTCGCCGGTCTCACGGTTCTTGCCGATGATCGCGTTCGGTCGGGCGCGGCCGATGAGGTAGGTGCGGCGGGGCGCCATCGTGTGGGACGGGGTGGTCAACGTCCTCCACCTCCTGTGCTCGAGTTACCTGTGGTGCCGAAGCCGCCTCCGCCTCGGGAGGAGCGGCTGCTGTGGGGTGTCCCGGAGGTGGGCGCGGAGCCGCTGCGGGGCGAGGGGGCGGCCGATCCGCCGCCTCCGCCCCCGCCGGAGGTGCGGGAGCTGTGGGCGGCGACGCCTCCGCTGGCCGGGTTGGCAGGGCGGGCGCCTCCGCCTCCGCCGCTGTTCTGGTCGGTGCGGCCGCTGTGGGTCTTGATGCCCTGGGAGACGAGGGCGGCCGGGGAGCTGATCAGGGCGGCGGCCTGCGAGCCGTCGGTGGCCTGCTTGCGGTTGGTGCGGGCGCCCTGGATCTCGTCGCCGAAGCCGGGGACGAAACGGTAGATCATGGCGGAGGCGAAGATGGCCAGCAGGATGATGGAGAGACCGGAGACGACGGCGGAGAAGGCGTCGGGGCCGTCGCCCGTGGAGAGCGCTCCGGCGAGGCCGAGGACGATGACGATGACCGGCTTGACCATGATCACCGCGATCATGATGCCGGCCCAGCGGCGGACGTGGCCCCACATGTTCTTGTCGACGAGTCCGGCGTAGACGACGATCCCGAGGAGCGCGCCGACGTAGAGCAGGGCGGCGCGGATGACGAGTTCCAGCCACAGGATGCCGGCGGCGAGGATCGAGACGAGGGAGACGACGATCAGCATGATCGGGCCGCCGCCGATGTCCTCGCCCTTTTCGAGGGCTTCGGCGAACGAGCCGAAGAAGACGTCGGTCTGGCCGCCGGTGGCGGAGGCGATGGCCTCGGTGACGCCGTCGGTGGCGGAGACGACCGTGTAGAGGATCAGCGGGGTGAAGGCCGAGGCGAGGACGGTGAGCCAGAGGAACCCGACGGCCTCGGAGATCGCGGTGGTGAGGGGCACGCCGCGGATGGCGCGCTTGGCCACGGCGAGGAGCCAGAGGACGAGGGTGAGGATGGTGGAGGCCGCGAAGATGACGGCGTACTGCTGGAGGAACTTGGGGTTGGTGAAGTCGACGTTCGCCGTGGACTCGACGGCATCGCTGAGCTTGCCGACGATCCAGGAGGCGGCGTCGGCGCAGCCTCGGGCCAGGGAGGAGAGGGGGTCGAGGGTGTCGTCGGTGAGCGGAGCGGTGGATCTGCTGCGGGCGTTCTCGCCGTCCTCGCAGTAGTCCCGGGCGAGACCCACGATGAGGTCGCAGGGGTTGTCGCTCCCACTCGGCGAAGGCGTGGGCGTCGGGTCGGCGACTGCTCGCGGGGCCGTTGCCATCACGAGCGCAGGCAGGACGCCTACGACACCGCTCAGCTTCAGCCTGCGCAACCGTTGGCTATCGGGCATAGGTGAAGCCTCCGTATCCGCCGATCGCGTCTGCCATCTCGTCAGCTGTCGAAGCACGGTTGTCCCCGTTGACCGGCGTCGGTCCTTCCGACTGGCTCGACGAGGAGATCTTCCAGTCCCCGCCGGCCCACGTGAGCTTCTGTGTGAGGGTGAACCACGTACCGGTAACGGGCTTGGTGGCCCCTTCCCCCGCCAGCCCGACGAGTCCGGTGCACCAGACCTCGACCGTGGCCGCGCCGTCGTTCACCTCGACGACCTTGGTGCCGACCGGCACGGTCCTCGAGACGAAAGTGAGCCCCGCGGGCGGGGTCCCGTCCTTTTCGAGGCCGACATTCGCATAGAAGGAGGGCGAATAGGCGGCATCGAGGTCGGACTGAAGCTTCGGCACCACCGCAGGGTCGTGCGTGGCCTTGATGATGTCGTGGCGGGTGTCGGCGGTGAACATCTCCACCGACCCCAGCGCCACCGCGTAGTTCGCCGCCGCGCTCTGCGCCCCCTGCTCGTCCCGGGCGAAACCGGAGGCGATGGTTCCGTTCCTGCCCCGCACCGGCTTGGTGCCGGTGGGCGCGGTGGGGGCGCTTCCCGCGCTTTCGCGGCCCTTGGCGCCCGGGGACCCCTCGTCGTCGGCGCCGCCACCGCGATTGGCGAAGGCGATGGCGGCGATGAGGAGGACCACGACGCCGACGATCATCACCAAGGAACGAGAGGCTCGCGCCGGTCGGCGGGCCTGGGAATGGCCCGCGTCGCTGTCGGGCAGACGGGTGCGGGTCTGCCGTGTGCCGCCGAGGGTGCTGTACGGGTCGTCCGAGCGCCCTCCCCGGTCCGCGGAGCGGTAGTCGTGCTCGTCACCGGGGCTCATGCCGCGTTTGCTCCCTCGGTCGTGTGCGGATCCGCGCAGGACGGCGCCGGCTGTGCTGGTTGCCGCTCGAACGCGGTGGGGTGACTCGACATCAGGGAAACGCGACCTCAGCCGGTGGGCACGACGGGCGGACGGTGGGGAGCGGGCTGGGACGGCCCGGAGCGGGATGGTCGACGGCGGGTCAGACGGCCATCCCGTACACGATGGTGAACAAGGTCCCCAGGGAGCCGATGATGAAGACCCCTGTCAGCCCGGCCACGATCAGGCCCTTGCCCTGCTCCGCGCTGAAGGTGTCGCGCAGCGCCGTCGCGCCGATCCGCTGCTTGGCCGCGCCCCAGATCGCGATGCCGAGGCAGAGGAGGATGGCGATGGCCATCACCACCTCGATCATGATGCGCGCCTCGTTGCCCAGCGTCCCGAACGGCCCCCAGTCCGGAGCGATTCCGCCGATGATGGTGGTGATGTCGCCCTTCTCTGCTGCCAGGATCATGTAAGTCACCGCCCCTGTTGGGTAGTTCGCTGCCCGTGCCGGCCGACACGGGTCGCCTTCTATCTTCGCTGATGAAACCGCGCTCGCACGACGCCTTCCGGGGTCTCTTTACCCGGAACTCGCACGTTTGACCGGGGCGGGCACCCTGACCTGCGGCTCGTCCCCCTCTCCCTGCGCACACCTGGTCACTCTGTGTATCACGGGGTGTGACCAGGAGCAACGACGATGGCCATGGGTTCCCGAGGCGGTCGCAGCGTTCGCGGAGCACGGCGTGTTCGTATGCGCCGTTCGAGAGCCCTCGGTGCGCCGGTCGGCAACCCGTTCGATTCGGGGGAGCGCGCGATGGCGACGCGGGTGCGTGCGGCGGTGGCAGGAGAGGGTGACGGCCCCGAGAAGCGGGACCAACTGCGCCGCGCGGACCGCCCACGGAGGCGGAGGCGAGGGCGGAGTCGAAGGAACGGGTGTGGGGGCGGGGGCGGGTCCGGCCGGTTGGCGCTCGCGGGTTCGCATGCGTTCCATCGTGGTCGCGGTGAGGTGGCCGGTCGTCAGCTTCTGTCCCGGGAAGCGCTGTTCTCCGGTACGAGGTCGGGGACGGGGCCTCCGCCGCGCGGGGGGATGCGGGCCTGACCGCAGGACCCCGTACGGGGGCGGCCACCGGGTGGCGGACGCCTGGCACGGCCTCCGGCTCCCGGGTGGTGCGGAGCGTCGGGCCGGCCGCCCTTCGTTCGGGTGAACCGCACGGCCCCGGAGGAACGGCGCCCCCGGTTCACCTGGCCGGGAACCACGGGGCCGGGTGCGTACGGAGCCCGGCGCACGGCGCGTTGACGTATGGCATGGCGAACAGCGGGGATTTGGCACAGTGCCGCTCCACGATCGAGAGAACGGGGTGAGCGGCGTGGGTGGAGCGACCGTGGTGGGGCAGCCAGACGACGGCTCGGGACGTCTGTGGCCGCCTACCGGACCGGCGGGGCCGCTGGGGCCGGTGGGGCCCGTGGGTGCAGTGGGTGTGCCGGGGCCGACGGGCGTGCCGGGGCCGGGGACGGCAGGGGGCGGCGATCTCCGGCACAGCCGCGGCCCCTGGCTGCGGGCCGCCGACGGCGCCGACCAGCTGGTGGCGCACCTCGGTCCGGTGAGGGCGGAACTGAGTGCGGCGCACAGGGGCTTGGTCGCCGGAGGCCAAGCCCTCTCCTCCCTGGCCGAACTGGGGGCGGTCCGCGCCTCGTGGGAACGCCGGATCGAACAGGCGCGCCGCGAGTGCGGAAGCCTCGCCGGGAACCTGCGGGCGGCCGTCCAGGGGCAGGCCCGGTCCAACGAGGCGGTGAAGAGCGGCTTCGACAGCGTGAAGACGCCTTCCGCGACACCTCCCGAGGCGTCTTCCGGGACACCCTCCGTGGCGCCGAGCGGTGGCGGCGCGCGGTGAGCGGGCGGGCCGGCGGTACGGGTTCCGCGCTGACCTGGGCCGCGTTGCGTGAGGTGAGGTGCGCCGAGCTGGAGGGGGCGGCGGACGGCTGGGGACGGGTGAGCAACCGCGCCGACGCCGCCCGCGACCGGGTCGAGGGCCAGCTCCTGCCCGGCCTGCGCGAAACGCAGAAGGGAGAAGCGGCCGACGCGGCCGTGCGGCGGCTGCGCAGGCTGGGGGCGAACTTCCAGTACATCTACACGGAGTGCGGGTTGCTCCGGACCGCACTGAACAGCCTGGCCCACGAGATCAGAGCCCAGCAACGGGTGTTGCAGGGCGCGCTGGACGATGCGAACGCGCTGAGGTTCACGGTGCACGCGGACGGATCGGTGACGTACCCGGCGGCGGGCGAGGGCCTGGTCGACGGCAGCCCGCTCCCGGGCGGCACGGCCTCCGGGGTTCCGAATCCGGGCATGGTCACGCCCTCGGGGCTCGTCGCGCCCAACCCGAACGCGGGCAAGGCCCAGGACATCGCGGACCGGGTGGCGCAGGCCGTACGGACGGCGGCCGACGCGGACTGGCGGTACGCCCGAATCCTGCGGTCGTTGAAGGCGCAGGAGGGCCTCGGCGTCTCGACGGTGACGTGGACGGACGCGGCGTCCGACGCGGCGGCGGTACGGCAGGCGGCGCGCGACTACCTGCGGGACGCCATCCCGTACGACGCGAGCCCCGCCGAGCGCAAGGCGTGGTGGGCGGCCCTGACGGACGAGCAGCGCGAGGAGTACCTCGCGGTGTACCCGGACCGGATCGGCAATCTGGACGGCATTCCGGCCCTGGTACGGGACGCGGCGAACCGCGACAACCTGCAACTGCTGATCGGAAAGCTGGAAGGCTTGCACGGCGACGACGACGCGGAGACCAAGCTCGCCGCGCTGCGGGAGATCGACCGGCAACTACGAGCGGGGACGAAACCGGGGGAGCCCCCGATGTACCTGCTCGGCATCGGAGACCAGGGCAACGGCCGGGCGATCGTCTCGTACGGGAACCCGGATACCTCGCGGAATGTGGCGGCTTATGTGCCGGGGTTGAATACGTCGTTGGACATGGGGTTCGCCGAGGGGGATCTCAAGCGGGCGCGTGACACTGCTGGCGCAGCTCGAGATATTGATCATTCGAGTGCCGTGATCACGTGGCTGGGTTATGACGCCCCGCAGAGCCCGGATGGATGGAGCAGTTTGGCTGTCGCCGGATCTGGGCGTGCGGAGATCGGTGGTCACGCGTTCAACGAATTCATGGCTGGGCTAGTGGCATCGAACGATCATGCTGACCCGAACCTCACGGCTATTGGACATTCGTATGGGTCGCGAACAGTCGGAGCGGCGACGCAGGAGGGGGGTGGAATTCCTGGTGTGACGGACATTGTCTTGGTCGGCAGTCCTGGCGTGGGTGTCGACCGGGCTGAGGATCTTGGAGTGGGAAGGGATCACGTGTACGTGGGCGCAGCAGAGAACGACGTGGTGACCAAACTTCCGGCAAGCGAGAATGCGGTGATCTCGGGCATGGGTCGTGCCATGGGCCCGCCCGGTTCCTTGTTGACGAACTTGGTGAACGGCAGTGGTGACGATCTCTGGTTTGGTACGAACCCGGCTAGCGAGGAATTCGGTGGTCGCCGCTTCGAGGCGGACCCGGGGCCACTGTTCTCACTCGATGCTCATTCACAGTACTTCGATCCACAGATGGACTCATCCTCCGCCGGCAGCATCGCGTTGATCGCTGCTGGACGCGGGCACGAGGTCAAACAGGAGCGGCCCCGATGAAGTTGCGGCTATGGATGCTGGCATTGGTTTTCTTGGCTGGCGCTGTATCGATGGGATGCACAAAGAAGGGGGGTGGCGGTGTGGACATGCAGGGTGCCGCAGTGCGTTCTGATGTGATTCTTGACGCAGTGCTTCGGGAGATTCGCCCAGAGGTTCATTGGACTCATGGTTTTACTTCAACGGGGGCGTGCGAGGTGACACGGAGGCGCGTTGTCATGACGGACATTTCCGAGGGGCGGCGAGGTAGTTTTCTCGGACTGGTTGATCGGTACTGGCGTAAGAGCGGGTATCGAATGACCGCAGTGAACAACAGTTCTGAGTTCCCAGCCGTTTACGCGCGCACCGATGACGGCTACCGCGTGAGCCTGCGCATTGGCGGGGAAGGGCAAGCATTCTTTCAGGTGGACACACCCTGTGTGCAGAAGTCAGAAGTTCTGGATTCCACCAGCCAGGCGACGGCGCCCCTCTACGAGGGTATGGAGCTCATCCCCCGCCCCAACATCCACTCCGACTTCTGGTCCGCCGGCGCCCCCGAGGTGGCGGGCGGCGGGGCGTGAGTCGGGTTGGTCGGATCAACTCTGGTGTGCTGAAGGGGATTTGAGCCCTCCGTTGGGCCCTGGGGCCCATGGCGGGGGGCCTGCTCGTGTGGTCGCATGCAGGGAGTGACCGATCTGTCGCTCGTTGCGCCCACTCACGAGGTAGGGGACTGCTCTTGTCCGGCATACGAAGAAGCGCGGTTCCTGTCGGCGTCGAGGTAAGCGCTGCCGTGGCAGGCTCGGGCGGGCGGTCGACGCCCCGGTCGTTGCAGGCGGTGCTCGTCCTGCTCCATGTCCTCTTCGTGGCCACCCTGGTGGGCGCGATCCGGGCCCTTTCGACGGCGTCCTCGGTGGAAGCGGTCGACGGGTACCTCCTCGGGTTGTTGCTCTACGCCTCGTTACCCGGTGTCGCCGCCTTCGTGTTGTCGCTGTACGTGCGTCAGGGCGGCGTCCGTGTCTGGTACGGGCTTCTCGGCGTGCAGGCGTGGGTCGTCCTCGGCGCGGTCGCGGAGGTGGGCGGCGGGGCCGGGCCCGTGGGAGTCGCGCGACTCGTGATGCCGGCGGCCGTCCTCGTGCTGCTGTGCCGGCCGGAGAGCCGCCGGTGGTTCCTAAGCGGCCCGGAGCAGCGGGCCGAGCAGCGGTTGTTCAGCTTCACCGGGATGATGAGGCTCCGCCGTGACGGCGGGCAGACCGCCTTGGAGTACCTCGGCCTCGTCCTGGTCGTCGTCGCGCTGGTCGGCGGGCTGATGGCCACCGGTACCGGCAGGCAGCTCACCGCCGAGATCCGGGCCGCGATCTGCGAGCTGACCGGCAGTTCGTGCCCGGCGCCGGGGCATGACGTCGTGGCCGGGGGAGGTGAAGCCGATGCCGGTGCCGACGCCTCCGGGGCGGGCGGCGGCACGGACGACGGTGGGGGCAGCGGGTCCGGCGGCGGAGAGGGCAGCGGGTCCGGCGGGCCCGGCGGTGGCAGCGGGTCCAGCCTCACCGGTGGTACCGGCAGCACCGGTACCAGCGGCGGCGTCGAAGGGGCGACGACCGGCGGCGGCACCGGAGGAGACGCGGCCACCAGCGGGGCGACCACCAGCGGCGGTACCGGGAACAGCGGGAATGCCGGTTCCACCGGTTCCACCGGTTCCACCGGTTCCACCGGTCGGCCCACCGGCAGCGGAGGCGCGGTCTCCGGGACCTCCGGGACCTCTGGGGTCACCGGGTCTCAGGCCGGGTCCGGCTCCTCCCAGGACCGCGCCGCCTTCCCTCCGGCCGACTTCATCGTTCCGGTTGACGCGGGTAGACCCGCCGGGCCCCACGGCGGCGGGTTCCTCGGAGGGCTGGTCGGGGACGGGCTGGGGGGCGACGTCCAGGGGGTCGTCGACGCCGTTCTGCGGCCGGGGGAGGCCGGGCGGAGGATCGTCGACGCGTGGGGGCGCGACACCCGTGGCGCGCAGGAGAAGTGGGCGCGGGGCGACTACATCGGTGCGGCCTGGGACTGGAACAAGGCCGTGGGGGGCGCCGGCGCCGGGATGGCGATACCCGGGTCCGGGGCACGGGTCGACGCCGAGGTGCGGGATGCCGAGCGCGCGCACCTCAGCGGGCGGATTCCGCTCGGTGCGACGCCCGCCGGGCGCAAGGCGTGGTGGGACGGGCTCTCGCCGGAGGAGCGGGAGCGGTACATCGAGCTGGTCCCGGAACGGATCGGCAACCTCGACGGCATCCCGGTCCTCGCCCGCGACGCCGCCAACCGCCGCAACCTCCCGGCGCTGATCGACAAGCTGGAGGGCGTCGACACCGACAAGGCGCGCGACCAGCTGGCGGGGCTGCGGGAGATCCAACGACAGTTGGACGAGAACGGGAAGCCGCCGATGTACCTCATCGGGATCGGGGACGAGGGCAACGGGAGGGCCATCGTCTCCTTCGGCAACCCGGACGCCTCGCAGCACGTGTCGGCGTACGTACCGGGGCTCAACACCTCGCTCGACCAGGAGTTCGCCGAGAACGACCTAGGGCGGGCCCGGGACACCGCGATCGGGGCGCAGGGGTACGACGAGTCGACGGCGTCCATCGTCTGGCTCGGGTACGACGCGCCGCAGCTGCCGGACAAGGACGGGGTGGCGGGATACTTCGCCGTCATGGGGACCGGGCGTGCCGAGAAGGGCGGGGCGGCCTACCGCGACTTCATGGACGGGATCTCCGTGACCAACCGGAACAAGGACCCGCACCTGACCGCCATCGGGCACTCCTACGGGTCTCGGACCGTGGGCGCCGCGGCGGCCCGGCCCGGCGGGATACCCGGGGTCGACGACATCATCCTGGTCGGCAGCCCCGGCGTCGGCGTCGACCACGCCGTGGACCTCGGCGTCGGCAGCGAGCACGTCTTCGTCGGGGCCGCCGCCAACGACCCGGTGACCAAGCTGCCCTCGAAGACGCAGGTCGTGGTGGGCGGGATCGGGCTGGCCCTGGGCGGGCCCGGCGGGGCGTACCTCGGCGGGGGTCTGGCCGATCCGGGTGACGACGACCTGTGGTTCGGGAAGGATCCGGCGAGCAAGGCGTTCGGGGCGCGGCGCTTCCCGGTGGCGGACGGTCCCCCGCTCGTCAGCGGCGGCGGCATCAGTCTGGACTCGCACTCGAACTACTTCAGCCCGGAGCGCGACGCCGTCTCCGCGGACAGCATCGCCCTGATCGTGTCGGGCAACGCCGACCGGCTCAAGATGGAGGAACCGAAGTGAGGCGAGCGAAGCGGGCCCTGCCCCTCGTCGCGGTGGTCCTGGCCCTGGGGGTTCCGCTGTCCGGGTGCGGGAGCGAGAGCGGGTCGCGCGGGGGCGACGTGAGCACGGGGCAGGAGAGCGGGGCGGGGAGCGGGAAGGAGAAGGGGATGGACATGCAGGAGGCCGCCGAGGAGTCCGACGCCCTGCTGGACGCCGTCCTGGCTGGCATCGACCCCGAGGTGCAGTGGGCGCACGGGCCGACCACCACCCGCGCCTGCGGGGTGACCCGCCGCCGGACCGTCATGACCATCGTCTCGCCCGAGCGCCGTCAGACGTTCCTGGACCGCGCGGAGACGTTCTGGCGGAAGAACGACTACCGGATCAAGGCCGTCAACAAGGACGAGAAGTTCCCGGCGGTCTACGCGGTCACCCGGAGCGGATTCGGTGTCAGCGTCTCCTTCCGCGGGAAAGGGCAGGCGTTCCTGGAGGCCGACAGCCCGTGCGTGAAGAAGTCGGAGGTCGCCGCCCCCGCCTCCGAACCGAACGGGCCCGCCTACGAGGGCGTCTATCCGCTGCCCCGGCCCAACGTCCGCTCCGACTTCTGGTCGGGAGAGGGCGGCTGAGGACCCGTCGTCTCTGGTGCCGGTGAGCCGCCGACGCCCCCGTGTGCTTCGGGTGCGCCGGTGGTGTGCCGCGGATGACTCGTACACACCCTCGAAAACGGCTCTGAAGCACGCCTCGATGGGGGATGGTTGTGGGGTGCGGAAATTCTGGGTGTTCGGTGGCATCGGCGTCGGCATGGTCATGTGCTTCCTGGCGCTGCTCGTCGTCGGTACGTACTCCGCCGCCGCCGGGATCGCCGGTTCGGGGGGCGGCGGCGCCGTAGCGCTGGCCAAGGGGGCGGTGCCGGCGCGGTTCCAGGGGCTGGTGCAGAAGTGGGGCAACCTCTGTCCCGCCATCAACCCGGCGCTGCTGGCGGCGCAGTTGTACCAGGAGAGCGGCTGGAACCCGCGGGCCCAGAGCCCGGCGGCCGCCCAGGGCATCGCCCAGTTCATCCCCGGCACCTGGGCCACGCACGGTATCGACGGCAACGGCGACGGCAGGCGCGACGTGTGGGACCCGGCCGACGCGATCCCCTCGGCCGCCTCGTACGACTGCGAGATCGCCGGGTACGTGAAGAAGGTGCCGGGCGACCCGACGAGCAACATGCTGGCCGCGTACAACGCCGGGGCGTACGCGGTGATCAAGTACGGCGGCGTTCCCCCCTACAAGGAGACCCAGAACTACGTCAGGATCATCCGTTCGCTGGAGAAGAGCTTCGCCCGGCCCGTCGGCCGGGTCGCACCCTCCCGGCAGGCCGCCGCGGCCATCTACTTCGCCCAGAAGAAGCTCGGCACGCCGTACCTGTGGGGCGGCAACGGCACCCCCGAGCAGCAGGGGCGGTTCGACTGCTCAGGGTTGACCCAGGCCGCGTACCGGACGGTGGACATCGAGCTGCCGCGCGTGGCCAACGACCAGTACAACGCCGGGCCGCACCCCTCGCGGGACGAGCTGCTCCCGGGGGACCTGGTGTTCTTCTCCGACGACCTGACCAATTCGCGCGCCATCCGGCACGTGGGCCTGTACGTCGGGGGCGGCTATATGATCAACGCACCGTTCACCGGGGCGGTCATCCGGTTCGACAAGATCGACACACCGGACTACTTCGGTGCGACACGGGTCACCAAGGACGGCGCCGCCGCCCTGCCGACCGACCTGCCGACGGGGTGATCCATGTCTCGCGCGCTTCCGGAGTGGCGGGGGGCTTTGACGGGCAGTCGGCCGTGGCCGGAACTCTCCGTGAAGCCTGGGCCCTGAGCTGCGACGACGAGTCACTCTTCGATAACGTCATGGTGATCATTCGGTGGAGAGCGGAACGCACACGCCGGCCGGGCCGTTCCCTGGACAGGGAACGGCGCGCGCACGGACCGGGCTATGCGGTGCGGTGCGGTGACGGATCGCACCGGACACGGGGGTTCGACCACGGCGGCGGGCAAGGACGCGCGTCGCAGCAGATGAAGCAGACAAGGCAAGGGGCCGCAGCAGATGGCTGGACTCGAACTCGACGGGTCGAACCCGGACGTCGGTCTGCTCTACGACATCAACGGCCTCGCGAAGGCCGCTCCGACCTGGTTCGACCGGGTCATGGAGTTCGTCGGCGAGTACGGGATCATGTTCGGCTTGGTCCTGGTCGGCCTGTGGTGCTGGTGGAGCATGCGCAAGCGGGGCACGGTCGAGGACGCGGTGACGGCCGCCGCCGCCATCGTCTGGGCGCCGCTCGCCGCCGCCCTGGCCATCCTCGTCAACATCCCGATCCGCGGCTTCGTCAAACGGCCGCGCCCCTTCAACGACCACGAGGGTCTTGAGGTCCTGATCCACGGCAAGACGGACTTCTCGTTCGTCAGCGACCACTCCACCCTGGCGATGGGCATCGCGGTCGGCATCTTCGTGGCGAACCGGAAGTTCGGCTTCGTCGCGATCGGGCTCGCGCTCTTCGCCGGTTTCAGCCGGGTCTACATGGGCGTCCACTACCCGACCGACGTGATCGGCGGGTTCGCCCTCGGCACCGCCGTGGCCCTGCTGCTGGCCCCGCTCGCCATGGCGCTGCTGACCCCGCTGATGGCGGCGATCGCCCGGTCGCCGCGCGTCGGCTGGGTCGTCCGGTCGAAGAACGCCGACGTGGCGTACGCGGACGGGCAGCGGGGCGGCGCGCGCGGCATCCCCGAGCCGCGGCCCGGCTACCGGCGCGGCGACCCCGGAGAGAAGGACCTGGCCGCCTGACGGACCGTTCCGCGGGCGTCCCGCCCGTCCCGGTCCCCGCTTCTCCCGATCCCCCGGGCGCTTCCGGCGCCCGGGGGATCGTGCTGTACGGGCCCCGGGGTGCGGGGCGCGGGAGCGCGCTGTACGGACCGGACCGGACCGGTGCGGCCGGGGCCGGTGGCGGTCAGCGGGCCGATGCCGGCCGGGGGCCGGTGGCGGTCAGGGGGCGGCGAGGTGGTCGGCGGCGTCGGTACGGGCCCGGTCCCGGGACCTGCGCGCCGGCCCCGCCCAGCCGCAGGAACAGCGGGCCAGGCAGAACGAGCCGCGTTCGATCGTGGTGGTGGTGTGCCCGCCAGGCGGGCCGTCCGGGGAGGCCGGTGCGGGCTCCGGAGCGGCCCCGGCCGGGGTCCGCGGCGCGACGGCGGGCGTCGCGGGGGCCGGAAAGGGCCGGGTGACGGTGCGCGGGGCGGCGGTGGTGCGGGCCGGGGCGGGGGGATCCTCATGCACCCGTCCACGGTACTGGCCGCGGCCGCCGAACGGGGGGTCGCGGGCGGGAAGGGCCCGGCCCCGGCGATCCGCGGACCCGGGTCGGCGTGACGGGGGGAGGCGGCGGTCGTTATGCGGAGCGGGTGCGGGGCTCGGCCGGGCGGTAGTCGTTGGGGGTAGGCAGGCGATGGTGGTGCAGCGGTACAGGGGCGGAGGCGGGGCCCGTGCTGTTCGCGCCCTCGCCGCGACCGGGGTGATCGCGGTCGCCGCCGGATGCGCCGGCGGGGGCGCGGTGAGCGGCGCGGGCGACGGTTCCGGGCAGCGTTCCGTGGCCGCCGAACGCCCCCTCGATCTGCTCGGCCGGGCGGCGGACGTCCTCGTCGCGGCGGGCGGTGCGCGGACCCGTACGTCCATGGAGACGGCGGCCGGCGGGACGCGGGTGACCATCCGGGGGCAGGGGGCGTACGACTTCCGCGAGCAGACGGGGCGGATCAAGGTGGTGCTGCCCGAGGGCGCCGAGACGGACGGGCACCGGTCGATCACCGAACTGCTGGCCCCGGGGGCGCTGTACATGAAGAACCGGGGCGCGGGGGTGCCCGACGACAAGTGGGTCAGGGTCGACACGACCACGCTGAAGGACGGCAACCTCGTCACCGGCGGTGTCACCGACCCGATGGCGGCGGCCGAACTGCTGCGCGGCGCGGCCGATGTGACGTATGCGGGGGAGTCCGAGCTGGCCGGGGTGAGGGTGCACCACTACCGGGGGGTCGCGGATCTGGGGCGGGCGGCAGGGGCCGCTTCGCCGCGGTCGCGCGGGGCGCTCGGCGCGGCGGCGAAAGGGTTCAGCAAGGACGCCGTTCCGTTCGACGCCTACCTCGACGAGGAGGGCCGGCTGCGGAAGGTCCGGCACCGCTTCACCTTCTCCTCCGAGGGCCCGGAGGTGTCGGTGGTCTCGACGCTGCTGCTGTACGGGTTCGGGCTCCCGGTCACGGTGGTGCTGCCGGACGAGGACTCCCTCTACACCGGCCGGATCCGGCAGGGCTGAGATGGCGGGGAGTGGGCGGGACGGGCCGGGCGGTGGGGCCGGTTGGGAGGGGGCGCAAATGGTCCGTCCGTGCCATGCGCGGCGCCCCTCGCGTTCCCTAGGCTGGGAAGCCGGTGTGCCCGGGGCCGGTGGACGGTCGCGGGACGGCGGAGAGAACGGCAGAGAGAGGGGAGGCAGGTGGTGACGCTCAGGACTCCGAACGCTCAGGACCGTGCGGCCCTCGCCGAGATCGAGCTGTGCGGCGAACTGATGATCGCCGCGTCGGCGGCCCGGGAGGAACGCCTCAGCCACGACCGTATCGACGAAGTGCTCGACGTCGGGCGCGCGGAGTGCCGGGCGACGGTCCCCCGGCAGGGCTCCCGGCGGAGATGACGGCCGAAGCCGCGTACGGCCGTGGCCGGCCGGGGTGACGCCCGAGACCGCCGCGCCACCCCGTACCGTCGTCGGCGCTCCCGCCCGCCGGGCCGCGGGAGGCCGTCCGGGGCGTCAGGAGGTCAGGTGCGGAGCAGACGGGCGATGGCCTTCGTGGCCTCCTCGACCTTCGCGTCGATCTCGTCGCCGCCCTTGACGGCCGCGTCGGCGACGCAGTGGCGCAGGTGCTCCTCCAGCAGTTGCAGGGCGAAGGACTGGAGCGCCTTCGTGGAGGCCGACACCTGGGTGAGTATGTCGATGCAGTAGACGTCCTCGTCGACCATGCGCTGGAGGCCGCGGATCTGGCCCTCGATGCGGCGCAGCCGTTTGAGGTGTTCGTCCTTCTGGTGGTGGTAGCCGTGCAGGCCGCGGTCGTGGTCGGTGACGATGCCCACCGCTGCCGCCGCCCCCGCGTCCGGGGCCGTCGCGCCCGCCGCTTCCGTCCCCGTGGTCCCGGTCGTGGTCATCTGCGTCCTCCCGTTGTCCTCATACGTCCTCTTATACCCCTGCCGGGTATATCGTAACGAATCCCGCGGAAACGTGACCGGGGGTCCGTGCTGATCGCGGTGTTCGATGGGCGACACTGAACAACGCCGGTTAGCCGTGGCCGGATGATGCGCCTAGCATCAGCCTGACCGAATCCAAAGCACCCCGAGGACCCCACGTGCGCTTTCGTCTGACCCCCAGGGAGACGAGCTTCTACGACATGTTCTCCGCCTCCGCGGACAACATTGTCACGGGCTCGAAACTCCTGATGGAACTGCTCGGGGCGGATTCTGCCTCCCGAGTCGAGATCGCGGAGCGTATGCGGGCAGCGGAGCACGCGGGGGACGACGCCACCCACGCGATCTTCCACCAGCTGAACTCCTCCTTCATCACACCGTTCGACCGCGAGGACATCTACAACCTGGCGTCCTCGCTCGACGACATCATGGACTTCATGGAGGAGGCCGTCGACCTGGTCGTCCTCTACCAGGTCCAGGAGCTCCCCAAGGGCGTCGAGCAGCAGATCGAGGTGCTGGCCCGGGCGGCGGAGCTGACCGCCGAGGCCATGCCGGGGCTGCGGACCATGGACAACCTCACGGAGTACTGGATCGAGGTCAACCGTCTGGAGAACCAGGCCGACCAGATCCACCGCAAGCTGCTGGCCCAGCTCTTCAACGGCAAGTACGACGCCATGGAGGTGCTGAAGCTCAAGCAGATCGTGGATGTGCTGGAAGAGGCGGCCGACGCGTTCGAGCACGTCGCCAACACCGTGGAGACCATCGCGGTCAAGGAGTCCTGAACCTCGTGGACACCTTTGCGCTGATCGTGACCATCGGTGTCGCGCTCGGCTTCACGTATACGAACGGCTTCCACGACTCGGCGAACGCCATCGCCACCTCGGTCTCCACCCGGGCGCTGACCCCGCGTGCGGCTCTGGCGATGGCGGCGGTGATGAACCTCGCCGGCGCCTTCCTGGGCCAGGGGGTCGCCAAGACCGTCAGCGAGGGCCTCATCGCCACGCCCGTCGGGCAGAAGGGGATGGGCATCCTGTTCGCGGCGCTGGTCGGCGCGATCATCTGGAACCTCGTCACCTGGTACTACGGGCTTCCCTCCTCGTCCTCGCACGCCCTGTTCGGCGGCATGGTCGGGGCGGCGCTGGCCGGCGGGACGGACGTCATCTGGTCCGGTGTGGTCGAGAAGATCGTCATCCCGATGTTCCTCTCCCCGATCATCGGCCTGGTCGTCGGCTATCTGGTGATGGTCGGCATCATGTGGATGTTCCGGAAGGCCAACCCGCACAAGGCCAAGCGCGGCTTCCGGATCGCGCAGACGGTCTCGGCGGCCGGTATGGCGCTCGGCCACGGCCTCCAGGACGCGCAGAAGACGATGGGCATCGTCGTGATGGCCCTGGTCATCGCCGACGTCGAGGGGCCCAACGACGAGATCCCGGTCTGGGTCAAGATCGCCTGTGCCGTGATGCTCTCCCTGGGCACGTACGCGGGCGGCTGGCGCATCATGCGCACCCTCGGCCGCAAGATCATCGAGTTGGACCCGCCGCAGGGCTTCGCGGCCGAGACGACCGGCGCGTCGATCATGTTCGGTTCGGCGTTCCTGTTCCACGCCCCGATCTCCACGACACACGTCATCACCTCCGCGATCATGGGCGTCGGCGCGACCAAGCGGGTGAACGCGGTGCGCTGGGGCGTCGCCAAGAACATCATCCTGGGCTGGTTCATCACCATGCCCGCCGCGGCCCTGGTCGCCGCGCTGAGCTACGGGGCGGTCCTGCTGCTCTTCGGCTGAACGGTGGAGCCCGGCCGTTGACACGTGTGGGTCCGCCCCCGTACTCGTACGAGTACGGGGGCGGACCCTTTTCGCCTTGTGGTGGCACCGCCATGCAGCACCGCAAGGCCGTATCGGGGGCGGGGAGCCGGGGGCCCGGCCGGGCGGCCGGGCCGGGGCGGCTCAGCCGAAGCGGCCGGAGATGTAGTCCTCCGTGGCCTGGACCGAGGGGTTGGAGAAGATCCGCTCGGTCTCGTCTATCTCGATGAGGCGGCCGGGCTTGCCGACCGCCGCGAGGTTGAAGAAGGCGGTGCGGTCCGAGACGCGGGCCGCCTGCTGCATGTTGTGCGTCACGATGACGATCGTGAAGCGCTCCTTCAGCTCCCCGATCAGGTCCTCGATGGCCAGGGTCGAGATCGGGTCCAGCGCGGAGCACGGCTCGTCCATCAGCAGGACGTCCGGCTCGACCGCGATGGCGCGGGCGATGCACAGGCGCTGCTGCTGGCCGCCGGAGAGGCCGGAGCCGGGCTTGTTGAGCCGGTCCTTGACCTCGTTCCAGAGGTTCGCGCCGCGCAGGGACTTCTCCACGACGTCGTTCAGCTCGCTCCTGCGGTAGCTGCCGTTGAGCCGCAGGCCCGCCGCCACGTTGTCGAAGATCGACATGGTGGGGAAGGGGTTGGGGCGCTGGAAGACCATGCCGACCGTGCGGCGCACGGTGACCGGGTCGACGTTGGAGGCGTAGAGGTTCTCGTCGTCCAGCAGCACCTTGCCCTCGACGCGGCCGCCGGGGGTGACCTCGTGCATCCGGTTCAGGGTGCGCAGGAAGGTGGACTTGCCGCAGCCGGACGGCCCGATGAAGGCCGTCACGGAGCGGGGCTCCACGGTCATCGAGATGTCCTCGATGGCCTTGTGGCTGCCGTAGTAGGCGGTGAGGCCGCTGATGTCGATGCGCTTGGCCATGGAGATCACTGCTTCTTTCGGGAGGTCGCTGTGGCCGCGTCAGCGACCGGTCTTCGGGGCCTTCCAGCGGGCGATGCCGCGGGCCACCAGATTCAGGATCATGACGAAGGCGATCAGCACCAGGGCGGCGGCCCAGGCGCGGTCGTAGGACGCGGCCTCGCCGATCTTGTACTGCTCGTAGATGTAGAAGGGCAGCGAGGACTGGGCGCCTTCGAAGGGGTTCGTGTTGATCAGCTGGCTGCCGAAGACCAGCAGGATGATCGGCGCGGTCTCACCGGCGATACGGGCGATGGCGAGCATGACGCCCGTGGTGATGCCGCCGATCGCGGTGGGCAGGACCACCTTCAGGATGGTGCGCCACTTCGGGATGCCGAGGGCGAGGGACGCCTCGCGCAGCTCGTTGGGGACGAGCTTGAGCATCTCCTCGGTGGAGCGGACCACGACGGGGATCATCAGGATCGTCAGGGCGAGGGCGCCCATCAGGCCGGACGGCTCCAGGTTGGCGATCAGCATGATCGACAGGATGAAGAGACCGGCGACGATGGACGGGATGCCCGTCATCACGTCGACGAAGAAGGTGACGGCCTTGGCCAGCGAGCCCTTGCCGTACTCGACGAGGTAGACGGCGGTCAGCAGGCCGAGCGGGGCGGAGATCACCGTGGCGATGCCGACCTGCTGCAGGGTGCCGATCAGCGCGTGGTAGACGCCGCCGCTGGCCTCGGAGCCGAGCACACCGGCCATCGAGTGGGTGAGGAAGTAGCCGTCCAGGCGCTCGGCGCCGCGGACGACCGTCGTCCAGAGCAGGGAGGCGAGCGGGACGACGGCGACCAGGAAGCAGACCCACATCACGCTGGTGGCGAGGCGGTCCTTGGCCTGGCGCTGGTTCTCGACGACCGTCGTGGCGACGTAGGAGACGACCAGGAAGAACAGGGCCGAGAGCAGGCCCCACTGGATGCGGCTCTCCCAGCCGGCGGCCAGCGAGAGGCCGACGCCGAGCACGACCGCGAGGACGGCGAAGCCGATCGGCGCGAGGCGGGGGAGGGAGCGGCTGCCGAGGCTGCTCTTCGGGGCGGGCGGTGCGGGCTGCGGGCGTTCCATGACGCCGGTGGGTGCGTGGCTCATGCGTTGGCCCCCGAGTACTCCTTGCGGCGGGCGATGATGAGCCGGGCCGCGCCGTTGACCAGCAGGGTGAGGACGAAGAGGACGAGGCCGGAGGCGATCAGGGCGTCCCGCCCGAACGCGTCGGCCTCGCCGAACTTCGCCGCGATGTTCTGGGCGAACGTCCCGCCGCCCGGGTTGAGCACGTGCAGCGAGATGAGGAAGTTCGGGGAGAGGACCGTGGCGACGGCCATCGTCTCGCCGAGCGCGCGGCCGAGGCCCAGCATCGAGGCGGAGATGATGCCGGAGCGTCCGAAGGGCAGCACCGAGAGGCGGATGACCTCCCAGCGGGTGGCGCCGAGCGCGAGCGCGGCCTCCTCGTTCATCTTCGGGACCTGGAGGAAGACCTCGCGGCTGACGCTGGTCACGATCGGCAGGATCATGATCGCGAGGAGGATGCCGACGGTGAAGAGCGAGCGGGCGACGCCGACCTCGGTCTTGTCGAAGACGTACGTCCAGCCGAAGAACTGGTCGAGCCAGAGGTTGAGGCCCTCCAGGTACGGCACCAGGACCAGGGCGCCCCAGATGCCGTAGACGATGCTGGGCACGGCGGCCAGCAGGTCGACCACGTACGCGATGGGGGCGGCCAGCTTGCGCGGCGCGTAGTGCGAGATGAACAGGGCGATGCCGACGGCGATCGGAACCGCGATGACCATCGCGATGATCGAGCTGACGACGGTGCCGAAGAGCAGGACCGCGATGCCGAAGACCGGCGGGTCGCCGGCCGGGTTCCAGTCGAAGGTGGTGAGGAAGTTGCCCTCGTTCTTCGAGATGGCGATGACGGAGCGGTACGTGAGGAACACGGCGATCGACGCCATGATCACGAGCAGCAGGATGCCCGAGCCCCGGGAGAGGCCCAGGAAGACTTTGTCGCCCATGCGCCCGGCGGCCCGGGGGCGGGGGCGGTCGACCGGCGGCGCCGGTGGCGTGTCTATCGGTGTGGTGGAAGCCATGGTCTTTCCGGTCTGTGTGGGGGAGCCGGGGGCTCCCCTGGCGGCGGTGCACCGGATGGAGAGTGGGGCGGGTGGGTCGGGGCGGCGGGCCGGTCCGGAGGGGTGCGCCGGGCCGGCCTGCCGGTGACGGTCCGCGCCGGTGGCGCGGGCGTCGGGGCGGCTCGCGCCGGTGGCGACGGGGTGCGCCGGGGATGACGGGGTGCGTCGGTGGCGGCGGTTCGCGTCGCGGGGGCGGGGCCGGTGAGCGGCCGGTCCGGGGAGCCCGGACCGGCCGCCGCGGGTGTTACGAGAGGGAGCCGATGGTCTCGCGGACCTTGGCGTTGATCTCGGCCGGGATCGGCGCGTAGCCGGCGTCGGTCAGGATCTTCTGGCCGTCGTCGGAGGCGGTGTAGGAGAGGAAGGACTTGACCGTGTCGAGCGTCTCGGGCTTGTTGCCGCTGTCGCAGACGACCTCGTACGTCACCAGGACGAGCGGGTAGGCGCCCTCGGCCTTGGTGGTGTAGTCGAGGTCGAGCGCCAGGTCCTTGCCGGTGCCCTTGATCTTGGCGGCGGCGATGGCCTTGGAGGCGTTCTCCGAGGTGGCCTGGACCGGGGCGGCGCCGCCGGTGTTGATGTCCACGGTCGGGATGGACTGGGACTTGGCGTAGGACAGCTCGAAGTAGCCGATCGCGCCGTCGACCTGCTTCACCTGGGCGGCGACGCCGGAGGAGCCGGACGCGGCCTGGCCACCGGGGGCCGGCCACTTCTTCTCGGCCTCGTACTTCCAGTCCTTCGGGGCGGCGGCGCCCAGGTACTTGCCGAGGTTCTGCGTGGTGCCGGAGTCCTCGGAGCGGTGGAAGGCCTGGATGGCCTTGTCCGGGAGGTCGACGCCGTCGTTCAGCTTGGCGATCGCCGGGTCGTTCCACTTCTTGATCTTCGTGTCGAAGATCTTGGCGAGGGTCGGAGCGTCCAGCGTGAGCTTGTCGACGCCCTCCAGCTTGAAGCCGATCGCGATCGGGCCGCCGACCATCGGCAGGTTGATGCCCTGGCCGGTCTTGCACATCTTCTTGGAGTCGGCGACCTCTTCGGGCTTCAGCGCCGAGTCGGAGCCGGCGAAGCCGACGGTGCCCTGGTTGAAGGCGACGATGCCCTCGCCGGAGGAGGAGGAGTTGTAGTTGATCTCCACACCGGAACAGGCGGCCATGTAGTTCTTGACCCAGAGGTCCATGGCGTTCTTCTGAGCGCTGGAGCCGGAGGCGCGCAGCTGGCCCTTGGCCTTGCCGCAGTCCACGTTCGACGCGGCGGTCGTCTTCTCGCCGGTGCCGGCCGCGCCGCCGTTGGTGTTGTCGTCCGAACCGCACGCCGTGAGGACCAGGGCGCCGGAGACGGCGAGGGCACCGAGCGCGGTGGCACGAAGCCGGTTCTTGCGCTGAAGCTTCACTTTCGGGTGTTCCTTCCAGGAGCCGCCGTGATGGGTCTCGTTCTACGACGGCGTGCGATGAGGAGGGGTGCCGTGGCTTGTCGCCGCGCACCGTGTACGTCCGAAATTAGGCAGAACAGGTGAAGCCGCCTACGGGGGAGAGTGAACGGCAGGTGAACCGTGTCGGGCAGACGGGTGCGGCTCCGGCCCGGTGCGGTGGCGAGAGCGGCGCAGCGGCGGGGCGTGGCTCGGACGTCGTGTCGGCCGGGGGGCGGCCGCGGCGCTCGGGGGCGACGCGCCGCCCGGGGCGGTCGCGGCCCCCGGGGCGGCGCGAGGGTCAGGGCGCGGGCAGGACGGCCAGGAGCGCGGTGAGCTGCCGGACGTCGCGGGGCCGGGTGAGCCGTACGCGGGCGTCCTCGGGGGGCAGCCACAGGATGCGGTCCACCTCGTCGTTGGCGGTGAACGAGCCGCCCGTCGCCTCCGCCGCCCAGTAGGCGACCTCCTTGGGCCGCCCCTCCACCGGGTAGCGGGAGGTCGGCAGCGGTGCGCCCAGGGCGCAGTGGTGGCCGGTCTCCTCCAGCACCTCCCGTACGGCGGCGTCCCGCGCGGCCTCGCCGCGTTTCAGCTTGCCCTTCGGGAAGGACCAGTCGTCGTAGCGGGGCCGGTGGACCAGGCAGACCTCCACCCCGTCCCCGTCCGGGGCGCGCCGCCACAGGACACAGCCCGCCGCCAGGACGGCGTCCTGCCGCGCGGCGTGCTCCCCGCAGGCGCGGCGCGCCCGGCCCCCGCTCATGGGGCCCTCAGGGCCGTGGCGTACGGCCAGGTCTTCCGGAATTCCGCCCGCGCCGACTCCACCTCGTGGCGCTGGTCCGCGTGGAGGACGCCCAGCGCGTACGCCGTGGCCGGGGCGATCCGGGGGGTGCGGGCGGCGGCCGCCGCCGCGTCGGCCGCCTCCACGGCGTCCCGGTGCAGGTCGAGGGCGCGGCCCGGGGCGGTCAGGTCCGGGTCGGCGGCGCCGAGGACGACCTCGTGGGCGTACCGGTGCAGCCGCAGCAGCAGGCGGGCCTGGTGCCAGGCCGCGTCCTGCGCCTCGTTGTACGGCTCCGTGTCGTCGGGCGGGAGGGCGGCGACGGCGGTGAGCAGGCGTTGTTCGGCGCGCTCGGCCGGCTCCCGGAGGGAGGCGCCGGCGGCCCGGCCCGCGTGGCCGGGGGCCGGCGGGACCTCGGAGGCCAGGAGCGCGACGGCGTCGGCGATCGCGTGGAAGCGGGAGGAGCCGAGCGCCTGGAGGGCCGCGGAGTGGGACCGGGTCCGGGCGAGGGTGAGGCGGCGCTCCAGCAGGGCCGCGGCCCGTGCGGCCCCGACCCCGAGGGCGGCGCGGCCCTGGGCGTCGTCCGCGGCGCCCTCCCCGGCGGCGCGGACGCCCCGGGCGGCGGGCAGGGCCGGACCGGAGAGCTGGTGCAGGGCGTCGACGAGCCGGGTCAGCCGGTTGGCGTAGGCGTGTTCGCGGGCCAGGACGCCGGTGAGCCAGGCCAGCTCGGCGCGGAGCTGGTCGGCCCAGTGCGGGTCGAGCGCGGCCCGGAAGGTGTGCAGGGAGCCGCCGATCCGGCGGGCCGCCCGGCGCAGCGCGCGGGCGGCCTCGGCGGCGTCGTGGCCGCCCGCGTCCACCGGGGCGCTGTACTCGTGGTGCAGGCGCAGGCTGCGCAGGAACTCGGCGGCCTGGCCCCGGAGGTAGGGCGCGAGGCGCCCCTCCGCGGTCGGCTCCCCGAGGGGGGCGGGACGGACACAAGCGGAGCGGCCGGTCCCGGCGGGCCGGGCGGTCGGCTCCCCGACGGGGTCGGCGGGGCCGGTGCCGGAGGCCGCGGTTCCCCCGCGCCCCGCCCCGGCGGCCTCGGCGGGCCACGGCGGGTCCGGGCGGGCGCCGGGGGCCGCGTCCGGCGTGGGCCGGGTCGTCGTCTGCTGGTCAGGGCGTCGCACGCCTGCGCCTCCGGGCTTCGATGAGCATTTCCTGGACGTGCCGCAGGGGCTGCCCGTCCGCGTCCGTGGCGTGGCGGGTCCATTCCCCGTCGGGGCCCAGGTGCCAGGAGGCGGTGGTGTCGGCCATGCCGGTCTCCAGGAGTCGGCTGAGCGCGGCGCGGTGGGCGGGGTCGGTGACCCGGACCAGGGCTTCGATCCGGCGGTCGAGGTTGCGGTGCATCATGTCGGCGCTGCCGAACCACACCTCGGGTTCGCCTCCGTTGCCGAAGGAGAAGACCCGGGAGTGTTCGAGGAAGCGGCCGAGCACCGAGCGGACCCGGATGTTCTCCGAGAGCCCGGTGACGCCCGGCCGGATCGCGCAGATCCCGCGCACCCAGATGTCGACGGGGACGCCCGCCCGGGCCGCCCGGTAGCAGGCGTCGATGATCGCTTCGTCGACCATCGAGTTGACCTTGAACCGCACGTAGGCGGGGCGGCCCGCGCGGTGGTGGGCGATCTCCTTGTTGATGCGGGCGATCAGCCCGTCGCGCAGCGACTTGGGGGCGACCAGGAGACGGCGGTAGGTCTCGCGGCGGGAGTAGCCGGAGAGCCGGTTGAACAGGTCGGAGAGGTCCGCCCCGACCTGCGGGTCCGCCGTGAGCAGGCCGAGGTCCTCGTAGAGCCGGGCCGTCTTGGGGTGGTAGTTGCCGGTGCCGACGTGGGAGTAGCGGCGCAGTGTGTCGCCCTCCTGGCGGACGACGAGGGAGAGCTTGCAGTGCGTCTTGAGCCCGACGAGCCCGTAGACGACGTGGCAGCCCGCCTCCTCCAGTTTGCGGGCCCACTTGATGTTGGCCTGCTCGTCGAAGCGGGCCTTGATCTCGACGAGGACGAGCACCTGCTTGCCGGACTCGGCCGCGTCGATCAGGGCGTCCACTATGGGGGAGTCGCCGGAGGTGCGGTACAGGGTCTGCTTGATGGCCAGCACGTCCGGGTCGCCCGCCGCCTGCTCCAGGAACGCCTGGACGGAGGTGGAGAACGAGTCGTACGGGTGGTGGAGCAGCACATCCCTCTCGCGCAGGGCGGCGAAGACGTCGGGCGCGGAGGCGGACTCCACCTCGGCCAGGTCCCGGTGGGTGCCCGCGATGAACTTGGGGTACTTCAGCTCCGGCCGGTCCAGCGAGGCGATGGCGAACAGGCCGGTGAGGTCGAGCGGGCCGGGCAGCGGGTAGACCTCGGCGTCGGACACCTTCAGCTCGCGGACCAGCAGGTCCAGGACGTACGGGTCGATGGACTCCTCGACCTCCAGTCGGACCGGGGGGCCGAAGCGGCGGCGCATCAGCTCCTTCTCCAGGGCCTGGAGGAGGTTCTCCGTGTCGTCCTCCTCGACCTCCAGGTCCTCGTTCCTGGTGACCCGGAACATGTGGTGCGCCAGCACCTCCATCCCGGGGAACAGCTCCTCCAGGTGGGCCGCGATGACGTCCTCGATGGGCACGTACCGCTGCGGCGACGCCTCCAGGAAGCGGGTCAGCAGCGGCGGGACCTTGACCCGGGCGAAGTGGCGGTGGCCGCTGACCGGGTTGCGGACGACGACCGCGAGGTTGAGGGAGAGCCCGGAGATGTACGGGAACGGGTGGGCGGGGTCGACGGCCAGCGGGGTCAGGACCGGGAAGACGCGCTGCCGGAAGAAGGTGAACAGGCGGGCCTGCTCCTTCTCGGTCAGGTCCGGCCAGCGGATCAGCTGGATGCCCTCGTCGGAGAGGTCCGGGCAGATGTCCTGGAAGCAGGCGGCGTGCCGGGCCATGAGCTCGCGCGAGCGGGTCCAGATGAGGTCCAGGACCTCGCGCGGCTGGAGGCCGGAGGCGGAGCGGGTGGCGACGCCCGTGGCGATGCGGCGCTTGAGGCCGGCCACCCGGACCATGAAGAACTCGTCCAGGTTCGAGGCGAAGATGGCGAGGAAGTTGGCCCGCTCCAGAATGGGCGTGCTCGGGTCCTCGGCCAGCTCCAGGACCCGTTCGTTGAACGCGAGCCAGCTGCGTTCGCGGTCCAGGAAGCGGCCCTGGGGCAGCTCGTCGCCGTCCCGGTCGGGCTCGTACGCGTCGGCGTCGGCGTCCAGATCGGGATCGAGGTCGGCGGCGGTGGAGAAGCCGACCCCGCGGGAGGCGGGCGTGGCGTGCGGCCGGTGCGCGGCGAGTGAGCCGACGGACGGCTGGGCGGCGGGCTGGACCGGGACCTCGGAGCTGGGCTGCTGGCTCATGGACCTATTCTTCCGCGCGGAGCGCTCCTCAGGCGCGTCGGAGCCGGGAAAGATCGCGGAAGGCCCGGGAAACCCGGGGTCACGGCCGGGTGAGCCCGCAGAGGCGTCACGCCGGGCTTTCCCGTTGCGGCGGGGGGCGGGCAGAGCTGGCTGCATCCCGTGAGGGTCGCAAGAGCGTCTGAATGGCCGGTAACGGCGACATGACGTACAGGAAGCGGTGTGCCTGCGGGTCGGTCGTGCGGTGACTGTACGTGACGGTCGCGGGTACGGGGCCGCCGTCCGGGCCCACCCCTCGTGGGGCCCGGACGGCGGGACGGGGGCCGGATCGGCCGGGGTCAGCCGTGCAGGCGGCGCAGGACCCGGAAGGCGGCGAACACGGCGAGGGCGGCGAGAGCGAGCAGGATGCCGGTCTCGACGAGCTGGAGGGGCCAGAAGTGGGAGGCGGGGTGGTAGTCGTGGTACCGCTCGGAGGCGCCGAGGGAGGCCAGGCAGTCCCCGAGGTCGTCCTGCGACAGGAGGCAGGCATCGACCGGAATCCGCTCGCCCGCGCTCGTCGCATAGCCCTCCGCGACCGACCACGCCCGCGGCGGGAACGCGTGGTCGCCGCGTACGGGGAAGACGTCGGTCCTCGTCGGCCACAGGCCGGCGCGCACGGTGTCGACGGCCAGCAGCACCAGGCCGTACCCGATGGCGGTCGCGGCCATCGCCGCCACCGTGCGCCGCACCAGGAGCCCCGTCAAGGCGCCGAGGGCGAGGCCGAAGAGCGCGTGGGCGACGGGGACCGTCCCGACAGCCCCGTACACGGACCGCTCGAACCACGCGCTGGGGTACGGAGAGTCGCCGTGGCGGGACCAGAACCACCAGGAGGCGGTCGCCAGCGCGGAAGTGGTGGCCACGGCGAGCACCGCGGGGACGAGGAGCTTCGCGGCCAGCCAGCGGGAGGGCGGGACCGACTGCGACCAGGCGAGCCGGAAGGTGCCGCTCTCCAGCTCGCGGGCGAGGGCCGGGCCCGCGATGAAGGCGCCGAAAGCGGCGGGCAGGGCCATCGTCAACAGCCACGTCCCGCTCTGGACGCCCTTCAGCCGCAGTCGGCTGTCGAGGTAATCACGCACGGTGTCGCCGCAGCCCGTCACCGTGTGCTCGACGGAGCAGCCGGAGGCGGCGTACTCCTCGGCGATGCGGTGGGACCACCACTCGATGCCGGCCATGCCGAGGATCCACAGCAGTACGGCGGCCACCACGGCCCGTAGCGGTCTGCGGTGGACGCGCAGCAGCACGCGGACGGACCCGCGCAGGGAGGCCCCGGGCCCCTTGGCGGTGTCGGGCTTCGGGGGCGTCAGGGTGTTCGTGCTCATGCGGACGCCACCGCCTCACGGACCCCGCCGGACAGGGCACCGGCGCTCGGGGTGAGCAGCGGCGGGGCGTCCGGGGAGCGGAGGTGGGCGAGCAGCAGTTCCTCCAGGGACGGCTGGGTGACGGTCCACGCGGCGGTGTCCACCGGGCCCTCCCTCCGTACGAGCGCGGTGAGCTGACGGCCCGTCGTACGGGACTCGACGACGGTGTGCGGGGAGAGGTCCTGGGCCCGGCCGGTGAGCAGGGCGTGGGCGGCGACGATGTCCTCGGCCTCGCCGCCGAGCCGGACGCGCCCGCCGTCCACGAACAGCAGGTAGTCGCAGGCGCCCTCCAGCTCGGTGAGGATGTGCGAGGACATGACGATCGTGGTGCCGTGCTCGGCGGTCTCCGCCATCAGGACGCCCATCAGCTCATGCCGGGCGAGCGGGTCGAGGTCGGCCATCGGCTCGTCCAGCAGCATCAGTTCGGGCCGCTTGCCGAGGGCGAGGGCCAGGGCCAGGCGGGTGCGCTGCCCGCCGGAGAGGGAGCGCACGCGGGCCTTCGGGGGCAGGGGGGCGGCGATCCGGTCGGCGGTGGCCCGGTCCCAGCGCCCGGGGTTCAGATCGCCTCCGGCCCACAGGGTGTCGGCGACGGTGAGCTGCGGGTAGAGGGGTTTGTCCTGGGGGACGAAGGCGACGCGGTCGCGTACGTCGCCGGGGTGCGTGGAGCCGAGGACGGCGAGCGACCCGGCGGTGGGGCGGTCCAGCCCGGCGGCCAGGTTCAACAGGGTGGACTTGCCCGCGCCGTTGGGTCCGACGAGGGCGCAGACACGGCCCGTGGGCAGCCGGAACGAGCAGTCGTGCAGGGCGCGGTGGCCGCCGCCCCCGCGCCCGTAGGTCCTTCCGAGGCCGTGTGCCTCGATCGCGATGCCGGTCATCGTTCCTGGTCCCCCTTGTACGTGCTGTCCAGTACGGCGGTGAAGAGCGCGCTGACGTCGTCCTTCTCCAGGCCGGCCGCCCGGGCCCGGCGGGCCCAGTCGGCGAGTTCGGTGCGCAGCGGCGCGTCGGCGGCGGACGCCTCGGCCGCACCGCCCAGCGTCCGGCGGACGAAGGTGCCGAGCCCGCGCCGCGCCTCGACCAGTCCTTCGCGCTCCAGTTCCCGGTAGGCCTTGAGGACCGTGTTCGGGTTGATCGCGGTGGCTTCCACGACCTCGCGGGCGGTCGGCAGCCGGTCGCCCGGTTCGAGTACGCCCAGGCGCAGGGCCTGCTTCGTCTGCTGGACGATCTGGAGATAGGTGGCGACGCCGCTGCGCCGGTCGATGCGGAACTCGACCGCTGCGGACTCGGCTGCCATGTGCTCCACCACCCTTTCACTAATTGAGTAGTGAAAGGGTGGTGTAAAAAGGGGGCGGCGTCAAGTGACGCCGCCCCGCGGGGGGTCCGGAGAGGGGTGGTCGTGCCGGCCGAGCGGCCGACCGGGCAGGCGGTTACGTGGCCGGCGAAGCCGACGCGCGGGACGCGCGCAGCTCCTCGTTGATGCGCTGTGCCTCTTCCAGCTGGTCCTCGAGGATGACGATGCGGCAGGCGTCCTCGATCTTCGTGCCCCCGTCGACCAGTTCCCGGGCGCGGGCGGCGATGCGCAGCTGGTAGCGGGAGTAACGGCGGTGGCCTCCCTCGGAGCGCAGCGGGGTGATCAGCCGGTTCTCACCCAGCGAGCGGAGGAAGGCGGGGGAGGCGCCGAGCATCTCGGCGGCCCGGCCCATGGTGTAGGCGGGATAGTCGTCGTCGTCGAACTTGTCGGCGGGGCGGGTACTGCGAGGGGGCATAGCACCTCTTCTTCCGGGAACACGTCGGGGGGCCCGAGCGCCGTGCGGCGCTCGGGCCCCGAGCTTTCAACACCATCTGCCGGCCGACCTGGCCGGCCTTCTTGTTCCGCCCGGCCGCCCGAAGGGGCGGGGGAGCGGGGATCGCGGATGCGTGACCGGGGACCACCTTCCGTTCCGGGGTCTGCGGTACCCGAGCGGACGACTTCCTCGCTCAGGCGATCCTGATGGCGTCTGCTCCTTATCTCTTCTCGTTGCTGCGCTTTCTTACTGCTACTGCGGTACTGCTGGTACTGCGGTACTGCGTGCGACCCCTGGGGCCGCTGGCCCGGCAGTCAGGGGGAGAACCCATCGGTTCCGGCTCTCCCGCTCCACTGCCGTTCCGCTACTGCTCTGACCTGCGTGCGCGGCAGTTCGTGTCTGCCGCGCTGTGCTTCCTTTGGCTACGAGGAAAATGTTAGACCCGTCGGACGGGGAATGTCTACTCCCGCCACGACAGTTTTTCTTCGACGCCAGGTGGCCGTCTTCTGCGCCGCCCAAACGATGGAAGGTGTCGCCCCGGGCGACGGCCTCAGGACTCCGTGCGGTACATCAGATCCACCTCGTGCGTGGTGAAGCCCATCCGCTCGTACACCGCCACGGCCACCGTGTTGTCCGCGTCGACGTAGAGCATCGCGGTGGGCAGCCCCTCGGACGCCAGGTGGTGCAGCCCGATCGAGGTCAGCGCCTTGCCGAGGCCGCCGCCCTGGGCGTCGGGCGCCACCCCGACCACGTACACCTCGCCGAGCCGCTCCCGGGCGTGCACCTTCGTCCAGTGGAAGCCGACGATCTCCCCGTCCCGCTCGGCCAGGAAGAAGCCCTTCGGGTCGAACCAGGGCTCCGCCTTCCGGTCGTCCAGGTCCTGCTGGGTCAGGGAGCCCTGCTCGGGGTGGTGGGCGAAGGCGGCGCGGTTCACCGCGAGCCAGGCGGCATCGTCCCGGCCCGGCTCGAAGGTCCGGACGCCGACGCCCTCGGGCAGCACCGGTTCGGCCAGGTCGAGCGGGACCAGGCCACGGCGGAGCTGGCGCAGCTCGCGGAAGAGGGAGAGGCCGAGGACCTGGGCCAGATGGCGGGCGGCTGCGCTGCCGCCGTGCGCCCAGACCCGCAGCCGCTTGCCGGTCGCGGCGAGGAGCGCCGCGCCGAGCGCCCGGCCGTGCCCGTTGCCGCGCCGGTCGGGGTGGACGACCAGCTCGGCCGCCGGGGCCTCGACGGGGTCGACGTCCTCCAGTTGGGCGTACCCGGCGAGCGTCCCGTCGACGGTGAGCAGGAAGTGCCGTACGCCCTCGCGGTGGCCGCCCCGGATGCGGAGTCTGCCCTGCTCGGACACCGCCTGCCGGCCGTCGGAGCGGGCGGCCTCGGCGAGCAGGGCGAGGACGGCGTCCGCCTGCGCGGAGTCGAGCGCGTCGAAGGTCAGGATCTCGCGTCCGGGGGCGGGAAGGGGTGCGTCAGTCGTCATGCGTCCGAGCGTAAGGGGAGGGGGGCCGGGTGCGGCGAGTGCGCCGGAGCGTCCGGGGGGCCATCGGTACGGCCGCCGCGCCGCCGGGCCGCACGTCCCGCCCGAGCGGGTCCGCCGGGCGGGACGCGCCGCGAAGATGGCCGGTTCGCTGCCTCCGTTTGGCCGGATGGCAACCAGGTCGTAACCCCGAACACCTGTTGCGCTACGCGCGTTGACTCTAGGCTGCGGCACGCAGGCTTCCCGAAGTGCGCCGTCATACGCGCCAAACGGTGACATACACGGCATCGACGGCGCCTGTGACACCTCCACCACGGACACACAAGGGGACCGATGTCAGCGACTCCGCAGAAGAACCGCACGACACGGCGGGTACTCGCCGTCGCGGCCGGGCTGGCCACCACGGGCGCGCTCGTCGCCGCGATGCCGGCCGACGCCCATGACCGCGGGCACGGCCACAAGCCCCGTACCGTCGATGTGCAGTTGCTGTCCTTCAACGACCTGCACGGCAACCTGGAGCCGCCGGCCGGTTCGGCGGGCAACGTCTCCGAGAAGCAGCCCGACGGCACGGTGAAGGCGATCCCGGCCGGCGGCGTCGAGTACCTGGCCACCTCGCTGCGCACCGCGCGCAAGGGCAACCCGTACTCCGTCACGGCGGCCGGCGGCGACATGGTCGGCGCGAGCCCCCTCCTGTCGGGCCTCTTCCACGACGAGCCGACGATCGAGGCGCTGAACAAGCTCGACCTCGACGTCTCGGCGGTCGGCAACCACGAGTTCGACGAGGGCGCGACCGAGCTGGCCCGCCTCCAGAACGGCGGCTGCCACCCGGTCGAGGGCTGCTACGAGAAGGGCGAGGAGTTCGAGGGCGCGGACTTCCCCTACCTCGCGGCCAACGTGACCAAGGAGAAGACCGGCAAGCCGCTGCTGAAGCCGTACACGGTCTGGAAGAAGAACGGCGTCAAGATCGGCTTCATCGGCGTGACCCTGGAGGGCACCCCGGACATCGTCACCGCCAACGGCGTCAAGGGCCTGAAGTTCCACGACGAGGTCGAGACGATCAACAAGTACGCCCGCGAGTTGGACCGCCAGGGCGTCAAGTCCATCGTCGCGCTGATCCACGAGGGCGGGGCCCCGGCCTCCACCTCGTACAACTACGACTGCGACAGCCCCGGCGCGGGCGACGGCATCTCCGGCCCGATCGTCGACATCGCCAAGGGCATCACGCCGAAGGTGGACGCCCTGGTCACGGGCCACACCCACCAGGCGTACGTCTGCACCGTCCCGGACCCGTCCGGCCGGCCGCGCATGGTCACCTCGGCCTCGTCGTTCGGCAAGCTGTACACGGACACCACGCTCACCTACGACCGCCGCACCAAGGACATCGTCCGTACGTCGGTGAAGTCCGCGAACCACGTCGTGACCCGGGACCAGCCCAAGGCCGCCGACATGACGCGCCTGATCGACCGCTGGAACAAGCTCGCCGCCCCGATCGCGAACCGGCCGCAGGGGTGGATCAGCGCCGACATCAACGGCCGCGGCTCCACCGCCCTGGAGAAGCCGCTCGGCAACGTCATCGCGGACGCCCAGCTCGAAGGGCTCGCACCGGCCGACAAGGGCGGCGCGGAAGTCGCGTTCATGAACCCGGGCGGTATCCGCGCGGACCTGGTGCACAAGGCATCGGGCAGTGAGGGCGACGGGGTCGTCACGTACGGCGAGGCGTTCACCGTGCAGCCGTTCACCAACATGATGAACGTCGTGGACCTGACCGGCGCCCGGCTGGTCGCCGCGCTCCAGCAGCAGGTCAGCGGCTCCAACGAGGCCAGCCCGAAGATCCTCCAGGTCTCCAGGGGCCTCACCTACACCCTCGACCTGACGAAGTCGGGCGCGGCCCGCGTCGTCACCGACTCCATCAAGCTGAACGGTGAGGCGATCGACCCGGCGCGCACCTACCGCGTCGCGATGAACGAGTTCCTCGCGGGCGGCGGAGACGGCTTCCCGGCGCTCGGCCAGGGCACGAACAAGCTGGTCGGTGCGTCCGACCTGGACCTGTTCAACGCCTACCTGGCGGCCCACTCCACGGCCGCCTCTCCGCTGGCCCCGCCGGCGACGGACCGCATCACGATCGTCAAGTAACTCCTGGGCGGTACAGGGGCGGTGGGCCTGGGCGGTTTCCAGAGCCCCCGCCCCTCACCGCTGTCCGGAGCGGGCCGCCCGGCTGCCGCGAACGGCGCGCACGAGCAGCGTGCCCGTGCGCCGGCTTTCTGAGGGCGGCGGGATCACGGATGCTGACACGTCCACGTAGCCGTGCTCCTTGAGGATCAGCTCCCATGCACCGGGCTCGTAGTCCCACCGCTTGACGACTGCGGGGTCTTCGTCGGGCCCGCGCGGGATGTATGACGCTTGGCAGCCGTAGCACCCTTCGACCGGGGGCCTCTGGGAGAAGGCGAACACACCGCTCGGCTTGAGATGCGCGTGAACGGTCGGCAACAGGAGCGCAGGGTCGGTGAACCAGGCCGCGCCGAACACGCTGTACATCGCGTCGAAGACCCTGGAAGAGCTCCCGAGGTAGGTGAGGGCGTCGGACTGACGTAGCTCCATCCCACCCACTCCGGACCACCGCTCCCGTGCCTTGTCGAGTTGCTTGGCGGAGAGGTCGACTCCTACGGACGTCATGCCGAGCGTTGCCAAGTGGGCGGTGTTACCACCGGAACCGCACCCGAGATCAAGCACGCTGTCTCCGGGCCGCAGAGCGAGCACCTCGGCCCCGGGGCCGTGGTCCGGGTACTGGCTCCAGTTGAACCAAGTGGTCTCCCCCTTGGCGTTGGTCCTCCGCCGTTGAGGCTTGTCCCGGGAGTACGTGTCCCAGGCAGTGCTACGCGCGTCAGTCACGACCTGTCCGTTCTTCTCAGGGCGACAGCCGCCCGGAACGATACCGGGCGGCTGAGGCGTGCGGTGGGAGAACGCCGTTCGGGGCGCGGCTACTTGGCGACGGGGCTGTCGGAGCAGCCCGCGTAGCTCTGGGTGCAGTCGGCCGCGCCGTTGACCGGCCAGAATTCCGGGTCCACGTCGAACCCGGCCGACCGGATCATCTCGGCTGTCCGGAGCATCGCCACCCGCCCGTCGGCGGGGCTGTGGCCGCTGCCCCGGTCGGGGGTGTGGTGGATGAAACCGCCGAGCGTGTCGCAGAGTTCGGCGTAGTGCCTGGTGTGCAGTACGAGAGCGTGCCAGAAGAGGTCGACGCGCAGGCTGGGCGTCATCCGCTCGGTGGTGCTCGCGGCGACGGCGAGGAACGCCGTGACCTGGCGAATACCGCGCTCGCCCTGATCGTCGGTCAGCTCCGGCCAGAAGTCCTCGCGGATCATGGAGATGAGCTGAGCCTTCAACTCCGGGGAGATGCGGTCGTACACGGTCTGCGTGGTGTCGGTGATCGTCATGTCTATGTCCTCCACTTCCCGGTGTGGTCGATGGACTGATGTTCCTGCTCTCGGTCGGACCGAACGACGGCGTTTCGGGCGTCGTGCAGGCGTCACTTGAGGGACGTTGATGGCTCGTCCGGGACGTCAAACCGGTGTCATTGGCTGCCTCTTGGCTCTAGCGTTGAGGTCATGACGACGACTGCCGCTGTGCCGAACGATCTGCTGCGGGCCGTACGCATCGGCCTGCGGATGAGTTAGGACGACTTCGCCAAAGCACTCCGCCGGGCAGGCGAGGAGCTGGGCGAGCCCAACGATGCTTCCAAGCGCCTGGTGCAGCGCTGGGAGTCCGGGACGAGCAGGACACCTCGGGGTGTGTACGCCAGAGCCTTAGAAAGGGTCACCGGCCACCCGGTCGAGGCTTTGGGGTTCAGCCTGCCTGTGCCAACGGCTCGGGTGCGAACAGACGGGAAGGGAGGGCACGACATGGAGCCGAGTGGGAGCGGTGTCGGTTCTGCCGCAGGACGGGGGCGGCTGGAAGCGCAGGCGGCTGAGGCGACATTCTCGGGTGTATGGCTCAGCAGCTACGAATTCTTCTCCTCGGGTCGGGACGATTCGTTCGAGGGCAAGCACTACGTGGTGGTCGTTCAGCACGGAAATCGGCTGACCGCGCAGAGCCTTCCCGGCACCAGTAGCAATCCCGACAGTCCACTCGCACTGGACCTGACCGTGGACCGTAACGTCGTCACGGGTACATGGGTCGAGCAGACGGCTGCGGACGGCTACTACAACGGGGCCCGGTACCACGGTGCTGTTCAGCTTCTGGTCGACCCCACCGGACGACGCATGACCGGCAAGTGGGTGGGCTTCGGGAAGGACTTCGACGTGAACACCGGCCCGTGGGAGCTGAGGCTGGTGGACGGCTCCACCAGCAAGGCGACGCTCGCGCGATACAGCGCGCCGCCGGAGTAGCGCGCCGTCGCTCGGAGTGCGGGTACGTGGACGCGACGCACGGCCGGAGTGTCGGTCTCCTTGCACCGCGCGGTTTCTTTATGGCTTCAACACGTCGTCCATACCGTCGCGTTCATGGACAGGACTTTCGATTCGGCAGAGAAGCTCATGGGTGCCCTGCGGGCCGGTGAGGTGACCTCGGTGGCGCTGACCGACGCGGCGATCGACCGTATCGAGCGGCATGACCGGGACATCAACGCGATATGTGTGCCGGCCGGTCAGGCGGCGGCCGGGGCGTCGGCGGCTCGGGCCTCGCGGCAGTCGCGGCAGTGGCCGGGGGCGAGGGAGCGGAAGGCGCGGTCGCAGCCGTCACAGGTCTGGAACGGCGTGACGGCGGTGCGGGGCCGGGTCGGGGAGGTGAGGTCGTGGGCGTGGGGGAGTGGCGGGGGGAGGAGGTGGGTGAGGCGGTGTTTCAGGAGTCTGGCGGGGTGGCGGAGTGGGTGGGGGAGGTCGGTGGTGAGGGTGTGGCGGATGGTGTCGGGGTGGGTGTCGCGTTCGAGCCAGGCGGCGACGCCGGGGGTGAGTTGGCGGATGGTGTCCTCGGAGAGCGTCAGGGCCGGTGTGTTACGGCGTAGGTCGCTGAGGAGTGCGGTGGCGGCGCGGTCGAGTTCCGGGGTGTGGTCGCGGGGGCGGGGGAGCGGAGGGGGCGGGGGCTTGCGCGCGGTGGGGTGGGGGACCGGTACGGAGGGAGCCGGTGCGGGGACGGCCGGGCCGAGCGGCGGGGGCGCGGTGGGTACCGAAGGGGGCGGTACGGCAAGGGCTGGGCTTAAGGCCGGTGCGGGCATGCCGGGTTCGGGTGAGGGGGCGCGGGTGGTTGTGGGTGCGGGCGGCGGGGTCGGGGACCGTACCTGTGCCTGCGCCGGAATGGAGGCCGGGGGCAGGGTCTGAGTCTGCGCGGGGATCGGGCCCGGGGCCTGTGCCTGTGCCGGGATGAGGGTGGGGGTGGGGGTGGGGGTGGGGGCCTGAGTCTGTGTCCGGGGCGGGCCGGGTGCCGGTACCGGGGCAGGGTCTGGGGCGACGGGTTGCCGGTGGGCGGCTGCGCGGTGGGGGTGGCGTGTCAGCGCTGTCGGCTGGTTGCAGAAGACGGTGCGGGTGATGATCCGGCCGTTGGGCAGCCGGTCGCGGACGCGGTGGAGGTAGCCGACGGCTTCCAGTTCGCGCAGGGCGGCGGCGATGCGTTTCTCGCCCTCGGGGCAGTGGGCGGCGAGGGCCTTGACGCCGACTTTCGCTCCCTGGGGCAGGGACTGGATGCGGACGGCGATCCCGATGGCGGTGCAGCTGAGGCCGGGGTGCTGGGCGAGGTGGTTGCCGACGACGGTGAAGCGGTCGGTGTGCGGGATGACGATGTGGACGACGCCACGGGCGGGGAGAGGTCCGGGAAGCTCTGCGAGGGCGCGGGTGAGGGCAGTATTCTGCTGGGTATCCATCGGGAAGCTCCTGACTTCCTTGGTGGCCAGGCCCTCGGTTGGGATTGCACTCCCGGTCGGGGGCCGACGTATGTGCGGTTGTCGTCTGGCGCGAGCATATGCCGGACAACCGGCCCCAAAGCGAGCCGAGTCAGGAAAACTCACCCATGTGGGTGACCGGGCCCGTAGATGCTCCCGAGCGCCCCGGGGATGCCTCAGGAGATCGCCGGGAGGGTGGGGTCGGGTGGGGTTTTTTCTCTTGTTTCTTTAGGTAGTTGGTGTCCCGGAACACCGGGTCGCGGTGGGGAACGACCCGGTGGCGGCATGTCGGCGCGTAGCGGAGCCGTACCGGGTCCTCCCCTCGCGCGACCCGGTGGGACCTGCGCGGTTCCCGGCAGGGAGCTTCCTGACCGCTGAAAGCCGTCCCACCGGCACGAGGCGGCAGGAGGCCGGGGGCCGGCCCACCGGCAGGAGCCGGAACGCCGGCGGAAACCGGAAACCCCGGCGGCCGGGAAAGCCCCTAGCCCAGGGACTTCTGGGTCGGGACGACCACCCCGTACAGGTCCTGGATCGTGGCGAGGGCCGACTCGTGGAGCTGCCGGGCCGAAACGCCGTCCGGGCGGCCGTTCAGCGGGAGCGGGCGGGTGGCCGAGGCGTCGGCGACGACGGTCGCGTGGTTGCCGTTGACGAACGCGCCCTGCGTGGTGGCCAGGGTGCACATGTGGGTCATGAACCCGGCGACGATGACGTTCTTCCGGCCGGCCTTCTCCACCTCCTCGGCGAGAGCCGTGTCCTGGAAGCCGTTCGGGAAGCTCTTCTCGATGACCTTCTCGCCCGGAGCGGGCTTCAGGGCGGGGATGATCTGGCCCGCCTCCGACGTGAGGTCGTAGCCCCGGTCGACGATGTGGAGGACCGGCGTCCCGGCCGCGCGGGCGCGCTCCAGCAGGGTCGCGGCGTTGTCCACGGCGGGCCGCCAGCCCTCCAGCTCCATCACGCCCTCGGTGTAGGTGTTCTGGTAGTCGACGAGGATCAGGGTCGCGTCGGCGAGCGTGCCGGGGGTCTGGTCGAGACCGACGACGTCGCGCAGCGTGGTGCTGGACATGGGTGTACCGCCTGGGGTGTCGGGGTGGGGCCCGCTCTGTGCGGGCAACGTGCCGAGATCCACGCTAGAAGGCAGCGCACATGTCGGCAATGACGTCTAACATGCAGATACCGACATGCCGTGCCGCCGCCCCGACGAACCACGTCGCCCGCACGGCGGACCCGCGCATCGCGCTCTCGTCGGGGTCAGGAGGCCGGATCGTGCCCGACACCGGGCGACTCGTCGTCATCGTGCTCTTCGAGGGCGTCGACCTGCTCGACGTCACCGGCCCGCCGGAAGTGTTCTCGCTCGCCCGGCGCGAGGCCGGTGACGCCGCCGCGTACGAGGTCCTGCTGGCGGCAGCCTCGTCGGAGCCGGTCAGAACGGCCGCCGGGGTCCGCATCCTTCCGGACGTCACCTTCGACCAGGCCGCCGGGCGGAGCATCGACACGCTCGTCGTCCCCGGGTCGGTGGAGCTGGACGGCGAGCGCAGGGTCCACGCCCTGGTCGATCCCGAGCTGGTGGAGCGGGTGAAGACGCTCGCCGCACGGACCCGGCGGGTCACCTCCGTGTGCGTGGGCGCGCACCTGCTGGCCGCCGCCGGACTCCTCGACGGCAAGCGCGCCACCACCCACTGGTCGACCGCGCACCAGCTCGCCGCCGAGCACCCGGAGATCGAGGTGGACGCCGACCCGATCTTCATCCGCGAGGGAGACGTCTGGACCGGGGCGGGGATCAGCGCCTGCCTCGACCTGTCGCTCGCCCTGGTCGCCGACGACCTCGGGGAGGAGATCGCGCTCCGCGTCGCCCGTCAGCTCGTGATGTACGTGAAGCGGCAGAGCGGCCAGAGCCAGTTCAGCGTCCCCCTGGAGCAGATCTCGACGACGCGGCGCATCGAGGACCTGCGCCACCACATCCTGCGCACCATCGGCAGCCGGCTCACGGTCGCCGATCTCGCCGCGTACGCGCACGTCAGCGACCGCCACCTGACCCGTCTCTTCAAGACCGAGCTGGGCATGACCCCGTACGCCTACATCGAGTCCGTACGGGTGGAGAAGGCGCGCCACGAGCTGGAGTCCTCCGACGCCACTCTCGAACGCGTCGCGACGGCCTGCGGGTTCGGCACGGTGGACACGCTGGTACGGGCGTTCCGGCGGCGGTTGAACGCGACGCCGACGGAGTACCGCAGCCGGTTCCGCACCCCTCGGGCCGACGCCCGGACCGGGTGAAGTCCCCCGGATCGGCTTGAGGTCCCCGAATCGGCAGGAGGGGCGGAGGCCGTAACCGGCCTCCGCCCCTCCCGTTCACCGCGTCACCGTCAGGCGTCCGAACCGGCCTTCCGGCGGCGGACGACGAACACCGCCGCCGCGCCGAGCAGCACGGCAGCGCCGCCCGCGAGGGCGATCGAGGTGGTGGCGGAGGACGAGCCCGTGGCGGCGAGGGCGCCGTTCGTGCCGGTCTTCGCCGGGGTGCCCGACGCCGAACCCTGCGGCTCGGTACCGGTGTTGCCCGTGCCGGGCTTCGTGGTCTTCGACGGCTTGGCGTCCTCCGTCTTGCCGGGCTTGCTGCCGGCGGCCTTGACGTCGAACTCGTACATGTCCACGGCGGGCGTCCCGCCGCAGGAGCCGTCCTCGTTGTAGAAGTCGGCGGCGATGAACGCGACGCCGTTCCCCGCCGGGGTGGCCTTGTCGAGGGTGAGGCGCAGCTTCACATCAGCGTGCGTGCCCGGCTTCAACGCGCCGACGCCGTCGATGTAGTTGTCCTCGTCCACGTTCTTCCACTTGGGGGAGGACTTCGTGGACCACTGGAGGCGGAAGAACTCGCCGGTCTCCTTGACGCCGCTCTTGTCGGTCGCGTGGACCCCGGCGTACCCGATGACCTCGTCCATGTGCCGGTCGGAGCCGTTGGTCACGCGGACGGAGAAGTTCGTGGTCGTCCCGGCGACGAGCTTGTTCGGCAGGCCGGTCACCTCGGCGGTGAGGTCGTCCACGAGCTCGCACGCCTCGCCGTCCTCCTCCGCCTCCTTGATGGCCGCGGCCAGCGCGGCATCGGCCGCGATCTTCGCGGCGAGGGCGTCGTCCGCCGCCTTGTCGACCACGCTGTAGGCGCGGACCGCCGCGACCCGTGCGTCGTCGAGCGCCGTCCCGGCCTCGACCGCCTTGGCGTCGGCGGCGGTCTTGGCGGTGGCGGCCGTGGCCGCGGTCGCCTCGGCCTCGGTGACGGCGGTCTCGGCGGCGGTCTTCTGCTCCTCCGTGGCGTCCTCGGGCAGGGCTTCGAGGACGGCCTTCGCCTCGGTCACGGCCTGGTCGGCGGTGGTCTTCGCGGCGGCGGCGTCCTTGGCGGCCTGCCGGGCGGCAGCGGCGGCCACGGCGAGGGGGTGCGTGCTTTCGAGCTCTTCGAGCGTCTTCCTCAGCTCGATGACGGCGTCGGCCTTCGCCTGGGCGGCCTTCTCGTACGCCTTCTTCGCCTCGGCGGCTGCCGCCTCCAGCTCCTTGATCGTCGGCTTGCTCTTCTTCTCCTGCGTCTGCGCCGCCGGCTTGGCGTCGGCGTACGCGGGGGAGACGGAGAGCAGCGCGGCGGGGGCGGTCACGGCGAGTGCGACGGCGGTGGCGAGTGCGCGGCGAATCTTCACATGGTTCCTTGCGTCGGCTCCGAGGGAGGCGGAGCGGCGGTGCGTCGTCCCGGCGGTGCGTCGTCCGGGTGGTACCTCGTCCCGGCGGTGCGGCTTCCGGGCGGTGCGTCGTGGTCGGCGGTGTGTCGGTCCTTACGGTGCGGTCGCCGGTTTCGGGACGCGCGTACGGAGGGGCGGCTGCCACGGCGGAACGGATCACGCGGGCTGCCTGTGCCGATGCTATGGGGAACCCGTGGCGGTGCCGGGTGAATATTCCGGGCCCCGGGGTGCGACGGCGTCGGGTGGAGCGGACAGACGTCGCCAAAGCGCGCAGTTGCCCTCGATTTCCATGTTTTCGCTGTGACGAAGACCATGCGGAACGCTTCCCGCCCCGGCCCGTCCAGCGTGCGGGCCAGCGGGGTGGGGGCGGGCGTGGAGGGGCCGGCGTACGCGGGGGGCCGGACGCGTGGTGTGCGCACACCACGCGTCCGGCCCCGGTGGGTCCGTGCCGCTACGTCACCGCTTCGCGGCCAGGGAGCCGCAGTTGGTGCCGTTCTTGCCGGCCACCTCGCCGGAGATCTCGCCGCGCCACGTCACGCACAGGCCGCGCGCGTCGAGGTAGACCGGTCCCGCGTACGTGGTGTAGTACCCCGCGTCCGTGACGGTCGTGGTGGGCGAGGCGAAGCCGAGCGAGGCCGTCATGTGCACGGCCTTGCCGGGGGCGTTGCGGACGGTCACCACACAGTTCTTTCCGGTGGCGGAGCTGTAGGTCAGGAACACCGTGCCCTTGGTGCCGATCTGGGCGGAGTTCACCACGGAGTAGCCACTGCCGCAGGCCCCGTTGTACTGCGCGGCGGCGGCCCTGCTCGCCGTGCCGGAGCGATGGGCGGTCGGCTCCGCCGCGACGGCGGCCGGTGCGAGGGCCGCCGCCGCGCAGGCGGCGGCGGTGGCGGCGGCTCCGATGGCGGAAGCACGTCGGATGTTGATCATGTCGTTCCCCGGTTTCTCGTTTCGGTCACGGCGCGACGCCTGGTCGGGCGCGCGGCTCCCCACCCACCGCAGTGGTGTAGGTCACACCTTGTCGGACAGGTCGTGACGCGGAGGAGTTGTACCGTCTGCGCGCTGTTACCGATTTATGACACGGAGGGACAAGATCACCTTTTATGACCCGTCCTCGTGAGCTGGAACGGAGTGCTCCGGGGGCGGCCGTGCGATGAGTTCCGGCGGGGCCCGGAGTCTCGTGCGGCGGACGTGGTCACCGGTGCGAGTGGAGGCAGCCGTGAAGAGGGGCGCGAAGCGCGGGACCTGGCGGATGGTGCACGCCGAGCGTGCGGCGCTGGTCGCCGACCTCGCGCGGCTGGAGGCGGGGCGGTGGGACACGCCCTCGCTCTGCACGGGGTGGACGGTGCACGAGGTGGCCGCCCATCTGGTGGACACCGCCCTGACGACCCGCCTCGGGTTCCTGGCCGGACTCGTCCGCGCGCGGTTCGACTTCGACCTGCAGAACGCGCGGGGGGTGGAGCGATGGCGCGGGGCCTCGCCCGAGGAGACGCTGGAGCGGCTGCGCCGGGTGGTGTCGCGGACGTCGACCCCGCCGGCCCCGCTCGACACCCGGCTGGTCGAGGAGGTCGTCCACGGCGAGGACATCCGGCGGGTCGTGGGCCTGGACCGGGTCTACCCGCAGGAGGCGGTGGGCCGGGCGTTGCGCCTCCAGGTGTGTACTCCGGCGGCGTTCGGCGGGGCGAAGGAGCAGATGGCGTCCGTCCGGTTGACGGCGACGGACGCCGACCTGTCGCTCGGGGAGGGCCCGGAGGCGGCGGGCCCCGCCCTGTCCCTGCTCCTGGCCGTGTCGGGCCGCCGGGTGGCGCTCGACGACCTCGACGGGCCGGGGGCCGCGGTGTTGGCGGGGGCCACCGCCTGAGGAGGCGGGGGCCCGGGGGCGGGGCGTACGGTCGGGCCCGTTCGCCCCGGTGGGGTCAGCCGACGATCTGGTGAAGCTCGAACTGCTCCCAGGAGCCGGTGACTTCGAGGGAGCGGGCGCGCAGCGCGTACTGGAGCGACCCCGTGTAGCCGTTCTCCATGGCGACGAAGCGGCCGTTCAGGGCGGACTGGAGTGCCCAGCGGTCCACGTCCTCGTTGTGGTAGAGGGTGAACCGTTCCCAGGTGCCCACGCCGGCCGAGCGGGCGCGAAGGATGTTCTGGGTGTTGCCGGGGTAGGCCCCCTCGACCGCGACATAGCGGTTGTTCGCGAGGGCCTTCAGCGCATAGGTCTGGGTGGCCTCGTGCCATTCGAGGGCGTAACCCTCCCAGCCGCCGGTCACGGACGCGGAACGGGCCCGCAGAATTCCGGTGTCGGGTGCGGCGTAGTTCTTCTCGGTGGCCGTGAACTTTCCGTTGCGGACCGACTTGAGGGCGAAGGCGCCGGGCTCGTCCGCCTGGGCGGAAACGCCGCGGTCCAGGGCGGCCGGGGCCGGGATCTTCGGGCCGCCGCCGGCGATTCTCGCCAGGTCGGCCCCGTCCACCTTCTCCCATCCGGCGGGCGCGGCGGCGGGCCGGTCGTCCTGCGAGGTGGCGCCGGCTGCCGGGGCGGCCAGCACGGAGGCGGTCAGCAGGGCGCTCAGGGCCAGGAGGGCGGATGTCGTGCGTCGCACAGGATTTCCTCACATGGGTGTGCCGTATCCCGCGCGGAGGAGAGGAGGCGGAGGAAGGCAGTGGGGGGTGCGAACGGCTCGATCGCATACCGAATTCCGCCCTTCCGGCCGGGCGGGGGCCGGTCGAATCGAGCGGTCGAGTCGGCTCAGGTTAAAGGGGTTTCGCGCGCTCTGGCAATTCTTTTGTGCGGTTTCGGTAATTCCGGAGAATGGCACGGTGAATATATTGTTCCGTCGCATTCCGTTAACCCGGGCGCCCCTCCCGGGTGGGGCGGGCGGGGGGCGGGGGGCGGGGGAGGGGCGCACCCTTTCCTGTGTGACGTGCACGCGACAGAATCGAGGCGCCCGACCCGGCTGAGCCGGGCTCCCCCGCCGCCCTTGGAGGCACCCGTATGTCCAGCCCCACGCGCACGCCCGAGCCCTTGTCCCGGCCCTCCCGCAGAGGCTTCCTGGCCGGCGCCCTCGCCGTGTCCGCCACCGCGGTCATCGGTGCGGCACCCGCCGTCGCCGCCACGCGGGAAGGGCGGCGGGCGGCCCGGGGGACGTGGGACTGGATGGCCGCCCTGCCCGATGGGACCGCGCTCCAGCGGCTGACGATCCCGGGTACGCACGACTCGGGGGCCCGGTTCGGCGGACCCTGGTCGGAGTGTCAGAACACCACGATCGCCCAGCAGCTGGAGAGCGGTATCCGCTTCCTCGACATACGGTGCCGGCTCATCGACGGCTCGTTCGCGATCCACCACGGGGCCGCGTTCCAGAACCTGATGTTCGGCGATGTCCTCGTCGCCTGCCGGGACTTCCTCGCCACGCGCCCGACCGAGACCGTGCTGATGCGGGTCAAGCAGGAGTACTCCTCCGAGAGCGACGCCGCGTTCCGGGCGGTCTTCGACGACTACCTGGACCGGCGGGGGTGGCGGTCGCTGTTCCGCCTCGATTCCACGCTCCCCGAACTCGGCGGCGCCCGGGGCAAGGTGGTGCTGCTGGCCGACAACGGCGGCCTGCCCGGCGTGCGTTACGGGGACTCGGCCCTCTTCGACATCCAGGACGACTACATGGCGGAGCCGTTCGCCAAGTACCCCAAGATCGAGGCCCAGTTCCGCAAGGCGGCCGCCCAGCCGGGGAAGTTCTACATGAACTACGTCTCCACCGCCGCCCTGATGCCGCCGCGCTGGAACGCCGACCGGCTCAACCCGCAGGTGCACTCCTTCCTGGAGCGCGCCGAGACCACCGGATGGACGGGGCTGGGCATCGTCCCGCTGGACTACCCGAACCAGCGGGGCGGGCTGGTGGAGTCGCTGATCCGGCACAACCCGGCGGGGTGAGCGGGGGCGGGCTGCCCGTGGTCCTGTGCAACCCGGTGGGGGTGGGTGGCTCGGGCAACCGGCTGCGCACCTGTGCTTGCGTTTCTTTCGAATTGTGCGATGCTTGGTCCACTCTCATAAGGAGACCGAGCTATGCACAGCACTGCGGAAGACCGCACCCTCCTACCCGAGCACCGTGAGGAGATCGCCGAGCTCAGGTCCTTTCTCGACCGAACCCCGGCGGCTGTCGAGCCTGCTCTGCTCCGAGGTCCCGATGGGTCCACCCACAGCTTGCCTTCAGAGGTCTATGAGGCCCTCATGGTGGTGGTGGGTGCCCTGTCGGAGGGGAAGGCGGTGACCGTCGCACCGGTGAACACCACGCTGACCACGCAAGAGGCGGCCGACCTCCTCGGAGTGAGCAGACCGACCTTCGTCAAGATCCTCGACGAGGGGGGCCTGCCGTACAACAGGCCGGGGAGGCACCGGAGGGTCCTTCTCGCGGATGTCCTCGACTACAAGGAGAAGCGGCGCACGCAGCGCCGCCGAGGACTGGACGACCTGGTCAGACTGACCGAGGAGTCCGGCCTCTACGGTGACTGATCCGCCCGTCCCGTTCCCCCCCGAGCCAACTGGAGCCATGTGCAGCGCGTCGTCCTGGACACGTGTGTCCTGTACCCGAACTACCTCAGGGACACCCTTCTCCGCTTGGCGGAGGCGGAGCTGTACGAGCCGCTCTGGTCCGCCGGAATTCTTGACGAGCTGACCCGGAACATCGCTGAGCGGATCGGTGACCTCAAGGCCAAGAACCTCGTCGCCGCCATGGCGGGAGCATTTCCGGAGAGCACGGTGACGGGGTACGAGGCGCTCATATCCGTCATGACGAACGACCACAAGGACCGGCACGTTCTGGCGGCCGCGATCGGCGGTCACGCGCATGCCGTCGTCACGCTGAACCTCAAGGACTTTCCTGCGGCGTCGTCCGATCCGTACGGGATCGAAGTCCTGCACCCCGATGAATTCCTTCTCGACATGCTCGACCTCGCCCCCGCGGAGATGGTCACGGTCCTGCGTACGCAGGTGGCCGACTACCGGAACGAACCCCGCGACCTGCACGGCCTGCTCGACCGGATCAGTGCGGGCGGTGCCCCCCAGTTCGCCGCCGAATTCCGCCGCCGCCTCTGAGGGGCCCCCGCCCCGCCGCCTCACATCCCCGGCGGCGGGGTCGGCGCCCCCGGCAGCCTGATCGTCGCGGTGGTGCCCGGGCCGCCGTCCGGGGCCGGGAGCAGGGCGATCGTGCCGCCCGCCTGGTGCACCGTGCGGGCCACGATGGACAGGCCCAGGCCCGAGCCGGGGAGCTGACGGGCGGAGGGGGAGCGCCAGAAGCGTTCGAAGACGTGGGGGAGCTCCTCGGCGGGGATGCCGGGCCCCCGGTCCCGTACCGTCAGCTCGCCCCGGTGCAGCACCACGTCGATCGTGGCGCGCGGCGGGCTGAACTTCACCGCGTTGTCCAGGACGTTGACGATCGCCCGCTCCAGGGCCGCCGGCTCCGCCCGTACGTACCAGGGGGCCAGCTCCTCCGTGATCGTCAGCTCCGGGCCGCGCAGCCGGGCGCGGCGCAGGGCGGTGCGGGCGACCTCGTGCAGGGCCACCACCTGGAGCGGGCCCGGCTCCGCCGCGTCCGGGCGGGCCAGCTCCTGGAGGTCGCCGATCAGCGCGGCCAGCTCCGTCATCTGGGCCTTCACCGAGGCCATCAGCGCCTTGCGGTCCTCCGCGGGGATCTGGCGGCCCGTGTCGTCGCTGCGGGCCAGCAGCTCCACGTTCGTCCGCAGCGAGGTCAGCGGGGTGCGCAGCTCGTGGCCCGCGTCCGCGATCAGCTGCGCCTGCCGGTCGCGGGAGGAGGCGAGCCGGGCCGCCATCGAGTTGAAGGAGTGGGAGAGGCGGGCGATCTCGTCCTCCCCGTCCACCGGGATGCGCACGGTCAGGTCCTCGGTGCGCGCCACGTGCTCGACCGCCTCGGTGAGTTCGTCCACCGGCCGCAGCCCCGCCCGCGCCACCCACAGCCCGGCCGCGCCCGCGCCGATGACGCCGATGCCCCCGACGAGGACCAGCACCCAGGCGAGGGTGGACAGCGGTGCGTCGATCTCGCCGAGCGGGCGGGCCACCGAGACCGCGAGCTCGTCGTTGGCCCGGCCGGAGTCGACCACCGGCGGCAGCTTGCGGGTGTGGACCCGCATCTCCTTCCCGGCGGCGTTCTCCGTCGTGTGCAGGGTGTCGGCCCGCCGCCCCGCCGCCACCGCGACGTCGCTCGGCCGGGCCGGGACGGGCGTGGTGTTCGGGGCCGTGCAGTAGTCGCCGTTCGCCGCGACGATCTGCACGGTGTACTGGCCGGGGAACTCCTGCGCGGGCAGCTGCCCGCCGCTCAGGCACGAGGTCAGCAGGTCGCGCATCGCCGCGTCGTCCATCTTCGCGTTGCGCAGCGAGTCGTCGAGCTGGTCCTCCAACTGCTCCCGGGTCACGAACCAGCACGCCACCGCCACCGCGGCGACCGCCATCGCGACCGCGGTGGCCACCAGCAGCGCCAGCCGGGAACGCAGCGGCAGCGCCCGGAAGCGGCGGACGAAACGGTTCACGCCGGGTCCGGGCCCGCCCGCGGGGGGCCGCGCCGTGCTCACGCCTCGCCGCTCCCGTCCGTACGCAGCGCGTAGCCCACCCCGCGCACGGTGTGGACGAGGCGCGGCTCGCCGCCCGCCTCCGTCTTGCGGCGCAGGTACATCACGTACACGTCCAGGGAGTTGGAGCTGGGTTCGAAGTCGAAGCCCCACACGGCCTTGAGGATCTGCTCCCGGGTCAGCACCTGGCGGGGGTGCGACAGGAACATCTCCAGCAGGGTGAACTCGGTGCGGGTCAGCTCCACCCGCCGCTCGCCCCGGGTGACCTCGCGGGTCGCCAGGTCCATCCGCAGGTCGGCGAAGGAGAGCACGTCTTCGTCCGGGGCGTCCGCGCCCGCCGCCGACGCCGCGTAGGAGCTGCGGCGCAGCAGGGCCCGGATGCGGGCGAACAGCTCGTCCAGCTCGAACGGCTTGACCAGGTAGTCGTCCGCCCCCGCGTCAAGGCCGGTGACCCGGTCCCCGACGGTGTCGCGGGCGGTGAGCATCAGGATGGGGGTGGTCGAACCGGTGGCCCGGATGCGGCGGGCGGCGGTGAGGCCGTCCATGCGGGGCATCTGGATGTCCAGGACGATGAGGTCGGGGGCGTACGCCTCGGCCGTCGCCAGGGCGTCGTACCCGTCGACCGCGACCCGCGTCCCGTACCCCTCGAAGGCGAGGCTGCGCTGCAGCGCCTCGCGCACGGCGGGCTCGTCGTCGACGATCAGGATGCGGTGGGGACCGTCTTCGGCGGGGCTCATCGCTCTCTGTCCTCTTCTCGTCTCGGCCCGGTCTGCGGGGGCCCTACCAGCCTTGCACGGCCGGGCGCCCGTGCGGGATCAGGCGCCGTCGCCCGCGCGCAGGGCGTCCAGATCGGCCTTGAGCGTGTTCACCGGGATCGCGAAGCCGAGCCCCACGCTGCCCGCTGCGGAGCCGCTGCCGCCCGCCGACGAACTGGGGGAGTACATCGCGGAGTTGATCCCGATGATCTCACCGTCCATGTTGATCAGGGCCCCGCCGGAGTTGCCGGGGTTGAGCGAGGCGTCCGTCTGGAGCGCCTTGTACGTGGTGGTCTCCTCGCGGGTGTCGCCGTTGAACTGCTGCCCGCCGAACTCGAACGGCCACTGACCGCCGCCGCCCTGCCCGCTTCGGCCCTGGTCCTGGCCGGGGGCGCCGGAGCCGCCGGAGTCGTCCTTGGCGACCGTGACGTCCCGGTCGAGCGCGGAGACGATGCCGCTGGTGACGGTGCCGGTCAGCCCCTCGGGCGAGCCGATCGCCACGACCTGGTCACCGACCTCGACCCGCGAGGAGTCGCCGAGCGGGGCCGTCTTCAGACCGCTCGCGCCGCGCAGCTTGATGAGCGCGAGGTCCTTGTCGGGATCGGTGCCGACCACGTCGGCCGGGTAGGTCTTCCCGGTCGAGAGGGTGACCTGGATCTGCCGCGCGCCCGAGACGACGTGGTTGTTGGTGACGATCTCGCCGTCCCCGGTGATCACCACGCCCGAACCGGTGGACCGGCCGGCCGACGAGGCCGCGCCGATCTCCACGATCGCGGGCGAGACCGCTTCCGCGACGCCCGCGACGGTGCCCTTGCTGCTCTGCGAGACGGTGGTGCCCTTGACCACGCCGCCGGAGCCGGTGGCGGCGGCGTCCTGGCCGCCCAGGTTGCCGACGAGGGTCGCGGTGCCGCCGCCGATCACGCCCGCGGCGATCGCCACCGCCGCCAGCAGCGCCACCGGCCGCTTGGCCCTGCGCCGGTGGGCGGGAGCGTACGCGGGGGGAGGCGGGTACCCGCCGGCCGCACCGGCGTACGCGGCGCCGGGGTGCGCGGCGCCCTCGTGCGCCGCCCCGTAGGAGGAGGCGTACGGGGCCGGGGCCTGGTCCGTCGAGTGCGCGCCGTTCGGGCGAAGGTTCTCCGTCATGCCCACCAGGTTGCGCGGCGAAGATGAGAAGGGTCTGAGTACGTCCTGAGAAGCCCGGAAGAACCGCGTATGCCCGCGGTGAGGGCCGAGCCGGGCCGGACCCGCCGGGCCGGGCGGGTCAGGTCACCGGGGCCGGGGGCTCCCCGCAGCCGCAGGAGCGCCGGACCACCAGCGCGGAGGGGAACTGCTTCAGCCGCTCCCGCCGCGACCCGGCGACCCGCAGCGCGTCGTCCAGCACCAGGTCCACCGCCGCCCGCGCCATCGCCGGGCGGTCGGAGTGGACGGTGGTCAGCGGCGGGTCGGTGAGGCCCGCCTCCTTCACGTCGTCGAAGCCCGCCACCGCCAGCTCGCCCGGCACGTCGATCCGCAGCTCCCGGGCGGCCCGCAGGACGCCGAACGCCTGGTCGTCGGTGGCGCAGAAGATCGCCGGGGGCCGGTCCGGGCCGGACAGCAGGCCGAGCGCCACCTGGTAGGCGTCGTAACGGTTGTACGGGGCCTGGAAGAGCCGGCCCTCCGTGGAGCGGCCCGACTCGTGCATCGCCCGCCGCCACCCCTCGACGTGGTCGGCCACCGGGTCGCCGACCGCCGGGGTCTCCTCCGTACCGCCGAGGCAGGCCACGTACGGATGGCCGTGCTCCAGCAGGTGCCGGGTGGCGAGCTGGGCGCCGCCCACGTCGTCGGTGACGACGGCGACGTCGTCGATCGCCTCGGGGCGCTCGTGCAGCAGGACGACCCGGGCGTCCCACGCCTCGATCTCGGCGGCGGCACGCTCGCTGGGGCCCTGGCTGACCAGGATCAGCCCCGAGACCCGCATGCCGAGGAAGGCCCGCAGATAGTGGACCTCGCGCTCGTCGCGGTAGTCGGAGTTGCCGACGAGGACCATTTTCCCCCGCTCGGCGGCGGCCTGTTCGACCGCGTGCGCCATCTCCGCGAAGAACGGCTGCCGGGCGTCCGGCACGATCATGCCTATGAGGTCCGTGCGGCGCGAGGCCATGGCCTGGGCGACCCGGTCGGGCCGGTACCCCAGCTGCTTGATCGCGGCGAGCACCCGCTCGCGCGTGGCCGGGGCGACCGGCCGGGGTCCGTTGTTGATGACGTAGCTGACGACCGCGGTCGACGTCCCCGCCAGTCTCGCCACATCGTCCCGCGTCACCTTGGCCACGCGCCGCAGTCTACGCGGATGGACCTATCTCTTGGCAGTCTCCACCGGGGCTTCTTCCGCGGCCGTGGCCGGAGAGGACTGCTCCGGACGGGTGACGGGATCGGCCTGCTTCCGCCGCGCGGCCGCCCGCTCCCGGGCGTCCTCCGCCAGGCGCTCGGACTTCTCCGGCTTCTCCGGGGTGACGAAGCGGTAGCCGACGTTGCGCACGGTGCCGATCAGCGACTCGTGCTCGGGGCCGAGCTTGGCGCGCAGTCGCCGTACATGGACGTCGACCGTCCGCGTACCGCCGAAGTAGTCGTACCCCCAGACCTCCTGGAGGAGCTGGGCGCGGGTGAACACCCGGCCCGGGTGCTGGGCGAGGTATTTCAGCAGTTCGAATTCCTTGAAGGTCAGGTCCAGGACCCGGCCCTTGAGTTTCGCGCTGTAGGTCGCCTCGTCGACGGAGAGATCGCCGTTGCGGATCTCCATCGGGGAATCGTCGGAGGTGATCTGGCGGCGGCCCGTCGCCAGCCGCAGCCGCGCCTCGACCTCCGCCGGGCCCGCCGTGTCCAGCAGGACGTCGTCGACGCCCCACTCCGCGGTGACGGCCGCGAGGCCGCCCTCGGTGACCACGAGGATCAGCGGAGAGCCCGGACCCGTGGACCGCAGCAGCTGGCAGAGCGAGCGGACCTGGGGCAGGTCGCGGCGCCCGTCCACGAGGACCACGTCGGCGCCCGGGGTGTTCACGAGGGCCGGGCCCTCGGCGGGGGCGACCCGCACGCTGTGGAGCAGCAGTCCGAGGGCGGGGAGCACCTCCGTCGACGGCTGGAGTGCGTTCGTCAGAAGCAGCAGTGAACTCATCGCCGCCCACCTGCCCGGTTCGGTCGATCGTGTTGCACGGTTGGCTCGCCCATTACGTCGGTCCTCCTCGTTCCCTGCGAGAGGGGCACTCCCGGGCCGGGCCCGGGGGAGTATGCGGCACTGCTTCGTACGTCATGCGTTCTGCGTCACGGGTCCTGCGTCCAGCTTCGGGCATCCTGCGTCGAGCGTCCTGCGGCGGCACGGCGGGGTTCCGCGTCCCGGAACCGCTGAGCTTGTGGAAACGCCGCCGTAACACCGCCGGTAAAGCACAAAAGGATCCGGGGGCTGCATCGCCCGGATCCTCTTCGCAGCAGAATAACCCACATGAGTTCCGTGCCCGAGGGCCGATTCCGGCGTTCTTCTGTTCCCTTGCTCACGCCGCCCCCGCGCCGTGTGACGTTGCTGACGGACGACGGCGTACCGGTCGAGGCGGTGTACGAGCCGTGTACGGCGCCTCACGGGGGCCCGGGCGGGGAGACGGCCGGGGCTCCCGCGCCGGCCCCGGCGGAGACCACCGCGATCGTCGTCGCCCACGGCTTCACCGGGGCCGTCGACCGTCCCGCGGTACGCCGGGCCGTACGGGTGTTCGCCCGGCGTGCGGCGGTGGTGGCGTTCTCCTTCCGGGGCCACGGACGGTCCGGCGGGCGCTCCACGGTGGGCGACCGCGAGGTGCTGGACCTGGCGGCGGCGGTGGCCTGGGCGCGGGAGCTGGGACACCGGCGGGTGGTGACGGTCGGGTTCTCGATGGGCGGCTCGGTGGTGCTCCGGCACGGCGCCCTGTACGGCGCGGCGTACCCGGGCGGCGGGACGGACGCCGGTGCGGGTGCGGGGGCGCGTGCGGACGCGGTGGTCTCCGTCAGCGCCCCGGCCCGTTGGTACTACCGGGGGACGGCCCCGATGCGCCGGCTGCACTGGGTGGTCACCCGCCCCTCGGGCCGCTTCGTCGGGCGGTACGGATTCCGGACCCGGATCGCCACCGCGGACTGGGATCCCGTCCCGCTCTCCCCGGTCGCCGCGGTCCCGCGCATCGCCCCGGCCCCGCTGCTCCTCGTCCACGGCGACCGGGATCCGTACTTCCCGGTGGACCACCCGAGGATGCTGGTGGAGGCGGCCGGCCCGGGCGGCGCGGAGCTGTGGCTGGAGCGGGGGATGGGGCACGCGGAGAACGCGGCGGACGACGCCCTGCTGGCCCGCATCGCCGCATGGGCGACGGCCGCGCCGCCCGCGTGACCCATCATGGAGAACCGACGCACGAGGCGTCCGATCAACCGACCGAAGGAGTGGCGCCATGGCAGCGGGCACGATCCGCTACTGGGCTGCGGCCAAGGCAGCCGCGGGCACCGCGGAGGAACCGTACGCGGCGGCGACCCTCGCCGAGGCGCTCGACGCGGTGCGCGCACGGCACCCCGGCGAGCTGAGCCAGGTGCTCCGGCGGTGCTCGTTCCTCATCGACGGGGACCCCGTGGGGTCCCGTGGGCATGAGACCGTACGCCTTGCCGAGGGCGGCACGGTCGAGGTGCTCCCGCCGTTCGCAGGAGGGTGAACCGCAGGCCATGAGCAGCAACGATCAGCAGTACCCGTATCCGTACGACCCCGAGCGGCAGCCGTACGGGGCCGAGCGGCGGCCCGCGCCGCAGCACTGGCCGGACGGGACGGCCGGAGGGCCCGTGGCCCACGGGGAGCCGGACGCCTTCGACCAGGGTGCGACGCAGACGTGGCAGGCGCCGACCTGGGACACCCAGTACCAGCCGACGATCCGCCGCGACGGCGGCCTGCCCGGGGGACCGGACCACGGGGGACCGGAGCGGGCTGAGGGGTACGGGACGGCGCAGCCCGGTCCGTACGGAATGCCGGAGTCCGGTCCGTACGCGCCGCCGCGGCCCGGCCCGCAGGCGACGCCGGAGCCGCACCTCCCGTACCAGGAGCAGCACCAGCACCAGTACCAGGAACCGCAGGCGTACCGGCCCCAGCAGCCCTACCAGGAGGAGCCGCAGGAGCGGCAGCAGTACCTTCCGCACCAGGAGCCGCAGGCGTACCAGTCCCCGGAACAGCAGCACTACCACCAGGGGCAGCAGCCCCCGCACCACCAGGGGCAGCAGCCCCCGCCGTACCAGGAGCCCCAGTACCACCAGCAGCCGTACCCGGCGCCGGTGGGCACGGGCTCCCTGCCGTTGCCGCCCGAGGTCCCGGTCGCGCCGGCCGCACCCGCCGCGCCCGTGGCCCCTGTCCCGCCGGTCGCGTCCGCCCCCGCTCCCGAGGGCGCCGCCGCGCAGCCCGGGGCCGCCGACGGCACGGGGTACGGCGCGCCCACGACGCTGGGCAACGCCCGGCTCACCGACGCCCAGCGGGCCCGCGCCGAGGGGCGCTCGCCGATCATCGCGCCGGGGATGCAACCCGCCGCGATCACCGCCGTCCTCGGCCTGCTGCTCGCGGGGGGCGCGGCGCTCGGGACGTACGCCCTGCTCGTCCCCGTGGTGCTGCTCCAGGCGGTGACGGCCGCCGGATGGTTCCGGCTCAACGGCATGTGGCCCGCGCGCCAGGGCATCGCGCTCGCCTTCGCCGGAGGGCTGGCCGCCGACGTCGTCCTGCTCGTGGCGGGCCGGGAGCACGGCCCCGCCGCGCTGCTGGGCACCCTGGGCGTCTGGGTGCTGCTCACCGTGGTCCTCCAGCTCCGCAGCCACGCGGGGGCCGACGAGCGGATGTACGGCCTGATGGCGACGGTCGTCTCCGCGTCCCTCGCGGTGCTCGCCGGGGGGCACCTCGCGGCGGCCCCGGACGCGGTGGTGGCCGGCGGGGCGGCCGTCGCGGCCGCCGTCCTCGTCCGCGCGCTCCCGCTGCCCGTCGCGGCCTCCGTCGCGGCGGCCCTCCTCGCGGGCGCGGGCGCCGGCCTCGCGGTGGGCGGGCTGACCGACTTCGGCGCGAAGGGCGCGCTGCTCGGCCTGGCGGCCGGCGGGTGCGCGGTCATCGGGCTGCGGGTGGCGAGCTACGACTACCCGTCCCGGTTCGTGCACATGACGGCGGGCGTCGCGCTGCCGCTGACCCTGGCGGCCCCGGCCGTCTACCTGCTCGGCCGCATGCTCCTCTGACCTCCGCGGGAGGGGGAACGGCCGCCGACGGCCCCTCGGGAACCACCGGGGGGCCGTCGCGCGTCGATCACCCGGGGCGTCCACTCCAGCCGCAGTAGGCTTCACGGTCGCCGGGGGACCGACGGCTCAGGGTGGGGAGACGACACACATGCGCGCACTGCGAATACTGCTGGTCCTGGTGGTGGTGCTCGGCGGCCTCTTTCTCGCCGTGGACCGCGCGGCGGTCTACTTCGCCGAGTCCGAGGCCGAGGACCGGGTCACGATGAGCGCGGACGGCGCGGCGTCCACGGAGATCTCGATCAAGGGCTTCCCCTTCCTCACCCAGCTCGCCGCATCGCGGCTCGACCGGGTCGACCTCGACCTCACGGGGTTGAAGACCAGCGCCGGGGGCCGCACGGTACGGGTCAGCGAGGTCCGGGCCCGGCTTCACGACGTGAAGCTCGGCTCCGGCTACCGCACCGCCACGGCCGCCCGCGCCACCGGCACCGCACTCGTCACCTACGAGGACCTGACGGCGGCGGCGAGCGACGGTGTCGTCGTGGAGTACGGCGGCCAGGGGAAGGCGAAGGTCACCGGGACGGTCGAGATCCTCGGCCGGCCGATCTCGCGCAGCGTGCTGTCCACCGTGACCCGCGCCGACGGCCACACGGTCGAGGTGCGCGCGGACAAGGTGCCGGGCCAGGGCATTCCCGGCGTCGAGGAGCTGGTCCGCAAGAAGACCGACTTCGAGGGCGACGTCGACGGGCTGCCCGAGGGCCTGGAGCTCCGGGAGGTCAAGGTGACCGGGAAGGGCCTGGAGATCTCGCTGGCCGGCTCGAACGTCTCGCTGACCGGCTGACCGGCTGACCGGCTGACCGGCTGACCCGGTGCCGGCCTGACGCCGGCTCGGCGCCGAGCCGCTTTCGCGCCGCCTTCCTCCGCGGCGCCGGCCCCGGAGGAGCGCGAGGGCTGCCGTCGATCCGGATGATGAGACGCGGGTGTCCGCTCCGCAGATGGCGGGAAGGGCTCCCGGAGTCCGGCACCGGCCGGGAGCCTTCCGTACCCCGCCTCCGTCTCGTATCGCGGATGATCGTGTCTCATCATTCGACACGACGGTGACATCTCCGCCCGTACCTCCCTACGATCGGACGCATGAAGCGACAGGCGGATCTCACGAAGCGGCGGGCAGTAGACCTGTGCCGCGTCGCCGCCATGCTCTGTCGCACGTTCTGAGCGGGACGCTCGCACCGCCGCAGCCGTCCCGTTCTCCCCGGCCCTCCGACCGTCGCTCCCGACCGTCCCCCGGGCCGGCCCCGTGCCCCGTACGCGCCGCGTTCCGTGCCCCCGCGCGTACACCCGCACCCCGCAACTCCGCATCGCGCACCACCCCGCCGCAGACTGCCCCGGAGGAGAACAGCATGAGCCGCAGCGACGTCCTGGTAGACGCCGACTGGGTCGAGGCCCACCTCGACGACCCGCAGGTCGCCATCGTCGAGGTGGACGAGGACACCTCGGCGTACGAGAAGAACCACATCAAGAACGCGATCCGGATCGACTGGACGAAGGACCTCCAGGACCCGGTCCGCCGGGACTTCGTCGACCAGGCCGGTTTCGAGAAGCTGCTCAGCGAGAAGGGCATCGGCAACGACACGCTGGTCGTCCTCTACGGCGGCAACAACAACTGGTTCGCCTCCTACGCCTACTGGTACTTCAAGCTGTACGGCCACGAGAACGTCAAGCTCCTCGACGGCGGACGGAAGAAGTGGGAGCTGGACTCCCGCGACCTGACCGACGCCGTCCCCACGCGCCCGGCCACCCAGTACAAGGCCAAGCCGCAGGACGAGTCGATCCGCGCCTACCGCGACGACGTCGTCAAGGCCATCGGCAACCAGAACCTGGTCGACGTGCGCTCGCCCGACGAGTTCAGCGGCAAGCTGCTCGCCCCGGCCCACCTCCCGCAGGAGCAGTCGCAGCGCCCCGGCCACGTGCCGAGCGCCCGCAACATCCCGTGGTCGAAGAACGCCAACGACGACGGCACCTTCAAGTCCGACGACGAGCTGAAGGCCCTGTACGAGGCCGAGCAGGTCGACCTGTCGAAGGACACCATCGCCTACTGCCGCATCGGCGAGCGGTCCGCGCTCACCTGGTTCGTGCTCCACGAGCTGCTGGGCCAGGAGAACGTCAAGAACTACGACGGCTCCTGGACCGAGTACGGATCCCTCGTCGGCGTGCCGATCGAGCTCGGCCCCGCCAAGTAGCCCGGCCCGCCCCGGCGGGCGGGACGGCCCGCCCGGCGACCCGTCCGACCAGCACCGCTTCGACCTGAAGGACAGAACCATGTGTGGAGCACAGGCCGGTGGCCCCGACGCTTCGACGATCAAGCCCGGTGAGACCACCATCCAGGGCAGCGTGACCCGCGACGGCGAGCCCGTCACCGGCTACGTGCGCCTCCTGGACTCGACCGGCGAGTTCACCGCCGAGGTCCCCACCTCCGCGACCGGTCAGTTCCGGTTCTACGCCGCCGAGGGCACCTGGACGCTCCGCGCCCTGGTGCCGGGCGGCAGCGCCGACCGCACGGTCGTCGCGCAGACCGGCGGACTCTCCGAGGTCGCCATCGCCGTCTGAGCCGCGGCACGCGCCGTCCCGGACGGCGCCCGGACCGGCCGAAGGGCCGCACCCCAGGGGGTTGGACGCCACCTGACGCGGGGTGCGGCCCTTCGCGCCGCCCGGACCCTCCCCCGGGCGGCGCCCGGGGCTCGACCCCTCCGGCGCCGGAGTCCTACCCTGGAGACATGTACGCCCGGCGCAGGCGGAACTACCTCCTGACCATGGGCGGATGCATCGTCCTCTTCGTGTCCGCCTGGGCCGTCGTGCGCCTGTGGTCCATGCCCGTCGCCGTCGGCATGTGCGTGGTCGCCATGGTCATCCCCCCGGTCGCCGCGGTGGCGGCCAACCGGCGCGGCCCGGAAGACCGTTGGTGGGACGACCCCACCGGGGACCCGACGTCCGACGAGTGGTGGGACGAGCTGGACGGCAAGAAGCGCCGCTGACGTACGGGCGCGGAAGCCGGCCCGGGGCGGATCAGTAGACGAGCGCCTGGGCGTCGTCCGCCATGGCCTCCTGCACGAAGACCTGCGCCCCCGCGATGCGTACGCCCTCCAGCACGTCCTTCTCCGTGATGTCGCGCCGCGCCGCGCACTGGGTGCACAGGGTGACCCGGCCGCCCGCCAGGAGCGAGTCCAGCAGGTCGGGCAGCGGGGCGGCGTGCGGGAGCTCGAACTCGGCGGCCCGGCCCGGCAGCGCGAACCACGACGACTCCCCGGTCAGCCAGAGCGAGACCTCGACCCCGCTGGCGACGCCCACGGCCGCCACCGTGAACGCCTGCGAGCAGCGTTCGGCGGCCTCGGGCCCGGCAGTCACCTTGATCACAAGCTTCTTCGCCATGGACCGAACTGTAATCGGCCGCGCGGCGGCGTCCCCCGGCGGCGGGGCTCCCCGGGCGCCCGGAGGGGGCGGCCCGCCCCGCCGCTTCCCCCGGGGAGCCCCGCCGCCGGGCGGTCCGCGGCCCCGGTCCGAGACGCCACCTGGACGAGAAGGCCGGGCCCCCACCCATTAGGCTGGGGTCCGGCCCTGTCACCGCCGCCACCCGCTCGTCACGAGGAGCCCCCTGTGCTTGAGGCATTCTTCACCGCCCTGCTGGTCCTGGTCTGCGTGGGCGTCACCGCCTTCGCCGCCATCACCGTGAAGAAGCTGTACCAGGGCCAGCGCTGACCTCCGCCGCCCCGGCCCCCCACCCCCTCGTACCCTCACAGATCGCCTGAGCAGCTCATGATCGAGATTCCGTCAGACCTCCACCCGGACCTCGTCCCGCTGGCCTTCCTCCTCGGCAACTGGGCGGGCGCGGGCGTGTCCGACTTCCCCGGCGCCGAGAAGTGCAACTTCGGCCAGGAAGTCACCTTCAGCCACGACGGCCGGGACTTCCTGGAGTACGCCTCCCACACCTGGGTCCTGGACGACGAGGGCAACCAGGTCCGACCGCTGGAGACCGAGACCGGTTACTGGCGCGTCGACAAGGACCGCAAGGTCGAGGTCGTCATGGCCCGCGACCAGGGCGTCATCGAGATCTGGTACGGCGAGCTGGCCGACCAGAAGCCGCAGATCGACCTGGTCACCGACGCGGTGGCCCGCACGGCGGCCTCCGGCCCGTACAGCGGTGGCAAGCGGCTCTACGGGTACGTCAACAGCGACCTCATGTGGGTCGGCGAGAAGGCCACCCCCGAGGTCGAGCTGCGCCCGTACATGTCCGCGCACCTGAAGAAGGTCGTCACCCCCGAGGAGGTCGCCGAGATGGCGCGGAACCTCGAGGACATGCCCGACGACGGCATCGCCTTCTTCAAGTAGACCCGGCCCTCCGCCTTGCGGTCGCACGCACCGGACGCCGCCGGGCCCGCCCTCCGGGCGGACGGCGCCACTTCCGCAACACGCCCCTAGACTGGGCGTGTGGTGACCACCGACTGGAAGACCGACCTCCGCCGGCGCGGCTACCGGCTGACGCCCCAGCGGCAGCTCGTCCTGGAGGCGGTCGACGCCCTGGAGCACGCGACCCCGGACGACATCCTCTGCGAGGTGCGCAGGACCGCCTCCGGCGTGAACATCTCCACGGTGTACCGGACCCTGGAGCTGCTGGAGGAGCTCGGACTGGTCAGCCACGCCCATCTCGGCCACGGCGCGCCCACCTACCACCTGGCCGACCGGCACCACCACATCCATCTGGTCTGCCGGGACTGCCAGGAGGTCATCGAGGCCGACCTCTCCGTCGTCGCCGACTTCACCGAGAAGCTGCGCGCCGACTTCGGCTTCGACACCGACATGAAGCACTTCGCGATCTTCGGCCGCTGCGCGGAGTGCGCGGCGGCCCGGACGGCGGCGCGGAACGCTCCCGGCACGGCGGCGGAGACGGCCCCGCACACGGCCGCGAAGGACGCCCCCGCCAAGTCGTAGGCTGGGCGCATGAAGAGCCCCCTGCTGTCCCTGCCCGGCGCCGTCCCCGCCGAAGGCCGCGACGAAGGTGTCGCCGCGCACTACGGCGACCTGTTCCGCGAGCAACGCGCCCTCGCCGACGGCAACGGCTTCGTCGACCTCTCCCACCGGGGCGTCGTCACCGTCACCGGCGAGGACCGGCTGAGCTGGCTGCACCTGCTGCTCACCCAGCACGTCAGCGACCTCGCCCCGCACCGGGCCACCGAGTCCCTGATCCTCTCCGCCAACGGGCACATCGAGCACGCGATGTACCTGGTGGACGACGGCACGACGGTGTGGATGCACGTCGAACCGGACAGCCAGGAGGCTCTGATCGCCTACCTGGAGTCGATGAAGTTCTTCTACCGGGTCGAGGTCGCCGACCGCACCGCGGACATCGCCCTCGTGCACCTTCCGGCCGGCTCCATCGCGGAGGCCCCGGACGGGACGACCGTACGGGAGACCCCGGAGGGCCGGGACCTGTTCCTGCCCCGCGCCGGCCTGGAGGAGTTCGCCGCCGCCCACGGGCCCGCCGCCGGAATCCTGGCGTACGAGGCGCTGCGCGTCGAGGGCCGCCGGCCGCGCGTCGGCTTCGAGACCGACCACCGCACCATCCCGCACGAGCTGGGCTGGATCGGCACCGCCGTCCACCTCCAGAAGGGCTGCTACCGGGGCCAGGAGACCGTCGCCCGCGTCCACAACCTGGGGAAGCCGCCGCGGCGGCTCGTCTTCCTGCACCTGGACGGCAGCGAGGTGCACCTGCCCGGCCACGGCACCCCGGTGCGGCTGGCCGCGGACGGCGAGGAGGGCCGCCAGCTCGGCTTCGTGACCACCTCGGCGCGCCACCACGAGCTGGGCCCGATCGCCCTGGCCCTGGTCAAGAGGAACGTCCCCGTGGACGCGGAACTGCTCGCCGGGGACACGGCCGCCGCCCAGGAGACGGTCGTCGAGCCGTAGACGGTCCGGGCGCGCCCTACACCTCGACGATCACCGTGAACGGGCCGTGGTTCGTGAGCGAGACCCGCATGTCCGCTCCGAACCGGCCCGTCTCCACCCGCGCCCCCAGCGCCCGCAACCGCGCCACCACCTCGTCCACCAGCGGCTCGGCGACCTCGCCCGGCGCCGCCGCGTTCCAGGTGGGGCGGCGGCCCTTGCGGGCGTCCCCGTAGAGAGTGAACTGAGAAATCACCAGAAGGGGGGCGTTCACATCCGAACAGGACTTCTCGCCCTCCAGGATGCGCAGCGACCAGAGCTTGTGCGCCAGCCGCGCCGCCTTCTCCGGGGTGTCGTCATGGGTCACCCCGACCAGTACACACAGGCCCTCGCCGACGATCTCCCCCACGATTCCGGGTCCCGACGGGTCGTCCGCCGTACCGCCCACGGAGACGCTCGCCCCATCCACTCTCTGTACCACTGCGCGCATACAGACCAACCTATCTTGGGCTGAACGGGTACAAGACGTCAGCAGAGGCACGGTGATGGGTGGCACGATGCACGATGTCGGTGTGCCGACGCACCGGTCGAGGGGACGGAACAGCATGAGTACCTATGGAACCGGACAATCTCCCGGTGCCGTACCGGGGGCCCGTACCAGCACCAGCACCCTGCGGTCACCCGTACAGCGCAGCGTGCCGGGGCAGGTTCCCGTACGGCCGCCCGCGAAGCCCGCAACCGCCACCGTGCCCGGGCAGGCCGGCGGCGACGCGGGCTTCGGCGGACTGCGGCTGCCGGATCTGCGGACGCTGCGCCGGGACGCCCAGCGCGACGAGGCCGACCTCAGCTACGTACGCCGGCTGGTGCAGGGCCGGATCGACATCCTGCGCGCCGAACTGGCCCGCCGCCGGAACCCGCGGACCCCGGTGGAGGACGCGGCGGTGGTGAGGCGGCTCTCGGAGATCCTGACCGACGCCCCGTCCCGGCACCGCACCTCCGCCCGGCACGTCACCCTGACGACGCCGCGCGGCGACGAGTTCCGGCGGCTCGCCGCCGAGACCCTGGCCGAGGTCGAACTGTCCGACCTGGACGCCCGGACGGACGAGGAGCTGCGCACGGCGATGGGCCGCCTCGTCCGCTACGAGCAGCAGGTCTCCCGCCGCCGTCACGAACTCCAGCGCACCGCCGACGATTGCGGTGCGGAGATCGCCCGCAGGTACCGTGACGGGGAAGCACAAGTAGACGACCTGCTCGCCTGAAGCGATCCTTCCGGGCGCGGGTCGGGCACCCCCGTCCCCGGAAGGCCACCATGACGTCCACCGACGCCCCGCCCGCCATACCGACCACCCCGCCTCCGGCCCCGCCCGTCCTGGCGGAGGTCGTGCGCTCCGGCTTCACGGAGGGGCGCCACCGGGGTTCGCTGGTCCTGCTGGCCGCCGACGGCAGCGTGGAGCGGGCGATCGGGGATCCGGCCGCGCCGGTCTTCCCCCGCTCCTCCAACAAGCCGATGCAGGCCGCCGCGATCCTGCGGGCCGGTCTCGACCTGTCGGGCCGGCGGCTGGCGCTGGCCGCCGCGAGCCATTCCGGGGAGCCCTTCCACCTCGACCTCGCGCGCACGATGCTCACCGAGCACGGACTGAGCACCGCCGACCTGCAGACCCCGCCGGACCTGCCGCTGGACCCGGTGGAGGCGGAGAGCTACCTCGCGGGCGGGCACGTACGCGAGCGGATCACGATGAACTGCTCCGGCAAGCACGCCGCCATGCTCGCCGCCTGCCTCCACAACGGCTGGGACACCGCCACCTACCTCGACCCCGGCCACCCGCTCCAGCGGCTCGTCGGCGAGGTCGTCGCGCAGGCGGCCGGCGAGCCCGTCGCCGCGCTCGGCACGGACGGCTGCGGGGCCCCGCTGATGGCGATCGGGCTGACCGGCCTCGCCCGCGCCTTCCGGTCCTTCGTCCTGGCCGAGCCGGGAAGCGCCGAGCGCCGGGTCGCGGACGCGATGCGCGCCCACCCGGAGTACGTCGCGGGCACCCGGCGGCCGGACACCTGGCTGATGCGCGAGGTGCCGGGGGCCCTGTCCAAGATGGGCGCCGAGGCGGTCCAGGCGGTGGCCCTGGCGGACGGCCGGGCCCTCGCCTTCAAGATCGACGACGGGTCGGCCCGCGCGCTCGGCCCGGTGCTCGCCCGCGCCCTGGAACTGCTGGGCGTCGACGCCCCGGTGGTCGCCCGGATCGGCCGCTCGCCGCTGCTCGGCGGAGCCGCCGAGGTCGGGGAAATTCGCGCGACATTCTGAGCGGCCCCTGCCCAAGGACTGTCCCGCAATTCCCGGCGGGCGCGCGACGACAGCTACGGCACCTCGCCGCGTTGCCGGAACATCCCCGTACATCCCGTATGCGGATGCCCCTCCGCCTTGCGATGCACCGCATCTGACGCCGCGCACTGATCCACCGGGAACTACGGGACAGCCCTTAGCGTGGAGGAATGAGCCTTGATCCCCGCACCGTCGCCCCGTCCGAGTTCCCCGACTGGATGAGGGCGGTGCGGACCGGCTTCCTGACCCCCGTGGAGAGGCCGGGCGAGGAGCTCGTCGCGGACCGCCTCGCCGAGATCGACCTCTCCCGCACGCAGGGCGTCTTCGACGCCGGCCGGTGCGTGGCGACGTTCCGCTCCTTCGCCCAGCGGCTGACCGTGGTCGGCGGGGCCACCGTGGCGTCCGACGGGATCACCGGGGTGACCGTGTCGCCCACGCACCGCCGACGCGGCCTGCTCAACCGGATGATGGCCGCGGAGCTGGCGGCGGCCAAGGAACGCGGGGAGGTGGTCGCCTCGCTGATCGCCGCCGAGTACCCGATCTACGGACGGTACGGCTTCGGCCCCGCCTCCTGGACCGCCGAGTGGGAGGTCTCCGTGCACCGGGCCGGGCTCGACCCGCGCCGCTCCGGGCAGCCGGCGGACGGGGGGCGGATCGAGATGGTGGACGGCGCGGACATCCGCACGTTCGGCCCCGAGGTGCACGCGGCGCTGGCGGCCCGGAAGCCCGGCGTCGTCAGCCGCGGCGAGCGGTGGTGGCGGCAGTGCACGGGCGTCGCGCCCCGCAGGGCGGACGAGAAGTGGGAGGAGCCGTTCTACGTGGTGCACCGCTCCGCCGACGGCGAGGTCGACGGCCTGATGGTCTACGGCGTGGACGCCAAGTGGGGCGACGCCAAGCAGCCGCTGAACACCGCCTCCGTACGGGACATGATCGCGCTGAACCCGGCCGCGGAGCGGGCCCTGTGGCGCTACCTCTGCTCGGTCGACTGGGTCAGCACGGTCCGCTCCGGCTGCCGCGCCCCCGACGACCTGCTTCCGCTGCTGCTCCCCGACCCCCGCGCGGCCCGCCTGGTCACCCACGCGGACTGGCTGTGGCTGCGGATGCTGGACGTGCCGCGCGCCCTGGAGGCCCGGACCTACGCCGTCGAGGCGTCGCTCGTCCTGGACGTCCGGGACGGGACGGGGCCGGCCGGGGGCCGCTTCCTGCTGGACGCCTCGGACGGCGGCGCCCGCTGCGTCCCCACCACCCGGAGCGCCGATCTCGCCCTGGACGTCGCGGAGTTGGCCACGCTGTACCTGGGCGACGAGTCCGTGCGCCGGCTGGTGGACCTCGGCCGGGCGGAGGAGCTGCGGGCGGGTGCGGCGACGACGGCGGACGCCGTGTTCCGTACGGGCCGGCGGCCGTGGTGCCCGGACGTGTTCTGAGCCTGCCCGCCCGGACCCTGCCCGCCCGGACCCGGCCCGCCCGGACCCGGCCCGCCCGGACCCGGCCGGGGCGGCCCCCGGCCTTTCGACGCGGGCCCCGGGCCTTTCGGGGCGGGGCCCGCCCGCTTCCGCCCTCCGGAGTCAGCGCGTCCGGACGCGGAACAGGGGCCCGGAGGCGGCGACCGCCGCGGCGAGCATCCCGGCCGCCCAGGCGAGCGCGACCCAGGGGGTGCCGCCCATCTCCTCGCCGAGCAGCAGCCCGCGCAGGGACTCGATGGCCGGGGTGATCGGCTGGTGGTCGGCGAAGCCGTGCAGCCACTCGGGCATCGACGAGGTGGGGACGAACGCGCTGCTCGGATACGGCAGGAACGACATGAAGAACGTGAAGCCGCTCGCCGCCTCCGGGGTCCGGGCGAGCAGGCCGATCACCGCCGAGATCCAGGACAGGGCCACGATGTAGGCGACCAGGACGAGGGCCGCCAGGAGCCAACCGCGCCAGGAGGCGGCGGGCCGGAAGCCGATCAGCAGCGCGACGCCGAAGACCAGGGCGGTGGCGCAGAGGTTGCGGACGGTGCTGGCCGCCACGTGCCCGGCGAGTACCGGCGTACCGCCCACGTCGAGGGAGCGGAAGCGGTCGATGACGCCGCCCTTCATGTCCTCGCTGACGGCGGTGGCGGTAGTCGCCGCGCCGAATCCGGCGGACAGGAGCAGGACGCCCGGGACGACGTACATGACGTAGGAGTCGTACTCCGTCCCGGTGTCGATCGCGCCGCCGAAGAAGTGGACGAAGATCAGCATCAGCATGATCGGCAGGGCCAGGGACGTGATCAGCGCGTCGACGTTGCGACTGCTGAGGCGCAGGGCGCGGGCGGTCATGACGGCGGTGTGGGTGAGCGGGCCGGCCCCGCGGCCGCGGCCTTTGGCGGCCGTGCCGGTGGGCCGGACCGGGGCGCTCCGGTGCTGGACGGCGGTGTCAGACATGGGCGGAGGCCTCCGGAGCGGTGGGCGGGTTCCCGGCGGCGGGACCGGCCGGGGCGGAGACCGCGGGCGGGCCCGCGGGGGCGGGCGAGGTCAGGTTCAGGAAGACGTCGTCGAGGGTCGTGGTGTGCAGGCTGAAGCGTTCGACGGCCTGGCGGTCGGGGTCGATATCGTCGAGCAGGGCGCGTACCCGGGCCGCCGAACCGTCGGTGGGCAGGCCGAGCGTCAACGCCTCGGGACAGTGGTGGACGGCCCGCCCCGCCAGCCGCAGATAGTCCTCGCGGCTGGTGAGGACCAGGTCGAGGCGGTGGCCGCCGATGCGGGCCTTGAGACCGGCGGCGGTGCCCTCGGCGGCGATCCGGCCCCGGTCCAGCAGGGCGATCCGGTCGGCGAGGCGGTCGGCCTCCTCCAGGTACTGGGTGGTGAGGAGCACGGTCGCGCCGCGTGCGGCCAGTTCGCGGACGACCTCCCACAGCTCCTGGCGGCTGCGCGGGTCCAGGCCGGTGGTCGGCTCGTCCAGGAAGAACACCTCGGGCTGGGGCGAACCGACCAGGCCGGCGGCCAGGTCCAGGCGGCGGCGCATCCCCCCGGAGTACGTCCGCACGAGGCGGCGGCCGGCCGCGGTGAGGTCGAAGCGCTCCAGCAGCTCCGCCGCCCGCCGCCGGGCGGCGGGGCCCGACCGCCCGGTGAGCCGGGCCGCCATCCGCAGGTTCTCCTCGCCGGTCAGGGCCTCGTCGACGGCGGCGAACTGGCCGGTGAGGCTGATCGACCGGCGTACCGCGCTCCGCTCGGCGGCGACGTCGTGGCCGGCGACGCGGGCGGTTCCGGAGTCGGCGTCGGTCAACGTGGCGAGGATGCGCACGGTGGTGGTCTTGCCGGCGCCGTTCGGCCCGAGGAGGGAGAAGACGGTGCCGCGTTCGACCCGCAGGTCGATGCCGTCGAGCACCCGGACGGCGGGCTTTCCGTAGGACTTGGTGAGGCCGCGCGCCTCGATGGCGGTGGCGGCGTCGGGCGTGGTGGCGGCGGTCTCGATCGTGGTGGCGGCGGGCGCGTGTCCCGTGGTGGCGGCGGGTGCGTGTCCGCTCGGCCGGATCGGCTGGGCCATGTCCGGGCCCCCCTTCTGCGTATGACATACGCGTTACTGCGTAAGCATTACGCATCCTTAGGATGGGGTCAAGGCGTACGGGGGCGCGGAGCAGGGCGTCGGCGGGGCCGGGACGCCGGGCGAAGGGGATGCGGTGACGGACAAGAACGGCTCGGGCGGCGGCGATCTGCCGACCAGCCTGGAGGCGGCCTGGGGGCTGCGGGGCCGCCCGGCCAAGGGCCCGAAGCCGGGTCTGAGCCTGGAGCGGATCGTCGCGGCGGCGGTGGGCGTCGCGGCGGCGGACGGACTCGCGGCGGTGTCGATGGGCCGGGTCGCCCAGGAGCTGGGCGCGTCCACGATGTCCCTGTACCGGTACGTCTCCGCCAAGGACGAGCTGTACGTCCTGATGCAGGAAGAGGCCCTCGGCGCGCCGGAGCCGCTGACGGCCCTCGCGAACGGCGCGGGCTGGCGGGCGGCGCTCGCCGAGTGGGCGGCCGCCCAGCGCAGCCGTTACCACGACCACCTCTGGGCGCTCCGCATCCCGATCGGCGGCCCGCCCGCCACGCCGAACTCGATCGCGTGGTGGGAGCAGGGGCTCCAGGCGCTGGAAGGCAGCGGCCTCTGCGAGGGCGACAAGACCTCGGTGATCCTGCTGGTCTCCAACTTCATCCGCAGCGAGGCGCTGATGATGAGCGACCTGGCGGCAGCCGCCGTCGCCCGCGGGATGGGGCCCGAGGAGCTGGCGGCCTCCCACGAGCGCACCCTCAAGCGGCTCGTCGACCCCGTGCGGCACCCCGGGGTCGCCCGGCAGCTGTCCTCCGGAATGATGAGCGAGCCGGACGACCCGGAGTACGAGTTCACCTTCGGCATGGGGGTGCTGCTGGACGGGGTGGCGGAGCTGATCCGGAAGGCGGCGGACGGCCCCGGCGGCCAGGGCGGCGGAACCAAGTCCGCTTGAGGCCAAGGGCGTACGCTTCATGGTCATGAACGGAGAGAGCGCCGGGAGCGGGGACGGAACCGGAACGGGGACCGGGGGCGGACAGGGCTCCGATCGGCGGACCCCCGGCGGGCAGGGCTCCGACGGGCCGGCCCCCGGGGGGCGGTTTCCCGGCGGGCAGGACCCCGGCGGGCAGGACCCCGGCGGGCGGGGGCCCGGCCGTGTGCGGGGGCGCCCCCCGGGGCCGGTCGGCCTGCGGGAGCGCAAGAAGCAGCTGACGTACCAGGCGGTCTCCGACGCCGCCGTCGCGCTGTTCCTGGAGCGCGGCTTCGACAAGGTGTCCGTGGCGGAGGTGGCGGCGGCGGCGGACATCTCCAAGCCGACGCTGTTCCGGTACTTCCCCGCCAAGGAGGACCTGGTCCTGCACCGGTTCGCCGACCACGAGGACGAGTCCGCCCGGGTGGTCGCCGCACGGCCCGCCGGGGAGAGCCCGCTGGACGCCCTGCACCGCCACTTCCTCGACGGCCTGGATCGCCGCGATCCGGTGACCGGCCTCTGCGACGCCCCCGAAGTGCTGGCGTTCCTCCGCCTGTTGTACGGAACACCCGCCCTGGTCGCCCGGCTGCACGCCTACCAGGGGCGCTCCGAGACCGCCCTCGCCGACGCCCTCGGCGGCGGACTGCCCGAGCGGCTGGCGGCCGGGCAGATCGTCGCCGTCCTGCGCATCCTGGCCCTGGACAACTGGCGGCGGATCGACGGGGGCGAGAGCGCGGCCCAGGTCCACGCGGGCGCGGTACGGGCGGCGGACAAGGCGTTCGCCCAGCTGCGGACGGGGCTGGAGCCCGCACCGCGCCACGGTTGAGCCGCGGTTCAGCCGGTGAGCAGGGCGGCGGCCGGCGTACGGCGGTGGGCCGCCGGCCACGTCTGGTGCCGGTCCCACACCGCCCGCCCGTTCTCCTCGTACGCCGCCGTGTACGCCGCGTCCCCCCGCGCCACCCGGTGCTCGACGAACGCCCGGCACACCGCGGTGGCCTGCTCGATCACCTCGGGCAGGGCGGCCCGGTCGGCCCGCCCGAGCCCGTAGCCGCCGGCCGGCACGCGCAGGCGGTGCGCCCGGTCGAGCCCGGCGCGGCCACGCATCGGCACCCAGTAGCGGGCGGCCATGGCCACGTCCCACACCGGTCGGCCGGGCGCGGCCAGGTCGAAGTCGATGAGCGCGGCGGCCCGCCCGCCCCGGAACACCACGTTCTCCAGGCACACGTCGTTGTGGCAGACCACGGCGCCGGGAGCCGCAGCCCCTTCCGGGTCGGCCAGACCGGTGGGCCGGCCCGCCGCCCCCTCCACCGGAACGGCCGCCGCCGCGTCGTGCATCCGGCGGAGCAGCGCCCCCACGGAGTGCAGGGCCTCGTCCGTCCAGGCCCAGGGCGGGTGCGGGGCGACGGCGACCTCACCGGGGACGTACGAGAGCCGTTCGCGCCGCCCGGAGGCGGAGAACCCGAGCGGTACGGGCAGGTCCGCGAACCCCCGCTCCCGCAGCGCCCGGAGGTGGGGGTGGAGGAGGGCGGCGTGCGGCGGGGCGGGGCGTTCGACGGTATCGCCGCGCCGGAGGACGGCCCCGGCATGGTCCAACCCGCCCGCCAGCACCTCCGGCCCGCCCCCGCCCGGCCCCCGTACCTCCGGCGCCTCCCGGTCCACGCCGCTCAGCCCGTCCGGCCGGGGCGCGGGGGCGCCGCCTCCGCACACGGGCCCAACGCCCGCCGGAGGTCGGCGGGTTCGCGGTAGAGGACGCCGGTCATGCCGAGGGCGACCGCCGCGTCGACGTTCTCCTGCCGGTCGTCCACGAACAGGCAACGGTCCAGCGGTACGCCCGCCCGGTCGGCCGCGATGCAATAGATGGCCGGATCGGGCTTGGCCACCTGCTCCACGGCGCTGCTCACGACCGCGTCGGCCAGCTCGTCCAGGCCCAACAGGGCGAGGTCGTCGTCCAGTTGCAGGGTCGCGTTGGTGACGAGGACCAGGGGCACACGGGTCCTGGCGCGGCGCAGCAGCGCCACCACCTCCTCGTCGGCCCGGAACGGCGCGTTCGCGAGGGCCCGGCCCAGGTCGCGCGCCCGGTCCTCGCCCACCCGGTCCGCGAGCGCGGCGGTGATGGACTCCACCCAGGCGTCCGGGGTGATCCGGCCCAGGAGCAGGGGGAGATCGACCTCGGGCGCGTACGCGACGTCCTCCGTGGCGCCCACCGGCAGTCCGGCGGCCCGCTCCAGGGCGGCCAGCGGGGCGGTGTCGTAGAAGCGGACGACGTTGTCGAGATCGCAGAGCACGGCGTCGAAGGCGCGACCGGTGGGTCCGGGAACGGTTCCGGGATCAGGGCCGGGTCCGGGGGCGGAATCGGAGCCGGGGCCGGAGGAGCCGGGGAGGGGGAGGGGCGGGTGGACGGGCGCGGCGAGGGCGGCCGGGATGTCGTCCGGGGCGGCGGCGGCCGAGGTGCGGTGGGGGTCGCCGGGGGCGTGGCCCGTACACGTACTCATGGCGGAACTCCTGCGGTGGCCGGCACATGGAACCGGTACCGGTGGTGCCGGTGGTGCGGGGGACGTGGTCGACCATAAACGGCCGCCGGACCGTTCACGGCCGACCACTGCCGCCCTGCCGGGCGGCCCGCGAGGCGCCACGCGTCACCGTGGGCCCCACACCTGTCGGCGGGTCAGCCGGTCAGCGCCCGCCAGGTCACCGGTCCCGCCTCGCCGTCGACCACCAGGCGGTTGACGCCCTGGTAGGCGCGTACGGCGGTCGTGGTGACGGAGCCGAACCCGCTGTCGACCGCCAGAGCGGCCCCGCGCTTGTTCAGCGCGGCCTGGAGGGCCCGGACGTGTGAGCCCTCGCCACCCTGCCGCAGTGTGTACACGAGCTCGGGCCAGGTGGCCGGGCCGACCTGCCCGTCGGCCGCCAGCCCCTGGGAGCGCTGGAACCGCTCGACGGCGTCCACGGAGACGGAACCGTACGCCCCGTCCACGGCCAACCGGTAGCCGCGCTGGTTCATCAGGTGCTGGATCACGACGACCGTCGCGCCCTTCGCGCCCGGATCGATCCGCGACCAGCCGCCGGCCAGGTCCACGCCCCGCGCGGCCAGGAAGGAGACCGGGTTGACCGTGGAGCCGAGGCTCCCGTTGTGGGTCTCGAAGTGGAGGTGGGGGCCGGTGACGTTGCCGGTGGCCCCCATGTCGGCGATGCGCTGGCCGGCCCTGACGGCGGCGTTCAGCCCGACGCGGTAGGCGCTGAGGTGGCCGTAGTAGGTGTACTGGCCGCCGCCGTGCGCGATCACCAGGGCGTTGCCGGTCCGGCCGGGCAGTCCGCCTCCCCACGACCGGCGGACGACGGTACCGGCGGCGGCCGCGTAGACGGCGGTGCCGGTGGAGTTGCTGACGTCCTGCCCGGCGTGGGACGCGCCGCCGCGGGGCGCGCCGTAGTGGCCCCCGGCCGGGAACCGCCCCAGGGCCGGGCAGGCCCAGGCCCCGTTCCTGGCGGCTGCCGCCGCTGCCGCGGTCACCGCCTCCGCTTCCGCCGCGGCGGCGGCTCCGGCCGGCAGGCTCACGGCGAGCGCGCCGAGGCCCAGACCGGCCAGCAGCCCGCGCCGGGACAGCCCCGGGAAGGAGTCCGTCGAATCAGCGGGCAGGGGGCTCGGTGCGGTGGCGGTCACACAGGACTGGCACATCGGGTCTCCCTCGAAGCGGTCGGGCGCGCGGGCGGGCCGGGTACGGGGTGAGCGGGGTGCGAGGCGAGCGGGATACGGAACAGCGGGTACGGGGGTCTACCCGCATAGACGCTAGAGGCGGCCGGTGGTCCTGTCAGGGGCCCCCGGGCCCACGGCGGGCCCAGCGCAGGGCCCAGAGCGGGCCCAGGGGCGAGTCCGGCCGGGATCAGGACCGGCGGGCGAAACGGGCGGAGCCGACGGGGGCGGGGCTCAGACATCGGAGGGGGGTGAAACGGAGGAGGCCGGGGGTGAGAGCCGGGGGAGGGGCGAGAGCCGAGGGCGCCGGGCGAGAGCCGAGGGCGCCAGGGGGCGAGAACCGGTGGGGCCGGGACGAAAACCGGTGGGGGCGGTGCCGGGGCGCCGCCTACGATCGCCGGATGCCGCCCTCGAAGACCTCGTACGTCTGCCTTCCCTGCCGGGCCTCGTACAAGCAGTCCTACGGCCCGCAGCGTGAACGGGCCTGTCCGCGCTGCGCCGGGGCGCTGATCCACGTGGGGTCGGCGTTCGCCGCGCCGCCGCGCCGCGACCGGGCGGCCTGGCGGACGCTCTCGGTCCTGCTGAACGCGGGCGTCCGCTTCCACAAGAGCTGCTGCGGCGGCCCGGGGTACCGTCCGCGCACGCTGTCCGAGGTGCGCGAACGCATCGCGTATGCGGAACGGGCCGGGATCGCGTACGCGGAGGCGCTGGTTCGCCCCGAAGTGCCATGACGCATCGGGGGAAGTGAGCGCACCGGTCCGCGCCCCCGGGCCGTGCCCCGTCCGGTCCCGCCGCACCCGCGCCCCCGGGCCGGGCGGGGGCGCGGGGGCCAGGACTCCGCGGGGTCAGGACTCCGTGGGGGTCGCCGGCCCCGCGAGGCCGGCGAGCAGTTCGGCGGCGGGCCCGGGGTGGACGAGCCAGTGCAGATGGCTGCCGTCGAGGGTGTGCACGTCGAAGGGGTTGTCGGGCGTGAGCGCGTCGGCCTCCCGGATCATGCGGTCCTGCACGGCGGGCGGCAGGCTGGCGTCGGCGGCCAGGCGCACATAGCTCCGGGGCACCGTGCCCCAGGTCGCGGCCTGCGCCCGGTCGGCGGTCGTACCGGCGTCGAGGCTCTCGTCGGGCTGGAAGGTGTTGAGGAAGGTGCGGAACTCGTCGTCGGTGAGGTCGGCGGCGAACGCCTCCCGGAACGCGGTGAGCGCCGTCGCGTCGGCGGTACGGAAGTTGACCCGCAGCAGCCCGAGTTCGCCGGGATTCCCCAGGAGCGCGGTGGCGAAGGCGCCCGCGTCCACGTCCGCCATCTCCGGTTCGGCGTAGTAGCCCGCCACGTCCAGTTCGACGGGGCACCAGGCGGAGACGTACACGATCCGGTCGATCAGGTCGGGCCGCGCGTTGGCGACGGCGGTGATGGTGACGCCGCCCCGGCTGTGGCCGACCAGGACGGTGGGCCCGTTCCGCCTGGCCCGTTCCAGGGCCTCGATCACCCGGGTGACGTTGTCGGCGAGCGTGACCCCTTTGATGCCGCCCGGCTCCGCGGCGAGGCCGGCGAGGTCCTGAGGAGACTGGTAAGCGGCGGGGAAGGTGGCTTCGAAGCCGTGGCCGGGAAGGTCGACCGCGGCCGACCGGTGCCCGAGCAGGGCGAGTTCGGACTGCAGCGGCGCGAACGAGAAGGAGTTCGCGAAGGCTCCGTGGACAAGGACGAAGGTCGGCGGTTTATGCATGCCTCACCCTCCCAACAGAACGATCATCCGGACAAGGGCCGGGGTCCGAGGAGGCAGGGGCCTCCACGCAGCCCTGACGACCGTACGGACGCGGGGAAAGGTCGCGGGCCCGGGGCGGGCCCGGGCCCCGCCCAGGTGCCCTGACCGGCCCCGGCACAGGACGGAAGCGACCGGAAACGGGTGGCCTTTCCCGACCGGCTTCCCTACGTTCGGCGGCATGGCCGACGCATGCTTCGCTCATCCGCGGCTCGCCGCGATCTACGACCCCCTCGACCCCGACCGCGGCGATCTCGACGCGTACGTCGCGATGGCGGAGGAGTTCGGGGCACGCCGCGTGCTCGACATCGGCTGCGGAACAGGGGTGTTCGCCCTTCTGCTGGCCGGACGCGGCCTCGACGTCGTGGGCGTCGATCCCGCCCGGGCGTCCATCGAGGTGGCCCGGGCCAAACCGGGCGGCGAGCAGGTGCGCTGGATCTGCGGTGATGCCGCAGCCCTTCCGCCGATGCGTGCCGACCTGGCGACCATGACGGCGAACGTCGCCCAGGAGATCGCCGATCCGCAGGCGTGGCGCGCCACCCTGCGGGGGGTGTACGGGGCACTGCGGCCCGGCGGCCGCCTGGTCTTCGAGACCCGGAACCCGGCCGCGCGCGCCTGGGAGGGGTGGAACCGCGAGACGTCCTTCCGTGTGACGGAGATCCCGGGCATCGGCGCGGTCGAGAGCTGGGTGGAGGTGACGGGGACGAGCGGGCCTCTGGTCTCCTTCCGCTGGACGTACGTGTTCGCGGCCGACGGGGAGGTGCTGACCTCGGACTCCACCTTGCGTTTCCGCGGACGGGAGGAAATCGAGGCGGAGTTGACCGCGCGGGGGTTCACGGTGGAGGACGTACGCGACGCGCCCGACCGGCCGGGCAGGGAGTTCGTCCTCGTCGCGCGCCGCTCATGACGTCGAGGGCCAGTGCCCCCGCCGGTGTGTGGCCCGCGGACCTACTGCCCCCGGGCCGGCTGGTCGGCGATCAACAGGGTGGTGCCGGCCGGCCGGAAACCCGGGCGGGCGTAGATCCGGGCGACGGCGGCCTCCGCATAGGCGAGGAAGACGGTGTGCACGCCGTGGTCGCGGGCGTGGGCGGCCAGGGCCGCCATGACCGCCGCGACCAGGCCCTGGCGGCGGGCTGCGGGAAGCGTGCCGATCCCGCCGATCTCGGTGATGCCCCGCGCCGGGTGGTAGTGGCCCGACGCGAGAGGCGTGCCGTCCGGTGCGAAGGCGGCGGCGAGGACTTTGCGGCCGGTGAGGAGCGTGGGGCGGATCGTCGCCACCGTGCCGTCCGCCACGAGCTTTTCGGCCACCGCCGCCAGCTCTGTCCGGCCCGCCGGGCCCACCGCCGTGCCCCCTGCCGCGACGCCCGCCGCCCGGCCGCGGTGCGACGGTCACACGGGCGTACCGCCGTGGCGTGGGACACTTTTGCAAGCGCCTGCTTGCAATTGTTAGCAACGGTGTGCAGTATCGAGTCATGGCATCACTCAACGTCGGCAATCTCGGGGAGTACCTGCGGGAGCAGCGCCGTGCGGCGCAGCTCTCGTTGCGGCAGCTCGCCGATGCCACCGGGGTGTCGAACCCGTATCTCAGCCAGATCGAGCGCGGTCTGCGCAAGCCCAGTGCGGACGTGCTCCAGCAGGTCGCCAAGGCGCTGCGGATCTCGGCCGAGACCCTGTACGTGCGTGCGGGGATCCTCGACGAGCGGGAGCGGGAGGAGCTGGAGACGCGGGCGGTCATTCTGGCCGATCCGTCGATCAACGAGCGGCAGAAGAGCGTTCTGCTGCAGATCTACGACTCCTTCCGCCGCGAGAACGGGTACGACCCCGGGCCCGGCACGGACACGGGGCCCGACGCGGACGCCGAAGCCGGCGCCGGGCGCGATGCCGGGGACCGTGACGGCGACGATGCCGGTGCGGACGCCAAGGAAGACCACGACCCTCACAGCTGACAGCTGGTTCGATGATCCGGGAGGACCACAGTCATGGCCATCACCGATGACCTGCGCAAGACCCTCACCGACCCCACCCCCCTCTACTTCGCCGCAGGCACGGCCGACCTGGCCGTGCAGCAGGCGCTCAAGATCCCGGCGCTGATCGAGCAGCTGCGGGCCGACGCGCCCGAGCGGATCGACGCCGTGCGCAACACCGACCCCAAGGTCGTGCAGGAGAAGGTGGCCACGCAGGCCAAGGAGGCCCAGGCCACCGTGCAGGCGAAGGTCACCGAGGTGTTCGGCTCGTTCGACGCCGCCGACCTGAAGAAGCTGGGGGAGACCGCCCAGGACCTGGCGCTCCGCGGTGTGGGCGTGGCCGCCGAGTACGCGGTCAAGGCCCGTGAGGCGTACGAGAAGGTCGCCGAGCACGGCGAGCAGACCGTACGGACCTGGCGCGGCGAGACGGCCGACGAGATCGTCGAGATCGCCGCCGTCATCGAGGCCGACCCGAAGAGCGAGGCGAAGGCCGACGCGAAGGCCGCTCCCAAGGGTGCGGCCGGGACTGCCCCCGCGACCGGCGGCTCCGTGAAGGCCGCCGCCACGAAGCCCGCACCGGCGAAGCCCGCCGCCACGAAGGCCGCCGCCGCGAAGCCTGCCACCACGAAGGCCGCGCCCGCCGCCGAGGCGAAGGCCGCGTCCGCGAAGAAGGCGCCCGCGCCGCGCAAGCCCGCGGCCGGGAAGACCACGCCGCCCGCCGACGCGTGACCCCTACGGGGCCCCTGAGGGTTCTGTCCGGGGGACGGTACGCGTGACCGGGACGCGGGGCGGGCACCATGTCGGGTGGCCGGTTCGTTGTCCCGGTACCTTGGCCCTCTCGGCCGCAGGGCGCTCCTCCACTCACTAGGCGGTACACACCATGTTGCTCTCAGCGTTCGGCTCGCTCCTCCAGCTGCTCTATCTGGCGATGCTGGTGCTGGCCGTGGTCGCCTTCGTCTTCGCGGCGACCGCGCGTGAGGACGCCTACCGGGCCGCCGACAAGAAGCAGAAGTCCTTCTGGCTGGTGATCCTGGGCGTCGCCGTCGCGGTGAACCTGCTCATCCCGATGCTCTTCCTGCAGCTCGCGGGCGTGGTCGCGTCGATCGTGTTCATGGTCGACGTGCGTCCCGCGCTCAAGGCGGTCTCCGGTGGCGGGGGCCGCAGGGGCGGCTCCAGCAGCGACGGCCCGTACGGGCCCTACAACGGCGGGCGCTGAGCCCCCGCCCTCGCGGGCGGGGAGGACGGCGGCCGGTCGACGGACGCGGGGCGGGAGCGCGGTGCGCTGCCGCCCCGTCGGCGTATCAGCTCCGGGTCGCGGCCCAGCAGCAGGACCGCCACGTCGTCGGTCAGCTCGCCGCCGTTCAACTCCCGCACCTCGGCGACCGCCGCCTCCAGCAGCTCCTCGCCCGTCAGCCCCTGCTCCAGCCGGCTGTTGACCATCGCCGCCATGCCGTCCTGGCCCAGCCGCTCGCTGCCGCCGCCTCCCACCCGCCCCTCGATGAGCCCGTCCGTGTACAGCATCAGGCTCCAGGCGCTGCCCAGTTCGACCTGGCGGCGCGGCCACCGGGCACGCGGCAGCAGCCCCAGCGCCGGGCCGCCGTCCTCGTACGGCAGCAACCGCGCGGGCCGTCCGTGGCGGGCCAGCAGCGGCGCGGGGTGTCCGGCCAGGCAGAGCCCGGCCTGCCGCCCGTCCGGCGCGATGTCGACCGTGCAGACGGTCGCGAAGATCTCCTCGCTCTGCCGCTCGTGCTCCAGCACCTGCTGGAGCGTGGCGAGCAGATCGTCCCCGCACAGCCCGGCCAGCGTCAGCGCCCGCCAGGCGATCCGCAGCTCGACGCCGAGCGCGGCCTCGTCCGGACCGTGGCCGCAGACGTCGCCGATCATCGCGTGCACCGTGCCGTCCGGGGTGCGGACGACGTCGTAGAAGTCGCCGCCGAGGAGGGCGCGGCTGCGGCCGGGGCGGTAGCGGGCGGCGAAGCTCAGGCCGGAGCCGTCCAGCAGCGGGGTCGGGAGCAGGCCGCGCTCCAGGCGGGCGTTCTCCTGGGCGCGCAGGCGGGACTCGGTGAGCTGGTGCTGGGCGGTGTCGGCGCGCTTGCGCTCCACGGCGTACCGGATGGCGCGGCTCAGGAGGCGCGCGTCCAGCTCGCCCCGGAAGAGGTAGTCCTGCGCCCCGACCCGCACGGCCTCGGCCGCCAGCTCCGCGTCGTCCTGCGCGGTCAGCGCGAGGACGGCGTGGAGCGGCGCGAGGCGCAGGACGTGGGTGAGGGCGGCCAGCTCGTCGGCCCGCGCGGAGGCGTGCTCCGGACCGGGGCCGCCGTCCACCGCGCCGCTGCCCCCGGCCGCTCGGGCACTGCCGGGCGCTCCGGCCCCGGGGGCGCCGCCGGTTCCGGGGGCGGAGGCGGTCGGGGCGGCGCCGGTGACCGGCAGGGCGAGGTCCAGCAGGATGCAGTCGACGTCGTCGGTGAGCAGCCGCGCGGCCTCGGTGAGGTTGCGGGCGGTACGGACGCGCACCCGGGTTCCGGCCGCTGCCGAGAGCTCGGGGGCGGTGATGGTGGTGCCCGCCGGGTCGTCCTCGATCACCAGCAGGGTGAGGTCGCCGTGCGAGGTCTCCGCAGCGGGAACGGATCGCTGCTGCGGTACGGGTACGGGCATCGGTTCGGGTTTCCTTCCCTCCCCCCGAGGGTGCGGCGGTTCGCCGATCGACGATCCGCCAGTCGGGGACGATAGCGGTCCGTGGCGGGGGAACGGAATGGCGCGGCGGGACCGGCCCCCGTCATGGGCGCCGCCATAAGCCGCGTCCCGGCACGGATCCGGCACGTCGGGCCGCCGACGTGGCCGGGAAGCGCACATGACGAACATCACGAGCCCGGGAGCGGCCGGGTGGCCCCGCTCACAGGAAGCGGACCGCCCCCCTCCGCCCGGGTTCGCTCCCGGGCAGCCGCCCCGGCCCGGGGGCCGCTCGCGGGGGCGGGGGCGGGAGCGGGTGCAGGGGCGGGAGCGGGCCCTGCCCCCGGCGGCCGGTTCGGGCTGCCCGCTCGCCGGGGGAGGGCGCGGAGGACCGGCCCCCGCCGGTCCTGCCTGTCCGGGCGGCCTCCCCGGTCCTACCTGTCCGGGCGGACCACGCCGAGGATCTTCATCGAGCCGGCGCCCGCCAGGGTGACGTCGCGGCCGGGGCGGGGGGCGTGGACGATCGTGCCGTCGCCCACGTACATCCCGACGTGGCTGGCGTCGGCGTGGTAGATGATCAGGTCGCCGGGGCGCATGTCCTGGATGTCGATGCGCGGCAGCAGCCGCCACTGCTCCTGCGAGGTGCGCGGGATCGGGCGCTTCGCCGCCAGCCACGCCTGCGAGGTCAGCCCGGAGCAGTCGTACGAGCCGGGGCCCTCGGCCCCCCAGACGTACGGCTTGCCGATCTGCGCCGTCGCGAAGGCCACCGCCACCGCTCCGGCCGTGCTCGCCTCGCCGCTGACGTCCTTGATCGCGCCGGAGGAGAGCCACGCGTTCTGCGCCTGGGCCGCGGCGTCAGCCTCCAGTCGGCGGAGCTGTTCGCGCTCCTTCTCCTCCAGCCGCGATTCGAGCTTCTTCGCCGCCTCGATCTGGGCGTCGATCTTCTTCTTGGCCTTGGCCTGTCTGACCCGGCCGGTCTCCAGCTTCTCCCAGTGGGCGCTGGCGTCCTGGGTGTACGTCTCCAGGTCCTGCTGCGTCTGCTGCAACTCGGCCAGCAGCGACTTGGACGCCTGCTGGCTCCGGCGGACCTGGTTGATCCCGTCCAGGAAGAGCTTCGGATCGTTGCTGAGGGCCAGCTGGGCGCCGGGCGGCAGGCCGCCGTTGCGGTACTGCTCGCGGGCCTGGGCGCCGGCCCGGTCCTTGAGCGCGGCGATCCGCGCCTGACCGTCGACGATCGCCTTGGCCAGCTTCACGAGCTCGCCGGACTGCTTCTTCGTCTGTTCCTCGGCGAGGTTGTACGCGTCCGTCGCCGCGCCCGCCTTCCGGTACAGCGTATCGATCCGCTCGCGGACCTCCTCCAACTCCGCGGTGGTGCGCAGGGGGGCCGGTCCGGCGGAGGAGGCGGAGGGCACGGGGTCCGGCACCGGGGCGGCGGCCGCCTGGCCGGTGGACGTCAGCAGGGCCAGCGCACAGACCAGCGTGATGGCGGCAGTGGCGCAGTGGCGTCGGTTCACGAACTCCCCCTCCGGGTGGTCACTCCGGGTCCGCCTCCGGGCGAAGGCGACGAAAACGATGCAAGCGGCATAAGCGATGTAAGTGATGCAAGGAATGAGAACGGTGTATGCGGGATGAATGCGAGAAAAGCAATAGACGGCGGGTAAGGCTTTTCTGACTTACCGTCAGTAACTTTTCGGCAACGTCGCGATCGTGCCATGTCGTCCCCCAAAGCAACAGGGGCCGACGCCCCCTGCCGCGTCACCGGCCGCCCCCGCAGGACCACTTCGTCACGATTCCCCCCGAAGCGCGGCGATCCGGCCCGCGCCGCTCCCTCGCCCCTTCGCCTTGTCCCTCTTCCTCGCCCCCCCCGCACCGAAGGATCTTGCCCACCCACAGGGACGCACGACGTCCCCGCGCCGTTCCCGGGACGGGGGGCTTCCCTCCCTCAGGGCGACCGCCGGCCGGCCGCCGGGGCACGGAAGCCGGCCGGAGGCCGGATCACGGAAGCCGACTGCCGCCGCCCCAGGAGGTCAGGGGCCGCTGGGCCGCAGCGCGTCCCACTCCACCGTGACCTCCCCCTGCCGCCACCGCCGCGCCCCGTCCGCCACCGGCCAGTCGGCCGCCACCGCGCGCACCGCCGCGATCCAGCGCTGCCGCGCGCCGAGCGAGGCGTACGGGGAGGCCGCCGCCCAGGCGCGGTCGAAGTCCCGCAGGAACGCGTGGACCGGCTCGCCCGGCACATTGCGGTGGATCAGCGCCTTCGGCAGCCGTTCCGCCAGGTCGGAGGGGCGCTCCAGCGAACCGAGCCGGGTCGCGAAGGTGACCGTGCGCGGCCCCTCGGGCCCCAGCGCCACCCACACGTGCCGCCGCCCGATCTCGTCACAGGTCCCCTCCACCAACAGCCCGTCCGGGGCGAGGCGGGCGCACAGCCGCGCCCAGACGTCGGCGACCTGGTCCTCGTCGTACTGGCGCAGCACGTTGGCCGCCCGGATCAGCAGCGGACGGACGTCCAGCGGGATCTCGAAGCCGCCGTGGACGAAGGTGAGCCCGTCGCGCTCGTACGGCCGCGCGGCGGCGACCCGCTCCGGGTCGATCTCGATCCCCGCCACCTCGGTGCGCGGCTCGACGGTACGCAGCCGGCCCAGCAGCTCCACGGCGGTCCACGGGGCCGCTCCGTACCCGAGGTCGACGGCCGTAGGGGAGTCGGCGCGGCGCAGGGCGGGGCCGTGGGCGTCGGCGATCCAGCGGTCCATGCGGCGCAGCCGGTTCGGGTTGGTGGTCCCGCGGGTGGCGGTGCCGATGGGGCGCTGGCGCATGGGTCGAGCGTAGGCGACGGGGAGGAAGGGACGCCCCGGCGGCCCGGCCGGGATCCGGGGCGGTCCGGACGGGCCGCCCGAGGCCGGGGAGCGGGTGAACCGGACGCCGGGGCCGGGGGCAGGCGGACCGGACCCCGGGGCCGGGCGCCGCACATCCCCGGCGGCCCCGGGGCGGTCCTCCGGTCCCGCCGGGCGGCGCGCCGTCCGGCACGTAATGATTTGGCAAAGCGGAAATGAAAAGCGGCATTCCTCTGTTCCCGCCCTCGGAGGGCACCCGCGCTCCCCACCGCAGCCCGCCCCGATCGAGGAGGACCGACGAGGTGAGCCCGTACGTCCCCCGGCTCGGCTCCACGCGGACGGCCGCGCGCCTCAGGTTCCCCGGAGGATTCTCCGGAGCCTTCCGCAAGCCGCGCCGCGTCGCGATGCTCTCCGTGCACACCTCCCCCCTCCACCAGCCCGGCACGGGCGACGCCGGCGGGATGAACGTCTACATCGTCGAGCTGGCCAAGCGCCTCGCCGCGATCGACATCGAGGTCGAGATATTCACCCGGGCCACCACCGGCTCCCTGGCCCCCGCGGTCGACCTGGCCCCCGGCGTCCTGGTGCGGCACGTGGACGCGGGGCCGTACGAAGGTCTCGCCAAGGAGGACCTGCCCGCCCAGCTCTGCGCCTTCACCCACGGTGTGATGCAGGCATGGGCCGGTCAGCGCCCCGGCTACTACGACCTCGTCCACTCCCACTACTGGCTCTCCGGCCAGGTCGGCTGGCTCGCCGCCCAGCGCTGGGGCGTCCCCCTCGTCCACGCCATGCACACCATGGCCAAGGTCAAGAACGCCGCCCTGGCCGAGGGCGACACCCCCGAACCGGCCGCCCGGGTCATCGGCGAGACCCAGATCGTGAACGCCTCCGACCGGCTGATCGCCAACACCGCCGAGGAGGCCGACGAACTCGTCCGCTTCTACGACGCGGACCCCGCAGCCGTCGCCGTCGTCCACCCCGGCGTCAACCTGGACCGGTTCCGCCCCTTCCCCGAGCGCTCCGACCGGCTCCGCGCAGGAGACGCCCCGTCCGCCCGTGCCGCCGCCCGGGCCCGGCTCGGCCTGCCCCAGGACGCGTTCATTCCGCTCTTCGCCGGCCGTATCCAGCCGCTGAAGGCCCCCGACGTGCTGCTGCGCGCGGTGGCCGTGCTGCTGGACCGGAACCCGGCCCTGCGCTCCCGCATCGTCGTGCCGGTGGTCGGAGGCCCGAGCGGCAGCGGCCTCGCGAAGCCCGAGGAGCTGCAGAAGCTGGCCGCCCGGCTCGGTATCGCCGACGTCGTACGGTTCCACCCGCCGGTGGGCCAGGACCGGCTGGCGGACTGGTTCCGGGCCGCGTCGGTGCTGGTCATGCCGTCGTACAGCGAGTCCTTCGGGCTGGTCGCCATAGAGGCCCAGGCGGCCGGCACCCCGGTCGTCGCCGCGGCCGTGGGCGGGCTGCCGGTGGCGGTGCGCGACGGGGTCAGCGGCTTCCTGGTGCAGGGGCACGAGCCGGAGGCGTACGCCCGCGCGCTCGGGCGGTTCGCGGACGCGCCGGAGCTGGTGGGGCGGATGGGGGCGGCCGCGGCGGCGCACGCCCAGTCGTTCGGCTGGGACACGGCCGCATCGGCCACCGCCGAGGTGTACACGGCCGCGATCGCCGACCACCGCCGCCGGGCCTGTACCCGCCACGGCTGAGGGGCCCCCGCCGCCCCCGGGCCCAGGCCCCTCCTGCCGCCCGCCCGGCGCTGTCGTAGGCTCGCGGCATGGCTGACGTACCGGACGAAACCGCAGCGGCCCAGGTCATCGAGGCGACGCTGAACGACGCCGGGCTCGCATGGGAGAGCCCGGGGCCCGGCAACTACGTCGTGACGCTGCCCGGCACCCGCAAGCTGTCGACGACCTGCTCGCTGATCGTCGGCAAGCACTCCCTCTCCCTCAACGCGTTCGTCGTGCGGCACCCCGACGAGAACGACGCCGGGGTCCACCGCTGGCTGCTGGAGCGCAACCTCCGCCTGTTCGGGGTGAGTTACGCGATCGATTCGCTCGGGGACGTCTACCTGGTCGGCAAGCTCCCGCTCTCGGTGGTCACTCCCGAGGAGTTGGACCGGCTGTTCGGCGTGGTGCTCGAAGCGGCGGACGGGGCGTTCAACACCCTTCTGGAGCTGGGGTTCGCCGACTCGATCCGCAAGGAGTACGCGTGGCGGGTGGCGCGCGGCGAGTCCACCCGGAACCTGGACGCGTTCCGCCACCTGACCGGGCGTCCGGCCGAGGACTGACCCCGTTCCGCCCGGGGCCGCGACGGGCTCGACCGCTCGGAGCGGTCGCGGCGCGAGCGGCTTCCGGCCCCCGTCGTGCCGTCCGCTCCGGAAGAGTTCGTAGCGCGGCAGGGGCGGCCGGATCGGGGCGGAGGACGGTGCAGCCGTTCCGTCCCCTGCGTTCACAGGATGATCACAGCGGAATCACGATCCCGGGAGGACCCCCGCCGGACCGGCCCTCGCCCGTGCGTTCGACCGTAGGGTATGGACCACTGCGACGGCCCGTCCGGACGGCGTCGACGTGCCGCACGGTGGAAGGGCGGTCGCCCCCGAAACCGGAGAGATGAACCATGCGCGCCACTGCCGTACGCCGTACCGCCCTCGCCGCCTCCGCGGCCGCCCTCACCCTGCTGGCCACGGCCTGCGGCGGTTCGTCGGATGCCGACGGCAAGGACGGGAAGGACGGCAAGGGCGCTGCCGCCGGGTCCTCCTCGGCCCCGAAGACCCCGGCGAAGACGCTCACCGCCGACGAGTTGGGGAAGGCCGCCCTCGCCCAGGGCGACGTGAAGGACACCAAGATCACTCCGGCGGGCCCGGCCGACGAGGTCCCGGCGGCCGGCGTCAAGGCCGACAAGGAGGAGTGCCTGCCGGTCGCCCACGCCATGTACGGGGTGGCGCAGGAGGGTTCGGCCGCGAGCGTGAAGCGCAGGGTGATCGACGAGCCGAAGGCCGACGGCAAGAAGAAGTCGCTGGAGGAGCTGACGGAGGGCGGGGCCGAGGACGCGCTCAAGGACGCGTTCGACCTGACGTCCACGTTCGTCGCGCTGCACTCCTACGAGGGGGCGACGGGCGCCGACGCGTTCACCGCGCTGAAGAAGGCGGCGGCGGACTGCGCGGGCGGCTTCACCGTGACGGTCGCCGGTACGCCCACGAAGGTCGTCTCGGTCGCCGAGGAGAAGATCACCGGCGGCGACGAGTCCGCGGCGTGGACCGTCACCTCCCAGGACGACGGCGAGAAGGCCCCGTTCAAGCTGGTGGCGCTGCGCAAGGGGAACACGGTCGCGACGTTCTTCGCCTTCAACCTGGCGGCGGTCGGCGGCGGCGTGACGTTCGAGGTGCCCGCGGACGTCGTGGCGGCACAGGACGGGAAGCTCGCCTGACCCGGCGCACGGACGCGTGCCCCCGGCCGGCTGCCCAGCACGGGTGACGGCCCCGGAAGCCGGTCAAGGGCACGCGCCCGGCGGCCCGTTCGGGGCGGGGAGGGTTCCGGCTGTCCGCTGTCCGCTGGTCGGTCGGATCGGCCGGATCGGTCGGGGCGGCCGGTCGGCTGCCGGCGGCCGGTCTCTCAGGGCAGGGGGACGAGCCGGACCACGGTGACGGTCAGGACGGACCGGGAGACGTAGTAGAGGACGATGGCCCCGGCGACGGTCGCCTCGCGCCGGTCCCGTTCGCGTTTGACGGCGGAGGAGGCGTGGCCGTACGGCTCCTGGCCGAGGGTGCGGACCATGGCCTCCCGGAACGTCTCGCCGTCGCGCATCTTGGCCAGGGTGTCGTCCGCGGGCGGTGCGTAGGAGATACGGAAGCTCAAGCGACGCTCCGCCTCTCGGCCTCGTCCCGCGCCAGCCGGTCCAGGATCTTCTCGGCCTCGGGATCGGGGACGGCCTCCAGCATCCAGTGCCGCATGACGGCCTGGATCTCGTGCACACCGGCCTCGTTGATCGCGAGGTCGAACTCCTCGCGTCTCTCGTCGGGCAGCGCCGCCCGGATGGCCGGGATGCTGTTGGGAACCTCGACCTCGGTACCGCCGACGAAGGTCTTCAGAGACTCACCCATGATCGCTCTCCCCGCTCTCCTCGCCCTGGAAGCCGGTGGGCCGGCCGCGTGCCCGCGGCGCCGACGGGACCGCGACACGGGGTGCGGCGGTATGACGGCATGAGCTCACCGTAGTGCGTACGAAGGGGACTTCGGCCGGTCCGGCCGGGCACGGAACGGCCACGGATCGGCTACGACACGCGCGGTACCGCCCCGAGCCGGTCCGCGACCCGGTCGCGCAGCAGCTCGTACTCCTCCCGCAGCCGCCGCCACTCGGCGACCGGCGGCCGGACGATGACGTCACCGCCGACGACGACCTCCTCGGGGGCGAACTGCTCCCGGGTGAGGTCGATCTCCACACCCATGCCCAGGCGGTTCCACCAGTGGAAGTCGGTGCGCACGCCGTCGACATGGACCTCGCCCCGGATCAACTCCCCGCCGAGCAGGTCGTTGAGCACCATGGCGGTCACCCCGCACTGGTCCCGCGCCGGATTGTCCGGACTCCAGCGTTCGCGGTACTCCGGAGTGCAGGTCTCGGCGCTCCAACTGCTGCGCACGGCCTGCTCGATGTCGGTGAGGAGGTGGATCGTCATGAGGGCCATCGTGGCAGCAGGCACTGACAGTGCGGTGCCGGTGGCCGGCTGCCGTGACAGCTGTCGGCTAGCCGTCGGCGACCTCAGCGGCCTCGGCGGCTCCACGCCGGTCGCGCCGCCGCTCCACCAGGAGACGGACGAAGTGCGCGGCGGCGCCGGCCGCGCAGAGGCCCGCCCCCACCCGTACGTAGGAAGCGGTTCCGGAACTCGCCGCGGCCCAGAACGCCACGACCGTCAGGAACGCCGTGTACGCCGGGGTGTCGAGGTACGACCGCTTCTCGTCCACCGCCCGCCCCTCCCCGATCCGCCCACCCCGGCGTCCGCGTCCATGGTCGCACGCGCCCCGCGGTCGACGACGGGGGCGAGTACGGCGGGGGAGCGCGACGTTCCGACCGCCCCCCTCGTAATCGCGTCGACAGGGCCGTGTCCGCCCGGCAGAGTGGCCGCCCATGACGAGCAGCGAACTGTGGAGCCGTGAGACCGCCGACCGCTACGACGCCGAGGAGGCCGAGAACTCCTCACCCGCCGCCCTCCGTCCCGCCCTCGACTTCCTCGCCCGGCTCGCCGGGGACGGCCGGGCCCTGGAGTTCGCCATCGGAACCGGCCGCGTGGGCGTGCCGCTCCGGGAGCGCGGCGTGCCGGTGACGGGCATCGAACTGTCCGAACCGATGGCCGACGTGCTCCGCACCAAGGCCGACGAGGAGACCCTCCCGGTGGTCATCGGGGACATGACCACCACGGTCGTCCCCGGCGAGTTCACCCTCGTCTACCTCGTCTACAACACCATCGCCAACCTGCTCACCCAGGACGAGCAGGTCGCGTGCTTCGAGAACGCGGCCCGCCACCTGGTCCCCGGCGGCCGTTTCGTCGTCGAACTGAACGTGCCCCCGCTGCGGTTCCTGCCGCCCGGACAGATCGCGGTGCCGTTCGACGTCTCCGACCGGCACCTGGGTTTCGACACCTTCGACCTGGTCGACCAGCAACTGGTCTCGCACCACTTCACCCGCGACGGCGAAGACGGCCGCTACCGCCGCGGCAGCTGTCGCCAGCGCTACATCTGGCCGGCGGAACTGGACCTGATGGCCCGCATCGCGGGCCTGGAGCTGGAACAGCGGGTGGCGGACTGGGACGGCTCCCCGTTCACCGACGACTCCCCCCGACACATCTCGGTCTGGCGCAAGCCGGTGGGGTAACCCGGCGGGATGAACTGGCGGTTGAGCGTTCGTCGGCCCGCCGGTGCTCTTGCCACCCCTCGACGGGCGCGGGCTGTCCCAAGGCGCGGCCCTGGCCCCCGGGGCGCCGGAGCAAGCCGGTTCAGCGGTTTACGAGCTGATGGGCGGCGCAGCAGCCGCCCTCGGCGCGGCCCTCGGTGCGGGCGCTCTTGCCGAGGGTGTCCGCGTCGGCCTTGACCACGTAGACCTCCCAGGGCTCCCGGCCGGGCCCGTGGACCCAGACCTTGTCCTGGAGGGCGTAGCAGCAGGACGTGTCGTTCTCCTCGAACGTGGCCAGCCCGGCGTCCTTGAGGCGGCCGGCGGCCGCCGTGACCTGATCGGTGGACTCGACCTCGACGCCGAGGTGGTCGAGGCGTGTCTCCTCTCCCGGGCCGCCCTCGATGAGGACGAGTTTGAGCGGGGGCTCGGTGAGGGCGAAATTGGCGTACCCCTCACGGCGCTTGGCCGGTTCGGCGCCGAACAGCTTCGTGTAGAAGGCGACGGATGCTTCGAGGTCGCTGACGCGCAGGGCGAGCTGAGCACGGGACATGGCGGTTCTCCCCTTCACCTGGATTCCACTTGAATCGATGTTCTTCGATACAAGATTGCGCGCTGTTTCGAAGGCTGTCAACATAGAGGAATGTCGAAACAAGAAGTTGTGGCGGTGGGGCGGCCGGGGGCGGCCGATGCGTGCTGCCCGGGTCTGCTGAGCGCCCCCCTGGACGAGGAACAGGCCGACGAACTGGCGAAAGTGTTCAAGGCGCTCGGCGATCCGGTGCGCCTGCGGCTGCTGTCCATGATCGCGTCGCGGGCGGGCGGGGAGGTCTGCGTCTGCGATCTCACCCCGGCGTTCGATCTGTCGCAGCCGACGATCTCGCACCACCTCAAGCTGCTGCGGCAGGCCGGACTGATCGACTGCGAGCGGCGCGGCACCTGGGTCTACTACTGGCTGCTGCCGGAGACGACCGACCGCCTGGCGGGCATCCTGACCCGCCCCGGCGGCACCGCGACGGCCGGTTCCCCGGCGACGGGCGACGCCTCGTGAGCGCCGGCGCGCCGGAACGGGGCGTAGCCGGAAAGCTGTCGTTCCTGGACCGCTACCTGGCCGTGTGGATTCTCGCCGCGATGGCCGCCGGCCTCGGTCTTGGCCGCCTGGCGCCGGGGCTCGGGGACGCGCTGGCCACGGTGACCGTGAGCGGGGTGTCCCTGCCGATCGCGCTCGGCCTGCTCGTGATGATGTACCCGGTCCTGGCCAAGGTCCGCTACGACCGGCTCGACACGGTGACCCGGGACCGGCGCCTGCTGCTGCCGTCGCTGCTGCTGAACTGGGTGCTCGGGCCGGCCCTCATGTTCGCGCTGGCCTGGCTGCTCCTGCCCGACCTTCCCGAGTACCGCACCGGTCTGATCATCGTCGGCCTGGCCCGCTGTATCGCCATGGTCATCATCTGGAACGACCTGGCATGCGGTCACCGCGAGGCCGCGGCCGTCCTGGTCGCGCTCAACTCGGTGTTCCAGGTCATCGCGTTCTCCGCGCTCGGCTGGTTCTACCTCCAGGTGCTCCCCGGTTGGCTCGGCCTGGAGCAGACGGGTCTCGACGTCTCCGTGGGGGAGATCGCCCGCAGCGTCCTCGTCTTCCTCGGCATCCCGCTCGCGGCCGGCTACCTGACCCGCCGCATCGGGGAGAGGGCCAAGGGGCGCACCTGGTACGAGACGCGCCTGATCCCGCGCATCGGCCCGTTCGCCCTGTACGGCCTGCTGTTCACGATCGTCGTGCTCTTCGCGCTCCAGGGCGGCGCGATCACCTCGCAGCCGTTCGACGTGGCCCGCATCGCGCTGCCGCTGCTGGTCTACTTCGTGCTGATGTGGGCCGGATCGATGTTCCTGGGCAAGGTCGTCGGCCTCGATCACCCCCGTACCACCACGCTCGCCTTCACGGCCGCGGGCAACAACTTCGAGCTGGCCATCGCGGTCGCGATCGCCGCCTTCGGCGCCACCTCGGGCCAGGCGCTGGCCGGTGTCGTCGGTCCGCTCATCGAAGTGCCCGTGTTGATCGGCCTGGTCCACGTGGCCCTGTACGCACGCCGCTACTTCACGCCCGCCGCCCCCGCGAACTCCGCACCCCGGGAGGAGCCCACCCGTGCCTGACACTCCGCAGCGCCCGTCGGTGCTGTTCGTCTGCGTCCACAACGCCGGGCGTTCGCAGATGGCCGCCGCCCTCCTCACCCACCTCGCCGGTGACCGCGTCCACGTCCGGTCCGCCGGGTCCGCACCGGCGGACACGGTCAACCCGGCCGTCGTCGAGGCGCTCGCCGAGGTCGGCATCGACATCTCCGCCGAGGCGCCCAAGGTCCTCACGGCGGACGCCGTCCGGGCCTCCGACGTCGTCATCACCATGGGCTGCGGGGACGCGTGCCCCGTCTTCCCCGGCAAGTGCTACCTGGACTGGCGGCTTCCGGACCCGGCCGGCCGGGGCGTGGCCGCCGTGCGCCCCATCCGGGACGAGATCGAACGACGCGTCCGCGCCCTGATCGACGCCATCGCCCCGCAGCCGGACGCCATCGCACCGCAGCGCGACGCATGACCGGCACCCCGGCGGCGCGCGTCGAGCCGATGCGCGCCGTGCACGCCGAGGGAGTCCTCACGGTCTACGGCCTCGGCATCGACGAGGGGAACGCCACCTTCGAGACCGCCGCCCCCGCCTGGCCGGTCTTCGACGCCGCCCGGCTGCCCGGACACCGGTACGTGGCCCTCGACCGCACCGGCACCGTGCTCGGCTGGACCGCCGCGTCCGCGGTCTCCGACCGGTGCGCGTACGCCGGCGTGGTCGAGCACTCCGTGTACGTGCACCCCGACGCCCGCGGCCGGGGCATCGCACGGTCCCTCCTGGAAGCCCTCATCGACTCGACCGAGGCGGCGGGCATCTGGACGATCCAGTCCGGCGTCTTCCCCGAGAACACCGCCAGCCTCGCCCTGCATCGCGGCCTCGGCTTCCGGCAGATCGGCCTCCGCGAACGTATCGGCCGGCATCGCGGGACCTGGCGGGACGTCGTCCTGATCGAACGGAGGAGCCCGGTCGTGGGACAGGACGCATGAGGGGCGGTGCGTCCGCGGAGGGCGGCCGCCTTCCTTGTTGCCCAGCGCCTCGTACGACCTCGTGCTGCAGCGCGAGGTTGCAGCGAGGTATTGCAGCTCGGTATTGCATCACGGTGCTGCGTCTCGGTATTGCATCCCGGTATTGCAACGCGGTATTACATCCCGGTATTGCGGCGCGCTATTGCATCACAGTATTGCGCCACGATATTGAATCCCGGTACTGCGAACCCGCATCGCGCGCAGGAGAGGGCGGGGCGTCGAGGCGGTATCGGCGCAAGCGCACCCGCATCGCTGGGGCCGCCCCGGCGACAGGGGCCGGTGAACCGGCCCTGCTCCGGTCCTGGTCTGGCTCTGAATCAGCCCTGATCTGGTCCTGGCCTGACCTGGCCTGATCCGGTCAGGCCGGCCGGTGCGAGGTCGCCGTGCCGCCCACGCCCCCGCATGGGAAATTCATCCGAAGGGAAGGGCGGCCGCTAAATCCTGCTGGACCCATCTACTTTTCTCTATTCGCCGGGGAATCCGCGTCGGTCCCGCCGTGTTCCTCTGGGTCACGCTGCGGATTTGGCTCAGGGGCGGCGGATATGTCAAAGTCTCGACAGCGTGAGAATGCTGTCCGGTCGAGGTGGAATTCGCCCCGTACCGTCTTTCAGCCATGACCTGAATCCGATGTAACCGAAGCGCAGCAGGAGAACTTCATGGGCCCCCGTGCAGGCATGAGCGTCGACGTCCACCCTCGTGAACTTCCGATCGTTCTGATCGGTACGGGCGGCGGGGCCCTCGCGCTGTGGGCGGACGTGCCCCCCGAGATCGCCGTCCCGGCCGCGCTCCTGATCCTGCTCGACATCCGGATGCGGTTCCGGCGTCGCACCTGACGACATCCCTGAGAGGACCCAGCACACCCAGAAGCCCCCCACCACGCGGAAAAACCGCAGGTGGAGGGCTTCTTCGGAGCTGCCTACTTCTTCTTGCCCTGGTTCTTCACGGCCTCGATGGCGGCCTTCGCCGCCTCCGGGTCGAGGTACGTGCCGCCCGGCTTCAGCGGCGTGAAGTCGGCGTCCAGCTCGTAGGAGAGCGGGATGCCGGTCGGGATGTTGAGGCCCGCGATGTCCTCGTCCGAGATGCCGTCCAGGTGCTTCACCAGGGCGCGGAGGCTGTTGCCGTGGGCGGCGACCAGGACCGTGCGGCCGGTGAGGAGGTCCGGGACGATGCTGTCGAACCAGTACGGGAGCATGCGGACGACGACGTCCTTCAGGCACTCCGTGTCCGGGCGCAGCTCCGGCGGGAGGGTCGCGTAGCGGGGGTCGTCGAACTGGCTGTACTCGGCGTCGCGGGCCAGCGGCGGCGGCGGGGTGTCGTACGAGCGGCGCCAGAGCATGAACTGCTCCTCGCCGAACTCGGCGAGCGTCTGCGCCTTGTCCTTGCCCTGGAGCGCGCCGTAGTGGCGCTCGTTCAGGCGCCAGGAGCGGCGGACCGGGATCCAGAGGCGGTCGGCGGACTCCAGGGCCAGCTGCGCGGTGCGGATCGCGCGGCGCTGGAGGGAGGTGTGCAGGACATCGGGGAGCAGACCGGCGTCCTTGAGCAGCTCACCGCCCCGGACCGCTTCCTTCTCGCCCTTCTCGGTGAGGTTGACGTCCACCCAACCGGTGAACAGGTTCTTCGCGTTCCATTCGCTCTCGCCGTGGCGGAGGAGGATCAGCTTGTACGGTGCGTCGGCCATGAGTCCGAGCGTAATCGAACCCCCGCGGCGTCCGCGCGCCCGCCCGTAACGCGGACAACGCCGCTGCGCAGGCGTCCGGCGCGCGGACGATTGACGGTGGGCGTCAATCCACTGGCGGCCGGGGACCTGGGCTTCGTAAGGTCTCGTACTGCGTCGGGGGTGTTACCCGGAGCCCGGATCGCAGGCGCGGTCCCGCATGCGCGGTTCCGCATCGGCGGTCCCGTGTCCGTACGTCCGTCCCGTGGGGGGAATCCTTATGTCCGTCGCCGGCCTGAGAGCAGCCGCCCGCGAGACCGTCAGCGGGATGCCGCGCGAGTTCTGGTGGCTGTGGACCAGCACCCTGGTCAACCGCCTCGGGGCGTTCGTCGCGACCTTCATGGCCCTCTACCTGACCCTGGACCGGGGCTACTCCGCGTCGTACGCCGGGCTCGTCGCCGCGCTCCACGGGCTCGGCGGGGTCATCTCCTCGCTCGGCGCGGGCGTCATGACCGACCGGCTCGGGCGGCGGCCCACCATGCTGATCGCGCAGACGTCGACCGCCGTGTCGGTGGCGGTGCTCGGGTTCATGCAGCACCCGTTCGCCATCGCCGCCGTGGCGTTCTTCGTCGGGATGGCGAGCAACGCCTCGCGGCCCGCCGTCCAGGCGATGATGGCGGACATCGTTCCCCCCGAGGACCGGGTGCGGGCCTTCTCGCTCAACTACTGGGCCATCAACCTCGGCTTCGCGATCTCCTCCGCCGGGGCCGGGTTCATCGCCGAGTACAGCTACCTCGCCGGCTTCCTGGGCGAGGCCCTGATGACCCTCGTCTGCGCCGTCCTCGTCTTCGTGAAGGTGCCGGAGTCGCGGCCCGAGGAGACGGTGGTGAAGTCCGTCGGCGGCAAGCGGCCCCAGGACGAGGTGCGGCTGACGACCGTCCTGCGCGACGGGCGCTTCATGGGCGTCGTGGGGCTCTCGTTCCTGGTGTCGCTGATCTTCATGCAGGGGTACGTGGCGCTGCCGGTGGCGATGGGCGCGGACGGGCTCTCCAGCTCCGACTTCGGTACCGCCATCGCCGTCAACGGCGTGCTGATCGTGGTCCTCCAGATCCCCGTCACCCGGTTCATCCAGGACCGCGACCCGCGTCTGCTGCTGATCGCCTCCTCGCTGCTCGCCGGGTACGGCTTCGGGCTGACCGCCTTCGCCGGGTCCGTCGCCGTGTACGCCCTCACCGTGTGCGTCTGGACCCTGGCCGAGATCGTGAACGCGCCCACCCAGACCGGGCTGGTCGTGCAGCTGTCGCCCGCCCGGGGCCGGGGGCGCTACCAGGGCATGTACACGATGTCCTGGTCGGTGGCCGCGCTCGTCGCGCCGCTGATGTCCGGCTTCGTCATCGACCACTACGGGGCCGCCTGGCTCTGGGCCGCCTGCGCCGTGATCGGCACTGTCGCCGGCCTCGGCTACTGGCTGCTGATGCGCGACCTGCCGCGCGAGGCGCCGGCCGTGGCGGACGTGCTGCCCGAACCCGCGCCCGTCCCCGCCGGGGCGCGGCCCGACCAGGCCGAGCCGGAGGCCGCCCCCGCGGCGGCGATGGAAGCCGCAGCCGCGCCCGGACCCGCGGCGGCGGTGGAGGCCGAGCCCGCGTCCACGGCGGCCGAGGCGGAACGGGCCCGCTGACCCCGGCCCGCCGCTCGGCCTCGCCGCCTCCCGGCCCCGTACGCCGACGGCGCCCGCCCGGAGAGATCCGGGCGGGCGCCGTGCGTCGCGTCAGCGGTACCGCCGCGTGGTGCGCCTACGGCTGCGCGGTGCGGGTCAGCCGCAGCAGCCGCCGCACTGGCACGGGGCGCCGGACTGGCAGCCGCACCCGCAGCCCGACCCGCAGCCGCAGGCGCCGAGCACGGTCGGGCGCACCACTTCGGTCGGGGTCTCCTGCTGGGTGTCGGTCATGGGGGAATCGGCCATGGTCCCTCCTCGGGGGCGTACGGCTGGGGCGGCCGTCGGCATGGAGCGCCGCCCCCGCCCCATTGCATGCCCATCCCGGCGGGCGCATCAACGGCGCACACGCGCAGGAACACGAGTGCGAATCGGGTACGCCGGCGACGCCCCGGGACCGAGGAGGGGCGAGGAGGGGCCCGCCCCGTGCCCCGTCCCGCCTTACGCGCCCTCGACCGGCGCCGCCGCCTGGAGCTCGTCCGCGTGCTCGCCCGTCACCAGGTACACGACCCGCTTGGCCACCGACACCGCGTGGTCCGCGAAGCGCTCGTAGTAGCGGCCCAGCAGCGTCACGTCGACCGCCGTCTCGATGCCGTGCTTCCAGCGGTCGTCCATCAGGTGCTGGAACAGCGTGCGGTGCAGCTGGTCCATCTCGTCGTCGTCCTGCTCCAGCTGGAGGGCCAGGTCGACGTCCTTGGTGATGATGACCTCGGCCGCCTTCGCCATCAGGCGCTGGGCGAGCTGGCCCATCTCCAGGATGGTGGCGTGCAGGTCGCGCGGGACCGCCGACTGCGGGAAACGCAGGCGGGCCAGCTTCGCCACGTGCTGGGCCAGGTCGCCCGAGCGCTCCAGGTCGGCGCTCATCCGCAGCGAGGTCACCACGATGCGCAGGTCGGTCGCCACCGGCTGCTGCCGGGCCAGGAGCGCGATGGCGCGGGCCTCCAGGTCGTGCTGGAGGTCGTCCACCTTCTGGTCCCCGGCGATCACGTTCTCCGCCAGGGTCAGGTCGGCGTCGAGCATGGACGTGGTGGCCCGCCCGATCGCCGAGCCGACCAGCCGTGCCATCTCGACCAGGCCCTCTCCGATCGAATCGAGTTCCTCGTGGTAAGCGTCGCGCATGGGAAGTCCCTCTCCAGTTCCAACTGAGGCCGGGGTCTCGGACCGACCCCCACGGTGCCACGGTGGGGGCGCAACGCGTCCGGATCCGGCCCCCTAAGTGAACCGGCCCCCACCCCTCGGTGAACTCTGGGCGACGAGTGTTCGAGATGGCACTCGGACGGCTGGGAGGGACTCGTCGCACCCGCATAACCTTGAAGCATGGACGTGAACGCGGCGGTCGCCGCAGCAGCAGCGATCGCCGGGCTGTGCACCGGTGTGATCGCCATGCTGGCGTTCCGCTGGAGCGAGCGCGACCTGAAACGGCCCACGCGCACGTCGCTGCGGCCGGACGGCAACGCGGCCCTTCCCCCCGGAGTGGACACCGTCCTCTCCGTCCTCAGCTCCTCCGCCGTCGTCCTCGACGAGAGCGACGGCGTGGTGAAGGCCAGCTCGGCGGCGTACGCCCTGGGCCTGGTCAGGGGCGGCCGGCTGGCCGTGGAGCCCATGCTCAACATGGCCAGGGACACCCGGCGGGACGGCGAGATACGGCAGGTGGAGCTGGACCTGCCCCGGCGCGGCACGGGCCGGGGGGACACCCTCGCCGTATCGGCCCGGGTGGCCCCGCTGGGCTCGCGCCTGGTGCTGCTGCTGGTGGAGGACCTCACCGAGGCCCGCCGGATAGAAGCGGTACGGCGCGACTTCGTCGCCAACGTCAGCCATGAGCTGAAGACCCCGACCGGGGCGCTCTCGCTGCTGTCCGAGGCGGTCATGGACGCCTCCGACGACCCGGAGGCGGTGGAGCGGTTCGCCGGACGGATGCAGATCGAGGCGACCCGGCTGACCAACCTCGTACAGGAGCTCATCGACCTCTCCCGGGTGCAGAACGACGACCCGCTGGAGGACGCCGAGCCGGTCAAGGTGGAGACGCTGGTCGCCGAGGCGATCGACCGCTGCCGCCAGCAGGCCGGCTCCAAGCAGATCACCATGGCCTCCGCGGGGGTCGAGGGCCTCACGGTCTGGGGCAACCGCGGCCAGCTCGTCGGCGCCCTCGGCAACCTCGTCGAGAACGCCGTCAACTACAGTCCCGCCCACACCCGCGTCGGCATCGCCGCACGCCGCCTCGCCTCCCCGGGCGGGGACCTCATCGAGATCGCCGTGACCGACCAGGGCATCGGCATCTCCGAGAAGGACCGCGAACGGGTCTTCGAACGGTTCTACCGCGTCGATCCCGCCCGCTCACGGGCCACCGGTGGCACCGGTCTCGGCCTCGCCATCGTCAAGCACGTGGCCGCCTCGCACGGCGGGGAGGTCACCGTCTGGAGCTCCGAGGGCCAGGGCTCCACCTTCACCCTCAGGCTCCCCGAAACGGGCGCCACGAGGGAGCGCACCACCGGCGGACCGCTGGTCGTCAACGGCGACGACGAGGGGCCGTACGAGACCGACACCTTTGACCCGATCCCCGCCCCGGAGGCTCTTCCGTGACCCGAGTGCTTGTCGTCGAGGATGAGGAATCCTTCAGCGACGCCCTGTCCTACATGCTGCGCAAGGAAGGGTTCGAGGTCGCCATCGCGGCGACCGGCCCCGACGGCCTCGACGAGTTCGAGCGCAACGGCGCCGACCTGGTCCTCCTCGACCTGATGCTGCCCGGCCTGCCCGGCACCGAGGTGTGCCGCCAGCTCCGCAGCCGCTCCAACGTCCCGGTGATCATGGTGACCGCCAAGGACAGCGAGATCGACAAGGTCGTCGGGTTGGAGATAGGAGCCGACGACTACGTCACCAAGCCCTTCTCCTCCCGTGAGCTCGTCGCCCGCATCCGGGCCGTCCTGCGCCGCCGCGGCGAGCCGGAGGAGGTCACCCCGGCCGCCCTGGAGGCGGGCCCGGTCCGGATGGACGTCGACCGGCACGTGGTCACCGTCTCGGGCGGCAAGGTCGACCTCCCGCTCAAGGAGTTCGACCTGCTGGAGATGCTCCTGCGCAACGCGGGCCGCGTGCTGACCCGGATGCAGCTCATCGACCGGGTCTGGGGCGCGGACTACGTCGGCGACACCAAGACCCTCGACGTCCACGTGAAGCGTCTGCGCGCCAAGATCGAACCCGACCCGGGCGCCCCGCGCTACCTCGTCACCGTGCGCGGCCTGGGGTACAAGTTCGAGCCGTAGACCGAACCGCACGGCGGGCGCATGCCGAAGGGCGCTTCCCGGCCGGGAAGCGCCCTTCGGCATGCGCCGGAAAACCGTCCGCGCGGTCACGGGGCCGGAGCCGCCGCGTCAGTGGGCCGCGGGCACCGCCGCGTCGCCCGTGCCCTGCGCGGCGGCGTCGCCCTGGGCCCCCGCCTCGCCCTGGGCGCCCTCGGCGCCCGGAGCGGGGGTCTCCGCCTCGCCGGCGGCCTCGCCGGAGGCGGAGGACGACGGCTTCGGGCTCGGCTGCCGGGCGGGCGCCTCCGCCTTCGGGCTGGGACCGAAGTCCTTGAAGAAGCCCTCGGCGGGGAAGACGCTGGCCCCGAGGGCGACGTCCCCGGTCCGGCTCAGCTTGAAGACGACCTGCTGGACGTCGCCGTCGCGAGCGGCCTCGCCGCCGTTCTCGATCACGGCGGCGGCGTTGCCCTTGCCGCCGATGATGACCTGACCGCCGGCCGGGACCACGATCGGGCCCTTGCCCCCGGCGGCCTGGAGCTTCACCTCGGCGTTGCTGCCGGGCAGCGTGACGGCCTCCAGCACCTCGCGCTCGGAGCCCTCGTTGAACAGGGTCGCGACGACGGCGGCCGGGCCGTCCTCGCCGCCCTGGGGCTGCGTGATGACGTTGACGTTCTGGACCTTGATGCTGCCCACCGATGTGGCCGCGTTGTCCGGCCTGATCTTGAGCGTCTCGGCGTTGTTGCCCGCCGCGCAGGCGGACAGCGAGACGAACGAGAACGCGGTGGCGGTGGCGGCGAGAGCGCCGTGTCGAAGGCTGCGGCTCACGGCGGCGGCAACTCCTTGAACGATCGGACTGCGGGCTTCGGACGTCGGGCCCCGGGCGTGGTGTAAAGCCGCCCTAAGGGTGTGTCAGCGGCCTTAGGCTACCGAGCCGCCCCGCCCGGCCCGCACCCGACCCGCCCCTACGCGCCCCGCCTCTTCCCCGGCGGGGCCCGGCACGCCCCCCGCGGGGGCCGCCGGAGGCGTGCCGGGCGGCCCCGCGCCGGGGCCGGGCGCTCCGGCGGCCGGGTACGAGACGTCCGGCCGGCGGGGGGTGCGCGGCGTTCCACCGGCGGGGGCGACATGCGCCGTTCATCTATTCAGCGTGATCAATTCTTCCGCCCGCGCCTTCTGCCCGCGTCCCGGCTTCTTCGCCTTTCCGGCTTCGCGGCGGAAAGGAACCGGGTCGCATGTGGCTTGATCAATTTCATTGCGGCCGGACAGTTTCGTCCGTACGAGTGATCGATCCTCGAACGGAGCAGGGAAAGATCACAGTCGCGAAACCGGCAAAACGGGACTTTCGCCCTCTTCTGTGGGGCTTCCGGGCTGTGCGAGATGGACGTTTCGCCTCGGTCGCACACCGGCTCCGACCTGCGAATACCGCCCTCCGGAAGCCTTCCGCAGCACGTCCGTGTCGCTGTTGTCAAGCCCCGAGATATGCCCTGACCTGCGAAAACGCCATTCAGGAGATGCGATTCTCGTGTTACTCTGGATAGCCACGGAAGGGGTACCTGTCACATGACGTTCAAGGTTGGCGACACCGTGGTCTATCCCCATCACGGGGCCGCGCTGATCGAGGCTATCGAAACTCGCCAGATCAAAGGCGTGGACAAGACCTACTTGGTGCTCAAGGTCGCCCAGGGCGACTTGACGGTTCGTGTGCCGGCGGACAATGCGGAGTTCGTGGGCGTGCGCGACGTGGTCGGGCAGGACGGGCTGGACCGGGTCTTCGAGGTGCTGCGCGCACCGTATGCCGAAGAGCCGACGAACTGGTCCCGGCGTTACAAGGCGAATCTCGAGAAGCTCGCCTCCGGCGATGTCATCAAGGTCGCGGAAGTCGTGCGCGACCTGTGGCGTCGGGAGCGCGAGCGCGGTCTCTCCGCCGGAGAGAAGCGCATGCTCGCCAAGGCCCGCCAGATCCTGGTGAGCGAGCTGGCTCTCGCGGAGAACACGAACGAAGACAAGGCCGAGGCTCTGCTCGACGAGGTCCTCGCGTCCTGAAACCGGCTCACACCGGTCATATGAATGTGCCGCGGTGCCCGCTGACCAGTCTTTTTCCCACTGTGTCGTCGGGCGCTGCGGCATGTTCGTACCCCGCTGCACCACGGACGGCACCCCGCCGACGCGCTGCACGGCCACCCGGAGGGACGAGGTGTGCCACGGACCCTCGGACGCGCCGGAGCCGTCGCCCCGCCTCGGACCCGGGGGCGCGCACGGCCTCGGACGCACGGGTGCGCGGCGTCCCGAGCGCGGCTGCCGGTGGCCCCCGTGCCCGCGGTGCGGTCCGCGTGAAGCGGCGGCCGCCGGTGCGGGGCGGCCCCCGGTGTTCTGCGAGCCTTGCGCACGACCCGTCCCCGACCGGGTGTCACGGAAGGGGCCCGGTGCGAGGCGGGGCGTCACGCCCGGCTCGATGGGGCCCCTACCCATGTCGGTCGTGGCAACAAACCTGCCGGACCCCCCGCACCTTTCCCGACCTCTCGGACCCCTCGGAGTGCACCCGATGTCATCGACGCCACCCCCGACCGACCGGCCGCGCCCTCCCCGTACCGCCGCGGTGATCCCCGCGGCCGGACGGGGCGTACGGCTGGGGCCGGGCGCGCCCAAGGCCCTGCGCGTCCTGGGCGGCACGCCCATGCTGATCCACGCCGTGCGCGCCATGGCAGCCTCCCGCGCCGTCTCCCTCGTCGTGGTCGTCGCCCCGCCGGACGGTGCGGCCGAGGTGAAGCACCTCCTCGACGCCCACGCGCTGCCCGAACGCACCGACTACCTGGTGGTGCCGGGAGGCCGGACCCGTCAGGAGTCCGTGCGCCTGGGCGTCGAGGCGCTGCCCGACGACGTCTCCGTCGTCCTGGTCCACGACGCCGCCCGCCCGCTGGTGCCGGTCGACACGGTCGACGCCGTGGCCGCCGCCGTACGGGACGGGGCGCCCGCCGTCGTACCCGCGCTGCCCCTCGCGGACACCGTCAAGGAGGTGGAGCCCGCCGGGACGCCCGGGGAGCCGGAGCCGGTGCTCGCCACCCCCGTACGGGCCAGGCTGCGCGCGGTGCAGACGCCGCAGGGGTTCGAGCGGGCCACGCTGGAGCGGGCGCACGCCGAGGTCGCGCTCGACGGCGAGGGCGCCACGGACGACGCGGGCATGGTGGAGCGGCTCGGCGCCCCGGTGGTCGTCGTCCCCGGCCACGAGGAGGCGTTCAAGGTGACCCGGCCGCTCGATCTGGTGCTGGCCGAGGCGGTACTCGCCCGCAGGAGGGCCCACGATGGTTTCTGAGACCCCCGGCGCGGGGACCCCCGCGCCCGTCATCCCGCTCGTCGGCATCGGCACCGACATCCACGCCTTCGAGGAGGGCCGCGAGCTGTGGTGCGCGGGCCTCCGGTGGGAGGGCGAGGGCCCCGGCCTGGCCGGCCACTCGGACGCCGACGTCGTCGCGCACGCCGCCTGCAACGCGCTCTTCTCCGCCGCCGGCCTCGGCGACCTCGGGCAGCACTTCGGCACCGGCCGTCCCGAGTGGTCCGGGGCCGCGGGCGTGACCCTGCTCACCGAGGCGGCCCGGATCGTGCGCGCCGAGGGCTTCGAGATCGGGAACGTCGCCGTCCAGGTCGTCGGCCTCCGCCCGAAGATCGGCAAGCGGCGCGACGAGGCCCAGAAGGTGCTCTCGGCCGCCGTGGGCGCCCCGGTCTCGCTCTCCGCGGCGACCTCCGACGGCCTCGGCTTCACCGGCCGCGGCGAGGGCATCGCCGGTATCGCGACCGCCCTGGTCTACCGCGCGGGCTGACCCGGCCCCGATCCCGGCCCCGGCCCGGGTCCCGGCCCCGGCCGTCCGCCGGGACCGGCTCCGGCGGGCATCACCCCGGCCCACCCCGCCACCACCCCCTGCTCCTGCACATCACTTGCACGTACGCTGAAGGTGCAAGTGATGTGCGGCGTGAGGCGGGAGTGGTACCGGTGACCAGTGCGACCACGGTGATGACGGAGGCGGCGGACCGCCGGAGCCACGCCGGAACCGGCCCCGGCAGCTCCGGGACCGCCGCCGCCCCCGGAGCGCCCGAGTACGTCCTGCGCACCGCCACCGCCGACGACCTCGGCGGGGCGCGGGCCGTGATGCTCGACACCGTCTACCGCGACCTGAAGTCCGGTTACGTGCCCCACTGGCACGCCGACGTCATCGACCCCGAGGCCGCCTACCTGCGCCCGGAGCGCTGCACCCTTCTCGTCGTCGAGCACCGGGGCGAGATCGTCGCCACCGGGGCCGTGCGCGACCGGGGACCGCAGGCGCCGCCCAATCCGCGCCGGATCGCCGACCGCTTCCCCTCCGGCGCCACCGCGCAGCTCTGCCGGATCTACGTGCGCCCCGAGCACCGCCGGCACGGGCTGGCCCGGCGCATGGTGCGCGCGCTGGGGGAGTTCGCCGTACGGGCCGGGGGCTACGAGGCGCTGTACCTGCACACCGACCCCGCCGTCCCGGGCGCCGAGCCCTTCTGGCGTTCGCTGGCCCATGAGGTGTGCGACGAGCGGACCCTGCCCGGCGGCGGGCAGGGGATCATCCACTTCGAGCTGCCGATGCCGCTCCTCGGCGCGGAGGACACCCCCGCCCGTTAGATGACAATCGTTTTCATATAAGGTCGCTCCCATGTCCCAGACCCGCCGCCTCCGCCGCGCCGCGCTCCCCCTCGCCGCCGCCGCGCTCCTCGTCTCCACCGCCTGCACCTCCTCCGGGGACTCCGGCTCCGGGGGTGCGGGCGGAGACCGGCGGCTGAAGGTGGCCCTGGCCTTCCCGCCCGCCCAGGCCATGTCCCCCTACGGCGACGACGCCGTCACCCTGAGCCGCCTCGCCGTCGTCGAAGGGCTCACCCGGCTCGACCGGAACGGCGAGGCCAGGCCCGCGCTCGCCGCCTCCTGGAAGCGCGACGGCGACCGCGCCTGGGTGTTCACGGTCCGCGAGGGCGCGGTCTTCCACGACGGGACGAAGCTCGACGCCGCCGCCGCGGCCCGCTCCCTGACCGCGGCCCAGAAGGCGTCCCCGAAGCCCCGGGTGCTCTCCGACACCACCCTCACCGCGACGGCCGAGGGCGCGGACACCGTACGGATCACGACGAAGGACCCCGACCCGCTGCTGCCCCAGCGGCTCGCCAACCCCTCCCTGAGCATCCTGTCCGCCGCCGCGTACGGGGACGACGGCACGGTGGACCCCGCCGGCCACGCCACCGGCCCCTTCACCCTCGCGAAGGTCAACGGCGCGGTCAGCGCCACCCTGGAGCGCCACGACGCCTACTGGGGCGCCAAGGCGAAGGCCCCCGGCATCGACGTCAGGTTCGTCGCCGACGGCACCGCCCGCGCCAACGCGCTGCGGACGAAGGACGTCGACGTCGCCGAATACGTCCCCGTCTCCCAGGCGTCGCTGCTCGGAGACGGCCTGGTCCACGCGTTCCCCTCCGCCCGCACCAACGGCCTCTCCCTCAACACCGGGCGCGGCGTCTTCGCCGACCCGGCGATGCGCGCCGCCGCCCGCGAGGCCGTCGACTCCGCGGCCCTGGCCGACGGCGTCTACGAGGGCCGCGCCGACACCGCCCGGGGACTGCTCGGCCCCGGCGTCCCGTGGGCCTCGAAGCTGCGCACCGCACCCACCGGACGGACGAAGGCCGCCGCCCCCGCCGAGGTGGCGAAGACGCCTCGGATCGTGCTCGCCACCTACTCCAACCGGCCCGAACTGCCCGAGGCCGCCACCGTCGTCCAGCAGCAACTGGAGAAGCGCGGCTTCACCGTCAAGCAGGTCGTCCGCGACTACGCGCAGATGGAGGCCGACGCGCTGGCCGGGAAGTACGACGCGTTCATCCAGGCCCGCAACACCCTCCTGGACACCGCCGACCCGGTCTCCTACCTGGCCTCCGACTTCACCTGCGACGGCAGCTTCAACATCTCCCAGCTCTGCGCGCGGCCCGTCGACGCCGCCGTCGACAAGGCCGCCTCCCTCGCCGGCACCGACGCCCGCCACCGGGCCGAGATGGCCGCCGAGGCCGCGATCCTCGGCACCGACGCCCTCGTCCCCCTCGTCCACGAACGCTTCGTGCAGGGATACGACGAGACCCGCGTCCGGGGCGTGGCCCTCGACCCGATGGAACGCACCCTCATCACCGCCGACACCCGCGTCGGGTGACCGGGTGAAGTACCTCGCCGGCCGGCTCGGCGCCCTGCTCGCCGTCGTCGCGGTGCTCGGACTGCTGCCCTGGCTGACCCGGACCGACCCCGCCCGCACGATCCTGCACGCCCGGTACGCCGACCGGGCCCCGACCCCCGAGACGCTCGCCGCGATCCGCGCCGAGACCGGCCTCGACGGCGGCCCGCGGCAGGCCCTGGGCGACTGGCTCGGCGAGCTGCTCCGGGGCGACCCGGGGAGGTCCTGGGTCTCCGGGCAGCCCGTAGGGCCGGACGTCACGGCCGCCCTCGGCAACTCCCTGACCCTCATGGGCGCCTCCCTCGCCGTCGCCGTCCTCCTCGCCCTCGCGCTGAGCGCAGCCACCCTCCGGCGCGGGGCCATGCGCCGGATCGTCCGCACCCGCGCCGGAGTGGGCGCGGCGGTGCTCGCCGCGCTGCCGGAGTTCCTGCTCGCCGCCGTCCTCGCCACCGTGTTCGCCGTGCACCTCGGGTGGTTCCCGGCGCTCGGCTGGGGCGCCCCCGGCCAACTCGTCCTGCCCGCCCTCTCCATGGGCGTCCCCGCCGGGGCGCTGCTCGGCCGGCTCCTCGACGACGCCCTGCCCGGCGCGTTCGCCGAACCCTGGGCACGGGCCGCCGCCGCGAGCGGGATACCGGGGCGGACCGTCGCCCGGCACGCCCTGCGCCGGACGCTGCCGGGGCTGCTGCCCCAACTCGGCCTGGTCGTGGTCGGCCTGACCGGCGGCGCGGTCGCCGTCGAGACGCTGTACGCGATCCCCGGCCTCGGCGGCACGGCGCTGGCCGCCGCCCTCGCCCAGGACCTGCCCGTCCTCCGGGCGGCCGTCCTCGTGCTGCTGCTCCTCGGGATCGCCGCCGGACTGCTGGCCCGCCTCGCCGCCCGCCTCCTGCTCGGCCCCGCCCTCACCGAGGGCGCCCTGCCCGCCCTCACCGCGCCCCGGCTGCCCGTCCGCCGCACGCTCGCCGCGGCCGCGCTCGTCCTCGGCGGCCTGCTGATCGCGGTCACCGTCGCGGGCCTCCTGCGCGACCCGCTCCACGTCGACACGGCCGCCCGGCTGGCCGGACCCTCCGCCGCGCACCCCCTGGGCACCGACGGCCTCGGCCGCGACGTCCTCGCCCGGCTCGGCCACGGGGCCGCCCGCACCGCGCTGGCCGCCGTCGCGGTCGGAGCCGTCACCCTGGTGCTCGGGCTGCTCCTGGGAGCGTTGCGCGCCGGGGCGCTCACCGAGACCGCGAACGCGCTCCCCGCCGTCCTCGCCGGACTCGTCGTCGCGGGCGTCGCCGGGCCCGGGCCCTGGGGCGCGGCCGCCGCCGTGGCCGCCGTCGCCTGGGCCCCGCTCGCCGCGCACACCGCCGCCCTGTACGCCCAGGAGAAAGCCGCCCCGCACCTCGCCGCCGCCGTCGCCCTCGGCGCGGGCCGGGCCCACCTGCTGCGCCGCCACGTGCTGCCCGGCGTCCTCCCGCCCGTCGCCCGGCACGCCCTCCTGCGCATCCCGGCCGTCGCCCTCGCCCTGGCCTCCCTCGGCTTCCTCGGCCTCGGCACACAGCCGCCCGCCCCGGAGTGGGGCCGGATGCTGTCGGAGAACATGCCGTACGCGGAACGCGCCCCCTGGGCCGTTCTCGCCCCCGCCGCCGCGCTCGCCGTCCTCGGCGCGCTGGCCGTCCTCACCTCGGCGGCGGTACGCGGGCGCACCCCGGCGGGCCTGAAGGGCGCCCGATGAACGCGCCCGCGCCGCTCCCCGTACGGACACACCCCCGCTCCGCGCCGGTACGCACGCCCCCCACCGCCTTCGTACGCACGCTCTCCACCACCTCCGTACGCACACCGGCGCGCGCGCCCGCGCCGGCCCTCGTCGCCGCGCACGCCCCCGCCCGGGGAGAGGGCGCCCCATGACCCCGCCCCTGCGCGCCCCCGCCGAGGAAGCCCGCCGACGGCCCCGGCCCACCCGTGAGTCCACCCCTTACCTGCGGCTCCTCACCGCCACCCAGTTCGCCTTCAACCTCGGCTTCTACGCCGTCCTGCCCTACCTGGCCGCCCACCTCGGCAACGGCCTCGGCATGGCGGGCTGGCTCGTCGGACTCGTCCTCGGGCTGCGCACCTTCAGCCAGCAGGGCCTCTTCGTGGTCGGCGGCGCGCTCACCGACCGGTACGGACCGCGCCCCGTCGTGCTGGCGGGCTGCGCCCTGCGGATCGCCGGGTTCGGGTGGCTCGCCCTCGCCGGCTCCACGGCCACCGTCATCGCCGCCGTCCTCCTCATCGGCTTCGCCGCCGCGCTGTTCTCCCCGGCCGTGGAGTCCGAGGCCGCCCGCGAGGCCGTCCGGCACGAACACGGCGCCGGCGCCCCGCGCGCCCACGTCCTGGCCCTGTTCTCCGCCGCCGGGCAGGCCGGGGCGTTCCTCGGACCGCTGCTCGGCTCCCTGCTCCTACTGCTCGGCGGCGGCTTCCGGGCCGCCTGCCTCGCCGGCGCCCTCGTCTTCACCTGCGTCCTGGCCGGCCACGCCCTCCTGATGCCGCGGACGGTCCCCGGCGCCGCCCCCCGCACGGACCGGCCGGAGCCGCCGGCCTGGCGGGCGGTGTTCGCCAACCGGGCGTTCCTGCTGCTCTGCGTCGCCTACAGCAGCTACCTCGTCGCGTACAACCAGCTCTACCTCTCGCTGCCCGCCGAGGTGGAACGGGCCACCGGTTCGCAGGCCGCGCTCGGCTGGCTCTTCGCCCTGTCCTCGCTGCTCGTCGTCGCCCTCCAGTGGCCGCTGACCCGCTGGTCCGCCCGCCGCCTCGCCCCGCGCACCGCGCTGGCCACCGGCCTCGCGGCGGTCGCCACCGGATTCGCCGCCGTGCCGCTCACGCCCGCGGGCCCCGGCGGCCTGCTGCCCGCCGCCGCGTTCGTCGTCCTGCTGACCCTGGGCCAGATGCTGCTGGTCCCCGCCGCCCGCGGCCTGGTCCCGGACCTGGTCGAGGACCGCAGGCTCGGGCTCGCCACCGGCGCGCTGTCCTCCGTGTCCGGGTTCGCCGTCCTCGGGGGCAGCGCGGCGACCGGCGCCCTGCTCGACGCGCCCGCGCCCGTGCGGTGGGCGGTGCTCGCGACGGTCCCGCTGGCCGGGGCGGCCCTGGCGTTCACCCTTCCGGCGGGATGCGGCCGAAAGGAACCGGGAGCGCGCGCGGTCCCCGGGTAGGAGCAGTACGGGACGCCGGGACGCCAGGACCGGTCCGGCAGGACCCGGCCCCCGTACCGACCGAACCCCAGCGCACAGGAGGACGCCCGCATGACCGCCGCACTCTCCCCCGAACTCAAGAACCTGCTCGACACCCCCGTCTTCGTCAACATCGCCACCATCCAGCCCGACGGCAGCCCCCAGGTCTCCCCGGTCTGGGTCAAGCGCGACGGCGACGACCTCCTGATCTCCACCACCGTCGGCCGCCGCAAGGAGAAGAACCTCCGCCGCGACCCGCGCGTCACCGTGCTCCTCCAGCCCTTCGACGCCCCCTACAGCTACGCCGAGATCCGCGGCGAGGCGACGCTGACGACCGAGGGCGGGCAGGAGCTGATCGACGAGCTGTCGGTGAAGTACACCGGCAAGCCGTACGCGGAGTTCAACCCGGACTCCGCCCAGGACGCCCCGCGCGTGGTCGTCCGGATCTCCCCGCGCAAGGTGGTCGGCCGGATCTGAGGCCCGCCGGGAGAGACCGGGCAGGAGCGGGGCGGGGCGGGGCGGGGCGGGAAGCGGCCGGACCGTGACCGCCGGAGCCCCGGGAGAATGCTCTTCCGGAGCCCTCCCGGCCCGCCCCGGAGCCCTCCCGGACCGCCCCGGAGCCCTCCCGGACCGCCCCGGTGCCAGAAAGTTGTCCCCGCGATCCGCCAAGGGTCGCGGGGCACTGGTGTCGGCCTACTACCCTTGAGGGGTGACTATTCGCCTGCACGACACCAACGCCCGGCAGATCCGTGACTTCGTCCCGCTCACCGCGGGCTGTGTCTCGATCTACCTCTGCGGCGCCACGGTCCAGGCGGCTCCGCACATCGGCCACATCCGGTCGGGCCTGAACTTCGACATCATGCGCCGCTGGTTCGCGTACCGCGGCTACGACGTCACGTTCATCCGGAACGTCACCGACATCGACGACAAGATCATCGCGAAGTCCGCCGAGCAGGGCCGTCCGTGGTGGTCGATCGGCTACGAGAACGAGCGCGCGTTCAACGACGGCTACGACGCGCTCGGCTGCCTGCCGCCCACCTACGAGCCCCGCGCCACCGGCCACGTCCCCGAGATGATCGAGATGATGCGCGGCCTGATCGAGAGCGGCCACGCCTACGAGGCCGACGGCAACGTCTACTTCGACGTGCGCTCGCTCCCGAGCTACCTGGAGCTGTCCAACCAGGAGCTGGACGATCTGCGCCAGCCCTCCGGCGAGGGCGAGACCGGCAAGCGCGACCCGCGCGACTTCGCCATGTGGAAGGCGGCCAAGCCGGGCGAACCCAGCTGGGAGACCCCGTGGGGCCGCGGCCGGCCCGGCTGGCACCTGGAGTGCTCCGCGATGGCCCACAAGTACCTGGGCTCCGCGTTCGACATCCACGGCGGCGGCCTCGACCTGGTCTTCCCGCACCACGAGAACGAGATCGCCCAGGCCAAGGCGTACGGCGACGAGTTCGCCCACTACTGGGTGCACAACGCCTGGGTCACCATGTCCGGCGAGAAGATGTCGAAGTCGCTCGGCAACTCGGTCCTCGTCAGCGAGATGGTCAAGCACTGGCGCCCGATCGTCCTGCGCTACTACCTGGGCACCCCGCACTACCGGTCGATGATCGAGTACAGCGAGGAGGCCCTGCGCGAGGCCGAGTCCGCGTTCGCCCGCATCGAGGGCTTCGTCCAGCGCGTCACCGAGAAGGTGGGGGAGACCGTTCCCCCCGCCGCCGAGGTGCCGCCCGCCTTCGCCGAGGCGATGGACGAGGACCTGGGCGTCCCGCAGGCGCTGGCGATCATCCACACCACCGTCCGCCAGGGCAACAGCGCGCTGGCCGCCGACGACAAGGAAGCCGCCGCCGCCCGCCTCGCCGAGGTCCGGGCCATGCTCGGCGTCCTCGGCCTGGACCCGCTCGACCCGCACTGGGCGGGCGAGACCGACCGGGGCGAGGACCTGCACGGCGTCGTCGACACCCTGGTGCGCCTCGTCCTCGACCAGCGGCAGTCGGCCCGCGAACGCAAGGACTGGGCCGCCGCCGACGCCATCCGCGACCAGCTCAACCAGTCCGGCCTCGTCATCGAGGACAGCCCCAGCGGCCCCCGCTGGACGCTGGGACCGCGCTGAGCACCGTCGCCCAGCAGCGCAGATGTGCCGCCCGGCGATCCGGGCGGCACACTTTCCCTATACGTACGCACGTCTGAAAGCAACGAAACAGGTAGATCATGGCCGGGAACAGCCAGCGCAGGAACCGCCGCACGTCCAACAAGAAGGGCATGCAGGTCGGCAGCGGTGGCCAGCGACGCCGTGGTCTCGAAGGCAAGGGACCGACGCCGCCCGCCTCCGCCCGCAAGGGACACAAGAAGAACCGGGTCGCCAACGCCCAGGCCAAGCAGGCCGCGGCCCGCCGCCCCGCGCCCCGGCGCGGCGGCGTGAAGGGCACCTCGGAGATGGTCGTCGGCCGCAACCCGGTCTACGAGGCCCTGCGCGACGGCGTGCCCGCCGTGACGCTGTACGTCCAGCAGTTCATCGACAACGACGAGCGCGTCCGCGACGTGCTCAAGCTCGCGGGCGAGCGCGGCAACATCAACCTGATGGAGGCCCCCCGCCCCGAGCTGGACCGGATGACGAACGGCCTGAACCACCAGGGCCTCGTCCTCCAGGTCCCGCCGTACGAGTACGCGCACCCGGACGACCTGCTCGCCGCCGCGGCCGACAGCCACGAGGACCCGCTGATCGTCGCCCTCGACGGGGTGACCGACCCGCGCAACCTCGGCGCGATCGTCCGCTCGGTCTCCGCGTTCGGCGGCCACGGCGTCGTCGTGCCCGAGCGCCGGGCGGCCGGCATGACCGCCGGGGCGTGGAAGTCCTCGGCCGGTACGGCGGCCCGCACCCCCGTCTCCCGGGTCACCAACCTCACCCGCGCGCTGGAGGGCTACCAGAAGGCGGGCCTCACGGTCGTCGGCCTGGCCGCCGACGGCGAGCACACGGTGGAGGACCTGGAGGCGCTGGACGGTCCGGTCGTCATCGTCATCGGCAGCGAGGGCAAGGGGCTCGGCCGGCTCGTCGGCGAGACCTGCGACTACCGGGTGCGGATCTCGATGCCGGGCGGCGCGGAGTCGCTCAACGCCGGCGTCGCGGCGGGCATCGTGCTGTACGAGGTGGCCCGCCGCCGCGCCTGACCGGCCTGGTCCGGCCGCCCGGCGTCCTCCGTCCGGGGCGGCCGGGCGCAGCCGTACGCCTCCGTCCGGGGCCCTCGCTCCACCTCCGCGGGACGGCCCCGGACGCCCGGTGGAGACGCCGTTCACCGGAGTTGACGCGCGAGAGCCGAACACCCATCCAGGATGCCCGAGTTTGGCCTGATCTTGACGGGTCTCGGACAGATTCCGTGCGGTCAAGGCAGTGTCCTAAACACACATCACTCGGTTAGATGAGTGTGGACACCAGAACGCCTCGGTTCGACGAGCAACCCGCCCTGAGCATGACCAAGGTGGACAGCGACCCCGCGCAGGTCATCGTCAACCACGCCAGCTTCCGGGTGCAGCTCGCCCCGGGCCAGCGCGCACGGCTGCGCGGTGCCCCCGCGGAGACGGCCCGCATCCCCGCCATGAGCGGCGCCGGCGGCCGCCGCCGGGCGCCGGTCGTCTGGAGCGGGAAGTCCGCTCCCGGCGACCCCGGCGCCACGGGCCTCCTCCAGGCCGTGCGCAACTCCACCGCCGGACACCTCGACGCCGGACTCGGCGGGTCGTCCGGAGGCGGTCACGGAGCGGGCGCGACGCAGGTCATCCCGCTCCTGGAGGAGACGCAGCCCACCCCCGTACTGACCGCCCCCCGCCCCCCGGAGCGCACCGGCCCCCTGCTGCCGCCCATGCGGCAGGCCGTCGGCGCGTACGACGACCCGGCCGACGGCCACGCGGGATCCGGGGGCGGCTACGACGAGGACGCCGACCCGGACTCCGCCGAAGCGGCAGAGGCCCGGCACGCGCCGGGCGACCCCGTCCGGCACGCCTACTACCCCGGCCGCCGGATGAACCTGGGCGTCGTCCTGCTCCCCATGCGGGTCCTCCTCGGCTTCATCTCCATCTACGACGGCATGGGCAAACTGTGCGACCCCGTCTACTTCGACGGCGGCGAGCGCGGTTCGATGGTGAAGTGGCTGACCTCCCTGCACCCGTGGGCGGTGGCCGAACCGCTGCGCGACTCCGCGCTCTCCCACCCGGTCGGCGCGGGACTCACCGTCGCCTTCCTCCAGGTCGTGGTCGGCGTGCTCACCGTCCTCGGACTCTGGCAGCGGGTCGCCGCCGCGTTCGGCGCGCTGCTCTCGGCCGCGCTGCTGCTCACCGTCAGCTGGCGCTCGGTCCCGGTGTACGACGCCCCCGACATCATCCTGCTGGCCGCCTGGAGCCCGCTGATCATCGCGGGCGCCCCGGTCTACTCCCTGGACGGCCGGCTGGCCGGAGAGGCATGGCGCACGCTCGGCCCGCGCTCGGCCCTCTGGGACCTGCGCCGCCGGGTCCTGCGGCGCGGCACCGTCATCGCCACGGTCGTCGTCGGCCTCACGCTGCTCATCGGCTCCATCCTCGGCGGCGCGGTCCGCTCCACCGAGGTCGTCACCGTCCCCGACCGCAACGACAACCCCACCAACCGCCTCCCCGGCATTCCACTGCCCGAGGAGTCCACGGGCGAGCGCGAGGCGTCCCGTACACCGCGACAGCCGGAGAAACCGCGGCCCACCCCCTCCGGGGCCGCGAGCACGCCCACCGCCGGACAGACCGGCCCCGGCGCCGCCCGCGAGACCGGGGGCGGCCAGAGCACCGGCTCGGACGGCACCCGGCCCAGCCAGACCCAGGGCACGGGCCAGGCGCCCCCGCAGCAGTCCACCCCGCAGGAGCCCCCGCCCGCCACCAGCGCCGGCCCCACCTCCGCGGGCTCCACCGGCGGCGACGGCTCCTCCGGCGGCAGCACCGGCGGCGGCGAACCGGAGCCCACCGGCGGCTCGACCTCCTCCGGCGGCGAGGGTTCGACCTCGGGCGGAGGCGGCCGGAACCCCATCGGCGGCCTCCTCGGCTGACCCGTACGACGCCCGTACGACCGCGACGGCACGAAGGGGCGGCCCCCACCCGGACGGAAGAACCGGGTGGGGGCCGCCCCTTCACGCGCGACGCCGGAGGCGCGGGCCGCGGTGCGAAGGCGCGGGCCGCGGTGTGCGGTGCGAAGGCGGGGACCAGGGCTTGCGGAGGCGGGGGCCGGGGCCCGCGGGCGCGGGGGCCGGGGTGGGCGGGCGCGGGTCAGCCGTTGTGGGAGCCGAGTTCGCGGGCCGCCTCGGTGAGGTCCTTCGCGGTGTCGATGGCCCGCCAGTACGCCCCGTGCGGCAACGGATAGCCGGCCAACAGCCGCTCGCGGGCGAGCCGGGGGAACGTGGTCCGCTCGTGATCGCCCCGGTCCGGCAGCAGCTTCGTGAAGGCGGGCGAGAACACGTACACCCCCGCGTTGATCAGATACGGGGAGGGCGGCGACTCGATGAAGTCCGTGATGTGCCCGAACGCGTCCGTCTCCACCGCACCCCAGGGGATGCGGGGCCGGGCGAGGGCGAGGGTGGCGGCGGCGTCGCGCTCCGTGTGGAAGGCGGCCATCTCCCGCAGGGAGAAGCGGGTCCAGATGTCGCCGTTGGTGGCGTACCAGGGCTGCTCCGGATCGGGCAGCCGGCTCGCCGCGTACTTCAACCCGCCGCCGCGCCCCAGCGGTTCGGGCTCCACGACGGTGGTGACCCGCAGCGGCAGCGCGGCCGACTCCAGCCATTCCTGGAGCACCTCGGCGAGGTGCCCGCAGGAGACCACGGCGTCGGTGACGCCTTCGGCGGCCAGCCAGGACAGCTGATGGCCGATGATCGGCGTCCCGGTGCCGGGGATCTCGACCATCGGCTTGGGGCGGTCGTCGGTGTACGGCCGCAGCCGCGACCCCTGGCCACCGGCAAGGATCACGGCCTGCGTCGGATACGTATGCATGCCAGGCACGATAGGCGGTGGCCGGCGCTGCACGGGCGGTACCCGGTGGGGAAGGCGGCGCTCGACGCGGCCGTCTCCCCGGCTGGGCCGACGCGACCGGCTTCCGGGCTCAGCCGACGCGACCGGCTTCCGGGCTCAGCTGAACTGCGCGACGCCGGAGGCGAAGGAGGTGTCGCAGACGGGGCGGGAGAAGCGGTGGGCCCGGGTCGGGCCGTACTGCTCGACGGCCGCCTTGCCGAGCGCCCTCGCGATCGACATGCAGTGGCGGGCGAGCGAGGGACGCTGCTCCACGGCGCGCTGGAGGCCCGTGAGCGCGGCGCCCGGGTCCTTCTCCTGGAGCTCCACGAGCAGCTTCTCGCGCAGGACGTCCTGCGGCGCGTGCGGCTTCGCGGGCTTGGACACGGTCTCCGAGGAGGCGGCGAGCAGCTGGGAGTCGTTGTCCGTCGCGGCCCACGGAACGGTGGTGACCGCCAGAGTCCCGGACAGAACCATGACGACGGGCAGGACGAGAGCGAGGGATCGGCCGATGCGGCGCGCGGTGTGGGTCACGCAGCGAGCGTAGCGGCCGGTGATGACTCGATGACAATTCGTCACTCTCGTGGGGGATGGTTCGACGCGTCCTTTCGAATACGAGGTTGACGAAGCGGGGTGAAATGCGGAGTGTGCCGGGGTTTTTGGCCCGTACGCCGCCGAAACCCGAACCACCGTGCTCTCCTCACCCCTCCCCGCTCCGTCGTTGCCGTGATCATGAACCGGTCCTCTTGCTCCCGTGCTCTGCCGACGGGGCGTCAGGGGCTGATCGAGAGAAAGACGAAGGACGCGAAGAGGGTCAGGTGCAGACCGCCCTGGAGCAGCGTGGCGCGGCCGGTGACGACCGTGAGGACGCTGACGACCACGGTGAGGGCCAGCATCACCATGTGTGTCGCGCCGAGGCCGAGCAGCAGCGGGCCCTCCATCCAGATCGACGCCACCGCGATGGCGGGGATGGTGAGGCCGATGCTCGCGATGGCGGAACCGTGGGCGAGGTTGAGGCTGATCTGGGTGCGGTCCTGGCGGGCGGAGCGGGACGCGGCCAGGGTCTCGGGCAGCAGCACGAGCAGCGCGATGATCACACCGACGAAGGCCGGCGGCAGTCCCGCGGCGTCGACGCCCGACTCGATGACGGGCGAGAGGCCCTTGGTGTTGCCGACCACCGCGACGAGCGCGACGAGCAGCAGACCGAGACTGAGGAAGGTCTCGCGATTGCTCGGCGGGTGGGCGTGGTCCTCCTCGTCGAGCACCTCGCCGTCCCGGGTGACGGGCAGGAAGTACTCGCGGTGCCTGATCGTCTGCATGGCCACGAACAGCAGATACACCGCCAGGGAGACGACGGCCGCGAAGGCGAGCTGCGCACCGGTGAACTCCGGGCCCGGGGCGCCGGTGGTGAAGGTCGGCAGAACCAGGCTGAGCGTGGCGAGCGTCGTCACCGTCGCCACGGCGGCGACGGTGCCCTCCGTGCTGAACGGCGCGATACCGCCCTTCCACGCGCCGACGAACAGGGAGAGACCCACGATGCCGTTACAGGTGATCATCACGGCGGCGAAGACGGTGTCGCGGGCGAGCGAGGAGGTCTTGGCCCCGCCGTCAGCCATCAAGGTGACGATCAGGGCGACCTCGATGATGGTCACGGCGACGGCGAGCACCAGGGAGCCGAAGGGCTCACCGACCCGGTGCGCGACCACTTCCGCGTGGTGCACGGCGGAGAGGACCGCTCCGGCGAGACAGAGCGCGACGAGCGCTACCACCACCCCGGGTATCTCGCGCCCCCAGGTGAAGGCGAGTACCACCAGGGCGAGCACGGGCACGGCTATGGTGCCGATATTGGTGAGGGGACCGGGTTTCGTCGTAGCCATGCCCCCACGCTCTCAGCACCGAGAGCAAAGTCCGAGTAAAATGACGCCGCTCGCCGAAGCCGTGATCATTCCCACACTGCTCGATGCGGCGTATGCTCCGCCCTCGCCGTTCCGGACGGGGCGTGGCGCAGCCGTCGCCCGGAAAGCCCCCGGGCGCGGGCGCGGGACCATGGTGATGACGCAGCCGGCGTCGGCCCTCGGCCGCCGCCCACCGGGTTCCAACGACATCGGCCCCGCGCCCCCGGGGTGTGGCCGGGGAGGCGGGGCCGTGCGCAGGGCGGGAGGCGCGTCAGTTGGCGAGGCGCTCGCCGGTGGAGGTCGCGAAGACGTGCAGCTCGTCCGGGCGCGGGACGACGTGCAGCTCGGTGCCCTTCTCCGGGACGGCACGGCCGCCGACGCGGACGACCAGGTCCTTGTGCTCGCCGCCGACCCGCGTGGAGCCGTAGACGAAGCCGTCGGCGCCCAGCTCCTCGACGACGTTGACGGAGACGGCGAGACCGGCCGGCTCGTCCGAGGAGCCCTTGGTCAGCGTCTTCGCGGCGGCGCCGCCGTGCTCGACGATGTCGAAGTGCTCGGGGCGGATGCCGACGGTGACGGTGGTGTCACCGCGGTTCGCGGCGGCGGTGAGGGCCTCGCGGGAAACCGGGACAACGCTGTTGCCGAACTTCACGCCGCCGTCGGTGATCGGGACCTCGACGAGGTTCATCGCGGGGGAGCCGATGAAGCCGGCGACGAAGAGGTTGGCGGGGCGGTCGTACATGTTGCGCGGCGAGTCCACCTGCTGGAGCAGCCCGTCCTTCAGCACCGCGACCCGGTCGCCCATGGTGAGGGCCTCGACCTGGTCGTGGGTGACGTACACGGTGGTGATGCCGAGGCGGCGCTGCAGCGAGGCGATCTGCGTACGGGTGGAGACGCGGAGCTTGGCGTCGAGGTTCGACAGCGGCTCGTCCATGAGGAACACCTGCGGCTCGCGCACGATGGCGCGGCCCATCGCCACACGCTGGCGCTGACCGCCGGAGAGCGCCTTCGGCTTGCGGTCCAGGTACTCGGTGAGGTCGAGCATCTTGGCGGCCTCTTCGACCTTCGCCCGGATCTCGGTCTTGTTCACACCGGCGATCTTGAGCGCGAAGCCCATGTTGTCCGCGACGGTCATGTGCGGGTAGAGCGCGTAGTTCTGGAACACCATGGCGATGTCCCGGTCCTTCGGCGGCAGGTGCGTGACGTCGCGGTCGCCGATGCGGATCGCGCCGCCGTTGACGTCCTCCAGACCCGCGAGCATGCGCAGGGAGGTCGACTTGCCGCAACCGGAGGGGCCGACGAGGACGAGGAACTCGCCGTCGGCGATGTCGATCTCGAGCTGGTCCACAGCCGGCTTCGTGGAGCCGGGGTAGACGCGGGACGCCTTGTCGAACGTGACGCTGGCCATGATGAATCTTCTCCTCAACCGGCAGGAACGTGCCGGACGATCCGAGTAGGGAGTGGTCTGGTCCACAGACGCGGACCTGCCGTGACGCTACCTGGCGTTCCTGCGCCCTGTCAGTACCTCTCGGGTCACGAAAATCGCTTTCGTGCACCGGGGGACGCCAGAGCAACGCACTTTTGACCTGCCCCCGTGCAAGAGGGGACTTCCTGCTTCGGCACCCGCCGCCGACCGGACGTCGCCCTGAAGGCCACGCCCTGCCGGTCTCACACGGACTCCACAGGCATCACGGCCGACGGCCCGTCGGTCCGGCACGCCCTTCTCGCCTCTTCCTGAGCCGACTACCTCGCCCGCTCCACGTCCGGCACTTCGGATGCCCTGATCATCGAGGGCATGGCCCTTCCCGGTGGCAGCGACGAGGCCACCCGTTCGTACAGCCGCATGCCCTCGTCCCGCAGATTCCGTGCCGCGTTCACGTCCCGGTCGTGCGCCTCACCGCACCCACCGCACGACCAGCCGCGCACTGCCAGATCCAGTTTCGGCCCGGTTGCCCCGCATGCTGAGCAACGCCGTGTCGAGGGGAAGAAGCGGTCGACGACGACCAGCGTCCGCCCGTACCACGCGCACTTGTACCGCAGCTGCCGGAGCAACTCGCCCCAGGAAGCATCGAGGATCGCCCGGTTCAGCCCCGTTTTCCGTCGGCGCCCCCTCCCCCGAGGCGACCGTAAGAGAGAGGCGACGGCCAGATCCTCCACCACGAGCACTTGGTTCTCGCGCACGAGGCGGGTGGTGAGCTGGTCCAGCGCGTTCCTGCGAACGTCACCGATGAGGGCGTACAACCGGGCGATCTCCTGCCGCGCCTTGTCCCTGTTCCTCGACCCTCTCTCCTTGCGGTGCAAACTCCGCTGCAGATCCGCGAGCTTTGCCCCGTACTTCTCGAGGAGCCGGGGGCGGCCCGCCTTCTCCCCGTCGTCCAGCGTGACCAGCGCCGCCAGCCCGAGGTCCAGACCGACCGCCTTCGGCCCACCACCGTCCCGCAGAAACACGGGCGGCAGCGGCTCGATCCATTCCTCCACCAGCACCGAGACGAAGAAGCGCCCCGCCCGGTCCCGGCTCACGGTCAGTTTCACCGGCCGGGCGCCCGCCGGGAGCGGCCGGGACCAGCGGACAGGCAGGGGCCCGGACTGCTTGGCCAACGCGATCAGCCCCGTACCGGGCCGCTCCGGGTCCTCCACCCAGCGGAAGCCCGTACGGACATAGGTCGCGGAGTCACGGCAGCGGCTCTTCTTCTTGCGTCTCGGATGGCCGGCCATTCCCGTGAAGAACCGCCCGAACGCGGCGTCGAGATGGCGAAGCGCCTGCTGGAGAACGGTCGAGGACACCTCCTGCAGCCACCGTGTCTCCTCGGCGTTCCGCCAGCCCGTGAGCGCCCGGCAGGACTCCGCGAACCCGAGCGGCACCCGGTGCTCACGCCAAGCCTTGTCCCTCAGTGCGAGGCCCTCGTTGTAGGCCCAGCGGCAGGCGCCGAAGGTCTTGAGCAGCTGCGCCGTCTGGGCGGGGGACGGGTAGCAGCGGTAGCGGTACACGCGCTGTCGGGTACCGGCTTCCGGCGCTCGCCGCCGCATCGGCCCGGCCGCCCGTTGCCGATGCTCGATCCGGGTGGGAACGCCCCGTGCTTCGCGCTTGACGCGCTCGGCCTCCGCGCCGGTGGCGTGGACGGCTTCGCCCTTCCCCGCAGCCTTGGCCACGACCCCTCCCCCTGTCCGATATCCGGATGGCACTGCAGTGCGTTCAACGAACAGGCGAGTGAGTGGTTACGGCCGTCCGATATGCCTGTCCGTGGGGGAGTGCGGCTGTGTAGAGTTGTGGGGTCTCGGCGCATGTCTGTGGCGTGCGCCGGTGCCTCCTTAGCTCAGCTGGCCAGAGCTCCGATCTTGTAAGTCGGATGTCGTCGGTTCGAATCCGACAGGGGGCTCAGCGAGAAGCCCGGGTCGGATGTCGTCCGATCCGGGCTTCTGTCGTCGCCGTGGACGTGGCGGCATCGGCGGGAGCCGGCCGCGCCGGGGGCGGGTCTCAGTACCGCAGCAGCGCGGCCACGCCGCCGGAGTCGGGGAGGGTGCCGTCCGGGACGAACAGCACGTCCGATTCCGCCGCTACGGCGCCGTCCACCAGGCGTTCCACGATGTCGGTGGCGACACCGGGCGGGGACGGGCGGACGTCGGGGTCCGGGTTCGGCAGGGTCACGGGTTCGGGGACCTGGACGGTCTCCAGTTCGCGGCCCTCGCCGACGATGCGGCCGGCGAGCACCAGCGACTCCTCCAGGACCAGCCGCCGCACCCGGCGGTCCGCGACCGCGGTCCACACCTGTTCCGGGCCGTCCGCGACCCTGTCCTGCCCGCGTGCCTCATCGAGCTCCGACACCGCTTCGGCGGTCTGCCGGGCGTGGAAGTCGTCGAGGGCCGGCCGCAGCCGCTCCGCCAGGTCCTGCGGCGATTCGCTGCCCATGCCGGCCAGCGCGAGCGTCCCGGCGACCTGCCTGCCGTGGGCGGTGAGGCCCTCGAACGCGGGGAGGACCTTGGTGCCCCCGATGACGAACAGCGGCAGGGGGCCGTGCGCGTCGAGGTATCCGCCGAGGTGCCCGTCGACCGTCTTCAGGTACTGCTCCACCCGCTCCTCGTGCCCCCGGTACGGGGCCGCGTTCGGGATCGGCCCCGGGATCGCGTCCTCGGGCGACGGGATCTGCGGCGCGGCGGGGAAACCGTGCTCGGTCACCTCGGTCAGCCTCCGCACCGAACCCCGGTAGAGCCGGGACGTCTCCTGGTCCAGGACGAGCACCAGGTACGGCCGGGACCGCTGCTCGGCGTCCACCAGGTACCGCGTGAGGAACTCCTCGGCGAACTCCACCCGCGGCCGGACTTCCTGCGGCGACGTCACGCGCCACACCTGCACCGGCTCGTTCGCCGCCACGTACACCACCATGGCGTCGCCTTCGGGCGACGGATCGGCGGCCCGCTCGATCGCGTCGGGGTCCAGCAGGCGGTCCCTCAGTTGCAGCCGCGCCTCCCTCTCGACGTCCGGATCGTCGGCCAGACGGCGCTTGGCCTCCGTCACCAGGTCGCGCAGCAGGATGCGGTCCTTGTCGTTGAACCGGTAGTCCGGGTCGGTCGGCATGACCAGGGTGATCGCCGGGTACGACCGAGGCTTTCCCAGTTCTGCACGGATGTGGGAAGTCAGTTCAGAGATATGCACGTGGTGAGCATCACATCGATTCCGCGGGGTCGCAGCGCGAGCGTCCGCCGGTCGCCGCTCCACGGGCTCCGCAGTACGGTGATGGGGAACGTTGACTTCCGAACGCCAGGGTCCTGGACGCGATGCACGCGAGGAGGCCGGCTCATGGGAAAGAAGCAACCGGCGAAAGGCCACCACGGGCTGGGAGCCCGGGGGCAGGGGAAGCTCGTGTACTTCCACGGGCAGGTTCCCGAGGCCGCGAAACAGCCCAAGGAGCAGCGGACCGGCACGGGCGGGCCGCCTCCCGAGCGCCGCCGGAACGGCGGACGCCGGGTCGGGTGAAGCACCCCGGGGGCCGAGGACCGGGAAGGTCCGGAACTGTCCCCGGGAGACCCGCACCCGTCCGCCCGTACGGTTCCCGCTCTGCTTCTGCGGACTTCGGCAGCTCTCTCGCGGGAGCGGGAGAGCGGGTGCGGTCGCCGTCGGTCCCGCCCCGGTCCTCACCGGGGCGGGACCTTCGTTTCGGCCGTTCGGGGGAGCCGCCGCTTCATCCGGCGGTGCCGGGCGGAGGCAGGGGGGACCGGGCTCCGATGGCCAGTTCCACCTCCTCCTGCTGGAGCGTGAACCCCTTGACGACCCAGGCGTTTTCGGCGAGGGGCGTCCCGGCCGCCGTGGTGTGGGCGGCGACGGTGAGGGTCGTGGCGTCGCCGGTGCGGAGCTCGGCTGCGGCGGCCGTGCCGTCGGAGAACCGCAGGTAGACGTCGAGGGGCTCCGGGGCGGCGGCGAACGCCTCCGGGTGGGGCAGGCCCTGGAGGCGGCAGCGGGCGCCCGGGAACAGATGGGTGTGGGAGCAGAGGGCCAGGCAGGAGGCCGGGGGGTCTTCGGCCGGACGGCCGGCCTCGGGGTCCTGCGGGTTCGGGGGGTCCTGCGGCGGGGGCGTGGGGGGCACGGGGGCTCCGGTGGGTGTCGGGGCACGGGGCCGTGCGGGGCCCGGTGCGCGGGGTGCTCGTCCTCCGTCTGTACCTCGTGCGTACGGCGATGGCGGGCGCGCCACGCGGGCGGCGTGCGCGTGGGCGCGGGTGAGGGTGCCGCAGCGTACGGAGTGCCCCCCGGTGGCACGCCTGGGTGCCATGTGGTGCCACATGGCGCTCGGGTGGTGCCATGGTGGGGTGCCCGGGGAGTTCTGGTGGTGCCATGAGGGTGAGGTGGGTGGTGAATCCGCAGGTCAGAGGTGGTTTCAAGGAAACTGTGCCAACATGGCTCGACGTGGTGCCATTCTTGTGCCATAGTTGAGCCATGGACCTCACCCCCTACGTCGACAACCTCCGGCGGGAACTCGCCGCCGCGGCGGAAGCCAGCGGAGACGAAGCCCGCGCCCTGGCCGAGCGGCTCAGCGTTCCCCTGGAATCCGCCGCCCGGCTGACCCTGCTCAACGTGCTCTCCGCCGCCATGGGAGACGTCACCCGGGAGCTGGCCCCCGGCTCGGTGGACGTGCGGCTGCGCGGACTCGACCCCGAGTTCGTGGTGACGCCGCCGCCCGCGCCGGAGCCGGTGGCCGAGGTGCGGGAGCCGGCCCCGGCCCCCGCCGTGGCCGCGCCTCCGGCCGGGGACGCCGACGACGGGACCATGGTGCGGATCAACCTCCGCCTCCCGGCCCACCTCAAGGGCCGGGCCGAGGGGGCGGCGGCGGCCGAGGGCCTGTCGGTCAACGCCTGGCTGGTGCGGGCCGTCTCCCTCGCCCTCGACGGCGGCGAGCGGCCGAGCGCGCCGCGCCGGGGCAGGAGTTCCGGCGGCTTCACCGGCTGGGTCCGCTAGAGCCCGCCGCCCCGAGGGCCCGGACCCTCTCCGCACCACCTTCACCGGCTGATCGTCCGATCCGGCCGACGCAACCGAGCACTCATCAACGCACCGAGTCACGAGGACGGGACGACCATGCCTTCTTTCGCCACCCCTGCGCCGATCTCCGCCGTCGTCGAGCTGGACGCCGGCACCGCCCGCATCACCGCCGGCAAGCGCGTCGACACGATCGTGGAGGTGCTGCCGGCCGACGGGGCCGACAAGGACGACGTACGCGCCGTGCAGCAGACCGAGGTCTCCTGCTCGGACGGACGCCTCACCGTCAGAACCCCGAAGAAGCGGTCCCTGTTCGGCAGGCCGGGCTCCGTCGTGGTGAGCATCGAGCTGCCGGCCGGGTCCGACGTGCGGGGCGCCTCCGCCCTGGGCGGCTTCACCTGCGAAGGGCCGCTCGGGGACGTGCGGCTCAAGACCTCGCTGGGCGACCTCCGGGTGGACGAGGCGGCCCGCGCCGAACTCGCCACCGACCACGGGGACATCCGGCTGGACCGCTCCACCGGGGACGCCGAGATCACCGGCTCCGGCCGGGTGGAGATCGGTGCGGTCGCCGGGTCGGTCGTCGTCAAGAACGGCAACGGCGCGACCGGGATCGACGAGGTCTTCGGAGAGCTGAAGGCCAACGCGGCCAACGGCGACATCTCCGTGGGCATCGTCCACGGCAGCACCGTGGCCAAGGCCGCCAACGGCCGGATCGAGATCGGCGCCGCCCACGCCGGGGTGGAGGCGACCACCTCCAACGGGCGCATCCGCGTCGGTGACGTGATCCGCGGGCGCGTCGCCCTCCGCACCTCCGTCGGGGACGTCGAGGTCGGCATCCACGAGGGCACGGCGGCCTGGCTCGACCTGGAGCCCAAGTACGGCACCGTCCGCAACGGCCTCGGTGCCGCCGCCGGTCCCGAGGGCTCCGACGAGACCGCCGAGGTGCACGCCCGGACCGGGGCGGGCGACATCGTCATCCGCCGCGCCTGACCCCCGGGCCCCGTACCGCCTCTCCCGCCCGCACCGCCGCTCTCCCCGCACGTCCACTCCGGGCCGGCCCGGCCCCCGCACACGCCCTCGGGCCGGCCCGCGCCCGCCCCTGCCCTCGGGCCGGCCCGCGCCCGCCCCTGCCCTCGGGCCGCCCGTACCCACCGCTGTGAAAGGGACTCCGCATGACTGCCACCCCGCCCCCCGCACCGCGTGCCGCCCAGGTCGCGACGCCGGCGATCACCGCCACCGGACTGCGCAAGTCCTACGGCGACAAGGTCGTGCTCGACGGCATCGACCTGTCGGTCCCGCAGGGCACCGTCTTCTCCCTGCTCGGTCCGAACGGCGCGGGCAAGACCACCGTCGTCAAGATCCTCTCGACCCTCGTCTCCGCCGACGCCGGCGAACTGCGCGTCGGCGGCCACGACCTGGCCGCCGATCCGCACGCCGTGCGGACCGCGATCGGCGTCACCGGGCAGTTCTCCGCCGTCGACGGCCTGATCACCGGCGAGGAGAACATGCTCCTCATGGCCGATCTGCACCACCTGTCCCGGCGCGAGGGGCGGCGGGTCACCGCCGAACTGCTGGAGCGTTTCGACCTCGTGGAGGCCGCGAAGAAGCCCGCCTCCGGCTACTCCGGCGGCATGAAGCGCCGCCTCGACATCGCCATGACGCTGGTCGGCGGGCCGCGGATCATCTTCCTCGACGAGCCGACCACCGGCCTGGACCCGCGCTCGCGCCACACCATGTGGGGGATCGTTCGCGAGCTGGTGTCCGACGGCGTCACTGTCTTCCTCACCACCCAGTACCTGGAGGAGGCCGACGAGTTGGCCGACCGTATCGCCGTCCTCCACGGCGGGAGGATCGCGGCCGAGGGGAGCGCCGACGAGCTGAAGCGGATCGTGCCCGGCGGCCACGTCCGGCTGCGGTTCACCGACCCCGCCGCCTACCGGTCCGCCGCCGGCGCCCTGCGCGGCGGGGTCGGGGACGACGAGGCCCTGTCGCTCCAGATCCCCAGCGACGGCGGCCAGCGCGATCTGCGCTCCGTCCTCGACCGGCTGGACGCGGCCGGCATCGAGGCCGACGAGCTGACCGTGCACACCCCCGACCTCGACGACGTGTTCTTCGCCCTCACCGGCGCCCCCGTGGCCGCCCCGACCCACCAGCCGAAGGAGACTGTCCGATGAGCACCCTCGCCCTCGCCGTCCGCGACTCGTCCACGATGCTGCGCCGCAACCTGCTGCACGCCCGGCGCTACCCCTCCCTCACCCTGAACCTGCTCCTCACGCCTGTCATGCTCCTGCTGCTTTTCGTCTACATCTTCGGCGACGTGATGAGCGCGGGCATCGGCGGCGAGGGGGCCGACCGCTCCACGTACATCGCCTACATCGTCCCGGGCCTGCTGATGCTCACCATCGGCTCCACGGTGATCGGGACCGCGGTCTCCGTCTCCAACGACATGACCGAGGGGATCATCGCCCGCTTCCGCACCATGGCGATCCACCGCGGTTCCGTGCTCGTCGGGCACGTCGTCGGCAGCGTGCTCCAGAGCGTGCTGAGCGTGGTCCTGGTCGGCGCGGTCGCCGTGGCCATCGGGTTCCGGTCCGTGGACGCCACGGCCCTGGAGTGGCTGGCCGCGTTCGGGCTGCTCGTCCTCTTCTCCGCCGCCCTCACCTGGATCGCCGTGGGCATGGGGCTGATCAGCCCGAACGCCGAGGCGGCCAGCAACAACGCCCTGCCGCTGATCCTGCTCCCGATGCTGTCCAGCGCGTTCATCCCGGTGGAGACGATGCCGGGCTGGTTCCGGCCGATCGCCGAGTACCAGCCCTTCACCCCGGCCATCGAGACGCTGCGCGGGCTGCTGCTCGGCAGCGAGATCGGCCACAACGGCTGGCTCGCCGTGGGCTGGAGCATCGGACTCGTGGTGCTCGGCTACTTCTGGTCGACGGCGAAGTTCGCCCAGGACCCCCGGTAGCCGCCTCCCCCCCCCGGGGCCCGAACGGTCTCCGGGGCCCGGCAGCGGCCCGCCCTCGAACCGAGCGCGGGCCGCTGCCGCCGTTTCCGTTCCCGAAGCCGAAGCCGAAGCCGAAGCCGAAGCGAGGGCGCGGCGCGCGTGCCCCGTACGGGCCGGGGCCGAGGGGGTAGGTGAGGGCAGGCACAGGGGCTCGTTAAGGCACCCCTAAAGATCGGCCGTACCTCTCCGGCCGGGCCGGGGGGCGGGGTCCGCCGGGTCTAGGTTGAGTTCGCCGTCCGGTTGTGGCGCCCCAGCGCCCACGCGAGAGAAGCCCGTGACAGGGAGCGCCGTCGTGAACCACCCGTCCCCGCCAGGTATCGGCCGTCCCGCCGCCGTCCTCGACGCGCTGCCGGACGGCCTCGTGCTCGTCGACGACAACGGCACGGTCGTCAACGCCAACGCCATGGCGCTGGCCCTCTTCGAAACGCCCGGCACGGCCGTCGTCGGGCGCGGACTGCTGGACCTGCTGCCGGACTTCGACTGGCGGCAGGCCCCGGGCCCCGCCGACCGCCCGGCCCCCGGCCCCGAGGGGACCGGCGCGTGGATGCGCGCCGGGGCGCGGCGGATGAGCGCCCGGCGCACCGACGGCTCCGCGTTCCCCGCCGAGGTCTCCGTCACCGGCGTACCGGAGGCGGGCATACCGGATTCCGGCACGTACGGCCGGGACGCCTCGGGCCACCTGCTCATGCTCGTCGTCCGGGACCTCACCGGCGCACTGGACGCCGAGGCCGAACTCGCCGAGGCCCGGCGGCAGACGAAGGCCGTGCTGCGGGCGGTCGCCGAAGGCGTCGTCGGCACGGACGCCGAGGGCCGGATCGTGCTGGTCAACCCGGCCGCCGCCCGGATGCTCGGCCACCGGGCGAGCGAGCTGGGCGGCCGGGAGCTCCACCCGCTCGTCCTGCACTCCCGCGGGGACGGCGAACCGTTCCCGTTCGAGGAGTCGCCCCTCGCCGACACCCTGCGCACCGGACGGACGAACAGCGTCCGGGGGCAGACCCTGTGGGACCGCGAAGGGGCCCGGCTCCTCGTCGACATGACCGTGGTACCGGTCCGCGAAGGGGAGCAGGTGGCCGGCGCCGTCCTCACCTTCCGCGACCGGGGCCCCGAGCAGCGGCTCGCGCACCGGCACGCGGCCGAACTCACCGCCCAGGCCCAGCGCCACGGCTCCGAACTGCGCCGCCACGAGCAGCGGTACGAGGGCCTGGCCGAGCGCCACCGGAGCCTGACCGCCGCGGTGGACGGCGCGCGGCGCGGGCATCTGGAGGAGCTGCGCTCCGAACTCATGACGCTGGCCGCCGACGACGCCGGGCGGCTGTGGCCGGAGGCCGGGCGGCTGCTCGGCCGGCTCGCCACCGGCTGCACGCGGATGGCCGCCGTGCTGGACGACGTGCTCGACCACCAACGGCTCACCTCCGGCGTGGTGGAGCTGCGGCGGCAGCCGGTGGACGTCGGCGGCGTCGTACGCGAGGGCGTGCGCCGGTCCACGGAGCTGCTCGGCCCCGAGCGGGCGCGGTTCGCCCTGCGCAGCCCGGCGGTCCGGGCGGAGGTGGACCCCGAGCGGTTGGCCGTGGCCCTCTCCCACCTCCTCACCGACGTCGCCCTCCCGGAGGGCCAGGTCTCGGCCGACCCGGAGGAGGAGGCCCTGACGACGGTCGCGGTGGCGCGGAGCGGCGAGGCCGTGCGCATCGAGGTGCGGGGGCCGTACGTCGGCGGCGACCCGGTCCACCAGTCGATCGTGTCCGGGATCGTGGGCGTCCACGGCGGGGCCGTGCAGTGGTACGAGGCGCCGGGCGCGGGGGGCGGGGTGTACGTGATCGAGCTGCCGGTCCGCTCGGCGGCCGGTACGGCGGAGGGGCTGCCCCACCCGGACGCGCCGGGGGACGCGGCCGGGGGGCCGCCCTCGGGACGACGACGCCGCCGTGCCCGCCACGCTTCGTCCGAGGCGGGGCGCGACGGACGTGCGGTGCCGGGTACCCCGTTCTCGACGACGGCGGGAACGGGGTCGGCGGCCTGGGGGGAGCCGGTGGCCGGGGCGAGCACGGGCGGCGGGCCCGGCCGGGGGCCGGGGGCCGAGCCGGGGACCGGCACCGGGTTCGGCCTCCTCCCCACGGTCGTGCCCGTCTCCGCCCGGCCGGCCGGGCCCGTGCGCGCGGCCGTGGGCCGGCACGGCAGCGGTCACGGCTCCGGCCGTCCCTCCGGCCACATCTCCGGGACGGCGGCCGAACCGCTCGGTGCACGCGTCGTGCTGTGGCCCACCGCGGAGGGGTCCGGGCGGGCGTCCTGACCCGTCCGACGACGGTCACGCCTTCGGCGGTCACGCCCGTACGCCTGTACTCCGCCCTGAGCCCCCTCGGCCCGTACGCCCCTCGGCCCGGCCGTCCGTCCGGGCGGGGGAGGCCGGGGGCGGAAATCCCTGCGCGGGCTGCCGCGTCCGGGCCCCGCGTACGGGCTTCCGGCCACGGGCCCCTGTTCTCAGCTCGACGTGACGCCCGGTCGGCCGCGACGCCGGGACGATCTGCGGTCGCGGCGGCGGGGCTGTTCCCCGGGCACCGCGTTGAGCTGGATCCAGACCCGGATCTCCGCGCCGCCGTACACCGAGCGGCCGATCCGGACGTCGCCGCCGGTGGACTCCGCCATCTGCCGCACGATGTCCAGCCCCAGCCCCGTCGAGCCGTCCCGCCCACCGTCGTTGCCCCGGGCCAGCGCGGCCTCGGGGTCCGCGATGCCCGGTCCGGCGTCCGAGACGAGAATGATCACCGCGTCCTGGCTGCGGTGCATGTCCAGCGAGAAGGCGGTCCCCTCCGGGGTGTGCTGGAAGATGTTGCCCAGCAGCGCGTCGAGGGCGGCCACCATGTCGGCCCGCGGCACGGGGACGTACACCGGCTCCTCGGCCCCGGCGACGTCGATGGCGCGCCCCTCGTCCTCGCCGAGGGCCGCCCAGAAGTTCATGCGCTCGCGGATGACCTCGGACGCGTCGCACCCCGCGCTCAGGAGCGGCCCGGCCGTCCTCGGCTTGGCCTCGCGCGCCGCGCGGATGATGGTGTCCACCTCGCGCTCCAGGTGGGCGACGGCGGAGCGGGTCTGGTCGGCGGCGGTCCCCTCCCCGAGCGAGGCCGCGTTGAGCCGCAGCACGGTCAGCGGAGTGCGCAGGCGGTGGGAGAGGTCGGCGGCCAACTCCCTTTCGTTAGCGAGGAGTTCGACCACCTGGTCGGCCATGGCGTTGAACGCCTCGGCGGCCCGTCGCAGCTCCCCGGGGCCCTCCTCCGGCACCCGGACCTCCAGGCTTCCCCGGCCGAGCTGCTGGGCCGCGCCGGCCAGCCGCTCGGCCGGCCGGGTCATCCGTACGCCGAGGCGGTCCGCGACCAGCACCGATCCGGTGACCAGGGCGGCGGCGACACCGGCCAGCACGAGCCAGGCGAAGGCGACCCCGCGGCCGACCTCGGCCTCCGGTACGAAGACCTCGACGATGCAGATCTTCCCGGACTCCAGGGCGAAGGGCTGGAGGAACGCCGAGCCGCCGGGCACGGCCGTGACCCCGGCGTGCTTGAGCTCCCGGGCGATCTCCACCGCCTCGTGGTCGGACCGCACCCGGCCCATCTCCGTCTCCCCGCCGCCCTTGGCCGCGGGGAGGTGGACGGCCATGCGCCCGTCCGCGCCCGCCTCGGTGGACAGGACGGCCCGGAGCAGCTGGTCACGGTCGGTGGTGATGGAGAGCGTCGGGCCGAGCGCGTTCGCCTGCCGCTCGGCCTGGGAGAACGCCCGGTCCGACGCCATCTCCTTGACGACCAGGGCCAACGGCACGGCGAAGGCCAGGACGACCATGCCGGTGACGGCGAGGCAGACCTTGATCAACGCCCATCTCACCGCGGGGGTTCCAGCTTCACGCCGACGCCCCGGTAGGTGTGCAGGTAGCGCGGGCAGGCGGCGGACTCGCCCAGTTTCCGGCGCAGCCAGGAGAGATGGACGTCCACGGTCTTGTCGGCCCCGTAGGGCTGGTTCCATACCTCGGCCAGCAGGTCCTTGCGCGAGACGACCCGGCCGGGGCGTTCGGCGAGGTAGGCCAGCAGATCGAACTCGCGGCGCGTCAGGTCGAGTTCCCTGCCGTCGAGGGAGGCGGCCCGGCGCGTCGGGTCGACGGATATCCCGCCGACGCTGATCACCTGGGGCGGCGGTACGGCGGCCCTGCGGCCGCCCGCCCCCGCGCCGGAGCGCCGGAGGACGGCGGCGATGCGGGCGGTGAGGTGCTCGGCCGAGAAGGGCTTGGTCAGGTAGTCGTCGGCGCCGTCGTTGAGCAGCCGGATGATGCCCGCCTCGTCGTCCCGGGCGGTCGCGATGATGACGGGGACGTCGGCGATGCCGCGGAGCATCTTCAGGGCTTTGCCGCCGTCGAGGTCGGGCAGTCCCAGGTCGAGTATCACCACATCGAAATGGAGTTGGGAGATCTCACGCAACGCCTCCAGTGCGGTGCCCACACTCCGCACGCTGTGGGAGGCGTCGGTGAGGTGCCTAATGAGGGCAGCGCGTACGAAGTGGTCGTCCTCGACCAGGAGCACACTAGCCATGAACGGAACCGTACGCTATTCAATGAATCGATTTGCAGGGCCTTCGGCGAAGAACCCCCGGCGACCATGGATCAGGATGCGACGACTACTGAAGCAGGGAATTGCCTGGACGCTGTCCACGGCGGCGGCGGGCATGTTGTCGTGGTGGGGTGTGCATACGGTGATGGCGGCCACTGCCTATCCGCCGCCGTCCCCGATAGCCCTGACGGATACGCGGGTGGAGGAAGAAAAGCGGCGGGAGGACTCCGGGCCGGCTTCCACGCACCGGCCGGACGCCGGGAGGGCGACCGCCCGGCCCACCCCGTCGGGCGGGAGCGGCGAGGCGGTGGAGAAGCCTTCGCCGAGCCCCACGCCGAGCGCCGGCGCGGACCCGGCGCCGACCCGCGGCGGCGCCACCCCCTCGCGGGAGCCGGGCGGGACGGCGGGCGGGCCGGGCGACCGGCCCGCGGCGGGGGCCGGTGAGGTGAAGGGGTACGCCGTCGACGGCGGGCGGGTCACCTTCGACATGAAGCGGGACTACGCGGAACTGGTCTCGGCGGTCCCCGACGCGGGATGGCGGATGCAGGTGTGGAAGCACCCGCTGTGGATCCGGGTGACCTTCACCGAGGGCGACCGCGAGATCAGCGTCTTCTGCAGCTGGCACGAGCATCCGCCGCTGGTCGAGATCGAGGGCCAGTGATCCCCTGGCCCGGGTTCGCGGATCGCGGATCGCGGATCGCGGTCCGGGGGTCGGGGGCGGCGGCCCCGGGGCGGTCGTCGCGAGGGGCGGTGGCCGGGGGCCGGGAGCCGTACGCGCCGGGGCGGTACGAGGCCGGGGAGCCGGGGCGGCGGCGCCCGGCGGAGTCCGTAACGATCCGGACTCGGCAGCGTTAACCGCGTCTCCCGGAGGAATGCGGGAGAGGGCGGAGCCGTCCGGGCCCCGAGACCGTGGGGACCGGCCTCGACGCCCCCCGGGGCAACCGTGCCGGACACTTTCTCCGTACGGCTTATAACTCCCTTAACCAGGCCCTGAGGCGGCGTTAGCAATTCCCTGGAAAGGGTGCCGCCGGGAAGGTGGTGACGCCCCTTTGTGCGGGTGGTCGCCGCTGCTATCGTCACCGCTGTGCGCAAGCGAGAACTTACATTCAAAAGTACCGGCATAACAGCCGCATTGGCTCTTTCGCTCGGTCTCATCGGTGCCGGAACAATTGTTTCCGCTGCCCCTGCATTCGCCACGGGAAAGGCGGGAAGATCTGATTCGTGCCCCGCTCCCGGAGAAATGCCCGGACTCGGCCACAACCCGACGTTCACGGACGGCGGCGTCGCCCTCTTCGCCGGCGGCGACTACACCGCCGAAGGCGGCTCGGCGGAGGCCGAGGGGCTGCTCGTCGTCGGTGGGAACGCCACGTTCGCCAAGAGCGGGGGTGTCTTCAACGTCGGACGGGCCGGCATGGGCTCGGGGATCATCCCCGCCTCCGGTGACGTGATGCTCGCCGTGGGAGGGAACCTGTCGGTCGCCAGGGGGGTGACCCTCGACGTCGGACACGGCCTCACCTCCGGCCCGCGCTACGGCGGTTCGATCCGCGTGGGCGGCGAACTCGACGTCCGGGGCAGTCTGGAGACGAACGGCGGCCAGAGCCCCGACGGGCTCGGCAAGGACGCCGCGCTGAAGCCGCACGCCGGGTTCGGCGCCACGATCGCGAAGGAATCGGCGAGCCTGGGCGCGCTGAAGCCCACCGGGAAGACCGAGGCGAAGGGCGGCTCGGTCACCTTCCGGGGCGCGGGGGAGAGCGGACTCCAGGTCTTCGAGATCTCCGCCGCCGACATCAACGACGCCTCGACCTTCACCTTCGAGTCCCTGCCGGCCGGATCGTCCGTCGTCGTCAATGTCTCCGGTTCCCAGCCCGTGAAGATTTCTCCGATGGCCGTGGGCTTCGAGGGCGACCGGGCCGACGTCTACAGCTCGTCGAAATTCGGTGAAGCCGCTTCACGAATTCTTTACAACTTCGAGGATTCCACGTCGCTGACCCTGGGCGGCGGAGGCAACTTCATGGGGTCCGTTCTCGCCCCCGAGGCCTCCGCGGACATCACCGCGAGCACCAATGGCCGGCTGTACGTCGGGGGGAATCTGACCACCCGGGGCTCGGGCAACGAGAGCCACAACTACCCCTGGAACGGCACTCCGCCCTTCTCCTGCGAGCCGGGCGCGCCGGGTGAGCCGGAGAAGCCGGAGGTCCCGTCCACACCGACGCCGACGCCCCCCGCCACTCCGGAGGAGCCCGGCACACCGGAGGAGCCGGAGGCCCCCGGTACGCCCGAGGAGCCCGGCGCCCCGTCCGAGCCCGGTGAGGAGACCCCCTCCGCCGAGCCCTCGGAGCCGTCCGCCGAGCCCTCGAAGTCCGCTCCGGAGCCGAAGAAGGAAGGCGACCTCGCCCTCACCGGCGCCGGTTCGACGGTGATGATCGCCGGCGCCGCCGCCCTGGTGATCGCCGCCGGTGCGGCCATCGCCTTCATGACGCGCCGTCGCCGCCGCGCGTGACGCGCCGCACCGGGTGAACGGCCTCGCGGGCGGGGCGGCGCGTCGGCGCCGCCCCGCCCGCGAGGACGCGGCGTCGACCCGCCGCCCGTGCCCCGCCCCGCGACGTATCCGCCCCGCGACGACCACGACAACGGAGGCCACAGGACCATGACTTCCCGGCAGCACTCGCGGACCGGCCCGCGGGGAGGGGCGGACGCGCCGAAGGGGGCCGCCGTCTGTTTCGAGGCGAGCCCTGTCTTCGGGTACCTCGCTCCGCCGGACGGAACCGACGGCACCGTCGACCAGGAGGTGCTCAGCCTCTTCGCGGAACCTCCGGCCCGTACCGCCGCGCCGGATGCGGGACCGTCCGCGCCCGGCTCCGGCCCCGCGAGGGAGCCGGGTCCCGTACCGGCGCCCCTCGCCCCCGGTCCGCAGGACGCCCGCCGCCGCGCCCGCCGCCGCACCCTCGCGTGGATCGCCGTGTGCGCCGTGGCGGCCTGCGCCGCCTCGGCGGCCGTGCTGTACGGCCTCGTCGGCGCCCGGGGAGCCGACCGGGTCGTCACCGTCGAGGGGCGGCCCCTGCCGGCGGCCCCGGCGCCGCCGCCCGCCGTCGAGAGCTCCGTGGCCCCCGCCCTGGCCCCGTCGCCCACCGCGTCGGCGACCGCCTCCGCCCCCGCGGCGCCCGCCCCCGTGACGACCCCCTCCACCGCCCCCACGCCGAGTCCGAGCGCGACGCCGAGCGAGGCCGCCCACGCCCCCTCGGCCACCCCGGCCCCCACCCCGCCGCCCGCACCGCCCTCCCGGAAACCGGAGGCGCCGCCGACGCTGTCGGTCGGCAGCAACGGGCCCGCCGTGGCCGAACTCCAACGGCGGCTGGACCAGGCGCGCGTCTACCACGGGCCCTATGACGGGGTGTACGACGACGAGCTGGCCGACGCCGTGTACCGGTTCCAGTGGATACGGGGCGTGGAGGACGAGCCCGGCGTGTACGGCCCCGCCACCCGGGAGGCCCTCGTCGCGGAGACGTCGGGCGCGGGCGCCCGCGACGGGTCGTCCTGGTGACGGGCCGGGAGACGCGTACGCCCGTGCGGCGCGTCTGCGAGTCCTGCGGGCGCGGCCTGGCCGCCGCCCCCGCCACCGGCACTCCTCCCCGCAGGTTCTGCGGGGAGGAGTGCCGCCAGGCCGCCCATCGCCGCCGCCTCTGCGCGGGCCTCACCGCGCCGCCCGCCGCGCGCCTTCCCGCCCTGCCGTTCGTACGGCCCCCCGCCCCGCCCGCCGCGCGCCCTTCCGCGACGCCCGCCGGGAGAACCCCTCCGCGGCGGCCCGCGCCCCCCGCCCCCTCGGCCGACGCGGTCGCCGAACTGGCCCGGCGGGTGCGGGAGCAGGCCCACGACCTCGTCCGGCGGCTGCCGAGCGCCGACGACGCGGAGGCCCTGCGGCGGGTCGCCCAACTCCGCGAACAGCTCGACGGGCTGACGGCGGCGGTCGTCGGACGGGCCTGCCGGGGGTCCGTCCGCTGAGGCGGGGGCCGCGGTGCGAGCCCTGGGGCCGTAGTGGCGCAGGGGGTGAACTTCCCTTGTGCGGCAAGGAGATGCGGTGAGTATCCGGGCTGTTTTCTACCAGGGGGTAGGCCGACCCGGGGTCCTTGTTATACCTTGCGTCTAACAAGCGGGTGGGGGCCCGGCCGGCGCCGATTCCGGCGTGGGCGGGCGGCGGTACGGGCCGTCGCCCCCGGCCCCAGTGATCCCGCGCGGCCCCCGTGCCCCACGGGTCTGCCGACGTACGCACTCGTCACGACCAAGGATCACCGCACTCGACCCAAGGAGCCGCAGCATGGCCGGCAGCACTGTTCCGTCGAAGGTCCAGGAGAGCCCGGAGGGCGACGACGTCGCGCGGCGGCTGCTCGACTCGGCCGCGCAGCTGGCGTACGACCCGGCCACCGAGGTGGACTGGGACACCCCGCTGGACAAGGACTTCCACGGCACGAGCCCGGAGTGGTGCAGCCTCTACGGGACCGCGTACTGGGGAGAGATGACCGAGGCGCAGCGCAAGGAGCTGACCCGGCAGGAGGCGGCGTCGGTCGCCAGCACGGGCATCTGGTTCGAGATGATCCTCCAGCAGATGGTGCTGCGGGACATCTACATGAAGGACCCGGCGGGCTCGGAGTTCCAGTGGGCGCTCACCGAGATAGCCGAGGAGTGCCGCCACTCGATCATGTTCGCGCGCGGCGCGCGGAAGCTCGGCGCCCCCCACTACCGCCCCCGGCGCGCGGTGATGGAGCTGGGCAGGGCGTTCAAGACGCTGGCGTTCGGCGAGGCGGCGTACGCGGCGATCCTGGTCGCCGAGGAAGTGCTCGACGTGATGCAGCGGGACTGGATGCGCGACGAGCGGGTCGTGCCGTTCGTCCGCACCATCAACAACATCCACGTGGTGGAGGAGTCCCGCCACATGAAGTTCGCCCGGGACGAGACCCTCAAGCGTCTGGAGGGGGCGGGGTGGGCGCGGCGGCAGATCAACGCGTTCGTCGTCGCCGTCGCCTCGTACTTCATCGTGACCAGCATGGTGAACCCGAAGGTCTACCGGCGGGCCGGACTCGACCGGAAGCGGGCGCTGGCCGCCGCGAAGGCCAACGAGCACCACAAGTCGATGATGCGGTCGAGCTGTTCGGGACTGATGGACTTCCTGGCCTCCGCCCGCCTGCTCACCAAGCCCGCCCTCGCGTTCTACAAGCGCGCGAACCTGATCTGAGCCGGGGACATGACCTACGCCATCACCCAGACCTGCTGCAACGACGCCACCTGCGTGGCGGTGTGCCCGGTCAACTGCATCCACCCGACGCCGGAGGAACGCGCCTTCGGCTCCACGGAGATGCTGCACATCGATCCCCGGGCGTGCATCGACTGCGGGGCCTGCGCGGACGCCTGCCCGGTGGACGCCATCTTCCCGGTGGACTCGCTGACCGGGGGGCAGCGGGAGTACGCGGAGATCAACGCCGCCTACTACGCGGACGCGGAGCCGCCCGCGGCGGAGGTCCCCGGGCCGAACTTCCACGTCTGGGGCGAGCCGGTCTTCGAGCGGTCCCTGCCGTCCGACTTCGGGCCGCTGCGGGTGGCGGTCGTCGGCACCGGGCCCGCCGGGATGTACGCGGCACAGGACCTGCTGCTGCACACCGCCGCCGAGGTGACCCTGATCGACCGGCTGCCGGTGGCGGGCGGGCTGGTCCGGTACGGGGTGGCCCCCGACCACCCGGCGACGAAGAAGGTCGGCGACACCTTCTCCCGCTTCCACTCCCACCCCCGGGTGCGGATGCACCTGGGCATCGAGGTGGGCCGGGACGTCACCGCCGAGGAGCTGTCCGCCCACCACGACGCGGTGGTCTACGCGGTCGGGGCCTCCACGGACAAGCGGCTCGGCGTGCCGGGGGAGGAGAGGCCCGGCTGCCTGTCGGCCACGGCGTTCGTCGCCTGGTACAACGCCCACCCCGAGGCCGTCGCGCAGGGCCTCGACCTCTCCGCCGAGCGGGTCGTCGTGGTGGGCAACGGCAATGTGGCCCTGGACGTCGCCCGCATCCTGGTCGCGGACCCGGAGGCGCTGGCGGCCACCGACATCGCCGCCCACGCGCTGGACGCGTTGCGGGCGAGCCGGGTGCGGGAAGTGGTGGTGCTGGGGCGGCGGGGCCCCGAGGACGCCGCGTACACCCGCTCCGAACTCCTCGCGCTGAAGCACCTGCCGGGCGTGGACCTGGTGGTGGACGACCACGATCCCCGGACGGCGGCGGCGATCGACGCGGCCGGGCCGGGCGACCGGGCCGGGGTCCTGCGGGGCCTCGCCCGGGTGCGGACGGACGCCCGGCCCCCCGTACGCGGTGAGGGCGCGGCGGCGCGGCGGCGCATCGTGCTGCGCTTCCACTCGGAGGCGGTGGAGGTCCTGGGCGGCGACGGCGGCGGCGTGGACTCCGTACGCGTCACGGACGGCGGCGGCACGGCGGACCTGTCCGCCGGGCTGCTGCTGCGGGCCATCGGCTACCGGGGCCTCCCGGTCCCCGGGCTGCCGTTCGACGAGGCGAAGGGGACCGTCCCGCACGAGGGCGGCCGGATCGCGGGGATGCCCGGCAGCTATGTGGTCGGCTGGATCAAGCGGGGGCCCTCCGGGGGGATCGGCGCCAACCGCACCTGCGCGGCCGAGACGGTCGGCACGCTCCTGGCCGACGCGGTAGCCGGGACGCTGCCCGCCCCGGCGGGCGACGCCAAGGCGTTCCGCCGCCTGGTCCGGCAGCGCAACCGCCGTGTCGTGGACGCCCGGGGCCTGGCCGCGATCGAACGGGCCGAACGGGAGCGGGGGCGGGCGACGGGCCGGCCCCGGGTGAAGCTCGCCACGGTCGAGGAGCTGGTGGCCGCGGCGAGGTCCCGCCGACTGCTGCGCTCGGCGGGCTGACGCGGACCCGTACCGGAGCCGTACGGCGGCCGGTGCGGTGGGGCACCCGGACCGGCAGCGGCGGCCGCACCGGTACCGGTGCGGCACGGAGTCCGGCCCGGGGCCCCGCGGTTCGCACCGCGGGGCCCCGGGCCCTCGTGCGTCCGGCGGGCGGTCAGGCCGTGGACCGGGACGCCTTCGCCGCGTCGGCCGCCGGGCCGGGGACGGCGGCGGGGCCGGGGAGTCCGGCCGCCGGGCGTACGGGGATGAGGGCGGCGACCGCGGCCGCCGCGAGGCCGACCCCGCAGCCGATCAGCATCGCGGCCCGGAAGCCGTTCCCGGAGGGCAGGGGGAAGCCGCCGAAGTCCGTGGTCATCCGGGACAGGACCACCCCGATCACCGCCGCCGCGAACGACGTGCCGATCGAGCGCATGAGGGCGTTGAAGCTGTTGGCCGACGCGGTCTCCGACCGCGGCACCGCGCCCATGACGAGCGCGGGCATCGCCCCGTACGCGAAGCCGACGCCCGAGTTGCAGACGAGGGTGACGACCAGCAGGCTCCACGGGGAGCCTGAGCCGATCAGGGGGACGGACAGGCCGTAGCCGGCGGCGATGAGCAGGCTGCCCACGGCCAGGGTGACCTTGGGGCCCTTGGCGGCGGACAGCTTCGCGCCGACCGGGGACATCGCCATCATCATCAGGCCCGCCGGGGCCATCCACAGCCCCATCGCGAGCATCGACTGCCCCAGGCCGTACCCGGTGGCCTCGGGCAGTTGGAGCAACTGGGGCACGACGAGGGACTGGGCGTACATCGCGAAGCCGACCAGGACCGAGGCCGTGTTGGTCATCAGGACCTGGGGGCGGACGGTGACCCGGAGATCGACCAGCGGGTCGCTCCGGCGCAGCTCCCAGCGGCCCCAGGCGGGCAGCAGCACGGCGACGGCGGCGAACAGGGAGAGCGTGGCGGCGCTGGACCAGCCCCAGTCGGCGCCCTTGGAGACGGCGAGCAGCAGGCAGACGAGCGCCGCGCCGAGCCCGACCGCCCCGAGCAGGTCGAAGGAGCCGGACCGGGCGGCCGGGCGGTCCCCGGGGACCAGGGCCAGGATCAGCGCGCCGACCGCGAGGGCCAGCGCGGCGACCACCCAGAACAGCACCCGCCAGCTCGTGTTCTCCGCGACGGCGGCGGCGAACGGCAGGCCCAGCGCGCCGCCCACGCCCATCGACGCGCTCATGATCGCGATGGACGGGCCGAGCTTCTCGGCCGGCACCACGTCGCGCAGCAGGCTGATGCCGAGCGGGACGACGCCCATGCCGAGGCCCTGGAGCCCGCGCCCGGCGATCATCGGGACCACCGACGAGGACAGGGCGCAGACCACCGAGCCGAGGATCAGCGGGGCCAGCGAGAGCAGCAGCATGCGCCGCTTGCCGTACATGTCGCCGAGCCGGCCGGCGACGGGCGTGGCCACGGCGGCGGCCAGCAGGGTGGCGGTGATCACCCAGGAGGCGTTCGACGCGGAGGTGTCGAACATCTTCGGCAGCTCCGCGATCAGCGGCACCACCAGGGTCTGGGTGAGCGCCGCCACGATGCCGGCGAAGGCCAGGATGCCGACCACGCCTCCCGGGCGGGGTGCGGGGGGTGAACTCTCCACGGGTACTGCTCCTCGTGTCCTCGGGGCCGGTCGTCCCGGATGTCCGACCATGCAAGATACACGTAATGTGCATCATGCATATCGTGTGTACAGTGCACATCTATCGTGAGAGGCGCAGGCCACCGAAGGAAGAGCGGAAGAGCGCGTGGACAAGCCCATCGACCGGATCGAACGCGAGACCATGCTGCTCGGCCGGTACATGCACCTGCTCACCCCGCGCGTGGAGTGGCGGCTCGACCGCTCCGCCTACATCCTGCTGAGCCGCATCCAGGCGGAGGGCCCGATGTCCATCGGGCAGCTCGGGGACGCCTTCGGCCTGGACGCCTCCACGCTCAACCGGCAGACCGCCGCGATGCAGCGGGCCGGGGTCGTCGAGCGCATCGCGGACCCGGACGGCGGGATCGCCCGCAAGTTCGCCATCACCGAGGAGGGGGAGCGCCGCCTCGACAGCGACCGCTCCCGGAACGTGGCGGGCCTCGCGAAGGTCCTCGCGGACTGGACCCCCGAGGAGGCGGAACAGCTCGCCGCCTCCCTCAGCCGGCTGAACCTCTCCATCGAACAGCTCGACGGACGGCCCTGGCCCCGCGACTGACACCGGGGCGGGGGCGGTCCGGGAGCGGTCAGCGGCGGCCCGCGATGCGGTCCGCCGCCTTCGCCACGGGGTCCGTGCCGGGTCGCGGCGACGCGGTCTCGCGGCGGTCGGCGGCGCGGTAGGCCGCGTACATCCCGTGGACGCCCAGCCAGCGGAAGGGCTCCGGCTCCCAGCGGCGGACCTTGTGGTTCACCCACGGCAGGGCGGTGAGGTCCGTGGGGCCCGCCTGGCCGGAGTCCTGCTGGATCAGGTCGCGCAGGGTGCGGGCGGCGAGGTTGGCGGTGGCCACGCCCGAGCCGACGTAACCGCCCGCCCAGCCCAGGCCCGTGGAGCGGTCGAGCGTGACCGTGGTGCACCAGTCGCGCGGGACGCCGAGGACGCCGGACCAGGCGTGGTCGATGTGGACGCCCGCGGTGGTGGGGAAGAGCCGCACCATCAGGTCGCGCAGGGCGGTGACGGTGGCCGGCCGGGTGCGGCCGTCGTCGTTGGTGGCCGAGCCGAAGCGGTACGGGTGGCCGCGTCCGCCGAGCGCGATGCGGTCGTCGGCGGTGCGCTGGGCGTAGAAGTAGGCGTGCGCCATGTCGCCCAGGGTCTCGCGGCCCTCCCAGCCGATCGTGTCCCAGATCCGGGCGGGCAGCGGCTCGGTGACGATCATGGAGGAGTTCATCGGGAGCCAGGTGCGCTTCTGGCCCTTGAGGCTCGCGGTGAACCCCTCGGTGCAGCGCAGGACGTACGGGGCGCGGACCGTGCCGTACGGGGTCACCGCGTGCTTGGGCTTGATCTCGGTGACCGGCGTCGACTCGTGGATGGTCACCCCGAGCGCCTCCACCGCGTCCGCGAGGCCCTTGACCAGCTTGGCCGGGTGCAGACGGGCCCCGTGCGGGGTCCAGGTGGAGCCGACCGCCCCGGTCACATGGACGCGCTCGGCCGTCTCGCGGGCCCCGCGCAGGACGCGGTCGGTCTCCCCGAAGGCGATCTCGACGCTGTGGAAGTCCTTGAGCCGGGCGAGCTGGGCCGGAGTGCGCGCCACCTCCAGGACGCCGCCCCGGTGGACGTCCGCGTCGATGCCCTCCTCGGCGGCGGCCCGGACGACCTCGCCCACGGTCTCGTTCATCGCCTTCTGGAGCCGTACGGCGGCGTCGTGGCCGTGCAGCTTCGCGTACCGGTCGCGGCCCGCGACGCCGTTGTACAGCCAGCCCCCGTTGCGGCCGGAGGCCCCGTAGCCGCAGAACTTGGCCTCCAGGACCATGATGGTGAGGAAGGGGGCGGCCTTCTTGAGGTAGTACGCCGTCCAGAGCCCGGTGTAGCCGCCGCCGACGATGCAGACGTCGACGCCCGTGTCGCCGGGGAGGGGTTCGCGCGGGGCGGGGGCGCCCTCCTGCGCGTACCAGAACGATATGCCGCCGACGGCGGTACTGACGGTGCCCATGATGCCCCTGGTGTCCCTGGCCGGTGAGATGCCGAGCGTATGTCTGGCGGGACGTTACTGCGCGCGGGGCCGATCCGTCTCCCCGTGCCGTACCGCCCGGTCCGGATCGTTTCCCCTCCCGCCGCCGCGCCCTTCCCTAGGATCGGGGGCGTGATCGAGATCCCCGCGGAACTGGCCGCCACGCAGTCCCGGTACAACGGAGCGGCCGGCCGGGCCTTCGTCGCCGCCCTGCCGGACCTCGCCGCCCGGTGGCTGGAGCGGTGGGGGCTGCGGCCGGACGGCCCCTCGATGTACGGGATGTGCGCGCTGGTCCTGCCGGTGGTGCGGGAGGCGGACGGGCGGCCCGCCGCGTTGAAGCTCCAGGCGGTGGACGAGGAGACGGCGGGCGAACCGGTCGCCCTGCGGGAGTGGGCGGCGGCGGGCGCGGGGGCGGTGGAACTGCTCGATCACGACCCGGAGAGCGGCGCGCTGCTGCTGGAACGGCTCGACGAGCGGCGGCCGTTGTCCGGCGAGGCCGACGTGCGCAAGGCGGTGGAAGTCCTCGGCACGGTGCTGGCCCGGCTGACGGCGGTCCCCGCCCCCGAGGGGCTGCGCACGCTGGGCGGGGTGGTGGAGCGGATGCTCGCGGTGGCGCCGGAGCGGACGGCCCTGCTGGGCGACCCGGCGGACCGGCGGCTGCTCGCCGACTGCGCGGCGGCGGTAGGGGAGGTCGCGGACGAGCCGGGGGACCGGCTGCTGCACTGGGACCTGCACTACGACAACATCCTGGCCGGGCGCGCGGACACGGGGCGGGCGGGGGAGTGGATCGCGCTCGACCCGAAGCCGCTGGCGGGGGACCCGGGCTTCGAACTGTTCCCGGCGCTGGACAACCTCTTCGACGCGGACGAGGTGGTGTGGCGGTTCGACGCTTTGACGGAGGCCCTGGGGCTGGAGCACGACCGGGAGCGGGCGCGGGCCTGGACGCTGGGCCGGGTGCTCCAGAACGGGCTCTGGGGGGCCGGGAGCGGGGAGGTCCGCGTCGCCGCCGACCACGCGGAGATCGCGCGGCGGCTGCTGGGGCGGTGAGGGGGCGGCGCGGAGGGAAACCGGCCGCGCTCCCGCCCACCGTCGCGGCGGGCCGCGGCCCTCCGTACGCAGTGGCGGTGGCGGGGGCGCAGACGGTCCCGCCCGACGCCGCGGCCCTCCCCGTACCTCACCCGCGCCGGAAGCCGGAACCGGAGCCGAAGCGCTGTCCGGCGGCCTTCGCGGCGAGCGTCGCGGCTTCGAGGCCGCTGGTGAAGGAGACCTCGCTGAGCAGCCCGGGGGCGGCGACCTGGTCGCCCGCCAGGAAGATCCCGTCGCCCCGGACGACGGAGGGCCGGTCACGCCACGTGGTGCCGGGGCGGTCCACGGCGCCGGTGCGGCCCTCGGCCAGCGCCTCGCCGCGCCAGGTCGTGCGCTCCCGCCAGCCGGGGAAGCCGAGGTCGAGCAGTTCCTCGGCGCGGGCGACGCCTTCGGCCCGCCGCACGTCGGGGCCGATCGGGAACTGGCCCTGGAGCAGCTGTTCGCCGGCCGGGGCGAGAGCGGGGTCCTGGGCGGTGAACCGTTCCAGCCAGCCGGGCGCCTCCAGGTCCGAGACGACGAACGCGTCGCCGCGCCGGGTGCGTACCGCCAGGTCCACCAGGACGGTGCGCCCGCTCTCCCAGGCGAGGGAGGCATCGTCGAGGAGGGCGCGGGCGGCGGCGAGGGAGGTGGCGACGATCACCGGGCCGGTGCGGGCGAGCTCGCCGAGCGTCCGGGTGTCGACGCGGGCGGCCGTCTCGACGGCGACCCCGAGACCGCGGGCGTGGGCGGCCATCCGCTCCACCAGCGTCCCCCAGCCGCCGACCGGGTAGCGGGCCTCGGGCGGCAGCGAGCCGAGCCGGTGCAGGCGCTCCTGGACGAACCGGGCCGAGAGCGCACCGGGGTCGTGGTGGAACAGGGCGGTGGCGGCGAAGTGCGCGGCCGCCCCGGCCCCCTCCGCGCCGACCCGGCCCGCCGCCCAGTCCAGGAAGCGGTCGTCCACCGGGGCGGTGTGCGGGGGCCGGCGGACGAGCCGCAGCAGGGCCGGGGGAGGCATCCGGCGGAGGGCGCCGGCGCGGCGGAAGCGGAAGCGGAGCCCCTCCCGGGGCGGTACGGGGACGAGGGGGCCGAGCAGTCCGCGCCGGGCCAGCCAGGTGGCGTGCGGCCCGTGCCGGTACAGGGCGTGCGGGCCCTCGTTGGCGCGGTACGGTCCCTCGGCGGTCCTGGCCCGGCCGCCGAGGGACCGGTGGCCCTCGTACAGGGTGACCCGGGCGCCCGACTCGGCCGCGGTGATCGAGGCGGTGAGCCCGGCGAGGCCGCCGCCGCCGACGTGGATGTGCACCATGGCTGGATCTCCTTCGCGTCTTTGACGATGTGACGGATCGGCGAGGGCCGCACGTGACACGGGCGGCGGGCCCGGTGTCGGTGGTGTGCGTCACGATGGGCGCATGGCAGCGAGCGGCAGGAAGAAGAGCACGGCGGGCGGGACGGCGGCACGGCGGCCGGAGGTGCGGCTGCCGCCCCTCCTCCCGTACGACGGCGAGGGCCTGGAGCCGGACGGGGACTACGACGGGCTGCGGTTCGACGGGGCGGACCTGGCGGACGCGTCGGGCCGGGGGGCCCGGTTCCTGGACTGCGCCCTGGACGGCTGCGCCCTGGACCGCGCGGAGCTGGCGCGGGCCCGCTTCATCGACTCGGTCCTGACGGGCGTGCGGGGCGTGGGCACGGACCTCGCGGAGGCGTCGCTGCGGGACGTGGAGGTGGTGGACGCCCGCCTCGGCGGGGTGCAGCTGCACGGCGCGGTGCTGGAGCGGGTGGTGGTGCGGGGCGGCAAGATCGACTATCTGAACCTGCGCAAGGCGCGGCTCAAGGACGTCGTCTTCGAGGGGTGCGTGCTGTCCGAACCGGACTTCGGGGACGCGCACCTGGTCCGGGTCGAGTTCCGCGACTGCGTGCTGAAGCGGGCGGACTTCAGCGGCGCCCGGATGGAGTCGGTGGATCTGCGCACGGTGGCCGAGCTGGACATCGCGCGGGGCGTGGAACGGCTGGCGGGCGCGGTGATCAGCCCGGTGCAGCTGATGGAGCTGGCCCCGGCGTTCGCGGCGCAGATCGGGGTGCGGGTGGAGGCGTGAGGGGCCCGTGCCGGGGCCCGTGGGGCCTTGAGGCCGCGGGAGGCCCCCGGAAAGTCCCGGCAGGAGGTCTCACACCCGGGGGAAGCGGGCCTGGAGGTCCCAGACCACGGGGTTGTCGGCGAGCCCTTCGTGCAGGTCGGCCAGGTCGGCGATCAGGTCGTGCAGGAAGTCGCGGGCCTCGCGGCGCAGGAGGGAGTGGCTGAAGGTGAGCGGGGGCTCGTCGCCGGGCATCCAGTCCGCCTCGACGTCGACCCAGCCGAAGCGCCGCTCGAAGATCATGACGTCCGAGGACTCGGTGAAGTCCAGTTCCGCGTACTGCCGCCGGTGCGAGCGGTTGCCGCGCGGGTCCTGGTCGATCTGCTCGACGATGTCGCACAGCGCCCACGCGAAGTCGAGCACCGGCACCCACCCCCAGGCTGTGGACACCTCGCGGTCCGCCTTGGTGTCGGCGAGGTAGACGTCGCCGGAGAACAGATCGTGCCGCAGCGCCCGGACGTCCGCGCGGCGGTAGTCGGTCTGCGGGGGATCGGGGAAACGGCGGGAGAGGGAGTAGCCGATGTCGAGCACGGTTCGATGGTGTCACGTCCGGGGGCGGGGCTGACGCGACCGGGGGAGCGGGGACCCCGGCCGCCCCCTCACGGCTCCGGCGGCCCGCTCACGGCAGCAGGCGCTGTTCCTTCGCGACCGCCACCGCGCCCGCGCGGGTGTCGACGCCCAGCTTGTCGTAGATCCGGCCCAGGTGGGTCTTGACCGTGGCCTCGCTGATGAACAGGGCGCGGGCGATGTCGCGGTTGCCGAGCCCTTGGGAGAGCTGGGCCAGGATGTCGCGTTCGCGGTCGGTGAGGGTGGGGCGGGGGCTGCGCATCCGGGCCATGACCCGGCTGGCGACGGGGGCCGAGAGCGTGGTGCGGCCCTGGGCGGCGGACCGGATCGCGGCGAACAGCTCCTCGGGGCGCTCCGCCTTCAGCAGGTAGCCGGTGGCTCCCGCCTCGATGGCCCGGGTGATGTCGGCGTCGGTGTCGTACGTGGTCAGCACCAGGACGTGGACCGTGCCGTCGGCCGCGATGCGGCGGGTGGCCTCGACGCCGTCGATGCCCTCGCCGAGCTGGAGGTCCATGAGGACGACGTCCGGGGCGAGGCGGGCGGCGAGCACCACCGCCTCCTCGCCGCTGCCGGCCTCGCCGACGACCTCGATGTCCGGTTCGCTGCCGAGGAGCGCGAGCAGGCCGGCGCGGACGACCGCGTGGTCGTCGCAGAGCAGGATGCGTACGGGGGGCACAGGAGGCGTCTGCGGGCCGGGGTCGGTCATGCGGGGTCCTCCGGGGCGGTGGGCGGCGGGGCGGTGGGAGAGATGGGCGCGAGCGGGATTCCGGCCGAGAGCACCGTGCCCTCGCCCGGGGCGGACTCGATGGTGAGCGTTCCGCCGAGCTGGCGCACCCGGGCCCGGATCGCCGGAATCCCGTGGCCGCGCACGGCGCCGGAGTCGCGCACGGCGCCGGGACCGCGTACGCCCGCGGGCTCCACGGTGAAGCCGCGGCCGTTGTCGCCGACGTCCAGGACCACCCGGTCGTCGAGATGGGTCAGGGTCAGCCCGGCGGCGGTGGCCCCGGAGTGCTCCCGCACGTTGGCCAGGGCCCCCTGGGCGATGCGCAGCAGGGCGGACTGCACCCGGTCCGGCAGGGGCGCGGCCGGGGCGCCCTCCACATGGCAGTGGACGGTGAGCGCCCCCTCCGCCTGGGCGCTCTCGCGGGCCGCCAGAGCGTACAGGGCCGCTTCCAGTCCGCCGCCCTCCGCCAGGTCGGCCGGGGCCAGATCGTGGACGAAGCGGCGGGCCTCGGCGAGGTTGCGTTCCGCGATGCCGGTGGCCGTACGGACATGGCGGCGGGCCGCCTCCGGGTCGGTGCTCCAGGTGCGGTCGGCCGCCTGGAGCAGCATCTGCTGGCTGGACAGGCCCTGCGCCAGGGTGTCGTGGATCTCCATGGAGAGCCGCTGGCGTTCGGCGAGGGTGCCCTCGCGCCGTTCGGTCGCGGCCAGTTCGCGCCGGGTCCGCAGCAGGTCGTCGATCAGCTCGCGCTGCCGGGCGGCCAGCTTCTCCTGGCGTACCGCCTGGCGCCGCATGTGGACGAAGACGGCGGTGGCCACGGCGGCGACGGCGGGCGGGGCGAGCACCAGGTTCGGGTCGAACCCGGTCGCCAGGCGCAGTTGCGCGGCCACGACGAACGCGGTGAGCAGGGCGACGAGCGCGAGCGCGGCGCGCGGCGGCAGGATGCGCAGCCCGGTGTAGAACAGCGGCACCGCGCACCACGCGAAGCTCGGCGCCAGGACGACCAGCACCATCCAGACGACGACGAGCACGCCGAGCCAGGCGACCCGGCGCGGGGTGGGGCGCGAACCGAGGACGGGCCCCAGCAGGTACAGCACCGCCAGGGTGATCGACAGGGCGATGATCCACGGGGTGCGCGCCTCGCCGGGGTGCCGCATCAGGAACCGGGTCAGGGAGGCCCCGAGCAGCAGGAAGAACGCGGCGTGCATGAGGAGGGCGAGCCGGCGCGCCTCGGGGTCGCCACCGAAGCCGGGACCGTCCGGGGCGGCGCCCGGGCCCCGCCCCGGACCCGGGGGCCGCGGATCGCTCCGGTGGTCCACCTCGTACCTCGCGTTTCCTCGCGCCCGCCCCTGTCGACCTGCGCAGATCCTTCATGGTGACCCCGTCCGGCCACCGCCGCATCAGCCGATCGGCTGACGGGGGCGTCGTCCGTCCCGCGCGCCGCTTCCAGCCGGTACGCCGACCGTACGGGGCCGTGTCCGCCGGGAGTATCGGTACCGGAGCGAGACACCCGGACGCCTCCGGGCCGCCACCGCCCCGCACCCCCCCCGGAACACACCGGGCCACCGGATCACCGGTTCACCAAGGAGCCACCATGAAGAAGCTGTCGCCGCGCACCCGTGTCGTCACCGGTGCCGTCGTCGTCGCCGCCCTCGGGGCCGGCGCCTTCGGCGCGATGTCCGCCAGCGCCTCCTCCCCCGCGGCCGCTCCCGCCGCCGCCGTCAAGGCCGACACGGGCAACCGCAACCTCCAGCAGACGACGCACCTGACCGTCGCCGCCGCCACCGAGGCCGCGCAGGCGACGCTCGACGCGGCGAAGAAGGAGAACCAGCGGATCTCCGTCGCGGTCGTCGACCGCAACGGCAACACCATCGTCTCCCTGCGCGGCGACGGCGCGGGCCCGCAGTCCCCCGAGTCCGCGGTGAAGAAGGCGTACACCGCCGTCTCCTGGAACGCCCCCACCTCCGAACTGGTCAAGCGCCTGGAGCAGGCCCCCAACCTGAAGGACATCCCTGGCACCCTGTTCCTCGGGGGCGGCGCTCCCGTGCAGGTCAAGGGCGCCCCGGTGGCGGGCATCGGCGTGGCCGGCGCGCCCAGCGGCGACCTCGACGAGAAGTTCGCCCGGGCGGGCGTCGCCTCGCTCGCCCGGTAGCCGCCGACCCGCCCCGGACGCCCGCCCGTCCAGAACAGCCGAGAACGGAGTACCCGTGAACGCCCTCGATCACGACCTGCTGACCGCCGCCCGCACCGGCGACACCGACGCGGTGCGCACCGCGATCGAGGGCGGCGCACGGGTCGACGTCCGCGACGAGGAGTCGCGCACCCCGCTGCTCCTCGCCGCCCTCGGCGACCACGTCGAGGCGGCCCGGCTGCTCGTCGCCGCCGGAGCCGATCCGAACGCCCAGGACCGCCGCGAGGACAGCCCGTGGCTGGTCACCGGGGTCACCGGCAGCGTCGCGATGCTGCACGTGCTGCTGCCGGCCGGACCGGATCTGACCCTGCGCAACCGGTTCGGCGGCGTCTCCCTCATCCCGGCGAGCGAGCGCGGCCACGTCGCGTACGTACGGGAGGTGCTGCGGGTCACCGACATCGACGTCGACCACGTCAACCGGCTCGGCTGGACCGCCCTGCTGGAGGCGGTGATCCTCGGCGACGGAGGCCGAGCCCACCAGCGGATCGTGGAGCTGCTGCTGGCGGCCGGGGCGACGCGGGACCTGCCGGACGGCGACGGGGTGACGCCGCTGGCCCACGCCGAGCGGCGCGGCTTCACCGAACTGGCCGCCCTGCTGCGGGACGCCGCGTGACCGGTGGGGGCGGCCCCCGCGCCGCCCTCCGCGCCCCGGACCCCGGCGAGGGCTCCCCGGCATCCGGCCCCCGCCCCTCCCTCCGGCTCCCCGGCCCCGGCGTCCGCCGTCTCGCCCCCGGCCTCCTCGCCGCCGTCCTGCTCGCCGGGTGCGCGGCCGGTACGACCGAGGCGGCCCCGGACACGGCGGCCACCCCGGGCGCGTCCGCCGCGACCGGCGCCGCGGCCGCCCCCGACCTCTCCCGCGCCCCCGCCGGCCGCACCCCCGCGGGCACGCTCCTGGTCGCCGACTTCGGCGGCGACACCGTGACCTTCGTCGACCCCGGCCCGGACGGTTCCGGCGAGGGCGGGGCCCCCATCGCCTCGGTGAAGGCCGGCACCGCGCCCTACGGACTCGTCGTCGGCGAGGACGGGCGCGCCTGGGTCGCCACCGCCGAGGGCGTCGCGGTCCTCGACACGCGGCGGCGGACCCGGCTCGCCCTCGTCCCGTACGCGACGGAGTCCGGGCCGGTCACCACGGGCGAGTACCGGGGCGGCGGCATGGGCATCGCGATGGCCCCGGACGGGAAGCACGTCTACGTGGGGGTCAACGTGCCCGGCGGCGACGGGGCGGTCGAGGTCATCGACACCGCGACCCGCGAGGTCACCGGCACCGCCGCGGTCGGCCTGCGCCCCTTCGACGTGGACGTGTCGCCGGACGGCCGCGAGGTGTACGCCACCGGTCACGACTCCTTCGACGTGACGGCGGTGGACGCCGCCTCGCTGGAGACCCGGCGCATGGAGGTCGCCCCGTACGGCACGGAGGGCGGGCTCGGCTCCTGGCTGAAGCCCCACTACGCCGTCGTGCGCCCCGAGGACGGCAAGCTGCTGCTGCCCTTCGAGGGGGAGCGGCTCGCGGTGCTCGACCCCCGCACCGGAGAGGTGACCGTCGAGCCGATGACCGCCGACACCCACCAGCACGGCGCGGCCCTGGCCCTGGGCGGCACCCTCCTCGTGGTGGGCACCGGCCCGATCGGCGCGGAGGACGACGACCCCTCGCTGACCGTCCGGAACCCCGACGGAACGGAGCGGATCGTGCCCCTGGACGGTCCGCACGAGGACGTGGCGGTCTCGCGGGACGGCCGCACGGCGTACGTCACCGGCGGCTTCACCCGCGACGGCTACTGGAACGGGATCACGGTCGTCGACCTGGACGACGAGGGAAGCGAGCCGATCCGTCTGAAGGCGGGCAACCGGCCCCTCGGTATCGCCGTCCTCTGAGCCGGGGCCGCCCGCTCCTCCCCCGAGGCGGGCGGCCCCTCCCGTTCCGTCGCTGTCGCTGTCGCTGTCGCTGTCTCCGTCCCCGTTCCCCTTCCCGTCACCGACCCCGTCGCCGCAGCCTCCAGCCGGAGCCGGAGCCCGGGGAGGGGGCCCGGGGAGGGGGCCCGGGGAGGGGGCCCGAGGCCCGGGCCGGCGGCTGAAGGCGCGACCGGCCGCCGTCGCCCCGCGACCTAGGATCGTCCGGTGAACCCCCGCACCCCGGCCGCCCTCCCTCTCCTGCTCGCCCTGACCCTCGCCCTCCTCGGCTCGGGATGTTCCGGCGGCGTCGAGGGGACGCCGGGCGCGGCCGGGCTGCGCGATCCGTACTTCCCGGGGCTCGGCAACGGCGGCTACGACGTCACCCACTACGGCCTGAAGCTCGACGTCGACCCCGCGGCGGGCCACCTGCGCGGCACGGCCACGATCACCGCCCGCGCCACCCGCCGCCTGAGCGCCTTCCACCTGGACCTCGCCGGCCTCGACGTGGAGAGCGCCTCCGTCGAGGGGCGGCCCGCCGCCGTGAACCGGGCGGGCAGGGAGCTGACGATCCGGCCCGGCGCGGCGGTGGAGGACCGGCTGCGCGAGGGGCGCACGTTCACCACCGTCGTGCGCTACGCGGGCTCCCCGCAGGTCATCACCGACGCGGACGGCGGACGGGAGGGCTGGCTGCCGACGGCGGACGGGTCGGTGGCCCTCGGCGAGCCGACCGGCTCCATGGCCTGGTTCCCCGGCAACCACCACCCGAGCGACAAGGCCGCCTACGACGTCGAGGTGACGGTCCCCGAGCCGCTGACGGCCGTCTCCAACGGGGAGCTGCTCTCCCGGCGCACGGTGAACGGCCGCACCGCCTTCCACTGGCGGACCGCCGAACCGATGGCGAGCTATCTGGCGACCGTCGCCGTGGGGGAGTTCACCACGCGGCGGTCGCGAACCGCCGGGGGCGTCCGGCTGTTCACCGCCGTGGACCCGGAGTCGGCGGCGGCGAGCGAGGACGTGCTGGCGCGGATCCCGGCGGTGCTGGCGTGGGCGGCGGAGAAGTTCGGGCCGTACCCCTTCACCTCCGCCGGGGCCGTCGTGGAGCGCGAGGACGACGCGGCGTACGCGCTGGAGACCCAGAACCGGCCCTTCTTTCCCGGCCCGCCCGATACCGCCCTGCTCGTCCACGAGCTGGCCCACCAGTGGTTCGGCGACTCCGTCACCCCGAAGACCTGGCGGGACATGTGGCTGAACGAGGGCTTCGCCACGTACGCGGAGTGGCTCTGGGCCGCCGACCACGACGGCGTGCCGGTCGGGGAGAGCTTCGCGAAGGCGTACGAGGACGACGCCAACTGGGCCTTCCCGCCCGCCGACCCGCCCACCGCCCTCGACCTCTCCGCCCCGCCGGTCTACGGGCGCGGGGCGATGGTCGTGCACCGCGTCCGGCTCGCGGTGGACGACGACGAGGCGTTTTTCGCGCTGGTGCGGGGGTGGACGGAGCAGTACCGGCACGGCAACGCCTCCACCGACGACTTCACCGCGTACGTGGAGCAAAGGACGGGCCGGGACCTCACCGGACTGTGGGACGCCTGGCTGCGCGGCGGGAGCCGTCCGCCCCTGGAGGACTGAGCGGTGCCGGCTCCTCGCCCCCCGGTGCGCGGGGGGAGCGGCGGCCCGCCGCCGGGCGCGGGGCGAGCCGGGCGCGGGGCCGCCCCGACACGGGGCCCGGGCACGCCGGAGCCCCCGGCCGCAGGTGGCGGCCGGGGGCTCCGGCGAAGCGGGTGGAACGGTCCGGGCGGGCGTGCGCCCGGGGCGTCCCGTCTGAGGCGGGGCTCAGAGGTTGACGCCGAAGTCCTGGGCGATGCCGCGCAGGCCGGAGGCGTACCCCTGGCCCACCGCGCGGAACTTCCACTCGGCGCCGTTGCGGTAGAGCTCGCCGAAGACCATGGCGGTCTCGGTGGCGGCGTCCTCGCTCAGGTCGTAGCGGGCGATCTCGGCGCCGCCGGCCTGGTTGAGGATGCGGATGAACGCGTTGCGGACCTGGCCGAAGTTCTGGCTGCGGGTCTCGGCGTCGTAGATGGAGACCGGGAAGACGATCTTGTCCACGTCGGCCGGGAGGCCCGCCAGGTTGACGTTGATCTGCTCGTCGTCGCCCTCGCCCTCACCCGTGACGTTGTCACCGGTGTGCACGATGGTCTGGTCCGGCGTCGACTTGTTGTTGAAGAAGACGAAGTGGCCGTCCGAGACGACCTTGCCCGCCGGGTTGACCGCGATGGCCGAGGCGTCGAGGTCGAAGTCGGTGCCGGTGGTGGTGCGGACGTCCCAGCCGAGGCCGACCGTGACGGCGGTCAGGCCCGGTGCCTCCTTGGTGAGCGAGACGTTGCCGCCCTTGGACAGGCTTACTGCCATGGGAAGTCCCTTTCCTCGTCGTGTACGGGCTTCGTGCCATCACGAAAGCTACCGTCACCCCTCATAACGCAGGCAGCCGACCACGAGGTTCCTGGTCGCTTTACTTTCTTTGCCGAAACGGCGGTACGGGGGCGGCGCCCCGGGCCCCGGAGGGCTCGGGGCGCTAAAGAAGGTGACGGACGGGGGTGCGGGCAGGGACCATGGGGCCATGTCCGGGCCCTATGTCATCCGCGGTGCGGTCTCCCTGCCGGAGGCCGAGCTGATGTGGCGTTTCTCGCGGTCCTCCGGGCCCGGCGGCCAGCACGTCAACACCAGCGACTCCCAGGTCGAGCTGCGCTTCGACCTGGCGGCGACCGGTGCGCTGCCCGAGGTGTGGAAGGCGCGGGCGCTGGAGCGGCTGGCGGGCCGGCTGGTGGACGGCGTGGTCTCCGTACGGGCGTCCGAGAACCGTTCCCAGTGGCGCAACCGGGAGACCGCCGCCGTACGGCTCGCCGCCCTCCTGGCCGAGGCGACCGCCCCGCCGCCCAAGCCCCGGATCAAGCGGAAGGTCCCGCGCGGGATCAACGAGCGACGGCTGCGCGAGAAGAAGGCGCGCGGCGAGACCAAGCGCGGACGCTCGGGCCGCGACTGGTAGGCCGGACGGCGGACCGGCGCCTGCCGGGGCCAGGGGCCCGCCCGTCACCCCAGGTGACGGTAGCGGCCCTTGAAGTACGTCAGCGGCTCGCCCTCCGGGCTGGGCAGCTCCGCGGTGAGCACCCGGCCGATCACCAGGGTGTGGTCGCCGGCCACCACGCGCTGCTCGGTGCGGCACTCCAGCGTCGCCAGCGCCCCGCCGATCAACGGCGCGTGCGCCGCTCCGCCCCGCACGTACGGGATGTCCTCGAACAGCAGCCGGTCGCTGATCCGGCCCTTCATCGCGAACCGGCCCGCGATGTGCCGCTGGCTCGCGGCCAGGACGGAGACGGCCCACAGCGGCTGCTCCTCCAGCAGGTCGTCCATGCGGGAGCCGTTGCGCAGGCTCACCATCACCAGGGGCGGTTCCAGGGACACGGACATGAAGGCGGTCGCCGTCATGCCCACGTCCTCGCCCCGGCCGTCCTCGTCGAGGGGCGGCTCCTGGGCGGTGACCAGCACCACGCCGGCGGCCAGCCGCGCGAGTGCGGCGCGGAACTCGTCGTTGCTCACCCCTTCAGGATGCGGGACGGGCTGGGGGCGTGGGGGGAGGGGTTTCGTCTGGAGCACACCACGACGCTAACCGGGCGGGCCGGGGGGCCGCATCGGGCCTGAGGACCAGGCCGGTCCTAGGACCGGTGGCCGACGGCGTCGCGGGGGCCGGGCCCGAGGGCGCGGCGGGGGCGCGTCCGAGGGCGCGGCAGGGGGGCGTACGCGGGCGCGCGCCCGCCGGGCCGGGCCGTCCCGGCGGGCGCGGAACGAGCGTCGTCGCCCTGAGTCACCGGAACCCCCCGGACATCTGTTGTGACTTGAGTCACAGAGTCCATTTTCTGTTGACCCTGTGTACCGGGTGCACAGCTCACTGTGATTCAGTGGCGGTGACACTACGACAAGTACGTCGATATGAAACCTGGAGTTGCTGTCGAGGTCCCGGGGGTGCGAGCGATGGAGGCCGAGTCGGAGCCGTACGTCCGCCTGGCGACCATGCGGCAGCTGCATCAGGCCGTCGCCGACCTCAACACGGCCCGGAGCCTGGCGGACACCCTCCAGAGCGTGGCCGACGGGATCGTGGGGGGCCTCGGCTACGAGCTGGGCTGCGTCAACCTGGTCCGGCCCGACGGCGACCTCGTCATCGCCGCCTTCGCGGGCAACGCCGCCGCGGAGGCCCTGATCACCGGCCGGGTCGGCTCCCGCGCCTCCTGGGAGCGCCGGCTCTCCATGGGCGAGGCGTGGGACGACCTCCGGTTCATCCCGCACACCGAGGGCTGGGTCCTCCTCGACGACGACGTGCCCCAGTGGCACACCGAGGGGCCCGAACCCCGGTTCGAGGACGAGTGGCACCCGCTGGACCGGCTCTACGCCCCGATGTACGCCTCCGGAGGCGGCCGGGACCTCCTCGGGGTCATATCCGTCGACCGGCCGCGCAACGGGCGCCGCCCCGGCGCATGGGGGCGCGAAGCGCTCCAGATGTACGCCTCCCAGGCCGCCATCGCCATCAGCAACGCCCGGCTGCGCGCCAACATGCAGCGCGCCCTGGTCCGCCTGGAGCGGGAGCAGCAGGCGCTGCGGGCCAGCGAGGAGTCGTTCCGGCAGGCCTTCGAGTACGCGCCCAGCGGCATGGCCATCGCGGAGATGGGCGGCGACCAGCACGGGCGGCTGCTGCGCACCAACGACGCCCTGTGCCGCCTCCTGGACCGCCCCGCGTCGGTGCTGCGCCGCCACTCCTTCGCCGACCTGGTCCACCCCGAGGACATCGGCACCCTGTTGCGCACCTCGGCCGAGGGCGGCCGGGCCGAGCTGCGGCTGAGCCGCCGCGACGGCACCTACCTCTGGGTCTCGCTCCGCAACTCGGTGGTCGCGGACACCGCGGACGGGCCGCGCTTCCTGCTCACCCACGTCGAGGACATCGAGGAGCGCAAGCGGCACGAGCTGAACCTCGCCCACCGCGCCTCGCACGACGCGCTGACCGGGCTGCCCAACAGCGCCGAGCTGAAATCGCGGCTCAGCGCCCGCATCTGCGAACGGCCGCACACCCCGGCCGCCACCGCGATCGAGGCGCTGGACGCGGCGTACGGGGACGTCGAGTCCTCCCTGTCCCACGGCTACCGGGCGGACGGCTACGAGGGCGAGGCGCTCCTGGGTGGCGGACCCTTCGACCACCACGTGCACACGGGGGCGCCCGACCCGGAGCGCGACGACGGGACCAAGGGGCTCGCGGTCCTCTTCTGCGACCTCGACGGCTTCAAGTCCATCAACGACCGCTTCGGGCACCACACCGGGGACGCCGTGCTCATCGAGGTCGCCCGGCGGCTGAGCACCTGTGTGCGCGACGGCGACACCGTCGCCCGGCTCGGAGGTGACGAATTCGTCGTCCTCGCGGACGGCCTCGGGGCAGCGGACGCCGCTGACCTGGCCGTTCGCCTGCGAAATGCCATCATTCCGCCGATAAGGGTCGATGGCCGGGCGGTCCGGGTCGGAGCGAGCTTCGGCATCGGCTGGGCCGAGTGCGGGATGAGCGTGGAAGAGGTCCTGCGCTCCGCCGACCAGCGGATGTACGTGGAGAAGCGGTCCCGTTCGAAGGTTCACCGCCGGGCGGGATGACGTTCACGGCCCGTTTCTCCCTCTACCCCGTACCCGTTCCCCCGGGGCAGCCCGGGCCCCCGAGCGCAATTCGGCGGCTGCTCCGTTCGGGGTAGGCTCGGCCGGTCGGCGACGGCTGGCGACATGGTGAGGAGTGACCCAGGGATGACGGCCGGAAACAACGGCGCGAGCAGGCCCGAGGACGACGATCCGTTCGGCTACCTGTACGCGGACGGACAGGCGGCAGGCGCCCAGGCGCCCGGCCAGGGCGGCTACGGCTACCCGGGGCCGGCCGCGCAGCCCGGCGTGCCCCGAACGTCCTACAACCAGGTGCGCGCCGTCGGCGAGCGCCAGTACGGGCAGCAGCAGGGCGGGTACGGCTACCCGCCCCAGCAGGGCTACGGCCAGCAGCCCGCGCAGCAGTACACCCGGCCGAACCCGCAGTACGCGGCCCCCGAGACCTACCCGGGCGGCGGGCCCACCGGGCAGCCCCCCGCGCAGGGCGGCCACGGCGGCGGTCCGGGCCGGGGCGGCCCGAACACCAGGGCGCTCCTGATCGCGGCGGTCGCCGTGGTCGCGGTCGTCCTCATCGGCATCGGCGCCGCCCTGCTCACGGGCGACGACGGCGACAAGGACGACAAGAAGGACGAGGCGGCCTCCTCGCAGGGCCCCGCCGGCGAGGTCGAGGAGTCGAAGAAGCCGGAGAAGGAGAAGCCGAAGGAGACCCCGAAGCCGGTCGAGCTGCCGAAGCAGGACGCGGCGACGCTGACGCTGGGCGGGCCGGCCACCGTGGACAGCTCGATCGAAGGGGCCCAAGGGGGCAACGGTGCGTATGTCACCGGCTTCAACCACGTCGGCTCATCCGTGACCTGGCGGGCGGACATGAAGCACAAGGGGGAGTACCGACTCGCTGTCCGGTACGCAGTCCCGGCCAAGGACGCCGACGCCACTCTGACGGTCAATGGCAAGGCGAATAGTCAACCGATCGGTTTGAAGAACTTCATCAAGTCTTCTGACCCGGAGTGGGAAAAGAACTGGCAGACCACATGGGCTCCAGTCACTCTGCGACCCGGCCCGAACGAGATCAAGATCTCCTGTGAGACCGGTAATCAGTGTGAAGTGATCCTGGACTGGGTCGAGGTCACGCAAGCCACTTCCTAGATGGCCGGGAAGCCCCCGTATTGCTTTCGGGGGCTTCCCATTTCAAGCGGGAGTGGCTAGGCGCCCCAGGCTGTGCAGGAATCCAGCTTCTTCTCGCCCTCGAATACAGCTGCTTCGACACCGACGTAGAATATGCCGGACGGGTTGATGGCGTACGACGTGTACTTGATTGTGCCGTTGTTCGCCCCGTTGGTGTCCTTCTGCCATCCCCACCTCGTGACCTTGCCGTTGACGTCCTTCGTGACGAGCCGCGCCCTTGCGTGATGGCCGTCGGCCTTGTCGTCGGAGAAGTACATGACGAAGTCGACTCGGTCGTCCGCGCCATCCCGGTTGGTGCTTACCTTGGCGGAGGCGCCGACGACGGCGCAGGAGGCACTGAGAGGGACGGCCTGCGCGGAACCTGCCATCTGCAGAGTTGCGCCCAGCGTAACTGCGGCGATTCCAGCAGCTTTGAAAGCATTCTTCCTGATGATCATTCTGGAAGATTATCATGTTCATTCGAGGTTTATGTGACGTTGAGCCCCAGATTTTTTCTGCGCACGAGGTGTACCGCGATTTTCGGCCTTTTTTTGCGGGATTCCCCGAGGTGGCGGGGTTTTCTTTGTTCCTCCAGACGGGGTGGAATATCGATATTGTCTGGTGATCAGGGCGTCGGAGCGTGCGGCTCCACCACGACGCGCGGCAGCAGCTCCGCGTAGGCCGCGGCGTCGAACTCACCGGCCGCCGGGGCCAGCACCGTCGCCGTGGACAGGGCCCCCGCGCGGGCCAGCCGCTCCGGCCAGTCCAGGCCCTCCACCAGACCGGAGAGCAGCCCGGCCACCGCGGAGTCGCCCGCCCCGGTCGGGTTGCCGCGCACGGGGGCGGGCGGGGCGGCCCGCCACACGCCGTCCGGGGTGAGGGCGAGGACGCCGTCCGGGCCGAGCGAGGCGATCACCGCGTGGGCCCCGCGGCGGCGCGCGTCGCCGGCCGCGCGCAGCGGGTCGCGGAAGCCGGTCAGGTGCGCCAGCTCCTCGGCGTTCGGCTTGACCAGGTCGGGGCGGGCGGCGATGCCCCGGCGCAGCGGTTCGCCGCTGGTGTCCAGCAGGACGGGCACGGCGGCGGCGCGGGCGGCCCGGACGAGATCCGCGTAGGCCCCGACGTGGACGCCGGGCGGCAGGGAGCCGCAGAGCGCGACCGCGTCGGCGTCGGCCAGCAGCTCCTCGTACGTCCGCAGGAAGGCGGCCCACTCGGCGGGGCTCACCTGCGGTCCCGGTTCGTTGAGCTGGGTGGTGTCCCCGGTCGAGCGGTCGGTGATCGCGAGCGTGCGGCGGGTGTTCCCGGCCACCGCCACGAGGGCGTCGCGCGGGGGGAGCGGGGCGAGGAGGGAGCGCAGGACGTCCCCGGTGGCCCCGCCCGCGAAGCCGGTGACCACGCTGTCGTGGCCGAGGGCACCCAGCACCCGGGCGACGTTGAGCCCCTTGCCGCCGGGGCGCTCGGCGACCTCGCCCACGCGGTGGCTGCCGTGCGGGACGAGCGCGTCGACGGTGTACGTCACGTCGAGCGCGGTGTTCAGGGTGACGGTCAGGATCACTCGCCGGTCCCTCCCTCGGTACGTGGCCCCAGCGGCGGGCGGGCCGCCGGCGGCCCGCGATTTTGATGATCATGTCAAAACGATGGCGGTCGGCCCAAGTCCCGGGGGCCGACCGCCATCGCTTCGTTACGTGCTCGCCCGACCGGCTACGCGGTCTTCGGCTCGACGATCCACTCGCCCCGCCGCATGACGCCCTTGAGGACGAAGTCCTCGTCGAGGACGACCAGGTCGGCGTCCTTGCCCGGTTCGAGCGAGCCGACGCGGTCGTCGACGCCGAGCAGCCGGGCCGGGTTGGCGGAGATGGACCGCACCACGTCCTCGACCGGAATCCGGTCGAGCGTGACGGCCCGCCGGAACGCGGTGTCCAGGGTGAGGGTGGAGCCGGCGATGGAGCCCCCCTCCACCAGACGGGCGACCCCGTCGCGGACCTCGACCGCGAGCGGACCGAGCTGGTACTCCCCGTCGCCGAAACCGGCGGCGTCCATCGCGTCGGTGATCAGTGCGACGCGGCCCGCGCCCTTGTGGCGGTAGGCCAGCTCCAGGACGGCCGGGTGCAGATGCGTGCCGTCGTTGATCAGCTCGACGGTGATCCGGTCGTCCTCCAGGAGGGCGGCGATCGGACCGGGCTCGCGGTGGGCCAGCGGCGGCATCGCGTTGAACAGGTGCGTGGCGACGGTCGCGCCCGCGTCGACGGCCTCCACCGTCTGCTCGTACGTGGCGTCCGTGTGGCCGATCGCGGCGATGACGCCCAGCTCGGCGAGGAGCCGTACGGAGTCGAGGCCGCCGGGCAGCTCGGTGGCGAGGGTGACCATCCGGGCGGTCCCGCGCGCGGCGTCCACCAGCTTGCGGACCTCGGCCGGGTCCGGGTAGCGCAGCAGCTGCTCGCTGTGGGCGCCCTTGCGGCACGGGGAGATGAACGGGCCCTCGAAGTGGATGCCGGCCAGGTCGCCCTGCTCGACCAGTTCGGACAGCTCGCCCGCGCGCCGGGCGAGGAAGTCCATCTCGCCGGTGACCGTGGAGGCGACCATCGTGGTGGTGCCGTGCTCGCGGTGCGTACGGATGCCGGTCAGGACCTCGTCCGCGGTGCCGGAGGTGAAGGAGGCCCCGCCGCCGCCGTGGTTGTGCATGTCCACGAAGCCGGGGACCACCCAGTGGCCCGTGAGGTCCACAGTCCGGGCGTCCTCCGGGGCGGAGGCGGCGATGCGGGCGCCCTCGACGGCCACCCGGCCGTCCTCGACGGTGCCGGTGGGGAGCACCACCCGGGCGCCGGCGAGAACGGTGCTGTCTGCTGCGCGAGGGGCCATCAGGCGGATACCTCCGTGGAGAGTAGATCCCAGGCGAGCAGCCCCGCGCCCAGGCATCCGGCGGTGTCCCCGAGGGCCGCCGGGACGATGTGGGGCAGCCTCTGGAACGTGACGCGTTCCTCGACGGCCGCACGCAGTGGTGTGAACAAGGTTTCCCCGGCTTCGGCGAGCCCGCCACCGATGATGAGCGTTCCGGGGTCGAGGAGGGTGAGCGCGGTGACCAGGCCCGCGGCGAGTGCGTCGATCGCGTCGTGCCAGACCGCGATCGCCGCCGGATCGCCCGACTCGACGGCCTTCGCGCAGTCCGCGGCGTCCGCCCCGGGGTCTCCGGAGGCGGCGGCCCAGGCCCGCGTCACCGCGGCGGCCGAGGCCAGCGTCTCCAGGCAGCCGCGCTGGCCGCAGCTGCAGTCGGGGCCGTCCGGGCGGACCACGATGTGGCCGATCTCGCCCGCGTCCCCGTGGGCGCCCGCCTCGATGGCGCCCGCGATGCCGATGGCCCCGGCGATCCCGGTGCCCAGCGGGACGAAGAGGAAGCGGTCCGTCCCGCGCCCGGCCCCGATGCGCCCCTCGGCGAGACCGCCGGTGCGCACGTCGTGGCCGAGGGCGACCGGGAGGGAGCCCAGCCGCTCGGAGAGCAGGGCGCGCAGCGGTACGTCGCGCCAGCCCAGGTTCGCGGCGTACACCGCGACGCCCTTCCCGGAGTCGACGATGCCGGGCACGGCGACCCCGGCGGCGACCGCGCTCCCGCCGAGGTGCTCCTCGCCGTGGGCCCGCAGCTCCGCCGCGAACGCGAGGATGGTCTCGACGACCGCGTCGGCGCCGCGCTCCCGGCCGGTGGCCCGCCGCGCCTCGTGGAGGAGGGTGCCGTCGGCCCCGACCAGTGCGGCCTTCATTCCGGTGCCGCCCACATCGAGGGCGATGACATGTCTCACGGGAGACAGTTTCGCCCGCCGGCCCCAAAAGGTCTAGTCCACTAGAGCGGTTTGTTACGCATCCATACAAAATGATGGGAGCGTGAAGACGGAGCGTTTTCCGCCGAAAAGTCGCCCACGGGACGCCGGGGCGGAAGGGAGTCCGGCCCAAAGGTCTGGACCAAGATACGGGTCGATGTCCCCGACTTCCAGTGGGCGCACGCCAGTTGTGGGCTCCAGGGCCCGTTTACGTTGCCGAAGCGATACTCCGGTGGTGTAGACCGCCGCATCGGCGGTGGGGGAAAATCGCAGTTCATCCGGACGGTTCGCGGCAGGGAAGCTCCGCCGCGGCCCAGCGGAGGCCGTCGGCCGACGTCGTGCGCTCCGTCCGTGAGCAAGACGATCAACGAGGATGGGCGAGGCTGTGCAGCGGCGCTATACGGGTCTGACCGCGGCGGTGGCCGCGCTGGGAATGACAGCGGTCCTGGCGGGCTGCGGCGGTGAGAGCGGAACGGGCGACGTCACGCTCAAGCTGGTCGCCGCCGACTACGGGACCGGCCCGGAGAACAGTTCCGAGAAGTACTGGAGCGGGGTCGCGACGGGCTTCGAGAAGAAGAACCCCGGCATCAAGGTCGACGTCACCGTCCTGCACTGGAAGGACGTCGGTCCCGAGGTCGCCGCGATGGTGAAGGCCGGCAACGCCCCCGACATCGCCCAGATCGGCTCGTACGCGGACTACGCCAAGGCGGGCAAGCTCTACTCCGCCGACGAGACGCTCGCCATCCGCACCACGGCCAACTTCCTCCCCTCGCTCGCCGAGGCGGGCAAGATCGACGGCGTCCAGTACGGCCTGCCCTTCGTCGCCAGCACCCGGCTGCTCTTCTACAACAAGAAGCTCTTCGACCAGGCCGGCCTGGACGCCCCCGAGACCTGGGACGACATCCGGAGCGACGCCACCGCGCTCAAGGCGAAGGGCGTCGACTACCCCTTCGCCCTGCCGCTCGGCGAGGAGGAGGCCCAGTCCGAGACCCTGATGTGGCTGCTCAGCGGGGGAGGCGGTTACACGGACGACGTCGGCGCGTACGACATCGACTCGGCCGAGAACGTCACCACGTTCCGCTGGCTGCGGGACAACCTCGTCGGCAAGGGCCTCACCGGCCCGGTCGCGCCGGGCAAGCTGGACCGGGCGAAGGCGTTCGAGGCGTTCACCGGCGGCAAGGTCGGCATGCTCAACGGCCACCCCACACTGATGGACGAGGCCGAGGCCAAGGGCATCGACGTCGGCATGGTGCCGCTGCCCGGCTTCGACGGCCCGACCAAGGGCTCCATGGGCGTCGCCGACTGGATGATGGGCTTCAAGGAGAACGGCAACCGGAAGGCGATCGGCAAGTTCTTCGACTTCGCCTACTCCGACGAGAACGTGCTGGAGTTCGCCGACGAGTACGACCTGCTCCCGGTCACCGGCAGCGCCTCCGCCACCATGGAGGCCGACAACAAGCACAAGAAGCTGCGCCCGTTCCTCGCGGCGCTGCCCAACTCGACGCTCACCCCCTACGGCAAGACGTCGTGGGCCACGGTCAGCGAGACGATCAAGAAGAAGATCGGCAGCGCGGTCGCACCCGGCAGCAACCCCGAGAGCGTCCTCGGATCGATAGCCGTCGAGGCGGCCCAGGCGGAGGCCGCGGAGTAACCCGCCCGGCCCAGGAGCACGGGAGGGGTGTCGGGGGCGGGCGTTAGGTTGGTTGATATGACCGCCCCCGAGCCCCACGAGCCCCCGGACCCCGAGGCCGCCCCGGCGCCCGGCCCCGGGCCGGACGGGGACGCGCCCGGCCGCGGCGCCCTGTCCGCGGAGGACCGGGCGCTGCTGGCCCTGGAGCGGCGGTCCTGGGCGGGCCCCGGCGCCAAGGAGCGGGCGATCCGCGAGGAGCTGGGCATCTCGCCGGTCCGCTACTACCAGCAGCTCAACGCGCTGATCGACGACGAGCGGGCGCTGCGGGAGGACCCGGTGACGGTGAACCGGCTGCGGCGGGTGCGGGACGCGAGGCGCGGCCGGCGCTGAGGGCGGTCCGCGCCGAGGGACGGACTGTGCCGAGGGGCGGTCTGCGCTGAGGGCGGTCGTCGCCGAGGACGGTCTGCCGGGCCGCCCCGGACGCCGTTGCGCGCGCCCGAAGCGTCGCGCGCGCCGGGAGCGGCGGGAAGGGGCCGCTACGGCGTGCAGTCGGCGACCAGCTCCACCGCCCGGCCCAGCCCGGCCCGTTCCTCGGCCGCGAGGTGCGGGTCCGCCTCCTGCCGGCTGCGGGCCAGGGCCAGATCGGCGGGCGACGCGCCGCCGTCGCCCGCCAGCTCCGCCAGGAGCGCCTTCAGCAGCGGCCGTACGTCCGCCCCGCCCGGGAGCGCCGGGCCGAGCGCGGTCCGGGCCAGGACCAGGGCCGACATCGCCCGGTCGAGGCCGGGCGGGCCCTCCGCCGCGGTGGACCAGTCGACGACCACCGCACCCGCCTCCGTCAGCACCACGTTCTCCGGGCGCAGGTCCAGGTGGAGCACGCGGTCCTCCGGGTCCGCCGAGACCCGGGGCGGTATCGCGTGCAGTTCGCGCAGCAGCCGGGCGAGCAGCGCCGCCCCCTCGGCCGCCCTCACCCGGCCCGCGAGCAGGGCCTCGGCCAGGGTCGGACCGGTCAGCCGCTGGAGCACCAGGTCCGTGGGGCGGGCTCCTTCGGCGGGCGGGCCGATGCGCGGTACGGGGAACCCGAAGGCGCCGACGTACGCCATCACGGCCAGTTCCTCGGTGGTGTCGGTGCGGTCCCGGTAACGGCGAAGGACCCAGGAACCGTCGAGTGCGTACACGTCGGCGGTGCGTCCCGAGCCCAGAAGTCGGCCTGTGTGCATGAGGGCGAACCTACCCGCGCGTCCCGCCGAACGGGAGGCGGCTGCCCCCCTCGCGCGACCGGGCCCCGGAATCGGGCCCGCGCCCGTCGGCCCGGTGACGGCGGGCGGACCCCGCGCGGCCCCGGCGCGGTGGCCGGGAGCCCGCCCCGCGCGGCCCCATAACGCCGGGGGAGGGGGGTGAACGGGATCTCCTGCGCCGGGGGCCGCCGCCGCTACGGTTTCGGCAATTCCCTGGTCCGGACCAACCCCCACCGGATCCGGACACCCCTTGAACCAAGGAGAGTCACGTGGAGAGAACCACGCTCCGCAGACGCGCCCTCGTCGCCGGCACCGCCACGGTGGCCGTGGGCGCGCTCGCCCTCGCCGGACTGACCGGCGTGGCGTCGGCCGGTCCCGCGGGCGCCGCCGCCCCGCCGGTCTCCGTCGACAGCCTGTCACCCGGGCTGCTGGCCGCCATGGAGCGGGACCTGGGCCTCGACGCCGACGACGCCCGGAGCCGGATAGCCGCCGAGCACCGTGCCGCGACCGTCGCGGCCGGGCTGGAGAAGTCCCTCGGCGCCAGCTTCGCCGGAGCCCGGGTCAGCGGAGAGAAGGCGGTGCTGACCGTCTCCACCACCGACGCCTCCGAAGCCGCCCGCATCACCGGCGCCGGGGCGCGCGCCGAGGTCGTCGGCCACAGCCTGGACCGGCTCGAAGGCGTCAAGAACGCCCTCGACCGGGCGGCGCTCCGCACGGCCCCGAAGGACGTGCCGGTCTGGTACGTCGACGTCGCGGCCAACCGGGTCGTCGTGAACGCCGCCAGCACCACCGCCGGACAGGCGTTCCTCAAGGCGGCCGGGGTCGACGGCGGCCTCGTCACCGTCGCCAGGTCCGCCGAGAAGCCCCGCGCCCTCGCCGACATCCGCGGCGGCGACGCGTACTACATGAACGGCTCGGGCCGCTGTTCCGTCGGCTTCTCGGTGACGCGCGGCACCCAGAACGGCTTCGCCACCGCCGGCCACTGCGGCCGCGTCGGCACGACCACCACCGGCGTCAACCAGCAGGCCCAGGGCAGCTTCCAGGGCTCGACGTTCCCGGGCCGGGACATCGCCTGGGTCGCCACCAACGCCAACTGGACGCCGCGTCCGCTGGTGAACGGCTACGGACGGGGCGACGTCACCGTCGCCGGCTCCACCGCCGCCGTCGTCGGCGCCTCGGTCTGCCGCTCCGGCTCCACCACGGGCTGGCACTGCGGCACCATCCAGCAGCTGAACACCAGCGTCACCTACCCGGAGGGCACCATCTCCGGGGTCACCCGCACCAGCGTCTGCGCCGAACCGGGCGACTCCGGCGGCTCGTACATCTCCGGCAGCCAGGCGCAGGGCGTCACCTCCGGCGGCTCGGGCAACTGCTCCTCCGGCGGCACGACGTACTTCCAGCCCATCAACCCGCTGCTCCAGGCGTACGGGCTGACCCTGGTCACCAGCGGCGGCGGCACGCCGACGGACCCGCCCACCGACCCGCCCACCGACCCGCCGGGCGGCACCTGGGCGGCCGGCACCGCGTACGCCGCCGGAGCCACGGTGACGTACGGAGGCGCGACCTACCGCTGCCTCCAGACGCACACGGCGCAGCCCGGCTGGACGCCGGACGTCGTTCCCGCGCTCTGGCAGCGGGTCTGACCGACCGCAACGGTACGACCGGGAGCAGCCCGGGCCGGGTCCGGCGCCGACCGGGCCGGGACCGGCCGGCGCGGCCCCCGGGCAGCCCTTCCTGAACCTCTCCGCCTCCCGCCTCCCCGCGACGAGGCCCCCCGAGGACTCCGAGGAAACCGTCATGACCCCACGCAAGGACGACACCCCCATCCCCCACGACCCGAGCGCCTCCGACGAGGCGTCGGGAGACCGGCGGCAGATCAGCCGCAAGGGCCTCCTGAAGGCCGCGCTCGTCGCGAGCGCGGCCCCCCTCCTCGCCGGAGGAGGCGTCGCGCTCGCGCGGGACGCCGCCTCCACTGGGAACGGGCCCCTGGCCCTCACCCCGGAGTGCGACGACGGCGACGACCCGACGCCGCCGCAGATGGAGGGGCCGTACTTCAAGCCCAACTCACCGCGCCGCACCAGCCTGGTGACCCCGAGCACCCCCGGCGTCCCGCTCACCGTGAGCGGCTACGTCTTCGGCCGGGCCTGCCGGCCCATCTCCGGGGCCCTGCTCGACTTCTGGCAGGCCGACACGAACGGGGCCTACGACATGGCCCAGTTCAACTTCCGCGGCCACCAGTTCACCGGTGCGGACGGCTCGTTCAGTCTCACCACCATCGTGCCGGGCCTCTACCCGGGCCGTACGCGCCACATCCACGTGAAGGCGCAGGCGCCCGGCGGACGCATCCTCACCACGCAGCTGTACTTCCCGAACGAGCCGCGTAACAACACCGACGCGCTGTTCGACCCGAGGCTGCTGATGAACGTCCGCAACGTCGGCAACGGACGCCAGGGCACCTTCGACTTCGTCCTGGACGTCGCCCAGACGCCCAAGCCGACCGATCCGCCGACCGATCCGCCCACCGAGCCGGGGACCAGCTGGGCCGTCGGCACCTCCTACCGCGCGGGCGACCGCGTGACCTACGGCGGGGTCGCCTACCGCTGTCTGCAGGCGCACCAGGCCACCTCGGGCTGGGAGCCGCCCAACGTCCCCGCGTTGTGGGAACGCGGGTAGACGAGGAGAGACAGCGAGCGCACCACCGCCCGCGCCCCGTTCACGCCGTCCGGCGCGTGAGCGGGGCGCTTCTCGCGCACCCGCGGGCGCACCCCGCGCCGCCGGTTCACTTCGCGTCCGCGTACCGCTCCACCACCGCCGTCGTGAAGGGGAACCGCACCGGCGTCCGGCCGAAGGCGGTCCGCCCGGCCAGCTCGCCCGCCGCGCGGACCGCCTCGACGACGGCGGGGCTCTCCTCGGCCGGGCAGTGCACGATCACCTCGTCGTGCTGGAAGAACACGAGCCGGGCCCGCAGCCCCTGTTCGTGGAGCGCCCTGCGCAGCCCGGCCAGGAGCAGCAGCGCCCAGTCGGCCGCGCTGCCCTGCACCACGAAGTTACGGGTGAAGCGCCCCCGGGCCCGGGCCGTACCGCTGCCGGGGCCCGCCCCCGGCCCCCCGGGGTCCTCCTGGGGGATGCCCGCCTCCTCGTCCTGGCCCGGCGAGACGACGGGCGGGCTGGTGCGGCCCAGCCAGGTCCGTACGACGCGCCCCTCCTCGCCCGCCCGCGCCGCGTCGTCCACGTAGGCGACGGCCCGCGGGAAGCGGCGGCGCAGTGCGGCCAGGTTCTTCAGCCCGTCCCCGGAGGTCTGGCCGTAGACCGCCCCGAGCAGCGCCAGCTTGGCGTGTTCGCGGTCGCCGGAGAACGCCCGGTCGGACAGGGCCTTGTAGAGGTCGCCCTCGTGGCTGGCCACCTCCATCAGCCCCGGGTCGCGGGAGACCGCCGCCAGTACCCGGGGCTCCATCTGGTCGGCGTCCGCGACGACGAGCCGCCACCCCTCGTCCGCGACGACGGCCTGCCGGATCACCTTGGGGATCTGGAGGGCCCCGCCGCCGTTGGTCGTCCAGCGGCCGCTGACCGTGCCGCCCGGCTGGTACTCCGGGCGGAAGCGGCCCTCGCGCACCCAGGTCTGGAGCCAGGACCAGCCGTGCGCGGTCCAGATCCGGTACAGCTTCTTGTACGCGATCAACGGCTCGACCGCCGGATGGTCCAGCTCCGCCAGCTCCCACCGCCGGGTCGACTTCACCGCCACCCCGGCCTGCGCGAACGCCTTCACCACATCGGCGGGCAGATCGGGGCGGACCCGTCTGCCGAACGCCGCCGAGACCTCGTCCGCCAGCTCGGCCAGTCTGCGGGGCTCGCCGCCGCCCGCGTACCGCTCGCCCAGCAGCCCGTCCAGGACCTGCCGGTGGACGTCGGCCCGCCAGGGCAGCCCGTCCCGGTGCATCTCGGCGGCCACCAGCATCCCCGCCGACTCCGAGGCGGTCAGCAGCCGCATCCGGTCCGGGTGCTCCGCCGCGTCGTGCCGGCGCATCTGGTCCGCGTAGACCCGCAGGAGCCCCTCGAACGGCACCCCGGCCCCCGACGGCGGCTCGAAGAGGGAGGACTGCGCGCCCGGTTCGGCGGACCGGGCGGGCGGGTCCGGCGGCACCGGCGCGTCGTCCAGCCGGGCCAGCGCCGCGGCGGCGGACCGGGGCTCGCCGAGCCGTCCGGCGTGCCCGAGCAGCAGCAGCTCGGCGCACTCGACGTCGTAGCACCGCTCGACCCGGACGCCGGCGGCCAGCAGGCGGGGGTAGATCCCGGCGGTCGAGCGCCACACCCAGCGCACCACGTCGGGGCGGGAGCGCACCGCCTCGACCAGGTCGGGCTCGGCGACGACGGGACCGGCGGGCGTGCCGTCCCGCGCCAGCGGCGCGAGCAGCGCCCCGCCCCCGTCCACGGCCGCCACCGCCCACCGTTCGGTCATGGGCGCGAGTCTGGCACCCCCCACTGACAACGCCCCGCGACCGACACCCCGGGCCGCCGCTCCCGCGCCCCGGCGGTGGGCCCGGCGACGGACCCCGGCCGCCGCCTACTCTTGGCCGGATGGAATCCGTGATCGACCGGGCCTGCGCGGCGGCCCTCTACGCGGAGGGCGACGCCGCCCTCGACACCGGCGCGTCCCTGCTGGCCGCCGCCCCCGAAGCCGACGCGGAGGCGCACCGGCGCGGCGAGGAGTTCGTCCGCCGGGCGTGGGAGCGGGGCTGGCACCCCGCCGACCTGGTGCGGTACGTCCGCCGGGAGCTGGACGAGCGGCGGGCGGCGCTGGCCGCCGCCCTGATCGCCGCCGAGACCGCCCGGTACGCGGAGCTGCCGCCCCGCTGGCGCCGGCAGCTCGCCGAGCTTCCGCCGCCCCCGCCGCGCAACCGGCCGGACCGGTTCAGCTACGCCGCCGACCTGCTGGAGCTGTACCGGCTGCTGCTGCGGCTGCCCGCCGTCGAGCCGGCGGGGCCCCTGCCCGGCGCCCCCGCCGACCGGCTGCACCGGCCGCCCGCCGCCGACGAGCCCCGCATGCTCACCCGGATCCGGGCCCTGCTGGCGAAGGCGGAGGCGACGGGCTTCCCGGAGGAGGCCGAGGCGCTGACCGCCAAGGCCCAGGAGCTGATGGCCCGGCACACCATCGACGAGGCCCTGCTCGCCGCCCGGTCGCACAGCCGCGAGGCGCCGGGCGCCTGCCGGCTCGGGGTGGAGCCCCCGTACGAGAGCGCCAAGGCGGTCCTGCTCGACGCCGTCGCCTCCGCCAACCGGTGCCGGGCCGTGTGGAACGACGACCTCGGCTTCTCCACGGTCGTCGGCTTCGAACCGGACCTGGAAGCCGTCGAACTGCTGTTCACCTCCCTTCTCGTCCAGGGGACGACCGCGATGACCCGGGCGGAGGCCGAGCAGCGCGCCGGGGGCCGCAAACGGACCAAGACCTTCCGCCAGGCGTTCTGGATGGGGTACGCGCAGCGGCTCGGCGGACGGCTGGCCGCCGACGCCGAGCGGGTCACGGCCCAGGCGGACACCGGCACGGACGGGGACGGCGGGAGCGACGGCGGAGGGCTGCTCCCCGTCCTCGCCGCCCGGGACGTCGCGGTCGCCGACACCGCCGAGCGGATGTTCCCGAGGACCACGACCACCCGGCTGCGCGGGGTCGACGACCCGGACGGCTGGCACCGGGGTACCGAGGCCGCCGACCGGGCCCGCGTGGGCGGCGCCCGGGACGGTTCGCGCCGGGGACCCGACGGCGAAATCATGGCGTAAGTCGGGCTTGCCCGGAATTGCGGTTAGGCTCGGCCCATGAGCTGGCTCCGGGCGCTGAAGGAGACCGCCCGTTCGGGGCTGGAGATCGAGCGGCAGAGGCTGGAACCCCTCATCGCCCTGCGCGGTGCGGCCGGTCTGGCCCTCGTCGTCGGCACCAGCCTCGTCCTGTTCGGTCCGGAGATCGCGGCCAGTTCCGCGTTCGGCGCCTTCCAGGCGGCCATCGCCACCTTCCAGCGCAGTTGGCGGCCACGCCCCGTCCTCGCCCTGGTCTCCGGCGTGAGCCTCGCCGTCTCGACGTTCGTCGGCTACGTCAGCGGGGCGCACGTCGTGCTCTTCCTCTGCCTGCTCGGCGTCTGGACCTTCCTCGCCGGCCTCGCCTGGGCGGCGGGCCCCACGGGCGGCATCATCGCCGCGTCCAACGTGGCGATCATGCTCGTGACGATCACCCTGCCCACCTCGGTCGTGGACGCGGCGGCCCACGCGGGAATGATCGCGGTCGGCGGGGTGGTGCAGGCGGCCCTCATCGTCCTCTTCCCGGTCCGCAGATGGGGCGCGCAGCGCGACGCGCTCGCCGACGCCCTGGCCGCCGAGGCCGACTACGCCCGGCGGCTGCGCCACGACCCGGTCGCCCCCTTCGACCCGCTGCCCCTGATGACGGCCCGCAGCGCCGCCGCCGTCACCCCGCGCCAGGCCCGCCGCCGCCCCGCCGAACTGCACGGGGCCCGGGGCGTCGCCGAGCGGCTGCGCCCAGTGCTCGCCTCGCTCGCGGACCCGGCGATGGGGGTGCCCGGCGACGGCCTGGAGCGGCTGTGGGTGAACGAGCTGCTGGGCGCCGCCGGATCGGTCCTGGACGCCGCCGCCCGGGCCGTCCGTTCCGGCGAACCGGTCCACCTCTCCGCCACCGACCTGGGCGTGCTGAAGACCCCCGACAACGACGTGATCCTCGTCGGCCCCGCCCGTCGCGCCGCCGACCGGCTCGCCGCCCTGCTCGACGACGTCCTGGAGATCGCGGAGGGCACCGGCACCGACAGCGGCATCCCCACCGACCTGGCCCCGGACACCCGGCAGCGTCCCACCCTGCTGAAGCTGGTGCCGGTGGTGCTGGTCTCCATGCGTCGCGAGCTGCACTACGGCTCGCCGATCCTGCGGCACGCGATCCGGATCGCGGTGGTCGCCGTCTCCGGGTACTTCGTCGGCGAGGCCGTCCCCCTGGGCCACGGCTACTGGGCCCCGATGACCGCCGTGATGGTGATGCGGCCCGAGTTCTCGCAGACCTACTCCCGGGCCGCCGGACGGTTCGGCGGCACCCTGATCGGGGTCGGGCTGGCCACCGCGATCGTGCAGACCGCCCACCCCGGCGCCCGGCTCTCCGCACTCCTCGCCGTCGTCTGCGCCGGGCTGATGTACCTGCTGATGCGCACCGGCTACGCGGTCGGCCAGGTCTGCGTCTCCGCCTACGTCGTCTTCCTGCTCGGGATGCCCGGCGGCGACTGGTCCCAGACCGTCACCGAACGCATCGTGCTGACGCTGGTCGGCGGGCTCATCGCGATGGTCTCGTACGCCGTCTACCCCGCGTGGGAGACCCCGCGGCTGCGCACCCGGCTGGCCGAGTGGCTGGTGGCGGACGGGCGGTACGCCGCCGCGGTCGTCGACCGGTACGCGGACCCCGCCGCCCGGGACGCCGAGGACGTGCGGGCCGCCCTGATCGCCACCCGGGAGGCCCGCGTGGCGTGGCAGGAGGCGCTGGCGACCGCCCAGCACGAACCCGTACGCCACCGGGGCATCTCCCGGGCCGCCGCCACCGACGCCCAGCACGCGCTGGCGCAGCTCGGCCGGTCCGCGATGGTGCTGGAGGCCCACCTGCCGTCCCGGTCGGCCGACCCCGTGCCGGGCGCGGCCCAGTTGGCCGAGGCGTTGCGCGGGGCGACGGAGAAGGCCGCCAGGGCGGTGCGCGAGCGGCGGCTGCCCGACTGGCAGCCGGTGGCGGACGCGGTGGCCCACTGGGACATGCCCACGGCGGCCGCGGACGGCACGACCCCGATGGGCGACCCGGTGGTGCGCTGGGGCGCGGCGCTGCTGCTGGAGGCGCTGGAGGAGTTCACCCTCGCCCTGGACGAGCGCGGCGGCTCCACCCGCGTCAGCAGCACCCTCGCCCCGGACTGAACGCGCGGCGAGGGGCGCCGCGGGGGGCGGGCCGGACCCGGCACCGCCCGGGCCCGGTGGCGGCGCCGCTGTACCGGGCGGCGGGCGCGGGCCCGGGACGGCCCCCTGGCGCGGTCCCCGGCGCCCCGGCGCTCCGGCCCGGGAGGGGCCCCGGCCCAGGCCGGCCACGGCCCTACGGTGCGGGGATCTCCGGCAGGTCCGGCATGCCGGGGAGCGAGGGCATACCGCTGGGGAGCTTGCCCGCCTCGGCCTTGGTGAGGGAATCCTTCGCGCCGCCGTCCCAGGAGACGACCAGCTTCCCGGCGTCCACCGACTCGATCGCGCCCATCGTGCGGTCGGTCCCGCCGCCCGTGCACTTCAGCGCGAGCATCGGCTCACCGCCCATGTCCTTCACGTCGCCCTGGCACACGGACCGGTCGGCGACGAGGGCGACCTTGCCGGAGGCGATGGACACGGTGACGTTCTTGCCCTCCGTCAGCCCCACCCAGGTGCCCTCCAGTGCGGCGGCGTCCGCGGCCCCGTCCCCGCCGGAGTCCCCCTGGCCGTCCCCGGCGCCCGGGGCCGCGCTCGCCGAGGCGTTCCCGCCCGAGCCCTTCGCCGGGTCGCCGTCGCCGTCACCGCCGCACGCGGTCAGCGCGTACGAGGCGGCCAGAGCGGCGATCACGATGGCGCCCGTGCGTAGAGACCTGGTCACGTGGAGTTCCCCCTTGCTGTTTTCCGAACGAAAGACCGCGCCACGTTACCAAGGCCCGTGCCGGTCAACTCCGGTGAGCGGGAGCGAAATAGGCGTGCCGTTCGTCTCTCTTCCCGGAGGGCGGCGAGGTGACGGAAAGTATGTAATCGAAACAACACCGGCGGTGCACGTGCATCTGCTCATGCATTGGCAAATGAACAGAGCTATGATCCGAGCTAGTTGACACCTGCACCTTGAATCTCGGGGAGCGTCCTGTGCACGACGTGTACAACGGCATGGCGGCCACAGAGCTTCGCGGAGTCGTCTGGCAGAAGAGCAGGCACAGCAACTCCCAGGGTTCGTGCGTGGAGTTCGCGCGGCTGCCCGGCGGGGACGTGGCGATGCGGAACTCCCGTCACCCCGACGGGCCCGCCCTCGTCTACACGCCCGCGGAGATCGAGGCGCTGCTGCTGGGCGTCAAGGACGGCGAGTTCGACCACCTCGCCGCCGGCGCCTGACCCCCGGCCCGGCCCGCGAGGGGCCGGGCCGGGGATTCACGGCGCCGGTTCCGTGTTTTCCGGGAGCCGGAAAAGAGCCCAGACCACTTTGCCGTACAGCGGCCCCGAAGGCAGTTCTCCGAACGGCACGGGGGAGCGGTACCAGCCCCAGCTGTCGCTGACGCATTCCACCAGGAACAGCCCGCGGCCCGATTCGGCCGAATCCGCCGCCTCGCCCGCCACCGGGCTCACCTGGCTGGGGTCGCGCACCGCGCACACCAGCCGCGAGGCCCACCGCATCAGGTGCAGCCGCACCGGCGGGTCGGTGAACTCCTGGGACGATTCGCCGGGCAGCGCGTGGCGCAGGGCGTTGGTGACGAGTTCGGAGACCACCAGGGCGACATCGTCGAAACGGTCCCCCAGCTCCCACCGCTCCAGGGTCGACCGGGTGAACTTCCGTGCGCCGCCGACCGCTTCGTAACGCGCGGGCAGAGCACAGGACGCCGATCCGGCAACCCCCGAGGGGTCGGTGGGGGGAAGCCCCTGCCGTAACGGCTCGAGCATCGTCGATCCATTCGTCCCCATACGAGGCACTCCCGGGATTCGCGGCTGTAGCGGCACTGCCTGTAGCGGTACTGCGGGGGGTACAGCGGCACAACACGAGCACGCAGGTGCGCGATCGCCATCGTTCCGAATGCGCAGGGCAGATGCAAGGGCAGATGCACGTGCACGCGCCGGACCTGCCCGGTAGCGTGGTGGTTGCGGGGTATTTCTTCCCGGGGCCAGTTTTGGAGCTTTCCGGACGTCTTCCCATTTCCGTAACCGAATGAGTACGGGGTGAAGCGTTTTGGTGGCAGAATCCGGCACTCGGGGTTCCGGGGGGCTCCGGGTGCCAGGGGAGAGCGAAGGGGAGGGCCGGACCGGTGTCGGCAGGCGAGTCGAGTGGATCGGTGGTGCGGCGCATCCTTCTGGGCTCTCAGCTCAGGAGACTGCGGGAGTCGCGCGGCATCACCCGTGAGGCGGCCGGCTACTCGATCCGGGCCTCCGAATCGAAGATCAGCCGCATGGAGTTGGGACGGGTGAGCTTCAAGGCCAGAGACGTCGAAGACCTGCTCACTCTCTACGGAGTCACGGACGAGGCGGAGCGGGACTCCCTTCTCGGGCTGGCCCGAGAGGCCAACGTGGCGGGCTGGTGGCACAGTTACGGAGACGTGCTGCCCGGGTGGTTCCAGACGTACATCGGCCTGGAGGGCGCGGCCTCCCTCATCCGCATCTTCGAAGTCCAGTTCGTGCACGGCCTGTTGCAGACGGAGGCGTATGCCCACGCCGTCGTCTCGCGCGGAATGCGCGGCGCCTCCGCCGCCGAGGTCGACCGCCGGGTGGCGCTGCGCCTGGAACGCCAGAAGGCCCTCGTCTCCGAGCGCGCCCCCGTGTTCCACGCCGTGCTCGACGAGGCGGCCCTGCGCCGTCCGTACGGTGAACGCGAAGTGATGCGCGCCCAGTTGAGGCACCTGATCGATATGTCGGAACGTCCCAACATCACTCTCCAGGTCATGCCCTTCAGTCATGGCGGTCATGCCGGGGAGAGCGGTTCGTTCACCATGCTGCGTTTCCCGGAATCCGATCTGTCGGACATCGTCTATTTGGAGCAGCTGACAAGTGCGCTCTATCTGGACAAGGCCGAGGAAGTCGCGCAGTACGAAAAGGCGATGTCCGCTCTTTCCGAGGACAGTCCGGGCCCGGACGAGAGCCGGGATCTTCTGCGCGGACTGCTCCAACTGATGTGAACAGTCACTACGATGACGTCACATCAGGAGTCTGCGAACGCCTGCAGTAAGGGATTGCATGTCCTTCTTCCGTGAACTGGCCCACCAGTACATCGACGGCGAGTGGCTGACCGGCAGCGGCTCGTGGGACATCATCGATGTCAATCCCTACAACGGCGAGAAACTCGCCGCCGTCACCGTGGCCACCGCCCTGGAGGTCGACCGCGCCTACCGGGCCGCCGAGCGCGCGCAGCGGGAATGGGCCGCGGTCAACCCCTACGAGCGGCGCGCCGTCCTCGAACGGGCCCTGCGCATCACCCTCGACCGGGCGGACGAGATCGCCGAGGCGATCACCGACGAACTGGGCGGCACCCGGCTCCGGGCGCGGTACGAGATCCGCGGGGCTGCGGAGTTCCTGCGCGAGGCGATCCGCCAGGCGCTGCGGCCCACCGGGCGGTTGCTGCCCGCCGTGGGGGACGGCCGGGAGAACCGGCTCTACCGGCTGCCCGTCGGCGTCGTCGGCGTCATCAGCGCCTTCAACTTCCCCTTCCTGGTGGGGATGAAGTCCGCCGCCCCCGCGCTCGCGCTCGGCAACGCCGTCGTCCTGAAGCCCCACCAGAACGCGCCGGTCGTCGGCGGCGGGCTGATAGCGAGGATATTCGAGGACGCGGGGCTGCCGGCCGGGCTGTTCAACGTGGTGATCACCGACAGCGCCGAGATCGGCGACGCGTTCGTCGAGCACCCCGTGCCCAAGGTGATCTCGTTCACCGGATCGGACCGGGTCGGCCGGCACGTCGCCGCCGCGGCGGCCGCCGGATTCAAGCGGACCATCCTCGAACTGAGCGGGAACAGCGCCCTGGTGGTGCTGGAGGACGCCGACATCGCGTACGCGGTCCGGGCCGCCGTCTTCAGCCGCTTCCTGTACCAGGGGCAGGTCAGCATGGCGGCCAACCGGATCCTGGTGGACCGGTCGGTGGCGGCGGAGTTCACCGAGCGGTTCACCGCCGAGGTGGCCGCCCTCAAGACCGGCGACCCGCGGGATCCGGAGACCCGGATCGGGCCGGTCGTCAACGCCTTCCAGGCCGACGCACTGGACGCCCTGGTGGACCGGGCGGTCGCGGACGGCGCGACCGCCCTCGTACGGGGCCGGACCGTGGGCAACGTGGTCGCCCCGACCGTCCTCACCGGTCTGGCGGAGGACTCCCCGCTGCTGACGCAGGAGATCCTGGGCCCGGTGGCCCTGCTGATGACGTTCGAGGGCGAGGAGGAGGCCGTGCGGATCGTCAACGAGGGCCCCTACGGCCTCAGCGGTGCGGTGCACACCCGGGACGCGGAGCGCGGGGTGAAGTTCGCGCAGCGGATCGTCAGCGGGATGTTCCACGTCAACGACTCCACCGTGCAGGACGACCCTCTGGTCGCGTTCGGCGGGGAGAAGACGTCCGGGGTGGGGCGGCTGAACGGCGAGGCCGTGGTCGAGGCGTTCACCACGCAGCGGTGGATGTCGATCCAGCACGGCCGCTCGATCTTCCCGTTCTGACCCGGTCGGCCCGCGCTTTCCGTATGCGCCCCGCGCCGCGGGAGCCCGGGCCTCCCGTACGCGCCACGCGCCATGCGGTGCGGGAGCCCGGGGCGGCTGCCGGATGGTCCGTACGCGCTCCCGAGGGCACACCGGGAGGCCGTGCGCAAGCGGGCGGGGCTACCCTAGTCAAAATTGAGTAGGAAGAGAGTGCCCATGTCCGCGATCCGGCTGCTGGTCCTCGGCGCCGTGCGCATGCACGGCCGCGCGCACGGCTACCAGGTCCGCAACGACCTGGAGTACTGGGGCGCCCACGAGTGGTCCAACGCCAAGCCCGGGTCGATCTACCACGCCCTGAAGCAGATGGCGAAGCAGGGCCTGCTCCTCGCGCACGAGACGGCCCCCTCCACGGTGGGCGGCCCGCCGCGCACCGAGTACGAGGTCACGGAGGAGGGGCTGGAGGAGTACCGCGGCCTGCTGCGGGACGCCCTGCGCACCTACGACCAGAACATGGACGTCCTGTCGGCGGCGGTCGGGTTCATCGTGGACCTGCCCCGCGAGGAGGCGGTCGCGCTGCTCAAGGAGCGCGTCGAGGCCATGAAGGGGTGGCGGAAGGCGGTCACCGAGTACTACACGCCAGAAGAGGGCCCCGAATCCCTGGGCCACATCGGCGAGATCATGAACCTGTGGGTGCACTCGGCGGACGCGGGCGCGGAGTGGACCCGGGGCCTGATCGCCCGCATCGAGGGCGGCGCGTACACCTTCGCCGACGAGGGCGACCCGTTCGTGGGGGTGCTCGCCGACGACCAGGAGAACCCCTACGCGACCGGGATCAGGGATCCCGGGGACGACGACTGATCAAGTTTGACTAATGCGGTCCCGGTCGTTACCTTCGACCTGCTAGTCAAGTTTGACTAAAAGCGTGGCGGAAGCCGCGGAAGGGTGGCGGGATCGTGACCGAGGCGATCGTCATGGACGGCGTGCACAAGCGGTACGGGGAGAAGCGCGCCCTGGACGGACTGGACCTGGCCGTCGGCGCCGGCACCGTCCACGGGGTGCTGGGCCCCAACGGGGCGGGCAAGACCACCGCCGTGCGGATCATGTCGACACTGCTGCGCCACGACGCGGGCCGGGTGACCGTGGCCGGTCTCGACGTCCGCGAGCGGGCGGGGGAGGTGCGGCGCAGGATCGGGCTGCTCGGGCAGCACGCGGCGCTCGACGAGAAGCTGGGCGGGCGGCAGAACCTGGAGATGTTCGGACGCCTGTTCCATCTGGGCGCGCGCCGGGCGGGCAGCCGGGCGGACGAGCTGCTGGAGCGGTTCGGCCTCGCCGACACCGGGCGCAAGGCGGTCCAGCAGTACAGCGGCGGCATGCGCAGGCGGCTCGACCTGGCCGCGTCGCTGATCACCGACCCGGACGTGCTGTTCCTGGACGAGCCCACCACCGGCCTCGACCCGCGGGGCCGGACCGAGGTGTGGGAGGCGGTGCGGTCCCTGGTGGGCGGCGGCACCACGGTGCTGTTGACCACGCAGTACCTGGAGGAGGCGGACCAGCTGGCCGACCGGATCTCCGTGATCGACGACGGCCGGGCGGTCGCCGAGGGCGCCCCCGACGAGCTGAAGGCCCATGTCGGCGGCGACCGGATCGACGTCGTCCTGCGCGACGCGACCCGGCTGGCGGAGGCCGCCGCGCTGCTCGGCGGCGACGGCCTGGCGCTCGACCCCGACCGGCGCCTGATCAGCGCGCCCGCCCCGGACCGGATGGCGGCCCTGACCCGGACGGTACGGGTGCTGGAGGAGGCGGGCGTCGAGGCGGAGGACATCGCGGTACGCCGCCCGACCCTGGACGAGGTGTTCCTGGCCCTGACCGGACGGCCCGGCGAGGAACCCCGTACGGACCGGGGCGCCCGGCCCCGTACGGAGCGGGCGGAGGCGGCGGCATGAGCGCGACGGTGACGACGACGGTGGCGCCCGGACCGGACGGGGCCTCCGCACGGCTCGGCTGGGCGTTGGCCGACTCCTGGACGATGACCCGCCGTGAACTGGCGCACTGGGCCCGGCAGCCCGTCGCGGTCCTGGTCAACCTGGTCTTCCCGGTGATGCTGCTCCTGATGTTCGCCTATCTGGTCGGCGGCGGCCGGGGCGTGGACGGCGACCCCACCGAGTACCTGGTCCCCGGCATGCTCGCGCTGACGATGGCCTTCGGCCTGGAGAGCACGATGCTCGCGGTCACCCAGGACCTCGGCAAGGGCGTCATCGACCGCTTCCGCTCGATGCCGATGGCCCCGGGGGCGGTGCTGGTCGGCCGCAGCGCGGCGGACATGCTCCAGTCGGTCGCCGCGCTCGCGGTGATGACCGGCGTCGGGTACGCGGTCGGCTGGCGCTGGCACCACGGCCCGGGCGCCGTGCTGGGCGCGATGGGGCTGCTGCTCCTGCTGCGGTTCGCGATGCTCTGGGTCGGCATCCACCTCGCCGTGGTGGCGGGGCGGCCGGAGATGGTCTCGGCGGTCCAGATCCTGGTCTGGCCGGTCGGCTTCCTCTCCAACGTCTTCGCCGCCCCCGAGTCGATGCCGGCCTGGCTGGGGGCGGCCGTCGAGTGGAACCCGATGTCCGCGACGGCCACCGCCGTACGGGACCTGTTCGGCAACCCCGGCGGCGCGACCGGCTCCTGGGCCGCCGAACACGCCGGGCTCCTCGCGGTGCTCTGGCCGGTGGCGATCGTCGCGGTGTTCTTCCCCCTGGCGGTGAGGAGGTTCGTCCGGCTCGGCCGCTAGGTGTATTGATCACATCGGCAAGCCGCGCGGAGAGATCCGCAAGGCCGTGCCGCAGGTCCTCGACCTCGTCGGCCTCGGCGGCAAGGAGGAGCGGATGCCCGGCGAACTGTCCG
>NZ_LIVT01000011.1 GCF_001905905.1 Streptomyces sp. CB02366
CTCTTTTTCGTTCCGTTTCCGGCCCGAATTCGATTTCCGGCGACCCGTGGAGTGGTCTTGCCTTTCGGCGGATTCGACTTTATCAGAAACTCTCGGGGCCAAACCAACGACCCGAGGAGTTCGAGAAAGGGGAATCATGTGGCCCGGCGGAGCGAAACTGAACTCCTGCACGAGCGAGGTAGACCATATGCGCTCATCTCGAACTTGTCCAGTCCGAGGCAACCGTTCAAATCTACCTCCCCACATCTGCCGTGTCAACGGTTTTGTGGGCGAGGAGGAGACTAGCAGCTCAGCAGGGGTGAAAGCACATCGGCGCTCAGGCTGCGGTGGGAACCTCCGCGCTGCGTTCGACCGCAGCGAGATCGCCGGTGTCCCCCCTGCGTGCCGCACGACCGCCCAGGACGTACACGTACGCGAGAAAGGCCAGCTCAGCGACGATGCCGATGGCGATTCGCACCCAGGTCGGAAGGCCGGAAGGAGTGACGAAACCTTCGATGAGTCCTGCGACGAACAGGACGAGGGCCAGGCCGATGGCCATACCCAGTGCGGCGCGGCCCTGCTGGGCCAAGGCGTCGCGACGGGGCAGGGGGCCGGGGTCGATCACCGTCCAGCCGAGGCGTAGCCCGGTGCCGGCGGCGACGAACACGGCCGTCAGTTCGAGCAGGCCGTGCGGCAGCACCAGGCCGAGGAAGACGTCGAGCCGCCCCGCGGAGGACATGAGTCCTATGCCGACGCCGAGGTTGAGCATGTTGAGGAAGAGGATCCAGATCACGGGTATGCAGAGGAAAGCGCCCAGGATCAGGCAGAGGGCCGCGGCCCGCGCGTTGTTCGTCCAGACCTGTGCGGCGAAGGACCCGGCCGGGTGGCTGGAGTAGTAGGTCTCGTATTCCCCACCCGGCTCGGTCATCGCGCGGAGGTCGTCCGGGGCGGCGATCGCCGCCTGGACCTCGGGGTGGGTGCCGATCCACCAGCCGAGCAGCGCCGCCAGCGCGATCGAGAGCACGGCGGTGGGGATCCACCAGTGGCGGGAGCGGTGGACGGCGGCGGGGAACCCGGCGGTGAGGAACCGGGCCGCGTCACGCCAGGACGCCTTGCGGGCGCCGGTCACCGTCGACCGCGCGCGGGCCACGAGCTGCGTGAGGCGGCCGGTGAGGAGCGGATCCGGGCTGCTCGCCCGGATCAGCGAGAGGTGGGTCGCCGTGCGCTGGTAGAGGACGACGAGTTCGTCCGCCTCCGCGCCGGTGAGGCGGCGGCCCCGGCGCAGGAGGTGTTCGAGGCGGTCCCACTCCGCACGGTGGGCGGTGACGAAGACGTCGAGGTCCATGGGCGTCTTTTGCTCCAGGCAAGGGGGCGTACGGGGCCGTACTACTGCGGCGCGCTCGCGGTCAGCTTGGCAGACTGGGCCCGGCTGGGGACGAGAAGGTCGGCGAAGGGTGGGGCCCGATGAGCGAGTTGGTGACCGGGGACGCGGTCGTCCTGGGGTTGAGGCCCGCGCGGTTGCCGAGCCGGGCGCTGGCCTCGGTGATCGATCTGACGGCCACGTTCGCCGTGTTCATCCTGATATCGGTTCTGCTGGCCATCGCCTCCGCCTCCTTGGACGAGGCCGCCGTCGCGGCGATCGTCGCGGCCTCGTTCCTGCTGGTCCTGATCGGTGGCCCGGTCGCGGTGGAGACGTTGAGCCACGGCCGCTCCCTGGGGAAACTGGTGTGCGGGCTGCGGGTGGTGCGGGACGACGGCGGGCCGATCCGGTTCCGGCATGCCCTCGTACGCGGCGGCATGGGGCTCGTCGAGATCCTGATGACCTTCGGTGCTCTGGCCTCCGTCGCGTCCCTGGTCTCGGCACGAGGACGCAGGATCGGCGACCTCTTCGCCGGGACGCTGGTGATCCGGGAGCGGGTCGGGGCGCCGGGAGGGTCCGTCGCCGTGCCCCCTCCTCCGCCCTGGCTGGTCGGACGGTTCACTCAGGTGGACCTCTCCGCCGTGCCGGACGAACTCTGGCTCGCGATACGGCAGTACCTGACGCGGATGCAGCAGCTGGACCCCGGCGTGGGCCGCTCGATCGCGGATCGGCTGGCCGGTGAGCTGGTCGCGCGGACCGGGACCGCGGCGCCTCAGGGCATTCCCGCGGCCGCGTTCCTGGCCGCCGTGCTGCACGAGCGACGGGATCGGGACGCCCGCCGCGTGTTCCGCGGGGCCGCCGCCGGAGAGGCCGTGCCGACGGCTTCCGCCACGCCGGGTGGACTCGTCGCACAGGGCTACCCGGGCCACGGGCCTTTCGCGGAGCGCCCGCCCACGGCGGGCGGGGGCGGCGGTACGGGTGAGGCGGGCGGCGCCCCCACCGGTGCGAGGGGTACCGGGGTTGCCGGTGGTGTCGGTGTTGCCAGCGGTGTCGGTGGCGCCGGCGGGGTGCGGGGGCAGCGGCGTGGGGGTGCTGCGGCTTCCTCCGGCGGGTTCGCCCCGCCCGGGTAGGGCCTGACGTCGGGTCACGGGCCGGGCGGCGCGCCCGCGGTGGCGCCGGCCCCGCCGTCGTCCTCGGCGGGAGGGGCGGGGGCCCGGGGCGACGGAGGCGTCTCCAGGTGTTCGAGTTCGATGCCGGGAGCCGCGAGGACCACGTCACCGGCGATGTGGACGGAGTGCCGCTCCCCCGTGTCCAGGTCGCTGACCTGGTATTCGTCCACGACCAGAGGGCCGTTGTCAGTGGCGTGCGCTTCACTGTTCACCAGCGCCCAGGACTGGTCGACGGTCCTGGGGGCGAGGACCGGGTCCGTGAAGGTGACCACGCGGACGCGGGTCGTGGGGGAATCGGGGGTGAGGCGCAGGAGCCGGGTCATGGCGACGAGGAACGCGGGAGACGTGCCGGCGAAGGCGTGGGCACGGACGTTGCCCTCGGTGGCGTGGCTGCCGGTGGGGTCGGTCCGGACCCAGGTGACCCCTTCCAGGGCCGCTCCCCGCACCTGCCAGCTCGCGGCGTGGAGTTCGAGGCGGATGGGGCGGCCGAGCTCGTCCAGGGCGAGGTCGACGGAGCCGAGGTGGTCCCCGGAGGGGGACGTGGTCCGGGAGACATAGCGCCATCCGGAGGGGCCGGGTGCGCAGTGGAAGTGTTCTTCGCCGAGGGGGGTGTGATCGTGAAGGTCGTGGAGCGAATACCTGCCGCGGGGCATGGGGTCCTTCGGGTTCCTCGGGCTGTGCGGGGGCGGTAACGGGAGCAGGCCCCCGCCACGGGGGTGCGGGGGCCTGCGCTCGGAGCTGCTGCCGTGGCTCCGGCACAGCCCGGCGCCCGGGAGGGGGAAGCCCTCTCCCGGGCGCCGGGTGGGCCGGTGACGCGCGGTCCGGCCGGTGGCAGTGGCGGCCGGGGCGGTCATGGTCGGTCAGTAGCGGTAGTGATCGGGCTTGTACGGGCCTTCCACGTCCACGCCGATGTACGCCGCCTGCTCGGGGCGCAGCGTCGTGAGCTTGACGCCGAGGGCGTCCAGGTGGAGGCGGGCGACCTTCTCGTCGAGGTGCTTGGGCAGCACGTAGACGTCGGTCGGGTACTCCTCGGGCTTGGTGAAGAGCTCGATCTGCGCGAGGGTCTGGTCCGCGAAGCTGTTGGACATCACGAAGGACGGGTGGCCGGTCGCGTTGCCCAGGTTCAGGAGGCGGCCCTCGGACAGGACGATGAGGACCTTGCCGTCGGGGAAGGTCCAGGTGTGGACCTGGGGCTTGACCTCGTCCTTGACGATGCCGTCGATCTGCGCGAGGCCGGCCATGTCGATCTCGTTGTCGAAGTGGCCGATGTTCCCGACGATGGCCTGGTGCTTCATCCGGGCCATGTCCTTGGCCATGATGATGTCCTTGTTGCCCGTCGTGGTGATGAAGATGTCGGCCTGCTCCACGACGTCGTCCAGCGTGGCGACCTGGTAGCCGTCCATCGCCGCCTGGAGTGCGCAGATCGGGTCGATCTCCGTGACGATCACGCGGGCGCCCTGACCGCGCAGGGACTCGGCGCACCCCTTGCCGACGTCGCCGTAGCCGAAGACGACGGCGGTCTTGCCGCCGATGAGGACGTCGGTGGCGCGGTTGATGCCGTCGATGAGCGAGTGGCGGCAGCCGTACTTGTTGTCGAACTTCGACTTGGTCACCGCGTCGTTCACGTTGATCGCGGGGAACAGGAGGGAGCCGTCACGGTGCATCTCGTACAGGCGGTGGACGCCGGTCGTGGTCTCCTCGGTGACACCGCGGATCTCGGACGCGAGCTGGGTCCACTTCTGCGGGGACTCGGTGAGGGTGCGGTTCAGCAGCGTGAGGATGTGGGCGTACTCCTCGCTGTCCGCGGTCGACGGGTCCGGGGCGGCGCCGGCCTTCTCGAACTCGACGCCCTTGTGGACGAGGAGGGTGGCGTCGCCACCGTCGTCCAGGATCATGTTCGGGCCGCCGGTGGGGGTGTTCGGCCAGGTCAGCGCCTGCTCCGTGCACCACCAGTACTCTTCGAGCGTCTCGCCCTTCCAGGCGAAGACCGGGACGCCCGCGGGGGCTTCCGGGGTGCCGTCGGGGCCGACCGCGATGGCGGCGGCGGCGTGGTCCTGGGTGGAGAAGATGTTGCAGGAGGCCCAGCGGACCTCGGCGCCCAGGGCGACGAGGGTCTCGATGAGCACGGCGGTCTGCACGGTCATGTGCAGCGAACCGGTGATCCGGGCGCCGGCCAGGGGCTGGGCGGCGGCGAACTCCTTGCGGATCGACATCAGGCCGGGCATCTCGTGCTCGGCGAGCGTGATCTCCTTGCGCCCGAAGGGGGCGAGGGAGAGGTCGGCGACCTTGAAGTCCTGGCGGTCGGTGGCCGTCGTCATAACGGGCTGCTCCTCGTGATGGGTCGAGGGTGGGCTGTCTGGGCTGACTCTGCGGCGCGGCGGGGCACACGAATGCCCGGGCGTTCGCAGTGCAGTCCGTCGGAGGCCCTCTGTCCCTCGCCCGGCCCGCTCCCGGCGACCGGTCGACCGCCATCAGCAGCGACGTCTGTTATCCGTATCCGAATCTACACCGAACGGCCCAGTGAGCCCCAGCCCGTCCGGGGAGAGGGGCGTGTGTGAGGGGTCACCGGGCCGTTCGGGGCTGATGTGCGGAGGGTCAGTGGCCGGAATCCTTCGCGGTCGGGCCCTCGCCCGCGCCGGTGGACGGGCCGGGGGCCGCGTCCGTGCCCGGGTTGGTTCCGTTGGCCGCGGCCTCGGCGTTGTAGATGTCCGGCTCCAGGTAGATGACCCGGGCGATCGGGACGGCTTCCCGGATGCGGTTCTCGGCTGCGTTGATGGCGTCCGCGACCTCGGCGGCGGTCTCGTCGTGCCGGACCGCGATCTTGGCGGCGACCAGCAGTTCCTCGGGCCCCAGGTGCAGGGTGCGCATGTGGATGATGCGGGTGACGGTCTCGCCGTCCACCACGGCCGACTTGATCCTCTCGACGTCCTCGATGCCGGCGGACTCGCCCAGCAGGAGGGACTTCGTCTCGACGGCCAGGATGATCGCGATGAGGATCAGCAGGATGCCGATGCAGAGGGTGCCGATGCCGTCCCAGACGCCGTTGCCGGTGGCGAGGGCGAGGCCGACGCCGCCGAGCGCCAGGACCAGGCCGACGAGGGCGCCGAGGTCCTCCAGGAGGACGACGGGGAGTTCGGGCGCCTTGGACCTGCGGACGAACTCGGTCCAGGAGCGGTCGCCACGCGTCTGGTTGGACTCCTTGATCGCCGTCCGGAAGGAGAAGACCTCGGCGATGATCGCGAAGACCAGCACCCCGACCGGCCAGTACCAGGCCTCGATCTCGTGCGGGTGCTTGATCTTCTCGTAGCCCTCGTAGACCGCGAACATCCCGCCGACCGAGAAGAGGACGATGGAGACGAGGAACGCGTAGATGTAGCGCTCGCGCCCGTACCCGAAGGGGTGCTCGGGGGTGGCTTGGCGCTTCGCCTTCTTGCCGCCGAGCAGCAGAAGTCCCTGGTTGCCCGAGTCGGCGAGCGAGTGGACGCTCTCCGCGAGCATGGACGAGGAACCACTGAAGAGGAACGCTACGAATTTGGCCACGGCGATCGAGAGGTTGGCGGCGAGCGCCGCCACGATCGCCTTGGTTCCGCCTGACGCGCTCATGAGTGCGTGGTGTCCCTTCGTCGGTGCGCGGCATGTGCCGCAGCGGTGAGGCGGGACATTGTTGCAGCCGTCCCGACGGTCTGTCGGTCAGGCCGCCGCAGCGGCCCGGAAAAGGGTGCCCGTGCCCGTGGCTCCGACCGGCTCGCCGGCCGGAACGTAGACGGAATCCCCTGGTGCCAGGGCCAGTTCGCCGACCGTGATCGAACCGGCCGTGCAGAGCACGATCTGCGGAGCGGGGGCGGTCAGTTCGGTGGGGGCCGCGCCGGACGCGAGGGTGTAGCGGGAGAGGGCGAACTCGTCGGCGGGCGTCTCGTACGCCTCCTCGCCCGAAGGGGCCGCTTCCGGGCGCAGCACGCCGGGATCGGTGGCCTCGAACCGGACGATGCGCAGGAGTTCGGGGACGTCGATGTGCTTGGGGGTCAGGCCGCACCGCAACACGTTGTCCGAGTTGGCCATGATCTCGACGCCGAGGCCGTCGAGGTAGGCGTGCGGTACCCCCGCGTCCAGGAACAGGGCCTCGCCGGGCTGGAGTCGTACGAAGTTCAGCAGCATCGCGGCCAGCACTCCGGGGTCGCCCGGGAAGTGGTGGGCGATGCGGGCGTACGGGGCGTGGGCGCCGCCGAGACGTTCGGCGGCCGCCGCCGCTTCCGCCACGGTCTCGGCGGTCTCCGACGGTTCCGCGGTGAGGATCGCCGTGAGCACCTCGCGCAGGGCCGCCTCCTCGGGGTGGGCGCGGAGGAGGTCCACGTACGGCTTGAGGGAGTCGACTCCCAGTGCCTCCATCGCGTCCGCCGCCTCGGTGGGCGGGCGGAAACCGCACAGCCCGTCGAAGGGGGTGAGGGCGCAGATCAGTTCGGGTTTGTGGTTCGCGTCCTTGTACGTGCGGTGCGGGGCGTCGATCGGTACGCCCCGGGCCTCCTCGTCCGCGTAACCCTCGCGGGCCTGTTCCAGGTTCGGGTGGACCTGTACGGAGAGGGGGGCGCCGGCGGCGAGCAGTTTCAGGAGGAAGGGGAGGCGGGGGCCGAACCGGGCGACGGTGGCCGCGCCCAACTCCCCCTCCGGGTCGGCGTCGATGACTTCGGTGAGCGGCAGTTCCCTCGTACCGGAGGGGGTGGTACGGGTGACGCGCGAGGGGGCTCCGGGGTGGGCGCCCATCCACATCTCGGCCTGCGGTTCGCCGGTGGGCGCGATGCCGAGCAGGGCGGGGATCGCCGTGGTGGACCCCCAGGCGTAGGGGCGCACGGTGTTGGACAGCCGGTCCATGGAGTCGTCCTCGGGTGGGGCGGGGCGGTCGGATGAGCCACCAGGGATACCAGTGTTACGTGAGGTCCTGGCGTCGCGGGAGTGACCGGGGGGTGTGGGCTCGGTCGGAAGACGGGGCGGCTGAGTCGGGAATCGGGGGCGGGAACCGGGGGGCGGGGTCCGGGGAGCCGGGGCCGTTCGGTCAGGCGCCGGGGCGGTTCGGTCAGGAGTCGGGGGTCGAGGCCAGGGAGAGGTACACCGCGGCGAAGTCGGTGACCGCGAGCAGTTCGGCCAGGGCTTCCAGGGCGCTGCCCTCCTCCGGCTCCAGTTCGCTCACGGGGGCCTCGTGACCGAGCGCCAGTTCCCGGGCGGCCGGGTAGGCGCTGAGGCCCCCGGTCGGGCGGTCCCGGAGCAGGACGACCCGGGCGCGCAGGGTCTCTCCCTCCTCGACCCGGTCCCGGAAGAAGTCGTCCGGATCCGCGCCCGCCGCGAAGTTCCCGGTCAGGAGCGTGCCGTGCGAGGGCAGCGCCTCGGGCAGCTCGGCGGCCAGGGCGGGGCGGCCGGCCAGCTCGGACAGCACGGCGGCGAAGCGGCGGCCCACCGGCCCCGCGGCGTCGCCCTCGGTCCACAGCAGCGGCAGGGTGTCGGCGAGCTCGGCGGCGAGAGTCTTGGCCGGGTTGCCGTACGTAGCGACGGCCGGGCCGCAGCGTTCGGCGGTGCGGTCCAGGCGGTCCGCCACCTTCTGCAGGTCCTCGGGGGTCGCGGTCACCAGGCCGACCCGGTCCAGGAGCGCCAGCAGCGGCGTGAGCAGCGCCCACAGGGTGCCGGGGCCGGCGGCCGAGGTCTCCGCGTCGTACTCGCCGTGCGGGGCGGCGGCCATCGGGACCACCAGGCCGTGCACCCCGTCGACCGCCTCGCGCAGCGGTGAGCGGGTGGGGGCGACGGCGACCACGGTGCAGCCTCGGCGGTACGCCTGCTCGGCGAGGAGGGCGAGGCCCGGCTCGGAGCCGTCGGCGGTCGCGATGAGGAGGAGGTCCACCGATCCGGCCCACCCGGGCAGGGCCCAGCGGAGGGCGCCGGGGGCGGGGGCGACACCGGTGGGCCGGATGCGGACGACGGGCGCGGCCGCGCCGGCCAGCGCGCCGATCAGGTCCGCGACACCGGTGGCGGCGGTGCCGGGGCCCGCGACGAGGACGGACCGGGGGCGGCCTTCCGGTTTCAGGCCGCCGATGCCGGCTTCGGCGGCGTGCCGGGCGGCGGTACGCACCCTGGCTCCTGCTTCGGCCGCGCCGCGCAGCAGATCGCGGCGGTCGGCCCGGGCCAGGGCGTCCGGGGCGTCGAGCAGGGACTCGTCGAGCATGGCGGTGGGCTCCGATCACCGAGGGTGCGGGATGCGGGCGGGGCCGGGCGCGGGGGCCGTCGGGCCGGAGGCTGCGGGTCACCGGACCGGGTGGCCCGGGCGGTGGGGGCCGCCCGGCGGGGCGCGAGGCCCGTCTTCCCTTGTGTGCCACGGTTCGCTCGCGGTCGGGCGGGGCGGCGGACGCGCCCTCGGCCCGTGACGCGGGTCGCTCGCGGTCAGGCGGGGCGGCGGGCCTCGTCGACGAGGAGGACCGGGATGCCGTCCCGGACCGGGTAGGCCAGGCCGCAGCCGTCGCCCGTGCAGACCAGCTCGGGGTCGTCGGCCGCCGAGCGGTCGTCGAGCGGGGAGTGGCAGGCCGGGCAGGCCAGGATCTCCAGGAGGCCGGCTTCGAGCGCCATGGGGTGAGTCCCTTCGAGCATGCGGGTTCCGATCCGCGTGGATCAGGCGTCGCCAGCCTACCGCTGGGGCGGAGGGGGCGCGGCCTGGCCACGGGGTCGGAACGGAGGCGGGTGGGGGCGGATGGGGGGGGGAGGCCCGGGGGGCCGGAGCGAGGTGGGGTTCCGGGCGGTGCGGGGCGGGCGCGGCGCCCGGCGGGAGGGGCCGGGAGCTGGAGGCGGGGGGGGGGAAGGGGGGGGGGGGGGGCGGCTGGTGAAGGCCGGGAGCTGGATGCGGTGGGGGGTGACGGGCGGGGTGAGTGACCGGCGGGGGGGGGGGAGGGGGGGCGCCTGCGGCGGGCTTCTCCCCGCCCCGCCCCTTCCCGGAACCGGGGCCCCGCCCCGGACCCCGCTGCTCGAACGCCGGGGAGGCTGGAGCCATTTCGAACTGACACCGGACGGGCCGGCACCACTCCGAACTGACACCGGGCGAGCTGGAACCGCCCGGAGCGGGCCCCGGACGGGCCGAGGCCATCCGGAACCGGCACCGGACGGGCCGGTGCCGCTCGGAGCCGGCACGGAAAGGCTGGACCAGCCGGAGCGGACGGCGAGAAGGCGGGAGGGGACGCCCTGGCGCGGGGGCCGGGAGGGGCGGGCGGTCAGTTGGAGCGGATCAGGGTCAGGACCTCGTCGCGTACCGCCGCCATCGTCCGTTCGTCCTTCGCCTCCACGTTCAGGCGCAGCAGCGGCTCCGTGTTCGAGGCGCGGAGGTTGAACCACCAGTCGGCGGCCGTGACCGTGAGGCCGTCCAGATCGTCGAAGGCGATGCCGTCGCGGGCGCCGTAGACCGCCCTCACCTCGGCCAGGCTGGCGGCCTGGTCGGCGACGGTGGAGTTGATCTCGCCGGAGCCGGCGTACCGGTCGTACTCCGCGACCAGCTCGGAGAGCGGCTTCTCCTGGCCTCCCAGGGCGGCCAGGACGTGGAGGGCGGCGAGCATGCCCGTATCGGCGTTCCAGAAGTCGCGGAAGTAGTAGTGCGCCGAGTGCTCCCCGCCGAAGATCGCGCCGTGCTTCGCCATCTCCGTCTTGATGAAGGAGTGGCCGACCCGGGTGCGGACCGGGGTGCCGCCGTTCTCGCGGACCACCTCCGGGACGGACGAGGAGGTGATCAGGTTGTGGATGACGACGCCCTCCCCGCCGTTGCGGGCCAGCTCCCGGGCGGCGACCAGGGCCGTGATCGCGGAGGGGGAGACGCCCGCTCCCCGCTCGTCGACCACGAAGCAGCGGTCCGCGTCACCGTCGAAGGCGAGGCCCAGGTCGGCGTCCTCGGCGAGGACGCGGGCCTGGAGGTCGACGATGTTCTTGGGGTCGAGGGGGTTGGCCTCGTGGTGGGGGAAGGTGCCGTCCAGTTCGAAGTACATCGGGACGAGGTCGAGCGGGAGGCCCGCGAAGACGGTGGGGACCGTGTGGCCCCCCATGCCGTTGCCCGCGTCGACCACGACCTTGAGGGGACGGACGGCCGACAGGTCGACGAGGCCGAGGAGGTGGGCCGCGTAGTCGGTGAGGGTGTCCCGTTCGGTGATCGTGCCGGGGGCGGTGGCGGCGGCGGGCTGCTGGGCGCCTTCCGACCACTGCTCGACCAGGGTCCGGATCTCGGCGAGGCCGGTGTCCTGGCCGACCGGGGCGGCCCCGGCCCGGCACATCTTGATGCCGTTGTACTGCGCCGGGTTGTGCGAGGCGGTGAACATCGCGCCGGGGAGGCCGAGGGCCCCCGACGCGTAGTACAGCTGGTCCGTCGAGCAGAGGCCGATGAGCGTGACGTCCGCGCCCCGGGCCGCCGCACCGCGCGCGAACGCCCCGGCCAGGACCGGTGAGGTGGGCCGCATGTCGTGGCCGATCACGATCGCGTCGGCGGCCGTGACCTGGACGAACGCGGCTCCGAACAGCTCGGCCAGCGATGCGTCCCACTGGTCGGGCACCACACCGCGCACGTCGTACGCCTTCACGAGCTGCGACAGATCAGCAACCACGGCCGGTCCTCCTGGGGGTCTTTGCGGACCGCCCAAACTACCCGGCCGGGTCGCGCCCCCGGTGACGGGCTCGGGAGACGTGGTCAGGGGGTGGGGTCAGGGGACGCGTTCACGGGGGCGTGTGCGGGGAACGGGCTCAGGGGTCCGGGGAGCGCAGCACCCTGAGGTGCCCCCTGCGGGCCACTTCCACCGGGTCCGCCGCGCGAGGGCCCCGGCCTCCGCCGTCCGGACCCCGCTCGTGCGGGCGTGCCGCCTCGCGGACCGCGTTGGCCAGCGCTTCGAGGTCGTCACCGCTCGGGTGGGACGGCGCGGAGCCGTCGGAGAGCCGCACCACTTCCCAGCCGCGTGGCGCGGTGAGCCGCTCGCTGTGTTCGGCGCACAGGTCGTAACAGTGGGGCTCGGCGTAGGTGGCGAGCGGGCCGAGGACCGCAGTCGAATCGGCATAGACGTACGTCAGTGTCGCGACGGCAGGGCGGCCGCACGCGGTGCGCGAACAGCGACGTACAGGGCTCACGATGTTGGACGGTACCGCACTCTTGAGCGGGCTGCGACGACTCCCCCTCGGCTCACTCCACCGTGTCGCCCTGTGACCTGCGGCACGGCCCCTTCCCGGGTGGCCACCCTGACCTGCGCGGGGGCCGCGACCGGGCCCCGCGCCGCGGTCGCCCAGGTCGCGGACGGAAGCCGGCTGCGACGTCGGACGGAGGGGTGATGATCGGATTACGGGCCTGAAAAGGGCGCAACCTTGGCCGAAATATTCAACTGCGGACATCCGGAAGTGAAGCATCCGCTTCCCGTCGGCACGGGCCTTCCGGGCCCCCGCCCCGCGCCTCCGGGCCGTCCGGGCCTGCGCCTCCGGGCCGTCCGGGCCTGCGCCCCCGGCCAGCCCCGGCCTCTGCGCACTCCGGCCCGGCCCCGGCCCCGGCGCCTCCGGTCCTGCCCCGCCCCTCGCTGGCCGACGCTCCCGGGCCGCGGTCTCCGCCCGCGGTCTCCCGATGGACCCGACCGTGCCGGGTCGTCCGTGCCGGTTCGACCGTGTCGTCCTCCCGTTCGCTCCGGTCCCCGGAGCGTTACGCTGCGTCGGTGATGGACAGCCCCGTACCCCCTCCCGCGTTCGAGCCGCGGCCCCGGCGTCGTGATCGTCATGGTCGCGGTATGCGCGGGCCGGTCGCGCCGCCGCAGGTGCCGCTGTCGGCCAGCCGGGGCGAGGTCTTCCGCGATCTGGTCCAGGACTCGGTGGAGCGGCTGGAGCGGCGCTGGCCCCAGCTGGCCGAGGTCGACTTCGTCGTCCTCGACGTCCCCGCCGCCGCGGAGGACGTCGTTCCGCTGGGCAGCGCGGTGTCGGCGGGCAAGGAACGGCCCGCGCAGATCGTCGTCTACCGGCGGCCCGTCGAGCTCCGCACCAAGAGCCGCGACGAGCGCGCCCTGCTCGTGCACGAGGTCGTCGTCGAGCAGGTCGCCGAGCTGCTGGGGTTGGCGCCCGAATCGGTCGACCCCCGGTACGGGCAGGACTGACCCCGGGGCCCGGCCGGACATTCCCGCAGCGGCCCGCCCACGGCCCCTCCGGCCGCCCGCCGGGGTCGGACGCTCCCCGTCCGGCCCCGGTGCGAGGCGCCCGGGAACCCGGGGCTCTCGCGCCCGGGGAGCGTCCGTTCCGCCTCAGTCGTCCAGGACCGACAGGTCCTGGCGGGCCGCCGGGACCTCGACCGTGCCCCGGTCGTCGGGCAGCGTCTGCACGGTGAACATCTTCACGCCGCCCTCCGTGCGCGCCAGGGTGCGCGCCGCGTGGACCGGGCCGCCCGAGGTCGTCTCGACGGTCAGCGCGTAGGCGCCCTTGAGACCGTCCGGGGCCTTCGGAGTGACGTCGAGGGTCGTACCGGCCTTGACCGTGTACGTCTCCACCACCGGTTCGCCGCCCCCGCTGCCCGCCGAGGCGGTGACCTTCACCTTCGCCGCGGCGCCCGGCGCGGTCAGGGACAGCGTCGCGTCGTCGGTCCCGTTGTCCGGGACGCTCGCCCGCGCGCCGACCGGGCCGGTGGCCGGGATGTAGGCGACCTCCTGTTTCTCGCCCTTGCCCCGGACCACGCGCAGCGCGGCCACGATCGGCGTCGCGCGCTCCTTCCGTACGGGGGTCAGGAGCAGGGAGCCCGGTTCGCCGCGGGTGACGTCCTTGAGGTCGACGGCCGCCGTCATCGAGGACTTGACGTGCAGGGTGGCGTTGCCTGCCGGGGAGAACGTCGCGTTCTTGCCCACGAGCCGGACCTTCACGTCGGCGTCGTCCTCACCGGGTGCGTACGCCACCAGGTGGACGGAGGTGGCGTCGGCGGGGATGCCGGGCAGCACGAGCGTGCCGGAGGGGTCCTCCGACGCGGTGATCCAGTCGCTGCCCACGCCGTCCTCGGCGCTCATGACGACCGCTCCGATCCGCCCCGAGCGGGTGGTGACGTGCGCGGTCAGCAGGTCGACCGCCTCGGGGGTGAGCGTGGAGAGCAGGACGGCGACGCCGGAGCGGGCCGGCACGGTGATGCCGTCCCCGACCTCGGACGGGAGCGCGCCCTCGGGGCCGTACAGCTCGATGTCGGCGACGGCGGCGGAGTCGTCGGGGTTGGTGAGGTGGAGGTAGTCCTGGCGGGTCTTGGCGGTGCTCGCGCCGGGGAACCAGAAGTCGGTGTCGGGAGCGGTGCAGGCGACCCCGAGGAGGCCGCGGGCGGCTCCCGCGGTGACCTCGGTGGTCTGCTGGGCCGTCCAGCCGGGGGCCAGCGCGCCGGTGGCCGTGCCGTGGAGGGCCGGGGCGCTCGCGCCGTCCGCCTCGGCGGTGACCGGCCTTCCCGGCTCCTTGACCGCGAGGACCGGCTTCTCGGCCTTCTCCTTCGCCTTCCTCGCCGCCTCCTCGGCCTTCTTCGTCTTCTTCGGGTCGGTCTCGTCCTCGTCGTCCACGACGGGCAGCGCCGGCTTCAGCTCGGCGGCGCCCTCGGACGCGCCGCCCTCGCCCGCCGGAGTGAACGCCGTGTACCGCGTCTCCGCGAGGTCGGAGCCGCTGGGCGCCGGGCAGACCAGGCTGGAGCGCTCGACGGGCAGCAGCACGGCGGCCTTCGCCGCGGTCTCTGCCGGGGCGCCGGGCGCGGTGACCGTGGCGAAACCGGTGACGGCGGCCAGGACGGCCGCGCCGGCGATCAGGGACAGGTGGGTGGACTTCACTCGGACTCGCCTCGCGATGCGTTACCGGTCTGCCACGGGGCCTGGCCCGGGGCCGGGGGGTCGGTCTGTCCGCCGTTCTCGGCGGGGTGCCGGGCGGGATCGGCGTACGGGGGCTGCTGCGGGTGCTGCTGGTACTGCCCGCCGGTGTAGCGGCCGTACTCGTCGTAGGCGGAGCGGTCGTCGTACCCGCCGCCCTGCCCGTCGTACCCGGCGCCCTGATCGGTGTACGTGCCCTGGTCGGCGTACTGCTGCTGGTAGGGGTCCTGGGCGCCGTAGCCGCCCTGGGGGCCGGCGTTCTCCCCCGCGTACGGCTCCTGCTGCCGGTACGCCCCGTAGGGGTCGGCGCCCGGCTGCTGCTGCCCGTCCCACTGCGCGTAGGCGCCGTACTGCTGCTGCGGGACCGCCGCGTAGTCGCCGGTGGCTTCCTGCCGGTCCTGCTCGTTCCGCGCCTCGTACGGGTCGTGCGCCGGGGGGTGCGCTTCGTACGGGTCGTGGGCCGGGGAGGGCGGGGCGTAGGGGTCGGCGGACTGCTGCGCCGGGATGTGCTCCCCCGGGTGCGCGGCGCGCGACGGGTCGTCGTCCCCGGCCTCCTCGGCGGCGGCCTCGGCCCGGGCCGCGGCACGCAGCCTGCGGGCGCGGCGGCCCTCGCCGTCCACCGGTTCGTCCGCGACGGCGGGCGCCTCGTCGGGCAGGTCGTCGTCGATCTCCCGGCGGCGGCCCGGCAGGGCCATGACCACGAGGACCAGGAGGAGTCCGGCCTGGGCCCAGATCCACGCGGTGTGGGTGATCGGGGCGTCGTGGGTGAGGTCCAGGCGACCGCCGTCCGCGGGCAGTTCGAAGCCCTGGGCCCAGCCGTCGACGGTCTTGCGGGTCAGCGGCTTGCCGTCCAGGGTGGCCGTCCACCCGGGGTCGGCGGCGTCCGCGATCCGCAGGACGCGCCCCGCCGCCCCGGACGGGATGTCGGAGTGGGCTTCGACGGCGTCCGAGCCGACCGGCACGTGCTCGCCCTCGCCGGAGGCCGGGGTGATCATGACGCGGGCGACCTGCCGGTCCACCCGCCACAGCGCGCTGCCGTCGAGCTGGCTGAGGCGGCTGAGCCCCGGGGTGGCGTCGAGGACCCGGCTCATCCGGCGCGGCGCTCCGTCCCGTACGAGGACGTAGCGGATGGCGAAGCCGCTGAGCTGGCCGCCCTGGTCGGCGCCGGAGCCGGCGACCAGGTTGGCGACGACCTTGTCGAGGTGGCGGTTGCCGCCGCCCGCCTCGGTCAGTTCGCCGTCGCCGAGCCGCGCGCCCGAGCCGCGGACCAGGCTGTACTCCACGGTGCCGGGCGAGGCGCCGCCGAGGACGAGGGTGCGGGGCTGGTCGCGGGTGGCGCTCTCCTCGGCGACGAAGGCGGGCACCTGGACGGGGTCGCGCCGCTCCAGCGGGCCGTCCGCACCGCCGATCATCCAGCCGGAGGCGGCGAGCACCGGGGCGAGTCCGGCGGCGAGCGCGATCAGCACGGCCACGGGCTGGCGCCAGCCGAAACTCTGCTCGGCGACCCGGATGCGGGCTCCGTCCGCGCCGACCAGGGCGGCGGCGATCAGGGCGGCGCCGTAGACGAGGGTGGCGGGTCCGGCCCAGGTCGAGCCATTGGCGAGGGCGGCGAAGACGAAGCCGACGACCGCGACCGCCCAGGCCGTGCGGACGGCGAACCGGCGGTCCTCGCGCAGCAGGGCGGCGAGCGCCGCGAGCACGATGCCGAGGAGGAGGACGCCGCCCACCGCGCCGGGGCCGCCGGGGCTGATGCCGAGCAGGTCGAGGCCGGAGGCGTCGCCCGTGCCGAGGTCCAGGCCCGCTTCGGTCAGCAGCGCCGACGGGTCGGTCAGGAGGGTGAGCGACCAGGGGGCGAGGACCAGCAGCGGGGTGCCGACGGCGGCGACGAAGCGGAGGCCGTACGCCGTGATGTCGCCGCGCCGCAGCACCAGCACGCCGAGTCCGAGGACCACGGCGAGCGGCCAGACGATCGGGGTGAACGCCATGGTGACGGTCAGCAGCAGCGTGTACGCCCAGGTGGCGCGCCAGCTGCCGCGCTCCCCCGCCGCGCTGTCGGCGCGCAGCCCGTGGGCGGCGACGCCGGCGCGGGCGATCAGCGGAAGCAGGACGAGGAGGACGGCGGTGCCCAGGCGGCCGGTGGCCAGGGCCCCGGTGGCGGCGGGCAGGAAGGCGTACGCGACGCTCGCCCAGGCGCGCAACAGCCGGGAGGGCAGCAGCGGGCGGGAGGCGAAGTAGGCGGTGGCCCCGGCCAGCGGGATCGAGCAGATCAGCAGCACGCCGACCGCGAGTCCGGTCGAGCCGAGGAAGAGGCCCGACAGGGCGGCGAGCAGGGCGAGGTAGGGCGGGGCGGACTGGGTGCCGCCGGTGCCCACGGTGTGCCAGGCGTCCGCGTACTGCCCCCAGAGCGCGCCGGTCTCGGCGGGCACGGGCAGCAGCGCGCCGCCGGCCAGGACGCCGCCGCTCAGCAGGTCGCGGCAGGCGATGAGCGAGACGAGCAGGAGGAGCGCGAAGAGCACGGGCCCGGGCTTGCGGCCGATGCGCTTGAGGCGGGCGAACTGGTCGACTTCGAGGAAGTCGGCGTCGTCGCCGCCGGGTCCGGATTCGACGGCCCCGTGCCGCGAACCGCCCGAGTCGGCGTCGTTGCGGCCGCCGAAGTCGCCCGCCACCTGTTCGATGGTGGCCCGGACGGTCGCGCCGGGCGGCGGGAAGAGGGCGCGCAGTTCGGCGGGGTCGACGACGCCCTTGCCGCGGGCGCGGCGGGCGGCGAGGACGCGGCCGGGCCGCAGGAGGGTCCCGAGCAGGCCGGTGACCTCGTCGAGGGCCTGGCCGGGCGCCTTGCCGACGAGGTAGGCGAGGGTGCGCAGCAGGGTGCCGACGACGAGCCGCGACAGGACCCAGGGCAGGGCCTTGCCGCGGGCGTTGGCGAGCATGGTGAAGACCGCGCCCGCCTTGTCGACGCGGTGCGGGCTGGCGACCGAGCGGCCGGCGCAGTCGATGGGCCGCCGTTCGCGGGCGGACGCCTCGGCGTGCCGCAGGACGGCGTCCGGGGCGACGAGGACCCGGTGGCCGGCGAGGTGGGCGCGCCAGCACAGGTCGACGTCGTCGCGCATCAGGGGGAGGCCGCGGTCGAAGCCGCCGAGCTCCTCGTAGACGTCGCGGCGGATGAGCATGCCGGCGGAGGAGACGGACAGGACGGTGCGGACCTGGTCGTGCTGGCCCTGGTCCTGCTCGCGGCGGTCCAGGCCCGTCCAGCGGCGTCCGCTGTTGGCGATGGAGACGCCGACTTCGAGGAGCTGCTTGCGGTCGTACCAGCCGCGCAGCTTGGGGCCGATGACGGCGGCGTGCCGGTCGGTGTCGGCGACGCGCAGCATCGCGGCGAGCGCGTCCGGCTCGGGGGCGGAGTCGTCGTGCAGCAGCCACAGCCACTGGACCGGTTCGCCGTGCGGCAGTTCGGGAAGGTCGTAGTTCTCGTCCACCCAGCTCCGGGTGGCGGGATCCCAGCCGCTGGGGCGCTTGAGGTAGGGCAGGTCGTCCGGGGTGAGCGCGCCGGCCGTGCGGGCCGCCTCGTCGACGGCCGTGCCGAAGCTCGTGCGGCGGGCGAGGTGCAGGACGCGTTCGTCGCCGAGCGCCTCCGTGACCAGCCGGGCCGAATCGTCCGCGCTGCCGGTGTCGGCGGCGACGGCGTTCTGTACGGGGCGTTCCTGCCCGAGCAGCCCGGCCAGCACGTCGGGCAGCCAGCGGGCGCCGTCGTGGGAGACGAGCACGGCGGTGACGACGTGCCGGGGGAACTCTGGGGCGGCGGCGGCCGCGTTCGGCGCCGCCGAGTGGCTGTGCACGGACATCGGGGTACGGGCCCTCCGGCCGGGTCCGGGGGCGTGGTCCCCGGGGGCTGCATCGGTGTACACGCGCGCCCCGGCGGGGCGTTGGCGCTTCTCGGACGGGGCCCCACACTAACGGTACGGACAGGTGGCGACGGCCCCGAGCGGGTGGGGGGCCGGACGGGGGCACGCCGACGGCCCGTCCACCGCGCCCTCGGGGAGGGCGGTGGACGGGCCGTCGGGGGGAACCGGAGTGCCGAGGCGCCGGGGCGCCGGTACGGCGACGAGGGGGGTGCCGCTGCCGTGAGCGCGGCAGCGGCACGGACCGCGAGCGGTCACGGGGCGCCGGTCGTCAGATCGCGGCCTTCTTGAGCCGCCGGCGCTCCCGCTCGGAGAGTCCGCCCCAGATGCCGAAACGCTCGTCGTTGGACAGGGCGTACTCCAGGCATTCCGAACGCACCTCGCAGGCGAGGCAGACCTTCTTGGCCTCACGGGTCGATCCGCCCTTTTCGGGAAAGAAGGACTCGGGATCGGTCTGGGCGCACAGCGCGCGCTCCTGCCAGCCGAGTTCCTCGTCCGCGTCCTCGACCAGCAGTTGCTGGAACAGCTCGGTCATGTGCGCCCCTCGTCTGTCTCTTGCGTCCCGTGTTGCAACCGTTTGCGGCTGAACGACACGAGTGAAATTACAAGTGTGTAGCTCCGAGCCAGTCAAGCGAGGATCTGCTATTGGCCCTGGGATTCACTCTGCGGAACCAAGCGTATGCGGAAAGTGTTCAAATCAGCAAAAACCTGACATATGCCACCAGCCCTGCGACCTCGCGCCTCCATCGGGGAAGACGAGCGAGAGCGCCCCCGTGTTGCGATTCGATCACCGAAGCGATCAAGATCACAGTCAGGTCACGGCCCGTCAGCCGCGTTTGGACGTGCGGATCATGCGCCACATGTCCCGGTTCTGGACGCATAAACCTTTCTGCGAACCCGACGACCGGAAGGGGTGAATCATTGCTCTCAAACCCGGCATCAGGTTGACAGTGGAGGAGCGAACCGGTCTCCTTGATCCCATGCCAGCGACCTCAGCTCTGCACGTCACCCACGTCCGTGGGTTCCGCAGCGCTGTCCAGGCCCGCTGTTGCTGTTCCAGCTGTCGCAGCTGTTGACGCCGTAGCGCTCCAGCTCCGATCCAGCCCCGCCGGACGGGTCTCCACCGGTCGAGCGACGCCTCTTTCCCCTCGCTCCTCCGCGTCCCGCGCCTCCCGCAGCCCTCTCCGGGCTGCCGACGCTCCCCGCGACTCCCCCGCACACGCCCCCCATGCCGAGGAACCACCGCAGCCATGAACAGCGACAGCGACCTTCAGATCGCCGGCGACATCCTCGAGGTCCAGCACCTCCTGCGACCCGCTCGCGAGCACCCCTCCACCGTCTCCGAGTTCGTCGGCCTCGCGCGCTCCATCGCGGCCGACCGCGCACGGTGGTCGGACCTCGTCCGGTACGACTCCGCCTCCCGCTGGTACCACCGCCTGCACCGGGGCCCGGGGTACGAGGTGTGGCTGCTCAGCTGGGTGCCCGGCCAGGGCAGCGGACTCCACGACCACGGCCTCTCCTCCGGCGTGCTGACCGTCCTGGAGGGCGAGTTGACCGAGCGCACCGAGCGCGGGGCCCGGTCGCTGAGCGCGGGCGCGCAGCGCTTCTTCGCCCCGGGGTACGTCCACGAGGTGGTCAACGACTCGCTCGAACCGGCCGTCAGTCTGCACCTCTACTACCCGGGGCTGACCGAGATGCCGATGCACGCCGCGCAGAGCGCCCCGAGGGCCGTGGACGCCGTACCCGCCTGACAAACTGCTGTGCATGCGCATTGTTGTTCTGGCCGGTGGCATCGGCGGTGCCCGCTTCCTTCGCGGCCTCAAGCAGGCCGCGCCCGACGCGGACGTCACGGTGATCGGCAACACGGGTGATGACATCCATCTGTTCGGGCTGAAGGTCTGCCCCGACCTCGACACCGTGATGTACACCCTCGGCGGTGGCATCGACGAGGAGCAGGGCTGGGGCCGGGCCGACGAGACCTTCCGGGTCAAGGAGGAGCTCGCGGCGTACGGCGTGGGACCGGAGTGGTTCGGGCTCGGCGACCGGGACTTCGCGACCCACATCGTCCGTACGCAGATGCTGGGCGCGGGCTACCCGCTGAGCGCGGTCACCGAGGCGCTCTGCGCCCGCTGGCAGCCGGGCGTGCGGCTGCTGCCGATGTCCGACGACCGGGTGGAGACGCATGTCGCCGTCGAGGTGGACGGCGAGAGCAGGGCGATCCACTTCCAGGAGTACTGGGTGAAGCTGCGCGCCTCCGTCGAGGCGCGGGCGATCGTGCCGGTCGGGGCCGAGCAGGCCAAGCCGGCTCCGGGGGTGCTGGAGGCGATCGGCGCCGCCGACGTCATCCTCTTCCCGCCGTCGAACCCGGTGGTGTCGGTCGGCACGATCCTCGCCGTCCCCGGTATCCGGGAGGCCATCGCGGACGCCGGTGTTCCGGTGGTCGGCCTCTCCCCCATCGTCGGGGACGCGCCGGTGCGCGGGATGGCGGACAAGGTGCTGGCCGCGGTGGGCGTGGAGGCGACGGCCTCGGCCGTGGCCCGGCACTACGGTTCGGGGCTGCTGGACGGGTGGCTGGTCGACACGGTGGACGCCGGTGCGGTCGACGCGGTGGAGGCGGCGGGGATCCGCTGCCGGGCGGTGCCGCTGATGATGACGGACGTGGAGGCGACCGCCGAGATGGCCCGGCAGGCGCTGGCCCTGGCCGAGGAGGTCCGGGCGTGAGCGCCGCCGGAGCGGACGGGGGGAGCGCGAACGGTACGGAAGACGGCCCCGGCCCGGCGGGCGGCACGGGGCCCGCGCCCTCCTTCCGGGTGTGGGCGCCGCGCGGGATGCCCGAGGTGCGGGCCGGTGACGACCTCGCCGGACTGATCGCCGCGGCCGAGCCGGGACTCGTCGACGGCGACGTCCTGATCGTCACCTCGAAGATCGTCTCCAAGGCCGAGGGCCGGATCGTCCGGGCCGCCGACCGGGAGGCCGCGATCGACGCCGAGACCGTACGGGTCGTGGCCCGCCGCGGAACCCTGCGGATCGTGGAGAACCGGCAGGGGCTCGTCATGGCCGCCGCCGGGGTCGACGCCTCGAACACCCCGGCCGGGACCGTGCTGCTGCTGCCCGAGGACCCCGACGCCTCCGCCCGCGCCGTCCGGGACGGGCTGCGGGACGCCCTGGGCGTGGACGTCGGAGTCGTCGTCACGGACACCTTCGGCCGGCCCTGGCGCGCCGGGCTGACCGACGTCGCCATCGGCGCGGCGGGGGTGCGGGTCCTGGACGACCTGCGCGGCGGCACGGACGCGCACGGCAATCCGCTCAGTGCCACGGTCGTGGCCACCGCGGACGAACTGGCCGCCGCCGGGGACCTGGTCAAGGGCAAGGCGGAGGGGCTGCCGGTCGCGGTGGTCCGGGGGCTGCCGCACGTGGTGGCGGCCGGGGACGACGGTCCCGGCGCCCGGGCGCTGGTGCGCGGCGCCGCCGACGACATGTTCCGGCTCGGGACTTCGGAGGCCGTACGGGAGGCGGTGACCCTGCGGCGCACGGTGCGCGAGTTCACCGACGATCCGGTCGACCCGGGTGCGGTGCGACGGGCGGTGGCCGCCGCGGTGACCGCTCCGGCGCCGCACCACACGACGCCGTGGCGGTTCGTCCTGCTGGAGTCCGCCGCGTCGCGGACCCGGCTGCTCGACGCCATGCGGGACGCCTGGATCGAGGACCTGCGGCGCGACGGCAGGAGCGAGGAGTCGATCGCCAAGCGGGTCCGGCGGGGCGACGTGCTGCGCAACGCGCCGTACCTGGTGGTGCCGTGCCTGGTGATGGACGGCTCGCACACGTACGGGGACGAGCGCCGCGACACGGCGGAGCGCGAGATGTTCGTGGTCGCCGCGGGGGCGGGCGTGCAGAACTTCCTGGTGGCGCTGGCGGGCGAACGGCTGGGATCGGCGTGGGTGTCCTCGACGATGTTCTGCCGGCCGGTGGTGCGGGAGGCGCTGTCGCTGCCCTCGTCGTGGGATCCGTTGGGCGCGGTGGCGGTGGGGCGCGCGGCGGAGGCGCCCCGGGAGCGGGCGCCCCGGGAGCCGGCGGAGTTCATCACCGTGCGGTGAGGGGCCGGTCCGGCGGGCGGGGACGGACCGCGACGGGGGCGCCGCCGGACGCCGGGCCGGATCCGGTCGGACCCGCCCGCGCCCCCCGGGGCCTGTCGTCGCACTGCCGCCCGTCGGGCGACGACGGCGGTGTGACGACACGCCCTAGAGGTCCACGATGTCGCCCGGCGCCCTCCTCGGGGCCCGGCGCTCCGGGGTGCGGCCGGAGAGCAGGATCAGGCGGGTCGCCCGGTGGCGCTGGCCTTCGTAGGGGGCCAGCAGGGCGAGCATCTCCGCGTCGTCCGCGTCGCGGTGGCCGGCCAGTGCGTGGCCCACGATGCCCGGCAGGTGCAGGTCGCCGACCGTGACCGCGTCCGCCGCGCCGTTCGAGCGCTGGAGGACCTCGGCCGAGGTCCACGGGCCGATGCCGGGGATCAGCTCCAGGCGGGCCCTGGCCTCGGGGAGGTCCATCGCCGCCGCTTCCTCCAGTCGGCGGGCCACGCGTACCGCCCGCAGGATCGTGGAGGACCGCTTGGCGTCCACGTTCGCCCGGTGCCACTCCCAGGACGGGATCATCGCCCAGCCGCGCGGGTCCGGCATCACGTACAGGCCCAGCTCCGCGGTGGGGCCGGGGGCGGGGGTCCCGAAGCGGCGGACCAGACGGCGCCAGGCGCCGTACGCCTCGTCCGTGGTGACCTTCTGCTCCAGGACCGAGGGGATCAGCGACTCCATCACCAGCCCCGTGCGCAGCAGCCGCAGGCCGGGGCGGCGGTGCCGGGTCAGGGCGAGCAGGCGGTGCCGGGGCACGAACGCGTCCGGGTCGTCCTCCGCCCCCAGGAGCGCGGGAAGACCTTCCAGCAGCCAGTTCGCGCCGGGGCCCCAGGCCGTCGCCTCGATCCGGCCGGCGCGCGCCGCGACGCGCAGGGTGCCGGGCCCCTGCGGCGTACGGGAGGCCCGCCAGAACGTCCCGTCCGCGACCATCCGGAACGTGGGGTCCGCCGGGCCCCGGCGCAGCGGGCCCAGCACCAGGCGGAGGTCCAGCGGGCCCGGCGGCGTCCACTCCCGGGTCAGCGGCGGGGCGTCGGGCGGGGAGGACGGCCCGGGAGGCGCCGGGGGCCGGCTCATCGGCACGGCCGTCCGCGGCGGGAGCACCGCTCGCGCGGTGCGGGGGGCGAATCGTCCTGCCACGGAGGGGCCTCGGTGTTCCTGGTGCGGAGGTCGGTCGGTCCCCTTGAGGGTACGGGGGCGGGAGGGGCGCGCGTACGGGCTCGTGGGAAGTCCCGCGCTGGTCGCCGGAGCCCTCGGGCGGGGCCCGGCGGGCGGCGCGGCCCCGGGCCCCGGCGGACGCGCGCCCGTGTCCTACTGGTCCGAGGAGAAGCGGACCGAGGCGTCCGGCAGCACCGCGCCGCACCAGATCCGGATGCCGTCGCGCAGTTCGTTGTCCGCGCCGACCCGGGCCCCGTCGCCGATCACCGCGCCCGTCAGCACCGTACGGTCGCCGATCCTGGCGCCCGCGCCGACCAGGGAGTCCGTGACGACCGCGCCCGCCTCGACGACCGCGCCGGCCAGGATCGTCGAGCCGTCCACGCGCGCGCCCGCGCCGATCACCGCGTCGGCGCCGACCACCGTGCCGCCGGTGATCTTGGCGTCCGGGGCCACGGAGGCGGACGGCAGGACCAGCCGGTCGCCGCACCGGCCGGGGACCGCCGGGGAGGGGGCGCGGCCCAGGACGAGGTCGGCGGAGCCCCGGACGAAGGCGGCCGGGGTGCCGAGGTCGAGCCAGTAGGTGGAGTCGACCATGCCCTGGAGGTGGGCGCCGGAGGCGAGCAGTCCGGGGAAGGTCTCGCGCTCGACGGAGACCGGGCGGCCCGTCGGGATGGAGTCGACGACCGAGCGCCGGAAGATGTACGCCCCGGCGTTGATCTGGTCGGTGACGATCTCCTCCGGCGTCTGCGGCTTCTCCAGGAAGGCGGTGACCCGGCCGGTGTCGTCGGTCGGGACGAGGCCGAAGGCGCGCGGGTCCTCGACCCGGGTCAGGTGGAGGGAGACGTCCGCCCCGGAGGCGGTGTGCGCGGTGACCAGGGCCCGGATGTCGAGCCCGGTCAGGATGTCGCCGTTGAAGATCAGGACCGGGTCGTCCGGGCCCGAGGACAGCTTGGAGGCCACGTTGCGGATGGCTCCGCCGGTGCCGAGCGGCTCCTGCTCGGTGACGTACTCGATGTGCAGGCCGAGCGAGGAGCCGTCGCCGAAGTACGGCTCGAAGACCTCCGCCAGGTAGGAGGTGGCGAGCACGATGTGCTCCACCCCGGCCGCCCTGGCGCGCGCCAGCTGGTGGGTGAGGAAGGGGACGCCCGCCGCCGGCACCATCGGTTTCGGGGTGTGCACCGTGAGCGGGCGCAGTCGGGTGCCCTTGCCACCGACCAGGAGAATCGCTTCTTTTGCCTCTGTCACAGCACCGTCTCTGCTTCCTGGTGGGGCCTGGCCTGGTTTGTGGCTGGCCAGTCTAAGCAGACCGGTCGGATACGCCCCGGTCAGCGGCCCTGCAGTCGGGCGGAGCTGGTCCGGGCCTTGCCGAGCTTCTTGTAGAGACGCGCTCCGGGACATTCGGTTGCGAAACCGTCCCGATGACCCGAGATGACGTTCAGTTTGACCTTCTTGCCCTTCTTGTACTTGTTGCTTCCGCCGGAGACGAGCGTCACCTTCCCCTTCGGATTGCCCCCGAACAGCCCGAGCTTCCACGCCGTCAGCTTGGCGACGGCGGTCACCGCGGCGGCGGGCGGGGTGGTGGAGGAGTAGGAGCCCAGCACCGCGATGCCCATGGTGTTGCTGTTGAAGCCCAGGGTGTGCGCCCCGAGCACGGGTCGGGAGACGCCGCCCGCCCGGCCCTCGTAGATGTTCCCGCACTTGTCGACGGCGAAGTTGTAGCCGAAGTCGCGCCAGCCGCTGCTCTTGACGTGGTAGCGGTAGATGCTGCGGAGCACGGAAGGGGCCTGCTTGCAGGTGTAGTTGTTCCCGGTCGCGCTGTGGTGCACGAAGGCCGCCTTGACGGTCCGGGTGTACGCGAAGTTCCGCTCGCGGAGCTTCTCGTCCGCGCCCCACCCCTTGCGGGTGACGATCTTCGGCCGGGGTCCGATGTACGGCTTCGCCCCGGGGGCGTTGGGCTCGGCCGCCTCCGCCGTCTCCGCCTCGCTCAGCGCGGGGATGACGGACGCGCCGAGCGGCGCGAGCTCCGCGTTGACGGCCGACGCGGCGGCGGAGGCGGCGGTGAGCGCCTCCGGCACGACCGCCGCCGTCCCGGTGGGGGGCGGGCCGGGGTGGACGGCGAGCCCCGCCGGGGCGGCGGTCCGGCCGGCGGTCGCGTCCCCGGCGGGCGCGGACGCGGGGTCGGGGCCGGGGTCGACGAGTTCGAGGCGCAGGCCGTCGGGGAGGCGCACGGCGATAGAGCGGCCCTGCTCATCGGCCGCCTCCGGGTGGACGCGCACCTCCACGCCGTCCGAGGCTCCGACCCAGAGCGGGGCGGTCGCCCCGCGCACGGTCCCGGAGGCCCGCTCGTCGCTGTCGAGGTCGGCGGCGTGCTCGGCGTTGTGGGTCTCGACGTCCTGCCAGCCCGACCAGCTCCCGTCGCCGACCGCCCGGGTGCGGACCTGGACCCTGCCGTGGAGTTCGGCCCCGGCGTCGTCCCAGACCACGCCCACCAGGGAGAACGGCCGGGTCGTGCGCCGGTCCAGCCCCCGGCCGGGCGCGGCGGGCCCCGCCGACCGGTCGGACGGCGCGGCGAGGGGCTCCAGCGGCAGGGACTGCGTGGAGCCCGCGAGTCCGGCCGACCGGGACTCGGCGGGGGTCTCGGCGGACCGGTCCTCGGCCGTCCCGGGCCCGGCGGTCCGGACCGCCGGCGGTCCGGCTCCCGGCGACTCCGGGGAGGGGGAGGGCGGACGGGCCGAGGAGGCGTGGGGGACCGGGGCGGTCGGGACGGGGGCGGAGAGGGCGGGGGCGGCGAGCGGCAGGGTGAGGGCCGCCGCGCAGGTGACGCCGACTGAAATGACCATAAATGAGCGCATACAGAAGATATTTGCCATAGGGTCATCAGTCCGGCTACCCGGACATCCGCCCCGGTGTGACGCACCGTCTGCCGAACCGGTGGGACCGGCGCCCGCCGGGGCACCCGTTCGGCCCGCCCCGCGCCACGCCCCCGGCGTACGCTTGCGCGGATGAACTCCAGCGACCGCACCCCTGCCGACCTGCTGCGATCCGCCCTCGCCGCGGACCCCGCCCGCCCCCTGATCACCTTCTACGACGACGCCACCGCAGAGCGCGTCGAACTGTCGGTGGCCACCTTCGCCAATTGGGTGGCCAAGACCGCCAACCTGCTCCAGGGCGACCTCGCCGCCGAGCCCGGCGACCGGCTCGCCCTGCTGCTCCCCGCCCACTGGCAGTCGGCGGTCTGGCTGCTCGCCTGTTCCTCCGTCGGGGTCGTCGCCGACGTGCAGGGCGACCCGGCGTCCGCCGACCTCGTGGTGACCGGCCCGGAGACCCTGGAGCGGGCGCGGGCCTGCCGGGGCGAGCGCGTCGCTCTCGCGCTGCGACCGCTGGGCGGCCGTTTCCCGCAGCCGCCCGAGGGGTTCGCGGACTACGCGGTGGAGGCGCCGAGCCAGGGCGACCGCTTCGCGCCGTTCGCCCCGGTGGACCCCGACGGGCCCGCGCTGGCCGTCGACGGGGCCGAGCTGACGGGCGCCCAGCTCGTCGCCCGGGCCCGTGAGGACGCCGCCGCCCTGGGCCTCGCGCCGGGGGCCCGGCTGCTCACCGGGCGTACGTACGACAGCTGGGACGGGTTGAGCGCCGGGCTCTTCGCCCCGCTGGCGGCCGGCGGGTCCGTGGTGCTCTGCCGCCACCTCGGGCAGCTCGACGCGGCCGGGCTGGCCAAGCGGGTCGAGAGCGAGCGGGTCACGAACTCCGCGGTATGACAAGCGCTCCGAGGTCCACCCGTCCGGCCCACAGCGGGCCGAGTCCTCGGTGATCGGCACGCGCGCGGGGAGATGATCGGGCGGTACAGACCACTCTCCTTGCCGTGCACAACCAAGCGCGAGTTTCAGCCGTCTACTCCTGCGACCGGCGGCCCCTCGCGCCGCCGAACGTGAAGGATGGACGCAGACGTGACCGACAGTGCTGGCCCGCCGTCCGACCCGGGCCGCCCGGCCGGGGACAAACCGCAGAGCAGGTCGCAGGAGGAGCCCGTCCCCGGGGGCCCGGCCCCCGGGGACGGCGGTGACGGCCTCGCCGAAAGCCCCGGAACGGCCAGGCCCTCCGAGGAGCCCGACGCCGGTGCGGCCGGGAGCGCCGCCGACGAGGGCGGGGCGGCCGGGAGCGCCGCCGACGGGGGCGGGGCCGCCGGGAGCGGTCCGGGCGCGCAGACCTGGGCCGACCGGCCCAAGGACGGCGTCGTCGTGGCGCGCAGGCGGCGCTGGCTGCGCCGGACCGCGCTCGCCGCCTCGTTCCTCGTGCTGGTCGCGGCCGGGGTCGGCTGGTGGATGTACAAGAAGCTCGACGGGAACATCACCACCGACACGAGCGCCGCTGCCGAGCTGAAGGCGTACGAGGAGGAGCGGCCGACGCCGGTCGTGATGGACGCCCGGAACATCCTGCTCATCGGGTCCGACAGCCGGGCCGGGGAGAATCGCGAGTACGGCCGGGACGACGGCGGCAGCCAGCGCTCCGACACCACGATCCTGCTGCACCTCGCGGCGGACCGGAAGAGCGCGACGGCGGTGTCCCTGCCCCGCGACCTCATGGTGGAGGTCCCCAGCTGCCGTACGGCGGACGACGAGAAGTCCCGTGAGCGGTTCGCGCAGTTCAACTCGGCTTTCGAGACGGGCGGCACCGCCTGCACGATCCGCACCGTGGAACGGATGACCGGCATCCGGATCGACCACCACATGGTCGTCGACTTCAACGGCTTCAAGGACATGGTCGACGCCGTCGACGGGGTCGAGATCTGCCTCAAGAAGCCGATCGACGACAAGGACGCGCACCTGGAGCTCCCGGCCGGCCGGCAGACGCTGGACGGCGAGGAGGCCCTCGGCTACGTACGGGCGCGCAAGTCCCTCGGCAACGGCAGCGACACCGAACGCATGGAGCGCCAGCAGCAGTTCCTGGGCGCCCTGGTCAACAAGATGCAGAGCAACGGCGTTCTGCTGAACCCGACGCGGCTCTACCCGGTGCTCGACGCGGCGACCAAGTCGCTGACCACGGACCCGGGGCTCGACTCGCTGCGCGACCTGTACGACCTGGTGCGCGGGATGCGCGATGTGCCCACCGACCAGGTGCAGTTCCTGACCGTGCCCCGGCAGCCGTACCGCCAGGACCCGAACCGGGACGAACTCGTCGAACCGGACGCGGGTGAGCTGTTCCGGCAACTCCGCGAGGACAAGCCCGTCGCGGTGGTCCCGGCCGACGAACTCGAGGAAGCGCGGCAGGACCAGGAGAAGACGCGGGACGGCAAGCCGGACGACGCCGGCTCCGAAAGCCCCACGCCCACACCCACCTATTCGGGGTCGAGCGCGGCGGACGACCTGTGCAAGCAGTAAAGCAATTGCCAAGACACCGAACACAATCGACGCGTAATGGGAAGAATGCCCAGTTGTAAGGGGCGTGGAATGTGTCACGCCCGTCGCTCGACGCGGAATCGGCCGGATAGTGTGACGCGATCCGGTGCTTCCGGCCGTCAGGTCGTGCACTGCTGGAGCGAAGGAACGAGCGCCTTGCCGGGGGAGGGCGCCTCGCGTGGCACCGACGGAGGACGCAGGCAACCGTGGACGCGCACAGTCGTGGACGGGCGGACGATATCGACCCCGCCGACCAGTGGGTACTCAACCCGCATACCGGCAATTACGAATTGCGACTGGATCACTCCACAGGGGAGTCGGGCGGTACTTCCGGGGGGCCCGGTGCTTCGCGTACGGCCACGGCCGAGGAGAACGGCCGCCGCGCCGGCTCCCGGACCGGTACGCGGGAGGACGTCCCGGTCCAGAAACGGCACGAGGTGCCCGGCCAGCGCAGCCGCCGCAGCTCGCAGGGGACGCGCGGCGCTTCCGCCGAGCCGCCCGCGGCGGGCCGCCGGAAGCGCAAGCCCCGAAAGACGCGCAAGAAGAAGGCGCTGCTGTGGACGGGCGGCGTGATGGCGTTCGTCGTGGTGGGCACCTCGCTCGGCGCATACCTGCTGTACGAGAAGCTCAACGGGAACATCGACGCCATCGACGTGGGTGACGCGGGGAGCAAGAGCGTCGTGACCGACGGTCCGATGAACATCCTGGTCATCGGCACCGACAAGCGCACCGGCAAGGGCAACGAGGGCTACGGCGACAAGGGCAGTACGGGGCACGCCGACACCAACATCCTGTTCCACGTCTCCGAGGACCGCACCAACGCGACGGCGATGAGCATCCCGCGCGACCTGGTGACCGAGATCCCCGAGTGCGAGACGAAGCAGCAGGACGGCACCAGGGCGGCCATCCCCGGCGCCGCGAGCGCGCGCTTCAACACCAGCCTCGGCCAGAACGGGCGTGACCCGGGCTGCACGATGAAGACCGTCGAGAACATCACCGGGGTCAAGCCGGACCACTTCATGATGGTCGACTTCAACGCGGTCAAGGAGCTGACCACGGCGGTCGGCGGCGTCAAGGTCTGCATGGCCAAGCCGATCGACGACCCGAAGTCGCATCTGAAGCTGCCCCAGGGCGAGTCGACGGTGCAGGGCGAGAAGGCGCTGGCCCTGCTGCGCACCCGCGACAGTTTCGGCAACCGGAGCGACCTGGACCGGATCAAGGTGCAGCAGCAGTTCCTCGGCTCGATGATCCGCGAGATGAAGTCGAGCGACACCCTGACCAACCCGAAGAAGCTCTACAAGCTGGCCGACGCCGCCACCAAGGCGCTGACCGTCGACACGGCCATCGGCGACGCGAAGAAGCTGATGACGCTCGCCCAGGAGATCTCCGAGGTCGACACCAAGAACATCACCTTCGTCACGATGCCGGTGAAGGACAACCCCGCCGAGCCCAAGCCCGTCACCGTGGTCGTGGACGAGACGAGGGCCGAACCGCTCTTCGCGATGCTGCGCTCCGACACCTCGCTGACCGAGGTGAAGCAGAAGAAGAAGGCCGCCCAGAGCAAGCAGGCGGCCCTGCTCAAGGGTCCGAAGGCCGCCCCGGCCGATGTCCGCGTGGACGTCCTCAACGGAGGCGACCTCCCCGGAGCGGCCGGCTCGACCGTCACCTGGCTCCAGAACGAGCAGGGGGTGCTGAAGTCCACCAACAAGGCCAACGCACCCGAGAAGATCAAGAAGACGACGTTGGAGTACGCGCCCAACCAGGCCGACCAGGCCCGGGCGCTCGCCGAGATGATGGGGCTGCCCGCCACCGCCATGAAGCAGGGCACCGCGGACGCCGAGGGTCTTCAGGCGATGGTGCTCACCCTGGGGGGGGACTTCAAGGGCGCCGGACAGCTCATCACCGGGCCGGCGAAGGCTCCGGAGGGCGTCGACCAAGCCCGCGCCGACAAGGCGGTATGCGCCAAGTGACACCGGGTCACCGCGCCGTAGCGGAAATCTGAACAGCATGGGGGGTCCGGTGGGACGGAGCAGCACGCCTGGGGAGCGGACGCGGTCGCGTGTGCGCCGCAGCGATCGAGCCGGTGGTCCCGGCCGCAACGCGAGCTCGCAGGAGAGGGACGGCGAGGGGCCGGGGGGCGCCGTGGGGGACGGCGCCGGGGCCCCGGGCACGGGCCCGCGGGCGAGGAAGGGGTCCGGCGCCGGGGGCGGCCAGAGCTCCGCGCAGGGCCGGCGAGGGGGCGGCGGCGCGCGGGGCGGCAGCAGCCGCCGCGCGCCCAAGAGCCCCAAGCGGCGCGTCCTGCGCTGGAGCGCCTCCGTGCTCGCCGTGCTGATACTCGGCACCGGCGGCGCCGGTTGCCTCTACTACGAGCACCTCAACGACAACATCAAGAAAGAGGATCTGACCCTCGGCGACAAGGAGATGGCCGACCACAAGGCCAACGCCGCCGGACAGACCCCGATCAACATCCTGCTCATCGGTTCCGACGCGCGGGACTCCAAGGCCAACCAGAAGCTGGGCGGCGCCAAGGAGACCTTCGGCGCTCCGCCGCTCGCCGACGTGCAGATGCTGCTCCACATATCGGCCGACCGCAGCAACCTGTCGGTGGTCAGCATGCCGCGCGACACGATGCTGAAGATGCCCAAGTGCACGGCCCCGGACGGCGAGGTCTTCCCGGCCAGCAAGGGGGACGTGCAGACCAACGAGAGCCTGGGGCGCGGCGGCCCGGGGTGCACGGTGGCCACCTGGTACGAGCTGACCGGCATCCGCATCGACCACTTCATGATGATCGACTTCGCGGGCGTGGTCTCGATGGCGGACGCGGTCGGCGGCGTCCCGGTCTGCGTGAACGCCAACATCCACTCGCGCGGCGCCGACGGCAAGGGCTCCGGGCTCAAGCTGGAGAAGGGCACCACGTACGTCAAGGGCGAGCAGGCCCTGCAGTGGCTGCGCACCCGCTACGGCTTCGAGGACAACACCGACCTCGGTCGGGCGAAGGCCCAGCACCAGTACATGAACTCCATGGTCCGCGAGTTGCGCAAGGGCACCAAGCTGACCGACCCGGCGAAGCTGATGAACCTCGCCGAGGCGGCCACCGACGCGCTGACGGTCGACAAGGGCCTCGACACGGTCAAGAAGCTGTACGACCTGGCGGAGGAGTTCAAGAAGGTCCCCACGAAGCGCATCACGATGTCGACCATGCCGAACGTGTACGGCACCGGTGTGAACAACGGCCGGGTCTATCCGAAGGCCGGCGACGCGGAGCAGCTGTTCCGCATGGTCCGCGAGGACGTTCCGCTGGACGGCAAGGGGTCGAAGCGGAAGAAGCCGGTGGAGGAGGCGAAGGACGCCTCGGCCCCGGTCGCCGAGATCGCGGTCGCCGTGCGGAACGCCACCGCGACCGACGGGCAGGGCCCGGCGTCCGGCCGGGCGCGGGAGGTCGCGGACCAGCTGAAGGTCGCGGGCTTCGCGCGGACGACCGTCGACGCGAACGACGTGACCGGGGCGGCCCGGACGACGGTCCTGTTCCCGAGCGCGGAGTTGGAGGGCGACGCGCAGGCGGTCGCCAAGGCGCTCGGCGTTCCGATCTCGCAGGTGAAGAAGTCCACCGACGTCTCGGGGATCTCGCTCGCCGTGGGCGCGGACTGGCGCGAGGACGGAACCTACCCGGTGTCGAAGGGCACGGAGAAGACCCCGGAGTCGGCGGGCGCGCTGAAGGGCGACGACGAGAAGGCGTGCATGAAGGTGAACCCGAACTACACCTGGTGACGCGGTGACGGCCGCCGTCGCGAAGGGCCCCACCGCTCAGCGGTGGGGCCCTTCGCGACGGCGGCCGGACCTTCCGGGTCAGGCGGTCCCGGTGCTGTCCGCCATCGCCGGCCGGCGGCTCGCGATGACCCGCCGGGCCAGGGACCGGGGGCTGGTGAGGAAGCCGAAGCCCCAGCACATGTGCATCGTCGCCAGCGCCACGGGGATCTGGGCGCGCGCCTTCAGCGGTAGCCCCTTGCCCGCGGGGAGCGACCCGGCGACGATCGCGGCCGCGTACCCGCCCGGAACGATCAGGGCCCAGGGGGTGACGGCCGCGCCGAGGACCAGGCCCGCCGCGATGGCGACGACGGCGGTCGGCGGGGCGAGGTAGCGGAGGTTGATCGAGCCGGGGTGGTAGCGGGCGACGACGTGGCGCCAGCGGCCGTAGTCCTTGTACTGCTTGGCGAGCGCCTTGACCGAGGGGCGGGGGCGGTACTGGACCTTCAGCTCGGGCGAGAACCAGATCAGCCCGCCCGCCTCGCGGATACGGAAGTTCAGCTCCCAGTCCTGGGCGCGGATGAACTCGACGTTGTAGCCCTCCGCCCGCTCCAGCGCCTCGCGCCGGAAGACGCCCAGGTACACCGTCTCGGCCGGGCCCGCCTGGCCGCCGGTGTGGAAGGCCGCGTTGCCGACGCCGATCTTCGAGGTCATCGCGGCGGCGACGGCCTCCTCCCAGGCGTTCTCGCCCTCGGCGTGCATGATGCCGCCGACGTTCTGCGCCCCGGTCTCCTCCAGGAGGCGGACGGCGGTCGCGATGTAGTTCGGCGAGAGCATGCCGTGGCCGTCGACCCGGACGACGACGGGGTGGCGGGACGCCTTGATCGCGGCGTTGAGGGCGGCGGGCGTACGGCCGGTGGGGTTGGGCACCGTGTGGACCCGGGGGTCCTCCGCGACCAGCTCGGCGGCGATCTCGTCCGTACGGTCGACGGAAGGGCCGAGCGCGATCACGACCTCCATCTCACCGGCGTACTCCTGCTCCAGGATGTGCCGGACCGCGTTCCTGAGATGGCGTTCCTCGTTGAGCACCGGCATGATCACGGAGACGGCGGGGTACTGCGCGGCAGACATGTGGTCCTCGGGTGGGTCCTCGGGGCGCCAGGGGGGTTCCGCACCCTGGAAGCGTCGTTGTTCGGCCGCCACGTTACCGCGAATGGGGGACACCGGTGCGCGCCGCCGGGTCGTGACCGGGGCGGAGAATCGTATGGGCCTACCGTGCGATGGTCCCCCTTGCACCGCAGAGGTGTCTCCCTTGCGCCCCGGAGGTGTCTCCCCCGTGCCCGTACCGCAGCGCCCGCAGCACTCCCGCCCCTCTCCCCCGCGCCGCCGTCCGCCGCGGGGCACGCGGCCGGTGCGCCCCCGGAGGCAGGACGAGCGGCCCCGCTGGGGCATGCGGGTGGCCACCGGTCTCTCGGTGCTGGTGCTGGGGGCGGGCGGGATCGGTCACGCCGTGGTGAGCGGCCTGGAGGACGGCATCGGCCGGGTCGATCCGTTCAAGGACATGAAGAACCGCCCGCAGGGGGGGCACGGCACGAACCTGCTGCTCGTCGGCACCGACGGCCGGGACACCATCACCGAGGAGGAGCGGAAGAAGTACCGGCTGGGCGGCGCGCCCTGCCACTGCACCGACACGATCATGCTGGTCCACCTGTCGGCCGACCGGCGGCGGGCGAGCGTGGTCAGCCTCCCCCGGGACAGCTACGCCGAGATGCCCGCCCACACCGACCGCACCACGGGCGAGCGCCACGAGAGCCATCCGGTGAAGCTGAACGCCGCGTACGCGGAGGGCGGGCCCGCGCTGACCGTGCGGACGGTCGAGAACATGACCAAGGTCAAGGTCGACCACTATCTGGAGATCGACTTCACCAGCTTCATGAAGACGGTGGACGCGGTGGGCGGGGTGGAGATCTGTACGGCCGGGCCGATGAAGGACGCGTACACGGGGTTGGACCTGCCCGCCGGCGTCCATGAGCTGAACGGCGGCCAGGCGCTCCAGTACGTGCGCTCGCGCCATGTGGACGTGGCGGCCGACCTGGGCCGGATGGAGCGCCAGCAGAAGTTCATGGCGGCGTTGATCAAGCAGGCCACGAGCAGCGGGGTGCTGCTGAACCCGATGCGGTTCAAAGACGTCTCGGCCACGGTGCTGGGCTCGGTCCGGGCCGACAAGGACTTCGGTACGGAGCAGATGCTGGCGCTCGGCAGGGCGATGAAGGACTTCGGGCCGGCCTCCTCGGAGTTCGCCTCCGTGCCCGTCGACGACCCGAGCTTCCCGGTCGAGGGCATCGGTTCGACGGTGCGGTGGGACGCGGAGAAGTCGAAGAAGCTGTTCCGGGCCCTGCGCGAGGACGAGCCGCTGGCCCCGGCGAGGCCGAAGCCGAAGGCCGGGGCGGGGAAACGGCCCCCCGCCGCGCTGGTGGACGTCGCGCCGGAGGACATCCGGGTGCAGGTCTACAACGGGACGCCGAAGGACGGGCTCGGCCGCTCCGTGGACGAGGCCCTGCGGGCCACCGGCTTCACCACCACCGAGGCGCCGCTCAACGGGGAGGCGCGGGACCGGGAGCGGACGCTCGTGGAGTACGACCCGCGCTGGGACCGGTCGGCGAAGTCCCTGGCCACGGCGTTGCCGGGGAGCGAGCTGAAGCCGGTGAAGGACCAGGGCCCGCAGATGAAGGTGACGGTGGGCGCGGACTTCACGCAGGTGCGGCCGGTGAGGGCGGAGAGCCGGCGGACGACGGGCGACCTCGCCCCGGTGCGGGGCGACGAGGTGGTGTGCCCGTAGGGCGGGGGCGGACGCTGTCCGCTCCGGCCCGGGGCGGGGTGCGGACCGGGCCCCGGCCGCCCGGGCGGTGTACGGGATCCGTGCGTCTCCTCCGCCCTCGATACCGCCCGCTCAGACGGCTCAGGCGGCTCAGGCGGCTCAGGCGGCTCAGGCGGCTCAGGCGGTTGTGGCGGCTTCGGGCGCCTCAGTCGTCCATGCCGTCCGCGGCGCGCCTCTCGCGCAGTTCCTTGATCGCTCGGCGGCGGGCGAGCCGGTGGGTGCGCCGGATCTGGGCCTCCTGGTAGCGCCGGTTGTCGCGCTCGGTCTCGGGGATCACCGGCGGTACGCGGCGGGGCCTGCCGTCCCCGTCGACGGCGGCGAAGACGAGGTAGGCGCTGCCGACCTGCTGGGCGGGGGTCGACTCGTTCCAGCGCTCGGCCAACACGCGGACGCCGACCTCCATCGAGGAGCGGCCGGTCCAGTTGACCTGGGCCTTCACATGGACGAGGTCACCGACGCGGACCGGCTCCAGGAAGACCATCTCGTCCATCGAGGCCGTCACGGCGGGCCCGCCGGAGTGGCGGCCGGCCACCGCGCCCGCGGCGTCGTCGACCAGCTTCATGATCACGCCGCCGTGCACCGTCCCGAGGAGGTTGGTGTCGCTGCCGGTCATGATGTGGCTGAGGGTGGTCCGGGACGCCGCGGTGGGCTTGCCCGGAATCTCTTCCTCTGAGCGGTTGGCCGGATCTGTTACGCCACTGGCCTGATCTGTCATACCGTCCACCTTATGCGGGCTCCGTGATCCCGCAGAATGCATCAGGTTGGCAACAGCCCTGGTGCGATTTCCCTTACACCCTGTAATAGCCGTGGGCCGGGACGGCACACTGTTCGGATGAACGATTGGCCCGATCGACGGACCGGCGACCGCAGCGAGCGCTACGGGCGGGGCAGCGCCGGCTCCCAGCCCGAGGGTGCGCGGGCGATGCCGCACATCCAGCGCCGCCCGTCCTCGCCGCAGAGGCCGCAGGTGCCGCCCCGGCGGCCGCAGGTGCCGCCGCAGAGCCAGGGTTACGACGACCGCTACCAGGACGGCGGGTACGGCCACGCGCCCGACCCCGGCTACGACAGCGGTTACAACACCGGCCAGGTCTACGGCGCGGGGAGCGGCGGGGGCGGCGGCGGTCGTCGCGGCGGCGGTGACGGGGGCTACGTGGGCCGCCCGGCCCCGGACTGGCGCCGCCGGATCAAGCTCGGCGCGCTGACCCTGGTGGTCGCCCTGCTCGTGGTCTCCGTGTCGACGTACTTCTGGGCCGACTCGAAGCTGAAGCGCGAGGTCGACCTCTCGAAGGTCATCGAGCGTCCGGAGCCCGGCGACGGCACGAACTACCTGATCGTCGGGTCCGACAGCCGCGAGGGCATGTCGGCCGAGGAGAAGAAGCGGCTGCGCACCGGTTCCGCCGAGGGCAAGCGCACCGACTCGATGATGATCCTGCACGACGGCTCCAACGGCCCGACGCTGATCTCGCTGCCGCGCGACTCCAACGTCGAGATCCCGTCCTTCGTGGGGTCCGAGTCCGGGAAGAAGTTCCCGGGCACCGGCCGACAGGTGAAGCTGAACGCCGCCTATGCCGAGGACGGACCCGAACTGCTGGTGCGGACCGTGGAGTTCAACACCGGTCTGCACATCGACCACTACGTCGAGATCGGCTTCGGCGGCTTCGCCAAGATCGTGGACGCGATCGGCGGGGTCGAGCTGGACATCCCGAAGGCGTTCAAGGACAAGAAGTCCGGGGCCGACTTCAAGGCGGGCAAGCAGACGCTGAACGGCGAGCAGTCCCTGGCCTTCGTCCGCACCCGCTACGCGCTTCCGGGCAGCGACCTGGACCGTACGAAGAACCAGCAGAAGTTCCTCGCCGCGCTGGCGAGCCAGACGGCGACCCCGTCCACGATCATCAACCCGTTCAAGCTGTACCCGACGATGGGCGCGGGCCTGGACACGCTGATCGTGGACAAGGACATGTCGCTGTGGTCGCTGGGCAGCATGTTCTTCGCGATGAAGGGCGTGACCGGCGGCGACGGCACGTCGATGAACATGCCGATCTCGGGCAGCGTCAACGGGAACCTGGTCTGGGACAAGGCCAAGGTGAAGCAGTTGGTGCAGCAGCTCAACAACGACGAGAAGGTCACGGTCACCGGCGACTGACGTCGGCAGCCGGGCAGGCGGAGCGGCAGGGGTCGGGGGCCCGCCGGGCGCGCGTCGCCGGGCGGGCCCCCGCCGCTGTTCACGCACCGCCGTCAGCGGCGGCCGGTTCCTGCCCACGGCGCGTCGCCGCGCCTCGCCGCAGGCCGCCGCACCTCGCCGCTATTCGTCGGCGGTGATGACGCCGTGTTCGTCCATGGTGGGGTGCATCTTGGAGGGCACGTCCTCGTCCACGTCGGAGGGGCGCGGCGTCTCCGGGCCGTCGGGCCCGATGCGCACCATGCGCCCCACCCGGACGACGTCGAACCGCCGCCCCCCAGCCAGCAGTTGGTCGGGCCGCTTCCGTCGGGCGAACTGGTGGGCGGCGCGGGCGAGGACGGCGGCCTCCTCCGCGTCGATCCTCGTCACCTCGGGGAGGTACACCTTCAGGTGGTGGACGAGGGCGCGGCGGGCGTCCTGCGGGGTGGCGTGCAGGCCGGTCACCAACCCCCAGGAGCCTTCCTTCCGTTCGACCACCCGGAACGTCGGCGGCAGCAGGACGACTCCGGGATGGCTGGTCAACGCCTTCCGGGAATCGGCCCGTACGGCCTCCGGGTAGCGGCTCGCCGTGTAGGCGAGGGACACCAGGCCCGCGCGGTCGATCCCCTCGCCGAGTCCGACGGCGGCCGCGTGGTCGATCACGAACCCGTCGCTGCGCGAGGGCTCGACCGTGTTCGGATCCCAGCCCTCGGAGTCCACGTCGGTGGGCCGGGGCGGTTCCAGCCGCCCGTCGCCGATCCGGGCGAACTCGTCGGCACGCACGACCCGGTAGCGGACGCCGGCCGCCGTCACCTCGTCCACCGGTTCGGTCTCCAGCCGCGCCACGGCGTCCAGCAGCGACCTCCGGACCGCCCGGTCGTCGGTCCCGTCCTTCGCCATGAACCACAGGTGCGAATTCAGCTCGTCCCGCGCCATCTGCGGGGCCCCGCACTCCAGCTCGCCCAGCAGCCGCCAGCGCGGCCGGTCCCCCGGCCGCTGCTCGGCGAGCCCGAACAGCGGCCCCCGGACCACGATGTCGGGGTAGGCGCGGAAAGCGGCGCGCGCGTCCGCCTCGGCGACCCCGAAGAGCGGGTCGTCGCGATGCGTGACGTTGATGGTCAGATGGTCCGGCGGAAACACGGGGTGTTCGTCCATGCACCCAGTGTGCCGAAGGGGGGTACCGCTGTCCGGGCTTCCCCGGGAATCAGCCTGCCGGGAACGGGAGTTGGCCCGCAGGGCGCCGCGCCCGCCCGTGAGCCGCGCCCCGGCCCCGCCGCCCCGGGGCGTTCGTCCCGGACCGGCCCCCCGTCGACCGGCGCGGTCGTACCGCTCCGCGAGCCCGGTGGCCGCTTCTCGCATCACGGTCGCGGGGGTGCGCAGCGCGGTGTACGCGCCGCCCTGCCGGGTTCCGCGTCGAGCGCGTGCACGGGTACGCCGCAGGCGAGCGCCGCGCGTCGGCGGGGGCTCCGGGTTCCCTCCCGGGCGGGATCACCCGGCCCCGCCCTTCGGTTCGAGTTCGGCGAAGTCCTCGTGCAGGGCGTCGAGATGGCGGCCGGTGGGCACGCCCTCCGCGTCCAGCTCCGCGAGCCGCCAGCCGGGGAGCCGCGCCTCGACCTCGGCGGGGAGCGAGCCGTCCACCGGGTCCGCCAGGGCGCGCAGCACCCCGAACGCCGTCTCCCTGGCGATCTCGCGGGCCAGCGTGCCGAGGTCGTCGGGGGCGAGCCCGGCGGCGAGGGCCCGGTCGACGGCGCCGGCCGCCGCCCCGTCCGCGCGGTAGGCGTCCACCCAGCGCGGGGCGGCCGTGCTCCATGCGTCGACGTCCTGCCACACCGTCCGCAGCAACCGGTAGCGGGCGAGCTGGGGCAGCCCCTCCTCGACCTCGGACTCGGCCCAGTCCCGGGCGTCGGCGTCCGCCCCGAGGGCGTCGAAGAGGGTGGTCAGCCTGTCGAGTTCGGTCATGGGGAGGGAGGTTACCGACCGCGAGCGGGACGCGGTCCTCGGCGGCGGAGGCCCGGGACCGATGAGTTCTCGCCCGGTGCGCGGTCGATACCTCCGTACACGTGAAAGGCGACGGCGGGCGTCGGCCGACGCCCGCCGCGAACCACCCGGGAGACCCGCATGCGCACCCTGATCAGCACCGCCTTCATCTCGCTCGACGGCGTCATGGAGGCCCCGGGCGGTGAGCCCGGGTACCGGAACTCGGGGTGGACGTTCAAGGACGTCGAGTTCCTGCCGGAGGCGTACGAGCTCAAGAGCCGGGAGCAGGAGGAGGCCACCGCCCTGCTGCTGGGGCGGGTCAGCTATGAGGCCTTCAGTCCGGTGTGGCCGGGCATGGAGGAGTTCGCGGGGTACCGGGCGATGCCGAAGTACGTCGTCTCCACCACGCTGACCGACGACGCTCTCGTGTCCGACTGGGGCGACACCACGATCCTGCGGTCGCTCGACGAGGTCGCCGCCCTCAAGGAGACCGAGGGCGGCCCGATCATCGTCCACGGCAGCGCCGAGCTGAACCGGAACCTCGCGGACGCCGGCCTCGTCGACCGCTACCACCTGCTCGTCTTCCCGGTCCTGCTCGGCGCGGGCAAGCGCCTGTTCAGCACCACGGACAAGGACCGGCAGCGGCTGAAGCCGGTCGAGCACGAGGCGTACGCGAACGGCGTCCAGAAGAACGTCTTCGAGGTGGTCCGCTGACGCGCGGGGGACGGGCCCGTCGGCCGCCGTGCCGACGGGCGGTGGCTGCCCCGGACCGGGCTCACACCCCGCCGCCGACCGCCGCCGGCAGCCTTTCCGCCGACCCGGTCAACCGGTCAGCATCCCCGCAGGACGGTCGCCGCCACCTCCGCGGGCGGAACACCCGTGGTGTCGACCACCCGGGCCTCCCGGCGCAGCCAGGGCAGGGCCCGCTCGTAGTCGTCCAAGTGGTCCAACCGCCACTGCCGCGCGCCCGCGCTTTCCGGCTTGATGTCGGTCTCGATGCGTTCGACGAGGGTGTCGCGGTCGGTGTGGAGCAGGAAGTGGTGCACGGGGACACCCGCCCGGGTCAGCCCCTCGTGGATCTCCCGCCAGTAGGCCTCGACCAGGACGGTCTGCGTGACCACCAGCGTGCCGCCCACATGGTCGAGCACCTGCCGCGCGGTCTCCACCACCAGGCCCCGCCAGGGCGGGAAGTCCTGGAAGTCCCTCTCCGGCGCACCGAGCATGTGGCAGAGCATCTCCCCCACCTTCTCGGCGTCGAAGAGCCGGGAGCCGGGAAGGAGCGAGACCACTTCCTTCGAGGTGGTGGTCTTGCCCGCGCCGAAGGTCCCGTTCAGCCAGATGATCACCGGCTCATCCTAGGGGCTGTCGTCACACTGCCGTCGTCGCCCGGCAGGCGGGCAGTTCGCCGACAGGCCCTAGGGACGGCTCGTAGGCCCCCGGAGGGGCCCGGGGCCGCAAGAGGTGTCGTGCGAGGGGAAGTTGCGGCAGGTTGCGCGCCATCACGATGCGCTGGACCTGGTTCGTGCCCTCGCAGATCTGGATACTTCACGGGTTATACGGCGCTGACCTGCACGGATACCCCTCTTAGCGGAACCCTCCCCAGCGTTTCCCCATGATCGTCAGGAGGCTGCCCAGGTGGGCGCCGCACTGACGGTAGCCTCCCCGACCGGCCGGAGGAGCGGCAGGCTCCGGGGAGGTTACGCGGTTTCCCGTTCCGTCAACCGTGATCGCTTGACCCGCGCGCCCTGGCCTCGGGAGCATCAACCCAGATGCGGGGTACTGGCAGCAGGGGAGAGGGGAACCCAGACCATGAAGGTCACCAAGCTGGTCAGCACGTGCGACATCAAGGACTGCCCGACGATCTACGCGACGGATCGCGGCACGCTCTTGCTTCAGGGGGAGACTCCGACCGACCACGGGCTTCAGATTCCCGCTCACGAAACCCTGGTCGAGATCCCGATGGAATTGATCCAGAAGGCCATCCGTGACCACCTCATCTAGGACCCTCGGCGACCTCTTCGACACGTTCCAGCGTGAGGCGTTCCGGCTCGAAACCCTCGACGACTACAGCAAGTCGGGGAGCGTCGATGCCTACCACGCGTTCCTGGCCGGGGAGCCGCAGCCGGACGACTACAACGCGGGCTGGGTCGAAGAACTTCGCTCACACACCGGAAAAGGAAAACGGGTCTACCGGGTTCACATTCTGCGCCGCCCACTCACGGACTATCTCAGGTTCGAACTCGGGTGGGGGTACCAGAAGAACATGTCCGGGGGCGAGGAGTTCTTCATTCTCGACATCACCGATAGGCCAAGCATTCTAGAGGACGTGCCCGATTTCTGGCTCTTCGACTCCGAGTCCGTGGCCGTCATGAACTACGACGGCACCGGAAAGTACCTGAGTTCGGAAGTCCTGCCACCGGAACGCGCGCCGGAATTCGTCGGGCACCGTAACTTGGTGCTGGCGCACGCGGAGCCGTTCACCGAATGGTGGGCCGAGCACGGGACGTGAACAGGGCACAGCTCGGGGCCGCGCTGCGGGCCCTGCGAGTGGCGTCCGGCAAGGAAGCCAAGGCAGTGGCCCGCAGCGCCCTCATGTCTCCGTCCAAGCTTTCCAAGATCGAAAATGCCAAGCTCGCGGCCACCGCGACGGACGTAGAGCGCATCCTGACCGCCATCGGCGTCTCGGACGAGGTGAAGGCGGAGTACACCGAGGCTGCGCGGGCATCGGCAACGGAAGCGACGGCATGGCGCCTGCTGAAGCGCGGCGGAGTGCACAAGGGCCAGCAAGCCGCCAAGGCCCTTGAGGCCCAGATGTCCACGCTCCGGCTGTTCCAACCGGCCCTTGTGCCGGGGCTGCTCCAGACGCCGGAGTACATCCGTGCCGTCCTCCAGCGGCATGATCTGAGTGAGGACTCTCTCAACCGGACGATCAACGGCAGGCTGGAACGCCAAGCGGTCCTCTACGACAACACCAAGTCACTGCGGTTCATAATCACAGAGCCTGTCCTACGGTGGCGCATCGTCCGGCCACAGATGATGGCGGCACAGCTCGATCGAATCGTTTCCATTTCCCGCCTGTCTCATGTGGACATCCGCATAGTCCCCTTGAGGATTCATCAGGACGATATTGCGAATCACGCGTTCGTCATCCGCGACAACCGAATGGTCACGGTGGAGACCGTCCACGCTGAGGTTGTCGTAACGGATCCAAGGGACGTAGGTCTATACGTCGAGAAGTTCGAGGGATTCGAACGGGTGGCGCTGTCCGGTGACGACATGCGGAGCTTGGTCGAAGGAATCCGCGACGACTTTTTGCGGGAACAGGAAACAGGCTAGAGCTGCCTCCGCAGCCCGCCGAAGATGGCACCATGGAGAGCGAAGAGAGAACTTCGGATCCTGGAACCCACACAACAGCAGGGACGTGCCTGTCTGAGCCACCGCGCGAGCCGTCACCCAAACCCGGTTGCGCTGACTGTCTCTCGATATCGGTAGCCGGCGAGAACGCCCGCTCCACGTTCGACTACAGCGCCGTATCGGACGCCGACGTACGGATGCGCCAGCACCACGCAGAGGCGCACGCGTCATGAGAAAGGGAGCGGGCTCAAGGCTCTTCGCCGATCGCCCCCTGATGACCCTGCGGGTCTCTCGCGATTCAGGGCAGACCTGGGGGCCGGAGCAAGCCGTGGCCACGACGGGCGATCTTCCGCCGCTGCTCACAAGCGCTTGGCCGCCATGCGAGTGCTGGCGGTGCACGGAACGCGGCCAAGGTTCCGGACGCTGAAGTCTCTCCCTGTCCTCCCTTGAACTCCCGCCCGGACTGGGCGGCGGTCAGCCATGGCCGCGATTAGTTGAGCAGGAAGGTGCAGTAATGCCGAACGGAACCGACCTGTACGGGCTCGACATCGACGGGGCCTCGTTCGTGAAGGCGTGCGGCGGCCCCTGTACCGAGGGGTGCGTGACCCTGGCCCGAATCGGTGAGAACGCCTGGGCCCTGGGCGACAGCAAGCGGCCAGACGCGCAGCCGCTGCGGTTCACCTCGGAGGAGCTGGACGCGGCGGGCATCGACCCGGCGCGCTTCGGCCTGAACGTCTGATCCTCCCCCTCCCGTCAGCCGGGCCGGGTCCATCCCCCGTCCCTGGGCCCGTTCCCGGCTGGCACTTCTCGAAACGGGAACGAGTCGTGCACCACCATGGCTATCTGTGGACCGGCCCGAAAGAACGCTTCGACAACGAGGCCCTTCGGCGGCCCCCGCACCCTGAGCCGCCCCCGGCCGGGAGTAGACCGGAGCTGATCCAGCGGTATCGGGAGGTGTCGGCCGAGTTCCCGACCGTTGACCTTCCGCCGCTGGAAACGGCGTACTGGCTCATCAAGCCGCGTTCGCTGGTTCGTAGCACGTGGGATGAGACGAAGGAAGCAGCGGCCTGGCTCGGGGAACGGTTGGCGGAGTACGCACCCCGGTTCGCGTCGGAGGCGGAGCGGGACAGCATCCGTCTAACGCTTCTCGTGAACGCCGCCGCTGAGCGGCTGAGGGAGGGCGGTGACGTGTCGCACGGCCTCTACCTCGAACGGCCCTCGTATCTGTCCCTGGCCGTCGTGACGTGCTCCCCGAATCGCTCGATGCCTGAACTGGCCTGTCCAGTCGGGTAGTCGAAGCGACAAGGAAGCCCCGAGCAGTGGCGGGGGCTTCTGCATTGGTTGGTTAGAGCAGTGCGCGGAAGGGGTTGGAATCGCTCACCGGTTCCTGCCGCACGAAGGCATTAGAGGTCGTCTGATCCGCGTACGACAACAGCCCCCGGCGTCGCGCCGGGGGCTGTGTTGTTTGTACAGGTCAGTGGCTGTTCTCGGCCCTGCGTCTGCCCAGGATCCCCCCCAGCACGACACCCAGGAACGGCCCCGATCGGGCTGCAACGGGCAGAAAGCCGAGGGGGTCCCTCCGGACCTTCAAAACAGCTTCTGACCTGCAAAAACCCTGCTAGGGAAGGTTCCTTGCCATGACGATCCGCTGGACCTGGTTCGTGCCTTCATAAATCTGCGTGATCTTGGCGTCGCGCATCATGCGCTCCACCGGGTAGTCCCGCGTGTAGCCGTAGCCGCCGAGCAGCTGGACGGCGTCCGTGGTGACCTCCATCGCGACGTCCGAGGCGAAGCACTTGGCCGCCGCGCCCTGGAAGGTGAGGCCTCCCTCTCCACCTCCGGCGGCGACGCGCTCCGACATGGCGGCGGCCGCGTACGTGAGCTGGCGGGCGGCCTCGATCTTCATCGCCATGTCCGCGAGCATGAACTGGATGCCCTGGAAGTCCGCGATCGGCTTGCCGAACTGCTTGCGCTCCCGGACGTAGCCCTTGGCGTAGTCCAGCGCGCCCTGGGCGATGCCGAGGGCCTGGGCCGCGATCGTGATGCGGGTGTGGTCCAGGGTCTTCATCGCGGTGGCGAAGCCCGTGCCCTCCTCGCCGATCATGCGGTCCGCGGGGATGCGGACGTTGTCGAGGTAGACCTCACGGGTCGGGGAGCCCTTGATGCCGAGCTTCTTCTCCGGGGCCCCGAAGGAGACGCCCTCGTCGGACTTCTCGACGACGAACGCGGAGATGCCCTTGGAGCGCTTGGCCGGGTCGGTGACGGCCATGACCGTGTAGTACTCGGAGACGCCCGCGTTGGTGATCCAGCGCTTCACGCCGTCGAGGACCCAGAAGTCGCCGTCGCGCACGGCCTTCGTCTTCATGCCCGCCGCGTCCGAACCGGCGTCCGGCTCGGAGAGGGCGTACGAGAACAGCGCGTCGCCCTTGGCGAGCGGGCCCAGGTACTTGGCCTTCAGCTCCTCGGAACCGGAGAGGATCACCGGGAGCGAGCCGAGCTTGTTGACGGCCGGGATGAGGGAGGAGGAGGCGCAGGCGCGGGCCACCTCCTCGATCACGATGACCGTGGCGAGCGCGTCGGCGCCGGCGCCGCCGTACTCCTCCGGGACGTGCACGGCGTGCAGGTCCGAGGCGACCAGGGCGTCCAGCGCCTCCTGCGGGAAGCGGCTCTCCTCGTCGACCGCGGCGGCGAAGGGGGCGATCTTCGACTCGGCGAGCGCGCGGATAGTCTCGCGGAGCATGTCGTGCTCCTCGGCCGGACGGTACAGGTCGAAATCGGTCGAACCCGCCAAGACGCTCACTCCCCAGATGCTAACTACCGTTAAGTAACCCAATTTTAGTGCGCCGACCGCCCGACGGCCTACGCGACGAGCACGTGAGCTTGCCGACAGAGGTGGCACATGAGGAAGGTGCCGGGCGTTTCGGGCGGTGAATTCCGGCTTCCGGGTCCACGACTATGCTCGGTCCGCACGTCTGTCCGCATCTCCCAGGAGCACTCCATGGCCCTCAGGATCACTGTGATCGGCACCGGCTACCTCGGCGCCACCCATGCCGCCGCCATGGCCGAGCTGGGCTTCGAGGTCCTGGGGCTCGACGTCGTGCCGGAGAAGATCGAGCTGCTCTCCACCGGACGCGTTCCGATGTACGAGCCGGGGCTGGAGGAGATGCTCCAGCGGCACGTGGCCGGTATCGAGGGCTCCACCGGGCGGCTGCGCTTCACCACCTCCTGGGAGGAGGTCGCCGAGTTCGGCGACGTCCACTTCGTCTGTGTGAACACTCCGCAGAAGCACGGCGAGTACGCCTGCGACATGAGCCACGTCGACAGCGCCTTCGAGTCGCTGGCCCCGCACCTGGAGCGGCCCGCCCTCGTCGTCGGCAAGTCGACCGTTCCCGTGGGCTCGGCCGCCCGTCTCGCGGACCGGCTCGCCGAGCTGGCCCCGGCCGGGGCGGGGGCCGAGCTGGCCTGGAACCCGGAGTTCCTCCGCGAGGGCTTCGCCGTGAAGGACACCCTGCACCCCGACCGGATCGTCGTCGGCGTCACGAGCGAGCGGGCCGAGAAGGTGCTGCGCGAGGTGTACGCCGTGCCGATCGCGGAGGGTGCGCCGTTGGTGGTGACCGACTTCCCGACCGCCGAGCTGGTGAAGACCTCCGCCAACTCCTTCCTCGCCACCAAGATCTCCTTCATCAACGCGATGGCGGAGGTCTGCGAGGCGGCCGACGGGGACGTCGTGAAGCTCGCGGAGGCCATCGGCCACGACGAGCGCATCGGGAAGAAGTTCCTGCGGGCAGGGATCGGCTTCGGCGGCGGCTGCCTGCCCAAGGACATCCGCGCCTTCATGGCCCGCGCCGGGGAGCTGGGCGCCGACCAGGCCCTCACCTTCCTCCGCGAGGTCGACTCCATCAACATGCGCCGCCGTGGCCACATGGTCGAGCTGGCCCGGGAGGCGGTGGGCGGCGGCTCGTTCCTCGGCACGCGGGTGGGGGTGCTGGGCGCCGCGTTCAAGCCCGACTCCGACGACGTACGCGACTCCCCCGCGCTCAACGTCGCCGGGCAGATCCACCTCCAGGGCGGTCAGGTCACCGTGTTCGACCCGAAGGGGATGGACAACGCCCGGCGGCTGTTCCCGACCCTGGGCTACGCGGACTCGGCCCTGGAGGCGGTGCGCGGCGCGGACGTGGTGCTGCACCTGACGGAGTGGCGCGAGTTCCGTGAGCTGGACCCGGCCGAGCTGGGCGAGGCGGCCGCCCGCCGGATCATCCTGGACGGCCGCAACGCCCTGGACAGCGCGGTCTGGCGCGAGGCCGGATGGACCTACCGCGCGATGGGCCGCCCGAAGGCGTAGGGGCCGCCCGGCGGGCCCGGACCGGGTCCGCGCCCGTCCCTCTGACGCCTCCCGGATCCTCCTTCCCGTCGTACCGCATCGCCCCCGGGCCCGGCGGACAGGCTGAGGGCATGGACGACGCCTGCGACTGGATCAGCTCCCCCCTCACCGACGACCTGCTGCGCGGCGCGCTCGAAGTGGAGCGCACCGCGCGCGGCGGCCTCCTCCCCCACCGGCTGCCCGCCCCGGCCCGCGCCCGGGCCGGCGGTGATCCCCAGGTCGCCCAGGCGGAGGCGCAGCCGTCCGGGGTGCGGGTGGTGTTCCGTACCCGGGCCACCGCCGTGGCGCTCGACGTCCGGCGCACGGTGACGGGCCACCCGGGCCTCCCGCCCCTCCCGAACGGGGCGTACGACCTGTACGTCGACGGGGAGCCGGCCGGGCGGGCCACCGCGAGCGGCGGCGACGTGCTGATGGTGGACCTCTCCGACGGGACGCGGGAGCTGTTCCCCGGCGCCCCCGGGTCCGTCGCCTTCACCGGGCTGCCCGCGCGGGAGAAGAGCGTCGAGATCTGGCTGCCGTACACCGAGACCGTCGAACTGCTCGGGCTGCGCACCGACGCGCCCGTGGCCCCGGAGGGCCCGAGCGGGCGGCGGGTCTGGCTGCATCACGGCAGCTCCATCAGCCAGGGCTCGTGCGCGGACAGCTCCGCCACCGCCTGGCCCGCCCTGGCCGCCGCGGCGGGGGGCGTGGACCTGGTCAACCTCTCCCTGGCGGGCGGCGCGCTCCTCGACCCGTTCACCGCGCGCGCCCTGCGGGACACCCCGGCCGACCTGGTCAGCGTCAAGATCGGCATCAACCTGGTGGGCGCCGACGCGATGCGGCTGCGCGCGTTCGGGCCCGCCGTGCACGGTTTCCTGGACACGGTGCGCGAGGGTCATCCCACCGCGCCGCTGCTGGTGGTCTCGCCGGTCCTGTGCCCCGCCCACGAGGACACCCCGGGCCCCACCGCGCCGGACGTGAGGGGGGACGGGGTGGTGTTCACGGCGCTGGGCGACCCGGCGGAGACGGCCTCCGGCAAGCTGACGCTGCGCGTCGTACGGGAGGAGCTGGCCCGGATCACGGCGGAGCGGGCGGCGTCGGACCCGTACCTCTTCCATCTGGACGGGCGCGTCCTGTACGGCGAGGCGGACCACGCCGAACTGCCGCTGCCCGACCGCCTGCACCCGGACGCCGCCGCCCACCGCCGCATGGGCGAGCGCTTCGGGGCGTTCGCCTTCGGTCCGGGCGGACCGTTCGCGGCGGTGGGCGGGCGGGGCTGACCGCAACGGCTCCTGGGGCGTGTTGCGAAAGTCCCGCCTGCTCGGCGGCGTCCGGGCGGACGACGCTCCTTTCGCAACACGCCCTAGTGGACGCCGTCGAGCTCCGCGATCGTCGCGTGGGAGGGGCCGCGCCGGCTCTGCTCGTCGCGGGCCACGGCCTCCGCGTCGCGCAGCACCCGTACGGCGTTGCGCCAGGTCAGCTTGGCGAGGTCGCCCTCGGACCAGTGCCGCCGCAGCAGCTCCGCGATGAGGTTCGGGTAGCCGGAGACGTCCTCCAGGCCGCGCGGGGTGAACGCCGTGCCGTCGTAGTCGCCGCCGATGCCGATGTGGTCGATGCCCGCGACCGCGCGCATGTGGTCCAGGTGGTCGGCGATGGTGGCGACCGTGGCCTCGGGGCGCGGGTGGGCGGCCTCGAAGTCCTCGTGGATGCGCATGGCCTGGGGGGTGGTGTCCAGGTGGTGCAGGCCGTGCTCGCGCATGTTGCGGTCGGCGGCCAGCGTCCAGGCGACGGCCTCGGGGAGCACGAACTTCGGCACGAAGGTCGCCATCGCGACGCCCCCGTTGGCCGGGAGGGCCGCGAGCACGTCGTCGGGGATGTTGCGCGGGTGGTCGCACACGGCCCGGGCCGAGGAGTGCGAGAAGATCACCGGCGCGGTGCTGGTGGCGAGCGCGTCGCGCATGACGCCGTCCGCGACGTGGCTGAGGTCGACCAGCATGCCGACGCGGTTCATCTCGCGGACGACCTCGTGGCCGAAGGCGGAGAGGCCGCCGAGGCGCGGCAGGTCCGTGGCGCTGTCGGCCCAGTCGATGTTGTCGTTGTGGGTGAGCGTCATGTAGCGGACGCCCAGGTCGTACAGGGCGCGCAGGGTGCCCAGCGAGTTGTTGACGGAGTGGCCGCCCTCGGCCCCCATCAGGGAGGCGATCCGGCCTTCGGCGCGGGCCCGCTCCAGGTCGTCGGCGGTGAGCGCGCGCCGCAGGTACGTCGGGTAGCGGGCGATCAGCTCGCCGACGACGTCGATCTGCTCCAGGGTGGCGCTGACGGCCGCGTCCCCGGTCAGGTCGGTGCGGACGTAGACCGACCAGAACTGGCCGCCGACCCCGCCGGCCCGCAGCCGGTTCAGGTCGGTGTGGAGCAGTCCGCGCTGGTCGGCGGCGATGTCCCGGGCGTCGAGGTCGTAGCCGACCTGTTCGCGCAGGGCCCAGGGGAGGTCGTTGTGGCCGTCGACGACGGGGTGGGCGGCGAGCAGTTCGCGGGCGCGGGCGAGGTGGTCCATGTGCCGCCCCTACTTTCCGAAGCCGAAGGCCTCGGCGCCCTGGGCCTTGGCGCGCAGCCGCTTGCCCTTCTCCGTGGCCTGGTCGTTCAGCTCCTGCAGGAACTCCTCCATCCGCTCCTGGAGCGCGGGGTCGGAGGCGGCCAGGATGCGCGCGGCCAGCAGGCCCGCGTTGCGGGCGCCGCCGACGGAGACGGTGGCGACGGGAACCCCGGCCGGCATCTGGACGATGGAGAGCAGGCTGTCCATGCCGTCCAGGTACTTCAGCGGCACCGGCACGCCGATGACCGGCAGCGGGGTGACGGAGGCCAGCATGCCGGGCAGGTGGGCGGCGCCGCCCGCGCCCGCGATGATCGCCTTCAGACCGCGGCCCGCGGCCCGCTCGCCGTACGCGATCATCTCGCGCGGCATGCGGTGGGCGGAGACGACGTCGACCTCGTACGGGATCTCGAACTCGTCGAGCGCCTTGGCGGCGGCCTCCATGACCGGCCAGTCGGAGTCCGAGCCCATGACGACGCCGATCACGGGCGCCGGTGCGGAGGGGGAAGTCATTCGGTGATCGTTCCTCGCAGGTAGTCGGCCGCGTGCCGGGCGCGCTCCCGCACGTCCGCCAGATCGTCGCCGTAGGTGTTGACGTGTCCGACCTTGCGGCCGGGCTTCACGTCCTTGCCGTACATGTGGATCTTGAGCTGCGGATCGCGGGCCATGCAGTGCAGGTACCCCTGGTACATGTCCGGGTAGTCGCCGCCCAGGACGTTGCACATGACCGTCCAGGGGGCGCGGGGGCGCGGGTCGCCGAGCGGGAGGTCGAGGACGGCCCGGACGTGGTTGGCGAACTGGGAGGTGATCGCGCCGTCCATGGTCCAGTGGCCGGAGTTGTGCGGGCGCATCGCCAGTTCGTTGACCAGGATGCCGGGCTTCCCGTCGGGGCCGCGGGTCTCGAACAGCTCGACCGCGAGGTGTCCGACGACGCCCAGCTCGGCGGCGATACGGAGCGCCAGCTGCTGGGCCTCGCCGGCCAGCTCCTCGTCCAGCCCGGGGGCCGGGGCGATCACGGTGTCGCAGACGCCGTCGACCTGGACCGACTCGACGACCGGGTAGGCGACGGCCTGGCCGTGCGGCGAGCGGACGATGTTCGCCGCCAGCTCCCGTACGAAGTCGACCTTCTCCTCCGCGAGGACCGGGACCCCGGCGCGGAAGGGCTCGGCCGCGTCCGCCTCGGAGCGGACCACCCACACGCCCTTGCCGTCGTAGCCGCCGCGCACGGTCTTGAGGATGACGGGGAAGCCGCCGACCTCCTCGGCGAACGCGGCGGCGTCGGCCGGGTCGCCCACGATGCGGTGGCGGGGGCAGGGGGCGCCGATCTCCGTGAGCCGGGCGCGCATCACCCCCTTGTCCTGGGCGTGCACCAGGGCGTCGGGGCCGGGGCGCACGGGGATGCCGTCCGCCTCCAGGGCCCGCAGGTGCTCGGTCGGCACGTGCTCGTGATCGAAGGTGATCACGTCGCAGCCGCGAGCGAAGGCGCGCAGGGTGTCCAGGTCGCGATAGTCGCCGATGACGACCTCGCTCACGACCTGGGCCGCCGAGTCCTGGGGGGTGTCACTGAGCAGCTTGAATGTCAGGCCGAGGGGGATGCCCGCCTCGTGGGTCATGCGGGCGAGCTGACCGCCGCCGACCATGCCGACTACCGGGAACGTCACGCCCCCAGGGTATCCGCCACGCCGGTGGTTCCCGGACGGCCGGACGGGCGCCCCCCGGCCACCGCTCCGCCCGCTCACGGGCGTCACACATGCGGGCTGGTTAGCATGGCGGGGTTGACGTGGTTGCGTCGACACCACGGAGACGCCTTCCAACGGACGGGGCCAGCGATCACCATGAGCGAACGGGGCGCACTGCGGACCCGGCTTGACGCCCTGGCCCGGGAGGTCGCCAAGTTCGGCGCGGTCGGCGCCTTCGGCCTGCTGGTCAACATCGCGGTCTTCAACCTGCTGCGGCACACGACCGACCTCCAGGTGGTCCGGGCGAGCGTGCTGGCAACGTTCGTCGCGATCCTCTTCAACTACGTGGGCTTCCGCTACTGGACCTACCGGGAGCGCGACAAGACCGGCCGGACCCGTGAGCTGGCCCTCTTCCTGCTGTTCAGCGCGGCGGGCGCGGTGATCGAGACGGGCGTGCTGTACCTGGCGACGTACGGCTTCGGCTGGAACACCCCGGTCCAGAGCAACGTCTTCAAGGTCGTCGGCATCGGGATCGCCACCCTGTTCCGCTTCTGGTCCTACCGGACCTGGGTCTTCAAGACCCTGCCCGCCAAGGAGGCCGTGCTGAACGCGGAGCGGTTTCTGGAGCAGCGCCGACCGGTCGAGGAGCGAGTGACTCCGGGCCCCGTGCGGAACTGAGCCCCGTACGGAACTCATCTCCCGGCTCCCGCAGAAAACCGCCGCGCCCCTCCGCGCGGGCTCCCGTGCTCCGCGTACGGCCCCTCGGCCCCTCCCGTACGGGGCCCCCTCCGGTACGCGCCCGGCCGCCCCGGTGCGGAGCCGGGCCGGCGCCCCGTCGTCGTTCAGCGCACCGGGCGCTCGGGGGCGTCCCGGTTCGCCGGGGTCCTGCTGAGGAAGAGCGCGAAGACCGCCGGATGCTGCTGCAGCAGCTCCAGCCGTCCGCCGTCCGCCTCCGCGAGGTCGCGGGCGACCGCCAGGCCGATGCCGGTGGAGTTGCGGCCGCTGATGGTCCGCTCGAAGATCCGCGCCCCCAGTTCGGCGGGGACACCGGGGCCCTCGTCGGTGACCTCGATGACCGCCTGGTTGCCGGTGACCCGGGTGCGCAGGGCGACGGTGCCGCCGCCGTGCATGAGGGAGTTCTCGATCAGCGCCGCCAGGACCTGGGCGACCGCCCCCGGAGTGCCGACGGCCCGCAGCCCGTGCTTCCCGGAGCAGACGAGGGCGCGGCCGGCACTGCGGTAGGCCGGGCGCCACTCCTCGATCTGCTGTTTGACGATCTCGTCGAGGTCGAAGACGACGGCGGAGCCGGTGCGCGGGTCGCGGGAGTTCGTCAGGAGCCGTTCGACGACGTCGGTGAGGCGCTCCACCTGGGTGAGGGCGATGTTCGCCTCCTCCTTCACCGTGTCCGGGTCGTCGGTGACGGAGATCTCCTCGATCCGCATGGAGAGCGCGGTCAGCGGGGTCCGCAGCTGGTGCGAGGCGTCTGCGGCCAGCCGCCGCTCGGCGGTCAGCATCCGGGCGATCCGCTCGGCCGAGGCGTCGAGGACGTCGGCGACCCGGTCCAGCTCGGGCACTCCGTACCTCTTGTGGCGCGGGCGGGGGTCGCCGGAGCCCAGGCGCTCGGCGGTCTCGGCGAGGTCGGTGAGGGGGGAGGTCAGCCGGTTGGCCTGGCGTACGGCGAGCAGTACCGCCGAGACGATCGCCAGCAGCGCCACCGCCCCGATGATCAGGAGGGTGCGTCCGACCTCGCGGGTGACGGCCGAGCGGGACTCCTCGACGGTGACCGTCTCACCCCGCTCCCCCGTCTCGATGGCGCGCAGGACGCTGCCGGAAGGGCGCTCGCCGACGGCGATGGGCTCGCGGCCGGGGATCTCGACCAGCGCGTAGCGCTTGGGGTCGATCTGCTCGGCCAGCACCCCGGGGTTGATCCGCTCCTCCCCCAGCAGCCGGCTGTCGACCACGCTGATCAGCCGCAGCGCCTCGGACTCCACGCTCTCCTGGGCGCTGGCGCTGATGGTGCGCGTCTCCACGATCACCAGCGAGACGCCGAAGACGGCGATGACGACGAGCACCACGGCGAGCGTGGAGTTGATCAGCCGGCGGCGCATACCGGCCTCGGGGGGCCGCCGGAACGGTTCTCAGGGCGCATGGGGGCTTCGTACGTCAGCTTTTCTCGAACCGGAAGCCGACGCCCCGGACGGTGGCGATGTAGCGCGGGTTGGCCGCGTCGTCGCCGAGCTTCTTGCGCAGCCAGGAGATGTGCATGTCGAGCGTCTTGGTGGAGGACCACCAGGTGGTGTCCCATACCTCGCGCATCAGCTGGTCGCGGGTGACGACCCGCCCGGCGTCCCGGACCAGGACCCGCAGCAGGTCGAACTCCTTGGCGGTGAGCTGGAGCTCCTCCTCGCCCATCCAGGCCCGGTGCGACTCGACGTCGATCCTCACCCCGTGGGTGGCGGGCTGCGCGACGGGCTCGGAGGCCCCGCGGCGCAGCAGGGCGCGGACGCGGGCCAGCAGCTCGGCGAGCCGGAACGGCTTGGTGACGTAGTCGTCGGCGCCCGCGTCCAGGCCGACGACGGTGTCGACCTCGTCGGCGCGGGCCGTCAGCACGAGGATCGGGATGGTGTGGCCGTCGGCGCGGAGCCTGCGGGCGACTTCCAGCCCGTCCATCCCGGGCAGTCCCAGATCGAGGACGACCAGGTCGATGCCGCCCTGGAGTCCGGCGTCGAGCGCGGTCGGGCCGTCCTGGCGGACCTCGACCTCGTACCCCTCCCGCCGCAGTGCGCGGGCCAGGGGCTCCGAGATGGACGCGTCGTCCTCGGCGAGCAAAACACGGGTCATGGACTGATGGTAGTCCGGACGGGAAGGCGACGGTGAGGCCCGGGACGCGACCTACGGGTCAGCTCCACAAAGAGGACGGAGACCTTTGAATAGGGGAGTGCGGTTCCACGCGGGCCTGTGATCCATCTCTCAAGTCCTTCCATATCCGGTCGTGTCGTGTCGTATGGTGTCCCGACGCCTGTTGCACTACTCAAGGACCTTTGGGCAGCCATGAGCGCCAAAGGTCTCTTTTGTGTGCAGGGTCGGTTCCCGCCGGCCTTTTCGAGTGAATGACCTGTGAGCCGGGCCCGGAGCGCGAGGACGCGTACCGGGCGTGGATCCCGACGCGGTTCTTCCCCGCTCCGCCGCCGCATCTCCGCCAGGAGCCCGGCCGCGCGGAGCACGTCCCCCTCAGCAGGCGTGAGGGACGGGGTTCGGCCGCGCCGGTGCCGGCTGCCCCCCACCGGGCGCGTACTGCTCACGAGGCGTCGCGTCCCGACCAGCAAGGATCGATCATGGCGTCCAGCCTGACGAAGGATTCGCCCGGTTCCGGCGAGAAGACCTTCTTCGGCCACCCGCGCGGTATGGCCACCCTGTTCATGACGGAGATGTGGGAACGCTTCTCCTGGTACGGGATGCGCGCCATCCTCACCCTGTACTTGGTGGCCGCCGTGCTCGACGGCCCCCTGGAGGGCCGGGAGGCGCTCGCCGCCTCCATCTACGGCGTCTACAACGCCGTCGTCTACATGGCCGCGATGCCCGGCGGCTGGGTCGCCGACCGTCTCTGGGGCGCCCGCAAGGCCGTCCTGGTCGGCGGGATCATCATTGCGCTGGGCCACTTCACCCTGGCGCTGCCGAGCGACATCGCGTTCTTCATCGGCCTCGCGCTGATCGCGGCCGGTACGGGTCTGCTGAAGCCGAACATCTCCGCCATGGTGGGCGGCCTCTACGAGGGCCAGAGCAGCGCCCGCCGGGACGCCGGCTTCACACTCTTCTACATGGCGATCAACATCGGCGGCCTCGCCGCCCCGCTGCTGGTCGGCTACCTCGGCGAGCACGTCAACTGGCACCTCGGGTTCGGCGTCGCCGGTGTCGGCATGACCTTCGCGGTGATCCAGTACGCGCTGGGCTCCAAGTACCTCGGCGAGGTCGGCAAGCTCCCCGCCAAGCCCATCTCCCCCGAGGAGCGCCGCCGGACGCTGCGCAAGGTGGGCCTCTGGTCCGGCATCGCGGTCGCCGCGCTGCTGATCGACCTGGCGCTGGGCACGTACGACATCGAGCACATCGTCAACGTCCTGGCCGTGCTGGGCGTCGTCGTGCCGATCGTCTACTTCGTCACGATCTTCCGGGATCCGGCGCTGACCGCGGAGGACCGGCCGAAGATCAAGGCCTACGTGTGGTTCTTCATCACCGCCGTGCTCTTCTGGATGATCTACGACCAGTCCGGTTCGCTGCTGACGATCTTCGCGGACAACAAGACGGACCGCTTCATCGGCGGCTGGGAGTTCCCGGCCTCCTGGCTGCAGTCCGTCAACCCCGCCATGGTCATCGTCCTGGCCCCGATCTTCGCCGCGCTCTGGGTCAAGCTGGCCACGCGCAACCGTGAGCCCAGCACCCCGATGAAGTTCGCCCTGGCGATGCTCCTCATCGGCGGCTCCTTCGGCATCATGGGCCTGGCGGGCGCCGCCGCGGCCAACAGCGACACCGGCAAGGTCACCGTCTTCTGGCTGCTCGCCGTCTACCTGGCGCAGACCATGGGCGAGATGTGCCTCTCCCCGGTCGGCCTGTCGCTCTCCACGAAGCTGGCGCCGAAGATGTTCGTGGGCCAGATCATGGGCCTGTGGTTCCTGGCCACCTCGACGGGCAACGCCCTGAACGGCTGGACCACGAAGCTCAACGCCCCGCTGGGCGACGCGGCGTACTACACGTTGCAGGCGGTCGTGGCCGTCGCCGCGGGCCTCGCCTTCATGGTGGCGGGCCGCAAGATCCGCGCCCTGATGGGCGGCGTGAAGTAGGCACGGACGACACACCGCCCCGGACCGTACGGGGCGGACGACGGCGGGTCCGCACGAGGTTTCGTGCGGACCCGCCGTCGTGCGTCCGCCCGACGCCCGGCCGGGCGGACGCGGCCGGTTCCGGGGAGGCAGGCGGGCGGGGTACCGAGGACCGGCGGGCGAAGGGGGCGGGGGCGGCCGTACCAGGGGCCTCGCCGCGGCCCGGTGGGCGTCACCCCCCGGCGGTCGACGCCCACGGCCCCCGCGCGACGGGCGCGTCACGCCCCGCACGGGCGGGCACGGGCGAGCACGGCCGCCGACGGGCCGGCAGGGCGTTCGAGGTGGGGCCGGAGGCTGACGGGGAGAAGACGAAAAAAGCGCGCCGATCCGGCGCGCTCTCCCCATACGGGTACCTGGTGCGGGCGAGGGTCGCCGACGACGGCGTACGCGTACCCGGGGTGCGCCCGCGTACGGAACAGCGGGCCGTCCGGCGTACGGCGGTGGGGCGGCAGGCCGCGCGGCGCCGCCGGAGTCCGGCGGCGGAAGCGCCCCGAGGGCCGTTCCGCCGTCCCCGGCGGGCCGGCCCTCACACGGTCACGCGGGAGCGGCGAGCTCCGCCCAGACCGTCTTGCCCGGGGTGTCGGGCGAGCGCAGGACGCCCCAGTCGATACAGAGACGCTGCACGATGAACATGCCGTGGCCTCCGGGACGTCCGGCACGGTGCGGCGTACGGGGCGCGGGCTGCCCGGCCCCCCGGTCGACGACCTCCACGCGCAGCGCCTTGGGGGTGTGGCCGAGCCGCAGCTCCTCGGGGCCCTCCGCGTGCAGACAGGCGTTGGTCACCAGCTCGGAGACGACCAGCAGGACGTCCTCGGCGGCGGCCCGGCGATCGGCGGTGGCCGCCGGGAGCCAGCCCCAGTCGTGCAGGGCCTGCCGGGCGAAGTCACGGGCTGTCGGGACGATGCCGCTCGCCTGCGCCAGCGAGAGCGTGCGCCACTGCCGCTCGACCGGATCGGGCGAGGCCGAAGCCGCTCCGTCCGGCTCACGACCGAGGTCGCCCGGCGGATGCTGCCGGGTGGTGCTCATCAGCGCTTCACCTCACCGATTCGCCATGTCGCCATGTCGCCGTCGTAAAGAAAATGATCAGTTACCGCATGCGCCGGAACCTCTGCGAGGCGCCGATGGGGTGTCTCCTGCCCTGCCGTCCCGCAACAACACCCACTTGAAGCACACGATCGCGTACCGCCGCCGGTACGGCGCGTACCGCGTCGGACCGCGGGGACGTCCGCGACCGCGCGACCGTGCCGGATCAGGTGGCCAGCGCCTCGTCGAGGGTGGCGTGGACGGTGAAGACCGCCTCCGCCCCGGTGATCTCGAACACCCGCGCCACCACGGGCTGCATTCCGGCCAGGTGGACCTCGCCTCCGGCCGCCTCCGCCTTGAGGCGGGCGCCGAGCAGCACGTTCAACCCGGTGGAATCACAGAAATCCAGGCGAGAGCAGTCGACCACCAGGCGCACGCGCCCCTGCTCGACCGCACTCTCCAGAGGCTCCCGCAACAGATCGGCGGTGTGGTGATCCAGCTCACCCACCGGCGTCACGACCTCGTTGCGCCCCTCGGTCCGGGCCTCGACCTGAAGCCGACCCCGGTTCGCACTGCCGACCGTCCCGCGGTCCATGCCAGTCCCTCTTCGCCTTCGTCACCGTGCACGTCACTGCCTGTGCGGCTGAATGCCTAGCTGCCGCCGACGTCCGTGAAACAGTACGCGTTCCCTTCGCCCTGCGGTAGTCGGAGACCTCCACAAACCGGACATACGGCGGCAATTGGAGCTTGTCACTGCTGGCCGGAACCGGGTAAGGGTAGAGGGACACCCGAAACACGACCGGCTTTGGAGGCGCCGCTTCACCGCAGGAACACGTAGGGGCATCGGCAGCCATATGCCGAGAACGATGGAGGAGAACCATGTCACCCCGGCTCGACGGAGCGCGTACCCACTACGCGTCGTCGGCATGTCCTCAGGGACCGACCAATTCCGACTCCCCCGCCGCGAGTGCCGTTCCCGGCCCGCGCACCAGCACCACCTCAGACTTCTCCGGCCCGACCGGCGAGGGGCTCGAAGGACTCGAAGGACTTCCCGAGATCCCGCCGTACGCCGAAGTGGGCGCTCTGGACGCCAGGGCGCTGTCGAAGACGCTCTTCGAGCGGCTGGAGGCCCTGGAAGAGGGCACCCCGGAGTACAGCTACGTCCGCAACACCCTCGTCGAGCTGAACCTCGCGCTCGTCAAGTTCGCCGCCTCCCGGTTCCGCTCCCGCAGCGAACCGATGGAGGACATCGTCCAGGTCGGCACCATCGGCCTGATCAAGGCGATCGACCGGTTCGAGCTGAGCCGCGGGGTGGAGTTCCCCACCTTCGCGCTGCCGACGATCGTCGGCGAGATCAAGCGTTTCTTCCGGGACACCAGCTGGTCCGTGCGCGTGCCGCGCCGGCTCCAGGAGCTGCGGCTCGACCTGGCGAAGGCGGGCGACGAACTGGCCCAGCGGTTGGACCGCGCGCCCACCGTGGCGGAGCTGTCCGAGCGGCTCGGCATCACCCAGGACGAGGTCGTCGAGGGCATGTCCGCGAGCCACGCGTACACCGCCAGCTCGCTGGACGCCAAGCCCGAGGACGACGACGGCGAGGGCGCCCTCTCGGACCGCATCGGTTACGAGGACAACGGCCTCGAAGGCATCGAGTACGTGGAGTCCCTCAAGCCGCTGATCGCCGCGCTGTCCGCCCGGGACCGGATGATCCTCTCGCTCCGTTTCGTCAGCAACATGACGCAGTCGGAGATCGGCGAGGAACTGAACATCTCGCAGATGCACGTGTCCCGGCTGCTCTCGCGGACGCTCGCCAAGCTCCGCAAGGGGCTGACCGTGGACGAATGACGGGTACCGCCCGCCACGCCCCCCGGGGCGGCGGGCGCCGTCGAGCAGCACGGAAGGACCCGCCCCGGACCGCCGGGAGCGGGTCCTTCCGCGTGGTGGGCGCGGCGCCCCGGGGCCCTGGGGCGCCGGGGCGCCGTACCGTGCGCCGGTCGGGCCCCGTGCCCGGCCGGGTCGGCCGGGCACGGGGCCCGACCAGTCCTCAGACCACCCGCTGCCCGCCCCGCCAGACCGCGCTGACCAGGGGGACGCCCGGGCGGTACGCCAGGTGGACGTGGCTCGGGGCGTCGAGGAGGACCAGGTCGGCACGGGCGCCGGGGGCGATCCGCCCGATGTCCGTACGGCGCAGGGCGGCGGCCCCGCCGGCGGTGGCCGACCAGACCGCCTCGTCCGGGGTCATCCCCATGTCGCGCACGGCCAGCGCGATGCAGAACGGCATCGACGAGGTGAACGACGAACCGGGGTTGCAGTCCGTGGAGAGGGCGACGGTGGCCCCGGCGTCGAGGAGGCGGCGGGCGTCGGGCCACTCGGCGCGGGTGGAGAACTCCGCGCCCGGCAGAAGCGTCGCCACCGTGTTCCCCTGGCCGAGCGCCTCGACGTCGGCGTCGGTGAGGTGGGTGCAGTGGTCGGCCGAGGCCGCGTCGAGCTCGACGGCGAGCTGGACGCCGGGGCCGTGACTCAACTGGTTGGCGTGGATACGGGGGTGCAGCCCCTTGGCGCGGCCGGCCGTGAGGACCGCCCGGGCCTGGTCGCCGTCGAAGGCGCCCTGCTCGCAGAAGACGTCGATCCAACGGGCGTGCGGGGCGCAGGCGTCCAGCATCGGGCCGGTGACCAGGTCGACGTAGCCGGCGGGGTCGTCGGCGTAGTCGGGGGAGACGATGTGGGCGCCGAGATAGGTGACCTCGTCGGTGTGGCGGCCCGCGATCCGCAGGGCGCGGGCCTCGTCCTCGACGGTGAGGCCGTAGCCGGACTTGGTCTCGAGGGTGGTGGTGCCCTGGCGCAGGGCTTCGGCGAGGTAGCGGGCGACGTTGGCGGACAGCTCGTCGTCGGAGGCGGCCCGGGTGGCGGCGACGGTGGTGCGGATGCCGCCCGCGCGGTAGGGCTGCCCGGACATGCGGGCGTTGAACTCCTCGGTGCGGTCGCCCGCGAAGACCAGGTGGGAGTGGGAGTCGACGAAGCCGGGGATCACCGCGCGGCCGGTGGCGTCGAGGACGTTGTCGGTGGCGGGTGCTTTGCTGGACTCACCGGTCCAGATGACGCGGTCGCCCTCGATGACGACGGCCGCGTCCTGGATCAGGCCCAGGGGGGCCCTGTTTCCGAGGGAGGGGTCGTTGGTGACCAGGTTGGCGATGTGGGTGACGGCGGTGCTCGTCATCTGGAGAGTGTTCTCCTTGCGTTCCGGAGGGTCCGGAGGGTTCGAGGGGACCGGAGTGTTCGAGGGGCCCGGCGGTTCCGGGGCGCCCGGGGGCGCGGGGCGGGGGACCACCGTGCTCAGCCGTGCGGGGCGGGGCCCCGGGATGCTCAGTCGTGCAGGGCTGCGACGGCTCGGGCGAGCGCCCGGGGCACATCCTCCACCCGCGTGTGGCGGCCGTCCCGGACGATGTGCCGGCCCGCCACGACCGTGTGCCGCACATCGGCGGCGGAGGCGGCGAATACGGCGGCCTCCGCTGCCAGTCGGGGCACCGGCCCTGCCGTTCTGACGGAGTCCAGGGCGACCGTGGTCAGGTCGGCGGGGGCGCCGGGTTCCAGCACGCCCGCGTCGGGGCGGCCGAGCGCGGCGTGCCCGTCGGCGGAGGCGGCCCGGATCAGGGCGGCGGCCGTCCAGTGGCCCCGGACGTGCGTGCGCAGCCGCTCGTTCAGCTCCATCGCACGCGCCTCCTCGAACAGGTCGATCACGGCGTGGCTGTCGCTGCCCAGCGAGAGCGGGGAGCCCGCCTTCTGCAGGGCGGCGGCGGGGCCGATGCCGTCGGCCAGGTCGCGTTCGGTGGTGGGGCACATGCAGGTGCCGGTGGCCGAGGAGCCCAACAGGGCGATGTCCGCCTCGGTCAGGTGGGTGTTGTGGATGCCGGTGGTGCGCGGGCCGAGCACCCCGTGGTCGGCCAGCAGCCGGGTGGGGGTGCGGCCGTGGGCGGCCCGGCAGGCGTCGTTCTCCGCCGTCTGCTCGGAGAGGTGGACGTGCAGCGGGGCCGACCGCTCCTGCGCCCACCGCACGACGGTGGCCAGTTGGTCCGCCGGGACCGCCCGGACGGAGTGGATCGCCGCGCCGATCAGCGCGTGGTCGCCGCCCTTGAGGAGGGAGGCGCGCTCCGCCCATGCCTCGGCGGTGGTGTCGGAGAACCGGAGCTGGTGCCGGTTGGGCTGCTCGCCGAACCCGGCGGCCAGGTAGGCGGTATCCAGCAGGGTGATCCGGATGCCGGTCTCGGCCGCCGCCGCGATCAGCGCCTCCCCCATGGCGTTCGGGTCGGCGTAGGGGGTGCCGCCCGGCGCGTGGTGGAGGTAGTGGAATTCCCCGACGGCGGTGATGCCGGCCAGGGCCATTTCGGCGTACGTGGCGCGGGCCAGGTCGAAGTAGGTGTCCGGGGTGAGCCGGGAAGCCGTCCGGTACATCAGCTCGCGCCAGGTCCAGAAGGTGCCCGAGCCCACCTGGACGGTGGCGCGCAGGGCCCGGTGGAAGGCGTGCGAGTGGGTGTTGGCGAGGCCGGGCAGGGTCAGGCCGCGCAGCACGGTCGCCCCGGGCGGCGGCGTCCCGACCCCGGTCCTGACCCCGGCGATGCGGCCGTCCGCGATCTCCAGGGTGACGCCCGGCTCGACGTGCGTGCCGAGCCAGGCGTGGTCCGTCCAGTAGGCGGCGGTGACGGGTGCGCCCGTCGTCCGGTGTGTCAGCTGCACGCGAGACCTTCCAGTACGTCGGCGAGCGCCTCCACCCCGGCCGTGCAGTCGTCCTCGGCGGCGTGCTCGGCGGGTGAGTGCGAGATGCCGGTGGGATTCCGTACGAACAGCATGGCGGTGGGGGCCGAGGCGGACAAAATACCCGCGTCGTGGCCCGCGCCGGTGCCCAGGACGGGTACGGGCCGCCGGGTGTCGCCGGAGCCTTCGAGGATCTTGGCGAGTTCGTCGCGCAGGGCGTGCTCGAACTCGACGACGGGCGTGAACGACTCGCGGACCACGTCGAGGTCGATCCCCGCCCGGTCGGCGTACTCCCGGGCGGCGCGCTCGACGCCGGTGACGAGGGCGTCCAGGGTCGCCTGGTCGGCGGCGCGGGAGTCGAGCCAGCCGCGTACGAGGGAGGGGATGGCGTTGACCCCGTTGGGCTCGACCGCGATCTTGCCGAAGGTGGCGAGCGCACCGGTCAGCTCGGCCTCGCGGCGGGCGGCCAGCACGGTCTCCGCGTACGTGAGCATCGGGTCGCGGCGGTCGGCGAGGCGGGTGGTGCCGGCGTGGTTGGCCTCGCCCCGGAAGTCGAACCGCCAGCGGCCGTGCGGCCAGATGGCGGAGGCGATGCCGACGGGGTCGCCGGTCAGGTCGAGGGCGCGGCCCTGCTCGACGTGGAGTTCGACGAACGCGCCGATCCGGGCGAGCCGTTCCGGGTCGGGGCCGATGGTCCCGGGGTCGTACCCGGCGGCCTCCATGGCGGCGGGCAGGGTGGTCCCGTCCCCGTCGCGCAGCCGGTGGGCGTCGGCGACGGTGAGCTGTCCGGCGGCCAGCCGGGATCCCACGCAGGCCAGGCCGAAGCGGGCGCCCTCCTCGTCGCCGAAGTTGGCGATCGCCAGCGGCCGGGTGAACTCCACTCCCCTGCGGTGGAGTTCGTCGAGCGCGGCGAAGGAGGACACCACGCCGAGCGGGCCGTCGAAGGCGCCGCCGTCCGGGACGGAGTCCAGGTGCGAGCCGGTGACGACGGCGTCCCCGGCCAGGGGGTCGCCGTGCCAGGCCCACTGGTTGCCGTTGCGGTCGATCTCGTACACGAGACCGCGCGCCTCGGCCTGTGCGCGGAACCAGGCCCGGCAGTCGAGGTCGGCGCCCGTCCAGGCGTGGCGCCGGTAGCCGCCGCTGCCGGGGTGGCGGCCGAGGGGGGCCAGCTCCCGCCACATCGAGAGGAAGGAGTCACCGGCACGCCACGGCTGCCGTCCCGGGTCGGGAGGGGTGGGCCCGGCCGGGCCCTGTCCCGGGGCGCCCGTGGGCATCAGTGGTCCTCCGTCATGGGCACGCGGACGCCCTTGTCGGCGGCGACGGACTCCGCGATGTCGTAGCCCGCGTCGACGTGCCGGATGACGCCCATGCCGGGGTCGTTGGTCAGGACGCGGCGGATCTTCTCGCCCGCGAGCTTCGTGCCGTCCGCGACGGTGACCTGGCCCGCGTGGATGGAGCGGCCCATGCCGACGCCGCCGCCGTGGTGGAGGGAGACCCAGGAGGCGCCGGAGGCGACGTTGACCATGGCGTTGAGCAGCGGCCAGTCGGCGATGGCGTCGGAGCCGTCGAGCATGGCCTCGGTCTCGCGGTACGGGGAGGCGACGGAGCCGCAGTCCAGGTGGTCGCGGCCGATGGCCAGCGGGGCGGCCAGTTCGCCGCTGGCGACCATGTCGTTGAAGCGCTCGCCGGCCTTGTCGCGCTCGCCGTAGCCGAGCCAGCAGATGCGGGCGGGCAGCCCCTGGAAGTGGACGCGTTCCCCGGCCATCGTGATCCACCGGTGCAGGGACTCGTTCTCCGGGAACAGCTCCAGCATCGCCTTGTCGGTCTTGTGGATGTCGGACGCCTCGCCGGAGAGCGCGGCCCAGCGGAAGGGGCCCTTGCCCTCGCAGAAGAGGGGGCGGATGTAGGCGGGGACGAAGCCGGGGAAGTCGAAGGCGCGGTCGTACCCGGCGAGCCGGGCCTCGCCGCGGATGGAGTTGCCGTAGTCGAAGACCTCGGCCCCGGCGTCCATGAAGCCGACCATGGCCTCGACGTGACGGGCCATCGACTCCCGGGCGCGCCGGGTGAAGTCGGCGGGCTTCTCGGCGGCGAGCGTCGCCATGTCGTCGAAGTCGACGCCGAGCGGGAGGTAGGCCAGCGGGTCGTGGGCGCTGGTCTGGTCGGTGACGATGTCGATCGGCGCGCCTTCGGCCAGCATCCGGGGCAGCAGTTCGGCCGCGTTGCCGAGGAGGCCGATGGAGAGGGGGCGGCGGGCGTCGCGGGCCTCGACGGCGAGCTGGAGGGCGTGCTCCAGGCTGTCGGCCCTGACGTCGAGGTAGCGGTGTTCGATGCGGCGCTCGATGGCGCGCGGGTCGCAGTCGACGACGAGGGCGACGCCGTCGTTCATGGTGACGGCGAGCGGCTGGGCGCCGCCCATGCCGCCGAGGCCGGCGGTCAGCGTGATCGTCCCGGCCAGGGTGCCGCCGAACTTCTTCGCGGCGACGGCGGCGAAGGTCTCGTAGGTGCCCTGGAGGATGCCCTGGGTGCCGATGTAGATCCAGGACCCGGCGGTCATCTGGCCGTACATGGTGAGCCCGAGCGCCTCCAGGCGGCGGAACTCCTCCCAGTTGGCCCAGTCCCCGACCAGGTTGGAGTTGGCGATGAGCACGCGCGGCGCCCACTCGTGGGTCTGCATGACGCCGACCGGGCGGCCGGACTGGACGAGCATGGTCTCGTCCTGCTTCAGCGTCTCCAGGGTGCGGACCATCGCGTCGAAGGAGCGCCAGTCGCGGGCCGCCTTGCCGGTTCCGCCGTAGACGACGAGCTTGTCGGGGTGCTCCGCGACCTCGGGGTCGAGGTTGTTCTGCAGCATCCGCAGGGCGGCTTCCTGCTGCCATCCCAGGGCGGTGAGCGCGCTGCCGCGCGGTGCCCGTACGGGGCGGGGTCCTGACATGGCGGTGCCTCCTCGCGACGGTGAAAAACTATTCACATCCTGGTGCGATGAATAGTCGTAGTCAACAGGTGCGGTACGCGCCGGGGCGGGGAAGACACCCTCCTACCGTCCCGGCGTCCGTCCCGGAGGCAGCGATGAGCAGATCCGGCACGCCCGCGACCGGCGGCCCCGCCGGCCCTCGCGGCCCCGGGGCCGCCGACGGCCCCGCGAGCACCGGCGGGTCGCCGCCGCTCAAACGGGCGCTGGGCCCCAGGCTGCTGATCCTCTTCGTCATCGGCGACATCCTGGGCACCGGCATCTACGCCACCACCGGGAACGTGGCCGGAAAGGTCGGCGGAGCGCTCTGGCTGCCGTTCGCGATCGGCTTCGCCGTCGCCCTGCTGACGGCGGCCTCGTACGTCGAGCTCGTCGGCAAGTACCCGAAGGCGGCCGGTGCGGCGCTCTACACCCAGAAGGCGTTCAAGGTCCCCTTCCTGACCTTCGTCGTCGCCTTCATGGTGATGTGTTCGGGCCTCTCCTCCGCCAGTGCGGCGGCGCGGGCGTTCAGCGGCGACTACCTGGGCGAGTTCACGGACGCGGTGCCGCCGACCCTGATCGCGGTCCTGTTCGTGCTCGCCCTCGCCGCGATCAACCTGCGCGGGGTCGCGGAGTCGGTGAAGGCGAACGTCGTGCTGACCCTGGTCGAGGCGGGCGGGCTGGCGGTGATCCTCGCGATCGGCGCGTACGCCGTGTTCAGCGGCGGGGGCGAACCGGGCCGGCTGATCCGGATCGAGACCGGCGGCACCGGGTACGCGCTGCTCACCGGCGTCCTCGGCGCCACCGCGCTCGGCTTCTTCGCGTTCGTGGGCTTCGAGGATTCGGTCAACATGGCCGAGGAGACGAAGAACCCGGCCCGCGACTTCCCCCGGGCGATCTTCATCGGGGTGGGGTTCACCGGCACCGTCTACGTCCTGGTCGCCCTGGTCTCCTCGCTCCTGGTCGACTCCCGCACGCTGGCGGACTCCAGCGGCCCGCTGCTGGAGGTGGTGAAGGCGGGGGGCGTCGATTTCCCGCCGAAACTGTTCGCGCTGATCGCCCTGTTCGCCGTCACCAACTCGGCACTGATCAACATCATGATGGCCTCGCGGCTCTGTTACGGCATGGCCAACGAGCGCATCCTGCCGCCCGCGATGGGGAAGGTGCTGGCAGGCCGGCGCACCCCCTGGACGGGGATCGTCTTCGTCTCCGCCCTGGCGATCGGCCTGGTGTCCACCGGAGAGATCGAGGGGCTCGGCGACACCACCTCGTTCCTGCTCCTGTGCGTGTTCGCCCTGGTCAACAGCGCCGTACTGGTGCTGCGCAAGGACCGGGTGGAGCACCGCCACTTCCGTACGCCCACGGCCCTGCCCGTCCTCGGCGCGCTCACCTCGCTGGTCCTGGCGAGCCCGCTGGCCGACCGGGGCGCCGACGTGTACGTACGGGCCGGGGTCCTGCTGCTCATCGGCATCGGGCTGTGGGCCGTCAACAGGGCGGTGATGACGGCCCGCGAGAGGTCCGGCGCCCCGGACGCCTGACGGAACCCCGGGCTCCGGGCCGAACGCCGTGTTCCGGCCGTTCCTTTACACCGCGGACCGCATGTACCAAAGGAAAATGCCAGAACCTCCTCCCGGCGTACACACGTTGCGTAGCCTCTGCGTCACAGCCGTACGCCACGTCGGGAGGGGAGATCCGCGTGCCCGGAATCGACGAGTGCCTGCTCGAAGTCATGAAACTGCCCGGCGCCCGGGGCGCCGCGGTGGTCGACTGGACGAGCGGTCTCGCCCTCGGCACCATCGGGGAGTCCCCCAACGGCGACCACGAGGCCACCGCCGCCGAGACCGCGGAGGTCGCCCGGATGGCCGCCGAACAGCCGGCCTTCACCCGGCTCTCCCCGGCGGACGGCGGCCACCCGGCCGCCGAGGCGCCGGGGCCGCCCGTCGAGGACGTCATCGTCACCACCCATGACGGCTACCACATGCTCCGCTTCGTCGAGACCGCCTTCGACAGCAGCGTCTTCCTGCACCTGTGGCTGAACCGCTCCGAGGGCAACCTCGCGCTCGCCCGGATGCGCCTCGGCGAGCTGGCCGAACGCCTGGTGCTGGCATGAGCGCGATAGCCGCCGGCCTCGGACCCCCCGGCGCCGACCGGCCCACGGTGCTCTCCCCGATGCTCCGGCGCCTCGCCGCCGAGCGGGCCACCGGCGCCCTGTTGCGCGACCACGGCACGCTCTACCTCGCCGACGGCCAGGTGGTGCACGCCGAGAGCCCCGCCACCCCCGGCATCGACGTCCTGCTCACCGCGGGCGGCGCCCTGCGGCACGAGGGCTGGTGGGACGCCGTGGCACAGGCCGGGGCCCGCCGCCGGGTCGGCCGCTACCTCGTGGACAGCGGCCATGTGCCGGGCGGGGCCCTGGAGTTGTGCCATCTGGGCGCGCTGTACGACGCCGCCTTCTTCGCGCTCGCGCCGACCGGGACGCCCGCCCGCTTCCGTTACGGGGTGGCGCACTGGATCGGTCCCGTGCGGCCCGTCCCGGTGGCCGCCGTGGAGCGCGAGACGCTGCGCCGCCGGGAGTTCCTGGACCGGATCTGGCCCGACCCCGCCTGCGACGGCGCGCCGCTGCGGACGACCGCGTACGGCTCGGACGCCCCGGCGCCGGCCCGTCAGCGGCGGATCCTGGAGCTGGCCGACGGGGACCGTACGGCCTCCGACATCGCGCGGCAGTTGGGCCGTTCGGCCTTCCACGTCCTGGTCGACCTGCGTCGGCTGGCGGCGGCCGGCCTGGTGGAGGCGGTCCGGGCCCGACCGCTGCCCGCCGCCTCGGCATCCGGCCGGATCACGCTCCCCGAGGTGACGGCCGACCCCGATGTCGCCCTGCTGCGCCGGCTCCGAGACGCATTGGAGGCCCTGTGATACGCGCGCTCAGACAGCGTGCCGGGAGGAGACAGCTGATGGTGCCCGAGGCCGAAGTGCGTGATGTCCTCGACGAGCTCCAGCGGTTACGGGCCCGGGTCCCCCTGCTCTCCGGGGCGCTGGCCGCCTCCACCGACGGCCTGGTGCTGGCCCACGACACGCCGGGCGTCGAGGCGGAGGGCGTCGCCGCCCTCACCGCCGCCGCCCTCGGCGTCTCCATCCGGATGACGGATGCCACCGGCCGCGGCGGCTTCCGCGAACTGCTCGTCCGCGGCGGCAACGGCTACATCGCCACCTACGCCGCAGGCTCCTCCGCCGTCCTGACCCTGCTCGCCGAGGACCGCATCAACGTCGGCCGGCTCCATCTGGAGGGCCGCCGCTCCGGCGCCCGTATCGGCCAACTCGTCGACGCCGCGCTGGAACGCGTGGAGCGGCCCGCTCCCGCCGCCGCCCGTGCCCTGCCCCCGCGCCCCACCGGCACGCCGGGCCGCGGCCTGCCGCAGCGCCCGACGTAGAACGCCCGCGCCCGCCCGGCTCCCCCCACCCCGTACCACCGCCCCCCGGGACTCAGCCGTCCCGCGGAGGCCCGCGCACCGCCCCGCCCACGGACCAACACCGAAGCCAGCAAGGAAACCGGCACCGGAATCGGCACAGCCGCCGGTGCGGAAACGGACCCGGTCACCGCGACCGGCCACGGAAAGGAAACGAGCCTCCATGGCGAACACCGAAGCGTCTTTGAAGGAAGCGATGAGTTCGATCGAGGGCGCCACGGGTGTCGCGCTCGTCGACTACACGAGCGGGATGGCCCTGGGCACGCTCGGCGGCGGCAAGGACTTCAACCTGGAGGTCGCCGCCGCGGGCAACACCGACGTGATCCGCGCCAAGCTCCGCACGATGGAGCACCTGGGGCTCCAGGAGGAGATCGAGGACATCCTGATCACCCTCAACAGCCAGTACCACCTGATCCGGCTGCTCAGGACCCGCGGCAGCAACGGCCTGTTCCTCTACCTGGTGCTGGACGCGAGCCGGGCGAACCTGGCCATGGCCCGCCACCAGCTGAAGAAGATCGAGGCGGAACTGGAGGTCTGACGCGTCCGGGGCGGCGCGGGGCCCGGGGCCCTCACTCCACGAACAGGCCGCGCGCCGCCGCCCGTGCGTCGAACTCCTCCAGCCGCGCCTGGGCGTCGGGCAGCCCGTCGCACATCGCCTCCAGCAGCACCCTGCCCAGCAGCATCGGCGCGCAGACGGTGTCGAAGGAGAGCCCGGAGCCGATCGCCGCCGGGAGCAGCAGATCGCTGTGCCGGGCGACGGGCGCGAAAGCGGAGTCCGCGACGGTCACCACGGTCAGCCCCTGGTCCCGGGCGTACGCGAGCGCGTCCACGGTCTCCTTGGGGTGGCGCGGCAGCGCGAAGCACATCAGGGCGGTGGCCCCGGCGCGGCGGGCGGAGTCGATCCGGTCGGCCAGCATGCTGCCGCCCTCGTCGAGCACCCGGACGTCGGGGTGCACCTTGGCGGCGAAGTAGCCGAAGCCGCGCGCCTGCGAGGAGGCGGCGCGCAGCCCCAGCACGGGCAGCGGCCGGGAGCCGGCGAGCAGCCGCCCGGCCCGCTCGACGGGGGCGGGGTCGGCGAGCACGTCGCAGAGGTGCTGGAGGTTCTCGATCTCGGCGCGGACGGCCTGCTGGTACTCGTTGTACGTCTCCCCCGCGTCCTCCTGCTCCGTGTCGGCGGGCGCGACCTCGCGCAGGTGCCTGCGCAGCGCCGGATAGCCGTCGAAGCCGAGGGCGACGGCGAAGCGGGTGACGGAGGGCTGGCTGACCCCGGCCAGCTCCGCCAGCTCGACGCTGGAGAGGAACGGCGCGTCGGCGGCCCGGCGGACCATGCAGTGCGCGATGCGCCGCTGGGTGGGCGTGAGCCGGTGGCCCTCGAAGAGCCGCTGCAACCGTGCGGCGGGGCTGCTCCCGCTCATGGTGTCCCCTTGCTGAGTCCGTCGCGCCCCGTCCGACGCCGACCGTTCCATTCAGCCAGGTAGGTCGCTGTATGTCCATATGCAAGGTGGTGGGCGGTGTCCCCGGCCCGAAGGCGGAGCCCTCCGGTGGCAGGGGGGTTAGCCCTACGCAATGCGGGGGTTAGCCCCCGTGTCCTCAAGGCCCCCACTCCGTACCGTCGTCGGTATGGAAACCCGTGACCACGAGCTCAAGAAGGAGCTCGCCGCCACCCTCCAGGCGCGTGGCGAGCTCGGCGCGGAGTACGAGCCCGCGCTCATCGACTCATTCCTGGAGAAGGTCGAGCAGCGCCTCGACACGACGCTCGACCGCCGGGTCCGCCACCAGCTCGCCGAGCAGCGGACGGTCGCCGCCCGGCCGTCGCGTCCGGTGGAGCCGGGGAGCTTCGGGGAACGGCACGGCCTGGGGATCGTGTCGCTGGTCCTGGCCGTGCCGCTGTCCGCGATCGGTGTCGTGAACGCCGACCTGGAGGGGCTGATCGTGGCCTGGCTCGGCATCGTCGGCGTCAACGCGTTCCAGGCCGCGCGGAGCGGGGCCCTGTTCCGCCGCCGGAGCGAGCGGGCACGGTCCGACTGGCGGGACTGAGGCACGGCCTCGCCCCGGGCCGGCGTCCGCACGGCCTGTCCGGAGCATGTCGCGGGGACCGCCGCACCCCCGGTCGCCCGGGGGGCGGGACGACGGCGGTCCCCGCGAGGGACGCGGTCCGGGTCAGGGCCGGTGTCCCGCGTCCGGGCGACGGTGGAGGTCCGGGAGCCGCTCCGTAGTCCGGTGTCGCCGTTCTGGGCGCCGGCGGGTCTCCCCGCCGACACCCGCCACTGTGCCGGACGCGTGTTAAGCGAGTGCTGCGCACACGTGACGCGCTCGTTCCGTTTCCGCGAAGCCCCGCCCCGGGGCGCCCTGCCGGGGTGTCAGGCCTTCGCCGCGCCCGCGTCCTTGGCGAGGAACGCCAGCAGGTCCTGGCGGCTCACGACGCCCTGGGGCTTGCCCTCGACGAGCACGATCGCCGCGTCCGCGCCGTCCGCGCCGCTGAGCACGGCCATCAGGTCCTCGACCGGCTCGCCCGAGCCGACCTGCGGCAGCGGGGCCGACATGTGCTTCTCCAGCGGGTCGCCCAGCGAGGCGCGCTGTGTGAACAGGGCGTCCAGCAGCTGCCGCTCCACGACGGAGCCGATGACCTCGGCGGCCATCACGTCCGGGTGACCGGCCCCGGGCTTCACGATCGGCATCTGGGAGACGCCGTATTCGCGGAGCACCTCGATGGCCTCGCCGACCGTCTCCTCCGGGTGCATGTGGACGAGGGAGGGCATCGGGCCCTCCTTGAAGTCCAGGACCGCGCCGACCCGGGCGGAGGCGCCGGAGTCCTCCAGGAAGCCGTAGTCGGCCATCCACTCGTCGTTGAAGATTTTACTGAGGTAGCCGCGACCGCTGTCGGGGAGCAGCACCACGACGACGTCGTCGGGGCCGAGCCGCTTGGCGACCTCCAGGGCCCCGACGACCGCCATGCCGCAGGAGCCGCCGACGAGCAGGCCCTCCTCCTTGGCGAGGCGACGGGTCATCTGGAAGGAGTCCTTGTCGGACACCGCGACGATCTCGTCGGTCACGTTCCGGTCGTAGGCGCTCGGCCAGAAGTCCTCGCCGACGCCCTCGACCAGGTACGGACGGCCGGAGCCGCCGGAGTAGACCGAGCCCTCCGGGTCCGCGCCGATGACCTGGACCGCACCGCCGCTGACCTCCTTGAGGTAGCGCCCGGTGCCGCTGATCGTGCCGCCGGTGCCGACGCCCGCGACGAAGTGGGTGATCTTCCCCTCCGTCTGCTCCCACAGCTCGGGACCGGTGGTCTCGTAGTGCGAGCGCGGGTTGTTCGAGTTGGAGTACTGGTCCGGCTTCCAGGCGCCCGGCGTCTCGGCGACCAGCCGGTCGGAGACGTTGTAGTACGAGTCGGGGTGCTCGGGGTCGACGGCGGTGGGGCAGACGACGACCTCGGCGCCGTACGCGCGCAGCACGTTGATCTTGTCCGTGGACACCTTGTCAGGGCAGACGAAGATGCACTTGTAGCCCTTCTGCTGGGCGACGATGGCGAGCCCGACGCCCGTGTTGCCGCTGGTCGGCTCGACGATCGTGCCGCCGGGCTTCAGCTCCCCGCTCTGCTCGGCCGCCTCGATCATGCGCAGCGCGATGCGGTCCTTCACCGACCCGCCGGGGTTGAAGTACTCGACCTTGGCCAGGACGGTCGCCTGGATACCTGCCGTGACGTTGCGCAGCCTCACCAACGGGGTGTTGCCGACAAGACTGATCATCGAATCGTGGAATTGCACCGTGTACTCCGGGATCTCCGAGATGGTCCGGCCCAGAGTATGCGTACGGGACGCACTGTGCGTGCGGGAAGGAGTACACCGAGCCCCCGGCGGGGCAAGTAGGTACGTGTACGGCTGTACGGCGAGGAGGAGGTGGACCGGACTGTGTCGACGGCGAGGGTGGCACGGCGGATCGCGGCGGGCGCGGCTTACGGCGGTGGCGGCATCGGATTGATCGGCGCGGCCGCCGTGGGCGTGTTCCTGGCGGAGGTCCAGCTCGCGAAGAGGCAGGTCGGCGGGGGCACGGCTCCGGTTCCGCCGAGCGCGGACGGACGGTACGGGGTGGCGTTCGCCGGGCCGGACGACGCGATGCGGCTCGGGATGCTCGGGGACTCGACGGCCGCCGGCCAGGGGGTGCGCCGGGCCGGGCAGACGCCCGGCGCCCTGCTGGCCTCGGGCCTCGCGGCGGTGGCCGAGCGCCCGGTGGACCTGCGGAACGTGGCCCTGCCGGGGGCCCGGTCGGACGATCTGGACCGGCAGGTGTCGGTGCTGCTCGCGGACCCGGCCCGCATCCCGGACGTCTGCGTGATCATGATCGGGGCGAACGACGTCACCCACCGGATGCCCGCGACCCAGTCGGTGCGCTGTCTGACGACGGCGGTGCGCAGGCTGCGGACGGCGGGGGCGGAGGTGGTCGTCGGGACCTGTCCGGACCTCGGCACGATCGAACCGGTCTACCAGCCGTTGCGCTGGCTGGCCCGCCGTGTGAGCCGGCAGCTGGCGGCGGCGCAGACGATCGGCGTGGTCGAGCAGGGCGGGCGCACGGTGTCGCTGGGCGACCTGCTGGGCCCCGAGTTCGCCGCGAACCCGAGGGAGCTGTTCGGCCCGGACAACTACCACCCCTCCGCCGAGGGGTACGCCACGGCGGCCATGGCGGTGCTGCCGACCCTGTGCGCGGTGCTGGGCCTGTGGCCGGAGAGCGACCGGCTGGACGGCTCCCGGCGCGAGGACATCCTCCCGGTGGCGAAGGCCGCGTCCCAGGCGGCCCGGGAGGCCGGTACGGAGGTCACGGGGGCCCGCGCGCCCTGGGCCCTCCTCAAGTACCGCAGACGGCGGCGCCTGCCCGTCTCCACGGAGCCCACGCCGCACGCCCACCCGGACACCGCCCCCGGGCACGCGTAGGGGCGCCGGGCCCGGGCCGGGGCTCGCCCGGACGCCGCCCCGCCCCGGCACACGACCTGAGCAAGCGCTTAGAAAAGAGGTCCGCATCACATGGCCTCCCCGGTGACCCCGGCGATACGTCCGGGTAACTTCCAGAGGAGTTCCGCCTGTCAGCAGAACCCGCCGGTCCGCCGTCAGACCCCTCCAGCCCGTCGTACACCCTTCCAGCCTCTTGGAGCCGCGTGATGCCCGAAGCCGTGATCGTCTCTGCCGCCCGTTCGCCGATCGGCCGCGCCTTCAAGGGATCCCTGAAGGACCTCCGCGCGGACGACCTGACCGCCACGATCATCCAGACCGCGCTGGCCAAGGTCCCCGAGCTGGACCCGAAGGACATCGACGACCTGATGCTGGGCTGCGGCCTGCCGGGCGGCGAGCAGGGCAACAATCTGGGTCGCGTCATCGCCGTGCAGATGGGGATGGACCACCTCCCCGGCTGTACGGTCACCCGCTACTGCTCCTCCTCGCTGCAGACCAGCCGGATGGCGCTGCACGCGATCAAGGCGGGCGAGGGCGACGTCTTCATCTCGGCCGGCGTGGAGATGGTGTCCCGCTTCACCAAGGGCAACTCCGACAGCCTCCCGGACACGCACAACCCGCTGTTCGCCGAGGCCGAGGCCCGTACCGCCGCCCGCGCCGAGGAGTCCGGCGCGAGCTGGCACGACCCGCGCGAGGACGGCCTCGTCCCGGACGCCTACATCGCGATGGGGCAGACGGCGGAGAACCTGGCCCGGCTCAAGGGCGTCACCCGCCAGGACATGGACGAGTTCGGCGTACGGTCGCAGAACCTGGCCGAGGAAGCCCTGAAGAACGGCTTCTGGGAGCGGGAGATCACCCCGGTCACCACCCCCGACGGCACCGTCGTCGCCAAGGACGACGGCCCGCGCGCGGGCGTCACCCTGGAAGGCGTGCAGGGGCTGAAGCCGGTCTTCCGCCCCGACGGCCTGGTCACCGCGGCCAACTGCTGCCCGCTGAACGACGGTGCGGCCGCTCTGGTGATCATGTCCGACACCAAGGCCCGCGAGCTGGGTCTGACCCCGCTGGCCCGGATCGTCTCCACGGGCGTCTCCGGCCTCTCCCCCGAGATCATGGGGTACGGCCCGGTCGAGGCCAGCAAGCAGGCGCTGAGGCGGGCGGGCCTGACCATCGACGACATCGACCTCGCCGAGATCAACGAGGCGTTCGCCGCGCAGGTCATCCCCTCCTACCGGGACCTGGGCCTGCCGCTGGACAAGGTCAACGTCAACGGCGGCGCGATCGCGGTCGGCCACCCCTTCGGCATGACCGGCGCCCGCATCACCGGCACGCTGATCAACAGCCTCCAGTTCCACGACAAGCAGTTCGGCCTGGAGACGATGTGCGTGGGCGGCGGCCAGGGCATGGCGATGGTGATCGAGCGGCTGAGCTGAGCCGTAGCGGAGGGTAGGGGCCGCGCGAGGCACGAGTGCGGCGCCTGCCCGCAGCGCAGGCGAAGCCCAGCGCGACCATCGGCACAGAGCGGCTGAGCTGAGCCGTAGCGGAGGGTAGGGGCCGCGCGAGGCACGAGTGCGGCACCTGCCCGCAGCGCAGGCGAGGCCCAGCGCGACCACGGGCACGGGCGGCGGGGCCAACCCTGTCGAGCCCCGACCGTGACCGAATCTCCCCCAGGATGTGATCTGCGTCCCGGGGGAGCGCTGTTTCCGCAGGTCAGCGCAGTTGTACGGGGGGACCGAGGACCGAAAGACCTGTCCATTTCGTGACGTAATGCACTGACAGCCCGTACCGGTACAGGCCAAGCTGATGTAGGAAGTCGGGGGTATCGATGGAACCGGGAGTATGTCAGTGAGCGCCATGCCGTTTGCCCTGTTGCTGACCACCGCCGCTGCCACGGCCGTCGGCGCCGCCGCGCTGCACGCCGCTCACGGGCTGCGCAAGCAGGTCGTCGCGCTGCGCACGGAGCTGGCCGCCGGCCGCGCTCTCGGCGCGTCCGTGCCGCCCCAGAGCCGCAGCGCGGCCACTCCGGCCGAGGAGATACGCGCGGCCGTGGCCGAGGCGCTGGCCGAGGAGCGGGAGCGGGAGCTGGCCGAGGCGCGCGCCTTCTGGGCCGCCCAGGAGGCCCGCGACGCCGCGGACGCCCCGTCCCTGCTGGGGGGCCTGTCCGGCCTCGGCGACGACGCCCCGTACTACCTGCCCCGGCAGGCCGACTTCGCCGGTCTGGAGTCGATGGATCTCGAAGCGGCCGAGGCCATGGAGGAGCTCGTGGAGCTGAGCGAGCGGACGCTCGCGGAGCACGAGATCAGTGAGCTGACCGACCTTCCCGAGATGGCGGACGTCGCGGAGGTCACGGAGTTCACCGAGGACTCCCCCGAGCTGGCCGCCGCCCGCCGCCGCCACCCCTCGCACCCGGACTTCGTTCCCGTGCAGACGCCGGTGGTCACCGATCACGAGCGCACCGTGAACCGGCTGGAGGAGCTGGCCGTCACGGCGACCGAGCTGACGGACGTGCGGCCCGGCCCGCTGGGCACGCTCGACGTGTACGTCTTCGCCGACGGCACCACGCTCTGCATGACCCCCGGCCACCGCGAGACCGCCGAGCGGCTCGCGGAGGCGCTGCGGGCGGGCCGGCAGCCGGTGCTGCTGGGCGGCTCGGGCGTCTCGGGCGCCTACGCGCTGACCTTCTCCTGCGGTGAGGACAACGTCTACATCCTCGCGGACCGGGTCATCGCCTCGTTCTGACCGCCTCGTCCGCCGGGCGCGGCTCGCGGGAGGTAACGCGCGAGGACCCGCCCCGCCCCGCTCCACCGCGCACGCGCGGGGCCGCGGCTCAGGCGAACGTCCGCGCCGCCGCTTCCCCCACATACCGCACGGCCTCGTCCAGCTCCCGGGACGAGGCCGTTTCCAGTGCCACGGCCAGGTCCCGACCGGCGACGGCGACCTGGTCGCCGACCGCGAACATCCCGGCGTCCGGCAGCTCCCGCGGTTCGGCGGCCGGGTCCTCCAGGCGCTGGGCCCGTACGGCGAGCTCGCGCGCGGCGGCCAGCGCCTCGGCGGCCGCACCGCGCTGGAGGCGGCTCTGCGGGGCCGAGCGCAGCCGGTCGGCGAATCGGTCCACGGCCTGGATCAGGGGCGTCGTATCGAGCACGCGGCCGACCCTACGCGCCCCTCCCGCACGGCCGCCAACGCCCCGGGCGGCGCACCCCGCCCCGCGGAACGCTCCCCGGCCCCCCTCCGCACGCGGAACGGCCCGCAGGCACGTGGCCTGCGGGCCGTTCCGGTACTCCACGCCCTCGCGGTCACCGCGGGGCGGCGGGGCGGGTCAGTCGTCGCCGCTGAGGATCGCGACCAGGCGCAGCATCTCGACGTAGATCCACACCAGGGTGACGGTCAGGCCGAAGGCGGCCAGCCACGCCTCCTCGCGCGGAGCGCCGTACGCGATGCCGTCCTCGACCTGCTTGAAGTTCAGGGCGAGGATGGCCGCGCCGATGACGATGGCCACGATGCCGAAGACGATGCCGAGCGCGCCGCTGCGGAAGCCGAGGCCGTCACCGCCGCCGAAGACGGCGAACAGGAGGTTGACCGTCATCAGCAGCATGAAGCCGATGGCGGCCGCCATCACGAAGCCGTAGAAGCGGCGCGTGACCCGGATCAGCCCGGTGCGGTAGGCGATCAGCACACCGGCGAAGACCGCCATGGTGCCGAGCACCGCCTGCATCGCCGCCCCGGGGGCGACGTACATGCTGACGATGTTGCTGACGATGCCGAGGAAGACGCCCTCGAACGCGGCGTACGTCAGGATCAGCGGCGGCGAGGGCCGGCGCTTGAACGAGTTGACCAGGGACAGCACGAAGCCGATGAGCGCGGCGCCGATGGCCACGCCGTAGGCGCTGCCCAGGTTCGCCTGGTCGACCGGCATGGCCCACCACGCGGCGGCGGCGGCCACGATCACGGTGCCGAGGGTCATCGCCGTACGCGTCACCACGTCGTCGATGGTCATCGCGTCCGGACGGGCGGGAGCCGGGGCTCCGTGGAGGTCCGTCTGCGCGTAGGGGTTGGTGGCGTACGGGTTGGCGGCGGTGCCCTGTGCGTACGGGTTGCCCGTCGCGGGGGCCCCGGCCTGCGGCGCCGCGTTGAAGCCCGCGTGGCCGTTGTCGCGGCTGAAGCCCCGTCGCGAGAAGACCGGGTTGCTGCTCCTCATTTCACTCCTCCATGGCCACACTGCGTGGCCTTGCCACAAGAGTAATGGGTAGGCAAAAGAATCACCCTAGTGCCAGGGGAGGATCTTTCGGGCAGGACGCGGCGGAACCCCGCCGCCGGGCCCTCGGGCAGGCCCGCGCGAAGCCGGGGCGGCGGCCCGGGGAGGACGGTCGCGCGCAGCCGGAACGCGGGGGCCGCGGGGCCGGGAGAGGGGTGACGGTGCGGGCCGGGCAGGTCACGCTCGGTGAGGAGATGGTGCCCGGAGCCGGACTCGAACCGGCACGCCCCCGAGGGGCAGCGAGGTTTAAGCTCGCCGTGTCTACGTTCCACCATCCGGGCGTGCCACGCGGCTCCGCGTATGGCTACCGACCCTATCCGGGGCCGTCCCTCGATCAGCGGAACAGTGGCGCGATGTTGTCTTATTTTATTGACCGTTTGAGAGACCGTCAGCACATCCGGGCGGGCTGACCACCCACCCCCGACGGATCCCGGGCGGCCCGCGCATCCCCCGGGATTGACGGAAAGTCGCCGCACTCGTACGGCCCAACACGCCAGGTCCGCGCCAGGGTCCGCCACGGTGTGCGCCACCCTCGGGGCCGGCGCCCCGCGGGCCCCCGCCCCGACGCCGTCCGCGCACCGCCGCGACGACCGCCTCCCGCGCCTCCGGCTGCTCACTCCGGGTGATCGCGGAGGGGCGGACGCGGCCGGGTCCGGGGGTCCGCCTCGGGGTCGGTGTCATACCCGAGGAGGACGAGCGGGTACCGGCGGTGCGACTCAAGAGGGCCCCGGGAACGGGCACCGGGAGGGACGCCGGGCCGCGATCGGGCCGTAAGGATGGAGTAAGTCCCCGAGGCATGGCGTCGAACCCCGCCTCAGTACGGCCCAGGCATCCGCATCACCGAACCAGGAGCGTCCCAGTGACCACCACCCCCACCGTTCCCCGCCCCACCACGGTGGCCGCCCGCGCCACGGAGCTGTCGAAGGTCTACGGCGAGGGCGAGACGCAGGTCGTCGCTCTGGACCGGGTCACCGTGGACTTCCCGCAGGGCGAGTTCACCGCGATCATGGGCCCGTCCGGTTCGGGCAAGTCGACCCTGATGCACTGCGTCGCCGGCCTCGACAGCTTCAGCAGCGGTTCGGTGCGCATCGGCGAGACCGAGCTCTCCACGCTGAAGGACAAGCAGCTCACGCAGTTGCGCCGGGACAAGATCGGCTTCATCTTCCAGGCGTTCAACCTGCTGCCGACCCTCACCGCGCTGGAGAACATCACGCTGCCGATGGACATCGCGGGCCGGAAGCCGGACGCCGCGTGGTTGCAGAAGGTGATCGACATGGTGGGGCTCTCGGACCGGCTGAAGCACCGCCCGACCGAGCTGTCCGGCGGTCAGCAGCAGCGCGTCGCCGTGGCCCGCGCCCTGGCCTCGCAGCCCGAGATCATCTTCGGTGACGAGCCGACCGGGAACCTGGACTCCCGCTCCGGCGCCGAGGTCCTCGGCTTCCTGCGCAACTCGGTGCGCGACCTGGGTCAGACCGTGGTGATGGTGACCCACGACCCGGTGGCCGCCTCCTACGCGGACCGGGTCGTCTTCCTCGCGGACGGCGCGGTCGTCGACCAGATGATGCGGCCGACCGCCGAAGGGGTCCTCGACCGGATGAAGGCGTTCGACGCGAAGGGCCGCACCAGCTGACGCCCCGGCCGGTCGCCCCGTACCGACCGGTCGCCGCCCGGCCTCCGCGTACGGCCTTCCGTACGCGTGCGCCCCCCTGCCCTCCCCCTTCCGCATCCCCGGAACCCATCCCAGGACACAGACATGTTCCGTACCGCCCTGCGCAATGTGCTCGCGCACAAGGCCAGGCTGCTGATGACCGTGCTCGCCGTCATGCTCGGCGTAGCGTTCGTCTCCGGCACCCTGGTCTTCACCGACACCCTCGGCAACGCCTTCCGCAACCAGTCCGCCAAGAGCTACGACGACGTCGCCGTCTCCATCGAGACGTACGCCGGCGACGACGAGAAGAACCCCGGCCTCGACGCCGCCACCCTGGAGAAGATCCGGGGCCTGGACGGCGTGGCCTCCGTCACCGGCCGCGTCACCGGTTTCGCCGGGGTCGCCGACCCGGACGGCAAGCTGATCGGCAACGGCTGGTCCAACACCGGCGCGAACTTCGCCCCCGGCAAGGACGGCGAGGACGCGAGCTACGTCTTCACCGACGGCTCCGGCCCGGCGAAGAACGGTTCGGTCGCGCTCGACAAGGACACCGCGAGCAAGGGCGAGTACCGCGTCGGCGACCCGGTGCGGGTCGCCACCAACGGCCCGGTGAAGGAGTACACCCTCTCGGGGATCTTCACCACCGAGGACGGTGCGGTGAACGCGGGCGGCAGCCTCGTGCTGTTCGACACCGCGACCGCCCAGCAGCTCTACCTGAAGCCCGGCGTGTTCCAGAACGCCACGGTCTCCGCCGAGGCAGGCGTATCGGACCGGAAACTGCTGGACGAGATCACCCCGCTGCTGCCGAAGGACGCCACCGCGCAGACCGGCAAGGCGCTGGCCGACCGGCAGGCGAAGGACATCGAGTCCGGTCTGACCAGCCTCAACACCATGCTGCTGGCCTTCGCGGGCATCGCCCTGTTCGTGGGCGTCTTCCTCATCGCCAACACCTTCACCATGCTGATCGCCCAGCGCACCCGTGAGCTGGCCCTGATGCGCGCCATCGGCGCCACCCGCCGCCAGGTCAAGCGCTCGGTGCTGCTGGAGGCCGGCGTCGTCGGCACGCTCGCCTCGGTGATCGGCTTCCTCCTCGGCCTCGGTCTCGCCACCGGTCTGCGCTCCGCGATGGGCCTCATGGGCGGCAAGATCCCCGCCGGTCCGCTGATCGTCTCCCCGACCGCCGTCGGCTCCGCCTTCGCGGTCGGCATCCTGATCACCGTGCTGGCCGCCTGGCTGCCCGCCCGCCGGGCCGCGAAGATCGCCCCGGTCGCCGCGATGAGCAGCGTCCACGCGACCGCTTCCGTGAAGTCCCTCGTCGTACGGAACTCGATCGGCGGCGTCATCACCCTGCTCGGTTCCGCCGGCATCGTCGGCGGCGCGGCGAGCGGCGGCACGTCCGGCCGGCAGCTGATCGCGGCCGGCGCGTTCTTCGCCCTGATCGGCGTCATCATCCTGATCCCGCTGCTGTCCCGCCCGGTGATCGCCCTGGTCCGGCCGGCGCTGAAGAAGGTGTTCGGCGTCTCCGGGAAGCTGGCGTCGCAGAACGCGGTCCGCAACCCGCGACGCACCGGAGCCACCGCCTCCGCCCTGGCCATCGGGCTGACCCTGGTCACCGGCATCTCGGTGCTCGGCGTCACGCTCGGCCAGGCCATCGACAAGATGACCACCGACAACATCAAGGCCGACTACATGGTCTCGATGGCCAGCGGCGACTCGCTCGACGAGTCCGCGCTCCGGGCCCTGTCGAAGGCGGACGGCGTCACCGCGCTCTCCCCGCAGCAGGCGGCGTGGTTCGAGGTGGACGGCGAGTACCACTCCGCCTCCGCCGTCACGCCGGGCGATGTGGAGCAGGTCTTCTCGCTGACGGTCGAGTCCGGCTCGCTGGCCTCCCTCAAGGACGGTCAGGTCGCGGTCGGGTCCAAGACCGCGAAGGAGAACGGCTGGAAGACCGGCGACACCCTGCCGGTGAAGTTCGACGACGAGAAGAAGGGCGAGCTGAAGGTCGGGGCGGTCTACAAGGAGAACGAGTTCCTCTCCCCCTTCGTGATCCCCAAGGAGCTGGCCGACGAGCACAGCGCCTCCACCCGGCCCGAGATCCGCGAGATCTGGATCAAGGCGGACGGCGGCGCGAGCAAGGCCAACGAGCAGGCCGTCGTGGACGCGCTCGGCGACAACCCGGCGATGAGCGTCATGGACCGGCAGGACATCCGTGACATGTTCGGCGGCTTCATCAACACCGCCCTGAACATCATGTACGGGCTGCTCGCCATGGCCCTGCTGATCGCGGTCCTCGGGGTCGTCAACACCCTGGCGATGTCGGTGTTCGAGCGCCAGCAGGAGATCGGCATGCTCCGCGCGATCGGTCTCGACCGGGGCCGCGTCAAGCGGATGGTCCGTCTGGAGGCCGTGGTCATCTCGGTCTTCGGCGCGGTGATCGGGGTCGGCCTCGGAGTCTTCCTCGGCTGGGCGATCGGCCGGACCCTGTCCGCCGACATCCCCGGCTACGCCCTGGTCATCCCCTGGGACCGGCTCGGAGTCTTCCTGCTCCTGGCCGCGCTGGTCGGCGTCCTCGCCTCGCTGTGGCCCGCCCGCAGCGCCGCGAAGCTCAACATGCTGACGGCGATCAAGACGGAGTAGCCCGGGCCCGGCGGGACCGGGAGGCGGGGACGACGAGGGGCCGGTGCACCGCGCGGAAGCGGTGCACCGGCCTCTCGCCTGTGACCGGGGTGTACGGGTACGGGCCCGGGCGGTCCGGGACGCACAGGCGGCCGGGTACGGGTCAGGCGCCCCCGTCCCCCTCCCCGGCGGACTCCGTCCAGGCGCGGGGACGCAGCGGCACCCGGGAGCCCCCGCCGTCCAGCGGGCGCACCGCGAGGATCTGGTTGACGCCGATCCGGTTGTGCTCGAAGGAGAGCGCCGAGGCGGCCATGTACAGCCGCCAGACCCTGGCCCGGCCCGGCGAGGTGGCGCGTACCGCCTCCTGCCAGTGCCGCTCCAGGTTGGCCACCCACCGGCGCAGGGTCAGCGCGTAGTGCTCGCGCAGCGCCTCGACGTCCCTGGCCTCGAACCCGGCCTCCTCCAGGGTGGCCAGGGTGCGGCCGAGCGGGGCCAGTTCGCCGTCGGGGAAGACGTAGGCGTCGATGAACGCGTCGATGCGGTAGGCGTCCTCGTCCTTCTCGGGGCGGCGGGCGATCTGGTGGTTCAGGAGGCGGCCGCCGGGCTTCAGGAGGGCGTAGAGGTCGTCGGCGTACTCCCGGTAGCGGACGGATCCGACGTGCTCGGCCATGCCGATCGAGGAGATCGCGTCGAACGGTCCGGGCGGGACGTCCCCTGTGCGGGCGGAGCCGGGAGGGTGGGGAAGGACGTCCCGGTAGTCCTGGACGCGGATCTCGACGCGGTCGGTCAGGCCCGCGTCGGCGACGCGCTTGCGGGCGAGGGCGGCCTGCTCCCGCGAGAGGGTGATGCCGGTGACCCGGGCGCCGTAGTGGCGGGCGGCGTGGATGGCCATCGAGCCCCAGCCGCAGCCGACGTCCAGGAGCCGGTCGCCCTCCTGGAGGGCGAGTTTGCGGCAGACGAGGTCGAGCTTGTCGCGTTGCGCGTCCTCCAGGGTTCCGCCGTCCTGCCAGTAGGCGCAGGAGTAGACCAGGGAGGGGCCGAGGACCAGGGCGTAGAAGTCGTTGCCGACGTCGTAGTGGTGGCTGACGGCCTGTCTGTCGCGACGTCTGGTGTGCAGCGGTCCGGTCCGGCGGCGCACCTCCTCGGCGGGCGGGGCGGGCGGCGGCCAGGGGCCCGCGAGGCCGAGGAGGCCGCGGGCGAAGGCGCGGGCCCGGGGATCGCGCACCGGGTGGACGGAGTCCTCGGCGTCGCGGTCCCAGAGCAGCCCCGCCACTCGGCTCAGCACTTCGTACAAATCGCCCTCGACGTCGATCTCCCCGGCCACCCAGGCGCGGGCCAGGCCCAGCTCGCCCGGTTTCCACAGGAAGCGGCGCAGGGCGCGGCGACGGCGGATCACCAGGACCGGGGCGTCGGGCGGACCCGACTCGCTGCCGTCCCAGGCGCGGACGCGGACCGGCAGCGGTTGTGAGAGCAGATCTTCGGCGAGAGCGGTCAGCCGCGACGCGGCGTCTGCCATGGCGCACACCTCCGTGGTGTTTCCCCGACAAGCACAACAGGCACAGGCGAACGGACGTGCTCCTGACCCCGCCGCGACGCCCCGGCGCCGCATGCGAGGTACAGCTGCGTCAACCTTCCCCGTACTCTCCGTCATCCCGCTACCGGGCAACGAAACGGCAAAGGGCGCGCCCCGCGCCGCCCGTGCGGCCGGGAAGGGGCTCTGACGCGCCATCCGCCCCGGAGCACGCCGAAGGGGCCGTCCGCACCACGGATGGCGGACGGCCCCTTCGGGCGTCGTACGGAGCGCTCCCGGCGGAGCGGGTCACCGGAGGGTCAGGAGGCCTTGGCCTTCTCGCCCTCGGACTTGGCGGCGGCCGGAGCCGGGGCCGGCTTGGCGGCCTCGTAGAACTCCTCGCGCGGCGTCTCCATGGCGCCGAGCGAGACGACCTCGCGCTTGAGGAACATCGCCAGCGTCCAGTCGGCGAAGATCCGGATCTTGCGGTTCCAGGTCGGCATGGCCATGCCGTGGTAGCCGCGGTGCATGTACCAGGCGAGACGGCCCTTGAGCTTGATCTTGAACTTGCCCAGGACGATCATCGCGACGCCCTTGTGCAGACCGAGACCGGCGACCGCACCCTTGTTGGCGTGGCTGTACTCCTTCTGCGGGAAGCCCCGCATGCCGGAGATCACGTTGTCGCCGAGGACCTTCGCCTGGCGCAGCGCGTGCTGGGCGTTGGGCGGGCACCAGGCGTTCGGGTTGCCGGCGCGGCGGCCGACCATGTCCGGCACCTGGGCGTTGTCGCCCGCGGCCCAGATGTAGTCGGTGCCCTGCACCTGGAGCTTCTCGGAGGTGTCCACGTGGCCGCGCGGGCCGAGCGGGAGGCCGAAGCGGGCCAGCGCCGGGTTCGGCTTCACACCGGCGGTCCACACGATGGTGCTGGAGTCGACCTCCAGGCCGTTCTTCAGGACCACGTGGCCGTCGACGCAGGAGTCCATCGAGGTGGAGAGGTAGATCTCCACGCCGCGGCTCTCCAGGTGCTCCTTGCCGTAGGCGCCCAGCTTCGGGCCGACCTCGGGAAGGATCTTGTCGGCGGCGTCGACCAGGATGAAGCGCATGTCCTCGCGCTTCACGTTGGTGTAGTACTTCGCCGCGTCGCGGGCCATGTCCTCGACCTCGCCGATGGTCTCCGCGCCGGCGAAGCCGCCGCCCACGAAGACGAACGTCAGCGCCTTGCGGCGGACGTCCTCGTCGGTCGTGGAGTCGGCCTTGTCCAGCTGCTCCAGGACGTGGTTGCGCAGCCCGATGGACTCCTCGATGCCCTTCATGCCGATGCCCTGCTCGGCGAGGCCGGGGATCGGGAAGGTGCGGGAGACGGCGCCCATCGCGATGACCAGGTAGTCGAAGGGCAGCTCGTAGGCCTCGCCGACGAGCGGCGCGACCGTGGCGACCTTGCGGTCCTGGTCGATGGTCGTGACCCGGCCGGTGAGAACCTCGGCCTTGGGCAGCACGCGTCGCAGCGGGACGACGACATGCCGGGGCGAGATGCTGCCGGCGGCAGCTTCGGGGAGGAAGGGCTGGTAGGTCATGTACGACCGCGGGTCGACGACCGTGACGGTCGCCTCTCCGTATCGCATCTTCTTCAGAATGCGACGAGCTGCGTACAGGCCTACGTACCCACCGCCTACAACGAGGATCCTGGGACGCTCCGTGGTGCTCATGCCATCGAGTATCCACCCCGCTCGCGGGGGGTGCTCGTGAGCCCCTTCACAAGGATTGACGGACCCTCTGCTACACTTCGCCGCCCACGTGACCCAGGTCATGGTTGCACAAGGGAACCGGAGCGCCTCGGGAAACGTTGTGCACCGCCTGTGAGCTGGCCCTTGGCGCTTCCGGCGGGGTGAACCACCGGTCCCTTTCCGAGGTACGCGACGCCCCGCCGGCGCACGTGCCACGCCCGCGTACGGCATCCGGCGCCACCCGGGAGGCCCCGAACGGTGCGAACGAGGCCCCGGCGGCCCCGATTCCTTGTGAAGAAGTTCACGAACTTTCTCGCACCACCCTGCCGATTCGCCCCCCGGAAGGGCTTCCGGGGGGCGAATCGAAGCTCAACGGTGCAGGTGACACCCCGATCGAGCGGGCGGCGGTCGGCCCTGGAGCCGCCCGCCCCTCCCCTACGCGGCGCTCCAGGCGATGCCGTCGAGGATGTCGTGTTCGCTGACGACGACCTCGTGGGCGCCCGTGCGCTCCATCACCGCGAGGAGGACCAGTGCTCCCGCGCCGATCACGTCCACCCGGCCGGGGTGCATCACGGGGATCGCGGCGCGCTCCTCGTGGGTGGAGCGGAGCAGGTGCTCGGTGATCGCGCGGACCTGACCGAGGGCGATCCGGGAGTGGTGGATGGCCTCGGAGTCGTACTGCTCCAGCTCCAGCGCGATCCCGGCGATCGTGGTGACGGTGCCCGCCAGACCGACCAGGGTGCCGGCCCCGGTGAGCGGCACCGTCCGCTCGGCCAGGTCGAGCGCGGCCTCCACGTCGGCGCGGATCGCGGCGGCCCGCTCGTGGCCGGGCGGGTCCACCACCGCCCCGTCGTCGAGGAGGTGGCGCTCCGTCATCCGTACGCAGCCGATGTCCACGGACCGGGCCGCCTCCACCCGGTCCGCGCCGAGGACGAACTCGGTGGAGCCGCCGCCGATGTCCACCACCAGATAGGGCTTGGCCAGGTCGTCGCGCCCGGCCAGCTCCTTGGTGGCGCCGTCGAAGGAGAGCTGCGCCTCCTGGTCGCCGGTGATCACCTCGGGCTCGACGCCCAGGATCTCGCGTACCCCCGCGGTGAACTCGGCGCTGTTCTCGGCGTCGCGGGAGGCGGAGGTGGCGACGAACCGGATGCGCTCCGCGCCGAGTTCGCCGATCGCGGCGGCGTACTCGCGGCAGGCCGCGAACGTCCGCTCCAGCGCCTCGGGGGCGAGCCTTCCGGTCCGGTCGACGCCCTGGCCGAGGCGGACGATCGTCATCCGCCGGTCCAGCTCGGTGAAGGAGCCGGTGGCGGGGTCCACGTCGGCGACGAGGAGCCGGATGGAGTTGGTGCCGCAGTCGACGGCGGCGACCCGGGTCACGCGCCCCGCCCGTCGCCCGGTCCGTCGAGCGGGCGGAAGGCGGTGTAACCCTCGCCGTCCGCGTCCACCGTCCAGCCGTCCTCCTCGGCGGGCGGCGTGCACGGCGTGACGCAGGGGCCCTTGGCCCACCACTCCGGCAGCATCGCGATGGCCTCGTCGCCCAGCGGGTTCACCCCGGGTCCGGCGGCCAGCGAGTGGCCGACCAGGACGTGCAGGCACTTCACCCGGTCCGGCATGCCGCCCGCGCTCGGGAAGCCCTCCAGGACCTCGATGGCGTCGCGGCGGGCGATGTAGTCCTCGTGGGCGGCCCGGTAGGCCTCGGCCAGCTCGGGGTCGGTCCCCAGACGGGCCGTCATCTCCTTCATGACCCCGTTGGCCTCCAGCGTGCCGATCGCCGAAGCCGCCCGGGGGCAGGTCAGGTAGTACGTCGTCGGGAACGGCGTGCCGTCCTCCAGACGCGGCTGGGTCTCCACCACGTCCGGGTTGCCGCACGGGCAGCGGTGCGCGATGGCGCGCAGACCGCGCGGCGGGCGGCCGAGCTGCTGCTCGAACGCGGCGATGTCCGCGTCGGTGGGCTGGGTGGACTCGGTCTGCGGAGGGGGCGTTTCCATGCCTGCCTTGGTTCTGCTCGGAAGCTCGTAGAGGTGGACGTACGGGAGTGGACGTACGGGGTCGGTCGGGTCAGTCGCGGTCGGCACGGTCGGCGTCGTCCACGCCGTCCCACAGATTGGAGTGCCAGGGGCGGTCGTTCGCGCCGGGCTGCCCGCGGGAGTCCTCCGCCGCGTCGGGGTCGGCCACGGTGTAGCCGATCTCCCCGGGGAGGACGTAATGGAGGTGCTGGCGGGCGAGTCGCATGATGTACGCGTCGTCCTGGAGCCGCGCCTTCTCGTCCCGCAGCTCCTCGGTGCGCCGCTCCGCCTCCTGCGAGAGCCGCTCCTGCTCGGCGATCTCGTCGCGCTGGGAGACGTACTGCCGCATCGGGTAGGCGAGCGCCACCACCAGGGAGCAGACGACCAGCGCCAGGAACGCGGCCCGGCCGGTGAGCCGGGAGCGGCGGGCCTGTCGGCGGTTCTGCGACCGGTACACGCGGGCCGCGGTCTGCTCGCCGATCAGCCGCAGCCTGGTCGAGGTGGAGAACCGGTCGCGGTCCTTCCCGGCCATGTCTCCCGCCTCCCCGTCACACACGTCCGTCCCCGCACACGGTACGGGACCGGGTGCGGGGACGGGCGGAGGCTACCGTCCTGCGACGGGTCAGCCCTTGAAGCGCGGGAAGGCGGAGCGGCCCGCGTACACCGCGGCGTCGTCGAGGATCTCCTCGATGCGCAGCAGCTGGTTGTACTTGGCGACGCGGTCCGAGCGGGCCGGGGCGCCGGTCTTGATCTGGCCGCAGTTCACGGCGACGGCGAGGTCGGCGATGGTGACGTCCTCGGTCTCGCCGGAGCGGTGCGACATCATGCACTTGAAGCCGTTGCGCTGGGCCAGCTCGACGGCGTCGAGGGTCTCGGTCAGCGAACCGATCTGGTTGACCTTGACCAGCAGGGCGTTGGCGGAGCCCTCCTCGATGCCGCGGGCCAGGCGCTCGGGGTTGGTGACGAAGAGGTCGTCGCCGACGATCTGGACCTTGGAGCCGATGCGGTCGGTGATGACCTTCCAGCCGGCCCAGTCGTCCTCGTACAGCGGGTCCTCGATGGAGACGAGCGGGTACGCGGAGACGAGCTCCTCGTAGTACTCGGTCATCTCGGCGGCCGAGCGGGACTTGCCCTCGAACTCGTAGACGCCGTCCTTGTAGAACTCGGACGCGGCGACGTCGAGCGCGAGCGCGATGTCGCGGCCGGGGACGTAGCCGGCCTCCTTGATGGCCTCGACGATGAGGTCCAGGGCGGCGCGGTTGGACTCCAGGTTCGGGGCGAAGCCGCCCTCGTCGCCGAGTCCGGTGGACAGGCCCTTGGTCTTCAGGACCTTCTTGAGCGTGTGGTAGATCTCCGCACCCCAGCGCAGGGCCTCGGAGAAGGACTCGGCGCCGATCGGCGCGATCATGAACTCCTGGATGTCCACGTTGGAGTCGGCGTGCGAGCCGCCGTTCAGGATGTTCATCATCGGAACGGGCAGCAGGTGCGCGTTCGGGCCGCCGAGGTAGCGGAAGAGCGGCAGGTCGGACGCCTCGGAGGCGGCGTGCGCGACGGCCAGCGAGACGCCGAGGATGGCGTTGGCGCCGAGCGACGCCTTGTTCTCCGTGGCGTCCAGGTCGAACATCGCCTGGTCGATGAGGCGCTGCTCGGTGGCGTCGTACCCGACGAGCTCCGGGCCGATCTGCTCGATGACGGCGAGGACGGCCTTCTCGACGCCCTTGCCCTGGTAGCGGTTGGGGTCGCCGTCGCGAAGCTCGATGGCCTCGAACGCACCGGTGGAGGCGCCGGACGGAACGGCAGCACGGCCCGTGCTGCCGTCGTCGAGGCCGACCTCGACCTCGACCGTGGGGTTGCCCCGGGAGTCGAGGATTTCCCTGGCTACGACGACGTCGATGGACGGCACGAGGCATCTCCTTCTGGGATCTGACACTGGTTGTGCAGGGTCACTGTGGCCTTGCGACCCGAGCCTATCCGGCTCGGCCCCGTTGACCGGCCGACCGCCCGACTCCTGGGACGAAAAAGGGCCCGGGAACGTGCGTATCGGGGCGAAACTCCAGAAATCTACTGAGCGGTAACCACAAGAAGTGAACGCGGCCGGGTGCGCTCCTCCCCTCACGAAGAACCCGGCCCGGCGCTCTGGGGGGTGAGCGCGCCGGGCCGGGAAGCCGTACGGGGGAGGGAGCCGCCGGACGCCCTCCCCCGGGGAGGAGAGACGGCGGTTACTTCAGGTGGAGCTGCTGACCGGGGAAGATCAGGTTCGCGTCCTCGACGATGTCGTCGTTGAGCTTGAAGAGCTTGCTCCAGCCGCCCTCGACGCCCTCCTTCTGAGCGATCTTGCTCAGGGTGTCGCCGGCCTCGACCTTGTACTCGCCGTCGCCCTTCTGGACCTTCTCGCCGGTCGGGGTGGTGACGGTCTTCTTGCTCTCGGCCTGCGGAGCGGCCTTCGGAGCCGCCTGCGGAGCGGAGCGCTGCTCGGAGCGCGTGGTGGGCTGCTCGGCCTGGCGCTCGGGCTGCGCCTGCTGGGACTGGCCGGAGCCGGTGCTGACGCCCGGGTCCACGCCGTCGTTGGTCAGGCCGCCCGCGCCGGCGCAGGCCCAGGCGCCCGGGCCCTGCATGTCGAGAAGCTTCTCGGCGGTGGCGATCTGCTGGTCCTTGGAGGCCAGGTCGGCGCGCGCGGCGTACTGCGTACCGCCGGCGGCGGCCCAGCTGGACTGGGAGAACTGCAGGCCGCCGTAGTAGCCGTTGCCGGTGTTGATGGACCAGTTACCGCCGGACTCGCACTGGGCGACGGCGTCCCAGGTCTCGACGGAGGCGGCGGAGGCGTTGGTCGCGCCCATCAGCGGGACGGCGACGGCGGCGCCGGCGACACCGGCGAGCGTGGCGATACGGACGGCCTTGGACGGGCGGCGGTGCTTGCCCTTGCTGTTCAGCAGCATGGAACGAATCTCCTCACCGACGCCTACGAGGTGAGCTGTCGGGTTCGGGCTGATGAGTTGCCCGGCGGTGCGTCCTTGCGCACCGCTTCACCCCTAGCCGGTCCCGTACGTCCCCGTCTTCTCGACGAGGCGTCCGGACCCGGCGGCCTACCTGGGTCCCCCGCTCCTGCCTACGGCGCTTGCGCGTCTGTTCCCTCCGGCCGCCGGCAGGATTCGGCGTGACGGTCGTCGGGGCCCGCGGTGCGAGCGGCTTAGACCGTAAACACAGCCAACCCCGACATTCAAGGACGGACATAGGGGACAATCAGTCCGAACTCTCCGCCAGGGCCCGCTCATTTCCGCAGGTCGGGGGCGATACGCCCGGATCGACCGGGCGAAATGCGTGAGTTGAAGCAAAGAGACCCATGTCTCACTTACGCAAAAGTGGACATAGGTCTCTGAACTACCCGGGTTTTCGGGGCGTTTCCTCGCCGGGAATCAGTCGGCGGCGGGCTCCTCGGCGCTCTCCGGGGCGGCCGGACGGGCGTCCGGTTCCGCGTTCCGGTCCAGACCCAGGTCCAGGTTCTGGCCGGGCAGGATCAGGTCCGGGTCGGGGCCCAGGACGTCCTTGTTGGTCTCGTACAGGCCCGTCCAGCCACCGGGGAGTTCCTGCGCGTCGGCGATCGACCAGAGGTTGTCGCCGGCCCTCACCGTGTATCCGCCCGTCGCGCCGCCGCTCCTCGCGTCGCCGTCGCCGCGCGAGGCGTGCCGGCCGGAACCGCGCGGGCCCTCGCCCTCCCGGTCGGCCTTCTCGGGTGCGGGGGCGCCGCGGTGCTTCCCGCCGCTCCGGCGGTCCTCGCCGCTCTCGCCCACCGGGGCGTCGGGCGCGGCCGAAGGGTCCGCCTCGGAGGCCGGCGGGGCGGTGGGCGTCGCGGAGGGGCCGGGCGCCCCGGTCTCCTCTTCCGTGCCGCCGTCCTCCGGCGTGCCGCGCTTCCCGCCCTCGCCCTTGTCCTTGGTTTCACGGGATGCACCGGATGCACCGGATTCATCCGTCTTGTCGCCCGTGTCCGCTTCACCGGCCGGATCGGCCGAGGGGTCGGCCGTGGGGTCGGCGGACGGAGCGGTGCCGGGGTCGACGCCGGGCAGGGCGCCGTCCACCGCGAGGCCGGAGATCACCGCGCAGCTCGGCCACGCCTTGGGGCCCCGGTCGTCCAGGACCTTCTCGGCGATGGAGATCTGCTGGGACCGGCTGGCGAGGTCGGCACGGGGCGCGAACTCCGTGCCGCCGTACGCCGACCAGGTCTCCTGGGAGAACTGGAGCCCGCCGTAGTGGCCGTTGCCGAGGTCGGCGCTCCACGTTCCGCCGCTCTCGCACTCCGCCACCCGGTCCCAGGGGGCCGAGTCGGCCGCGTGCGCGCCGCTCGCGCCGAGCAGCGGGATGGCGATGGCCGATCCCGTCACCCCCGCGGCGACGACGATGGCGGGTGCCTGGCGAGGTCGGCGGTGTCTGCCGTTCGCGGAGCCCATGGGTATGCCTTCCGTGCGACTGACAAGCGAGTTGCCCGGACGCCGCACGGCGGGATTACACCCCGCGCCCCGGTGCCCGAGCGACGTGCGGGCACGGTGCGGCCCCCACGTCGAACCGTGAACCTAGCGGGATACGAACGTATGTCACAAGTCGATGCAGCGCAGATCACGTGAAAGTCACAGAGTCGACAGAGTGTCACTTTCTCCGAGCCGGGCGCCCGGCTCGAACTCGACCGGAAGCGTGCGCAGCCCCCGCATGATGAGCCCGCCCCGCCAGCGCAGATCGGCAGGATCCCCGGCGAGTCGCAGGTCCGGGAGGCGCCCCAGGAGCGTGGCGAGCGCGGTCTGCCCCTCCAGCCGCGCCAGCGGCGCGCCCAGGCAGTAGTGGATGCCGTGCCCGTACCCGAGGTGCTGGTTGTCACTCCGCGCCAGGTCCAGGACGTCCGGTTCGTCGAACCGCTCCGGGTCGCGGTCGGCTGCCGCGAGCACCACCAGGACGGGGTCTCCGGCGGCGATCTCCTCGCCGCCCAGGGTCAGCGGCTCGGTCGCGTACCGCCAGGTCGCCATCTCCACCGGCCCGTCGTACCGCAGCAGTTCCTCGACGCCGGTGGCCAGCAGCCCGCTCTCCCCCGCGGCCAGGGACGCCTGGAGCCGCGCCCGCTGCTCCGGGTGGCGCAGGAGCGCGTACATCCCGTTCCCGATCAGGTTGACCGTGGTCTCGAAACCGGCGAACAGCAGGATGAACGCCATCGCGGCGGCTTCGTTCTCCGTGAGGTGCTCGCCGTGGTCGCTGGCCCGGATGAGTCCGGAGATCAGGTCGTCGCCGGGGTTCTCCCTCTTGCGGTGGATGAGTTCGGCGAGGTAACCGCGCATCTTCTTCACCGACCGGGCGACCCCGCCGCGCGGGCCGCCGCCGTGCCGGATCATCATGCCCGCCCAGTCCCGGAAGTCGTCCTGGTCCTCGCGCGGGACGCCGAGCAGATCGCAGATGGCGTAGATGGGGAGCGGGAAGGCGAGGTCGTGGATGAGGTCGGCCTTCCCCTCCTCCACGAACCCGTCGATGAGCCGGTCCGTCAGCTCCTGGACGCGGGGCGCGAACTCCGCGACCCGGCGCGGGGTGAACGCCTTGGACACGAGCCGGCGCAACCGGGTGTGGTCCGGCGGGTCGATGTTGAGCAGGTGCGTCATCAACTCCGCCTTCCGCTCCCCCGGAATGCCCGTCTTGCCCTTGGCGTGCGGCGACTCGGCGTGGTGGGCCGGGTTCTTGGAGAGCCGCGCGTCGGCGAGGGCCTGCCGGGCGTCCCCGTACCGGGTCACGAGCCACGCCTCGACCCCGCTGGGCAGGGCGGTGCGGTGCACGGGGCGGTGCTCGCGGAGCCAGGCGTAGGCGGGGTAGGGGTCCGTGGCGAACTCCCAGGTGAAGAGTTCGGGGGCGGGGGCCGCCGGGGCCGCTCGGGGCGGCCCGGCGTGGGGGCAGGACGGGGAGGCGGGGGTACGGGGGGCGGGGCTGTCGTTCACTCCTCGACGGTATCGGGCACGGCGTCGAGGGACGCCCGCAGTCTCCTGGCGTAGTACGCCGCCACCCGGCCCCCGCCTTCGGCGCCGCGGTCCAGCCAGAACACCGCGCGGTCGACGAGCACGGCGGCGAGCGTCACCCGTGCGCCGGCGTCCCCGGCCTCGGCGGCCCGCTCCAGGTACGGAATGGCTTCGGCCGCCTCGCCCCGGGCCGCGAGAGCCCGCCCCACGATCCTCGCCGCCTCGACGCCGCCCGCGTCGGCGGAGTGCCGGAACCACTCCTCGGCGTACTGGGCCCGCCCGGCCGCCTCGTAGAGGCGGCCGAGCACCAGCCCGACCTCGGGGCGCCCCTCCGCCTCCTCCTCCAACTCACTCCGGGCGCTTTCCACCACCAGCTCCTGGAGGTCCGGGTTCCCGCGTACGACGTCCATGGCGCGGAGCCACAGGCCGAGCGGCGCCGGCGGGACGTCCGGGCGGGTCACCGCGTCCCGGTACAGGGTCGGGAAGGCCCTCCAGCTCTCCGGCTCCGTGCCCGGGACCAGCATCCCGGTGACGCCGTGCCGCACCCCGGACGCCCACGCGAGGGCGTCCTCGAACGACTCCCCGGCCGCCTGCGCGGCCTCCCGCCCGTACAGCGCGCACGCCTCGCGCAGCACACGCGTCGGGACGGGGGCGCCGTCCGTTCCGCACCGGGCCAGGTCCATGGCGACGCGCACCAGCAGATGGCCGTGCGGATGGGCGTGGGGGCGGCGGGCACGCCACCACTCGTCCCACAGCTCCGGGCCGACGGCGAGGAACGCGCAGACGTCCCCGTTTTCGCACCAGAGGGACGCGTCCGACAGGCGGTGGTCCTCGCGCGCTCCGCTCAGCCGCCGCAACTCGTCCGCCGTCCACGCGCGGGACAGCTCCACCGGATCGACGCCGGCCAGGACCCGGGCACGGGCCTGGCCGCCGAAGCGATGGGCGTCGTACGCCTCGTCGCTCATCGTGGCGACCACCGGGACGCGCAGGCGGACCAGTTCGGCGAGGAGCGCCGGGGACAGACCGTGTTCGCCGAGGTGGCCCTCCAGCTCGTCCAGCCAGATCACGCACGGCTCCTCGCCCCGGGCGCGCAGCACGCCGGGCAGACCGCGCAGATCCGTGCCGGCCGCGGGGGCGAAGACGCGGGTCGCACCCGGCAGGTTGGCGAGCATCCCCACCCAGGCGGTACGGCTCTTCCCGGCCAGGGGCTCCCCGGTCACCAGCACCAGCCCGCCCGTCCCGGCGGCCGCGCGCATGCGCTCCTCCAGCAGGGCGTCGCCGTCGCGGGCGACGTACGGGGGCAACGCCGGTTCGTCGCCGACCTGCCGGGTACGCAGCACGCCGAAGGCGGTCGGGTCGGCGGTGTCGAGGCGGGGCCAGTCGGCGACCGGGGGCGGGCCGGCGTGCTGCGGCGCTCCGAAGTAGGTGTGCACGCCGCCGTTGAAGGTCCCGGCCTGGACGACCGGGGCCTGGAAGACACCGCCCGAGACGCCGTTGCGGGGGGCGGCGGCGTCGGTTCGGGCCGGGGCCGGCCCGTGCACCCGGGAAGCGGCCCGCGCGGCCTCGTCCTCGCGGAACGTCTGGGCGAGCGCCTCCAGTTCCCCGTAGGTGTGGGGGGCGAAACGCCGCACCTCGTCCAGGAGATCGTTGAGGGCTTCCGCCGGGCCTCCCACCTCCCCGTCGGCGCGGGCGTCCCTCACCTTGGCCAGCCGCACGCGCAGGGACCGCGAACCGGTGCCGCCGACCGCCTCGGCCATCAGCCCGTACGCGTCCCGGTCGTTGCTCTCGATGACCCGCATCAACGTGCGAGCCAGCGACGCCATCCCGTCGTCCACGCCCGTATCCCCCCTCGTGACACCCCTGCCGTCACCGTACTAGGGCGTGTCGTCACCCTGCCGCCGTCGTCCGGCAGGCGGCAGGGGGACGACAGGCCCTAATCCGCGTGCCCCTCCGCCGCCAGGATCGCGTCGCGGTAGGCGCGGGCGGCGGCGCGCAGGGCGGCCTCCGGGTCGGCTCCGTTCGCCTCGGCGCGTACGGCGAGGGCGAGGAGTTCGTAGCCGAGGGGGTCGCCGGTGGGCAGCGGAACGTCGAGGCCCGCCGTACGGACGCGGCCGGCGAGCTTCGCGGCGAGGGCCAGACCCGGCTGGCCGAGGGGGACGCCCTCGGTGACCGAGGTGCGCCGCTTCTCGATCGCCTTGGTGCGCAGCCAGTGCGCGTGGACGTCCTCCGGGGTCTCGGCGGTCGCGTCGCCGAAGACGTGCGGGTGGCGGTGGATCAGCTTCTCGACGAGGCCGCCCGCCACGTCGTCCACGTCGAACGGCTCCGCCCCGTCCTCCGGGCGGCCTTCCTGCGCGATGCGCGCGTGGAGGACGACCTGGAGCAGGACGTCGCCCAACTCCTCGCGCAGCTCGTCCCGGTCGCCGTCCTCGATCGCCTCGACCAGTTCGTACGCCTCCTCGATGGCGTACTTGGCGAGCCCCCGGTGGGTCTTGCGGGAGGTCCAGGGGCACTCGCGGCGGATGCGGTCCATGACCTGGACCAGGTCCAGCAGGCGGGCTCCGGGCAGGTCGTACGAGCCGGGCAGCAGCTCCAGGTCCGGCATGGCCACCCGGCCGGAGCCGCCGAGCCGGGCCAGGCCGTCCGTCAGCCGGCTGTCGCCCTCGCCGCCGACCAGGACGACGACGGTCCGGCCGCCCGCGCACTCGGCGACCAGGTCGTCGGCGGCGGGCGCGGCGTGCTCGGCGCGTACGCCCGCCTCTCGGAGGTAGGGCAGCTGCGGGTGGTCCGGGTCGGTGACGAGGACCCGGTCGGCGGCGTGCAGCGTCTGCCAGGCCGGCCAGGACAGCAGGCCGGGCGCGACCCGGTGGCTGGCGGTGAGCAGGACGATGCGGCCGGGACCGGCGGGGGTTTCGACGGGGGCGTCGGGGGCTTGGGCGTTCACCGTGCGAACCTACCTCCGGCGGCGGGGCCTTCGCCCCGGCAGTCCCTCACCGGACCCGGGCTCCCGTCCCGTACGGGTCAGGCCCCCGTCGGCTGCTCGGGGGTGAACCGGGTGCGCTGGGTGATCCAGGGCGCGCGGTAGTCGCCGAGCTGCATCTTCCGGTCGTCCCAGGTGCCGAAGCGCGGATTGACGTCGATGTCGAGCGCCTTGGACGCCTTGGTCAGCGCCTCCCCCACGGCCTGCTGCCCTGCGGGCGTGCCGAGGTCCACGCCGAGCGCCCGCGCCAGCTTGGGGAGCTGGACCTCCTGCCGCATGTCGGCGTCGATCTGGTCCGGGGCGACCCAGCGCTGCTGGAGCATCATCGCCTCGAACTGCTCCTCGCCGCCCTGCTGGGCGCGGCCGGCCTTCCGCATCTCCTGGATCTCCTTGCGGGTGACCGTGACCCCCGCGTCCTCGGCGGCCCGGTCGAGGATCCGGGTGAAGATCAGCCCGTGCAGCTTGGCGCGGCTGAGCTGGCCCGACTTGTCGACCAGTTGGGCGGCCTGCGGGGAGCTCTCCTGGGCGCTGCGGACCTGGGCGGCGCGGGCCTGGACCGCCGACACCTCGATCCGCTCGCCGCCGACGACGGCCGCCGCCCCGGGGTGGGCCTGGTCGCCGCAGGCCGACAGGAGCGGTGCGGCAACGAGCGTGGCGGCGAGGACGGCGAGCGCGGTGCGACGACGGCGGTGCAAAGGAGCCTCCCGGGGAGAGTTTGTGCATGGGTGCACAAAGCCTTGCGGTGATCGATGTTAGGCAGTGGATGTGGCCCGTGCCACTGATTCGACCAACGATTCGGGAGGAGTTGGGGATGTGGTCCGCGGCGGGGTCCGGTACGGGGCCGGCGGGGCGCTCCGGGCGGCCGTCAGCCGCGGTGCAGGTCCCGCTGGTGGCTGAGCAGGCGGCGCAGGTCCGCCGGCAGCGGGTGGTGCGGCCCGTAGGCGCGCTCGGCGTCGTACAGCAGGGCCTGGAGCTGCGCCCGGCCCGCCGTGTGGTCCCCCACCGCCAGGAGCAGTTGGCCGATGCGGTGCCGGATGTCGAGGGCGCGGCCGGGGTCGGAGGTGATCGGCCCGTAGGCGTTCTCGTAGTACGGCAGGACCGCGCGGTACTCGCCGAGCGCGGCCCCGGCCTCGCCGAGCTGTTCGAGGCACTGGGCCGCGTCGTAGCGGAACTGGAGGGCCTGGGCGTCGGCCGGGCCCGCTTCGGCGGCGCGGTCCTCGGCGAGGCGGCGCAGCTCGGGCAGGGCGCGGCGGTACTGCCCGTCGTCCATCAGCGTCGCGGCGTACTGCTTGCGCAGGATACGGACGACCGGGGAGTGCTCGCCGTGTTCGGCGGCGGCGGCCGGGAGGGTGGCCCCGAGGACGTCGACGGCCTGGGTGATCCGGCCCTCGCCGAGCAGCTTCTTCACCTCGTCCACGGCGCGCGCGACGTCCGCTCCGGCGGGCGACGGCGGCGGGGTGGCGTGGGGCGGGGCGCCGGGGCGTACGGGGGCGGGCGGCGGTGCGGAGGGCGGGCCGGCCGAGGGCGGGTCGGAGGGCTGCGGCGCGCCGAGGCGGGGCGGCGGGGCCGCGAAGGCGGCGGGCGCGGGCGCGGGAGCGGGCGCGGGGGTCGCGGCCCGGTCCGGCCAGGGGGCGTGGGGCCGCAGGAACGGGCGGGTGGGGTCGAGCGGGGCGGCGGGCGCCCCGTGCCGGGGCAGCAGCGGGGCCAGCTCCTCGTACACCTCCTGCGCGGAGGCGGGCCGGGCCTGCGGGTCCTTGGCGAGCAGCCGCAGGACGAGCGCCTCCAGCGCGGCCGGGACCTCGGGACGGGTCCGGCGGACCGGGACCGGGGGCTCGTACAGGTGGCGGTGCAGTACGCCCAGCGCGGTGGATCCGGCGAACGGGACGTCCCCGCTGAGGAGTTCGTGCAGGAGGACCCCGAGGGCGTACAGGTCGGTGTACGGGCCGACCGCGCCGCCCATCGCCTGCTCGGGGGCCATGTAGGCCGGGGAACCGATCGGTGAGCCGGTGTGGGTGAGGCGGGTGGTGTCGGTGTCCAGGACGGAGGCGACGCCCAGGTCGAGGACGGTGACGGTGCCGTCGGGGCGGACCATGACGTTCCGGGGCTTGAGGTCGCGGTGGACGATCGGCACCGCGTGGACCGCGCAGAGGACGGCGCAGAGCTGGGCGGCGACCGCGACGGCCCACGGCCAGGGGTAAGGGTCGTGCTCGGCCAGGTGGTCGGCGAGGTCGGCGCCCTCGACGTACTGCATGACGAGGTAGAGGTCGTCGCCGTCCTCGCCCGCGTCGTGGACGGTGACCAGTCCCGGGTGGTCGACCTGGGCGGTGACCCGGCACTCGCGGACGAACCGGCGGCGCAGTTCGTCGGCCGCGTCGCCGCCGGTGGGGCCGGCGACCCGGTCGGGGCGCACCAGCTTCACCGCGACGCGGCGGTCCAGGCGCCGGTCGTACGCCGTCCACACCTGGCCCATGCCGCCCTGGCCGAGGAGGGCGGCCAGTTCGTACCGGTCGGCGATGATCCGCCCGCTCACCGGCCCTCGCCCTCCTTGTTCTCCTTGCGGAGGTAGTCGCTCAGTTCGTCCAGTTCGGCGCGGACCTGGTCGAGGCGGCGGGGGGCGGGGACGGGCGTGGGCGGGGTGGCCGGCCCGGTGTACGGGTTGGGGTACTGCTCCCGGGGCGGGTGCGGGAGGCGGGGCTGCGGCGGGTACGGGAGCGCGGGAGCGGAGTACGCGGAGTACTCGGCGGGCGGGGGCCCGGCGGCGGTGTACGGGGGCGGGGCGCCGAGGGAGGTGTAGTGGCGTATCTCCGCGCTCAGGTAATAGGTGATCACCGCGGTCAGACCGCCGAGCATCCACGCCGCCATGATCAGGGCCTGGGCGTCCGTCATGTCGTCGGGGTCGTCCGGCGTGGCCAGGACGAAGGCGAACAGCGCGATGTTCGAGGCCGTCACGACCGCCAGCAGGACCCAGTCGCGCGGCCTGCGGGTGACGATCGCGAGTCGCAGCATCGGCGCCCACCCCAGCATGCCGCAGCTCAGCACGGTCACCACCACGAGCGCCACGCGCACCGCGGTGAGCGTCGCCGGGGACGGGCGGGGTGCGACCGGCCGCTGCGGCGTCGGGCCGTAGCCGTGCATGTGCTGCTCCTGGAGGCGGATGACGGACGTGTGGGGTGAGCGTATACACCTCCGCCGACGGGCTGTCCCCGTTGTCCCGACGTCGTGCCGAACCGTTGCGGACCACGGCGGCCGGGCGGCCGGAACGCCCGGGGGCCCCCGGGTTCCGGGATGCGGGGGGGCGTGGCCGCGGCTCCGGGCGTCAGGGCGTCAGGGCGTCAGGGCGTCAGGGCGTCAGGGCGTCAGGGCGTCAGGGCGTCAGGGCGCGACCGTACCGTCCGCCAGGCCGTCGTACATCCCCTGGACGAGCAGCCCGCCGAGCCGCCCCGCCGTCCGCAGCGCGTCCTCGAAGGCGGCCAGTTCACGGAAGCGCTCCCCGTACCGCTGCTGTTCGGCGAGCGGCATCCGGGGCAGTTGGAGGCGGCGCGCGTCCAGCCGGGCGGCGGTGGAGGCGTAGCTGCTGGCCTGCCGGTGGTTGGCGGTACCGCGCAGGAATCCGGCGAGGAACCAGGGGTCGACGGCGGCCGGGTCGGGCCGCAGGAGCTGGAGGTTGCGGCCGAGCACGGACCCGGCCGTCGCCTCGTCCACGACCCGGGCCGCGGTGCCGCCGCCGAGCACGGGCACGACGACGTCGCCGGGTTCGAGCAGGACCGTCTCGTCGGCCGTCCGGCCCGGGGCCTTCGGGCCGGGCGGCGGGACGGGGGCGGCCGGAGCCGCGCCGGTGAGGACGTCGTGCTCGGTGAGGACGGGGAGCGGGACGCTTCCGGGCGCGGCGGTTCCGGTGTGCAGGTGCAGGGCGCCGGCGCGGGCGAGTTCGCCGACCGTGGTGAGCGGCAGGTGCGCGGAGCCGGCGGGGGCGGCGGCCGGGGGGACGAGGCCGGAGGTCAGACGCAGGGTCTCGGCCAGCCTCTCCCGGAGCTCCCCGAGGCCGGACGCGCCGCCTCCGGCCGCCGGGCGCGGGAGATGGCGGGCCGGGGCCAGGTCCACGTCGTCGTCGAGGAGTTCGACCACGGGCACGACGCGGCTGACGCCCTCGGCGTCGGCCCGGTCGCGCCAGGCGCCGAGCACGGCGGCGCGCACGGCGGGCCAGTCGAGCCGTTCACGGCCGCCGCCGGGGACCTTGCCGCCGCCCGTCCTGCCGGCCCCCGCCGTGCCGCCCGCCGTGCCTCCGGGGGCGGAGCCGTCCTCCGGGGCCGGGGAGGCCGGGCCCGGGAGGGCGGTGGTGTCGGCGAGGAGGAGATCGGCGGGGGGCCGCACCCCGGGCTCCGGTCTGCGCACCACCCAGAGGTGGAGCGGGATGCCGTACGGAGGGGCGGCCCCGGCCGGCAGCGCGATGACGGCCTGGAGGGCCCCCCGGCGCAGGAGACCGGCGCGGATACGGCGGCCGGAGCGGCGGGAGGCGGCGGCGGGCGGCATCAGCAGGACGGCGGTTCCACCGTCGCGCAACCGGGCCAGGGCGTGCTGGACCCAGGCGAGTTCGGACTCGGTGCGGGCCGGGAGCCCGTACTCCCAGCGCGGGTCGTAGGCCAGTTCGTCGTGGCCCCAGTTGCGTTCGTTGAACGGCGGGTGACAGAGCACGGTGTCGGCCGCCACCTGCGGGAAGGCGTCGGCCCGCAGGGTGTCGCCGGTACGGACGTCCGGGCCCGGGGCGGCTCCGCGGGGGCCCTCGGCGCCCAGGGCCAGGCGCAGGGCGGTGAGCGCGGCGAGGGCGGGGTCGGCCTCCTGCCCGTACAGCGCGGCGGGGCCGTGGACCGCTCGGAGCAGGGCGCCGGTGCCGGCGGCCGGGTCGAGGACGCTGCGGACGTGCCGGCGGCGGGCGGGCCGGTCCGCTCCCTTCGGGGGCTCGGCGAGCTCCGCCATCAGCTCGGCGAGGTGCGGCGGGGTCAGGGTGTACTGGCGCGGGTTGGCGTCCAGCTGCCGACCGAGCAGGAACTCGAAGACCGGTCCGGCCCCGATCCCGGCGGCCAGTTCGGCGGCGGACCGCAGGAGCGGCACGGACGGCAGCAGGTCCTGCGCGGTGGGGGTGTGAACAGCGCGCGCGCCGGGGGCGGGCGTCGGCGGGTCCGCCGCCCGAGGACCTGCGGGCTCCGGCCGGCCCGCGCCGTGAACACCGGTGGGCTCCGCCCCGCTCTCGGTGTGAACGCCGACGGGCTCCGGCGGAGGCGTGGTGTGAACATCGGCGGACCCGGGACGGGGCGTGGGGGGAGCAGCCGTGGAACCCGCTGCGCCGGGCGTGTGAACAGGGGCGCCCCCGGGCCCGAACCGTGCGGTGAGCACATGGTCCACGGCGTGCGGCAGTAGGGCGGCCATCCGCTCGTCGGGGGACGCCGTGAGCTCCAGCCAGGCGGTGGGCCGGTCGCGGACGACCAGCAGGGCGCAACCGGTGTGGATCAGCGCCTGGACGGCGCCCGCAGGGTGCCCGGCGACCGCCTGCCAGACGCGTTCACGGAGCGGAACCTCCACGAGTTTGCCCTGGTCGCGCAGCCACTGCTCGACCTCGGACAGGGCGAAGGACGGACTGGTCCCGGTGCCGCCCACCGGGTGCGGGAAGTCTGCGTGCCGACGACGCCAGTTGCTGACGGCGGCACGCCCCACGCCCGCGAGTCGGGCGATTTCCGCCGCGGTGACCTCGGTCGCGTTCTCCGGCACTTGACTCTCTCCTTGGCCCGTCCGCCCACCCCGTCGCTCGCCCCGTCGACGGCGGCTGACGCGAGCATAGCGACTCTCTCGCACCACACCCGCAGAGGCCGTTGCCTGACGCTTCACGTGTGAACCGTGTTGACTCGGTTCACAAGGTTTGCTCTTATTGACCCGCCCCACCGGGGCCGTTCTTCCCTCCTCTCTCCGGCGCGTTCCCGCGCCCCTCCTCCCGGAGCCTGACCCATGCGTCTCGTCACCCGTATCTCCGTCAACACCCTTTGCGCGCTGGCCGTCGTCGGCCTCGCCGCCTGCGGCACGGACTCCCCGAAGGAGACCGGGCCGTTCGCCGGTCAGTCGGGCCCGGAGGTGGCCAACAAGGCCCTCAAGGCCACGAACGGGGTGAAGTCCCTGCGGATAGGCCTCGACATGACCACTCCGGACGGCCGGGTCCAGGCGGACTTCGCGTCGAGCCTGGGCGGGGACTGCACCGGGACCATGACGGTGGGCGGCCAGAGCGGCATGGAGGTCGTGAAGACCGGCGGGACGGTCTACACCAAGTTCGACGAGGCCATGCTGCGCGCGCAGATGACGGACGAGCCGAAGGCGGAGGCGGACGCGGCGGTGGAGATGCTCGCGGGCAAGTGGATGGAGTCGAAGGCGTCCGACCCGGACACGGCGGAGGCCATCGAGTTCTGTGACCTGGAGGCGCTTCTGAAGGAGTTCGAGGCGAACGACGGCGCCGCCGAGAAGAAGGGCCCCTCGACGGTCGCGGGCAAGCCGTCCCTGCGGCTCACGGAGAAGGACGGCAAGGAGACGTACACCTTCGACGTGGCCGCCCAGGGCGCCCCGTACCTCCTGCGCGTCACGTCCCGGGGCGGCGAGGAGCCGATGACGATGCACCTCTCCGACTTCGACGCGCCGGTCGTGGCGAAGAAGCCCGCCGCGAAGGACATCGTCGACCTGGAGCAGTAGGACCCGGGCGGCGACGGCCGCCCCAGGGCCTGTCGTCACACCGCCGTCGTCGCCCGAAGGGCGGCGGTGTGACGACAGGCCCTACGGTGCTCCCGGGGGCAGACCGCGGCCGAAGCCGATCTCGGCCGCGGGCAGGACGCGCACCCGGCGGCCGGGGAAGCGGAGGTTCCGGTAGATCTCGTTGTGGTGCGCCACGGACGCCTCCGGTGCGGCGTACGGGCCGGAGCCGTCCGGCCGGAGCGAGGTGGTGTGGCCGTCCGCGACGAGCACCACGTCGTACCCCCGGCTCAGCGCCTGCCGGGCGGTGGACTCGACGCAGATCTCCGTGGCGAACCCGGTGACGACGACCTCGGTGACCCCCCGGCCCCGCAGCAGCGCGTCCAGCCCGGTGCCCAGGAAGCCGTCCGGTGCGGACTTGGGGAGGACCGTGTCGCCGGGGGCGGGGGCCAGTTCGGGCGCGATCCGCCACCCCTCGGTCCCCCGCTCCAGCTCCTCGTCCTCCTGCTGCACCAGTACCACCGGGGCCCCGGCCGACCTGGCCCGCTCCTGGAGGCCGGCGACGGCCGCGACGGTGGCGGACGCCCGGTGGGCGATGGCGACGAGGGCGTTCTGCATGTCGATGACGAGGAGCGCGGAGACTGCCTCCGCCGCGGAGACTGCCTCCGCCGCGGAGACCGCCTCCTCCGCGGCGGCCTCCTCCGCGCCCGGAACCGCCGTCACAGCCGGTGCCGCACCCAGACGTTGGGCTCGGCGTACACCGCGTACCCGTGGGCGAGTGCGCAGTGCACCGGGACCAGCGCCCCCGGCACCTCCACCGGCCCGTCCGTATCGAACGGCAGCCCGGTCCACTCCCGCCACTGCGCGAGCGAGCCGCTCACGGTCATCGACACGGTGGCGACCGAGTCCACCGTCCCGCCGGCCCGGGCGTGGACCCGCAGCCAGGGGTCCTCGGGAAGCCCGTCGTCGGGGCGGGTCAGCCGGACGTACTCCTCCATCGGCAGGGCGGGCCGCAGGTGCTTGCCGCTCGGCCGCACCGGGGCGACGACCTCCCGGAAGCCGAGCCGCCGCGCGTTGTCCCGCATCGCGGCGAGCATCCGGCCCGATATGCCCTTGCCCTGGTGGCCGGTCGCCACCGTGATCTCGATCGCGCCGACCGTGTCGGGCGTGCGCCCGCGCCGCAGGTCCGAGAAGGCCCACAGCAGCATCCGGTCCCAGCCGCCGACCGGGAGTTCCCCGCGCCCGGGGGCGTCCAGCAGGAAGGGCACGCTGTAGGCGCGGGCGACCACCGCCCCGTCCGCGTCGGTGGCGACGAGCACGTACTGCGGGAAATCGACCGCGATCCGGGGGAAGTTCGCCCACCCGACGATGTCCTCCAGCACGAACTCCGGCCAGGTGTCCGGCATCCCGTTCAGGGCGTCGGCCAGCTCCGGGCGCTCGGCGAGGGTGGTGATGTGCAGTTCCATACGCGCGACCCTAGGCAGTCCGTACCGCCCCGACCAGCGAATATCGGTTCCGTGCCGATCGGCTGGCGCTCGGCGCACGGACTGCCGGACCCAGGGGCGGGCCCGGGTCCGGGACGGGTTCCGCCTCCGGCACCGGGCCCGGAGCCGAGGACGGGGCCGGACCCGCCTCCGGGGTCGGACCCGGGTCCGACTCCGTTACCGGCTCCGGTATATGCCCGGCGCGGGACGCCACCGCCCGGCTACCGTCCCGCCGTATGACGACGCCTCCGCCGGGCTCTCCCGGCCCCGCCCCGGCCTCCGCCCCCGTGGCCGTGCGCATCCGGCCGTGCCGGGCCGCCGACCTCGGGCCGCTGGAGCGGCACATGCCCTCGCCCGGCCGGACCCGGCGGCACGCGGCCCGGTTCGACCTCCAGGAGCAGGGGCTCAGCACCTTCCTCACCGCCTGGGCCGACGACGTGCCGGTGGGAACGGCGCAGATCCTGTGGCAGGGCTGCGCGGCCCCCGAGGTACGGGCCCGCTTCCCCGGCTGTCCGGAGCTGAACGGGCTCGGGATCCATCCGCCGGAGCTGCGCTCCCGGGGCATCGGCACGGCGCTGGTCCGGGCGGTGGAGGAGCGGGGCCGCGCGGCCGGGCACGCGCTGATCGGTCTGGGCGTGGACGACGCCAACCACCGCGCCGCCGCGCTCTACCTCCGGATCGGCTACCGGGAGACGGGCTGCCGGTACGTGGACCGGTACGCGTACCTCGACGACGAGGGCGTCCGGCACGAGGTCGCGGACCCGGCGCGCTTCCTGGTCAAGGACCTGCCGGAAGGGGCGGGCGAGGGGTAGTCCGACCGACGCGGTCCGGCCGGAACCGTGAGGTGTGCATGCCGCGTCCCCACCCGTGACTTCCCCCCGTGCCGTCGCACGCCACCCCTGAGGAGCAGAACCATGGCCCAGCCCCAGCCCGGCAGTACGCCGAGCCGCCCCCGCAGAGGCGCCGGATGCCTGCAGAGCCTGCTGGTGCTCGCGGTGATCCTCGGCCTGGGCTACGGGGCGTCCAAGATCTTCGGTGACGAGTCGTCGAAGTCGAAGGCCTCCTCGTCCGCTTCGTCCGCATCGGACGGCAAGGGCGGCTCCTGGGAGATCGGCGACTGCGGAGGCCCGGATCCGGAGAACAAGCCGGACGGCTACCGGGCCTTCGACTGCGACGAGTCGGGCGCGACCTTCAAGGCGCTGGAGGTCAAGAGCGCGAGCATCATGCCCAACGCGATCCAGTGCCCGGCCGGCACGGACCTGATCATCCAGGTCTCCCGGGTCTTCGGCTCCGGCGACGGCAAGAAGGGCGGCGGCATCCCCACCAACACGGTCTGCGGCCGCAACCTGACCGGGGACCACCCCGGTGACGCGGGCGCCGGCGGCGGCCAGCTCGTGGAGGGCGACTGCGTGTCGGCGACGGCCAAGGAGATCGTCTGCGCCTCGGCCGGGGCGAGCGACTTCAAGGTGCTCGGGCTCGTCGACAAGAAGACCGAGTGCCCGGCGGCGACCACGGAGCCCATGCAGCTGATGATGGCGCTCGGCCGCCCGTACAACGTCATCTGCGGCGGCAAGGTCTGACCGGCCCCCCTGCCCGCGCACGCCGCGCCTTCTTCGGGGCCGCTCCTTCGGGGCGGCCCCGACCGGCGTTTCGGGGGCGGGTCAGCCGCCGCACTGGGCGAGCATGGCCCGCTTGTCGGCCGTCGTGACGGGAAGCCCGTACTTCAGGGACACCTGGGCGAACCGCACCGCGTAGGAGCAGCGGATCGGCTTGTACGGCGGCAGCCAGGAGGCGGGGCCGGAGTCCCGCTTGGCGTTGTTGGCCGGGCCGTCCACCGGGAGGAGGTTGAGCGGGTCGTTGGCGATCTGTTCGCGCTTGGACTCGTTCCAGCGGGCGGCGCCCATCTGCCAGTCGTAGGACAGCGGCATCACGTGGTCGATCTGAACCTCGGTGGCCTGCTGCTTGCGCCAGTCGATGGTCTCGCCCGTGTAGGGGTCCTGGAGCGTCATCGCCATGACGATGCAGTCGGACCCCGCCTTGTGCTCGACGTCCTTGCCGTCCCGGGCGAGCAGGTCGTTGCGGGTGTCGCAGCCGTTGCGGGCGAGCGGGATGCCGTCGATCCCGTCCTTCCAGGCGTAGCCGAACTTCTTCCGCTCGTAACCGGTCCTGGGGCCGCGCCCCTTCGTGGCCACCTTCTCGATGATCTTCCGGGCGGCGGCCCGGTCCGCGTCGCCGGTGAGCGGGGCGAGCCCCGGCTTCGTACCGTCCGGATTGTCCAGCGGGCTCGCGCCGAAGCCCTCGGCGGACTGCGCGCCGTCCTTGGTCCCCCCGCTCGTGGCGCCCCCTTCGGCGGCGAGGTCGTCGGGGTCGCAGCCCGCCAGGGCGAGCACGACGAGGACGCCGATGGCGGGCAGGGCCGCTCGGTGCGTACGGGGAGCTATCACGTGAAGCCGTCCTGACGGGGAGAAGACCGAACGCCGAGAATCCTATGAGCGTCTTCCCCGTGGAGGCGGCTTCCATGACCGCGCTCATGCCGTCCCCGGCGGTGAGGGGCTGGACCGGGCCAGGGCACGGGCACGGCTATCGGTCGGCGGGGCCGTCGAGAGAGCGGCTCATGAACAGTGCCGTCTCCCCCTCGGACTCGGTGCCGCTGTAGAGGGAGGTGTCCAGGCCGCAGAGCGCGAACCCCATCCGCCGGTAGGCGCGGATGGCCGGAGCGTTGATGTTCGTCACCTCCAGCCAGACGTGGCCGGCACCGCATGTCCGGGCCCAGTCGATGGCATGGTTCATCAGCGTGCGGCCGATTCCCCGGCCCTGGTACGGCGCGGCCACCTCGATGTCGGCGATGACCAGCCGCCGGTTCCAGGGCTCGTACTCCGTGTCCACGTAGCCGCACACGCGATCACCGTCCAGCGCTACGAACCGGCGCGCACCCGTCGACGGTTCACCGCCCTCGGGCTCGTCGTCGGGGAAGACCTTGTGGATCGGCCGGTCCAGCCGGACAGGCCGAAGGGAGAACCCGGCCCCGCCGGAGTCGACCACCTCGAAGACGGTGTCCGAGCTGAACTCCCCTTTGATGACGGCTGTCCTGTCCCTCTCGCTCTCAGCCACGCGATAGGTGACGGCCCCCTCCGCCACCCCGTGCCCGGCCGGTTCACTGTCAGGTCGCGTCATGTCCGCACCGTACCGGTCCGCCGCACCACGACGGCCGGGGTCCGCCCGCCGGCCGATCCGTCACCGGCGGTCCCGGAACCGCCGCCGGAGGAACGGGCCCTACGGCTCGCCGCCTACGGGCGGGCGAGCCTGGCGACGCGGCAGCCGGCTTCGCTGCTCGGACATCGCACCGGTGGTCGGAACCCAGGCCTGACGCCGCACCGGGACGACCCGTAGGCTTGCCCTCATGGGCGTCTTCTCCTGAGCGACGAGCGAGGTCCCGCACCGGGACCGGAAGCAGCCCGGCGTCGAGCACCGGGCACCGTTCGTCTGCCCACGTACCCCCCTCTCAGGAGACCCGGCCATGCCGCACACCCGGCCCATCCACGCCCCCCTGCCCGCCGACGCCCTGGCCCGCCGTATCGAACTGCTGCGTACTACGGCCGATGCCGACCCCCGCGTCGAGGGCGTCCTGCTGTACGGCTCCTGGACGCTCGGTGAGGCGGACGCCCACTCGGACCTGGACGCGTACCTCTACGTACGGGAGGGGACGTCGACGCCTTCGACGGGCGGGAGTTCGTGGAACGGCTGGCCCCGCTGAAGCTGGCGTACACCAACATGTACGGCATCCTCGCCGTGGTCTTCGACGACCTGATGCGCGGCGAGTTCCACGTCGAGCCCGCCGGCCCCGGCATCGCGGAGATCGCCACCTGGCGCGGCCAGGTCCACTTCCCCCGCCCCGAAGCGGCCATGCTCCTGGACCGAGCCGGGCATCTGACCGCCGCCGCCCGGGAACTGGCCGCCTTCAGGCCGCCCGAGCCGGTGGCCACCGCCCAGCAGCTCACCGACGAACTGGCCAACTGGACCCTGATGCTGGCCCACGTCCAGGCCCGGGGCGAGCACGCCCGCGCCCACACCCTGCTGCACGCCGTCATCGCCCCGCTCCAGCTCAAGCTCTGCCGCCTGCTGCGCGGCTCGACCACCCACTGGCTCACCCCGAGCCGCGCCCTGGAGGCGGACCTGCCCGTGGCGGACGTCGAGCGGTACGCCACGACCACCGCCGCCCTGGCTCCGGAGGCCCTGCGCACGGCGGCGACGAACAGCTGGGAGTGGAGCCGGGAGCTGGCTGCGGAGGCGGCGGCCCGGTGGGGGACGCGGCTGCCGCTGGGGCTGCACGAGGAGATCGCGCAGATGCTGCCGGGGGCAGGGCGGCCTCAACCGGACTGAGGCGTGAACGAGTACTGCACCTCGTACAAGTGCCCCGCCTTGACCATCACCGTGGCCTCGATGGGCCGGTCGTCGTCGCTGAACACCACCCGCAGCGTACGCAGGACCGGCAGATCACCGGGGAGCCGGAGCAAGCGGTACTGCTCCTGGGTCGCTACGCGTGCCGAGACCCGGTCGACGCTGAGCCGGGGCGGGTAGCCGAGGGAGGCCAGGAGGGTGGGCGTGCCTCCGGGGATGCGGCGGGGTTCGGTGAGGGCGGTGCCTTCGGCGATGTCCAGCGGGTAGTAGGAGGCGACGAGTTCTGCGGGCTCGTCGTCGATCGACAGGAGTTGGTGGCGGAGGACGGCCGTGCCGCCCGATGGAAGCGCGAGGGCGTCCGCGACATCCGCCGGCGGTTCGGCCTCTGTAACGTCCAGGAGGGTGCTGCGAGCGCGGCTGCCCGAGTTCTTCGCCTCCGTCAGCCAGCGATACGGCTCCCCCGTCGTGGACGGCGCCATGTACGCGGCGGGCCGTATCGTGCGCTGCCGGTGCTCGCGTACGGTCACCGCCGCGCCCGCCCGGCCGACCACGAGATGCTCACTCTTGAGGAGTTGCAGGGCCTTCTGAACCGTGGCGTTCGCGGCGCCGAACCGCTCCTTCAACTGGGCTGTGGAGGGCAGGCTGTCACCCGGGGCCAGGTCCCCGGACATGATGTCGTCCCGCAGATCGGCGGCGATCCGCTCGTGCAGGGGGCGGCCGTCCGCCTCTTCCGTCTCCGGTCCGCGCACCCTCATCCGATCCTGATCTCGTACCGCAGCTTCTGCCCCCGCGGCGGCATGACCATCGCATCGACCTGGAGCGGCCGGTCCTGCGCGTCGAGCGTGAGCCGGGTCAGCTCCAGCACCGGCTCGTCGGCCTTGAGAGCCAGCTCCTCGCGTTCGCTCCCGGACGGCATACGGGCAACCACATCTTCCTGCGCCCGGACTCCAATGTGCCCGAGTTCGGCGAGCAGCCGGACAGCCCCTCCCCGGATCTTCGCCGTGCCGGCCAGCCCTGTGCCCCGCGCGATCTCCACGGGGTAGTAGGTGTCGGTCAACTCGCGCGGTTCGCCATCGAGATACATGATCCGCCGCCGTCCGACGACCTGTCCGCCGGGTTCCACCGCGAGCAGGCCCGCCACGTGCTCCGGTGCGGCGATTTCACCGGCACTCACGATCTTCTGTGTGCCCCGTCGTCCCGCCGATGCCGCCTCGGCGCTCCAGACGTCGCCTCCACCCTCCGCCGTCGTCAGGTAGCGAGTGGACGCACTGATCACTTCGCCCTCACCCATGGCCTCCTCCTTCGCCGACGACGGACCTTGCCGGTGCACACGGTAGGCGACTCCGTCGAACACCCCAAAGAGCACCCTGCCGCCTTTCGCGAATAGCAGTACGGGCATCCCGTTGCGACCCACGAGCAAGGCGGTGAACCACCGTGTCCTCTTCGCAGTTACGGCGCTTACCCCGACGGCGCACATCCGTCGGCGCCTCACGCGATTTCGTCGTCCATGTCCTCAGGGAGTGGCAGCTCACGGACCTGATCGACGACATAGAGCTCTGCGCCTCGGAACTGGCGACCAACGCCCTGCTCCACGGCGTCCCACCGGGCCGGGAATTCGCCGTCCGGCTCGATCTGACGACCGACCTCGTACGGCTGGAGGTCCGGGACAGCGGCGAGGGGCAGCCGGAGATGCGGCACGCGGACGAGAGCAGTTGCTCAGGGCGCGGCCTGTTCCTCGTCGGTGAACTCGCCGCGGACTTCGGCGTCGACCACCATGTCGTGGGCAAGACGGTGTGGGCCGCGTTCAAGCGGCCCGCGACGCCGTAGCGGCCTCGGGCCGGAAGCCTCGGGCCCCGCCGGATGAGCAAACCCTGCGGGGCCCGGTCGTCCACGCCGTGACCGGGCTACGACCCCAGGATCGTCGTCAGGAACTCGCCCGTCCACGCCAGCAGTTCGCGGCCGATCACCGGCTTGCCGCCGATCCTGCCCGTCGTCGGGCGCGGGACCAGGATCTGGTGGGCGGTCGGCTTGATGACCGTCTTGGGGTGCAGGCGCTTCAGGCGCAGTTCCTGGGACTCGCGCAACTCCACCGGGGCGAAGCGGATGTTGGAGCCCTGGAGGACGATCTCGCCGACGCCGCACGCGCGGGCCAGCATGCGCAGACCGGCGACCAGGAGGAGGTTCTCGACCGGCTCGGGCAGGGGCCCGTAGCGGTCGGTGAGCTCCTCGCGGACCGCGCGGATGTCGTCCTCCGACGAGGCCGAGGCGATCGCCCGGTACGCCTGGAGACGCAGCCGCTCGCCGGGGGCGTAGTCGTGCGGGACGTGCGCGTCGACGGGCAGCTCGATCTTGACCTCCAGCGGCGGCTCCTCCTCGACGCCCCCCTCCATCTGAGCGCGGTAGTCCGCGACCGCCTCCCCGACCATGCGGACGTACAGGTCGAAGCCGACGCCCGCGATGTGGCCGGACTGCTCGCCGCCGAGGAGGTTGCCCGCACCGCGGATCTCCAGGTCCTTCATCGCCACGTACATGCCCGCGCCCATCTCCGTGTGCTGGGCGATGGTCGCCAGGCGCTCGTGGGCGGTCTCGGTGAGCGGCTTCTCCGGGGGGTACAGGAAGTAGGCGTAACCCCGGTCGCGGCCACGGCCCACCCGGCCGCGCAGCTGGTGCAGCTGGGAGAGGCCGAAGTTGTCGCCGCGCTCCACGATCAGGGTGTTGGCGTTGGAGATGTCGATGCCCGACTCGACGATCGTCGTGGAGACCAGCACGTCGAACTTCTTCTCCCAGAAGTCCACCACCACCTGCTCCAGGGCCTGCTCGGACATCTGGCCGTGGGCGGTGGCGATGCGGGCCTCGGGGACGATCTCGCGCAGCCGGGCGGCGGCCCGGTCGATGGACTCGACCCGGTTGTGGATGTAGAACACCTGGCCCTCGCGCAGCAGTTCGCGGCGGATCGCCGCGCCGATCTGCTTCTCCTCGTACGGGCCGACGAACGTGAGCACCGGGTGGCGCTCCTCCGGCGGGGTGGTGATCGTGGACATCTCGCGGATGCCGGTGACCGCCATTTCGAGCGTACGGGGAATGGGGGTGGCGGACATGGTGAGCACGTCGACGTTGGCGCGGAGCTTCTTCAGCTGCTCCTTGTGCTCGACGCCGAACCGCTGCTCCTCGTCCACGATGACCAGGCCCAGGTCCTTGAACTTCGTCTCGGAGGAGAACAGGCGGTGCGTGCCGATGACCAGGTCGACCGAGCCGTCCTTGAGCCCTTCGAGCGTCGCCCTGGACTCCGCCTCGGACTGGAAACGGCTCAACGCGCGCACATTGACCGGGAATTGTGCGTAGCGCTCCGTGAACGTGCCGTAGTGCTGCTGGACCAGGAGCGTGGTGGGCACGAGGACCGCCACCTGCTTGCCGTCCTGCACTGCCTTGAACGCGGCCCGGACCGCGATCTCCGTCTTGCCGTAGCCGACGTCGCCGCAGATCAGCCGGTCCATCGGGACCGTCTTCTCCATGTCCTCCTTGACCTCGGCGATCGTGGACAGCTGGTCGGGCGTCTCCGCGTACGGGAACGCGTCCTCCAGCTCCCGCTGCCACGGGGTGTCCGCGCCGAAGGCGTGGCCGGGGGCCGCCATCCGCGCGCTGTACAGCTTGATCAGGTCGGCGGCGATCTCCTTGACCGCCTTCTTCGCCCGCTGCTTCGTCTTCGTCCAGTCCGCCCCGCCGAGCCGGTGCAGCGTCGGGGCCTCGCCGCCGACGTACTTGGTCACCTGCTCCAGCTGGTCGGTCGGGATGTAGAGGCGGTCGCCGGGCTGGCCGCGCTTGGCCGGGGCGTACTCGACCAGCAGGTACTCGCGGGTGGCGCCCTGGACGGTGCGCTGCACCATCTCCACGTACCGGCCGACGCCGTGCTGCTCGTGGACGATGTAGTCGCCGGCCTCCAGCGTCAGCGGGTCGATCGTCTTGCGGCGGCGGGCCGGCATCCGGCCCAGGTCCTTGGTGGCGGTGCGCTGGCCGGTGAGGTCGGTCTCGGTGAGCACGGCGAGCTTCAGCGCCGGGTCCACGAAGCCCTGGTCGATCGCCCCGCAGGAGACGTGCACCAGCGACGGGGTGATCTCGTCCAGATCCGCGTCGAGGCGGGCCGCGATGCCCTCGCCGCTCAGCACCTCCACCGTACGGGAGGCGAGCCCCTGGCCCTCCGTGACGTACACCGTGCGCCAGCCGTCGGCCAGCCAGCCCTTGGTGTCGGCCAGCGCCCGGGCCGTGTCGCCCCGGTACGCCTCGGGGGCGTGCATGGAGAGCCGGAGGGTGTCGTCGTCGTGGTCGGCTGCGTCCGAGGCGAACGGGGAGACCGTCCACCACATCATGCCCAGCTCACGGGCCCGGTCCCGGACGTCCGCGATGCCCCACAGCGAGGCCGCGCCCACGTCGATCGGGGCCTCCCCGCCGCCCGCGCTCGCCGCCCACGACGCCTGGAGGAACTCCTGGCTCGTGGCGACCAGGTCGGCCGCCCGCGTCCGGACCCGCTCCGGGTCGCAGACGATCGCCATCGCGTTCTCCGGCAGGACGTCGAGCAGCAGCTCCATCTCGTCGACCAGGACCGGGGCCAGGGACTCCATGCCCTCGACCGCGATGCCCTCCGCGATCTTGCCGAGCAGCTCGCCCAGCTCCGGGTGGGCCTCGGCCAGGGCCGCCGCCCGCTCCCGCACCTCGTCGGTCAGCAGGAGCTCACGGCAGGGCGGCGCCCACAGTCCGTGCGCGGCGACTTCCAGGGAGCGCTGGTCAGCGATCTTGAAGTAGCGGATCTCCTCGACGTCGTCGCCCCAGAACTCCACCCGGAGGGGGTGCTCCTCGGTCGGCGGGAAGACGTCCAGAATGCCGCCGCGCACGGCGAACTCGCCGCGCTTCTCGACCAGTTCCACCCGGGAGTACGCGGCGGCCGCCAGCGCTTCCACCACCTCGCCCAGGTCCGCGCTCTGCCCCCCGGCCAGCGACACCGGTTCCAGCTCGCCGAGCCCCTTGACCTGCGGCTGGAGCACGGAGCGGATCGGCGCGACGACGACCGACACCGGGCCGGTCTCCGGGTCGTCCTCACGCGGGTGGGCCAGCCGCCGCAGCACGGCGAGCCGTCGGCCCACGGTGTCCGAGCGCGGCGAGAGCCGTTCGTGCGGCAGGGTCTCCCAGGAGGGGTACTCCGCGACCGTGTCCGGCGGCAGGAGGGTGCGCAGGGCGGCGGCCAGGTCCTCGGCCTCCCGCCCCGTCGCGGTGACGGCCAGCACGGTACGGCCGGTCTGCCGGGCCAGCGCGGCCACGGCGAACGGCCGTGCGCCGGGCGGGCCCACCAGGTCGACATGGGGCCGGTGCCCGTCCCCGGCGGCCTTCACCGCCTCGGCGAGCGCCGGGTCGGTGACGACGACGTCCAGCAGACCGTGCAGACTCATGAAGTTTCCGTCCGGGTGATCAAGGGGTACCGGCAGCAGGCTGCTGCCGGCGGGCGAGCAACGCGAAGGGCCCGACACGTGAGACGGGCCGGGTGGATTCCAGGGTACGGCCAGGGGCTGACAGCCGCGTCCGCAACGGGTGGGGCGGAGCCGCCGGGCGGGGCGGGCCGGGCCCGCCGTCCGTCGTCCGTCGTCCGTCGTGCGGACCGTGCCGCTCGGCGGCCGTCGCACACCGTTCATCTCCGTATCGCACACAGTTGCGTCCGGTCCCCTCACAGAAGGGGGCTCAGCCTCTGGTCTTTGCCCGACCATCGCACGGGCACGCGCACACGGACACCGTCCGGACCCCCGGACCGGTATGTCGGCCGACGCGTCCCACCAGCGGTACCGGCACGGGCGGAACGGGCAGCGGCCGGGACGGGCGGCGCGGGGTGGTCCCCCTCGGCGCACGGCCCACGGCAGCAGGCAGCGGGGGCGTACGTGGACGAGAACGAGATGTCTGTCTTCGGGGTTCCGGAGGCCGAGGAAGAGATCTACCGGCACTTCCTGCGCAACCCCGGTACGCGCGCCGACGGCCTCCGCCTCCTGCCGCGCTCCCCGCCCGGGGAGGCCCGCGACCGGATCGCCCGGCTCCAGGAGCTGGGGCTGCTGCACGCCGAGGACGCGGAGGGGCGGATCTTCCCGGCGGAACCCGAGGCGGCCCTCGCCCGGCTGGTGGACATCCGACTCCACGCGCTCCACCAGGAGCTGCGGCGCGTCACCCGATCGTGGCACGTCATTGATGGTCTACGCGCGGAGCAGGGGGCTCGTGCCACCCGGCCGCGGGACGTCGGGCCCCGTGCGGCGCCGGCCAGGACCCGTGAACGGGTCGACCTGTTCGCGGGGGCCGGGGAGTACGCGGGCGACCCGGCCGGGACGGGCGGCGCCGGTACGGGCCGCTTTCCTGCGGGCGGCGCCGGTACGGGCGGTGGAAAGGCAGCCGGTCCCCGCCCGTCCGGGATCGAGCGCCGGGTGCTCATGTCGATGTGCACGGTGGGCAAGGACGAAGCGGGCGCCCGGAGGCTGGGGGTGTCGGTACGGACCTACCGGCGGCATGTCGCCGACCTGATGCAGACCCTGGGCGCGGCCAGCCGGGCCCGGGCCGCCCTGCTGGCCCGCGAGCGCGGCTGGATCTGAGGGCCCCCGGGCCCACGGGCCGGTCCCGGGGCGGGAACGCACGGCGCCGGGACGGGGTCGGGCCGCGGTCCGGAACGGGTTCGGCTCCGGGACGTTTGGAGGAACGTCCCGGAGCCTGCCGTCATCCTACGGTGACGCCCGAAGGGTCACCCGTGCCGGGAGGGGGCCCCGGCTCACCCGTCCGTCGCGATGGCGTTCAGGACGTTCATCCGACCCGCCCGGAAGGCCGGGACGAGGGCGGCGAACAGTCCGACGAGCGCCGAACAGGCGAACACCGTGAGGATCGTGGGCCACGGGATCTCCAGGACCTCCAGCCCCTCCAGAGCCAGCAGCTTCTGGGCGGCGGTGCCCCAGCCCATTCCGAGTCCGAGGCCGAGCAGGGCCCCGAAGAGGGCGATGACCACGGACTCCAGCCGGATCATGCGGCGCAGTTGGCGGCGGGAGAGGCCGATGGCACGCATCAGGCCGATCTCCCGGGTCCGCTCCACCACGGAGAGGGCGAGGGTGTTCACCACACCGAGGACCGCGACGATGATCGCCAGGGCGAGCAGGCCGTACACGATGTTCAGCAGCTGGCCGACCTGGTCCTTGAGCGTCTCCTTGAAGTCGGCCTGGTTCTGCACGGAGTAGACCGGGTATTCCGCGAGGGCGCTCTTGAGGGCCGCGTACGCCTCCTTCTCCTTGCCCTCCTCTGCCTTGGCGAACATGACCGCGTTCTGCGGCATCCGGTCGGCCGCGACGTAGGAGGCCGCCGTGGTGAGGTTGACGTACATCGCCCCGCGGTCGATGTTGGTGTCGTCGGAGGTGATGGCCGCCACGGTGAGCTTCGCGGTCTTCCCCTCCTTGAAGGCGACGGTCATGGTGTCGCCGACCTTCACCCCGTGCTTCTCCGCGTAGTCCTCCCCGACGGACATCGCGTCCTTGGCGTACGCCTTCGCCAGGTCGCCGGAGAGCGCCGTGCGGCGGACGTCCTGCTGGTAGGTCGGGTCGGCGGCGGTGATCCCCTCGTCCACCGTCTTCCCGTTCGGGGCGGTGATCTTCGCCTTGAGGAAGGCGTAGTCCGTCACGTGCTCCAGACCGGGCACGGCGTGCACGGCGTCGGCGGCCTGGGGCACGATCGGGCGGCCGGTGCCGCCGTCCTGGACGATGAAGTCCGCGCCGACCGACTTGTCGAGCTCCTCGGTGGCCGAGGCCACCATGGACGAGCCGACGACGGACAGGCATGCCACCAGGGCGAGCCCGATCATCAGGGCCGCGCCGGTCGCTCCCGTACGGCGGGGGTTGCGCAGAGCGTTGCGCTCGGCCAGCCGGCCGACCGGGCCGAAGAGCCGCAGGACGACGACGCTCAGGGCGCGGACCACGACACCGGCCAGGAGCGGGCCGATCACGATGAAGCCGATCAGGGTCAGCAGCACGCCGAGGGCGAGGTACATCGAGCCTTCGGTGGCCTTGTCGGCCTGGGTGGTCACCCACAGGGCCGCACCACCGGCGGCCGTCAGGACGAGGCCGATGCCGGCCCTGATCCAGCCGGACCGGCTGTCGGCGGGGGTCCCGGCGTCGCGCAGGGCGGCCATCGGGGACACCTTGCCGGCCCGGCGCGCCGGTATGTACGCGGCGAGGACGGTGACGACGACGCCGAGCAGCAGGCCGACGACCGGGGTCGTCCAGGCAACGGTGAGGTCGCCGGTGGACAGCTCCATGCCGACGGCGCTCATCATCTTCATCAGCCCGACCGCGAGGCCGACGCCGGCGGCGACGCCGAGCAGGGAGCCGACGATGCCGAGGAGGACCGCCTCCAGCAGCACGGAGCGGTTGACCTGCTTGCGGCTGGAGCCGATGGCCCGCATCAGCCCGATCTCACGGGTGCGCTGGGCGACCAGCATCGAGAAGGTGTTGACGATGAGGAAGATGCCGACGAGGAAGGCGATCCCGGCGAAGCCGAGCATCGCGTACTTCATGACGTCCAGAAAGGCGCCCATGGAGTCCTTGTTGGCGTCGGCGGACTCCTTCTGGGTCTGCAGCTTGTACGCGGCCGAGCCGTCGAGGGCGGCGGCCACGTTCTCCTTGAGCTGGGTGTCGCTGACTCCGCTCTCCGCGGTCACGAGGACCTGGGTGAAGACGTCCGGGGCGCCCAGCAGGTGCTTCTGGGCGGTGGCGGTGTCGAGGTAGACGACGGCCGCGCCCGGGTTGGTGACGGTGAAGGCCGCGATGCCGCCGATCTTCGCCCTGAGGTCGCCGGTCGCGGCGATGATCCGCAGTTCGTCGCCGATCCCGAGCTTGTGCTTCTTCGCGGTGTCGGCGTCGACCATCACCTCGGTGGGGCCGCGGGGCGCGTGCCCGGAGGTGATCTCCATCGACCGCAGGTCGTTCTTCGTCCAGTTGCTCGCGATGGTGGGGGCGCCGGTCTGCGAACCCATGTTCTCGTTCTCGCTGTTGACGACCGTGACCGCCAGGGAGAACGCGGAACCCTCGGCGCGCTCCACCCCGTCGGCCTTCGCGACCCGCTGGACCAGGGAGGCGGGCAGGGAGGCGGGCTTCCCGTTGTCGGGCTGCTCCTCGGCGCCCTCGGCGTCCTTCGGGCTGACGGTGACGTCGGGTGAGGAGACGGTGAAGAGCTTGTCGAAGGTGGTGTTCATCGTGTCGGTGAACACGAGGGTGCCGCAGACGAACGCGACGGAGAGCAGCACCGCCACGGCGGAGAGGGCCATCCGTCCCTTGTGCGCGAGGAAATTGCGCACGGAGGTCTTCCAGACGGTCATGACGTCCGCCCGCGGGCGTCGAAGTTCTTCATGCGGTCGAGGACCTGCTCGGCGGTCGGGTGGTGCATCTCGTCGACGATGGAGCCGTCGGCGAGATACAGCACCCGGTCCGCGTAGGAGGCGGCGACGGGGTCGTGGGTGACCATGACGATGGTCTGGCCCAGCTCGTCGACCGACTTGCGGAGGAAGGAGAGGACTTCGGCCCCGGCGCGGGAGTCCAGGTTCCCGGTGGGCTCGTCGCCGAAGATGATCTCCGGCCGGGCGGCGAGCGCCCGGGCGACGGCGACGCGCTGCTGCTGGCCGCCGGAGAGCTGGGTGGGCCGGTGCTTGAGGCGCTCGGCGAGCCCGACCGTCTCCACGACCTGCTGGAGCCAGCCGGCGTCCGGCTTGCGGCCCGCGATGTCCATGGGCAGCGTGATGTTCTCGATGGCGTTGAGCGTCGGGAGCAGGTTGAACGCCTGGAAGATGAACCCGATCCGGTCACGCCGGAGTTGGGTGAGCTTCTTGTCCTTGAGCTTGGTGATCTCGGTCTCGTCGAGGAAGATCTCGCCCGACGTCACCGTGTCCAGCCCGGCCAGGCAGTGCATCAGGGTCGACTTGCCGGAGCCGGACGGGCCCATGATCGCCGTGAACTGGCCGCGGGCTATGTCCACATCGACGTGGTCGAGCGCGACGACCCGGGTCTCGCCGGTGCCGTATGCCTTCACGACCTGCCGCGCTCGTGCCGCGACGGCCGTACGCCCTCCAGTGCCCCCGTGCCTGGGAATGGTCACAGCCGTTGTCACGGTTTTACTCCTATGTCGGTCGATGATGTGACGTCCTTGGGTACGGTCCGATTCTGACGGCGTGACCGTGCCCGGCGCGATGGTGCTCAGCGCAGTCTTCGGGTGGGGTTTTCCCCACCCGCCCCCCTGCGACGAGCCATAGCGGCGACGTAAGAAGAGGCTAAGGAAACGGCCCCCGTCCCCACGTCCTCCGCCGGGAGGAACGGGCCCTGGCCGCTGTACGGGTGCGCCCCCTAGGGGAATCAGCCTTCGGGCGGACACGGGGTCAGGGGCACGCTTCGGCGACGCGCCCGGCGGCGTCACCGCCCGCCGCGGACATTCCCCGCCCTTCTCGGCCCCTCCCCTCCCGCGCGCGTGGGTGAGACAGTGCCTCCGAGAGATAGGTGCATAGGGAAGGAAACTTGGTGGACGGCACGGACGGCACGGACAGCAGGAGCGGGGCCGAGGCGGGCGGCACGGGGGCGGGCACGGACGCCGCCGGGGCCGCCCCGGACCTGAGCACGGGTCCGGACGCAGCCGTGGAGACGGCATCGGGCACGGAGACGGGCCCCGGTCCGCACACCGCCCCTCGCCCCGCCTCGGAGGCCGTCCCGGAGCGTGCCGCGTCCGCCGTTCCGCCCGCCGTCCGCGCCACCACCACGCCCCGGGGCCGCCGCCCCGTCGTGGCGGCGCTCATGCTCGGCATGGCGCTGGCGGCCATCGACGGCACCATCGTCTCCACCGCCGTCCCCCAGATCGTCGGCGACCTCGGCGGCTTCACCGTCTTCTCCTGGCTCTTCTCCGGCTACCTGCTCGCCGTCACCGTCACCCTCCCCCTGTACGGGAAGCTCTCCGACACCTTCGGCCGCAAACCGGTCCTGATCGCCGGGATCATCCTCTTCCTGGTCGGCTCCCTCCTCTGCGCCGCCGCCTGGAACATGGCCGCGCTCATCGCCTTCCGCATCGTCCAGGGCCTGGGCGGCGGCGCGCTCCAGGGCACGATCCAGACCATCGCGGCCGACCTCTATCCGCTCAAGGAACGGCCGCGCATCCAGGCGAAGTTGTCCACGGTGTGGGCGACGTCCTCGGTCGCGGGCCCGGTGGCCGGCGGGCTGCTCGCCGGATACGCCGACTGGCGGTGGATCTTCCTGATCAACCTCCCGGTCGGAGCGGTCGCCCTCTGGCTGGTCGTCCGCCACCTCCAGGAGCCCGCGCGCCCGCACCCCGCCACGCGGCCCCGGGTGGACTGGGCGGGCGCGCTCGCCGTCTTCGCGACCGGGGCCCTGCTGCTCACGGCGCTCGTCCAGGGCGGCGTCGCCTGGCCGTGGTTCTCGGCGCCCTCGCTCGGCCTGCTGGGGGCGAGCGCGGCGCTGGCCGTGCTCACGGTCGTCATCGAGCGGCGGGCGGCGGAGCCGATCATCCCGGGCTGGGTGTGGCGGCGGCGGACCATCGCCTCGGTCAACCTGGCGCTCGGCGCGATGGGGCTGCTGATGGTCGCGCCGACCGTCTTCCTGCCGACGTACGCCCAGTCGGTGCTCGGTCTCGGGCCGATAGCCGCCGGGTTCGTGCTCTCCGTGATGACGTTGAGCTGGCCCGTCTCGGCCGCCTTCTCCGACCGGGTCTACAACCGGATCGGCTTCCGCCGGACCGCGATCGTCGGCATGGGCGCGGCCCTGCTGATCCTGCTGGCCTTCCCGCTCCTCCCCTACCCCGGTGAGGCCTGGCACCCCGCGCTGCTGATGCTCCTGCTCGGCGCGGCCCTCGGCCTCTTCCAGCTCCCGCTGATCGTGGGCGTCCAGTCGACGGTCGGCTGGGCGGAACGCGGTACGACGACGGCGTCGGTCCTCTTCTGCCGCCAGGTCGGCCAGAGCATCGGCGCGGCGCTCTTCGGGGCCATCGCCAACGGCGTCCTGGCCGCCCGCCTCCTCGACGCCCCGGTGGACGGACTGCCGGGCGACCTGGACGCGGTGGCCCGCGCGCTGGAGGACCCGGACACCGTCTCGTCGTCGGCGGCGGCGGAGTACCTGCGCCGGGCGGTGGACGCGGCGGTGGACCACGTCTACGTCGGGGCCGCCGGAGCCGCGGCCCTGGCGCTGCTCGCTCTGATCACCCTCGCCCCGCGCCGCTTCCCGGTCATCACGGAGCCGGCCGAGGCGCCCGCGACGACGACCGCCCCCGAACCGTCGGGAGCGACCGGCCGACAGGACACCTCCTCCTGAGGGCTGTCCCGCCAGGGATCGCGGGACGGCCCTCAGCCGCCCCGCGGAAGCGGCATCACCCCCTCGGCGGCGCCCCGCCTTGATAGGCAAGTCACCACTTGCCTATGGTGGAGCCATGGCGGACGATGTCTTCAAGGCCCTGGCCGACCCCACGCGACGCCGCATCCTCGACGGTCTGGCGGAGCGGAACGGCCAGATCCTGTTCGAGATATGCACGCGACTGGCGTCCGGGCACGGCCCGGGCCTGTCCCGGCAGGCGGTGAGCCAGCACCTGGCCGTCCTGGAAGCGGCGGGCCTGGTCATCACGCGTCGCGAGGGCCGCTACAAGTTCCACGACCTGAACACCGAACCCCTTGAGCACATCGCCGGCCGATGGCTCGGGCCGAAGGCACCGGAGAGCACTCCATGAGAATCAACCTGACCAGCGTCTTCGTCGACGACCAGGAGAAGGCCCTGCGCTTCTACACGGACGTCCTCGGCTTCCGGAAGAAGCACGACGTCGCGATCGGCGGCGAGGACCGCTGGCTGACCGTGGTCTCGCCCGAGGACCCCGAGGGCGTCGAACTCCTCCTGGAACCGGACAAGCACCCCGCGGTGAAGCCGTACACGACGGCCCTGGTGGAGGACGGCATTCCGGCCACCGCCTTCGCCGTGGACGACGTACGGGCGGAGTTCGAACGGCTGAGCGAGCTCGGCGTGCGGTTCACCCAGGAGCCGCTGGAGGCGGGTCCCGTCACCGTCGCGGTCCTCGACGACACCTGCGGCAACCTGATCCAGATCATGCAGACCGCCCCCTGACGATCGCGCGGGCCGCGCCGACCAGAGCGGCGTTGTCCGGGGCGGGGGAGCCGTCGGGCAGGCGGAGGACGTCCTCCAGGCCGATCCGGGTGTCCAGCCCGCGGGAGGCCGCGAGGCGGAGTACGGGCCAGGCGGCGGCCTCCTCCCCGTGCAGGAGGACCGGCGCGGCGGCCGGCGCGAGGGCGTCCAGCAGGCGGGCGGCCGCGCGCACCGCTTCCCGCGGGTCGGCCTCCGTGGTCTCGGCCAGGACGCGCAGGACCCGGCCGGCCCCGGGCCAGTCCAGGAAGCGCCGCGCGGCGGGCGTACCGGAGTAGACGCCGGCCTCGACGCCGACCCCCCGGCCCAGGAGGGCCTCGGCCACCTCCGGGGCGCCGTCCTCGTGCCAGTTGACGGAGGCGTGGTCCGGGAGCACCGTCCAGGCCCGCACCCGCTGGGCGCGGTCCCGGGGGTCCGCCGCGGCCCACGCCCCAGTGGTGACCCCGACCGGGACGCCCGGCACCGCCGCCCGGACCGCCTCCACGGCGGCGGCGACGGCCTCGGGCTCCAGTGTGTCCCGGCCGTCGCGGTCCTTGGGGTGCAGATGGACGTCCTCGGCGCCGGCATCGACGGCATCACGGGCCGCCGACGCCAATTGACGGGGCGTCACCGGCAGGTGGGCGCACTCGGCACGGCTTCGGGCGCCGTTGAGACAGACCTGGAGCATGACACCATCCTCACAGGCCACCCCCGGGACCACGCCGCGGGCCCGGGGCCACGCCGCAGGGCCCGCCCCCGCACCGACCGCCACCCTCGTGGCCGCCCCCAGCCCGGGCGCCGTCGTCCGCCGACGCGTTTCCGGCGCTCCCCCCGCAGCGGGGGCCCGTTCCGTTTACCGGTGCCATCGTGCACGTACCGGTGCCATTGCGGAGGTACCGGGCCACGGTGCTGACCGATATGATCCGGCAAGGCTTTTCAGATTGGCCGAAAAATAATCCTTGGCGCGGGCCGTTCACGCGTCACCGCTTCCGCGCCGAGGCCGCTCGGCCGACTATCGCCCATGCCCCGGCCATTTCCCCGGGGCCTATTCCCGTCCGGGGCCCGCCACCGCCGCGCACCGTCTCGCGAATACCACAACAGCCGCACCCTGCTGACCACTTCCCGTCAAAATCACTCTGCCTACGGACTATGCCGTCGACCGGATCATCCGTCGCATGAGCATGTCTACGATGTGGTCAACCCCTGACAGGAAAGATTGCTTCCGCTTGCTCCGATTCCGCTGCACTCAGGCGATCTGCGCCTTTTCGGGGCGGCCGCACATCTTTCGCATACCTTCCGCTCGGTAGATCTGAGGGACCGCATCCATGCCGAAACCCGTACCAGCCAGTCAGCGGCGGCGGCCGATGAACGCGCCGAAGGCGACGCCGGCGCCCCTGGTGGCCACGCTGTCCGTGACCGCCGTCGCCGGAGCCGTGGCCGCGGTCCTGGCCCCGCCCGGGGCGCGCGGCTGGGTGGGAGCGGTGGCGCTCACCGCCTGGGTGGTCCTGGCGGTCGCGCTCACCACCGCCCACACCGGCGCCCGCCGCGCCCAGCGCGCCGCCTCCGCCCGCGCCGAGGAGGCCGAACAGCTCAAGGCCGCGCTGTCCGCGCTCGAAACGGACACCGCGCACACGGCCGACGTGGCGCTGCCCGCCCTGATCCAGCTGGTGCGCGGCGGGACGGAGGCCGCCGACGCGCTCGGCCAGATCCCGCTGCCGCGCAGCCCCCGCCAGCGCAAGCTGTTGCACCTCCTCGCGACCACCGTCGAGGGACAGGAGCGGCAGACGGCCGCGCTGCGCGCCGAGAGCACGCGGGTCCACGACGAGATGGGCGCGGAGAACGCGCGGCTCCGCGAGGAACTGCACGCCCTGACCTCCGAGGTGGAACGCTTCACCCGCGACACGCTGCCGAACGCCGTCGCCCGGCTCCGTGAGGGCGAGTCCGGCGCCACGGTGCAGGCCGAGGTGTACCTGCCCGAGCAGCGGATGCTGCGCGCCTGCGTCGAGGCCGTGCTCCGGGAACTCGCGCTCGGCGAACGCCGTGCTCTCGCCGCGCAGACCGCTTCGGCCAAGGCGCTCAGCCGCGTCCAGGCGAAGTCCGTCAGCATGCTCGCCGATCTGCGCACCATGCAGGAACGTCACGGCGAAGAGGTGTTCGGGGATCTGCTGAAGCTGGACCACAGCACCTCGCAGCTCGGTCTGATGACGGACCGGCTGGCACTGCTGATGGGCGGCCGCCCCAGTCGCGCCTGGAACCGGCCGATCGTGATGGAGAGCATCCTGCGCGGCGCGGTCGGCCGTATCGCCGCCTATCAGCGGGTGCGGCTGCACTGCTCGTCCAACGTCTCCATCGCCGGTTTCGCGGCCGAAGGCGTCATGCACCTGCTTGCCGAACTCATGGACAACGCCGCGAACTTCTCGCCGCCCATCGACGAGGTGCACGTCTACGTCGAGGAGCGCGGCACCGGAGTCGTCGTCACCATCGAGGACAGCGGCCTCAAGATGGCCGAAGCGGCGATGCGCCGCGCGGCGGACTCGGTCGCCGGACGGCTGACCGACCTGGCGACCCTCCAGGGCACGCGCCTCGGCCTCGCCGTGGTGGGCCGGCTCGCTCTCAAGCACCGCATCAGCGTCAACTACCGTCCGTCCTCGCGGGGCGGCACCGGTGTGGTCGTCCTGCTGCCGAGGCACCTGATCGCGCAGGAGGCGCGCGACGGCCACCCGGCCCCCGCAGCCGTCTCCGCGGGCGCGTCGCCCTCCCGCACGCCCCTGCCCGCGCCCGCCGCCCCCGCCGCGCCCTCGCCCGAACTCCCGCCGGCGTCCGAACCGTCGCCCGTGCCCGACGCGGCGCCCGCGGCGCCGTCCGCCGCCCCCGCGCCGCCGGAGGTCCACACCCTCCCGGCCCCCGCTCCCGCGGCGCCCGCGCCCCTGGACTCCCCCTCCGCGCCCCCGGCCTCCCCGTACGCCTCGCGAACGCCCGCCCACGGACTCGACCTGGGACCGGCCCGGGCGCCGGGCCGGGCGGTTCCCCAGCGACCGGCCCCGGAGCCGGCGCCCGCCCGGGGCCCGGCCCACGCCGCCCCGCCGCCCCCGGCGCCGGCCGACGACCGGCTCGTGTTCCGTCCGCGCGCGGCCGAGCCGCCGGCGGCCCCCCGCCCGGCGGCGGCCTCCACCCCCGGCGGACTGCCCGTCCGCACGCCCGGCCGCACCATGAGCGAGGCCGAGCGCGGACGCCACCGCGGCTCGCCCGAGCCCACCGCGTCCGCGGGCCCCCGGGGCGACACCCCGCGGGCCGTCCCTCCCCGCAGCGCGGGCCAGCAGTTCGGGGCCTTCCACCGGGGCAGGCAGCCCGGGCCCCGTGCCGCCGAGGAGCCGGGCGCCCGGACCGCCGGGACCGCCGGGTACACAGGGAACGCAGGGAACGCCGGAGACACCACGGCCGGCGGCGCCGACGGGCCGGAGGCCGGGACCGTACCGCCGCCGTCCGCGCCGTAGCCCGGAACGCCCATCCGCAGGGTGTCCGGTCCGCCGGACGCGCTCGCTCGATCATCCGAGATTGGAGGTACGGGCCGTCGGCCGCTCGCCGGCGTCGCGGTCCCGTCACTCATCATGCAGACCACAGACAACAGCCTCACCTGGCTCCTGCAGAGGCTGCTCGACCAGACCCCCGGTACGCGGCACGCCCTGGCCCTGTCCCGCGACGGGCTCAAGCTCTGCTGGAGCGAGCACCTGACGCTCGACCAGGCCGACCAACTGGCGGCCATCTGCTCGGGCATGCAGGCGCTGGCGCAGGGGGCCTCCATCGAGTTCGGCGACGGCTCCGGCGGCGTACGGCACTCGATGACCGAGTTCCACGGCGGCCTGCTCTTCATCGTCGAGGCCGGCGAGGGGGCGCATCTGGCGGTCGTCGCCACGGAAGAGGCCGACCCCAGCATCGTGGGGAACCAAATGACGCAGATGGTCGAGCAGATCGGCGAACACCTCCGCGCCGCGCCGCGCGCCGCCGCGCCCTACTCCCCCCGGCACCGCGGCACCGGCCCCGTGCCGAGGAGCGCCGTACCGGGAGGCACGTCGCCCGGGAGCGGTACGTCCCCGGGGAGGGAGTCGTGACCCGCCGGCCCGTCGACACCGGGTCTCCCGACCGGCTCTACACGGTCACCGGCGGACGCAGCCGCGCCGCGGACTCCTTCGACCTCGTGACCCTCGTGGTCAGCGAGTGCCGGCCCACCGCCGGCATGCAGTCCGAGCACGCGCGGATCCTCGACCTGTGCACGCACCCGACCGCCGTCGTCGAGATCGCCGCCGAACTCTCCCTGCCGGTCACCGTGGTGCGCATCCTCCTCGACGACCTCCACGTCATGGGCCGGATCACCGCCCGCCACCCCCGCGCGGCCACCTCGGCCGCCGCGCTGCCCGACTCCGAACTGCTGATGGAGGTGCTCCATGGTCTCCGGAAGCTGTGAACTGCCGGCCCAGCGCACACCGCTGGCCGACGCGGCCGAGACCGGTCTGAAGATAGTCGTCGTCGGAGGGTTCGGCGTCGGCAAGACCACGCTCGTCCGCTCGGTGAGCGAGATCCGGCCGCTGAACACCGAAGAGGTCATGACCCAGGCGGGCGTCGGCGTCGACGAGACGAGCGGAGTCGACGGCAAGACGACCACCACGGTCGCCTTCGACTTCGGCCGCATCAGCCTCAACGAGCGGATCGTGCTGTACCTGTTCGGCGCGCCGGGCCAGGAACGGTTCTGGTTCCTGTGGGACCGCCTGTTCTCCGGCACGCTCGGCGCGGTCGTCCTGGTGGACACCCGCCGGATGGACGACTCCTGGTACGCGATCGACCGGCTGGAGCACCACGGCACCCCGTTCGTGGTGGCGGTCAACCGCTTCGACGACGACGTCGCCCACTCCCTCGACGAGATCCGTCAGGCCCTGGCGCTGCCCGAGCACGTCCCGATGGTCGACTGCGACGCCCGGGTCCGGAAGTCCAGCAAGAACGTACTGATCACGCTCGTCGACCATCTGCGCACGATGGCCATCGCCCGGGAGACGACACCATGACCACCTCCGACCCCTCCTACGACTTCGCCCTCGGCTCGTCCTTCGACCCGGCCCCCGAACCCGCCCGCCCCCCCGCCTCCGCCTCCGGCTGCCCGGTCGGCTCCGGTGCGGTGCGCCTCGCCGGCGCCTCGTACCAGCAGACGCCCACCGAGCTCTACCGGTCGCTGCGGCGGGAGCACGGACCGGTGGCGCCGGTCCTGCTGGACGGGGACGTTCCGGCCTGGCTGGTGCTCGGCTACTCCGAGCTGTCCTACGTGACCACGCACGACGAGCTGTTCGCGCGGGACTCGCGCCGCTGGAACCAGTGGGACGTCATCCCGCCGGACTGGCCGCTGCTGCCGTTCGTCGGATACCAGCCGTCGGTCCTGTTCACCGAGGGCGACGAGCACCGGCGCAGGGCCGGGGTCATCACCGAAGCCCTGGAGGGCGTGGACCAGTTCGAGCTGGCGCGGGACTGCCGGCGGATCGCGGACCGGCTGATCGCCGGCTTCTCCGGCAGCGGCCGGACGGAGTTGATGCACAGCTACGTCCACGCCCTGCCGATGCGGGCGGTGGTGCAGATGTGCGGTATGCCGGTGTCGGGCGACGACACCCAGCGGCTGGTGGACGATCTGCGGATCTCGCTGGACGCCGGCGAGGGGGACGACCCGGTGGCCGCGTACGGGCGTGTCGGGGACCGGCTGCGCCAACTGGTCACGGACAAGCGGGCGGCCCCCGGGCCCGATGTCACCTCCCGCATGGTGACGCACGAGGCGGGCCTCACGGACGAGGAGATCGTCCAGGACCTCATCTCGGTGATCGCGGCCGCCCAGCAGCCCACGGCCAACTGGATCTGCAACACGCTGCGGCTCCTGCTGACCGACGAGCGCTTCGCGGTGAACGTGTCCGGCGGCCGGCTCAGCGTCGGCGAGGCGCTCAACGAGGTGCTGTGGCTGGACACCCCGACGCAGAACTTCATCGGCCGGTGGGCCGTGCGGGACACCCAGCTCGGCGGTCGGCACATCCGGGCCGGCGACTGCCTGGTCCTGGGCCTCGCGGCCGCCAACACCGACCCGGAGATCTGGCCGGAGTCGTACGTCGGGGCGGAGAACTCCGCGCACCTGTCGTTCAGCAGCGGCGAGCACCGCTGCCCCTACCCCGCCCCGCTGCTGGCCGACGTGATGGCCCGTACGGCGGTGGAGACGCTGCTGGAGCACCTGCCGGACCTGATGCTGGCGGTCGAACCCGAGGAGCTGGCCTGGCGGCCGTCGATCTGGATGCGCGGGCTCTCGGAACTGCCGGTGCAGTTCAGCCCGGTGGCGCAGTAGGGCGCGCACCCCTTCGCCGGGGGCGGCGGCGGACCGTGCCCCAGCGCCCGGGGGCGGCGGACCGTGCCCCTTCGCCCGCGGGCGAAGGGGCACGGTGAGGGGGCCGGTCAGCCGGAGACCGGCGTGAACCGGACCGGCAGGCTCTGCGGCCCCCGGGTGAAGACGCCGTGCTCGACCGGGACGAAGCCGTCCGCCGCCCGCAGGTCCGGCATGGCGTCCAGCAACTGGCCGACCCCGATCTCCACCTCGGACCTGGCCAGCAGGGCGCCCACGCAGAAGTGCCGGCCGAGGGCGAAGGCGAGGTGGTCGGCCGCCGCCGAGAAGGCGTTCGTGGCGGACAGGTCCTCGCGGAAGATGTCGAAGGTGTCGGGGTCGCGGTAGCGCTCCTCGTCCCGGTTGGCGGAACCGATCAGGCAGGTCACCGTGGAGCCCGCCGGTACGGTGCCGCCGCTCAGCTCCACGTCCGTCGCCGACTGCCGCATGATCATGTGCACCGGGGGCGTGTAGCGCAGGGTCTCGGCGAAGGCACGGGCTATCAGGCTCCGGTCGGCGCGGACCGCCTCCAGCTGCTCGGGGTGGGCCAGCAGGTTGGCGAAGATCCCGGCGATGGCCTTGTCGGTGGTCTCCCCGCCGGCCGCCAGCAGCAGGCTGCAGAACGCCTTGACGTCCTCGTCGCTCATCCGGACCCCGTCGACCTCCGCGGTGCACAGCGTCGACAGAAGGTCGTCCCCCGGCTCCTCGCGCCGCTTGCGGATGATCGGCAGCATGTAGGCGGCGAACTCGACGCGGGTGCGTTCGCCCGCCCGGGCCACTTCCTGATCGCCGGAGAGGTTTCCGAGAAAGGCGATGACGGCCGTATACCACCCGTGAAAACGTTCGTAGTCGGACTTGTCCAGTCCCAGCATGTCCGCAATGACGTTCACCGGAAAGCGGGTGGCGTAGTCGGCGACCAGATCCACGGAACCGGAGTGCCGGAACCCGTCGATCAATTCGCGCGAATTGCGCTCGATGACCGGCAAGAACTTGTCCCGCAGGTCGCTCCCCCGGAAGGCGGGCGCGACCAGGGCCCGGCGCACGGCGTGTTCGCGCCCGCTGAGCTGGAGAATCGTCCGCCCGTGCACGGGTTCGATCTGCCAGTCGTAGTTCTCGGTGGTGAATTCACCGGCTTTGTCCTTGAAGACGCGCTCGACGTCCTCGTAACGGGAGACGATGTAACTCCTGGTGGCCTCGTGCCACAGGAGCGGCGCATTCTGCCGCATGCTGCGATATGCCCGGTACGGGTCGCTCTCGAACTCGGGCGACAGAATGTCCGGCACGGTGACCGACATGAACCCTCCCTGCTGAACGGGGAAATGGATACGTGTGAACTGAACGCTTCCATCTGTTCCCCGGAACACGGGTTCGTCAAGGGTTGCCGCCCGTTGCGACCGGCCCGGCTCCGGCGTCGGAGCCCCCGGTGCGGAGGGGCGGCCGCCCCTCCGGGGGCGCGCCGCCGCGGCCCGAGCCGCTCAGTCCTCCGGCCCCTCGCCCGACGACGTCACCCGCCCCGTCAGCGCCGCCAGCGAGCTGCGCACATGCGCCATGTGGGCCTGGACCTCCTCGCGGCCCTCCTCGTGCTCCCGCAGGATCCGCTCCGTCTCCCGGACCACCCGCTCCTCCCGGACCCGGGCCTCGGCCAGCAGCTCCGCCGCCCGCGCCTCCGCGTCCTCCTGGCCGTGCCGGGCGGCCTCCTGCGCGGCGGCGAGCTTCCGGCCCGCCTCCGCCAGCAGCGCCTCCGCCCGCCCGGTCAGCTCCGCGTGCCGGGCCTCCAGCGCCGCCTCCTCGGCCGCCAGCTCCGCCTCGACCGCCTTGCGGCGCTCGGCGTGCTCCTGCTCCTGGTGGGCCAGCACGCTCGCCGTGCGCTCGCGGGTCTCCGCCATCGCCGCGGCCGCCGCCGACCGCACCTCCTCGGCGTCCTGGCGGGCCGACGCCAGCAGGTCCTCCGCCTCCCGGACCGCCGCCGCCACCCGCTCCTCGGCCGCCAGCTCGGCCGCCGCGCGCACCTCGGCCGCCGCCGCGCGCGCCGCCTCCCCGGCCGCCCGGCCCGCCGCCTCTGCCTCGTCCCGCAACGCCTGGCCGGCCTCCGCCGCCCCGGCCTCCAGTGCCCGCGCCTCCTCCTCGGCCAGGGCCAGAATCCGCCGCGCCCGCTCCCCCAGCTCCGCGTAGTCCTGCACGGGCAGCGTCGCGACGGCCTCCGCCAGCCGGGCCGCCTCCGCCCCCAGCTCCTCCACCCGGTCCGCCAGGCGGGCGACCTCGGCGAGCGCCCGGTCCCGTTCGGCCGTCAGCTCGGCCGTCGCCCGGTCCACCTGGTCCGGACGGTAACCACGCCCCCGCAACCCGACGACGTCGTACGCGGACACCGGTCCAGCACTCATCCCTGAAGCCTCTCTCCGAGCAACCGACTCACCGACCCGCACCTCCACGGACCCACGGACGCGTTCCGCCGGATCACGATCACGACACTCCGCGATACGTCAAGGATGCGGCAATTCGTGTCGGAAGTCGGAATCGATCAGCGCCATTCAGGCCGGAAGCGATCGGCATCACAGATCCGGGCGAACCGGCATCACCCGTGCACCGGGCCCGCCCACAGCGAGGCGCCCGCCCCCTCCCGGGACCGGGCGCCTCCCCCAGACCGACGGAATCGAGCCGCCGGAACAGACCGCCGGACCGTCAGATCAGGCCATCCCACATCTGCTCCAGCAGCACCGACCACCAGCTCTCCGGCGACGCCAGCGCCGCCGGGTCCAACGCCACCAGCTGTGCCTGGAAATCGACGGTCCAGCGCCCCGCCTGCTCCGGGTTCAACCCGAACCGCAGCCGCCACATCCGGCCCAGCAGCGCCATCGACCGCACGAACTCCGGCAGGCCGGTGTTCACGAACTGCGGCGGCGCCGACTGCCCGCCCGGCCCCGCCTCCACCGGCACGGCCACGATGTTCGCCGTCCCGTACTGCACGCAGATCGCCTTGCCGAAGTCCGTCCCCATCACCAGGTACGACCCCGCGTCCGGCGCGGCCTGCACCTGCCGCTGCGCCGCCAGCTCGGCCAGGGTGGGCACCACCGGCTGACCCGGCTGCGCCCAGAAGAACGGCCCGAAATCGGCGGGCAGCCCCGCCCACACCAGGGTCAGCGCGACGACCTCCGGCACCCCCTGGCGGGACACCGCCCGCTGGTCGAACCGCAGGACGCCCTGCGGCCCGAACGCCTGCGCCAGCTCCTCGGCCACCGCCTCCGGCGGCAGCGCGGGCGCGGGCGGCATCTGCGGCAGCGGCGCCCGTACCGGGGCGGGCCGGGCCGGGCCGTCCGCGACCTGGTGCAGCTCGCCCTGGTGCGTCAGCAGGTGCTGCATCCCCTGCTGCCGGCTGGCGTGGTCCGTGCCGTACGGGGCGACGCTGGTGATCCGCACCTGCGGCCAGGTCTCCCTGATCATCCGCGCGCAGTAACCCCCCGGCAGCTCACAGGACTCCAGCTCCGTGTGCAGCTCGATGACCTGCTGCGGCGGCACGTTCATCGCCCGCAGCTCGTGCAGCATCTGCCACTCGGGGTGCGGGGTCCCCGGCGCCGAGCGGCGGATGAGCTGCTGCTCGCTGCCGTCCGGCGCCCGGAACCGCAGCACGGCCTGGTAGCCGGGGCCCACGGTCGGCCGACCGGTGGGCTGCTGCGGATAGCCGTACGCCGGGGGCGGCGGGGTGTGCGCACCGGGCGGCGGCAGGGGCCCGCCCGGCGGCGGACCGGGCGGACCCGGCGGCTGCGGTACGGACCCGGGGGCCCCGCCCGGCGGACCGACCTGTCCCGGGGCCGCGAACATCGTCTCCGCCTGGTGCACCCCGCCGGCCGGAGGAGGCGTGGCGCCCGGCGGCGGACCGGGCGGGCCCGGCGGCCCGGGCGGCTGAGGCGCACCCGGAGCCCCGGGCGGGCCGGGCGGCTGCGGCGCCCCCGGGGCGCCCGGCGGCCGGGGCGGGCCCGGCACGCCCGCGCCGATGCTGCTCCCGTCCGCGAGCATCGTCGCGGCATGGTGCACCCCGCCGCCCGGAGGAGGCGTGGCGCCCGGCGGCGGACCGGGCGGAGCCGGCGGACCGGGAGGCGGCGTGGCGCCCGGCGGACCGGGCGGAGCCGGAGGGGCGGCCCCGGGCGGGCCGAGCCGGGAGACCAGCTGCGTCGGTACGTACCCGCCCGCCGGAGCGCCGGGCGCACCCGGGCCCGAGGGCGGCGGCGTCGCACCCGGCGGCATGCCGGGGACTCCCGGCGCACCGGGCGGCGGCGGGGTGGACGGGCCGCCCCCGCGCGCCCCGCGCGGCGGCACCGCGGCCTTGCTCGTGGCCGCGTCGGCGATGCCGTCCGCCGCCGGGGCCCCCTCCTCCGGCCGGAGCGCCGGAGCGACCTGCGTACGCGGCAGCCCGCTGCCCCCCGCCATCAGCGCGGTGGGCGCCTCCGCCGGGACCACCGGCGGCGGGGCCTCCTCGTCGTCCGTCCCCGACAGCGGCGGCGCGAACACCGTCGCGGGCAGCGGGACCGCCCCGTCGTCGGAGTCGGAATTGGTGTCCGTACCCGCCCAGGGGGTCGCCCCGGCGGGCACCCCGTCCGAGGCCGTGGGCTCGTGGCCCCCGGCCCCGCCGGCGGCGGGCCACGACGCCGCGGAGCCACCGGCGGAGGGGGCCGCGAAAGCGGGGGGAGGCGTTCCCCCCGCGGCGGGCGCCCCGCCCGGCGCCGCCGAGGACGAGGGCCCGGACGAAGCCGCGGGCGGGGACGGCTCCGCGGAGTCCGCGGACTCCGCGTCCGCCGCCCCGCGCCGCTCCGCCCGGTGATCCGGAATCCCCAGCTTGTCCGCCGCCTCCTGGAGCCACTCCGGCGGCGTCAACAAGAACGACGTCTGGTTCAGATCCACCCGCTGCGGCGGCTCCGGCGCAGCCTCCGGCGCACCGGCCGCGATCCCGTACTCCTCCTCGTACCGCCGGATCACCTCGCCCACCGGCAGCCCCGGCCACAACGTCGCCTCACCGCTGTCCCGGGCGATCACCAGCCGCTGACGGCCCCCGTCCGAGACGGGGCCCTCCGGCCGGTCCTCGGCCCACACCACGAAACCCAGTTCGAACTCGCGGACCCGCACCTCACGGTGCTGGTACGCGGGCACGTCCCCGTTGACCCACTCGTCCGCCCGCTCCTGCGCCTGCGCGAAAGTCACCACCGCGCTCACCCCTCCACCGGGACGACGCGCGCGAAGCCGCCGTCCACCATCAGGTTCGCCACGGTCTCCAGCTCCGGCGGATTGCCCGCCAGCCGCTGCAGGAACGCGTCGAAGTCCTCACCGCAGGGCAGCAGCAGCCGCTCCACACGCTCCTGGACACTCCAGCCGTCCCGGTCCCGGGCATCGTCGTACGGGCAGAACCACACCGAACCCGGACGCTGACCGCGCACCTTCACCGCCAGGATCCCGCCCTGGACGAACGCCACGCCCAGGTAGTCCTTGGTGAAGTGGTCCCGCAGGCACTTGTTCACGTACACCAGATCGTTCATCGCGGCCTCGTCACGCACCGTGAAGAACGGCTGGTCCACCAGCAGCCCCAGCTCGGCGTCCAACGCCGCGCCCACCGGCGCCGAACCGCCCGCCGCCTTCAGGAACGAGCGGTACGCGCCGGGCAGCCGGTACCCGAGGTCCTCCTCGACCCCCTGCACCTGCTGCTCGCTCACCGCGACCGCGCCCTTCGGCAGCCGGAAGTGCGCCGGACGGGTCTCCTGCAACGGGCGCGTACCGCGCCGGTCCTGGTCCACGTCCGTACCCGCCAGCCCGCCGTGATGACGCAGCAGCGCCTTCACCTCCACCGGCACCAGCTCCATCCGCCGGCCGCCCGGCACGTGGTGCCACGTCCAGCCGTGCGGGGTCGCCACCGCGGGAATCGTGTCCCACAACTCGTGCCCCGCCGCCGCCATCGCCGCGTTCGCCGACACGTAATCGGTCAGGCGCAGCTCATCGACACCGAAGCCCGGGGGCGGATCGGCGATCTCCGCCGCGGCGCGCGCGTACGGCGAGAACACCGGGCGGCCGCCCCCGTCCATCCGCACCCCTCCGGGGTGGCGGGAGGCCCGGACCGGGTCCGGGAAGTTCACGACCTGCCCGGCGTAGGCGGCGTTCGGTGGCGCGGCTTGCTGCCCGAGCCGACCTGTCGTCATGGCTGTTGCCCCCTGCTGCGTCCGGTGTTGCGCACAGCCTAAGCGGTGGGGCGTCAGGGCCCCCCGGGTCCGCCGGTACCGTCACCAACGGTCACATCCACGTGACGGTGAGGCGACGGCCGGGCCCCTTCGGACGACACGCGGGCACGTTTCCCCGCCCCCGCTTCCCCACCACCCGGCACATTTGGCAGGCTGTCCCCGCAACTCGGGGGATTGCAGGGAGGGACGTCAGCACGATGCAAACCGCACAAACCGTCACATCAGGGGATCCGCGCCTCAGCTGGAGCAGCACCGAGGCCAGCCGCACCCCCCGCCTGATCCACCGCCGCGACGGGATCCTCCCCGCCGTGGCCGCCGCGCTGTCCGTCCGCGGGGAGACGCTGACCTGCACCGCCGGCAAGGGCGACCAGCCACCGGTGCTGCACCCGCTCGTCCAGGACTTCCTCGACACCCTCACCAGCGGCCAGCGCGAACGCTTCACCGGCCGCTGCCCCGAAGCCATACTGCTCTCCCGCCGGCTCACCGCCGCCGAGAGCGGACGCTCCAAACGCGCCCAGCGCAAACCCCTCACCAACGGGGAGGCGCGGCGCGCCCTCAAACACTCACGGATCACCGCCCGCCGCATCCGCGAGGACGGCGACCCGCTCCACGGCAGCTACGCACCGCCCTGCCGGTCCTGCTCCGCGCTCCTGTCCCACTTCGGCGTACGCCCCGTCGACCTCACCACCACCGGCGCCGCGACCACCGCCGAGAAGGGCTGACCGCCCACCGATGCACGACCGCCAGCAGCACACCTCCACCACCCGCTTCTCCGTCGCCGTCGACGCCGCCCTGCGCGGCGCCGGCTGGCAGCCCGGCCGCTGGGACATCCGCCAGGCGGAGGAGTGGGCCGACACCCTGCGCTCCCACGCCTCCCCCGCCGGCCACCGGCACGCCGTCTTCCCGGCGGCGGTCGAGGCGTGGGCGGAGTTCGGCGGCCTCCACATCACCGCCTCCGCCGCCGGCCGCCACATCGCGCCCGCCACCGTCCACATCGACCCCCTGAACGGCCTCCACCTGGCCCGCACGCTCGGCGACCTCGGCCGCGCCCTGGAGACCGAGGTCAGTCCGCTCGGGTCGGAAGGCGGGGAACAGGCGGTGCTGGCGATCGACGCCGAAGGCCGGGTCTACAGCATCGACCACACCGGCGACTGGTTCCTGGGCCAGGACATCGACGAGGCCCTGGCCACCCTCGTCACCGGCGTCCAACCGTCCCGCCTGACCTCGGCGTAAGCGCGGCGGGCCCGCCCGGCGCCCGCGCGGGGGCCTGCCGCCCGGGCCCCCGCGCGGGTGCGGACGGGCCGACACCCACCGGTCCGGCCGTCAGGCGTCCGCACCGCAGGGGAGCACCGCCGACACCCGGAAGCCCCCCGCCTCGGTCGGGCCGGACACGAAGACGCCCCCCAGCCCGAGCACCCGCTCCCGCATCCCCACCAGTCCGTTGCCCCCGCTCGGCAGCCCCGCGTCCGCCACCGCGACGTCCGAGGGGCCGTTCTCCACCTGCATCGCGACCTCCGCACCCCGATGCGCGAGCCGCACCCACGTCTTCGCGCCCGCCGCGTGCTTGTGCACGTTCGTCAGCGCCTCCTGCACCACCCGGAACGCCGTCTGCTCGACCTCCGGCGGATACGGCCGCGCCTCCCCGTCCACCGACAGCTCGACCACCATTCCCGCCTGCCGCGACTGCGCCACCAGCTCCTCCAGCTCCCGCAGCCGGGGCCCCTCCTCCGACGCGACGCTCGCGGCAGCCGCGGCGGCGGCCTTCCGCACCGACGCCAGCGGAACCCCGCCCGCCGCCGCGGGCGCCGTCAGCGCCTCCCCCGTACGCAGCACCCCGAGCATCTCGCGCAGCTCCGTCAACGCCTGGCGGCCCATGTCCCCCACCAGCGCCGCGTTGCGCACCGCCTTCGCCGGGTCCTTCGGCGCGACGGCCTGCAGGGCGGCGGCGTGCACCACCATCAGGCTCACCCGGTGGGCGACCACGTCGTGCATCTCCCGGGCGATCCGGGTCCGCTCCTCCGTACGCGCCCACTCGGCCCGCTCCTCGGCCCGGTCCGCGAGCAGCGACAACTCCCGCTCCAGCGAATCGGCCCGCTCCCGCAAGCTCTCCATCAGCCGGCGCCGGGCCCCTATGTAGAGGCCGAACAGCACCGAGGGAGCCGTCAGCCCCACCGCCATGAAGACCGACATCAGCGGGACGTACCAGTCCCCGGGGCCGAAGTCCGCCTGCTCCGCCACGCTCTGCCGCAGCCGCACGTACGTGACGATGAACGTCCCCGTCAGCGCCATCCCCGCCAGCACGACGGTGATCCGGCGCGGCACCTCCGACGCGGCCAGCGTGTACAGGCCCACGAGGGTCATCAGGAAACCCATCTCGGCGGGCGTCATCGCGATCGTCACGAGCACCACGGCGATCGGCCACCGCCGGCGCACCAGCAGCACCGAACCCGCCAGCAGTCCGATCACCACGCCCACCGGCGCCGGCATCCCGGCGTTCCCGGCGAACTCCACCCCCTCCAGGCCACACTCCAGCGCCGAGACCAGCGCCAGTCCCACGTCCAGGGCGACACTCCGCCGCCGCTCCCACCACCAGTAGCCGCGGGTGGTCGATCCCGCCGCCTCCCGGTCTGCCCCCGTTGCGGTCATGGCATCCAGCCTAAGGGCGGACGCACCTCGATTCCGGGGGACCGGCAACAGCACGCGCCGCACTCGAACAAGCACGAAACACCTGCCGATCGCCCGAAATGGCGAATCGCCCATGCTTTCGACCCGGACGTTCGCATTCCGGACGACGATCCCCGTATGACGGAAACCACAAGTACGTACGCCGACTTCGAGGGCTTGCGCGCCCGGGCGGCGGCGCTGCCCCGGGAGGGGTTGAGCGTCCGGCACGCATCGGCATCCACGAAACGGCAGACGCGGCGGAGGCCGAGCGCTTCCGGTCGGAGCTCACCGGGGCGCCCCGCTCCGACTTCATGAAGACGACACTCGAGAAGCACAACCCGAAGACCGACCGCAAGAACACTCGCGAGGCATATCGCGGCCGTCTCGTCGTCCACGTGACCAAGAGCGCCGAGCTCTGTCGTCGCGTAGAAGGCGCTTGGTACGGCATAGTGTTGGGTGCCGATCCGACAGGCCGACACAATGTCCGGTTCAGTCGGAATTGATCCCCCATGGTGTAATCAGGCAGCACTGCGGTTTTTGGTACCGTCTGTTCAGGTTCAAATCCTGATGGGGGAGCTCCTGCACGCGGGCCCCGACCACACCGGTCGGGGCCCGCCCCCGTTTCCGGCGGAAACACCCCCGGTATCCTGCGGATGACCACCACCCGAAGCCGAAGGGCACATCCGTGAGCGCAACCAGCCCGGCAGCCGTCGTCGTCCTCGCAGCGGGTGAGGGCACCCGCATGAAGTCGAAGACCCCCAAGGTCCTGCACGAGATCTCCGGGCGCTCGCTCGTCGGACATGTCGTCGCCGCCGCCCGTGAGCTGGACCCCCAGCACCTCGTCGTGGTCGTCGGCCACGCCAGCGAGCAGGTCACCGCGCACCTGAACGCCGGCGACGCCCCCGTCCGCACAGCCTTCCAGGCCGAGCAGAACGGCACCGGGCACGCCGTCCGCACGGGGCTGGAGGAGCTCGGCGGGGTCGTCGACGGCACCGTGATCGTGGTCTGCGGCGACACGCCGCTGCTGTCCGGCGAGACGCTCGGCGCGCTCGCCGCCACCCACGCCGCCGACGCCAACGCGGTCACCGTCCTGAGCGCCGAGGTCCCCGACTCCACCGGTTACGGGCGCATCGTGCGCGACCCGGCCTCGGGCGCGGTCACCGAGATCGTCGAGCACAAGGACGCCACCGACGAGCAGCGGGCGATCCGGGAGATCAACTCCGGGGTGTTCGCGTTCGACGGGCGGCTGCTGGCCGACGCGCTGGGCAAGGTGCGCACCGACAACAGCCAGGGCGAGGAGTACCTCACCGACGTGCTCTCGATCCTGCGCGAGGCCGGGCACCGGGTCGGGGCGTGCGTGGCGGGCGACCACCGCGAGATCCTCGGCATCAACAACCGGCTCCAGCTCTCCGAGGCGCGCCGGCTGCTGAACGAGCGGTTGCTGGAGCGGGCGATGCTGGCGGGCGTGACCGTGGTGGACCCGGCGTCCACGCTGATCGACGCGACGGTGACGTACGAGCGGGACGCGGTCGTGCACCCGGGGACGCAGCTGCTGGGGACCACCCACCTCGCGGAGGACGCCGAGGTGGGGCCCAACACGCGGCTGAAGGACACCGCCGTCGGGGCCGGGGCGCGGGTGGACAACTCCGTGACGGACTCGGCCGAGATCGGTCCGGGGGCGTCGGTGGGCCCGTACGCGTACCTGCGGCCGGGAACCCGGCTGGGGACGAAGGCCAAGGCCGGGACGTACGTGGAGATGAAGAACGCGACCGTCGGCGAGGGGACGAAGGTCCCCCACCTCAGCTATGTGGGGGACGCGACGATCGGCGACCACACCAACATCGGTGCGGCGAGCGTCTTCGTGAACTACGACGGGGTGGCCAAGCACCACACGACGATCGGTTCCCACTGCCGTACCGGTTCGGACAATATGTTTGTGGCACCCGTCACGGTCGGGGACGGGGTCTACACCGCCGCGGGGTCGGTCATCACCAAGGACGTGCCCGCGGGCTCGCTGGCCGTGGCGCGGGGCCAGCAGCGGAATATCGAGGGTTGGGTGGCCCGGAAGCGGCCGGGCAGCGCCGCCGCGCAGGCCGCTCAGGCGTCGGTGCGGGAGACCGACGGGGAAAGCTGACCGGAAACAGGTGCGCCGGTGACGGCGTACCGTGATAGATGCTCACCCCATTTCGGCTGGCTCGTTGCACATCGGGACCATGCGTGCGGCGCCAGATACATGTCTGAGGAGACTGTGCTGTGACCGGGATCAAGACGACCGGCGAGAAGAAACTGATGCTCTTCTCCGGCCGCGCCCACCCCGAGCTTGCCGAGGAGGTCGCCCATCAGCTGGGAGTCGGTCTCGTGCCGACGAAGGCGTTTGATTTCGCCAATGGTGAGATCTATGTGCGGTTCCAGGAGTCGGCACGTGGCGCGGACTGCTTCCTGATCCAGAGCCACACGGCTCCGATCAACAAGTGGATCATGGAGCAGCTGATCATGCTGGACGCGCTGAAGCGCGCGTCGGCCCGCTCGATCACGGTGATCGTGCCGTTCTACGGGTACGCCCGTCAGGACAAGAAGCACCGGGGCCGCGAGCCGATCTCGGCCCGTCTGGTGGCGGACCTGATGAAGACGGCGGGTGCGGACCGGATCCTCACCGTCGATCTGCACACGGACCAGATCCAGGGCTTCTTCGACGGCCCGGTGGACCACCTGTTCGCGCTGCCGATCCTGGCGGACTACGTGGGCGCGAAGGTGGACCGTTCCAAGCTGACGATCGTCTCGCCGGACGCGGGCCGGGTGCGGGTCGCCGACCGCTGGTGCGACCGGCTGGACGCGCCGCTGGCGATCGTGCACAAGCGCCGCGACAAGGACGTGCCGAACCAGGTCTCCGTCCACGAGGTCGTCGGCAACGTCGAGGGCCGGGTCTGTGTGCTGGTCGACGACATGATCGACACCGGTGGCACGATCTGCGCCGCGGCGGACGCCCTGTTCGCGCACGGGGCGGCGGACGTCATCGTGACGGCGACGCACGGCGTGCTGTCGGGTCCGGCGGCGGACCGGCTGAAGAACTCGAAGGTGAGCGAGTTCGTCTTCACGGACACCCTGCCGACCCCGGGTGAGCTGGAGCTGGACAAGATCACGGTGCTCTCGATCGCGCCGACGATCGCGCGTGCGGTGCGCGAGGTGTTCGAGGACGGTTCGGTGACGAGCCTCTTCGAGGAGCAGGGCTGACCGAGGTGCTGATCGCCCTCCGGTGATCCACTTTGGGCTGCGGCCTCCCCGCCGGGTAGACTCTGCGAGTTGCTCGGCGAGGGAGGCCGTACCTGTGTACGGCGGTCCGTTATCGACGCGCTCTTCGTAGCAGGCCTGTCGTGGGCCGGGTGACCGTTCGTGTTCCGTCTTCCGACGGCCCACCCCATCTGACGAGGAGTGCAACCATGGCTGAGATCAAGCTCGCCAGCGAGGTCCGTACCGAGTTCGGCAAGGGCGCCGCCCGCCGCGTCCGCCGTGCCGACCGGGTTCCCGGTGTCGTCTACGGCCACGGCGCCGAGCCGGTCCACGTCACGCTGCCGGGCCACGAGCTGCTGCTCGCGCTGCGTACGGCCAACGTGCTGATCGGTCTGGAGATCGACGGCAAGGACGCGCTGGTCATCCCGAAGGCCGTGCAGCGCCACCCCCTCAAGGGCACCATCGAGCACGTCGACCTGCTGACCGTGAAGCGCGGCGAGAAGGTCGAGGTCGAGATCGCGGTGCACGCCGAGGGCGACCTGGCGCCGGGCGCCAACCTGCTGGAGTTCGTCCAGAACACGCTGCTGGTCGAGGCCGAGGCCACCCACATCCCCGAGTCCGTCACGGTCTCCGTCGCGGGCCTGGACGCCGGTGACTCGATCCTCGCCAAGGACATCGCGCTGCCCAAGGGTTCCGTGCTGGCCGGCGACGAGGACGCCATCGTGATCCAGGTCGTCGCCGCGCAGGCCGAGGAGCCGGCCGCGGGCGAGGCCGCCGAGGGCGAGAGCACCGAGGCCTGAGCCTCGTCCCCCTCCGTCGCGCCGGCTCCGGCCGCGTGACGTGTTCCACCTGCTTGACTGACGGGGTGGTGGTTCCCTGCGGGGAGCCGCCGCCCCGTTCGCCTGCCGTCCCGCTTGTACGCGTATGAGGAGACCGAGCGCTGATGTCCGACGCCACCGACCCCTGGCTCATCGTGGGGCTGGGCAATCCCGGCCCCGATTACGCGGCGAACCGGCACAACGTCGGGTTCATGGCCGTCGATCTGCTGGCCGAGCGGATCGGCGGGAAGTTCAAGCGGGCGCAGAAGGCGCAGGCGCAGGTGGTGGAGGGGCGGATCGGTCCGCCGGGTCCGGCGAGCCGGCGGGTGGTGCTGGTGAAGCCGATGTCGTACATGAACCTGTCCGGCGGGCCGGTGGCGGCGTTGCGGGACTTCTACAAGGTGCCGTTGGACCATGTGGTGGCGGTCCACGACGAGTTGGACGTGGAGTACGGGTCGCTGCGGTTGAAGCTGGGCGGCGGGGACAACGGGCACAACGGGCTGAAGTCGATGACGAAGGCGATGGGCCCGGACTACCACCGGGTGCGGTTCGGGATCGGGCGGCCGCCGGGGCGGATGCAGGTGGCGGACTTCGTGTTGAAGGACTTCTCGTCGGCGGAGCGCAAGGAGTTGGCGTTCCTGGTGGACCGGTCGGCGGACGCGGTGGAGTGCCTGCTGGCGGAGGGGCTGGAGCGGGCGCAGAGCGCGTACAACTCCTGAGGTCCCGCTCCCGGTACGGCGCCGGGGCGGGCGTCGGGCACAACTCCTGACATTCCTGGTGCTGGTGGGGCGTTTTCCGGTCGTGGGTTGACCGGGGGTGCGGGTCTGGCCAAGGATCGGCCCCCATGAAACGGAGCTCTTCCCGCCGTGCGGCGGTCGCGGGGCGGCGGGTGGCCATGGGGGCGGTCGTCCTGGTGCTGCTGGTGGCGGGTGCGTGGTCGTCGTGGAACACCGCGCACCACATCGTTCTGGCCCAGGGCCGGGAGCACGGGATCGTGACGGTGACGGGGTGCGGCGAGGACGCGTGCACCGGTTCGTTCGAGCCGGACGCGGCGTCGCGGGAGCGGGCACGGGTGTCCGTGGACCGTTCGGTGGCGGCGCGGGTGGGGGACCGTTTCCCGGTGGTGGTGAAGCCCGGTTCCGATGCGGTGGTCCGCACGGGGGCGCCGGGCTTTCTGCATGCCTGGGTGCCGTTGGGCGGGGCGATGCTGCTGGCGGCGTGCGTGATCGGCGGGGGGTTGCGGATGGCGCGTACGGCGTGGGGTGTGGGACTGGCGGGGGCGGCCCTGCTGGTGGCGACGTTCGTCGCGCTGTAGCGGGGCCGCCCCTGGGACCGGCGCCGGTGGTCAGCCGGTGTTGCGGAGTCCTGCCGCGACGCCGTTGACGGTGAGCAGCAGGGCGCGGGCGAGCAGCGGGTCGGGCTCCTCGCCGCGCTCGGCGGCCTGGCGCTGGCGGGCGAGCAGGGAGACCTGGAGGTAGGAGATCGGGTCCAGGTAGGCGTCGCGGATGGAGAAGGTCTGCTGGAGCACCGGGTTGGTGTCGAGCAGCTTCTCGCCGCCGGTGATGCGCAGGATTTCGCTCACGGTGAGGGCGTGTTCGACCTCGATGGCGTCGAAGACGTGCTTGAGCTCGTCGGGGACGAGGGTGTCGACGTAGTGGCGGGCGATGCGCAGGTCGGTCTTGGCGAGGGTCATCTCGACGTTGGAGATGAAGTTGCGGAAGAAGTGCCAGTGCTCGTGCATCTCGTCGAGGACGGTGTCGAGTCCGGCTTCGCGCAGGGCCTTGAGGCCGGAGCCGACGCCGTACCAGCCGGGGACGATCTGGCGGGACTGGGTCCAGCCGAAGACCCACGGGATGGCGCGGAGGCCGTCGAGGGAGACGCCCGAGCCGGGGCGGCGGGAGGGCCGCGAACCGAGGTGCAGGTCGGCGAGCTGGTCCACCGGGGTGGAGGCGAGGAAGTAGGCGGGCAGGTCGGGGTCCTCGACGAGCTTGCGGTAGGCGCCGTGGGCGGCGTCGGAGACGGTGTCCATGGCCGCGTCCCAGCGGGCGAGGGCTTCGTCGGACTGGCGGGGCGCGGTGTGCAGGGCGGATGCCTGGAGGGTGGCCGCGACGGTCAGTTCCAGGTTCTCGCGGGCGAGGGCGGGGATGAGGTACTTGTCGGAGATGACCTCGCCCTGTTCGGTCACCTTGATCTCGCCCTCCAGGGTGCCCCAGGGCTGGGCGAGGATCGCGTCGTGGGAGGGGCCGCCGCCGCGGCCGACGGTGCCGCCGCGGCCGTGGAAGAGGCGCAGGCGCACGCCGTAGCGGTGGGCGACGTCGCGGAGGCGTCGCTGGGCGCGGTGGATCTCCCACTGCGAGGTGGTGATGCCGCCGAACTTGGAGGAGTCGCTGTAGCCGAGCATGACCTCCTGGACGTCGCCGCGCAGGGAGACGAGGCGGCGGTAGGAGGGGTCGGCGAGCATCTCGTCGAGGATGACGTCGGCGGCCTTGAGCTCGTCGGTGGTCTCCAGGAGCGGGACGATGCCGATCTCGGCCCAGCCGGCGTGGAGGTCGAGGAGCCCGGCCTCGCGGGCGAGGACGGCGGCGGCGAAGACGTCGTCGGCGCCCTGGCACATGGAGATGATGTAGGACTCGATGACTTCGGGGCCGAAGCGCTCGAAGGCTTCCTTGATGGTGTGGAAGACGCCGAGGGTCTTCTGGCCGGCCGCGTCGAGGGGGGCGGGGGTGGGGGCGAGGGGCCGGCGGGAGCGGAGTTCCTTGGCGAGGAGCTTCTGCCGGTACTCGCGGGGCATGTCGGCGTAGCGCCAGGACTCCTCGCCGAGCCGGTCGAAGAGCTGGCCGAGGGCGTGGTGGTGGGCGTCGGCGTGTTCGCGTACGTCCATGGTGGCGAGCTGGAGGCCGAAGGCGGCGAGGGTGCGGATGGTGCGGTCCATCCGGCCGTCGGCGAAGAGGCCGCCGCGGTGCTCGCGCAGGGAGGTCTGGATGAGTTCGAGGTCGGCGATGAGTTCGGCGGTGCCGAGGTAGTCGCAGCCGGGGCGGTGGGGGGTGCCCTCGGCGAGGCGTTCGCGGGTGTTGACGAGCTTCTGCCGGATGCAGGTGGCCTTGAGGCGGTAGGGCTCCTCGGCGTTGAGCCGCTTGTAGCGGGGGCTGATGCCGGGGAGGCGTTCCAGGTCGGCCTGGAGGGAGGCGAGGAGTTCCTCGGTGGCTCCGGCGTAGCGGATGGAGTTGGAGAGGAGGCCGCGGAGGTGGTCGATCATCTCCAGGGCGTCGGTGATGCCGTGTTCGTGCTGGAGGATCAGGATGTCCCAGGTGACGGCGGGGGTGACGTTGGGGTTGCCGTCGCGGTCGCCGCCGATCCAGGTGCCGAAGGTGAGGGGGCGGGTGCCGGCGGGGAGTTCGACGCCGACGCGCTCCAGTTCGGCGGCGAGGTCCTCCAGGACGTCTCCGACGGCGCCCGCGTGGAGTTCGTCGAGGTAGTAGATGGCGTTGCGGGCCTCGTCGGCGGGCTCCGGGCGGACGACGCGGAGTTCGTCGGTCTGCCAGATGAGGTCGATGTTCTCGGCGAGGCGGAGGTCGAGGCGGCGGCGGTCGGCCTCGATGACCGGGGTGTCCAGCAGTTCGGCGATGCGGCGCAGCTTGTTGAGGACGGAGCGGCGGGCGGCCTCGGTGGGGTGGGCGGTGAAGACGGGCCGGACGTTGAGGTTCTTGACCGTCGCGCGCAGGTGCTCGGGGTCGGCGTCCTTGAGGCGGTCGGCGGTGCGGGCCAGGAGGCCGCCCTCGGCGGAGCGGCGGTCGCGCATCTCGTGGGCGCGGTGGACCTGCTCGGTGACGTTGGCGAGGTGGAAGTAGGTGGAGAAGGCGCGCACGAGCTGTGCGGCGGTCTCCAGGTCGGTGTCGCCGAGGAGTTCGGCGGCGGCTTCGCCGTCGGTGCGGGTCAGGGCGCGGACCCGTTCGACGAGGTCGAGGAGTTCCTGTCCCTCCTGGCGTACGAGGGTTTCGCCGAGGAGGTCGCCGAGGCGGCGGATGTCGGCGCGCAGCGCGGGGCTGGCGGCAGGGGTCTGGTCGGCACTGCTCACAGTGTGCGGCTCCTTGCAGTGAATGAGGAGGTGCGTTCGCTTCGCCGTCCCCCGGAAAGCGGCCGTGGGGCGGGTGGCGGGGTCCGGGGCCCTGCGGCTGGCAGCGGTGCTGTCGCCACGCCCCGACGAGCGGGTGCGGACCGCGCTGTCCGACCCTCCCAAGGATAGGTGTCGTCGCAGACGGCGTGTCCGGTGCCCCGAGGGGTCGCGGCGGCCGCCGGGGACGAACCCGGGCGGGTGTCCCCTACCCCGGTGGCGGGTGGACTACCGCGGGTGACGGGTGGGACCGGCCTCTCGTGTCGTGGTGCCCGTCACTGCCATACTTACCAAGCCGTAGGTTACGGAACCGTAGCCACGGCCGTCCGTGCCTTTCCCCTCACCCCCCGAGGTATCCCTGTGCCGAGTACTCCCCATGCGATCGACGTGGCCGAGCCGTCCGAGGCGGTGGCCGCCCCGCTGCCCCCCGCCACGCTGGGCGGCGACAAGAAGCGGTCGATCGAGCAGTTCGCGCTGCTGGCGTTCATCGTGGTGCCGTTCGTGGCGCTGGTCGCGGCGGTGCCGCTGGCGTGGGGATGGGGGGTGAGCTGGCTGGACGTGGGTCTGCTGGTGGCGATGTACTTCATCGGCTGCCACGGGATCACGATCGGTTTCCACCGGTACTTCACGCACGGCTCGTTCAAGGCGAAGCGGCCGTTGCGGATCGCGTTGGCCGTGATGGGGTCGCTGGCGGTGGAGGGGCCGGTGGTGCGGTGGGTGGCCGATCACCGCAAGCACCACCGGTTCTCGGACGCGGAGGGCGACCCGCATTCGCCGTGGCGGTTCGGGGAGAGCCTGCCGGCGCTGATGAAGGGCCTGTGGTGGGCGCACATCGGATGGATGTTCGACGAGGAGCAGACGTCGCAGCAGAAGTACGCCCCCGACCTGATCAAGGACCCGGCGATCCGGGCGGTCTCGCGCCACTTCATGACGTTCACGATCGTGTCGCTGGCGATCCCGCCGCTGGTGGGCGGTCTGGTGACGATGTCGTGGTGGGGTGCGGCGACCGCGTTCTTCTGGGGTTCGCTGGTGCGGGTCGCGCTGCTGCACCACGTGACGTGGTCGATCAACTCGATCTGCCACGCGGTGGGCAAGCGGCCCTTCAAGTCGCGTGACCGGTCGGGGAACGTGTGGTGGCTGGCGGTCCTGTCGTGCGGCGAGTCGTGGCACAACCTGCACCACGCGGATCCCACGAGCGCCCGCCACGGGGTGATGCGGGGCCAGATCGACTCCAGCGCGCGGCTGATCCGGTGGTTCGAGATGCTGGGCTGGGCCCATGACGTGCGGTGGCCGGACGCCGCGCGTATCGACTCCCGGCGCACGCGCGTACCGGCCGACGCGGCATGATTGACGACGTGGCGACCGACTCCAGTACGAACAGCGGGCAGAGCAGGACCTCCCCCTCTCGGCGGGCCCGTCGGGTCCGGATGACGGGGAAGGAGCGCCGCGAGCAGTTGCTGGACATCGGGCGGACCCTGTTCGCCGACAAGGGCTTCGAGGGCACGTCGGTGGAGGAGATCGCGGCGCGCGCCGGGGTGTCCAAGCCGGTGGTGTACGAGCACTTCGGCGGCAAGGAGGGCCTGTACGCGGTGGTGGTCGACCGGGAGATGCGCCGGTTGCTGGACATGGTGACCGGGGCGCTCACGGCGGGTCATCCGCGGGAGCTGCTGGAGCAGGCGGCGTTCGCGCTGCTGGACTACATCGAGTCGTACACGGACGGTTTCCGGATCTTGGTGCGGGATTCGCCGGTGGCGCAGTCGACGGGCACGTTCGCGTCGCTGATCAGCGACATCGCCACGCAGGTGGAGGACATCCTGGGCCTGGAGTTCAAGGCGCGGGGTTTCGATCCGAAGCTGGCCCCGCTGTACGCCCAGGCGCTGGTGGGGATGGTGGCGCTGACCGGCCAGTGGTGGCTGGACGTGCGCAAGCCGAAGAAGGCCGAGGTCGCCGCCCATCTGGTGAATCTGTGCTGGCACGGGCTGGAGAACCTGGAGGCGAAGCCGCGGCTGATAGGGCACCGGAAAAGCTGATCGCGGCTGATCGCGCAACCGTTCCGCACGTCGTCACCCGTGGTGATGACGGGGGCGGATTCCCCGCCGTAGTGTGGTCGGGAGGGCAGAGGATTCGTCCATGGGAGGAACCATGACCGCCGAGCCGACCACCGCGCACAGTTCCCGCTGGCCGGTGCCCCCGCAGGACGGATACACCGTGGACGACCTGTTCACGCTGCCCGATCTCCCGCCGCACACCGAGCTGATCGACGGGAGCCTGGTTTTCGTGAGTCCGCAGCGAGACTTTCACAGCACGATGATCGACCTGCTGGTGATGGGGCTGCGCACTACGGCGCCGCCGGAGGTGAAGGTCCGCCGGGAGATGACCGTGGTGCTGGACCGGCGCAACGGGCCGGAGCCCGATGTCTCCGTCATCCGCAGCGAGGCGGTCACCGGGCCGGACGTGACCCGGTACCAGGCCGCCGACGTCCTCCTCGCCGTCGAGGTCGTCTCCCCCGACTCCGAGGCCCGCGACCGTGAGGCCAAGCCGCACAAGTACGCGACCGCCGGCATCCCGCACTTCTGGCTGGTGGAGATGACCGGCACCGACCAGCACCCCGTGGTGCGGGTCTACGAGCTGGACCCGGTGACGAAGGCGTACGCGCTGACCGGGATCCATCACGACCGGCTGAAGACGGGGGTGCCGTTCCCGGTGGACATCGACGTGTCGGCGGAGGCGCTGAAGGAGCTGTAGGGCGGGGCGGTCACGCGTCCGGCTCCAGGAACTCCAGGCGGTTGCCGACCGGGTCGTGGGTGTGGAAGCGGCGGTGGCCGGGGAGGCTGCCGTCCCAGGCGACCTCGGCCCCGTGGGACTCCAGGCGGGCGGCGTACGCCTCGATGCCGGTGACGCGCAGGCCCGGGTGGGCCTTCTTCGCGGGGCGGAAGTCCTGTTCGACGCCGAGGTGGAGCTGGACCGGGCCGGCGGCGAACCAGCAGCCGCCGCGGGCGGCGAGCACCGGGGGCTTGGGGATCTCGGTCATGCCGAGGGCGCCGGTGTAGAAGGCGCGCAGCACGTCCTCGGAGCCGGGCGGGGCGGCGAGCTGGACGTGGTCGACGGCGACGAGGCCGGCGGGGGCGGTCATGGCTGGTCCTTCCGGGCGACGGCGAAGATGCGGCGGAACGGGAAGACCGTGCCGTGCGGGCCGGGCGGATACGCCTCGCGCAGCAGGTCGCGGTAGGCGGCGACGAACGCCTCGCGCGCTTCGGGGTCGTCGGCGAGGGCGGTGAGGACGGGGCGCAGGGCGGTTCCCTTGACCCAGTCGAGGACCGCGTCGTCGCCGTGCAGGGTCTGGAGGTAGGTGGTCTCCCAGACGTCGGCCGCGCACCCGAGATCCTGCAGGCGGGTGAGGTAGTCGGCGGGTTCCAGGACGGCGGCGGTGCGGTCGCCGACGCCGTGGAGCAGGGGGCGCCAGCGGTCGGACGTACGGAGGCCGGCCAGGAGGGTGTGGCTGGGGGCGGTGAAGTTGCCGGGCACCTGGAAGGCGAGGACGCCGCCGGGGGCGAGGGCGTCGATCCAGCGGGGGAAGCGGCCGGCGTGGCCGGGGATCCACTGGAGTGCGGCGGTGGAGACGATCAGGTCGTACGTCTCGGCGGGCTCCCAGGTCGCGACGTCGGCCTCGGCGAAGTCGAGGAGCGGGGGCCGGGCGTGGGCGGCGGCCTCGGCGAGCATCTCGCGCGAGGTGTCGTAGCCGGTGATCCGGGCCCGGGGCCAGCGGTCGGCGAGGAGGGCGGTGACGTTGCCCGCGCCGCAGCCGAGGTCGGCGATGCGCGGCGCCGGGCGGCCGGGGAGGTCCCCGACGCGGGCGAGGAGGTCGTGGAAGGGGCGGGTGCGGTGGTCCGCGTGGCGCAGGTACTGCTGCGGGTCCCAGGCGGGCCGGTCGGATGCGGTCATGGGAGGAGGATCCCGCCGACTATCTCTTGATGTCAAGACACTTGACTTCAAGAGACTTCATGTCGAGGGACCAACTACACTGATCGTCATGGAGGACGAGGTCGACCGACTGGTCGCTGCATGGCGCCGCGAGCGCCCCGACCTCGACGTGGAACCGCTCGAGGTGCTCAGCCGCGTCTCCCGCCTGGCACGCCACCTCGACCGGGCCCGCCGCATCGCCTTCGCCGAGCACAACCTGGAGCCGTGGGAGTTCGACGTGCTGACGTCGCTGCGCCGGGCCGGCGCCCCCTACCAGCTCTCCCCCGGGCAGCTCCTCACCCAGACGCTGGTCACCTCGGGCACGATGACCAACCGCATCGACCGGCTGACCAAGAAGAACCTCGTCGAGCGGCTGCCCGACCCCAGCGACCGGCGCGGCGTCCTCGTCCGCCTCACCGCCGAGGGGCGCGACAAGGCCGACCAGTCACTGGCCGGTCTCCTCGCCCAGGAGCGCGCCATCCTCAGTGAGCTGTCCCGCGCCCAGCGCGGCGAACTGGCTGGGCTACTGCGCCAGTTGACCGCCCCGTTCGACAACATTCCCACCTAGCGGGCCGGTCGCCTCCTCGACGGGCCCGACGCCCGCCCGGCGGGCCAGGGCCACCGCGGCCAGCGTCGAGTGCACCCCGAGCTTGCCCAGCACGTTCTGCATGTGGGTGCGCACCGTGTGCGGGGACAGGAACAGCCGCTCCGCGACGGCCTTGCGGCCGAGCCCCGCCACCATGCAGCGCAGCACCTCCCGCTCCCGGGGCGTCAGCGACGCCACCAGCCGCTCGCTCTCGGTGCGGTGCTTGCGGGCGGCGGTCAGCTCCCGCAGGACGCCGGTGAGCAGGGCGGGCGGCAGATGCGTCTCGTCCCGCAGCACTCCTCGGATCACCGCCAGCAGCCGTTGCAGCGAGCAGTCCTTGGCCACCCAGCCCGAGGCCCCCGCCTGGAGCGCCCGCGCGGCGGTGCGCGGATCGTCCTTCTCCGCGAGCACCACCGATCGCACGCCGGGCCGGCCGGCGCGGACCCCGGCGACCAGCGCGATGCCGTCGGCGGCCGCCGCCTCCTCCTCCCGCCGGGGCCCGGGCACGGGCGGTGCGCCGTCGGCGGTCCGGGCGCCCAGCTCGGCGTCGACCAGCAGCACGTCGTAGCCGCGCCCCTCGGCGGACGCGCGCTCCAGGGCGCGCAGCGCGGCCGGGCCGCTGCCCGCCGCGGAGACGTCGACGTCCGGCTCGGCCGCGAGGGCCGCCGCGAGCGACTCGGCGAAGATGCGGTGGTCGTCGACCACCAGAACCCGGATACGCGCCACAGGACCCCCATCGGAGGGGGAGGACGACCGCGGGTACGGCGTCCGGGGCCTCACTGCGGCCTGCCGCGCCGACGGCCGCCGCCGCCGAACCGCCTGCCACCCTGCCCCGGACGCCGCACCCGGCTCTCTCGCTCCCCTGAATCGGCACCGGCCCCCACCGGTGCTGAGGATCAGCGTACGGGCGGGGGCCATGGGGGGAAGGAGATTCGACGAACTGGTTACCTCAGGTGTTTAGGGTGTGTTTCATGTTCCGTTTTGTGACAGAAATAGACAAAGAACGTCGCATTCTGCTGAGCGGGCGTCTGCACAAGGACAACGTCGCGGCTTCGGCCGGTCTGCGTGCGCTGTTGTCCACCTCCGCCGAGCACGAAGTGCCGCTGGAGGTGTGGGCGTTGGACGGGTACGGGGCTCTGGTCGGCGGACTGTCCGGGCGGACCTGGGCGTACTGGCTGCACGTCGATCTGCTCTGGGTGGACGCCCCTCACCGGGGCTCGGGCCTCGGCGGACGGCTGCTCGGCGAGGCCGAACGCACCGCCCGCACCGAGCGCGGCTGCACCCGGTCGCGACTGGAGACCTGGGACTTCCAGGCCCCCGGCTTCTACCGCAAGCAGGGGTACGAGGAGATCGGCCGGGTCGCCGACTACCCGCCGGGCGTCACCGAGTTCATCCTGGCCAAGGAGTTGTGAGGGCGGTGCCGGGCCCTTCGGGGGCTCCGGCCCTTCGGCGGCGCCGGGCCCTCGCGGCAGGCAGGAGAGGCGGGGGCAGGAGAGCGGAGGGCCGCGAGGGCGCGGTCCGTCCGGCACGCACGCTCCCGGCCCCGCGCCCGCCGCGCCCGGGCCGCCCCGCGTCTCAGCGCAGCCGCCGCGCCCCCGCCGACGGAACGGCGTCGAAGATCCCCGGGGCGGCGTGGCCGGCCGCCGCGAACGCCTCGACGACGGCCCCGGCCACCGCGTCGGCGACCGCCTCCTCCACCAGGACGACCGCCGAGCCGCCGAAGCCGCCGCCGGTCATCCGCGCGCCCAGCGCCCCGGCCTCGTTCGCCGCCTCGACCACCAGGTCCAGTTCGGGGCAGGAGACCCGCAGGTCGTCGCGGAGCGAGAGATGGCCCTCGTTCAGGAGGGGGCCCGCAGCGCGGACGTCGCCCGCGTCGAGCAGGGCGATGACCTGCTCGACACGGCGGTTGTCGCCGACGACATGGCGTACGTAGCGGATCACGGACTCGTCCGCCCCGGCGTCGGCCAGCGTGGTGAGCGCCGTGGCGAGGTCCTCGTAGGGCAGGTCGCGCAGCATCGGCAGGCCGAGCAGCCGGGCGCCCTCCTCGCAGCCGGCCCGGCGCTCCGCGTACGCCCCGTCGCCCAGCGCGTGTTTGACGCGGGTGTCCACGACCAGCAGCGTCAGCCCCTGCGCGGCCGGGTCGAAGGGGACCTGGCGCAGCGAGAGATCGCGGGTGTCCAAGTGGAGGGCGTGGCCCTCGGTGCAGCACGCCGAGGCCATCTGGTCCATGATCCCGCAGGGCACGCCGACGAAGTCGTTCTCGGCGCGGCGGCCGGTGACGGCGATCTGGGCCGGGCTCAGGCCCAGCTCGAAGAGGTCGTTCAGGGCCAGCGCGGTGACGGTCTCCAGGGCGGCGGACGAGGAGAGCCCGGCGCCCGTGGGAACGGTGGAGGTCAGCGCGATGTCCGCCCCGGTGACGGGATGCCCGGCCTCGCGCAGTGCCCAGAGCACCCCGGCGGGGTAGGCGGCCCAGCCGTGGCCGGAGTGCGGGGCCAGCTCGTCCACCCGGAGGGAGACGACGCCGCCGGGGACGTCGGAGGAGTACAGCCGCAGGACGCCGTCGTCGCGGCGGGAGACGGCGGCGCGGGCGGTGTGCGGGAGAGCGAACGGCATGACGAAGCCGTCGTTGAAGTCGGTGTACTCCCCGATGAGGTTCACCCGTCCGGGGGCGGCCCAGATGCCGTCGGGCTCGCGCCCGTACAGCTCGGCGAAGGTGGCCGCGGGGTCGGTCCCGGACGGTTCCCCGGCGGCGTCGGACGGCGCCGCGGCGGTCGCGGTCGGCTCGGCGGTCGCGGTCATGGGGCGGTGGTGTCCTCTCGGCGGGCGAACTGCCAGGCGTCGGCGACGATTCCGGCCAGGTCGGCGCGGGAGGGCCGCCAGCCGAGGCGCTCGGCGGCGGTGGCGGCGGAGGCGACGAGGACGGCCGGGTCGCCGCCGCGGCGGGGGGCGGGGGTCTCGGGCACGGGGTGGCCGGTGACCTTGCGGACGGTCTCGATGACCTCGCGGACCGAGAAGCCGTTGCCGTTGCCGAGGTTGCAGATCAGGTGCTCGCCGGGGGCCGCGGCGGCGAGGGCCAGGAGGTGGGCTTCGGCGAGGTCGGCGACGTGGATGTAGTCGCGGACGCAGGTGCCGTCCGGGGTCGGGTAGTCGTCGCCGTAGACGGAGATCGACTCACGCTGCCCCAGGGCGACTTGGAGGACCAGCGGGATGAGGTGGGACTCGGGGGCGTGGCGTTCGCCGCAACTGCCGTAGGCCCCGGCCACGTTGAAGTAGCGCAGAGAGACGGCGGCCAGTCCGTGGGCGGTGGCCTCGCCGCCGATCATGTGGTCGACGGCGAGCTTGGACGCGCCGTAGGGGCTGGTGGGGGCGGTGGGGGCGGTCTCGGTGATGGGGCTGGAGACCGGTTCGCCGTAGGTGGCGGCGGTGGAGGAGAAGACGAGGGTGCGTACGCCGTGTTCGCGCATGGCGGCGAGGAGGGCGGTGGTGCCCCCGACGTTGTTGACCCAGTACTTCTCCGGGGCGGCGACGGACTCGCCCACCTGGGAGAAGGCGGCGAAGTGCAGGACGCCGTCGTAGGAGGGGTCCAGGTGGCGGGCGGCGTCCTGGATGCGGCCCTCGACGAACGCGGCTCCGGCCGGGACGCCCTCGCGGAACCCGGTGGAGAGGTCGTCGAGGACGGTCACCTCGTGGCCCGCCTCCAGCAGGTGCTGGGCGACGACGCTGCCCACGTATCCGGCGCCGCCGGTGACCAGGTACTTCTTGGGGTCACCGGCGCCCTGGGCGTCGCGGACGTTCCGGGGGTTGCTCACTGGCTCGCTACCTCTCGCAGTCGCTCGGCCGCGGCCTCCGGCGGCACGTCGTTGATGAACACGCTCATGCCGGACTCGGACCCCGCGAGGAACTTCAGCTTGCCCGAGGTGCGGCGAATGGTGAAAAGCTCCAGGTGCAGGGCGAAACCGTCCCGGCCGGGAGCCCCGAACGGCGCCTGGTGCCAGGCGGAGATGTAGGGGGTCGGCGGCTCGCCGGGCCCGAAGATCCGGTCGAAGCGCCTCAGGAGCTCCAGGTAGACCCGGGGGAACTCCGTCCGCGCGCCCTCGTCCAGCTCCCGCAGGTCGGGGACGCGGCGGCGGGGGTGGAGGTGGACCTCGTAGGGCCAGTGCGCCGCGTAGGGGACGAAGGCGATCCAGTGGCCGGTGGCGAGGACGACGCGTGATCCGTCCTTCTCCTCGCGGGCGACCAGGTCGTCGAAGAGGTTGCCGCCGGTCTCCTCGTGGTGGCGGGCGGCGTTGCGGAGCATCAGCTCGGTGCGCGGCGTGACGAAGGGGTAGCCGTAGATCTGGCCGTGCGGGTGGCCGAGGGTGACGCCGATCTCGGCGCCCCGGTTCTCGAAGCAGAAGACCTGGGCGACCTGGTCGAGGGCGGCGAGGGCGGCCGTGCGGTCGGTCCAGGCGGCGAGGACGAGCGCGGCCTGCTCCTCGGTGAGGTCCGCGAAGGACGCCTCGTGGTCGGAGGTGAAGCAGACGACCTCGCAGCGGCCGGAGTCGCCGGCGAGGGAGGGGAAACGGTTCTCGAAGACCGCGACGTCGTAGTGGTCGTCGGGGATCTCGCTGTGCCTCCCGTCCCGGGTGGGGCAGAGCGGGCAGGCGTCGGCCGGCGGGTGGTAGGTGCGGGCCTGGCGGTGCGAGGCGATGGCGACGGCGTCACCGAGCAGCGGGTCGCGGCGGATCTCGGACGAGGTCGAGACGGCGTCCAGGGGGCGCTGGTCCACGGCCTCGCGGACGGCGTCGTCCGCGGCGTCGTAGTAGATCAGCTCACGGCCGTCCGCGAGGGTCGTCACCGTCTTCTTCACCAGAGTCCTCCACCGGCTCCTCCCAACACAACCGAACACAACAAACCATAAACGCACACCTCCGTCAACGGGTCGGTGATCACGCACGCTCGACGGCCGAGCGGACGTGATCGACGGGGGGCGCGAGGGCCGACCGCTTCCGGGGCTACCGGGGCGGGATCACCGGCATCCGGGCCGGAGCCCGGGGCGCCGGCTCTCTCCCGGCGCTCGTCGGGCCCGTCGCCGGAACGAACTCCGGACTCCGGCCCGGACCGGCCCGGACCGCACCGGAACGGACCCCACGCCCCGGCGCGGACCGTCCCGTCCTGGAGCGGACCCGGCGCGGACCGTCCCGTCCCGGCGCGGACCCGGCGCGAACCGTCCCGTCCCGGCGCGGACCCGACGCCCCGGGCCCGCTCCGGCCCCTCCCGGCGCGGACCCGACGCGGACCGTCCCATCCCGGCGCACCGCCGCTCATCCGGGGGCGGGCGTCACCCGTCGTGTCGGGGGGCGTACGGCCCCGGCCGCGCGCCGCCGGCCGCCGCCGCTTCCGCGTGCGCCGCGGCGCGCTCCAGCAGCCCCGTACGGGCGGCGAGGGCGGCCGCCTCCAACCGGGAGCCGACCCCGAGCTTCATCAGGACCCGCTGGACATGGGTGCGGGCGGTGCTCGGGGCGATGTCCATGCCGGCCGCGATCAGCCGGGTGCCCTCGCCCTCGGCGACCCGCACCAGGACCTCCGCCTCGCGCGGGGTGAGCATCCTCAGCAGCCGCCGCCCCTCGTCGTCGGGCTGGGCCGACGGGTTGAGCAGCTCGGCGAAGGCCCCCCGCAGCAGCTGCGGGGCGATGGCGCTCTCCCCCGCCCGCGCCTTGAGCATGGCCCGCTCGACGCCCTCGATCCGCTCGTCGTGCCGGACGTATCCCACGGCCCCGGCCGCGAACGCGGCGGCGATCCCGCGCGGGCTGGGCACCGGTCCGAGGACCACCACCGCCACCTGCGGGCGCTCCCGGCCGATGCGGGCGATCGGGTCGAAGACCCCGGGATCGGCGGGCGAAGCCGTACCGAACAGGCAGACCTCCGGGGCCCGGCCGACCACGAGCTCCGCCGCTTTGGACGTCGGCGCGGCCGCGGCGAGCACCCGGTGCCCGCGCAGTTTCAGCGCCGAGGCGAGTGCCTCGGCGAGCAGACGGTGATCGTCGACCACCATGAGCCGCACGCCCATCGGTTCTCTCCCCCACAGCCCCTGTACGCCCGGCCCCCGGACTCCTGACCCGGCAAGGTACACGCTTGTTCGACGGTGCGCGGCCCCAACGGGACAGAAGCCTCCGGAAGTGCCGGATTCTGCGCGGTCCGGGGCTGACCGGCCGACTGCCGGTGACCGGTTCGATGGCGGAAACGATCGGCCCCGCCGGTCGGACGAACGGCCGGCGGGGCCTGGGTACTGCTCGGTCCGGCGCTCAGCAAGGGCGCCCGGCGCGTGCGGTGGTCACTCGGCGCGGTAGGCGACGACGAGGTAGACCTTCTCGTCGGGGTTGACGGTGCTGGGCTTGTGGACCGACTTGGCCGCCATGTAGAACCGGCCGTCCGAGTAGATGAGTTCGGCCGAGTCGAGGGAGAACCGCTTCTCCGCCGTCCGGACGGCCTCGTCGCTCGGGTTCTCCATCAGCTGGGTCTGCTTGAAGGTCTCGCCGTCGATGGAGACGACCTGGCCGCCCTTGTCGTACGGGCTCTCCTTGTAGGCGATGACGCTGGTTCCGTCCTTCCGGAGCGGAGTCAGGGTGTGGCGGTCGCCCGCGTCCGCCCGGCCGCCGAGGAGCTTGCCGGTGGCCAGGTCGAAGGCGACGATCTCGTTGGTGTCGCCGTACTCGCTGGTGCCGTCGTGGCGCTCGGTCGGCAGGTAGAGCCGGTTGTTGGTGACGACCATGTGCCGGCACCGCTCGACCTCGGTGGAGGCGCAGCGTGCCGCGTACTTCTCCGCGTCGGCGGGGATGCGGACGATCAGCTTCCCGGTCGCCGCGTCGATCGAGAAGAAGTCGGAGATGCCGCTGCCGTCGCCGGCGGTGTCGCCGACGTCGGCCGCGACCACCAGCGGCTTGGTGGAGACGATGGAGGCGTAGTCGACGCCCGCGGGCATCTGGAACGAGGACAGCGGGGCGCCGGTCGTCGGGTTCAGCGCCTGCACGGTGAGCTGCGGGGCGTCGCTCGTGCCGCACCTGCGGACCACGGCGAGGGCTTCACCGCCCGCGTATCCGCCGTCGTAGCAGCCGTCCGCGCCGACCTTCGGCTTCCACAGCTCGGCGCCGGTGTCCAGCTTGAAGGCGGCGCCGCCCGAGGTGCCGGCCGCGGCGACGGTGGTCCCGCTGAGGGTGACCTCGTCGAAGCGGATCTGCTCGTCGCCGCCGGTGGCGGAGGTGACGCCCTTGCTCCACAGGAGCTTGCCGGCGGCCAGGTCGATCACGCCGACCTGGTTGCAGGAGGGGTACTTGTTCTCCTTGGAGGCCTTCGCCTCCTGGAAGACGATGGCCGTCTTGTAGTCCTCGCTCATGTGCCGGGAGGCGGTGCAGACCTCACCGGCCAGCGGGAAGGACCAGAGCTTGGTGCCCTTGTCGCGGTCGTAGCCGTTGATCTCGGCGATGCCGGACTTCACGTACGCCTTGTCCGTGAGCCAGGAGCCCTCGACCGTGGTGATGTCGGTGACGACCGGCTGCGGGAACTGGAAGGCGACCTTGGACTTGGTGTTGGCGGGCGCCTTCTCGTCGCCGCCGGCCAGACCGCCGCCCTCGCCGCCCTTGCCGCCGGTGGAGCCGGACGAGGACGCCTCGCCCTTGCCGCCCTTGTCGTCGCCGCCGGTGGCGGAGTAGACGATTCCGGCACCGATGATCAGCACCACCGCGACGGCGGCGGCGACGATGATCTGCATCTGGGTGGAGAACTTCTTGCCGCCGCCGGCCGGCTGCGGCGCCCCGTACTGCGGCTGCATCGGCTGGGTCGGGTAGCCGTACCCCTGCTGGGGCGTCCCCGGTTGGCCGGGCTGTCCGGCGGGTCCCTGCGGGTAGCCGTATCCGGGCTGCGCGGCCTGCGGGTAGCCGTAGCCGTTGGGCTGCGGTGCGGGCGGGGTCGGGTAGCCGCCGGACGGCGGGGGCTGCGGGGCGCCGTAGCCTCCCGCGGGCACGGTCGGAGGCTGCGGGGGCGGCCCGGCCGGGGGCTGGGGCTGTCCGGCGGGCGGCTGCTGCGGCTGCTTGCCGAAGGGGTCGGCGGGCGGCGGGGACGGCTGGCCGAACCCTCCCGGCGGGGGGTCCTGCGGCGCGCCGAAGCCGCCGGCGGGCGGCGCCGGGGGCGTGTTCGGGGCTCCCGGGGGCGTGTTCGGCGGATCGTTGGGCGGCTGCTGCGGGGGCTGGGTCATGACGTGCGTACCTCTGGGGACGAGTGGGCGTGGGGGCGCGTGGGGCCGTGGAGCTGCGTCCGGCTGCCGTGCCGGGCGGTCACTTGGAGAACACCAGCAGCGTCGACTGCTCCAGCTCCTCCTTGTCGTTGCCCGCGCTCACCCGCGTGCTGAAGACGAAGGAGCGTTCCTCCCGGTAGACGACCTTGGAGGAGAAGAACCCGTTCTCGATCCGGCCGGCCGACTCGGGGTGCTGGAGCAGCGTCTTGGGGGCGCCGCCGCTCGGCGGGAGCGTCACGATGCCGCCGGCCTTGTCGTAGGTGGGCCGCATGTAGAGCACCAGGTCGCCGCCTTCCATACCCAGCGGCTTCAGGACGCGCTCGGCGGGGGCGGGCGCGTCCCATTTGGGCTTCCCGGTGTCCAGGTCGAAGGCGATGACCTTGTTCGTCCGCGCGGTGCCGCTGGTGTCGTCCTTGGTCGCCATGTAGAAGGTGTCGGCGTCGGCGGCGACGCCGCTGCACCCTTCGAGCTTCTCACCGAAGATCGCGAAGCTGCTCCCGCAGTCGGCGGTGAGCGTGTCGCCCTTGGCGGGCGCGAGCTGGGAGCGGAGCTTGCCCCCGTCGGTGAGCGCGGCGATGGCCCACTGCTTCTTCTCCTCGTGGTCGAGCCGGACCACGAGCGGGGTGACCGAGTAGACCTTGCTGACCTCCCAGCCGCGCGGCGGCTGGTAGGTCCACTTGGGCTTGCCCGTGGCCGGGTCCAGTTCCTGGACCTGGTGCTGCGGGTTGTCGACGTCGTCCGTGCGGCAACTGGCCGCGGCGATCAGCTTCGGTCCGCCGGCGAAGGCGAAGGGCTTGCAGTTGCCCGACGGGTTGCCGAACAGCTCCTTGCCGTCGCTGACCCGGTAGGCGTTGGAGTTGCTGGTGCGTCCCACGGTGACGGTGTCGCCGCTGATGGCCAGGCCGATGTCCGACAGGAAGTCCCAGGTGCCGTTCTTCTTGACCGACTTCTTCCAGCCGGGCTTGCCGGTGTTGAGGTCGATCATCTGGAGGACGGAGCAGTTGGCCTTGTCCGTGGTGCCGTCCTTCACGCCGATGACGATCTTGCCGTCGGCGGTCGGGGAGTTGGGCGCGGCGCACACGTCGGCGGGGAGCGGAACGGTCCACTTCCGCTTGCCGTCGGCGACCGAGTAGCCGGAGACCCCGCGGTACATGGCCTTGGCGACCACGTCGCCGGCGAACCAGGGGCCGTACACGGAGGCGCCGTTGCGCGGCAGGTCCACGTCGTTCTTCTGGAGCCAGGCGACCTTCGCCTCGCCGGGCTTGCGCCCGGCGTTGAGGTCGTCGTTCGCCTCGCGGCCGTCACCGCTGCCGTCGCCCTCGTCGACGGTCGGCGACGCGCTGGGGGCCTTGGGGTCGTTGCTGGTGGTGGCCACGGGCTTCTTGTCCTCGTCGCCGCCGTCGCCCACGAGGAACCAGGTGCCCGCACCGGCCGCCAGGACCACGGCGAGCGCCGCCGCGACCACGATGCCGGTCCTGCCCTTGAGGAACCCGCCGCCGGAGCCCGGCCCGCCGGGCGCGGGGGCGCCGGGGTACTGCTGCGTCGGGTAGCCGTAGCCGCCCTGGGGCTGCTGGCCGTACGGACCGGGGGCCGGCTGGCCGTACGGGCCCGGCTGCTGGCCGTAGGGCCCGGGCTGCTGGCCGTAGGGGCCGGGGGCCTGACCGTACGGGCCGGGGGCCTGGCCGGGGGGCGCCGGGGGCTGCTGCGGGTAACCGTAGGCCGGCGCACCGGACGGGGGTGTCTGCGGCGGGCCGGCCGGGGGCTGTGCGGGCGGCGGGCCCTGGGGCGGCTGAGGAGCTCCGTACGGCGGCTCCTGCGGAGCCCCGAAGCCTCCCTGCGGCGGTTGCTGGCTGGGCGGCTGGCTCATATCAGCACGTCCCCCTTCGTGCGGCCCGGTGCGCGATCCGGTCTCCCCCGCATTCCCAAGAGGGTCAATCCCTCTCGGAAAGGAGCGAATCGGGCATGGCTTCCGCGGTGTTACGACAGTCGGGCGGGGCTTCTTTCTACCACTCGCCAACCGCCGGGAGCCGGTTCGGGCCAGCCGCTGTTCCCAAGGGAGAACCGCCTCGTGATGCCCTCGTTACGCCCTGGCCGGAGGTGACGGCCGGTCACCCGGGGCGAGCGCCGTCCGGCGCCCCGTCCCGGCCGTGCCGTCGGCGCCCGTGGAGCCCGGGCGCCGGGGCGGGGCCCCGGCGGGGCGCCCCCGTCAGGCGTCCTCGGCCAGTTCCAGCCAGCGCATCTCCAGCTCGTCGCGCTCGGTGACCAGTTCACGCAGTTCGGCGTCGAGCTTGGCGACCTTCTCGAAGTCGGTGGCGTTCTCCGCGATCTGCTGGTGCAGCGTGGTCTCACGGGTGGAGAGCTTGTCGAGCTGCCGCTCGACCTTCTGCAGCTCCTTCTTCGCGGCGCGGGACGCCTGGGCCGAGACCGCGGGGGCGGCGGAGGAGGGGGCCGAGGGCGTACGGGGTGCGGCGGCGGAGGGGGTGGTCTCCTCCTCCATCCTCTGCCGGCGCTCCAGGTACTCGTCGATACCGCGCGGCAGCATCCGCAGGGAGCGGTCGCCCAGGAGCGCCATGACCCGGTCGGTGGTCCGCTCGATGAAGAACCGGTCGTGGGAGATCACGATCATCGAACCGGGCCAGCCGTCGAGGAGGTCCTCCAGCTGGGTCAGGGTCTCGATGTCGAGGTCGTTGGTGGGCTCGTCGAGGAAGAGGACGTTGGGCTCGTCCATCAGCAGCCGCAGGATCTGCAGGCGGCGGCGCTCACCGCCGGAGAGGTCGCCCACGGGCGTCCACTGCTTCTCCTTGGTGAAGCCGAACTGCTCGCAGAGCTGTCCGGCCGTCATCTCGCGGCCCTTGCCGAGATCGACCCGGTCGCGGATCTGCTGGACGGCCTCCAGAACGCGCAGGTTCGGGTTCAGCTCGTGGACCTCCTGGGAGAGGTAGGCGAGCCTGACGGTCTTGCCGACGACGATCTTCCCGGCGGCGGGCTGCTCCTCGCCCTGGGTGCGGGCGGCCTCGGCCAGGGCGCGCAGCAGCGAGGTCTTGCCCGCACCGTTGACGCCGACGAGGCCGATGCGGTCGCCGGGGCCGAGCTGCCAGGTGAGGTGGGTGAGGAGGGTCTTGGGCCCGGCCTGGACGGTCACGTCCTCCAGGTCGAAGACGGTCTTGCCGAGGCGGGCGTTGGCGAACTTCATCAGCTCGCTGGTGTCGCGCGGCGGCGGCACGTCGGCGATCAGCTCGTTGGCGGCCTCGATGCGGTAGCGCGGCTTGGAGGTGCGGGCGGGGGCGCCCCGGCGCAGCCAGGCCAGCTCCTTGCGCATGAGGTTCTGCCGCTTGGACTCCTCGGTGGCGGCGATGCGCTCGCGCTCGGCGCGGGCGAAGACGTAGTCGCTGTAGCCGCCCTCGTACTCGTGGACCGTGCCGCGCTGGACGTCCCACATGCGGGTGCAGACCTGGTCGAGGAACCAGCGGTCGTGGGTGACGCAGACGAGGGCGGAGCGGCGGGCGCGCAGGTGGCCGGCCAGCCAGGAGATGCCTTCGACGTCGAGGTGGTTGGTGGGCTCGTCCAGGACGATCAGGTCCTGCTCGTCGATGAGCAGCTTCGCCAGGGCGATCCGGCGGCGCTCGCCGCCGGAGAGGGGGGCGATGACGGTGTCGAGGCCGTGTTCGAAGCCGGGGAGGGCGAGGCCGCCGAAGAGGCCGGTGAGCACGTCGCGGATCTTGGCGCTGCCCGCCCACTCGTGGTCGGCGAGGTCGCCGATGACCTCCTGCCGGATGGTCTTCTCCGGGTCGAGGGAGTCGTGCTGGGTGAGGACGCCGAGACGCAGCCCGCCGTTGTGCGTGACGCGTCCGGTGTCCGCCTCCTCCAGCTTGGCGAGCATCCGGATGAGGGTGGTCTTGCCGTCGCCGTTGCGGCCCACGACGCCGATCCGGTCGCCCTCGGACACCCCGAGGGATACGCCGTCGAGCAGGGCACGGGTGCCGTACACCTTGCTGACCTGCTCGACATTGACCAGATTGACGGCCATTTCACTCCTGTCCCGGGGGCCCCTGCGGTAAGGGCCGCTTCGCCGTACCAGGGTAGTCGCCGCGCGGAGCGCGTCGGCGTGCCGCGATCGGCTGCGGGGAGAAGCCCCAGGTGGGGGCGGGGAAGACATCCGGGGCGGAATGGCCCCGCGCCGGCCGTCCGGCCACCCGGCGCGGGGCCCCTGGGCCGTGGGCGCCACCGCTCCCGGAGTTCCGTACGGCTCCCCGTACGTACCGGAAGTCGCCCGGGAACCGCGGGGGCGGCCGTGCGCACGACGGTCTGCCCCGAGGCCGCCGACGCCTACCGCGCGCCCCGGCCGCGCCCCGCGCGCTCCACCAGCAGCCAGCCGCCCAGGGTCATCGCGACCGCGGCCGGTGCGCTGACCGGGATCGCGATCAGCAGGGCCGTGCGACCGTCCAGCAGACCGTTGAAACCGACCATGGACAGGCCCAGCACGCCGAGCAGGCAGAGCGTCGCGCCGAGGGCGGCGAGCGGGCCGGCCCCGGGGGCCCCGGACGCGGCGAGGGGGCCGCGGCCCGTTCCCGGGGCCGAGGGGGCCGGGCGTTCGAAGGTGCGGAAGACGGCGACGAGAGCGGCGGTGAGGGCCGCCGCGCAGGCGATCCGCAGCGGGACCTGGGCCCACCAGGCGGCCGACGCGGGCTCGGGCAGCGGCACGTCGAGGGCCAGCAGCGCCCCGTACACCCCGAACATCGCCGTGAGGTGCCAGAGGAAGGCGGTCATCGCCACGCCGTTGGCCGCCACCACCGTGCGCCAGACGCGCGGGCGCTCCAGCAGGCGGGCCGCCGGGGCGCGGAGCAGCTCGACCGCGCCGACCAGCCAGAGGCCGTGGGCCAGCAGGGCGAGGGTGGGCAGGGCCATGTTGCTGACCTTCTCGCCGGGCATCCCGACCATGGACAGCGGGTACGGCCCGAACGCCACCAGCGCGCAGGCGGCGGCCAGCCCCGCCCCGGCGAGGAGCGCGGGGCGGCGGAGGCGGCCGTCGGCGCGCAGGAAGCCGAGCTGGTGGACGGCCAGCCAGACGAAGGCGAAGTTGAGGAACTCGACGTACGGGGCCCCGGCCGCGAAGCGCAGGACGTCCACCGCCGCCGCCGCACCGGCCAGCCCGGCGAAGGCGCCCCAGCCGTACCGCTCGTGCAGCCGCAGCAGGGGCGGGGTGAAGGCCACCATCGCCAGGTAGATCCCGATGAACCAGAGCGGCTGGGTCACCATGCGCAGGGTCACGCCGGTCAGGCCGCCGCCCCCGCCGAGGAGTTGGACGAGCAGCGCCGCCGCGCCCCAGACGAGGACGAAGACGGTGGTGGGGCGCAGCAGCCGCTGGAGCCTCGCGCGGAGGAAGGCGGAGTAGACCGAGCCCTCCGAGCCCTTGGAACCGTCGGGGCCGCCGGGCCCTTCGGGGCCGCCGGGGCGCTTGCGGAGCAGGGAGCGGTAGGACAGCGCGTGGGAGAAGCCGCCGACGAAGAAGAACACCGGCATGACCTGGAGCAGCCAGGTCAGCGGCTGGAGGGCGGGGACGACGGCGAGCAGGTTGCCGACCCCGTCCGGGGTGACGGCGGCCATCAGCCAGTGGCCGAGCACGACCGCGGCGAGCGAGGCGACCCGGAGGAGGTCGACGTAGCGGTCCCGGGTGGCGGGCGTCGCCCCGACCAGTTCGCGAACACGTGATCCCATGGACGTACGGTCGCGCGGGCCGGGCGGGGCCCGGCAGCGCGACCGTACTCAGATCCGGGGTGAGTACGGCCGCGCGCCGGGGGTCAGACGAGGTGGGCGCCCGGCGCGGGCGAGACGGCCACGCGGGCGTTGCGGCAGGTCCCGGACGCCGTCAGCGCTGCCGCGACCTTCTCGGCCGTCCCCTCGTCCGCGACCAGGAACGCCGTCGTCGGCCCGGAGCCAGAGACCAGGGCCGCCAGGGCGCCCGCCGCCGTGCCCGCCGCCAGGGTGTCGGCGAGGGAGGGGCGCAGGGAGAGCGCGGCGGGCTGGAGGTCGTTGCCCAGGGCCGCCGCGAGCGCCCCGGAGTCGCCGGAGCGCAGGGCGGCGAGCAGGGCGGGGGACGCGGTCGGCTCGGGGACCTCGGCGCCGGCGGTGAGGCGGTCGAACTCCCCGTAGACGGCGGGGGTGGAGAGACCGCCGTCGGCCACCGCGAAGACCCAGTGGAAGGTCCCGCCGACCTCGACCGGGGTCAGCTTCTCGCCGCGTCCGGTGCCGAGCGCGGCCCCGCCGACCAGGCTGAAGGGCACATCGCTGCCCAGTTCCGCGCAGATCGCGAGGAGTTCGTCGCGGCTCGCGCCGGTCCCCCACAGGGCGTCGCAGGCGACCAGGGCGGCGGCCCCGTCCGCGCTGCCGCCGGCCATCCCGCCCGCGACCGGGATGTCCTTGGCGATGTGCAGGTGGACGGCGGGCGCGAGGCCGTACCGCTCGGCCAGCGCGAGCGCGGCGCGGGCGGCGAGGTTGGTGGAGTCCAGCGGGACCCGGGCGGCGTCCGGGCCGGAGCAGGTGATGCGCAGTTCGTCGGCGGGGGCGGCGGTGACCTCGTCGTAGAGGCCGACGGCGAGGAAGACGTTGGCCAGGTCGTGGAAGCCGTCGGGGCGGGCGGCGCCCACGGCGAGCTGGGCGTTGACCTTGGCGGGGACGCGGACGGTGACGGCGGTGCTCATGCCGCCACCTCCGGCTTGTTCTCCGCGATCGCCGCGAACTCCTCCACCGTCAGCGATTCGCCGCGCGCCTGCGGGGAGACGCCGGCGGCGGTGAGCGCGGCCTCGGCGGCGGGGGCGGAGCCGGCCCAGCCGGCCAGGGCCGCGCGCAGCGTCTTGCGGCGCTGGGCGAAGGCGGCGTCCACCACCGCGAAGACCTCGGCGCGGGAGGCGGTGGTGGCGATGGGCTCGGTGCGCCGGACCAGGGAGACGAGACCGGAGTCGACGTTGGGGGCGGGCCAGAAGACGGTGCGGCCGATGGACCCGGCGCGCTTGACGTCCGCGTACCAGTTGGCCTTCACCGAGGGCACGCCGTACACCTTGTTGCCGGGGCGGGCGGCGAGCCGGTCGGCGACCTCGGCCTGGACCATGACGAGGGTCCGCTCGATGCTGGGGAAGCGCTCCAGCATGGTGAGCAGGACGGGCACGGCCACGTTGTACGGGAGGTTCGCGACGAGCGCGGTGGGCGCGGGGCCGGGCAGCTCCGTGACCAGCATCGCGTCGGAGTGGACCAGGGCGAAGCGGTCGGCGCGCTCCGGCATCCGGGCCCGGACGGTGGCGGGCAGCGCGGCGGCGAGCACCTCGTCGATCTCGACGGCCGTCACCCGGTCCGCCGCCTCCAGCAGCGCCAGGGTCAGCGAGCCGAGCCCGGGGCCGACCTCGACGACGGTGTCGTCCGGGCGGACCTCGGCCGTGCGCACGATGCGGCGGACGGTGTTGGCGTCGATGACGAAGTTCTGACCGCGCTGCTTGGTGGGGCGTACGCCCAGCTTCGCGGCCAGGTCGCGGATGTCTGCGGGGCCCAGGAGGGCGTCGGGCTCAGTGCTGCTCACCCGGTAAGCGTACGGCGGTGGGGCCGGGGCCCGCCCCCGCCGCCCGCCCCGGCCCGCCGGTCAGAAGTCGAAGGCCCTCGCCGTGTTGGCCTGGATCGCGCTCGCCAGCGTGTCCTCGTCCAGGCCCTTCACCGCGGCCATCGCGCGGAGCGTGACCGGGACGAGGTAGGGCGCGTTGGGGCGGCCCCGGTACGGGGCGGGGGTGAGGAAGGGGGCGTCCGTCTCGACGAGGACCAGCTCGGTGGGGGCGGCGGCGAGCGCGTCCCGCAGCGGCTGGGCGTTCTTGAAGGTCACGTTTCCCGCGAAGGACATGAAGTAGCCGGCCGCCGCGCAGATCCGGGCCATCTCGGCGTCGCCGGAGTAGCAGTGGAACACCGTCCGCTCGGGCGCGCCCGCGTCGAGCAGGACCCGCAGGACGTCCGCGTGCGCGTCGCGGTCGTGGATGACCAGGGCCTTGCCGTGCCGCTTGGCGATCTCGATGTGGGCCCGGAAGGACTCCTCCTGGGCGGCGACGCCCTCGGGCCCGGTGCGGAAGAAGTCCAGGCCCGTCTCGCCGACCCCGCGCACGTGGTCGAGGGCGGCCAGCGCGTCGATCTCCGCCAGCGCCTCGTCCAGCGCCGCCCGGCCGCCGGGCTCCCTGGCCCCCTGCCGCGCGGTGCCGTCCGGATCCCCGTGGACGATGCGCGGGGCCTCGTTGGGGTGCAGGGCGACCGAGGCGTGGACGGCGGGGTGGGCCGCGGCGGTCTCGGCGGCCCACCGGGAGCCGGCCACGTCGCACCCCACCTGGACGACGGTCGTCACGTTGACCGCGGCGGCCCGGGCGAGGGCCTCCTCGACCGTGGCGTCCTGCATGTCCAGATGGGTGTGGGAGTCGGCGACCGGAACCCTCAGGGGCTCGGGCAGCGGCGGGGGTTCGGTACGGCTCATGCCGACGATCGTACGAGGGCGGGGCTCCCGTACGGCCGTCGGCCGGGGCGCCGCTCCGGTGCGTCCCCCCGCCGCGGGCCACCCCGTGTCGCCCGCGGCGGAAGGGCCGCCCGCCCCGGTGGAGGGACGGGTTCAGCGGCGGTGGAAGGGGTGGAGCAGGTCCGACAGCTTCCAGTGGCGCTCCGGGGCGACGGCGGCCCCCGCCGCCCGGTCCTTCCCGGCGGTCCCGGCCGCGCGGGGGCGGGGCGCCCGCTGCGTGCGCAGCAGCTCCTGGACGCCCGCCACCCGCCCCGCCCGCATGATGCGCACCACGTGTCCGCCGCAGTTGGCGCAGGTGGGCGTGGAGAGCGGGGACGGCACGCGCTCACCGTCGGCCGTGTAGACGACGAACGCGTGGCCGTGGACGTCGACGTGGTGCTCTATCTCGTAGGACTGCTCCCAGCCGTGCCCGCACTTCATGCAGGCGAAGGCGTACGCCTCGTGGACGGTGGTGGCTGCGATCTCGCTCATGCCTGCTCCTCCTGGCCGCCGGTCACACACTCCGGGGGCGGGCGCCCCGCCCGAGGATTCGGGCAGGCGGCCCGTCCCTTCCAGTGGACACCCGCCCCCGGGCGGACGCACGGGTTCGGAGCCGTTGTTGATGCGTTCTTGGCCTCCTTTGGCCGCCCTTTGCCCCCGCATGGCGCGGGTGAGGACCGGGGTGGGGCAGCGCGTGACCTCCACCCGGGGAGGGCCGACCGGGCGATCCGCCGAGCGCCCCCGAATGCGCCCCGCATCAGAAGTGAATGCGCCCGCGCACCACCCCCGGCACGACCTTCCTTTTCCCTTGCGGCCACGGGCTTTTCCCCCGTCCGCACCACAGGAATTCACCATTCAATTGAATACGCGATTTCCCCGGATGTCCCGCTTCGATTTGCGGAGCCGCCCTTCCTCCTTTTCACTCGTTTACGTCCACCCCATTTCCCACAGGACGGGGAACAACTCATGTTCACCACGGACACCACTGCCACCGACGTCGAGCTCGACCTGGACGCAGCCCTCAACCCGGGCGAGGTCGAGGGCCTGTACCGCGACTCCCGTGAATGCGCGTACCTCGCGCTCCTCGCGGGCGGCGGCGCTCTCCTGCTCTCGCCCCCGACCCCCCGCCCGAAGAAGGGCTGAACGTCGGAACATGGACCAGACACATGCGTCGTCGCCCCTCGCGGGCGCCGTGCATGACCTGGCGACAGAGGTGGTCCTCGCTCTTCGGAGCGGGGACCACCTCGCCACGGTGTGCGGCGCTGCGGGAATCGACGAGGACGATCGGACCGGAATCGCGGCGGCACGGGTCATCGGGGCCGACCTGCTGCTGCCGAGCGTGCTGTACGGACGGAACCCGCACCCGGGTGACGTCGCCGTACTCGACCGGGCGGTACGGGAGTTCCCGCCGAAGCCCGACGCCCCGGCCGCCACGGCCTGGAGCCACTGGCACATGATCTCCACCCTCCAGCGGATGGCTCCCCCCGCCCCGGGGACGACGGCCCCCGCCGGGTACGCGGAGCCCGACGCCGCCTGGCTGGAGGAGGCCCCCTGGCAGGCGTTCACCCACCAGCTGTCGGTCCTCGCGCCGCTCGCCGTCCCGGCCGCCCCCTCCGCCGTACAGCGGGCCGCGGCGAACCGGACCGTCGACCTGGCGCGGGGCTTCGTCCGCGCGGTCCGGCGGCGCGACTGGCTCCAGGCGGCGGGCGCGGGCCGCTGGCTCGCGGCGACCGGCGGCGCACCCGACACCCTGGGCCTGGACGGCGGCCTGGAATTCGTCGAGCTGATGGACGGCCACGACCCCCGCGTCGCCCTCCATGTACGGGCCGCCCGCATGATGGACGGGGCGGGCGCACGGTGACGGCGACCACGACCCGGGAGCCCCGCGGGCGCCCCGGGCCGGGCACGGACTCCGGGGCCGCGCTCGCCGTCCTCCCCGGCGTCCTGCGCTCCGCCCTCGGCTGGACCGACGCGCACCGCGACCGCTTCGCCCTCCCCGACGACGTCCTGGAACCCCACACCCAGGTCAACGGCACGCTCAAACCGCTGGGGGAGCTGGCCCAGCTCGGCTCCACCATCCGCCGCACCACCGACCCCGGCACCCCGGAGCACGCGACGGCCGGGGACCTCGTCGCGTACGCCTGGGAGCAGGTGCGGGAGGGCGGGCTGCTGCTGGAACTGCTGCGCGCCGAGCCGTTCGCCGCGTACCCGTACGAGATCTACGCCGCGTTCGCCGGGTACGGGCTGCGCCACGAGGGGTTCGAGGCGCTGGCCCGCCCGCTCACCGCGACCCGCGCCTGGGCCCACACCGAGCAGCACGCCAACCGCCAGCTGGGCCTGGTCAACTCCGAGCGGCGGGTCGGCACGGTCACCCACACCGACGCGGGCGCGGTGCTGTCGAGGACCTGGCTGGGCGGTCTGTCGGAGCCGTGGATGTTCGAGGGCCCCTCCGGTTACGCGCTGACCCACACCGTCTTCCACCTCACCGACTGGGGCCGGATGCCCGACCGCGTCCCGGAGAAGACCGACGGCTACCTGCGGACCTGGCTGCCCGCCTGGACCGACGGCTGTCTGGAGAGCGGCCAGTGGGACCTGACCGGCGAACTGCTCGCGGTGGCGGCCTCCCTGCCGGGCCCCGCCCCCGCCGAGCTGCTGGACGCGGTCTGGCCGGTGCTCGCCGGGGTCCAGCACCCGACCGGCTGCGTCCCGGAGACCGGGGTACCGGCCGAGGACCCCGCGCCGGACCCGTACCCCTTCATCGACTGCTACCACTCCACGCTCGTCACGGCCTTCGCGGCGGCCCTGTCCCTGAGGTCGCTGCGGTCGCCGGAGCAGACGGACGGGCCCGCCCCCGGCCGGGAAAGGCGCACCGCATGAGCAGCGGCATCCAGCAGATCCACGACGTCGGCGCGAAGGCCCTGGGCTGGCTGTACGAGCACCGGGAGGGGTTCCGGCTGGAGGCCGACCCGTCCCCGGAGGCGGGCATGCTGGACCGGTTCAAGCCGCTGGGCGAGCTGGCGCTGATCGGCAAGGTCATCTTCCGCGAGGGCGTGGCCGGCTCGCAGCAGGCGTCCCTCGCCCGCAAGCTGCTGGACCACGCCTGGCACGAGCTGCTGGACTCCGGGGCCCGGCTGCTGGAGGGCCAGCGGCGCGAACCGCTCTCACCGGTGCCGCTGGAGGTCTACGTGCCGTTCCGGGAGCTGGGCTACCGGCAGCCGGAGCTGGAGTCCGCGATCCGGCTCAACCACCGGCTGGCGAGCTGGGCGGCGCTGGAGGTGCTGCCGGTGCGGCGGCTGGGGCTGAGCGCGATCGAGCGGCGGTTCGGGGTGGAGCCCAGCGTTCCGGAGACGGCGGCGCTGGCCCACACCTGGCTGGCGCGGCGGCCCGAGCCGTGGACGGTCGAGGGCCACATCGGCTACGACATCACGCACACCGTCTTCCACCTCACCGACTGGGGCGAGAGGCCGGACGGGCTGCCCGCCGACATCGCCGAGTACCTGGCGCAGTGGCTGCCGGTCTGGCTGGACGACTGGCTGGACCTGAAACGGTGGGACCTGCTGGGCGAGCTGCTGGTCGTGGACGCCTGCCTGCCGGAGCCGACCCTGGACCCGGCGGCCTGGCAGGGTTTCGCGCAGGCCCAGGAGCCGGACGGGGCGATGCCGGTGGTCGGCGGGATGCCGGAGGGGGACGAGGAGTCGGTGTTCGACCTGGTCTACCACCCGACGCTGGTCGCCGCGTTCGCCTCGGCGCTCGCGTTGTCCCGCGCCCTGTCCGACCTCAGCGCCGCCCCGGCCCCGGCATGACGGACACGACGGCGCTCCCGGCGTCCGCCCCGCCCGCGGACCCGGCCACCGCGCGGCTGCTGGCCGAGGCCGCCGGGCGGATCGACGCCCCGGACGTGGTGCTCGCGGTCAGCCGGAACGGGGCGCGCACCGTCCACACCGGCGGCAGCGCGGAACCGGGCCCGGTCCCCCGCGAGCTGCTGGCCCACGAACTGGGCTCGGCGTCGAAACCGTACGCCGGACTGCTCCTGGCCCGGCTGGTGGCGCAGGGCCGGGTACGGTACGAGGACCGGGCGGCGGACCTGCTGGCCCCGGGGTTCCCGGTGCACCCGGCGGTGCGCCGGATCACGCTGCGCCATCTGCTCACCCACACCTCGGGGCTGCCGGGGCTGCCGGCCGACTTCTACCCGCAGGCGGTGCCCCGCTGGTCGACCGACCCGTACGGCGGCTACCCGGCCGAGCGGGTGGTGCGGGCCTTCCTGCGGGCCCGCCCGCGCCATCGGCCCGGAACTCGCTGGCACTACTCGAACTTCGCCGTCTCGGTCCTCGGCCACACCCTGGCGGCGGCCACCGGCACCCCGTGGGAGGTGCTGCTGCACCAGCAGGTGCTGGCCCCGCTGCGCCTGGACGCGACCCGGGTGCGCCCGGGCCCGGAGGGCGCGGAGGCGGTGGGCCACCGCCGGGACGGGACGCCGGTCCCCGCACTGGACACCGGGGGCTTCACGGCGGCGGGCGCGGTCCGGGCGACGCCGCTGGACATGCTCACGTTCCTGGAAGCGCACGCGGGCGGGCCCGAGCTGACCGATCCCACCCTGGCCGCGGCGCTGGCGGAGGTCCGACGCCCCCTGCTGCGGCGCGGGCTGCGGCACACGCACACCCACACGCTGACGTGGTTCCACCACCCGTCCCCGTACGGCCCGGTCCTCTTCCACGCCGGGGCGACCCTCGGGCAGCAGGCGTTCCTGGGGTTCCGGCCGGGGACGGGGCTCGCGGTGGCGGCGACGGCGACGCGGCGGGTGCACCGGGGGGACACGTTCGTGGCGACCGCGTACGGCCTCCTGACGGAAACCCCGTAGGCGCCCCGTCCCGCCGGACCGCTACGGCTGCTTCCGTCCCCACCGTTACGGCTGCTTCCGTGTCCCTTCGGCCTTCTCGGCCTTCTCCGCGTTCTTGGCGGCCACCACCGCGTCGAACACCTCCCGCTTGGGCAGCCCGGCGTCGGCGGCGACGGCGGCGATGGCCTCCTTGCGCCGCTCCCCCGCCTCCTCCCGCACCCGCACGCGCCGCACCAGCTCCTCGGCGTCCAGCTCCTGCGGCCCGGTCTCGGCGGCGCCCTGCACCACCACGGTGATCTCGCCCCGCACCCCGTCCGCGGCCCACACCGCCAGCTCGCCGAGCGGGCCGCGCTTGACCTCCTCGTACGTCTTGGTCAGCTCCCGGCACACGGCGGCGCGGCGGTCCGCCCCGAAGACCTCGGCCATCGCGGCGAGGGTGTCGTCCAGCCGGTGCGGGGCCTCGAAGAAGACCATCGTGCGCCGCTCGCCGGCGTTCTCGCGGAGCTTGGAGAGCCGTTCACCGGCCTTGCGCGGCAGAAACCCCTCGAAGCAGAACCGGTCCACGGGCAGCCCGGACAGGGCGAGCGCCGTCAGCACCGCGCTCGGCCCGGGTACGGCGGTGACGCGGATGTCCTGCTCCACGGCGGCGGCGACGAGCCGGTAGCCGGGGTCGGAGACGGACGGCATCCCGGCGTCCGTGACGAGCAGGACGCGCGCTCCGCCGGTCAGGGCCTCCACCAGCTCCGGCGTACGGGCGGACTCGTTGCCCTCGAAGTAGGAGACGACACGCCCCGAGGTGTGGACGCCGAGCGCCTGGGTGAGCCGGCGCAGCCGCCGGGTGTCCTCGGCGGCGACGACGTCGGCCCGCTCCAGTTCGGCGGCGAGGCGCGGCGGGGCGTCCGCCACGTCGCCGATGGGGGTTCCTGCGAGCACGAGCGTTCCAGTCGTTCCAGTCACATCAGCCATCCTCCCAGCACGGGCAGCTCCCTTCGCACAGATGCGTTCCCTACGATGGCGCGGTGACGAGTACCGCACCCGAGACCCAGCGGGGCAACGACGCCGGGGACGCGCCCGGCGAGGAGTCGACCTCCTGGCAACGGCGGCTGCGCCGCTTCGGCTACGTTTCCCGCCCGGAGACCTCCCTCCGCGACCGGCTGGACCCGCCGTACACGCGGCCCGGACGCCAGGTGTGGTCGGTGCTAGCGATCCCGCCGCACGTGGCCGACCGGCTGGTGCGGTGGTCCGGCTGGGGCGGCCCGCTGCTGGTGACGCTGGTCGCCGGGGTGCTGCGGTTCTGGCGGCTGGACCAGCCGCACGCGGTGATATTCGACGAGACGTACTACGCCAAGGACGCGTGGGCGCTGGTCAACCAGGGGTACGAGGGGTCCTGGCCCAAGGACGTCGACAAGCAGATCCTGAACGACCCGTCCTCGGTCCCGATCCCGACCGACCCGGGCTATGTGGTGCACCCGCCGGTCGGCAAGTGGATCATCGGCTTCGGTGAGCAGTTGTTCGGTTTCACGCCGTTCGGCTGGCGGTTCATGGTGGCGGTCCTCGGCACGCTCTCCGTGCTCCTGCTCTGCCGGATCGGGCGGCGGCTGTTCCGCTCCACGTTCCTGGGCTGTCTGGCCGGGCTGCTGCTCGCCGTGGACGGCCTGCACTTCGTGATGAGCCGGACCGCGCTGCTCGACCTGATCGTCATGTTCTTCGTGCTGGCCGCGTTCGGCTGCCTGGTGGCGGACCGGGACCACGCCCGCCGCCGGCTGGCCGCCGCGCTGCCGGTGGACGAGGAGGGGGCGCTGCGCCCGGACGCCCGGATCGCGGAGACCCTGCGGCTGGGGTGGCGGCCGTGGCGGCTGGCGGCGGGCGTGATGCTGGGCCTGGCGTTCGCCACGAAGTGGAACGGCCTGTACGTGCTGGCGGCGTTCGGCCTGATGACGGTCCTGTGGGACGCGGGCGCACGGCGCACGGCGGGAGCGGTCCACCCCTACCGGGGGGTGCTGCGCCGGGACCTGGTCCCCGCGTTCTTCTCCACGGTGCCGGTCGCGATCGTCACGTACGTCGTCTCGTGGACCGGCTGGATCGTCACGGACAAGGGCTACTACCGGAACTGGGCGGCCACCGAGGGCAAGGACTCCCTGTGGTCCTGGCTCTTCCCGGACTGGCTCCGCAGCCTGTGGCACTACGAGAACCAGGTGTACGACTTCCACGTCGGCCTGACCTCCGGCCACACCTACGAGTCGAACCCGTGGAGCTGGCTGGTCCTCGGCCGCCCCGTCTCGTACTTCTACGAGGAGCAGACGGGCTGCACGGAGTCCTCCACGGGGAAGTGCGCCAGCGAGGTCCTCGCCATCGGCACCCCGCTCCTGTGGTGGCTGGCGTGCTTCGCCCTCGCGTACGTGGTGTGGCGCTGGTTCTTCCGCCGCGACTGGCGGGCGGGCGCGATCGCCTGCGGTGTGGCGGCGGGCTGGCTGCCCTGGTTCTTCTACCAGGAACGGACGATCTTCCTCTTCTACGCGGTGGTGTTCGTCCCGTTCCTCTGCCTGGCGGTCACCATGATGCTCGGAGCGGTCATCGGCCCGGCGGCGGGCACGGGGGCCAAGGCCGAACTGGGCCTCACCGAGGACGACCCCACGGGCGAACGCCGCCGCACCCTGGGGGCGATCGCAGTGGGCGTGCTGGTGCTCCTGATCGTCTGGAACTTCATCTACTTCTGGCCGCTGTACACCGGCACCTCGATCCCGGAGGACCTGTGGCGGGACCGGATGTGGCTGGACACCTGGGTGTAGCGCCGGGCGTCCGGATGCCCGGAGAAAAGGAAGCGCGCACATGCGGGTGGCCGCGACGGTATGTCGTCGCGGCCACCCGCATGTGGTGCCGGAGCAGGCTCGGTGAGCCTAGAAATAATGCTTTCGGCCGCCGACGGCGCGACCGGTCGCGCCGAGAATCCAGAGGATCGCGCCGACGACGATGAGAATTCCACCGATCGTCGTCAGGAGCGACATACCCACGAGCAGTCCGATGATGAGGAGAAGAAGTCCAAGGAGAATCATGCCAAATCCCATCGCCGAGTCCGAGTAGGTGCGTGAACACCCACAGTTCGCAACGGTCGCGGTGCACCCGATCGATCGGTTCCGGCGGTGGAACACCACCGGAACTCGTTGCGTTCGTCCTAGTGCCCGGCCGTCCGGCACTTACACACATCACATACACACATCATCGAAATCATGTTCGTCGCTGTCCCGTGCCGAAGACCGCGGCCACCCCCGACAGCACCAGGAAGAGCAGGGCGGCCCCGGCCGTCAGCCATGCCAGCAGGGCCGCGCCGCCTCCCCCGACGTCCGCCTCGCGGGCCACCACCTGCGGATCGTCCGCCTGGTACCGGACGGTGAGGGCCGCGCCCACGGACTGCTTGCCGCCCCCGCTGCCCACCGGGAGGTCGGCCACCACGGTCCGCCCGCCGGCCTCGAACCTCACCTCGCATTGGCCCGTCATGCACGCCCCGGCGGTGTGCAGCGTCGCCTGCGCCCGCTCACCGTCCTGGAGCGAGCGCAGATGCCGGGCCGCCGGGAACATCACCAGCGCCGACAGCGCGCCCAGCAGCAGGGCGAGGGCCAGCGACATCAGCAAGGAGGCGCGCGGCCCCAGGTGGTTCCCACCACCGCCGCCCCCCGCGCCGGACGCACCCGTGCCCGACGGTGCCCGCACCCCGGAGCCGCACCCGCTCACCGTGCCGTCCAATCCGATCCCCCCTCCCGTACGACCGCCGACAGCCGGTCGGCGCCCCGCGCCCGCGGCTCTCGCGGCCGTGCGCGCCCCGGTGGTCGTCGGGACCGCGCGTCCTCGTGTGCCAGCAGGCTAGACGGGACGCCGGGGTGGTTTCAGGGGGCGATGTCGGCACAGCGGGCCGCCCCCGGTTGCCCGATGTCGGCAGTCGGGGGCCCTCGCGTAGGTTGAGCGCCCTGGCATGCGAACGGAAGGCAACACGATGAAGGCGTACGACCTGGGGTTCGGGGAAACCGCGGGGGAGCTGTCGATCCGGCCGGGCGGGGCCGTCGGGATGGAGCTGCCCGACGCCCGCGTCGCCGGGTGGTGCGGGGGACGCGGGCCCGGCATCGGGGCGGCGGCGTGGCCCCGGAGCCCCGTCACCGGGCTGCCGATGATCCACGTCATCACCCTCGAACTGCCCGAGGACTACCGGCGCAAGGGCGAGCACCTGGTGGCCGTCTCCCTCTTCCAGGCCGACGACCACGTCGCCGACGACGTCGAGGGCGTCGCCGATCTGCTGGAGGGGGCCGAGCCCCCCGCCGAGCAGGCCGCCGATCCGTTCCTGGCCGAGGTGGCGGCAGCGGCGGCGGCCCGCCACCCCGAGCAGGAGGACCTGGAGGACCTCATCGGCGGCGCGCACGCGCTCATCCGGCTCACCGCCGAGGAGTTCGCCGCGCCCCGCATCGACCCTCCGGCCGACATCCGGCCCGCCGGCCTCGGCGACGAGTACAGCCGCGGCCAGAACGCCTGGGACGACAGCGCCCCCGAGACCACGGTCTGGATCGGCGAGCGCACCGGCGACCCGAACACCGGCATCGCGCCCTCCGAGAAGGGCGAGGGCGGCTATGTGCCGGCCTGGTCCTCGGACGACGAGGAGCTCGAAGCGCTCTGGTCGTCCCTCGACGGGATCTCGCACCTCGGCGGAACGGTGATGCCCTGCCAGGCGATGCCGGAGGGGCTGACCCCGTACGTGTTGGAGCTGGAGGACGGCGTCGGCGGGATCAACCTCGGCGGCGGCACGGCCCAGCTCGACCTGGAGACGGGCTTCTTCGACTGGGCGCAGTGACCGGCGCCGCGCGGTCGACCGGCCGTCGTCGGCCGCCGTCGGGCGTCGGCCGCCCGGGCCCGCCCGGCGCCGGACGCCCGAGGGCCCGAGGACCTGAGGGCCTGAGGGCCTGAGGGCCGGAAGGGGGCAGGGCTCGCGCTCAGCCGCCGCAGCCCCCACAGCCCCCGCAGCCGCCACCGCAGCTCGATCCGCAGCCGCCGCAGCTGTGCGCGCTGCGGCGGTCGCCGTCCCCGCTCGACCGGGTCGACGAGGGGCGCGGAGGGTTCCTGCGGCGCTCCTCCGCCCGGCGCAGCTCGGCCCGGCGCCGCTCCATCTCGCGCTCCGCCTCCCGCAGCCGCTCGCGCTGCCGGGCGGCCCCGTCCGCCGGCTCCCACGGCCCGAGCCGGTGGCGGCGGTCGGGGCGGAGCGGGGCGGTGGTGGCGGTCGCGTACAGCCGCCCCATCTCCTGGTGGCGGTGGTACTCGGCACAGGCGTGGACGAGGACCACCTCGTCGCCTTCCGTGACCGTCCCGTACAGGACCGCTTCGAAGGGCTCCTGTTCCGGGTCGACGTCGTGGTGCCCGTTCCCCGTCCCGTACGCGGAGCCGCTGCTCAGGAGCCTCGTCCTGGCGCGGGTGTCGCGCTGCTGGAGAACGTAGGCGACGAGCGGGGCGGCGGAGGTCGTGCGGGCGTCCGGGTACACCCAGTGGCGTCCGTCCTTCCCCACGCGTACGCCCACGATCACCGCGGGCTGCTCCCGCCCGTACAGCCGCCGGGCCGCCAGGTGGGCGAGCTGTCCCCGGCCGTAGAACGTCGTGGCGGCCACGAGGAGCACCAGGGCGACGCGCTGCTGCCCGACCGCGTCGTACGGTCCGCCGGTCCGGGTCAGGTCCTGGACCAGGCCCTCGGTGAGGACGCCGACGGCGGCCAGGGCGAGCGCGAGGCCGAGGAAGACCCGCTGGTGGCCGCGGTGGCCGTCCGATGCCGGGACGCCCTCGGGCAGCGGGAACCGTCTGTTCCCGGCCACGGCGTACGTCAGCGCCCGCTGTCGCCGCCGGGCCCGCAACCGCAGGCAGCCCCCGGTGAACGCCAGGGCGCAGGCGGCGAGGACGACCGACTGGCCGGACCGCGCCGCGGGGTCCGTCCCGCCGCTCCCGAACGCCCCGAGGCCCGCCTCCACCGCCACGTACAGCGCCGCCGGGACGACCGCGACCGGCACGTACCGGTACCAGAGCGGCAGGGCGGCCAGCAGCACCGCACCCGGATACCGCAGCCAGTCCGTCCCCGACCCGCGTCCGCCGTGCCAGGCCGGGGACGTGGGCGAGACCCCGTAGAGCAGGACGTACGCCGCCGCCACCAGCACGGCGAGGACCCAGCCGATGGAGGCCGGGGACAGGACCGCCGGGCCGCCCGCCCTCCGCCAGCGCTCCACGTCGGCCGCGGACCACGAGGAGACCGCGCCCCCGGCCGGCGCCCAGGCGGCGACGCCGTCCCCGGTGACGGACCAGGCGGAGGTTCCGGTTCCGTTCCCGGCGTCCGGCGGCAGCGCCCCGGACGGCAGGTACTTGACCGGGTGGGCCACCGTCGAACCGGCTCCCCGCCCCCTCCATATGTCCCTGCGCATGCCCATGCCCGCACGCCCCCCGACGCTCGGTCCCCCGTACATCCCCGGCCAGTCTTCCCGGCCCGGTCCGTCCTCAACCGGCCGCCCCGGCACCGCCCGAGCGACCGGTTCAGCGCTGCCCACAGCGGACGCCTCGGCGCCGCCCCTGGCGGGAGAGCGCTTTCCGGCCCAGCATTCCGGTCCGGTAACAACGCCCTCGCGCCCCCGGGGCCCACGCTTAGGGTTCCTCACAGTTGCCCCCTGAACGTGTTCAGGGGGCTTTCCGGGGGAAAGGGGCTGCGGGATGCGCAGTGGAGCGAAGGTCGCCGTGGTGGGCGGAGCGTTCGTGCTGGTGGCCGGGGGGATCGGCTACGGGGCGTACAGCGTGCTCGGGGACACGGCCGGCGGGGGCGGGGGCACGCGGAGCGCGTCCGAGTCGTCGAAGGTGAAGACGGGGCCGCCGAGCGCGGAGGAGATCGCGCAGACGGCGAAGGGCTTCTTCGACGCGTGGGCGGCCGGGGACGCGGCGGGCGCGGCGCTGCTCACCAACAACGAGACGGGCGCGCAACCGGTGCTCTCCTCGTACGGCGAGGACGCGCACATCGGCAAGGTGAGGATCACGCCCGCCCCGCCGGTCGGCACGAAGGTGCCGTACACGGTCGAGGCCACGGTCGCGTTCGGAGGGAAGTCGAAGCCCCTGTCGTACGCCTCGGAGTTGACCGTCGTACGCGGCCTGACGACGGGCAAGGCCCTGGTGGACTGGGAACCGGCCGTCGTGCACCCGCAGTTGACGGATGGGGCGACGCTGAAGACGGGCGAGTCCTCGACCCCGGCGATCGAGGCCGTCGACCGCAACGGAACGGTGCTGACGAAGGAGGAGTACCCCTCGCTCGGGCCGGTCCTGGACACGCTGCGGCAGAAGTACGGGGAGGCCTCGGGCGGTTCGGCCGGCATCGAGACCTGGATCGAGCCCGCCGACGCGTCCCAGCCGGACGTCAACCTGCTGACCCTCTCCAAGGGCAAGCCCGGCAAGGTGCAGACGACGCTGGACGCGAACGCGCAGGCGGCGGCGGAGCGGGCGGTGAAGAAGTACGCGCAGGCGTCCGTGGTGGCGGTGAAGCCGTCCACCGGGGCGATCCGCGCGGTGGCCAACAACCCGGTGACCGAGTTCAACGTGGCGCTCCAGGGCAAGCAGGCCCCCGGCTCGACGCTGAAGATCATGACGGCGGCGATGCTGCTGGAGAAGGGGCTCGTCACGGCGAACGGGGCGGCGGAGTGCCCCAAGGACGTGCTCTACCAGGGACGTTCGTTCCACAACCTGAAGAACTTCGCGCTGCCGGACGGGAGTACGTTCACCCAGAGCTTCGCCCGCTCCTGCAACACCGCCTTCATCAAGCTCATCGACGACACGAAGGACGACGCCGCCCTCGCCAAGGAGGCCCGGGACGTCTTCGGTATCGGCCTGGACTGGCAGACCGGCGTCGTCACGACCGACGGCAGCGTGCCGGAGGAGGTGGGCGGCGAGGCTGCCGCCCAGTACATCGGCCAGGGCACCGTCCAGATGAACGCCCTCAACATGGCCTCCATCACCGCCACGGCCATGACCGGCACCTTCAAGCAGCCGGTCATCGTCCCGCAGTCCCTGGACGACCGGAAGCTGGTGCGGGCGTCCCGCTCGCTGCCCGCCTCCGTCACCCAGCAGCTCAGGACGATGATGCGCGCCACGGCCGCCTGGGGCACCGGTGCGAAGGCGATGGCCTCGGTAGGCGGCGACAAGGGCGCGAAGACCGGTTCGGCCGAGGTCGACGGGCAGGCCACCTCCAACAGCTGGTTCACCGGATTCAGCGACGACCTCGCCGCGGCGGCGGTCGTCCAGACCGGCGGCCACGGCGGCGACGCGGCGGGCCCGGTGGTGGCGGAGGTCCTGCGCGCGGGCGGGTGAGGGCGGGGGACGAACGGGCATGGGGGCGGCTTCGGCCCGACGTACCCGATCGCCAGGGGCACGGCTCCGCTGGTGGTGACGGTCCCGGCGGCGGTGTTCGTCGGCGAACGGCCGGACGCCCGGGCGACGGCGGGCGTGGCGGTGGGCTCGGTCGGCCGGTCGACCAGGACAGATCACTCCGTGACGCCGCGCCCGGCGGCGGCCGCCCCCGCGACCGTCCGGAGAGCCATGCCCCACAGGGTGAGCGCGGCGAGGAGCCCCACGGTGAGGCGAACCGCGCTGTCGGAGCCGTCCATCAGCCACACGGCCAGCCCCGCCGACCCGGCCACGACCAGCAGCACCGCCGGCACCCGCAGCCGGGGCTGCTCGAACACCGCGGCGAGCGGAAGGAAGTGCAGTCCGACGACCATCGCGACAAGCGGGGGAACCAGCACCGGCGCCCCGGCGCGCGAGCACACCACGGCGATGGCGACGATCAGCAGCCATTGGACGCCGTTGACCTGGTTGAACCGCCGTCGCCGGTCGGCGGGGAACGGTCCTCCGGCCGACGCGGGAAGCACACGGCGCGCGACGAGCATCAGCCCCACGGTGACGGCACAGCCGGCCACGGCCTCGACCAGCCGGGCCATACCGCCGAACGCGCTCGTGGCCAGCAGCCACCAGCCGAAACCGAACAACGCGAGGAACCCCACCCCTGACCTGAACATGGCCGGGAGCCTAAGAGCTCGTAACACGATCA
>NZ_LIVT01000012.1 GCF_001905905.1 Streptomyces sp. CB02366
CACCGCGCGGCCCGGAGCCGTACCCAGCGGCCATTGACGCCGATCGAGCAGACTTATAACTTCACTATACGGATTGTTGATTCCGGGAAGCGGAAACGACGAGAGCGTGGAGGGTGCGGTCATGGGTCAGCAGGAGAAGGTGGCGACGAGCCTCGCCGGTGCGGTCAGCGAGGAGATCAGCGCCTCCCTCGCGGCGGTCGACGCGGAGCTGGCCAGCCGCTACCCGGGCGACCCCGGCACCCGCCAGCCCGTCCACACCGTCTACGTGCCCGGTGACGTCATCGAGCCCGGCACGCTGCGTTCCTGGGGCGACCAGGCGCTCGCGGCCCTCGACGAACACGCCCCCGACGCGGCCTCGTTCGCCGCGGTGCTCGGCATCCCCGAGGAGTTGGCGGGGCCGGTCCACGACCGCGTACGCGCCAAGCTGGAGCGCGAGCCCGTCGAGGACCTGCGCATCGACTTCGAGGACGGCTACGGCCCCCGCCCGGACGCCGAGGAGGACCGGGCCGCCGCCCGGGCCGCCCGCCTGGTCGCCGAGGCGTACGCGAACGGCACGGCGGCTCCGTACACGGGCATCCGGATGAAGTGCATGGAGGCCGGTGTCCGCGACCGGGGCATCCGCACCACGGACGTCTTCCTCAGCGGGCTCATGGAGGCCGGCGGACTTCCGGACGGGCTCGTGCTGACCCTCCCGAAGGTCACCTACCCCGAGCAGGTCACCGCCTTCGTCCACCTCCTGGAAGCCTTCGAGAAGGCGCACGGCCTGGACGCCGGGCGTATCGGTTTCGAGATCCAGATCGAGACCAGCCAGTCCATCCTCGCCGCCGACGGCACCGCTGCCGTCGCCCGGATGATCGACGCCGCGCGGGGCCGCGCCACCGGGCTCCACTACGGGACGTTCGACTACAGCGCCTGCGTCGGGGTCAGCGCCGCCTACCAGGCCAGCGACCACCCCGCGGCCGACCACGCCAAGGCCGTCATGCAGGTCGCCGCGGCGGGCACCGGCGTGCGGGTCTCCGACGGCTCGACCAACGTCCTGCCCGTAGGCCCGACCGGCCAGGTCCACGAGGCGTGGCGGCTCCACTACGGCCTCACCCGCCGTGCTCTGGCCCGCGCCTACTACCAGGGCTGGGACATGCACCCCGGCCACCTGCCCACACGCTACGCCGCCGTCTACGCCTTCTACCGCGAGGGCCTGGAGCCGGCCGCCGCCCGGCTCGCCGCGTACGCGGCCAAGGCCGGCGGCGACGTGATGGACGAGCCGGCCACCGCCAAGGCCCTCAGCGGCTACCTGCTGCGCGGCATCGACTGCGGGGCGCTGGACACCGAGGAGGTCGCCCGGCTGACCGGGCTGACCCGTGCCGACCTGGACGCCTTCGCCTCCCCGCGCCGGGGCGACCTGACCGTCACGGCTCCGTAGCCGGCTGTCGCCGCCTTCCGTATCCGGCCCGCTCGCGGGCCTCCCGAGCGCCCGGTCCGGGCCGGACCCCGCCCCGGACCGGGCGCTTTCCCGTACGCCGTCGGCCCGCCGCCCCGGCCAGGGCCTCCGGCCGGCCGAGCGGACCGGGGTGCCCCCCGGCCTCCTGGGCCTCGCGCGCTCCGAGCCGCACCGGGTGGGCGGAGCGGCCCACGCGGTCTAGCAGGACGCGCCCCGCCCCGGCTGCCCGCCCTGCTCGACCGGGGGTCCGAGGAGTGCGGCCGACCGGTCCTCAGACGGGAGGCAGTTCGCCCGAGCCGCGCGGGATCAGCGTCGTGGGCAGTTCCACCCGGGCCGTGGGGTGGTCCCCCCCGTCGAGGCGGCGGAACAGGCGCTCGGCGGCGGTCCTGCCGACCGCCGCGGCGTCCTGCGCGATTACGGTGATGCCGAGCAGGTCCGCCAGTTCGATGTCGTCGAACCCCACCAGCGCCACCGGGCGCTCCCGCTCCGCGAGCGCCCGCACCACCGTCACCGTCACCCGGTTGTTGCCCGCGAACAGGGCGGTGACCGGCTCGGGACCGCTCAGCATCTCCTCGACGGCGGCCCGGACCCGCTCCGGCTCGGTGGAGCCGAGGGAGACCCAGCCGTCCTCGACGGCGATGCCCGCGTCCGCCATCGCCGCGTGGTAGCCGCGCAGGCGCTCGGTGGCCGTATGGATGCGCGGCCGGTCGCCGATGAACCCGATTCTGCGGTGGCCGTGCGCGATGAGGTGCGCCACGCCCTCCCCGGCCCCGCCGAAGCTGTCGGAGAGCACCATGTCGACGTCCACACGGCCCGCCGGGCGGTCCACGAAGACCGTGGCGATGCCCGCCTTGATCTCCGGCTCCAGATAGCGGTGGTCGTCGCCGGCCGGGATCACGATCAGACCGTCCACCCGGCGGGCGCACAGCGCCAGCACCAACTCCTGCTCCCGCTCCGGGTCCTCGGCGCTGGAACCGTTGATCAGCAGCGCTCCGTGCGCACGGGCGACCTCCTCCACCGCGCGGCTCAGCGGGCCGTAGAACGGGTCCGCCAGATCCTCCAGGACCAGCCCGATGGACGCCGTACGGCCCTTGCGCAGCACGCGGGCGCTGTCGTTGCGGCGGAAGCCGAGCGCGTCGATGGCCTCCTGCACGCGGCGTTCGGTGTCGGGCGTGACGCCGGGTTCGCTGTTCACCACCCGGGAGACCGTCTTGAGACCCACTCCGGCGCGGGCCGCCACGTCCTTCATCGTCGGCCGGTTGCCGTAGCGGGTCTCGGAATGACGGGCGGTCCGGTCCACGTGCGCTGTCCTGTCGTCGGATACGGGTGGTCTGCGGTGCTCCGGGCGGGCGCGGGGCCGGCCGAGCGGGGCGCCGCGGGGTCGGTCGGCGGCCGTGGCGTCGAGCATAGGCCCTGGACAACGTTGTCAACAGCAGGGAGACTGTGCAAACTGAGGTCGGAACCCGCAGGTCCCGCCCCTTCGCCGATCCGGAGAGCCCACACCGATGCATACCGACCTCGTCGCCGCGCTCGACATCGGCGGCACCAAGATCGCAGGCGCGCTGGTGGGCGGCGACGGCTCCCTCCGCGTACGGGCGCAGCGCCCGACGCCCGCCCAGGAGGGCGCCGAGGCGGTCATGGGGGCCGTGGACGAGGTGCTGGGGGAGCTGATGGCCTCCCCGCTGTGGAGCGGGGCCCGCTCCGTGGGCATCGGCAGCGCCGGTCCGGTGGACGCCGCCGCGGGCACGGTCAGCCCGGTCAACGTGCCCGGGTGGCGCGACTTCCCGCTGGTGGAGCGGGTGCACAAGACGGCGGACGGGCGGCCCGTCGCGCTGGTGGGCGACGGGGTCGCGATGACGGCCGCCGAACACTGGCTGGGGGCCGCCCGGGGCTACGACAACGCGCTGTGCCTCGTCGTGTCGACGGGCGTCGGCGGCGGCCTCGTCCTCGACGGCGCCCCGCGCCCCGGCCCCTCGGGCAACGCCGGCCATATCGGGCACATCAGCGTCGACCTGGACGGCGACCCGTGCCCCTGCGGTGCGCGCGGCTGCGTCGAAGGCATCGCGAGCGGCCCCAACATCGCCCGCCGCGCACGGGAGAACGGCTGGCGGCCCGGCCCGGACGGGGACGCGACGGCCGCCGCGGTGGCCGCCGCCGCCCGCGCCGGAGACCCGGTCGCCCTCGCCTCCTACGAGCGCGCGGCCCAGGCCCTGGCCGCCGGCATCGCCGCCACGGCCGCTCTGGCGGACCTCGACATCGCGGTGGTCGGCGGGGGAGTGGCGGGGGCCGGGGAGGTGCTCTTCGCGCCGTTGCGCCGCAGCCTGCGCGACTACGCCACGCTCTCCTACCTCCGCCGGCTCACCGTCGCGCCCGCCGTGATGGGCGCCGACGCGGGCCTGGTCGGGGCCGCGGCGGCGGCCATCGCGCTGCGCTGAGAGGGCGGAACGCCCGCATCCGCTCAACGCCGTCGCCCTCACGGGGTTTCCGCGGCAGGGTGTTGCGGGCAAGCCACAGAGGGCTACGGAAGAGGGGGAACCGTGATCGTCTGGATCAACGGTGCGTTCAGTGCGGGCAAGACCAGCGCCGCGGGCGAGCTGGTCGACCTGATCCCGAACAGCACGCTGTACGACCCGGAGGTCACCGGTGCGGCGCTGCGAACCCTGCTGCCGCAGAAGCGGCTCGCCGAGGTCACCGACTTCCAGGACCTGCCGATCTGGCGGCGGCTCGTGGTGGACACGGCGGCGGCGCTGCTCGCCGAGATGCCGGGGGTCCTGGTGGTGCCGATGACGCTGCTGAGGCAGGAGTACCGCGACGAGATCTTCGGAGGGCTCGCCTCCCGGCGCATTCCCGTCCGCCATGTGGCGCTCTCACCTGAGGAAACGATCCTGCGTGGCCGGATCGCGGGCCGCGAGGAGTTCCCCGGCGACGCCGAGCAGAGCGAGCGGGTGCGCCGGTGGGCGTACGAGCACATCGGCGCCTACCGCGACGCCCTCGGATGGATCGCCCAGGACGCGTACGTGGTGGACAACGGCCCCCTCACCCCCCGGGCGACCGCCGAACGGATCGCGGACGCCGTGCGCACCGGGAGCGCCATGCCGTGCCCGATCGTGCAGAGTCCCGAGCCGACCGCCGAGACGGTGGCCGCGGGGGTGCTGCTCTTCGACGAGGAGGACCGGGTGCTGCTCGTCGACCCCACGTACAAGCCGGGATGGGAGTTCCCCGGCGGGGTCGTGGAGCCCGGCGAGGCGCCCGCGCAAGCCGGTGTCCGCGAGGTCGCGGAGGAGATAGGGCTCCGCCTCGACCGGACCCCCGGCCTGCTGCTCGTCGACTGGGAAGCGCCCCGTCCGCCCGGCTTCGGCGGGCTGCGCTTCCTCTTCGACGGCGGGCTGCTCCGCTCCGAGGACGCCGGGCGGCTGCTGCTGCCCGGCTCCGAACTGCGCGGCTGGCGCTTCGTCACCGAGCAGGAGGCGGCGGGGATGCTGCCGCCCACCCGGTACGAGCGGCTGCGCTGGGCGTTGCGGGCGCGCGAGCGGTCGACGGTGCTCAACCTGGAGGCGGGGGTCCCGGTGGGCTGAGCGGTGTCCGCGGGGGCGGCCGGGCGGGCCGTGGACGCGGGGCCCGGCCGCCGGGGCGCGCCGCCCGGCGCCTCACGAGGCGTGCGCCGCGGCCTCCATCACCCCGGCCGCGTTCTCGGTGAGCGGGTCGCCGTGGCCGAAGCAGACGGTACGGGGAGCGAGGGCGGCCAGCCGCCGGAACGTGGCCCGTGCCTCGGCGCGGTCCACGTTGAACACGCCGAGCATCACCCGCCCCTCCACGGAGGCCACGCAGTCGCCGGTGAACAGCACCCCGTGGCGCGGGAGATGGAGGGCGATGGAGCCCGGCGTGTGGCCCGGGGCGTGCACCACCCGCGCCCCGCCCCCGAACGGCAGCACCTCGCCGCCGCCCACCTCCCGGTCGACCTCGGTGGGCGGAGCCTCGGGGCACGTCAACCCGTGTGCGTACAACGGGCGTTCCCAGTCCAGCAGGTCCGGCTCCGGCACGGGGCGCTCGCCCCGGATCACCGGGGCGTCCAGCGCATGGGCCACGATCTCCGCGCCGTGCCGGGCCGCCAGTTCCCCAGCGGCCCCGACGTGGTCGCGGTGGCCGTGGGTGAGGACGATACGGCGGATCGCGGCCGGATCGTGGCCGAGCGTCCGGACCGCGTCCTCGATCGCGGCGGCCGACTCGGCGTCGCCCGCGTCGATCAACGTCAGCTCCGTTCCGTCACGCCAGAGGTACGCCTGGCCGATCCGGAAGCGGAGCAGGTGCAAGGTGGGCAGTACCTCCACGAGATCCATGCGGCGAACGTACGCGGGCGCGGGGGCGAGCCGCACGGGTCTACGCTCCGGGCGACTTCGCCGAGGGCGTACCCGGGCCTTCCCGGAACCGTCGCGGGGCCCGACGGCGCGCCGTCGGGCCCCGGCGGGCTCAGGGCTTCTTCGACTCCGCGTAGTTGCGCAGGAACAGCGCCTCGGCGACCGACATCCGCTCCAGCTCCTCGGGCGACACGCTCTCGTTCACCGCGTGGATCTGCGCCTCGGGCTCGCTCAGCCCGATCAGCAGGATCTCCGCCTCCGGGTAGAGGCCCGCCAGCGTGTTGCAGAGCGGGATGGAGCCGCCCATGCCGGAGGACTGCATCTCCTGGCCCGGGTAGGCCTCCCGCATCGCCTCCGCCATCGCCGTGTACGCCGGACTGGTCATGTCGGCCCGGAACGGCTGGCCCTGGCCCACCTGCTCCACCCGTACCCGCGCGCCCCAGGGGGCACGGGACTCCAGGTGGGCGGTGAGCAGCTTCGTCGCCTCGGCGGCGTCGTGGCCCGGCGGCACCCGCAGGCTGATCTGCGCCCGCGCGCTCGCCTGCACGGACGGGGTCGCGCCGACCACCGGCGGGCAGTCGATGCCGATGACGGTGACGGCGGGGCGGGCCCAGATCCGGTCCGCGACCGTCCCGGCGCCGATCAGCTCCACCCCGTCCAGCACCTTGGCGTCCTGCCGGAACTCGGCTTCCGGGTACTGGATGCCGTCCCAGTCGGCGTCGCCGGTCAGACCGTCGACGGTGGTCGTCCCGTCCTCGGCGCGCAGGGAGGCCAGCAGCTGGATCATCGCGGCCAGGGCGTCCGGGGCCGCGCCGCCGAACTGCCCGGAGTGCAGGTTGCCTTCGAGGGTGTCGAGCTGCACCCGCAGCATCGTCATCCCGCGCAGCGTCGCCGTGACCGTCGGCAGCCCGACCCGGAAGTTGCCGGTGTCGCCGATGACGACCGTGTCCGCGCGCAGCAGTTCCGGGTGCGCCTCCGCGTACCGCTCGAGACCGCCGGTGCCCTGCTCCTCGGAGCCCTCGGCGATCACCTTCACCGAGACCGGCACGCCGCCGTCCGCCTTCAGGGCGCGCAGCGCGAGCAGATGCATGATGAACCCGCCCTTGCAGTCTGCCGCGCCCCGTCCGTACCAGCGGCCGTCGCGTTCGGTCAGCTCGAACGGCGGGGAGATCCAGGCCGACTCGTCCAGCGGCGGCTGCACGTCGTAGTGCGCGTAGAGCAGCACGGTCGGCGCCCCGGCCGGTCCGGGCAGGTACCCGTAGACGGACTGCGTCCCGTCGGGGGTGTCCAGGAGGGCGACGTCCGTGAACCCCTCGGCGCGCAGCGCGTCGGCGACCCAGTTCGCCGCGCCCTCGCACTCGCTCCTGGGGAACACCGCCGGGTCCGCCACCGACTGGAACGCCACCAGCTCGGCCAGCTCCTGCCGGGCGCGGGGCATCAGCGAGGCGACGGTCTGATGAATCGGACGGGCGGTCATGGGCACGCTCCTCGTGGGTGCGACGTTATGGGGTGGGGCGCGGTGAGTACGCGACCGTGTGCGGCGCCGTCCGTGCGGCGACGCATGTACGACGAAATCATGGCCGATCCTCCCACAGGAGGGCCGGGCCGGAACGCGCCGTAGGATGCCGTGAGCAGCTTGGGGCCACTGGTCGGATCAGGAGCAGAAGCACATCGTGAGCAGCGAGAACGCAGACGCCGGACGTGAGCCGGAAGAGTCGACCGTATGGGATGTCGTCGTCGTCGGCGCCGGACCGGCCGGCGCATCGGCGGCGTACGCGGCAGCCGTGGCAGGGCGGAGGGTCCTGCTGCTGGAGAAGGCGGAACTGCCGCGCTACAAGACCTGCGGCGGAGGGATCATCGGGTTCTCGCGGGACGCCCTGCCGCCGGGGTTCGAACTGCCCCTGAAGGACCGCATCCACGCGGTCACCTTCTCGCTCAACGGCAAGCTGTCGCGCACCCGCCGGTCCCGTCGCATGCTCTTCGGCCTCATCAACCGGCCGGAGTTCGACGCCGGTCTGGTCGAGGAGGCGCAGAAGGCCGGGGCGGAGCTGCGCACCGGGGCGTCGGTGGTGCGGGTCGAGCAGCACGGTCCCGCCGTCCCCGACCGGCGGACGGTCGCCGTGGTGCTGGCCGGCGGCGAGACCGTGCTCGCGCGGGCGGTCGTCGGCGCGGACGGCAGCGCGGGCCGCATAGGAGCCCACGTCGGGGTGAAGCTCGACCAGGTCGACCTCGGCCTGGAGGCGGAGATCCCGGTGCCCGCCACCGTGGCGGAGGACTGGGCGGGCCGGGTCCTCATCGACTGGGGCCCGATGCCGGGGAGTTACGGCTGGGTCTTCCCCAAGGGCGACACCCTCACCGTCGGCGTCATCTCGGCGCGCGGCGACGGCGCGGGCACCAAGCGGTACCTGGAGGACTTCATCGCCCGCCTCGGCCTCGCCGGGTTCGAGCCCGCCGTCTCCTCGGGCCACCTCACCCGCTGCCGCAGTGACGACTCGCCGCTCTCCCGGGGCCGGGTCGTGGTCTGCGGGGATGCCGCCGGGCTGCTGGAGCCGTGGACCCGTGAAGGCATCTCCTTCGCGCTGCGCTCCGGCCGGCTCGCGGGGGAGTGGGCGGTCAGGATCGCGGAGTCGCACGACGCCGTGGACGCCCGCCGCCAGGCCCTCAACTACGCCTTCGCCATCAAGGCCGGTCTCGGCGTGGAGATGGGGGTCGGCCGCCGCATGCTCAAGCTGTTCGAGCGCCGCCCCGGAGTGCTGCACGCGGTGCTGACCGGTTTCCGCCCGGCCTGGAAGGCGTTCGCCGGGATCACGCGGGGTACCACGTCGCTGGCCGAGCTGGTCCGTACGCACCCGCTGGCGCAGCGGGCGCTGCACGCGATGGACCGCTGAGGGGCGCCTGACGTCCTGGCCGCGCTTCCCGGTGGACGGGGTGCGGTCAGGGCGCTTCGGTGAGGCGGAACACCGGGTGGTCGGGGCAGGCCGCCAACAGCTCGGCGTCCGTGGACTTCGCCGTGACCCCCTGGAAGTACTGGTCGACCTCCCAGCCCCACCGCTCCAGATAGGCCCGGACGATCCGGGCCTTCTGCGCGTCGTCGGCGATCTCCACCGCCGTGAAGCAGGTGACCCTGCGCCCCAGGCGCAGCTCTCCGCCGCCCGCCACGCGCATGTTGCGCACCCATTGCGAGTGGCCCCGGGCCGAGACCAGGTACCGCTCGCCCTCGAAGGTGTGGGTGTTGACCGGGATGCGCTGCATCTGCCCGCTCCTGCGTCCCCGCACCGACAGCTCGGCGGACCCCATCAGGCTGAGTCCGTAGCGGGCCAGCCGTCCGACGACCTTGTTGAGCCGCCGGGCGGAGGAGCCGGCCCGGAGGTAGTAGTCCTGTTGCGCCATGGTGACTCCCGCGGTGTGAGCACTGCTGCCGAGCGAAGAAAGTGAGAGCGGTGCTCTCACTTGAGATCAGTGTGCACTGCGGAGTGGCGAGAAGCAAGAGCGCTGCTCTCTTTCATGGTCGGTGCTCCGCTCCCGTGGCAGACTGATCGCATGAGCACCATCCGAGGGGCCCGGGAGCGCGCCCGCGTCGAAGTGACCGCCGCCATCAAGGACGAGGCCAGAAGGCAGCTCGCCGAGGAGGGCGCGGCCAAGCTCTCGCTCCGGGCCGTGGCCCGGGAGCTGGGCATGGTCTCCTCCGCCCTCTACCGCTACTTCCCCAGCCGCGACGACCTGCTGACCGCCTTGATCGTGGACGCCTTCGACGCCGTCGGGGCGGTCGCGGAGGAGGCGGCGGCCGGGCGGGCGGAGACCGTGCCGCCCACCGAACGCTGGATCGCCGTCGCCTGCGCCGTACGGGAGTGGGGGCTCGCCCACCCCCATGAGTACGCCCTGATCTTCGGCTCGCCCGTCCCCGGCTACACCGCCCCGATGGACACGGTGGGACCCGCTTCCCGGGTGGGCCTGGTCTTCATCGACATCGTCCGCGCCGCGTCCCGGGCCGGCGAACTCGCCGTCCCCTCCCTCGCGCCGGAGCTGCGTTCCGACGCCGAGCGGATGGCCGCCGCGTTCGCCCCGGATGTGCCGCCGGGCGCCGTCGCGGCTCTGGTGGCCGCCTGGGCCCAGGTGTTCGGCCTGATCTCCTTCGAGCTGTTCGGCCAGTTCGACCGGGTCGTGGAGGCGCGCGAGCCGCTGTTCCGCCAGGCCGTGGGGGAGCTGGCCCGCTCGGTCGGGCTGCCCGCCGTCGCGGGGCGCTGAACGAGGCCCCCGGCGGCGTTGGTCCGGGGGCGTGGCCGAGGAGGGGCGGCCGGACGCCGGAGGGCGGGGCGCCCCCGGGGCGGCGAAGGCGGGGCCGTGGTGGCGAAGAGGGCGGCCGCGACCGCCGGGCCGAGGCGGATCAGGGCGACGTGGTCGCACAAGGACGGCCGGACCGCGGTGCCGGGGGGCGGGCGGCCGGACGGGCGCTCCCCGGCGTGCTCCCCGATCGGCCGGGCTTCCGGCGTGGGCCCGGGGAGCGGGCCCACGCCCGGGTGTGGCCGATCGATCGGCCCGACGTGCGGGCGGTCGGCCCGGTGCGCGGGGTGGTCAGGGGTGCGCGTCCGAGGTGGCGTTGCGGGCCCCGTATCCCAGGGCCGCCGCCGCGGCCGCCAGCAGGGCGACCGTCGTCAGGGCCAGCGGCAGCGAGAACCAGTCCGCGAGGAACCCGATCGCGGGCGGCCCGAGCAGCATGCCGCCGTAGCCGAGCGTGGAGGCCGCCGCGACGCCGCTCGGGCCCGCCAGCTCGCCCGCCCGGCCCACCGCGACGGGGAAGATGTTGGCGAGGCCGAGTCCGGTGACCGCGAAGCCGGCCAGCGCCGCCCAGGCGGTCGGCGCCAGCGAGCCGAGCAGCATCCCGGCCGCGGCCGTCGCCCCGCCGAGGACGAGGGTGCGGGTCTGCCCGAGCCGTTCCAGGAGCAGGGTGCCGGTCAGCCGGCCCGCCGTCATCGTCAGGGCGAACACCGCGTATCCGGCGGCGGCGACCCCGGGATGCGCGCCCAGGTCCTGCTCCAGGTGCAGCGCGCCCCAGTCGGCCAGCGCCCCTTCCCCGTACGCCGTGCAGAGCGCGATCATGCCGAAGAGCACGACGATCCGGCGGGCGCGGGGCGACAGGCGCTGCCGCGGGGTTCGCGCGTCGGCGGCGCCGGGGGCGGCGTGGGCCGGGCGGTGGCGCAGCAGCGCGGGTCCGGCGAAGGCCGTGACGAGCAGGCCGGTCCCCGCCAGGGCGAAGAGGTGGGCGGAGGCGGAGAGGCTGCCCGCGACCAGGCCGCCGAGCCCGGCGCCGACCATGCCGCCCAGGCTGAACGCCGCGTGGAAGCTCGGCATGACCGGCCGCCGCAGCGCGGCGACCAGATCGACGGCGGCGCTGTTCATCGCCACGTTCATCCCGCCGTACGCCGCCCCGAACACCAGCAGGACGAGCCCGAGGGAGAGCGCCGAGTGGGTCTGGGCGGGCAGCGCGATGCTCAGCGGGAGCAGGACGCCGCAGGCCACGGTGGTGGCATGGCTGCCGAAGCGGCGGCAGAGCCGGCCGGTGAGCATCATGGTGACCACCGCCCCGGCGGAGACGCCGAGCAGCGCGAGTCCGAGGGTGGTGGCGGAGGCGCCGGTCTGCTGCTTGATGGCCGGGATGCGGACCACCCAGCCGGCGAAGAGGAACCCGTCGAGGGCGAAGAACACGGTCAGCGCGGTACGGAGGCGGGCCGACGAGGGTGGGGCGGTGTCTCCGCCGAATCCCCCCGGTTGGGCCGTCCGCAGTTTGTTTAGTTGCGGCACAAACTCAGCATAGGGGCCTTCCGAGGACGGACGCAACACACCTGCGCACCGCACGTTTCCAGGCTGCGGACCGCCCGGCGGGCGGCGGACCGAAGCCGGGTCCGAGGCGGGTCGGCGGACCGCGGCCGGCTCCGGGCCGCAGCCGTGCGGTCGCGGCCGGAAGCGGCTCCCCGCGCCGGGCCGGGGCGTCCTGGGGCCCTTCGGATCATGGGAGACTCACCCCCATGAACGGCAAGGCGACGACCACCCGGACGAAGTTGGAGAGGGGCCGCAGTGCGCTCGGGCCCGCACTGGAACTGGTCCACACCGGCCGCGCTCCCACCCGGGCCGTCCTCACCTCCGAACTCGGCGTCACCCGCGCCACCGCCGGGGCGGTCGCCGCGGAGCTGGAGGCGCTCGGCCTGATCCGGGTCGACTCCAGCCCCGGTTCGGCGGCCGGCTCCCAGGGCCGCCCCTCGCACCGGCTGTCGGTCCTGGAGGCCGGACCCGTCGTCCTCGCCGCCCAGGTGCACGCAGACGGTTTCCGGGCCGCGCTCGTCGGGCTCGGTGGCCGGATCGTCGCCACGACGCCGGGCTGCGTCACGGTGATGGCCGACCCCGCCCAGGTACTCGGGGAAGTCGTGGGCGCGGGAGCTGCCCTGCTCCGCGAGAGCGGGCTGCGCTGCGTCGGGGCCGGGCTCGCGGTGCCCTCGGCGGTCGCCGAACCGGAGGGGACGGCCCTCAACCCGCTGCACATCGCCTGGCCCGCCGGCTCCCCGGTCCGGGACATCTTCACCGCCTGCGTGCGCGAAGCGGGCATCACCGGCCCCGCGTTCACCGGCAACGACGTCAATCTCACCGCGCTGGCCGAGCACCGGCACGGGGCGGGCCGCGGCGCCCGGCACCTCCTGTGCGTGGCCACCGGCCACCGGGGGGTCGGCGGGGCGCTCGTGCTCGACGGCCGCCTGCACAGCGGGAGTTCGGGACTCGCCCTGGAGGTGGGCCACCTCGCGGTGAACCCCGAGGGGCGGCCCTGCCACTGCGGCGGGCGCGGCTGCCTCGACGTGGAGACCGACCCGCTGGCCTTCCTCACCGCCGCCCGCCGCCGGCCGGGCCCCGAGGAGTCCCTCCTCAAACAGGCCGGCCACCTGCTCCGCACGGAGTACGGCGACCCCGCCGTACGGCACGCCGCCGAAGAGCTGATCGACCGCCTTGGCCTGGGGCTGGCGGGGCTGGTCAACATCCTCAACCCCGACCGGATCATCCTCGGCGGACTCCACCGCGACCTGCTGGAGGCGGACCCGGAGCGGCTGCGCGCCGTCGTCGCCGACCGCAGCCTGTGGGGGCGCAGCGGCAGCGTACCCATCCTGCCGTGCACGCTGGCGCACAACAGCCTGGTGGGCGCGGCCGAGCTGGCCTGGCAGCCGGTCCTCGACGACCCGCTCGCCGCTCTGGCCTGACCGGCCCCGGGGCGCCGGACGCAAGGCGTCGGCCCGTACGGGCCCCGGGCCCCGGGCCGCACCGCCGCCGGCCCTCGGCCGGGCGTGCCGTCCCCGCGCCCCCGGTCAGCCGACGACGGCCGACCGGGCGGGCAGGGACGAGAGGTCGTCGGGGGCGATGGTGACGGACCCGAACGGCCCGTCGGTCGTCGACCCGTAGACCGCGAGCGACGGCAGGGTCGAGGCGCCGGTGGTCGTCGGCAGGGTGAACCAGACGGCCTTCCCCGCCGTGCCGACCGGCCGCACGCCCCAGCTCTCGCTGAAGGCGGCGATCAGCGCCAGCCCCCGGCCCGACGTGGCGAACGAATCCGCCTCGTTCACCGCGGGCAGGCGGGGATCGTGGTCGTGGACGGAGACCGTCAGCCGGTCGAGCAGCAGCTCGATGTCGACGGTGCATGACTTGTCCGGCTGTGCGTGCCGGTGGACATTGGTGAGAAGCTCGGTGACGCCCAGGGCCGCCTGGTCGATCAGAGGATCGAGATGCCAGTAGCGCAGTTGCGCCGAGATGATCCTGCGGACTTGACCGATCCGCGACGGCATGGCCTGGAGCGCCACCGTGCAGTGCCTGCTTGGCTCGCTGATCACGGCTGCGACTCCCCGAAATAGGTCCGGAAGAAGAGAAACGAACGGAGCCGGCGGACGACTGACCGCCGAATCCGCTCTGCTCTTGTCGTGTCTGCTCGTGTCGCGCGACCCGGTCCGGGGAGCGGATCGCCCTGTCACCGAGAGTGCACCTTCAGTGACATGGGACCAGCGTGGCCCAGGGGTTGCGGCTCCGCAACTCGCGGCGGAGCCCGGCGGCCCGGTCACCGGCCCGCCGTGTCCGTACCGACAGGTCAGTCCCGGCGCCCCCGCGCGCTGCGCAGCGTCTCCAGGAAGCGCCGTAGCGGAGCCGCTCCGTCGCGTCTGCGGCTGCGCTGCCCCATCGTCAACCGGTAGCGCACCCCGTTCACCCGGGCGATGACGGAATCCGCCGCGATGAACCACCACTTCCGCGCGCTGACCGTACCCACCGGAGCGCTGGCGATCTCCCGCCCGTTGCTCGTGAGGAGCGACAGCCTGCCGTCCTTCACCACCACCTGACCAGCCCTTGTCAGCGATCTGGTGAACCGTTCGATCCTGACCCCCGACGCACTGAACTCGACGTCCGCCATCGTGGATTCGCCCCCCTTCGTCACCTCTCCTGCTGTGCAGTGTGCACGGACGCGGACCGGACCGCCAGAGGGCCTGGCGGCGGGCCGGGAACCCGCCCGCACCGCCTGTCGCAGCAGCATCCGGCGCGGGCCCCAAAGGCAGGGCTATGGACCCTCCAAGTGACCGTTTGCGCAGGTGGGGGGCCTATCGTGGGAACAGGATCCCGGATCGGGGACCGACGCAGCACGACCGACAGGAGCGGGCCCATGGACACCACCCAGAACGCGGCCGGGCACGGGGCCAGGGCGACCGTCGACATCGACCGCAGCGACCCGGAGTACCGGGCCTGGCTGAAGGAGGCCGTCCGCAAGGTCCAGGCCGACGCCAACCGCTCCGCCGACACCCACCTGCTGCGCTTCCCGCTGCCCGAGCAGTGGGGCATCGACCTCTACCTCAAGGACGAGTCCACACACCCCACCGGGAGCCTGAAGCACCGCCTCGCCCGCTCGCTGTTCCTCTACGGCCTCTGCAACGGCTGGATCCGGCCGGGCAAGCCGGTCATCGAAGCGTCCAGCGGCTCGACCGCCGTGTCGGAGGCGTACTTCGCCAAGCTGATCGGCGTGCCGTTCATCGCCGTGATGCCGCGCACCACCAGCCCCGAGAAATGCCGTCTCATCGAATTCCACGGCGGGCGGTGCCACTTCGTGGACGACTCGCGCACCATGTACGAGCAGGCCGCCGCGCTCGCCGCCGAGACCGGCGGGCACTACATGGACCAGTTCACCTACGCGGAGCGCGCCACCGACTGGCGCGGCAACAACAACATCGCGGAGTCGATCTACCAGCAACTGCGCCTGGAGCGCTTCCCGGAGCCCGCCTGGATCGTCGCCACCGCCGGGACCGGCGGCACCTCGGCGACCATCGCCCGCTACGTCCACTACCTCCAGCACGACACCCGCGTCTGCGTGCCCGACCCGGAGAACTCCTGTTTCTTCGACGGCTGGACCCACCACGACCCGCTCGCCGCCAGCGACCGGAGCTCGCGCATCGAGGGCATCGGCCGCCCGCGCATGGAGCCCAGCTTCGTACCCGGCGCCATCGACCGCATGATGAAGGTCCCCGACGCCGCCAGCGTCGCCGCCGTCCGCGCCCTGGAGCGGACCATCGGCCGCAAGGCGGGGGGCTCCACGGGCACCGGGCTGTGGAGCGCGTTCAAGCTGATCGCGGAGATGGTGGAACAGGGGGAGCGGGGCAGCGTCGTCACCCTGCTGTGCGACCCGGGCGACCGCTACCTGGACAAGTACTACTCCGACTCCTGGCTGGAGGAGCAGGGCCTGGACATCGCCCCCTACACCGCCGCCATCGACACGTTCCTCGCCACCGGCGCCTGGCCCTGCTGACCGCAGGCCCCGGCCGGCCCCTCGGAGCGGCCGGGCCGTCAGCCGTCCTCACCGCTGTCGGACACCGGCCCGCGGCGCCTCTCCTCCTCCACGGCGGCCTTGGCGATGTTGCGCGCCATCCCGCCGAACACCACCGAGTGGAAGGGCCACACGCTCCACCAGTAGGCGTGGCCGGGCAGCCCGCGCGGGTGGAACAGGGCACGCTGCCCGTACACCGTCCGGCCCCGGTCGTCACGGCGCACCGACAACTCCAGCCAGGCGAGCCCCGGCACCCGCATCTCGGCCCGCAGCCGCAGCAGCTCGCCCGGGACGATCTCCTCCACCCGCCAGAAGTCCAGTGAGTCGCCCACGCGCAGCCGCCGGGCGTCCCGCCGCCCGCGCCGCAGCCCCACCCCGCCGACGAACCGGTCGAGCCAGCCGCGCACCGACCAGGCCAGCGGGAAGGAGTACCAGCCGTTCTCCCCGCCGATGCCCTCGATCACCCGCCACAGCGCCCGGGGCCCGACCGGCACGGCCAGCTCCCGTTCGTCGCGGTAGAGGCTGCCTCCCGCCCAGTCCGGGTCGGTGGGCAGCGGGTCGCTCGGCGCGCCCGGCACCGAGGCGTTGGACCAGCGGGTGTCGACCCGCGCCTCCTGGATCCGCTTCAGGGCCAGGCGCAGCGCCCGGTCGAAGCCGATGGGCCCGTCCGGGGGGTCGGGGACGTACTCCTCGATGTCGTGCTCCCGGCACACCACCTCGTGGCGCAGCGACTCCGTGAGCGGCCGGGCGATGGAGCCGGGCACCGGGGTCACCAGGCCGACCCAGCGGCTGGAGAGCGTGGGGGTGAGGACCGGCACCGGCAGGATCAGCCGCCGCCGCAGCCCCGCCACGCGGGCGTAGCGCTGCATCATGTCCCGGTACGTCATGACGTCCGGCCCGCCGATGTCGAAGGTCCGGTTCACCTCGGCCGGCAGCGCCGCGCATCCCACGAGGCAGCGGATGACGTCCCGGACCGCCACCGGCTGGATGCGGGTCCGCACCCAGCTCGGGGTGACCATCAGCGGCAGCCGCTCGGTGAGGTACCGCAGCATCTCGAACGAGGCGGACCCCGAGCCGATCACGACCGCCGCGCGCAGCACCGCCGTGGGCACCCTGGAATCCAGCAGGATGCGCCCCACCTCGGTCCGCGAGCGCAGATGCGGGGACAGGTCCTCCTCCGGCACCCCGGACGGAGTCAGCCCGCCCAGGTACACGATCCGGCGCACTCCGGCCGCCCGCGCCCGCTCGCCGAAGTTCCGGGCGGCCCGGCGGTCGGTCTCCTCGAAGTCCGAGCCGGAACCGAGCGCGTGCACCAGGTAGTACGCCACGTCGACGTCCCGCATCGCCCCGGTCAGGGAGTCGGCGTCGGTGACATCGCCGCGCACCACCTCGACCCGGTCGGCCCACGGGTAGTCGCGCAGCTTCTGCGGCGTCCTGGCCAGAGCGCGCACCCGGTACCCGGAGCCGAGCAGGGCGGGCACCAGCCGGCCGCCGATGTAACCGGTCGCCCCGGTCACCAGGCAGCGGGGGGCCGACCCGTCGGGGCGCTCGGGAGCGTCGGGGCGCCCCGGGGGGCCGGAGGCGTCGTGGGAGCCGTCGGAACCGTCGTGGTGATCCGTCATCTGTCCGAGTCTGGCACCGGCCGGCGCGCACCACCGGTCGGGCACGCCGTACGGCGGTACCGACGTCCCGGCGTCGTCGTCCGGCGCCGCTCTCCCGAACCGCCCGGCGGGCGGGGGCCGGGCGCGCGGGGCCGGTCTCCCGCCCCCGCGGTCGTGTCACCCCTCGGCGCCGCCGGGGGAGGCGAGGAGGGCGTCCAGGACCTTCCCGAACATCCGCCGCCCGGCCGAGGCGAGCAGCGGGTCGCCGAACCGGGGGACCAGCCGCACCCGCAACTCCTCCACCCAGACCACATGGGAACCGGAACCCGTGGGCAGGACGTCGATCGAGGCGCGGCCCAGCACCACCGAGCCCCGCTTCTCCAGGCGGCAGACCCCGGCCCGGCCCCCGGCGGGCGGCGTCCACCGCACCACTTCCATCGGATCGTCGAACGCCAGCGGACCCAGCCCCGTACGGGCCACGAAGACCGTGCCGAGCCGCGAGGGGAGGCCGGTGGGGACCGAGATCGCGGTCAACGGCACCTGCGCGGCATGCCGTTCCCAGTCGGTCACCCGGCGCCATGCCTCGGCGGCGGGAAGAGGGGAGAAGCGCTCGATCCGGAAGACGGCCACCCCGTGATCCTAGGGCCTGTGGCCGCCCGGCAGGCGGCAGTGCGACGACAGGTCCTGGAGGGCGCCCCGCCGCTCCGCGCGGAACCGCCGGACGTCTCGCAGGGGAGGGCGGGCCCGGCGGAACCCGCCGGGGTCCGCGTCAGCGTCCGGGGACGGGCAGGGCGTCGGCGGGCTCCGCCGGGGGTTCGCCCGCCACCAGCAGGCCCGGCAACTGCTCCCCGATCTCCGCGCGCAGCTCCGGAGCCAGCCCCGAGTCCGTGACGAACGTGTCGACCTCCTCCAGCGAGGCGAAGGAACTCAGGCCCACCGTGCCCCACTTGGTGTGATCGGCCACGACCACGATCCGGCGGGCCGCCCGCACCAGACGGCGATTGGTCTCCGCCTCCGCCAGATTCGGGGTGGAGAGCCCGGCCTCGGACGAGATCCCGTGCACGCCGAGGAAGAGCACGTCGAAGTGGAGGGAGCCGATGGCCCGGTCCGCGACCGGCCCCACCAGCGAGTCCGAGGGGGTGCGGATCCCGCCCGTCAGCACCACCGTCGCCGCCCCCGGCCGCGCGCCGCCGCCTCCCGCCGGACGCCGCGCGTCGTGGAACACGTCGGCCACCCGCACCGAGTTGGTCACCACCGTCAGGTCCGGCACGTCCAGCAGACGGCGGGCCAGCGCGAAGGTCGTCGTGCCGCCCGAGAGCGCGATGGCGCTGCCCGGAGCCGCCAGGGCCGCCGCCGCCCGCGCGATCTCCTCCTTGGCGCCCGGCTCCAGCGCCGACTTCGCCTCGAAGCCGGGTTCGTGCGTACTCGCCTCGACGACCGGGACCGCCCCGCCGTGGACCTTCTCGATGACGCCCTGGCGGGCCAGCGCGTCCAGATCCCGGCGGATCGTCATGTCGGAGACGTTCAGTCTGCGGGTCAGCTCGTTGACCCGGACCCCGCCGCGCCTGCGCACCTCGTCGAGGATCAGCGCACGACGCTGCTCCGCGAGCAGGTTCTGATTCTCGCTCAACGCCGGGCCCGGTCCTTCCCTCTGCCGTACGGTCCGCAGCGGCCTGCGCGACACGCTCATCCTGCCACGCACGCATGTCCGACGTCCCACCTGGGGAGATTCCGTGAGACCGCTCACGCACCCGCCCCGCGCCCGCAATCCTGGGTCCGTACCACCGGCGGGCCGCCGGGGCCGGAGCCCTCGGCGTCCCGGCCCGCGCCCACCGCTCCCGCGCACGTCCCCGTCGGCCGCCGAGGCCGCCGCGCCCGAGAGAGAGCCCCCCTTGGCTTCTGCCGCCCTGCCCCCGCCACCCCCCTCCCCGCACCCCTCTTCGACCCCCACGGCCCCGCGGCACACCGGGACCGCACTGGAACTGCTCGTCCACGGCGTCGGCGGCACCACCCCGCAGGAGATGCTGGGCGACCCCCGCACGACCCGGGTCACCGGGGACGAGACCGCCGCCGTGCACCGGCGCACCGACGACGTCGACGCGGAGAGGCACCCCGAGCGCTACCGGGACGAGCCCGTGGCCGAGGCGTACTGCTGGTCCGGCCTGACCTCCGGCAACGGCTCCCGTGCGCTGTGGCTGCTGCTCCTGCCGTTCATGGTGGTCAACCTCGCCCACTGGATGCGCCCCACCGCGGTCGGCCGTAGCCGGGCGGTCCGCCTGTACGGCGTCCTGGTGCGGCTTCTGGCGTTGAGCCTCACCGTGCTCCTGACGGCCGCCGCCTGCGAGGTCGCCCTGGACCTGGTGGCCTGGCAGTGCGCGGGCGCCGACGCCTGCGCCGAACGGCGCGCCTGGCTCGGCTTCCTGTCGGACCGTCAGGGCGGCTGGTGGTCCCAACCGGGCCGCCGCCTCGCCCTGGCGGCCGTCGCGCCCGCCGCCCTGGTGGGACTGCTGTGGTACCTCTCCAACCGGACCTGGAGCGCGTACGAGTCCCAACGCCCCCTGGACGGAGAGGACTTCGACGCCAACGACCCCTTCGGGGTGGAGGAGGCCCACGGCCGCGGCGCGCCCGAGCCGGACGCCGAGGGGTGCCCGCGCCCGACCGTTCCGGTCCGTCCCGCACTCGGCAGGCCCGGCTTCTGGTACGGCCGCCGGCTCGTCGCCCGGCTCCGCGCCGCCCACACCGCCGCCGGGTTCCTGACCGTCGCAGCGGCCGTGGTGGGCGCCGCCGCCCGGCACGACCGGGGCGCCGGCGGCCCGGTGCCGGCGCTCCTGGGCGCGGCCGTCGAGGGCGGCATCGCCGTGTGCGCGCTCGTCACCGTCGCGGTCGTCTGCCGCCGGGGCCGCAGCGAACGCATCCGTGACGCCCGGCTGGACGCCACCCTGATCACCTGCCTGCCCGGTTCCGCGCTGGTCCTGCTCGCCCTCGCCGCGGTGCACGCGTCCTGGTCGCGCCCCGACTGGCAGTCCTCGGGCAGCCTGCCCGGCGAAACCACCTTCCGGCTCCTCGCGCTCGGCCAGGGCGTCCTCGTCGTCGCGCTCGCCGTGGTCGCCCGGATCCTCCACCGGCACACCAGCGACCCCCGGACCGTCCTGCGCGGGCTCGGCGGCCCCGCCGTCGCCGTGCTCGCCTGCGGTCTCGGCGGCGTGATGACCGGCGGCGTGGCCCAGCGCGTCGCCGACTGGCTCGACGGGCCCGGCACCCCGGGCATGGGCCACGGCACCGACATCGCCGGCCCGCCGGTCCTGCTCAGCTGGCAGGCGTCCGTCATCCCCGTGCTCCTGCTGCTCCTGCTCGTCCCGGTCGTGCTCCTGACCGTCCGCACCGCGCGCACCGCCCGCCGCCTCGGCCCGGTCGTCGAGGCGGAGTACGCCCCCGAACAGCCCGACGAGGGACGGACCCGCCGCATCGCCCGGATCCGCGCGACCGCCGCCCTCACCGACTCCGCGCCCTGGATCGTCGGAGTGGTCTCCGCCGCCACCCTGCTGCTCGGGGTGGGAGCGGTCGCCGGCTCCTGGCGCAGCGACGAGGTGCCGGGCCGGGCCGCGGACGGGAGCGGGCCGCTCCTGGAGTCGCTGGCCGACGCCGCCCAGGCGACCGGCTCCTGGCTGATCGGCTTCGGCTTCATACTGTTCGTCGCCGGGGGCCGCCGCGCCTACAAGGACGCCTCGGCCCGCCGCACCATCGGCATCCTCTGGGACGTGGGCACCTTCTGGCCGCGCGCCGCCCACCCCTTCGCGCCGCCGTGCTACGCGGAGCGCGCCGTCCCCGACCTCGCCTCCCGGATGTCCGCCTGGACGGCGACCACGCCCCGGGGCCGGCTCGTCATCTCGGGTCACTCGCAGGGCAGCGTCCTCGCCGCGTCCGCCGTCTGGCAGCTGCCCGACGCAACCCGCCACCGGGTCGCGCTGCTCACCTACGGCTCGCCTCTGGAACGGCTTTACGGGCGCTGGTTCCCGGCCTACTTCGGGCCCGAACCGCTGCTCGGGCTGCACCGCTCGGTGCACTGCTGGCGCAACCTGTGGCGGGCGACCGACCCGATCGGCGGTCCCGTCCGCATCTGCGCCGACCCCGACCCGGGCGTCGACCGGGGCCCTCTGAAGGACCCGCAGGCGTACGGGCGCACCACGAAGCTCCCCCTGCCCGAGCCGATCCTCGGCCACTCCGACTACCGGGCCGACCCCGCCTTCGCCGAGGAGCGGACCGCCCTCCTCGACGAACTGGGGCCGCTGGTGCCCCGGCAGGCCGAGGCCGGGCTTCACAAGGACAGTTCGGGGAGGTCCTCGGGGTAGAGCAGGGTCAGGTCGTCCGTGCTCGTCTCGGCGAGCTGGGCGACCCGGCCCGCGTGCCGCTCCACCATCGACTCGAACGTCTGGCGGGCGGTGCGGCCGTTGCCGAAGGCGGGGCCCTTGGGAAGCTCGGTGAAGTACTTCAGCAGCGCCTCCCCGGTGCCGTCCGCCAGGCTGTACTCGTGTTCGTCGGCCTGCTGCTCGACGATCCGCAGCAGCTCCTCGGGGAGGTAGTCGCCGAAGGTGATGGTCCGCGAGAACCGCGAGGCCACCCCGGGGTTGACGGTGAGGAACCGCTCCATCTCCACGGTGTAGCCGGCGACGATCACGACCACCGCGTCCCGGTGGTCCTCCATCAGCTTCACCAGCGTGTCGATGGCCTCCCGCCCGAAGTCGCGGCCGGAGTCCTCGGGGGAGAGGGCGTACGCCTCGTCGACGAACAGCACTCCGCCGCGCGCCCGGTCGAACGCCTCCTGGGTCCGGATCGCCGTGGAGCCGATGTGCTCGCCGACCAGGTCCACCCGGGAGACCTCGACCAGGTGGCCCCGCTCCAGCACGCCGAGCGAGGCCAGGATCTCCCCGTACAGCCGGGCGACCGTGGTCTTGCCGGTCCCGGGGGAGCCGGTGAAGACGAGGTGGCGGCGGGCGGAGGCGGCCTTGAGCCCGGCCTCCCGGCGGCGGCGGCCCACCTCGATCATGTCGGTGAGCGCCCGTACCTCGCGCTTGACGTTCTCCAGGCCCACGAGCGCGTCCAGTTCACCGAGGACCGCCGAGGAGTCCCGGACCGGCTCCGCCGGGGCGGCCGGTTCCGGGGCGGGCTCGGCCCGGCGCGGAGCGGGCGGCGAACCCAGCAGGCCGGGCGACGTCCGGGCGGCCGTCAGCACCGCGGGCGCCGGGGCCGTACGCAGCGCGCTCTCGTCGCTCGTGCAGTCCTCGACCACCGGGCCGGTCCCGGAGCCGCCGTCGCCCTCGGGGAACTCGTACCCGCCCCGTGCGCACCGCTCGGTACGGCAGCGGGTGAGCGTGGTGCGGCAGCCGTCCATGACGTGGAAGCCGTAGCCCTCGCTGCCCGTCACCCGGCAGCCGTCGAAGGTGCCCCGGCCCTCGGCGGAGACGTAGAAACCCGCCTCCGCGGGAGAGGTCACCGTGCAGCGCTCGATGGTGGGGTCCGCGCCCTTGGTGACGATGATCCCGGTCTGCGCCGCGTCGATCGTGCAGTTGCCGAGCGTGCCGCTGCTGCCGTGGTCGCGGAACCAGGCGCCCGTGGACGCCTCCCTGATCCGGCAGTCGTCGAGCTGGGCGGTCGCTCCGTCGCTCACGGACACGGCGGTGTTGCGGATCTGGGAGAGGTCGCTGTCCACGACGTCGACGCGCGAGCCCCGGTCGAGGACGAAGATCGCGTCGGGCACGTCGTGCACCCGGCAGGCGTCCAGTATCACCGTCGCGCCGTCGCTGACCCAGACGGCCGGGTAGTCGCCCGTGCTGTCGTGGATCTCGCACTGGTTGGCGTCCACCCGGGTTCCCGGATCCCAGACGGAGAGTCCGTTGCGGCCGAAGCGGCGGACCGTGGAGCGGGTCAGCGTGAGCACCGAACGGGACCGCAGATCGACGGCGTTCTCCGGGATGTCGTGGATGTCGCAGTCGGCGAGCGTCAGCACGGCGTCGGTGTCCAGCGTGACGCCGTCCGCCGACGTGCGGTGCACCGTGCAGTCGGTCAGGTGCGCCGAGGCGCGGGCGGTGACCTGGATGCCGCTGCCCTTGATCTCGTACACCTCGCAGCCGAACGCCTCCAGGCCGCTGCCCTCGCCGGTGACGCCGATGCCCGCGCCGGAGGCGTGGTGCACCCGGCAGCGGTCCAGACGGGGGTGCCCCCCGTCGCGGACCGAGACGCCCGCCTGGCCGGCCGAGACGATCTCGCACTCCTCGAACACGCCGCCCGCGCCGTCCAGTACGGCGATGCCGACCCCGGCCGGGTTGTCGACCGTGCAGCGCCGCACGGTGGGCCGGGCCGCGCCGCGCACCTCGATGCCCGCGGCGGAACGCGTCACGATCCGCAGGTCCCGCAGCTCCGCCGTGCCGTCCTCGATCAGCAGCGCCGGGGCCGCCGCGTCCTGGCCCTCGACGTGGAGGTCCTGGACGACCGCGGAGGCGCGCACGGTCAGCGGTACGCCGTCGGCCGGCGCGATCCGCACGGAGCCGACCGATCCCTCGGGGCCGCGCAGCGTCACCGCGCGGTGGAGGACGAGGTTCTCCCGGTACGTTCCGGGCGCGACGGTGAGGACGTCGCCGTCTGCCGCCGCCTCCAGGGCCGCGGAGAGGGAGGCGTACTCGCCCGTGCGGCGGCGCCATCGCGATGTGCCGGTGTGCGTCACCTGGACCGTGCCCTGTGCCATGGCGTTGCTGTGCCCCCACCTCGTGCTGTGCGATGCCTCGGGCCCGTCCGTCGCCGGGGAGGCGGACGGGGTCGGACCACCGTAGCGCGCGTGAGGGGAGGGAGTTGACGAGTCGGCCCCGTCGGCGCCGCGGCCTTCGGCCGGGGCGGCCGTGGTCAGCCGCCCGTTCCGGCCCTGCTCCAGAGTGGCGCCGTCGCCGCCCACTCCCGGTCGAGCCGTTCGTGGCGCCGCCGCACGAGGTGCCGCACGATCAGCCGCCGCCCCGCCTCGACGCACCCGGCGGCGAGCAGGAAGGCGCCGACGCCGCCCAGCACCGCGTGGGTCCGGGCGGTGCGGCCGTCCATCGGCGGCGGCACCGGCAGGCCCGCCGCGTCCGTCCAGATGCGCAGCGCGGACCCCGCGGGGCCGGGCGGGGACGCGGTGGCCACCTCGCCGGTGCGCGGACTGCCGTCCGGGGCCCGCCAGGACGCCATCACCCGGGCGCGCGCAGCGTGTTCGGCCCCCGCCTCGGGATCGCCCGCGAACCGTTCCGGTCCGGCCGCCGGGCCCGTCACGACCGCCTGGACCGCGTGGCGCTCAGCGTGCTGGGAGCGTACCGACCGCTGGAGCGAGGCGTCGGCGAGCGCGCCGCCCGCCCACCCCGCGGCCGGGGCGCCGAGCAGGAGGAGCAGCAGCGCCCCGAGCGCCACCCACGCCTCGTGCCGGCCGGTGGCACGGCCCAGCGGACCGCGCCGCCCGCGCGGCATCCCCCACGGCACCCGCACCGCCGAACCCCCGTCCCCCTCGATCGACTTCCCGCCGGGCGGGGGCCGGTGTGCGGCCGAGGGCCGGCGGCGTGCCCGTGCCCTGGGCGCGCCCGACGCCCGGTGCGTCCCCCGGCGCACCGTGCCGCACGACGGAAGCGAGGTTCAGTATCCCCGGCTCTGGTACGGCCGGTTGTACGGGTCCTCGTAGGGCGACTGCGCCGGTACGGGCCGCGGCGAGGCCGGACGCATCGCCTCGTACCCGGTGGCGGGCGCGGGCCGCTGCGGCTGGGGCTGCTGCGGGTAGCCGCGGGCCGCCGAGGGCTGCTGCGGAATGTAGGGCGCGGGCGCGTGCTGCAGCTGGGCGGGCTGCATCGGCGTGTGCTGCGCCGGAGCCTGCTGGTACTGCGGCATCGGCTGCTGCTGCGGGTAGCCGTAGGAGCCGGTCTGCTGCGACGGCGCGGCGGGCAGGGCGGGCAGCGCCGACGGCACGGCCGGCAGGTAGCTGCTGCCCGTGTCGTAGGCGGCCGGGACGCGGATGGGGGCGATCTGAGGGGTTCCCCGCTCCGCGACCAAGGAGTCGTAGATCGGAGTGTCGGGGAACGACGCGGCGTAGTAGCCGCCGCCGAAGGTGGAGCGGGGGGACGTCATGCCACCTAAGTTAAGCCCACGATGTGCTGAATGGGGAGCCCCAATCGTCGGGTTATCCGATTTGCGCTGGTTCTCTGCCGCCGGTCTGCGGAAACGTGGTGAGGGCTTCCTTGACAGCAGGCGTCTTTCCGTCGACGGGCGATGGCATCGGAGCCGTTCCCGGCAGTGATCGGGAACGGCCCGGACGCGCACGGACGGGGAGCGAATGGCGTTTGGCCGTAAGTGCGGCGCGAAGATCCCGGTGGCGCGGCCGCCGCCCCACGGACTCCGGCCGGGCCTTTGACCGCGCCCTCCCGCTGCCGGCCCGCGGCGGCGGCAGCGGAGCCGTCCCGGGCCGAATGCGCCCGGAGGCCGGGAGCGCACTCGCCACGCGGCCCGACCAGGGCGTCTCCCGGAGGGGGCTCCGAAGGCGGTCCCGGAAGGAGACGGCTCCCGCCCCTGGTCGGGGCCGGTTCCGGCGCGACCGCGACACGTGCCCGGTCCGGCGTCCCGCCCGTGACCCGGACGGTCCGCCGTACTCGGACGCGTCGTGCTTCCGGTCGCCACGTGCCGCACGGGCGAAAGGAATGCGGTTCAGGCCGCCGGCACGGGTTTGAGTGCCGCTATGTCCGCGAGGGGGAGGAGCATCCGCTCGTGGAGGAACCTCACCATGGTCCAGTGCGGCAGAGCGTCCGCGTCGAACGGTCCGAATTCCCGGCAGCACAGGGGAATCCAGCGCAATGCCTCTTCCAGCGCCTGTTCCCGCCCCGGACCGTCCTGGTAGTCCTCGTAGGCGATGCTGCGATGGTTGATGAAGAACCGGCCGGGAAGCCGTTCTTCGCAGAGCGAGCGGTATTCCCGGGTCTGCAGGATGAGGTAGTGCCAGATCTCGTCGATATCCTGTTCGACCGGGAGGAAAAGTCCGCCGAGGCGATCCGGGTGCAGGGAGACGAGATAGAGGTACCGAAGGCATTCTGTGACCTGTCGTTCCACGAAACCGGGGGGTGCGTCCGGCGCCTTGTCCCGGAAATGCCTCACCACTTCGGCATGAAGGTCCTCTCCCAGCAGCAGTTCGAGGTCGTCGGCGGTGAGTTTCCGTCCGCTGGTCATGGCACTCCTCTTCCTGGGGCGGGGACGGCGGGCTGTCAGGTGCGGTGGGCGGTGAGCCAGGCGTACTTGCCGGAGGGCCCGATCGGAATACGGGTGCGGTGCTCGATCTCGCAGGCCCGGCCGATCAGTTCGCCGGTGCTCCGCCGCAGCGATTCCGCCTCCGCGTCCCCGAGGGGTTCTCCGGTGAACGTCGTGTACAGCAGAGCGGCCTTCGCGTCGTCGCGGAGGCGGAGTTGGTGCAGAAAGATCCGCGGGGAGGCGGCCGCGATATGCCGGTCGAGGTCCCCCTGGGCGACGGGGCCGCTCGGTGTGGTGAGCAATTCCTTGAGACGACCGCAGAATTGGACGATCTTCGAAGGGTCCGGCGTGCCGTCCAGGGTGCGCACGCAGTCGCCGGACCGGTAGCGGACGAGCGGCATGTGGGGATTGCGCACACTGGTGACGATGAGCTGGTGGATCGTGCTTCCTGCGGCCACCGGCAGGAGTTCGACGCTCATCCCGTCGAGGTGCGGCCAGTACCTCCCCTCCTGGTCGCTGTAGTAGAGGTAGCCCAACTCCGTACTGCCGAACAGGTCGACGACCGGGCAGGCGAACCGCCGGTGCAGGAACCGCCGTACGTTCACCGGGGTGTACTCGTAGGCGTGGATGATGCTGGCGGGCTCCGGGAACGCGTCCGCCAGGCCCCAGGCGTCGACCTTCCGTACCAGATGCGCCAAGTGGGAGCCGGAGCAGTCGAGGTGGTAGTCGCCCCGGGGATGCGCGGAGCGGGCCCGGTCGATCTCCCCGAGCATCCGCAGCACGTCCTCGCGGGTCCAGCGCGCGGGGTCCAGAAGGAGGTTGAGGTAGCGGGTCCGCTCGTCCAGCCGGCGGTCGGCCGGAGAGGGGGGCCGGCCGGGTTCCACGCCGCGCCGGGCGGCGTTGACCCGCGCCACGTGCTCCGTGGCGAGGACCGTGGTCAGGGAGACGCGGGGGCACCCCGCCTCCCAGGTCCCGCCGATGTCGGGATGGTCGCGCCACAGCTCGTAGTACGAGCGGAGCAGGAAGTACGGCGGCCGGATGATCTGCATCCGGGCGTGGTTGGTGCCGGTGGACAGGACGAACTCGGCCTCGCCGTTCTCGAGCGCCGCGGCCAGTCGGGGCGTCATCCAGTTGCCGGGGAACCCGCGGGCGATCTCCGGCTTGTCCAGCACGGGGAAGTACCCCTTCGCCAGGGATTCCTGATAGATCGGAATGTCCCGTATGTGTTCGATGACCTCGTCGGTCGGCTGGCCTTTCATGAATTCCCTCTCATGTTTCGCACAGCTGGGGGGCGGGAGCTGTGAGAGAGCCGGAGCGGGGCGCCGGGAAGTGCGCTGAGGTGGGGGGGAGCCATCTCCGGCGAGCCGCTCCCCGGCGCCCCGCGGCCGATCAGGAAATACAGCCGCTCTTCGGTGTCGCGCTGATGCATCCACTCTTGGGAGCGGCGCTGATGCAGCCGTTCTTCACGGCCTGCTGAACCGAGTTGGCGGCCAGCCAATACTGCCAGACGCGGTCCTCGGACATCTTCTGGATGAGCTGTTCCATGGGGTCCTCCGATGACAGTGCGGAAGGTACTCCGGACGACGGGGCGAGGGTGAAGGAATCACCTGCCGACCCGCTCGCCGAATGTAAAAGCGCGATTGATGGAGTGTCAATGAACGGCAATGTCGGAACAGGTGGGAGAAGCCCCCGGACGGAGGGGGGGGTGCGATGCCGCCCACGGTTCTCGCGCCGTTCCGGCCGCCCGGCGCGGCTCGTCCATCCTGCCGTGTCGTCCACGAAGTCCCTGATGGGCGCGGGTGGGCCGGGGCGAGCGGGCGCTCGCAGGCCACCGCCCGGCAGTGCCGTCGTGAGGGGCGGGACACGGCCGCGGACCCGAAGATGAGAATGCTCTCCTCAACTCCGTTTCCCCCTCCCCGCGAGGGCAGAATGGCCCGATGTGGTGGCGAGGTGCGGGGTCGGTATTGACGGGATGCGGCGTGGGGGCCTTGGTGTTACTGGCCCTCTGGTTATGGCCGGGGCAGAGCGTGCCGCCTTCCATGGGCCCGGCGGTGGTGGTGCCCGTTCCCTCCGGGCCTGCGCCTTCGGCCGCCTCTTCACCCGGCCGCCCCGCCGCCCCGCCCTCCGCCGGGCCCGGTCCTTCCCGCACCTGCTCGGGCGGCCGGCCCGTGCTCCCTCCGCCCCGCCCGCCGCCGACGACGGGCAGAGCGACTCCCGTAACGGTCCGGACGGCGAAAGGGAGGAGCGGGCGTCACGCGTCGTCGGGGACGAGGAGAAGTCCTCGCGGGCCCCCCGGGGCGCGACGGGCGACGACCGGAGCGCCGAGGACGGCGCCGAGGGCGACGACGGCGACGAGGACGCGTCACGCGGCCCTCGGGGAGACACGGACGACGAGTGGGACGAGTGATGATCGGGCGCACCGCCAGCGCACGCTCCCGGATCGTCGGCTGGATGCTCCTGCTGCTCGGCGCGGCCCTGGCCGTGCCCACCTTCGGCATCACGATCATCTGGCAGGCGGAGTTGGACCGGCAGGTGGACGCCCAGCTCCTGTCCGAGGCCGACAAGCTGCGCGCGTTCGCCCTCACCTCCCGCGACCCGTACACCGGTGAGCGCTTCACCACCGGCGCCGCGCTGCTGACCGCGTTCATGGCGATCCACCGCCCCGAGCACAACGCGGCCTTCTTCAGCGTCGTCGACGGGCGGGCGGACCGGCGCAGCCCCGGACCCGTCCCGGTCCGGCTGGACCGGGACCGGGAGGTCGTGGCCCTGATGGCGGGCACGGCCGACACCCGCGTCCGATGGCTCGACTCCCCGGCCGGCCGGGTCCGTTACGGCGTGGTCCCGGTGCAGCTGGCCGGTGACCACACCGACACCCGGCTCGTCCTGCTGTCCTTCCGGGACCGGGAGCTGCGGCAGGAACGCCACATGGCGCGACTGCTGCTGGCCTCCGGGTGCTTCGCCCTGGTGGTCGCGGGGCTGGCGAGCTGGCTGGTCGCGGGACGGGTCCTGGCCCCGATCCGGCTGGTCCGGCAGACGGCCGAGCGGATCAGCGAGACGGACCTCAACCAGCGGCTGCCGGTCCGGGGGAGCGACGACGTGGCGGCCTTGGCCGAGACGTTCAACCACATGCTCGACCGCCTCTCGGGCGCCTTCACCGCGCAACGCCGCTTCCTGGACGAGGTGGCGCACGAATTGCGGACCCCCATCACGGTCCTGCGCGGCCACCTGGAACTGATGGACGAGGACCCGGGCGACAGGCACCGCCAGACGCGTGCCCTGCTCTTCGACGAACTGGACCGGATGCGGCGGATCGTGGACGACCTGCTGCTCCTGGCCCGCGCGGAACGCCCCGACTTCCTGACCGTCGGCCCGGCCCCCCTGACCGATCTGGTGGTCGACGTGGCCGCCAAGGCGCAGGCGCTCGGGCGCAGGCGCTGGGCCGTGGCCGAGGTCGCCGACGTCAGCGTGCACCTGGACGGGCAACGGGTCACCCAGGCCCTGATGCAGCTCGCCGCCAACGCGGTCAGCCACACCGGGGAAGGGGACCGGATCGAGATCGGCTCCCGCCTGTGGCACGGACGGGTGCTGCTCTGGGTGGCGGACAGCGGGCCCGGCGTGGCCCCGGAAGACCGCGAACGGATCTTCCAGTGCTTCTACCAGGCGGGTACGGCGGTCCCCGGCCGGGCCGCCACCGGCATCGGCCTCGGGCTGGCCCTGGTCCGCGAGATCGCCCAGGCGCACGACGGCGCCGCGCGCGTCGAGGAGGCCCCCGAAGGCGGCGCGAGATTCGTCATCGACCTCCCCGCACTGCACCCCACGACCGAAGGAACCTTCTGTGAGCAGGATCCTGATAGCCGAGGACGAGGCAAGAATCGCTGCCTTCGTCGAAAGAGGCCTGCGCCATAGCGGATACGTCACGCGGGTCGTCTCCGACGGCGCCGCCGCCTACGAGCACGCCCGGGGCCGGGACTTCGACCTCCTCCTCCTCGACCTCGGCCTGCCCGGCTACGACGGACTGACCGTGCTGCGCAGGCTGCGGGAGGCGCGCATCACCCTGCCCGTCGTCATCCTCACCGCGCGCGACAGCGTGAGCGACATCGTGGCGGGCCTGGAGAGCGGCGCCGACGACTACATGGTCAAACCGTTCGCCTTCGACGAGCTGCTGGCCCGCGTACGGCTGCGCCTGCGCCGTGAGGAACCGCCGGAGAACTTCCTGCTGCGGGTGGGCGATCTGATCCTGGACCTCCGGACTCGCCGGGCCCGGGCGGGCGAACGCGTCACCGACCTCTCCGCCCGCGAGTTCGCGCTCGCCGAGATCCTCATGCGCAACCCCGACCGTGTCCTGTCCCGCGAACAACTTCTCAGCCAGGTATGGGGATTCGACTACGACCCCGGCTCCAACATCGTCGACGTCTACATCCGCTACCTGCGGCGCAAGATCGGCGCCGAACGGGTCCAGACCGTGCGGGGCGTCGGCTACCGGCTGCGGGTCTGACCTTCGCGGTACCCGTACGGCGCACTCACCGGGTGCGGCGGCCGCACACCGTCGCACCCGATGAGAACAGTCTCACCGCTGTCTCACCGCCACCTCATGGCCCGCCCCGAGAATCCTCCTTACGGGCCGCCGGCGATGCGGGACCCGTGAGCGGCGCGGACGACCTCCGAGGCCCCGCCCGCGACGGAGGCGCCGCCGCGCCCGGCAGCAGACACGGAGGCGAACCCCCCGGCTGCCCCGCGTGGAGCCGCCCCGCACCGCATCCTCGCGGCGTCCGGCCGCCCCCACACCACGAAGGCCCGGTCGGCGCCGGGGAAGTGCCCCCGCGCGACGAGCCACGCCACTTCCGTACGGAGGACCCCTGTGCGACGACTCATCGACCACGCCCGCGCCTTTCCCGCCCGCTGGGGCGGATCGGGCCGGGACCTCAAGGAGTTCGAGGCCGGCCAGCGGCCGTCCACGATGTTCATCACCTGCTCCGACTCCAGGGTGGTGTCCACCCTGCTGACCGGCTCGGGGCCCGGCGAACTGTTCGAGATGCGCACGGCCGGGAACATCGTCCCGCCCTACGACCCGGACGCGCCCACCAGTGAGATGGCGACCGTCGAGTACGCGGTCTGCGTACTGGAGGTGTCCGACATCGTCCTCTGCGGCCACTCCCACTGCGGTGCGGTCGGGGCCCTGGCCCGCGGCGAGGACCTGCGGTCCCTGCCCGCGGTACGCGGCTGGCTCGGCCGGTGCGCCCCCGCGGGCGGCTTCCAGGACCCTGAGGGGTTCGGCCCCGACTGCGAACAGCCCGTACAGCGCCACGCGCTGGCGCAACTGGACGTCCTGCGCGCCTACCCGTGCGTGGACCGGGCCGTGAGCGAGGGCCGGCTGGGACTGCACGCCTGGTACTACGAGGTCCACACCGGCGCCGTGCGAACCCATCGGACCTCCACCGGAACCTTCTCCTCCCTGTGACAGCGACCCGAGGGTGAGCACCGCGGGCCGCCCCCGCCGCCACCCCCTGTCTCCCCCCACTCCTCAAGGAGCTGAAGCTCTCATGTCCTCCATCCGCCTCCGGTTAAGCCCGGACGTCGTGTCCCGCGACGTCCTCGCCTCGATCGTGGTGTTCCTGGTCGCCGTCCCCCTCTGCGTCGGGATCGCGGTCGCCTCCGGTGTCCCCGCCGAACTGGGCCTGGTCACGGGCATCGTCGGCGGCCTGGTCGCCGGTGCGATGCCCGGCAGTTCCCTCCAGGTCAGCGGCCCGGCCGCCGGGCTCACCGTCCTCGTGTACGAGGCCGTCACCACCCACGGAGTCGCCGCGCTCGGCATCCTCGTCCTGGCCACGGGACTCCTCCAGGTCGGCCTCGGCCTCGTCGGCTTCGGCCGGTGGTTCCGCGCCATCTCGACCGCGGTCGTCCACGGCATGCTCGCCGGGATCGGGCTGGTCCTGATCAGCAGCCAGCTCTACGCCGTCGCCGGGGCGAGCGCCCCCGGCAGCGGGCTCGACAACCTCGCCGGGCTGCCGGGCCTGTTCACGCGGATCACCGGGGCGGCGGCGGTCTCCTCCACCGCCGTCGGCGTCGGCGCCATCGCCGTGCTGATCCTGTGGAAACGGCTCCCCGGCCGCCTGCCCGGGATTCTCCCCGGGCCTCTGGTGGCCGTGGGGATCGCCATCGCGGCGGTGGCGCTGTTCGACCTGCCCGTCGCCACCATCGAGGTCCGGGGCCTGGTCGACTCGCTGCGGCTGACGGGCCTGGACGACTTCGGTCTCCTGGCGGACCTCGGACTTCTGGGCGCCGTCCTCGCCTTCACGCTCATCGCCTCGGCCGAATCCCTCTTCAGCGCCGCCGCCGTGGACCGGATGCACGACGGACCGCGCACCCGCTACAACAAGGAACTCATCGCCCAGGGCACGGGCAACACCCTCTGCGGCCTCGTCGGCGCGCTGCCCATGACCGCCGTCATCGTGCGCAGCGCGGCCAACGTCCAGGCCGGCGCCCGAACCAAGGCGTCCCGCATCCTGCACGGGGTGTGGCTGCTGCTGTTCGCGGCCCTGTTCCCCGCCGTGCTCGGCCTGATCCCCGTGGCCGCCCTCGCGGGGATCCTCGTCCACGCCGGTGCGAAGCTCATTCCCGTCACGACCATCCGGCCGCTCTGGCGCGAACACCGGGGCGAGGCCGTCGTCCTGATCGTGACCGCGCTGGCGATCATCCTCACGGACATGTTCATGGGCGTCCTGCTCGGCATCGGACTGGCCGTGGTCAAGACGGCGTGGGAGACCTCCGCCGTCCGGCTCGACGTCGACGAGCGGGAGGACCGCACCACGGTCGTCCTCAGCGGCAGTGCCACGTTCCTGCGCCTGCCGTTGATCCTGGACACCCTGGAGGCCCTCCCGAAGGACCGGCCCGTGGAGCTCAACCTCTCGCGGCTGCGTCATCTGGACCACGCCTGCCGCACCGCGCTGGAGGCGTGGTCCACGCACACCGGCGCCGCCGGGGCCACCGGGCCCGCGGCGGACGGCGCACAGCGCGAGGCCGCCCTCGCGGCCGCCGCTCCGGACAGCCGCCGCCCCGCCCCCGGACGGTAGTCCGGCGCCCCGGCCCCGGCCGAACGCAGGCTCACGACGGCCCGGGCGCCGCCGCCGAAGGCGGCGCCCGGGCCGTCCGCCGCCCGGCCCGCCGGGCGTGGGCGGTACGCCGCCGACGGGCAGGGGATTAGGTTGTGGGCACATGCCTGCGGGCAGCCGGATTCGCGATGGGGGCGACCATGACCATGCACAAGGGAAGCAACGTTCCGCTGCCGGCCGGCACCGTACGCGTCGAGGTGGGCCGACAGGCCGCACCGGGCGCCCCGGACGTCGACGCCTCCGCCCTCCTGCTGGCGGCGGACAGGGTGCGCGACGACGCGGACTTCGTCTTCTACAACCAGCCCTCGCATGCCTCCGGCGCGGTCCGGCACGAGGGCAAGCGGACCGCCGGCGACCGCGTCACCGACACCCTCGTCGTCGATTTCGGGAGAATCGAGCCCGCCATCGAGCGCGTCGTCATCGCGGCGTCGGCGGACGGCGGCGCCTTCGGCCGGGTGGCCGGACTCCACGTGCGGGTCACCGACGCGGCGAGCGGCGCGGAGCTGGCCCGCTTCGACAGCACGGACGCCACGGTCGAGACCGCCTTCATCCTCGGCGAGCTGTATCTGCGCCAGGGCGCCTGGAAGTTCCGGGCGGTCGGGCAGGGGTACAGCAGCGGCCTCGAAGGACTGGCGACCGACTTCGGCATCTCCGTGGACGAACCGCGGCACGCACCGCCCGCCCCGCAGGCCCCCGCCGCCCCGTCGCGGCCCCGGCCCGCCCCGCCGGCTCCGCCCGAGGCCCCGTCCGCCCCCGCGCCCGTACGGCTGACCAAGGTCACGCTGACCAAGAGCGCCCCGTCCGTCTCGCTCACCAAGCAGGGCGGCACCTCCGGCGCCCTGCGCGTCAACCTCAACTGGGAGGTGCGCAAACAGTTCAAGGGGTGGGGAGCGAAGCTCGGACGGGCCGTCGCCGTGCACGGCGACCTCGACCTCGACCTCTGCGCCCTGTACGAACTCGCCGACGGACGCAAGGGAGTGGTCCAGGCGCTCGGCAACGCGTTCGGCGCCCTGGACCGGCCGCCCTTCGTCCACCTCGACGGCGACGACCGCACCGGCGCGGTCTCCAGCGGCGAGAACATGACCATCAACCTCGACCACAAGCACCTGCTGCGGCGCGTCCTGATCTTCGTCACCATCTACGAGGGCGCGCGGAGCTTCGCCGACCTGCACGCCACGGTCACCCTCCAGCCGCAGCACGGCGCGCCCATCGACTTCTCGCTCGACGAATGCACCGTGCCCTCCACCGTCTGCGCCCTCGCCCTCCTCACCCACGAGGGCGGCGACCTCACCGTGCGGCGCGAGGCCCGCTACCTCGTACCGGACCGGGGCGTCAGCCCGCAGCGCACCATCGACGCCGCCTACGGCTGGGGCATGAACTGGACGCCCGGCCGCAAGTGACCCGCCCGCGGCGCCCGCCCGGACCGGCCGCCCCCCCCGGGGGGGCGTCACCGGTCGGGCGCGGCCTCGGGGCGCGCGTAGGTACGGCCCTTCCAGGCGGCCCCCCGCCCCCGGTAGTGCTGCACCGCCGAGTCCACCGTCATCAGCAGGTACAGCACCGCCGTCACCGGCAGCAGCGGACCCAGCCACAGGGACTGGCGGTAGTACGCCAGCATCGGCAGGTACGTCGCCGTCATCACCGCCCACGCCGCGCCGCCCGCCCACGCCGCCGCCCCGTCGCCCCTCAGCACCCCCGCCACCAGCGTCGCGGGCGGGGCCGCGTAGACGAGCAGCAGCCCCGGAACCGTCCCCGCCAGCAGCAGCGGGTTGTGCCGCAACTGCGCGTACGCACTGCGCGCGACCATCCGCCACAGATCCGCCAGCCGGGGGTAGGGCCGCACGCTGTCCACCCGCTCCGCGAGCCCCAGCCAGATCCGGCCGCCGGCCCGCCGCACCTCCCGGGCCAGCGACACGTCGTCGATGACCGCCTGCCGGATCGAGTCCGGAATCCGCGCCCGCTCGGCGGCCTCGGTCCGCAGCAGGACGCAGCCCCCCGCCGCCGCCGAGGTCCGCGACCGGGCCCGGTTCACCCGCCGGAACGGATAGAGCTGCCCGAAGAAATAGACGAACGCGGGCACCACCAGCCGCTCCCAGAAACTCTCCACCCGCAGCCGCGCCATCTGCGACACCAGGTCGAACCCCTCGCCGCCGGAGCCGGCGGCGGCCACCAGGTCGCGCAGGCTGTCCGGCTCATGGGCGATGTCCGCGTCGGTCAGCAACAGGAAGTCCGGCTTGTCCCGCCGGGCCACCGCGATCCCGTGCCGCAGCGCCCAGAGCTTGCCCGTCCAGCCCCGCTCCGGCTCCCCGGGCGTCACCACGGTCAGCGGCAGACCGCCGTACCGGGAGGCCAGGTCCCGGGCCAGCCCCCCGGTGCCGTCGCTGCTGCAGTCGTCGACGAGGATGACCCGGGCGTCCCCCGGATAGTCCTGGACCAGCAGCGACGGCAGGCTCACCGGCAGCATCCCCGCCTCGTCGCGGGCCGGCACCACCACCGCCACCGACGGCCAGCGCACCGGGTCGCCGCGCCGGGGGAGCCGCTGGTCCGTCCGCCAGTAGAAGCCCTGCCCCAGCAGCAGCCACACCCACGCGATCAGCGAACCCACGGCGATCCAGGCAACGGCGCTCATCCGCCGAAGTCTGCCCCACCGAGCAGGGTCCGCAAGGGCTGTCGGCTAGGGTGACCGGGTGAAGATCGCGCTCATGGACTCCGGAATCGGCCTGCTGGCGGCAGCGGCCGCCGTGCGCCGCCTGCGGCCCGACGCCGAACTGGTGCTCTCCTCGGACCCCGGCTCGATGCCCTGGGGGCCGCGCACCCCCGAGGACCTGACCGCCCGCGCCCTGGACGTCGCCCGTGCCGCCGCCGCCCACCGCCCCGACGCGCTGATCATCGCCTGCAACACCGCCTCGGTCCACGCCCTGCCGACGATCCGCGCCGAGCTGGAGCCCGCGCTGCCGGTCATCGGCACCGTCCCCGCGATCAAGCCCGCGGCGGCGGGCGGCGGCTCCGTCGCCATCTGGGCCACCCCGGCCACCACCGGCAGCCCCTACCAGCGCGGACTGATCGCGGAGTTCGGCGGCTTCGCCGAGGTCACCGAGGTCCCCTGCCCCGGCCTCGCCGACGCCGTCGAGCACGGCGACGAGGGGGGGATCGACCGGGCCGTCGCCGCGGCGGCCGCCCTCACCCCGCCCGACGTCCGGGCCGTCGTCCTCGGCTGCACCCACTACGAGCTGGTCGCGGGCCGCATCCGCGACGCCGTGCAGCGCCCCGGCCGCCCTCCGCTCGCCCTGCACGGCTCCGCCGGAGCGGTCGCCGCCCAGGCGCTGCGCCGGATCGGGGCGGACCCCGCCCCGACGGCCGAACCCTCCGGCGTGCTCACCGTGCTCCAGGGCGGCCGGGTCGCCGCCCTCCCCGATGCCGCCCTGACGTACGCCGAAGGCCGCGTCCTGGCCGCCGGAGCACCCGTCCGCTGACCGGCCCCCTCAGCGGCCCAGGTAGCCCGATCGGCCCCCGCCGCCCCGGCCGGGCGGGTCGAACGCGGCTACGCTGCTGGATATGACGGACCACCCCGAGCAGGCCGCCCACGGGTCGAGCCAGGCGTCGCCCGCCGAGTGGAACGGCCGCGCCACCAACCGGCTCCAGTGGCTGCCGGCCCTGGCGGGCGCGGGCTGCGTGGCGCTCGGCATCGAGCTGGCCGTGGACGGCGCCTGGACCTCCGGCATCGCCCCGCTGCTGATGTCGGTGATCGGCTGCCTCGCCGCCGGACTGCTGATCCTCTTCGGCACCCTCGCCTTCGTCCATGTGGCGGTCAGGGTGGACGGGGACAGCCTGGAGGTGCGCTGCGGCCACGCCGGTCTGCCGCGCCGCCGGATCCTGCTCAGCCATGTGACCGGCGCGGAGTTCGTCCCCCGGATCACTCCGCGCCAGTGGGGCGGCTGGGGCTACCGCTGGCGGCCCGAACAGGGCACCGCCGTCGTGGTCCGCAAGGGCGAGGGCATGGCCCTGCGGCTCGGCGACGGCCACGTCTTCACCGTCACGGTCGACGAGGCGGAGTCCGCCGTACGGTTCATCCGCCAACGCCTGCACCTGCCGGCCGCGGGCCGCCGGCCCCGCGACTGACCCCGCCGCCGAGGAAGCCGCCCCGCCCCCGGCGGCCCGCCCCGCCGTCCGCGTCCCGGCCCCGGGCAGGTCGACACCGGTGCTCACAGCCGTCCACCGTAGACTCCGGCGGGTGAGCGCCACCATGACTCCCGTAGACGATTCGCCGCCCCCGCCGGCGCCCCGGACCACCGGCCTGCCGCGCCGGCTCCTGCGCCCCGCCGCCGCCGTCCTGTCCGGGCTCCTGCTCTACGCGAGCTTCCCGCCCCGGACCGTGTGGTGGCTCGTGCTGCCCGGCTTCGCGCTGCTGGGCTGGGTGCTGCACGGGCGCCGGCTGCGGGCCGCCTTCGGCCTCGGCCTCCTGGCCGGACTCGGTTTCATGCTGCCGCTGCTGCACTGGACCGGAGAGGACGTCGGTCCGGTGCCGTGGCTGGCCCTGGCTGTCGCGGAGGCCCTCTTCGTCGCCGTGGGGTGCCTGGGCATCGCCGCCGTCACCCGTCTCGCGTACTGGCCCTTCTGGGCGGCCGCGGTCTGGACGCTGGACGAAGCGGTCCGCGCCCGGATCCCCTTCGGCGGCTTCCCCTGGGGCAAGATCGCCTTCGGCCAGTCCGAGAGCGTCTTCCTGCCGCTCGCCGCGTTCGGCGGCACCCCCCTGCTCTCCTTCGCCGTCGTCCTCTGCGGCTTCGGCCTCTACGAGGCGGTACGCCGGGCCACGGCGTACCGGAGCACCGGGAAGATCTCCCGCGCGGCCGTCGCCGGGGCCGCCGCGAGCGTCCTCGTACCGGTCGCCGGGGCCCTCGCCGCACTGCCGCTGGTCGACGACTCGGCGGAGAACGGCACCGCCACCGTCGCCGCGATCCAGGGCAACGTGCCGCGCCTGGGACTCGACTTCAACGCCCAGCGCCGAGCCGTCCTCGACAACCACGCGCGGCGCACCACCCAGCTGGCCGAAGAGGTGAAGGCGGGCAAGGCCGAGCAGCCCGACTTCGTCCTGTGGCCGGAGAACTCCTCCGACCTCGACCCCTACCTCAACGCGGACGCCCGCGAGGTCATCGACGACGCCGTCAAGGCGATCGGCGTCCCCACGGTGGTCGGCTCGGTCGTCGAGAAGGGCCCCGACAGCCTCCGCAACACGCTCATCGAGTGGGATCCGGACAAGGGCCCGTCCGCCACCTACGACAAGCGCCACATCCAGCCGTTCGGCGAGTACATGCCGATGCGCACGGTCGCCCGGTTCTTCAGCGAGGACGTCGACCGGGTGCAGCGCGAGTTCGTCCCCGGAACCGAGGTCGGCGTGTTCGACCTGGCGGGGACGGAGGTGGGGCTCGTGACCTGCTACGAGGCCGCCTTCGACGACGCCGTGCGCGACACCGTCACCCACGGCGGACAGATGATCGCCGTGCCGAGCAACAACGCCACGTTCGGCCGCAGTGAGATGACCTACCAGCAGCTCGCCATGAGCCGGGTGCGGGCCGTCGAGCACGGTCGGGCCGTCGTCGTGCCCGTCACCAGCGGCGTCAGCGCGGTGATCCGGCCCGACGGCACGATCGTGGAGAAGAGCGGGATGTTCACCCCCGACGCCCTCGTCGAGGAGGTCCCGCTGCGCTCCTCGCTCACTCCGGCCACCCGCATGGGCCCCCTGCCCGAGGGCGTCATCGCGCTGCTGGCCCTGGCGGCCGTGGGCTGGGCGGGCGCTTCGGCCCTCCGGTCACGCCGGGCCGGGGGACCGCGCGGTAGCGGCCGAGCGGCCGCGTAGGCTCGGCCCCATGGCCACCCCAGACTTCATCCGCGAGATCCGCGCCACCGCCGGGCACCAGTTGCTCCTGCTGCCCGGCGTGACGGCCGTCGTCCTCGACGACGAGGGGCGGGTGCTGCTCGGGCGCCGCGCGGACACCGGCAAGTGGTCGGTCGTCGGCGGGATCTCCGAGCCGGGGGAGGAGCCGGCGGCGACGGCGGAGCGCGAGGTGCTGGAGGAGACCGGCGTCCACTGCGTGGCCGAGCGGGTGGTGCTCACCCAGGCGCTGGCGCCCGTGCAGTACGCCAACGGCGACCGCTGCCAGTACCTGGACATCACCTTCCGCTGCCGGGCCACCGGCGGCGAGGCGCGGGTCAACGACGACGAGTCGCTGGAGGTGGGCTGGTTCCCGCTGGACGGGCTCCCGCCACTCGGTGAGTTCGCCCTCTTCCGGATCAAGCAGGCGCTCACCGAGGGCCCCGCCTGGTTCCAGCCCACCCCGCGCGCGACCTGAACCTCTACCCCACGGTGAACGCCCCCGTCGCCCCCGTGAACGGCGTGACCCTTCCGAGCAGGCTCTTCGCGTCGCCGTGGTGCACGATCCGGTAGGTACCGGGCGCGGTGTCCGGGGCGATCTTCCAGGTGATCGTGGCCTTGGAGGTGCCGGTGAGGCCGTTGAGCCGGGTCCAGCGGTAGGTGGTCTCCCAGTCGCCGTCGTCCAGCACCCGCTTCCACGTGCCGTTCTCCAGCCGCTGGACCTCCAGGAAGGTGGAGCCCCGCCGGACGTTGTTCTTCGGGTGGCCGGTGGCGAACTCGGCGGTCGCGGTGGAGCCGCGCGCGTACGAACCCTCCGGGGCCTTGAGGACCGCGCCGAACGTCCTGCCCGAGGGCGGGTTGTCGTACACGACCCCGGTCTGGAAGGTGAACTGCCGTGCCGACTCGTCCGGCGGCGCCGTGCCCCGCTCCAGCGCGGTGCCCGCGCGCAGGGAGTCCGCGATCCGGGCGTACTCCTGCTGGTAGGCGGGGAGCGTGTAGCGGCCGTACAGCGTGGAGCCGCCCTCGTAGTTCTGGGCGTCGTACTCCTCCGGCGTCGTGACGTACTGGCTGTAGGCGTTGGCGTACCCCTGGAGCAGGACGCGGTCCAGGGGTACGCCGAGGCGCTCGGCCACCGTGCGGCGTACGCGGAGTCCGGAGGCGATCGTGAACTCGCCCGGCGCGGCCACCAGGTGCAGCTCGCCGATCTTCATGATCTGCAGGGGGAGCCGCTTCGGGGTGACCGGGTGGACCTCGCTCAGCAGGCCGGTGGGGATCAGGCTCGCCTTCGGGTACTGGCAGGTGGCGAGCCAGGACGGGGTGTCGACGCGCAGCGCTTCGAGGATGGGGGCGACGGGGGTGCGCATGCCCTCCTCGAAGAGGGGGATCGCCGGGCCGTCCTCGACGCTGCCCGCGAGGGTGGACGCGCCCACGACGGCGGGACAGGTGCGGTGCTCCTCGCCGTCGGGGGTGTACGCGCCGTCCACGGTCACGTTCTCCATGTCGACGTAGGCGAGCCGGGAGTCGACCCCTCCGGCGACGGGCCGCGCGTCCCGGTAGATCGCGCGGGCCTTGTCGAGCTGGCGCTCGCCGATGACGCGGGCGTTCTCGAACTCGTCCTCGGTGGGCCCGGACCCGGGCCTGAGGTTGAGGTTGGGGGACATGTCGCCGGCGTTGGTGTTCGGGAAGGCGGCGACGAATCCGGGGGCGTCGTCCAGGTAGCGCACGTCCTCGTGGCCGTGCTCCCAGGCGTAGGAGGCGTAGCCCTTGTTGTCCGGGCTGATCAGCGTGTTCTTGTTGGTGATCGAGGTGTTGTGGGTGGCGAACCAGCTGATCGCGCCCGCCTCCTCGCCGCCCTGCTCGAAGCGCAGCACGGTCATCGCCGGGTCGATCGCGTCGGGGAAGGCGGCTCGGTCGGCGGCCGGGTTGCGGTCGAAGGCCTCGCGGGAGCGGTTGACGCTGGCGTTGGTGAGCGTGCCGGCGCCCAGGCTCATGGTGCCGGGCTTGAGGTCCTGGTGCGCCCGGGCGACGGAGTCGGTGATGCCGTCGACGATCGCCCGGTACGTCTCCTTCTGGAAGCCGAGGACGGAGAGGTTGTAGGCGACGTCGTGGGAGTACCCGCCGGGCCCCGAGTGGGTGTGGGTGGCCGACAGCAGGACGTTCGCCTCGTCGTACAGGCTGCCGTAACGCTCCTTCAGCCGGGCGAGGACGCCCTGGCGGACGGACTGGAAGATCATCGCCAGGTCGGCGTTGACGTACACCACGCGCTTGCCGCTCGCCCGGTCGACGACGACGAAGGCGCGCGACCGCTGGCGCTGGTGGATGCCCGAGGTCTTCTGGTCGAAGCTGGAGTAGCCCATCATCCCGGTCTCGGCGGCCTCGCCGGTGACGTCGGCGATGCCGCGCCCGACGAGGTAGCCCGCCTCGGCGGCGGTCTCCGACGCCGAGGCGGGAGAGGGGCCGGCGAGGGTGACCGCCGTGAGGGCGGCGGCGAGCACCGCGACGGGGAGCCTGAGCCGGGAGCGGCGGACGGCGGGGGGCGGCATGGGGCCTCCTGGGGCGGGAGTCGGGACGCCCCGGGCCCGGACCGGCGGCACACCGGCCGGGAGGGGCGGGGCGGTGCCCCGACCGTAGGGCAGTGCGACCCGCGCCGCATAGATGTCTACCGGCCGGTAAATCGCTCGGGCCGCCGGAAGGCGGCCGGGACTCCTGGTGCTACGGCGGGGCCTGGAGGCCCCCTTCGGCTTCCGCTCCGCCCACGCACTGCCGGAACGCCCCCTCGACCGGTCCGGCTTCCCGGAGGGCGCAGCGGGCATCGCCCTTGCCATCGCCCTGTACGCGTACGCCATCGGGAAGCCGTCGGCCACCTCCGGGGACGGCGCCCTGCCGCCGACCTGAACACCCGGCCCGGGCGGGAACGGTCGTACGGCGGTGCGATAGTGGGGGCGGGTCGGCAAGGGGCCGACCGGAGGGGACGCCGTGACCTACGAACTCGCCGACCGGCTGGTGATCGGAATCGCGTCCAGCGCGCTCTTCGACCTGACCGAATCGGACGCCGTCTTCCGGGAGCAGGGCGAGGAGAGCTACCGCGCCCACCAGGAGCGGCACATCGGCGACCCGCTCCGCCCGGGGACCGCGTTCCCCTTCATCCGGCGGCTGCTGTCGCTGAACGACCTGGCCGAGGTGGACGACCCCCTGGTCGAGGTCATCGTCCTGTCCCGCAACGACCCCGACACCGGGCTGCGGGTCATGCGCTCCATAGAGAGCCACGGACTGCCCATCACCCGCGCTGTCTTCATGCAGGGCCGCTCGCCCCACCGCTTCATGCCCGCCCTCAACATGTCCCTCTTCCTCTCGGCGCACGAGAAGGACGTCCGGGAGGCGGTCGCGGCCGGACTGCCGGCCGGGCACGTGCTGGGCGCTCCCTACGAGGACGACGCGGACGACCACGACCTGCGGATCTCCTTCGACTTCGACGGGGTGCTGGCCACGGACGCGTCGGAGCAGGTGTTCCAGGAGGGCGGGATCGAGAAGTTCCGCGCCCACGAGATCGCCAACGCCGCCGTCCCGCACGACGCCGGGCCGCTGCGGGACTTCCTGGCGAACGTGAACCGCATCCAGCAGCGGGAGGAGCAGGAGCGCCGGAAGAATCCCGACTACCGCATCCGCCTGCACGTCTCCCTCGTCACGGCGCGCAACGCGCCCGCGCACGACCGGGCGGTGCAGAGCCTCAAGGGGTGGGGGGTGACCGTCAACGACGCGTTCTTCCTCGGCGGCATCGACAAGGGCCGGATCATGGGCATCCTGAAGCCGCACATCTTCTTCGACGATCAGCAGGGCCACCTGGAGAGCACCTCGCGGACCACCCCGAGCGTGCACGTCCCCTTCGGCAGGCTCAACGAGCCGGCCGCGCCCCTCCCCGCGGCCCCGGGCGCCTGACCCCGTACGGAGCCGGAGCCCGCGGGCGTACGGAACCGCGGGCGGGAGCACCCGTGCGGGCCTCGGGCCCGTGATCGCGAACGGGGGTTCCGCACGCCCTCAGTGCCGCGACGGCCCCCGCCACAGGTTCCGCACCCGCAGCCACACGTCGCGCGCCTGGCGGCCCGCCGCGGTCCGGCTCCTCGCCACCAGCTCCCGGGCCTGCTCGGGCGTCTCCACCATCGGACCCGAACCGCGCAGCGGCCGTCCCGCCGTCTCGTGCAGGAAGAAAGTGGCCACCAGCCCGATCATCCCGGCCGCCATCAGGTAGTACGCGGGCACCATCTCGTTGCCCGTGGCCTCCACCAGGCCCGAGACGAACAGCGGGGTGGTACCGCCGAAGAGCGACACCGAGATGTTGAAGGCGATCGACAGCGCGCCGTAGCGCAGCCGGGTCGGGAACAGCGCGGGCAGGGTCGAGGCCGCCGTCCCCGCGAAGCAGACCAGCAGCAGCCCGAGCACCCCGCATCCCAGCGCCGGCAGCAGGATGCCGCCCTGCCGGATCAGCAGGAAGGCGGGCACGGACAGCGCGATCAGAGCCAGGCTGCCCGCCATGAACACCGGTCTGCGGCCCCACCGGTCGGAGGTCCGGCCCACGGTGGTGATGAGCAGCACCACCAGCAGCATCGTGCCGAGGACCAGCAACTGGGAGGTGGTCTCCGGCTCGCCCAGCGTGGAGGACATGTACGTGGGCAGATAGGAGGTCACCATGTAGTTGGTGACGTTGTACAGCAGCACCAGGCCCATGCAGATGAGCACGGCCTCCCAGTGCCGGGTGAAGATCTCCTTGAGCCGCCCCTTGCCCGACTGCCGCGCCTCCTCGGCCGGATCGTCCCCGGAGCCGGCCCGGTACGCCTCCTCCTGCTGGAAGGCGGGCGTCTCCTCCAGCTTGAGCCGCATGTACAGCCCGATGACGCCCATCGGGCCCGCGACGAAGAACGGGATGCGCCAGCCCCAGTCCGTCATCCCGTCCGCGCCGAGGACCGCGGTGAGCACGGTGACCAGCCCGGAGCCCAGCGAATAGCCCACGAACGTGCCGAAGTCGAGCCAGCTGCCGAGGAAGCCGCGCCGCTTGTCGGGGGCGTACTCCGCGATGTACGTGGTGGCGCCCGCGTACTCCCCGCCGGTGGAGAAGCCCTGCACCAGCCGGCAGACCAGGAGCAGCAGCGGAGCGGCGAAGCCGACTGCCGCGTACGTGGGCAGGAAGCCGACGGCGAAGGTGCTCACCGCCATCATGATCATCGTGAGCGCCAGGACCTTCTGCCGCCCCACCCGGTCGCCCAGCGGCCCGAAGACCAGCCCGCCCAGCGGACGCACCAGGAAGGCCGCCGCGAAGGTCGCGAACGTCGACACCACCTGCGCGCCCGGCGAACTGGAGGGGAAGAAGACCTTGCCGAGCGTGCCGGCCAGATAGGCGTAGACCCCGAAGTCGAACCATTCCATGGTGTTGCCCAGGGCCGCCGCCGTCACCGCGCGCCGGACCTTCGGCGGATCGGTGACGGTGACGTCCCCCTCGCGGAACGACTTCTTGCGCCGGCGGATGAGGGTGCGGACCATGCGTTCCACGGCCACGCTGTCATTCCCGCGCCGGGGGGTACGTCCCCGCCGTGCCGGTCCGGCCATCGGTCCGCCCTCTCCGCCCGGGAGGGCGACCGCCGTGGTGGGGCACGGGGCGTCCCGGGGCTCAGCGCCTCCGATTCTGGCCCTGCCCTCCGGCCCCGGCCTCCCGGGCGGCGCGCACGGGTGAGGGAGAGGCTCAGCGGACGGCCCGGGGCCGGTGGACCGCCACCTCCCCGTGGGCCGAGAGCGCGGCGGGCAGGTCGACGGGGGCCCCGCGCAAGGTGGCGTCCAGGAAGGACAGGGTCGCCCCGGAGGTGATCCGCGTGCTCTCCGCACGCCCCCGGGAACCGACCACGCCGGGGACCGGCGGCAGGTAGAGCGGGGCGTCGGTGAAGGTGAGGTGCGCGGCCCCGGGAACGGTCAGCCGGTAGTTCGTCGCCCCGCCGCGCTCCAGCAGCCGGGTGAGCCGGGGGAGGTAGTCCGGGTCGGTGTCCGGGCCGATCTCCTGGGTCAGCGCCAGCACCGGCTGCGCGAAGCGTCCGCCGACGGGCCCGCGCGGGTAGCCGTCCAGGTCGACGACCGCGTCGAACCGGGCATCCTCGCGGGCCGCCAGGAGCGCTGCCGCACCCCCGATCGAGTGCCCGGTCGCCGCGACTCTGCCGGTGTCGAGCCGCCCGCTCAACGGCCCCGCGACCGCACCGCTCTGCACGCGCTCCAGGCGGGTGAGCACCGCCCGCAGATCCGCCGCCCGCGCCCGGGTCCACCCCTCCGCCAACGCCTCGTCCTTCGCCGGGTCGCCGGTGGCGGTGACCCGGGTCCGGAGAGTCCGGCCGTCCGACAGGACCACGGCCGCGGAGTCGTACGGGTGGTCTACAGCGGCCACCACGTAGCCGTGGGAGGCGAGTTCCTCGGCCCAGGCGGTGTTCTGCCCCCGCACACCGCCGAGCCCGGGGGAGAACAGCACCACGGGGAAGCGGCCCCCGCCGTCCGCGACGGGGGCGCCGGGCACCGCGTGGCTCCGGGCGCGCGGCAGCCCGTCGAGCAGGAAGCCGGGGACGCCCGAGTAGTCGGCCAGCGCCGCCGAGACCGTACGCGCCTCCGCTTCGGTCCGTCCGAGGTACGGTGCGCGCCGGGCGTCCCGCGCGGTCCGCCCCGCCGGGTACCAGAGCTGCACCACGAGCGGGCGGGACTCCGCGCCCCGCCCCGCCCCGGCGGGTTGCCGCCCCCTCCGGTCCGCCCCGGCCGGACGCGGTCCTTCCCCCCGTCCCGCTCCGGTCGCGGACTCGGCCCATTCCAGCGTCCGCGTGCCCACCGGGAAGCGCCCCGACGGCTCGGGGAAGTCCGGCACCGGAAACGCCCACGCGGCCACCGGCCCCGCGGCCACGAGCACTGTGCACACCACCGTCCCCGGCAGGGCCGCCCACCACCGGGCCCGTCGCGGCGTCCGGCCGGAGCGCCGCGACAGCCACGGGGCGAGGGCGAACGCCGCCGCTACGGCGGCCGCCCCCACCACCGGCGCCAGCTGCCAGCGCGGTCCCGCCGTGATGAGGACGGCCACCGACCCCACGAGCAGCGCCCCCGACGCGAGCGCGGCCGGGCCGCGCCACCGCTCGGGAAGCCAGCGGGCGACGACGAGGACGAAGGCGCCGAGCACCGTCAGGGCTTCGGCCGCGGACAGGGGCAGCCCGGTCGATTCGGTCATGCCGTCATCGTCGGATCCGGCGAGGTCTCCGCACATCGCGCTGACGTCGCGACCGTGTGCGACCTGAGGCGCATACGGAGGGGCCGCCCGTCATCCCGTACGGGTACTCCGGGCCGGCCGGGCGGCGGCGGACGGGGAGTCGCGCGTACAGGGGGGCGTGGGCCGGATCGTCCGAGGGCACGAATCCTCGGCCCGGCCCCGCTGCGTGCCGCCGGGCGGCACGGTACGGTCGCCGACAGGGCCCGGCGGCCGGCGCCCCCGGTCGACCGCCGTGTACGGACAGCCGGCAGAGGAGAGCCATGAGCGTCGACGACGACGACGAATTCCGCCGCAGGATCAGGTCCGACGTCCCCCACTCGGCGCGCGTCTGGAACGCCTGGCTGGGCGGCAAGGACCACTACCCGGTGGACCGGCGCCTGGCCGAAGCGGTGAGCGCGGCCTACCCGCAGATGGCGGACATCGCCCGTGCCTCACGCGCCTTCCAGATCCGGGCGATCCACTACCTCGTCTCGACGGGGGTGCGCCAGTTCCTCGACGTCGGCACCGGGCTCCCGGTGGCGAACAGCACGCACGAGGTGGCACAGAGCGTCGCCCCGGAGTCGCGGATCGTCTACGTCGACGACGACCCGATCGTCCTCACCCACGCGGAAGCGTTGCTGACCAGCGCGGTCGAGGGGCGCACGGCCTACGTGGAGGCCGATCTCTCCGAGGTGGACGCCGTGGTGGCCGAGGCGGCGAAGACCCTCGACCTGTCCGAACCCGTCGCCGTGCTGCTCCTCTCGACCCTGGGGCACCTCGACCCGGCCGACGGCATCGACGTCGTACGGCGCTACCTGGCCCGGATGCCCTCGGGCAGCTTCCTGGTGCTCTGCGACACGGTGAAGACCCCGCAGACGCTGGCGGCGCAGGAGGCGTACGCGTCGGGGGACAACCCGCCCTACCTCGTCCGGGAACCGGAGGAGATCACCGCCTGCGCCGAGGGGCTGGAGCCGGTCGAACCCGGCTTCGTCCCGATCGACCGCTGGCGGCCCGAGGAGGACGACGCGGTACCGGTCGACCAATGGGGCCTCGTCGCCCGCAAACCGTAGCCGTACGGCGGGCGGGGCGCGAGGGGCACGGAGGACGGGCAGACCTCTCGCGTGCGCCCCGCGCCCCCGCCCCGGGCGGTCAGTCGCCCCGCCGCCGGGCGGAGGTGTCTTCGCGGAGCCGGCCGGCATGGTGGGTGAGGGAGTCCACCTGATCCGCCAACTCCCCGTGCTCCGGAGCGAGATGAGGGTGGATCGCGGTGAGCGGGGTGACCAGGGCCGCGGCGTCGTCGGTGCCGAGCGCCTGGCGGAGCCGCTCCAGCGAGGGGTCCGCCGCGGTGGGCAGATCGGCCAGCGCCGTGATCCGGCCCGCCAGCGACCGCAGGTCCGCCGCGTTCTGCCGGGCCCACGTGGTGACCGACCGGTCGCCCGCCCGGCGGTCCCGGGTCGCGCGCACCCGCTGCTCCCCGGTGCTGCCCTCGGGGCCGGGGCGGAGCCGCAGATAGCGCCGTTCGGCAGCCTGGCGGCTGGCGACGCCCAGCGGGTCGGCGAGGTCGGCCCAGCTCGCCCCCGCCGCACGGGCCGTCTCGATCAGCCCGGTCTCCCAGCCCGCGAGCTGCTCCCGCACTTCGCGCAGGAGCTGGAGGGAGGCCAGGGCCTGGGCGCGCTCCGCGGCCGGGGGCGGGCCGGAAGCCGCTTCCCCGGTGTCGAGGTGCGCCTCGCGGACCGCCTCGCCGATGGTCTGGAGCGCCGCCCACGCGGCGAGGAAGGAGACGGCGTCCGGGGCGGGGCCTCCGGGCGGCTCGTGCGGGGCCGGTGCGGGCATGAGGGTCTCCTCGGGGTGCTCGACCTTCGTCATCCTTGGGGTGACACGGCCAGTTGTCATCGGATGGATGACATGCTACAACAGGGGCAGGTGAAAAGCGCGGGCTGTCCGCCCGAACGACCGGAGGTGTTTCCCGTCATGCTGATGCGTACCGACCCCTTCCGTGAACTCGACCGGATCACCGAGCAACTCCTGCGCCCCGGCACCTGGTCGCGCCCTTCGGCGATGCCGATGGACGCGTACCGGGAGGGCGACGAGTACGTGGTGGCCTTCGATCTCCCCGGTGTGTCGCCGGAGGCGATCGACATCGATGTCGAGCGGAACATGCTGACCGTCAAGGCCGAGCGCAGGCCCGCGGTCAACGCCGACAACGTGCAGATGGAGCTGTCCGAGCGGCCCCTGGGGGCCTTTTCCCGCCAGATCGTCCTCGCGGACACCCTCGACACCGAGCGGATCGACGCCGACTACGACGCGGGTGTGCTGACCCTGCGTATCCCGATCGCGGAGCGCGCCAAGCCCCGCAAGATCGCCATCGGCGGGGAGTCCCGGCGCAAGGAACTCAAGGGCTGATCCAGGTCATCCTGATTCTTCCCCCGCTGTCCAGGTGTGACCCGCGCCCCGGCGGGCATGCGGTGAGCATCTGACTTTGCTTCACCTCGCTGCCCGCCCCCGCGCCGACTCGACGACGAGCCGCGGGGGTGGGCGGCGCATCGACACGAGCAGTACGGACGAGAAGGGCTGCCGCCACGATGATCCACGAGTCCCGGCCCACCGGCGCACCGATGGACACGACCTTTGGCCTGCTGTTGGAGAAGATCCGGTACGAGGGCGCCTACCCCACGCGCGAACGTGCCGAGGAGAGCCTGCGCGCCGTGCTGGGCGCGCTCGGCCGGCAGGTCACCGGTGACGAGCGGGTCGCGCTCGCCGCGGCCCTGCCCGAGGAGGCCGCCCGCGTGTTCACCGCGGAGGTCCCTGCCGTGAAACAGCTTCCCGGGGCCGCCTTCGTCCGTGAACTGGCCGAGCTGACCGGCGGCACCCCGGCGACCGCCCGGTGGGACGCCGGCGTGGTCCTCAGCCAGATCGCCGCGCTGGTGGGTGACGACCTCGTCGCCGACGTCGTCAGCTGCCTCCCGCCCGGGTACGCGCTCCTCTTCGGCCGCGCGGAACTCCTCGCCCAGGCGGCCTGATCCGAAGACTTCGCGGCGGTCCGGTCACCGGGCCGCCGCGAAGCCGTGAGGTCGGGGCGGGCCCGCACCGTCGTCGTACGGGACGTCTTCGGCGCGGGCCCAGGCCCGGCGCCCAAGGCCCCTGCCCGCGGCCTGGAACGGAGCCGCACCCGCCCTTCGGGTGCGGCCCGCTCTTCGCCCGGCAGGGTCACTCCGGCCTTCGGCCGCCCCGTACATGCCCCGGGCCGATCCTGGGCATCGGAACGGCCCTCAGGGAGAGGGCTGCCGGCGGATCGTCACCGGTTCGGTCTCCGCGTGGTTGTGCCGCCGTGCCCAGTTCTCCAGGGCGATCCGGCAGGCGTGGTCGAGGTGGCGCACCCCGGTCAGGTCCAGCTCGATGGGCTGGTCCTGCGGGAGCTTCTCCACCTGCTCCAGAATGCGGGGCAGCCGCAGGAAGGTGGCGTTCCCGGTGAGGGTCACCACGACCCGGCCGCCGGTCAGCTCATGGGTGGTGAGCTGGACGTGCGAGGTCTCCCAGGCCGACTTGACCACCGCGAGCAGCAGGCCGAGCACCACCCCTTCGAAGAGGTTGGTCACCACGATGGCGATCGCGGTGACCGCCAACAGCACGGCCTCCCCGCGGTGTTCGCGCCACAGCGGCCCGAACTCCTTGGCGGGCACCAGTTTGCACCCGGCGTGCACGAGGATTCCGGCGAGCGAGGCCAGCGGGATGATCCCGACGGCGGCGGGCAGCAGGGCGGCGAACAGCAGCAGCCACAGACCGTGGGCGACACGTGAGAGAGCGGTGGTCGCCCCGGCCTGGACGTTGGCGGCGCTGCGCACGATGACCGCGGTCATCGGCAGTGCCCCGAGCGCCCCGCAGAGGGTGTTGCCGACGCCCTGGGCCACCAGCTCCTTGTCGTAGTCGGTGCGGGGACCGTCGTGCATCCGGTCGACGGCCGCCGCGCTGAACAGGCTCTCCGCCGAGGCGATGAGGGCGAAGGCCAGCACGGTGCCGATGACCGCCACGTCGGCGAGCCGGGCGAACTCCGCCCCGCCGGGGAGGTCGATGGCGTGCAGCAGCCCGTTCACATCGGCCACCGCTGGCCGCAGCCCGGCCAGGAAGGCGACCGCGGTGGCCAGGGCGACCGCTGCGAGGGGAGCGGGGACGGTACGGACGGTGGCGGGGAGCTTCGGCCACACCAGCAGCACGGCGATCGTGCCGGCGCCCAGGCCGAAGGCGGTCAGGGCTTCCTGGTCCGTGACGATGTCGACGGCGAGGCCGGGGAGCCCGGCCAGCTTGGAGAGGCCGCTGCCCGGCTGCTCGATGTCGGCCATGGCGTACACCTGGCCGAGCACGATGATCAGGCCGATGCCGGCGAGCATGCCCTGCACCACGGAGACGGAGATGGCGCGGAACCAGCGGCCGAAGCGTGCCAGGCCGAGCACTGTCTGGAGGAGTCCGGCGGCGAGCACGATCGGGCCGAGCGTGCTGAGGCCGAACTCCTGGACCGCTTCGAAGACGAGGACGGTGAGTCCGGCGGCGGGGCCGCTGACCTGGAGTCTGCTGCCCGGCAGCAGGCCGACGACGAGTCCGCCGACGATGCCGGTGACCAGGCCCAGTTCGGCCGGGACGCCGGAGGCGACGGCGATGCCGACGCACAGCGGCAGGGCGACGAGGAAGACGACGAGGGACGCCAGCAGGTCCCGTCGTACGACGTGGGGGTTCTTGAGTTCCTTCGCGGAGATCACGGTGGTTTCCCTTGCGGTTACGGTCGTGTCCGGCCTGGGCCGGACCTGCGAGCGTGGGGGGGAGGGAAACCGTCAAAGGCGGGCGAACTCGGTCCCGCGCTCCGGTCGGTGGACGCTGACGGAACCGGTGTGCACTTCGTAGTACCAGGCGTGCAGACCGAGGGAGCCGTCCGCGATCCGCTCGCGCACCGCGGGGTAGCCGCGCAGGGTGTCGAGCTGGGCGAGGGCGTGGGCCTGGACCGCGCCGGGCAGGTCGCCCGCGCCGGCGGGGGGTGTACGGCCGTCCGTGGAGTGCGCCAGCCAGTGGCGGACGGCGGGCATGGCGGAGAGGTCGTCACCGCGGAGGATCGCGCCCACCGCGCCGCAGTGGGAGTGCCCGCAGACGATGATGTCGCGCACCTGGAGCATGCGCAGCGCGTACTCGATGGTGGCGGCTTCGCCGGTGGGCCGGTCCTCCGCCGGATAGGGCGGGACGATGTTCCCCGCGGTGCGGAGTTCGAAGAGCTGGCCCGGGCGGGCGCCGGTGATGAGAGAGGGGACGACCCGTGCGTCCGAGCACGTGACGAAGAGTGCTTCGGGGGTCTGGCCGTCCGCGAGACGTGCGAAGTCCTTTGCGTTCGCGGCGACGTGCTCGGTGAATGAGCGGGCGTGTTCTACGAGGGACTGCATGGTGGCCTGCCTCCTGCATCCGGTGGTACCGGGGAGCGGTGTGGTCGGGTCATATCGGTGAATGAGCTGTTCGTATCCGCATGAACGTTCGGAAGGGGAACCGTGTTTCACCTGTGGTTTGCCGCAGGGCAGCCGTCAGGGAAAACGCTCCGGCCCCTTCCTCGCGGATACGGCTACAGCTGAGCATATAGACCAGGACTTTGCTATCGCATTACCTTCTGGAGAATGACAGCGAATGCGCCACCCATGTCATTCATTCGGCTTGATCTTTGTGATAGCCAATGGGTGGCGCGTGCCGAAAGTGAAGACTGCGACGGCAGGTACGAGGACCGTGTGAAGCACGGGCGCGGCGACCGTGCGGAGAGGGGCGCGGCGCGACCGTACGGCCCCGGCCGCGGAGGTCGCTCCGAGGCCGGACGCGACGCCGGCGGGAACCAAGGGGACCGCGGGGGCTTCAGGCGCGACGGCCGTGCAGGAAGAGGTGCGGCTCGGGCGCGCCCGCCGGATGGTCCGGGGTGAACAGGGCGCTGTGCTCCCACTCCACGGCGATCCCCGCCCGCGCGACGAGGGCGGAGAACTCCTCCGCCCCGAAGCTGGAGACCCGGACCGGCTGCCCCATGAACACCGCGTCGACGCCCTCGACGTCCACCGGCACCGTCGCGACGACGAACAGACCGCCGGGCCGCAGCGACCGGACGAGCCGTTCCACCGACTCCCGCTGCTCGTGGCGCTCCATCTGGAGCAGCGAGAAGTACACGCAGACCGCGTCGAACTCACCCTCGGACAGGGAAAGATCGCGCATGTCCGCACACCGGAACTCGGCCTGCGGCACCTGCCGGGCCGCCAGCGCGGTCATCACCGGGGAGACGTCGACGCCCAGCACCCGGTGCCCCGCCTCCGCCAGGGTGTACGCCGTGGGCCGCCCCGTCCCGCTGCCCACGTCCAGCACCCGGCTCGCCGGGGCGAGATCCGCCAGCAGCCGCTCCAGCGATGCGCGGTGGGCGGCCGAACCGGCGAAAGCCCGCTCGTACTCCGCGCCCAGCGCGTCGAACACCGCCGCGGCCGCCGGGACGCGCCCCTCACCCGAAGTCCCCTGCCCCTCCCAGGACTTCCCGCTGCCACCGCTTACCTGGCTGTCACCCATCGAGGCGATCCCTCCGTGCTCCGGCGACCCGGTCGGCGTCCGCGCGCCCGGCCGCTGTGAGCGTCCCCGTGCGCCCGCCTGAGTATGCCCCTCCCGGGCCCCTGAGTACGTTCCCCCATGCTCCGGCGCCCGGGGCGCGGTTCGATGCCCGTATGACCTCCGAAGCACCGCGCCGCCCCACCGTCCAGCACGTCGCCACCGCCGGTTCCGTCCTGGCCGTCACGCTGCTCCCGCTCGTGGTCGGCGTCCTGCTGGCCAAGACCATGGCGGCGGACCCGATGACCTCGGTGAACGCGCTCCTCACCAACGGCGGCCACCGGCCCCGGGTGTCTCCGAAGGAGTGGCGCAGGTGCGGCGGTCACGCACTGCGGCGGCTGCGCGCCGCCGAACGGAGGCCCCTCCTCCGCACCGCCGGGCGCTGAGCCGGCGCCGCGCCGCCGGAAGCCCGGCCGCACGGCGCCGGCTCGTGGACGCGCCGGTCAGGAGACCGGTTGGGCCGGCCGGTCGCCGTCCGGCGAAGGCCGCTCGAACTGGGTGCGGTACAGCTCCGCGTACCTCCCGCCGGCCGCCAGCAGCTCGGTGTGGGCGCCGTCCTCGACGATCCGGCCCGCCTCCACGACCAGGATCCGGTCGGCCGCCCGGACGGTCGAGAGCCGGTGGGCGATCACCAGTGCGGTCCGGCCCGCCAGCGCCTCGGCCAGCGCCTCCTGCACGGCCGCCTCCGAGGTGTTGTCCAGGTGCGCCGTCGCCTCGTCCAGGATCACGACCCGCTGCCGGGCCAGCAGCAGCCGCGCGATGGTGAGCCGCTGGCGCTCCCCGCCGGAGAGCCGGTAACCGCGCTCGCCGACCACCGTGTCGAGCCCGTCGGGCAGGGAGGCGATCAGGCCGTCGAGCCGGGAGCGGCGCAGCGCGTCCCAGACGTCGTCCTCGGAGGCGTCGGGCCGGGCGATCAGCAGGTTGGCGCGTACCGATTCATGGAAGAGGTGCCCGTCCTGGGTGACCATGCCGAGCGTGTCCCGGATCGATTCGGCGCTCAGGTCGCGCACGTCGACCCCGTTCAGCCGTACCGCTCCCGCGTCCGCGTCGTACAGCCGGGGCAGCAACTGCGCGATCGTCGATTTGCCCGCGCCGGACGATCCGACCAGCGCGACCGTCTGGCCGGGTTCGGCGCGGAAGGAGACCCGGTGCAGCACCTGCGTGCCGCCCCGGTCGTCGAGCGTGGCGACCTCCTCCAGCGAGGCGAGGGAGACCTTGTCGGCGGAGGGGTAGCCGAAGGACACCTCGTCGAACTCCACGGAGACCGGGCCGTCGGGCACCGGGCGGGCATCCGGCTTCTGCTCGATCAGCGGCTTCAGGTCCAGGATCTCGAACACCCGCTCGAAGCTGACGAGCGCGCTCATCACCTCGACCCGCGCCCCGGCGAGGGCGGTGAGCGGGGCGTACAGCCGGGTCAGCAGCAGCGCCAGCGCGACCACGGCCCCCGGCTCCAGGCTGCCGCGCAGGGCGTAGAAGCCGCCGAGCCCGTAGACCAGGGCCAGCGCCAGGGCGGAGACCAGGGTGAGGGCGGTGATGAACGCCGACTGGGCCATGGCCGTACGGACGCCGATGTCGCGCACCCGGCCGGCGCGGGCGGCGAACTCGGCCGACTCGTCGGCCGGGCGCCCGAACAGCTTGACGAGCGTCGCGCCGGGCGCGGAGAACCGCTCGGTCATCTGGGTGCCCATCGCCGCGTTGTGGTCGGCCGCCTCCCGCTGGAGCCCCGCCATCCGGGCTCCCATACGGCGGGCCGGCACGACGAACACCGGGAGCAGCACCAGGGCGAGCAGGGTGATCTGCCAGGAGATCGTGATCATCACCGCGAGGGTCAGCAGCAGCGTGACGAGGTTGGAGACGACGCCGGAGAGCGTGTTGCTGAAGGCCCGCTGCGCGCCGATCACGTCGTTGTTGAGCCGGCTCACCAGGGCGCCCGTCCGGGTCCGGGTGAAGAAGGCGACCGGCATCTTCTGCACATGGTCGAAGACGGCGGTGCGCAGGTCCAGGATCAGCCCCTCGCCCAGCGTCGCCGACAGCCAGCGCACGAGCAGGCCGAGCCCGGCCTCCACGACGGCGATGAGCGCGATGAGGAGGGCGAGCCGGGTGACCGTGCCGGTGGCCTCGCCCTTCACGATCGCGTCGACGACCTTCCCGGCCAGCACCGGGGTGGCCACCGCGAGGAGCGCGGTCGCCACGCTCAGCAGGAGGAAGCGGTAGATCCGTCGCCGGTGCGGCCGGGCGAAGCGCAGGATGCGCCGCAACGCCTCCCGCGAGAACGGCCGACGGTCCTGCTGGGCGTTCATCGCGCTGTGCAGCGAATGCCACGCCGTGACTTCCATGTCCATGGGACGCTCCGAATGGTGGCGGCCCCCGGTTCCCCCGACGGCCTGCGGACCCCGCGGGCCGTCGGGCCCCGGGTTCACCCGGAACGTTAGAACCAAAAGTTTGGTTGAGGTCAAGACCGCCCCGGTCGGGTCGGCGGGCGCTTCCCGGCCGGTCGGAGCGGTGGCACGGGGCTGGCATGATCGGGGGATGAACGAGAGCATCATCGCCGCGTGCGACGGGGCGTCGAAGGGGAACCCGGGTCCGGCCGCCTGGGCGTGGGTCGTGGCGGACGCGCAGGGGAGCCCGGTGCGCTGGGAGGCGGGTCCGCTCGGCGTCGCGACGAACAACGTCGCCGAACTCACCGCTCTGGCCGAGCTGCTGGAGTCCGTCGAACCGGCGGTGCGCGTCGAGGTGCGGATGGACTCGCAGTACGCCATGAACGCGGTGACCAAGTGGCTGCCGGGCTGGAAGCGCAACGGGTGGAAGACCTCCGGCGGCAAGCCCGTCGCCAACCGCGAGCTGGTCACCCGCATCGACGCCCTGCTCGTCGACCGCTCGGTGACGTTCCGCTACGTGCCCGCCCACCAGGTGGACGGCGATCCGCTCAACGCGATCGCGGACCAGGCGGCCGGCGAGGCGGCGATCGCCCAGCTTCCGGCCGGTACGGCGCACGGCGCGACGGTCCCGCCGGTGCCCGCGCCGGTACGGTCCGCCAAGGGGCGCGCGGCAGGCCCCGGGGGGTCGGGCGACAGCGCGAAGGGGAGGAGCGCCGGGGGCGCGTCCCGGGGCGGGCGGTCCACCGGCACGATCAAGGCCCGCTTCGCCGGGCGCTGCCACTGCGGTCGGCCGTACGCGGCCAAGGAGCCGATCGCGAAGAATCCGAACGGCTGGGGCCACCCGGAGTGCCGTACCGCCTCCGCCTGATCACGCGACCGCCGGGGGCGGACCGCGGCTGCGCCCGGGGGAGGCCGGGGCCGCTCGGAAAGCGGCGGGGCAGGGAAGGTCCGGGCGCCCCGGGAGGTCCGCAGGGGCCGGAGAGCCCCGGGCGCGGCGAAGACCCCGAAGACCTCAGAGATCGGCCCAGACGAGCCGGCCCGTCAGCGCGGCCCGTGTGCCCCAGCGGGCCGCCAGCGCGTCGACGAGCAGGAGCCCCCGGCCGTCCTCGGTGAGGCGGTCGAGCGCGTCGTCGGCTTCGAGGTCGGCCGCCGCCGGGGCCTTCCCGACCGGCAGGCCGGCGGAGTCGGCCGGGGACGCCGGGGCCGGAATCCGGGCCCGGCCGCGGTTCCACACGCAGATGCGCACCCCCTCGGCGGAGCGCAGGAGGCGGCAGCGGATGCGCCGGGTGCTGGTGTGCCGCACGGCGTTGGCGACCAGTTCGGTCACTATCAGAGCCGCCGCATCGACCCGGTCGGCTGGTTCCCCCCAGTCCCGCATGGCTTCCTGAACCCGGTGCCGGGCCTCGGGGACGCCCCCGGGAAGACGGGGAACCCACCAGCTGTGCGCCCCCGGGGCGTCTTGGGCGCTTCCGTCATCGGGAGCGCGTTCCGCGCAACTGCCTATTTCCGACATGTATGCACTCTCGACGCAAAACGCATACTTTGCAAGCGACAGAGTGTGCAGTGCCCCGTCCCGGGGCCCGACGAAGAAGGTTTCCGCATGCGAGCCCGGTCCGGCCCCACCGTGGAACACCGCGTCCTCGCGGTCCGCCTCCGCCGGCTGCGCGAGCGCGCCGGGGTCAGCCTGCGCGCCGCCGCCGAGGCGCTGGACGCCCACCCCGCCACCGTCCGGCGCATCGAACGCGCCGAGACCGGACTCGACGCCCGGCAGGTCCGCGAACTGCTGCGCTGCTACGGCGTACCGCCCGCCGTGGCCGAGCCCATCATGACCGGCCTCACCGCCGCGAACCTCCCCGGCTGGTGGCACCGGTGGCGGGACGAGATGGAGGGCTGGCAGCAGGAGACCATCGGCATGGAGTCCTCGGCCGGCCTCGTGCGCACCTGGCACCCGGCCCTGGTCCCCGAACTGCTGCGCACCCCCGCCTACGCTGCCGCCCTCTACCGCACCCAGTACCCGGACGACGGTCCCGCCCGCCGGGAGCGCCGCGTGGAACTGCTGGAGGAGCGCCGACGCCGCCTGGACGAGCGGGGGGCCGCCCTGTGGGCCCTGTTCCCCGCGGCGGCCCTCCACACCCGGGTGGGCGACCGGGGGACCATGGACGGACAGCGGGCCGCCCTGGCCGAAGCGATGGAGGAACGGCACATCACCGTCCAGGTGGTACCGCTGGATCATCCGCCGCACCCCCTGACCGGGGTGCCGCCCCTGCACATCCTGCGGGTGCCCGTGCCCGAGATCGGCGACCTGGCGGTGCTGGAGACGCCGGGCGTGCGGGTCGACCTCGTCGACGACCCCGACGCCGTCACGGCCCACCGCATCCGGCTGGACGCCGCCTGCGCCGCCGCCCCCGGCCCCGGAACCCCGCTGCCGCCATGAGCCGGGACGGAGCCCGCCCGCCCCGCCGCACGCGGTCCGTCCCGGCCGTCGGGATGCGGACCCTCCCGGTTCCGTCCAGCGTGGGGGAGTGGTGCAGCCGAGCAGAGCCAAGTGGATCCCGTCGGGGATCATCGTGCTGGGCGTCGTCCTGGACCTGGTGACACCGGAAGGGGTCACCTCCGCCCCCCTCCTGGTGGCCGCCCCCGTCGCCGCCGCGCCCCTGCTCGCTCCGCGCGGCATCATCGCGATCGGCGCGCTCGCCATGGCCGCCCACGCGTTCCTCGCCTGGTTCGACGGCGCCTTCGGCTGGCAACGCGATGTCGTCGACCAGCTCACCCTTCTGGCCGTAACGGTGCTGGCCGTCCTGATCAACCGCGCCCTGGAAGGGCGGGACGCCCGGACCCGGCGGGCCCGGCAGATCGCCGCCGTGGCCCAGAGCGCGGTCCTGCCCCGGCCCCCCTCGCGCATCGGTGAACTGCGGATCGCCGCCCGGTACGTGCCCGCCGAGGACGAGGCCGTGATCGGCGGCGACCTCTACGTCGTCCAGGACACTCCGCACGGGGTCCGCGTGATGGTCGGGGACGTACGCGGCAAGGGCCTGGGCGCGGTGAGCGCGGTCTGCGCGGACCTGGGGGCGTTCCGGTACGCGGCGGACGAGGCGGAGGACCTGCCCGCACTGGTGGCCGCACTGGAGCGGGCGCTGCTGCGCGAGGGAGCCCGGCGCGGCGGCCAGGAGCAGGAGGAGGGGTTCACCACCGCGCTGATCGCCGAGTTCGCCGACGGCCTGGACACCGTTCGGGTGGTCAACCGGGGGCACCCGCCCCCGGTGCTGCTGGACGCCGAGGGGCGGGCGACCCCCCTCGGCCCCTCCGAGGAGTCGCCCCCGCTCGGCATGGGCGCTCTCGGGGCCTGGTCGTCGCCGGTGGACACGTTCCCCTTCCCGCCCGGGGCCACCCTCGTCTGCTACACGGACGGGGTCACCGAGGCCCGCGACGAGTCCGGGGTCTTCTACGACGCGGTCGTCCGGCTGCCGTTGCTCGTCCGGCACCGTGCCCCGGCCACCCCGGCGCGGATCCTCCACCTGCTGATCGAGGACGTCGGACGCCACACCGGCGGCCGGGTCCAGGACGACCAGGCGCTCCTCGCCCTGCACCGCCCGGCACGGAGCGACCGGCCCTCCGGGTCGACGGCGTACGGATGACGGAGGGCCCGGCCTTTCGCACCGGGGCCCCGCCCGGGGCCGGGCGGTGCGGCACAGGGCACGGCCGACCGGAGCATCCCCGGCCGCCCGGCCGGGGTCATGGAGGCGCAAAGAATCTCCGCCGTCCTACGACCCGTACGCCGCTTCGTGTTTGAGGGGCCGCTCGTCGGTCACCCGCACGGAAGACGCATACGGCGACTGACTTACCACATATCGACATCGGGAGTGAGCGGAGATGAGCAGCATGGAGAACTGGCGCATGCACGCCGCCTGCCGCGAGGAGGACCCGGACCTGTTCTTCCCCATCGGGAGCACGGGCCCGGCCCTCGTCCAGACCGAGGAGGCCAAGGCCGTCTGCCGGACCTGCCCCGTCCAGGCCGCCTGCCTGGAATGGGCCCTGGAGAACGGACAGGACTCCGGCGTCTGGGGCGGTCTGTCCGAGAACGAACGGCGCGCCCTGAAGCGCCGCAACCGCCGCCGGGCGGAGGCCCGGGGAGGCGGCGCGGCCTGATCCCCCTCCGCAGGGCATCCCCCCGCGGGGCGGGCGGGGCGCCCGGCTCGGAGCCCGGAGCGGGGACATCACCGCCACGGGTTCTTCATCCGGGAACCAGTGGGTAGACGATGAGCCATGGACTCCACCGTTTGGCTCGGTCTCGCCGCCGTGGCCGCGCTGCTCATGCTGGCCGTGGCCGTCGTCCTCCTCGTGCGGGTCTTCAGAGCCCGGAAGCTGCTGGTCGAGGCCGGAATCCCGCTGCGCAGCAAGGCCCTGGTCTGGGCGGCCGTTCTTTACACCGTGTCGCCGATCGACCTCCTGCCCGATCCGGTCTACCTCGACGACATCGGCTTTCTGCTCGTCGCCCTGCGCTCGCTGCACGCGGCCGCCTCGGCTGCGGGACTGCGTCAAGGCGCGGGCGACCGGGCGAAGACGTCGGCGGAAAGCCGCCCGGACGCGGTGTTCTAAAGCGCTCGTACCACCGCGGCAGCGCTCGTACCGGCTTCCGGCCCGACCGGTCCCACCGGTCCGTCCTCCGGCCTCCGAGGCCGGGTCGTTCTCCGGCAGCGGGAACGGGGTTTCGTCCCCAGCCCCGTGGCCGGATGCCGCCCTCCGGCCGCGGGGACCGCTCCGTTCCGCCGGGGAGGCCGTCGCCGACTTCCCCGGCGCCCCCGACGGACGACACCGGGCGAGTACCCGCGCGGGAAGGCCCCCGGCAGCCGCCGTGCTCCGGGGGCCTTCCCGCGCGCCCGGCCGCATCCGCCCGGCCCTCCTCCTCCCCGCGTCCTCCGGTTCCCGCGTCCTCCGGCGGGGCGGCGTCCGCCGGCCGCCGCGACGGAAGCGCCCCCGGACCTCCGTACCCGGCCCCCGGGGCGGCGGGGGCAGGGCGGAGGTCCGGGGGCGCGGGGTCCCTGGGCGGCGCGGCCTCAGCGGGCCACGGTCGCCAGGATGACCTTCCCCCCGCCGACCGTTTCGCGGATCCGCACCTCCTGCGCCAGCCGCTGGACCATCGGCCAGCCGAACCCACCGGTGCGCCCGGTCAGGTCGGGCGTGCGGTTCCGGGGGCGCGCCGGGCTCGGGTCGGTGACCCGGACATGGACACCCCTGCGGTCGGCGGTCAGCCACAGGGCGGTGACGGCGCCCGCGTGCCGGACGGCGTTGGTGACCAGCTCCGAGACGAGGAGCAGGAGGTTCTGCACCATGTGGGTGGTCGGCGCCGGATGCAGGCGGGCGACGAACGCGCTGACCGCGTCCCGTGCGTCGGCGGCCATCTCCGGGCGGCAGACGAAATCGGTACGGGTCTCACCGTCCGGTGACATGGTCATGAGCATGCGGTCGTTCATAGCGTTCACCCCGTCGCGTGAGCTTTCTGGCTGACGTTCGGGTACCCCGGAACCCGCCGTTCATGGAAGGGGCCCGCGGGGAGCACGTACGTTCCCTCGAACGGCTCAGCCCCCCCGCCGAGCCGGTCGCGCAGGACCCGCCGGGCCGGAACGGTCGGCCCCGCGCTCCTTTCGCCGGCCCGGGGCGGCGGGGGGCGGGGGTCGTCCGCAGCGCGCGCCCCCGGCCTCCGGGGCCCGTCGTCGAACTGCCCTGCCGGGCGACGGCGGCTCGATGGCAGGCCCTGAGGAGACAGCCCTTAGGCTGGACCGATGCGCTCCCCGTCCGCCCCGAGCGGCCCCCGTACGCACGTGAGCGGACCCGCCTCGCGCCCGAGCGGCCCCCGTGCGAACCGGCTCCGCCTGCCGTGACCAGCGAGACCCGGACGCTTCCCGCGCTCGCACCCGGTTCGGTGGAGACCCCGTTCGTCATCCAGGACTACGGCGAGGTCGTCTCCCACGACACGCGGTGGGACGCGCACTCCCACCCCTTCCACGAACTCCTCTGGAACGAGCGCGGCGCCTCCACCGCGGTGGTGGGCGAACGCGTCTGGATGATCACCCCCGCCCTCGGCCTCTGGATGCCCGCCGGCACGCTGCACACCGGCTCGGCGAGCGCCGGCACCCGGCTGCGGGCCAGCTTCTTCGGCTTCCGCACCACCGCGTCGATCTCCGACACCCCGGTCGCCGTCGAGATCACCCCGCTGCTGCGTCTGCTGCTGGAGAGGCTCGGGGAGCCCGCTCTCGCCGCCGCCTCGCGGGCCGCGACCGAGGCGCTGGTGCTCGATGTGCTCATCCCCTCGCCCCGCGAACTCCTCGTGCGCGTCCCCTCCTCGGCCCTGCTCCGTCCGATCGCCGACGCGGTGCGCGAGGACCCGGCCGACCAGCGGACGCTCACGGAGTGGGCCGCGGCGCTCGGCGTCAGCGCCCGTACCGTCACCCGTGCGTTCACCGCCGAGACGGGCGCCGGCTTCGCGCGGTGGGTGGCGGCGGTCCGCGCCCAGCACGCGATCGGCCTGCTGGCCGCCGGATGGGACGTGGAGAGCGTGGCCGAACAGGTCGGCTACCGCTCGGCCAGTGCGTTCGGCGCGGCCTTCCGGCGTACGACGGGACTCACCCCGGGGAGCTTCTGCCCGGAGTGAGCCGGGCGGCGGGTCCGGATCGGGACGCGGTCACCGGGGGGCGCCGCACCGGAGCGACGCCGCCCAGGGGGCGGTGGGGCGGCGCCCGCATGGGCGCACCCGTGGATGTCCGTTCCGCTACACGGGGTGTCCGTAACGCTTGATTGCGACAAGCGTGCCCCTCTCATAAAGTTCCAAGGCAAGCCTTACCTAAGTCGTTCATGCAGTCGTCGTCCAGTGCGTCACGCCGGGTACTCCCCGCCCCCGACGTGCGGGCCGTGGCGCCCCCGACATCCGGAAAGCCGGGTACACACCCATGTCTTCACACCGCCTCCCCCTGCTCATCGTGGCGGCCGCCCTCGTCGGCGTCTCCGCCTGCGGCGGCACCTCCGACGCCGGGACCAAGGGCGAGAGCCGCTCCGACGGCGCCTTCCCCCTGACCGTCGAGCACGCCCTGGGCACGACCACCATCCCGGCCAAGCCGAAGCGCGTTGCGACCGTCAACTGGGCCAACCACGAAGTGCCGCTCGCGCTCGGCGTCGTACCCGTGGGCATGGCGGCGGCCGACTTCGGCGACGACAACGACGACGGCGTGCTGCCCTGGGTCGAGAAGAGGCTCGACGAGCTGAAGGCCAAGACGCCGGTGCTCTTCGACGAGACGGACGGCATCGACTTCGAGGCCGTCGCCGACACGAAGCCGGACGTCATCCTGGCCGCGTACTCGGGTCTGACCAAGAAGGACTACGAGACCCTCAGCGAGATCGCCCCCGTGGTCGCCTACCCGGACGCCGCCTGGGCGACGCCGTGGCGCGAGATCGTCCGGACGAACAGCAAGGCGATCGGGCTGGCCGACGAGGGCGAGAAGCTGATCAAGAAGCTCGACGGGGACATAGCCGAGACCGCCGCCAAGTACCCGCAGCTCAAGGGCAAGTCGGCGATGTTCATGACGCACGTGGACCCGAACGACGTCAGCCAGGTCGGTTTCTACACCGCCCACGACACCCGTACGCAGTTCTTCCAGGACCTCGGCATGAAGATCCCCGGCTCCGTGGCGAAGGCGTCCGAAGGCACCGACAAGTTCGCCCTCACCAAGAGCGCCGAGCAGATCGACGCGTTCGACGACGTCGACATCATCACCGGGTACGGGGACGAGACCGGTGAACTGCTGAAGACGATCACCGAGGACCCGCTGCTCTCGAAGATCCCCGCCGTCGAGCGCGGCTCCACCTACTTCCTGCCCGGCAGCAGCAGCCCGCTGGCCACCGCCGCCAACCCGACGCCGCTGTCCATCGGTTACGTGCTGGACGACTACGCCGCCGCCCTCGCCGAGGCCGCGGACAAGGTCAAGTGACCACGCCCGACACCCGTACCCCGCCGGACGCCGTGACCAGGCGTCCGGCGGGCGTGCGCCTGCTCTGGGTCCTGCTCTCCGTGCTCGCCCTGGCCGCCGTCATGGTGGCCTCCGTCGCCCTCGGCTCCCGCGACGTACCGTGGTCCGACGTCGTCGCGGCCTTCGGCGGAGCCGACGACACCCTGGGCCGGGCGGCGGCGACCAAGCGCATCCCCCGTACGGTCCTCGCCGTCGTCCTCGGAGCGGCGCTCGGCCTCGCCGGCGGGGTGATGCAGGGCGTCACCCGCAACCCGCTGGCCGACCCGGGCATCCTCGGCGTCAACATGGGGGCCTCCCTCGCCGTCGTCACGGGGGTGGCGTTCTTCGGCCTCACCTCGCCGACCGGCTACATCTGGGTCGCCATCGCGGGCGCCGCCCTCTCCGCCCTGTTCGTCTACACGGTCGGCGCCCTCGGCAGGGGAGGGGCCACCCCGCTCAAGCTGGCGCTCGCCGGGGCCGCCACGTCGGCCGCGTTCGCCTCGCTCGTCAGCGCGGTCGTCCTGCCGCGCAACGACATCGCCGGAAGCTTCAAGCTCTGGCAGATCGGCGGAGTCGGCGGGGCGTCCTTCGAACGCGTCGGCCAGGTCGCGCCGTTCCTCGTCGTCGGCTTCGCCGTCTGCCTGCTCTCCGCCCGCGCCCTGAACTCCCTCGCCCTGGGCGACGAGCTGGCGGCCGGACTCGGCGAACGGGTCGCCGTGGCACGCGCCGTGGCCGCCGCCGGGGCCGTCCTGCTGTGCGGAGCGGCCACCGCCGTCGCCGGGCCGATCGGGTTCGTCGGCCTCGTCGTCCCGCACACCTGCCGGCTCCTCGTCGGCGTGGACCACCGCTGGCTCCTGCCGCTGTCGACCGTGCTCGGCGCGGTCCTGCTCACCGCCGCCGACGTCGTCGGCCGCATCGTGGCACGCCCCTCCGAGGTCGACGTCGGCATCGTCACGGCCCTCGTCGGGGCCCCGTTCTTCATCTACATCGTCCGCCGACAGAAGGTACGTGCCCTGTGAGCGCCCCTGTCCTCACCCGGCCCGCCTCCGTCGAGGCCGCCACCCGCCGCCGTGTCCGGGGCGCCTCGCGCCGCCGCCGCGTCGTCCAGGTCCTGGCCCTCCTCGTCGTCGCCGCGTTCGCCGTGACCCTCATGGCGGGCCGGACCTCCTACCCGCCCGGCGACGTGCTCCGGGTGATACTCGGCGAACAGGTGCCCGGCGCGTCGTTCACGGTGGGCCGGCTGCGACTGCCCCGCGCGTCCCTCGCCCTGATCGCCGGATTCAGCTTCGGCCTGGCCGGCGTCACCTTCCAGACGATGCTCCGCAACCCGCTCGCCAGCCCCGACGTCATCGGCATCAGCTCCGGGGCCAGTGCCGCCGCGGCCATCGCCATCGTCACCCTGTCCCTCGGAGAGGTGCAGGTCTCCGTCCTCGCCATCGCCGCCGGACTCGGCGTCGCCCTCCTGGTGTACTCCCTGGCGTTCCGGGACGGCGTCGTGGGCACCCGGCTCATCCTCATCGGCATCGGGATCTCCGCGATGCTCGACAGCATCACCTCCTACGTGCTGTCCCGGGCCGCCGAATGGGACCTCCAGGAGGCGATGCGCTGGCTGACCGGCAGCCTCAACGGAGCCACCTGGGAACAGGTGCTCCCCGCGCTCGCCGCCGCGGCCGTCCTCACCCCGCTGCTGCTCGGCCAGGCCCGCAACCTCTCCGCCCTCCAACTCGGCGACGACACCGCCTCCGCCCTCGGCGTACGGGTGGAGCGCACCCGGATCACCGTGATCGTCGCCGCCGTCGGGCTCATCGCCTTCGCCACGGCCGCCGCCGGCCCCGTCGCGTTCGTGGCGTTCCTCTCCGGGCCCATCGCCGCCCGGATCACCGGAGCGGGCGGCTCGCTGCTCCTGCCCGCCGGACTCGTCGGCTCACTGCTCGTCCTCGTCGCCGACTTCACCGGACAGTTCGCCTTCGGCGAGCGCTACCCGGTCGGCGTCGTCACCGGCGTCCTCGGAGCCCCCTACCTCGTCTACCTGATCATCCGCACCAACCGGGCGGGAGGCTCGCTATGACCACGCACCACCGACTGACCGCCGAAGGGCTCACCCTCGGCTACGGCGACCGCACCGTCGTCGACTCCCTCGACCTGGCCGTACCGCCCGGCCGGATCACCGTGATCGTCGGCGCCAACGCCTGCGGCAAGTCGACGCTGCTGCGCTCCATGTCCCGGCTGCTCGCCCCCCGGGCGGGGCGGGTCGTCCTGGACGGCAAGGAGGTGCACCGGCTCCCCGCCAAGGAGCTGGCCCGCACCCTCGGACTGCTGCCGCAGTCCCCCGTCGCCCCCGAGGGCATCACCGTCTCCGACCTCGTCGGCCGCGGCCGCCACCCCCACCAGTCCGTCTTCTCCCGCTGGAACGAGAAGGACGACGCCGCCGTGGCCGCCGCCCTGGAGGCCACCCACACCGAACCACTGGCCGAACGCGCCGTGGACGAGCTCTCCGGCGGCCAGCGCCAGCGCGTGTGGATCGCGATGGCCCTCGCCCAGCAGACCGATCTGCTGCTGCTCGACGAGCCGACCACCTTCCTCGACGCCAGCCACCAGATCGAGGTCCTCGACCTCCTCACCGACCTGAACCGCTCGCGCGGCACCACCATCGTGATGGTCCTGCACGACCTCAACCTCGCCGCCCGGTACGCGGACCATCTGATCGCCCTGGCCCACGGCGGCCTCCACGCCTCCGGCGCCCCCGCCGAGGTACTGACGGAGGAGACCGTACGGGCCGTCTTCGACCTCGACAGCCGCATCATCGAGGATCCCGTCTCCGGACGGCCCCTGATGCTCCCGATCGGCCGCCACCACGTCCTGGACCCGACCGGGGCTCGGCCCGCGGGGGAGGCGGCCCGCTGAGCGCCGGAGCGCGCGCCCCCCTGATCGGCTGACTGCACCGTGTCACTGACATGTTTCGAAGGGTGACGGGGGATGCAGGGGAGGTCGGGTGCCGGGCCCCCGCCCCGGCACCCCCCTTCCTCGAAGCGGTCATTGGGAGAACCTCGGTGGAGAACACCTCGGTGCAGAACAAGGAAACCGTACGGAGCTGCCCGTTCGACTACGCGGAGCGGCTGGAGTTCGACCCCCAGCTCAGGCGATTGCTGACCGAGGAGCCGGTGTCCCGTATCCGGATGGCGTACGGAGAGGGCGAGGCCTGGCTGGTCACCCGCTACGAGGACGTCCGCACGGTCACCACCGACCGGCGCTTCAGCCGCAGTGCCGTCCTCGGCCGGGACTTCCCCCGCATGACCCCGGAGCCCATCGTGCAGGCGGAGTCCATCAATCTCATGGACCCGCCCGCCAGCAGCCGCCTGCGCGGCCTGGTCGCCAAGAGTTTCACCCCGCGCCGCGTCGAGCAGATGCGCGGCGGCACCCAGCGCGTGGTCGACCGGCTGCTGGACGAGATGGCGGACGCGGGCTCACCGGCCGACTTCGTCGCCCGCGTCTCCGCACCGCTGCCGCTGATCACCATCTGCGAGGCGCTCGACATCCCCGAGGCCGACCGCCCCTGGCTCCGTGCCCACGCCATGACCATGATGAACGTCGGAGCCGCGGGCAAGCAGGACGCCGTACGGGCCAAGGCGGAGCTGCGCGGCTACTTCCAGGAGCTGACCGCCGACCGGCGCCGCTCCCCGGGCCAGGACCTCATCAGCACCCTCGCCACCGCCCGGGACGGCGCCGAACTGCTGGACGACGACGAACTGGCCGTCATGGCGATGGTCCTGCTCATCACCGGTCAGGACACCACCACCTACCAGCTCGGCAACATCGCCTACACCCTGCTCACCCGTCCGGAGCTGCTGCACTCCCTCCGGACCGAACCGGCGCGGCTGCCCCGCACCCTGGAGGAGCTGCTGCGCCACATCCCGTTCCGCAAGGGCGTCGGCATCCCGCGCGTCGCCCTGGAGGACGTGGAGCTCGGCGGCGTCCTCATCAAGGCCGGCGACGTGGTCCACGTGTCCTATCTGACGGCGAACCGGGACGCCGCCAAGTTCGACCGCCCCGACGAGCTGGATCCCGACCGCCCGTCCATCCCCCACATGACGTTCGGCTGGGGCGCCCACCACTGCCTGGGCGCGCCGCTGGCCACCATGGAACTGGAAGTGGCCTTCTCCACGCTGCTGACCCGCTTCCCGGCCCTGCGTCTGGACGTGCCGCCCGAGGACATCGAGTGGAACACGACGTCCATCTGGCGTTACCCGCTCGCCCTGCCCGTCACCTGGTGACGAGAGGCTCCGCTCCGAAGACCGAGGAGAACCCATGGCGACCCTGTGCAGACCCGCCATCGCTGTGCCCGAGCACGTCATCACGATGCAGCAGACCCTGGATCTGGCGCGGGAGACCCACGCCGGGCATCCGCAGCGCGACCTCGTCCTGCGGCTCATCCAGAACACCGGTGTCCAGACCCGGCACCTCGTGCAGCCCGTCGAGGAGACCCTGAAGCACCCCGGGTTCGAGGTGCGCAACCGGGTGTACGAGACCGAGGCCAAGGCCCGGGTTCCCGACGTCGTCCGCCGGGCCCTCGCCCACGCCGGGACCGAACCCGGCGAGATCGACCTCATCGTCTACGTCTCCTGCACCGGCTTCATGATGCCCTCGCTGACCGCGTGGATCATCAACACCATGGGGTTCCGGCCCGAGACCCGCCAACTGCCCATCGCCCAGCTCGGCTGCGCGGCGGGCGGCGCGGCGATCAACCGCGCACACGACTTCTGCCGGGCCTACCCCGGGTCCAACGTCCTCATCGTCTCCTGCGAGTTCTGCTCGCTGTGCTACCAGCCCACCGACATCGGCGTCGGCTCGCTGCTCTCCAACGGGCTGTTCGGCGACGCCCTCTCCGCCGCCGTCGTACGGGGCCGGGGCGGCACCGGCATGCGCCTGGAGCGCAACGGCTCCCACCTCGTCCCCGACACCGAGGACTGGATCTCCTACGCCGTCCGCGACACCGGCTTCCACTTCCTGCTGGACAAGCGGGTTCCCGGCACCATGGAGATGCTCGCCCCGGTCCTCCAGGACCTGGTCGACCTGCACGGCTGGTCGGTCCCGGACATGGACTTCTTCATCGTCCACGCCGGGGGGCCGCGGATCCTGGACGACCTCTGCCGCTTCCTGCACCTGCCGCCGGAGATGTTCCGCTACAGCCGGGCCACCCTCACCGAACGCGGTAACATCGCCAGCTCCGTCGTCTTCGACGCGTTGGCCAGACTCTTCGACGACGGCGGAGCGGCCGAGGACGCGCAGGGGCTCATCGCCGGCTTCGGGCCCGGCATCACCGCCGAGGTCGCCGTGGGCAGTTGGGCGAAGCACGACCTCCCGGCCGCCGCCGCGCACGACCTCGACGACCTGGAGCTGGCCGGCGGCGTTGCGCTGTCCGGCTGAACCCGCTAAGGCGGCTGGCGGACGGGGACGAAGGAACGGGTGTTCGCGCTTCGCGGACGCACTCGTTCCGTGAACGGACCCCCCACCCCGAGGAGACCGCATGCGCCTGCCCGCCCGATGGGCCACGGCCGCCCTGCTGCTGATCGTCCCGCTGATCGGCGCCCCCGCCACGGCCTCGGCCGACAGCGGACCGGAAGGGGTCCGGGTGGAGCAGTCCACCCGGGCCGTGCCCGGGCAGTACATCGTCACCCTGGAGCCCGGGCTCCCGTCGGACGCCGTCCTGCGGGAGCTCGGGCTCGACCCGTTGTTCCGTTACGGGAACGTCCTGCACGGCTTCGCCGCCTCGCTCACCGCCTCGGAACTCGAAGCGGTACGGACCGCCCCCGGCGTCCTCGCCGTCGAGGAGAACGCCGAGGTGACCGTGGACGCGCCCCGGTCCGGTGTCGTCTTCCGAGCCCCCGCCGCCGGCTGGGGCGCCGACCGCATCGACCAGCGCGCCCTGCCGCTGGACGGAGCCTTCACCACCACGGCCACCGGCAAGGGCGTGAAGGCGTACGTCGTCGACACCGGGATCGACGCCGCGCACACCGAGTTCGGCGGCCGGGTCGTGCAGGGGTACGACGCGGTGGGCGACGGCCGTGACGGCATGGACTGCAACGGGCACGGCACGCACGTGGCGGGCACGGTCGGCGGCGGGACGGCCGGCGTGGCCCGGGAGGCCTCGCTGGTCAACGTACGCGTCCTGGACTGCGAGGGCCGGGGCACCTGGGCCGGTATCCTCGCCGGATTCGACTGGGTCGCCGAGGACGCCGAACGCACCAGGACCCCCGCCGTGCTCAACGCCTCGCTCGGCGGGGCCCGTTCGACCTCCGTCGACGCGGCGGTGGAGTCCGTCGCCGCCGCCGGCGTCCTGCCCGTCGTGGCCGCCGGGAACGACGCCCGGGACGCCTGCGACGTCTCCCCGGCCGCAGCGGACGGCGTGGTCGCGGTCGGGGCGAGCGACCGGCAGGACCGCGCGACCTCCTTCAGCAACCGGGGCCCCTGTGTCGCGCTGTACGCACCCGGCGCCGACATCGTCTCCGCCCGGCTCGGCGGCGGCGCCGTCTCGCTGAACGGCACCTCCATGGCCAGCCCGCACGTCGCGGGCGTCGCCGCGCTGTACAAGCAGGAGAACCCCTCCGCCGCCCCCGCCTCGGTCGCGCGGTGGCTGACGGACACGGCCACCCCGTCCGTGCTCTCCGGCCTCGGCCAGGGCTCGCCCGACCGGCTGCTGTTCACCGGCGGCCTCTGACGGGCCTCCCGGCCCGCCGGCCCACCGGTCGGCCGGACCGCCCGCGGGCGGGGAGCGGCGAACGGCGGAACCCGCTCCCCGGCCCTGGAACCCGGCCCCCGCCCCGCCGGGCCCGCCCCACCGGCGCCGCTCCCGCGGTGGGCGCCGCCAGGATCGCGGGGCGGGCGCGGCTGCGGCACAGTGGGCACATGGACGACCTCAACGCACTCGCCGAGGAACACCTGGCCGCCGCCCGCGCCTCCGCGCACGGCCGCAGCGCCCACCTCCTGCTCCAGCAGCCCCCCTTGCGGCAGACGGTGATCGCCCTCACCGAGGGGACCGCGCTGGACGAGCACAACGCGCCGCCCGCGGCATCGCTGCTGGTCCTGCGCGGCAGCGTCCGCGTCACCGCCGCCTCGGGCGACGCCGACCTGCCGGCCGGGGTCCTGTACCCGGTTCCGCGGGAGCGGCACGGGATGCTGGCGCTGCGGGACGCGGTGGTCCTGCTCACCGCGGTCAACGACTGACCGCGCCCCCGCCCGCGCCCGCGCAGCGCGGGCGCGTCGGAGGGGGAGGGGTGTACACCGGTCGGGGCGAGGCAGGAGAGGATCGAGCGGAGTCGGCGCGTCCGGAGAGGGACGAGCCGCGCCGCCCGCCGCACCCGTCCACGTACCCGGAGTACCAGCTTGCCGACCCAGACCGCGTCCGCCGCGGACAGCACCGCCCCCGCCGGACGCACCGCACCGCACCGGCGCTGGTTCACCGCCCTGGGCCGCACACCGGTCTCGCTGTGGAACGACGACGTCACCGACTGGGCCGCGGCCCTGACGTACTACGCCATCCTCGCCCTGCTGCCCGCGCTCCTGGCCACCGTGTCCGTCATCGGCCTGGCCAACCCCGACGCGACCAGCGCCCTGATCGCCGACATCACCGCGTTCGCCCCCGCCGAGTCCGGCGAGGCGCTGCGCAGGCCGCTGGAGGCGGCGACCGAACAGCGCTCCGCCGTCTGGCTGCTCGTCGCGACCGGGTCCGTGAGCGCCGTGTGGTCCGCGTGCAGCTACCTCGCGGTCTTCCGCCGGGCGATGCACGCCATGCACGGCGTCCGGGACACCCGTCCGCCGCTGCGCCAGGCGCACATCATCGTCGTCTCCGCCATCGGCCTGCTCCTGCTGCTGATGACCAGCGCCTTCGCCCTCGTGATGACGGGCCCGCTGGCCCGCTGGCTCGGCCGCCGCGCCGGTCTGCCGCACGAGGGGGAGACCCTGTGGGCGGCGATGAAGTGGCCGCTGCTGGTGTTCCTCGTCGCCTGCCTGATCATGGTCCTCTTCAGCACCGGCCCCCGTTCCGCGCGGGGCGTCCGCCGGGGCCTGCCCGGCGGGATCCTCGCCGCGTTCTGCTGGCTGGCCGCCTCGGCGCTGTTCGCCCTGTACGCCACCCGGGTCGGCAGCTACAGCAGGCTGTACGGCTCGCTCGCCGGACTCGTCGTCTTCCTCATCTGGGTCTGGTTCGCCAACCTCTCGCTGCTGGCCGGAGCCCAGTTCAACGTCGAGCTCCAGCGGCAGCACCCGGGGCGCGCGACGGGGGAGGCGGAGCCCGCGGCAGCGGAGGGGAAGCCCGTCACGGCCGCAGAATGAGCCGGAGCGGGTCGCCCTCCTTGGTCTCCATCCGCCGCACCGCCGACGCCGCCTCGTCCAGCGGCAGGACGTCGGTGATCGACCGGGAGAAGTCCAGCCGGCCGCCCTCGGCGAGCCGGACGAGCTGCCTCACATGGTGGCCCTCCGAGCCGTAGTGGCCCAGGATCCGCTGCTGGAAGTAGCTGAACAGCGTGCCCTGGGAGACCGTCAGCGGCTGATCGGTCAGCCCCACCAGCACCAGCCGCCCCTTCGGGGCCAGTACGGTCAGCGCCTGCTCGCGGGCCGGGGGAACCCCGGCGAAGTCGAACGCGGCCGACAGCCCCACGCCGTCGCTCACCCCGAGCACCTTCTCGCGCAACCGCGGATCGGCGGGGTCCAGTGCCAGGTCCGCCCCGAACTCCCGAGCCCGCCGCCGGGCCGCCGGAGCGGGGTCCACCGCGACGACCGGGTACGCGCCGACCGCCCGCAGCAACTGCACGGCGTGCGCGCCGAGACCGCCCGCGCCCCAGACGCCCACGGCCTCCGCCGGCCGCACCCCGCCGGTGGCGGTCACCGCAGCCCACGGCGTCGAGACCGCGTCCGGGATGATCGCCGCCTGCTCGAAGGGGAGCGAGTCGGGGAGGGCCACGAGGGTGGACGCGGTGGCGAGGGCGTACTCGGCCCAGCCGCCGTCGTAGTCGACCCCCCGGGTGTACGTCCGGCCCCGGCGCTCCTCGCCCGCCTGGAGCACCACCCGCGCCCCCGGGGACCAGCCGGCGACGTCCGGCCCGGTCTCCGCCACGGTCCCGGCCACCTCGTGGCCCAGGGTGACCGCGTCCCCTTCCGCGTACATCGGACGCAGCGTGCCGTCGACGAGGTGCACGTCGGAGAGGCAGACCCCCGCGGCCTCCACCTTCACCAGCACTTCGCCGGGTCCGGGGACGGGCCTGTCCACCTCCTCCACGACGAGGGAGCGGCTGGAGAGGTGGAGACGCGCGGCGCGCATGCGTTCCATGACGGGTCCTTACGGTTCGGATCGGCGGACTATCGCAAGTCGCCTTGCTTTAAAACGTAAAGCGGTCCTGCTACTAAAGCAAGTGAGCTTGCGATACGGTGCGCGGATGAGCGCCGAGCACATCCCCGCCCCCCTGCGCCGCCGGGGCGAACCCATGCGGCAGGCTGTCCTGGCCGCGACCGTGGACCTCCTCGCCGCCGAAGGGCTCGCCGGTACCACGGTCGCGGCGGTCGCCCGGGCGGCAGGGGTGCACGAGACCTCCGTGTACCGGCGGTGGAAGACCCGCGAGAACCTGCTGCTGGACGCCCTCGGCTCGCACGCCGACGACGCGCTGCCCGCACCCGACACGGGGGACGTGCGCCGGGACCTGGTCCAGCTGATGTCGGCGGTCGCGGGCTACCTCTCCTCGCCGCAGGGCGCGGCCCTGCTCCAGCTCGGCGCCTCCCCCGACGCGGAGGCCGTCGCGGCGGAGCGCCTGCCCTACTGGGACGCCCGGCTCCGGCACGGCGAGGACATCGTGCGGCGCGGGGTCGAGCGCGGGGAACTGGACCCGGACACCGACCCCCGGCTGGTGGCCGAGATGCTGGCGGGGCCGCTGTTCGCCCGGGTCCTGCTGACCGGTGCACCGCTGGAGGAGGGGCTCGCGCGCCGGATCGTGGGCCTGGCGCTGGACGGCGCGCGACCCCGTACCGGCTGACGCGCCCTCCGGGGCGGCCCGGGGGTCGCCTCTGCCGCGAGGAGACGCTCCCGCCGGGCCCGTGCGGAGCGATACGCCGGCGCCCGGGGCCGCTTTCGGGGCCGCGTGCACAGGGGGTCGGCTCCCTTCGGGAAAGGGTCGGCACAGGACACCGGTCGATGACGTTCGGTTGTCAATTCTTAACACTCGGTAATGATTTCCGTGCGTCGTGGCAGGGCCGGCCGCCCCTCGTTTCCTCTCCGGCCGCAGGGGTGCGCCCGCAAGGGGGTGGGCAGGTACAGGTGTGCGAACTCGCGCGAGCGGTACGGCAGTCGGCGGTAGAAGGGCGTGTGTGACGTGACGGAGCAGAGCGAATGGCGGTTCTCCGACGACCGGGGCCGGCAGTCGTCGGCACCCCGGCCGCCCGGGCGGGTGCTGGCCTACGTCCAGGCGGGCGCCACCCTCTGGGACCTGGGCGTCCGGCCGGTGGGAATCTTCGGATCCGACCACGACGGGCCGGCCCCCGACCCGGCGAAGACCGGAACCCTGCCGCTCGACGAGGTCGAGTACGCTGGTGCGGGCGGCGCCCTGGACGCCGAGCGGCTGCTGAGCGCCGGGCCGGATCTCGTGGTGGCCGTCAGCTATGGCGGCGGTCACGTCTACGGGCTGGCCCCCGAGACGGCCGAACACCTGGAGAAGCGGGTGCCGGTGGTGGTCCTCGACGTCGGCCGGGACCGTACGTTCGGGGAGATCGGCGACCGGTTCGCCGCACTGGCCCGTTCGCTCGGCGCGACGGACCGGCCGGGCGCGGACCGGGAACTCGACGCCGCCCGGGAGCGGCTGCGCGCTGTCGCCGCGCATGCCGACGCCCCCCGGGTGCTCGCGCTCTCCCCGGCGGGCCCGGACCGGGCGTACGTCGCACGCCCCGGAATGTGGCCCGAGCTGCGGGTGCTCACCGACCTGGGCGTCCGGGTCGTGGAACCGGCCGGGGGGCCGGGGGCCAACTGGGCCACGCTCGACCGCGCCGACGTCTTCGGCCTGCGCCCCGAGGTGGTCCTGGCGGACGTCCGCGCCCACGCCGCCCCGTGGGAGGAGTGGCGAGGGGACGAGGCCGCGTCGGCCCCCGTCGTCCCGTGGAACCCCGAACCCCTCTACGGGCCCCGCGACCACGCCCGGTTCCTGGGACTGGTCGCGGACGCCCTGGACGCGGCGCGGGCGAGCTGAGCCGGGACGCCCTCGCCGGGCGTCGTCAGGAGGCGGGGACCAGGCCGTCCGCGACCAGGCCGGCGAGCACCGCCTCGCCCAGCGCCTGGACGGCGGACCGGGGCCGGACCATCACGGTGAACTCCTTGATCCGGCCCGCCTCGTCCAGGTGCAGCAGGTCGATGCCGTGAATCTCCTTGCCGCCCACCGTCGCCCGGAACAACAGGACCGCCGACGGGGCCTCGGCTCCGTCGGCGCTCGTCTGCGAGACGCCCCTGAGCTCGCCGACGTAGCGGAAGTCCTCGAACGTGCGCAGCAGGACGCCGAAGAGGCCCAGCACCGCCGGGCGGCCCTCGAACGGGGTGAACTTCACCGGGCTGTAGAGCCGGACGTCCTCGGTGAAAAGGCCGTCCAGGGCGGCCAGGTCGCGATCGTCGACGGCGGTGCGGAAGCGGTCCACTGCGGTGGTCATGTGTCCTCCTCGGTGCGGTGCGTCCTCGGCGGGCGCACGGCGGAGCCGATGCGCTGCTTGGTCATCAATCTGACTGGTCAGTTTCATGACTACCATGAGAGCCGGTGTTCCGGACAGGGGCGGCCCGGCGGGAAGGGCCGGGGGCGCATCCGGGCCGGACGGAGAGGGAGGCGGTCCGATGGCGTTGCGGCATGCGGTGCTGGCGGCGCTGCTCGACGAGGAGTTGAGCGGTTATCAGCTCGCCAAGGTGTTCGCGGCGGGCGTCGCGAACTTCTGGCACGCCAAACCGCAGCAGGTCTACGCGGAGCTGGCGAAGCTGGAGAAGGGCGGGCTGGCGGCGGGTCGCCGGGTCGCCCAGGAGGGCCGCCCCGACAAGCGGCTGTTTTGTGTCACCGCGGCGGGGCTGGCCGAACTGGAGCGCTTCGCGTCCGCGCCGTCCGCGCCCTCGTTCCTGCGGGAGGACCTGCTGGTCCAGGTGCAGGCCGCCGACCATCTCGACACCGACGTGCTGATCGACCGGCTCGCCGAGCGGTACGCCCGCGCCGAGGCCAAGGCCGCGCTGTTCGAGGCGCGGTTGCGCGCGATGCGGGGGGAGTTCGACGAGGCGGAGTTCCTGCTGCGCGGGGCGCGCGTGGGCCCGTACCTCACCTGTCGCCGGGGCAGGGACTTCGAACGCGCCAACCGCGACTGGTGCCGGGAGGTGGCGGAGGTGCTCCGGGCGCGGCGGAAGGCCCGCCCCGGGGCCTGACCGGCCTCGGCATCCGGGCTCCGCCCGAGGAGCGCGGGCCGCCTCCCAAGGTGTCCGCGACTTTCCCGAAAATATTCTGCAAAATTACTTTGGGAAAGTGTTCCGGCTGTTCTACGCTGCGGTCATGGACAGCGAAGCCGGTCGTCGCACACTCGATCCCGTGGAGGACGGGGCCGCCTTCAAGGCGCTCACCCACCCCCTCCGCCTCACCCTGCTCGGGCTGCTGCGGCAGCACGGCCCGGCCACCGCCAGCGAGCTGGCGGCCAGGACGGGGGAGTCCTCGGCTTCCACCAGCTACCACCTGCGCGTGCTCGCCAAGTACGCGTTCGTCACCGAGGCCGACCACCGCGACGGCCGCGAACGCCGCTGGAAGTCCGTGCACGCCATGACCTCGTGGAGCAACGAGGCGATGCGCCGCAGCCCCGGCGGCAGCGCGATCCTCGACGTCCTGCACCGCCGCCAGATCGAGCACCTCCAGCAGTCGTTGGACCGCCACGAGGCGGACCTGGAGAGCGGCCTGCTGGCCGAGGAGTGGCAGGAACCCTCGGGCATCAGCGACCTGATGCCCCGGCTCACCCCGGAGTCCCTCGCCGAACTGTGGGAGGCGATCCGGGCGAAGACGGACGAGCTGGCCGCCCGCGACGCCGAGGACCCCCGCGCCGAACGGGTCGTCCTGTTCACCGCCGGACTGCCGCTGGCCTCGGATCCGGCGGCCGGTGCGGCGCCGGGGACCGCCCCGGACCGCGCGGACGCCTCCGCCGGCCCTGAGGCACCGGACGCCGGAAGACCGGACGCCGCCGCCGGAGACACGCCATGACGCGCCGACCGGTCCTCCCCGCCGCCCACGGGAGCGGCCTCGACGAGGCGACCGCGCGCCGCCGGTACGCAGCGGTCTCTTTCCTCTTCTGGTTCCCCATCGGCATGTCCATCGCCCCCGGAGTGCTCCTCTTCACCGAACGGGGCATGGGCCTCGCCGCCATCGCGGGCTTCTACGCCGTGCACTCCCTCACCGCCGCCGCGATGGAGCTGCCCACCGGCGGCCTGTCCGACGTCATCGGGCGACGCCCCGTCCTGGCCGTCGCCGGACTGCTCAACCTCACCGCCTTCACCCTCATCGGCCTCGGCGCGGCGGGCTGGGCCATCGCGCTCGGCATGGGGCTGATGGGACTCGCCCGCGCCCTGTCCAGCGGACCCGCCGAAGCCTGGTACGTGGACACCGTCCACGCCCACGCGGGGCCCGGCGCCGACCTGCGTACGGGCCTGGCGCGCGGCGGATCCGCCACCTCGGCCGCCCTCGCCCTCGGCACCCTGCTCGGCGGCGGACTGCCCTGGCTGCTCGGGCTCGCCCCCGGCACGGGGGAGCGGCTGACCGAGGCGACCGGCGGGCTCGTGATCCCGCTCTCCCTGCCGGCCCTGTCCGGTGCGCTGGTCGAGCTCGTCTTCGTCCTCTACGTACTCAGCTCCCTGCCCGAGCCGCCCCGGCCCCGCACCACCTTGCGCCGCGTCGTGGGCGGGGTGCCCGCCGCCATCGCCGCCGGTCTCCGGCTCGGCGCCCGCGATGCCCTGATCCGGCGCATCCTGCTGACCGCGAGCGCCGCCGGGGCCGCCCTCGCCGCCGTCGAACTGCTCACCCCGGGCCGGGCCGCCGCCCTCATGGGGACCGCGGAATCCGGGGCCCTGGTCTACGCCGGGCTCGCCTGCGCGGGATTCCTGTGCTCCGCGATCGGCAGCCAACTCGCCCCGCTCGTCGCACGGTTCTCCGGCGGCAGTGAGCGCGCGGTGCTCGTGAGCCTCGGCTTCACGGTGCTGGGGCTGACCCTGCTCGGGATCACCGCGCACACGATGAGCGCTCCCGCCACGGCGCTCGCCGTCACCGGCTACGGGCTCGTCTACCTGGGACTCGGAGCGGCGGGCCCCAACGAGAACGACCTGCTGCACCGCCGCGTCGAGGCCTCCGGGCGCGCCACCGCCCTCTCCGTCCAGTCGCTCTCCCTGCAACTGGTCGCCGCCGGGGCGGGACTGGGCGCGGGCGCCCTGCCGCCGGGCCCGCTGCCCTGGCTGATCGCCGCCGCCGCCGTGCTGGCCGGCGCCCTCCTCTGGGTGCGCCGGGCCGCTCCCGCGAAGCCGCTCCCCGACGCCGCTCCCCGTACAAAGGCGGCGGCGGTGAACCCGTAGGGCGCGACGCCCCGGTGAAATGTGCAGGAATCCTGTCCGGCGGAACCTCCGACACCGCCGCCCCCTCGTGCCCCCCTCTTGAGGAGAACCGCCCCCATGCCCGACCACGGCGAACTGCTGGTCATCGGTGAATGCGTGGCCGACATCGTCCAGCTCCCCGGCGAGGCCCCCCGGGTCCACCCGGGCGGCAGCCCCGCCAACGTCGCGTACGGCCTGGCCCGCCTCGGCCACCGCACCACCCTGCTCACCCAGCTCGGCCCGGACGGCAACGGGCGGCTCATCCGGGAGCACCTGGCCTCCGCCGGGGTCGAGGTGCGCACCGACGGCTCCGCCACCGCCACCCCGTCGGCCCTCGTCACCCTCGACGCGGCCGGACGGGCCACGTACGCCTTCGACGTCGCCTGGGACCTCTCCCCGGTCGCCGCCGCACCCGCGCCGGCTCATGTGCACACCGGGTCGATCGGGGCGGTGGCCGAGCCCGGATCGACCACCGTCCTGGGTCTCGTGCGCGAGGCCCGGGCCGCCGCGACCGTCAGCTACGACCCCAACGTGCGGCCCGCCCTCATGGGCGACCGCGCGAGGGCCGTCCGCCGGGTGGAGGAGTGCGTGGCGCTGAGCGACCTGGTCAAGGCGAGCGACGAGGACCTGGAGTGGCTGTACCCGGGGGAGCGGCCGGACCGGGTCGCGGAACGCTGGCTGGGGCTCGGCCCCGCCGCCGTGCTCGTGACCCGGGGCGGTGAGGGGGCGCTGGCCGTCCTGCCCGGCGACCGGATCGCCCTCCGGGCGCCGGCGGTCGAGGTCGTCGACACCGTCGGGGCGGGCGACGCCTTCATGTCGGGAGCCCTCCACGCCCTCGCCGCGCACGGGCTGATCGGCCGGGGCGCGCGGGAGCGGCTGCACGCCGTGGCCCGGGACGCCGTGGCCGACGTCCTGCGCCACGCGGTCGCCTCCGCCACCGTGACCGTCTCCCGCGCCGGGGCCAACCCGCCCGGCGCGCACGAGCTCCACGAGGCTCTCACACACAACTGACACCCCGTCATGACCCGTTCGGCGCAGTCGAACGCATCCTCGTGAGACGTTCCGCCGTTCGTCAACCGGATGCAGTACGACAACGGGATCGGGGCGACGGGTGGCGAGGAGACGGACGGCCGGCGGCGGTACGGGGCCGGGAGCGCGGGCGGGCGCCTTAGCGGCCGGAGCGCGCACGGCGGTGCTGCAGAGCGTGGCCGGCTGGGTGCCGGGCGCACCGGTCCCCAACGACCGGCTCCCCGCCGGCTGGGAGGTGGACGACGCCTGGGTCCGGCGCCGGACCGGCATCGGCAGCCGGCACCGCGCCGGACCGGACGTCGCGACGGGCGACCTCGCCTACGAGGCGGCGGCCCGGCTGCTGGCCCGCGCCTCGGAGAGGGGCGAGGTGGACGCGGTGGTCCTCGCCACCGCCACCCCAGACCACCTCTGTCCGGGCACCGCGCCCGCGCTCGCGGCCCGGCTCGGGCTCGGCACCGTACCGGCCCTGGACATCGCCGCCGTCTGCAGCGGCTTCGTCTACGGCCTCGCCGTCTGCCACGGCCTGGTCGCCTCGGGGCTCTACGAACGCGTCCTGCTGGTCGGCGCCGACGTCTACTCGACCTGGCTCGACCCCGCCGACCGCTCGGCGGGCGTCGTCTTCGGCGACGGGGCGGGCGCCGCCCTCGTGGCGGCGGGGCTGCCGGGCGACCCCGGGGAACTGCTCGCGTTCGACCTGGGCAGCGACGGCACGGGCTACGGCCTGATCACCGTCCCCGCCGGCGGCGCGCGGGCACGGGCGAGCGGCAAGCCGCCGGACCTGGGCGACGCGTACTTCCGCATGCAGGGCGCCACCGTCTACCAGCACGCCGTCGAACGGATGACGGGCTCCTGCCGGACGCTCCTGGAGCGTGTCGGATGGGAACCGGCCGAGGTCGACCGCTTCGTGCCGCACCAGGCCAACGCCCGCATCCTGCGCGCCGTCGCGGAGCGCGTCGGCATCGCCCCGCAGCGCTGCGTGACCCATCTGGAGCGGGTCGGCAACACCGGCGCGGCCTCCATCCCGCTGGCCCTGGCCGACGCGGCGGACGAGGGCCTGCTCCACCCCGGCGACCGGGTGCTGCTCACCGCCTTCGGGGGCGGATTGACCTGGGGCTCGGCGGCACTCCGCTGGCCCGGGACCCCGCAGACCATGTGCACGGATTCGATGGAAGGAACACAGCATGTCACTCCCCTCTGATCAGGGCGCCGGAGCCCGGACCCGCGCCGCCGTCGCGGTGACGGGCATCGGCCTGGTGACACCCGCAGGGGCGGACGAGCACAGCTTCTGGGAGGGACTGTGCTCCGGGCACTCCACCGCCCGGCGGTGCGAGGAACTGGCCGGGCTCCCGGTCGACTTCGCGTGCCCGGTCGACGGCATCGACCTGGACGCGGCGGTGGGCGGCCGGTCGGTGTGGCGGATGGCCCGGTTCGTGAAGCTGGCGGTGGTGGCCGCCCGGCAGGCCGTCGCCGACGCCGGTCTCGACCCGGCCCGCTGGGACGGCGGCCGGGTCGGCGTGGTGCTCGGCGTGGGCGTCGGCGGCGTCTCCGTACTCGTCGACAACGCCGCCAAGCTGGCGGCCTCGGGGCCCGACGCGGTCTCCCCGCTGCTCGTCCCGATGATGATCCCCAACGCGGCGGCGGGCGAGGTGGCCATCGCGCTGAAGGCGGGCGGCCCGAGCCTCGCCCCCGCCACCGCCTGCGCCTCCGGGGCCACGGCGCTCGCCGTCGCCCGTGATCTGCTGCTGAGCGGAGACTGCGACGTGGTGGTGGCGGGCGGCGCGGAAGCGGTCCTGACCCCGCTGGTGGTCACCGCCTTCGCCCGCATGGGCGCGCTGTCGACCCGCGCGGGGGATCCGGCGGCCGCCTCCCGCCCGTTCGCCGCCGACCGGGACGGCTTCGTCATCGGCGAGGGGGCGGCCCTGCTCGTCCTGGAACGCGAGGAAGGGGTACGCGCCCGCGGCGGCCGTCCACGCGCCCTGCTCACCGGGGCCGGCTCCAGCACGGACGCCCACCACCCCACCGCACCGGCCCCCGACGGCCACGGCGCCCAGCGGGCCGTCCAGGCGGCGCTGGACCAGGCGGGCTGGGCGCCGGGCGACGTCGACCACATCAACGCCCACGGGACCTCCACGCCCCTCAACGACGCCATGGAGACCGCCCTCGTCTCCCGGCTCTTCCCGCACCGGCCTTCGGTCACCGCCCCCAAGGGCGTCGTCGGGCACACCCTGGCGGCGGCGGGCGCGATCGAGGCGGTGGCCACCGTGCTGACGCTGGAACGTTCCGCCGTTCCGCCGATCGCCAACCTGGACGCGCTGCCCGACGCCTTCCCGCTCGACTGCGTGACGAAGGAACCCCGCCACCAGCGGGTCGAGACGGCGCTCAGCCACTCCTTCGGCTTCGGCGGCCACAACGTCGCCCTCGCCTTCCAACGCGCCTGATATACGAGGGCATTTCAGGACGGCGGGGGGTGTCCTCGCCGTTCCTTGATCGTTACTGTGTTGTGACCGTACCCAAGAACGACGCGGCCTCGCCGTCCACGAACGACCTGCTCACCGCTGTGCTCTTCGGGCCGAACTTCGGCCGGGAGCACGGTTGCTGGCGTCGCCTGCTGACTACAGAACCGTTTCGCCGCTCCGGTGGCGGCACCCCTGACGAACGACTCGCCCTCTCCTACCACCGGTTGCGCATCCTCAACAGCACGCTCGACAGCGGCGCGAGGGTGGCCGCCGACCCCCGCGCGCTGTCCGCCCTGCACGAATGGCTCGGCCCCGTCGACCCGGCGTTGACCACGGTGGCGGGCATCCACTACAACCTCTTCCTCGGCAGCCTCCTCGACCACGACGCGGACACCCCGCGCGACCTGTCCGACTTCCTCGCCCTGCGCCGCGTGGGCACCTTCCTCTGTACGGAGGTGGCGCACGGCAACGACGCGGCGGCGATCGAGACGACCGCGACGTACGACCGCGAACGCGACGGCTTCGTGCTCCACACCCCGCACGCCGGGGCGCAGAAGTTCATGCCCAACACCAGCCCCGCCGGCGGCCCCAAGTCCGGTGTGGTGGCGGCCCGGTTGATCGCCGACGGCGCCGACCACGGGGTCTTCCTCTTCCTCGTCCCGCTCACCGACGCCCACCGCCCCCTCCCGGGCGTGCGGGTGCGGCGGCTGCCCGCCCGGATGGGCTCCCCGGTCGACCACTGCCTGACCTCCTTCGACCGCTGCTTCGTCCCGCGCGACGCGCTGCTCGCCGGGCAGCAGGGGCGGATCGGCGAGGACGGCCGCTTCCGCAGCGAAGTCCCCAACCGCAGAAGGAGGTTCCTCGCCTCGATCGGCCGGGTCACCCCCGGCAAGCTCTCCATGAGCGCCTGCGCGGTCGGCTCCGCCCGGGTCACCCTGGCGATCGCCGTCCGGTACGCCGGGCACCGGATGATCTCCGCGTCCCGCGCCGCCCGGCAGGTCCCGGTGTACGCGCACCGCACCCACCACGGCCCGCTGGCCGCCGCGATGGCCACCGTCTACGCGATGAGCCTGCTGCACCGCAGGGCCCTGGACCGCTGGGAGTCGGCCCCCGAGTCCGACCGGGACGACGCCGAACGCCTGGTCGCCGTCGCCAAGGGGTGGATCACCTGGCAGGCCCGTGACGTCATCGTCGAGTGCCGCGAACGGTGCGGTGCCCAGGGGCTGTTGGAGAACAACGGGATGACCGAGCTGTTCACCGGCATCGAGGGCGCCATCACCGCCGAGGGCGACAACCTGGCGGTGCACGCCAAGGCCGCCGCCGAGATGCTCTTCAGCGCCACCGAACGGGAGGCCGTCGGGGGCGACGGGCCCGGCGACCTGGCGGACCCCGCCTTCCTCGGCCGTCTGTTCGGGGTCGTCGAGGACCTCTGGTTCGCCCGCGCCCGCGAGCGGATGAGCGCCGCCCCGCCCGGCGATCCGCTCGACCGCTGGAACGCCGCCTCCCCGGCCGCCCTGCGCGGCGTCGAGGCCCATGCCTACCGCCAGGCGGACGAAGCGTACGGCGAGGCCGTGGCCGGGCTTCCCGAGGGCGAGGCGCGCGAACGCCTCGCCGAGCTGCGCCGGCTCTTCGCGCTCCGGTGGATCGACCGCAACAGCGGCGACCTGCTCGCCGCCGGACGGCTGACCGCCGACCAGGTCGCCTCTCTGCCCGACGCGGTGGAGGAGGCGGTCGCCGTCGTCGCCGGACACACCCCCTCGCTGGTGGCGACCTTCGCCCTTCCCGAGCGCCTGATGTCGGACTGGCCGATCGCCGGTCCCCGGTACGCGGACGTCTACGACGACCCCGAGGGCCCCTGGCACCGGAGGCGCAGAGCGGGGGTCCGGGGGCGGGCGGCGGACTTCCGGCGGCCCGTCTGCGGCAGCAGGAGGCGCCCCCTGCGCGAGAAGGTCGCCGCGCTCGGCACCCGGGGGGTGCTGCTGGCGTACTGGGGGACCGCGTCCGTGCTCGCCCGGTGGTTCGAGAAGCCGCAGGTGGGCGCTGACGAATCGGTTCACCGGAAGGCGTAACCGGAATATCTTCATCCAGTTATTTCGGAAGACGGGCCGGCGCGTCCGCCCGCCCCTCGCAGTACACCGCACACACCCATGGAACGCCGACGAGAGGAATCGCCATGACCACCATCCACCCCAAGATCACCGAGGTGCTGACCGGGACGTTCAAGGTGCCCGCCGCCGAGATCCTGCCGGAGTCCACCATGGACAGCCTGGAGATGGACTCCCTCGCGGTCGCCGAGTTCGCCGTCATCATCAAGGAGACCCTGGGCGTCACCGCCGACTCCGAGAAGCTCTACAAGGACGCCACGCTGGCCGACATCACCGCGTACATCGACGCGGCCGTCGGCAGCGCGGCCGAAGCGACGGTGCCGGTGAGCAACACCCGATGAAGCGACCCGCCATCGCCGTCACCGGGCTGGGAATGATCACCCCGGTCGGCCACACCACCGACACCACCTGGGACGGGGTCCTCGCCGCCGTCTCGCCCGCCGCGACCGTCCCCGGACTGGACGGCTGCGCCGTCGACTTCGCCTGCACGGTCTCCGGTATCGACCTCGACGAAGCGGTCGGCGGCCGGTCCGCGTTCCGGATGGGCCGGTACGTCAAGTTCGCCCTCCTGGCCGCCCGCGAGGCGGTCGCCGACGCCGGGCTCGACCCCGCCCACTGGGACGGCGCCCGGGTCGCCGTCGTCGTCGGCACCAGCAGCGGAGGATCCGCCGGGCTCACCGAGCAGGCCGTCGTGCTGGAGCGCCGCGGCCCCGAGGCCACCTCGCCCTCGGGCATCCTGCTGACCATCCCGAGCATGCCCGCCGCCGAGATCGCCATCGACATGAAGGCCACCGGCCCCAGTCTCGCCCCCTGCACGGCCTGTTCGTCCGGGGTGACCGCGCTCTCGGTGGCCCGGGACATGCTGACGCTGGGCCACTGCGACATCGCCCTCGCCGGCGCCACCGAATCGATCGTCTTCCCGGTCGCCATGACCGGCTTCGGCCGCTCCGGCGCGGCGGCACCGCGGGACGGCGACCCCGCCCGGCTCTGCCGCCCCTTCGCCGCCGACCGGGCCGGGCTCGTCATGGGCGAGGGCGCCGCCGTCATGGTCCTGGAACGGGCCGAGGACGCCTGGGCCAGAGGAGCCGCCCCGCGCGCGCTGATCGCCGGGACCGGCGCCACCACCGACGCCCACCACCCCACCAGCCCCCACCCCTCCGGCGCGGTCGCGCGGGAGGCCGTGGACGCGGCCCTGCGCGACGCGGGCTGGCAGGCCGAGGACGTCGACCACGTCAACGCGCACGGGACGTCCACCCCTCTCAACGACGCCACCGAGGCCGCGCTCATCGGCCGGGCCTACCCGCACCGGCCGCCCGTCACCGCCCCCAAGGGCGTCCTGGGCCACTGCATGGGGGCGGCCGGCGCCATCGAAGCGGGACTGACGATCCTCACCCTCCAGCACGGGGTGATCCCGCCGATCGCGAACCTGGACGCCCCCGAGCCCGGGTTCGCCATCGACTGCGTCACCAAGACCCCGCGCGTGACGCCCGTACGACGGGCCGTCAGCCACTCCTTCGGATTCGGCGGCCAGAACGCGGTGATCGCCCTCCAGGCCGCCCCCTGACCCAGGGGCCTCCCGCCCGGGCCGGGTGGACCACGGACTCCGGCGCCCGGGCGGAACCCCCGGGCCGGTGCGGCGGGCCGATCCCACGCCGCACCGGCCCCGCGCACCGGGCCGCCGCACCGCGACCGATCCGCGCGACGGTGCGTGATAGCTTGCCGGGGCCAGTCGAACCCCAGCGACGGGGTCAGGGAATCCGGTGCGAATCCGGAGCTGACGCGCAGCGGTGAGGGGGACGGGCGGGGCCACGGCCACTGGAGCGCACCCGCGCTCCGGGAAGGCGCCCCGCCCGGACGAACCCGAGTCCGAAGACCTGCTGGCGCCCCTGCCCGTACCCGGGCACGGGAACCGTACGACGGGCTCCGCGACAGGGCCCAGAGACACCGAGGTCCTTCGTGCTGCCCACAGCCGCCCCCGCCCCCATACGGACCGCCGCCCTGCTTGCGGCGGGACTCCTCGCCCTCACCGCCTGCGGCGGCCCGGGCGCCGGCCGGGCCGCCGCAGGCGGCCGGACCGACGGATTCCCGCTCACGTTCGAGAACTGCGGGCGCACCGTCACCGTGCAGGCCCCGCCCGAGCGGGCCGTCTCCGTCGACCAGGGCTCGACCGAGATCCTGCTCTCGCTCGGCCTCGCCGACAGGATCGCCGCCACCGCCACCTGGACCGACCCGGTCATGAAGGGGCTGGAGAAGGCGAACGCCGGCGTCGAACGGCTGTCGGACAACCGCCCCTCCTCCGAGAAGGTCCTCGACCAGGAGCCCGACTTCCTCTCGGCGTCCTTCACCTCCACCCTCGCCAAGGGCGGTGTGGCGCCCCGCGAGCAGTTCGAGAAGCTCGGCGTCCCCACCTACGTCTCGCCCGCCGACTGCACCGCCAAGGACGACAGCGTCGGCGGCGACGGCGCCCGGACCGCGCCGCTGACGATGGAGGCGGTCTACGACGAAGTGCGCGAGCTGGCCCGGGTGTTCGACGTCCCCGAGCGCGGCGAGAAGCTGGTGGAAGAACTCCGGGCACGGGTGGCGAAGGCCAAGAAGGGCGCCGGCGCCTCCGACGCCTCCCTCCTCTACTGGTTCTCCGACTCCAAGACGCCCTACCTCGCGGGTTGTTGCGGTGCCCCCGGCGTCATCACCGAAGAACTCGGCGCGAAGAACGTCTTCGACGACACCCACGAGGAATGGCCCCAAATCAGCTGGGAGACCGTCGCCGACCGCAACCCCGACGTCCTGGTCGTCGGCGACCTGACCCGTACGACGCAGACCGCCGAGAGCGCGGCGAAGAAGATCGAGTTCCTGGAGTCCCACCCGGTCACCAGGACCATGGACGCGGTCAGGAACCACCGGTACGTGCTGCTCAGCGGACAGGCCATGAACCCCACCATCCGGACCGTCGAGGGACTGGAGACCGTCGCGGCCGGCCTGCGCGACTTCGGGCTCGCCGGGTGAGCGCCGGGAACCCGGCGGTGGAGAACCGCCCGCCCGGCGGTGGGGAGCGGACGTCCGGAGCCCCCGTCGCCCCGTCCGGCCCGGCAGAACGCCCCAGCGCTCCACCCGGACCGGCGGGGGAGGCCGCCTCCCGCGGACCGCTCCGGAAGGGCGGCCGGTCCGGCGCCCCGCTCGCCGTGCTGCTGTGGGGCGGCGCCGTCCTGCTCCTGCTGCTCTCCGTCGCGGCCGCCGTCACCATCGGGCCCGCCCGGATCTCCGTCCCCGACGTGTGGTCCGCCGTCGCCGCGCACCTCGGCTTCGGCGTCGGCGGCCTCAGCCCGATCCGGGACGGCATCATCTGGAACCTCCGCATGCCGCGCACCCTCCTGGCCGCCGTGTGCGGGGCCGGACTCGCCGTGTGCGGCACGGTGATGCAGTCCCTTCTGCGCAACCCGCTCGCCGACCCCTTCGTCCTCGGCGTCTCCTCCGGAGCCTCGACGGGGGCGGTCGTGGTGGTCGTCCTCGGGGTCGGCGGGGGAGCGGTGTCCCTGTCGGCCGGGGCGTTCGCCGGGGCGCTGGGCTCGTTCGCCCTGGTGATGCTGCTCAGCCATGTCCTCGGCGGCTCCACCGACCGGGTCGTGCTCTCCGGGGTCGCCGCCATGCAGCTCTTCTCCGCCCTCACCTCCTTCGTCGTGATGACCTCCGCCGACGCCGAGCAGACCCGGGGCGTGCTGTTCTGGCTGCTCGGTTCGCTCGGCGGGGCCGGCTGGAGCGAGGTCGCCGTCTGCGCCGCCGTCCTCGCCGTCTGCCTGACGGCCTGCCTGGCCCACGCCCGCACCCTGGACGCCTTCGCCTTCGGGCAGGACGCCGCCGCCGCGCTCGGCGTGAACGTCGCCCGAGCCCGGACCGTGCTGCTGTGCGCCACCGCCCTGCTGACCGCCGCCCTGGTCAGCGCGGCAGGGGCGATCGGCTTCGTGGGCCTGGTCCTGCCGCACGCCGCCCGCGCCCTCACCGGCTCCGGGCATCGCAGGCTCCTCCCGGTCACCGCGCTCGCCGGGGCGGTCTTCCTGGTCTGGGTCGACACCCTCGCCCGGACCGCCCTGGACCCGCAGGAGGTACCGGTCGGCGTCGTCACCGCCCTGATCGGCGTCCCCGCCTTCGTCCTCGTCCTGTACCGCACCCGGAGCGGCCGATGACGAGCCCCGCCGGCCCAGGCGGCGTCCCCACGGAGGCCCCCGGGGGGTTGCGCGCCGAGCGCGTCGGGCGGGCGGCGGGCGGCCGGCTCATCCTCGACGGCGTGTCCATCACCCCGCCGCCCGGCGCGACCATGGGGCTCCTGGGCCCCAACGGGTCCGGCAAGTCCACCCTGCTCCGCGTCCTCGCCGGGCTCCTCGCCCCGGACACCGGCGTCGTCACCCTGGACGGGAACCCCCTCGCGGGGCTCGGCCGCCGTACCGTCGCCCGCCGGATCGCCGTCGTCGACCAGCACGCGGCCACCCAGGTCGACCTCAGCGTCCTGGAGGTCGTGCGTCTGGGCCGCATCCCGCACCGCCGCGCCTGGTCCGCCCCGGACCGCGCCGACGAGGAAGCCGTCGCCGACGCCCTGCGCCGCACCGGGCTGACCGACCGGGCCGGGCAGTCCTGGCACACCCTCTCCGGCGGGGAGCGCCAACGCGTCCAGATCGCCCGCGCCCTCGCCCAGAGGCCCCGCGAGCTCCTCCTGGACGAGCCGACCAACCACCTCGACATCCAGCACCAGCTGGACCTGCTCGCCCTGGTCGCCGCCCTCCCCGTCACCAGCGTCGTCGCCCTGCACGACCTCAACCTCGCCGCGATGTTCTGCGACCGGATCACCGTGATGAAGGCCGGCCGGGTCGTCGCCGGGGGCACCCCCGCCGAGGTCATCACCGAGGAGCTGATCCAGGACGTCTACGGGGTCCGCGCGGTCGTCGCCCCCGAGGGGCCGGACGGCCGCCCCTCGGTGCGGTTCCTGCCGCGCCGTTGAACGACCGCGCCGGACAGCCCGCCGGGCGGGCCCGTGGAACGGGTCCGCCCGGCGGCCGAGGACATGGGAGCGGCCTGTCGGCCACCTGAGGGTTCAGCTCAGCGGCGTCGCCCCTGGCCGAACTCGCCGCCGGCGTCCTTGCCGGTACCCGTGTCCGTCCCGTCCGCGTAGTCGATCTTCTCCTTGCGGACCTCGGCGGAGACCTCCTTCTGCTCGGTCACCCGGTTGGTCTCCAGCCGGACCCGCTCCACCGGCACGGCCTCCTTGCGTACGGTGGCGCGTTCCGCGTGCAGCGTGACCTCGACGTCCTGCTCGCCGAAGTCCGTGGTCCCGGCCGTCTTGTCACCGGGCCGGAGCGGTTCGCGGACCACCCGGACCTCCTCGTGGGAGACCGGAACCGTCCGGGTGACCTCCTCGGTCACCACGTACTTGTGCAGCCGGGCCCGGCCGCTCTCGTACTCCTCCTTGCCGACGTGCAGCTCCTCCTCGGAGCGGATCATCTCCTCCTTGCCGCGCTGCTCGCCCGCGCGGGACGTGCCCGCCCCGGCGCCCGCCAGCGGGCGTGAGGTGGTGGAGGCGTCCGTGTCACGGTGCTTGCCCGTGCCGGCCGTCGTGGCCTTCCCGGTCCCGCGGGCCGTGCCCGCGGCGCCTGCCGCGCCCATCGCCCCGGTGCCGGCGGCGGTCGGCGCGTCCATGCCCTGTGACCGGTTCCCGGCGAGGTTACCGGTCTTCCTGGTCAGGCCGTAGTGCCGGTACAGCTCCTCCTCCTCGGCCACGGAGAGGTGCGCGTCCGCGTCCACCCGAGGCGCGTCCTTGACGCTTTCCTTGGGATGGGCGACGTGCAGGTCGGAGCCCACCCGACGGGCTCCGGCGAGCGGGACGAAGCTCTCCTTCATGCCGAACAGGCCGGTCTTGACCGTGATCCAGTCGGGCTTGCCGGTGTCGTCGTCGACGTACACGCGGCCCACACTGCCGACCTTCTCACCGTCGTTGTCGTACACGGTCAGACCGTCGAGCTCTCCGGAATCCGTGAAACCGTCAGCGGCTCCCATAACCGATTCCTCCTCTCGGGCACGCCCTGTGGGTGGCTCCACCAGAGGTGGCGCGTCCGGATTCCATCGCGCCTCACCCGCCCCACCGGTGCAACCGCCCGCCGACCCGGATTCCGGCGTGCGGAAGGCCGGGGCGGGCCGTGGGCCCTTGCGCGGAGGGGTCGGGCCGCCCGAGAGCCAATTAGGCCAATCGGGTGAGTACCCGGGCGCCGCATATGATCGGCGGACAGGGCGGCCGCGGTGCGGACCACCGCGGCCCGCCGGCCGACCCGCCGAGCCACCAGGGGTGCGCCATCTCCTCCGTACGCCTCCGGCCGCCCGCGCGACGCGGCGAACCCCGCGCCGAACTCCGCGACCGGCACGAGGACGGACACCGCCTCCACCACCTGCTGTGGCGGCTGGGGCCGGGTTTCCGGGTCTGCAGCAGCGCGGTCCTCGGCGGCGGCATCGGCCCCCGCGCCTGGGTCCTCAACGCCCAGGTCCCCGGGGGCTACCCGCGCCTCGACCCGGACCGCCACCTCGCCGAGATCGCCGCCGCCGAAGGGCTGGCCGGCATCGGCGCCGGGCTGATGACGGCCGCCGAGGTCGCCGCGTACACCACGGCGCACGACGGCGGCGTCACGGCGACCGTCACCACCGGCCTCGGCGTACGGGGCTGGGCGGCGGTCCCCGAGACCACCCCCCGGCCCGCCTGCGCCCCGACGGCTCCGTTCAGGCCCGGCACGGTCAACATCGTCCTCACGCTGCCCGTGCCGCTCTCCGACGCCGCCCTCGTCAACGCCGTCGCCACCGCCACCGAGGCCAAGGTCCAGGCCCTCCTCGACGCCGGACTCGACTGCTCGGGCACCCCCACGGACGCCGTCTGCGTCATCGCCCCCGAACCGGGCCCCGACTCCGGGGAAGCCTTCGCCGGACCCCGCTCCACCTGGGGCGCGCGCATCGCCCGCGCCGTGCACACCGCCGTCCTGACCGGGGCCCGCCCGGCGCCGTGACGACGGCCGAGCGGGATCTGCCCGGTCTCGGACGACCAGGCCCCTGCGGGGTCCTGGGAGCCCCGCTCCTGGGGGACGTGACCTGCGGGGACGGAATCGAGGGCGGGCCCCTGGGGCTCCCGGCCCGGGGCGGTGTCGGTCCGGGCACGGGCCGCGGGCCGCCGCTCGGCAGCCGTGGAAGCGCCCCGCCCGCTCGCCAGGAACCCCCAGCGGCCCGTCGCATCCGGCCACACGACGGCGACGAAGGGGCGGCGCCCGTCATACGGCGGCCACGCACGCCCGTCCCGCCCGGCGGCTTCGGAGGCGAGGGCGTCCTCCCACCCGCCGCCGGTCGCGGAAACGCCGCACCCGCCGCGGGGCATGCGGCGGGTGCGGCGGGGAACTCCTTCGGCGGGCGGCCGGTACCCGGGCGAGCGAGCGGTCGGCCTGCGCGGGAAACGGCTCGGGGGCGTCGCCCGCCGGTGCGCGGTGCGCTCACTCCTGGACGAGCATCCCGTCCCGCAGCCTGCCGAGCATCCGGCTCAGCAGCCGGGACACATGCATCTGGGAGATGCCCAGCTCCGCGCCGATCTGCGCCTGGGTCATCTCCTGGCCGAAGCGCATGTCGATGATCCGGCGCTCCCGCTCGTCCAGTTCGTCCAGCAGGGGGGCGAGGGCGTGGAGGTTCTCCACGGTCTCCATGGCGGGGTCGGGTCCGCCCAGCACGTCGGCGAAGGTCCGCGCCCCGCTCTGGCCCGGCCCGTTCTCCGCGGTGTCGGTCGGCATGTCGAGGGAGCCGGCCGTGTAACCGTTGGAGGCGACGATCCCCTCGGTGACCTCGGACTCCTCGATGCCCAGGGCTTCCGCCAGCTCCCGCACCGTGGGGTCGCGGTCCAGCTCGGCGGCCAGCGCCTCCTTCGCCTTGGCGAGGTCGACCCGCAGCTCCTGGAGGCGGCGCGGCACGTGCACCGCCCAACTCGTGTCGCGGAAGAACCGTTTGATCTCCCCGACGATGTACGGAACGGCGAACGAGGTGAACTCGACCTCCCGCGAGAGGTCGAAGCGGTCGATCGCCTTGATCAGCCCGATGGTGCCGACCTGGACGATGTCCTCCATGTCGCCGCTGCCCCGGTTGCGGAAGCGGTTGGCGGCGAACCGGACCAGGGACAGGTTCATCTCGATGAGGGTGTTGCGCGCGTACTGGTACTCGTGCGTGCCCTCCTCCAGGACCTGGAGCCGGTCGAAGAAGAGGCGCGAGAGCCGGCGCGCGTCCATCGGGGCGACCTTCCCGGCGTCCTCGATCCAGGGAAGGTCCTCGGCGGCTCCCACACCCTCCACGCCGGCCGTCCGCACGGACTGTGCGGTCTGCGAGGTCTGCACGGTCATGTCGCTTCACGCTCCCTGGTTCGAAGGCCCTCAGGGTTGTTCGCCTTCCCGGGACCATGACTCCCATGCGTGGGAGAACGAGTTGATCTGCGGACGCCGGGGGAAACGGCCGAAAGCAGCGCGTGTTCACCGCTGAGACGGTGTCAAGGGCGGGGCGGAGAGGGTGCGAGTCGGGAGCCGAGGAGGGCGGGGCGGAGCTCCGGAAGGGTCCGGTGGTATCCCGGCGGAATACCGCAGCGCTCGCGGAGACGCAGAGAACCGCCCCACCGGTACGGGGGAGCCCGGTGGGGCGGTCGCCACCAGAGTGCCACAGCCGGGGAGCGGTTGGGAGCGGAGCGGCGCGTATCGGCCTACGGATGAGTCGAATTGGTCGCTCGCCCTCGCGCTGCCGGGGCGGGCGGCCGGGCTCCGGGACCAGGCGCGCGGCGCCCGGCGGCCCGTATCCGAGAGTCACAGTGCCGTGAACGGCCGCGCCCGGCGGAATACCCGCCCCGTCCACGAGGCTTCCCCCCACGGTGGGTGCGTCGCTTCGACCGCCGAGCACCCGCCGACGAGAAAACGTGCGGTGGACGGAACGAGGAAGACGATGCCCCGGAACGACGCCCCGGCCGATGCCGGACCCCCCGCCCCAGCCCCTTCCCGACTCCACCCGCTGGACAACCCGACCCGGTCCTCCCTCACCGGTCCGCACGCCCGCTTCGCCGAGCGGTGTGGGCGTATCCTGCGCTACCCCCCGGACGTCACCCCCTGGGTCGCGCTCCCCGACGCCCCGGAGGCCCCGGAGTGGAACGACGTCGCGGCGCTGGCCGGGCCGGGGGGCGTCGTCGCCCTGGCCGCGTTCCAGGAAGCGCCGCCGGCGGACTGGGAGATCGTCTTCCGGGCCGAAGGCGTCCAGCTCGTCGACGTGTCGGTGGACGCCGCGCCCGACCCCGAGGCGGTCCGGCTCGGCCCCCGGGACGTTCCGGAGATGCTGGAACTGGTGGCACGCACCCGCCCCGGCCCCTTCCTGCCCCGCACGGTCGAACTGGGCCCCTACCTCGGCATCCGCCGGGACGGCGTCCTGGTGGCGATGGCGGGGGAGCGGCTGCACCCGCCGGGCTGGACGGAGATCAGCGGCGTCTGCACGGACGCGTCCGTACGGGGCCGGGGGCTGGCGGGCCGCCTGGTCCGGGCGGTCGCGCACGGGATCCGGGAGCGCGGTGAGACGCCGTTCCTGCACGCGGCCGCCTCGAACACCAGCGCCATCCGGCTCTACGAGGCGCTCGGCTTCCGGCTCCGCCGGCGTACCGAATTCCTCTCCGCCCTCGTTCCCGCCACGCTCCCGGCGGCGGGAGGGAACCGGGGGCCCTCGCCGCGCTGACCGCCCCTCCGCCGGACCGGCCCCGGGCCCCGTCGAGGGCGTACCGGCCCTCCGTACCCGTACGACGGGACCTGCGGCGTCCCCGCCACCGGCCGGAGGCCCCGGGCCGAAGGTCCCGGACGGGACCTTCGGCGGCGGCTCGGGCCCTAAGCCCTCCTGCGCGCGCGCCCGTGCCCCGGTCAACTGGAAGGGGCTGTCCGGACCGCGGGCGGCGCCGAGCGAACAGCAGGAGGACAGGCCGTGCCCATGAGGTTGCTGGACATGGCACAGAAGCGGAGCGGAACCCGGCCCCGAAACGCTGCCGCACCGGCGGCGGACCCGGGTATCGCGGCGGTGTCCCGGAGCCGGATCGGCAACTGGGCGCTGGTCGGCGGTCTCGCCCTGCTGACCGTGCTGGTCGTGCTCCTCGACGCCACGACGGGCAACGACCTGAGGGTCGTGCCGCTGCTCGTGGTCGTACCCGCCCTGGCCTCCGTCTACTGCAGCCTCCGCCAGACGATCTGGATCGCCGTGTGGATCACCACGGTCGTCGTCGGGTTCCGGGCGGGGGCGGACGGCACCTTCTGGGACTTCGTCTTCGGCATCGGCTTCACCGCACTGGCCTGCGCCCTCGGGGTCGCCGCCTGCGCGGCACGCATCCGGCACGCCACCGAGATGGCGCGGCTGCGGTCCGCCGCCGTCATCCTGCAGCGCCAGATCCTGCGACCGCTGCCCGTCACCACCGGGCACGTCCTCGCCCACGGCCTGTACGTGCCGATCGAGGAGGACCGCTTCGTCGGCGGAGACGTCTACGAGGTCGTCGAGTCGCCCTACGGAACCCGGGTGATCATCGGGGACGTCCAGGGCAAGGGGCTCGCGGCGATCGGTGCGGGGTTCGCGGCCATCGCCGCGTTCCGCGAGGCGGCGATCCGCGAGGCCACGCTCACCGGAGTGGTGGAGGCGCTGGAGGACGCCGTCGTCCGGCACAACGCCTTCTCCGCCCAGACCGGCGAGGCCGAGCGCTTCGTGACCGCGCTCGTGCTCGGGTTCGACGGGAGCGGCCGGGTGGAGGCCGTGAACTGCGGCCATCTGCCGCCGTTCCTGCTGCACGACGGCCGGGCCGAGGCCGTCCGGCTCCGACAGGCGTACGTCCCGCTCGGCCTCGCCGGACTCAGCCGGGAGACCCGGACGACCGAGTCCTTCGACTTCCCGCCGGGCGCGACGCTGCTCGTCGTCACCGACGGGGTGACCGAAGCCCGCGACGCCGCCGGAGCCTTCTACCCGCTGGGCGAGCGCGCCGGGGCGTGGGCCGCCCACGGGCCGCGGGAACTGCTCGACGCGCTGCACGCCGATCTGGAGGGGTTCTCCGGTGGCGTCCGGCGCGACGACATCGCCGCGCTGGCCCTGCGCCGGGCCCCGGTCGAGACGGGGCGGCGGCCCGCGAACCCCGGAGCCGCCCCTGTCGTCCCCGCGCCCGCCCCCGCCGCCCCGGACCCGGGCGGCGGTCTGATCACCACCCCCTGAACGTCCCTGGGAACAGACTGATGTCCCTGGGGGCAGAAGGGCCTGAGCGCCCCCGTGAGCACCGGGCCCAGGACCGCCCCCGCCCACGACCGCCCCGCCCCCGACCGTCCGGCCTCCCCGCACCCGGCCGGACGGCACGGCCGAGCCGGCCGCCTTCCCGCTCTCCGACGGGAATCCCTCATCACCGCGGCCACCCCCTGGCGGACGGCCGCCGCTCCGCCCCGTGACGCGGGCCCCGAGTGGCGCGCGGGGGAGACGGGGGCGACAAAGGAAGCACGCGAGGGAAAGAGCGAGGAGACCCCATGAAAGCCGTCCAGTACCGAGCCGTCGGCGCCGCCCCCGAGGTGGTCACCGTCCCGGATCCCGAGCCCGGCCCCGGCCAGGTCCTGCTGAAGGTCACCGCCGCGGGCGTCTGCCACTCGGACATCGCCGTGATGAGCTGGCCCGCCGACCAGATCCCCTTCCCGCTGCCCCTGACGCTCGGCCACGAGGGTGTCGGCACGGTCGCCGGGCTCGGCGACGGGGTCGACGCCTTCGAGGTCGGCGACGCCGTGGCCGTGTACGGGCCCTGGGGCTGCGGCACCTGCGTGAACTGCGCCGAGGGCAAGGAGAACTACTGCCTGCGTGCCAAGGAGCTCGGCATCATGCCGCCCGGCCTCGGCGCCCCCGGCGCGATGGCCGAGTACATGATCGTCGACGACCCCCGCCACCTGGCCCCCATCGGTGACCTCGACCCGGTGAAGACGGTGCCCCTCACCGACGCCGGACTGACCCCCTACCACGCCATCGTGCGCTCGCTGACGAAGCTCGTACCCGGCTCCACCGCCGTCGTCATCGGCGCCGGCGGCCTCGGCCACGTCGCGATCCAGCTGCTGCGCGCCATGACGGCCGCGCGGGTGATCGCCCTCGACGTCAACGAGGAGAAACTCGACCTGGCCAGGACCGTGGGCGCGCACGAAGCGGTCCTCTCCGACGAGAAGGCGGCCGCGCGCGTCATGGAACTGACCGGCGGACTCGGCGCCCAGGTGGTCCTCGACTTCGTCGGGGCGCCGCCCACCGTGCAGACCGCCGGAGCCGTCTCCCGCGTGGACGGCGACGTCACCATCGTCGGCCTCGGCGGCGGCGCGCTCCCGGTCGGCTTCGGGGCCCTCCCGTACGGCACCACCGTCTGCGCCCCCTACTGGGGCTCGCGCAAGGAACTGGCCGAAGTCCTCGACCTGGCCCACGCCGGAGCGGTGGACGTCCACGTGGAGACGTACCCCATCGACGAGGCCCCGCTCGCCTACGAGCGCCTGCACGAGGGCAGGGTCAAGGGCCGGGCCGTCATCCTCCCCCAGGGCTGATCCCCCGGTCGGCCCCACGGCCCTCCCCGCCCCCGGCCCGACAGCCGGCCCCCACCGGCCGCCCGCTCCCCGTCCGGCCGTTCCGGGACCCGCCCACCGGGCCTTCCCCGGCGCATCGCCCTCCGCCCCCGGCCGCCCCGCGGCCGGGGGCGGAGGACGGACAACCCCGGCTCCGGGCGCCGCCAACCCTTAGACTGGCCGCCATGGGCTCGTACTACTTCCCCTTCTTCCGCTGATCCCCGGCCCGGACGGCCGCAGCGCGCCGCACCGCGCGTCCCACCGGGACGCCCCGGTGCCGATCACCCGGTGACGTCCACGTCGCCCCTGCGCCCGCCGCCGTCCCCTCCGCCGTCCGGCGCCCACGCCCCGCCGCCGTGCCTCTGTGCGCGCCGCCGCGGGCCGCAACCAGGGAGAAGGCACCCATGCATCCCCAGCACGACCACGCCCAACTGGCCCTGAAGGACGTCTCCAAGGCGTACGGGGACCGCCCCGTACTCGACCAGGTGACCCTCACCGTCCGGCCCGGCGAGAAGATCGCCGTCATCGGCGAGAACGGTTCCGGGAAGTCGACCCTGCTCCGCCTGCTGGCCGGGGCCGTGGCCCCGGACACCGGTGAGGCCACCGTCCGGTTCCCCGGCGGCGTCGGCCACCTCGCCCAGACGCTCGACCTCGGCCCGGCCGACACCGTGCAGGACGTGGTCGACGCGGCCCTCGCGGAGCTGCGCGACCTCGAACACCGCATCCGCCGGGCGGAAGCGGGACTCTCCGACCGCGAGCCCGGCGGCCCCGCAGCCGCCGAGGCGCGACTCGCCGCCTACGGAGACCTCCTCGCCGCCTATGAGGACCGCGACGGCTACCGGGCGGACGCCCGCACCGAAGCGGCTCTGCACGGCCTCGGCCTCGCCCACCTCACCCGCGACCGCGCGCTCGCCACCCTCTCCGGCGGCGAACAGTCCCGGCTCGCCCTCGCCTGCGTCCTGGCCTCCCGGCCCGAACTGCTGCTGCTCGACGAGCCGACCAACCACCTCGACGCCCGCGCCGTCGCCTGGCTGGAGGACCGGCTGCGGGCGCACCGGGGCACCGTCGTGGTGATCACCCACGACCGGGTCTTCCTGGAGCGCGTCACCTCGGTGGTCCTGGAGGTCGACGGGGACCTGCGCACGGTCACCCGGTACGGGGACGGCTGGGACGGCTACCGCACCGCCAAGGCCGCCGCCCGCCGCCGTCGGGCCCGGGAACACGAGGAGTACCTGGCGGACCTGGCCCGTACCGAGGAGCTGGTCGCGGCGGCCGGGGCGCGGCTCACCGCCACCGGAGGCGACCCGAAACAGGGCTTCGGCAAACACCGCCGCTCGCACGAGGCCAAGCTGTCCGGCCGGGTCAGGGCGGCCAGGACCCGGCTGGAAGCGCTGCGGCGGTCTCCCGTGCCGCCCCCGCCCCCTCTGCTCGCCTTCACCGGCGGCCGGACTCTCGCCCCGGGGCCCGGTACGCCGGACCGGGCGGGCGTCACTGACGGGACGAGGCCGGCCGGCCGGGCCGCGGGCGCCCCCGTGAGCGGTGCGGCGGAGCGCCGCAGGACGCTCGTGGAGCTGGAATCCGTCTCCGTCGGCGATCGCCTGCACCTCCCCGCCCTCCGGGTGGAGGCGGGCGCCCGCCTCCTGGTGACCGGCGACAACGGTGCGGGGAAGACCACCCTGCTCCGGGTCCTCGCGGGCGACCTGGCCCCCGACAGGGGCACGGTCACCCGGCGGGCGCGCATCGGCTACCTCCCACAGGATCTGCCCGCCCGCCCCACCCGGCGCACCCTGCTGGCCACCTTCGCGGCCGGCCGCCCCGGCTTCCCCGACGAGTACGCCGACGACCTGCTGGCCCTCGGCCTGTTCCGCCCGCAGGACCTCGACGTGCCCGTGGCGTCCCTCTCCGCGGGCCAGCAGCGCAGGCTGGCCCTGGCCCGCCTGGTGACCCGGCCGGCCGATCTGCTGGTGCTGGACGAGCCGACGAACCACATCGCACTGAGCCTCGTGGAGGAGTTGGAGCAGGCGCTCGACGCGTACCGGGGCGCGGTCGTCGTCGTCTCGCACGACCGCGGCTTCCGGTCCCGCTTCACGGGCGACGTGCTGGAGCTGCGGGCGGGCCGCCCGGTGGACGCGGTCCCGGCCTACGCGTCGGGGGAGGCGGCCCTGCGGCGCACCTGAGTACGCAGCCGGTCGACGAAGACCCGCTGGCCGGCGATCAGCCGCTCCGCGGCCTGCTCCGGCGTGCACCAGGCGAACCGGTCCATCTCCGGGAACTCCTGCTGCACGCCGGAACCCCGCGGCCACTCCATCGTGAACGTCCCCGGTACGACGGACGCCACGTCCAGCTCCGCCTCCAGGGCCCAGACGCTCACCGTCTTGCCGCTGCGCTGGCGGGACTCGCCCAGCGCGATCCACTCACCGGGCGGGACCGGTACCCCCAGCTCCTCCACGAACTCCCGGCGGGCGGCCTCCTCCGCGCTCTCCTCCGGTCCGTACTCGCCCTTCGGGACCGACCAGGCGGCCGCCTCCCGCCCCGCCCAGAACGGCCCGCCCATGTGCCCGATCAGCACCTCGACGTCCCGCCCGCCCGTCCCCTCCGCGACCCGGAAGAGAAGGAGCCCCGCACTGCGCCTGCTTCTCGACATGCCGTCAAGTCTGCGACCGCGGGAGGTGCGGCGCCAGGCGTGGGCCGGAGGAGGGCGCCCCGGGCGACCGGTACAGCCGGGACGGACGTCTTGCACGCCCCTGGCCGGGCGCCCCGCGTCCAGCCGGGCCCGCCGGCCTCGGGACGGACATCCGCACGCCGTGGAACGACGACCCGTCCGGCCTGCCGGGCGGGTCGCCTCACGTCTTGCGGTAGCCGTACGCCTCCGATGCCGCGGCCTCCACCGCCGCCAGGTCGCCGCCCGCCGAGGCCGTCACGACGGCGGCCACCGCGCCCTCCACGAAGGGGGCGTCCACGAGCCGGGTGTTCTCGGGCAGCTCGTCGCCCTCGGCCAGCATGGACTTCACCGTGAGGACCGCGCTCCCCAGGTCCACCAGCACCGCGACGCCCGCCCCCCGGTCCACCGAGGCGGCGGCCCGGCCGATCAGCTCCGCACTCGTACCCAACCCGCCGTTCGGCAGCCCGCCGGCCGGGGCCACCGGGGCGGTCGCCCCTCCGGCGGCGAGGCCCCGGGCCAGCTCGGCGACCGACTCGGCCACCGGTCCGCTGTGAGAGACCAGCACGATGCCCACCTGCCGCTTCCCGCTCACGCGCTCTCCCCGTCCGCCGTCGCCGCCAGGGCCTCCACCAGCAGCGCCGACGACGTCGCCCCCGGATCCTGGTGCCCGACGCTGCGCTCGCCCAGATAACTGGCCCGCCCCTTGCGCGCCCGCATCGGCACCGTCGCCTCCGCGCCCGCACGGGCCGCGTCCGCCGCGCCGTCGAACGAGAGGGCCAGCGCCTCCGCCGCGGGCAGCAGCGCGTCGAGCATCGTCTTGTCCCCGGCCTGGGCCCCGCCCAGCTGACCCACCGCCGCCACCCCCGCCGCGAACGCCTGGGCGAACTGCTCCCGGGTCACCTCGGCGCCGTCCCCGAGCGCCTTGCCCGTACGACGCAGCAGCGTCCCGTACAGCGGGCCGGACGCGCCGCCGACCGTGGAGATGAGCTGTCGCCCGGCCAGGGCCAGCACCGCGCCGGGCGTGTCCGGGGCGTCCTCCTCCAGCACCGCCGCCACCGCCGCGAAGCCGCGCTGGAGGTTGCTGCCGTGATCGGCGTCCCCGATCGCCGAGTCCAGTTCGGTCAGACGGGCCGCCTCCCGGTCCACGGCCTCCGCGGCGGCGGACATCCAGCGGCGGAAGAAGTCGGTGTCGAGCACAAGGTCTCCTGTTCCTCGATCCTGCCGGGACGGGGCGCCCCGGCGGTACGGGCCCGGTACGGCCGGTCCGCGCCGCGCGCCCGGTCACGGAATCCCGTCGGCGGCTCAGCGGCCCCAGCGGAGCGCGGCCGTTTCCACCGGCGCGTCCCACAGCCGCAGCAACTCCTCGTCGACCTGGCACAGGGTCACCGAGCAGCCTGCCATGTCGAGCGACGTCACGTAGTTCCCCACGAGCGTACGAGCCACCGGGACGCCTCGCTCGGACAGGGCGCGGTGGACCTCGGCGTTGAAGCCGTACAGCTCCAGCAGCGGAGTCGCCCCCATGCCGTTCACCAGCGCCAGCACCGGGCCGGTGGGACGCAGGTCCTCCAGGACCGCGTTCACGGCGAAGTCGGCGATCTCCCCGGATGTCATCATCGGCCGCCGCTCCCGCCCCGGCTCCCCGTGGATGCCGATGCCCAACTCCAGCTCCCCGGAGGGCAGGTCGAAGGTGGGACTGCCCTTGGCCGGGGTGGTGACGGCGCCGAGGGCCACCCCGAAACTGCGCGCGGCCCCGTTCACCCGGCGCGCCACCGCGGCCACCTGGTCCAGCGGGGCGCCCTCGTCCGCCGCGGCTCCGGCGATCTTCTCGACGAACAGCGTCGCTCCCGTGCCGCGGCGCCCGGCGGTGAACGTGCTGTCGCTCACGGCCACGTCGTCGTCCACCACGACCTGGGCGACCTGGACGCCCTCGTCCTCGGCCAGTTCGGCGGCCATCTCGAAGTTGAGCACGTCACCGGTGTAGTTCTTGACGACGAACAGGACCCCGGCCCCGCTGTCGACGGCCGCGGCGGCCCGCACCATCTGGTCCGGAACGGGCGAGGTGAACACCTCGCCGGGGCAGGCGGCCGACAGCATCCCGGGCCCCACGAAGCCGGCGTGCAGCGGCTCGTGCCCCGAACCGCCCCCGGAGACCAGGGCCACCTTCCCCGCCACCGGCGCGTCCCGCCGGACGACGACCCGGTTCTCCACATCCACGGTGAGCTCGGGATGCGCGGCGGCGATGCCCCGCAACGCATCGGCGACCACGGTCTCGGGAACATTGATCAACATCTTCACGTGTGTCTCCTGGGGAGCGTGGCAGAGAACTCGTCGACCTGTGTTTTCGCTGATGGGGGGCTGGAAGGGACGCCTGGTCGGCCCCGGTGGTTCCTGGTGCCCAAGACGCCCTCCGGCGGCACCGGCGCCGACCTGCGGCTGAGTTTACCGACGGCCCGGCGCCTCGGGGGGCGAGGCGCCGGGCGGGAGCTGTGGAGCAGTGACGCGCTTTCACCATCATGCAGACGCTTCACGGGTCGCGCAGGCTGAACCCGTCCACCGGCGGAAACCCCCGTCCGGGAGGCCGGGCACGGTCCCTCCCCGATACGCGGCGCAGGCGGCCGGCCGCGCGTCAGGATGCGTCGGCTTCGAGCGCCGCGAGACGCCGTGCCGCGGCGCGAGCCGACCGGGGACGGCCGAAGGCGTGTTTCCACGGGTCCTCGTCGATCCGGTCGGCCATCGACGCGACGGTGAAGCTCCGCGCGTGGATACGCCCGTCCTCGACCTCGTCCCAGGCGAGCGGTGCGGCGACCGGCGCCCCGGGGCGGGCGCGTACGGCGTAGGGGGCGACCGCGGTCTGGGCGTAGGCGTTGCGTTGGACGTCGAGGTAGAGGCGTCCGCCCCGGGCCTCCTTGCGAGGCGCGGTGGTGAGCGCGTCGGGGGCGCGGGCGGCCAGGAGACCGCTGATCCGGCGGGCGAGATCGCGCACCTTGTCGAAGTCCGCCCGGCGGTCCAGCGGTACCACCACGTGCAGACCGCGCGAACCCGTGGTCATCACCGCCGACGGCAGCTCCAGTTCGTCGAGCAGGCCGCGCAGGCTCAGGGCGGCCGTGCGGACCGAGCCGAAGTCGTCGTCGGACGGGTCGAGGTCGAACACCATCCGGTCGGGACGGTCCGGCCGGTCCGCCCGCGAGAGGAAGCGGTGAGGGGTGACGCACGCCTGTCCGGCGAGGTAAACGAGAGCTGCGGGTTCGTCGCACACCGCATAGGTGACCGTCCCGTCCGCCTTGGGCAGTTCGACACGGTGGAACCAGTCCGGGAAGTGGTCCGGCACCTCCTTCTGCATGAAGGACGGGCCTTCGACGCCGTCGGGGTACCGCTCCATCATGAGGGGCCGTCCGCGCAGGTGGGGCACCATCGCCCCGGCGACGAGCCGGTAGTAGTCCGCCAGAGCGGCTTTGGTGATCCCGTCCGCCGGGAACAGCACCTTGTCCGGCCGGGCGATGACGACGGTACGGCGGCCCACCCGGATGCGCTCGTCCCCGCTCACCGGTTGTCCTCCCCCTGCTCGTCCTCCACCTCCACCTGCTCCAGGGGCTGTGTCGCCGGTCCCTGGAGCACCGCGCCGTCGACGCCGAACCTGGACCCGTGGCACGGGCACTCCCAGGTCGTCTCCGCCTCGTTGAAGGAGACCAGGCAGCCGAGGTGGGTGCACCGCGCGGAGACGGCCCGCACCGTGCCGTCCTGGCTCCGGTGGACGGCGCAGCGCCGCCCCCCGACCCGTACGACCGCTCCGCCGCCCGGCGGGATGGCGTCGACCGTCTCGACACGCGTCACGCGCAGCCGGTCGCCGGCGAAGTGCTTGGCCACCTCGACCTGCTGCCCCAGGAGCGCGGAACCCTCGCGCAGCACGCCCGCGATACGCCGCGGGTCGTACAGCTCCGCCCAGGCCGGACGAGGGCCCGAACCGGTGATCAGGGCGGTCAGCAGACGACCGGCCAGGACACCGCCCGTCATCCCCCAGCCTCCGAAGCCGGTCGCCACGTACGTATGGCGGGCCCCGACGTGAAAAGGGCCCACGAGGGGAACCGTGTCGCTGGGATCGTTGTCCTGCGCCGCCCACCGGTAGGCCGTGGGCCCCACCGGGAAGCGTTCGTGCATCCAGGCGTCCAGGCGGCCGAAACCCTCCTGCGGATCACCCGTTCCGGGCGTGAAGCTCTCGCCGGTGACGATGAGCAGGCGGCGGCCGTCGTCGAGCGGGGCCGTACGCACCGAACGTTTCCCCTCGTCCTCGGTGATGTACATGCCCTGCGGGGCCTCGTCGGCGGCGATGGGGGCGGCCACCACCAGTTCCCGCCGGGGCGAGAGCCGCGCGAAGAGCAGGGCGCGGTCGAAGACGGGGTAGTGGGTGGCGACGACCACGTCGCGGGCGGTGACCCGCCGGCCGTCCTCGGTGGTCAGACGACACGGCTGCCCCTCCGAGAGCCGGGTGACCCGGGTCTGCTCGTGGACGAGGCCGCCCCGCTCCAGCAGGTCCTCGGCCAGCGCCGCGAGGTATTTGCGCGGGTGGAACTGGGCCTGTCCGTCGAGGCGGACCGCGCCCGCGACCGGGAAGGGCAGCTCCGTCCGGGTGACGTAGGAGACGTCCAGGCCCGCCTCGGCGGCGGCGCGGGCCTCCGCCTCCACGGCTTCCCGCGTGTCCGGCCCGGCGGCGTAGGAGTAGGCGCTCACCCGTTCCAGATCGCAGTCGACGCCCACCTCGTCGACGATGGCGGCCAGCCGCTCCACCGCGTCCCGTTGCGAGGCGGCGTACAGGCGCGCGGCCTCCGCGCCCCGGGTCCGCCGCAGCCGGTCGTACACCAGCGAGTGCAGCGCCGAGACCTTGGCGGTGGTGTGGCCGGTGACGCCGGAGGCGAGGCGGTCCGCCTCCAGCACCACGACCCTCCGGCCGGTCCGGGCCAGCTCCCACGCCGTGCTCAGCCCCGCGATCCCACCGCCCACCACGGCGACGTCCACGTCGATGTCCTCGGTCAGGGGCGGGTGCGACGGGAAGGGGGCGGACTCCATCCAGTAGGACTCCGGGAGCCCCGGCAAGGAGCGGGGGAGGGCCATGACGTGTTCTCCCTACGTAGGTCGCGCGCCGACGGGCTGCCGCGCCGTCCATCCCCGCAGCGCTCCCGTGCGGCGCGGCGGGCGATCCGGCTCCCGCCGGGTACCACGGGGGCCGGGCGCCAAACGCCGTGGCCGGGCGGTTCGGACGGACGGCGACGGCAAGCCCCCCGCCCCGGCCCGGGTCCGGCCCGGGGCGGCGGGGAAGGCGCCCTGCTCACATTCCGCGCGCTGGGCCTCGGCTCCGAAGTGCCCACCGGAGTGCCTCCGCCTCTCGACGCCGAACAGGTGAAATCCGGGGGAGAGGGTAAGGACTGTCCCGCGATTCCCGGCGGGTGCGCGACGACGGCTACGGCACCTCGCCGCGTTGTCGGAACATCCCCGTACATCCGGTATGCGGATGCCCCTCCGCCTTGCGGTGCACCGCATCCGACGCCGCGCGCTGATCCACCGGAAATCGCGGGACACCCCTTGGGGGGCGTGCCGGGTGGTGCGCCGGCGCGATTTGCATGAACCACGCCCAGGTGGGAAAAGTGACAGTGGAGGTCAGGAAGCGGCCTGTACGAACCCGCTGCCGTCCTCCACCAGGGTGGGCGGTGAGGTTCCCGCACCACCTGTGACCCACTCCTTCGCGAGTCCTGCTTTCCTTCTGCGCCCCGGGGCGGTCCGATGCCCCGGGGCGGTCCGGCCGCGCCCGAAGAGGTCCGCGGCGCCGGTCCCCCCTGTTCCTCCGCTCCCCGCCGGCCCCGTCGGCGTCCCCTTGCGAGAGAAAGGCCGAGTGCGATGCTGTTGGCCCACCCCGCGGTACTCGAAGAGCTGCTGCGTCGTTACGACGAACTGACGGCCGGACGCGGAGAGGACGCCCAGGAGGCGAACCGGCGTCTGGAAGACGTGAGCTACACCTTGTGCGTGACCACCGGCACCCGGGACATCGCCTCGGCTCTCGTGACCGCCCGTGAGCGACTGCGCCGCCCGGCCCCGGAGACGGCGTCCGCCGCCCTGTCCTGAGCCCCCGGACGGAGAGGGATCCCGTGTTACGCGTCGGGAACAAGGGGTACCCCTAGGCGGGACAAACCGACCCCGGACGCGTGCGGAACGAGGATCACATGCAGGTGGGATACAAGCTGGCGGCGGAGGCGTTCGGCCCGGCGGAGCTGGTCAGACAGGCCGTACTCGCCGAGGAGGCGGGCTTCGACTTCGTGGAGATCAGCGACCACTACCACCCCTGGCTCGACAACCAGGGGCACTCCCCGTTCGCCTGGGCGGTGCTCGGAACCATCGCCGCCAAGACGTCGCGGATCGGTCTGGCGACCGGGGTGACCTGCCCCACCGTGCGCTACCACCCCGCGATCATCGCCCAGGCGGCCGCGACGCTCGCCCTGCTCTCGGAAGGCCGCTTCGTCCTGGGCGTCGGTTCGGGGGAGCGGCTCAACGAGCACGTCGTCGGCCCCGGCTTCCCCGAAGCGGTCAGCACCCGGCACGAGCTGCTCAAAGAGGCCCTGGAGATCATCCGGCTGCTGTGGAGCGGGGGATACCGGTCCTACGAGGGCAAGCACCTGCGGCTCCACGACGCCCGGGTCTTCGACCTGCCCGACGAGCCGCCCCTGATCGCGGTGGCGGCCAGCGGGCCGAAATCGGCCCGGATCGCCGCCGAACTGGGCGACGGCCTGTTCGCCACGGAGGACAAGCCGAGCATCGTGCGGCACTACCGCGACGCCGGCGGCAGCGGCCCCCGCTACGCCGAGGTCCCGATGGCCTGGGCGCCCGACGCGCAGACCGGCGCACGCGCCGCTCTGGAGACGACGCGCTGGGCACTGACCGGGTGGAAGGTGATGAGCGAGCTGCCCAACCCGGTCAACTTCGACGCGGCGACCGCCACCGTCCGCGAGGAGGACGTCCTGGGGAAGTTCGCCTGCGGCACGGACCCGGACCGGTACGCCGAAGTGGCCCAACCGTTCGTCGACGCGGGCTACGACCGGCTGGTCATGCAGAACGCGGGCCCCGACCCCGACGGCTTCATCGACTTCTACCGGCGTGAACTCGACGGCCGCATCCGACAGCTGAAGCCGAACAGCCCGTGAGCCCCACGCCGTGAGCGGCTGCGCCGCGGCAGCGCCCGCTCCGGCCTCCGGTACGCGCCGACCGATGAATCGAGGATGACCATGGCCGCCAGACACCACCTCATCGACCGCTCGCCCTCCGCTGTGTGGACGGTCCTCGAAGACGCACGCCTGTACGGCAGATGGGTGGTGGGAACCTCCGAGTCCCGGCCGGAACAAGGCCACTGGCCCGAAGTGGGCTCCTCACTCGTCTACTGCGTACGGCTGGGGCCCAAGGAATTCACCGGCCGCACGGTGGTGCGACGCATCGAGAAGCCGAGCACGCTGGAGCTGGAGGCCGAGGCCGGTGCGCTCGGATCGGCGCGCATCGCGCTGGAAGTCCGGCCGTGGGGGGACAAGACCCTCGTCACGGTCGACGAACACCCGCTGCGCGGTATCGGCGGCACGCTCCACAACTTCCTGCTGGACTGGCTGATCCAGATCCGCCACCGGGCCATGCTCGCGCGCCTCGCCCACCTGACCGAGCACCTGACGCCGCCGGGAGCGTCCGCCGCCGCCCGCCGCCCCGCGTCGACCGGCTGACCATGGACGCCCACCGGGAACGGGACGCCCCTCCTGTGGCGGGGCCTCCGCGACTGCAACGGAAGGCGAGGCCGCCATGGTCGACGCGGTAGTGATCGGCAGTGGACCGAACGGCCTGGTCGCGGCCAACCTGCTGGCCGACGCCGGCTGGTCGGTGGAGGTGCTGGAGGCCCAGGACGAGCCGGGCGGCGCCGTTCGCAGCGACCGCGGGGTCCACCCCGAGTACGTCAACGACCTGTTCAGCTCGTTCTACCCGCTGGCCGCGGCCTCCCCCGTGCTGTCCGGGCTGGACCTGCACCGGGACGGGCTTCGCTGGAGCCACGCCCCCCAGGTCCTCGCCCATCCGCTGCTCGACGGCAGGTGCGCCGTGCTGGACCGCGACCGGACGGCGACCGCCGCCGGCCTCGACCGCTTCGCCCCCGGCGACGGCGAGGCATGGCTGGAGCTCTGCCACATCTGGGACCGGCTGGGCGACGGAATCGTCGACGCCCTCTTCGCGCCCTTTCCGCCCGTCCGGGCGGGGGCCGTCCTGGCGGCGCGGCTCCGGGCGGCGGGCGGGCTGCGGCTGGCCCGCAGCCTCGTCCTCCCGGTCCGCAGACTGGGCGAGGAGGAGTTCGCCGAGGAGGGAGGGCGACTGCTGCTGGCCGGCAACGCCCTGCACGCCGACCTGGCCCCCGAGGCGGCGGGCAGCGGCGGCTTCGGCTGGCTGATGTCCATGCTGGGGCAGTCCCACGGTTTCCCCGTCCCCGTCGGAGGGGCCGGAGCCCTCACCGCTGCCCTGGTGAAACGGTTGCGGCGGCGTGGAGGAAGCGTCCGGTGCGGCCAGCGGGTCACCGAGGTCGTCGTGCGCCGGGGCCGCGCCGTAGGCGTCCGTACGGAGACGGGGGAAGGGGTTCCCGCCCGCAGGGCCGTCCTGGCCGACGTCTCCGCCCCCAGCCTCTACGGATCGCTGGTCGCCGCCGAACACCTGCCCGCCCGGCTCCTGGACGACATGCGGCGTTTCCAGTGGGACTTCGCCACCTTCAAGGTGGACTGGGCGCTGAACGGCCCCGTTCCGTGGAGCAGCCCCGAGGCCGCGTCGGCGGGGACCGTCCACCTCGTGGAGGGGGTCGACGAGCTCACCCGGTGGGCCTCCCAGATCGCCCGGGGCCTGATCCCCGACCGTCCGTTCCTGCTGTTCGGGCAGATGACCACGGCGGACGCGTCCCGGTCGCCCCGGGACACCGAAGCGGCCTGGGCCTACACCCACGTGCCGCACACCGTCAAGGGCGACGCGGGCGCCGCCGGGCTGACCGGCGGGTGGGACGCGGGGGAGGGGGAACGGATGGCGGACCGGGTCGAACAGCAGGTGGAGCGGTACGCCCCGGGCTTCCGCAGCCGCATCCTGGCACGGCGGATCCTCACCCCGACGACCTTCCAGAGCGCGGACGCCAATCTGTGCAACGGGGCCATCAACGGCGGTACGGCCGCGATGCACCAGCAGCTGGTCTTCCGGCCGGTGCCGGGGACGGGCCGACCCGAAACGCCCGTCAAGGGGCTGTACCTGGCCTCCGCGTCGGCCCACCCCGGGGGCGGGGTGCACGGCGCACCGGGGGCCAACGCCGCTCGGGCCGCCCTCCGCTCCACCCGGGCCACCGCCGCCGCCCTGTCCGCCGCCCAGCGGCTGCTGGCCCGGCGGGACCGGGTCGGCGAGATCACCCCCGTACGGGGCGAACGGCCGTGACCCCACGCCGCCACCCGGCCCCGACGCCGGACCGCGGCCGCACCCCGGGCCGCCTACCGGTCGGGCGGGGAGGAGCCCCGGGAGGCCCGGAAGGAGTGCCAGTCGGCCCGGCCCCCGGCGCCCAGCACCTCGATGGGGGAGGACATCTCCTCGCTGGGGCGGGCCCGTAGTTCGCGGCGGGCGGCCCACCCCACGAGGGTGGGGAAGAGCGGGCGCAGCGGCTGGCACCAGCGGAGCCACGGCGGGGCGTAGATCTGCGGGGCACGGCGGGCGATGCCCCGCGTGAGCCACTGGGCGACCTGACCGGGGGGATGGACCCGGCGGGCGGGACGCGGCTGGTTGCGGCGCAGGGCCGCGAGGACGGGGTGGTCGTCGATGCCGGTGAGCATGTCGGTCCCGGTCCAGTGCAGGTAGGCGACGCCGACCTGGACCCCGTCGGGTTCGACCTCGCCGCGCAGGGCGAGCGCGAAGGACTCCACCCCGGCCTTGGACGCGCAGTAGGCGCTCATCATGGGGGCCGCCCCGAACGCCGCGGTGGAGGCGATCTGGAGGAAGTAGCCGCGCGTGGCGGTCAGATGGGGCAGGAAGGCGCGGGCGGTGGAGGCGGACCCGGTGAGGTTGACGTCGATGACGCGCTGCCAGAGATCGGCGGCCGTACGGTCGAACGGGCCGCTCACCGCGATGCCCGCGTTCGCTACGACCACCGAGGCGGGCCCCAGGCCGGTTTCCACCGACCGTGCGGCGTCCGCCAGCTCCGCACGGTCGGTGACATCGCACTCGACGCAGAGGGTGGGGCCGGGGAGCGTCTCGGCGGCCTCCCGCAGGGTCGCCCGCTCCCGCCCCAGCAGCGCGACCCGCATCCCGGCCTCGGAGAGGCTCCGGGCGAGCGCCTCGCCGACGCCGCGAGCGGCGCCGGTGACGACCGCGACCCGCCCCTCCAGCGGGCGGGCGGGGCCGGGAGGGTTCCGGCGGATGCCGCGCACGTCCGGGATGTCGGGCATCGTCTCTCCTCGCTCCCTGGTCGGCCTGGCGGCCGGGACGCCGTCGGGCCGGCGGCTTCCCGTACCACCGTCGGGCCGCGGGACGGCCACCGCAACCGGACTCCCCGGGCTACGGCGGTCGGCATGTTTGATCCGGGGACGAGCGGTCAGGCGGGGGGAGACCGCGAAGCCGAACACAGCAAGGTGCGTGAATGCCATGGGTGCCGATCAGAAGGCTCAGGCCAAGACCGACCAGGCCAAGGGCAAGGCCAAGGAAGCGGCGGGACGCACCGTCGGCAACGAGCGCCTCGTCGCCGAGGGCCGTGCCGACCAGACCAAGGGCGACGCCCGCCAGGCCAAGGAGAAGGCCAAGGACGCCCTCAAGGACTGAGGCCGTCCGAGCAGCGCCGTCCGGCCCCGCGGAGCATGGCTCCGACGGGGCCGGACGGCATCCGTGCGCAGGCGGGGCGGGACCAGACGGGAAGGGCCGAGGGCCGGGGCCGCCGGGCCGGACAGGGAGCACCGGCGCCGCCGAGGAAGGGCGGCTGCCGGTACCGCCGGACCGGCGCCGGCCGCCACGACGTGGTCGACGGCCCCCGCCCGTGGCCGCCGGGGGCCTCTTCGCGGAGCAGAGGGACTGTTCGGGCGCGCTCACGGCCCCGGCCGCTCGGCGGGGAGGAACGCTCCGGCCGTCCCGCCCGTTCGGCCCTCAGACCCCTATGGCTCCCGCGGCCCGGGGGCGTGCCCCTCACCGCACGCGAGAAGCGCCCCGGTCCGAGTCGCCCCCGTCGTCCTCGTCGGAATCATCGTCGTCGCCGGGGATGTGGACGTCGAACACGACGATGTTGATCTCGACGACCTCCAACCCCGTCATCGTCTCCACGGCATCGGTGACGTTGGACCGGATCCGGTCGGCGAGTTCGTGGATCGGTATGCCGTACTCCACCTCGATGTCGACGTCGATCGCGGCCTGCTTCTCGCCCACTTCCACCTTGACGGCGCGGCGTGCGCCGGAGGCGCCGGACCTGCGTCCGGTGACGGCGCCGAGCGCCTTGGACGCCCCCCGCCCCACGGAGTGGACGCCATCGGTCTCGCGAATCGCGATGCCCGCGATGGTGGAGACGACGTTGTCGCTGATGGTCGTCTTTCCGCGACCGCCGGATCCTCCGGACCGCCCGCCGGTCGCCCTGCTGTCGCCCTGGGTGTCGATATCGGCCATGTCCGCCTCACAGAGAGTCGTTGCCACGGGCCGCGGATCGGCCCGTTCGGGCCCCTCTCCTCACTCTGCTCCTGGTCGGCCGCGTACGCCATTCGAGTGCCGGACCGACGGGTGCCCTCAGTCGCGGGGCAACAGGGTTCCGAGCGGCCCCAGATCGAGGTTGAGGTCCTCGGGGCGTACGCCGTGCTGCTCGCAGAGCTCCTTCATCCGCTGGTCGAGCAGCATGAGCGTGGTCCCGATCTCCTCGACCTGTTCGTCGCTCAGATCGCCCTGCTCGACCCGGCGGATGGCCTGGCGCTCCATCAGCTGCCGCAGCAGCTCGACCACGGTCAGGACCAGCGCCACCAGGTCCCGCCCCATCCGCTCGGAGTCCAGCTCGACGCGTGAACCCGTCACAGCGGCCCCCCGTCGCTCCAGGGCGCCGGTACCCGCTCGTTGACCGACGAGAGCAGCGCGTGCAGCGACAGCCGGACGAGGGGGACGTCGGCGATGGCGATGACCAGGTCGCCGCTGACCACCACCCCCGTCGCCAGGACCCGGTCCAGCAGGTCGACGAGCGGCACGCCGAGAGGGCCGCTCAAGGGCTCCGGGCTGTCCCAGGGCACCACCTCGTGCGCCATGGTCACACCTCTCCGACGAAGGAATACGGCGCCCAGGGGCCCGACAGCTCGATCTGCGCTCCGGTGCGGTCACCCAACACCGCGACCAATCGGCGGACTTCGTCCGCCCGCTCGTCGGCGACGAGGTACGTGGCGTTGAGCACGTGCATCCGGCGGTCGCCCGAGAGCGCCGCCCCGTGCGTCCGCAGCCGTCGCGACGCCGCGGCGAGCCCGCGCAGTTCGGCGTCGATCGCCTCGGCGACGTCCAGTGCTTGTTCCCGGCGCCTCTCCCGCAGCGCCTGGGCGCCCCGCTTCCGGTTCAGGTAGGCGAGGCCGGCCCCGGGAGCACGGCCGCCGACCGTCTCCGGCAGCGGTTCGCCGGTCTCGGGGCCAGGCTCCGGAGCCACGGGCCGGTACACCTTGACCCCCCATTCGGCGTGGTGTGCGACGCGCTTGAGCGCGGCATGGAAGCGGTCCGTCTCCTGGATCAGGCGGCTGCGGGCCCGTTCGTCGTCATGGTAGAGAGTGGCGAGCGGGAGGGGAACGACCGGACCGTGCGCGGACACGTTCGAGACCACCGTGTGGTGGGCCCGTGCGTACCGCTCGATCTGCGTCCGGTCGGACAGCCGTCGCTGCCAGACCTCGTCCGTGAAGTCGGCGGCGGGGACGGTCTGCACCACGGCGGTCAGCAGGCCCGCCGGGATCAGCCGGACCGCTCCGCCGCCGGGCATGCCGGCCTCCTCGTCGAGATCCAGCGCGCTCGCGGCGCGCGTGGCGCGGCAGACGGCGAACACATAGGTGGCCCCGTCGTCCGCGTCCGGGGGCGGCACCCGGGGGGCCGAAGGCTGGGTCATCTCCGCTCGCTCTCCTTCTTCCGGCCGGTCCGCTCTTCCGTTTCCGCCCGCTCCCCGCGGTCCGCGTTCCGAGGCGTCGGGCCCGCGGACGGCGTTCCGTCCTCGGCGGACGGTTCGTGTTCCCGCAGACGCTCCCTCAGCTCACGGTTCTCCTCCTCCAGAGCGTTGCGCGACGCCCGGGAGCTCAGCGCGGGGTCGGTCTCCCACCAGTCGATGCCCGCCTTCTTCGCGGTATCGACCGAGGCGACGAACAGACGGAGCCGGATGGTGAGCAACTCGATGTCGAGGAGATCGATCTTGATGTCCCCGGCGATGACGATGCCCTTGTCCAGGACGCGTTCGAGGATGTCGGCGAGGCTGGAGTTCGGAGGCCCCGGGACGGGCCGGCCGTCCTGCCGGAAGTCGAGGTCCGTCACCGTGAACCCTTCGCGCGACGCCTACGATCACGGCGGCTCGGGACGGGAGGCTCCTCTTCCTCTTCCTCTTCCTCTTCCTCATCCTCATCCTCGGACTCGTCCTCCTCATCCTCGGACTCGTCTTCTTCCGGCTCGTCCTCCCCCTCGTACTCGTCGTCCCCCGGCTCCTCGTCGTATTCGTCGCCGTCGTCGTCGCCGTCCTCGCCGTCCTCGCCGTATTCGTCGTCCTCGTCCTCGCCGTCCTCGCTCTCCCCGTCGTCCTCGTACTCCTCCTCCGGCTCGTCCTCGCCCTCCTGCTGCTCCGCTTCCTCGCGCTCGACGGCCTCCTCGTGGGAGACCACCACCTCACCGTCGCGGATCTCACCGCGCCAGCCTTCCGGCTCCTCCTCGGTGAGGGTCACGTAGCGCTGGAAGTGCTTGAAGTCGAGTCGCATCCGACGCCCCTGCGCGCGCCAGAGGTTGCCCGTCTTCTCGAAGAACCCCGAGGGGTAGTACTCCACCACCAGGATGATCCGGGTCAGCGTGGGCCCGAGTTCGTGGAAGCTGACCGCTCCGTTGACCGTTCCCTTGGCGCCTTCCGAGGACCACACGATCCTGTCGTCCGGCACCTGCTCCAGGACCGTGGCCTTGAAGCTGCGGGAGGAGGGACCGATCTTCACCTTCCAGTCGCTCTCCACCTCGTCACTCTTGGAGACGTCGCGGACCCCCTTCGCGAAGCTGCTGAACTCCTCGTACTGCGTCCACGCGTCATAGGCCGTACGCAGCGGCACACCCACATCGAGCACCTCGATGATGTTCATGACCTTGCTGCCGCTGGACTTGCGCTTGCTCCTGCCGCCACCGCCGAAGGTGTCCTTGGCCTTGTCCACCACGGCGTCCTTCGCTCCCTTGGCCTTCTCCGAGACGAAGGCCTTCACCGGGGACTCCCCCTGGAGCACGCGGGAGCCGATGGCGGGCAAGGAGCCGCCGTTCTCCGCGACGTCGTTCAACTGGCCGGTGAGGTCGGTGAGCTTGTCACCGGCTCTCTCGGCGAGCTTCTTCACCTGGGCGCCGGCGTACTTCGACAGCTCCTCCTTCAGGCGGTCGACCCCCGACTCCTGCGCCTCTTCCGGCTCGTCCCTGTCCGTCTTCACCATGACGTCTACCTCCCGCTACCGGAGCGCTTGGACGGGGTCCGCTTGGAGGGGGCCTTCTTCGACGAGGCCGACTTGGCGGACCGCTGCTTCGTCGTCGCCTTCTTCGCCGCCGTCTTCTTGGCCGGGGCCTTCTTGGCCGGGGCCTTCTGGGCGGGAGCGGACTTCTTCGTCTTCTCGGCGGGGGCCTTCTTCGCGGGGGCCGCCTTCTTGGCAGCGCCGGTCTTCTTGGCCGCCGTCTTCTTGGCCGGGGCCGCCTTCTTCGCGGCGGTCTTCTTGGCCGTCGCCTTCTTCGCCGGGGCAGCGGACTTCTTCGCCGAAGCGGAACTACGCGACGGAGCCCGCTTCGCGGGGGCGGTGGGCTCCTTTCCACGCCGGGGCCTCGGAGCGGGGGCCTCCTCCTCCGGTTCCTCGTCCTCGTCGTCGTCCTCGCCCTCGTCGTCCTCGCCCTCGTCGTCTTCGGGTTCTTCGTCCTCCTCGGATTCCTCCTCGTCCGGCCCCTCCTCCCCGTACTCCTCGTCCTCGTACTCCTCGTCCTCGTACTTCTCGCCCTCGCCCTCGCCCTCGTCCGTCGCGCCGAGACGCAGCGTGCGGTCGCCGATGGCGTCCGCCAGCGAGGCCATACCGCGGTTGGCGGCCGCTGTCACGGCCTGGCGCCCGGCGTCGAGTACCTCCCCCCTCAACTGCTCCTGCAACTCCGCCACCTGGGGCACCTGCCCGAGCCGGCGCACCCCCTCGGCCGCCAGTTGGCGGGGTTCGAGTCCGAAGCGTCGCCCTGCCAGGTAGGTCGCTACGCTCAGGGCCAGCCGGCCCTTCTTCGTCCGGCCCAGCACGTACCCGCCCACTACGGCGGCCGCCAAGGCCGCCTTGGCCTGGTCATCCATGTCTGTCACCTTCTGTGGTCGACGTCGCAGCGCATCTGAGCGGCGTGAAGCCGGTCGAGCAGCCGTTCCTCCTCGGCCTCGAACGTTTCGAGGTCGATGAGTCCTTCGTCCAGTTCGCGGTTGAGCCCGGCGAGTTGCGCACGGAGCACGCCGGGGTCGTACAGCTCGCGCTCGGCGGTCTCCTGGAGCTTCTCCGCGACCCAGACCACCCCCCGCGCCGGGGCGAGGGGCAGGAGCAGGAGTCCGGAGATCAGCCCCATCGTCAGCCTCCGGCCATCGCGCCCGGCCGGCCCGGGGCGTCCGCGTCACCGACGAAGCTGTAACAGGGCAGGGGGCCCGCGAAGCGGATCTCGACGCGGCTCCGGCGCGCTTCGGCCAGTCGCTCGGCCGCCGTACGGAATCGTTCGCTGTGGCCGCGCGGGACCAGGAAGGACGTGTTCAGCGCGCACCCCTGGACCTCGGGCCCGGGGACGGCCGCACGGGCCAGCGGGGCGAGTTCGCGCAGCACCTCCCGGCCCGCCTCGGCCGCGCGGCGTGTCAGTGCCGAGGCCACCGCTTCGCCCAGCCGGACGCTGGCCTCGTATCCGGGCCGGCGGCGCGCCTCGTCCCGCAGCCGCCGTACGACGGCGTCCTCGACCACCACTTCGGCCAGGGAGTCGGGAGCCGGCAGGGCCTTGACGTTGACCTCGACGTGTCCGTCCAACTGCTCCAGGGTGGCGAGGTGGCTCCTCCGCGCCCCGGCCAGGCGGGCGAGCAGGGTGTCCTCGTCCGGGGCCACCATCCCGAAACGCATCGGCAGCACGGGGCCGCCCTCCGCCAGGCCCATCAGGAGGTTCTGATGGGCCAGCAGGTCCCGCCGCCGGGCACGCAGGCGCGCGGGGGCGTCACTGACCACCGCGGCGATCCCGCCCGTGGTGACGGTGCGCGGAACACCGGGCGGGTCGCCCACGCCGCCCGTCCCCGCGGGCAGGGGGGTCCCGCGGCGCACCACGGCGTAGACGTACAGTCCGGCGCCGGCCACGGCTCACGCCTCCGCTCGGCGGCGCCGGCTCGCGCCGCCGCCGCTGCGGGCGGGGGCCCGGCGCTTCTTTGGACGCGGTTCCTCTTCCTCTTCCTCCACCTCGTCGGACGCGTCGTCCTGCCCCACCGCTCTGCGTACGGTGTCGCCCACCGTCTCCGCGGCCTTGCGCACCTTGCGCTTGCCGATGGACTTCGCAGCGCTGCCGCTGAGCAGTTCGGGGACGGTCGTGCTGCCGGAGTCCCGCTCCAGGTCCAGCCGGTTGCACGCCTCGGCGAAGCGGAGGTAGGTGTCCACGCTGGCCACGACGATACGGGCGTCGATCTTGATGATCTCGATGCCGACCAGGGAGATCCGGACGAACACGTCGATGACCATGCCCCGGTCCAGGATGAGTTCCAGAACGTCGTACAGGGTGCCGGCGCGAGGCGGACACGGAGCTATCTCGTCGGCGTAGGTCGTGGCCGTCATGAGGGTGGGTCCTTCCAGCTGATCGGACGGTCGGGGATCACTCGTCTGCGGAGCCGCGCCGGTAGCGACGGACCCGGCGGTACTCCTGGAGCTCTCCGGCTCCGTCCAGACGCACCTCGTAGGAGGCGAGCAGGCTCGTCGTGTCGGGGATCCGAGGCACCTCGAGGACGTCCACGACCACGCACCAGCCGTCGTCGTCCGAGCGCCGGACCGCGGAGACGCCTTCGGCGGGGTGGTCGATCAGCCCCTCCAGGCTCCGGCAGGCGGCCCGAGCGGCGTGCTCGGGCCCCTTGGTGGACGCCGGCTTCTTCCGGGTCCTGGCCGGGCCGGTGGCCCGTGCCGAACGTTGGTCTGCCATAGCGCCCAGTCTCGTCACATTCGGGCATTCCGCATCTCGGGCGGGCCGATGGTGCGGGACGTCTCCGCGCCGTGGGCGGGTCGCGGTTCTCCTTTGCGGCCCCCGGTCGGTCCTCCCGCCCGTGCGGACCGGCGGCCGGCCGTGCCCGGGGCGGCTTCGCCGGGCGCGGCCCCCCGGGAGAGTGAATCCCGCGGGGGCGTCCACGGTGGTCCCCGTGTGCGAGGCGGGCTCCGAGGGGCGCCCGCCTCATGCCTTCGCGACGCCGGTGAGATGCGCGAAGACGACGACGTTGGCCGCATAGCCGGCCTTCTTGTCGAAGCGTCCGCCGCAGGTGATCAGCCGCAGTTCCGGCCGTCCCCGCTCTCCGTAGACCTCTTTGTCGGGGAAGGACGCCTTCTGGTACGTGCGGACCGCGTCGACGGTGAAGACCGCCGTACGCCGGTCGGCCCGGGTGACCCGGACGGTGTTGCCGGGGCGCAGCATGCTGATGTTGAGGAACACGGCGGGCCCGGTCAGGGTGTCCCGGTGTCCGATCGCCAGCGCGGTCCCCTTCTCGCCCGGCGTCGGCCCGTCGCGGTGCCAGCCGACCAGCTTCGGCTTGCTGATGGGCGGGGTCCCCGGGTGGCCGGCCGGGTCGAGGGGGAGCCCCACGACCGGCGCCTCCAGCGACAGGGCGGGGATCGACAGTTTCGTCGCCGGCGACCGGGGGAGCGGCGACGGCGGGGGAGCGGATCTCGTCGGCTTCGCCGCCCGCTTCCCCGCCGCCCTGCTCCCGTCCGGGTGCCCGGGGTGCGCCGCCGGGGAGGAGGAGGGGCCCGCCTCCCGTCCCGGCGGCGCCTGCTGGGACACCTTTCCGTCGCCGGGGGCCGACGCGGTCGCGGCTCCGTGGTCAGGGGAGGCGCCGCACCCCTGGACCACGGTGGCCACGATCGAGAAGGTGACGCTCAGCGTCATGGTGAGACGGGTGGCGCGGCTCGGTCCGCGCCGCCGTCGCCGACGACGGTGAACCGTGTTACGCGGCGCCATGCGTGCGGCGGCGGGCGGAGCGGCGGGCGAGGAAGAGACCGAGGACGCCCACGCCCCCGGCGGCCAGCGCCGAGGTGGCGCCGAGCGACATGCCGCCGTCCCCGGCGGTGCTGCTCTCGACGGTCGGGACACCGCCGCCGCCCGCGGGCACGCCCCCGGTGGGACGGCAGTCGACGGTGAAGAGCTTCTCCTTGGGCGTGCCGCCCGGGAACGTCCAGGTCACCTTGTACTGGCCGTTGGGCAGCGAGTACTCCTGCGTGTTGCCGAGCCCCGCGGTCAGGGCGACGGCCGCGGTGAGCGTGGGACGGGTCGGGGTGGCCGGCTGGGGGGTGACGGTGACGTTGACCAGGGGCACGGTCTCGAAGTTGACGGCTGCCAGGGTGAAACGGCAGATCTTGATCTCGTCACGCGGGTCGCTGTTGGGCGTGCCCGGCTTGTGGATCTTGATCTCGCCGAGGTCGCCGGGGGCGGCGGAAGCGGTGGACGCGCCGGAGAGGGAGAGACCGGTGACGGCGACGGCGGTGACCGCGGCGGCGCCGAGGCGTCGGACGGAGGTGCGCGAGAGGGTGAACGACGACATGACGACTCCTGAGTGGTGAGATTGTCGTACTAATCGGGGTGCAGTTACAGAAATGCCACACGCATCCGATGACGAGACGTCACCGAGCCGACACGCGCCCGCATTTGCCCCGAAAGGAGCACACCGGTCAACGTCCGGGGCCGGGAACCGCGTGAGCCGAGGGTGCTCGCGCCTGCGGTGAAAGGCCCCACGCCTGCATAACGGCGCTGGTCGGGGTAGCCGCCGTTCATGGCAGACGAACAGCGCACCCAGCAGGGCTCCCGGTACGGAAAGGTCCCGGAGAGCCGCGACGGAACGGGACGGACGGAGGAGGGGCGCCTGCGTGGGCCGGCCGGCCCCGACGACGGGGCGGAGCGCGACACGCCGGACGCGGCGGCCGGCCCCGACGACCGGGTGAAGCGTGACGCGCCGGACACGCCGACCGACCTGCACAGGGCGTCCTGGTGGGCGGTCCTCAAGCGAACGGTGAAGGAGACCCAGCGGGACGAACTGACCGACCGGGCTGCGGGGCTCACCTACTACGGAATCCTCTCGCTCTTCCCGGCCCTCCTCGTCCTGGTCTCCCTCCTCGGGATCGCGGGCGAGTCGACCACGCGGAAGGCGCTGGAGCACGTCGAGAAGCTGGCCCCGGGAGCCGCCAAGGACGTGATCAAGAGCGCGATCACCCAGCTGGAGGGGAGCGGCGGCACCGGCTCGGTGCTGGCGGTCGTCGGTCTGCTGGGGTCGCTGTGGGTCGCCTCCGGCTATGTGGCGGCCTTCATGCGGGCGGCGAACGCGGTCTACGACCTGCCGGAGGGCCGCCCGCTGTGGAAGGTACTCCCGGTGCGCGTGGGGCTCACCCTGGTGCTCATGGTGCTGGCCGCCGTCTGCGCCCTGATGGTGGTGCTGAGCGGAGGAATCGCCCGTGAACTCGGCTCGCTGCTGGGCGTCGGCGACACCGCCCTGCTGGTCTGGTCGATCGCCAAGTGGCCCGTCCTGGTCGTCTTCGTGGCCGCCATGCTGGCGCTCCTGTACTGGGCGGCGCCGAACGCCAAGGGGCGGGGCTTCGCCTTCGGCTCCCTGGGCAGCGTGCTGGCGCTGCTGATCTGGATGGCGGCCTCCGCCGGGTTCGCGTTCTACGTCGCCAACTTCGGCTCGTACAACAAGACCTACGGTGCGCTGGCCGGCGTCATCGTCTTCCTGGTCTGGCTGTGGATCACCAACCTGGCGATCCTGCTGGGGCTGGAGTTCGACGCGGAGATGGCGCGCGAGCGCGCCATCCTGGGCGGTCTGCCTCCGTACGAGGAGCCCTACGTCGAGCCCCGCGACACCCGCTCCTGGTCCGAGGAGGACCGCCGGGCCATGGGCGAGACGGGCCCCTCCAGCGACCTGCGGTCCGGCTGAACGGCGCGCCCCGCCCCGCCGGCCTCACTCGCGCAGGCGCGGCTTCCGCTCGGTTCCGGCCAGCGCGCGGTCGAGGGCGGCCACGCCGAGGCCGGCCAGGACGATCTGGAGGAGCCACTCGATCCAGTCGACGCCCCGGGTGGCCGCCACTCCCGACAAGGACGCCAGCAGGGAGCCCAGGAGCGCGGCGGCGACGCCGACGACGAACGTCCACAGCACGCCGATGTGCTGGCGGCCGGGCAGGACGAGGCGCCCCAGCAGACCGACCGCCGCACCGATGAACACGGCGCTGACGACTCCGGAGATTTCCATGGCTGACCACTCCTTCGGGGACGGCGTGTCCGCCTCGCCTACCCCGCGCGGCGGCGAGAACCCCCGCCGCGCACGGGACGCGAACCCCCCTGCCGCCAGGGGGAGAGGAACCGGCGGCCGGATTCGGAAATCGCGGTTATCGATCGCTCCGTTCGCGCATATGTCCGGATCGCAGGGGCAGGCGGATGTCAGCCAAGGACGACGGAGACCGGTCAGTGAGCGGTCATCCCCGGCGACAGGTGAAGGATGAGCACCGAGAAGAAGACCGATGAAGAGCACGACGGAAAGCGCGTCGACGTTCCTACCGCCATGCGGCAGGCGTCCGCACAGCTCACGGAATTGCTCCAGTGCGAGCCCGGTTCTGTTTCCTCGGTGAAGGCCACCGAGAGCGGCTGGTCGGCGGACGTGGAGGTCGTCGAGCTGGAGCGGGTGCCGGACACCATGAGTGTGATGGCCTCGTACCGGGTCGAACTCGATCCCCAGGGAACGCTTTTGTCCTACGAGCGGCTGCGCCGGTATGCCCGCGGCCAGATCGATCGACGCTGACATTCCGTCGTCAGATGCAACGGAGATCGCCGAAAGGCGGTCTCGCGGAAGATCACCGAAAGGAGTTCCCCATGTCCCTCGTTCAACAGAGCAATGCGACGTCCGGTGGGAGCGGCTCGGGAAATCTCTACGACGTTCTTGAACTCATACTCGACCGCGGACTCGTCATCGACGCATTCGTCCGTGTCTCCCTGGTCGGTATCGAAATCCTCAAAATCGACGTACGGGTGGTCGTCGCGAGTGTCGACACCTACCTGAGGTTCGCCGAAGCCTGCAACCGCCTCGACCTGGAATCCGGCCGCAAGGCGCCGAGCCAGCTCACCGACCTGGTCGGCGACATGACCGAGAGCGGCGCCAAGGGCAAGTCGAAGGGCGCGCTCTCCGGCGCCGTGGAGGCCTTCACCGAATCGTTGCAGAGCAAGAACGGCGAGTCGGAGGAAGAGGAGCAGCCGCGCAAGCGCACTGCCCGTAAGACCACGTCCACCCGTCAGTCCCAGCGACGCGAGGAGTAGCGGTGCCCACCTACATCTACGCCATCACCGGAGCCGACCACCCCATGCCGCTGGAGGGCCTGCACGGCGTGGGCGACCCGCCCTCGGAGCTGCGTACCGTCCGCACCGGCCGACTGGCCGCCGTGGTCGGCGACGCGCCCGCCGGACTCCGCGCCAAGCGACGCGATGTGATGGCCCATCAGAACGTGCTGGAAGCGCTGATGGCGGGCGGCGCGACCCTGCCGATGAGGTTCGGCCTGGTGGGCCCCGGCGACGACGAGGTCACCGCGGCGCTGGAGCGGGAGGCCGACGCGTACGAGGAGCGGCTGGCGGAGCTGGACGGCCAGGTGGAGTACAACCTCAAGGCCGGCCGGGAGGAGGACGACCTCCTCCGGGAGATCATGACCGAGTCCGACGAGATCCGGCAGCTCAACGAGCGGGTCCGGGCCCAGGGCAGCCACGACGACCGGATCGCCCTGGGAGAGCTGGTGGCGCGCGAGGTGACCGCCCGCGGGCAGCGGGAGGCGGAGGACGTCGCGCAGCGACTGGCGGACGCCGCCACCCGCAGCTCGCACGCGGAACCGGCCCCGCAGCAGTTCCTCAACCTGTCCTTCCTGGTGCCCCGCGCGGAGACCGAGGGCTTCGTGGCGGCGGTCCAGAAGGAGGCCGACCGGCGCGGCGACGCCTACACGTTCACGCTGACGGGCCCGCTGCCGCCGTACAGCTTCGTCTGACCGCCGCGGCCCGCCCGTCCGTCCGGTCCCGGGAGCGGAGGTGAGACGTCCGCCATGGGCCTCATCAGCAGCATCCTGACCCTGCCGCTGGCCCCCGTACGGGGGACGGCCTGGGTACTCGACCAGGTCGTCCAGGCGGCCGAGCAGGAGTACTACGACCCGGAGCCGGTACGCGCCCAGCTGGCGCAACTGGAGCAGGACCTGAAGAACGGCCTCATCGACGACGAGGAGTTCGACCGGCTCGAGGACGAACTGCTCGACCGGCTGGACGAGATCGAGGCGTACCGGAACAGCACGCGGCAGGGGCCGTGAACGTCAGACGCCACCACACGTGACCGGGGGAGATCAGAGGTGCATCGCACATGACGAAGAACGCCAAGATAGGCGCGGCCCTGGTAGGGGGATACCTGCTGGGGCGTACGAAGAAGGCCAAACTCGCCCTGGGGTTCGGGATGTTCCTCCTCGGCAAGAAGATGGACCTCGACCCGCGGCAGCTCGGCAGAATGCTGGCCGACTCGCCGGTCCTGGGCTCGCTCAACGACCAGGTGCGCAAGGAACTGGTGGACGCCACCAAGACGGCCGCCACCAAGGCCCTCACCCAGCGGGCCGGCAGCCTCGCGGACTCTCTGCAGCAGCGCACGCAGGCGCTGGGGGCGGGATCCGCGGCCGAGGACGAGGAGACCGGCGAGGACGACGAGCCGGCCGAGGACGAGGAGCCGAAGAAGGACGCCCGCGCGGACCGGGACGAGGACACCGGCGGGAGCGGGAAGCGCAAGCGCGCCCCCCGCAAGACCGCCTCCTCCGAATCCTCCTCCAGGAGCGGTTCCTCGTCCGGCGCCGGCCGGTCGGGAAGCGGAAGCAAGTCGGCCGCCCCCGCCCGCAAGCGCGGCAGCGCCGCCCGCAAGACCGCGTCCTCCGGCGCCCGCAAGGCCCGGGGAGGCGACGATGCCTGAATCCGCGCTCAGCGGCATCAAGGACGACGTGGTCAAGAACCCGGCCACCGACCGTCTCAAGGACGAGCTGCAGAACTACCTCCGGGCCCGCGCCGAGCACGCCGTGACCCAGCTGGGGCACCGTCTCGGCGACTCGGTGTCCAAGCTCGCGGAGCCGGGTGGCGGGAGCGGCGCCCTGAAGAGCCTGGCCAAGGGCGGTCAGGCGCTCGGCGAGGGGAAGTCGCCCGGCCAGGCCGCCTTCAGCGCGGGCGCCTCCCACCTCAAGGACACCGTCAAGGACAAGGTCAAGGGCCTGTTCGGCAAGGGGCGCAAGTCCGGTGGGGGCAAGTCCAAGAGCGTCACCATCGTGGAGGACATCGACGTCGGTGTGCCGGTCCGCGAGGCGTACGACCAGTGGACCCAGTTCCAGGAGTTCAGCTCGTTCGCCAAGGGCGTCGTGAGCGTGGAGAAGGCGGACGACACCACCAGCAACTGGAAGGTGAAGGTCGCCAAGTCCACCCGCAGCTGGAAGGCGAACGTCACCGAGCAGGTGCCCGACGAACGGATCACCTGGACCACCGAGGGCGCCAAGGGCACCGTCAAGGGCGTGGTCACCTTCCACGCCCTCACCGACGACCTCACCCGCGTCCTGCTGGTCCTGGAGTACTTCCCCAAGGGGCTGTTCGAGAAGACCGGCAACATCTGGCGGGCCCAGGGCCGCCGGGCGCGACTGGACCTCAAGCTCTACCGCAAGTTCATCATGATGCGCGGTGAGGCGACCGACAGCTGGCGGGGCGAGATCCGCGACGGAGAGGTCGTCGTCAGCCACGACGAGGCGATCGAGGAGGAGGAGCGGGAGGGCGAGCCCACCGAGTCCGAATCCGAGGAAGACGCCGCCGAGGACGCGTACGAGGAGGACGACGAGCCCCGCGACGAGGACGGCGAGCCCGAGGACGAACACCTCGACGACCCCGAGGACGAACACCTCGACGATGCCGAGGACGACGAGCCGGTGGACTCCGACTACGACGAGGAGCCGCAGGACGAGGAGTTCGCCGACGAGGACGCCGAGGACGCCGAGCCGGGGGAGGAGTTCGCGGAAGAGGACGCCGAGGACGCCGACGCCGACGAGGACGCCGACGCCGACGAGGACACCGAGGACCTGGACGAGGCGGACGCCGACGAGGACGCCGAGCCGGCCGAGGAGGAGGAGGCGGCGGAGGAGCCGCGACCGGCCCGTGGTTCCCGTCGCCGGGCGGCCGCCGACCGGTGACCCTCCCCGCTCAACGGCCCGACGGAGGCCGGCGCCCGGGCACAGGCCCCGGGGCCGGCCCCCGGGGCCGTGCCGACACCACCACCCCACCGACACCCCACGGAAAGGCGTGAGAGACCGTGTCCGATTCACTGGCCGGCCGGCTGCCGGCCTCGCCCCGAGGGGCCGCCCCGGCATACGGGCAACAGGGCTCGTCGGCCAACCTCGCCGACATCCTGGAAAGGGTGCTGGACAAGGGCATCGTCATCGCCGGTGACATCCAGATCAACCTGCTCGACATCGAACTGCTCACCATCAAGCTCCGCCTGCTCGTCGCCTCCGTCGACAAGGCCAAGGAAATGGGCATCGACTGGTGGGAGCACGACCCCTCGCTCTCCTCGCGGGCCCGTCCCGCGCGGGAGACCGAGGCGGGAAGCGCCCCCGGCGCGGAGCTCGGCCCCCCGCGGGAGGCCGGGAGCGGCTCGGGTGACGAGGCGCTGGCCGAGGAGAACGAGCGGCTGCGCGCCGAACTGGCCCGTCTGCGGTCGGCGGCAGGGCTTCCGGGCTCCGCCGCGGCCGAGGCCCGGGCGGATCGGACCGGACAGGAGGAGGAGCGATGAGCACCGGACCGAACCCGCCCGCCGACGGTCCGGACGCGGGCGCCGGAGAGATGAGCTACGTCTACGCGGTCGGCCGTGAGGGCTCCGCCCTGGACGGGCTCGCCACCCGGTTGCCCGGCGTGGACGGCCGCCCGCTGCGCCCCGTGGCCGGGGGAGGGCTGTGCGCGCTCGTCTCCTCCGTACCGGCGGACGCGTTCAGCGAGCAGGGGCTCACCGCGCAGATGGAGGACCTGGACCGGCTCGAAGCCGTTGCCCGCGCCCACCACGCCGTGGTGGACGCCGCGTTCGCGGAGACCTCCGTCCTGCCGATGCGGCTGGCCACGGTCTACCTGGACGACGCCCGGGTGGCCGCCATGCTGGTTCGGCAACGCAGCGAGTTCCAGGAACTGCTGGGGCGCCTGGAGGGCCATGTCGAGCTGGGGGTGAAGGTGTACGCCGATCCCCGTGCGGCCGCCGCGACGGCGTCCGCCGGGCCGACCGCCGCGACGCCCCCGGACGCCGGGGCGGGCCGCGCCTACCTGCGGCGGCGGCAGGCGCAGCAGCGCGAGAGCCAGGACGTCTACCAGGCGGCCTCCGACCTGGCCGCCCGTGCCGCCCGACTGGCCGACGGGGTGGCCTCCTCCCGGGCGGTGCACCGCCCGCAGCAGGGGCAGCTCGCTGCCCGCGCCGGCGTGAACGTGACCAACGAGGCCTACCTCGTCCCCCGGGAGGACGCGGCGCGACTGCACCGCGAGCTGGCCGCGCTGGCCGGCGGCGCCCCCGGGGTGTCGATCGAGGTGACCGGGCCGTGGGCGCCCTACTCGTTCGCCACCGCCATGGTGGCGGAGGGGGCGGACGGCGGGGGCCCACGATGAGCACGGACCTCATCGGCGGCGTCCTCGGCGAGAGCGAACCCCGCAGCGGGCCGCCCGTCGCCCTCATCGACCTCCTGGACCGGCTGCTGAACGGCGGGGCCGTGCTCACCGGCGACCTCGTCCTGTCCATCGCCGACGTGGACCTCGTCCACATCAATCTGCGAGCGGTGATCCGTTCGATCACCGGTGAGGAGCCGGGGCCGTGGTGAGCCCGTCCCCGGCGGCTTACGAACGGGAGACCCCGGAGAACGGGGAGGAGGCGCAGACGATGACCGAGGACGCCCGCGCACGAGGCGCGCAGGGGACGCCCGCCGCGGCGGCCGAAGAGGTGGCGCGCGCCGCGGCCCGCGCGTTCGGGCTCAGCCCCGCGCCGCCCGAGGACGGCCGCGGCCCCTCCGCCGCGGCCCAGCGGCTGCACACCGACCCGGACACCGTGGAGCGCGACCTCATCAAACTGGTGCTCACCATCGTCGAACTGCTCCGCCAGCTCATGGAGCGCACCGCGATCCACCGCGTCGAGCAGGGCGACCTGAGCGAGCTCCAGGAGGAGCGGATCGGCATGACCTTGATGATCTTGAACGAACGCATGACGGAGCTGTGCGACCGCTACGGCCTGACGATGGACGACCTCAACCTCGACCTCGGACCGCTGGGTTCGCTGCTCCCGCACAACGGCGCCTGAACGCGCCGGTATCCAGGTTTGATCACATCGAGCACGGCAAGGAGGAGCCCATGACTGACGACAACGACGCAAAGAACTCCACCGGTAGCAAGGGCCGGACCGCCACCGCCCGCAAGACGGCCGCCTCGGCCGGCAAGGCGGCCGGCGCCACCGCAGGGAAGACCGGCACGCAGGCCCGGGACAAGAGCGGCGAGGCGCTGTCCGCGGCCGAGAGCGCCAAGGACTCGGCCTCGGAGGGCGTGCGGGCGGCCGGGGAGACCACCCGGCGCGTCGGCCGCGCCGCCGCCGCCGGTATCCAGAGCGGTCAGCAGGCCGTGGCCGCCAACGCGGCCAAGGCGGCGAGCGCGGCCGGCACGGCCTGGACCGTCGTCAAGCACCGCAAGGCGGTCGCCGCCGGAGCCGCGGCCGGAGTGGCCGGGATCGCCGGAGCGGCGTTCGCCATCGGGCGCTCGTCCGCCAAGCCTCCGATGGGTCCGCTGACCCGGCTGGCGCGCGGCCGGATCTGAGCGCGGTACGGAACAAACGAAGAGCGCCGGGGCACGACGGGCCCGGACGTGGGGCGGGGCCGGAGAGAACTCTCTCCGGCCCCGCCCCACGTCCGGGCCCGGGTGCTCTCTCTCCCTTCGTCTCCCGCTGCCGCGCCTCCCCTCCGCGTCCTCCGCCGACCGCCCTCGGCCCCGAGGCGTCCGGCCGGGGGCGGCCCGGCGCCGCGTCGGACTTCAGTCGTACGAAGGGGATGCCGCGCCCGCCCGTCGGGAGGAAGGCGTACGGGCCCTTTCACGCCAACCGTCGATGGAGCGTCCCCTCCGGGCGCGCCCGGGCGGAGTGTGGTGCCCCGCCGTATCCGGGGCCTGCGCGCCCGACTACGGGGATGTTTCGGCACAAGCGCCCTTTTCGAGCCGTGGCCGACCGTCCCCCTTGCCGGAGCCTCGCCCCATATGCCCTATCGACAAAGCGAATTGGCGAGCTTAGGCTCACCTAAGTTCGGGTGACCGCTTCGTCGGCGCGCCCGTCCTCCGAATCTTCCCCTCACGCCTGACAGGCGGACTTCCCGGACGATGGGAGCGACATGTCACAGGTTCTTCCTGGCGACACACCACCGGTCCACGACCTCATCGGCATCGGCTTCGGCCCGTCCAATGTGGCCATGGCGATCGCGCTCAGCGAGTACAACAGCACAGTCGGCAGGCAGGATTCGGTCACCGCTCACTTCTTCGAGCAGCAGTCGAGCTTCGGCTGGCACCGCGGCATGCTCATCGACGACGCCACCATGCAGGTGTCCTTCCTCAAAGACCTGGTGACGCTCCGGAACCCGGCCAGCGAGTTCAGCTTCCTGTGCTACCTGCAGAGCAAGGGCAGGCTGATCGACTTCATCAACCACAAGAACCTCTTCCCGCTGCGGGTGGAGTTCCACGACTACCTCGAGTGGGCCGCGGCCAAGGTCGACGACCAGGTCTCCTACGGCCACGAGGTCATCGGCGTCACCCCGTTCGTCGACGACGGCGCGGTGCGCCACCTCGACGTGACCGTCCGCTCCGGCGACGGGGTCACGGTCCACCGCGCCCGCAACCTCGTCATCGGGACCGGGCTGCGCCCCCTCATGCCCGAGGGGGTGCAACGCGGCGAGCGCGTCTGGCACAACTCCGACCTGCTGCGGAAGGTCGACGCCCTGGACGGCTCCTCGCCCTCGCGGTTCGTCGTCGTCGGCGCCGGCCAGAGCGCCGCCGAGAACGTCGCCTATCTGCACCGCCGCTTCCCCGACGCCGAGGTCTGCGCCGTCTTCTCCCGGTACGGCTACAGCCCCGCCGACGACAGCGGCTTCGCCAACCGGATCTTCGACCCCGACGCGGTCGACGACTACTTCGCCGCCCCCGAGGCGGTCAAGAGCAGCCTGATGGCCTACCACGCCAACACCAACTACTCGGTGGTGGACATCGACCTGATCGACGACCTCTACCGCCAGATGTACCGGGAGAAGGTCCTGGGCGCCGAACGGCTGCGCTTCCTCAACGTGTCCCGGGTCACCGGTGTGGTGGAGGAGCCCGGCGGCGTCCGCGCCACCGTGAAGTCGCTGGTGACCGGGGAGGAGTCGGAACTCGACGCCGCCGCCGTGGTGTTCGCCACCGGCTACCGCCCCGCCGACCCGCTCGGCGTGCTCGGCGAGGTCGGGGAGCACTGCCTGCGCGACGACACGGGCCGCGTCCGCGTGGAGCGCGACTACCGGATCGCGACCGGCCCCGGGCTGCACTGCGGCATCTACCTCCAGGGCGGTACGGAGCACACGCACGGCATCACCACGTCGCTGCTCTCCAACACGGCGATACGGGTCGGGGAGATCCTGGACTCCCTGCTCGGACGCCGGGTCAAGTCCACCTCCGACGCGTCCCGGCCGGTGGCCGGGGGAGCGGGCCGGGAAGTGCCCGCCGGGCACTGACCGGACGCGGCTCGTCGAACGCTCCGTCCGCCCGGCGGTCCGCCGGCGGACGGAGCGACTGTTGCGATCAAAGGGATATCGTTCTTCGACATGTTGACGACTGAGGTGGAGCGCCCCTCACCCGGGGGGACGACCGACACCCGCGGGCGGCGGCTGGCCGGGCTGGGGGTCCTCGCGGCCGTCCTGGTGATCGCGGCGGCGGCCTCCTTGGCCGTCGGAGCGCGCGCGTTGAGCCCCGGCGAGGTGTGGCACGGCCTGTTCGCGGACCCCGACCCCGACCGGAAGCTGACCGAGATCCGCCTCATCGTGCAGACCGTGCGCGTGCCCCGTACCGTCCTCGCGGTCGTGGCGGGGCTGGCGCTCGGCGTCGGCGGGGCGCTGATCCAGGGGTACACGCGCAACCCCGTCGCCGACACCGGGCTGCTGGGGGTGAACGCCGGAGCCTCCTTCGCCGTGGTGGCGGTGATCGCCGTGTTCGGGTTCACCGACCCCTTGCAGTACGTCTGGTTCGCCTTCCTGGGGGCCGGTGCGGCCGGTGTCGTGGTCTTCGGCCTGGCGAGCATCGGCAGGGGCGCGGGCAGCCCGTTGACCCTGGCCCTGGCCGGACAGGGCGTCACGGTCTTCCTCGCGGCGATGACCACGGCCGTGGCGCTCTCCGACAAGGAGTCGCTGAACGCCCTGCGGTTCTGGAACGCGGGCTCGGTGGCCGGCGTCGGGTTCGACGTCATCCGGCCGGTGACCGGCTTCGTCGTCGTCGGGCTGGTCCTGGCGCTGATCACCCTGCCCGCCCTCAACCTGCTCAACCTGGGCGACGACGTGGCGCGGGCGCTGGGAGTGAACATCGCGATGAGCCGGACCGTCGGCATCGCCGCCGTCACCCTGCTGGCGGGGGCCGCCACCGCGGCCTGCGGCCCCATCGCCTTCCTCGGGCTGATGGTGGCGCACGTGGCCCGCCACCTCACCGGCCCCGACTACCGCTGGCTGGTGCCGTACGCCGGTCTGCTCGGGGCCGTGGTCCTGCTGGTCTGCGACATCGCGGGCCGGCTGGTGGTGCGCCCGGGCGAACTGGAATCGGGCGTCGTGGTCGCCCTCCTCGGCGCGCCCTTCTTCGCGCTCCTGGTGTGGCGGGGGAAGTTCAGGAGCGCGGTATGAGGGTTCACGAGCACATGGAGCAGGCTCCGCGGCCCAGGGGCGGGGCCGAGGCGGAGCGGGCGTCGATGCCCCCGGGCGTACGGCTGGGAAAGGTGTCGTTCGTCTGGCGGCCCCGGCTCGTGCTGGTCACCCTGGTCCTCGCGGCGGCGGCCTTCCTGGTCTTCTGCCTCTCGATCGGCGTCGGGGACTTCCCCATCGGCCTCACCCGGGTCATGGCCACGCTCGTGGGGCAGGGGGAGCAGGTCGACGAGTTCGTCATCATGGACCTCCGCCTGCCCCGGGCGCTGGCCGGTCTGATCGTGGGCGTCGCCCTGGGCGTGTCGGGGGCCATCACGCAGTCCGTGGCCCGCAACCCGCTCGCCAGCCCCGACATCCTGGGGATCACCTCGGGGGCCGGCGCCGTCGCGGTGTTCCTGGTGACCGCGACGGGCGGGACCGCCGCGGCGGTCGCCGGCTCGGTCGGGCTGTCCTCGGCGGCCCTGCTGGGCGGGCTCGGCACGGGGCTGCTCGTGTACTTCCTCGCCTGGCGGCGCGGGATCGACGGCTTCCGGCTCGTCCTGATCGGCATCTCGGTCACCGCGATGATGCAGGCGGTCACGACCTGGCTGCTGGTCTCGGCCGACATCCGCGACGTGGCGCGCGCCCAGGTGTGGCTGGTCGGTTCGCTGGACAACCGGTCCTGGGACGAGGTCGGGGTGGCCTTCTGGTGCACGCTCGTCCTGTTGGCCGCCGTCGCCCTGGTGGCCTTCCCGTTCAAGCCGATGCACCTCGGCGACGACGTCGCGGCCGGGCTGGGCGTACGGTTCGGCCGGGTGCGGGGCGTCCTGCTGCTCTGCGCCGTCCTGCTGGCCGCGGTGGGGGTGAGCGCGGCCGGGCCGGTCCCGTTCGTCGCGCTGGTGGCCCCGCAGGTGGCGATGCGCCTGGGGCGGTGGCCCACACCGCCGTTGATCGCCTCGGGGCTGGTGGGCGCGCTGCTGCTGATCGGCTCCGACCTCGTCGCCCGCGCGGCGCTGCCGATCGGTCTGCCGGTCGGGGTGGTCACCGCGGTGATCGGCGGACCGTTCCTCGTCTACCTGTTGGTACGGGCGAACCTCCGGTAGATGGTAGAAGTAAGGCATACCTCAACAAGGGGGGCTCGTGGCCGCTCAGTTCACCGTTCGGACCGATGAGGACGTCAGGGGCGTCCCACGGCTCGCCGCCAGGGGCATCACGGTCGGGTACGGCGACCGCACGGTCATCGACGACCTGGACGTGACGATCCCGACCGGGGTGATCACCACGATCATCGGCCCCAACGGCTGCGGGAAGTCCACCCTGTTGCGCACCCTGAGCCGGTTGCTCAAGCCGTCGGGGGGCACCGTCGTCCTGGACGGCGAGGACATCGGCCGGCTCCGGACCCGCGATGTGGCGAAGAAGCTCGGGCTGCTGCCGCAGACGCCGGTCGCCCCGGACGGATTGACGGTCGCCGACCTCGTCGCGCGCGGACGCCACCCGCACCAGAGCTGGCTGCGGCAGTGGTCGTCGGACGACGCGGACGTGGTGCGGCGCGCCCTGGCCATGACCGGGGTGGCGGACCTCGCCGAGCGGCCCGTCGACTCCCTGTCCGGCGGGCAGCGCCAGCGCGTATGGATATCGATGACCCTGGCCCAGGGCACCGGCCTGCTGCTGCTCGACGAGCCCACCACCTACCTGGACCTGGCCCACGCGATCGACGTGCTCGACCTCGTCGACGACCTGCACGAGTCGGGCCGCACCGTGGTCATGGTCCTGCACGACCTCAACCTGGCCACCCGCTACAGCGACCACCTCGTCGTCATGCGGGCGGGAGCGGTCCTGGCGCAGGGGCACCCCCGGGACGTCATCACCGCCGAGCTGCTGCACGAGGCGTTCGGGCTGCGGGCCCGGGTGGTCGACGACCCGGTGGGCGACCGGCCGCTCATCGTGCCGATAGGCCGGGCGCACGTGCGCCCGGACGTGCGGCCCGAGGGGGAAGCGCGCTCTCCGTACGCCGGATGACCGGACATCACGTCTCAACTCGTTCCGGCCGGGCTAAAGTTGTCCAGTAAGGCTAGGCTGCCCTCAGTTGATCGGGGTACAGTCTGGCTGTCTCATACGGGGCGCAGTGGGCAGCGCGAAAGCAAGGGAACTGACGGATGCTTCTCCATCGAACGACGTCTGCGAAGCCGTGGCGGCGGCTGGCCGCGACCGTGTCCGCCGCGACCCTCGGCGTCGGCCTCCTCGCGGGATGCGCCGCCGACGCGGCGGACGGGAAGAAGAGCGACGACGCACCGGCCGCCGCCGGGGGAGCCTTCCCGGTCACCGTGGAGCACGCGTTCGGCTCCACCGAGGTGAAGCAGGCCCCGAAGCGGGTCGTCACCGTCGGCTACACCGACGACCAGGCCGTCCTGGCGTTCGGCGTCAAGCCGGTCGGCATGGTCGACCAGTACCCCAACCCGGCCGGACAGACGCCCGACGTCAACACCCAGTGGCCCTGGGTGAAGGACCGGTGGGGCGACACCCGCCCCGAGGTCGTCATGAAGAACGGCGACGCGGGCCCCAACTTCGAGAAGATCGCCTCCCTGCGCCCCGACCTGATCATCGCGGTCTACTCGGAGGTCGACAAGGCGGCCTACGAGAAGCTCTCCAGGATCGCCCCGACCGTCGGACGCACCAAGGGCGAGAAGGAACTCTTCAGCGCCCCCTGGCAGGACAACGCGGTGCACATCGCCAAGGCGCTCGGCAAGGAGAAGGAGGGCGCCGAACTGGTCGAGGGGATCCAGACCAAGCTGGAGGCCGCCAAGAAGGCCAACCCTCAGTTCGGCGGGCAGAAGGCCGTCGCGGTCTCCTGGTACAAGGACTCGATCTCGGCGTTCGCCTCCACCGACGTCCGCGGCCGCCTCATCACGGGCACCGGCTTCACCTACCAGGACGAGATCGACAAGGTCGCGGACGGCGGCTTCTCCACCGAACTCTCGCCCGAGCGCATCGACCTGATCGACGTCGACCGCATCTTCGTCATCAACGACAAGGCCGACACGGACGCGCTCAAGAAGTCCGAGCTGTTCGCCAACCTCCCTGCCGTCAAGAACGGCAAGGTCTCCTACCTGCTGGACAGCGAGGGCCCCGCGATCGGCGCGGCGATGTCCCAGGGCACCCTGCTCTCCCTGCCGTACGCGATCGACGAACTCGTCGAGTCGGCCAAGTAGAGATGACCGCCCGACGGCCCGTACCCCGGCGAGAAGCGGTCCCCGCGTGACCGCCGCCGACACCTCCGCCGCCCCGGCGGCCCTGCGCACGGCCACCGGCGGCGAGGCCGCCCGGTGGGTGACCTCGCACTGCCGCCGGACCCCGTGGCTGACGGCCTCCACCGTCCTGACCACGGTGGCCGGGGCCGCGCTCCAGGTGCTCCCCGTGCTGCTGCTCAGCCGGGTCGTCGACGGCGTGGTCGGAGAGGAACCGCGCTCGATCCTGCTCACCGTCGGCGTGCTGATGGTGGCCGCCGCCCTGCTCGGAGCGGCGGCCACCGCCGCCTCCACCTTCCTGATCGGCAGGCTCGGCGCCGAACTCCTCGCCCGGCTCCGCGAGGAAGCCGTTCGCGCCGTGCTGGGGATGCCCAGCGCCCGCGTCGAGGAGGTCGGCCGCGGCGACGTGCTCTCCCGCGTCGGCGACGACGTGGCCGTCATCTCCAAGGGCATCAGATCGGCCGTCCCCACCGTTTTCTCGGCGGGCGTCCTGGTCGTCATCGCGACCCTCGGCATGTTCGGCCTCGACTGGCGGCTCGGCCTGGCGGGAGCCGGCGCCCTGCCCGCGTACGCGCTCGCGCTGCGCTGGTACCTGCCCCGCTCCGCACCCCTGTACCGGCGGCAGCGGATCGCCCAGGCCGACCGGGCCCAGGCCCTGATCAGCGGACTCAACGGCATCGACACGGTCCGGGCCTACCGCCTGGAGGACGCCGTACGGGAGAAGGTCACGGGCGAGTCGTGGCGGGTGCGCAACCTCGGCATCGAGGTCTTCCGCTTCTTCGGCCGCTTCGTCGGCCGGGAGAACCGGGCCGAGTTCATCGGACTCGTCCTGATCCTGGTCGTCGGATACGCCCTGCTGGAGGCGGACGCCGCCACCCTCGGCGAGGTGTCGGCCGCCCCGCTGATGTTCCACCGGCTGTTCACCCCGCTGGGCGCCATCATGTTCACCTTCGACGAGGCGCAGAAGTCGGGCGCCAGCCTGGCCCGCCTGGTCGGGGTCTTCTCCGAACCCTCCGAGGAGCGGCTGGTCGGCGACGGCACGGTCGCCACGCCCGGCGTCGAACCGCACCCGGTCACCGTACGCGGCCTCACCTTCACCTACCCCGGGGCCGAGGAACCTGTGCTGCGCGAGGTCTCCCTGACCATTCCGGCCGGCGGCTCGCTCGCCCTGGTCGGCGCGACGGGCGCGGGGAAGTCCACCCTCGCCGCGCTCATCGCGGGCATCGGCAGGCCGCAGGCCGGATCGGTGCGCATCGGCGCCCACGACCTCGCCGCCCTGGACGAGGCCGGAGCCCGCGCCCTGGTGAGCATCCTGACCCAGGAGACCCACGTCTTCTCCGGCCCGCTCGCCGACGACCTGCGGCTCGCCGCACCGCTCGCGAGCGACGCCGAGCTGATGGAGGCCCTGCGCACGGTCGGCGCGGGGGAGTGGGCCGCACAGCTCCCCGAGGGACTGGACACCCCGGTCGGCGAGGGCGGCGAACGCCTGGACGTCACCAAGGTCGCCCAGGTGGCCCTGGCCCGGCTGGTGCTCGGCCGGTCGCCCGTGGTGGTGCTCGACGAGTCGACCGCGGAGGCCGGCAGCGAGGGCGCGGCCGAGCTGGAGCGCGCCGTGCTGGCCGCCTGCTCCGGCCGCACCACGCTGTTCGTGGCCCACCGGCTGACCCAGGCGATGGCCGCCGACCGCATCGCCGTCCTGGACGGGGGCCGCGTGGTGGAGGAGGGGACACACGGCGAACTGGTCGCGCTGGGCGGACAGTACGCCCGGCTGTGGCGTGCGTGGCGAGAGGGAAGTCAGACGTGACCCCGCCGAGGAGGCGGGCCCACGTGCCTACCGCGAAAGGTTGCTGAGACGTCGATGGCGGAACCGAGTGCTCCTGGCATACAGCTGTCCCCCACCCGGCTGGCCGCCCTGCGGCGGCGGACCGGCGACCACGACGACCGGACCCTCGTCGGGGCATGCGCGGCCGGGCTCGCGTACTGGGCGGCCGGCGCGGCCCCCGAGGGCACGGACCTCGCCCCCACCACCCCCTTCCCGGACCTCATCGCCCCTCGCCACGCGGCCGGCGGCGCCAACGCGGGGTGGGAGATCGACGAACGGACCCTCGCCATCACCGTGCCGCCCGGCGTGGACCGCGCCGAGGCGCAGCGGACCCTGGACGACCTGGCCGACTTCCCCGACCGGCCCCTCGGCGCCATCGGCCCGTCCGACGCCCGGCAGCGGGCCGAGGAACTGGCCCGCTGGAACGACACCCGGGCCGACCGCCTCCGCCCGACCGTCATGGAGCTCTTCCGCGAGCAGGCGCGCCTGCGGCCGGACGCCGTCGCGATCGTCGACGAGCACCGCTCCCTGACGTACCGCGAAACCGCCGAGCTGTCCGCGCAGCTGGCCCACCACCTGATCGAACGCGGGCTCGGCCCCGAGGAGGTCGTCGGCATCTCGCTCGGCCGGTCCGCCGAACTGGTCGTCGGCCTCCTCGCCGTGCTCCAGGCCCGGGGCGCGTTCGTCCCCCTCGACCCCCAGTGGCCCGCAGGCCGCCGGGCCACCGTCGTCGAGGACGCCCGAATCGTGCTCCAGCTCAACTCCACCGGCAAGGCCGACGCCGGGGAACCGGACGCCGTCGCCGTGGACCTCGGCGACTGGAAGTACGGCGCCCACCCGGCGGACGCACCCGAGGCCGCCCTCTCCGGCGACGCCCTGGCCTACGTGATCTTCACCTCCGGCTCCACCGGACGCCCCAAGGGGGCCATGATCCGGCACGAGGCGATCAGCGAGCGCCTGCTCTGGCAGTCCGGCGAGATCCTCCACTTCGGCCCCGACGACGCCTCCCTCTTCAAGGCCCCGCTCTCCTTCGACATCTCCGTCAACGAGATCTTCCTGCCGCTGGTCACCGGCGGGCGGCTCGTGGTCCTGCGGCCCGGAGGCGAACGCGACCCGCACCACCTGCTCGGCGTGATCGCCGAACAGGGCGTCACCTTCACCTACCTGGTCTCGTCCATGCTGGACGTCCTCCTGGAGATCGCCGGCGACTCCGGCCGCCTGGACAGCCTGCGCCACGTCTGGTGCGGCGGCGAGGTCCTCACCCCCGAGCTGTACGAGCGGTTCCGCGACCGCCTCGACATCCCCCTCTACCACGGCTACGGCCCCGCCGAGACGACCATCGGCGTCTCCCACGTCATCTACCGCGGAGCCGCCGAGCGCCTGTCCACCTCGATCGGCAAGGCCAACCCCAACACCCAGCTCTACGTCCTCGACGAGGAACTGCGCCCCGTCCCGGTCGGCGTCGGCGGTGAACTGTACGTCGGGGGGCTCCTGCTGGGGCGCGGCTACGCGAGCGCGCCCGGTCTCACCGCCTCCCGCTTCGTCGCCAACCCCTTCGCCTCGGACGGATCCCGGCTCTACCGCACCGGCGACCTGGCACGGTACGCCCCCGACGGGTCACTGGACTTCCTCGGCCGCGCCGACAACCAGGTCAAGATCCGCGGCATGCGGCTGGAGATCGAGGACGTCGAGGCCGCTCTCGCCGAACACCCCGGCGTCCGGCACACCTGCGTCGTCGCGAAGAAGAACACCGCGGGCGGCACCTACCTGGTCGGCTACGTCATCCCCGCCGGCGACCACCAGGACCTGAGCGCGGACGAGGTCAAGGCGTGGGCCGCCGCCCACCTCGTCGAGTACATGGTGCCCGCCCGCCTCGTCGTCCTGGCGGAGTTCCCGCTCACCGCCAACGGCAAGATCGACCGGAGGGCGCTGCCGGAGCCCCTCGTCTACGCCGGCGCCCTCGTCGCGCCCGCCACCGAGAACGAGCGCCTGGTCTGCGAGGCCGTCGCCTCGGTGCTGCGCCTGGACGCGGTCGGCACGGACCAGGACTTCTTCCAGCTCGGCGGCGACAGCATCCTCGCGATCTCCCTGCTCGCCGCCCTGCGCGACGCCGGCCTCCACGTGACGGCCCGACAGATCTTCGCCCACACCGTCGTCGGGGCGCTGGCGGCGGTGGCGAGCCGGGAGTCCGCCGCCGTGGACCACGGGGACGTCGCCACCGGCGCCGTCACGGGGTCGCCCATCCTGCGGTGGCTCGGCGAGACCACCGACGCCGTCGACGGCTTCGTCCAGTCGGTCGTCCTCACCACCCCGGCCGAGCTGACCGCCGAAGCGCTCGACACCCTGCTCACCGCCGTGCTCGCCCGCCACGACATGCTCCGGGCCAGGCTCGTACGCGGCGAACACTGGGGCTTCGACGTCCCCGAAGCCTCAACGGCCCCCCGCTGCTGGGAAGAGAGCGACGCCCCCCTGGAGGAATGCGTCGCCCGCGCCACCCGAGCACTCGACCCGGACAGCGGCGTCATGCTGCGCGCCGTCTGGCGCCGCGCGGCACGCCGGCTCGTCCTGGTCGCCCACCACGTGGTGATCGACGGTGTGTCCTGGCGTGTCCTGATGGACGACCTGGCCACGGCCTGGCACCGGCACACCATCGGAGAACCCGTCGAACTGCCCCCGGTGGGCACCTCGTTCCGCCGCTGGACCCAGCTCCTGGAACGCACCCCGTTCGACGCGCACCGCATGTACTACACCGCCCCGCCGCCCGCCCCCGACGCGCCGCTCGGCAGGCGCGCCCTCACCGACGCCGACACCGTGGAACGGGAACGGACCCGCACCGTCTCCCTCGAACCGGCGCCCACGGCCGCACTGCTCGGCGAGATCCCCGCCGCCTTCCACGCGGGCGTCAACGACGTCCTGCTGACCGCACTGGCCGTCGCCCTCGCCCGGTGGCGCCGCGACCGGGGACAGGACCAGACGTTCGCCCGCATAGAACTGGAAGGCCACGGCCGGGAGGGCCGCTTCATCGCGGAGGCGGCCGGATTCGAGCCCGAACTCTCGCGCACCGTCGGCTGGTTCACCACCCTCTTCCCGGTCACCGTGGACCCCGGCGCGGCCCCGGACCTCACCGACCCCGACTACCTCGTCACCGCCCTCAAGGCCGTCAAGGAAGACCTCGCCCGGGTGCCGGCCAACGGCCTCTCCTACGGCGTCCTGCGCCACCTCGGCGGCGACCTGCCGGCCGGCCCCGCACCGCAGGTGCTCTTCAACTACCTCGGCCGATTCGGTGCGGGATCCGATGGTGACTGGCAACACGCCTCGGACGTAGGGCAGTTGGGCGAGAAGCGCGACCCGAGGATGCGACTGCCGCGGGCCCTGGAGTTCAACGCCGTCGCCGAAGCCGGCCCGAACGGCTCCTACCAACTGGTCACCACCCTCTCGTGGCCCGAGGGCGTGTTCACCGAGGAGGACATCACCGCCCTCTGCGACCACTTCCACTCCACCCTCACCGCGCTCGCCGCGCTCGACGGCGGCGGCCACACACCCGGCGCCTTCCCGCTGGTGCCGCTGACGCAGGCCGACGTCGACGCCCTGGACAGCCCCGCGCTGTACGACATCCTGCCGCTCACCCCGCTCCAGGAGGGGCTCTACTTCCACTCCGTCTTCGACGGCGAGGCCACCGGCGCCTACGTCGAACAGCAACTGCTGAGCCTGGACGGAGAGGTGGACGCCGACCGGCTGGAGACGGCCGCCGCCCGGCTCCTCACGCTCCACCCCAACCTCGCCGCCCGCTTCACCGCCCTCGCCGACGGCCGGGTCGTCTCCGTCGTCGAGACGGGCGCCCGCCCGGCCTTCACCGTGCTGGACCGCCCCGGACTCACCGACGAGGAGCTCCGCGACCTCGCCGAGCAGGACCGCAGGGCCGGCTTCGACCTCGCCGCCGGGCCCCTCATGCGCTTCACGCTCGTCCGCGCCGGCGCGGGCCGTACGACCCTGGTGCAGACCGTGCACCACATCATCGCGGACGGCTGGTCGGTGCCGCCGATGCTCCGTGCGCTGCTGGCCGAGTACCACGCCCCCGGATCGGTCCACCCCCTCGGCGGCTACCGCGACTACGTGGAGTGGCTCGCCGGGCGGGACCGGGAAGAGAGCGACCGGGTGTGGCGTGAGGAGCTGGCCGCCCTGCCCGGCCCCTCCCTGGTGGCCGAAGGCCACACCCCCTCCGGACGGTTCGCGGACGTCTCGGCCGACTTCACCGACGACGTCGAGTCCGCCGCCCGCTCGGCCGGGGTCTCCCTGAGCGTGGCCGTGCACAGCGCGTGGGCGGTGACCCTGGGCGGTCTCCTGGGCGGCAGGGACGTCGTCTTCGGCTCCACCGTCTCCGGGCGTGACGCCGAGGTTCCCGGCATCCGCGACCTGGTGGGCCTCTTCATCAACACCATTCCGGTACGCGCCCGTTGGTCCGCAACCGACACGGCCGCCGACCTGCTCGACGCCGTGAGGCTCCACCAGGGAGCGGTCCTGGCCCACCAGCACGTCTCCCTGGCGCGGATCGGGCGACTGAGCGGGGCGGGCTCCCTGTTCGACACCCTCGTCGTGTTCGACGTCCCGACCGACGTGGCCGCGCTGCGCGGACCCGACCACACCCTCGTCATCACCGGCATCGTCAACGAGGGTGCTCCGCACTACCCGTTGACCCTCGTCGTCGAACGCGTCCCGGGCGGCCGGTCGCGGTTCCAGCTGATCTACGACGGCGAACTCCTGCGCCCCACGAGCGCCGAGGCGATCCTGCACACCTTCACCCGGGCGCTCACCGACCTGCTCGACCGCCCGGACGAGCAGGTCGACGCCCTGGTCCAAACGCCCGGCAGGCTCCCGGCACGCCGGGAACCGACCACTCTCGGCGAGCTGTTCGACGCGGCCGTCCGCCGCGACCCGGCCGCCACCGCCGTCACCCAGTGCGCACTGGACGGCGGCGAGCGCTCCCTCACCTACGGCGAACTGGCCGCCGCGAAGGACGCGCTGGCCGCGACGCTGCGCGCCACGGGGGTCCGCCCCGGGCAACGGGTCGCCGTCGCCGTGCCGCGCTCCGTGGAACAGGTCGTCGCCCTGGTCGCCGTCGTCGCCGCCGGAGGCGCGTACGTACCCCTGGACACGGCCTATCCGGACGAACGGCTGGAGTACATCCTCGCCGACGCCGCCCCGCAGGCCGTCCTCGTGGACCGGGAGCAGCGGGACCGCTTCACCCGGCTGCTGGACCGGTCGGGCGTGACGGCCCGGATCCTCGTTCAGGGCGAGGAAACCCCGCCCGCCGAACATCCGGTGGGCGAAGAGCCGCCCGCCGCCCGCCCCGGGGATCCGGCGTACGTCATCTACACCTCCGGTTCCACCGGCCGGCCCAAGGGCGTCCTCGTCCCGCACTCCGCGGTGACGACGCTCCTCGCCAACACCCGGGCGGACATGGAGTTCGGCCCGGACGACGTCTGGGTCCAGTTCCACTCCTTCTCCTTCGACTTCGCGGTCTGGGAGCTGTGGGGCGCGCTCGCGCACGGCGGCGAACTGCTGGTGCCGGAGTACGGGCTGACCCGTTCACCGGTCGACTTCCACCGGCTGCTCCGGGAGCACGGCGTGACCGTGCTCAACCAGACCCCGTCCGCCTTCCACCGGTTCGCCGAGGCCGACCTGCACGCCGAGCAGCCGGTCACGACGCTGCGCCGCATCGTCTTCGGCGGCGAGGCGCTCGACCCGGGCCGGCTGCGCGGCTGGGTGGAGCGGCACGGGACGGCCTCGCCCGAGCTGGTCAACATGTACGGCATCACCGAGACCACCGTGCACGTCACCCACCGGGTGCTGACGGAGGAGGACTTCGCCCGGGACGACGACGCCAGCCCCATCGGCGGACCGATCCCCGGCCTGACCGTCCATGTGCTCGACGACCGGCTGCGGCCGGCGCCGCCGGGCCGGGTGGGCGCCGTCTACGTCGCGGGCGACCAACTGGCCCTCGGCTACCTGGGCCGCCCCGGCCTCACCGCCGGGCGCTTCGTCGCGAACCCCTTCGCGGCGGACGGCTCCCGCATGTACCACACCGGAGACCTCGCCCGCCGGACCCTGGACGGCGACCTGGAGTTCGCCGGCCGCGCCGACGACCAGGTGCAGCTCAAGGGGTTCCGCATCGAACCGGGCGAGGTCGAGAACGCGGTGCGGGAGGTGGACGGCGTCGTCGACGCGGCGGTCACCGTGGCGGACGGCGGCGACCACCTCGTCGCCCACGTCGTCGGCGACCCGCCCGCCGACCTCACCGCCCGGCTCGCCGCCAGACTGCCCGCCCACATGGTGCCGGCCCGCGTGCTGCCCGTCGAGGCGCTGCCGCTGACCGTCAACGGCAAGCTGGACCGCAAGGCCCTCGCCGAGCGGGCGGCCCGACAGGACGCCCCGCCCCCGCAGACCGCGCCGGACGACGCCGGCGGCTCGGCGCTCACCGCGCTGACCGGCGTCTTCGCCGAGGCTCTGCCCGGCGCGGCCGTCGACGCCGACACGGACTTCTTCGGCGCGGGCGGCGACAGCATCGTCGCCATCACCGTGATCAACCGCGCGCGGGCGCTCGGCCTGCCGATCGCGCCCCGGGACGTGTTCCTGTTCCGGACGCCGCGCGCCCTCGCCGACCACCTCGCCACCTGCGCCCCGCAGGCGGCCTCCCCGCCGTCCACCCGCCGCGAGGACGGCCCGCTGCCGCCCACGCCGATCATCCTGCGCCAGCGGGAGCTGGGCGCGCCGCTCGCCGGATTCGCCCAGGCCAGAGCGGTGCCGGTCCCGGAAGGCGCCGGTCTCGCGGACATCCGGCGCGCGGCCGACGCCGTCGTGGCCGCACACCCGGTCCTGAGACTGCGCCTGCACGTCGAGCACGGCGTGTGGTCCCTGCGCACCGAACCGCCCCGCGCGGCCGTCGTCCTGCCCGAGCACACCGGCGACGCCGAGGCCGCCGCGAACGGCGCGGCCCGCCGCCTCGACCCGGAGGCCGGGGAGGTCATCGCGTTCTCCTGGCTCGCGGCGAGCCGCACCCTGGTCGTCACCGTCCACCACCTCGCCGTGGACGCGGTGTCCTGGCTCGTCCTCCTCGACGACCTGGCCACCGCCCTGGACGGAGCCGCGCTACCCCCGCCGACCACCTCCTACGCGGCGTACGCCGAAGCGCTCGCCGTACGGTCCGCCGAACGGGCCGACGACCTCGGCCACTGGATCGCCACGCTCCGGGCCCCGGCCCTCCTGCCCGCCGTCCGGGGACTCAGGGAGACCACCGTCGCCCTGGCGCCCGGCGTGAGCGACCAGGTCACCCGCACCGCCCCCGGGGCGCTCGGCATCGGCCTCACCGAGCTGCTGTGCGGCGCCCTGCGCACCGCGTTGACGCGCGTCCAGGCCACGCCCACCGACCTCGCCGTCGAGCTGGAGCGGCACGGCCGGACCCCGGTGGCGGAGCACCACGACTACTCCCGTACCGTCGGCTGGTTCACCTCCATCGCCCCCGTGCGCCTGGCCGCCCACACCGACCCCGTCGCGGCGGCGCGCGAGGTCGCCGAACGCCAGCCGGACGAGAGCGGGCACGCCGCCTACGGACGGCTGCGGTACCTCAACCCGCAGACGGCCCCGCTGCTGACCGCCCGGCCGCAGATCCTGTTCAACTACCTCGGCCGGGGCAGCGAGTCCGAGGCCCTGCGGATCACCGGCGCGACCCCGGCGAGCAGCCCGTACGCCGTCGAGGTCAACGCCTGGACCGACGAGGCCACCGGCCGCCTCCACGCCGGCTTCACCCTCGCCGAAGGCGTTCCCGACGCGATCACCGGACACTGGCTGGCCGCCCTGGAGCAGATCGCGGACGCGTCCGCGACGGCGGAGCGCACGGCGCCGGTCACCCCGCTCCAGCGGGGCCTGTACTTCCAGTCCCAACTGGCGGGCGCGGCCGGGCACTACGTCGCCCAGAGCTACTTCGCCTTCGACCGGCCCCTGGACGCCGACGCCCTGTCCGAGGCGATGGCCCGGGTGATCTCCCGACACCCCGTCGTCGGCGCGGGCTTCACCACCGACGACGACGGCAACCCGGTCCAGCACCTCAGGGCCGGCCGCCGCGTCGCCGTCCGCACCGTCCACCTGAGGACCCGGGCCGAGGCGGAGGCCCTGCGCACCGAGGACCGCGAGCGCGGATTCGACCCGGGGGAGCCGCCCCTGGTGCGGATGACCGTGGTGCGCGGCCTCGAAGGCGGCGACGGCCTGCTGCTCAGCTACCACCTCCTGCTCTGGGACGGCTGGTCGCGCGAGATCCTGCTGCGCGACCTGTTCGACGCCTACGAGGCCGTCGTGGCGGGCCGGCCGTGGGACGCCTCACCGGCCGTGCCCGGCTTCGAGGAGTACGCCCGGGCCCTCGCCGCCAAGGACCCGGCCGCTTCCGAGCGCTTCTGGGCCGACCACCTGGCGGGCCTGCCGGGGCCGACCCTGCTCGCCGGGCCGGCCCCCGTCCTGCGGGAGGAGCTGCCGCAGCCGCTCACGCGCACGTTCCCGGCCGACCTGTCCCACCTGCTGCGCGAGACGGCCCGGACCCGGGGCGTCACCCTGAACTCGGTGCTGACCGGCGCCTTCGGCCTCCTCCTCGGAGCCCGCACCGGACGCTCCGACGCCGTCTTCGGCGTCACCGTCTCCGGCCGCGAGGGCGACGGGCACGGCGGCATCGTCGGCGTCCTGCTCAACACGGTCCCGATGTGGACGCGCGCCCGCCCCGACGACACCGTCGACGCCTACCTGTCGTCCGTGCAGGAGGCGCGGGTGGCCGCCATGGAGCACGAGCACCTCGGGCTCGGCGAGATCCAGCGCGCCGCAGGACACGACACCCTCTTCGACAACCTGTTCGTCCTCCAGAACTTCCTGGACCCGGACGCCTTCGCCGAGATGAACGCCCGCCACGGCATCACCTCCGTACAGGCGGACGACTCCACGCACTACCCGTACACCTGGGTCGTCACGCCCGGCGACCGGCTGACCGTCAAGCTGGAGCACCGCCACGGCGACGCCGACCACGCCCGCCGCCTGCTGGACGACTACCTGCGCGTCCTTGAGGACCTGGCCACCGCCGCCGGCCCGGTGGGCGCGCTCCCCGGCCTGGCGCCGGCCCCCGAACTCGCCGTACGCACCGGGATCGGCACCGACACCGTCGTCGACCGGTTCGACCTCGCGGCGGGCCGCCACCCCGACCGGACCGCCCTCGTCGCGGACGGCGCCACCCTGACCTTCGCCGAACTCCGCGACCGCAGCCGGGCCGTGGCGGGCGTCCTGGCCGCCCGCGGCATCGGGCCCGAGACCACGGTGGGGCTGGCGATCCCGCGCTCCCTCGACTGGATCGCCGCTCTGTTCGCGGTCCTGCGCGTCGGAGCCGCCTACGTGCCGCTGGAACTGGACCACCCCGACGAGCGGATCGCCGCGATCGTCGAGGACGCCCGGCCGGAGGTGATCCTCACCGTGAGCGCGGTCGCGCCCCGGCTGAGCGGTGAACTGATCGAGCTGGACCGCCCGTTGCCGCGGGCGGAGCCGTACACCACGTTCGCCCCGGACGACCCGGACCGGCTGCGCCACCCCGCGTACACCATCTACACCTCCGGATCGACCGGGAAGCCCAAGGGCGTGGTGACCGAATACGCCGGTCTCACCAACATGCTGATCAACCATCAGCGACGCATCTTCGCGCCGGTCCTCGCCGAGCACGGCCACCGGACCTTCCGGATCGCGCACACCGTCTCGTTCGCGTTCGACATGTCGTGGGAGGAGCTGCTGTGGCTCGCGGACGGCCATGAGGTCCACATCTGCGACGAGGAGTTGCGCCGTGACGCCCCCCGACTCGTCGCCTACTGCGCCCGGCACGGCATCGACGTCGTCAACGTGACGCCCACCTACGCCCAACAACTGGTGGCCGAAGGCCTGCTGGAGGACCCCGAACGGCGGCCCGCACTCGTGCTGCTGGGCGGCGAGGCCGTCACCCCGACGCTGTGGCAGCGGCTCGCGGAGACCGGGGGAACGGTCGGCTACAACCTGTACGGACCTACCGAATACACCATCAACACCCTCGGCGTCGGCACCTTCGAGTGCCAGGACCCGGTGGTCGGCGTGGCCATCGACAACACCGAGGTGTACGTCCTCGACCCCTGGCTGCGCCCGCTGCCCGACGGGGTTCCCGGCGAGCTGTACGTGGCGGGCGTCGGGATCGCGCGCGGCTACCTCGGCCGGAGCGCCCAGACCGCCCACCGTTTCGTCGCCTGCCCCTTCGGCGCGCCCGGAGAGCGCATGTACCGCACCGGCGACCTGGTGGTCCGCCGCCCCGACGGGAACATCGCTTACCTGGGCCGCACCGACCAGCAGGTCAAGATCCGCGGCCACCGGGTCGAACTCGGCGAGGTCGAGGCCGTGTTCGCGGCCCACCCGGCGGTCCGCCTCGCCGCCGCCGTCGCCCAGCCCGACCCGGGGGTCGACGGGGCGTACCGGCTGGCCGCCTATCTGGTCCTGGCCGACTCCGCCGACCTCGGCCAGGTCGCGGCCGAGGCCGGCGCCGGGCTGCCGGACTTCATGCGGCCCACGCACTACGCCCGGGTGGACGGCATCCCGCTCACCGTCAACGGGAAGGCCGACACCAAGGCGCTGCCCGAGGCCAGGCCGCTCGGCGCGCTGACCACGGCGGGCGAGCGCGGACCGCGGACCGAGACCGAGAGGACGGTCTGCGAGTTCTTCGCCGAGGCGCTGGACCTGGACGACGACGAGGTCAGCGCGGTCGGCGACTTCGTCGCCCTCGGCGGCCACTCCATGCTGGCGGTCCGGCTGATCGGACTGCTCCGCCGCGAGTACGGTCCTGTCATCACCGTCCGCGACCTGTTCACCCTGCGAACACCGGAAGCACTGGCCCGCCACCTCGATGAGAACTCCTGAACCGATGAAGAACCCCGATACCCAGCGGCCCCGCCCCGGGGCCGCCATCCTGCGGACGGCCCTGCGCCGCAACGTCGGAGCCATGGCCGCGGGCACCGTCCTCATGGGCCTGTACCAGGCGGCGGAGACCGCGTTCCCCATCGCCCTCGGGCTCATCGTCGAGCACACGATGCGGGACCGCGGCCTCGGCTCGCTCGGCGTCTCGATCGGCGCGCTGGCCGTGATCATCACGACGGTGTCCCTGTCGTGGCGGTTCGGCATGCGCGTGCTCCAGAAGGCCAACACCACCGAGGCCCACCGCTGGAGGGTCCGGGTCGCCGCCTGCGGACTCCAGCCGGTGGCCCGGGACGTGGACCTCAAGTCCGGTGAGATCCTGACCATCGCCACCGAGGACGCCGACCAGACCGCCGACATCATCGAGGTGGTGCCGCTGCTGATCAGCTCCCTGGTCGCCGTCGTGGTGGCGGCGGTCGCGCTGAGCCTCGCCGACCTGAGACTCGGCCTGCTGGTGATCGCCGGGACCGTCGCGATCCTGTCGGTCCTCGCCGTGATGTCCCGGCGGATCGGGGCCAGTACGCAGGAGCAGCAGGCCCGGGTGGCCCGGGCGGGCGCCAAGGTCGCCGACCTCATCATCGGCCTGCGCCCCCTGCACGGGTTCGGCGGCAACCACGCGGCCTTCGGCTCCTACCGCGAGGTCAGCACGGACGCGAAGCGCCAGGCGATCACCGTCGCCCGGGTGAACGGCGCCTACGCGGGGACCGCGCTGGCCCTGAACGCGGTCCTCGCCGCGGCCGTCTCCCTGACCGCGGGCTGGCTGGCGTTCGAGGGGCGGATCACCGTCGGAGAGCTCGTCATGGCCGTGGGTCTCGCGCAGTTCATCATGGAACCGCTCAAGCTGTTCTCCGAGATGCCCAAGTACGTCATGATCGCCCGCGCCTCGGCCGAGCGCATGGCGCTGGTCCTAGGCGCGCCCCCCGTGGCGACGCCCGGTACCGAACGCCCCGGGCCCGGCGGCGCGCTGGAGGTCGAGGACGTCCGCCACGGAACGCTCCAGGGGGTCACGTTCACCGTGGCGGCCGGCGAGTTCGTGGCGATCGCCTCCTACCAGCCCCGCGCCGCCGCCGACCTGGCCTCGGTCCTCGCGGTGAACGCCGCTCCCGGGACGTACGGGGGAGCGGTGCGGATCGGCGGCCGGGAGATCGGCGACCTGTCGGTCGAGGCGGTCCGCGAACACCTGCTGGTGAACCCGTACGACGGGGAGGTCTTCGCCGGCACCCTGCGGACGAACATCGACCCGTCGGGCAGCGGGCGGTCGGTGGAGGCGGCCGTCGAGGCGTCCCTGCTCACCGACGTCGTCGCCCTCCACCGCGAAGGGCTCGACCACCCGGTCCGCGACCGGGGAGCCAACCTCTCCGGCGGGCAGCGGCAACGGCTTTCGCTGGCCCGCGCGTTGGCCGCCGACAGCGAGATGCTGGTGCTGCACGACCCGACGACGGCCGTCGACGCCGTCACCGAGCAGCTCATCGCGCGCAACGTCGCGAAACTGCGCAGGGGCCGGACGACGCTGGTGATCACCAGCAGCCCGGCGCTCCTGGACGCCGCCGACCGGGTGCTCGTCCTGGACGGGGGCGTCGTCACCGCCGAGGACACCCACCGCAACCTTCTCGCCGGCGACGCGGCGTACTGCCGGGCCGTGGCGAGATGACCGGGCGGGCGGTTCCCGGGACGCCCACCGGGGCATCGCCGGAACCGCCCCCCAAAGCCCCTCGGCTCAGCCGAGGACCCAGGCGACGTCCCGGAGCAGGGCGTGCCGCCAGCCCGCCCGGTCGTGGTCCGAAGCCGAACGCGACACCCGCACCGCGGCGCCGGCCCGCTCGGTCAGCGCCTCGACCGCCTCGCAGTGCGGCAGCATCGCGGCCTCGTGCTCGCCCACGTCGAACGCGCACCGTACCCCCGACAGATCGGCGCCCCGCCGCAACCGCTCCGCCAGGACGCCGCCGGCCGGCCCGCCCAGCGGGTCCGGCAGGTCACCGGCCCCGGGCGCCCACCAGAAGGACCCCGACTGGCAGGCGACCCCGGACACCAGCCCCGGGAACTCCAGCGCGGCGTACAGCGCGCTCAGCCCGCCCAGACTCTGGCCGGCGACCACCAGCCGGTCCGGCTCCGCCGCCACCCCCGACTCGGCCACCAGGGGCAGCAGTTCGTCCCGGACGGCTTCCCACAGCTCGGGACGGCAGACGAACTCGGCCTCCCGGTCCTTGGCCGGGAGGAACACGAGGGTGACCGGGGGCAGATCCCCGGCGGCCACGGCCGCGTCGAAGGCGGTCACGGCCGGATGCAGGTACAGCCAGTCGTCCCCGTCGAGCAGCAGCACCACCGGGCCGCCGCCGCCCGCCGGATGGACGCGCACGGTACGCCGCCCGCCGAGCCGGTCGCTGCTCCAGCGGATCCGGGTCCGGGGGAGGGGCGGCACGTCGTCCGGGCCGAGCGCGGGCCAGTGCGGCTGGGGCGGGGCGTCCGGTGTCGCGGCGATGGACCGGTCGGCCCCGGCGCCCACCGGGTTGAACGGATCGGCGTGGGCCGCGCCCTCCGCGAGGAAGCGGTACGTCACCCGCAGCCGCGCGGGCATGGACACTTCCGCGTACCAGCAGTCCGTGTCCCGCCAGCGCCGCAGCGGCACGGGCGGCGACCAGCTCTCGAAGTCGAGCACGGCCCCGGAGCCGCGCCACAGGAAGAGGGTCCGCCAACCGCCGTCCGCGGGCGCCGAAGCGGGCGTTCGCGCCGCCTCCCAGAACGCTTCGGTGCCGGGGAGGCCCCGCAGTCCGAACGCGGCGAAGGGGGCGTCGCCGCCGGCCCGCTCGATCACCGGCCCCATGGGCGTCTCCTTGCGAGAGAGGAGGGGGCGGCTGGTCCCCCGCCGTGTAAGGGGAGCCTAACCCATAGGCCCTGACGGGTGATCGGGAGAGTGCGCCCCGGCGGGAGAGGAGCCGAGGGCGCACGGGGAACCGCGGCTGTCAGCCCTGGGGATCGTCTTCAAAGGTCAGATCCAGAGCAGGGGTGAGGCGATGGTGACGGCGGCCAGGTAGGACTCGCGGGTCTTGTCGTAGCGAGTGGCCGGCCCGCGCCACTGCTTGAGGCGGTTGAAACAGCGCTCGACGACGTTGCGGCGACGGTAGACGCCTCGGTCGAAGCAGGGTGGCCGACCGTCGCGCGTGCCACGGTTCAGCCGGCCGAGGATCTGATCGGAGCGTTCGGGGATCGTGTGCCCGACGCCACGCCTGCGCAGGTAGGAACGAATCTTTCGAGAGCTGTAGCCCTTGTCCGCGATCACATGGTCGGGCCGGGTCCGCGGACGGCCGGGCCCGACCCGGGGCACGCTGATCGAGCCCATCACCTGCTCGAAGCGGGTGCGGTCGTTGGCATTACCGCCCGACAGCACGAAACCGAGAGGGCGCCCGAGTCCGTCGCAGGCCAGGTGGACTTTCGTGCTCAGTCCGCCGCGGGATCGACCGAGGGCGTGATCACCCGCTTCGTCCCGGTCGACCACCCCCTTTTGCCGCCGGCGGCGTGCTGATGGGCCCGCACGATGGTGGAGTCGACCGATATCAGCCACTGGATGTTCCCGGCCGCGTCCTTCTCCGCCCGAAGGGCCCGCAGCGTGCGGGAGAAGGTGCCATCCAGGGCCCACCTGTGAAAACGCGTGTACAGGGTCTGCCAGGAGCCGTACCGTTCCGGCACATCGCGCCAGGCCGATCCGGTCCGCAGCTCCCACACGATCCCGTTCAGCACCACCCGGTCGTCCGAACGAGGACGCCCCGCGGTCCCTGAACTCGGCAGCAACCGCGACAGCACAGCCCACTCGGCATCCGAAAGCTCATGGCGACGCACCACGGCAAGCATGATCCCTCATCACTCGCCCACCTTTGAAGACGACTCCTAGGGCGGGTTTCGAAAGTCCCGCCTGTTCGGCGACGCCCGGCACGCACGCTCGCCGCGTTGTCGGGGCCGCCCCGATACATCCGGTATCGGGGCGGCCCTCCGCCTTGCGGTCGCACGCACCGGACGCCGCCGAACCCGCCCTCCGGGCGGACGGCGCTACTTTCGCAACACGCCCTAAAGGTTGTTGCAGAAGGAGAGCAGAGACCGCGGAGCACTTCACCGCCAGCGTCACGAGCACCCGCGAAAGCGGGCGAACCGACGCTCGTGAGGACTCGGATCATGGCGGGTAATCAGCGTTCGTCCAGTTCTGCAACAACCTTTAGTACTCCAGCCGCAGATCGTGATCTTGGGTGCGGGGCTGGAATCGGGCGGCCGGATCGATATCGGATCGCGTGCGATGGTCGCCCGCTGGCACTCTGCCCCTATGGATCACGCAGAAGTACTGCTCATCGGAGGACGAGCTGGTGTCGGCAAGACGACGGTGGGGTGGGAGGTTTCCGCGCTGCTGCGCTCCGAGGCAGTCGCTCACGCGATCGTCGACGGCGACTTCATGGGGCAGGTACATCCGGCACCAGAAGGAGACCCTCACCGCGCGGAGATCACCGAGAGCAACCTGACTGCCGTGTGGGCGAACTTCGCACAGCGCGGCTACCGACGCCTGATCTATACGAACACCATGAGCGTGCTGCCGGAAGCGACGGGCATGTTCGAGCGTGCCATGGGGGCCGGAGCGGGGATCATACGAGTCCTGCTCACCGCCTCCGACGCCACCGCCCGCGAGCGACTGGTGGGCCGAGAACTCGGCTCAGGGCTAGAACACGAACTGGCAGGAAGTATCCGCAAGGCACGGCTTCTGGACCAGCGGGCCCCCGCACAGACCGTGCGAGTGGCGACGGACGGACGGCTCGTCACTGACATCGCGCGGGAGGTAGTGGCGGCCACCGGTTGGGCCGGGCCTCACTTCGTCCGCAGGCCATGACCGTGTTGGCAGGCTAATCGGGGAACAGGTACGGCCCTCGGCGATCACCAGGGTGTGAAGACAGAAGATCATACGGTGGCTGCAGGTCAAAGCATGGACCCTGCCCGTTGGCAGGACACGTTCGAGTCCGTGATGGGCCGCATCGCGCCGCGGTTCGCGCCGGTGGAACCGCGACGCCGGGCACGGAAGTCCGTCCTTGGCCTGTTGTCGGATCTGCCGCGCCAGAACTGCTGGACGCTCGCCGAGCACGCCGGGAACGCGACTCCGGATGGCTTGCAGCCCCTGCTGTCCAGGCCCAGGCGGGATGCCGATGCGGTCCGCGACGACATCCGCGGCTTCGTTATCGAGCAACTGCAGAGGAACGCCAGCGACCGCCCCCAGTGCGGGCGGTAATCGCCGATGGAGGCGGCGAGGCACACGAACAAGAAGGGCATCAGGCCGTACTAGGTTCTGTCTCTCCCATCACGACCAGAGAAACACACCGTCGACGTGGCGTCTGCTCAATTCTCATGTGCGGTTACCAGAGCGAAGGAGAGGAGTTCTCCGCGGTCTGTGGTGAGCATGTCGATAACGGGCTGGTTCGCGCTCTGGCCGTCGGGATGGTGTTCAGCGCCAGCCCGGGCCCACAACAGCCAGTCCTGCCAGGCGTTCTGCTGCAACCGCGCGGATGTGACCTTCACCAACTCGGTGATGTCCCACTGGAAACGCCACCACTCCGCCGTGTGCCAGGCCATCGCTTCCCAGCCGACCACTTTCTTGATGTGGGGCGGTATCACCCCGAGTTCACGGATCTCCTGTGTCATGGCCGGGGTCGCCATGCCCAACTGTCCCCCGGGTCGGAGGAAGCGCAGCAGGTAGGGCAGAAAGTTGTCCGCCGTACCGAAGTATTCGAAGGCGTCCACGCTGACGATCGCGTCGAAGCGCTGCTCCTCGAACGGCAGGGCGTGCGCCTCCGCTCGCACGGCCTCCACCTGGTCACTGACGCCCGCCTCGGCGAAGACCGCTGCCGCCTGTTCGGGAGCGATCCACAGGTCGGCCGCGACGACGTCGACTCCGTACTCGCGGGCGAGGAACACCGACGTGGCGCCCTTGCCGGAGCCGAGGTCGAGAACCCGCATGCCCGGACGCAGGTCGAGATCGTGGGCGAGGTCTTCCAACAGCCACAACGGGTTCGGCCCCATGACGAGGTCGAGCAACCAGGCGGGGTCATACCGGGAGGAGCGCGGATAGCGGTCCGGACGTATGAGATCGTTCAAAGCAGTCACGATCATGCACCCAAACCGATCACATGCCCGGTAGCAACCCGTTTTGGCCCTACTGCGTCGGCTCTCGATCCCCGTCCGTCCCATCCTCCGGACGGCGGCGCCGACTCGCTAGAGGAGCTGTGCTGGCTGGTCCAGCGGTTCCGTGCGTCCCTCACCGACGCAGTGATCTGTGAGGCGGTCTGTGCCATTGAGCCGGTCATGGCCCGCCAGCGCAAGCTGCTGTGGGCCCTGGAGGGCTTTCCCGAACTGCTGCCCGGCCAGGACCACACCTACGTCGCCGAGATCGCGCACCGCAGCGAACGGCCTAATGGCTGTCCCAGAGCTCGAAGAGCCGGACAGACCCTGAGCAGACGACCGGTGGCCATCCCTGAAGGTGAGGTCCCGCCACAGGCCGCCACCGTCAAGGATGCGCCTCATGACCACCGATCAGAACCTCACCCCGCTCCGCCCAGCGCATTCCGCACCCGTCGTCTTCGGCGCCGGTGCCGCGATGGGTGGGATAGCCGGCCTGGGCAGCGCCGAATTCCGGCTGCCACCCCTGGTCGGCCTGCTCGGGTCCGCCACGCTCTCGGCGGTCGTCCTGCAGCGGGAAGCCAGTCCCTGCTGGTGTCGCTGCCGACCATACTGGTCGCCTTCGCCCGCTACAGCCGTGACGGCAGCTTCGTGGTGCTCGGCGGCCCTCTCCGCTTCATGCTGGTCACGGCGGCGGGCTCAATCGTCGGTGAGGTGCTGGGCGCCTGCTGCTGGGTGTTCTCGAAGCTGGTGCTCATTCCGGAGCTGGCCGTGGCCCTGCTCGTCTCCTCGATCGAACTCGCCCCTCACGCCTGACTGCGCACCCTGGCCCGGGGTGGGACGGTGCCGCAGGTTCAGGTACGCGGGGCAGGGACGTTCTGCTCCAGACGGGCGCCCAGAGTGGTTGCGAAGTCCTCGGCGCGAGAGAGCTGGACTCTCAGCTTCTCCACCTGTTCCTTGGCGGCCTGCCGGTAGGTCCGCACGCGCTCCAGCAGCGCCTCGCGCTCGCCGTCGTCGAGAGCGGCTTCGCTGTCCAGGCGGTCGGTGGCGGCCAGCAGGTCGCGCATCTGCTCCAGCGTGAACCCGAGCGGTTTCATCCGGCGGATCACCATGAGCCGGGAGACGTCGGTCTCGGTATAGAGGCGGAAGCCGCCCTGGGAGCGGGCCGAGGGGGTGACCAGGCCGGTCTCCTCGTAGTGCCGGATGGTGCGCAGGGACAGCTCGGTGCGGGTGGCGACCTCGCCGATCTGCATGTGCTTGTCGTCCACGCCCATGTGCCTGGCCTTTCTGCTCGTGGCGGGCCGCATCCCGTGCGACCCCACCGATCTCTACTCTAACGTTAGGGTAGAGTTGACGAAGGTGAGGGTGGTCCGGCTGCCCCGCTGCTGCCGTTCCGGGGCCTGTGCCACCCCCGGCGAAGATCCGATTCTTGCAGGAGAGAGCGTGCCCGAGCCCATGACGCCGATCGCCGCCGCCTGCCCGCCGTGACCCTTCGCCCTCGAACGTGACCGTCCGGCCGGGTACCGCCCCGGCCACCGGCTCACGTCCTTCACGACTTCCCGGCCCGCATCGGGCCGCCCGCGGGATGCCGGCCGGTCTCCCGTGCCTCCTCCCGCACCCCCGGCCCTGCCCGCGGTGTGCCCAAGCACGACAGGTACGCATCTCCTTGTCTTTTGCCGCTGTGACTCCCGCCGCGCGGTTGCGCGGTCTCAAACCCGACTGGCTGAACAACCCCAAGGTCTGGCGCACCGAGATCCTCGCCGGCCTCGTCGTCGCCCTGGCCCTGATCCCCGAGGCGATCTCCTTCTCGATCATCGCCGGGGTCGACCCGGCCATCGGCCTGTTCGCCTCCTTCACCATGGCCGTGACGATCTCAATCGTCGGCGGCCGCCGCGCCATGATCTCCGCCGCGACCGGTGCCGTAGCCCTCGTCATTGCTCCCATGAACCGGGAACACGGACTGGGCTATCTGATCGCGACCGTCATTCTGGCCGGTGCCTTCCAGGTCGTCCTCGGCGCTCTCGGCATGGCGAAGCTGATGCGGTTCGTACCCCGCTCGGTGATGGTCGGCTTCGTCAATGCCCTCGCCATCTTGATCTTCATGGCTCAGGTCCCCGAGATGCACGACGTGCCGTTGGCGGTGTACCCGCTGCTCATCGGCGGGCTCGCGCTCATGGTGTTCTTCCCGAAGGTCACCAAGGTGATCCCGGCCCCGCTCGTCTCGATCGTCATCCTGACCGTCATCACCGTCGCGGCCGGCATCGTGGTCCCCACCGTCGGCGACAAGGGCTCACTGCCCTCCTCCCTGCCGGTGCCCGGCCTGCCGGACGTGCCGTTCACCCTGGAGACCCTGTCGACGATCGCGCCGTACGCGTTCGCGATGGCCCTGGTCGGCCTGATGGAGTCCCTGATGACCGCCAAGCTCGTCGACGAGATCACCGACACCCACTCCTCCAAGACCCGTGAGTCCATCGGCCAGGGCGTCGCCAACATCGTCACCGGCTTCTTCGGCGGCATGGGCGGTTGCGCCATGATCGGCCAGACCATGATCAACGTGAAGGTGTCCGGGGCCCGCACCCGCCTCTCCACGTTCCTGGCGGGCGCGTTCCTGATGGTGCTGTGCATCGCCTTCGGCCCGGTGGTCTCCGACATCCCGATGGCCGCCCTGGTCGCCGTCATGGTCATGGTCTCCTTCGCGACGTTCGACTGGCACTCCGTCGCCCCCAAGACGCTCAAGCGGATGCCCGCCGGGGAGATCGCCGTCATGGCCATCACCGTGATCGTCGTCGTCGCCACCGAGAACCTCGCCATCGGCGTCGTCGTCGGCTCCATCACCGCCATGGTCATCTTCGCCAAGCGCGTCGCCCACCTCGCTCGCGTACACGGCGTCCTCGACCCCGACGGCACCACGGTCGTCTACCACGTCACCGGCGAGCTGTTCTTCGCCTCCTCCAACGATCTCGTCGGCCAGTTCGACTACGCGGGCGACCCCGAAAAGATCGTCATGGACCTGTCCGGGGCCCACGTCTGGGACGCCTCCTCCGTGGCTGCTCTGGACGCGATCGAAACCAAGTATGCCCAGCGCGGCAAGACCGTGGAGATCACCGGGCTGAACGACCTGAGCGCCGACCTCCACGGCAGGCTCACCGGCGAACTCCCCAGCCACTAACCGCAGTACTCAGAACGCAGTAGGATCCCGACCGCTGGAGCGGAAGGCCGGTCGGGGTCCTACTGCGTTCTCACCAAGAAACATCTGTGAGAGTTCTGAGAGAGCCTCGCGAGCGATCACGTGAATTCAGGCAGCAGACGGCGAGCACTTCGGGAGGCGCCACCACCCGACGCTGCAGCACGATCACCGAAACGGCAATGTGCAGAGCGCGGGGTCCAGCATGTTCTCGATGAGGTCAACAGCGCGCAGTGTGCCGTCCTCGGCCCGGGCGGCGGCCTGCAGCTGCTTGGACCGGTCGACGCGTTCTGGATCCGTGACCAGAACGTCTAGCGCCGCGCGAAGGGTCTCGGCGGGGGCGTCAGCGGTGTCCACACGGGCGGTGAACTCCCCGCACAGCACACGGACGCGCGAAGCTTGCTGATCGCCGCCACCGCACCCCTGTACCACCAGCTAGTGCTCCTGCATGCCGATCCGGACCCCCAACTCCCTCAACGGGCCGCGAAGGCGGCAGTCCTGGCGGCTGCCGCGGGCGCCTTCACCGTCCGTCGGGAAGAGAGCCTGTGATCGAGGAGACAAGGAGCGGACGCAAGCGCGGGTGTGGAGGATGTCGTAGCGGGGCACGGCGTCCATCCGGGCCACTTCCTCCACTGCACTGAGCGTCCACCGGCCCGGCGTGCCCGCCGGGCCGGTCACGCGTCAGGCTTGCGGCCTTGTCTGCCTCTCCTTGCCGCGCCGGCCCTCGGTGGCCGCCGACGGCGGCAGCCGAGTCCAGCCACCCGGCGTCAAGAAACCGCACCGTTTCCCGAGGATCGGCCGCCGGCCGCCGAAGGACTGTGGCACCTTCGACGGCTTCCTCAAAGACCGCCCCCTCCCGAACTGGCCCACACCCTTTGACGAGCGGTGGGTTCCGCGAGCCCGTACGGCAGCCCTCACCCCCCGACGCGCGATACGGCCGGATGCGCATGCTCACAGGGCCGCGGGGCCTGCCGAGGTTTGCTTCTGGTCGCGCTCGATCTCTGCCCGTTCCTGGGCGATCTCCCGGGTGAGGAAGAAGTTGAGGACGGTCCGGATGGCGGCGATGGCTGCCAGCTGGCCGATCTCGGTGAAGCTGGGCGCGACCGCTGTACGCAGGACGTCACCGGCGAGCTGGAACTCCAGGCCGAGTACCAGGAAGCGTCCGAGGCTGAGGCGGATCTTGTTGAACTCGGTGATCAGAGAACGTCTCCGAAGTCCGGTGCTGGTAAACCGGGCGAAAGCCCAGATGGCGCCCGTGAAAATGATCAGTGCTCCGGCGGCTTCGATCACGTGGACGAGCCACCCGATTACGTCCCGCACCGTCGACTCGGACAACAGTTCTGCTGGCAGTGACATACCGGCCCGTCTACCCGCCCCCCTCCCGGCATACCGGTGCGCCACAGGGGGCTGCGCAGGCGGGAGCGACCAAGGGGATCCGAGCGGGGGTGGCCGGTGGCGCATGAAATCGGCGTATCGAAGCATACGCATGAGATGGAATGCGTCATGTACGAGGAACGCTCCGGCCGGTCGGAGACGGTGGAGTGCGGCATGGAGGACGAGACCTGCCAGCTGGTGTTGAAGCGGCTGCGTGACCTGGGAGAGGGCGAGTTCGGCTGGGTGCGCCTGGTAGACCCAGCGGAAGCCGAGCTTATGCAGCTGGCGGAGGAGCTGGGCCTGCATCCTTTGGCGGTCGAGGACGCGGTCCAAGCGCAGCAGCGTCCCAAGCGCGAGCGTTTCGGTGATGTTTTGGCCGTCGCGGTCAAGACCCTCTGGTACGTCGATAAGGAGGCGGCAGTGGAGACCGGGGAGCTGATGGTCTTCGTCGGCCCCCGCTACGTGCTCACCGTGCGGCACGGCTCGGTCGATCCGGCCGCCGAAGCCGCCCGCCGACTCGAAGCCGACCCCGACATGCTGCGCTTCGGTCCGCTGTCCGTGCTGCACGCCGTCCTCGACGTCGTCGTGGACGCCTACAGCGACGCCGCGGACAAGGTGCGAGCCGCGCTCACCGAACTGGAGGACTGCGTCTTCTCCACCTCCCGCGTCGACCACACCGAACAGATCTACTCCCTCAAGCGTGAGGTGCGGGAGTTCCGTGACGCCGTACAGCCCCTCGTGCCCGTCCTGCAGGGGCTCCTGACCGGGCGAGGCCAGAACGGGCAGGGGCATCCGCCGAAGGTACTGCCTTACCTCCGCGACGTGGCGGACCACCTGGGCCGTACTGACACCGAGGTACGCACCCTCGATGAGCTGCTGAACTCGGTCCTGGACGCGCAGCAGGCGCGGGTAGGGACGTGGCAGAACGACGATATGCGCCGCATCTCGGCTTGGGCGGCGATCTTCGCGATCCCCACCATGGTCGCCGGTGTCTACGGGATGAATTTCGAGCACATGCCCGAGCTGCGGTGGAGTTTTGGCTATCCGCTCGCGCTGGGGCTCATGGCGATAGCGTCGGGGCTCCTCTATCGAGCCTTCCGCCGCAACGGCTGGCTCTAACGAGCTGGTGCGTGGTTGTAGTTGAAGAATGGTCAGGTGGGGGGGAGCCATCCTGTGCTGATCATGGTCGACTGGCGCGTTCTCGCGCTTCAGCTGTTCACAGGGATCTGTCGGCGGCATCTGGCTTGCCTGGTAGGGGAGTTGGCCGACCCGTGACAGGCCGTAGTCGAGGGCCACCGTCGCAAGACTCGCGGCGGGGCCCGGAAACGTGAGGCGGGGATCGGTGCCCGGCATCGGCTGCTGTTCGTCGACCGGCTGGTCGTCACGCTGCCCCACCTGCGGCACGATCTCCCGCATTCCGTCCTCGCTCTGCTGGCCGGTGCCGACCGTTCCACCGCCACTCCTGCGATCGGAGAGATGCGCGGGCTCCTGGCCGAGCGTTGATGTACGGTCCCTGAACATCTGGGCCTGCGGCTGCGGACCCTGGCGGATGTGTTCGCCTATGCCCAGGCCGAGGGTGTCGAGTTTCGTCTGGACGCCACCGAGATCCAGGCCCACAGGCTCATCGACCCATTCACGGCGTGCTTCATCGGCGTCGTGATCCACGGCACTGCGCGTGGAAGGTGTGGTCGCGGCGTATCAGCCCAGCGATCTTGTGGCAGCTACCGGCGTCGAAAACCGTTCCCTGGGCCTGGATGGAGTCCAGCAGGTAGTGCGTGCCGATGCTCACCACATCGATGGGGCAGTTGTCGCAGACGCCCAAGCTTGCCCGGTCGTTGATGACCGCGACAGCTGTGTGGACCGTGGTGTACACGCCGCGCGTGGCGAGGAAGGTCTGCAGGGCGGAGGCGGGCTCACTGACCTGACGGCCCCAGCTGCGACCTCGGCGGTCAGTCAACGCTCCCTGGCCGACGAGATTTCCGTACCGGTCATACTTTTCATAACTCCAGTAGTCGCCCTGTATGTGGACGCATACGCTGCGTCCTTTGACCTCAATCGCCCAGACCCCGCCCGGTCCGACGAGGAGGTGGTCGACCTCGCCGCTGCGGTTGGTGTACCCGCGGAACAGGAGCCATTCGTCCGACAGTGCTTGGAGCGCGTGGGTCACCGTGTCCTCGGCGAGCACTCCTGCTTCCTGCTGCGCCTGGCGGTGGAGGAGCGCCGGATCGATGACTGGTGCTCTGGCCTCCAGCTCGCGCACCTCAAGGTACTGCGTCAGCCGCTTGCCGAACTGCCACCACCGCCGTGACGCGGCGTGTCGTGCTCGAAGGTCCGTGACAGCCGCTAAGTGTTCGACGACTTCGCGATGGTGGCGTTCGATCGCCCCCTCAGTCTTCCGGAGTTGGCGGCCGGGGTGGTCGGAAAGCACTTCAGTCAGCATCGTCGCAGTCTATGAATCCGTGAATGCGCTTGGCTACGAAAGCGCGATGGCTTCGCGCCGGGTGGTGCGAGGGATCAAGGCACTGGGATTCGCAGGCCAGAGGCGGGGTTCCGCCGCGCGGACGGTCCGACTCGCCTCAGCAGGGCGCATCGTGGGCCGCCGCTTCCGCGGCGGCGGTCAGGGATTCAAATCGGAACGCGCAACCCTTGATCCCCTCCACCACATGCGGGACACGATCCGCGCTCGCCGATCACAAACCCTGGAAACAGCTGACCCCCTGGACCCACCGGCGCGAAACTCTGCCCGACACCTACCGGGCCATCGCCGGGCTCGTATCCGACCGCGCCGCCCACGGTGCACCGCGCGTACGACGCGGCCAGCCGGGAGAACGGGGTGGCGAACGTTCGGCGCGGCCAGTCCGCCGATCCGCAAATGAATCGCCGGCCCACCAGGCGGATCACCATGCCCTGTTCAGCGAGCGGAAGGTCCTTCAGCCTGCGCTGGTAACGGTGGTGGACCCCGTCCGCGAAGCGGCTGTAGTCCGGACATGTGGCGCGGCCTCCTGCTACCCCTCGACCCTACCGAACGTGACCGTAACTGCCTCGACCTCCAGCTCGTCGATCCTGTCGAACACCAGCGAATCCCAGAACGGTGCATCGGTCCGCATGACCAGAACCATCACTGGCCACGGTCAGCCGGAGGAGCGAACGGAATGCACCTGAGGGGGCGTCACTTCCGGTCGTCAGGCGACAAGGCGTACGCCGTCTCGTGCGAGCCAGGCCTTCGTAATCGAACAACGATGTCACGCTTCGCGACGGTTCCCCAAGATCTGTGACAGAACCGAGTTTTGATGTCACTCGGGTGCCCGTGGCCGCTCTTGCTGTTCCGTCCCAGCCCGGGGTTCTCGGAAGCCCCAGCCATCCGAGGTACGGGTGATCAGTCCGCTCGGATGAGGAAGCGCTGGTCGGCTGCTCCGGTACATGGTTCTTCGATCGCTTCGGCCCCCTCGGTGGTGTCGTTGGCGAGAATGCCGATGCACCGGCTGTTGTGGGCCGGGCGGAGCCGGAAAGCCCCGGCGCTGTCAGCGGCGGTGGGTTCCAGGCGGAACAGAGTGCCTTGCGTGCAGTCATCACGTGGTTCGAGCATGCCCTTGATCTGGTCGGCGCCCATGACCGTCAGGCATCCCTTTCCCATCTGGGGGTGGTGCCACTGGATGCGATAGCGGCCCTCGCCGATCGGTTCGAGATAGGTGCGCGGCACGGCGGCCTGGGCGCAGGGCAGTTGGACGGCGATGGCGCTGTTGTAGGTGCCGTCGCGGTCGCGCCCGTCGGTCAGGCAGAGATCGGGTGCGGGGGCGGGGCGGATGGTGACCCAGCCGCCGGCGGGAGTCCGGGAGGCGGCGGCTGCAGCAGCCGGTGCGCCTGCGCCCGGAGTTTCGTGGCCGTCGGCGAATAACACCCAGGCGGCCGGGGCGAGCAGCGGGACCATGAGCGCGGCCGCGAGCGCGACCGTGCGTCGCTTGGTCCAGTGGGGCTGCGAACCCGTGGATTCCTCGGTTTGCAGGTGAACCCCGGCCGTGGCATCGACTTCGGACACGGAACTCGGCGCCGTGGAAGACTGAACTTGCTCCGCTTTGACG
>NZ_LIVT01000013.1 GCF_001905905.1 Streptomyces sp. CB02366
TGACCTCCGGGGAGTTCCGCGACCAGGTGCTGGCCCTGGCCCGGGGCCTGATCGCCCACGGTGTGCGGTTCGGCGACCGGGTCGCGCTGATGTCCCGCATCCGGTCGTAGGCGGCGGTCAGCTCGCCGCAGCGCTTCACGTCGGCCGCCATCGCGACGAGGAGATCGTCGATCGAGTCGAACTTCAGCATGCCGCGTACGTACGCGAGGAAGTCGATGGCCACGTGCAGCCCGTACAGGTCCAGGTCGACCCGGTCGATGGCGTACGCCTCGACGGTCCGTTCGGTGCCGTCGAACTGCGGGTTCGTGCCGACCGAGATCGCGGCGGGCATCGACTCGCCGTCCACCTCCAGCCAGCCGGCGTAGACGCCGTCGGCGGGGATCGCGGTGTGCGGCAGGGTCTCGACGTTGGCCGTGGGGAAGCCGAGCTCGCGACCGCGCTGGGCCCCTCGCACCACGATGCCCTCCACCCGGTGCGGGCGGCCCAGGATCTCGGCGGCCCCGGTGACGTCGCCCTCCGCGATCAATCGGCGGGTCAGCGTGGAGGAGAACGGCAGTCCGCCACCCGCCTCTCCGGTGACGTACAGGTCGATGACCTCGACGGTGTAGTCGTAGGTGGCGCCCAGCTCGGTCAGCAGCCCGACGTCGCCGGCGGCCTTGTGGCCGAAGCGGAAGTTGGGGCCCTCGATGACGGCCTTCGCGTGGAGCCGGTCGACGAGGACCTTCGCGATGAAGTCGGCGGGCGCCAGCTTGGAGAACTCGGCGGTGAACGGCAGGATCAGCACCGCGTCCACGCCCAGCTCCGCCATCAGCTCGGCGCGCCGGTGGTGCGGGGCGAGCAGCGGGGGGTGGCTGCCGGGGCGGACGACCTCGCTGGGGTGCGGGTCGAAGGTGACGACGACGGACGGGATGCCCAGCTCACGGGCGCGCTCGACGGCCCGTCCGATGATCAGCTGGTGTCCGCGGTGCACACCGTCGTAGGAGCCGATGGTGACGACGCTGCGTCCCCAGTCCTGGGGGATGTCCTCCAAGCCACGCCAGCGCTGCACTGTGACCGCTCCTCGCCCGAACCCGTGTACGTGTCGTTAGTCGATTACGCAGGTCTAAGACTGCCATGCTCACGTCCCGCCGCCTGCATCGGCATCGGGATCGGCGGACGTGACGTCTGCGACGAGGCGAGCGCCCGGCGGGCGCCCGGGCCGACCACCGCCGCCCACTCCTCGGGGGCGTCGGCCAGCCAGCGGCTGATGAGGGCGGCGAAACCGGGCACGTCACGGGCGCTGTCGACCAGCCCCCGGTCGAAGCGGGCGGCGCCCTCGGGGGTGCGGACCAGCAGCATCCCGGTGCGGTGGACGAGGGCGCGCGTACGGGCCTCCGGGCGGCGCGGCGAACCGGCGGCGGCGGCCCGGAGCAGGGCCTCCAGCACGTCCGGATCCCGGCCGGTGGTCTGCTCGAACTCCAGCAGGACCTCCAGCAGTTCGGCCCGCAGCGGCCGGGAGTCCGGGCTTCCGGGCCCGGCGAGCACCCGGGCCAGCTCGGCGCGGACCGGAGGCGGCGCGGGGCGGTCGCGCAGCAGGCCGGTCACCAGCGGCAGCAGCAGGGCGCGGGCCGCCGGGCCATGCTCCAGCCGGAGGTCGACGTACTCGGCGACGTGCACGCCGTCGTCGGGGTGGGCGTCGATGTACTCCCGTACCAGTCCGGCGACGTGCAGCGCGAGCGCGGGCGTGTCGAGCCCGGCGAGGGCCCGCAGCACCGCCGCCCCGCCCTCGCCGGGGTGGGCGAGGCGGGCGCGGAGGGCGGCGAGGACGGGCTCCGGGTGGGCCGGGAACACCTCGGCGAGGAGTTCGACGGGGAGGCGGGGGTCTCCGGTGGCGAACGCGCGCAGGGTGTCGGGGAGGTGGCGGCCCCGGGACTTCGGGTCGCGGACGAGCAGGGCGCGGGCGGCGGCGTGGAGCTCGGCGTCCTCCGCACGCCCCAGCAGGATCTCGGCGGCGCCGCGCAGCAGGGCCCGGTCGTCCTCGGCGGTGACGTGCCGGTGGAGGAGCCCGGCGTAGCGGGCGGCGGCGGATCGGCGGGCCGGGCGGTCCTCGTCGCGGGCCCAGCGCTCGACGGCCCGGCAGAGTGCGGTGGGTTCACCGTCCGCGAGCGCGGCGAGCAGCTCCCCGGCCCGCTGGTGCGGGGTGGCGATCAGTGCGTCGGCCAGCTCGTCGAGGGCGAGGCCGCGGCGGGCGTACAGGAGGGTCTGGGCCGCGGCGGCGACCGTGGGGGGCTGCGGTACGTCCGGTGCGTCGGGGCCCGCGAGCAGCGGGCGTTCGTCGGTGAACCAGCGGCACAGCAGCGGCTGCACGGCGGGGGCGTCGAGGGCGAGCCGGTGGGCGACGGCGTCCAGATAGCGTTCGTCGCCGTCGGTGCGGGGCAGTCCGTCGACGGGCACGAGGCGGCGGAGCAGGTCGATCCGGTCCTCCTCGGGCAGCCGCAGCCGCCGCCAGAACCAGGGGCCGAACTCTCCGTACGCCCCGAGGCCTCCCGGTCCGCCGCGGGCGGCGGAGCAGCGCGTGATGCGTCCGGCGAGGACCCGCAGGACGCCCAGGTACGGGCGGGCGTCGGCGACCCGGAGCAGGCTGCCGCCCAGGAGATGGGCCGCCCACCAGGCGGCGTCCTCGTCCTGCGGGCCCCCCTCGCTCCTCAGCCGGTCCAGGGCCTCGATGAGGTCGGCCATCCGGTGCGCGAGGGCTGCGGCCCCCTGGCGGCGGCCGAGGAGCACCATCGCCTGGATCACCGGTCCGATGCGGTGCCGGGGCACGGGCAGGCTGCGGGGGTCGCCCGCGTCGTGGGGACGGGGGGTCGCCCGGTCCCGCTCGGCGCTCCCCCGGTGCCAGCGGTGCACCAGGGAGCGCAGGGCCGCGTCCAGGTCGAGATGGGCGCCTTGCACCCAGTCGCCCAGTTCCTCGTGGGCGAAGCGGTAGCCGGTCCCGGCGGGGACGAGCAGGCCCTCGGTCAGCACGGCGGAGGCCCACCCGGTACGCCAGGGGAAGACCTCCTCGAACGCCGCCCGGTCCAGCTCGCCCTGGCCGGGGCCCAGGCAGCGGCGGGCCGCCTCGTGGACCTGGCCCGCCACCCGGGCGGCCAGCCGGCGCACGTCCGCGCCCCGCGGCTGTTCGTCGGCGGCGGCCGCGATGCGGACCGCGGCGCGCACGCACAGCAGGTCCAGGTGGGCGCCGAAGACGTCCTCGGTGTCCGGGCGGCCCGGCACCCCGGGCGGCAGGGCGGCGCGGACCTCGGCGAGGAGGCGCAGGGTGAGCGGGTGGCGGTCGTGGCCGGGGGCCAGGGCGGTGGGCGGGATGCCGTACGCCTCCTTGGCGCGCTCCGCCTGCTCGGGGGTGAGGTCGCCCAGGCGCAGGGCGGGCGGCAGCCGGCGGGCGGGACGGCGCGGGCGGTGCAGGGCTCCCGGCGGGTAGAGGCCGCCCGCGGTCTCCCAGTGCTCGGGGCGGCAGGCGACGACGAGCCGGACGCCCCGCTCGCGCAGCCAGGCGGCGGTGGCGGCCGTCCACTCGGGGAGCCGGTGGGCCAGCAGCGGCGGCATCTCCTCGGGGCCGTCCAGGACCACCAGGAGCGGGTGCCCGGCCTCGGCGGCGAGCCGGGCGACGCGCTCGGGGGTGGCCGTGCCCATGTCGCCGCGGGCGCCCCCGGCGGTGACGATCCGGCCGGAGCGGACGAGCGCCCGCTGTGCCGCGTCCGCGATCGAGACGTCGTCGGCCAGCAGGTCCGCCCCGCGCAGCCAGAGCGTGGGGGCGGGCGCGCCGCCGTCCGCGCGGCGGGCGGCGAGGGCGGCCAGTTCGGTGGTGCGGCCCGTGCCGGGAGCGCCGACGAGGCCGAGGACCGGGGCCGTACCGGAGGCGAACGCGGCCAGCTCGGCGTGGACCTCCTCCCGCTCGACCGGCGCGATACGGGGCTTGGGGCCGTCCGCCGAGCCGACCGATGTGGCGGTGAGCTGGAGGGCTCCGGCGAGGTTGAGGTGGGGGCCGTAGCAGGGGGCGACGGCGGCGTTGCGCCGCAGCAGGGCGTCGAGCGCGTCGTCCGCGCCCCGGGCGATCGGCAGGGCGAGTCCGGCCGCCTGGTGCCCGGCGGTGAGGGCGGTGCACAGGACGCCGAGGACCGCGCCGGTGGCCGGGTCGGTGACGGGGCCGCCGATGGCCGCGCCTCCCGAGCGCAGGGCGTCGCGGCCGTCGGTGCCGAGGGCCAGCTCCAGGGCGGCGGGGACCGGGTGGCCGGCGCCGTCCGGGGCGGTGTAGGTGGCCGGGGTGGTGCCGAGGACCCGGGCCTCACGCCGTCCGTGGGCGGCGATGTCCACGTAGCCGCCGGGTTCGGGGCGGTCCCGCCCGGCGATGGGCAGGGGCTCCGCGCCCAGGGCGTCGGGGCCGCCGGTGCGCAGCAGGGCGAGGCCGAGGGCGGGCAGCGCGGTGATGTCCTCGGGGGCGATGGAACAGGTGCGGTCGTCGGTTCCGCGGAGGAGGAGGGGGCCCGGGGAGGTGACGGCCTGGTGGGCGGTGACGACGGTGCCGCGGTCGTCCGCGACGAACCCCGTCCCGCGCGGCCGGCCGGCCTGATCACAGATGCTCACCAGTTTCGACCGGTCCCCACTGCCCATGGGTCGACGGTAGGCCGCCGGTGGTCCCACGGAGCGCGCGGACGGGGAAAGCGCCCCCCACGCCCCCGGCGTTCACTCCGAGCGCCCGTCCGTTGGGGTGAATAAGCGTGTCCCCCGGGGAGCAGGAATGGTGCCGGGGAGGGGAACGTGGAGCGGGCACCGGGTGGGGGCAGGGGCGCCCGCTCCACGCAGGAGAGGAGGCCGGTCGTGCGACCCCGGCTCAGGCGAAGACGGCGAGGCTCTTGGCCTTGCCCTTCTCCTCCTCGACGAGCACGAGGAACGCGCCGTCCGGCCCGAAGACCGCGACCGGCCCGGGCGGGTGGGCGGGCATGTCCAGCCGTACGCCGTTGAGGAGCAGCTTGGCGCGCCTGTCGTCCACGTCCCAGCGGGGGAAGGCCGCGTCGGCAGCCCGGGCGATCGGCATCACGGCCAGCTCCTCCTGGTGCTGGTCGAGCGTCCGGGCCGCGTCCAGCCCGTACGGGCCGACCCGGGTGCGGCGCAGCGCGGTCAGGTGGCCGCCGACGCCGAGTCCGGCGCCGAGGTCGCGGGCGAGGGCGCGGATGTACGTCCCCGAGGAGCAGACGACGGAGACGACCAGGTCGAGCACGGGGGTTCCGTCCTCGGCGACGGCCTCGCGGACGTCGTAGACGCGGAAGGAGGAGACGGTCACCGGACGGGCCGGGATCTCGAACTCCTCGCCCCCGCGCACCCGCGCGTAGGACCGCTTGCCGTCGATCTTGATGGCGCTGACCTTGGACGGCACCTGCATGATCGCGCCGGTCAGCGCGGCCACCCCGGCATCGATGCCTTCGCGGGTCACACCGGAGGCGTCGGTGGACGAGGTGATCTCGCCCTCGGCGTCGTCGGTGACCGTGTCCTGGCCGAGGCGGATCGTGCCGAGGTACTCCTTCTCGGTCAGGGCGAGGTGGCCCAGCAGTTTGGTGGCGCGCTGGACGCCGAGCACGAGGACGCCGGTCGCCATCGGGTCCAACGTGCCGGCGTGGCCGACGCGTCGCGTGCGGGCGATGCCGCGCATCTTGGCGACGACGTCGTGCGAAGTGAAGCCGGACGGCTTGTCGACGATGACAAGGCCGTCCGGCGTGGTGGTCTGCTCGGTCATGCGGAGGCGGGGCCCTCGTTCTCGTCGGTCGAGCCGGGGGTCTCCGCCTCGTCGTCCTCGTCCTCGGGCTTGCGGTACGGGTCGGCCTCGCCGGCGTACGTGGCGCCCGTGGACACCTGGCGCACCTCCGCGTCCTTGGCCCGCGCCTTGTCGAGGAGGTCCTCGATGGTGCGGGCGTTGTCCGGGAGGGCGTCCGGCACGAAGGCCAGGGTCGGTGTGAACCGGACCCCGGTCTGCCGCCCGACCTCGGAGCGGAGGACGCCCTTGGCGCTCTCCAGCGCCGCGGCGGAGGCCGCGCGCTCCTCGTCGTCGCCGTAGACCGTGTAGAAGACCGTGGCCTCCCGCAGGTCCCCGGTGACCCGGGCGTCCGTGATCGTCACGAATCCCAGCCGCGGATCCTTGATTCGCCGGTCCAGGGTCTCCGCGACCACGACCTGGATGCGATCGGCCAGCTTGCGGGCCCGCGCGTTGTCGGTCACCGGTCCGTCACTCTTCCTTCTGGTTTCGCTCGACTGTCAGTCTTCGTCACGTGTCAGTCTTCGTCACTGTGCAGCCGCCGTCTCACCGACAGCAGCTCCACCTCGGGGCGCGCCGCGACCAGCCGCTCGCAGCGGTCCAGCACGTCCGTGAGGTGTCCGGTGTCACCGGAGACCACGGCAAGGCCGATCTCGGCCCTGCGGTGGAGATTCTGCCCGCCGGTCTCGGCCGCGCTCACCGCGTACTTGCGCTGGAGCTCGGCGACGATCGGGCGGACGACGGAACGCTTCTCCTTCAACGACCGTACGTCGCCGAGGAGCAGATCGAAGGACAAGGTCCCCACATACATGTGTGTCCGGATGTCCCGCCGGTTCGGGTTCGTGCCCCGCCAGAGCTTGCCGGGGACATCAGAACCGTACCGGAACGGCCGGAGCCGATCGACGGAAATACGACCCGTCGACCGGCCCCGACCGTGGTGGAGGGGGGCCGGGAGCGGACTCCCGGCACCCTTCCGACTTCCCTGCGGATCCTCGCGGACCCGAGGTGGATCAGCCTCGCGGCTTCTCGCGCATCTCGTACGTCGCGATGACGTCGTCGATCTTGATGTCGTTGAAGTTTCCGAGGTTGATACCGCCCTCGAAGCCTTCGCGGATCTCGGTGACGTCGTCCTTGAAGCGGCGCAGACCGGAGATGTTGAGGTTCTCCGCGATGACCTTGCCATCGCGCAGCAGGCGCGCCTTGGTGTTGCGCTTGACCTCGCCGGAGCGGACCAGCACACCGGCGATGTTGCCCAGCTTGGACGAGCGGAAGATCTCGCGGATCTCCGCCGTGCCGAGCTCGACCTCTTCGTACTCCGGCTTGAGCATGCCCTTGAGGGCCGCTTCGATCTCCTCGATCGCCTGGTAGATGACCGAGTAGTACCGGACGTCCACGCCCTCGCGCTCGGCCATCTGCTCGGCACGCCCCGCGGCGCGCACGTTGAAGCCGATCACGATGGCGTCGGAACCCGTCGCCAGGTTGATGTCCGACTCGGTGACCGCACCCACACCGCGGTGCAGGACCCGGATGTCGACCTCTTCGCCGACGTCGAGCTGGAGCAGCGAGGACTCGAGAGCCTCGACCGAACCGGACGCGTCGCCCTTGATGATGAGGTTGAGTTCCTGGACCAGTCCGGCCTTGAGCGCCTCGTCCAGGTTCTCCAGGGAGAACCGGACGCCCTTGCGGGCGAAGTTGGCGTTGCGCTCACGGGCGGCGCGCTTCTCGGCGATCTGACGGGCCGTGCGGTCCTCGTCGACGACCAGGAAGTTGTCGCCGGCGCCCGGGACGTTGGTGAGACCGAGCACCAGGACGGGGGTCGAGGGACCCGCTTCCTGGACGTTCTGACCGGTGTCGTCGAGCATGGCGCGGACCCGGCCGTAGGCGTCGCCCACGACCATCGTGTCGCCGATGCGCAGCGTTCCGCGCTGGACCAGGACCGTCGAGACGGCACCGCGACCACGGTCGAGGTGGGACTCGATGGCGATGCCCTGCGCGTCCTGGTCGGGGTTGGCCCGCAGGTCGAGCGAGGCGTCGGCGGTGAGGACGACGGCCTCCAGAAGCGCCTCGATGTTGAGGCCCTGCTTGGCGGAGATGTCGACGAACATGGTGTCGCCGCCGTACTCCTCGGCCACCAGACCGAACTCGGTGAGCTGACCGCGCACCTTGGTCGGGTCGGCGCCCTCGACGTCGATCTTGTTGACCGCGACCACGATCGGCACCTCGGCCGCCTTGGCGTGGTTCAGCGCCTCGATCGTCTGGGGCATCACACCGTCGTTGGCCGCCACCACGAGGATCGCGATGTCGGTCGACTTCGCACCACGGGCACGCATGGCGGTGAACGCCTCGTGGCCCGGGGTGTCGATGAAGGTGATCCTGCGCTCTTCGTCGTTGACGTCCGTCGTGACCTGGTAGGCGCCGATGTGCTGGGTGATGCCGCCGGCCTCGCCCGCGACCACGTTGGTCTTGCGGATCGCGTCCAGGAGTCGGGTCTTACCGTGGTCGACGTGACCCATGACGGTCACGACCGGCGGACGGGAGACCAGGGCCTCTTCGCCGCCCTCGTCCTCGCCGAACTCGATGTCGAAGGACTCGAGCAGCTCGCGGTCCTCCTCCTCCGGGCTGACGATCTCCAGGACGTAGTTCATCTCCTCGGCCAGGAGGCGCAGCGTGTCGTCGGAGACGGACTGCGTGGCCGTGACCATCTCGCCGAGGTTCATCATCACGGCGACGAGCGACGCCGGGTTGGCGTTGATCTTCTCCGCGAAGTCGGTGAGTGAGGCGCCGCGCGACAGCCGGACGGCCTGTCCGTTGCCGCGGGGCAGCATGACGCCGCCGACCGACGGGGCCTGCATGGCCTCGTACTCCTGGCGCCTCTGCCGCTTCGACTTGCGGCCGCGACGCGCGGGACCGCCGGGGCGGCCGAAGGCGCCCTGCGTGCCACCGCGGCCACCGGGACCACCCGGACGGCCACCGAAGCCGGGACGACCGCCGAAGCCGCCGCCGCCACCGGGACGACCGGCACCGCCGCCGCCACCGCCGGGACCGGCCGGACGGCCGGCGAACCCGCCGCCGCCGCCACCGGGACGACCCGCGAAGCCGCCACCGCCGGGACGACCGCCACCGGCGCCGCCGGGACGGCCGGCGCCGCCGGGACCGCGGCCACCGCCGCCGGGACCGGGACGCGGGCCGGCAGCGGGACGCTGCGGCATCATGCCCGGGTTCGGACGGTTACCGGCGGGACCGCCGCCGGGACGCGGAGCCTGCGGGCGGGGCATGCCGCCCGGGGTGGGGCGGGCGCCGCCCTGACCCTGGGCGCCCTGGGGGCGCGGGGCGCCGCCGGGGCCACTGCCCTGCGGGCGCGGGGCGCCGGGGCGCTCCGAGCCGCCACCGGGGCGCGGGGCGCCGCCGGGACGGGGCGCCGAGGGGCGCGCCATGCCGGTGGAACCGCCGGAGGTGAAGGGGTTGTTGCCCGGACGGGGACCGGCCGGACGGGCGCCGCCGGGGCGCGGTGCGCCCTGGCCGGCGGGACGCGCGGGGCGGTCGCCGCCGCGCTGGCCGCCGTCACGCTGACCGGCGTCGCGCTGACCGCCGTCACGCTGGCCGCCGCCCTGGGCCGGACGGGCCGGGGCGGGGCGGGGGCCGGGGGTGGCGCCCGCGGGACGCGGGGCCTGGGGCTGCTGCGGGGCTGCCGGGCGCTCCGGTGCCGGGGCCGAGAACTCGGCGGCCGGGACCGGGGTGACCGGGGCCTTCGGGGCAGGCTTCGGGCCCGGACGGGGGCCCGCCGAGGGCGAGGGCGCCGCCGGGGTGCTGCTCGGGGCCTCGGCGGCGGCCGGCTTGGGGGCCGGTGCGCCGGGCTTGGGGGCAGCGGGACGTGCCGCGGCGGCCGGGGAGGGCGCCGCGGGCTTGGCGGGCGTCGCCTTGCGGGGCGCGCCCGGCTTCGCAGCGGACTTGCCGGCGTTGCCGCCGGGCCCCTGCAGTGCGTCGGTCAACTTGCGTACAACCGGCGCCTCGATCGTCGAGGACGCCGAACGGACGAACTCACCGAGTTCTTGGAGCTTGGCCATGACGACCTTGCTCTCCACTCCGAACTCCTTGGCGAGTTCGTATACCCGGACCTTAGCCACTTCGCTCCTTTTAGGTCCGGGTTACCGCCGGACCGTCGCTACTTCATGGGCGTACTCATCGCGTACTCATCGAGTGCTCATCGCAATCTCGACCTACTTCCAACTCGCGAGGTACCTGACCGCACGGGGCCCCGTGCCGTTCATTTCTTACGTTTCTTCCGGTGTCGCCCGCTCAACGAACCGCGTCAGAGCCGCGGTGTCGAACGGCCCCTTGGCCTTGAAGGCCCGGGGGAACGCCCGGCGGCGAACCGCCAGGTCGAGACAGACAGAGACGGGGTGCACGTAAGCACCCCGGCCGGGCAGCGTACCGCGTGGATCAGGGGCGCAGGCGCCCTCGTCCACCACGATGCGCAGCAGCTCGCTCTTGGCCGCTCGCTCCCGGCACCCCACACAGGTGCGCTCGGGGCAAGCGCGTGCTTGCGTCCGGCCAGACACGGTTAAGTCTACCTCCCCGTACCGACCTCGCCGCTTTGGGGCAAAAATCGAACGGATGTTGTCGTGATCTCAGCGGCGTGCACTCCAGATCTATTCCCTGGAGCCGCTCCGGGTCAACGCCTTTCCGAGCGCTCCCGGGCGCGCTCGGCCCGCTCGCGGTCGGTGTTCTCCCGCTGCTCGTCCGTCTCGGTGTCCGGCCGGATGTCGATCCGCCAGCCGGTGAGGCGGGCGGCGAGGCGGGCGTTCTGCCCCTCCTTGCCGATCGCCAGCGACAGCTGGTAGTCCGGCACGGTGACCCGGGCGGAACGGGCTCCGAGGTCGACGACCTCCACCTTGCTCACCCGGGCGGGCGAGAGGGCGTTGGCGACCATCTCGGCCGGGTCGTCGGACCAGTCCACGATGTCGATCTTCTCACCGTGCAGCTCGGCCATCACGTTGCGCACCCGGCTGCCCATCGGGCCGATGCAGGCGCCCTTGGGGTTCAGGCCGGAGCGGGTGGAGCGCACGGCGATCTTGGTGCGGTGGCCGGCCTCGCGGGCGATGGCCTCGATGACCACCGAACCGTCCGCGATCTCCGGGACCTCCAGCGCGAAGAGCTTCTTCACCAGGCTCGGGTGGGTGCGCGAGAGGGTGACCGAGGGGCCTCGGACGCCCTTGGCGACCCGGACGACGTAGGTGCGCAGGCGCAGGCCGTGGGTGTACTGCTCGCCCGGGACCTGCTCCTGGACCGGGAGGATGGCCTCCAGCTTGCCGATGTCGACCAGGACGTTCTTGGGGTCCTTGCCCTGCTGGACGACGCCCGTGACGACGTCGCCCTCGTGGCCCGCGTACTCCCCGAAGGTCTTGTCGTCCTCGGCGTCGCGCAGCCGCTGCAGGATGACCTGCTTGGCGGTGGTCGCGGCGATCCGGCCGAAGCCGGAGGGGGTGTCGTCGAACTCCTCGGGCTCCTGGCCCTCCTCGAGGTCGGCCGGGTCCTCCTTGGCCCACACCGTGACGTGGCCGTTCGCGTCGAGCTCCACGCGCGCCCGGCGGTGGCTGCCGTCGGTGCGGTGGTACGCGATGAGGAGGGCCGATTCGATCGCCCCGACGAGCACCTCGAAGGGGATCTCCTTGTCCTGCGCCAAGCCCTTCAGAAGCTTCACATCGATGTCCACGGCTACGCCTCCTCTTCCTTCTTGTCCTTGCGGTTGAATTCGATCTCCACGCGCGCCTTGGCGATCTCGTCGAAGGCGAGGCGGCGGGCGGTGGGCTTGCGGCCCTTGACGCCGGGAACCTCCAGGTCGAGCCCGTCCTCGTCCACGGCGAGGATGCGGGCGACCAGCTCCCCGGAGCCGTCGCCGGCCAGGTGGAACCTGGCCAGCCGGCCGACGGCGCGTACGTAGTGGCGGTGCTCGGTCAGCGGGCGGTCCGCGCCGGGGGAGCTGACTTCGAGGACGTACTCGCCCTCGCCCATCGCGTCGGTCTCGTCCAGCTTCTGGGAGATCGCGCGGCTCAGCTCCGCGCAGGCGTCCAGCTCCACGCCCTCGTCGGAGTCCACGATGATCCGCAGCACTCCTCGGCGGCCGGCCCGGGACACCTCGATCTCCTCGAGGTCCAGCTGCTGCGCGCTGACGAGCGGTTCCAGCAACCCGCGCAGCCTCTCGCTCTGGGTGGTGCTCATCCGGGTGACTCCTCGGCCGCGTGTGCTGTTGTGGGGATCGTCGTGCGTCAGGTCAAAGGGTATCCGGTCGCCAGGGGTGTTGCCGTCCGCCCACCGGCCGGCCGCGGGTACGCTCACGTGCGGTGATCACATCAGGACAGATCCTGTCAGGACCGGTCCAGGGCCGAAGGAGAAACGTGCGGCGCACGGGGACGACGCGCAGGGGGGCGCTCACCGCGACGGGGGCCCTCGCCCTGGGGGCGGTGCTGACCGGCTGCGGGGGCGACGGCGAGGCGGCCGGGGGCGGGGGGCCCGCGCGCTCCGAAGCGGAGAGGGCCGAGCGGGCGCTGCGGGAGAAGGCGGTGCGCGACGGCGCCCTCCTGCTCGCCCGGTACGACCTGGTGGCCGAGGCGCACCCGGCGACGGCGGCGGGGCTGGCGCCCCTGAGGGCGGCGGTGGCCGAGCACGGGAAGGCGCTGGCGCCGCCCCGCGCGAAGGGCGCACCGCGGCGGGACGGACCGGAGGGCGCGTCCGCGAAGAGCTCCCCGCCCGCGCCGCCGGGCCCGGTGGCGGCCGACCCCGGGGCCGCGGTCAAGGAGTTGGCGACGGCCGAGCGCCGCCGGGCCGACGCGCACGCCGAGGCCCTGCTGAAGGCCGGCCCGGAGCTGGCCCGGCTCCTGGCCTCGGTGGCGGCGGCCGCGGCGGCGCACGCGTATCTGCTGACCGGACTGGCCGAGGAGGCGGCCGCATGAGCGTCCGTTCCGTCCGGCCGTCCGAGGACGACGCCGCTTCCCCCGAACTGACCGCCGTCCAGGCGGCCCTGGCCGCCGAGCACGCCGCGGTGTACGGGTACGGGGTGCTGGGCGGCCGCCTCGACGGGAAGCGGGGCGCCGAGGCCCGCGCGGCGTACGACGGACACCGTTCGCGGCGTGACGCGCTGGCGCGCACCGTCCGCGACCTGGGCGGCCGGCCGGTGGCGGCGGCAGCCGCGTACGCTCTGCCCTTCGCCGTCGCGGACGCCGGGTCGGCCGAACGGCTGGCCGCGGTGCTGGAGGACCGGATCGCGGGGGCGTACGCCGACCTCGTGCGGGCCTGCGAGGGCCCGCGCCGCAAGGAGGCCGCGGGCGCGTTGCGGGAGGCCGCGGTGCGGTCGGCCCGGTGGCGGGGAGGCAACGTAGCCTTTCCGGGGCTCGCCGAGCGGGCCGCGGGCGCGGACCCTGCCGCGACGGCCCCGGTGGAGGCGGCGGGCGCGGACGGGCCGCGCTGATCCGAAGGACCGGAAAGGGAACACACGACGTATGGGCTTCGAACCGCCACCGCGCCTGGAGCGCGCACTCGGTGAGATGTACGGGGACGCCGCGGCGGCCGACTGGCTGGCCGGGCTCCCCGCGTTGACCGAGCGGGCGCTCGCCGCGGGGGACGGCCTCACCGCGGAGCGGGTGGCCGCTCCCGGCGGGCGCAGCTCCCTGGTGGTGCTGGTGCGGCGGGCGGACGGGGCCCCGGCGGCGCTGAAGATCGCTCCGCCGGTCGCCCGGCCCGATCTGGAGCGGGCGGCGCTGGAGCACTGGAACGGCTGGGGAGCGGTGAAGACGCTGGCCGCGCCGGGGCTCGGGGCGTCCGAGGAGCCGGGGCCGGGCACGCCCGGGCCGAAGGGGGCGGAGTCCGGCGCGGCGGAGGCCGGAGCGAGCGGGCCGCTGCTGCTGGAGCGGCTGCACCCGGAGGTGTCGCTGCGTTCGCTGCCCGAGGCGAAGGCCCTGCTGGAGGCGGCGGGAACGGTGCGCCGGCTGTGGGTGGAGCCGCCCGCCGGGCACGGTTTCGAGACGGTGGCCGCGCGGACCGGGCGGCAGAGCGCCGGGATGCGGACGGCGGCCGAGGCCGATCCGGAGCTGGCCCCGCTGGTGGAGGCGGCGTTCGCGGCCCGCGCGGAGCTGGTCGAGGGGCCGCCCGAGCTTCTGCTGCTGCACGGCAACTTCCGGCAGAGCAAGGTGCTGTCCGGGGAGCGGGCGCCGTGGCTGACGGTGGGTCCGGAGCCCTTGGTCGGGGAACGCGCCTACGACCTGGCCCGGCTGGTGCGGGACCGGGTGGAGGACCTGATCGCCTCGCCCGGCGGTCCGGTGACGGCCCGGCGGCGGATCAAGAAGCTGGCGGAGTCGCTGGAGGTGGACCAGGCGCGGCTGCACGGCTGGACGCTGTTCCGGGCGGTCGAGTCGGGCACCCGCGCACTGGCCGAGGGGCGGCGGCAGATGGGCGAGGTCAATCTGGAGTTCGCGGGCTGGCTGTGAGCGCCGACCGCGCCGACGGTACGAGGAGGCCCCCGCGCGACGTGCGCGCGGGGGCCTCCTCAGCGGTCGATCAGGTGAGATCGGCCGTCAGGCGGGCGATCGCCTCGTCCGCCGTCAGCTCCTCGCGCTCGCCGGTGCGGCGGTCCTTCAGCTCCAGGACGCCGTCGCCGGAGCGGCGGCCGGCGACCAGGATCTTGGGCACGCCGATCAGCTCGGAGTCGGTGAACTTCACACCGGGCGAGACGCCGGGGCGGTCGTCGACCAGGACCCGCAGGCCCGCCTCGGCCAGCTTCTCCGAGACCTCCAGGGCCAGCTCGGTCTGGAGGGCCTTGCCCGCGGCGACGACGTGGACGTCGGCCGGGGAGACCTCGCGGGGCCAGCACAGGCCCTTGTCGTCGGCGGTCTGCTCGGCGAGGGCGGCCACCGCGCGGGAGACGCCGATGCCGTACGAGCCCATCGTGACCCGGACGGGCTTGCCCTGCTGGCCGAGGACGTCGAGCTGGAAGGTGTCGGCGTACTTGCGGCCGAGCTGGAAGATGTGGCCGATCTCGATGGCGCGGTCCAGGGTGAGGCCGGCGCCGCACGCGGGGCAGGGGTCGCCCTCCTCGACCACGACGACGTCCACGTACGCGTCGACCTCGAAGTCACGGCCGGCGACGACGTTCTTCGCGTGCTTGCCCTCCTGGTTGGCCCCGGTGATCCAGGAGGTGCCGGGGGCGACGCGGGGGTCGGCGAGGTAGCGGACCTTCTCCAGGCCCTGGGGGCCGACGTACCCGCGTACGAGGTCGTCGCGGCCGACGAAGTCCTCGGCGGTGACCAGCTCGACGACGGCGGGCGCCAGGTGCTCGCCCAGCTTGCCGAGGTCGACCTCGCGGTGGCCGGGGACGCCCACGGCGACGATCTCGCCGTCCACCTTGACCAGCAGGTTCTTCAGGGTGGCGGAGGCGGGGACGCCCAGGTGCGCGGCGAGCGTCTCGATGGTCGGGGTGTCGGGGGTGTCCAGCTCCTCGACGGCGCCGTGCGCCGAGCCGTCGACCGGGGCGAGCGCGAAGGTCACGGCCTCGGTGTTGGCGGCGTAGTCGCAGTTCGGGCAGTCCGCGAAGGTGTCCTCGCCGGCGGCGGCGGGGGCGAGGAACTCCTCGGAGGCGGAGCCGCCCATCGCGCCGGAGACGGCGGAGACGACGCGGTGGTCCAGGCCGAGCCGCTCGAAGATCTTGATGTACGCGGCCCGGTGCAGGGCGTAGGAGTGCGCCAGGCCCTCGTCGGTGGTGTCGAAGCTGTACGAGTCCTTCATCTGGAACTCGCGGCCGCGCAGCACACCGGAGCGGGGGCGGGCCTCGTCGCGGTACTTCGTCTGGATCTGGTAGAGCATCACCGGCAGGTCCTTGTAGGACGTGCACTGGTCCTTGACCGTCTGGGTGAAGATCTCCTCGTGGGTGGGGCCGAGGAGGTAGTCGCCGCCCTTGCGGTCCTTGAGGCGGAAGAGCAGGTCGCCGTACTCCTCCCAGCGGCCGGACGCCTCGTAGGGCTCCTTGGGCAGCAGGGCGGGCAGCAGGACCTCCTGGGCGCCGATGGCGTCCATCTCCTCGCGCACGACGTGGGAGATGTTGTCCAGGACCTTCTTGCCGAGCGGCAGCCAGGACCAGATGCCGGCCGCGTTGCGGCGCACGTACCCGGCGCGGACCAGCAGCTTGTGGCTGAGCGTCTCGGCGTCCGCCGGGTCGTCGCGCAGTGTCTTGACCATCAATCGGGACATGCGCTGGACCTGGGCCATGGTGAACTCCTGCTCGCAAGGGTGGTGAGCCCGAGGTTAACCGGGCGGCGCGGGCGGGCGGAAATCCATTCCCCCCGGGCGCAGCAGCGGGAGGGGCGCGCCCATGACCGCGTACGGCTGCGGGGCGCTCGGGAAGACGACCCGGCCGGCGAGGTCGCGGTAGCCGAGGGAGCGGTACAGGGCGCGGGCCGGGCTGTCCTTGTCGATCGCGGAGAGGATCGAGCGGGGCTGCTCGACGGCGTCGGTGACGGCGGTGATCAGGGAGCGTCCGAGGCCGTGCCGCTGGTGGTCGGGGTGGACGTGGAGTTCGGTGATGACGAAGGAGTCGTCGAGCCAGTCGTCGGTGCCGGTGGCCCGCAGGTAGGGCTCGACGACGGTGGACCACCACTGGGCGCGGTCGTTGGGCAGCCCGTAGACGAACCCGACGAGCCGCCCGTCCGGTGCGAGGGCGCCGAGGGCGCGGGCGCGGGGGTGCTCCAGGTGCCTGAGGACGATGTGGCGGCGCACGTCGATCTCGTCCTGCCTGAGTCCGAAGGCCGCGGCCTGGACGTGCAGGGCTTCGTCGACGCGGGCGGCCAGGTCGACGGGGCCGATCCGGGCGCGGGGGTGTGCGGGGCCTTCTCCGGGGGCTGCCATGCCGGAACCCTACTGGCCGGGGGGACCGGACGGGGCGGCGCGGCGGGGCGGGGCAGGCCCCGGCGCGGGGCGGTCGGCGTCCGACGCGTCCGGAACGGGGCCCGGCGGCTCGCGGGTCGCGGGTCGCGGCGGGACGGCGTCAGAACAGGACGCTCATGAACGCGCCGACCTCGCGGAAGCCGACGCGGTGGTACGCCTTGCGGGCGGGGGTGTTGTAGTCGTTCACGTACAGGCTGACGACGGGGGCGACGTCGGCCAGGGCGTAGCGCAGAACGGCTGCCATGCCGGCCTCCGACAGGCCCCTGCCGCGGTGTTCGGGGGCGACCCAGACGCCCTGGATCTGGCATGCCTGGGGGGTGGCCGCGCCGATCTCCGCCTTGAAGACGACCTTGCCGTCGTCGATGCGGGCGAACGAGCGGCCGGAGCCGATGAGTTCGGCGACGCGGGCCTGGTAGAGGAGTCCGCCGTCGCCGGCGAGCGGGGAGACGCCGACCTCCTCGGTGAACATCGCCACGCAGGCCGGCATCAGGACCTCCATCTCGTCCTTGCGGATGCGGCGGACGAGCGGGTCGGGCGTGATGTCGGCGGAAAGGCTCTCGGTGACCATGAGGGGCTGGTTGGCGCGGACCTCGCGGGCGGGGCCCCAGCTCGGTTCGAGGAGCCGCCACAGCTGGGTGGTGGGCTCGGCGGGGCCGACGATGGAGGAGCAGCGGCGGCCGGCGCGGCGGGCGCGGTCGGCGAAGGCGCGGACGGCTTCGGGACCGGCGCAGATGGGGACGAGGTTGGCGCCGGAGTAGCACAGGGAGCGGAGCATGCCGTCGGCGTACCAGCCCCACATCTCGCCGCCGAGGCGCCAGGGGTCGAGTCCCGCGACCTGCACGCGGGACGTGACGAAGGCGTTGGCCACGGGCTCGCTCTCCAGGATGGCGAGTGCGGCGCCGAGGTCGCTGGGTTCGAGGACCCGGGTGGTGGTCTGCGTCAACACGAGGGGGCCTCACCATACGGTCTGCTGATTTCCGCACTGTAACCGAGAAGGCTCTCGAACGCCGCCCGAGTCCGGGGACCGGCCCGCCGGGAGACCGCCGCCCCGTCGTGCCGTGCGCGGACGCCTCCGTCCGGCCGGGCGGCACGGGTACGCCGCCGCCCCGCCGGGCGCGGGGCCCGGCGGGGCGGCGGGGTGGAGGCGCGGGTCAGCTGATGGAGACCTCGGGCTCGCCGGACGGGATGCCGTCCTTCTCCATCTGCTCGGCGATCTTCATGGCCTCTTCGATGAGGGTCTCGACGATCTTCGACTCGGGGACGGTCTTGATGACCTCGCCCTTCACGAAGATCTGGCCCTTGCCGTTGCCGGAGGCGACGCCGAGGTCGGCCTCGCGGGCCTCGCCGGGGCCGTTGACGACGCAGCCCATGACCGCGACGCGGAGCGGGACCTCCATGCCCTCCAGGCCGGCGCTGACCTGGTCGGCGAGCTTGTAGACGTCGACCTGGGCCCGGCCGCAGGAGGGGCAGGAGACGATCTCCAGGCGGCGCTGCTTGAGGTTCAGCGCCTCCAGGATCTGGAGGCCGACCTTGACCTCCTCGGCGGGCGGGGCCGAGAGGGAGACGCGGATGGTGTCGCCGATGCCCTCGGAGAGCAGCGCGCCGAACGCGACGGCCGACTTGATGGTGCCCTGGAACGCCGGGCCGGCCTCGGTGACGCCGAGGTGCAGCGGGTAGTCGCTCTGGGCGGCGAGCTGGCGGTAGGCGTTGACCATGACGACCGGGTCGTTGTGCTTGACCGAGATCTTGATGTCGCCGAAGCCGTGCTCCTCGAAGAGGGACGCCTCCCACAGGGCGGACTCGACCAGGGCCTCGGGGGTGGCCTTGCCGTACTTCCTGAGGAGCCGCGCGTCCAGGGAGCCGGCGTTGACGCCGATCCGGATCGGGGTGCGGGTCTCGCCGGCCGCCTTCGCGATCTCCTTGACCTTGTCGTCGAACTGCTTGATGTTGCCGGGGTTGACCCGGACGGCAGCGCAGCCCGCGTCGATCGCGGCGAAGACGTACTTCGGCTGGAAGTGGATGTCGGCGATCACCGGGATCTGCGACTTCTTGGCGATGGTGGCCAGCGCGTCGGCGTCGTCCTGCGTCGGGCAGGCGACCCGGACGATCTGGCAGCCGGACGCCGTCAGTTCGGCGATCTGCTGGAGCGTGGCGCCGATGTCCGACGTACGCGTCGTCGTCATCGACTGCACGGACACGGGCGCGTCGCCGCCGACCGCGACCGAGCCGACCTGGATCTGTCGGCTGACCCGTCGGTCGGCGAGCTTGGTCGGAACGGCCGGCATTCCGAGAGAAATCGCAGTCATGCGCTGTGCATCCCCAAGGTGTGGATCGAGGTCCCGAGATCGGCGGGCTCCGGCCTTCGAGGTTACGGCACCGGCGGCGGGACGGACGCACCGTGTCGACATGTCCCCCCCTTGGTGAGCGGCCGGACACGGTAGGTGTGTCCGGCCGTCACCCGTGGGGCGCCCGGGGCGGGGGGGGGTCGTCAGGTGATCTTGACGGGGTTCACGATGTCGGCCACCAGGACCAGCAGCGTGAAGCAGATGAAGAGACCGGCGACCACGTAGGCGACCGGCATCAGCCGGGCCACGTCGAACGGTCCCGGGTCGGGGCGCCGGAAGACCTTGGCCGTGTTGCGCCGCAGCGACTCCCAGAGCGCGCCCGCGATGTGCCCCCCGTCCAGCGGGAGCAGCGGGAGCATGTTGAACAGGAACAGCGAGAGGTTGAAGCCCGCGAGCAGGAACAGCATCATCGCGACCTGGTTCTGCGCGGGGATGTCCAGGTTCATCACCTCGCCGCCGATCCGGGCCGCGCCGACCACGCCGACCGGCGAGTCGTCGGCCCGTTCGCCGTCGCTGAAGGCCGCGTCCCACAGGGCGGGGATCTTGGACGGCAGGGCGATGATCGAGTCGACGCCGTTCTCGATCATGTCGCCCATGCGGACGACGGAGTCGCCGAAGGAGAGCGGCACGATCTCGGTCCGCGCGGCGAAGCCGAGGTAGCCCGCCTTGACGAACTCGTCGGGGACGACCTCGCCCTTGCCGTCCTTCCTGGCGACGGCGTTCTCACGCAGGACCGCGTTGAGCGTGACTTCCTCGCCGTCGCGTTCGACGACGATGGTGGCGGGGCCGATGGTCTCGCGGATGCGGTCGGAGAGCGTCGCCCAGTCGTCGACCTCGGTGCCGTCGAAGGCGACGATCCGGTCGCCCTCCTGGAGCCCGGCGGCCTTGGCGGGCGAGACGGGGTCGCCGCTCCTGCAGGTGTCGCGCTTCTCGCTCTGCGCGATCACGCACTTCTGGACCCCGGCGACCTCGGTGGTCTGGGTCTGGAAGCCGAAGGTCATCGCGACGCCCATGAAGATGGCGACGGCGAGGACCAGGTTCATGAAGGGGCCGGCGAACATCACGATGACGCGCTTCCACGGCTTGCGCGTGTAGAAGAGCCGCTTCTCGTCGCCCGGCTCCAGTTCCTCGTAGGCGGCGGAGCGGGCGTCCTCGATCATGCCGCGCCACGGGGAGGTGGAGCGGGCTTCGAGGCGGCCGTCGGGTCCTGGCGGGAACATCCCGATCATGCGGATGTAGCCGCCTGCCGGGATGGCCTTGATGCCGTACTCGGTGTCGCCCTTCTTCTTCGACCAGAGCGTCGGGCCGAAGCCGACCATGTACTGCGGAACCCGGACGCCGAACATCTTGGCGGTGGAGAGGTGGCCCAGCTCGTGCCAGGCGATGGAGAAGAGCAGGCCCACGACGAAGACGGCGATGCCCAGGACCGTCAGCAGGATCGAGGTCAGACTCATGCGTGCGCCTCCGCTGTCGCTTTCGCCGAGAGTTCCCGGGCCCGTGCGCGGGCCCACGTTTCCGCTTCGAGGACGTCCGCGACGGTGAGCGGGGTTCCCGGGGCGGGAGCGCCGTGTTCGGACACCACGGCGGTGACCGTGTCCATGATGCCGTTGAACGGCAGCCGTCCGGCGAGGAACGCGTCGACGCACTCCTCGTTCGCCGCGTTGAAGACGGCCGGGGCCGTGCCGCCGAGCCCGCCGACGTGCCGGGCGAGCCCGACGGACGGGAAGGCGTCGGTGTCCAGCGGGAAGAACTCCCAGCTGGACGCCTTCGTCCAGTCGAAGGCCGGGGCGGCGTCCGGGACGCGCTCGGGCCAGCCGAGGCCGATGGCGATGGGGCCGCGCATGTCGGGCGGGGTGGCCTGCGCCAGCGTGGAGCCGTCGCTGAACTCCACCATCGAGTGGACGTAGGACTGCGGGTGGACGACGACCTCGATCCGGTCGAACGGGATGTCGTAGAGGAGGTGCGCCTCGATGACCTCCAGTCCCTTGTTGACCAGGGTCGCGGAGTTGATGGTGATGACCGGTCCCATCGCCCAGGTGGGGTGGGCGAGGGCCTGCTCGCGGGTGACGTGGGCCAACTCCTCGCGCGTACGGCCCCGGAAGGGCCCGCCGGAGGCGGTGACGACGAGCTTGCGGACGTCGGCGCGGGAGCCCGCGGCGAGCGCCTGGAAGAGCGCGGCGTGCTCGGAGTCGACCGGGATGATCTGGCCGGGGGCGGCGAGCGCCTTCACCAGCGGCCCGCCGACGATCAGCGACTCCTTGTTGGCGAGGGCGAGCGTGCGGCCCGCCTTCAGCGCGGCGAGGGTCGGGGCGAGCCCGATGGAGCCGGTGATGCCGTTGAGCACGGTGTGGCACTCGCTCGCCGCGACGGCGGTGGCCGCGTCGGGGCCGGCCAGGATCTCGGGGAGCGGCTCCCCGGCCCCGTACCGTTCCCGCAGCGCGGTGCGCAGGGCGGGGACCGCGGCCTCGGCGGCGACGGCCACCGTGTTCACCCGGAGGCGGTGGGCCTGTTCGGCGAGGAGGGCGACCCGGCCGCCGGCGGCCGAGAGCGCCGTGACCCGGAAGCGGTCGGGGTTGCGCAGGACCAGGTCGATGGCCTGGGTGCCGATGGACCCGGTGGAGCCGAGGATCACGAGATCCCGGCGGCCGTCCGCGGCGTCGAAGACGAGATGCGGATCGGCGAGGGGGGCGGGGCTGTCGCTCATGCCCCCATTGTTGCCGCTCCCGCTGTGCGGGAGGACAGCGCGTCCCGGCGGGCCGCGGATCGGCTGCGGGGGCGGACCGGAATCCCCGCCGTCCGGGCCCGGCCCCGGACCCGCGTACTCCCGGGCCGCCACCCCCAGCCGGCGTTGACGACGCTCGTGATCAATACACCTGGGGCATGTTGCGAAAGTAGCGTCGTCCGCCCGGAGGGCGGGTTCGGCGGCGTCCGGTGCGTGCGATCGCAAGGCGGAGGGACGCCCCGATACCGGATGTATCGGGGCGGCCCCGACAACGCCGCGAGCGTGCGTGCCGGGCGTCGCCGAGCAGGCGGGACTCTCGAAACACGCCCTAGAGGACCGGTCGGCGCCGGTTCTCCCGTGCGGAGGGCCCGGGGGTGGCGTCCGCGATCCAGGGGCCTTCGCCGCTGGGGTCGACGACCCCCTCCTCCAGCCAGGTGTACATACCGGACAGGACGCCGTCGACCACGCGCCGGTCGAGGTCGTCGGTGTTGGACCACAGCCGGGTGAACAGCTCCTCGACCCGGACGCGGGCCTGCTCGCAGAAGGCGTCCGCGAGCTGGTACGCCTCGCGGCCGTGCTCCCCCGCCCCCCGCAGGTGCTCGGCGCGGACGCAGGCGGCGCTCATCGCGAAGAGCTCCGCGCCGATGTCGACGATCCGGCTGAGGAAGCCCTGTTTGGTCTCCATCCGGCCCTGCCAGCGGGACATGGCGTAGAACGTGGACCGGGCGAGCTTGCGGGAGGACCGCTCGACGTACCGGAGGTGGCGGGAGAGGTCGCGGTGCCCGGCGGGGTGGAACTCCGCGTACGTACGCGGAAGGCGGCCCGGCCCGACGGCGAGTCCGGGCAGCCAGCGGGCGTAGAACGCGGCGGCGTCCACCCCCGCCCTCGCCTTGGCGGAGAGCGGCTTGTCGGGGTCGATGAGGTCGCCCGCGACCTTCAGGTGGGCGTCCACGGCCTCACGGGCGATCAACAAATGCATGATCTCGGTGGAACCCTCGAAGATCCGGTTGATCCGCATGTCGCGGAGCATCTGCTCGGCGGGTACGGCGCGTTCGCCGCGGGCGGCCAGCGAGTCGGCGGTCTCGAAGCCCCGGCCGCCGCGGATCTGGACCAGTTCGTCGGAGATGAGCCAGCCCATCTCGGAGCCGTACAGCTTGGCGAGGGCGGCCTCGATGCGGATGTCGTTGCGGTCCTCGTCGGCCATCTGCGAGGAGAGGTCGACGACGGCCTCCAGGGCGAAGGTGGTGGCCGCGATGAAGGAGATCTTCGAGCCGACCGCCTCGTGCTTCGCGACGGGTCTGCCCCACTGCTCGCGTACGCCGGACCATTCGCGGGCGATCTTCAGCGACCACTTGCCGACGCCCACGCACATCGCGGGCAGGGAGAGGCGGCCGGTGTTGAGGGTGGTCAGGGCGATCTTCAGCCCGGCCCCCTCCGGCCCGATCCGACAGGCTCCGGGCACCCGGACGCCGTGGAAGCGGGTGACGCCGTTCTCGATGCCGCGCAGTCCCATGAAGGCGTTGCGGTGCTCCACGGTCACGCCGGGGGCGTCGGCCTCGACGACGAACGCGGTGATGCCGCCGGGGTGGCCGTCGGAGGCGGGGACGCGGGCCATGACGACCAGGAGGTCGGCGACGACGCCGTTGGTGGTCCAGAGCTTCACCCCGTCCAGGACGTAGTCCGGCCCGTCGGGCACGGCGGTGGTGGCGAGGCGGGCCGGGTCGGAGCCGACGTCCGGCTCGGTCAGCAGGAAGGCGGAGATGTCGGTGGTGGCCAGCCGGGGCAGGTAGACGTCCTTCTGCTCCCGGGTGCCGAAGATCTTCAGGGGCTGCGGTACGCCGATCGACTGATGCGCGGAGAGCAGCGCGCCGATCGCGGGGCTGGCGGACCCGGCCAGGGCGAGCGCCTTGTTGTAGTACACCTGGGTGAGGCCGAGGCCGCCGTACCTGGTCTCGATCTTCATCCCGAGCGCGCCGAGCCGCTTGAGCCCGTCGATCACCTCGTCGGGAATCCGCGCCTCGCGCTCGATCAGCGCGCCGTCGACCCGCGTCTCGCAGAAGGCGCGCAGCCTGGCCAGGAACTCCTCGCCGCGCCGGATGTCGTCGGGCGGCGGCAGGGGGTGCGGATGGATCAGGTCGAGCCGGAAGCGCCCGAGGAACAGCTCCTTGGCGAAGCTGGGCTTGTGCCAGTCCCGCTCACGGGCGGCCTCGGCGACGCGGCGCGCCTCGCGCTCGGTGACCTTGGGCGCCTCGGGGACCTGAGGCGTGTTGTGCGGTGCGGACATGGGGGACCTCGCCTCGCCGCGCGCCGCCGGGGCGGATGGGCGCCTGGGCGCACGGGCTTCTCGTCGCTGCTGCCGGTGGGCTGCTCCTGGTCCGTATGTAACCCGTGCACCGGCGGTTCGGCACCCGCACAAGGTCCGCGCGGAGCGAGCGGAGGGGGCGTGCGAGCCCCGCTCCTCACCGCTCGCGGCGGCCCGGCGGGCAGCGGACACGGCGATCCCAGGCCGCCTTCACCGCCCCGCGCTCCGCCCGCCGTGTACGCGCGAACGGCCCGAACCCCCGCACAGTGGGTTCGGGCCGTCCGTCGTGCACCCCGCCCGCGCCCGCTGTCCAGGCGGGGGCACGGGCAGGGTCGTCCGGGGGTTACAGGGCGAGGCCGGTGAGGACCAGGACGCGCTCGTAGGTGTAGTCGTCCATGGCGTAGCGCACGCCCTCGCGGCCGACGCCGGACTGCTTGGCGCCGCCGTACGGCATCTGGTCGGCGCGGTAGGAGGGGACGTCGCCGATGATCACGCCGCCGACCTCCAGGGTGCGGTGGGCGCGGAAGGCGGTCTGGAGGTCGTGGGTGAACACGCCTGCCTGAAGGCCGTACTTGGAGGAGTTGACGGCGGCGAACGCCTCGGCCTCCCCGTCGACCTTCTGGAGGGACATGACCGGGCCGAAGACCTCTTCGCAGGAGAGCGTCACGTCGTCGGGGAGGGCGGCGAGGACGGTCGGGGCGTAGGTGGCCCCGTCGCGCTTGCCGCCGGTGAGCAGCTCCGCGCCGCCCCGGACGGCCTCGTCGACCCACGCCTCGACGCGCTTGGCGGCGTCCTCGCTGACGAGCGGGCCGACGTCGGTCGTGGCGTCGGCCGGATCGCCGGTGGCCAGGGCCTCGACGGCGGCGACGATCTTCGGGACGAGCCGGTCGTAGACCGAGGCGTCGGCGATGACGCGCTGCACCGAGATGCAGGACTGGCCGCCCTGGTAGTTGGAGAAGGTGGCGATCCGGGTGGCCGCCCAGTTGAGGTCCTCGTCGGAGGCGTAGTCGCCGAGGACGACCGCCGCGCCGTTGCCGCCCAGCTCCAGGGTGCAGTGCTTGCGGGGCACCGACTCCATGATCGCGTAGCCGACCGGGCCCGAGCCGGTGAAGGAGATGACCGGCAGCCGCTCGTCCTGGACCAGGGCGGGCATCCTGTCGTTCGGGACGGTCAGGACGGACCAGGAGCCGGCCGGGAGGTCGGTCTCGGCCAGCAGCTCGCCCAGGATCAGGGAGGAGATGGGCGTGGCCGGGGCGGGCTTGAGGATGATCGGGGCGCCGACGGCGATGGCCGGGGCGACCTTGTGGGCGCTGAGGTTCAGCGGGAAGTTGAAGGGCGCGATGCCGAGGACGGCCCCGCGCGGGAAGCGCCGGGTCAGCCCGAGCCGGCCGGTGCCGCCGAGGTCGGTGTCGAGCCGCTGGGCCTCGCCGCCGTTGAAGCGGCGGGCCTCCTCGGCGGCGAACCGGAACACGGACACGGCCCGGCCGACCTCTCCGCGGGCCCACTTGATCGGCTTGCCGTTCTCCGCCGAGATCAGCTGGGCGATCTCCTCGGTGCGCTCCCCCAGCCGCCGTACGACGTGGTCGAGCGCGGCGGCCCGGACGTGCGCCGGGGTGGCGGCGAACTCGTCGCGCACCGCGTGGGCGGCGGCGACGGCCTCCTCGACCTGGGCGTCGGTCGGCACGCTGACGGTGCCGACGAGGCGTCCGTCGTACGGGTTGGTGACGTCGAAGCTGTCGGCACCGGTGGCCCGGCGGCCGGCCACCCAGAAGGCGTGGGGCGAAGTCATGGAGGTTCCGGCCCTTCGGAGGTCGTGACGGAGGTGGCGGGCGCCCGGGGGCTTCCGCCGTCGTCCCACGGTAGGGGGACGAGACGCTCAGGGCGTTTGTCCGGCATGGAGCGGAGCGGGGGCCCGCTGCTCCGAATTGGCGGAAGGGTCGTCACCTCCGGCCGGGTCTTCACCGGTGGACGGGCCGCCGTCGGCGGAAGGGCCGCCGTGGAGGGAACGGTCGTCCGGTCCGGCCGCCCCGGGCGCCTTCCCGCGTCGGAGCAGATCCGGTACGAGAGTGAGCAGACCGGTCACCGCGAGGGCCGCGCCCAGCCAGAGCGGGGCCCGGGGGCCGAACCGGTCGAGGCCCAGACCGCCCAGCGCGGAGCCGAGGACCACGCCGAGGGTGATGAAGGAGCTGTGGACGGTGTTGACGAGCGGCCGGGCGTTGCCGGTCCGCTGCACCCGGGTGACCAGAGCCGGGTTCATGGTGACTCCGACGAGGCCGACGCCCAGCATGCAGAGAACCGCCCAGACCTCCACCCCGGCCAGCAGGGCGAATCCGGTGAGGAACACCGCGTTCAGGGACAGGCCGCCGACCAGGACGGGAAGGGTGTGCCGGTCCGCGAGTCGGCCGACGACGGTGTTGCCGACGACGGTGGCGGCGCCGTACGCGAGGAGGAGCAGCGGGACGGCGCCCGGGGAGAAGCCGGTGACGTCGGTGAGGATCGGGTTGAGGTAGCTGAAGGCGGAGAAGGTCGCGCCGATGACCATGGTGCTGGTCAGCAGGGTGAGCCAGAGCCGGGGAGCGCGGAAGGCCGTCAGTTCGGAGCGGAAGGTCCCGCTGCCCTCCGGTCGGTCCGTCCGGCGCACGCCGACCGCGGTGCACAGTGCGGCGGCCGCCGTCAGCGCGGAGATGGCCCAGAACGCGGCCCGCCAGCCGTACCGCTCGCCGGTCAGGGTGGCCAGCGGGAGCCCGAGCAGGGTGCCGAGCATCAGGCCGTTGAGGACGACCGCCATGGCCCGGCCGCGCTGTTCGGGGCGGGTGAGCTGGGAGCCGAGCGAGATCGCGACGCCGAAGAACGCCTGCGAGGCGACCCCGGTGACCACGCGGGCGACCACCATGACGGGGTAGCCGGACGCGGTGGCGGCGAGCACGTTGCCGGCCAGGAAGAGCGGGAAGAGGACCATCAGCGCGGTCTTGGGCGGGAGGCGCAGCAGGGCGACGGAGAGCAGCGGGCCGCCGAACGCCATGGAGAGGGCGAAGACGGTGATCAGGTAGCCGATCTGCGGGACAGTGACGTCCAGGCCCTCGGCCATCTGCGGCATCAGTCCGGCGACGACGAATTCACTGGTGACCATGGCGAAGATGCCGAAGGCCAGAACGTGGACAGCACGGGGCACGGGCGGGTTCTCCCTGGAGTGAGATTTTGTATCGATCAGTTCAAAACGTGGATGCGGGCAGCCCTGACCCGCCCCGGCCCGGCAGACGGAGATCCGACCGGACGGGCGGACGGGGAGGCGGACAGTCGGGCGGCTGGGCGGACACCCGGACACCCAGGCGGCCAGGCGGTCAGGCGGTCAGGCGGTCAGGCGGTCAGGCGGTCAGGCGGTCAGGCGGTCAGGCGGTCCAGAGCAGCGCTCAGCGGGTCAGGGCGTCCAGCGCGACGTCGGCGACGGACCGGACGGCCGCCCGGTCGGCCCCGCCCTGGGCGGCGATCCGCATGCCGCCGATGACCGCGTTGAGGTATCGGGCGAGCGCGTCGGGGCCCCGCGCGGAGGTGATGGAGCCGTCGCGCAGGCCGGCGGCGAGGACGCCGGACAGGCTCCGCAGCCTGCGGGCGGCGTCCCGGTCCAGGAGGCGGGCGACCTCCGGGTCGCGGGCCGCCAGCTCGACCGTGGAGTTGACCCCCAGGCATCCCAGGCTGCGACCGTCGGGGCGGTGGTCGAACTCGTCGGCCACGATCTTGTCGAGCAGGGCGCGCACCCGCTCGCCCGGCGGGCGCGACGCGTCGTCGAGCACGGCGTCCTGGGCGTCGGCCATGGCGTCCAGGTAGCGCGCGAGCGAGCGAGCGAACAGCTCGCGCTTGCTCCGGAAGGTGTTGTAGATGCTGCTGCGCCCCAGCCCCGTCGCGTCGCACAGGTCCTGGGTGGAGGCGGCCTCATAGCCGTACTCCCAGAAGGTGCGCATCGCGGCGTCCAGGGCCTGTTCCTCGTCGAACTGTCGCGGTCGGGCCATGGCAGCACTCTAAGGTTTTGTACTGAACGATGCAATACGGTGCCGGGCCGGTCGCTCACCCTTCGGCGGGGGCCGCCGCCTCGGTCGCCTTGAGGGCGAGCCACAGCTCCATGCGGACGTCCGGGTCGTCCAACGAGCGGCCCAGGATCTCCTCCACCCGGCGCATCCGGTAGCGCAGGGTGTGCCGGTGCACACCGAGGTCGGCGGCCGCCGCGTCCCACTGGCCGTGGCGGGAGAGCCAGGCGCGCAGGGAGGCCACGAGGTCGCCGCGCCCCTTGGCGTCGTGCTCGTACAGCGCGCGGAGCATGCCGTCGGCGAAGGCCCGTACCGCGTCGTCGGCGAGCAGAGGCAGCACCGAGCCGGTCGCCAGCTCCTCGTGTTCGACCAGCGCCCTGCCGCGGCGGCGGGCGACCGAGAGGGCCTGCTCGGCCTGCTTGTACGCGGCGGAGACGGCGATCGGGCCGGCGGGGGCGGAGAGCCCCACCACGACGTCGCCGTCGTCGGCGCCCCCCTCGCGCGGGGCGCGGTCGTCCTGGGCCGCGGCGTAGGCGGCGCAGGCGGCGACGGCGGCACCCCCGTCGGCCGCCAGGACGAGGACGCGCTCGGCCTCGGGGACCAGGAGCAGGGCCTCTCCGGTGCGGGCGGCGGCCGCCTCCATCGTCTCGGTGAGCGCCTCGGCCCCGGCAGGCGTGGCGGCCTCCGCGATGAGCAGCCGGAACGGGGCGTCGAGCAGGTCGCCGTAGAGGTCCCCCGCGACGGCGCGGGCGTGGTCGGGCCGCCCGGCGAGCAGCATGCGCAGGACGGCGGCGCCCAGGCGCTGCTCGGCGCCGTGGAGGGCGCGGGAACGGGCGGTGGTCAGGGTGAGGAGGGCGACGGCGGAGTTCACGGCGTACCGCTCGGCGGTGCCCAGGGCGGCCCCGGTGCCGACCGCCAGCGCGCCGCGGGCCCGTCTGCCGGTGCCGAGGGACTGGAGCTCGACCCGGTCGTCGCTGCCGCCGACGACGACGCTGGCGGGGGCGGGGCGGTCGCGGAGGCGTTCGACGTCGGGGGTGAGGCGGGCGGCACGGCGGGCGGCCCACTCGGGGGCGGCGGCGAGGACCGCGCCGGAGGCGTCGTACAGGGCGGCCCAGCCGTCGACGTGGGCGGCGAGCCGGGCGAGGAGGCCGGCGGGCCCGTCCCCCGCGAGCGCGGCCTTCGTCAGTTCGCGCTGGGCCTCGAAGCCGGCGGTGACCGCGCGGTACTGGTCGGCGGCGATGGCGGCGGAGACGGCCTTGCTGATGGCGAGGAACGGGGTGCGGCGGGGCACTTCGAGGAGCGGCAGCCCGGCCTCCTCGGCGGCCTCGACCAGGGCGGCCGGAACCTCCTCGTAGTTCACCCCGACCGCGAACCCCACGCCGGCGACCCCGGCCCCCTCCAGCCGTCGCACGTAGCGCCGCATGGAGTCGGCGTTCTCGGCGTCGAGGTTGGTGGCGGTCACGAGGAGGAGTTCGCCGCCGTCCATGTACGGGACGGGGTCGGCCAGCTCACTGGCGTGGGCCCACCGCACGGGCGTACCGAGCCGGTCCGCGCCCGCCCGCACGACGAGCTTGAGCGCCGGGTGCTGGACGAGCGAGGCGAGCGTGGGGGGCATGAGCGGAAAACCCTCGGGTCGGGGACGGGGCGCGGCACCGCGATCCGGCCCGCGGAACCACCGGCCGGTTCGCGGGCCGGATCGCCGAGGGGATCGGGGATGCCGTTTGCGCCGTCGCGTATGAACGGCCGTCTCCGATTCTGCCAGGGCGGCAGAGTCCCCGGAACCGCGCGCCCCCGCCCCGAGCTCTTCCGGCCCGCCGCCGCTCAGCCGTCGAGGCGGACGAGGAGCGGGGGGGCGTGTTCGCCGTGGACGGTGGTGACCCGGATGACGGCGTGCCCAGCCGGGACCGCGTAGGCCAGTTCGGACGCCGACCAGCGCTCCTTCTCCACCTGCCGTACGGTCACCGCGTCCGTGGTCACGGCCTTGCCCGTGACGAGCTTGCGCACGGCATGCAGGGCTCGAGTGAACGGCTGGTCAGCGAAGACGGTGTGCTGGGCGACCTCCCGGGTCTCGACCCATTCCTTGCCCCACGCTTCGGCGAAGCGCTTGCCGTCCCAGGTGGTGATGCCGGAGAAGGCCGCCGTGCAACCGACCGCCCCGAGCAGCGGGGTGTGCAGGGCCTCGGGGACGTCGTCGACGGTACGGAGGGCGAGGACCGCCCCCGCGTTGACCGAGCGCAGCCGGCGGATCCCCCGGACTGTCTCGGCGGTCACGGTGTGGGTGGCGTCGTCCAGGACGAGGCAGGCGAAGAGCGTCGTGTCGGTGCGGGCGGCGGTGATCGCGGTGAACTGGGCCAGGAGCAGCCGGGCGAGCAGCCGGGACGCCTCCGCGTGGCCGCGCTCCGGCAGATCCACGCGGACCCGCAGCGGGTACTGGCCGAGCGCGCGCAGTTCGAAGGGCCGGGCGTCCGGGCCGGTGGCGAAGAACCCGGCGAACGCGGGCCGGTCGAGCAGGGCGATCCGGTCGGCGAGGACGGGGGCGGGATCACCGGAGCCGCCCGCCTGCCGGGCCCGCGCGTCCAACTCTCGGAGCATCGCCTGGTGGCCGCCGGCTTCGAGGGTGGCGCGGAGCGCGGTGAGCGCGACCGGTGCGCCGTCGAGGAGTTCACGCAGTTCGGGCACGGAGGGGAAGTGGCCGTGGGCGGTGCGGTACGGGCCGAGCAGTTGGGCGAGGACGGTGGCGGCGCGGCGGCTGTCGAGGCTGCCGACGTCCCCGACGAGTCCTTCGGCGAGGACGGCCGCCGCCTCGTCGGGGTCGGTGGTGCCTCCGTACAGGTCGATGTCGTGGGCGGAGTCGGGGTGGCCCACGCGGACGACGACGTCGAAGGCGTCGTCCGGGCCGAGCGGGGCGTCGGTCCCGCCGACTGCGAGGACCGCGGCCTGTCCGGCCAGGGCCCGTAGCGCGAGGGCCTCGACAACCGGTCGGACCAGCCGGTCCGACTTCCCGGCCCCGGGCGGCCCGACCGCGAGCAGGGAGGTGCCGAGCAGGGCGGGATCCAGTGCGAGGCCCGTGCCCCGGCGGACGTAGGGGTTGTGCGGGTCGTCGGCGCATCGGCCGATCCGGACCTGGCCGGTGAGCACGTCGTGGCGAGCGGTGCGGCGGGGCAGGTCGCGGTGGCCGGAGGGATGGGGGGCGGCGGCTCCGCCGGTGCGCAGCACGGCCTCCGCGAGAGGGGGGAGCCGGTCGGGCCGCTGGGCGGCGCGTGCCCAGGCATGGCGCAGCCGGGCCACATCCACGTCGTTCATGCGTCCGGTGCGGACCTCGGCGGTGAGCGTGTCGGCGGCATCGGTCCAGCCCGCGGCGCGCAGGTCGGGCCACTGGTCGGCAGTGGTCGCGGTGGCGGTGGCGGCGACGTCCCGTGGGGGTGGGGAGCCGCCGCCGCGACGGGCGGCGACCAGCTCGCGCCAGCGTCCGAGCCGGGCGAAGGGCCAGAGGACGGCGGCGGCGATCAGCCCGTAGATCACGTTGACGACGGTCTGACTCTGGTAGATCTCCCCGCCTGCGACGGAGGCCACGAGGACCAGGATCGGGCGGACGACCGGAAGCGTCTCCTTCCAGACGAGCAGTTGGGCCAGGCCCGCCGCCGCGGCCGTCGCGAGGGCGAGGAAGGGTTGCCCGCGCTCAGTCACATGGCGGCGGAACAGCTCGGCGAAGTTGCCGATCCGGCCGCACCCGTAGGCCAGCAGGCCGAAGAGGATCGCCTCGTACACGGTGAGAGCGTCCCTGCCCTCGATGGTGCGGGGGCCGCCGGAGGTGCCCGGGTTCCACCACTCCCCCGGCGTGAAGAGCTTCAGGGGAACGAGACGGTAAGGGAGGTAGCCGTTGCGCCACAGCGCCCACAGCAGCAGGGCGGAGAGCAGGGAGATCAGCGCGCCGACCAGCAGCGATCGGTCCGAAACGGTTTCGGACGCCTCGGGCGGCGGCGGGGTGTACCCGTACCGCCAGACGCCGGGCTCCTGGGGCGGGCGGGGCGTACGCAGCCAGGCGTCGACCGAGGCGCCGGGGGGCGGCTGCTCGGCCGGCGGAGCTGTCGCCGGCCGGGCCGGCGGGGGTTCGACCGGTGCGGCCCCGTACCGGGGCGCCTCGTAGGCGGTGGGCGGCGGCACCCGCGGCGGGGCGGCGGGCGGGGGCGGAACGGCCGGTGAGGGGATCCTGCCCGCGCTGGATCCCCGTACGTTCCGCGTGCCCTCGTCGTCCATGAACCACTGCCCCCTTGACCTGCCGGTCCGTATCGCTGCCCCGGTCAATCTAGTGTGCGCGCACGGGGAGTTCAGCGACGCGCCCGGATGGTGAACGTCCGGGCGGCGTGGGGACTCGTGTCACCTCGGGAGACCGCCCGCCCGGCCATCTGTCCGCCGAGGACAAGGACACACCCCCACCACTCCCGATCGGAGCATGCCCGCACCCCTCCCCCGCCCCTAGCCTGCAGAAAACAAGAGCGTCCGAAACACCCCCAGGAGCCCCTCATGACCGCAATCCCGCAGGAGCGCCGCGTCGTCACTGCCATCCCCGGCCCGAAGTCCGTCGAGCTGCAGGCCCGGCGTACCGCGGCCGTCGCCGCGGGTGTGGGCTCCACGCTGCCGGTGTTCACCGCCCGCGCGGGCGGCGGGATCATCGAGGACGTGGACGGCAACCGGCTGATCGACTTCGGGTCCGGGATCGCCGTGACCTCCGTGGGCGCGTCCGCCGAGGCCGTCGTGCGGCGGGCCTCCGCGCAGCTCGCGGACTTCACCCACACCTGTTTCATGGTCACGCCGTACGAGGGGTACGTCGAGGTCTGCGAGCAGCTCGCCGAGCTGACGCCGGGCGACCACCCGAAGAAGTCCGCGCTGTTCAACTCGGGCGCCGAGGCCGTCGAGAACGCGGTGAAGATCGCCCGCGCCTACACCAGGCGCACCGCCGTCGTCGTCTTCGACCACGGCTACCACGGCCGCACCAACCTCACCATGGGCATGACGGCGAAGAACATGCCGTACAAGCAGGGCTTCGGCCCGTTCGCGCCCGAGGTGTACCGCGTCCCGGTCGCCTACGGCTACCGCTGGCCGACCGGTGCGGAGAACGCCGGCGCCGAGGCGTCCGCGCAGGCCGTCGACCAGATCACCAAGCAGATCGGGGCGGAGAACGTCGCCGCGATCATCATCGAGCCGGTGCTCGGCGAGGGCGGCTTCATCGAGCCCGCCAAGGGCTTCCTCCCGGCGATCGCGCAGTTCGCCAAGGACAACGGCATCGTGTTCGTCGCGGACGAGATCCAGTCCGGCTTCTGCCGTACCGGCCAGTGGTTCGCCTGCGAGGACGAGGGCATCGTCCCGGACCTGATCACCACCGCCAAGGGCATCGCGGGCGGGCTGCCTCTCTCCGCCGTCACCGGCCGCGCCGAGATCATGGACGCGGCGCACGCGGGCGGTCTGGGCGGCACGTACGGCGGCAACCCGGTCGCCTGCGCCGGCGCCCTCGGGGCCATCGAGACCATGCGCGAGCTGGACCTGAACGCGAAGGCCAAGCGGATCGAGGAGGTCATGAAGGGCCGCCTCGCCGAGATGCGGGCCAAGCTTCCCAACGGCGACGTCATCGGGGATATCCGCGGGCGCGGCGCGATGATCGCGATCGAGCTGGTGAAGTCCGGCACGAAGGACCCGAACCCGGAGGCGGCGGGCGCGCTCGCGAAGGCCTGCCACGCCGAGGGGCTGCTCGTCCTCACCTGCGGTACGTACGGCAACGTCCTGCGCTTCCTGCCGCCGCTGGTGATCGGCGAGGACCTGCTGAACGAGGGCCTCGACCTGATCGAGCAGGCGTTCGGCAAGCTCTGACCGTCCGCACACACGGTCGAGGATTTCGTCGGACGGATGCCGGGCGGGGCGGCGGAAGACCGCTCGCGCCCGGCATCCGGGTGAAGCCTGTGAAGAACGTGTGCGGGGGCGATGGCGGGTGGCGGTGGCGGCTGTCGGCCGCCCCCTCACTGCCGTACGGTTTCTGCAGATGAGAGAAACACCTCGGCCGCGGGAGACCTCGGCCGACTCCGGGCCGGGGCTTCCCCGGCACCGCCCGGAGCATGCGTCCGCGCATGCCGGAGCCGACGGCTCCGGGACTCCTCACCGATCGGACGGCCGCCCGCCCCACACCCCCCGGGGCGCGCGGCGAACCGATCCCGCCGGCCATCCCGGAACAACCCCCCCTGTTCCCGGGTGGCCGGCCCCTCTCGTTTCCGGCGTCCTCGGCCTCCTCGCGCTCCTCTTCGCGCTGATCACCTGGCAGGTCGTCGTCGAGGGCCCGCTCCTGCGGCTGGACGAGCGCGTGGGGGCGGCGCTGTTCGAGCGCGGGCCCGCGGCCCTGACCCAGTTCCTCTCCGACCTCGGCGGGATGCCGGTGGCGCTCCCCGTGCTGGCCTGCGTGCTCGGGTACGCCCTGTGGCGCCGCGCCCTCGGGCTCGCCGTCTGCGCGGCCCTGACCATGGCGGCGGTGCCCGCGCTGGTGATCCCGCTGAAGGTGGCGACCGCCCGGCAGGGGCCGCTGACCGAGGCGGTCGACTACTACCCGTCCGGCCATACGGCGACGGCCGCCGTGGCGTACGGAGCCTCGGCCCTGGTGCTGCTGGCCCTCCCCCGCCCGGCGTTGCCGCGCAGGGCCTCCTGGCCACGGGCGTGGATGACGCCCGTCGCCGCGATCCTGCTGACCACGGCGACGGGCGTCGGTCTGGTGCTGCACGGCTACCACTGGCCGCTGGACGTGCTGGCCAGTTGGTGCCTGGGGCCGTTGGTGCTGGCGCCCCTGGGGTGGGTCAGTTGCCGAAGTAGGCGTCGAAGTTCTTCGAGAACTCCCAACCGTTGAAGCGGTCCCAGTTGATGGACCAGGTCATCAGGCCGCGCAGGTCGGACCAGGTCCCGTGGGTCTGGTAGGAACCGCAGCCGGTCTTCCTGGTCAGGCAGTCGAGCGCCTTGGTGACCTCGGCCGGCGAGGTGTGGCCGTTGCCCGCCTGGGTGGAGGCCGGGAGGCCGATGGCGACCTGGTCGGGGCGCAGCCCCGGGAACACCTTGGTGGTGTCGCCCGCCACCGGGAAGCCCGCGAGCAGCATGTCGGTCATCGCGACGTGGAAGTCCGCGCCGCCCATGGTGTGGTACTGGTTGTCCAGCCCCATGATCGGGCCCGAGTTGTAGTCCTGGACGTGCAGCAGGGTCAGGTCGTCACGCAGCGCGTGGATGACCGGCAGGTACGCCCCGGCGCGCGGGTCCTGGCCGCCCCAGGGGCCCGAGCCGTAGAACTGGTAGCCGAGCTGCACGAAGAAGGTCTCCGGCGCCATGGTGAGGACGAAGTCGGAGCCGTACTTCGCCTTGAGCGTCTTCAGCGCGGAGATCAGGTTGACGATCACCGGTGAGGTCGGGTTGCGGAAGTCGGTGTCGCCGGTGTTGAGCGAGAGGGAGTGGCCCTCGAAGTCGATGTCGAGGCCGTCGAGGCCGTAGGTGTCGATGATCTTCGAGACCGAGGTGACGAAGGCGTCCCGGGCGGCGGTGGAGTTGAGCTGGACCTGGCCGTTCTGGCCGCCGATCGAGATCAGCACCTTCTTCCCCGCGGCCTGCTTGGCCTTGATCGCCGCCTTGAAATCGGCCTCGGACTCCACGTTCGGGCACTCGGCGGCCGGGCAGAGCGAGAAGCGGATGTCGCCGGAGGTGACGGAGGTGGGTTCGCCGAAGGCGAGGTTGATGACGTCCCAGGAGTCGGGCACGTCCGCCATCCGCGTGTAGCCGGAGCCGTTGGCGAAGCTGGAGTGCAGGTAGCCGACGAGGGCGCGGGGCGGGAGCTCGGCGCCGCCGCCCCCGCCGCCCGCGGTGGTGGTCACGCTGAGGGCCGCCGACTTCGCGGACTCCCCGGCCGCGTTGGCGGCGGAGACCTGGAAGCTGTACGCCGTGGAGGGCGTCAGGCCGGTCACGGTGGCGGAGGGCCCGGTGACCGAGGCGACCTTCGTGCCGCCGCGGTAGACGTGGTAGCCGCTCGCGCCGGAGACCGCGTTCCAGGAGAGGGCGACGGAGGTGGACGTGGTCGCGGTCTGCTTGAGGCCGGCGGGGACGGCCGGGACCACCACGGGGTCGCCGCCGGGACCGACGAGGGTGAGGTCGTCGGCGTAGTAGGCGGGGGCGCCGTACCAGCCGTGGGTGTACACGCTCACGGAGGTGGTGGAGGGGCCGGTCTTGAAGGTGGTGGTGAGCTGCTTCCACGCCCCCGGGGACTGGGTCCAGGTGGAGACGTCGGTGGCGCCGGTGCCGGACGCGCCGAGGTAGACGTAGCCGCCCTGCACCCAGGCGCTCAGCGTGTACGTGGAGTTGGGCTTCACCGTGACGCTCTGGGAGCACTTGGCGTGGTCGCTGCCGGCCGGGACGGCCTTGAGCGCGGAGGCTCCGGAGCGCTTGGGCGCGGTGACCGCCGCCCCGCTGGAGCTGGAGCAGGCCCAGCCGTCCAGGCCGGCTTCGAAACCGCCGTTGCGCGCCAGGTCCGTGTCGGCGGCGCCGGCCGCCGGGGCCGTGGCGACCAGGGCCCCGGCGGCGATCAGGCCGGCCGAGCAGGCGGCCAGGAGTCGGGAGAATCTCACGGTTGGTCCGGTGCGTTCCACAACAGCCTCCGCGCGGGGGGAAATTCGGGGTGTGGCGTGCGCACAACATGGTCCAGACCAATGAGGTTGTCAAGACCTCTGGCAGTCGGCGCGGCCCTCCGGCCGCCGCTCGCGGGCTTCCTGGGCGGCGGCGCCCGCCGCTTCGTGCATCGCGCGTTCGAGGAGCCCGGCGTCGGTGAGGGTTCCCGAACCGTCCGGCGGGATCAGCCAGCGCACGCCCCCGGCGGGCCGGCCCGGGTGCGGCACGACGACCCAGGCGCCCCAGCCGCAGGCCCGGACGCCGGCGCCGACCCAGCGGGAGGAGGTGCCCGACGGGACGAAGAAGCCCGTGCGGGACCCCCCGTGGCCGGTGAGCACGGGGCCGGGGCGGTCGAGGAGGCGGGCGAGGACGCCGAGCGTCGGACGCCCCAGCTCGCCCGGGAGGACCAGGACGTCCCAGCACCTGCCGGCGGGAAGGAGCGCGATCCCTTGCGGGTGGCGCTCCCACTCCCACCGGCAGGCGCCGGGATCCGGCGCCGCCGATGCGAGCCACTCGACCGCCGCTTTCGTTTCCGGCCCTGCCATGGTCCGCCTCCCGTGACCGCGAGCGCCGACGGAGTTCCGCCGGTGCGTCTGTGTACGAGAGGGGATTCGGAGCCGGCTGTGACGCGGATCGGGCCCACCGGTCGGTAGTGAGGTGGATCACATCGGCCGACCGGGGCGTGTTTCGAAAGTAGCGTCGTCCGCCCGGAGGGCGGGCTCGGCGGCGTCCGGTGCGTGCGATCGCAAGGCGGAGGGACGCCCCGATACCGGATGTATCGGGGCGGCCCCGACAACGCGGCGAGCGTGCGTGCCGGGCGTCGCCGAACAGGCGGGACTTTCGAAACACGCCCCAGGGCCGGGGCGGCTCAGCTGTCGAAGCCGAGGCCCAATCTGTCCATGGTCTTCAGCCACAGGTTGCGGCGTCCGCCGTTGTCGTCGGCGCGGGCCAGGGACCGCCGGGTGATCTCGATGCCGGCCCAGGCGAAGGGCTCCGGCGGGAACGGCATCGGCTTGGAGCGGACCATCTCCAGCCGGGTCCGCTCGGTCTCCTCGCCGGAGAGCAGGTCCAGCATCACCTCGGCCCCGAACCGGGTGGAGCCGACGCCGAGACCGGTGTATCCGGCGGCGTAGGCGACCCGCCCCCGATGGGCCGTGCCGAAGAACGCGGTGAAACGCGAACAGGTGTCGATCGCCCCTCCCCAGGCGTGCGAGAAACGCACTCCGGAAAGCTGCGGAAAACAGGTGAAGAACTGCTCCGCGAGCTTCAGGAACGTCTCGGGGCGCTGATCGAGATCGGCGTTCAGCTTTCCCCCGTAGGGATAGATCGCGTCGTATCCGCCCCACAGGATCCGGTTGTCGGCGGAGAGCCGGAAGTAATGGAACTGATTGGCGCTGTCGCCGAGCCCCTGGCGTCCCTTCCAGCCGATGGACTCCAGCTGCCGGGGGGTGAGCGGTTCGGTCATCAGCGCGTAGTCGTAGACCGGCACGGTGTACGGCCTCACGCGCTTCACGAGCGAGGGGAAGATGTTGGTGCCGAGCGCGACGCGGCGGGCGAAGACCCGGCCGTAGGGGGTGCGGAGCGCCATCCCCGTACCGGAGCGGACGAGGTCCAGGCCGCGGGTGTGCTCGTAGATCCGTACGCCCAGCTCCCGGCAGGCCCGCTTCAGCCCCCAGGCGAGCTTCGCGGGGTGCAGCATCGCGACCCCGCGCCGGTCCCAGAGGCCGCCGAGGAAGGTGGGCGAGTCGACTTCGGCGCGCAGGGCGTCGCGGTCCAGGAAGTCCACGCCCGTGATGCCGAGCTTCACGATCTCCTCGTGCCATTCCCGCAGCTCCTGGAGCTGGTGGGGCTCGGTGGCGACGTCGATCTCGCCGGTCCGCTCGAACTCGCAGTCGATGCCGTAGCGGGCGACGGCGGCCTCGATGGCGTCGAGGTTCCGCTCCCCCAGCTCCTCCAGCTTCGCGATCTCGCCGGGCCACCGCTCCACGCCGTTGGCCAGCCCGTGGGTGAGGGAGGCGGCGCAGAAGCCGCCGTTGCGGCCCGAGGCGGCCCAGCCCACCTCGTGCCCCTCGATGAGGACGACGTCCCGGTCCGGGTCGCGCTCCTTGGCGATGAGCGCGGTCCACAGACCGCTGTAGCCGCCGCCGACGACCAGCAGGTCGGTGTGCTCGTCGCCGGTGAGGGCGGCCAGCGCGTCGGGCCTGTCCGGATCGTCGAGCCAGTACGGGACCGGCTTGGCGCCGGAAAGGGAATGTGCAGCGGTACGCATGGCAGCTGGGGCCATGGTTTCCAACTCCTTCGGGAATTTCAGTTTCGTGCGGTGCTCTTGCGTCGGCTCGCGATGAGCTGGCCGACGAGCACCATCAGTACCGCGAGGACGAACATCGCGGTGCCGATGACATTGATCTGCACGGGCGTGCCGCGCTGCGCCGAACCCCAGACGAACATGGGGAACGTGACGGTGGAGCCCGCGTTGAAGTTCGTGATGATGAAATCGTCGAACGAGAGCGCGAAAGCGAGCAGCGCCCCCGCCGCGATGCCCGGCGCGGCGATGGGGAGGGTCACCCGTACGAAGGTCTGCACGGGGCCCGCGTACAGGTCGCGGGCGGCTTCCTCCAGTCGCGGGTCCATCGACATGACGCGCGCCTTGACGGCGGTCACCACGAAGCTGAGGCAGAACATGATGTGCGCGATCAGCACGGTCCAGAAGCCGAGCTGGGCGCCCATGTTCAGGAAGAGGGTGAGCAGGGAGGCGGCCATGACGACCTCGGGCATCGCCATCGGCAGGAAGATCAGCGAATTGATCGCCCCGCGCGCCCGGAAGCGGTAGCGGACCAGGGCGAAGGCGATCATCGTGCCGAGCGCGGTCGCCCCGAGCGTCGCCCAGAAGGCGATCTGGAGCGAGAGGGAGAGCGAGCCGCACAGGTCGGCGACGCCGCACGGGTCCTTCCAGGCGTCGAGCGAGAACCGCTGCCAGGCGTAGTTGAAGCGCCCCTTCGGCTTGTTGAACGAGAACACCATCACGACGATGTTCGGCAGGATCATGTACGCGAGGGTCAGCAGACCCGCGATGACGACCAGGTTCCGGCGTATCCAGCGCAGTACGGGCATCAGACCAGGTCCTCCGTCCCGGAGCGGCGGATGTAGACGGTGACCGCCAGCAGGACGATCGCCATGAGGATGAACGAGAGCGCGGCGGCCGTCGGATAGTCCAGCACCCGCAGGAACTGGCTCTGGATGACGCTGCCGACCATCTTGGTGTCGGTGGAGCCGAGCAGTTCGGCGTTGACGTAGTCGCCGCTGGCCGGGATGAAGGTCAGCAGGGTGCCGGAGACGACGCCGGGCATGGAGAGCGGGAAGGTCACCTTGCGGAAGGTGGTGGCGGGGGTGGCGTAGAGGTCGCCCGCCGCCTCGTGCAGCCGGCCGTCGATCCGCTCCAGCGAGGTGTAGAGCGGCAGGATCATGAACGGCAGGAAGTTGTACGTGAGGCCGCAGACCACGGCCATCGGGGTGGCCAGGACGCGGCCGGGCTCGGTCCAGCCGAGCCAGCCGGTGACGTCCAGGACGTGCAGGGTGTCGAGCACGTCCACGACCGCGCCGCCGTCGGCCAGGATCGTCTTCCACGCCAGCGTGCGGATGAGGAAGCTGGTGAAGAACGGGGCGATGACCAGTACCAGCACCAGGTTGCGCCAGCGGCCCGCCTTGAAGGCGATGAGGTAGGCGAGCGGGTAGCCCAGCAGCAGGCACAGGACCGTGGCGGTGCCCGCGTACAGCAGGGACCGGATGAACTGCGGCCAGTACTCGCGCAGCGCGTCCACGTACGTCTGGAAGTGCCAGGTGACCTCGAAGCCCTGTTCCAGCGAGCCGGTCTGGACGGAGGTGGACGCCTGGTAGACGAGCGGCAGGGCGAAGAAGACGAGCAGCCAGAGGATGCCGGGGAGCAGCAGCCAGTAGGGGACGAGCCGCTTGCGGGTGGAGGGCTTGCGGAGCACGGGCTCCTGGGGTTCGGCGGAGGGCGCGGGCGGCGCCGCGGTGGCGCTCATTCCCCGTCCTCCACGCTGGTCGCGCCCGCGTCGATGTCCTGGGCGGCGTCGAGTCCGAAGGTGTGGGCGGGGTTCCAGTGGAGGACGACCTCGGCGCCGGGGACCAGGCGCGTGTCGCGCTCGATGTTCTGCTCGTACACCTGGAGGGCCGTGCCGGCCGGGCTCTCGACGACGTACTGCGTCGAGACGCCGATGAAACTGGAGTCGGTGACGCGGCCAGTGACGCGGTTGCGGCCGGGGGCGACGGTGTCCGCGTCGTCCGCGTGGGCCAGGGATATCTTCTCGGGCCGGATGCCGAGGAGGAGCCGGCCGCCGCTCGCGGTGGGGGCCGAGCACCGCTCGCGGGGCAGGGTGAGCTTCCCGCCGCCCGCGCTCACCGTCAGCTCCTCGCCGGTGGAGAGGATCTCGCCCTCGATGAGGTTGGAGGTGCCGAGGAAGTTGGCGACGAAGGTGGTGCGCGGGTTCTCGTAGAGGTCGGCGGGCGCGCCGAGCTGTTCGACGCGGCCTCCGTTCATCACCGCGACGGTGTCGGCCATGGTCATGGCCTCCTCCTGGTCGTGGGTGACGTGGACGAAGGTGATGCCGACCTCCGTCTGGATGCGCTTGAGCTCCAGCTGCATCTGACGGCGGAGCTTGAGGTCGAGGGCGCCGAGGGGTTCGTCGAGCAGCAGGACCTGCGGGTGGTTGATGAGGGCGCGGGCGACGGCGACGCGCTGCTGCTGGCCGCCGGAGAGCTGGTGCGGCTTGCGGCGGGCGAAGTCGCCGAGCTGGACCAGTTCCAGCATGTCCTCGACCTGCTTCTTCACCGACTTGATGCCGCGCCGCCGCAGCCCGAAGGCGATGTTCTCGGTGATGTCGAGGTGCGGGAAGAGCGCGTAGCTCTGGAAGACGGTGTTGACGGGCCGTTTGTACGGGGGCAGGTCGGTGATGTCCCGGTCGCCGAGGAAGACCGTGCCGGTGGTGGCCTCCTCCAGGCCGGCGATCATCCGCAGGGTGGTGGTCTTGCCGCAGCCGGACGCGCCAAGCAGGGCGAAGAAGGAGCCCTGGGGCACGGTCAGGTCGAGCGGGTGCACGGCGGTGAAGGAGCCGTAGGTCTTGCTGATCCCGGTGAGGCGGACATCGCCGCCCGCGGTCTGCTGCTGTGTCATGGGTCGCGGTCCCAGTGTGTTCGGGGGAGGGTGCGGGGAGGGGGCGGCCCGGCCGAGGGGCGCGCCGGGGGCGGGTCAGGCGCCGATGAGCTTGGCGAACTTCTCCTCGTACGCCGTCTCTTCCTTCGTGCTCAGGGAGCGGAAGGAACGGGACTTCGCCGCCATCTCCCGGTCGGGCAGGATCAGCGTGTTGGAGGCCATCTCCGGGTCGATCTTCGCGAGTTCACCGCGTACGCCGTCGACCGGACAGACGTAGTTGATGTACGCGGCGAGCCGGGCGGCGACCGGCGGCTCGAAGTAGTAGTCCATGAGCTTCTCGGCGTTGGCCTTGTGCCGGGCGTGGGCGGGGACCAGGAGGTTGTCGCTGGAGGTGATGTAACCGGCGGCCGGGATCGCGAACTTGATGTCCGGGTTGTCGGCCTGGAGCTGGATGATGTCCCCGGCCCAGGCGACGCAGGCGGCGATGTCGCCCTTGCTGAGGTCGGCGGTGTAGTCGTTGCCGGTGAAGCGGCGGATCTGCTTCTTGTCGACGGCCTTCTGGAGCCGGCCGATCGCCTCGTCGAAGTCGGCGTCGGTGAACTTCCCCGGGTCCTTGCCCTGGTCGAGCAGGGTCATGCCGATGGTGTCGCGCATCTCGGAGAGGAAGGAGACACGGCCCTTGAGCTTGGGGTCGTCGAGGAGCTGCGTGACGGAGTCGACCTTGCGGCCGCCGGTCGCCTTCACGTTGTACGCGATGACGGTCGGTATGCCGGTCCAGGGGTAGGAGTAGGCGCGTCCCGGGTCCCAGTCGGGGGTGCGGAACTGGGCCGAGGTGTTGGCGAAGGCGTGCGGGAGGTTCGAGGCGTCGAGCTTCTGGACCCAGCCGAGGCGGATCATGCGGGCGGCGAGCCAGTCGGTGACGCAGATGAGGTCGCGGCCGGTGTCCTGGCCGGCGGCGAGCTGCGGTTTGACCTTCCCGAAGAACTCGACGTTGTCGTTGATGTCCTCGGTGTACTTGACGCGGATTCCGGTGCGCTTGGTGAACGCCTCCAGGGTGGGGCGGCTCTTCTCGTCCTCGGAGACGTCCATGTACTCGGTCCAGTTGGAGAAGTTCACCACCTTCTCCTTCGCCGAGTGGTCGTCGGAGGCGGTGCCGCCCTCGGCGCGTCCTGCGGGCGGGATGCCGCACGCGCCGAGGGTGGCTGTCCCGCCCAGCGCGAGCGCGCCCATGCCGGAGGCGCGCAGCAGCGACCGGCGGGTGAGGGCGCCCCGGCCGTTGCTCAACGACCGCCTCATCGCCGCCAGTCGGGCGGGAGTGAGGCGCTCGGTCTCGTAACTCTCCATACGCTGTTGCCCTTTCGGGTGGGAGGCCGCCGGGGGCCGCCGCCGCGGGCGGTCCCCCGATCGTGCGGCAGCTGCTATCGGTCCCCGAAGATCGTGCGGTGCCAGTCCTTGCGGGCGACCGCCGTGTTGTCGTACATGACGTGCTTGACCTGCGTGTACTCCTCGAAGGAGTACGCCGACATGTCCTTGCCGAAGCCGCTGGCCTTGTATCCGCCGTGCGGCATCTCGGAGAGGATCGGAATGTGGTCGTTCACCCAGACGCACCCCGCCTGGATCTCGCGGGTGGCGCGGTTCGCGCGGTACAGGTCGCGGGTCCAGGCGGAGGCGGCCAGTCCGTAGGGGGTGTCGTTGGCGAGGGCGATGCCCTCGTCGTCGGTGTCGAAGGGCAGCACGACCAGGACCGGGCCGAAGATCTCCGCCTGGACGACCTCGCTGTCCTGGGCGGCGTCCGCGATGAGGGTCGGCCGGTAGTAGGCGCCGTCCGCGAGGTCGCCGCCGGGGGCCTCGCCGCCGGTGACGATCCGGGCGTAGCCGCGGGCCCGCTCGACGAAGGCGGCGACGCGGTCGCGCTGGGCGTGGCTGATCAGGGGGCCGAGGTCGGTGGAGGCGTCGAAGGGATCGCCGAGCCGGACGGTCTCCATGAGGGCGGCGACGTCCCGGACGAAGGCGTCGTAGAGGGGGCGCTGGACGTAGGCGCGGGTGGCGGCGGTGCAGTCCTGGCCGGTGTTGATGAGGGAGCCGGCGACCGCGCCGTGCACGGCGGCCTCCAGGTCGGCGTCGTCGAAGACCACGAAGGGGGCCTTGCCGCCCAGCTCCAGGTGGAGGCGTTTGACGGTGGCGGTGGCGATCTCCGCGACCCGCTTGCCGACGGCGGTGGAGCCGGTGAAGGAGGTCATCACCACGTCCGGGTGGCCCACCAGGTGTTCGCCCGCCTCCTTGCCCGCTCCGGTGACGATGTTGACGACGCCGTCGGGGATGCCGGCCTCGGTGGCCGCCTGGGCGAACATCAGCGAGGTCAGCGGCGTCAGCTCGGCGGGTTTGAGGACGATGGTGTTGCCCGCGGCGACGGCCGGGAGGATCTTCCAGGCGGCCATCTGGAGCGGGTAGTTCCAGGGGGCGATGGAGCCGACGACGCCGATCGCCTCGCGGCGTACGTAGGAGGTGTGGTCGCCGTCGTACTCGGCGGCGGCCCTGCCCTCCAGGTGGCGGGCCGCGCCGGCGAAGAAGGCGGCGTTGTCGACGGTGCCGGGGACGTCGAACCCGGTGGAGAGCTTGACCGGCTTGCCGCACTGGAGGGATTCGGCGTACGCGAAGTCGTCGGCCTGCTCGGCGAGGACGGCGGCGAAGCGGTGCATGAGGTCGGAGCGTTCGCCGGGTGTCGCGCCGGACCAGCCGGGGAAGGCCGCGCGGGCGGCGGCGACGGCCGCGTCCACGTCGTCGGCGCCCGCGAGCTCGTAGCGGAGCACGCTCTCGCCGGTGGCGGGGTTGACGATGTCGTGGTGGACGCCGGACGTGCCGGGGAGCAGTCTGCCGCCGATGTACTGCGCTCCGTCCGCGAAGCGGTCCTGGACCTGGAAGCCGTTGCTCATGACGCTCTCCTCCGCCGCGATGCCCGCTCTGCGGCGGGGGCGGCGTAGCTTCTTCCTGAATTGAGTGCCGATCCTGACAGAGGGGTTCACGGCCAACAAGTGATTCCGTTGTTGCCTTTTGGTTACGCGACGGAATCTGTCGACCATGTGTCGTGTCGGTGCGGAAATCCCCGTACGGAGTGTCCGTGGCGGATGCCACACTCACCTGCCATGGGACAGATCGAGGGGCTTCTGGCGGACGTGGCGCGGGGCGAGCGGGTGAAGTATCTGCCGTTCTGGGGGCACCGCCCGCGCCCGGACGGCCGGCTGGGAGCCGGTTGTCTGAGCCAGTGGTGGCCGTCGCCGTTCACGGTCGACGGGGTCGTGTACGCGAGCGCCGAGCACTGGATGATGGCCGGCAAGGCGCGGATCTTCGGCGATCCGGAGGCGGAGCGGGCGGCGGTGTCGGCGAAGAGCCCGGCGGCGGCGAAGAAGGCGGGACGGCTGGTGCGCGGCTTCGACGAGGACGTGTGGGCGCGGGAGCGGTTCGCCCTGGTGGTGGCGGGCAGCGTCCACAAGTTCGGGCAGGACCCGGAGCTGGCCGGTTATCTGCTGTCCACCGGCGACCGGGTGCTGGTGGAGGCGTCTCCGCTGGACCGGATCTGGGGCGTCGGGCTCGCGGCGGACGACGAGCGGGTGGAGCGGCCGCAGGAGTGGCGGGGGCTGAATCTGCTGGGCTTCGCGCTGATGGAGGCCCGGGAGAAGCTGCGGGCCGACGCGGCGGGGTGAGCGGCGTCGAGGCCGGTACGGGCGCGGCGGCCGGATCGGTACGCACGCGGCGGGCGCGGGGGCCGGACATCGGTACGCGCGCGGCGGGCGCGGCGGCCCGGGACCTGCGGCCGCGCCGGCGGGCGCACGCCGTCCGGCCGGCGGCGGCGCCGCGACCGCCGGTCGGGCGGGGAGCGCCCCTGCCCGGCCGGCGGTGGTCGAGGGGGCGTCCCCTACCGGCGGTCCTCGACGACCAGCGACGTCGCGAACGGGTCGTCGTAGGAGTCGTCGTAGTCCGAGTCCCTGTCCGCGGTCGTGGCGGCCCAGATGATCAGGCCGAGGATCGTCGCGCCGACGACGATGCCGACGGACCCGAGGATGACCCCGGCCAGCGCCATCCCCCGGTTGGTGGCCTCGCCGCGCTTGGCCCGGCCGAGGCCGATGATGCCGAAGATCAGCGCCAGGATGCCGAGAATGATGTTGAGCCCGTAGAGGCAGAAGCCGACCACCGAGACGATGCCGATCACCATCGCGGCCGTGCCCAGGCCGTTGTTGGGCGCGGGGCCCCAGCCGGCCGGGCCGACTCCGTAGGCGCCGTAGCCCGGGTAGCCGCCGTACGGCTGCGCGGGAGGGGCCGGGTAGCCGTAGTGCGCGGCCGACGGCGGGACCGCGTGGCCGGGCCCGTGGGGGCCGATGGGCGGCGGAGGCATGTCCGAGGGCGCCGGCCCGAAGGTCCCGGGTCCGGGCCGGGGTATCGGCCCGGTGCCCTCCCCGGGGCCCGCGCTCGGCATCGACGTCACGGTCGGCTGGTCGTGGACCGCGGGCGGTGTGTGCGCGGCGGGCGGCGGGGTCTGCGCGCCCTGCTTGCCCAGCTCCACCCCGCTCTCCGGCGGCGCCCACGGATCGCGCGGCGCGGCCCCGCCCCCGGGCTGCTGTGTGTTGTCTGACATGGGCCTCCCCCATCGTGGTCCCGTCATGCTACGGCCAGGGCTCACGCCGCCGGACCCCGCCTGCGATGATCGGTGGGGCCGGTGCGCCCGGCCCTCACCACGCCGAACCGGGAGATTTCCGATGACCGACCCGCACCCCTTCATCGCCGGACTGCCCAAGGCCGAATTGCACGTCCACCACGTCGGGTCCGCCTCGCCCCGGATCGTCGCGGAGCTGGCCGCCCGCCACCCTGACTCCAAGGTCCCCACGGACCCGGAGGCGCTGGCCGACTACTTCACCTTCACCGACTTCGCCCACTTCATCGAGGTCTACCTCTCGGTGGTGGACCTCGTCCGCACCCCCGAGGACGTCCGGCTGCTCACCTTCGAGGTGGCGCGGGACATGGCACGGCAGAACATCCGGTACGCGGAGCTGACCGTGACCCCGTACAGCTCGACCCGCCGGGGCATCCCCGAGACCGGGTTCATGGAGGCCATAGAGGACGCCCGCCGGGCGGCCGAGGCCGAGCTGGGCGTCGTCCTGCGCTGGTGCTTCGACATCCCGGGCGAGGCCGGTCTCCGGTCGGCCGAGGAGACCGTCCGGCTCGCGCTGGAGCACCGGCCCGAGGGGCTGGTCTCCTTCGGCCTCGGCGGACCGGAGATCGGGGTGGACCGCCCGCAGTTCAAGCCGTACTTCGACCGGGCCATCGCCGAGGGCCTGCACTCGGTGCCGCACGCCGGGGAGACCACCGGGCCGCAGACGGTCTGGGACGCGCTGACCGCGCTGCGCGCCGAGCGCATCGGCCACGGCACCAGCTCCGTGCGGGATCCGAAGCTGCTGGAGCACCTGGCCGAGCACCGTATCGCCCTGGAGGTCTGCCCGACGTCGAACATCGCCACCCGGGCGGTCGCCGACATCGAGCGGCACCCGATCCGGGAGATGGTCCAGGCAGGTGTGCTGGTGACGGTCAACAGCGACGACCCGCCGATGTTCGGCACCGACCTCAACAACGAGTACGCGGTGGCGGCGCGGCTGCTGGAGCTGGACGAGCGGGGCATCGCGGAGCTGGCGAAGAACGCCGTGGAGGCGTCGTTCCTCGACCCGGCGGGCAAGCGGAAGCTGGCCGAGGAGATCGACACGTACACGGCGGACTGGCTCCGGGCGCCCGGTCGCTGACCCGGTGATCGACAATGGCCCCATGGCCGACACCCCCGCCCCCGCCCGCCGCGTCACCGCCGTGGCCCACCGCGGCGACCCGTATCTCGCCCGCGAGAACACCCTGCCCTCGATCCGTTCCGCCCTCGAACGGGGAGCGGACGCGGTCGAGATCGACGTACGGGTGACCCGCGACGGGGTGCCCGTGCTGCTGCACGACGCGACGCTGGAGCGGCTGTGGGGCCACGACCGGCGCCTCGACCGGCTGGACCACGCGGAGTTGGAGGAGCTGACCGGCGGCGGGGTGCCCACCCTTCGCAAGGCGCTCCTGGCGGCCGGGGCGCACCGGGTGATGGTGGACCTGCCCGGCTCCACGGACGCCTCGGTGAGGAAGATCGTGGGGACGGTCGGGGAGTGCGGGGCGGAGGAAAGGGTGTACTACTGCGCGAACGCCGAGGCGATGCTGCGGGTGCGCGCCGCCGACCCGGCCGCCGAGATCGCCCTGACCTGGAACACCCTGGCCCCGCCGCGCCCGGAGCTGTTGGCGGCGGTCAGGCCGCGCTGGCTGAACTACCGCTTCGGCCTGGTCAGCCGGGAGTTGGCGGAACGGGCGCACCGGGACGGGCTGCTCGTCTCCGCGTGGACGGCCGACACGAAGCGCACGATGCGCAGGCTGATCGACCGGGGCGTCGACTCGATCACCACCAACCGGATCGACGCGCTCCACCAGGTGCTGGCCAACTCGCCCGGCCGCGAGGCTCCTTGATCGGTCCGGCATGATGGGGGGCCGCACCGGCCCACCACCGCACCATGCTCGCGGCAGGGGCCCTCCGTCATCGAGGAGCAGACGCCATGGACCCCCGCCCGCAGACAGCCGCCGCCCGGATACGTTCCGACGTCGCGCACAACGCCCGTGTCTGGAACTACTGGCTGGGCGGCAAGGACAACTACCCGGTGGACCGGGCGGTGGGCGACCAGGTGACCGGGATGTACCCGAGCATCGGCGAAGTGGCCCGCGCGGACCGGGCGTTCCTCGGCCGGGTGGTGCGCCATCTGGCCGGCGACGTGGGCGTCGACCAGTTCCTCGACGTCGGCACGGGTCTGCCGACCGTGAACAACACCCATGAGATCGCCCAGCACACCGCGCCGCACGCGCGCGTCGTGTACGTGGACAACGACCCGATCGTGCTGGCCCACGCCCGTGCGCTGCTGACCAGTTCGCCAGAGGGCGCGACCGAGTACGTGGACGCGGACGCGCACCGCCCGGAGCAGATCCTGAGGGCCGCCGAGCCCACCCTGGACCTGGGGCAGCCCGTCGCGGTGATGATGCTCGGCATCCTGAACTTCGTGCTGGACACGGACGAGGCGCGGTCCATCGTGCGGACGCTGATGGCGGCGGTGCCCCCGGGCAGCCACCTGGTGCTGACCCACCCGACGCTGGAGCTGGGCGGCGAGGGCAACGAGGCGGCGATGCGGTTCTGGAACGAGAACGCCACCCCGCCGATCACCGCGCGCAGCCGGGAGGAGTTCGCCTCGTTCCTGGAGGGGCTGGAGATCCTGGAGCCGGGGATCGTCTCCTGCTCCCGCTGGCGGACGAACCCGCGGGAGCCGGAGGTGGCCCAGTTCGGGGTGGTGGCCCGGAAGCCCTGAGGCGCCGGCCGGGGCCGTCGGCACGGCTGCGCGGCCCGTCGGGACGGCTGCGCAGTCCGTCTGCGCGGCTGCGCGGGCCGCTCGCGGTCGACGGTGTCGAGCCCTTCGCGGACCCGGGTGATCCACTCCGTCAGGCCTGGGAAGTGCTCGGGGACCGGGGACGCGGAGGCGCTCAGCAGGTCCTCGGCCCAGCGGAGTCCGGTGACGAGGGGGAAAGCCGTGAGCCCGCTCGGCACCGGACAGACGATGAGGACCACCCACCACCCGCGTACACGCCGCGCGGGGGCGTGTCCCTCGCTTCTGTCCGCAGCGTACGCCCGCGTTCACCGCCTCTTCACGCCGCCCCGGCAGGGCTTCACAGGCCGACGATGGAGTTCCACTTCTTGGCGAAGTCCATCCGTTCCTCGGAGGTGATGTCGCGCGCGATGGCGAGCCGTTTCCGCATCGCGTCGTCGGGGAAGATCAGCGGGTCCTCGGCGAGTGCGGCCGTCTCCTCGTCCTTGGCGGAGGCCAGGACGTCCCGGGCGGCGGGCACGGGGCAGACGTAGTTGACCCAGGCGGCGAGTTCGGCGGCGACCTCGGGGTCGTAGTAGTGGTCCACCAGGCGTTCCGCGTTGCGCTTGTGGCGGGCGAGGTTGGGGATCATCAGGGACTCCGCCCACAGTTCGGCGCCCTCCTCGGGGACGACGAACGCGATGTCGGGGTTGTCGGCCTGGAGCTGGATGACGTCGCCGGAGTACGCCTGGCAGGCGAGCACGTCGCCGGTGGCGAGGTCCTTGATGTAGTCGTTGCCGGTGAAGCGGCGGATGTGCTTCGAGCGGACCCGCTCCTCCGTCTGCTCGCAGATCTCGTGGAAGTCGTCGGCCGTCCAGCGGGTGATGTCGACGCCGTTGCCCTGCATCAGCAGCGCGAACGACTCGTCGAGCCCGGAGAGCAGGGTGACCCGGCCGCGCAGGTCGTCCGCCCACAGTTCGTTCGTGGACCGGATCTCGCGGCCGAGCTTCTTCCGGTTGTAGGCGATGCCGGTGATGCCGGACTGCCAGGGGACGCTGTGGAGCCGCCCCTCGTCGAAGGCGGGGGTCCGCAGCAGCGGGTCGAGGTGTTTGACGACGTTGGGCTGCCGCGCGCGGTCCATCTCCTGGACCCAGCCGAGCCGGACGAAGCGGGCGGCCATCCAGTCGCTGATGACGACCAGGTCCCGGCCGGTCTCCTGGTGGTTCATCAGCGCGGGGCTGATCTTCCCGAAGAACTCGTCGTTGTCGTTGATCTCCTCCGTGTACGTGACGGAGATCCCGGTCCGCTCCGAGAAGGCGTCCAGGGTGGGCCGTTTCGACTCGTCGTCCTCGTCGGTGTCGATGTAGAGCGGCCAGTTGGCGAAGTGGAGCGTGCGGTCGGTGGCGGAGCGGTCGCGTCCGGCCCGTTTCCCCGGCTCGACGAAGGCCGCGGGCACGCCGCAGCCGGCCAGGGCGGCGCCGGCCGCCCCCGCCCCGAGGGCGCGCAGGAGGGAACGGCGGGACACGGGGTTCTTCCTGATCGCTCGCACCAGCGCAGGATGCCGGGCGGCGGCTCGGCGGACAATGGACCAAGCGTCCAGCGGGGCGGGCCCGCTCCGCACACCTTGTACAGCGGGGAACGTGCGGAGGGGAACGGGAACGGCCCCGGGACGGAGCCCGGGGCCGCGTACCGCCTCGGCGAGAGGCTCAGTCCTCGATGGACGTCATGACGTGCTTGATGCGGGTGTAGTCCTCGAAGCCGTACGCGGAGAGGTCCTTGCCGTAACCGGACTTCTTGAACCCGCCGTGCGGCATCTCGGCGACCAGCGGGATGTGGGTGTTGATCCACACGCAGCCGAAGTCGAGGTTCTTGGACATGCGCATGGCGCGGGAGTGGTTCTGCGTCCAGACCGAGGAGGCGAGCGCGTACTCGACGCCGTTGGCGTACTCGACGGCCTGCTTCTCGTCGCTGAAGGACTGGACGGTGATGACGGGGCCGAAGACCTCGTTCTGGATGATCTCGTCGTCCTGCTTCAGGCCGGAGACGACGGTCGGGGCGTAGAAGTAGCCCTTGTCGCCGACCCGGTGGCCGCCCGCCTCGACCTTGGCGTGGGCGGGAAGACGCTCGATGAAGCCGCTGACCTGCTTCAGCTGGTTGGCGTTGTTGAGCGGGCCGTACGCCACGTCCTCGTCGTCCGGCTGCCCGGTCTTCGTGTCGGCGGCGGCCTTGGCCAGAGCGGTGACGAACTCGTCGTGGATCGACTCGTGGACCAGCACGCGGGTGGCGGCCGTGCAGTCCTGGCCCGCGTTGAAGAAGCCGGCCTCGGAGACGCCCGCCACCGTCTTGGCGATGTCGGCGTCCTCGAAGACCACGACGGGCGCCTTGCCGCCGAGCTCCAGGTGGACGCGCTTGACGTCCTTGGCGGCGGACTCGGCGACCTGCATGCCGGCCCGTACCGAACCGGTGATGGAGGCCATCGCCGGGATCGGGTGCTCGACCATGGCGCGGCCGGTGTCCCGGTCGCCGCACAGGACGTTGAAGACGCCCTTGGGGAGGATCCGGCCCATGATCTCGGCCATGAGCACGGTCGACGCCGGGGTGGTGTCGGACGGCTTGATGACGACCGTGTTGCCCGCGGCGAGGGCCGGGGCGAACTTCCACACGGCCATCATCAGCGGGTAGTTCCACGGCGCGACCTGGGCGCAGACGCCGACCGGCTCGCGGCGGACGATGGAGGTCAGGCCCTCCATGTACTCGCCGGCCGAACGGCCCTCCAGCAGACGGGCGGCCCCGGCGAAGAAGCGGATCTGGTCGACCGCCGGCGGGATCTCCTCGCTGCGGGTCAGCCCGATCGGCTTGCCGGTGTTCTCCGACTCGGCGGCGATCAGGTCCTCGGCCCGCTCCTCGAAGGCGTCCGCGATCTTCAGCAGGGCCTTCTGTCGCTCGGCGGGCGTGGTGTCGCGCCAGGCGGGGAAGGCCGCGGCGGCGGCCTCCATGGCGGCATCGACGTCGGCCTGACCGGAGAGCGGGGAGGTCGCGTAGACCTCTTCCGTCACCGGGTTGACCACATCGATGGTCCGCCCGTCCGCGGCGTCCCGGAACTCTCCGTTGATGTAGTTGCGCAGACGGCGCACCTCGGTGGTCACAACCACCCCTCCTGTCGGCTGTCCGATGGGTGAGACGTCCACCTTAATCGCTGCGGTGACGCTTTCGACATACCCAACCGCCGCCAACTTCGGATTCAGTCAGATCCAAGCACTCAGACAACGAATTTCATCGATCTGGGGTTGCGAGACAGACGAGGGCGGTGCATGGTGGATGCGTGGCCAGTCGCAGCGCAGACTCCAGGACAGGGAACGGATCACCGCACGCGGTCGATGCCGTCTCCCTCGCAATCATCGAGCAGCTCCAGGAGGACGGACGGCGCCCGTACGCCGCGATCGGCAAGGCCGTCGGCCTCTCCGAAGCGGCCGTGCGCCAGCGCGTCCAGAAGCTGCTCGACCAGGGCGTGATGCAGATCGTCGCCGTCACGGACCCGCTCACCGTGGGGTTCCGGCGCCAGGCGATGGTCGGCATCAACGTCGAGGGCGACCTCGACCCGGTGGCCGAAGCCCTGTCGGCCATGGCCGAGTGCGAGTACGTGGTGATGACCGCGGGCTCCTTCGACCTGATGGTGGAGATCGTCTGCGAGGACGACGACCACCTTCTGGAGATGATCAACAAACGCATCCGGACCCTTCCCGGCGTGCGCTCCACCGAGAGCTTTGTTTACCTCAAGCTCAAGAAGCAGACCTATATGTGGGGAACCCGATAGCCGTGAGCAAGGACCTCAGCCGAACCGCGTACGACCACCTGTGGATGCACTTCACCCGCATGTCGGACTACGAGAACGCACCCGTTCCCACCATCGTGCGCGGCGAGGGAACGTACATCTTCGACGACAAGGGCAAGCGCTACCTGGACGGCCTCTCCGGCCTGTTCGTGGTCAACGCCGGCCACGGTCGTCACGAGCTCGCCGAGACGGCGTACAAGCAGGCCCAGGAGCTCGCCTTCTTCCCGGTGTGGTCCTACGCCCACCCGAAGGCCGTCGAGCTGGCCGAGCGGCTCGCCGACTACGCCCCGGGCGACCTCAACAAGGTCTTCTTCACCACCGGTGGCGGCGAGGCCGTCGAGACCGCCTGGAAGCTGGCCAAGCAGTACTTCAAGCTCCAGGGCAAGCCGACCAAGTACAAGGTCATCTCGCGTGCGGTCGCCTACCACGGCACCCCGCAGGGCGCGCTCTCCATCACCGGCCTCCCGGCCCTGAAGGCCCCCTTCGAGCCGCTGGTCCCCGGTGCGCACAAGGTGCCGAACACCAACATCTACCGCGCCCCGCTCTTCGGCGACGACCCCGAGGCGTTCGGCCGCTGGGCCGCCGACCAGATCGAGCAGGAGATCCTCTTCGAGGGCCCCGAGACCGTCGCGGCCGTCTTCCTGGAGCCCGTGCAGAACGCGGGCGGCTGCTTCCCGCCGCCGCCCGGCTACTTCCAGCGGGTCCGCGAGATCTGCGACCAGTACGACGTGCTGCTCGTCTCCGACGAGGTCATCTGCGCCTTCGGCCGGCTCGGCACGATCTTCGCCTGCGACAAGTTCGGCTATGTGCCGGACATGATCACCTGTGCGAAGGGCATGACCTCGGGCTACTCCCCGATCGGCGCCTGCATCGTCTCGGACCGGGTCGCCGAGCCGTTCTACCAGGGCGGCAACACCTTCCTGCACGGCTACACCTTCGGCGGCCACCCGGTCTCCGCGGCGGTGGGCCTCGCCAACCTCGACATCTTCGAGCGCGAGAACCTCACCCAGCACGTCCTCGACAACGAGAACGCCTTCCTGACCACGCTCCAGAAGCTGCACGACCTGCCGATCGTCGGCGACGTCCGCGGCAACGGGTACTTCTACGGCATCGAGCTGGTGAAGGACAAGGCCACCAAGGAGACGTTCACCGACGAGGAGACCGAGCGCGTCCTGTACGGCTTCCTCTCCAAGGCGCTGTACGAGAACGGCCTGTACTGCCGGGCCGACGACCGCGGCGACCCGGTCGTCCAGCTCGCCCCGCCGCTGATCTCCGACCAGTCCACGTTCGACGAGATCGAGGGCATCCTGCGGAACGTCCTCACGGAGGCGTGGGCCAAGCTCTGACCGCCACCAGGTCCCCCGGCCGATAGCCGCCCAGCGGTCATTTCATCGGTCCACGCGGCCCGGATACACCCCTTCGAGTGAGAAGGGGGGTGTCCGGGCCGCGCGCCGTGCGCCCGCACCGGTCCGACTCCCTACGGTGCCCAGTGACCGATCGGCCGCGTCTTCGTTCCCCCGTACGGGGGAACGGGAAATCTGACCTGAACCGAGGTGTACGCCATGGTGGCCCCGCCGGACAACGACGTGATCTGGGCGCGTTCCCTGCACCACTCCCACAACGGATCGCCCGGGCTCGGCGGCGTCTCCCTCGGCGTCCGGGACGCCGAGATCCTCGCCGTGACCGGGCCCCGCGGCAGCGGGAAGACGACGCTGCTGCACTGCCTCTCGGGCCGCCTGGTCCCCCAGGAGGGCGAGGTCTGGTTCAACAGCGTGCCCGTCCACACCATGGCCCCCCGGGTCCGCGAGCAGCTGCGCCGCGAGCGCTTCGGCTGGATCGGCGCGGACCCCCAGCTGGTCCCCGAGCTGACCGTCCGGGAGAACGTCGCGCTGCCCCTGCTGCTGCGCGGCGTCCCGCACCGGGCCGCCGGGAAGGCGGCGGCCGAGTGGATGGAGCGCCTGGACATCGCCGCCTTCGCCAAGAAGCGGCCGCACGCCCTGCTCCAGGCGCAGCGCCAGCGGGTCTCGGTGGCCCGCGCCCTGTGCGGGTCGCCGACGGTGGTCTTCGCCGACGAACCGACCGCGACCCTGCACCGCACGGACCGCGCCCAGGTGCTGCGCACCTTGACCGCAGCGGTCCGCTCGCACGGCATCACCCTGGTGCTGGCCACGCACGACGCGGAGGTCGCCGCGCTCGCGGACCGGGCGGTCCCGATGCTGGACGGCCGCTGCGTCGCCACGGTCACCCTGCCCGCGAAACCGGAAGCGGAGGGCCGCGCGGCGTGCTCGCTCTCCGTCTAGCCCGCGGCTCCCACCCCCTCGTCCTGGTCCGCCGGCTGCTGGTGGCCGCCGCCTCGGCCGGCGTCGGGTTCCTCCTCCTGTGCGCCCTCGGGTACGCCGCGGCCCACCCCGCGTCCCCCGGTTCGGTGCTGCGGCTGCTGTGGTGCTTCGTACCGCTGGCCGCCACCGTGCAGTTCGCCGTGGCGGTGGCCCGGGCCGACCCGAGCACCCGCCCCCGGCCGGGCCTCTCCGCCCTGGGCATGGGCCCGGTCCGGCTCTCGGCGCTGGCCGCGGTCTCCACGGCCCTCTCCACCACCCTCGGCTCGGTGGTGGCCCTGCTCTTCTTCCTGCACCTGCGCGGCGATCTGACCGGGATGCCGTTCGACGGCGGCGCGGCGGATTTCCTCGGCGCGGGCGCCCCGCTGCCGCTCGCCGCCGCGCTGACGCTGCTGGCGCTGGTCCCGGTGACCGCCTCGGTGGCCGGGGCGCTGGCGCTGCGGTCACGGCCCGACCCGGCGCGGGACGCCTTCGGCTCCGAGGAGCTGCCGGAGCCTGCCCCGGCCCCGGCCGGGCTCCCCTGGGGCGTGGCCCTGGTCGCCGTCGGGCTGGCGGTCGAGGCGGTCGCCTCCCGGGGGACGGGCGGCAACGCGTTCCCGCTGCCCGGACGGTACGACTCCACCCCGGTGGCGGTACTGATCGGGTGGACGCTCACCGCGGTCGGCCTGGCGATGGCCGGTCCGAGCCTGACGCACCTGTGCGGGCGGGCGCTGCAGGCGGTGCGCCCCGGGGCCGTACGGCTGCTGGCGGGCCGCGTCCTGATGGACGAGGCCCGCCGGATCGGCCGCCCCCTCGGCGTCGTCTGCGCCGTGGTGTCCGCGGCGATCGCCGCGTCCACCCTGTACGGGGGCGGTGAGCGCCCCTACGGTCCGCTCACCGCGCTCGGCGCGGTGCTGGTCATCGGCTGCACGACGGCGACGCTGCTGACCTCCGCGCTGGAGGCCAAGCACGCCCGCGCCCGCACGGTCGAGGCGCTGCTCTCCATGGGAGCCCCGGCCGCCGCCCTGCGCCGGGCGACGGTGCTGCGGGCGGTCGCGCTGCTGGCGCTGTTCGCCCCGCTCACCTGGCTGGTCGCCCGGCTGGCGGCGCTTCCGCTGACGCGGTGACGCGCGGGGCACCCGGGAACGACGACCGCGGGGGCCCTCGCGCCTACCGGGGCGCGGCACGGCCGCCGGGGGCTCCCGGGGGTACGGCGGGAGCCCCCGGCGGGATCAGGGGCGGGCGGCCAGGCGGGCGGCCAGGGCGTCGAAGAACGCCTCCCAGCCGTCCTCGGCCGCCGCGTACTGCTCGGGGGTGAGGTGGCCGCCGCGCTGCTGGAAGGCCAGCTCGGTGGTGCCGTCGCCGAGGTCGCTGAAGGTGACGGTGACGATCTCGCCCCCGGCGTCCTCGGGGGCGGAGGGGTCCAGCAGCGTGAAGACCAGCCCGTCGGGCTCGCTCACCTCGCGGTAGACCCCGTGGAAGGGCATCTCGACCCCCGGCATCACGATGACCAGGCTCCACGAGCCCCCGGGCCGCACGTCCATCGCGACCCGGTCCAGGGGGACCTCCGCCTCTCCCCCGTACCAGGCGGCGAAGTCCTCCGGCGTGGTCCAGGCGGCGAAGACGCGCCGCTGCGGCGCGTGCAGGACGCGGGTGAGGTCGATGCCCTCGCGGGTGCCACCGGTCATGGTCACGGTCCTTGTCGGTTCGGCCGTCCCCGCCGGGGCGGACGCGCGTCCGGCGGAGTGTCCCCCTCCAGCTTGCCCGGCCCCGCGCCCCCGTGTCGCGCCGGCCGGGACCGCGGCGGCCCGCCCGCCCGGCCGCCCGGGGCCCCTCAGCCGGCGCCCTCCGCCAGCACCACCGTCTCCGCCGCGTCGAAGCGCACGCCCACCACCGCGCCCTCGTCCGGGGTGTCCCGCAGGGCGCACTCGGCCTCCAGCACCGGCGCGTTCTCGGGTACCAGCCGTACGGTCACGTGGTGGCCCCGGAAGGTGCGGGCGCCGACCGTGCAGCGCAGGCCCTCCTCCGGAGCGCCGAGCAGGACCCCGGCGGGCCGGACCAGCAGATCGGCCTCGCCCTGCGGGGAGCCCTCGGGCACCGGGACCTTGCCCCAGGCGGTGGCGGCGGCCTGTCCGCTCACCGTCGCCCCGGTGACGTTGTCGAAGCCGAGGAACCGGGCGACGAAGGCGGAGGCCGGGCGCTGCCAGACGTCCAGCGGGCTGCCCTCCTGCGCGATCCGGCCGTCCCGCATCACGACGACCCGGTCGGCGAGCGCGAACGCCTCGCCCTGGTCGTGGGTGACGGCCAGCACGGTGGTGCCCAGCTCCCGGAAGAGCGTGCGCAGTTCGACGACGATCCGTTCGCGCAGGCTCCGGTCGAGCTGGCCGAGCGGTTCGTCCAGCATCAGCAGCTTCGGGCGCGGGGCGAGGGCGCGGGCCAGGGCGACACGCTGCTGCTCACCGCCGGAGAGCGCGGCGACCGCGCGGCGCTCGGCCCCCGGCAGGCCCACCAGTTCCAGCAGTTCCCGGACCCGCTTCCCGGCCTCGGCCCGTCCGGCGCCGTGCATCCGCAGCCCGAAGGCGATGTTGGCGCCGACGTCCCGGTGCGGGAAGAGCTGGTGGTCCTGGAACATCAGGCCGAGGCCGCGCCGGTGCACCGGGACACCTGCCTGGTCCCGGCCGTCCAGCAGGACCCGGCCGCCGTCCATCGGCTGGAGCCCGGCGACGGCCCGGAGCAGGGTGGACTTCCCGCTGCCGCTGGGGCCGAGCAGGCAGACGATCCGGTGGTCGGCGACCTCCAGGTCCACCGCGTCCAGCGCCGTCCGCTTCCCGAACCGCACGGTGGCGTCCCGCAGACTCAGCATGTCGTTCAGAACTCCCCTGATCGGTCGGTGCGGATGCGCTCCAGGAGCAGCAGCGACACCGCGCACACCAGCATGAGGATCGTGCTCAAGGCCATCGCCTGCCCGTAGTTCAGCTCTCCCGACCGGCCGAGCAGCCGGGCCACGGCGACCGGGAGGGTGGGGGTGTCGGGCCGCGCGATGAAGACCGTCGCGCCGAACTCGCCGAGGGAGACCGCGAACGCGAAGCCCGCCGCGACCAGCACCGCCCGCCGTACCAGCGGCAGATCGACCTCCCGCCAGGCCCGCAGCGGAGAGGCTCCCAGCACGGCGGCGGCCTCCCGCAGCCGCTCGTCGACCGCGCGCAGCACCGGCAGCATCGTCCGTACGACGAAGGGGACGCCGACCAGCGCCTGGGCCAGCGGGACCAGGATCCAGGAGGTCCGCAGGTCGAGCGGCGGCTCGTCCAGGGTGATCAGGAAGCCGAAGCCCACGGTGACGGCGGAGACCCCGAGCGGCAGCATCAGCAGCGCGTCGAAGCCCCGGACCAGTCGTCCGGCCCGCCGGGTCAGGGCCGCCGCCGCGAGGCCGCCGACGACGAGGGCGATCAGCGTCGCGACGAGCGCGTACCGCAGGGAGTTGCCCACGGCCTCCAGCGGCGGCACCAGGAAGGTGGAGGAGGCGCCGGACCCGGCGGACCGGAGGGCCCGGTAGTAGCCGAGGCCGTAACCGTCCGCTCCGCCGGCTCCCCCGAAGGAGCGCTCCACCAGCACCCCGAGCGGCAGCAGGATCAGCAGCAGCGCGGTGAGCAGGACGCCGCCGAGCAGCGCCCACTGCCCGGCGCCGCGCGGCCGGCGGGAGGTCCGGGCCGGGTCGACCAGCTTCAGCGCCCGTTCCCGGCGGCGCACGGTCACGGCGTGCACGGCCAGGATCGCGCCGACCGCGGTGAACTGCACCAGGGTCAGCACGGCGGCGGTCGGCAGGTCCAGCAGCTGGGCGGTCTGCCGGTAGACCTCCACCTCCAGCGTGGAGTACGCCGGTCCGCCGAGGATCTGCACGACGCCGAAGGAGGTGAAGGTGAAGAGGAAGACCATCAGCGCGGCGGCGGCGACGGCGGGGGCGAGCGCCGGCAGCGTCACCCGGCGGAAGGCGGCGAACCGTCCGGCCCCCAGCACCCGGGCGGCCTCCTCCTGGCGCGGATCGAGCTGGGACCACAGGCCGCCGACCGTGCGGACGACGACGGCGTAGTTGAAGAAGACGTGGGCCAGCAGGATCGCCCACACCGTGGTGTCGAGGCGGACGCCCCCCAACTCGTCGAGGAGCCCGCCGCGCCCCAGCACCGCCAGGAACGCGGTGCCGACGACGACGGTCGGCAGCACGAACGGCACGGTGACCACGGCCCGCAGCACCTGCTTGCCGGGGAAGGCGAAGCGGGCGAAGACGTACGCCCCGGGCAGGGCGATCAGGAGGGTGAGCGCGGTCGAGGCGAGGGCCTGCCAGGTGGTGAACCAGAGGACGTCGAGGATGTCCGGGCGGCTCAGGACCTCGCCGATCCGCCCGAACTGCCAGCCGTCCTCCGTCTTGACCCCGCGGCCGACGATCGCGGTCACGGGATAGGCGAAGAAGACCGCGAAGAAGGCGACGGGCACGGCCATCAGGCCGAGGCGCAGCGCGGCCCCGCGCCGCCCGGCTCCGCGCGCGGGCGGCGCGGGCCGGGCGGTCCGCTTTTCCGGCTCTACTTCAGGACCAGCGACTGCCACGACTGGATCCACTGCTCACGGTTGGCGGTGATCTTCTCGGGCGCGACGGTGGGCGGCGTCTCGATCCGCTCGCCGAACTCCGTGAACAGCTCCGGCAGCTTGGCGTCCTCGACGACCGGGTTCACGAACATGTTCAGCGGCATGTCCTCCTGGAAGGTGTCGCTGATCAGGAAGTCCAGCAGCGCCTTGCCGCCCGCCTCGTTCTTCGCGCCGGTCAGCAGCCCGGCGTACTCGGTCTGCCGGAAGCAGGTGCCGGTGGCGACCCCGGTGGGGGCCTCCTCGGGCCGCGGGTCGGCGTAGAGCACCTCGACGGGCGGGCTGGAGGCGTAGGAGACGACGAGCGGCCGGTCGGCTCCGGCCTTCCTGCCGCCGGCGGAGCCGGAGAACTCCTCGTTGTACGCCTGCTCCCAGCCGTCGACGACCTTGACGCCGTTGGCCTTGAGCTTCTTCCAGTACGCCTCGTAGCCGTCCTCGCCCTGGGAGGCGATGGTGCCGAGGAGGAAGCCGAGACCGGGCGAGGAGCCGGCGGCGTTCTCGGTGACGAGGAGGTTCTTGTACGCGGGCTTCAGCAGGTCCTCGAAGGTCTTCGGCGGCGCGAGCTTCTTGTCGGCGAAGTACTTCTTGTCGTAGTTGACGCAGATGTCGCCGGTGTCGACGGGGGTGACGCGGTGCTTCTCGTCCTGTTGCGTGCCCTCGGCGACCCGGTCCAGGCCCTTGGCCTCGTACGGGGTGAACAGGCCGTTGTCGAGGGCGCGGGAGAGCAGGGTGTTGTCGACGCCGAAGAACACGTCGCCGCGCGGGGAGCCCTTGGTGAGGATCTCCTGGTTGAGCGCGGCCCCGGCGTCGCCGCTCTTGAGGGTCTTGACCCGGTAGCCGGTCTCCTTCGTGAACGCCTTCAGCACGTCGTCCGAAACGTTGAAGGAGTCGTGGCTGACCAGGGTCACGGTCTTCGAACCGCTGCCCTTGGACGCCCCGGAGCCCGCCGAGCCGTCGTCGCTACCGCAGCCGGCGAGGACGGTGACCCCGAGCGCCGCGGCGAGCGCGGTCGCCGCGTACTTCGTGGTGGTGTTCATGTGGTTCCTCCTGGAGGTGACCAGGAAGAGACGCGGCCCTGCCCGCTGTCCGGCGAACCGGAAGCGGGCAGGGCGCAACAGCTTGAGTAAGGTCCGAACTTCCTACCCGGAATGACCCGGGCGAGGTTCAGAGGGTCTGCGGCCGACCTGTCCTCGGTGCCGCACTCTCAGCGCTGTGGCGCTCCCCTGTCGGAATATGAAGTTGATGTCCGCCAGGCTACACGGGCGCTCTCCGGCCGGTCCGGGGAGGCCGCGGCCCCGCCGTCAGCGCTCGGAGGCCGCGAGCTGCCCGCAGGCCCCGTCGATCTCCTGGCCCCGGGTGTCCCGCACGGTGACGGGCACGCCGTGGGCCGCGATGGCCTCGACGAACGCCTTCTCGTCCTCGGGCCGGGAGGCGGTCCACTTGGAGCCCGGCGTGGGGTTCAGCGGGATCAGGTTGACGTGGACCCGCTTGCCCTTGAGCAGCCGGCCGAGCAGGTCGCCGCGCCACGCCTGGTCGTTGATGTCCCGGATCAGGGCGTACTCGATGGAGATCCGGCGGCCGGACTTCTCCGCGTACTCCCAGGCGGCGTCCAGGACCTCGCGGACCTTCCACCGGGTGTTGACGGGGACGAGGGTGTCGCGCAGCTCGTCGTCCGGGGCGTGCAGCGAGACGGCGAGGCGGCACTTGAAGCCCTCGTCGGCGAAGCGCAGCATGGCCGGGACCAGGCCCACGGTGGAGACGGTGATACCGCGCTGCGACAGGCCGAGGCCGTCCGGCTCCGGGTCGGTGAGCCGGCGGATCGCGCCGACCACGCGCTTGTAGTTGGCGAGCGGCTCGCCCATGCCCATGAAGACGATGTTGGACAGCCGCGCGGGCCCGCCGGGCACCTCGCCGTCGCGCAGGGCGCGCATGCCGTCGACGATCTGGTGCACGATCTCGGCGGTCGACAGGTTGCGGTCGAGGCCGGCCTGGCCGGTGGCGCAGAACGGGCAGTTCATGCCGCAGCCGGCCTGCGAGGAGATGCACATGGTGACGCGGTCCGGGTAGCGCATCAGGACGGACTCGACGAGCGTCCCGTCGTGCAGCTTCCACAGGGTCTTGCGGGTGGTGTCGTCGTCGCAGCTGATGTGCCGGACCACCGACATCAGCTCGGGGAACAGCGCCTCGGCCAGCTTCTCGCGCGACCCGGCGGGGACGTTGGTCCACTGGGCGGGGTCGTGCGCGTACCGCGAGAAGTAGTGCTGCGAGAGCTGCTGGGCACGGAAGGGCTTCTCACCGGTCGCGGCGACCGCTTCCTTGCGCTCGGCGGGCGTGAGGTCGGCGAGGTGCCGCGGGGGCTTCTTGGCTCCGCGGGGCGCGACGAAAGTGAGTTCTCCGGGCTTAGGCATGGTCCATCCAGTGTGGCAGACACGCCGAGGTGCCCCGGGTCGTCGCCCAGCTCAGCGGCGATCCGGGCGGGCCGGTACCAGTCGTTGATGGTGGTTGTGGGTCGTCGTTGGCTGCCCCCCGACGGCCCACAGACGGCCCGGCCCCATGGCCTCGTCCGCAGGTCAGGGCCGTCAGTCGCCGCTGCCGGCGGGAACCGTGCCGACGGCCAAGAGGTGCGAACTAGCAGCGAGGAGTTCCGGGTACGGCTCTGCCATGCGGGCCGCGTCCATGGCTGAGGCGATCAGCTCATCCGTGGGGCCCTCGCCCGGCTGCTGTTCTGCCGCCTTTACCAGCGACCATGCGGGGCCCTCGATGCCGAAGACCTGCACATCCACCAGCCCGGAGGCGACCAGCTCTGCCACCAGCTCTTCGGCTCGGTGGAAGTACGAGAGGGTGAACCCCCGCGATCCGTCATAGACGGCCGTCTCCAGGATCTTGGAGACGGAGTTGTGAATCCGCTCGGTGTGCAGGTGGGCGTACGTGACGTGCTCGAAGAGCGACGCATAGCGATTGATCGCGGCGGCGGCCACCAATCCGCCGGGCTTGGCCACGCGGGAGGCTTCCGCGAGTGCCCGTTGCCGGTCGGCCAGGTCGGGCAGGTGGTACAGCGGCCCGAGGAGCTGGACAACGTCGAATGTGTCGTCCGGCTCGGGCAAGTCACGCGCGTCACCGACCACCGCCGGGCACACCGCCGTCGCGGCCTCAACGTGACGGGGCACCGGGTCTACCAGAGCGACGTCGTAGCCGTCCTTCACCAGCCATTCAGCGTGAATCCCGGTCCCACCGCCTACGTCGAGCACCCGTGCCGGCGCGGGGGGCAGAAAGCGTCGGAGGAGTTCCTGAGTTCTAGCCAGTTCCATCCGACCGTCTGCCGAGCTGCGCAGGCGGCTGTCCTCGTTGACCGTCTCGCCATAGAACCGCATCACGGAGGGAGCCAATTCGAGATTCGACATGGTCGCAGTATCGTGTGTACCGGTGGACCAGTCCAGCGCAGGAAATAGGGGAAGCCATGGCAGTCCTGAAGTACGAAGAGATCGCAGAGTTCCTGCGCGCCCGCATCGCCGCTGGTGAGATCGCGCCCGGGGACACAATCCCGTCCGGCCGGGAGCTGGCCGAGCAGTGGGATGTGTCACGCGCAACCGCAATCAAGGCAGTCGACGTACTGCGAAACGATGGCGTGGTCGTGGCCAAGCAGGGGACCGGGTTCGTCGTCACGGAAACGCCCGTGGCACGTCCCGCCGGCGCTCGCCGTGCCGGGTCGGCGCGCATCTTGGGCGGGATGCCGTTCCTTCGCGTCGGTGAGCCTGACTGGGCGGAACCCCCCGCCCGCGTCGCCGCCACCCTTGGACTGCCGCCCGGGGTGAAGGCGCTCCGGCGCGTTCGTGTGCTCCAGCTCCCGGACGGAACACCGAATAGCTGCGTTGAAGCGTGGTTCCCGCCGGAGGTCGCGGAGGTTTCGCCGCGCCTGGCAGACACCGCCCCGATCGCGGAAGGGACGACACGCTACGTCCGGCGCCAGACCGGGCGGGGACCGGCCGAAGGCGTGGACGTAACCACTGTGCGCGGCGCGTCGGAGACGGAAGCGGGCCGCCTGGGGGTACCGGAGGGGACGCCGGTAGCCGTGCTGCTGCACACCGCGTACGACGAGCAGGGGAAGCCGCTGGTCTGCGAGGAAGGCGTCACACCGTCTTCACTGTTCGAACAGGTCGACACCTACACAATGTAGGCAGATAGCGGCAAATGAAACAGCTGGACCGGTCCACCGGTTCAGCTTTTTTTATTGCCTCAAAACGCCCCTCGACCTGCACTTTCTGCCCCCGCGACACAGCGAAGCGTGAGTTCATCGCTTGACTGGACCGGTCCACCGGTCCAGTCTCTTGGTTGTGGCCATCGCCCAATCCGGAACTTCTGGAAAGGGCGGTGAACCACGCAGAAGGGGCCTTCTTTGGGCTGCTTCGACCTGCACGAACGCAGAGGGCGGGGACGCTGCAATCCCGCTAAAGGCCAGGTAGTACGCAATGGGCTTCGGCCCGACTGGCGAGGTGGCCCGGCGACCGCGAGCAACGGCCGGAGAGTGGGGACGCGGTCCCCCTTGCAGTGCATATCCCCTGTTCAGCGGCATGAAGGAGTCACCAAATGAGGCAGTTACATATCCGGGCGCTCCCGTAACAGGCCGGTAGGGCAGCGCCGTTCCACCCTCGCGCGTCAGGTCCTGCGGCGCCTGCGGACGGCCGGTCATCTTCCACCGATTCGCGGCGTCTCTCGCCGCGCCGGTTGCCTCCCCTGCCCGTCCAGTCCACTTCGCGCGGTGCTGTACGGGCGGGGCTGAGGGGAGCCGGATGGTTCCAACGGCGAGACCCCCGGGGTGGCACCCCCAGGGGTCTCTGTGAGCCGTTCCTTTCTGAGAGGAACTGACCCAATGAAGAGCATCGCAGCACTTCAGGTGGCCGTTACGGCCGCCGCCCCGTTCGGCGGTGAGCCGTCGGACGCCGAGCTGGACGCGATCGAGACGGAGATGCCCGCCATCCTGGCGGACGTCGACCTGCTGGACGCACAGATCATGACCATCGACCGCACGCCGACGGAGCTGGACCACCAGCGCATCCGCAGGGCCCGCCGGCGGGTGCTGGCCGCCCGCCGTGACCTGGCCAACCTCACCGCCGCCGCGACGGACGCCACGGTGTCGGGGGGTGCGGCATGACGTACGGCGCGCGGTTGTCCAACAGCTTCCTTGGTGAGTGGGAGCTGTACGTCGTCACCGACCGGACGAGCCTGGAGTGGCCCGAGCACTCGTTCGGGCGGACCGGACCGGTCCCCACCGTGCAGGAACGGGCGGATGCGTTGGCCGCCCTCGGTTTCGTCGTCGCGGACGGTGTGGGGTGGGAGTGGCAGGAGTGCCCCACCGGGGTCACGGACCGCGTTCGCCTGCTGGCCTCCGTGGACGTCCAGCACCGGGACGGTGCGTCATGAGCGACACCAACACCGTCGCCGTTCGGCGGGCGCTCCTGCTGGTGTTCGCGGGTATCGCACTGGCTGTCATCGGGGCCTCGCTCGCCACGGCCACCGGCCGCCCGGTGTGGCGGGCCGTGGCCGCCGCCGGCGCTCTCGCCCAGACCTTCGGTTGGGTCCTCGCCGTGTACTACCGCCGGGGTGGTGCGGCATGAACCGCTGGGGCAAGGGCCTGCTGATCGCCGCTCTGGTCGGTGTGGTCGCCATGGCCTTCCGGGTGTCCTGGAACGCGCTGAAGGATGTCGCCACCGCTACCGGGGCCGACGAGACCGCCGCCACCCTCTACCCGTTCGTCGTCGACGGCCTGATGGCGCTCGCCCTGGTCGCAACCCTGGTGCTGACCGGTGACGCCCGCCGCTTCGCCCTGCGAGTGCTGGCCGCCTACACCTTGGCCTCCCTCGTCCTCAACTACGTGCACGGTCTCGTGCCGGAGCTGCACGACGAAGTGGTCAACTGGGGCCGACTGGCCGACTGGGATCCCGCCAACTGGGCACTGGTCCTGCTGGCCACGTCGCTGCCGGTCGGGTCGATCTACTTCGGTTCCGACCTGGTCGCCAAGGTCCTGCACCACCGACCGATCGAGCACGCGGCCCCTACTCCGAATCAGGATGAATCGGCCGAGACATATGTAAATCGGTCTACGGCTGACCTGGAAGTATCGGCCTCCGCGCCGATCACCCCGGCCCCGGCCCCTGCGGCGCTTCCGGCGGCCCCGGTGGTGTCGCTGGCGAAGTCGACCGCTCGGGCCCCGGTCGGGGCGGTGGCCGCCGAATCGACCCGCCCGCGCCGGGCGACCGGTCGAGTCCCCGAGGTTGCCCGGTCGAGTCGGCCGAACCGCACCGCCGAGGAGCTGCTGACCGAGGCTCGCAAGGTGACGGCCAAGTGGTCGGATCGGGAGCTGACCGCCGAGGGCATCCGTAAGGCGGTCCATACCTCCCCAGCCAAGGCGCGCGTCCTGCGTGACACCCTGCGCGCCGAGCGCGACCGGTCGGCCGGTCCGGGTGAGGCGGCGGCCTGATGGCCGACGTCTACCGGTGGTGCCTCGCCCTCTCCGCCTGAGCCCGGGCCTGCCTGTCGCCTCCACCCGCACACCCGGGGTGGGGGCGGCGGGGAGGTCCGGAATCCACGGGCCCCATCACCAGCCAAGGAGAGACAGACATGGCCCGCAAGACCGATAAGCAGTGCGCCCAGCAGGCCGTCGCGGCGGCCGTCGTCGGCGGCACCAAGAACGGCACGAAGACCGCCATGAACGTCACGATGACCCGCGATGAGATGCGCCGCGCTCAGGCCTACCTCGCCTCGGGAAAGCCCATCAACGGTCGCTGAAAGGGATCACGCCATGACCCCGAACCTTCCCGAAACCCGCCGGCCGTCCATCGTGCACCTGCCGGACGGCACCCCCGCCTACACCGACCACCTCCCCACCGTCTACCAGCAGTCCACGACCGTGCCGCAGGTCGTGCACGTCCATCAGGCACCCCCGGACCGCACGGTGCAGCGCCTCGCCCTCGGCTCCGGGATGGGCGCCGGGGCTGTGGCCGCCGGCGTCTACTTCGGCCCCCTCCTCGTCGGCGTCCTCACCGCCATCGCCGCCAACCTCGCCCTCTTCGCTCTGGTCGCCGCCGTGTGCGCCTGGGGAGTGGTGACCGTCGTGAAGTCGATCGGCGGCAACTCCGGCCGTAAGGCCCGCTGACCCGAAGGGAGCCCCACCGTGTTCCAGGCAGGTCAAGAGGTGCGGATCGTCTCCTGTGAGGACGACCCGCGTGCGGTCGGCCGTACCGGCCGGATCGTCGACGAGGTCCCCCCGGGGCCCCTCACCGGGGGCCGGTGGACCGTGCACCGCGTCGGGCTGCTGATCGGGCCCGTCCTGTGCCACTCCCACGAACTGCGGCCCGCCTGACGGCTGCCCGCCGCCCCCGAACCGCACCTGGTGCGGGGGCGGTTGGGGAGCCGGACAGTCCGGTCTCCGCCCGAGGAGGACACCGTGCACAGCTACACCAGGGCCGAGTCCCGTGAGCGCGCCAAGCTGTTCCGCAAGGGGTTCCGTCAGTCCCTCGCGGACTGCCTGGACCCGGACATCCGCCGGAAGATCGAGCGCATCGACCAGGCTGCCGCCGCCCGGGGCGCCCAGGAGTTGGCCGCGCTGCACAAGGTGCAGGCCGACGCCCGCCAGGACCTCGCCGCCGCCAAAGCGATCGAGCGCACCGCACCGCGTGCCGAGCGGGCCGCTGCCCGTGAGGCCCGCAAGCAGGCCGAGCAGCGCGTCCGCCTCGCGGAGCGGGCCGTGCACAAGGCGGAGCAGAGCTGAGCGGGGGCGGCCGACACCCGGCCAAGGAAACCGGCCGCCCCCTTCGCCCCAACCCGTTGCACTGAGCAGGAGAGGCACGTTCATCATGACCGAACCCGCCGTGCAGGTTCCCGGAATGGGGACCGTGCACCACCTGGACGACCACCGCCCCCCGCCCGACACCACCGACCCGGTGGTGAACCTGGTCAAGGACCCCGCCACCGCCCCGGTCACCACGGACAGCGCGCCGGCCGTTCGTCGCGTCTCGCGGGCGGTCCGCACGGCTCGCGCCCTGCGTACGGCCGCGACGCACGAGCGGACCCGCACGGCGGGCCGGTTCACTGTCCGCCACGGCATGTACGTGGTCGGCGGGGGCCGGATCGTGGCCCGCCGGGCGTGGGAGGGCCGTACCGCCTCCCGCTATCTGCGGATGCTGCGGGCGGCGGAAGCCGCGGGGAACACCGAGCTGGCTGCCGAGTGGGAGGAGAAGCTGCACCGCTACCGGGCCGAGCGCCACAAGCGGCGCATGGACCTGCTGACCGCACCGGAGCGGGTGGTCAAGGCCGCCGCCTACGGCACGGGCGGCACCCTCGGCTTCCTCCTCGCTGTCGGCGTCGCCCTGGCCATCGCCACCAAGGACCCCTCCGACGTGATCACCCCGCTCATGGCCCTGGTGGACCTGATCCGGCTGCTGGTCGTCATCGTGACCGTGGTCTGGGGCCCGCTCCTCGCGATCGGCCCGTGGCTAGCGCTGGCCGCCGTGTGGGCGGTGGGCCGCCACCAGCAGGCCGCCCCCGCCTGGGCCATGCCCGCCACCGACACCGGGGGCCGGGACGTGGTGCCGGATGAGGGGGCGATCCTGGACGCGTTGCGTCACCTGGGCATCCCCAAGCTCAACCAGGCGTTCAAGGACGGGTGGCAGCCCCGCTGGGTGGCCCCCACGACCCGCCTGGGCAACGGGTGGCACTCCCGCCTGCAGCTCCCGATGGGGGTGACGGTCGAGATGGTCACCGACAAGAAGACCGTCCTGGCCCACAACCTGATGCGCAAGCCGGTCGAGGTCTGGCCCACCGAAGCAGAAGCCAGCGTCCTGGACCTGTGGGTGGCCGACCAGGGGTCCTTGTCGGGGAAGGTGCCGGACTGGCCGCTGCTGGCCGGTGGGGAGGCGGACTACTTCAAGGGCGTGCCCATCGGGGTGTCCCAGCGCGGGGACCAGGTGTCCGGCAAGCTCATGGCCGCCAACTACATGGTCGGCGGGATCATGGGATCGGGGAAGTCGTCCCTGGTCGTGGCCCTGCTGCTGGGGGCCATGCTCGATCCGCTGGTCGACATCGAGGCGTACGTCATGGCCTACAACGTCGACTACGACCCCATGCGCGAACGCCTCCGCACCCTGGTCAAGGGCGACGACGACGAGCAGATCGAGGCCGCCGTCAAGGCCCTGCGGGGACTGCGCGCCGAGGTCACCGAGCGGGGCAAGCTCCTGGAACAGCTCGGCGGGGACGAGGTCCGCCTCACCCGCGCACTGGCCCAGCGGGATCCGAGGATGCGGCCGAAGGTCGTGGTGTTCGACGAGTGCCACGAACTGTTCATGCACAAGAAGTACGGGGCCGAGGCCGCCGAACTGGCGGTGAAGGTGATGAAGAAGGCCCGCAAGGTCGGCATCACCCTCATCTTCGTCACCGTCTCCCCCACGGCCGACAGCATCCCGAAGGACGTCACCCGCAACACCTCCCACCGCGTCGCGTTCGCGGTCGGCGACCACGTCGCCAACGACGGCCTGTTGGGCACCGGCAAGCACAAGGCCGGAATCACCGCCACCAACCTCAACCCCGCCGAGAACGTCGGCACCGCGTTGACGGTCGGGTTCACGAAGAACCCGTTCGAGCTGGTCCGCGCCCACTACGTCCGCAAGGACAGCAGCACCGACCAGATCACCCCCGTCGTCAAGCGCGCCCTCGCCCTGCGCGAAGGCATGACCACCATCCCGGCCGCGCCGGCCGACGAGCCCGCCGACCACCCGGCCAACGTCCTGACCGTCCTCGGCGACCGGGACACCATGCGCTCCACCGAAGTCCTGGCCGCCCTCATGGCGACATGGCCGGTCGAGTACAGCGAGTGGACGTTCGCGGACCTCAAGGCCGCCCTCGCGGACATCGGGGCCGAGCCGCGCAAGGTCGGCGGGATCATGACCGTCCGCCGCACCCGCGTCCTGGAAGGCATCCAGGACCGCGATGACAACACCCCCGAAAGTGACGCTTCGTAAGGGGAGCCGCCAAGGGAGGTGGGGAGTTCTCCCCAACCGCCTCCCCCACCCCGCCTCCCCACCCCTGATCAGCACAGATGAGCGCCAGGGGAGGCAGGGGAGGCACCCGCTCGCACCCCCGGAAACCCCGGAGAACGCCCCCTCTTGGAGGGAGCCCCTGCCTCCCTCCCCATCACACACAGCAACCGCCACCAGCAAGCCGAGAGCGGCCCCGTCCGACCAAAGACCTGGGGCCGCTCTCGTCCACCAGCACAGAACTGGAGACACCCAGCATGACCCAACCCACCCCCATCCGGGGAGTACCCGGCCATCTCCACACCGCTCTGGACCTCGCCGCCCGGAACGTGCCCGTCCTGCCGTTGCGGGCCGGGAAGGTCCCGTTCGCCAACTGCCCCGCCTGCCTGTACACCTCGTGCGGTGGCCGGCCGAACATGAAGACCCCCGGCCCCTGCACCTGCCCCCGCCCGTGCCACGCGTGGGCCGCCGCCACCACCGACCCCGACGTCATCACCGGACGTCCGTGGGCGACCGCGTGGAAGCAGGCGGCGGCTGTCGCCTACCACCCTGGCGGTGCTGGGCTGACGGTGGTGGACCTGGACCACGCCGACGCGGTCGCGTGGGCCCGCCGGACGCTGCCCGCCACACGGACCGTCCCGACGACGCGGGGCGAGCACTGGATCTACCAGGGGGCCATGCCCTCCGCCAACGCTGTGCTGGACGGCGTCGACATCAAGTCGACCATGGTCTACGCCCGGTGGCTCGGCCCCGGCAGCGGCACCATGACCACCCTCCCCGACACGGTCCGCGAGCTGGTCGTCAAGAAGCCGTCGCCCGTCCGGCCCGTCACCGCGCCCGTGCCGACCGGGGATGGGGAGTGCCGCCATCGGACGCCTGTCTACCTGGAGCGCGGTATCGCGATGGCGGAGCAGCGCATCCGCGAGGCGGCCACCGGCATTCACGCGACGGTGTACCGGACGTTCCTCGCCGTGCTGTCCGCCCACGGCCGATGCGGATGCCTGACCGACGCCCACGCCGCCCGGCTGTTCGCCGCCGCGCAGACCAAGGGCGAAAGCCCCCGCCACTGCACGGACGCATGGATCAACGCCCGCACCGCTCTGGGGATGTGAGTCATGTCCGAGGAGGAGAAGAACCCGGCGCGTGAGGTCATCACCGCATACGCGCAGTCGCACTTCCGGTACTTCCGCACCGCCGACGGCACCGTCTACGCCCAGCGCAACGGCCACCCCGTGGCCCGGCCGATCCGGTCACAGGGCACGACGGGAAGCCACCGGCAGGAACTCATGGTCGGCATGTTCCGCGACGGGGTCGGCGTCTTCAACGGAACCGCACTCAAGGAGGCACTGGACTTGATCGAGGCACTGGCGATGACCGAGACCACGCAGGCCGTACACATCCGCGTCGCCCCCGGCTTCGACGGAGCCACCTGGCTCGACCTCGGCCGCGCCGACGGACAGTCGGTCCGTATCCACCCCACCGGGTGGGAGATCACCGTTCCCGACCCGCGTGAGGTGTGCTGGCGGCGCACCCAGCTCACCGGGGAACTCCCGCTGCCGGCCAAGGACACCGACGGCAAGGGCATCGACCTCCTGATGCGGCTGTGCAACTTCGCCAACGCCGAAACCGAATGCCTCGCCATCGCCTGGCTCATCGGCTGCCTCGGCCCCGGCGTCCCCGTCCCCGCCCCGTTCCTCACCGGCCCCCAAGGGGCGGGGAAGTCGACCGGGGGGCGGATGCTGGTGCGGATCGTGGAGGGCATGAGCGGGGACCTTCGGCGGGCGCCGAAGGACGAGGAGAACCTGATCGCGGCCGTCGCCGCCGGATGGGTCACCGCCCTCGACAACCTGAGCCACATGACCCCGGACCTGTCCGACGCCATGTGCTGCATCGTCACCGGAGCCGAGTCTGTGAAGCGGGCGCTGTTCACGGACGGGGACGTGCACCGGGCCCGCTACCGCCGGCCGCTCCTGCTGACCGGGATCGACGTCGGCGTCATCCGTCCCGACCTCGCCGAACGGCTGCTGCCGCTGCGGCTGGAGCGGCCCACCGTCCGCAGGACCGAAGCGGAGCTGTGGGCGGAGTACGAGGAGGTGTTGCCCGTGGTCCTCGGCTCGCTGCTGGATCTCACGGTCAAGGTCCGGGCCGCGCAGGCGGAGACGCCTACGGATCTGCGGATGGCGGACTTCGCCCACCTCTGCGCCCAACTCGACGTCGCCACCGGCCTCGGAGCGCTCCCGGCGTACCGGGCGAGCCTGGACGACCTGAACGACGACGTCATCGAGGGCGACCTGCTGGCGCAGACCGTCCTCCAGCACGCCGAGACCCTCGACCCCGGCGGCGAGCAGCGGATGACGTCCACGGAGTGGCTGAACGTCCTCAGCCGCCTCTACAGCGGTGAGGAGCTGCGCCCGCTGCCTAAAGGGTGGCCGACTACCGGCAAGGTGCTCTCCGACCGTCTCAAGCGCCTTCAACCCACCCTCGCCGCGCGGGGCGTCCTCATCGACACCGGGCGCACCAAAGCGGGCCGCTACCTCGAAATGACCCGCCCCGCCGCACCCACGCACCCGCAGCCCCCGGAGCAGTCGGCCGCGTTCTGACCCCACCGGCCGCACCCGGGGACAAGCAAGAGGAGCACCCCGCGCCACGCCGACGGGTGCTCCTCTTGTTCTTCGGCGGCTGTGCCGCCCCAAGAAGGCGTGCCCATCGGGCTCCTCACTTCGCCTGAAGGACCACCGCCACTACTACAGACACCCCCTCCTTTTTCCTAAGTAGGGAAGGTCTGCGTCACCCGCGTCACCAGGGACGGAAAACGGCCCCCCACCTGCACCGGAAGGGGTGACGCAGACGGCGAATCCTGCGTCACCCCTGCGTCACCCGCGTCACCCCCACGTCACCCGGTGACGCAGAAGGTGACGCACGGGTGACGCACACCTGATCCGCTGCGTCACCCAAACCCGCAGGTCAAAGCCCCGGATGACGCGGGTGACGCGGTGACGCAGAAATCCACACCTCGGACAACCACGCCACCCACCGCCGCCCATTGGAGAGCCCGTGGCACCGAAGCCCGATCCCCGCGCCACCCTCCGGGGCGGCCTCCCCGACCGCTACCTCACCCCCGAGGACATCGCCGCCCTCCTCTCCGTCCCGCTCGAAACCGTCTACGCCTGGCGCAAGAAGCGCACCGGCCCGCCCGGCTTCCGTATCGGCAAGCACCTCCGCTACGACCCCAGCGCCGTCCACGCCTGGATCAACGCACTCACCGAAGCCGACCACTACGCGGCCTGACCCACACCAAAACCACTCGCAGGGGCGCGACCACCGGTCGCGCCCCTGCTGCATCCCCCGACAGGAGCCCCCTGTGGCCGGCCACATCCAAGACCGCTGGTACAAAACCGAACCCGGGCCCGACGGAAAGCCCCTCCGCGTCAAAAGCGACCGTTACGGCATCGGACTCCGCTACCGCGCCCGCTACGTCGGCCCCGACGGCACCGAGAAGTCCAAGTCCTTCCCGGACCGACAGAAGCGCCTCGCTGAGAACTGGCTGACCAACGTCGCTTCCGACATGTCCCGAGGCCAGTACATCGACCCGCGCGCAGCCCGGGTCACGTTCAAGGGCTACGCCGAGAAGTGGCTGAAGGCGCACAGCGCGGACCTGTCGAGCCAAATCGTCACCGAGCAGCGGCTACGCCTGCACGCCTTCCCCATCCTCGGGTCGCGCCCGCTCGACTCCTTCCGGCCGGAACACCTTCGCGACCTGGTGAGCGCCCTTGAGTCCAACCCGGGCGTGAGCGGGGCGTACGCGCGCAACATCTACGGCGACGTTCGAGCCGTACTGAGTGCGGCCGTGGACGACGGTCTCCTCCCTCGCAACCCGTGCTCCGCGAAGTCCGTGCGCCCGCCATCGGTCGAACGGCGGCGGGTCATCCCATGGCTGCCCTCGGAGGTTCAGGCGGTCCGCCGAGCCCTTCCTGAGCGCTACCGAACCATGGTGGACGCAGGCGCTGGCTGCGGTCTCCGGCAAGGAGAAATCGTGGGTCTCGCTGAGGACGCGGTGGATTTCGAGGCTGGCATCCTGCGGGTCGTCCGGCAGGTGAAGCTCATCCAGGGCAAGGCCGTGTTCGCCCCACCGAAGTGCGGCAAGGAGCGAGACGTCCCGCTCCCGTCCTCGGTGGCTGAAGCCCTCCGAGCGCACATGGACAACTGCAAGCCGGTTGAAGTCACCCTGCCCTGGCGGAAGCCTGACGGCCCGAAGGTGACGGCTCGCCTCCTGTTCACGAACACCGCATCCGGAGTCGTCTGGCGGAGCAACTTCAACATCCAGGAATGGAAGCCCGCCCTCGCGCTAGCTGGCCTCATCCCGAACGCCCGGGGCGGGAAGTACGAGTCAGCCCGCGAGCACGGCATGCACGCTCTGAGGCACTTCTACGCCTCCGTGCTGTTGGACGCAGGGGAGAGCATCAAGGCAGTCAGCCAGTACCTGGGGCATACCGATCCGGCTCTCACCTTGCGTGTATACGCCCACCTGATGCCTGCCAGCCAGGAGCGGACTCGCAAGGCAGTCGACGCTGCTCTGGGGACAACACTAGAAAGCCAGTGACCGTCGGAACGAGCTTCTCTAATCTTCCCGTATGGGAGTAGTGAGAACGTGCGGCTGGTGCAATGACCGGTGCAACATGCAGAAGGTCCACATCGTTGAGATCGGCGTTGTTGGATGGGGGCAGCCGCAGCCAGTCGAGATGGCCTTTCAATGCGACGGATGTGGCCGCCTCAGCATCGCGACAGGCCGATGGGAACCTGGAGAGTTCGAAACCGGCGGCAAGCTTCGCCTAGTCGTAGACGGTCCCAGCTCGTGGATACCTCGGCAGGTCGGCAGTCGTGCCTACAGCGACGTCCCAGCCGGTATCGCGAGCATGGCAGTAGAAGCACATCAATGCCTGTCCATCGAGGCCAACAGGGCAGCCGTCGCACTGGCGCGCGCAGTCTTGGAAGCCACGGCCAAAGATCGAGGAATCAAGACTGGCAGCCTCGAAAAGAAGATCGACAAGCTTTTCGAGCAGCAGCTAATCCGCGAGTACGTTCGAGACGCAGCTCATGAGGTCCGATACGGGGGCAACGAGGTCGCGCACGGCGATCTAGTCGCCGAACCGATGGACAGCGTCACGGCAGCGGAGATCCTGGGCCTCATGGACGAGATTCTGGATGAAGTGTTCCAGTCCCCCGCGAGGGTGAGACGTCGCAAGGCTCAACGCCTTGAGCGGGACCAGCGACTAAAAGAGGGCGGACAAGCAGCCCTTCAGGTAGCGGGGCAGGAAGTGCTTGCTGGCGAGGTTGTGACCGAATCCGATGAGCCCCCCTTCTAACGTCACGGCCCAGAGACGGCCCAGCAGCAAGCGTACGGCCCCTGACCAGCACTAAACGTGCTGATCAGGGGCCGTACGATGCCGGATCGCCGCCAGTTCTCCGGGCTTAGGCATGGTTCATCCAGTGTCGCAGACATACGGGTGAGGGCCCGCCGCCCTGTGGACGACGGACCCTCGCTCGTGAAACGTGCAGGTGGGAAGGGGCCCCGGGGTACGGAGGGCTCAGGTGGAGCCCACGAACAGCACCAGCAGCAGCCAGAAGACCGGGGCGGTCGGCAGGAGCGAGTCGAGCCGGTCCATGATGCCGCCGTGGCCGGGGAGCAGGGTGCCCATGTCCTTGATCCCGAGGTCCCGTTTGATCATGGATTCGCCCAGGTCGCCGAGGGTGGCGCTGACGGCGACCCCGAGACCGAGCAGAAGCCCCTGCCACCAGGCTCCGCCGTCGATCAGGAACTCCATGCACAGCGCGCCGGCCGCCATCGCGAAGCCGACCGCTCCGAGCAGCCCCTCACGGGTCTTGCCGGGGCTGATGCGCGGGGCGAGCTTGTGCGTGCCGAACCGCCAGCCGACCGCGTACGCCCCCGTGTCGCTGACCACGGTGAGGACGAGGAAGGTCAGGACCCGCCACTCCCCGTCGTCCGCCGTCAGCATCAGGGCGACGAAGGTGGCCAGGAAGGGGACGTAGAACGCCGCGAAGACCGCGGCGGTGACGTCCTTGAGGTATCCCTCCGGCGGCTGGGCCATCCGCCGGACCAGCACCGCCAGGGCGGTCAGGGCCATCGCGATCCAGGCCCCTTCGGGCCCCCGGGCGTACCCGGCGACCACCATGGCGACACCGCCGACCGCCAGCGGGATCAGGGGCGCGTTGATCTCCTTGCGCTCCTTGAGGCGGGAGGTGAGCTCCCAGAGGCCGACGACGACGGCGACCGCTATGACGCCGACGAAGAGGGCCTTCACGATGAACAGCGAGACGACGATGAGGGCGCCGAGCCCCAGACCGACCCCTATGGCGGCGCGCAGATCACGCCCCGCGCGCTTCTTCTGCGGCGGGGGCGGCAGCGGAGTGGACATGGGCTCCTGCGGCATCTCGTCACGGAACAGGGGGCCGCCGGTGTGAGCGGCCCCCCTGCCCCGGTGGTCGCGGTTCTCGGTTTCTCCGCCTGCGTCTCTACCTGCGTCGGGAACGTCCGGCACGATGGGCATGGGCCGAGTCTGCTGGGCGCCATGCACATCGTGAACAGGACCCGCCGGGGCAGCCGTCATCTCGGGCATGCCCCGGTATCCGGCTCCTTGCGGGGCGCCCCGGGAAGAGTCGTTCATCAGACTTCGAGCAGCTCGGCTTCCTTGTGCTTGAGCAGCTCGTCCACCTGCGCGACGTACTTCGCGGTGGTGTCGTCGAGCTCCTTCTCGGCGCGGCGCACCTCGTCCTCGCCGGACTCCTTGTCCTTGACGAGCTTGTCGAGCGCTTCCTTGGCCTTGCGCCGGATGGAGCGGATCGAGATCTTGGAGTCCTCGGCCTTGCTCTTGGCGACCTTGATGTACTCCTTGCGGCGGTCCTGCGTCAGCTCGGGGAAGGTCACCCGGATGATATTGCCGTCGTTGCTCGGGTTGACGCCGAGGTCGGAGTCGCGAATCGCCTGCTCGATGTTGCGCAGCGCGGTCTTGTCGAACGGCGTCACGACGGCCATCCGCGGCTCGGGCACCGAGAACGAGGCCAGCTGGTTGATCGGGGTCAGCGCGCCGTAGTAGTCGGCGACGATCTTGTTGAACATCGCCGGGTGCGCACGGCCGGTACGGATCGCGGCGAAGTCCTCTTTCGCGACGACAACGGCCTTCTCCATCTTCTCCTCGGCCTCGAGGAGGATTTCTTCGATCACCACGTGCTCCTGCGTGTCTTGAGTGGGCCCGGCGTCGTCATCGCCTGGCCCTGCGGGTCCTGCGTCGCGTCCTTGAACCTGCACGGTGTCCCACCGGCAGGCCGTTGTCCATCCTGGGGGGGGGCCGTCAGGCCCGGGTGCTCTCGTCACTCACGAGCGTGCCGATCTTCTCACCCTTGACCGCGCGAGCGATATTGCCCAGGGCGGTCAGCTCGAAGACGAGGATCGGCAGCTTGTTGTCACGGCAGAGCGTGATGGCGGTGGCATCCGCGACCTTCAGATCGCGGCTGATCACCTCGCCGTACTCCAGCGCGTCGAACTTCACCGCGTCGGGGTTGGTCTTGGGGTCGGAGTCGTAGACCCCGTCCACCCCGTTCTTCCCCATGAGCAGCGCCTCGGCGTCGATCTCCAGGGCGCGCTGGGCCGCGGTGGTGTCGGTGGAGAAGTACGGCATGCCCATGCCGGCGCCGAAGATCACCACGCGGCCCTTCTCCAGGTGCCGGACGGCGCGGAGCGGGATGTACGGCTCGGCGACCTGGCCCATGGTGATGGCCGTCTGGACGCGCGAGTCGATGCCCTCCTTCTCCAGGAAGTCCTGGAGCGCCAGGCAGTTCATGACGGTGCCGAGCATGCCCATGTAGTCGGAACGGGCCCGGTCCATGCCGCGCTGCTGCAGCTCGGCGCCGCGGAAGAAGTTGCCTCCGCCGATGACCACCGCGATCTGGGCGCCGTCGCGGACGACGGCGGCGATCTCGCGGGCGATGGTGTGCACGACGTCGGGGTCGACGCCGAGACCGCCGCCCCCGGCGAACGCCTCGCCGGAGAGCTTCAGCATGAAGCGCCCGGAGCCCTTGTCGTCGTCGCCCTTGCCGTCGGCCTGAATGGCGTCCGCGCGCTTGTCCATGGAAATTCTCCTCGTGCACATACGAAGAAGGCCATTGCCGGTGGGTCTGGTGTCCCTACAGCGGCAATGGCCTCCTCGTCAGATCTGCGATCGTCCGGCGTGAGTACGGCCGTCGACTGCACCCGACCCTATCGGGTCCGGTGCTGTTCGCCCGGACGGACTCAGATGCCGACCTTGATGCGCGAGAAGCGCTTCAGGGTGACACCGGCCTCGTCCAGAACCTTCTGGACCGACTTCTTGGCGTCCAGCGCGTACGGCTGGCCCAGGAGGGTGGCCTCCTTGAAGAAGCCGTTGACCCGGCCCTCGACGATCTTCGGGAGGGCGGCCTCGGGCTTGCCCTCGGCGCGGGTGGTCTCCTCGGCGACGCGGCGCTCGGCCTCGACGACCTCGGCGGGGACGTCCTCGCGGGAGAGGTACTTCGGGGCGAAGGCGGCGATGTGCTGCGCGATGCCCTTGGCCAGCTCGGCGTCGGCCTTGTCCAGCTCGACCAGAACACCGATCTGCGGGGGCAGGTCGGGCATGGTGCGGTGCATGTACACGGCGACGAAGGCGCCGGTGAACTGGGCGAAGCGGTCCAGGACGATCTTCTCGCCGAGGTTGGCGTTGGCCTCGTCGACGTACGCCTGGACGGTCTTGCCGGCCTCGATCTCGGAGGCGAGCAGCGCGTCGATGTCGGCCGGGGAGGTGGCGGCGACGTGCTCGGCGAGCGTGTTGGCGACGTTCTGGAACTTCTCGCCCTTGGCGACGAAGTCCGTCTCGCACTTCAGCTCGAGGATGACGCCGGACGTCTGGTCCTCGGAGACGACGGAGACGACGGCGCCGTTCTCGGCAGAACGGCCTTCGCGCTTGGCGACGCCCTTCTGGCCCTTGATGCGGAGCGCCTCGACGGCCTTGTCGACGTTGCCGTCGGCCTCGTCGAGCGCCTTCTTGCAGTCCATCATGCCGGCGCCGGTGAGCTCACGGAGCTTCTTGACGTCAGCGGCGGTGTAGTTCGCCATGAGTCTGTATGTCTCTCTCGAAGTCTGAAAGATCTACGGGTGGACGGCGGGGGCGACGCCTGTGGCGTCGGCCCCCGCCGTCTGCAGCCGTGACGGGTGTCAGGCCTGCTCGGCGTCCGCGTCGGCGGCCGGGGTCTCGGCCTCCGCCTCGGCCTCGGCGACGGCTTCGGCCGGCTTCTCGGCGTCGGCGACCTTCTCGGTCTCGGCGGAGGACTGGACCTCGGCGGCAGCCGCGGTCTCGTCCTTCTTGTCGCCCTCGAGCAGGTCGCGCTCCCACTCGGCCAGCGGCTCGCCGGCGGCCTTCTCGCCCGGCTTCGAGTCGCCGGTGGCGGCGCCGGAGCGGGCGATGAGGCCCTCGGCGACGGCGTCGGCGATCACGCGGGTGAGCAGGGTGACGGAGCGGATCGCGTCGTCGTTGCCCGGAATCTTGTAGTCGACCTCGTCGGGGTCGCAGTTGGTGTCGAGGATCGCGACGACCGGGATGTGGAGCTTGCGCGCCTCACCGACGGCGATGTGCTCCTTCTTGGTGTCGACGATCCAGACGGCGCTGGGCACCTTCTGCATCTCGCGGATACCACCGAGGGTCTTCTCCAGCTTGGCCTTCTCGCGCGAGAGGACCAGGAGCTCCTTCTTGGTGAGGCCGGAGGCGGCCACGTCCTCGAAGTCGATGAGCTCCAGCTCCTTCAGGCGCTGGAGGCGCTTGTAGACGGTGGAGAAGTTGGTGAGCATGCCGCCGAGCCAACGCTGGTTGACGTACGGCATGCCGACGCGCGTCGCCTGCTCGGCGATGGCCTCCTGGGCCTGCTTCTTCGTACCCACGAACATGATGGAGCCGCCGTGGGCGACGGTCTCCTTGACGAACTCGTAGGCGCGGTCGATGTACGACAGCGACTGGAGCAGGTCGATGATGTAGATGCCGTTGCGCTCGGTGAAGATGAAGCGCTTCATCTTCGGGTTCCAGCGACGGGTCTGGTGACCGAAGTGGACGCCGCTTTCCAGCAGCTCCCGCATCGTGACGACGGCCATGGCCGTACTCCTTGAGGTACTCGGTTATCGCGACCGCAGGTTTGCGTCCGCGCCTGACGCCCCGACGCGCCGTGCCACGAGGGACCGAGGAGCGCGGCCACCTCCACGAAGAGGGAGGTGGCGGGGCGTGCGAAGTCGACCCGGTGACCCGGATCGCCGTAAGAAGTGTACGGGACCGACCGGGTGCCGGATGACGGCGACCGCCGCAGCGGGGCGGCGGGCCCGCGCACGAGCGGGCGCGGGGCGGGTGGCGGTCCGGCCACGGACGGGCGGGGGTCAGGTGGGCGGCCGGATGACGCCCCGGCCCCGGACAGGCGGCGGGAGTTCCACGGACGGGTGGCGGGGACTTCACGGACGGGTGGCGGGGATGTCCACAACCGGCGAGTAGTCCCCAGGGGGCGACCGGCGATCCCCGGAATTCCGGCGTCCGGGGCAGGGTGACGGCATGCGTCCGCTCACCGGCCCCCTGCGCCGCTCCCCCGCCCCTCGCCCTCTGCCCCGGCTCGCCCCTCTCCTGGTGCCCGTGCTGCTCATGGCCCTCACGCTGTACGCACGGCTCCCCGCGGCCGGGGCTTCGGCGCCCGGCGCGGCCGTCGTGGCCGCCGCCGCTCCGGCGCCCCCACCGCGGCCGGACACCGACGCGGCCGCGGGCGGCGACGCGGACGCGGGCAGGGGCCCCGGCGTGGACGCCGAGACAGGTTCGGAGACGGAAGCAGAGGCGGAGGGGGAGGCGGGGACCGACGCGGGAGCGGGTTCGGACGGGGAGGCGGGCCCGGGCCACCGGGGCGGGGGGCGGAGCTGGCCGTTGGCCGGGAGACCCGCGGTGGTACGGGAGTGGGAGCCGCCCGCCGGCCCGTACGGGCCCGGCCACCGCGGCGTGGACCTCGCGGCGGGGGCGGGAGCCCGGGTGCTGGCGGCCGTCGACGGCCGGGTGTCGTTCGCCGGGCGGGTGGGGGGACGCGGGGTGCTCGCGGTGGAGGTGGACGGCAGCGGATCCCCGCCGCTGCGCACCACGTACGAACCGGTACGGGCGCTGGTCGAGAAGGGGGCCGCCGTCCGCGCGGGAGAGCCGGTCGCCGTGCTGGAGACCGGGCCGTTCCACTGCGCGGCGGGCTGTCTGCACTGGGGGCTCCGGCGCGGGGAGGTCTACCTGGACCCGCTCTCGCTGCTGCCGCCCTCCCTGCTGCGGCGAGGCCCCTCACGGCTGCTGCCGGTGGTCGGAGTGCCCGAGCCGGGGGCGGGCCCGGACACCGCCGCGGCCGGGGTCAGCCGCTCACACCGCGCAGGACCATCGCGACGGCGGTGTCCGCGATCACGTCCGGCTCCTCCGCGACGCCCAGCTCGATCCGGCGCACGGCGGCGTCGACCGAGCCCTGGAGGAGCATGGCCGCCAGCCTCGGCTGCGTGTGGCCCAGATCGCCGAGCGCTTCGACGATCATGGCGATCAGCCCTCCGTGGGCGGCGCGGATCTTCTCCCGGGCGCCCGCGTCCAACTCGCTCGCGGAGATCGCGACGACCGCGCGGTGCCGGCGGTCCCCGACGAGGCCGAGCTGCCGGCGCACGTACGCCTCGATCTTGGCCTCGGGCGTCTCGGCGCGCCGCATGGCGTTCTCGACCTCGGCCGCCCAGACCGGGAAGTCGACGGCGCACAGCTCCTCGACGACGGCGGCGCGCGAGCGGAAGTACTCGTACACGGAGGACCGGGCGAGGCCTGTGCGCTCGGCGAGTGCGGGGAAGGTCAGCGCCTCCGTACCGCCCTCGGACAACAGGGAGCGCGCGGCGTCCAGGAGGGCGCCGCGCTGCATGGTCCGGTGCTCGGCCACGGAGGCCGCTCGAATCCTGGGCACGCGTCCACTCTACGGCGGCACGCACAGGACGGAAGGGCACGGCCGCCGATCGGACGGCCGGAGAGAGCGGTGAGGCACGTCGGCGGACGCAGGCCGGGGGCGGGAGCGGGGTGCGAGGCCGGCGGGGGCGTCAGCGGCCCGCGTCGGCCAGCTTCGCCCGGAGCTGGAGCACGGACTTGGTGTGGATCTGGCTGACCCGGCTCTCGGTCACCCCGAGGACGTTGCCGATCTCGGCGAGGGTCAGCCCCTCGTAGTAGTAGAGGGTCACCACGGTCTTCTCCCGGTCGGGAAGGGTGTTGATCGCCCGTGCGAGGAGTCTTCGCAGCTCGCGGTCTTCGGCGACCTCCACCGGGTTGTCCGCGGCCGTGTCCTCCAGGGTGTCCATCAGGCTCAGCCGGTCGCCGCCCTCGCCGCCGACGTGCAGCAACTCTTCCAGGGCGACCACGTTCGCCAGGGACAGCTGGCTGAAAACCGCGTGCAGTTCCTCCAGAGCGATGCCCATCTCCGCGGCGACCTCGGCCTCCGACGGCGTACGCCGGAACTGCGCCTCCAGCGTGGCGTACGCGCGCTCCACGTTGCGCGCCTTCTGCCGCACTGAACGCGGGATCCAGTCCAGGGCGCGGAGTTCGTCGATCATCGCCCCGCGGATCCTGGTGATCGCGTAGGTCTCGAACTTGATGGCCCGTTCGAGATCGAACTTCTCGATGGCGTCGATCAGTCCGAAGACCCCGGAGGAGACGAAGTCGGCCTGCTCCACGTTGGACGGCAGCCCTACGCTCACCCGCCCCGCGACGTACTTGACGAGCGGCGAGTAGTGCAGGATCAGCTGCTCCCGCAGCCGCTCGTCGCCCGTGGCCTTGTAGGAACGCCACAACTCGTCGAGGGAGGAGGGGGCGGGAGGGCGCACAGTGCCACGCGCAAGCGGTGGTACTGCCGCGCGGTCAGACCCGGAGGTGTGCTGGGGCATGTGGTGCCTTGAGCCGTTCTGCCGTGAAGTGCTGGGGGACTTGTGTCTGGGGCGGAATCCTTGTGAGCGTAGCGTGACTGAAGCGTCGCGTTCCGCGCAGGACGGGAGATCCGGTCGGCGTGACGGCGCGTCGCCCGTCATGCCGTCCGAGCCCGCCGGGGGCCGCGACCGCAACCGTGGTCGCGGCCCCCGGACAGGTCACCGATCGATCGTGCGAGGTCATCGGCCTTACCTTTTCACCCGAATGCTCCAGGTCAAGTACCGCCCCGCCGCGCGTCGTCGTTGCGCGGGGAAGGGGGCGTCAACCGCCAGCCGTCGCCTTCCCGTTCGACGAACCCCAGTGAGTGGAGTTCGTACAGTCGGCCGAGGGCCTCGTCGGCGGACGTCCCCGCGGTGCGGGCGAGGTCACGGAGATGGGCGACCCCGTGGTAAGGGAGCGCGTCGAGGATGTTCACGGCGCCCGCGTCCAGGTGGTCCCTGGGCAGCACCGGCCCTCGGCGGACCGGTGCGAGGTCGCCGATGTCCCCCACCAGCTCGACGACTTCGTCCGCGTCGGTCACGAGTACGCCCTCACCGCGCAGCAGCTCGTGGACCCCTGCCGAAAGTCCGCTGGTGACCGGACCGGGCACCCCCATCGCGAACCGGCCGAGCCGTTGCGCCTGCCGGGCGGTGGCCAGCGAGCCGCTGCGGAGGGCCGCTTCGACCACGACCGTTCCTCTGGTCAGGGCGGCGATGACGCGGTTGCGCAGGATGAACCGGCTGCGGGTGGGGTGGGAGGAGGGCGGCAACTCGGCCACGACGAGCCCCTGGTGAGCCACCCGCCCGAGCAACTCCGCATGCCCGCGCGGGTAGGGGACATCGACTCCGCAGGCCAGCACCGCCGTCGTCGCTCCGCCTACCGCCAGCGCACCCCGATGGGCGGCCCCGTCCACCCCGAACGCCGCCCCCGACACCACCACCCAGCCGCGCTCCGCGAGCCCGGAACCGAGGGCAGCCGCCATGTGCGCCCCGTACGACGTGCAGGCTCGCGCACCGACCACCGCGACCGAGCGCAGCGACCACAGCCGCAGGTCGGGCAGGCCCCGCACCCAGAGGCCGACCGGGCGGGCATCGCCCAGGTCGTCCAGCTGGCTCGGCCACTCCCGGTCCCCCGGGCAGACGAAGCGCCCGCCGACCGCGGCGACCGCTGCCAGGTCCCGCCCCGGGTCCGCGGCGGCGGCACGGAGCCGGTACCCCCCGAGCCGTGCGGCGGTCATCCCCGGCAGTCTCCCGGCGGAACCGTCCTCGGCCATGAGCCGCCGCAACAGCTCGTCCGGGCCGATCTGCCGGAGCCACCGCCCGGCCCGCTCGTCCCCCGGCTCCAGCACCCGCGTCAAGGCGGCCCTGGCCGAGCGCGCCGACTCACCCTCCCGCCCCCGGCCGCCGGAGCCGCCCCCGCCCGGTTCGCCGCAGCCGTTCCGGTCCCGGTCGCCGGCGTTCCCGCCGACCCGGCCCCGCTCCCGTACACCGCCTCGGCCGCCGTCGTCCTCCCCGTCCCCGCCGCCGTCCCGCCCCCGTTCGTCGCGGCCGTCGCGCGGTCCGGCCCGGCCATGGCACCGGTCGTGCTCCACGTCCGGACCCGGCCCGCCGCCCTTCCCCCGGGCTGGCTCCAGCGTGTGCCGCCGGGCCGCCGCCTCCGGCCCGCACATCCCTCCCCGCTTCTCCGCACCCCCGGTGCTCACCGCTGCCCCGCCCCCAGCGGCACCCCGCGCTGGACGCCCGTACGCAGTTCCAGGGCGACCGCCACGTCGGAGGCGTCCGGGCGGTCCGCGCCCCGCAGGTCCGCCACGGTCCACGCGACCCGCAGCACCCGGTCCAGCCCCCGGGCTGTCAGGGCGCCGCGCTCCAGGTCCCGCTCCGCCGCCGCCAGCGCCCCCGGGGCCGCAGGCAGCCGGGTGCGCAGCTCATGGCCGGGCACCTCGCTGTTGGTGGTCCACGGGGTGGCGGCCAGCCGCCCGGCCGCCCGTGCCCGGGCGTCCCGCACCCGGGCGGCGACGACGGCCGTCGGCTCGCCCCGGCCGCCCCGGCCCAGAAGGTCGGCGCGGTCGACCGGTTCCACCTCGACGCGCAGGTCCACCCGGTCGAGCAACGGCCCGGAGAGCCGTGCCTGGTAGCGGCGGACCACGGAGGGCGGGCACTCGCAGCCCGCCCCGGTGAGGGTGTGCCGGCCGCAGGGGCACGGGTTGGCGGCCAGCACCATCAGGAACCGGGCGGGCAGCCGCACCACGCCCGCCGCCCGGGCGACCACTACGTGCCCCGACTCCAGGGGCTGGCGCAGCGCGTCCAGCGCCTTCCCCGAGAACTCCGGGGCCTCGTCCAGGAAGAGCACCCCCCGGTGGGCCAGCGACACCGCTCCGGGCCTCGGGATCCCGTTGCCCCCGCCAATCAGGGACTGCATGGTCGCCGAGTGGTGCGGGGCGCAGTAGGGCGCCCGGGAGACGAGCGGTTCACCCGGCTGGAGGATGCCCGCCACCGAGTGGACCGCCGTCACTTCGAGGGATTCCCGCCGGGTCAGCGGCGGCAACACCGCCGACAGCCGCTCGGCGAGCATGGTCTTGCCCGCGCCCGGCGGGCCCGTGAACAGCAGGTGGTGGCCGCCGGCCGCCGCCACCTCCAGCGCCTGCCGCGGCCGTGGCTGGCCCGCGACGTCCGCCAGGTCGGGCCGGTGGGCGTCGCCGTAGGCGGCGAACCCGGCCCCGACCCCGGTGCCGGGGAGCGTCAGGCCGGCCGACCCGGCGTCGAAGCGTCCCTGGCCGCCGACGGGCTCGTCGGGCACCGGTTCGTCGCACAGGACGGCGATGAGCTGGCGCAGGCTGCGGACCCCGAGGACCGAGACGCCCGGCACCAGGGCCGCCTCCCCGGCCGACTGCTCGGGGACGACGACCTGCTCGTACCCCGCCTCGGCGGCGGCCAGGACGGCGGGCAGCACCCCCCGCACGGGGCGGACGCGGCCGTCCAGACCCAGTTCGCCGATCATCACCACATCGGCGATCGCGGCGGGGGCGATCCGTCCCGCCGCCCCGAGCGCGGCACACGCGACGGCGAGGTCGAACCCCGAACCGCTCTTGGGCACGGAGGCCGGGGAGAGCCCGACCGTGAGCTTCTTCTGCGGCCACTCGGCCCCGGAATTGACCACGGCGGCGCGCACCCGGTCCCTGCTCTCGACCAGGCTCTTGTCCGGCAGCCCGACCAGGGTGAAGGCCGCCACCCCCGGCTCCAGGTCCGCCTGGACCTCCACCGCCACTCCCTCGACGCCGACCAGCGCCACGGAACACGCGCGGGCGAAGCCCATCAGGACACCCCCCGGACGTGCTCCGTGACGGGGGCTCCGCAACGGGGCACGATCACCCCGACCAGGTCGATGCGGGCCCCGCCCGGCGGCGCTCCGCCGTGCCGGGCGAGCCAGATCTCGGCGAGCCGCCGCAGCCGGTCCGCCTTGACCGGGCCGACCGCCGCCATCGGGTGCTCGAACCCGCCCGACCTGCGTGTCTTCACCTCGCAGAAGACCAGGGCGTCGCCGTCTCTCGCCACGATGTCGATCTCTCCGGCGCGACAGCGCCAGTTGCGCTCGACCACCGTCATTCCGGCTCCGGCCAGCAGCCGCGTCGCCAGATCCTCGCCGTACCGCCCGAGTGCCCCCCGTGCGTTCATGTCGGCACCACCTCCGGCACCGACTGTGGCCCGGCCCGCCGAAAGATGTGGATCTTGGTGGACAACCCGGCGGATGTGGAAAACCCGGCCACCCTCACGGGTGACCGGGTCGTCCGCTGCGACGCGTTGTGTCGGCGGACCGGGGGCTCGGGGCCCTGCGGAACGCGTGGGATCAGCCTCCCGGGAGTTCCAGATCGCTCTTGTTGAGCTCTTCGATGTTGACGTCCTTGAAGGTCAGCACGCGGACCTGCTTGACGAACCTCGCGGGCCGGTACATGTCCCAGACCCAGGCGTCCGCCATGGACACCTCGAAGAAGACCTCACCCTGGACGGAGTGCACCTGCATCTCGTAGTCGTTGGTGAGGTAGAAGCGCCGTTCGGTCTCGATCACATATTTGAACAGACCGACGACATCGCGGTACTCCCGGTAGAGCTTCAGCTCCATCTCGGTCTCGTACTTCTCGAGGTCCTCGGCGCTCATGGCATGTTTCCCCTTCAGCCGTGCGTGCCCCCATTGTGCGTCAGCCTCCGGCCTCCCTGAACGATTAGACGATTTCGGGGGCCAGAACCAGCGGATCGCCCGGGGGGCCCTCGTCGAGGAGCGTGCGCAGCAGCTCGGCGAGTCTGGTCGGGTACACCGTCTCACGCGTCGCGAGCAGTTCGGCGGAGGTCCACCACCTGAGGCCCGCGACGCTGCGCCGTTCCAGGTCGGTGAGGCCCTGCGGGGCGGTGTCCGTCCGGGTCGTACGGGCCAGGTAGTACCACTCGTCCTGGTCCCAGCGCCGTCCGTCGAAGGGGAAGGAACAGATCCGGGTCCAGAGCAGCGGGCCCAGCTCGACGTCCGTGATGCCGGTCTCCTCGACCAGCTCGCGACGGGCCGCCTGCTCGCGGCTCTCGTCGCCCTCCAGACCGCCGCCGGGCGTGAACCACCAGGTGTCCGACGGATCGTCCGGCTCGTGCCCGTGCAACAGCAGGATCCGGTCGTCGGGGTCCAGCAGGACCACCCGGGCGACCTTGCGGGCCCCGGCCCCGGAGGTCACCGGGACGCTCCGGCGGGCGTCCTGCGACGGCCCAGGCGCGCCGCCACGGGCCCGTACAGCGCCCCGCCGAAGATCAGGACGGCGCCCACCACGATCGCGCCCAGCTGGAGCGGGAGGGGCCCGGCGGCGGAGACCCCGCCGGGCAGCGCCGCGAACGAGGAAGGCCGGTCGATCATGCCGTCCATCGGCCAGACCACCGCGTCCACCCGGGCCCGCACGGCGCTCAGCGGTACGGAACCCTGGCCGGCGTCCTGGAGGTGGACCCGGGAGTCGAGAGAGGTGGACCGCTCGTCGCCGAGCAGGAAGATCTTGCCGCGGGGCACGGTGGCGGAGAATTCCTCCGGCGAGGCGGAGGCCCGCTCGCCGCCGGAGGCGGCCGGGCCCCGGTCGAGGTACGGCTCGTCGAGGGGGGCGCCGTCGACGGTGAGGCGGCCGTCCTCGTCGCAGCAGGCCACCTTGTCGCCGCCGACGCCGACGACGCGCTTCACCATCGGTGTGGCGCCCCAGGCCTCGTCGGTGAAGACCACCACGTCACCGCGGCGCACCTCGGCGCCGTCTATCCGCTCGGCGAGCACCCGGTCGCCCGGCTCCACCGTGGGGGACATGGAATCGGTGGGGATCGTGTACGGCTGGTAGACCACAGCCGCCCAGGCGAAACCGCCGAGGAAGAGCACACAGCCGACGGCCACGGCCAGACCCGACACCATGGCGCCGAACCGGCCGCGGCCGTCCTGCTTGTTTCCCGTACCGCTCATCCCAGCGCTCCCCCGTCGGAGATCGACAATCGCTGATCCGAGTCGGCACCCTACCCGGCGGTACGCCCGGCGGTCAGCCTCCGGCGGCGCCACAACACGAGGGGCACCGCTCCGGCTACACCCAGTGCCGCCGGGGCCATCGCGGCGGCCGCGTTCAGGCCCGGCTGGTCGAAGGTGCCGGGGACGGGCAGCGTGGCCCAGCGGCTCAGCGGCCAGGCGACGACGACCGCGCGGCCGACGACCTCGTCGTTGGAGACCGTGCCCTGTCCCGGAAGCTCCTGGTGGTAGCGCGAGTCCAGGGAGTTCTGCCGGTGGTCGCCCATGACGAAGATCCGGCCGTCCGGCACCGTGATCGGACCGAAGGGCTTGTCGTTGCACGGGGTGTTGCCCGGGAAGATGAACGACTTCTCGTCCAGGCTCTTCCCGTTCACCTTGACCGGGCCGTTCTCCTTGCACTCCACCGTGTCGCCGCCGACCGCGATGACCCGCTTGATCAGGTCCTTCTCCTCGGAGGACGGCATCAGGCCGATGAAGCTCAGGAACTTCTGCACCGCGTTGGGCTCCGGAGTCGCGGTGTCCTCCAGCCAGCCGCCCGGGTCGTGGAAGACCACGACCTCGCCGCGCTCCGGCTCCGAGCCGAACCACGGGGTCAGCTTGTCCACCAGCACCCGGTCGCCCCGCTGCAGCGTGTTCTGCATCGAGTCCGAGGGGATCGAGAACGCCTGGACCAGGAACGTCTTGATCAACAGCGCCAGAACCAGCGCGATACCGACGAGCAGCGGCAGCTCCACCCAGAAGGACCGCTGCTTCTTGGGCGCCCTGCCACCGCCCGGCATTCCGCTCTCACCCTCCGGCGGGACCGCCGCCCCGCCCGCGGGAGACTCGTCGCGTTCCGGCCGGTCCTCGGGTTCGCCGTGTCCGGATCGTGCGCCGACCGCCAAATCCCCCACATCCACTCCTCAATACGTGCCACTGCCCGCGCCCGATCCGGCGCAGGCCCACCACTCCCATAACGAGCGGGAGTTCCGCAGGGGTCGGGAGCCGGACCATTCCGTCGCGATCCGGAGGTGCCACACTATGCGACGGCTCCGGACCCGCCGCTTCCGATGCCCCCGCTTCGGGGATCGCGGAGAAGGCGTCGCGCTCCTCCAGGGTGCTCCAGTGGCCGAGCGGCCAGGCGATCACGACGGCCCGCCCCACGACCTCCTTCTCGGAGACCGTGCCCCGGCCGGGTTCGTCGAGGTGGAAGCGGGAGTCGGCGGAGTCGGACCGGTGGTCCCCCATCACGAACAGCCGCCCCGGGGGGACCTTCACCTCGAACGGGATGGTCGAGGGCCGGTCGTCGGGGTGGAGATAGGTCTCGGCCGCCGGTACGCCGTTGACGGTGACCCGGCCGTCCTCGCCGCAGCACTTCACCGTGTCGCCGCCGACCGCGATGACCCGCTTGATCAGGTCCTGTTCGTCGTCGGACGGCAGCAGCCCGATGAACGTCAGCGCCTCGGCGGCCTGCTTGACGCCGATCGGCGGGTCGTCCCTCTCCCCGGCGGTCTCCTGCCGCAGCCAGCCCCCGGGGTCCTTGAACACCACGACGTCGCCACGCTGCGGCTTCGAGCCGAACCACGGGGTCAACTTGTCCACCAGCACCCGGTCGCCGATCCGGATGGTCTGCTCCATCGATCCGGACGGGATCACGAACGCCTGCACCAGGAACGTCTTCAGGACGAGCGCGATCAGCAGCGCCACGACGACGAGGACGGGGATCTCCCTCACCGCGGACCCGCGGCGCTTGCGGCGGACCTTCCGGGCCAGCCGGCGGCGCTCCGCCCGGGTGGGCAGCGAGCGCGGCGCGGTGGGGCCGGACCCGGTCGGCGAGGACGCGTCCCGGTCGGACGCGCCGCGCGGACGCCCGCGGTTACCCATGCGCCGCGCCGGGGGCCGGTACGTCGGCGAAGGCGTCGGTCCCCGCCGTCGAGCCCGTCCGCGCCGGCGGCCAGCCCAGCCAGTCCACCCGCCCGGCCACCCGCTCCACCGGGACCATGCCGCCGCCGGGCGATCCGAGGTGGTCGCGGGAGTCGCTGGAGCGGCTGCGGTGGTCGCCCATCATCCACAGCGTGCCGGCGGGCACCACGATGTCGAACGGCACCCGGGAGGCGGTGTCGCCGGGGTACAGGTACGGCTCGTCCACCACCGTGCCGTTGACCGCGAGCCTGCCCCGCGCGTCGCAGCAGACGACGCGGTCGCCGCCCACGCCCACCACCCGCTTCACGAAGTCGCTGTCGGCGGGCTCGGCGAGTCCCAGGGAGGCCGCCGCCTTGCGTGCCGCCCCGGCCACCGGGTCCGCGTCGGGGTCCTCGCGTACGAACGAGCCGGTGCCGTCGAAGACCACCACGTCGCCGCGCTCGGGCTCGGCGCCGAAGCGGTACGCCAGCTTGTTCACCAGGAGCCGGTCGCCGACCTTCAACGTCGGCTCCATCGAACCGCTGGGGATGAGGAAGGGCTGCACCACCCAGGAGCTGAACAGCAGCAGGACGGCGGTGGCCAGGGCGGCTCCGGCGAGCACCCGCCGCCAGGACAGGGCGGCGGCGAAGCGGGCCCGCCTACGCGAAAAGCGCGACCCCTCCTCGGCCCCCGCGTCGGGTTCCGAGGAGCGGTCGCGCTCCGCATGCTGTGCTTGGGTGTCCATCGCGGCCGAAGTTTATCCGGCCGTGCTGTGGACGAGTCACCCCCAGGGGGATGGCCGGGCGACAGCTCAGTTGTCGCGCTTCTCCTTGATCTTCGCGGCCTTGCCGCGCAGCTCACGGAGGAAGTACAGCTTGGCGCGGCGGACGTCACCGCGGGTGACGAGCTCGATCTTCTCGAAGATCGGGCTGTGCACCGGGAAGGTGCGCTCGACGCCGACGCTGAAGGAGACCTTGCGGACCGTGAAGGTCTCGCTGACGCCCGCGCCCTGGCGGCGGATGACGACGCCCTTGAACTGCTGGATACGGGAGCGGTTGCCCTCGATCACGCGGACGTGGACGTTGACGGTGTCGCCGGGGCGGAACGCCGGGACGTCGGACCGGAGGGTCGCGGCATTGACGTCATCGAGCAGGGAAGCCATGGTTTCTGCTTTCTTCGCCGATGCCACAGGTCATCGACGGAATGTCGTGGAGAGTTCCGGGGGCTGATCGCGTCGGGCGGGCGTCTTTCCCCCTGTGGCAGGGGCGCACACCGGACGTACAGCAGCGGCCTATTGTTCCACGGCGGGGGGCCTGCGCCAAAATCGGCCGCCGGGCTCCGGCGCGAAGCCGAGGATGGACAGGATCTCGCGGTCCTTCTTGTCGAAGGCGCTCGCCTCGCACCGCTCGATCAGGTCGGGCCGGTTGAGGGCGGTCCGGGCGAACGCCTGGTCCCGCCGCCAGCGCGCGATCTTCCCGTGGTGCCCGCTGAGCAGGACGTCCGGGATCGTACGGCCACGCCACTGGGGCGGCTTGGTGTAGACGGGGCCCTCCAGGAGATCGGCCATCGCGCCCGGGGCGAAGGAGTCGTCCCGGTGGGACTCGGCGTTGCCGAGGACGCCGGGCAGCAGCCGGGCCACCGCCTCCGTGATCACCAGGACGGCCGCTTCCCCGCCGGCCAGCACGTAGTCCCCGATGGAGACCTCGACGACGCGCAGCCGGGTGGCGTACTCGTCGATCACCCGGCGGTCGATGCCCTCGTACCGTGCCGGGGTGAAGACGAGCCACGGCTCGGCGGAGAGCTCCACGGCGAGTTCCTGGGTGAAGGGCCGGCCGCTGGGCGTGGGGACGACCAGGACCGGGGAGTGCGCCCCGGCCTCGTAGCCGTCGGCCAGGGCCTCGTCCAGGGCGTCGCCCCAGGGCTCGGTCTTCATGACCATGCCGGGGCCGCCGCCGTAGGGGGTGTCGTCGACCGTGTTGTGCCGGTCGTACGTCCACTCCCGCAGATCGTGGACGTGGACGTCCAGTACGCCGCGGGCGCGGGCCTTGCCGACCAGGGAGACGTTCAGCGGTTCCAGGTACTCCGGGAAGATCGTGACGACGTCGAGCCGCATCAGGCGTCGCCCCTCGACCCCTCGCCGGCGTCCCCGGGGGCCTTCCCGGTGTCCTCGGCGGGGCCTTCCTCCTCCTCGCGGGCGGAGGCGATCACGGCCTCGCTCTCGTCGATCAGGCCGGGCGGCGGGGTGATGACCGCGCGCTGCTCCTCCAGGTCGATCTCGGTGACGATCTCCTCGACGAAGGGGATCATCACCTCGCTGCCGTCGGGGCGCTCCACGATGAACAGGTCCTGCGAGGGCAGGTGGGAGATTTCGGTGATCCGGCCGATCGCGGTGCCGTCGGCGAGCACCACGTCCAGGTCGATCAGCTGGTGGTCGTAGAACTCGTCCTCCTCCTCGGGGAGTTCCTCCGGGTCCACCTCGGCGATCAGCAGGGTGTTGCGCAGCGCCTCGGCGGCGGTGCGGTCGCGCACGCCCTCGAAGCGCAGCAGGAGCCTGCCGCTGTGGACCCGGCCGGCCTCGATCGTCAGCGGGCCCGTCGCCGCCGGTTCGGTGGCCAGGACGGCGCCGGGGCCGAGCCGCAGTTCCGGCTCGTCCGTTCGTACCTCGACGGTGACCTCGCCCTTGATGCCGTGGGCGCGGCCGATCCGCGCGACTACCAACTGCACGCTGTTCTCCGATTGGTGGGGTGGGGGCGTCGATCCGTCGCGCGGAGACGTCCCGGTGGCCGACGACAAAGGCCGGGGACGGCCCGAAGGCCCTCCCCGGCCCTGGCCGGTGTTCAACTCGCCGTTCAGCGAACCTGGTCCACGTCGACGAGGTCGACCCGGATACCGCGGCCGCCGATGGCGCCCACGACCGTACGCAGGGCGCGAGCGGTGCGGCCGTTGCGGCCGATCACCTTGCCGAGGTCCTCGGGGTGGACCCGGACCTCCAGCACGCGCCCGCGCCGCAGGGTGCGCTCGGCAACCTGCACGTCGTCGGGGTTGTCGACGATGCCCTTCACGAGGTGCTCGAGAGCCTCCTCGAGCATGCTCAGGCCTCGGTCGACTCGGTGGACGCGGCAGCGTCGGCCGCCTCGTCCGCCTTCTTGTCGGACTTCTTGGCCTTGGGCGTGATGGCCTCGCCCTTGGCCTCGTCGCCGTCCGCGGACAGCGCCTCGAACAGCGCGCGCTTGTCGGCCTTGGGCTCCGGCTGGAGCAGCGGCGCGGGGGCCGGGAGGCCCTTGTGGGCCTGCCAGTCACCGGTGAGCTTCAGGATCGCGAGAACCGGCTCGGTCGGCTGGGCGCCGACGGACAGCCAGTACTGCGCGCGCTCCGAGTTGACCTCGATGCGCGAAGGGTTCTGCACCGGGTGGTACAGGCCGATCTCCTCGATGGCCCGGCCGTCACGGCGGGTACGGGAGTCGGCGACGACGATGCGGTAGTGAGGCGAACGGATCTTGCCCAGACGCTTCAGCTTGATCTTGACTGCCACGGAAGTGGTGTCTCCTGGTCTCTGACGTGGTTGGGCACAACGAAGATGCCACGTGGGGTTGCGGTACTCGGAGTGCCCGATGGACGCGTCAGCCGGAGGAGAGAGGGGTCCTGTGCGGCTGTCGAGTACAGCTAGCCATTGTGCCACACCCCGTCGGCTCACCCCACCGCGACCGCCGCTTCCGGGATGCGGAACGGCTTGCCGCAGCCGCCGCAGACGATCGGCGCCTGCGCCAGGACCGAGGGGACGACGCGGACGTTGCGTCCGCACTCGCAGACGGCCTTGACCCGCACGCCGCCCCCGGAGGAACCGTGCCGGGCGGCGGGACCGCGGAAGGAGCGCTTGGTGTCCGCGGCGGTGGCGACGGTGTGCGCCTTGAGGGCGCGCTGCAGCCGTTCGGTGGTCGGACGGTACCGGCGCTTGGCTTCCGGATTCAGCGTGACCAGCGAGAATCCGCTGCTGGGGTGGGGTTCCTCGGCGTGATCGAGGCCCAGCTCCTCGGCGATCGCGAGGAAGCGTCGGTTGTGGTAGCGGCCGGCGCGGGAGGTGTCTCGGACTCCTCTCGCGGCGGCGATGCCGTGGACTGCCTCATGGAGCAGTCGCTCGAAGGAGAGCTCGGCGCCACAGGCGGACGAGGACTCTCCGATCAGGGACTCGGGCGCGGCGAGATCGGGCAGCTCGGGGTGGTACCGCTGAATGTCGGCCCACGCCTGTGCCAGCTCTGCGGCAAGTACAGGTGGTGTCGTGCTCACGTCGTGACAACGAGCCCGAGTGCTCCGGTGTTCCTATTCCGGGGCATCCCAAATAATTTGCACGTACCAGTCAGTCGCCCTTGATGCGTCCGGACGAGGGCGGGTACGCCGAACTGCGGAGAAGACGCACAGCTCACACCAAGGTGGTGCACAGCGTGCGGTACGCCGGGGGCTCGTGCGCACGGCGCGCGGACGGTCGGCGCGCCGGGCGAATCCGCCCGGAAGACTACCCGTGCCACCGCTCGACGTGCCCGGCACGGCGTGTCGGGTAAGACTGGTCGAAGAGCATCGTGGGACGGGGCGCACGACCGGGGCACGCAAGCACTGCTCCACAACCCCTGGACGGGACGGCGGATGCGCAGTTCTCTGACTACGGGGTGCGGAACACCCGCACACGGGGGACGTTCACTCGGGCACGACCGACCTCTTGGCGGATTGGGGAACTTTCCATGACACCAACGCTCGTCCGGAACCAGCCGTACGCGGACGCCTCCGCGTCGGGGGACGCCGGTACCCGCGCACGCGACTGGGCCGAGATCCAGGAACGCATGCTCGCCCCCCTCCACGAAGCGGTGTACGAGCGGATGGAGGTGGGGGCCGGTACCCGGATGCTCGCCCTGGGCTGCGGCTCGGGCCTCGCGATGCTCGTCGCGGCGGCCCGGGGGGCGCACGTCACCGGTGTGGACTCCGACCGGGAGCGCCTGGCGCTCGCCCGCGCGCGGCTGCTGCCCGGGGCCGACTGGGAGGACGCGCCCGCGCACCCCCCGCATCCGGCCGGCGGCCGGGCCCGGCTGCTGGAGGACGGGCGGCCCGCCCCCGTCGGCGCGGACGGCGCCCCGTACAACCTGATCACGGTGTTCGAGCCGATCGGCTGCGCGGCCGGGGACTCGGAGGGGCTGGTGCCGGCCCTGCGGGCGGCCGTCCCCCTGGCCGTCCGGGGCGCCTCCGTGGTGCTGACCGGCTGGGGTCCGCCGGAGCGCTGCGCGACGGCGGACGTGCTGCGGGTGGCGGCCCGGCTGGCGGATTCGGCGCGGCCGACGCGTACGGAACCCGGCAGGTGGCGGCCCACGCTCCGGGACGACCTGGAGGACGTGGCGGCGCGCGCGGGGCTGCGGCCGGACGGTTCGGGGCGGGTGTCCTGCCCGTTCGGTTACGCGGACGTGGGCAGCGCGGTGCGCGGGCTGCTGTCCACGGGGCTGTTCGACGCCGCCGTGCGGGCCACGGACCGTTCGCAGGTGGAGAAGGAGGTCGCGGAGGCCCTGCACCCGCACCGGCGGCCGGACGGCACGGTGTGGATGCCGAACGTCTTCCGCTATCTGGTCTGCGTGACGTGAGCCTCCGCCGGGCGTGAGCGTCCGCGCGGCCCCGCCGGGGCCGTGCGCCGGACACGCGTGAGGGGCGCCCTCTCCCGAAGCCGCCCCTCACGCGTGTGGCGTCGTGGCCGCTACATGAACTTCTTGAACTCGTCCGGCAGCTCGAAGTTCTTGGCGTCCTGGCCGGCGGGCAGTCCGAGCGCGCCGCCGTTCTGGGCCGCCTGCTCGCGGCGGGCCGCCGCGGCCTGCTCCTCGGCCTTGCGCTTCATGGGGTTGCCGCTCTTGCGCTTGCCCTTGGCCTGCTTGACCTGCTTCTTCTGCCGGCCGGGGCCGCCGCCCATCCCGGGCATCCCCGGCATGCCCGGCATGCCGCCGCCCTGGGCCATCTTCGACATCATCTTGCGGGCCTCGAAGAAGCGCTCCACCAGGCTCTTGACCACGGAGACCTCGACGCCCGCGCCCTTGGCGATACGGGCCCGGCGCGAACCGTTGATGATCGTCGGCTCGGCGCGCTCCTTGGGCGTCATCGACTTGATGATCGCGGCGGTGCGGTCGATGTCGCGCTCGTCGATGTTGTTGATCTGGTCCTTGATCTGCCCCATGCCGGGCAGCATCCCGAGCAGCTTGGAGATGGAGCCCATCTTGCGGACCTGCTCCATCTGGGCCAGGAAGTCGTCGAGGGTGAAGTCCTTCCCACCCTTGCTCGACTGGAGCTTGGAGGCCATTTTGGCGGCCTCTTCCTGGCTGAACGTCTTCTCCGCCTGCTCGATCAGGGTGAGCAGGTCACCCATGTCGAGGATGCGGGAGGCCATCCGGTCCGGGTGGAACGCGTCGAAGTCCTCCAGCTTCTCGCCGTTCGACGCGAACATGATCTGCTTGCCCGTGACATGGGCGATCGACAGGGCCGCACCGCCGCGGGCGTCGCCGTCGAGCTTGGAGAGCACCACGCCGTCGAAGCCGACGCCGTCGCGGAAGGACTCGGCGGTGTTGACCGCGTCCTGACCGATCATCGCGTCGACGACGAAGAGGATCTCGTCGGGGCTGACGGCGTCGCGGATGTCCGCGGCCTGCCGCATCAGCTCCTGGTCGATGCCGAGACGGCCGGCGGTGTCGACGATCACGATGTCGTGGACCTTGGCCTTGGCGAACTCGATGGAGTCCTTGGCGACCTGGACCGGGTCGCCGACGCCGTTGCCCGGCTCGGGGGCGTACACCGCGACGCCGGCGCGTTCGGCGACGACGCTCAGCTGGTTGACGGCGTTGGGGCGCTGGAGGTCGCAGGCGACGAGCAGCGGGGAGTGGCCCTGGCCCTTGAGCCAGAGGCCGAGCTTTCCGGCGAGCGTCGTCTTACCGGCGCCCTGGAGGCCGGCGAGCATGATCACGGTGGGGGCGGTCTTGGCGAACCGCAGCCGCCGGGTCTCGCCGCCGAGGATGGAGACGAGCTCCTCGTTGACGATCTTGACGACCTGCTGCGCGGGGTTCAGCGCCTGGGAGACCTCGGCGCTGCGCGCCCGCTCCTTCACGTTGGCGATGAAGGCCCGGACCACGGGCAGGGCGACGTCGGCTTCCAGCAGGGCGATACGGATCTCGCGTGCCGTGGCGTCGATGTCCGCCTCGGACAAGCGGCCCTTGCCCCTGAGGTTCTTGAAAGTCGCGCTAAGGCGGTCGGAGAGAGTATCGAACACGGCGCTCGTCGGTCCTCAGGGTCGGGGGCGGGGGCTGGTCAATCGCCCTCCAGGGTATCCGGCCCCCGGACAACACCGAGCCCGCGCCCGGAACCCGCCGCACGAAGGCTGTCCGGACGCGGTCGGCCGAGGGCCTCCTCGACCTCCCGGGCCACCGCGGCGGCCCGTTCCGGAGGCAGCGGTTCCCCGTCCGCGCCGGTCACGTAGAAGGCGTCCACGGCGTTGGCGCCGAGGGTGGAGACATGGGCGCTCCGCACCCGTACCGCGCTCTCCTCCAAGGCCCGGCCGATCCGGTGCAGCAGGCCCGGGGCGTCCTGGGCGCGGACCTCGATGACGGTGGCGCGGCGGGAGCCCGCGGCGGCCACGGAGACCCGCGGCGGCGGGGCCTTGACCCCGCGCCTGCGGGGGTGGGCGGCCTCCCGTTCGGCGAGACGCGCCCGGATGTCCAGGGAGCCGTCCAGGGCGCGTACGAGGTCGGCGCGGAGGCGGGCGGCCTGCGGGAGGGCCCCGTACTCGGCGGCCACCCGCCAGGCGAGCAGCAGCAGGTCCGCCCGCTCCCCCACCTCGTCGGGCAGTTCCAGCGCGCGCAGGTCGGCGGAGCGCACGGTGAGGCGGTGCAGGGCCAGGACCCCTGCGGCGGCGGGCAGGACGCCGGGGCGGTCGGGCAGGGCGATGAGGAGTTCGACGCCGACCGGCGCCGCCTCGCCGTCCCCGTGGGGTTCCTCGGCCCGGGTGCGCAGGGCGAGGACGGGGCCGCCGGTGCGCAGGGCCTCGACGGCGAGGCGTTCGTGCTCGGCGCCGACTGCGCCCTCGACGGGCTCCTCGACGGGCTTCCCGGCGAGAACGGCCGCGACGCGTTCGACGAGGTCGGCGACGAGGGAGGCGCGCCAGGCGCTCCATGCGGCGGGCCCGGTGGCGAGCGCGTCGGCCTCGGTGAGGGCGTGCAGCAGCTCCAGGGTGGAGGCGTCGCCCACGGCCGCGGCGACCGCCCGCACGGTGGCGGGATCGTCGAGGTCGCGCCGGGTGGCGGTCTCGACGAGCAGCAGGTGGTGGCGTACGAGGGTGGCGACGACGCCGGCGTCCTGCTGGTCGAAGCCGATGCGGGCGGCCGTGTCGCGGGCGACGGCCTCGCCCGCCACGGAGTGGTCGCCGGGCCGGCCCTTGCCGATGTCGTGGAGGAGGGCGGCGACCAGGAGCAGGTCGGGGCGGTGGACGCGGCGGGTGAGGGAGGCGGCGCGGACGGCGGTCTCCACGAGATGCCGGTCGACGGTCCAGGTGTGGACGGGGTTGCGCTGGGGGCGGCAGTGGACGTGTTCCCAGGCGGGCAGCAGCCGGGTGACGATCCCTTCCGCCTCCAGCGCCTCCCAGACGGGGACGGTGGCCTCGCCCGCGCCGAGCAGGGTGATCAGTTCCTCGCGGGCCTCGGGGGGCCAGGGCACCGGCAGCGGCGGGGCGGTGGCCGCCAGGTGGCGTACGAGGTGGCGGGAGAGCGGGAGCCCGGCCTCGGCGGCTGCCGCGGCGGCGCGCAGGGCGAGGACGGGGTCGCGTTCGGGCCGGGCGGCGCGGGCGAGGACCACTTCGCCGTCCGCGTCCACCACGCCGTCGGCCAGGGGGGCGCGTTCGGGGGCCTGGGAGCCAAGGCCCCCGGTGAGCAGGGCGCGCAGCCTCGGGCGGGCGGAGCGGGCGCGCAGGACCCGCTCGACCTCGCGCCAGGTGACGTCGGTGGCGTACGAGACCGTCCGCGCGGCCTCGTAGACCTGGCGCAGCAGGGTGTCGGCGTCGGGCAGGCCCAGGGCTGCGGCGACCTGGTCCTGTTCCTGGAGGGCGAGGCGGTCGGTGGCGCGCCCGGTGGCGAGGTGGAGGGCGTCGCGGGCGTCGAGCAGGACCCGGCGGGCCCGGTCGAGGCCGTCGCGGGGGGCGTCCGCCACCCAGGAGGCGGCCACGGCGCGCAGGGCGGTGGCGTCGCGGAGTCCGCCGCGGGCCTCCTTGAGGTCGGGTTCCAGGAGGAACGGAAGCTCGCCCGCCCGCTCCGCGCGTTCCCGGCCGAGTTCCAGGAGGGCGGGGAGGCGCCGGGGGGCCTGGCCGCGCCAGTCGGCGAGAACCGCGGTGCGCAGGGAGGCGACGAGACCGAGGTCTCCGGCGACCGGGCGGGCGTCGAGCAGGCCGAGCTGGACCTTGAGGTCCTCGCCGGCGGTCTTCCGGGCCTCGCCGGGGGTGCGTACGGAGTGGTCGAGGGCGAGGCCCAGGTCCCAGACCGGGTACCAGAGGGCGTCCGCGAGGGCGGCGAGGGCCGCCGGGGCGGCGGCGCCGTCGTGCAGGAGGAGCAGGTCGAGGTCGCTGCGCGGGGAGAGCTCGCCCCGGCCGTAGCCGCCGACGGCGACGAGGGCGGCGCCGCGCACCCCGGTGCGGACGGCCGCGGCGGTGAACAGGCCGGTGAGCCAGTCGTCGGTGAGGCGGGCGAGGGCCGCACGGCGCGGCGGCCCGGAGCGTTCCTCCTGCTGGAGGAGGCGCAGCCGGGCCGCCGCGTAGCCGTGGGGCCCCGGGGCGTCGGTTCCGGTGGTCGTCTCGTTCCTCGTCACCCGGCTGCCTTCCGTGCGTGGATGGTCGGTCAGAGGGCGTCGGGGCCGCGCTCGCCGGTCCGGACGCGGACGGCGGTGTCGACCGGGACGCTCCAGACCTTCCCGTCGCCGATCTTGCCGGTGCGGGCGGCCCTGACGACGACCTCGATGAGCTGGTCGGCGTCCTCGTCCTCGACGAGGACCTCGATGCGGATCTTGGGAACCAGGTCGACGGTGTACTCGGCGCCCCGGTAGACCTCGGTGTGGCCGCGCTGCCGCCCGTAACCGCTGGCCTCGGTGACGGTGAGCCCCTGGACGCCGAAGGCCTGGAGGGCCTCCTTGATCTCGTCCAGCCGGTGGGGCTTCACGACCGCGGTGATGAGCTTCATGCGTCCACCTTCTTCGTCTTCGGTGCTGCTGTCGGGGCGGGTGCGGGGCCGGTGGCGCGGGCGGCCGAGCCGCCGCCGGCGCCGCTGAAGTCGTAGGCCGTCTCGGCGTGCTCGACCTGGTCGATTCCGGAGACCTCGTCGTCCTCGGAGACCCGCATGCCGATGGTCCGGTGGATCGCCAGGGCGAGCAGCGCGGAGACGGCGAGAGAGTACGCGAGGACCGCGACGACGCCGAGGACCTGCTTGCCGAGCTGTTCGAGGCCGCCGCCGTAGAAGAGTCCCTGGGCGTCGGACTGGACGCCTCCGGTGGCGAAGAAGCCGACCAGGACCGAGCCGATGACACCGCCGACGAGGTGGACGCCGATGACGTCCAGAGAGTCGTCGTAGCCGAACCGGTACTTCAGGCCGACCGCCATGGCGCACAGGACACCGGCGAGGGCGCCGATCGCGAGGGCGCCGAGCGGGCTGACGGAGCCGCCCGCCGGGGTGATGGCGACGAGGCCGGCGACCGCGCCGGAGGCGGCGCCGAGCGTGGTGAAGGCGCCGTGGCGCAGCTTCTCGTAGATCAGCCAGCCGAGGACGGCGGCCGCGGCGGCGACCTGGGTGTTGAGGAACATGACCGCGCCGACGCCGTCGTCGTTGCCGAGCCAGGATCCGGCGTTGAAGCCGAACCAGCCGAACCACAGGAGGGCCGCGCCGAGCATGACGAGCGGCAGGCTGTGCGGACGCATCGGGTCCTTCTTGAAGCCGACGCGCTTGCCGATGACCAGGATGACGCCGAGGGCGGCCGCACCCGCGTTGATGTGGACGGCCGTGCCGCCGGCGAAGTCGATGACGCCCATCTCGAAGAGCCAGCCGCCGGAACCCCAGACCCAGTGGGCGACGGGGAAGTAGACGGCGGTGACCCACAGGACGACGAAGAGGGCCCAGGCGGTGAACTTCACCCGGTCGGCGAGGGCGCCGCTGATCAGGGCGGGGGTGAGGACGGCGAACATGAGCTGGAAGGCGGCGAAGACGTACACCGGGATGGTGTAGCCGTCCCAGAGTTCGGTGACGCCGATGCCGCCGAGGCCGACGTAGTCAAAGCTCCAGCCGATGACCGAGCCGACGTCGGAGCCGAAGGCGAGGCTGAATCCGTAGAGCACCCACAGGACCGTGACGATCCCGAGGCTGATGAAGCTCATCATCAGCATGTTCAGGGTGCTCTTGACGCGGACCATGCCCCCGTAGAAGAAGGCCAGGCCGGGGGTCATGAGCATCACCAGGGCCGAGCAGATGAGCAGGAACCCGGTGTTGGCGGCAGACAGCTCGGGGGCGTCTGCGGCAAGCGTCGTGATGCCTGGGGGCATCGGCGTCTCCTCGTCGTCGGAGCGGCCGCGGCGTGCGGGGAAGGCCGCGGGACCACTGGGGTGCGGTGCGGGCCGTTATGAGCCACGAGATTGGCCCAGAGCCGTTTCGTGGGATGCCGCACGATGTTTCCCGGGCGTGACGAAGAGGGATCGCGTGTTACGGCCGGATGAAGCCCGGGTGGCGGGTCCGGTCCGCTGCCTACCATGCGGCGCACGCCGTGCGCCGCGGACGGGGCCGGCCGCGGCGCCCCTCCGCGCGACCGGGCGATGGGGGAGCCGGGTCGGGGTGTGCGGAAGGGGGCCGCGGCCGGGGCCGGGGGCGGTCAGACCGCTTCGGCGGTCTCCGGGAGCTGTTCGTGGAGGAGTTCGGTGAGCCGGGCGACTTCGGCGACGTCGCCGAAGTCGCGGGCGGCGGTGTCCACGGTCTTGCGCAGACGGGTGTTGACGCGCTCGGAACGGACCTTCTTGGCGATCTTCAGGGCGCGGGCGGCCAGCACGGTGGACTGTTCGGGCTCGCGCTGCAGGAGGTGGACGGTGGCCATGCCGATGAGGTTGAGCGCGTAGGAGCGCTGGTGCTCGTCGTCGTCGCCGAACAGCTCGACGGCCCGCTCCATGACGGGCTCGGCGAGCGAGGCGTAGGTGGGGCTGCGGCCGGCGACGTAGGCCAGGTCGCGGTAGGAGTGGGCGTTCTCGCCGTTCAGCTCGGCCTCGGAGAAGAAGCGGATCCAGTCGGGTTCGGGCTCGTCGTCGAGGCCGGCGTCCAGAAAGGTGTCCTCGGCCATCCGGACGGCCCGCTTGCATTTGCTGGGCTGGCCCATGTTGGCGTAGGCGCGGGCCTCCATCGCATACAGCATCGCCTGGGTGCGGGAGGTGGCGCAGTCGCGACTGCCGTACTGGGCGAGGTGGATCAGCTCCAGGGCGTCGTCGGGGCGGCCGAGGTGGATCATCTGGCGGCTCATGCTGGAGAGGATGTAGCTGCCGAGCGGTTTGTCGCCGGCCTCCTTGGCGGCGTGCAGGGCGAGTACGAAGTACTTCTGGGCGGTGGGCTGGAGACCGACGTCGTAGCTCATCCAGCCCGCCAGCTCGGCCAGTTCGGCGGCGCAGCGGAAGAGCCGCCGGGCGGTGGGGCCCGGCTGGGGCTCCTGGAGCAGGTCGGTGACCTCGTGCAGTTGCCCCACGACGGCCTTGCGGCGCAGGCCGCCGCCGCACTGGGCGTCCCACTGGCGGAACATCGCGGTGGTCGACTCCAGCAGGTCCAGCTCGGGACCGGAGAGCCGGGAGGGGCGGGGCTCGGCGGCGGGGGCGGCCGGCTCGTCGGACGCCTGGGCGGGGGCGGGGACCAGCCAGCGCTGCATGGGCTCGATGAGGGCGGGCCCGGCAGCCAGCGTCAGGGAGGAGCCGAGGAATCCGCGCCGGGCGAGCATCAGGTCGCTGCGGGAGAACTCGCTGAGCAGGGCGACGGTCTGCGGCCCGGCCCAGGGGAGGTCGACCCCGGCCACCGAGGGCGACTGGTGGGCGGTGCGCAGACCGAGCTGCTCGACGGCGACGACGGTGCCGAAGCGTTCGGAGAACAGCTCGGAGAGGATGCGCGGGATCGGTTCGCGCGGCTGCTCCCCGTCGAGCCAGCGCCGCACCCGGGAGGTGTCGGTGCTGATGTGGAGGGCGCCCATCTGCCGGGCGCGCCGGTTGACCTGGCGGGCCAGCTCGCCCTTGGACCAGCCACTGCGCACGAACCACGACCCCAAATGCGCGTTGGGCCGCTTTCCCGCATCCGTGCCCTCTGCGCCGCTGCCACTCACTGGAACGCCCCCATCCCGCCGAAAACCCATCGCGCGAACCGTTATCAGAATGCCGTGCATCAGTGCTGTCCGGAGAGGAGTCCACCTCTCCCGAACAAGAAATCGGATTGCCTGCGGCATACCCGCGGGCCCCATCCTTCCAGGGTTCGCGTACCGACGGTAATCCTACGATCACCCCTGCCGCGAGGGGAGTTGGGGAAACGCCACCATTCGCCACCCCTTCTGATGAACCCGACCGCCGCTGAGCGCGCTTGACTTGAGCGAACAGGACCGAGGGCGAGCGGGAAGAAGCATTCGGGGGCGTGCGCGCCGTGCCGCACTCCCTTTTGCACTCCCGCGCACGCCACTCGATCGAGTTCAGCGGCGGAGGGTCGCCCGAGCGGCGCGAGACGTAACCACCGGCGAGGCGGACCCGTTGGAGGGGGCATGGGCTTCACTATCGGCGGCATCCGGGAGATGCGATCCGGTGCGCGGCGTCGCCACCGCGGCGGCACGGGCACGGCGGTGGCCGAGTACACCGGGCTGTGGGGCTGGGCGGTGCGGCCGGGGGCGCGGGCCGAGTCCGGCGCATGCTCGTGCGGGGCGGCGGCCTGCCCGGCGCCGGGGGCCCATCCCCTGGACTTCGCCCCCGAGATCCCGGCGGGCGCCGGTCCGGACCGCGCCGCAGACGCCTGGGCCGAGACGCCCGGCGCGGCCATGCTGCTGCCGGTGGGCCGCTCCTTCGACGTCCTGGAGGTCGCGGAGCAGGCCGGGCGGCGCGCGGTGGTGCGGATGGAGAGGATGGGGCTGCCCTCGGGGCCGGTCGCGGTGACGCCGACCGGGCGGGCGCAGTTCTTCGTCGCCCCCGGGGCCGCCGCCGAGCTGCCGGCGCTGCTCTACCGGATGGGCTGGGACGACGCGGGGCTCGACCTCCGCGCCCTCGGCCCGGGGGCGTACGTCACCGCCCCGCCCTCCGACCTCGGCGGTCTCGGCCCGGTCCGCTGGCTGCGGTCCCCGGCACTGGACACGGCGGCCGCTCCCCCGCAGGCACGGCTGCTGCTGGGAACCCTGGCGTACGTCTGCCACCGTTCGTAGGCGGCACGGAAACGGCGGACGGGCGGCGCCCGGAAGCCGGGCACGCGCGGCACGGAACCGGCGGAGGGGCAGCACCGGGAGCCAGGCGTGTGCGGCACGGAAACGGCGGACGGGCGGCAGGCTCCTCGTGGGAGCCGCCGCCCGTCCGCCGTTCGCGGTGCGGAGCGGGTCAGTCGCCGATCAGGGCGTCCACGAAGGCCCCCGGCTCGAACGGGGCGAGGTCGTCCGGGCCCTCGCCGAGGCCGATCAGCTTCACCGGTACGCCCAGCTCGCGCTGGACCGCGATGACGATGCCGCCCTTGGCGGTGCCGTCGAGCTTGGTGAGGACGATGCCCGTGATGTCCACGACCTCCGCGAACACCCGGGCCTGGACGAGGCCGTTCTGGCCGGTGGTGGCGTCCAGGACGAGGAGCACCTCGTCCAGCGGACCGTGCTTCTCCACCACGCGCTTGACCTTGCCCAGCTCGTCCATGAGACCGGTCTTGGTGTGCAGCCGGCCGGCGGTGTCGATGAGGACGACGTCCGCGCCCTCCGCGATGCCCTCCTTGACCGCGTCGTAGGCGATCGAGGCCGGGTCGCCGCCCTCGGGCCCGCGGACCGTACGGGCTCCGACGCGCTCGCCCCAGGTCTGGAGCTGGTCGGCGGCGGCGGCGCGGAAGGTGTCGGCCGCGCCGAGGACCACGCTGCGGCCGTCCGCGACGAGTACCCGGGCCAGCTTGCCGGTGGTGGTGGTCTTGCCGGTGCCGTTGACGCCGACGACCATGACGACGCCGGGGGTCTCCGCGCCGCCCTGGGTCCTGACCTCGCGGTCGAAGTCCGGGCCGAGCAGGGTGATCAGCTCCTCGCGGAGCAGGGTGCGCAGTTCGTCCGGCGTGCGGGTGCCGAGCACGCGGACGCGCTCGCGCAGCCGCTCGACCAGTTCCTGGGTGGGGGCGACGCCGACGTCGGCGGTGAGGAGGGTGTCCTCGATCTCCTCCCAGGTGTCCTCGTCGAGGTTGTCCCGGGAGAGCAGGGTGAGGAGGCCCTTGCCGAGCGAGTTCTGCGAGCGGGCGAGCCGGGCCCGCAGCCGGACGAGCCGGCCGGCGGTGGGCTCGGGGACCTCCAGCGCGGGGGCCTCGGGGGCCTCGACGACCGGGGCCTCCTCCACGGGCGCGGTGGCGTCCGGGAGACCGACGTCGTCGATGGTGCGCCGCGCTTCGTCGCGCGGCGTCTCGGCCTCCTCGCCGACCTGCGGTTCGGCGGGAGGGGTGATGGTCGGCGCGCTCGGCGGCGGGGGCGGCAGCTTCTTCTTCTTGCGGCTGCCGACCACGAGCCCGCCGACCAGGCCGACAGCGACCAGGGCGATGACTACAGCGAGGATGACGATTTCCATAACCCGTCCAGTATCGGCCACCGTCGCCCCCCGGACGCTGCCCCGGCTGGCCCCCGGTGATCCGGTGGGCCCATATGCACCTTTTGGCGGCATCGCGGAGGCCGCCCTCCGTACACCTGACGTTCCGTCGCCCACGCGCCGCTCCAAGGACGGCGGCGTACGCGGGCGGGCACCGCGTCGGCACGGTGCGGACCGAGGAGCACCACGCGGGGGGGGCGGAGTCCGCATCCGTTCTGCGGGCGACCGCCGGAAACGCCGCCGCCCCGGCTCGGGAAGAGCCGGGGCGGCGGGCCGGGAAGGCGGGCCGGGGAGGAGAGGCGGCGGGGGTCAGCCCATCTCCTCCAGCGCCTTGCCCTTGGTCTCCTTCACGAACTTGAGCACGAAGGGGATCGAGAGCACGGCGAAGCAGGCGTAGATGATGTACGTCCCCGAGAGGTTCCAGTCGGCCAGGCTCGGGAAGCTGGCGGTGATCGCCCAGTTGGCCATCCACTGGGCGAAGACGGCGACGCCGAGGGCGGCGGCGCGCAGGCGGTTCGGGAACATCTCGCCCAGGAAGACCCAGACGACGACGCCCCACGACAGGGCGAAGAAGAGCACGAAGACGTGGGCGGCCACCAGCGCCGTGGCCCCCTGGGCGGTGGGCAGCTTGCCGTCGACCAGGTCGGCGGAGAAGGCCCACGCCTCGACGGCCAGCGCGAGGGCCATGCCGATGGAGCCGACGAGAGCGAGCGGACGGCGGCCCACCCGGTCCACCAGCACCATCGCGATCACCGTGCCGATGATGTTGATGATCGAGGTGGTGAAGGAGTAGAAGAACGAGTCGGTCGGGTCGATGCCGACCGACTGCCACAGCGTCGCCGAGTAGTAGAACGCCACGTTGATGCCGACGAGCTGCTGGAACATCGACAGGCCGATACCGACCCAGACGATCGGCAGGAAGACGAAACGGCTGCCGAGCAGGTCCTTGAAGGAGGACCTGTGCTCGCGGTGCATGGCGGTCTCGATCTCGTTCACCCGGGCGTCGAGGTCCATGTTCTTCCCCTCGACCTCTTCGAGGATCTTGCGGGCCTCGGCCTTCTTGCCCACCGAGATCAGGAAGCGCGGGGACTCGGGGATGGCGAACGAGAGCAGTCCGTACAGGACGGCCGGGACGACCATCACGCCGAGCATCCACTGCCAGGCCTCCAGGCCCAGGATCTCCCCGCGCTGGTCGCCGTCGGCGATCTGGAGGACGGCGTAGTTCACCAGCTGGGAGATGGCGATGCCGATGACGATCGCGGCCTGCTGGAAGGAGCCCAGGCGGCCGCGGTAGGCGGGCGGGGAGACCTCGGCGATGTACGCCGGGCCGATCACGGAGGCCATGCCGATGGCGAAGCCGCCGATGATGCGCCACACCGCCAGGTCCCAGAGCGCGAACGGCAGCGCCGATCCGATGGCGCTGGCGGTGAAGAGCACCGAGGCGATCTGCATGCAGCGGATGCGGCCGATCCGGTCCGCGATCCGGCCGGCGGTGGCGGCGCCGATCGCGCAGCCGATCAGCGCGATGGCGATGACCTGGGCGAGCGTGCCGGAGCCGATGTCGTACCGGTCGCGGATGGCCTCGACGGCCCCGTTGATGACGGAGCTGTCGTAGCCGAAGAGGAAACCGCCCATCGCCGCGGCCGCGGTGATGAAGATGACATGGCCGAGATGGTCCGGGTGGGCCGCCCGGGCCCCGGACTCCGGTCCGTTCGCTGCACTGGTCACATGAACTCCTGATGCCTGGCCGGGGTCAGACGTGGGGGGTGAGCCTTCCCAGTGGCGCACACCATCCGGTTCACCACCACTTGAAGGCCAGAACGACTTCGCAGAGGTTATGCGTTCAAGTTTTGAAGCCCAACAGCGGGTCTCCGCACGTGTACCCCGAACCGCGCGATACGTGCCTTGAACTTTTGTCGAGCCGGTGGAAAGCCTCCGCGGCGGCGGCGTCGCGGGCCGGATCAGCGCAGCCGCTGGCTGACGACCTTCGAGACCCCGTCGCCCTGCATGGACACGCCGTACAGCGCGTCGGCGACCTCCATGGTCCGCTTCTGGTGGGTGATCACGATCAGCTGGGAGCTCTCCTGCAACTCCTCCATGATCCGGATCAGCCGCTGCAGATTGGTGTCGTCGAGGGCGGCCTCCACCTCGTCCATCACGTAGAACGGGCTGGGGCGGGCCTTGAAGATGGAGACCAGCAGGGCCACCGCCGTGAGGGACCGCTCGCCGCCCGACAGCAGGGACAGCCGCTTCACCTTCTTGCCCGGCGGACGCGCCTCGACGTCCACGCCGGTGGTGAGCATGTTGTCCGGGTCGGTCAGGACCAGCCGCCCCTCGCCGCCGGGGAAGAGGCGCGAGAAGACGCCCTCGAACTGCCGGGCGGTGTCGTGGTACGCCTCCGTGAAGACCTGCTCGACCCGCTCGTCGACCTCCTTGATCACCTGAAGCAGATCGGCCCGGGTCTTCTTCAGGTCTTCAAGCTGCTCGGACAGGAACTGGTGCCGCTCCTCCAGCGCCGAGAACTCCTCCAGGGCGAGCGGATTCACCTTCCCGAGTTGCTGGTACGCCCGTTCGGCCGCCCGCAGCCGCTTCTCCTGCTCGGGCCGCCGGTACGGCTTCGGCCGGTTGCGCGGGTGCTCCGGGTCCTCCGGCAGCTCCTCGCCCTCCGCCGCGGGCGACGGCGGCACCGGCTGGTCCGGACCGTATTCGGCGACCAGCGCGGCGGGCTCCACGCCCAGCTCCTCCAGGGCCTTCGTCTCCAGCTGCTCGATCCGCAGCCGCTTCTCGGCTCCCAGCACCTCGCCCCGGTGGACCGAGTCGGTGAGCTTGTCCAGCTCGCCCTTGAGCCCCCGGCCACGGTCGCGCTCGACGGCCAGCTCGCGCTCCCGCTCGCCCTTCGCCGCCTCGGCCCGCGTCCGCTCCTGCTCGGCCCGTTCCAGGGACACCTCCACGTGCGCCAGCAACTGGCGGGCGCCCGAGGCGACGGCGGAGGCCACCTCGGCCTCGTGCCGCAGCCGGGCCCGGCGCCGCTCGGCGCGGGCACGCGCCTCCCGTTCGGCGCGGGCGGCCCGGTCCAGCGAGTCGGCGCGTCCGGCCAGCGCCTTGACCCGCTCCTCGTGGGTACGGGCCTGGAGCCGGGCCTCCATCTCCGTCTGGCGGGCGTTGGCCCCGTCGGCGGCGAGGCGGTCCCGTACGGAGGTGTCGGGCTCCTCATCGGCGGGGGCCTCCTCGGCGACCAGCAGCCGCTCCGCCAGTTCCTCGGCCTCCTCGCTCGCCCGCTCCAGGGCCTCCTGGGCGCGGGCGGCGGAGGCGGTCATGCGCTCGGCCTCGCCCGCCGCGCCCCGGGCCTGCCCGGCGAGCCGCCCGAGCCGCTGGGCGAAGCCGGACTTCTCCCGCTCGGCCGCCCGGCGGCGCTCCCCCAGCTCCTCCACGAGCGCGGTCCGCTCCGTACGCCGCCGCTCCGCCAGCCGCTGGGCCTCAGCCAGTTCCTCGCACCGCACGGCGAGGGCGGCCAGCTCGGCGGCGGCCTCGTCCACGGACGCCTGCACCTCCAGGAGGCTGGGCGCCCCGGCCGACCCGCCGTGCGCGAAGTGGGCGGAGAGGACGTCCCCCTCCCCGGTCACCGCGGTCAGCCCGGGGTGCGCGGCGACCAGCGCCTCGGCGTCCTCCAGCGTCTTGACGACCACCGTGTCCGGTACGAGGCGGCGTACGGCCGCGACGAGGGCGGCGGGGCCGCGCAGGAGGTCGGCCACGGCCGGCGCGGGAAGGCCGGTGGCGGCGGTCGCGGGGGCCGGGGGCGCCCCCTCGTCCGCGGCCCCGGCGGCGGCTCGGCGGGTCGCCTCCCCGCCCAGCAGCATCGCCGCGCGCCCCGCGTCCCGTTCACGCAGCAGGCGGATCGCGGCGGCTGCCGTGGCCGGGTCCGTGACGGCGACCGCGTCCGCCGCGGCGCCGAGGGCGGCCGCGACCGGGACCTCGTGACCGGGTTCGACGGTGAGCAGTCCGGCGGCCGGGCCGATGAGCCCGGAGAGCCGGTCCCGGGCCCCGAGGAGCGCACCCGTACCGTCCTTGCGGCGCAGCCCCAGGGCCAGCGCCTCGTGCCGGGCCGCGACCGCCGCCCGCCTGCGCTCGGCGGCGACGGCCTCCTCACGGGCCGCGCTGTGGGCGGAACGGGCCTCGGCGAGGGCTTCCTCGGCGGCCCGGTGGCGGGCTGTCAGCTCCTCGTCGTCCGCGTCGAGCCCGTCCACCTCCGCCTTCAGCTGCTCGTACTCCTCCTGGGCGACCACCGCGCGCTCCTGCGCCTCGTCGCGGGCGGCGGCCAGCCGGTCGATCTCCGCCTGCGCCGAACCGGCCCGGCTGCGGGCCGCGTTGACCTGGCCGTGCAGCCGGGCGAGCCCTTCGCGCCGGTCGGCGATGGCGCGGGCGGCGTCCTTGAGACGGCGTTCCTCGGCGGCCAGTTCGCGTTCGAGGTCGGCGCGGTGGGCGACGGTGTCCTCCAGCGCGTGTTCGGCCGCCTCCAGCGCGGCCGTCAGCTCCGCCTCCTGTTCGCGGATCCGGGCGGCCTCCCGTTCCAGCTCCTCGGGGTCGCGGCCCCGGCGCTCCTCGGCGGGAGCCTCGGAGGCGCTGCGGACGCGGGCGTCGGCCAGCGAGACCGTGCCCCGTACCCGCTCGGCCAGCTGCGACAGCTCGTACCAGCTCTGCTGGGCGCGCTGGAGCCTGGGCGCGAGGCGGCGCACCTCGCCCTCCAGCTCGGCCTCCCGGGCGAGCGCCGTCCGCAGCTCGGCCTCGGCCGCGTCCTTGCGCTTCTTCAGCTCCGCCTCGTCGGCGAGCTCGTCCCGCAGCGCGTCCCGCAGCGTCACCAGATCGTCCGCCAGGAGGCGGAGCCGGGCGTCGCGCAGGTCGGCCTGGATGACGGCGGCCCGGCGGGCGACGGCGGCCTGCCGGCCGAGCGGCTTGAGCTGGCGGCGCAGCTCGGAGGTGAGGTCCTGGACCCGGGCCAGGTTGGCGCCCATCGCGTCCAGCTTCCGCAGCGCCTTCTCCTTGCGCTTGCGGTGCTTGAGCACGCCGGCGGCCTCCTCGATGAAGGCCCGGCGGCCCATCGGGTCGGCGTGCAGCACGGAGTCCAACTGGCCCTGCCCGACGATGACGTGCATCTCGCGGCCGATACCGGAGTCGGAGAGGAGTTCCTGGATGTCCAGCAGCCGGCAGGTGTCGCCGTTGATCCGGTATTCGCTGCCGCCATTGCGGAACATGGTCCGCGTGATCGTCACTTCGGCGTACTCGATGGGCAATGCGCCGTCGGAATTGTCGATGGTCAGCGATACTTCGGCGCGGCCGAGCGGGAGCCGCCCGGTCGTCCCGGCGAAGATCACGTCTTCCATCTTGCCGCCGCGCAGGGATTTCGCGCCCTGCTCCCCCATGACCCAGGAGAGCGCGTCCACCACGTTGGACTTCCCTGATCCGTTGGGACCCACGACGCACGTGATCCCCGGTTCGAACCGCAGGGTGGTGGCGGACGCGAACGATTTGAAACCACGCAGGGTCAGGGCCTTGAGGTGCACGCCGCCGGACTCTACCTTTCCCTCTCGGTTTCGTTGCTGAAGGTGCAGGGCACATCAGACGGTAGGCGAAGGCCGGCACGTCCGGGACGGGGGCCGGACAAAAGAAAAAGGGACGCCGAAGCGTCCCTGTGAAACTTGCTGGTGTCCACGCGAATCCAGCTGCGGTCCTGCGCGGCGCATCACCGTGCGACCGGACGACGGCGTCCCCGCCGTTACGGGGATCCCGGGGTCCGGGGAGCGGCGATCCGTGGTGCAGGACGAATCAGAGATGTTCCGAGGCTACTGAGCGTGCCCGGCCCGACCGGCCCGAAGGGCCCTCGTGGTCAGGTCAGCGCAGGCTCGCCCTGGGGTACGTCGATGTCGATGCTGTCGAGCAGCGACTCCTGGTGCTGAGCGGCGGCGTTGAGCGCGTCGTTCTCGCTCTGGATCCGGGTGAGCTCGGATTCCAGGTCCTGGACGCGCTGCTGGAGCCGTCGCATCTCGGCGAGGAGTCGCGGGTCGGAACCGCCGACGTAACCGAGAAGCGCCTTTGCCATGATGGATGGTCCTCCACAATGAGTGACCGACCGATGCGGTGTGGGTCGTCAGGGGAACGGCACCCGCGATGCTCGGCAGGGCTCTGTCACCACTGCGGTTCTGCTGCTGAACAGCTCTACCGAACAGCTAAGGTGCGCGGGGTTTTCAGCGTCTCACCAAAAAGTTTGACGGTCAACACGATCACACCCTGTGTGCCCGGGCGTCCCGGGGGCGCGCCGCCGGACGATCATGCGGCGCGACTCTCCTGCGGGGCCCCGAGGGGTGTGCAGATCTTCGTCAATGCCGCAGCCTTGCACGTCACGCGGAATCTGGCAACCATCCGTCGCGGCCGGTCCTACCGCAGGTCACTTCGGGTGCGGGGGGCCGCGCGGCACGGGGGCGGCGGCGCGGGGCGCGCGGGCGGCCGAGCTGATCACCGGGAGTGCGGTCCGGCGGGATCAGCGGATGGCGAATCCGTCGTAACCGCCGCGGGGGGTGTCCCAGATCTCAGTCACTCCGTCCACGCGCCCGGGTGTGTCGTCGGACCGCAGCCACTCCAGCAGACGGTGGCAATGGTCACGTGGCCCCTCGGCCACGATCTGCACCCGGCCGTCGTCGAGATTGAGGGCGAACCCGGTGAGCCCGCCGATCTCCAAAGCGTTTGCCCTGGTGAACCAGCGGAATCCCACTTGCTGGACCCGGCCGCGTACCCACACGACGAGACGCGCTTCTTCATTCATGCCCGAACGCTAACCGGCCTCCTGTTCCCGAAGCATCTCGCCCCCTTTCCCCCATGGGCTACAGTCCCGTCGAACAGCCTCACTCGATCAGGTGAGTATCGGACGGGGATCGACGGAAAGTCGATCAAGCGGAATGACCTCCGCGCAGGGCCGAATTCGATCGACGGGGCGGCAACGGGGAATCGAGCGACGCCGTCAGGGCGTCTGGAGCACGAGGAAGGCACAGCGCATGGGACGCCACCGACGATCCGCCGCAGGCCCCGCCGCTGAAGAATCCGCGGCCGACGCCGCTTTCCGGCGCGGTGGCACCCGCCGGAAGAAGTCCGGCGTGCCGGCCCGCGCCGGGCTCCTCGGCGTCTCGGCGGCCGTGGCCGTGGGCGCGGTGGCGGTCGCCTCGGGACTGCTCCCGGGGGGCGACGCCTCCACCTCCGGCACCACCCGCGCCGTCGACCAGGTGCGCTCCGGCGGCGCCGCCCCCGACCTGCTGACGCAGGGCAGCCGCTCCACGGAGCCGGCCGACCGGTCCTCCTCCCCCGCCCGGGGCGGCGAGAGCCCGCGGCCCCCGGGCAAGGCCCCGTCGAAGACGCCCTCCACCACCGCCCCGCCCTCCGCGGACCCGTCGAAGACGGCCCCGGAGTCGGCGTCGCCGTCCGAGGCCGCCTCCGGGAAACAGGCCGCCGATCCGTCCCGGAAGTCCGGGAAGGCGAAGGCGCCCGCGGCCCCGGGGACGAGCACGCCGCCGACGAGCAAGGCCCCGGCCCCGCCGAAGACCTCCGCCGCTCCGCCGCCGGCCGAGAAGCCGTCCCCTTCCCCGACCGACGCCTCCGCACGCTCCCAGGTGCTGGCCCTGGTCAACCAGGAACGCGCGAAGGCCGGCTGCTCCCCGCTGTCCACCAGCGCCCCGCTCACCTCGCTCGCCCAGGACTTCAGCGAGGACATGGCGGCCCGCGGCTTCTTCGACCACACGGACCCGGACGGCGACACCCCCTGGGACCGCGCCGCGCAGGCGGGCGTCCAGGGGCTGGGCGCGGAGAACATCGCCCGCGGCCAGGCCGGCCCCCAGGAGGTGATGGACGCCTGGATGAACAGCGAGGGCCACCGCACCAACGTTCTCAACTGCGACTACAAGACCATCGGCATCGGCGTCCAGGAGGGCCCCGAGGGCCCCTGGTGGGTCCAGAGCTTCGGATTCTGACCCGCGCCGGCCCCGCCCGGCCGCGTTACGACGAGGCGCGCGGCGGTCGCTGGCAGCGCGGGCAGAAGTAGCTGGAGCGGTTCATCCAGGCGCGGCGGCGCATCGGCGTGCCGCAGCGGTGGCAGGGCTCGCCCTCCCTGCCGTACGCGTCGAGCGACCGGTCGAAGTAGCCGGACTCGCCGTTCACGTTGACGTACAGGCTGTCGAAGCTGGTGCCGCCCTGGGCCAGTGCCGCGTTCATGACGTCGCGGGCGTGGCCGAGCAGCTCGGCGGACTTGGGGCGGGTCAGGGTCGCGGTCGGCCGGTCGTAGTGGAGCTTGGACCGCCAGAGCGCCTCGTCGGCGTAGATGTTGCCGACGCCGCTGATCAGCGTCTGGTCGAGGAGGGCGCGCTTGACCGTCGTACGGCGCAGGCGCAGCGCGGTGTGGAACGCCTCGTCGTCGAAGAGCGGGTCGAGTGGGTCCCGGGCGATGTGCGCGATGGTGTCGGGCAGGCCCTCGGGGGTGTTGTCGTGCAGCGAGAGCCCGCCGAAGGTCCGCTGGTCGACGAAGCGCAGCTCGGTGCCGAGGGCGTCGTCGAACCGCATCCGGACGCGCAGGTGCTTCTCGTCGGGGGCGTCCACGGGCCGCACCAGGAGCTGACCGCTCATGCCGAGGTGGCCGAGGAGCGAGGCGGACGCCTCCTCGATCGGCACCCAGAGGTACTTGCCGCGCCGCATCGCCGTTCCGAAGCGGGCGCCCCGGAGCCGGGCGGCGAAGTCGGGGCCGCCCGCGAGGTGGCGGCGGACCGAGCGCGGGTGCAGGACCTCGGCCTCGGTGACGGTGCGGCCGCTGACCCAGCGCTCCAGGCCCCGGCGGACCACTTCGACCTCGGGCAGCTCGGGCACGGGGGACCACTCCAGACACATCGGCGGTCGGACGGGGGCGGGCGGGCATCCCGGGAGCGCGGAAACGGCTCCCGGGACAGGGAGAACCCCCCGGTGCTCGTGGCGCCGAGGGGTTTCCCGTGTCGCTTCAGGCCGGAGCGGCGTCCGTGTTCGGCGACGGTACGGCAGGGGTGTCGGCGGCCCCTCCGTCGGCCGCGGACTTCTCCGCGGCCTGCCGTGCCTCTGCGGCGGCACTGATCTCGCGCCAGGCGGACTCGGCCGCCTGCTGCTCCGCTTCCTTCTTGCTACGGCCGGTGCCGGTGCCGTACGAGACACCACCGACGCGGGCGGCAGCAGTGAAGGTCTTCTCGTGGTCCGGGCCGGTCTCCGTCACGAGGTACTCGGGGACTCCGAGGCTCTCGCTGGCGGTGAGTTCCTGGAGGCTGGTCTTCCAGTCCAGGCCGGCGCCGAGGTTCGAGGACCTGTCGATCAGCGGGTCGAAGAGCCGGTGGACCAGCTCCGAGGCCGCGCTGAGGCCCTGGTCGAGATAGACCGCGCCGATCACCGCTTCCAGTGTGTCGGCGAGGATGGAAGCCTTGTCCCGGCCACCCGTGCCCTCTTCACCGCGGCCGAGCCGGATGAAGGAGCCGAGTTCGAGGCCGCGGCCCACTTCCGCAAGCGCACGCGAGTTGACCACCGCGGCCCGCAACTTGGCCAGCTGGCCTTCGGGCAGGTCGGGGTGGGTGCGGTACAGCGTGTCCGTGACCACCAGGCCGAGCACCGAGTCCCCGAGGAACTCCAGCCGCTCGTTGGTGGGCAGGCCGCCGTTCTCGTACGCGTACGAACGGTGGGTCAGCGCACGCACCAGAAGGGCGGACTCGAGGTGGTACCCGAGCCGCCCTTCCAGAAGCGTGTGGGACGAGGCTGTGTTGACGTTGTCTGCCTGCTTCTTGGCGTTGGACAACTCAGACATCGGGCCTCTCACCAGCCGCTCAGACCTCGAGGACCTGGCGCTTGTTGTAGGTGCCGCAGCTCGGGCACGCAATGTGCTGGAGCTTGGGCTCCTGGCAACGCTCGCACGAAACCAGGGTGGGGACCGCAGCCTTCCACTGCGACCGGCGGTGGCGCGTGTTGCTGCGCGACATCTTCCGCTTCGGAACAGCCACGGCTACTTCTCCTGCTTCTCGTCGACGCCCGGTTCGGCGCCGCCCATGTTGTCCTTCTCGCCGTCCTGAACGGTCTCGGCGAGTCCTTGCAGTGCCGCCCAACGGATGTCGACGGCGTCGTGGTGGTGGTCCGGATTCTCGTCCAGCCTGATTCCGCATTCGGAACACAGGCCGGCGCAGGTCTCCTTGCACACCGGCTGCATGGGCAGTGCGAGCACTACCGCGTCACGCAGCACTGACTCGAGGTCGAACAGGCCGTCCTCGAGGAAGAACATGTCCTCGTCGTCCTCGGCGTCGTCGACCGGGTCCGCGGTGGGGCGGCCCCGGTCATCGGCGTCAGGGTACGAGAACATCTCCTGGAAGTCCGCGTCGACCTCTACGGTCAGCGGCTCCAGACACCTTACGCACTCCCCCTCGGCGGTGGCACGGGCGGTGCCTGTGACAAGCACCCCTTCCATGACCGATTCGAGGCGGAGGTCCAGCTGCACGGGCGCGCCTTCCGGCACGCCGATGACGCCGTCGATGCCCAGGACCGGTGAACCGGGTGCTTCCACCGAGCGGGAGATCCGCTTCATGGCACCGGGACGCCGGCCCAGCTCGTGCGTATCGAACACGAGGGGGTTGCGGTGGTCGAGGTGGCCGTTCAGGGCTTCTCCTGCTTTCGGATCATGGGTGTCGCGCTGCGATAGGGAGGCCGGTCGTCTGCGGTCCGGCGAAAGGCCGTCTTTCGCTTCCGAGGCGAAACGGGCAGCCGGGATCGCGGACCTGTGTGCGACCGAGGATTCAGGATACTTGACGGACCGCTCAGCACCCAATCGGGGCGGCCCGGCCCCGGGTCAGCGGCCCTGTTCGTACCGGCGCAGCTGCTCCAGGTCGATCATGCTGGTGTCGAAGAGGCTGGTCTCGTCCAGCGCTCCCCCGCCGGGCCGGCCGGCCGCCGGGGGCTGGTGCGGCTGCTGCCACCCGTAGTCGGGCTGCCCGGTCGGCTGGGGCGGGTACCCGTTCGGGTCGTAGCCCCCCTGCGGCTGGTACGCGGCGTAAGGGTCGGGCTGCTGCTGGTAGCCGTACCCGTCCTGGACGCCCTGCTGGTGCGACTGCTCCTGGTAGCCGTACGCCGCCGGTGCGTAGCCCGGGTCGGCCTGCGGCTGCGCCGGGTAGGCGGGCGGGGCCGGCTGCGCGGGCGGCTGGGGCGCCCGCGGCGGCTGCGGGGCGGCCAGCTCGGCGAGACCCGCCAGGTAGTCGGCGTCGCTGGTGGGGCCCTGGCCGCCCGCGGCGTCCTGGGCGGCGATGTGCGCGCCCAGCTCGTCGGTGGCGACCCGGCCGTGCAGCTTCTGCCGTCCGCGGCCGACCGCCTCCAGCGTCCCGGCGAGAACGGCCTCGAAGGCGCCGAACTTGGCGTCGACGTACGCGTCGGCCCGCTGCCGCAGGGTCTCGGGGTCGGCACTGCGCTCGGGGGCCTCGGTGAAGTCGGGGTCCTCGTAGCCCTGCTCGTCCAGGCCCCGGCCCCGGCCGAGGAGCTTCTCGCGGCCCCGGTCCACGGAACCGATGGTCTTGGTGAGGACGACCTCGAAGTTGGCGAGCTTGCTGTCGACGTAGTCGTCGGCCTCGGCCCGGACCTCCTCGGCCTCGCGGCGGGCCTCGGACAGGATCCGGTCGGCCTCGGCCTGCGACTGGCGGACGACCTCGGTCTCGGAGATCAGCGTGGCGCGCTGGGCGCGGGCGGCCTCGACGATCCGCTCGGCCTCCTGCCTGGCCTGCTCGGCGAACTGCTCCTGGCCGCCGAGGAGCTCCTGGGCCTGGGCGAGGGAGCCGGGCAGGGCCTGGCGCACCTCTTCCAGCATCGCGAGCAGCTCGGCGCGGTTGACCACGCACGAGGCCGACATGGGCATGGATCGGGCGGCCCCGACCGCTTCGACGATCTCGTCGAGCTTCTTCTGCACGTCCACCGTGTGCTCGCCACTCTCTGCTGCTCTGTTGAAGCTGCTGCTCCGTTGGAGACGGACGGGACGACTGTAAGGCCAGTCGGCCGCCGCCCGACACCGGGTGACGCCCCGTCAGCGGCTCAGCGCTCGCCCAGCCGCTCCACGAGTGCCGCGTGGACGGTCGGGGGCAGCAGGTGGGACACGTCGCCGCCCCAGGCCGCCACCTCCTTGACCAGCGAGGACGACAAGAAGCTGTAGGTGGGGTTGGTCGGCACGAAGAGCGTCTCGACGCCGGAGAGGCCGTTGTTCATCTGGGCCATCTGCAGCTCGTAGTCGAAGTCGCTGACGGCCCGCAGGCCCTTCACGATCGCCGGGATCTCCCGCTGCTTGCAGAAGTCGACCAGCAGGCCGTGGAAGGACTCCACCTCGACGTTGCCGAAGTCGGCGGTGACCTCGCGGATCAGCCCGATCCGCTCGTCCACGGTGAACAGCCCCTTCTTGGACTGGTTGATCATCACCGCGACGTGCACCACGTCGTACAGTTTCGAGGCTCGTCCGATGATGTCGAGATGTCCGTTGGTGATGGGGTCGAACGACCCCGGACAGACGGCGCGGCGCACTGTGGTTCCCTCGCTCTCCGGTCCGGTCATCGTGCGTCTTCGCACGTAGCGGCGGCGCGACCGTACCAAAGCGTCCCCTCGCCGTAGCGACGGGAGCGCAGTGGCTCGAATCCTGCGGGCCAGCCGAATTCGCCGCCCCGGGTGCCGCGTTCCACGGTGACCAGCACATCGTCGCTGAGCCACCCCTGAGCACGGAGTGTGAGCAGGATCTCGCGAAGATCGTCGTCGGTGACGGCGTACGGCGGGTCCAGGAAGACGATGTCGTACGGGTCGGCGGGGGCCGGGCCCGTCACGATCTGCTCCGCTTTGCCGGCCCGTACCTCGGCGCCGGGGAGGCCGAGGACGCGGACGTTGTCGCGGACGGTCCGGACCGCCTTGGGGTCGGCCTCGACGAGCAGGGCGTGGGCCGCTCCGCGGGAGAGCGCTTCGAGCCCGACGGCTCCGGAACCGGCGTACAGGTCGGCGACCCGGGTCCCCTCCAGGGTGCCGAGGAGCGCCTGCCAGGTGGAGAAGAGGCCTTCGCGCGCACGGTCGGAGGTAGGGCGGGTGCCGGTGCCGGGCGGGACGGCCAGGCGGCGTCCACCGGCCGAGCCGGCGATCACGCGGGTCATGGGTGTGAGGTCCTCGGGGTCGGGGGCGGGGGGCGGGACCGGGGCCCCGGCGCGTGAGGGAGTGCGCCCGGGGGCGCGGACCCTCGGCGGCCCGGCGCACGGGCCGCGCGGGCCACGACCCGCGCACGGGCTGCGGGCGGGCCGTGCGTCCACGATATGGCGTGCGGGCCGCGCCGGCCCGGTCGGCGGGCGCCCCGCGGAACTCACCCCTTGTCGAGGTACTCCTCGCGCTCCTTGTCCAGGAGGGCGGCCAGCACGGTGCGCAGCTCCGGCAGCTCCTCCAGCCCCGGGTCGGCGGCGACGATCGCCACGGCCTCCTCGCGGGCGGCGGCGATGACCTCCTCGTCGTCGATGACGGTGAGCATCCGCAGCGAGGAGCGCACCCCGGACTGGGCCTGGCCCAGCACATCGCCCTCGCGGCGCTGCTCCAGGTCGATGCGGGAGAGTTCGAAGCCGTCCAGGGTGGCGGCGACGGCGGAGAGCCGGGCGCGGGCGGGGCTCGCCTCGTGGGCCTCGCTGACCAGCAGGCAGAGTCCGGGGGCGGAGCCCCGGCCGACGCGCCCGCGGAGCTGGTGGAGCTGGGAGACGCCGAAGCGGTCGGCGTCCATGATCACCATGGCGGTGGCGTTGGGGACGTTGACCCCGACCTCGATGACGGTGGTGGCGACCAGGACGTCGACCTCCCCGGCGGCGAACCGGCGCATGACGTCGTCCTTCTCGTCGGGGTGCATCCTGCCGTGCAGCACCTCGACGCGCAGCCCCGCCAGCGGGCCCCCGCGCAGTTCGTCGGCGATCTCCAGGACGGCGAGCGGCGGCCGTTTGTCGCCGTCCTCCTCGGGGGCCGCCTTCTTGGCCTTCGCCGCCTTCTTGCCGCCCTTGCCCGCGGCCTCCTCCGCGTCGTCCCCGATGCGGGGGCAGACGACGTACGCCTGGTGGCCGTTCTCGACCTCCTCGCGGACGCGTTCCCACGCGCGGGCGAGGAAGTGCGGTTTGTCCTTGGCGGGCACGACGTGGCTGGCGATCGGGGAGCGGCCGGCCGGGAGCTGGTCCAGGACGGAGGTCTCCAGGTCGCCGAAGACCGTCATCGCGACCGTACGGGGAATGGGGGTGGCGGTCATGACGAGGAGGTGGGGCGGCTGCTTCCCCTTGGAGCGCAGGGCGTCGCGCTGCTCCACACCGAAGCGGTGCTGCTCGTCCACGACGACCAGGCCCAGGTCGTGGAACTGGACCTTGTCCTCGATGAGGGCGTGGGTGCCGATGACGATCCCGGCCTCGCCGGTGACCAGGTCGAGCAGGGCCTGCCGGCGGGCCGCCGCGCCCATCGAACCGGTGAGCAGGACGACCTTGGTCCCCCGGTCCGAGCCGCCCGGCGCCCGCCCGCCACCCGGCCGCCGCCCCTCGTCCAGAGGCGCTTCGCGCCACAGCCCCCAACGGTCGGCCAGCTCGCCCATCATCTCGGTGATCGAGCGGTGGTGCTGCTGGGCGAGGACCTCGGTGGGGGCGAGCATCGCGGCCTGGCCGCCCGCGTCGACCACGGCGAGCATGGCGCGCAGGGCCACCATCGTCTTGCCCGAGCCGACTTCGCCCTGGAGGAGGCGGTGCATCGGATGCTCGGTGGCCAGGTCGTCGAAGATCTCCTTGCTGACCTTCTCCTGCCCCTCGGTGAGGGTGAAGGGCAGCTTGGCGTCGAAGGCGTCCAGCAGGCCGTCGGCGACGGGGCGGCGGGCAGCGGCGGGGAGCTGGGTGTCGGCGTAGCGGCGGCGGGCCAGGGCCACTTGGAGGACGAAGGCCTCGTCCCACTTCAGCCGGGCCTTGGCGTCCTCGATGTCCGCCCTGGTCTGCGGCCGGTGCACCTTGAGCAGGGCCTCCGGCAGCGGGGTGAAGCCGCGCCCCTCGCGCAGGGCGGCGGGGAGCGGGTCCACCGCGTCCCGCGCGCTGGGCAGCACGGCGTCGACGGCCTTGGCGATACGCCAGGAGTCGAGCTGTTTGCAGGCGGGGTAGATCGGCAGCAGCCGGCCCGCGAAGGCGTCCACGGCCTCGGTGGCCTCGTCGGCGTCGGAGGCGTCGAGCAGTTGGTACGTGGGGTGGGCCAGCTGCATCTTGCGGTTGAAGACGGAGACCTTGCCCGCGAACATCGCCTGGCGGCCCGGCAGCAGCTCCTTGTGCGGCTTGTGGACGCCGTGGCCGAAGAAGACCAGCTGGAGGCGGCCGCTGCCGTCGGTCAGGGTGACCTCCAGGCGTTTGCCCCGGCCGTTGTTGAACGTCAGGACGCGGGCGTCGGCGACCTGGGCGACGACCGTGACGTGCTCGTCCAGCGGGAGGTCGGTCAGCGCGGTCAGCTTGCCGCGCTCCTCGTACCGCCGCGGGTAGTGGTGCAGCAGATCTCCGACCGTGTGCAGGTCGAGGTGTTCGGCCATCACCTTCGCGGTCGCTCCGCCGAGCAGCTTCTTGAGGGGTTCATCGAGCGAGGACACGCCCTCCATTGCACACCACGGCACTGACAGCCGTCCGGCGGGCGCGGCCGGCCGCCCGGATCCGCCCGCCCCGCGCACCCGGATCCGCCTGCCCGGGCCGCCCGGCGGGCCCGGGACGCGCCGCCGCGGCTACTCGACGCCGATCAGCAGGGGCGCCCGCTGGCGGCCGCCCCGGTAGACCACCGTGTCCACGGCGAGGTGGCCCTCCCGTACGTGCTCCTCCAGCGCGTCGGCGAGCGCGTCGGGGACGTCCTCGCCGAGGACGAGGGTGACCAGCTCGCCGCCGGCGGCCAGCATCCGGTCGAGCACGGTACGCGCGGTGGCCGGGACGTCGGAGCCGATCACCGCCACGTCGCCGTCGATCAGCCCGAGGACGTCCCCTGCCTGGCAGACCCCGGCCATGGTCCACGACCGGTGCTCCGCGACGGCCAGTTCGGCGTAGCGGGTGGCCCCGGCGGCGGCGGTCATGGCGACCACGTCCTCGTCGAACCCGCGGTCGGGCTCGTGGACGGCGAGGGCGGCGATGCCCTGGACGGCGGCGCGGGTGGGGACGAGGGCGACCCGGACCCCCTCGGTCCTGGCCTGCTCGGCGGCGGCGGCCGCGGTGTGGCGCAGGGCCGCGTCGTTGGGCAGCAGCACCACCTCGCGGGCGTGGGCCCGGCGGATGGCGTCGACCAGTTCGCCGCTGGCGGGCGGTTCGCCGGGGCGGGCGATCACCGTGGTGGCTCCGGCCTCCGCGCACAGGCCGGCCAGTCCGTCCCCGGGGACCACCACGACGACGGCGCGCCGGGCAGGTTCGGCCTGGGCGCGGAGGTCGTGGCCGCTCTCGGTGGCGAAGTGGGTGATCCGGATCCGGTACGGCCGCCCGGCCTCGACGCCCGCCTCCACCGCCGCCCCGGCGTCGTCGACGTGCACATGGACGTGCCAGAGCCCGTCGCCGCCCACCACGACCAGGGAGTCGCCGAGGGCGTCGAGGCGGGTGCGCAGCCGGGCGACCTGGTCGTCGTCGGCCTCCAGGAGGTAGATCACCTCGAAGGCGGGCCCGGCGCCCCCGCCCTCGGGGCAGTCGACCGGCCCCTCCCCCGGGGCGTCCTGCGCCGCGGGCCCGTCCTCCGTGACGCCCCGCGCCGGAGTGCCGCCCACCGGCAGCCCCACCACGGACCCCCCGTCCAGGGGCGCGGGCGTCCTGCCGGGGCCGGTGCGGCCTCCGCGTACCGGGGCCTGCCCGGTCACGGTCTCCACCAGCGCGCCCAGGACCGCCACCAGGCCCCGGCCCCCGGCGTCGACCACGCCCGCCCGGCCGAGGACGGCGAGCTGCTCCGGGGTCCGTACGAGGGCGGCGAGCGCCCCCTCGTACGCGGCGGTGGCGACGGCCCGCAGGCCGGGGCCCGCGCTCCGGGCGGTTTCGGCGGCGGCGGCGGCGACGGTGAGGACGGTCCCCTCGACGGGGCGGGCGACGGCCTGCCGGGCGGCGGAGGCGGCCCTCGTCAGGGCGAGGCGCAGCCGGTCCGCGTCGCCGCCCTCGGCCAGCACCCCGGCCATGCCGCGCAGCAGCTGGGCCAGGATCGTGCCGGAGTTGCCGCGCGCGCCGATCAGGGCGCCGTGTGCCAGGGCGCGCACGGCATCGGCGGCGGCGGGCGCGGTGGTCCCGGTCTCATGCGCGGCGAAGACCGCTTCGACGGCGGCGGCGGCGGACTCGAAGGTCAGGTAGAGGTTGGTGCCGGTGTCGCCGTCGGCGACGGGGTAGACGTTGATCGCGTCGATCTCCGCGCGCTCCCGTCCCAGGGCCTCCAGCGCCAGCGAGCACCACGTGCGTACCGCGACGGCGTCCAGATCGTCGGGGAGCTGCGGCACCGATGGTCCTCCTGGTCGGCCGTGGCGACGGACTGCACCGCAGGTTAGCCCGCTCGCCGGGCCCCCGGCCCGGACAGGGGGCGGGAGAGCGGAGGTCTCGCCCATGGTAGTTTCGTATCTCCGAAGCAGGCGTTGTATGCTGCTCCGGTTGCCCGATGAGAGTCGGGCCATTCCTCCGGTACCGCCACTTCAGTCATCTGATTCCGGCGCGCCGGAATTCACTGTAAGTGCACCTGAAGTCTTTGGAGTGACCCGTGGCTGCCAACTGCGACGTTTGCGGCAAGGGGCCGAGCTTCGGCAACAACATTTCGCACTCGCACCGCCGTACGTCCCGTCGCTGGAACCCCAACATCCAGCGCGTGCGTGCAGTGGTCGGTCGGACGCCGAAGCGGCTCAACGTCTGCACCTCGTGCATCAAGGCCGGCAAGGTCGCGCGCTGACGTCCCCGTCGTAGCGCAGCCTTCCGGTTGCCCAAAAAGCCGGTCCATCTCGGTGGACCGGCTTTTTGCTGTGCTCAGGCGGGCCGCTCGGGGGCCGCTCAGCCCGCCGGGCGGGTCAGCCAGCCGTGGTCGACCGGTCCGATGCCCGCGCCGAGCGGGAAGCCGGCCTCGATCGCGCCGGTGACGTACGTCTTCGCGCCCCGGACCGCGGTGGGCACGTCCTGTCCCAGCGCGAGCCCGGCGGCGATGGCGGAGGCCAGGGTGCAGCCGGTGCCGTGGGTGTGGCGGTTGTCGTGGCGGGGGGCGCGCAGCCAGTGCTCCTCGCTCCCGTCGGTGAGCAGGTCCACCGCCTCGCCGGGCAGATGACCGCCCTTGATCACCACCCAGCGCGGGCCGAAGGCGAGGATCTCCTCGGCGGCCCGGCGCATCCCGTCCTCCTCGGTGACCACGACGCCGGTGAGCTGAGCCACCTCGTCGAGGTTCGGGGTGGCCACGGTGGCGACGGGCAGCAGCACGGTGCGCACCGAGTCGAGGGCTTCGGCGGCGAGCAGGGCGTCGCCGTGCTTGGAGACGCCGACCGGGTCGACGACGACGGGGGCGTCGGTGGCGGCGAGGAGTGCGGCGACGGTCTCCACGAGGGCGGCGGAGGCGAGCATGCCGGTCTTCACGGCCTGGACGCCGATGTCGTCGACGACGCTGCGGTACTGGGCGCGTACGGCGTCCACCGGAAGCTCCCACGCGCCCTGGACGCCGAGGGAGTTCTGCGCGGTGACGGCGGTGAGCACGCTCATGCCGTGCACACCGAGGGCGAGCATGGTCTTCAGGTCGGCCTGGATCCCCGCACCGCCGCCGGAGTCGGAGCCGGCGACGGTGAGCACACGGGGCGGTACAGCGGTACGTATGGGCATGCGCAGCAATCTAGCGCTCCCGCGCGCGTCCCCCGCCCCTGCTCAGGCGCGGGGCTGGGTGTCCTCGATGGCGCCGAAGTGATCCCAGCCGCCCTTGCTGGTCCAGGGCGCTCCGTCGACGGTGACCTGGGGCAGGGCGGAGGGGTTGAGGACCTCGCCGATCACCTTCCAGCGGGCGGGGAGCTTCACGTCGGGGGGGAAGGTCGCGACGATCGCGTGGTCCTCTCCCCCGGTCAGCACCCACTGGAGCGGGTCGACGCCCACGGCCTGCCCGATGTCGGACATCTGCGTGGGGATGTCGATGAGGCCGGAGCGCAGGTCGATGCGGACCTTGCTGGACTCCGCGATGTGGCCGAGGTCCGCGACGAGGCCGTCGCTGACGTCGGTCATCGCGGTCGCGCCGAGTCCGGCGGCCGCGGGGCCCGCGTGGTAGGGCGGTTCGGGGCGGCGGTGGGCCTCGACGAAGGCGCGGGGCGAGCGGAAGCCTCGGGAGAGCACGGCGTATCCGGCGGCGGACCAGCCGAGCCAGCCGGTGACGGCGACGACGTCGCCGGGGCGGGCGCCGGCCCGGGTGACGGGCTCGTGGTTGCGCAGGTCGCCGAGTGCGGTGATGGAGACGGTGATGGTGTCGCCGCCCACCACGTCGCCGCCCACCACGGCCGCACCGGCCACCTGGCATTCGTCGCGGAGCCCGTCCATCAGCTCGGCGGCCCAGGTGACGGGCAGGTCGGCGGGGACGACGAGGCCGAGGAGCAGCGCGGTGGGCACGGCCCCCATCGCCGCGATGTCGGCGAGGTTCTGGGCGGCGGCCTTGCGGCCGACGTCGTACGCCGTCGACCAGTCGCGGCGGAAGTGCCGCCCTTCCAGCAGGATGTCCGTACTGGCCACGACCCTGCGGTCGGGGGCGGCCACGACCGCGGCGTCGTCGCCGGGCCCCAGCCGTACCGCCGGAGTGGTGGTGAGCCGGGACGTGAGCTCTCTGATGAGCCCGAACTCCCCCAACTCGCCCACGGTTCCCTTCACCGAGTCTCACCTCTCCTTTATCGCCCCGGACACCCGTCCGGGCCCCCGGTCGCGAGCCGTCTGTGCTGTCGGTACCGTCAAGAGATACGTCAACTTCTGCGCCCTGCGCGCCACGCTGTGGACGTCATCCGGCCCGCAGGTCTCCCCGTGGCCCTCGACGACGCGATAACGTGGCGTCCCTTTCCCCCACATGATCCTCGTGGCCGCCCTGGAGGTTCCGTGGTACAGGCGTACATCCTCATCCAGACCGAGGTGGGCAAGGCGTCGATCGTCGCCCAGACCATCTCCAAGATTCCGGGAGTCATCCAGGCAGAGGACGTGACGGGTCCCTACGACGTGATCGTGCGCGCCCAGGCGGACACGGTCGACGAACTCGGCCGCATGGTGGTCGCCAAGGTGCAGCAGGTGGACGGCATCACACGGACGTTGACCTGCCCGGTCGTCCACCTCTGACCCCCGTCTAGGCTGGGCCGGTGACGTCATCCGCCCGCCGGCCACCCCGCTCGATATTCCTCGGTCCGTCCGCTGCCGTGCTCGTCCTGGCCGCGGCGGGCTGTTCCCTCAGCGACGCCCGGCCCCCGGTCCCGGTTCCCACCCCGTCCGCGGAGGCCGCCGCGTACTGCGAGGCCCTGGACGAGGCACTGCCCCGGACCGTCCTCGAACAGGAACGCAGCGACCCCTCCCCGGACTCGGAGCTGACCGCCGGCTGGGGGGACGGGGCGATCGTACTGCGCTGCGGGGTCCCCCGGCCCGCGAAGATGGACGACCCCCAGGCGCAGGGGGTCGAGGCGGACGGGGTGCAGTGGATGCTGGAGGAGCCCGAGGGGTCCGGACCGCGGTTCACCACCACGTACCGCAAGGCGTACGTCGAGGTCACGCTCTCCTCGGCGTACGCCCACGACATGACGCCGCTGGCCGCGTTCGCCGGCCCCGTCTCGAAGACGGTCCCCAGCAGATTCTGAACCGGGCGGCGGCGTCGGTCGCCCGGGGCCGCGTCAGCGCAGTCCGGTGGAGCGGGTCAACGCCGCCTGGATCAGCCGGTCGACCAGTTCCGGGTAGCTGACGCCGCTCTCCTGCCACATGCGCGGGTACATGGAGATCGGGGTGAAGCCCGGCAGGGTGTTGATCTCGTTGATGACGAAGGAGCCGTCCTCGGTGAGGAAGAAGTCGGCGCGCACCAGCCCCTCGCAGGAGACGGCGTCGAACGCGGCGACGGCGAGGCGCTGCACCTCGGCGGTCTGCTCGTCGGTGAGCGGCGCCGGCACCAGGCCGGCGGCCGAGTCGATGTACTTGGCCTCGAAGTCGTAGAAGTCGTGGGAGGTGACCGGCGGGATCTCGGCGGGCACGCTGGCGCGCGGACCGTCCTCGAACTCCAGCACCCCGCACTCGATCTCCCGGCCGCGCAGCAGCGACTCGACGAGGAACTTCGGGTCGTGGCGGCGGGCCTCCTCGATCGCCGCGTCGAGACCTTCGACACCGTCGACCTTGGTGATGCCCATCGAGGAGCCGCCGCGGGCGGGCTTGACGAACAGCGGCCAGCCGTGTTCCCCGGCGAAGTCCACGATCCGCTTGCGGGCGGCGGCGGGATCGTTGTCCCACTCGCGGGGCCGGACGACCTCGTAGGGCCCGACGGGCAGCCCGTAGGAGATGAAGACGCGCTTCATGTACTCCTTGTCCTGGCCGACGGCGGAGGCGAGGACGCCCGCGCCGACGTAGGGCACACCGGAGAGTTCGAGCAGCCCCTGGAGCGTGCCGTCCTCCCCGTAGGGGCCGTGCAGCACGGGGAAGACGACGTCGACCTCGCCCAGCGCCTTGGGCACCGAACCGGGCTCGGTGTAGACGACCTCGCGGCTGCCCGGGTCCACGGAGAGCACGACGCTGCCCTCGGCGGACTCGGCGAGCCGGTCCACCTCGGGGAGCTCGCGGTCGGTGATGGCCATGCGTTCGGGCTCGTCGGCGGTGAGCGCCCAGCGGCCGTCCGTCGTGATGCCGATCGGCAGGACGTCGTACGCGGTCCGGTCGATGGCCTTCATGACGGCGCCGGCCGTGACGACCGAGATGCCGTGCTCGGAGCTGCGGCCGCCGAACACGACCGCCACACGGGGCTTGGGGCGCTGCTGCTCAGGGCTCTCGGCGCGCTCAGGGCTCTGGGGGAGGTTCTCGCTGCTCATATCGCGATGAGCGTACCTGCTGGTAAGAGCGGCGTCAGCGTCGCTCGGCCTTGGCGCTGCGCGACATCAGCTCCTTGACCGCGACGACCGGGGACTTGCCCTCGTGGACGATGGAGACGACGGTTTCGGTGATGGGCATGTCGACCCCGTGCCGGCGTGCCAGCGCGAGGACCGACTCGCAGGACTTGACGCCCTCCGCGGTCTGCCTGGTGACGGCGATCGTCTCCTGGAGCGTCATCCCGCGCCCGAGGTTGGTCCCGAACGTGTGGTTCCGCGAGAGCGGCGAGGAGCAGGTGGCCACCAGGTCGCCCAGGCCTGCGAGTCCGGAGAACGTCAGCGGATCCGCGCCCATGGCCACGCCCAGTCGGGTGGTCTCGGCCAGTCCGCGGGTGATGAGGGAGCCCTTGGTGTTGTCCCCGAGCCCCATGCCGTCCGCGATGCCGACGGCGAGGCCGATGACGTTCTTCACGGCTCCGCCGAGCTCGCAGCCGATCACGTCGGTGTTGGTGTACGGGCGGAAGTACGCGGTGTGGCAGACGGCCTGGAGGCGCTGGGCGACGGACTCGTCGGCGCAGGCGACGACGGCGGCGGCGGGGCGGCGCTCGGCGATCTCCTTGGCGAGGTTGGGTCCGGAGACGACGGCGATGCGGTCGGCGGAGACCTTGGCGACCTCTGCGATCACCTCGCTCATCAGCTCGGCGGTGCCCAGCTCGACGCCCTTCATCAGGGAGACCAGGACGGTGCCCGGCTCCAGGTGCGGGGCCCAGTCGGCGAGGTTGGCGCGGAGCGTCTGGGAGGGCACGACGAGGAAGGCGAACTCCGCGCCGCGCAGGGCCTCGGCGGCGTCGGTGGTGGCACGGATCGAGTCGGGGAGCGCGATGCCCGGGAGGTAGTCCGGGTTGGTGTGGGTGGTGTTGACGGCCTCGGCCAGCTCGGGGCGGCGGCCCCAGAGGGTCACCTCGCAGCCCGCGTCGGCGAGGATCACGGCGAACGCCGTACCCCATGAGCCGGTTCCGAAGACGGCCACTCGTGCGGGGTGCGTCACGTGGATCCCTTTCCCTGGGCCTTACGCCGTTGTTCAGCACGGGCTTTGCGGTGATCGTAGAGCTCGGCGGGCGCCTTCTCGCCGCGCAGGTCCTCCAGCTGGCGGGTGATCGCCGCCATGATGGCCTCGGTCGCCTCGCGCAGCACCTCGGGGGTGGGCTCCCGTCCGTAGAAGCGGCTGAGGTCGACGGGCGGTCCGGCCTGCACCCGGAGCGTCCTGCGGGGGAACAGCCGGAGCTTGTTCTCCTTGGCGTACGGCGGCATCGCCTGGTTCGCGCCCCACTGCGCGACGGGGACGACGGGCGCCCTGGTCATCAACGCCACCCGGGCGGCCCCGGTCTTGCCGGCCATCGGCCACATGTCCGGATCCCGGGTGAGGGTGCCCTCGGGGTAGAAGGCGACGCACTCGCCGCGCTCGATGGCGTCCACGGCGGCCCGGAAGGCGTCCAGGGCGTCGGTGGTCTCGCGGTAGACGGGGATCTGGCCGGTGCCGCGCAGCATCATCCCGACGAAGGGGGTGCGGAAGAGGCCGGCCTTCGCCAGGAACCTGGGCACCCGCCCGGTGTTGTACTGGAAGTGGCCGTAGGCGAGCGGGTCCAGATAGGAGTTGTGGTTGACGGCGGTGATGAATCCGCCGTCGACCGGAATGTGTTCCGCCCCCCGCCAGTCTCGCTTGAACAGAACCACCAGCGGCGGCTTGGCGATGACCGCCGCCAGGCGGTACCAGAAGCCGATTCTGCGGCGGGACACTCGGACACCTTCCTTAGGAATTTTCGGCCTGCCGGCCGGCTGCGGACGGTCACGTCCCGCCCCGGACCCCTGCTCTGTCGAGAACACCGTACGCCTCACGTTCGGTAGCGGTCCTCCGGGTTGTCGTACCGGCAGGCGAGAATAAGTCCTCATGTGTACGGAGGGGGAGATCGCCACGAAGACCGATCCGGCCGGGCCCTGGTCCCTGGTCGTTCCGCTGAAGCCGCTCGCGCGGGCCAAGAGCCGCCTGGGGCGGGCGGTGGGCGAGGAGGCGCGGCCCCGGCTGGCGCTGGCGTTCGCCCAGGACACCGTGGCCGCGGCGCTGGACTGCTCCCGGGTGCGGGATGTGGTGGTCGTCACGGACGACGCGGTGGCCGCCGCGGCTCTCTCGGCGCTCGGGGCGCGGATCGTGCCGGACGCTCCCCGGGCCGGGCTCAACGCGGCGCTGGCGCACGGGGCGCGCCGCGCGCGGGCCTCGCGGCCCGCGGCCGCGGTGGCCGCCCTCAACGCGGATCTGCCCGCGCTGCGCGGCGGCGAATTGGCGCGGGTGCTCGATTTTGCCTCCGCTTTTCCCAGCGCTTTTCTCCGGGACGCGGAGGGAATCGGCACGACATTTCTGTCCGCCGTGGGCGGAGCTGAATTCCGTCCGGCTTTCGGCGGTCCGTCCGGGGCGCGGCACCGGGCGGCGGGGGCGGTCGAAATAACGCTGTCCGGCGTCGACTCGGTGCGCCGGGACGTGGACACGGGCGAGGACCTGCGGGCCGCCCTGGCCCTGGGGGTGGGGCCGCACACGGCGCGGATCGCGGCCGCCGCCGCCTCGGCGGGCGACCGATAGGCTGCCGCCCATGCAGGCGACCTCGTACACGTACGACCCCCAGACCCGGTGCGGCAGTGTGCTGCTGGACGACGGCACCCCGGTGGAGTTCGACGCCGCCGCCTTCGACGCGGGCGGCCTGTTGCTGCTGCGTCCGGGGCAGCGGGTGCGGGTCGAGGGCGAGGGCGAGGGCGCGGCCCTGCGGATCTCGCTGGTCACGCTGCAGACGTTCTGATCCGGTCCCGGTCCCGGTCGTCCGGCCGGGGCCGTTGGGCCGAACGGGCCCGGACAGCCCGCGGGCCGGGCTCCCTGGGAGGGGAGCCCGGCCCGGCGCGTCGTGAGGGGCGAGCAGTCGCCCGGGTCTCACTTCTTGCGTGCGGTGGCCTTCTTGGCCGTGGTCTTGCGCGCGGTGGTCTTCTTCGCGGGCGCCTTCTTCGCCGTGGCCTTCTTGGCGGGCGCGGTCTTGCTGGCGACGGTCTTCGTCGCGGTCTTCTTGGCCGGGGTCGCCTTCTTCGCGGCCGGGGACGTCTTCTTCGCCGTCGCGGTCGTCTTCTTGGCGGTGGCCTTCTTGGCGGTGGCGGTCTTCGCCGGCGCCGTCTTCTTGGCGGTGGCCTTCTTCGCGGTGGCCTTCTTGGCGGCCGACTTCTTGGCGGCGGCGGCCTTCACCGTCGTACGGGCGGCGGAAGATCCGCCCGAGAGGCTGCCCTTGGGGGCCTTCTTGACGGCCACGTCGTTCTTGGGGAGCTTCTTCGAGCCGCTCACCAGGTCCTTGAAGCCCTGACCCGCGCGGAAGCGGGGCACCGAGGTCTTCTTGACCCGGACGCGCTCACCCGTCTGCGGGTTGCGGGCGTACCGGGCGGGGCGGTCGACCTTCTCGAACGAGCCGAAGCCGGTGACCGAGACACGGTCTCCGGCGACCACGGCACGCACGATCGCGTCCAGTACCGCGTCGACGGCGTCCGCGGCCTGCTGACGGCCGCCGACCTTGTCGGCAATCGCTTCTACGAGCTGCGCCTTGTTCACGTCTTCCCCTTCGGAGACATTGCCAGAACGAAAGTGTTCAAGCTTTTTCGCACGTTAGGCAGATATATACCGCAAATCAAACACGAAACGGGCTAATCACCCTAGTGCCGCAACGAAGTCGACCGATGCGCAGTTCCACGTGTCAGTCACCTTCGGGGAATCGGCCCTCATCGAGGTCCTTCATCAACCGGTCCAGACGCTTTGCCGCGTCCGGGAGATCGTGCTTCGCCGCAGCCGTGACGACCAGCAGCTTCCGGGTCAGCGCCATCCGTACGCTCTCCGGGACTTGCAGTGCACGCACCTTCGCGTGCGCTTCCTTCAGTTGGTCGGCGACGTGGCCATAGAGCTTGAGTTGGCTGTCGCGTTCCATGCACCGATTGTGCCATCTGGGGCGAGTTGTCGCCCGACGGGGTCTCAACAAGCGACTGCGCCCCCTGCCGGGAGGCAGGGGGCGCAGTCCTGGAAAAGCGCTGCTCAGGCGGCAATGGTACGCGGCTTGTGGGCGGGCCGAGCCGCCTCGTAGGCGGCGATGTCCGCTTCGTTCTGAAGGGTGAGGCTGATGTCGTCGAGCCCGTTGAGCAGGCGCCAGCGGGCGTTCTCGTCCAGTTCGAAGTCGGCGGTGATGCCCTCGGCGCGGACCTGGCGCGCCGAGAGGTCGACGGTCACCTCGGCGGTCGGGTCGGCCTCCGTCAGCTCCCAGAGGGCGTCGACGACCGGCTGCTCCAGCACCACGGTGAGCAGGCCGTTCTTCAGCGAGTTGCCGCGGAAGATGTCGGCGAAGCGGGAGGAGACGACGGCCTTGAAGCCGAAGTTCTGCAGGGCCCAGACCGCGTGTTCGCGGGAGGAGCCCGTACCGAAGTCGGGGCCGGCGACCAGGACCGAGGCGCCCTGGCGCTCGGGGCGGTTGAGGACGAAGTCCTCGTCCTTGCGCCAGGCTTCGAAGAGGCCGTCCTCGAACCCGTCGCGGGTGACCTTCTTCAGCCAGTGGGCGGGGATGATCTGGTCGGTGTCGACATTGCTGCGGCGCAGCGGGACGACCCGGCCGGTGTGGCTGGTGAATGCTTCCATGGCTATCGGACTCCGGCGGGGGTACGGGCGTCGGACAGGTCGGCGGGCGAGGCCAGATGGCCCAGTACGGCGGTGGCGGCGGCGACCTGGGGGGAGACCAGGTGGGTCCGGCCGCCCTTGCCCTGCCGTCCCTCGAAGTTGCGGTTCGAGGTGGAGGCGGAGCGCTCGCCGGGGGCCAGTTGGTCGGGGTTCATGCCGAGGCACATCGAGCACCCGGCGTGCCGCCATTCGGCGCCGGCCTCGGTGAAGACCTTGTCCAGCCCCTCGGAGACGGCCTGGAGGGCGACCCGGACGGAGCCGGGGACGACCAGCATCCGCACCCCGTCGGCCACCTTGCGGCCGTCCAGGACCGAGGCCGCGTTGCGCAGATCCTCGATGCGGCCGTTGGTGCACGAACCCACGAAGACGGTGTCGACGCCGATCTCGCGCAGCGGCTGTCCGGCGGTCAACCCCATGTACTCCAGGGCCCTTTCGGCGGCGTGGCGCTCCGAGGCGTCCTCGTACGAAGCCGGGTCGGGGACGTTGGCCGACAGGGGCGCGCCCTGGCCGGGGTTGGTGCCCCAGGTGACGAACGGGGCGAGTTCGGCGGCGTCGATGACGACCTCGGCGTCGAACACCGCGTCGTCGTCGGAGCGCAGGGTCTTCCAGTACGCGACGGCGGCGTCCCAGTTCTCGCCCTCGGGGGCGTGGTCGCGCCCCCGGAGGTAGTCGAAGGTGGTGGCGTCGGGGGCGATCATGCCCGCGCGGGCGCCGGCCTCGATCGACATGTTGCAGATGGTCATCCGGGCCTCCATCGAGAGCTTCTCGATGGCGGAGCCGCGGTACTCCAGGATGTAGCCCTGGCCGCCGCCGGTGCCGATCCGGGCGATGATCGCCAGGATCAGGTCCTTCGCGGTGACCTCGTCGGGCAGTTCGCCCTCGACGGTGATGGCCATGGTCTTCGGGCGGGCCAGCGGCAGCGTCTGAGTGGCCAGGACGTGCTCCACCTGGCTGGTGCCGATGCCGAACGCCAGTGCGCCGAACGCGCCGTGGGTGGAGGTGTGGGAGTCGCCGCAGACCACGGTGGTGCCGGGCTGGGTCAGGCCCAGCTGCGGGCCGACCACGTGCACGACGCCCTGCTCGACGTCGCCGAGCGGGTGCAGCCGGACGCCGAAGTCCGCGCAGTTCTTGCGCAGGGTCTCCAGCTGGGCGCGCGAGACCGGGTCGGCGATCGGCTTGTCGATGTCGAGGGTCGGGGTGTTGTGGTCCTCGGTGGCGATGGTGAGGTCGAGGCGGCGCACCCGGCGCCCGGCCTGGCGCAGCCCGTCGAAGGCCTGCGGGCTGGTCACCTCGTGCAGCAGGTGCAGATCGATGAAGAGAAGGTCGGGCTCGCCCTCCGCGCGCCGGACGACATGGTCGTCCCAGACCTTCTCCGCGAGTGTCCTACCCATCGCTTTCCCTCCGGCCGGCGTCGTCGCCGGCCCAACTAGAGATTCGGTGCGCCTCCGTCCGGACCCCCGTGCGGGGCGGTGGCCGCGAGCCGTCGTGCGGCCGCCGGTACAGGTTCGCAACTTCCTGGGAAAATTGAACTTGCGTTTCACAGAGTGAGACGGGAGTATCGTCGTATGGACAACTCTAGCGGCGTCGGCGTTCTCGACAAGGCGGCTCTGGTATTGAGCGCCCTGGAGTCCGGTCCGGCCACCCTCGCCGGGCTGGTCGCGGCGACCGGGCTCGCACGGCCCACGGCCCATCGACTGGCCGTGGCACTGGAACACCACCGCATGGTGGCGAGGGACATGCAGGGCCGGTTCATCCTCGGCCCCCGGCTGTCGGAACTGGCGGCCGCGGCCGGGGAGGACCGTCTGCTGGCCACGGCCGGACCGGTGCTCACCCACCTGCGCGACATCACCGGCGAGAGCGCGCAGCTCTACCGCCGGCAGGGCGACATGCGCATCTGCGTGGCGGCGGCGGAACGGCTGTCCGGACTGAGGGACACGGTGCCGGTCGGCTCCACGCTCACGATGAAGGCGGGCTCCTCCGCGCAGATCCTGATGGCCTGGGAGGAGCCGGAGCGACTGCACCGGGGCCTCCAGGGCGCCCGGTTCACGGCCACGGCCCTCTCCGGCGTACGGCGGCGGGGCTGGGCCCAGTCGATCGGTGAGCGCGAGCCGGGCGTCGCCTCGGTCTCCGCCCCGGTGCGCGGTCCCTCGAACCGGGTGGTCGCGGCGGTCTCGGTCTCCGGGCCGATCGAGCGGCTGACGCGCCATCCGGGCCGGATGCACGCCCAGGCGGTCATCGACTCGGCGGCCCGGCTGAGCGAGGCGCTGCGCCGCTCGGGCTGAGCCCGGCCGCACGCCGCACGGGCCCGACCGCCCGCGTACCGCCTCTCCCCCTTCCGGAAGGCCGCCCCAGCGCCGTGGCGGCCCCCTCTCCTCTCCCGCCCCTCCCCCGCGGAGCAACTGCGCCGCCCCGCGGACGACTTGGTACGGGCGTGGCGTTCGAGGCATACGAAAAGGCCCTCCACCGAGGTGAAGGGCCTTTCCTTACTGCTGTGTTGTACCCCCGACCGGATTCGAACCGGCGCTACTGCCGTGAGAGGGCAGCGTGCTAGGCCGCTACACAACGGGGGCGTGGTTACTGCTGACTTGCGCTGGGCTACCAGGACTCGAACCTAGAATGACGGTACCAGAAACCGTAGTGTTGCCAATTACACCATAGCCCATGGTGTGACAAGTACCCCCGACCGGATTCGAACCGGCGCTACTGCCGTGAGAGGGCAGCGTGCTAGGCCGCTACACAACGGGGGCCCTAGCGATCCTGCATCGAGAACGTGGGTGCGACCCAGATGTTCTCGCGGGAAGGATCTGTACCCCCGACCGGATTCGAACCGGCGCTACTGCCGTGAGAGGGCAGCGTGCTAGGCCGCTACACAACGGGGGCTTGTCCTGCTGGTCTTGCTCGTACTGCGCTGGGCTACCAGGACTCGAACCTAGAATGACGGTACCAGAAACCGTAGTGTTGCCAATTACACCATAGCCCACTGAAATGCAACCCCTTGAAGGGCTTCACTTCTGTTCGCGCTTCCCGTCCGGACCTTTCGGCCCGCTCGGGCGGCGCAGAAAGAACATTACCCGAAGGTGTCCGGCGCTCCAAAACGGGTATCGCCCGCCAGCAGCCCGGGGAGCTGGTCGAGCCCGGTGATCGTCACGAGATCGGGTCTGCCGCCCCTGCCCTGCCGGTCGAGCCAGATCCCGGTGAGCCCGGCGGCGACGGCCCCGCTCGCGTCGATGTCCGGCTCGTCGCCCACGTACGCCACCTCGTGCGGCTCCAGCGCGAGCGCCTCGCAGGCCGCGTGGAAGGCCCCGGCCTCCGGTTTGGGGATCCCGAGCTCCACGGCGCAGACCAGCGCCTCGAACCGGTCGCGGACGCCGAGCGTGGTCAGTTTGTGGTGCTGGTGACGGGTGGCGGCGTTGGACAGCAGCCCGTGCCGGTAGCCGCCGGCCAGCAGGTCGAGGACGGGCAGGACGTCCGGGAAGAGCGCCCACGCCGCCTCGTAGTGGGCGGCGTGGCGTCCGAACCACGCCTGCGCCTCGGCGTCCTCCAGGTCCCGCGAGAGGAATTCCCGCACCCGGTCCCGCCGCTGGCCGGGGAAGTCCGTCTCACCGGCGATCACCCGCGCCCAATGCCGTTCGCTCAGCGCCCGCCAGGCGTCGAGGGCCACGTCCACCGAGGCGTACGCCTCCGGCAGCCCCTCGCGCTCCAGGTGCTGCCGCATACCGGTGCGGTCGGCGCCGGTGTGGTCGAAGAGCGTGTCGTCGATGTCCCAGAGCACGGCACGGATCGGCATGGATCTCACGCTAACCGCCCGGCCGGGTACGAGGAGGGTGAACGGCGGGAAGGGCCGCAGCCGGCCGGCTGCGGCCCTTCCCCGGGGCGTCCCGCGCGCTCTACGCGGTCAGCTTGGCGAGCGCGGCGTCCACGCGGGCCAGGCTCCTGTCGCGGCCCAGGATCTCCAGGGACTCGAAGAGCGGCAGGCCGACGGTGCGGCCGGTGACGGCGACGCGCACCGGGGCCTGGGCCTTGCCGAGCTTGAGGCCGTGGGCCTCGCCGGCGGTGAGGACGGCGTTCTTCAGCGACTCCNCCGAGGCGTACGCCTCCGGCAGCCCCTCGCGCTCCAGGTGCTGCCGCATACCGGTGCGGTCGGCGCCGGTGTGGTCGAAGAGCGTGTCGTCGATGTCCCAGAGCACGGCACGGATCGGCATGGATCTCACGCTAACCGCCCGGCCGGGTACGAGGAGGGTGAACGGCGGGAAGGGCCGCAGCCGGCCGGCTGCGGCCCTTCCCCGGGGCGTCCCGCGCGCTCTACGCGGTCAGCTTGGCGAGCGCGGCGTCCACGCGGGCCAGGCTCCTGTCGCGGCCCAGGATCTCCAGGGACTCGAAGAGCGGCAGGCCGACGGTGCGGCCGGTGACGGCGACGCGCACCGGGGCCTGGGCCTTGCCGAGCTTGAGGCCGTGGGCCTCGCCGGCGGTGAGGACGGCGTTCTTCAGCGACTCCGGGTCGCTCCAGTCGGCCGCCTCCAGGTGGGCGCGGGCCGTGGTGAGCAGGGCCACCGGGTCGCCCTTCATCGCCTTGGTCCAGGACGCCTCGTCCTCCACCGGCTCGTCGAGGAAGAGGAAGTCGACGTTGTCGGTGATGTCGGAGAGGACCGTGACCCGGGTCTGGGCGTACGGGGCGATCCGGGTCCACTTCTCCGCGTCGAACGCCTCGGGGGCCCAGGGGGCGAAGGGCGCCTTCAGCCAGGGGCCGCACGCCTCGGTGAAGGTCTTCACGTCGAGCATGCGGATGTGCTCGGCGTTGATGTGCTCGCACTTCTTGAGGTCGAAGCGGGCCGGGTTGGCGTTGACGTCCCCGATGTCGAACGCGGCGACCAGCTCGTCCATCGAGAAGATGTCGCGGTCCTCCGCGATCGACCAGCCGAGCAGCGAGAGGTAGTTCAGCAGGCCCTCGGGGAGGAAGCCGCGCTCCCGGTAGAGGTTGAGGGAGGCCTGCGGGTCGCGCTTGGAGAGCTTCTTGTTGCCCTCGCCCATGACGTACGGCAGGTGGCCGAAGGCGGGGATGTCCTTGGCGACGCCCAGCTCGATGAGCGCCCGGTACAGGGCGATCTGGCGCGGGGTGGAGGAGAGCAGGTCCTCGCCGCGCAGGACGTGGGTGATCTCCATCAGGGCGTCGTCGACCGGGTTGACCAGCGTGTAGAGCGGGGCCCCGTTGGCGCGGACGATGCCGTAGTCCGGGACGTTCTCCGGCTGTACGGTGATCTCGCCGCGGACCAGGTCGGTGAAGGTGATGGCCTCGTCGGGCATCCGGAAGCGGACGATCGGGGTGCGGCCCTCGGCCTCGTACGCGGCCTTCCGCTCGGCGGTGAGGTCGCGGCAGTGGCCGTCGTAGCCGGAGGGCTTCCCGGCGGCGCGGGCGGCGTCGCGGCGGGTGTCCAGCTCCTCGGTGGTGCAGTAGCAGGGGTAGGCGTACCCGGCGGCGAGCAGCTTCTCGGCGACGTCCTTGTACAGGTCCATCCGCTGCGACTGGCGGTAGGGGGCGTGCGGGCCGCCGATCTCGGGGCCCTCGTCCCAGTCCAGGCCCAGCCAGCGCATCGAGTCGAGCAGCTGCTGGTAGGACTCCTCCGAATCGCGCGCCGCGTCGGTGTCCTCGATCCGGAAGACCAGGGTGCCCTGGTGGTGCCGGGCGAAGGCCCAGTTGAACAGCGCCGTCCGGACCAGGCCCACGTGGGGGTTGCCGGTCGGGGAGGGGCAGAAACGGACGCGGACAGGTGCCACTGGTGCGTTAACCACGCTTGATCACCTTGTTGGTGAGAGTGCCGATGCCTTCGATGGTGACGGCGACCTCGTCGCCGACGTGCAGGGGGCCGACCCCCGCGGGGGTGCCGGTGAGGATGACGTCGCCCGGGAGCAGCGTCATGGCCTCCGAGATGTGGACGACCAGGTCCTCGACGGAGCGGAGCATGTCGCTCGTGCGGCCGAGCTGGCGCTGTTCGCCGTTGACCGTCGCCTGGATGGTGAGGTCGTGGGGGTCCACGTCGGTCTCCACCCAGGGGCCCAGCGGGCAGGCGGTGTCGAAGCCCTTGGCGCGGGCCCACTGCTTCTCGCGCCGCTGCACGTCGCGGGCGGTGACGTCGTTGGCGCAGGTGTAGCCGAGGACGACGTCCTTGACGCGCTCGCGGGGGACCTCGCGGCACATGCGGCCGATGACCACGGCCAGCTCGGCCTCGTGGTGCAGCTCGTCGGAGAAGGAGGGGTACTCGATCGCGTCGCCGGAGCCGATCACCGAGGTGGTGGGCTTGAAGAAGGTGATCGGCGCTTCGGGGACCTCGTGGCCGAGTTCGGCGGCGTGCTCCGCGTAGTTGCGGCCGACGGCCACGACCTTGTTGGGGAGCACGGGGGGCAGCAGCCGGACCTTGTTCAGGGGGACCTTGGTGCCCGAGAGCTCGAAGTCGGCGTACGGGATGCCCTTGATGATGTCGAGGACGAGGTCACCGGATTCCACGGTGCCCTGCCCCTCGACGGCGCCGAAGGCGACATTGCCGTCGATGGAGAACCTGGCGATGCGCACGGGATGCTGTCGCCCCTCACTTGCTTGCTGGCTGAAGACTGACGCTCCAGGCTATCGCCTCGCCCGGCGCCCCTTCCGGGGCAAACCGGGTGGGGCGGGGCGTCGGCGCCGGCGAGGGGGCCGCCGCGCACCGGAGGGGGGCTACCGGGCGGGCGTGACCGGGGCTTCCATGAGGATGGTGCGGCGCGGGTTGGCCGTGACGTTCGGCAGTTCGGCGGCGTGCTCCGGAAGGGGCGGGGTCCGCAGCTCCGCGGCGTCCTGGAGGTGCGCCAGCGTGGTGCGCCGGGGGTTGGCGGTGTTGCGGAACATCGTCGTCGTCTTCATCTGCGGTCAGGACCCTGTCGGTGAGGGCGCGGCTCGTCGCGGCGCCGGCTTGTCGGATACGCCATCCCTGTAAAGCGTCAGGCTAAACATCCGATTCCCCGCCGAAGGGGGGAAGAGCCGACGATCATCGTGTGAGTTTGCTCACGAACTATTCGACAATCGCCCCATACCGGACAGCCGACCTTGATCCAGAAAACGGACATTGCAGCACTGAATCCACTATTCCGCTCCCGATCATCGCGACTGGGACACCCCTGGCACCCAGGTAAATCCTCCGTAATGGTCCACTTTGCCCATGATCGCGTTGCACTACTTGTCACCCGTTCATCACAACGGGTCACGCAGATCACGGCCCGATACACGGCCCTTGTTGGAGATCCTTCACTGTGCTGGAATTCCACGCACCGCCGCGGTTTCAAGGCCGGCGCGCAGGGCGCGATGCAGCGCCGAGTGGCGGCGGGAGGGGGAGTACGCCGGTCACTCACACGACCACCCATGGGGCGCGCCCAGCGCCCCACTACGCCGACACCGTTCTCGTCCGCACACGCGGTCGGAACGCCTGGTCCAGAGGTTGCGACGCTAGTGCAGGGACGTTTCAAGAGGGATGGCAGCGCTCCGGCGGAACAGGAGCCGCGCGGCGGGACCGACCGCGGTTCCTCGCCCCAGCACGCCCAGAACCCCGGGCCGGCCGCCGCCGGCGACAACGGCGACCGTGCGCAGCGCCCGGGCCCCGCGCCGTCCGAAGGAGCCGAGCCCGGCACTCCGGCGCCGGCCCGCGGCCCCATCGACACGGGCTCGCGCATAGCACTCCGCAACTGGCGCATCAGCACGCGCCTGGTCTCGCTCCTCGCCCTCCCCGTGGTCGCCGCGACCAGCCTGGGCGGGCTGCGGATCAACGAGTCCATGAACGACATGCAGCAGCTGGAGCACATGCAGCTGCTGACGAGGATGACCACGCAGGCGACCGCGCTCGCCCAGGCGCTCCAGGCGGAGCGCGACCAGTCGGCCGGTCCGCTGTCGAACAAGTCCAAGCCCACCGACTACAAGGTCACCGGGCCCCGCGACAAGACCGACCGCGCCAAGGACGCCTTCCTCAGCGACACCGACAGCATCGGCGACCCCGACGGCGACGAGTCGCTGGAGAGCATCCACGCGAGCGTCTCGTCGATCGCCTCCCAGCTCGGCAACATCCGTACGATCCGCAAGACGGCGTACGAAGAGGGCTCCCCGAGTCTCAACACGGTCGACCAGTACAACCAGCTGATCACCTCGCTGCTGAGCCTCTCGCAGGACATGGCGCAGGCGACCAGCAACCCGGACATGATCAAGCGGACCCGGGCCCTGGCGGCGTTCTCCTCCGCCAAGGAGTACGCCTCGGTCCAGCGCGCCATCATCGCCGCCGCGCTGCCCGGCGGTTCGGTCAAGGAACCGCACCTCAACCCGAACGACCGGCAGTTCGGCCGCAACGCGCTGGAGAAGGAATCCCGCGCCCTCCTGTCGTTCAAGCAGATCTACGCCTCGACCGGGGAGAGCGCCGAGGAGCTCCTGGCGCCCCTGGACAACGGCAACCCGGAGATCAACGCCGGGAACATGTACGCCAAGCGCATCCTGAGCACCACGAACGGGATCGAGGGCAAGCAGGTCCGGTCGTACCTGGACTGGTACGACCAGAGCACCATCAAGATCAAGGCCATGGAGACGATCGAGGCCACCCTCCTCAGCGACATGGAGGCCAAGGCCCGCGAGCTGCGCCAGGCGTCCCAGCGCGAGGCGATCGTCAACGGTGCGGTCATCCTCATCGTGCTCGGCGTCTCGCTCGTCGGCGCCTTCGTGGTGGCCCGCTCCATGATCCGGTCGCTGCGCCGCCTCCAGGACACCGCCACCCGCGTCGCCCAGGACCGGCTGCCCGAGCTCGTCAAGCAGCTCTCCGAGACCGACCCGCAGGACGTGGACACCTCCGTGGAGTCCGTCGGCGTGCACTCCCGGGACGAGATCGGCCAGGTGGCCGCGGCCTTCGACGACGTGCACCGCGAGGCCGTCCGCCTCGCCGCCGAGCAGGCCCTCCTCCGGGGCAACGTCAACGCGATGTTCACCAACCTCTCGCGGCGTTCCCAGGGCCTCATCCAGCGCCAGCTCTCGCTCATCTCCGAGCTGGAGTCCCGCGAGGCCGACCCGGACCAGCTCTCCTCGCTCTTCAAGCTCGACCACCTCGCGACCCGTATGCGCCGGAACGGCGAGAACCTCCTCGTCCTCGCGGGCGAGGAGCCGGGGCGCCGGTGGACCCGGCCCGTCCCGCTGGTCGACGTGCTCCGCGCCGCCGCCTCCGAGGTGGAGCAGTACGAGCGCATCGAGCTGTCCGCGGTGCCCGCCACCGAGGTCGCCGGCCGGGTCGTCAACGACCTCGTGCACCTGCTCGCCGAGCTGCTGGAGAACGCCACGTCGTTCTCCTCGCCGCAGACGAAGGTCAAGGTCACCGGTCACGCGCTGCCCGACGGCCGCGTCCTCGTGGAGATCCACGACACCGGCATCGGCCTCTCCCCCGAGGACCTCGCCGCGATCAACGAGCGGCTCGCCCAGCCGCCGACGGTGGACGTCTCCGTCTCCCGCCGCATGGGCCTCTTCGTGGTCGGCCGGCTCTCGCTGCGTCACGGCATCCGCATCCAGCTGCGCCCCTCCGACTCGGGCGGTACGACCGCGCTGGTCATGCTGCCGGTGGACGTCGCGCACGGCGGCAAGCAGCCCCCGTCCAAGCAGGGCCCCGGGCAGCAGCCCGGCGGCGCTCCGGGCGGCCTCCTCGCCGGCAACGGCGCGGGCAACGGCAACGGCCAGCGCACCGGCCTCGGCGGCGGTCCGGGCGCCAAGGGACTCGGCGGCGGCGCCCAGCGCGGCCAGGTCGGCTCCGGTTCCGGTCCCCGGGCGGCGCTGCCGTCCCGGGACGGCGGACCGGGGCGGCAGCAGGGCGGCCAGCCGAACACCGGCGGCCCGGCCCAGGACTTCCCGGCCCCGGGCCCGGCTCCCCAGCGTCAGGGCGGCGGCCTCGCCGGCGCCTTCGGCAACGGCGCCCGCTCCGGCGCGCGCGGCCAGAACGACGGGACCGCCCAGCCCAACCTGTTCGGCCACGGCGCACCGCCCTCCCCCGGGCAGAACGGCCGTACCGGCCCGTTCACGCCGCAGAACCAGCAGGGCCCGGCCGGCCGGCAGAGCCAGGCGAACCAGCAGGACCCCTCGGCCCAGCAGGGCCCCGGAGCGCGGCAGCCCCAGGGCCGGCCGGAGCAGGGCGGGTTCCCGCAGGCCGGCGGCCCCGGCCGCCAGCTGCCGCCGACCGGCGGTCCGCGCGCCGAGCTGCCCGGCGGCAACCCGCAGCCGCAGCGGCCCGCGGCCCCGAGCTGGGGCTCCGACACGCCGCGCGGTCACGAGGAGCACGACGCCACCGGGCAGTTCTCCCGCCCGTCCGGCCCCGGCCAGGGCCCGTTCGACTCCTCGCGGAGCCGGCGGCCGGCCGACGACTGGCCCATCGGCGACCAGCAGGGCCCGGGGGCGACCTCCGAGTTCGCCCTGCCCGACTTCTCGGCGCCGCAGGCGCCGCAGGACCGGTCGTACCAGCAGGGCCCCGGGCAGGGCCAGGACCCGGCGAGCACCGCGCAGTTCGCCCTGCCCGACTTCGGCGCCCCGCAGCAGCCGAACGGGAACCGGTCGAACCACGACCAGCAGGGCCAGGGCTCGTACGACCAGGGCCGGCAGCTGCCCGCGCCGCGTCCGCGCGGTCCGGAGGGCGACGGCAACGACTTCGGGTCGCCGCGCCCGGCCGCCTCCCCGGCGGGCGAGGCCCCGTACCGGCCCGCGCTGCCGCAGCAGCCGGAGGCCCTGCCGCCGGCCGGGCCCGGGGACGGTCGTACGCCGCTGTACGACACCCTGGAGACCAACTGGTTCCACGGTCCGGGCCAGGGCGGCCAGCAGCCCGCCGAGCCGCAGGCGCCGGTCGCCCCCGAGGCTCCCGGTACGCCGGTTCCGCCCATGCCGCAGCGCGGTGCGAACGACTCCTCGGCCACCAGTTCGTGGCGGGCCTCGCCCAACGACGAACTCGTACGCCAGGCCGAACGGGTCAAGAAGCCGGCCGCCGGCGGGGTCACCACTTCCGGGCTGCCCCGCCGCGTTCCCCGCGCCAATTTGGTTCCGGGGACGGCTCAGCAGCAGAATCACCAGTCCGGACCTCAGGTATCGCGTGCGCCCGATGACGTGCGCGGTCGTCTGACCAATCTCCGCCGGGGCATCCAGCAGGGTCGGCAGGCCAACAACGGCCCGCAGACCGGCAGTTTCCAACTCGGCCCCACTCACCAGCAGGAGCGTTAGTTGAGCCCCATGAGTCAGGCCGCGCAGAATCTGAACTGGCTGATCACCAACTTCGTGGACAACACCCCAGGGGTGTCCCACACGGTGGTGGTCTCCGCGGACGGCTTGCTGCTGGCGATGTCCGAAGGATTCCCGCGCGACCGCGCCGACCAGCTCGCCGCCGTGGCGTCGGGCCTCACCTCGCTGACCGCGGGCGCGTCCCGGATCTTCGAGGGCGGCGCCGTCAGTCAGACGGTTGTGGAGATGGAGCGGGGATTCCTCTTCCTCATGTCCATCTCCGACGGTTCGTCGCTGGCCGTCCTCGCCCACCCGGACGCCGACATCGGTCTGGTCGGGTACGAGATGGCCCTCCTGGTCGACCGTGCGGGCACCGTCCTCACGCCCGACCTCCGCGCCGAGCTCCAAGGCAGTCTGCTCCACTAGGCGGCCTTACAGCGGATTCACGACACGATCCCCCCAGGTAATGCCCACAACCCTCACCCGACAGGCCGCTTCAGCCCCTCACCGGCCCCTTGCAGACGGCAAGCCGAGAACCTGCCGTCACGCCCGGAGGATTCATGACCCCGCCACCCGCCTCACCCGATCCGTACGGCGCTCTGCACCACGCGTCGTACGACGGTGAAGGCGACCAGCCGCTGGTACGCCCCTACGCCATGACCGGCGGCCGGACCCGGCCGCGCTACCAGCTCGCGATAGAGGCACTGGTCAGCACCACGGCAGACCCCGCTCACCTGGGGACCCTGCTTCCCGAGCACCAGCGGATCTGCCACCTCTGCCGTGAGGTCAAGTCGGTGGCGGAGGTCTCGGCACTGCTGTCGATGCCGCTCGGCGTCGCCCGGATCCTGGTGGCGGACCTGGCGGAAGCCGGCATGGTGGCCATCCACCAGCCGGGCAACGGAGAGGCCGGCGGCGCGCCGGATGTGACACTGCTCGAAAGGGTGCTCAGTGGACTTCGCAAGCTCTAACGGCGGTTCGAACCGCGCCACCACCTCGGCGAAGATCGTGGTGGCGGGCGGCTTCGGCGTGGGCAAGACCACGTTCGTCGGAGCCGTGTCGGAGATCAACCCGCTGCGCACCGAAGCCGTGATGACGTCCGCCTCGGCGGGCATCGACGACCTGACCCACACCGGGGACAAGACCACCACCACGGTGGCCATGGACTTCGGCCGCATCACCCTGGACCAGGACCTGATCCTGTACCTCTTCGGCACCCCGGGCCAGGACCGCTTCTGGTTCATGTGGGACGACCTGGTCCGCGGCGCCATCGGCGCCGTCGTCCTCGTCGACACCCGCCGCCTCGCCGACTGCTTCCCCGCCGTCGACTACTTCGAGAACAGCGGACTCCCCTTCGTCATCGCCCTCAACGGCTTCGACGGACACCAGCCCTACACCCCCGACGAGGTCCGCGAAGCACTCCAGATCGGGCCCGACGCTCCCATCATCACCACCGACGCCCGCCACCGCGCGGACGCCAAGAGCGGTCTGATCACTCTGGTCGAGCACGCTCTGATGGCACGCCTGAAGTAGTTCTCCTACCAGGCACAAGTCGATAGCGGTGTACGGAAGTTGCCGTAGTCACACGGGGGCGGCCTGTGTCGTTTGACACGATCCGCCCCCGTGTTCATAACGTTTCGACAGAGAATTGACCGCACTCCGCCACCCGACGCATCCATTCGATGCCACTGCGCTCACATGAGCCCCGCCTTTTGGCGGGGCTCGTTCTTTATGCCCGTTTTATCTGAGGTCTGGGCCACTCGGAATGTGAGATTCCGAGTGTTTGGAACGGGACCGGTCCCCGTGCTGCAATGCGACGAACTCCCCAGTAGTACGGCCCTGAACGAATGAACCGGCACAGCGTAGGTGCCGACGCCGAGAGGTTGTTGGTCGAGTGAGGCGAAGCAACGAGGGCTCCGCGGCGCAGCCCGAGCGGGGCAACTTCACCCCGCCGTCGCGCGCCGAGACGCCCCGCGCGGAGGCGCCCGGCACGGCGTTCGCCGAGGGCGGCGGCTCCCACCGGCTGTCCCCGCGCAACTGGCGCGTGGCCACCCGGCTGAACGCGATCCTCCTCATCCCGGTGCTGGTCGGCCTCATCATGGGCGGTTTCCAGGTGAAGGGGTCCATCGACACCTGGGGCGAGGCCCAGGAGGCCGAGAAGATCGCGGTCGTCGTGCGCGCCGCCTCCCACTACGGCCAGGCGCTGCTGAACGAGCGGGACCTCACCGCCCAGCCCCTGCTCTCGGGCGACCGTGACGCCGACGTGGTCGAGGAGGCCCGCACCACCACGGACGAGGCGGCGCGGAAGTTCGGCGCCGCGGTGAAGGACCTGCCGTCCAAGCCGGGCCTGGAGCGCCGGCTGAAGCTGTTCCGGGGCGAGGAGCCCAAGCTCCCCGAGCTGCGCAAGGTCGCCTATTCGCAGGCTCTGGACCCGGTGAAGACCGAAGAGGGCTACGTCCAGATCCAGCACTCGCTGATGGAGTTCTCCAACGAGCTCGGTCTGGGCACCGGCAACATCACCAGCTACGGCCGTACCGTCTACGCGCTGGAGCTGTCCAAGGCCGCAGAATCGCTTCAGCGCTCGATCGGCATGCACCTCCTGGTCCGGCCGAGCAAGAAGCCGGGTACCTACGACGACCAGGTCAAGGCGTTCGGCTCGTACAACTACCTGGAGCAGATCGCCCTCGGGGAGTTCAACTCCGGCGGCACCCAGGCCGACGTCGACCGGCTCAAGCAGGTCATGGCGGGCAAGGCCGCCGAGGGCGCCAAGCAGCTCAAGGCCGCCAAGGCGCGGGCCGAGGCCGCCGGAGAGCCCTTCGTCGCCCCGCCCAGCATCGACGGCTCGGTCTTCGACGGCATGGCGCGGGAGATCGGCAAGGGGCAGGACCCCGAGGAGCTGGCGAAGAAGGGCATCACGCCCGAGACCTGGATGACCGCGGCGACCGCGAAGTTCGAGGGGTACGCCACCGTCGAGGACGAGCTGGTGACCAAGGCGGTGGACGAGGCCGCGAGCATCTCCGCCGACGCCAGGAACGACGCCGTCGTCAACGGCCTCATCGTCGTCATCGCGCTGCTCGCCGCGTTCGTCCTGGCCGGGCTCATGGCCCGCCAGATGAGCCGCTCGATGCGTCAGCTGCGGACCGCCGCCTTCTCCATCGCCGAGCAGCGGCTGCCCACCCTCGTCGACCAGCTCTCGCGGACCGACCCGGGCCGGGTCGACACCCGGGTGCAGCCGATCCCGATCACCACCCGGGACGAGATCGGCGAGGTGGCCCGCGCCTTCGACCAGGTGCACCGCGAGGCCGTCCGGCTCGCCGCCGAGCAGGCCATGCTGCGGGGCAACGTCAACGCGATCTTCACCAACCTCTCGCGCCGCAACCAGTCCCTCATCGAGGGCCAGCTGACCCTCATCACCGGCCTGGAGAACAACGAGGCCGACCCGGACCAGCTGGAGAGCCTCTTCAAGCTGGACCACCTGGCGACCCGCATGCGCCGCAACGGCGAGAACCTCCTCATCCTCGCCGGCGAGGAGCCCGGCCGCCGCTGGGACCAGCCGGTCCCCCTGGTCGACGTCCTGCGCGCCGCCTCCTCGGAGGTGGAGTCGTACGAGCGCGTCGAGCTGTCCGGCGTCCCCGAGGCCGAGATCCACGGCCGGTCCGTGACCGACCTCGTGCACCTGCTGGCCGAGCTGCTGGAGAACGCCACCACGTTCTCCTCGCCGCAGACCAAGGTCCGGGTCACCGCGACCCGGCTGCCCGACGGCCGCGTGATGATCGAGATCCACGACAAGGGCATCGGCCTCACCGCCGAGGACTTCGCCGACATCAACCACAAGCTGGCCAACCCGCCGACCGTGGACGCTGCGGTGTCGCAGCGCATGGGCCTCTTCGTGGTCGGCCGGCTGGCCGACCGGCACGGCATCCGGGTCCAGCTGCGCCCCTCGGGCGAACAGGCCGGCACCACCTCGCTGGTCATGCTCCCGGAGGCCATCACCCACGGTGGCGGCGGCGAACAGCACGGCGGACAGGGCGACTTCACCGTCTCCTCGATCATCCCCGAGCAGCAGGAGGCCTTCGAGGAGGCTCCGCAGCCGGCCGCGATGCGCACGGCGGCCGAGCTGGGCTTCGACGACTCGCGCTACGAGAGCCCGGCGGGCCCGGCCCAGCTGGACCCGGTCGGGCGCTCCCTGATGCGTGAGGAGCGCCGGGCGGCCCTGGAGGCCCAGACGGGCACGGGCGGCCCGTTCGGCGGCGACGCCCAGGAGCGGCCGGGCTACGCACCGGAGCCGTACGCGGGCGACCCGTACGCCGGGCAGCAGCAGCCGCAGCCGGGCTACGGCGGCGAACAGTACGGCCAGGACCCGTTCGGGCAGCAGCAGGCACAGCAGTACCAGGGCCCGTACGAGCAGCGGTACGGGGCCGAGGGCGGCTACGCGCAGCAGCAGGACGCCCACCCGCACCCGGATTCCCCGCACCGGGCGGAGGGTCACACGGAAGCGGCATATGCCGCTCCGGACGGTGGGCAGAGCCAGTACGCCGACCCGTACGCGACGTCCGCGGACCCGTCCCACCAGGACGACTGGCCCGTTCACAGCGGTTTCCAGAACACTTATGAGCCGATCGCCCCCGCCGAAGCGGAATCTGTCGCGAGCACGCCCGCGGAGCCTTCGGAGCGCGTAGGCTTCGATCGTCCGGGGACTGCCCCGGACGTCGGCCCCGAGTTGACCGAAGCCGGCCTGCCGCGCCGCGGCGGTCAGCAGCACTGGCAGCCCGGCGGCCGGGGGAACGACCGGCCCGCTCCGGCTCCGGCGACCGGTCCGGCTCCGGCGACCGGTCCGGAGCAGGAACCGCGGACCGACGGGGACGGTTCCGACGACTGGCGCTCGACCAACGACGAGCGCTGGGAGCGGGCCGAGAAGCTCCGCGAGCCGAAGGCGGGCGGAATCACCCCCTCCGGCCTCCCCCGGCGCGTGCCCAAGGCCAACCTGATCGAGGGCACGGCGGAGCAGACCCAGCAGGGCGGCCCACAGGTCTCCCGCGCCCCCGAGGACGTCCGCGGCAGGTTGAGCAACCTGCGGCGGGGGATCCAGCGGGGACGCAGCGCGGGGTCGGACAGCAGTACCACCTACAACCAGGAGCGTTAGTGTGAGCCCGATGAGCCAGGCGGCGCAGAATCTCAACTGGTTGATCACCAACTTCGTGGACAACACCCCCGGGGTGTCGCACACGGTGGTGGTCTCCGCCGACGGACTCCTGCTGGCGATGTCCGAGGGGTTCCCGCGCGACCGCGCCGACCAGTTGGCGGCCGTCGCCTCCGGTCTGACGTCGTTGACCGCGGGCGCCTCGCGGATCTTCGAGGGCGGCGCCGTGAATCAGACCGTTGTGGAGATGGAGCGTGGATTCCTCTTCATCATGTCCATCTCCGACGGGTCCTCGCTCGCCGTTCTGGCCCACCCGGACGCCGACATCGGTCTGGTCGGGTACGAAATGGCCCTTCTGGTGGACCGCGCGGGCGGCGTCCTGACTCCGGACCTCCGCGCCGAACTCCAGGGAAGTCTTCTTAACTAGTAGACAGACAGTGCGTTTCTCGCCACCGCGCCATACAGTGCGGTGGCGCGGCCCCACTGGGATCGGCGACCGGCAGTCGGAGGAGGAAACGTGGCAGCACCCACAGGCGGGCACCCCTACAACGGTGACCAGAGCGTTCCGGGTGAGCACGGCGACAACCGTTTCGGCTTCCCTGCCGTACCCGGTGGCCAGGGCGCCGGGCAGTATCAGCCATATCAGCAGCCGCAGCAGGCCCAGGGCGGTCACGGCGTCCCGGGGTCCGAGTGGCCTCCGCAGCAGCCGGGGGCGGGGTGGCCGCAGCAACAGCGGCACCACGCGCCCCCGCCGCCGCGCATTCAGCCGGTGCAGCAGCGGCAGGCTCCCGAGCCCGCCCAGCCCGCCGCGCACAACCCGCTGGTCCGTCCGTACGCCATGACCGGCGGCCGGACCCGGCCGCGGTACCAGCTCGCCATCGAGGCGCTGGTCAGCACCACGGCCGATCCGTCCCGGCTGCAGGGGCAGTTGCCCGAGCACCAGCGGATCTGCCGGCTCTGCATCGAGATCAAGTCGGTCGCCGAGATCTCGGCCCTTCTCTCGATCCCCCTCGGCGTTGCCCGGATCCTCGTCGCCGACTTGGCCGAGGCCGGACTCGTCGCCATCCATCAGCCCGGCGGCGACGAGGCCGCCGGCGGCCAGCCAGATGTGACACTGCTCGAAAGGGTGCTCAGTGGACTTCGCAAGCTCTAGCGGCGGAGCGGCCCGCTCCACTACCTCGGCGAAGATCGTGGTGGCAGGGGGCTTCGGCGTGGGTAAGACCACGTTTGTCGGTGCCGTGTCGGAGATCAACCCGCTGCGCACCGAAGCCGTGATGACGTCCGCCTCGGCGGGCATCGACGACCTGACCCACACCGGGGACAAGACCACCACCACGGTGGCCATGGACTTCGGCCGCATCACCCTGGACCAGGACCTGATCCTGTACCTCTTCGGCACCCCGGGCCAGGACCGCTTCTGGTTCATGTGGGACGACCTGGTCCGCGGCGCCATCGGCGCCGTCGTCCTCGTCGACACCCGCCGCCTCGCCGACTGCTTCCCCGCCGTCGACTACTTCGAGAACAGCGGACTCCCCTTCGTCATCGCCCTCAACGGCTTCGACGGACACCAGCCCTACACCCCCGACGAGGTCCGCGAAGCACTCCAGATCGGGCCCGACGCTCCCATCATCACCACCGACGCCCGCCACCGCGCGGACGCCAAGAGCGCGCTCATCACGCTGGTCGAGCACGCCCTGATGGCACGTCTGCGCTAGGACCTCGCACGCCGTATGCGGAAGGGCCCCGCACTCCTCGGAGTGCGGGGCCCTTCCGCATACGGCGTGCGAGGGGGTCAGCCCTGCCAGCTGTGCGGGGCGCGGAAGCCCGGCGTGCGCTCCAGGCGGCGCCAGCCGGCGGTGTCCCGGCCGCGGTGGGCGGGGGCGGCGGGCCGGGCGGCGGCGCGGGCCATCAGGACGGCGGTGATGGCCGCCAGCTCCTCGGGGTCGGCGTGACCCTTCTCGACGCGCAGGACGGACTCGGCGGACGTCAGGCTCATGGCGGGGTGTCTCCGTCTTCTCGGCAGGATGTCGTGGACCGTGCGGCGCGTCGCGCCGCGGCGGGCGACTACTGCGGGGGGTTGCCGTGCTTGCGGGACGGCAGGTCGGCGTGCTTGTTGCGGAGCATGGCGAGCGAGGCGATGAGCACCTCGCGGGTCTCGGCGGGGTCGATGACGTCGTCGACGAGGCCGCGCTCGGCCGCGTAGTAGGGGTGCATCAGCTCGGCCTTGTACTCCTTGACCATGCGGGTGCGCATGGCCTCGGGGTCCTCGGCCTCGGCGATCTGGCGGCGGAAGATGACGTTGGCCGCGCCCTCGGCGCCCATCACGGCGATCTCGTTGGTGGGCCAGGCGTAGGTCAGGTCGGCTCCGATGGACTGGCTGTCCATGACGATGTACGCGCCTCCGTAGGCCTTCCGCAGGATCAGCGAGATCCGCGGCACGGTGGCGTTGCAGTAGGCGTACAGGAGTTTGGCGCCGTGGCGGATGATCCCACCGTGCTCCTGGTCGACGCCCGGAAGGAAGCCGGGGACGTCCAGAAGGGTGATGATCGGGATGTTGAACGCGTCGCACATCTGGACGAAGCGAGCGGCCTTCTCGGACGCCTCGATGTCGAGCACGCCCGCCAGCGCCTGCGGCTGGTTGGCGACGATGCCGACGACCTGGCCGTCGAGGCGGGCCAGGGCGCAGATGATGTTGCGGGCCCAGCGCTCGTGGATCTCCAGGTAGTCGCCGTCGTCGACGAGCTCCTCGATCACCTTGTGCATGTCGTACGGGCGGTTGCCGTCGGCCGGGACCAGGTCCAGCAGGACGTCGCCGCGCCGGTCGGCGGGGTCGTCGCTCTCGACCGTCGGCGGGTTCTCGCGGTTGTTGGACGGCAGCATCCCGATGAGGTAGCGGACCTCCGCGATGCAGGTCTCCTCGTCGTCGTACGCGAAGTGGCAGACGCCGGAGGTCTCGGCGTGGACGTCCGCGCCGCCGAGGCCGTTCTGGGTGATCTCCTCGCCGGTGACCGCCTTGACGACGTCGGGTCCGGTGATGAACATCTGCGAGGTCTCGCGGACCATGAACACGAAGTCGGTGAGGGCGGGGCTGTAGGCCGCGCCGCCCGCGCAGGGGCCGAGCATCACGCTGATCTGCGGGATGACGCCGGAGGCCCGGGTGTTGCGCTGGAAGATGCCGCCGTAGCCGGCGAGCGCGGAGACGCCTTCCTGGATACGGGCGCCGGCGCCGTCGTTCAGCGAGACCAGCGGCGCTCCGGCCGAGATGGCCATGTCCATGATCTTGTGGATCTTCGTGGCGTGGGCCTCGCCCAGCGCCCCGCCGAAGATCCGGAAGTCGTGCGCGTAGACGAAGACCGTGCGGCCCTCGACCGTGCCCCAGCCGGTGATGACGCCGTCGGTGTAGGGCTTCTTCGCCTCCAGGCCGAAGCCGGTCGCCCGGTGCCGGCGCAGCTGCTCGACCTCCTTGAACGAACCCGGGTCCAGCAGCAGCTCGATCCGCTCCCGCGCGGTCAGCTTGCCCTTGGCGTGCTGCGCCTCGGTCGCCCGCTCGCTCGGTCCGCGCCGCGCCTGCTCGCGCAGGGCCAGCAGTTCGGCCACCCGGCCTCGGGCGTCGCTCGACTCACCCTGGGTCTCGTCCACAACGGTCATGCATCGACCCTACGAACCCGGCCAAGAATCCGCGCCGTCGATTCCGTACAGTCTCCTGCCCGGTTTCGTGGTGGGAGTGAACAGAACCCTGTCGCCGTGCAGGCGATCCACCAGCGAAACGCCGCTCCGCGTTATGGGAATCCCACAAAGCGATCTGTGCGGTGGGCCACACCGCACGGAAGGAGCGGCGCGTCCTCCCCGCCGGACCCCGCGCCGCCGGGGCCACGTGCGGCAGGGGCGGCCCCCGCACGGGAGCCGCCCCTGCCGCGCCACCGGCCGGGCTACCGGGCCGGGATGGCGTCCGTATCGACGGTCGTTCTCAACTTCCGCAGTGGAAGCGGGCGTTGCCCCAGTCCGCGTGGTCGTTGCCGTTGCCGTCGCCGCCGTCCTGGACGATCAGCTCGACGTACTTCGCGCCGCTGACGTCGGCGGTGAGCTTCCAGGCGGCGTCGGCCGCGCCCAGCACGGGCGACGACACCTTCTCCGCACCGTCCGCGGCGACCGAGAAGCGGACGCTGCCGCGGCTCGTCTGGACGTCGTCCACTCCTACCTCGGCGGTGAAGGAGGTGCACTTCCCGCCCAGGTAGTAGCGGATCCTCGCCGGGGCGTGCGTGCCCAGGCCCTTGTCGTAGGCGACGCCGCCGATCTTCAGCGGGCCGCCGTCGCCGGACCCGGCCTCCCCGTTGGACCGGTCGCGCTCGACCGGACCCCAGCCGTTCTGCGAGGACGTCCACTCCAGGTCACCGGCCCAGCTGTCCCGGGTGGGCGGCGGCGGAAGGGTGCGGACGGAGGTGGCCGCGCCGAGCGTGCGCCCGGCTCCCCGGACGGCGTACGCGGCCTTCGCCTCCAGCGCGTACGTGCCGTAGGGGGTGTCCACCGGCGGGGTGACGCGCCAGCTTCCGGTGACCTTCGCGCCCGGGGCGACCGCGTCGAAGTCGACCGGGCCCACCGGTTCGGCCTGCCAGCCCTCGGGCACGGTGAGCGCGAGCTTCACGCCGGTGGCGGGGGCCGCCTCGTCGTTGCCGAAGGTCGCCTTCACGGTGTTCGGGACGCCCGGCTCCAGCGTCTCGGCCCCGGCGCTCACGCCGAGCGTGCCGCAGACGGCCTCTTCCCCGGCGGGAGCGGGCCCGAGGTCGGTGACGGTGAAGCCGTCGAGCACGAAGTCCGCGCCGTCGGGTGCGCCGGAGAGCTTGCGCAGCCCGGTCCAGGTGTCGCCGCAGCCCGCGGTCAGCGTCCGGCTGAAGCGGCCGGTGGTGCGCTGCTGCCCGATCGGGGTGGCCCGGGTCTCGGTGGAGACGGCCTTGCCGCCGGCGGCCCGGTCGTAGCCCTCCACCCAGCTGTACGCGCCCGCGTGGCTGGACTGGTAGTCGAACTCGACCCGGTAGCGGTGGCCGTCCTTCATCGGGACGGTCCAGGGCGCGGTGCGGTAGACGAGTCCGGTGTTCTCCTCGTGGGACTTCAGGGACTCCTTGCCGCCGAGCACGTCGTCGATCAGCTTCCCGTTCCAGCCGGACTGGGTGTACGGGGCGTGGAGCTGGGAGATGCTGGTGCGGGGGTCGGTGGAGCCGCCCGCGTCGCCCTTGAGGAAGGGGCCCCAGCCCTGGTCGACGGCCTCGAAGTCCTCGTACGCCGACGTGCCGGCGCGGGGCGCGGGGGCGTTCTCGACGATCCGTACGTCATCGGCGCGGACCTTCGCCGCGGAGCCGGCCGCCGCCTCGATCCGCAGAGTGGTGCGGCCGTTCGCGGGGGCGGTGAAGTTCACCTTGGCCCGCTGGAAGTAGGTGCCGTGCCAGTCGGACGCGGCGACGTAGTCCTTCGCCGTGGAGCGCTCGACGGCGACCGACTTCCCGCCCGCGCCGAGCACCGTGCGCCGGCTCGCGCCGGGCTCGACCTCGATGAGCGCCGAGGCGGTGTACCGCTTGCCGGGCTTGAGGCCGGTGACGGTCTGGGAGAGGGCCGCCGTGCCCGTACCGGAGAGCGCCGCGCTGTTGCGGCCCTGGTCGTCGGTGTCGCGGACGACCGTGCCGGTCTTCGTCCAGCCCTTCAGACCGCGGTCGTTGAAGCCGGGGTCCTCGACGCCGGCGCCGTGGCCCCAGTCGGCCCGGGCCTCCTTCGGCGCGCGGCCGGGGTAGAGGACGTACGCCTGTCCGGCGTCGGCGGTCAGCGTGATCCTCCCGTTCGCGGGCCGGACGTCGGCGACCTTCTCGCGGCCGTTGTCGGTCAGCTTGTAGAGGGTGTAGGCGCCCTTGCCGGGCACCTCCCAGGTGCTGGTCCCACCGGTCTCGCTGTAGTGGTAGAGCTTCTTCCCGCCGTCCCACGGCAGCAGGTAGTCGGTGCCGCTGAGCACCTTGCGGCCCTGGTCGTAGAAGGTCCGTTCGCCGTTCTCGACCGTGCCGCGCACCCCGCCGGTGAAGGTGATGTCGTTGCCGTCCCAGCGGGTGATCCTCTGCTGCTGGAGGTACTTGGCGGGGAGGTTCTTCTGCCAGATGTTGGCGGTGAAGGCGTTCCAGTCGGTCTCGCCGGTCCAGCCCTCGAAGTCCTCCAGGGCGGTCTGGCCGAGGACCGGGTGGTTGTTCCAGACGTCCTTCTCGCCGTTGCGGATGAACCGGATGATCTGCGAGTTCAGACCCTTGTTGGTGGCCCCGCCGTAGTTGAGGTCGTTGGCCCAGTGCGACCAGAGGGAGGCGCGTTCGAACTTGTCGGCCCACTCGGTGCCGACGGTCCAGCCCTGCTTCTGCACCGCCTGGATCGTCTTGTCGGCGATCCAGCCGTGGGTGTAGTAGACGTCGATGTAGAGGAAGTCGAGGTTGTCGTCGGTCTCGTCGCGCAGCTGCTGGAAGCGCTTGGCCAGGTCGCCGCTGTTGATGTCGCGGCGCTGGTCGATGTAGTAGCTCTGGTTGAGCCAGTTCCAGCCGGGCCTGGTCTTGTCGACGAGCTGTTCGGAGAAGGCGTTGGCCTCCGGGTAGGACTCGGTGGCGTTGACGTGGACGCCGAAGTCGGCGCCCCACTTCTCGCCCTGCCGGAGCAGGGTGTTGAGGTCCTTCAGCCCGCCGGCCCGCTTGTTGTAGTTGCCGCCGTAGTCGGGGTGGGCGGAGTCGTGGCCCTCGGAGCCGTATCCCTTGAGGACGGCGAGCTGACCGAGGCCGTCGGTGGCCTTCGAGACGCGCTTGACGTCGTCCAGGGTGCGCAGGAAGGGGTGGGTGGCCTGGCTGGCGAAGTTGAACGGGATGTGGGTGACGACCCGGTCGGGGGTGTCCTCGCTGCCGGGGGCGGTGACGCCGATCGAGCGGAAGGCGACGGCCCCGTCCTGCCAGTCGACGGCCTTGTCGCCGTTGGCGTCGGGAGTGACGACGACCTTGGCCCACGGCAGGTTCTCGCCGCTCTCGGGCTTCGGCGCGCCCTCGCCCCGGTAGGTCCACTGGCCGGACCAGACGCCGACCCGGACGCCGCCGTCCTCGGTGCGCGCCTGGTGCCAGAAGCGGGCGTCGTCGCCGCCGGTGGCCCCGGAGGGCTTGTCGTACGAGGAGTTGGATTCGATCGCGGCGGCCAGTGAGCCGGTGTTGAGGATCGCGTAACTGGCCCCGACGGGCGCGGGGTCGGGCTCGGTCCCGCCGGTGACCTTCGCGAAGACGTCGGCGGTGCGGGTGGAGTCCGGGTCGAGCTTCGTGAACGCGGTGGCGGCCCCGGCCTCGGCGGAGCCGACCGAGATCAGGTCGTGGCCGGGGATGTCGATGGTGCCGACCCGGAAGGCGGCGGTGTCGCGGACGGCGGTCACCTTAAACGTGGTGGCCCGCCCGGAGACGGTGAGCGAGGCGTCGATCTCGACGCCCGGCAGCGAGTCGAAGACGAGGGTGTAGCGGGCGGCGGACCGGCTGAACTCCGGCTCGCCCTTGAGCTTCACCGGGTGGGCGGTCCCGTTGAGGGTGACGGCGGTGACCGGCCGGACGCTGCCGAGCAGCTGTGCGCCGCTCGCCCGGTCGGTGTACGACAGGACGCGCGGGAAGTCGTCGGCGACGGCGACGGCGAGCCGGTCGGAGCCGATGACGGCGGACCCGGCGGCCCGAGCCGCCCCGGCCGAGGAGGGGGACGGGTCGGCGGCCGCGGCGGGGAGGGCGGCCCCCACGAGCGACAGAACGGCTGCGGAGGCCGCGGCGACCAGGCCGGGGCGAGGGAATCTTGACGACATGGCCCCTTGAGTAGTCGCCGCGTCCGGACACCGTCAACGGACATCGCCTCCGGGGGCCGACTCCGTCCAACAACCCCGGTGCGTTAGTCCAAGTCGGCGCGGTGGGGGCGGTGGGACGGGCCTCGGCGGCGGCTCGTTCACCTCTTGGCGGGGGCGACGGCGGGGCGGTCACGGTTCGCACCCGCCCGGTTCCGGCAAGTCCCGCTTCGAGACGTCGAGTTGTGAAGACCCGGAGAGAATGAGAGCGCTCTCAGTCACATCTCTTGACGCTCTCGCCGGGCCTGGCGAGAGTGGTGCGCACCGCAGGCCCCCCACCACGGCCCGCACCTCTTCGCGCACCTCCCACCGTCCGCCTGCGCCCCCCACCACCTCGGGAGTCTCTTCGTGATCTCACGCCGAACGTTCCTGACCGGCGCCGCCGCATCGGCCGCGGCGCTCACGTACCCCGCCTGGGGCGCCACCCTGGGCCCGCGCGCCTCGGCGGCCCCGGCGACCTGCGAACTGGCCCTGGAGAACAGGTCGCTGCCGGGCACGGTGCACGCGTATGTGACCGGCCACGAGCCGGGCACCGGCCGCTGGGTGCTGCTCAAGCCGGGCGGCGGCGTCTACCGCCCCGACTCCCCCGGCGCCCCGCAGACCCCGCTGCCCGTCGACTGCGCCATCCCGCTCAAGGGCGCGGGCGCGGGCCCGGTCGTGCTGACCCTGCCGCAGATGTACGGGGCGCGGGTCTACTTCGTCCGCGACGACAAGCTGGACTTCTACCTGAATCCGGGCCCCTCGCTGGTGGAGCCGGCGTTCGCGACGCCCACGGACCCGAACTACGGGCGCACCTGGTCGTTCTGCGAGTTCACCTTCAACACCGAGCAGCTGTACTCCAACATCAGCTACGTGGACCTGGTCACCGCCCTCCCGATCGGCATCAGGCTGGAGGGCGACGCGACGCACACGGTGGCCCCGCTGCCGGACGGCGCGGTACAGCGGATCGCGGACGACCTGGCGGCCCAGGCCGCCGCCGACGGGCAGCCGTGGGACAGGCTGATCACCCGGGGCGGGGACGGCGGCGTCCTGCGGGTCGTCTCACCGCAGAACATCATGGCCCCGTACTTCGACCGGCCCGCCGAGATGCCTTTCCGGGACCTGTTCACCGCGCAGATCGACGAGGTCTGGGAGAAGTACCGCTCGGAGGAGCTTCGCATCGACCTCCAGGGCGGCCGGGGCGCCCTGGCGGGCCGGGTCAGCGGGGATGTCCTGACCTTCCAGGGCGGCCACACGTTCACCAAGCCGGAGTCCAGGGACGTCTTCACCTGCAACCACGGACCGTTCACCAACAACCCCGGCGACAGCGACGACAAGAAGGCGATCCTGGCCCGGCTGGCGGCGGGCTTCAACCGCTCGATCATGCTGAGCCACCCGAGCCAGCCGAACGGCACGTCCACGGGGGACTACTACCGGACGGCGGTGACCAACCACTGGTCCCGGGTGGTCCACGCGAACAGCCCGATCGGCTACGCGTTCCCGTACGACGACGTCCGCCCGGACGGCGAGCCGGACGTCTCGGGCGCGGCGCACGACGGGAACCCGCGCCGCTTCACGGTGAGCGTGGGGTCGTGACGCCCGGCCGTCGGGCAGACCGGTAGGCGGTCCGCCCCCGCCGCCCACCGGCGGGGGCGCCCACGCGTCCGGCGGGGCCCACGGGCCCCCGCCCGTCCGGCGGGCCCCCGCGCCTCCGGACACCACCGGGCGTTCCGGCATCCGATACCTCATCAATTGTCATCCTGTGTGGCGTTCTTGACTTCGTCCCACGGCCCCGGGACGGTGCCGTATGCGAATGAACCGACTCTCCCGCAGGCTGCTCACGGCGGTCGCCGCCGGGCTCCTGCTGACCGCGGCGCCCGTCGCCCACGCGGACCCCGCTCCCCCCGCCGGCTCCCCCGCCGCCCCGCAGGCCGGCGCGCACGGGTTGCGCGCCTTCCAGAAGAGCTACGGGCTGCCCCCGACCGGCCGCGTGGACATCGCCACCGCGCAGCTGCTGAGGACGGCCCCGGACAGCGAGCTGCGCGCCTTCTTCGCCGCCCCGGCCGACCTCGGCCCCGAGCAGCTGGCCCACGCCCGTACGGTCATCGGCGTCGGCAAGGGGGCGGAGCTGTCCGAGGAGGCGCAGGTCATCGCCCTGATGACGGCCATGCAGGAGTCGAAGTTCGTCAACTACACCTCTCCGGTCGACAAGGACTCGCTCGGCGTCTTCCAGCAGCGCCCGAGCATGGGCTGGGGCACGGCGGCCCAGATCACCCATGTGCCGACCGCGTCCAAGTCCTTCTACGGGCTGCCCTCGCCCAGCGCCAACCCCGGGCTGCTCCAGATCGACGGCTGGGAGTCGATGGAGCCGGGCAGGGCCTGCCAGGCGGTCCAGCGTTCGGCGCACCCGGACCGGTACGCGCAGTGGGAGGACTTCGCCAGGGAGCTGCTGGAGCAGGAGGGGCCGGACGCGGACCCGATCCCGTAGGCGTGGGCCGTGAGCCAGGGCCGTCGCGGCACGCGATGTGCGGGACGGCCCCCGGGTCACGGCTCCGGCGGCGCTCCGGGGCGCTCCGGGGGCGGTCCCGGCTCGGGGCCGCCCCCGGAGCGCCGTTTCAGCAGCCGCCGCAGTTGTAGTACGTCACGTCCCAGTGGTTGCCCTCGTCCGCGTAGATGTTGCCGGAGCCGGACCGGTACTGGCGCGCACCGTCGCCCCGGGGGCCGATGTAGGTGAAGGTCCCGGTGACGTAGTTGTTCAGGCAGGTGCTCTTGGCGAAGTCGAGCTTGTAGCCGTTCCAGTGGGAGTACGTGCCGCCGGCGTGCCCGGTCTCCGTCCCGCCGGTGATCCTGAGCGCGCAGCCGGTGGCGCTCTTGAGGGTCTGCGCGCCCTGGGCGCTCGACAGGTTGAGCTGGTCGAACGACGTGCAGGTCGGGTTGTTCCGGTCGGAGCAGCCGCCGGAGGACGACCAGGTGATCCCGGACGAGCTGAAGCGGGAGGTCGCCTGGGAGTGGGTCAGCTTGGTCACGGCGTGCGCCTCGGTGGCGCCGCCGCCGAGGACGCCGACGCCGGGCGCGAAGATCGCGCCGAGGACGAGGGCGAGGGCGGTGAGGGCGGAGCGGAGTCGTGGACGGGTCACCATGGGGCGATTCCTCCTGCTCATGACAAATCAGGGGGCGCGCGGGCGGGCATGGGCCCCGCACGCCGGGCAGGGAGATAGTGCCCGAGTTCTACGCGCGTCCGCCAGAGGGCGGACCCCGCGGACGCGCAGACCCGGCCGGACCGACGGCCGCGCCTCGCCGGACCCGATCGAGACGGCCCGGCGCAAGATGTTGAACATTGAACTAGATCGCGCTACAGTCAATCTCGTTGAAGGTTGAACGAACACGGACCTTCGACTCCACGGACCCCCGTCCCCGCAGCGCATCCCCGAGGAGGAGCCATGGCTCTGTTCAACCGCAAGCCGACCGCCGCCACCACCACCGCCACCGAGACCCCCGCCGTGGACCCCGCGCTCGCCGCCCTGACCGGTACGTACACCGTGGACCCGGCGCACAGCAGCATCGGCTTCACGGTGCGCCACGCGATGGTCACCAACGTGCGCGGCTCCTTCGGCGAGCACGAGGGCACCCTGGTACTGGACGGCGCGAACCCGGCGAACTCCTCCGCCTCCATCGACGTGAAGATCGCCAGCATCGACACCGGCATCGCCGACCGCGACGGACACCTGGTCAGCGGCGACTTCTTCGACGCGGAGAAGTTCCCCCTCATGACGTTCCGCTCGACGCGGGCCGAGCAGCTGGGCGGCGAGGCGTACCGGGTCACCGGCGACCTGACCATCAAGGACGTCACGCGCCCGCTCTCCATCGACCTGGAGTTCAATGGCTCCGCCACCGACGTCTACGGCAACGAGCGCGTGGGCTTCGAGGGCAGCGCCGACATCCTGCGCTCCGACTGGGGCCTGACCTGGAACGCGGCGCTGGAGACCGGCGGAGTGATGGTCAGCGACAAGGTGAAGCTGACCTTCGACATCTCCGCCATCAAGGCGGCCGCACCGCAGGCCTGACCCCTCGCGCCCTCCGCGCACCGACGCACTCGGCGCCCCGCACCCGGTTCCCCCGGGGGCGGGGCGCCGCGCCCGTGTGTACCGGGGGCTACTTCGCGACCTTCTCCGCGAAGAGCGGGACGACCTTCTCCAGCGCGTACGGGACGGAGAGGATCGAGTCCGTCGCGAACGCCTGCGAGATGCCCTTGTCGTCGAGGACGATGGCATGGCCCGCCTTCACCGAGGGGACCGCCTGGTACAGCGGGTCACCGGTGATGTCCGTGGCCGGGATGCCGATCGGGGTCGTCACGGTCAGGTCGGCGTCCAGCAGGTCCAGGTTCTCCTTGGAGACGGAGACGGAGAACCCCTCGCCGGCCCGGGCCTCGGCCTTCGGGTTGTTCGTGAAGCCGAGCCGCTCGACGAAGTCGACGCGCCCGGTGCCACCGACGTAGGCGCCGAAGCCCTCGGACGTGCGCGAGCCGACGGTGATGGTCCTGCCCTTGAACTCGGGGTGGGCCTTCGCCGCGGCCTCGAACTTCTTCTCCGTCTCCGCGATCAGCTCCTCGCCCTTCTCCGGTACGCCCATGGCGGCGGCGATCATCGTGGTCTGCCGCTCCCACGAGATCTTGTACTGGTCGCCGCCCTTCGGCACGCCCACGGTCGGGGCGATCTTCTTCAGGGTGTCGTAACGCGTCTGGTCACCACTGGACTTGGTGTCCAGGATCAGATCGGGCCGGAGGGCGGCGATCTTCTCGAACTCCGGCTCCATCGTGCCGATGAGCTCCGGCTTCTCGTCGTACATGCCCTTGGCCCACGGACCGACGCCCTCGCCGCCGAACGGCAGCCAGTCGCTGGCCCCGACCGGCTGGCCGCCGAGCGCGAGCACGGTCTCGGCGTCGCCCCAGCCGAGCGCGACGATGCGCTTCGGCTGCTTGTCGACGGTGACCTCGCCGAACTTCGTGCCGACCTTGGCGGGGAAGGCGCCCGCCGAGGCCCCGTCCGAGGCGGCGGACGCGGAGCCGGTGGAGTCGTCCGACGAGCCGCAGGCCGTAAGGCCCAGGAGGAGGGCGGCCACGGCGCCGACGGCGAGGACGGGGGTGCGGCGGTGCCGCCGGGTACGGGAAGCGGAAGCGTTCATGCCTCTTAGGTTAGCCTCACCTAATGAAGACGATGCCAGGGGGTGGCCCGAAGGGCTCCCCCGCCCGTACGCGGCTCAGGCAGCCGGCCCCTTCACGTGGTGGCGGCCCAGCGGCACCACCATCGGGGTGGCGGAGGCCGGATCCTCGATGACCGAGCAGCGCATCCCGAAGACCTCGCCGACCAGTTCCTCCGTGACGATGTCGACCGGCCGGCCCTCCGCGACGACCCTCCCCGCCTTCATCGCGACCATGTGGTCCGCGTACCGGCAGGCCAGGTTGAGATCGTGCAGCACGGCGACCAGGGTGACGCCCTGCTCGTGGTTGAGGTCGGTGAGCAGGTCCAGGACGTCGAGCTGGTGGCTGGCGTCGAGGAAGGTGGTCGGCTCGTCGAGCAGCAGGATGTCGGTGCGCTGGGCCAGCGCCATCGCGATCCACACCCGCTGGCGCTGGCCGCCCGACAGCTCGTCCACCGGCCGGTCGGCCAGTTCGAGGACGTCCGTCGACAGCAGCGCCCGCGCCACCGCCTCGTCGTCCTCGGCGCTCCACCGGCGGAACCAGCCCTGGTGCGGGTAACGGCCGCGCCCGACCAGGTCGGAGACGGTGATCCCCTCGGGGGCGGTGGGGCTCTGCGGGAGGATGCCGAGCACGGAGGCGACCTCCTTGGTCGGCATCTCCTGGATGGACCGGCCGTCCAGGAGCACCGCCCCGCCGGTGGGGGCGAGCAGCCGGGCCATGGCGCGCAGCAGCGTCGACTTCCCGCAGGCGTTGGGGCCCACGATGACGGTGATCCTCCCGGGCGGCACGGCCACGCTCAGACCGGCGACGATCTCGCGGTCGCCGTAGCCGAGCCGGACGTCCCGGGCTTCCAGAGTGTGTTCGGCCACGGCAGGGCCATGCCTTTCGTCATCGACTTGTCGATACATCGTCACTTCAGCCCCCGCCGCCCACGCGGTTGGCGCGGGCCAGGAGCAGGAGCAGGTACGGGGCGCCGATGAGGCTGGTGACCACGCCCACCGGGAGCTGTACGGAGGGCAGGGCGTGCTGGGCCGCGAGGTCCGCGACCAGGACGAGCAGCGCCCCGGTCAGGGCCGCCTGCGGCAGGGCCGCGCCGCGGCCCGGAACCAGCCGCCGCGCGATCGGGGCGGCGACGAACGCCACGAACCCGACGGGTCCGGCGGCGGCGGTCGCGACCCCGGCGAGCGCGGTCGCGCAGGCCAGCAGCGCGAGCCGGCCGCGCTCGGCCTTCGCGCCGAGCCCGGCGGCGGCGTCGTCCCCCAGCTGGAGGGGGCGCAGCGCCTGGGCGGCGAGGACGGTCAGCGGCAGGAGGAGGCCGAGGGCGGTGAGCAGCGGCCACACCTGGCTCCAGGAGCGGCCGTTGAGGCTGCCCGCGAGCCAGCGGAACGCCTCCTGCGCGTCGGTGGCCTCGGAGCGGGCCATCACGTACCAGACGATGCTGGACAGGCCCATGCCGACGCCGATCCCGACGAGGACCAGGCGCTGTCCGGCGACCCCCTGCCGCCAGGCGAGCAGGTAGATGCCCGCCCCGGCGGCCAGCGAACCGGCGAGGGCGCTCGCGGAGAGCGCGAGGCCGCTGACCTGGAAGAGCAGGGCGGCGGTGACGGCGACCGCACTGGCTCCGGCGCTGATGCCGATGAGGTCGGGGCTGGCGAGGGGGTTGCGCAGCACGGTCTGGAAGACGGCTCCGGAGAGGCCGAAGGCCGCGCCGACGAGGATCGCGAGGAGGGCACGCGGCAGCCGCAGTTCCAGCACGACGAACCGCGATCCGCCGTCGCCGCCCCCGAGCAGGGTCTCCACGACCTTCCCGATCGGCATGACCATGTCTCCGACGCCGAGCGAGACGCCGAACACGACGACCAGGGCGGCCAGCAGCCCGGCCCCGACGAGGAGGGAGCGCCGCAGCCCCCGGGAGCGTACGGCGGAGATCAGGCGTACGGCGTCGGCGAGGCGTTCCTCGTCCGCGCGCGTGGCGTTCTCGGCCACGGCGGGCGCCCGGCTCACAGTTCCACCAGCTTCCTGCGCCGGACGAGCCAGATGAAGGGGATGCAGCCGATGGCGGCCGTGACCACGCCGACCTGCACCTCACCGGGCCGGGCGACGACCCGGCCCACGATGTCCGCGAGGAGCAGCATGATCGGGGCGAGCACCATGCTGTACGGAAGCACCCAGCGGTAGTCGGGTCCGGTGATGAGGCGGGCGGCGTGCGGTACGGCGAGCCCGACGAAGCCGATGGGCCCGGCGACGACGGTGGCCGCGCCGCAGAGGAGCACCACGGCGAGGGCGGCGACCACGCGGATGGCCCCGACGCGCTGGCCGAGGCCGCGGGCGAGGTCGTCGCCGAGGGAGAGGGCGTTGAGCTGCGGTCCGAGCGCCAGCGCCAGCACGGTGCCGACCGCGATGAACGGCGATGCCTGCCACAGCACTTCGGGGCCGCGGGCGGTCAGCGCGCCGAGCTGCCAGAACCGGAACCGGTCGTAGCCGCCCCGGTCCTGGAGCAGGATGGCGTTGGTGACCGAGGTGAGGACCGCGGCGGTCGCGGCCCCGGCGAGGGCCAGCTTGACCGGTGTAGCACCCTCGCGGCCGAGCGAGCCGACCCCGTACACGAGGAGGGCGGCGAGCAGCGCGCCGAGGAAGCCGAACCAGATGAACTGGGTCGTGGCCGTGAACCCCAGCAGGGTGATCGAGCAGACGACGGCGACGGACGCACCCGCGTTGACGCCGAGGAGCTGGGGGTCGGCCAGGGGGTTGCGGGCGACGCCCTGCATCACCGTGCCCGCGAGGCCGAGCGCGGCTCCCGCCAGGAGCCCGGCGACGGTGCGCGGGATGCGGACCTCCTGGACGATGAGTTGCCCCTTGACGGCCGTGTCCGGGTCGAGCACCCCGTCGACGACGTCGCGGAAGGGCACATCGCCGGAGCCGACGGCGAGGCTGGCGACGACGGCGAGGAGGAGGACGGCGAGGGCGGCGAGCAGCCCGAGGGCGAGGACGGACCGGCTGCGCTTGCGCCGCGTCTCCATGCCGCCGGACGGCTTCCCCTTCACCAGGAGGGCCGAGCCGCTCACGGCCCGGCCGCCGGGGCGGGCGCCATGCGGTGGTGCACTGTTCGTTCCTCACGCTGGTTCGTCGCGCCGGGGCCCTCGGGCACGGGAGGCGCTGCCGTCGCCGACCGGTCCGCCCCGGAGGGAGCGCACGGCCGGGCCGGGGCGCCCCGGACGGTGAGTGCGACCGGCGCCACCCCGGGGCGGGGGCCGCCGGGAGACCCGAAGTAAGGTCACCCTAACAGCGTCTGTCCAGCCGTGCGCTGCCGCACCCCACAAGCTCCGGAGCACCCCCCTTGCCGTACGCCGCCGACTCCACCACCCCCACCACCCTCATGGCCGATCCGCTGGCAGGGACCGTGCCCCTCGGCTCGGCGGAAGAGCTGCGCGCACTCCTGGGCACCCCGCACCCCATCGTCATCGACAAGGTCCACGACCGGCTCACCGACGACGACCTGGACCTGCTGGCCCGCTCCCCGTTCTGCACGATGGCCACCTCCGACGCGAACGGCGACTGCGACGCCACCCCGCGCGGCGGCGCCCCCGGCTTCACCCACGTCCTGGACCGGTCCACGATCGCCCTGCCCGACCGCCCGGGGAACCGCCGCGCGGACAGCTTCCACAACATCCTGGCCAACCCCCGGGTGGGCCTGCTCTACCTGGTACCGGGCGCGATGGACGTCCTGCGCGTCAACGGCCGCGCCCGCATCGTCACGGACGGACCGTTCTTCGACGCGATGGCGGTGAAGGGCCGACGCCCGGTGCTCGCCCTGGTCGTGGAGATCGACGAGGTCTTCCGGCACTGTCCGGCGTCGCTGAAGCGGTCGGGGGTGTGGGCTCCGGAGACGTGGGCGGGGGCGGCCGACGTCTTGTCCTCGTAGCCGCTGGTCGCGTCACCGATGGCGGTGTGGGTGGTCCCGCCACTTCGCCGGCCCGCGCTGTTGCAGGGGTGACTCCTCCAGTACGGGGCCGCGTCGCGGCCGGCCTCGACGGCGCGGCCGCGGTCTCCGGCCCTCGGCGACGGCTTCACGGAGCCCCCGGCGCGGGCTGTCCCCACCGACGCCCCGGTGATCTAATCGTCCGCGGCTCCGCCGGAGTGGGGAGCGGACGGCCGAAGACGGTACCGGTCAAGTGAACACGTGGGTACGGAACGTGAGGGGCGGGCAACCGAATGAAGAGACGTGTCGGGGTCATAGGCGCCGCTGTCGTGTGCGCCTTGCTCGGGGTGCAGGCGGGCACCGGCAGCGCGAGCGCCGTCGCGGGCGGGCGGGGGGTTCCGGGATCGGCGGCTGTCGCGGCCACCGATGATCCGGCCGGGTTCCCGTACGTCGGCTCCGCCGGCGCGGAGGCCGGCAGCGGGACACGGCCGGCCGGCCGGGCCCCCGGCGGGACGCGGACGACCGCCCGGCCCGCCGGCGGGACGCCCACGGCCACCGTGCGGACGGCCGGGAAGGGTGCTCGCCACGACTACGACGGCGACGGCCGCAGCGACATGGTCGCCTGGTACGACTACAGCGAGGGCCACGACGGCATGCGCGCCTTCCTGGCCGGCCCGGACGGGGGCTTCGCCGCGCCCAACCGGGCCTGGGAGTCGCCGAAGGGCAACTTCTGGGCCGAGCACATGAAGCGCGTCACCGGTGACTTCAACGGCGACGGCACGGGGGATGTCGCCGCCTTCTACGGTTACGACGACGGGCGGGTCTCCCTCCTCACCTGGCTCGGCACGGGCGACGGCGCCTTCGCCCCGCACTTCGCCTCCTGGGCCGTGGCGCCGGACAACTGGACCTTCGACGCGATCACCGCGGAGGCCGGCGACTTCAACGGCGACGGCCGCGACGACATCGCCGCCTGGTACGACTACCGCAACGGCGACGACAAGCTCTTCACGTTCCTCGCCGATGCCAAGGGCGGTTTCGGCGCTCCCTTCCCGTCCTTCGCGCGCGCCGCCGCCGACGGCTGGGAGGTCGACCGCATGAAGTTCGCCACCGGCGATTTCGACGGCGACGGCCGCGACGACATCGGGGTCCTCGACAGCTACGCCGCCGGCACCGTGAGGCTGATGACGTTCGCCTCGAAGGCCGACGGCGGGTTCGGCGAGCCCGTACGCGGCTGGGAGTCCACCGGCTGGCACTTCGGGCGGGTCAGCGTGCACGCCGGCGACTTCAACGGCGACGGCCGCGACGAGTTCGCCGCCTGGTACGACTACGCCGACGGGCACGACGCCCTCATCGGCTTCGATCTCGACGCCGAGGGCAGGTTCGGCAACCGGCGCGAACTGCTGAACGCCGTACCGGGCTGGTACGAGCGGTCCCGGATGCGCCTCGTGACCGGCGACTACAACGGTGACGGGCGCGACGACCTCGCCGCCTTCTACGGCTACAGCGACACACGGGCAAAGGCCTTCACCTTCGTCGCCACGCCCGACGGCGCCCTCGGCGACGCCCTGCACAGCTGGTCGGAGCCCTCGGGCTGGAACCTCGACCGAACCCACCTGTTCGAGCGTTACAGCAGTCCCCCGCCCCTGCCCGTCTGCCCGGTGGTGTACGGGCACGGCGGGTACCCGACCGGGGACAACGCCTACGAACGCGACCAGGTCCGCCAGCCGAACCACCCGAAGGGGCTGGCGCAGTACAAGAGCTGGGGGGCGGGCGGGGTGGAAGCCGACCTCCAGCTCACCAGGAACGGCACCAAGGGCGTGATGTGGCACAACAGGTCCACCTGGGGTCTCACGGGCCCCAAGGCCGATGTCACGGACATCTGGTGGGCCACCGGCGCCGATCAGCTCAAGGGCCGCACGATCATCCGCGGTCCGTACGAGGGCGAGACCGTGTACACCTTCCGCGAATGGCTGGAGAGCGCCCGGAGCCAGAACATGGCGGCGTTCGTGGAGCTCAAGGGCGAGGCCGGACAGTCTCTGCTCAACCCCGACGCGTCCATCCGCGAGACCGCCTGGAACGAGGTCGTCGCCCCCATCGCCGAGCGCGCCACCAAGCAGAAGATCATGATCTACACGGGTGCCGAGAACAGCGCCCTGAAGGCCGAACTCACCAAGCGCATGGAGGCGGCCGGTCTCGGCGCCGCCCTCAAGAACCACCCCCGCTGGGTGGACTCGGCGGAGTACGGCTGGGAGGAACCGGCCCCGTCCGCCTCCCTGCACCACCCCACCTGGCAGGAGAAGCTGGACCAGTTCGCCACGCCCGTCTCCGCGCAGGCGATGGTCACCACCTGGCCCAGGGAATTGAAGTCCTGGCTGAGCGGGAAGTGCCTCTGACGCTCGTACGCCCGCGCCCGCCCGCGCCCCGCTCGAGGCATGGGCGGGCGCGGACGGTCGGGGGCGAGCGCGGGGGTGCGGCAGCGCCGGTCCCCCGCTCCATCGGCCGGGGACGGGCCTCGGGCGCCGAGGCGAGCCCCGGCCCCCTCCCGCCGCCGTACGACTACCGCCCGGCGGACACCGGTTCGCGCCGCATGACCCACAGCACCGGGCCGCCGCCCGGGAGGGCCGCCTCGCCCAGCACCGTGAAGCCGAAGTGCTCGTAGAAGGGGAGGTTGTCCGGCTTGGAGGACTCCAGGTAGACCGGCAGCCCCGCCGCGTCGGCCTGGGCCAGTCCGGACCGCAGCAGCGCCGCCCCGTGCCCCTGGCCCCGGGCGGCCGGGTCCGCGCCGACGACCGCCAGGTACCAGTGCGGCTCCTTCGGCCCGTGCTCGGCGGCGGCCTGGACGGCCTCCCGGAACAGCGGCGCCCGGTCGCCCAGGATCTCCTCCAGCTCGGCGATCGTCTCCGCGTCCGGGACCGCCTTCTCCTGCCCCTCCGGCGTCACCCAGAACGCGGCCGCCGAGGCGGTGCGCTCGCACAGCCCGTGGCGGCCGTACTGCCGGGTGAAGATCGTGGTGAAGTAGCGGACCAGATCGGGCTCGCGCGAGGCCCCGCCGGGGAAGAACCAGTCCATCATCGGATCGTCGGCGAAGGCGCGGGCCAGGGTGCGGCTGATCTCCGGGGCGTCGTCGAGCGTGGCCGCCCGCGGAGTGTTCGTTATCGACATACGGGTCATTCTGCACGGCGATGATCTTGGGTGGTCAGGGGCCCCCGTACCGGTCGGCCCGTCCCCCCGCCGCCCGCGCGGCACCCCGTACCGGTCGCCCCGCCGCCCGGCAGCGCGCGAGGCCCGGCCCGCCCCACAGCGTGGGCAGCGGACCGGGCCTCCCGAGGAGCGGCGCCCCGGTGAACGCGTCCTACGAAAGGGCCTTCATGGGCTGCCATCCGCCGGTACCGGCAACGATGGGCGCACCGACGAGGCCGGTCCTGCGGCCCGGGATGAACTCCAGACCCGCCGTGGTGTTGGCGGTGGTGGTCCACAGGTCGGGCACGCCGTCGCCGTCGGAGTCGCCGGAAGCCGTCACCAGCGGTCTGGCCGCCAGGGTCCAGCCGGTGGCGTACGCGGTGCGGCCGGCGTCGGAGGCCAGGGACGCCGGGTCGGTGCCGCCGTCCGGAACGCCGTCGCCGTCGGCGTCGCCGTTGCTCTGCCCGTGGTACAGCCACACCGCGCCATTGGCGGTGTCACGGACGACCAGGTCGACGAAGCCGTCGCCGTCGACGTCGCCCGGGGAGGCCAACTGCCTGGTGCTCCAGCCGGCGGACCCGATCGGGTAGCCCGGCTGCATCGTGCCGGCGGTGTAGCCCGGCAGGAACCAGAGCTGGTCGCCGATGACCGCGACGAAGTCGGGGTTCGAGGACTCCTCGCCGGACGAGACGTCCCCGATCGACACGATCTGCTTGATGGTGCGGGGGTCGAGGGACACGTCGGTCTCCGGGTCCGCGAAGAAGTAGACCTCCTGCCGGGTGTCGTCGGTGAACTCGCCCAGTCCGTCGTTGGGGTAGAGCCAGAGCTTGCCGTCGGGCAGCCGGGTGACCAGGTCCTCGTAGTAGTCCTCGGTCCAGTCCCCCCGGTGGGTGAGCAGCGCGGCGCTCCAGTCGCCCGCGGTGTTCTGCGCCACCAGGGGGGCGAGCTGTCCCTTGCCGGTGCCGGAGTACAGCCTCAGCTTGCCCCCGCCGTCGACGGCGAACATGTCGGGCAGGCCGTCGCCGTTCACGTCGCCGGGCTTGTCCACGATTCCCGGGCTCTTCGCGTAGAACTTGTAGGGAAGGACCGGGCCCGCGTTCTTGCCCGCGTCGAACGCCTGGACGTACAACGTGTGCGGACCGGGGGTCAGCGGAGTCACCTTGACCGACACGCTTCCACCGGCGGTCGCGGGCTTCACGGAGTTGTTCGGGGGCGTGCGGTCCAGGGCCCACCGGTACTCCGCGATGTCCTTCTCACCGCCCGCTCCGAGGATGAACTCGCCCTCGGTACGCGCGAGAGCGCCCTCGGCGCCCTCCGGGAACAGTCCGTTGACGGAGGTCACGGTCGGCAGAGCGGCGGGGGCGGTGGGGTCGAACCCGAAGCGGCAGCCGCTGGCCCCCTGGGTGGGCGTCCAGTCGGAGGCGAAAGCGGCGTCGGCGACGTCCTCCACCTGGACCTTCCAGGAGAACTGGCCGTTGCTCGCGCCCTTGTGCAGGTTCAACAGGTCCTTGGGGACCGTGATCCTGGCCTGGACCCCCGCGGGGTCCTTCGCCAGAACGGTCTTGCGGACCTTCTTGTCGAAGATGATCCCCGGAGCCACATCGTGCTTGCCGGTGGCCCACAGGTGGAACTGCACGTTGACGTCGCCGCCGTCCGGGTCCCAGACCTGGGCGGTCAGGGTGACGTCGGTGTTGCCGAGGGTCACGTACGTGCTGCCGTTGCCGCATTCGTTCGCACCGACCTTGGTGCTGGGCGAGGTGTCCAGCGCCCAGGCCGCCTTGGGCGGGCGGTTGAACTCGACGATCAGCTTGGCGTCCGGCTTGAACTTCTTCCAGCTGTACGGGTCCTTGGCGTCCTCCGCGCTCTGGGGTGCGCGCAGCCCGAAGGTGATGTTCGTCCACTTGCCCGCGGCGGCCTTGACCGCCGCGTCCTTGGCCGTGAAGTCCACGGCCTTGTCGGCGCACCCGACGCTTTCGTTGCCGTGGGCGTAGTCGCGCCGGTCCTGGCGGGTGGACTGGGCCGGCTGCTTGTTCCAGGTGGTGGCGGAGCTGATGCCGCCGGTCAGGTACAGCTCGACCGGCTTGGGGGTGCAGGACCAGGAGTGGGTCTGGGTGATCTGGAACTGCGCGTCAACGACCTTCACGCCGGCCAGGAACTTGGAATCGACCCGGAAGTACGAGCGGGCCGTGCCCTTGGTCGAGGATTCGTAACCGACTCGCGCCTCGCCGGTGGTTCCGCCGCTCCAGCCGGTGCCGTTCCAGTAGCTGTCGTCGGGGTGCGGCTTGTAGGCGATGGTCCATGCCTGGCGTGTGCCGGTGACGCGGGGGTCGATGTAGACGGGGAACGTGGTGTCCGGCGAGGCGAGCAGGGCCTGGTCGGGCTTCAGGGTCAGCCGCTCCGGGGAGACCTCCACGTCCACGGTGCTGCTGTTGGCGCCGGGTGTCAGGTCGCTCGGCGTCTCGGCCTGAGGGGTGGCGTTCGCCGTGCTCCTGGCCGTCGTCCGGGGAGCGGGCGCGGCCTGCTCTCCGGAAGAGTCCCACATCCGGGCGGTGGAGGTGGCGAACACCGTCTGGCCGGCGGGGTTCACCGCGGTGAGGGAGCCCGCTTCGGCATCCTGCTTCATGGTGAGGCCGTCCGTCTTCAGCCCGAAATCGAGCTGGGCCAGCTCCGGGTTGTCCGCGGCCTCGGCGGTCTTGACGATGAGGGCCTGGCTGAAGCCGTCGACGCTGGCGGCGACGGCGAGGTCGACGCCCGGCAGGACCTCCGGGTAGGTCGCGGTGGACCCGTCGAGCACGGGGGCCGGCAGCGGCTTCGGCCAGCTCAGGGAGAGTTCGCGTCCCTGGTCGGTCAGGGTGACCAGGGGGGCGTCGCCGCCCGGGGAGAAGGTCACCTTCCCCGCGGCCGCCTTCGGCGCGATACGCCCGGCGACCCGGGCCAGCGTGGTGTCGATCGGCGTCCAGACGCCCTCGCGCTTGACCCGGACCGGAACGGTGTGCTGGGTGCGGCGCACGTTTCCGTTGGGCAGGGCGTGCGTTTCGCTGGTGCTGGAGCGCTCGGCCGTCAGCTCGACCGGCTCTCCCGTCAGCCTCGCTTCCGCGAAGGCCTTCTCCTCGGCGGTCAGGGGTGAGTGAGCGGCTCGTCGGCCGGCCTCCTCCGCAGCGGAGGCGGTGGCGGGGCCGATCTGGGCCAGCCCCAGCGAACTGCCCGCGACCAACGTCGCGAGCACTGTTCGGGCGGCACGGCGCGCCGGTCTCTTTCTCACCGTGGATATGTGTGGCATGAGTAAAGCCCCCCAGGACTCCCTGATCAACTGCAATGTCGGGCGAACAGTACACGCCGGGGTGTCTCAACCTTTGCGCAACGTTGACCAGCAACGTTCCTTCTCGTGGCGGGCTCTTGACTTGCCGTCAACTTGACCATCCACCTAATGTCACCCCGTTCGTGTGAACTGTGACGCAAGGTAAGGAAGATCGGTGCAGGAACTACTGCAACATTTGCGCTATCTGGGGCACTGGCACAGATCCGTGTCTCTGGTGACCGCCCTGGTGATGCTGGTCACGTTCGTCCCCAACGACCCGGCCGCGGCGGGCACGGGCAAAGCCCGGCTGGCCGAGCTGGAGCGGGAACGCTCCGTGCCGGGGCGTGACTTCACCGCCGAGCGGCCGCCCGTCGAGAACGACGCCGCCGAGGAGTGGACGCCCTCCGCCGGCAAGCTGCCCGTGGGCGACTTCACCGTCCAGGTGGCGCCCGGGAACGGTGCGGCCGACTCGCCGGCCGCCCGCGACTCGCTTCGCGCCGCGCCCGGGAACACGCTCGGGTCGGACGCCCCGGCCCTCGGCGAACCGCCCGTGAGACTGCGGCAGGTCTCCCCGAGGCAAGCGGCCGGGTCCCGCACCACCGCCGCTGTGACGGAAGCACCGGCGCCGGTGGGCATGGCCGCCGAGATCGAGATCAAGGACCGTACCACCGCCCGCAAGGCGGGCGTCGAGGGACTCCTGTTCACCGCCGCCCCGGCGAAGACCGCGACGGCCTCCGCGGCGTCGGGAGCGGTCGAGGTCGAACTGGATTACACGGCGATCAAGGACGCGTACGGCGGCGACTGGGGCTCACGCCTCCGGCTCGTACGGCTTCCCGCCTGTGCGCTGACCACGCCGGAGAAAGCCGAGTGCCGTACCCGGACCGAACTGGGCGGCTCCAACGACGCGGCCGAGCGGACCGTCAGCGCCACGGTCGACCTCCCGCGGGTGAAGACCGCTCGCACCGCGGCGCCCATGGTGCTGGCGGCCTCCGCCGCCGCCTCGGGCCCCGGTGGCAGCCACGAGGCCACGTCGCTGTCTCCGACCGGTTCCTGGATGGCGGGCAGCTCCTCCGGCGGCTTCGCCTGGTCCTACCCGGTGGAGGCCCCGGAAGTCCCGGGCGGTCCACAGCCCGAGATCGAGCTGTCGTACTCCTCGCAGAGCGTCGACGGCCGTACGGCCTCCACCAACAGCCAGTCCTCCTGGATCGCCGAGGGCTGGGACTACGAGCCCGGTTTCATCGAGCGGCGCTTCAGGTCCTGCGCCGACGACAAGGGCAAGGTCGACGGCAAGGTCCCGAACAACAGCGGCGAGACCGCGGACCTGTGCTGGGGTTCCGACCACGTCGTGATGTCGCTCGGCGGCTCCTCCACCGAACTCGTCAAGAACGACGCTGCGGAGAACGGCAAGGAGGAGTGGCGTCCGGCCGACGACGACGGCAGCAGGCTGGAGCGCAAGACCGGTGCGGACAACGGCGCCAAGGACGGTGAGTACTGGATTCTCACCGGCACCGACGGGGTGCGGTACCACTTCGGCCTGAACAAGCTGCCCGGCGCGACCACCCAGCGCACCAACTCCGCGCTGACCGTGCCGGTGTTCGGCAACCACCCCGATGAGCCCTGCCACGCCTCCACCTTCGCGGCTTCCGACTGCGCGCAGGCGTACCGCTGGAACCTGGACTACGTCACCGACCCCCTGGGTGACGCCATGACCCTGTGGTGGAACAAGGAGGAAAACCACTACGGCCAGCACATGAAGGCCGACCAGCAGATCTCCTACACCCGCGCCGCCCATCTGTCCCGGATCGACTACGGGCAGCGCGCGAGCGACCTGTTCGGGCGGCTCCCGGCCGGACGGGTCGACTTCACCACGACGGAACGCTGCATACCCTCCTCGGGCTTCGACTGCGCGGTGAGCAAGCGGACGGCCGCCAACGCCAAGTACTGGCCCGACACCCCCCTCGACCAGGAATGCGCCTCCGGGGCGAAGTGCACGGACAAGTACTCGCCGACGTTCTGGTCGACCAAGCGCCTCGTCAGGATCAGCACGAAGGTGCTGTCCGGCTCGGCCCTCACCGACGTGGACTCCTGGGAGCTGGAACAGAAGTTCCCGCCCACCGGCGACGGTTCGTCCCCAGCCCTGTGGCTGGAGTCCATCACCCGCACCGGCCACGGCGCCGGCTCCAGTGCCGCCATGCCGAAGGTGACGTTCGCCGGAACCCAGATGGACAACCGCGTCGACGGGATCGAGGGGCTGCCGCCCTACTCCCGGCTGCGGATCCACGCCATCGACACCGAGACCGGCGGACGCATCGGCGTCACCTACTCGCCCCGCGAGTGCAAGGCGCTGGAACCGCGGAAGATGCCCGCCTCCCCCGAGACCAACACGCTGCGCTGCTACCCGCAGTACTGGATGCCCAAGGGCGCCCTGAAGCCGGTGGAGGACTGGTTCCACAAGTACGTCGTCACCGAGGTCCGCGAGGACGACCTGGTGACCGACGCACCCGACAAGGTCACCTCGTACGAGTACCTCGGCTCTCCTGCCTGGGCCTACGACGACGGGGAGTTCACCGAGAACAAGCAGCGCACGTGGTCGCAGTACCGCGGTTACGAGCGGGTGCGCACCCGCCTGGGGTCCGGCACGGACGTCAAGCAGCTCACCGAGGACCGCTACTTCCGCGGCATGCACGGTGACAAGCTGCCGACCGGCACCCGCACCGCGGCGGTCGAGGACTCCCGCGGCGGCAGCGCCCCCGACCTGGGGCACCTCCAGGGCCAGCCGCGTGAGCACATCGAGTACGCGTCCGACGGCGGGCCCGTCGACTCGTCGGTCCTGACCACCGCCTGGGCCGTCCGGACGGCCAGTCGGGCCAGGCCGGGCACCACCGCGCTGGAAGCCTGGATGGCGCGCCCCCGGACCGTCTCGACCCGTACGCGGGTCAAGGGCGAGACCTGGCGCACCTCCACCGAGACCACCGAGTACGACGCCTACGGGCTGCCGACCGAGGTGGACGAGACCACAGCCGGCGGCAAGCGCAGGTGCACGGTCACCTCCTACGCCCGCAACACCGGACTCCACCTGCTGGAGCCCGTGTCCCGCGAGCTGACCACCCTGGGCGCCTGCGGCACGACCGGCGGCAAGGTCGTCGAGGACTCCCGGACGCTCTACGACAACCTCCCCTTCGGCGCGGCCCCGGTGAAGGGACTTCCCACCGAGGTGCAGGAGCTGAACGCGAAGGGTGACGGCTACATAACCGTCGACCGGACCGCGTACGACATCCACGGCCGTGAGACGGAGACCTGGGACGCGGAGAACCGCAGGACCACGGTCGTCAACACGCCGCTCACCCACGCCCGTCCCGTCAAGACCGTCACGACCGACCCGCTCGGCCACACGGAGACCACGGAGTTCGACCCCGTCCGCGGCCTGCCGGTCAAGGAGACGGACGCCAACGACAAGTCGGCGACCATGCAGTACGACCCGCTGGGCCGGCTGCTGAAGGTGTGGGAGATCGACCGGGATCCGGCCACCCAGACCCCGACGGCGAGCTACGACTACACCGTCCGGCGCGACGGCCCCACGGTCGTCACCAACCGGACGCTCAAGGACAACGGCGAGTACGCCGTCTCCTACGAGATCATGGACGGTCTGCTGCGTGAGCGGCAGACCCAGGACGAGGCGGTGGACGGCCCCGGCCGCATCGTCAACGACACGTTCTACGACTCGGCCGGCCGCGAGTGGAAGTCCAACGACGGCTACTTCCACTCCGCCGAGCCGGAACCGAAGCTGCTGGAGGTGGGGGACAACGAGGTCCCTTCGCAGAACCGCACCACGTTCGACGGCATGGGCGACCCCGTCGCGGAGGTCTCCTACCACCGCGGCAACGAGAAGTTCCGCACCAGCACCGAACGCGACGGCGACGTCTCCACCGCCGTTCCGCCCAAGGGCGACACCGTCACCGCGACCTTCACCGACGCGGAGGGCCGCACCGAGCGGATCAGGGAGTACACCGACACCGCCCGCACGGCCTGGCGCGACACCGTCTACGAGTACGACGACTTCGACAACGTCGTGAAGGTCACCGCGCCCGGTGGCGGGGTGACCCGCTTCGAGTACGACGGGCGCGGACGGCAGGTCTCCCTGACCGACCCCGACGGCGGCAAGACGGTCCTCGCCTACGACGACGCGGACAACGTCGTCTCGACGACCGACCCGCGGGGCAACACGCTGGTCACCACCCGTGACGCCGTCGGCCGCCCGACGTCCCTGCGCGTGGGCAGTGAGACGGGCCCCAAGCGGATCGAGTGGACCTACGACACGCTCGGCAAGGGCCTGCCCACGGCCGCGATCCGCTACGAGAACGGCCGCGAGTACCGCGAGGAGGTCACGGCCTACGACAAGGCGTACCGCGTCAAGGAGACCAGGACCGTCATCCCGGCGGAGGAGACCGGTCTGGGCGGCTCCTACACGTACAAGTACGGCTACACGCCCACGGGCAACCTGGCCTTCGTCCAGCCGCCGGGCGTGGGCGGTCTCGTCAACGAGACCATCGTCTTCCGGTACAACTCGGACGGACTCCCCATCTCGATCGGGGGGACGGCGTCGTACCTCAACGACGTCAAGTACTCGGCGTTCGGCGAGATCCTGCGCACGGACGCGGGGGTCGCCGACCGGAAGGTGTACGGGAGCTACCTCTACGACGAGTTCACCCGCCGCCTCACCGATGCCGGTTTCGACCGGTCCGTGAACCCGGGCCACATCGGCGCCACGCAGTACGCGTACGACGATGCCGGAAACGTCACCCGGATCAAGGACACGCCGGGCGCCGCGGCGCCGGACAGCGGCAAGACGGACACCCAGTGCTTCGTCTACAACCAGCTGCGGCAGATGACGTCGGCCTGGACGGCGACGGACGACTGCCGGGCTGCCGCGTCCAAGGACACCGTCGGCGGACCGGACCCCTACTGGCAGACGTACGCCTTCGACGAGGCGGGCAACCGCAAGCAACTCGTCGACAAGGACACCTCCGGTGACACCGCCAAGGACGTCACCCGGACGTACACCTACGGCAAGGCCGGGGTCGGGGGGCCCAACGCGCTCGCCGAGGTCCGGGCGACCGGGCCCGGCGGCGAACGGATCGACACCTTCGCCTACGACGAGGCGGGCAACACCACGACCCGCCGGCACAACGGCGTCACCCAGACCCTGGAATGGAACATCGAGGGGGACCTCGCCTCGGTGTCCGAACCGGCCGAGGGCGGCGTCAAGAAGACGTCGTACCTCTACGGGGCGGACGGCGGGCGGCTCATCCGCACGGCGCCCGACGGCAGCAGGACGCTCTACCTCGGCGAGGCGGAGCTGAAGGTCAGCGCCGACGGTACGACCAAGACGGCCGAGCGCTTCTACCCGCACCCCGACGGTTCCACGACGGTGCGTTCCACGGGCGGCGGCCGACAGCTCGTGCTGGCCGACCACCACGGTTCCTCGACCACCACGGTGGACATGGCCGGCGCCGACATGGGCGTCGTCCGGCGCAAGCTGATGCCGTTCGGGGAACACCGGGGCGCTCAGCCGTCGACCTGGCCGGGTTCGCGCGGCTTCGTGGGCGGCACGGTCGACCAGGACACCGGCCTCACCAGGCTGGGGGCCCGCGACTACGACCCCGTGACCGGGCGGTTCCTCGCCATCGACCCGCTGGTCGACTACGGCGAGCCCGCCACCATCAACCCGTACGCCTACAGCAACAACGCCCCGGCGACCTTCTCCGACGCGAGCGGGCTCTTCTGGCCCATCGTGATCGTGATCGGGCTCCGCGCGGCTCAGATCGCCGCGCGCAAGGCCGCCCAGCGACGACTGGCGCAGGAGGCGCTCCGCAAGAAGCTGCGCGAGCAGGCGGCGAAGAGGGCCGCGGCGAAGAAGCGGGCGGAGCAGGAGGCCCGCAAGCGCGCCAAGGCGAAGGCCGAGCGGGAAGCCGCGAAGAAGCGCGCCGCGGCACAGCGTGCGGCGGCCAAGAAGGCGGCGCAGAAACGGGCCGCGGAGAAGCGAGCGGCTCAGCGCCGGTCGGCGGCACAGGCCAAGATCAGGTCCCAGCGCGCCGCGGCCAAGCGCGAGGCGGCGAAGAGAGCGGCGGCCCGCAGGGCGGCGGCGCGGCCCAAGCCGAAGCCGCGGCCCCGGAGCCAGCCCAGGCCCAGGGTGAAGCCCTCCCAGGCGAAGAAGCCCGCGCAGAAGACGGTGCGCAAGGCGGCCCGGGAAGCCAAGTCCGAAGGAAAGGAGCAGGCCGGGGAGGCAGCCCAACAGCAGGGCGCGGAGTGGAGCGAGGGTCAGGAGGACCCCGCCTCCGCGGCCCGCTACGCCCGTGACCTGCAGGGCCACGAGGACAAGGGCAAGCACTCCGCTTACACTGCTGGTTTCGATCCGAGCGACCCCGGCCGCGTGTTCATCGGCTGTTCGTCCAACCCCTCCGGTTGCGCGGAACAGGACGTGGAGAGACAGGTGGGCAGGGGCCCGGCCGGCGTCGTCTTCACCAAGGCGTTCGGCTGGCGTGCCAAGAAGTGGGTGGAGATTCCCATCTGCGTGAGGTGCCAGGGCCGCTACAAACGCAGTCAGTTCCCGCCGGACGCCACCTACGACGAGGGCGGGGACTGGTCGAAGTGATCAACGAGAACAGGATGGTCGACCGGTGAGCAAGAACCTGGCCGAGGTGGAGATCGCCCGTACGGTCTGGGAGGACTTCCGGACGATGGGCGACAGGTCCGGCGGTGTGCCCGACGCACTGCGCCGCCTGTTGGCGGCCTCGGACGAGGACGAGGCCATGGTGGCCTACTGGGACCTGGAGAACGTCGTCGTGGTGCAGGGCCAACTGCACAGCGCCGCCCTCCCCACGGTCTCCGTCCTCCTCGCGGGACTGCTCGACGAACTGTCCGCGGACGCCCGCGACCTCGTTCTGGAGCTCCTCCAGCAGATCGTCATGGGCGAGCCGGACGAGGACGAGCTCGCCCTGGGCAACACCGATCTCGGCGACCGCTGCCGGGAAGCCGCCCGTACCGGTCTCTGGCTCGTCTACCGGGAGCTGGGGACACGGCGTCGGGAGACGGCGGAGGCCATCCTGGACCGCATCGAGGGGGACCGGGCGCGCATCGCCGCGTACACGGCGGGCATCCGGGGCAAGTAGCCGGACCGCGCGACGGAGGAACACACCCCGGCGGACCCCACGGGCCTCCGCCGACCGTCTCACCGACGGTCGGCGGAGGCCCGTGCCGGTCGCCCCAGGACCTGGTCAGGAGTGGCAGTCATGTTCAGTACGTTCGAGCAGCTTTTCGCACCGAACCGTCGGCACACCGAAGAGGAGCGCCGACGTCAGGAACTCGTCCTCGAGGACGCGGGTGACGCGGATCCCGGCCGGGGGCCGATAGACCTGGCGGGCGGCGTCGTCCTGATACGCCGGCCGCCGGGCGGCGGACACGGTGCCGCGGACGGCTGACCGCGGGGGCGAACGGCGAGCGGCCCCCGCTTCCGCCCCCGTGTGCGACGGGGCGGAAGCGGGGGCCTTCCCATGGGGGAAGCGCTGCCTCAGGCCTTGCGCTGCATGGAGCTGCGCGCCGGGTTGGCCTGTTCGGCGGCCTTGGGGTCCTTCTCGCCGGCCTTGGCGCGGACGCCCTGTTCGATGCGCTTGCCGACCGTGGCGTCGATGTTCGTCCAGTACTGGAACGCCCGCTGGAGGACCGGTTCGGTCACCCCGTTGAGGAGGTGGCCGACCACGTTGTCCACCAGCCGGTCGCGCGCCGCGTCGTCCATGACCTCGCGGACCAGGGTGCCCGCCTGGCCCCAGTCGTCGTCCTCCGCGTGGTCCACGTAGGCCGCCCGGGTGATGTCGCCGTCCGCGTACCAGCTCGGCGGGGTGCCGTAGCGTTCCGTGTCCGCCGCCGGGCCGCCCTTGGAGTTCGGGGCGTAGACCGGGTCGGTGGTCTTGCGGTACGCCATCGCCCCGTCCTTGGAGTAGGTGTGCACGGGGACGACGGGGGCGTTGACGGGCAGCTGCTGGTAGTTGCCGCCGATGCGGTAGCGGTGGGAGTCCGCGTAGCTGAACAGCCGCGCCAGCAGCATCCGGTCCGGGCTCGGGCCGATGCCGGGGACCAGGTTGTTCGGCTGGAACGCCGCCTGCTCGATCTCGGCGTGGTTGTCCGTGGGGTTGCGGTCCAGCGTCATCCGGCCGACCTCGATCAGCGGGTAGTCGCCGTGCGGCCACACCTTGGTCAGGTCGAACGGGTTGAACCGGTAGTCCTTGGCGTCCTCGTACGGCATGATCTGGACCTTCAGCGTCCAGCTCGGGAAGTCGCCGTCCCGGATGTGTTCGAACAGGTCACGGGTGTGGTAGTCCGTGTCCGCGGCGGCCATCTGGTCGGCCTCGTGCTGCGTGAACGTCTCGATGCCCTGGTCGGTCTTGAAGTGGTACTTGACCCAGAACTTCTCGCCCTCGGCGTTGATCCACATGTACGTGTGCGAGGTGTAGCCGTTCATGTGGCGCCAGGTGCGCGGGATGCCCCGGTCGCCCATCAGCCAGGTGACCTGGTGGGCCGACTCCGGCGACAGCGTCCAGAAGTCCCACTGCATGTCGTGGTCGCGGAGGTTGTTGTCCGCGCGGCGCTTCTGGGACCGGATGAAGTGCTGGAACTTCATCGGGTCCTTCACGAAGAACACGGGGGTGTTGTTGCCCACCATGTCGTAGTTGCCTTCGCTGGTGTAGAACTTCACCGCGAAGCCGCGCGGGTCGCGCCAGGTGTCCGGGCTGCCCCGCTCCCCCGCCACGGTGGAGAACCGGACGACCAGGTCGGTTGTGGCGCCGGGCTGGAAGAGCGCCGCCTTCGTGTACGCGGACACGTCGGCGGTCACCTCGAACTTCCCGAACGCCCCGCTTCCCTTGGCGTGCGGCTGGCGTTCGGGGATGCGTTCGCGGTTGAACTGGGCCATCTGCTCGATCAGGTACGAGTCCTGGAGCAGGATCGGCCCGCCCGGGCCGACGGTGAGCGAATGCTCGTCGCTCTCCACCGGGGCGCCGGAGTCGGAGGTGGTCGGCTTGCGCGAGGTGTCGGTCATGTCGTCGTGTCCTCTTGTTCGTCTTCCGCAGACGTGTCGGTGATGGCTCCCTCCACGGCTGCCCTACTGACCCGCTGCCGAGGTAGGCGGACCCGGATGAATCGACCCGTCGAGACATCGGCCGTACGACCTCGGAGCCCGGCGGCCGGGCCGGATCAATGGGCGCGCCGACCCGCGACCATCCGGTAGATGAGCAGGACGATCACCGAACCGATGATGGCGGCGATCCACGTGGAGAGGCTGAAGAAGCCGTCGATCGAGTCGACGCCGAAGATCACCTTGCCGAGCCAGCCGCCCAGCAGACCGCCCACGATGCCGATGATGATCGTGATGATGCAGCCCCCGGGGTCCTTGCCGGGCATCAGCGCCTTGGCGATGAGCCCCGCGAACAGGCCGATGAGGATCCAGGCGATGATGCCCACGGAAATCTCCCTTTGCTTCTCCGACGCCCGGCGCCCTCGTGGTGCCGGGGACCTTTCGCGTATCCCCTTAACCGGAACTCACACATCCGTCGGGCTCCGCCTTCACCCCTGCGGTCTCCCCTCCGCCGGTCCGCGTTACGCCGTACGGGCCTTCGGGGACCGCGCCGCACCACCCGGCCGACCGAGCCGGGCGGGCCCCCCGGCCCGGCGGTGTCACGCCCGCCGGGCCGCCACCGCCAGCCGGGTGTCCTCCGCGATCAGGTCGCCGTTGACCGCACCCGCCGCCATGAGCCCGGCCGCCGCCGCGCCGATCACCTGTTCGGTCAGGCGGGTGACGTTGCCGGCCGCCCAGACGCCGGGGACCTCCGTCGCACCGGTCGGGTCGGTCGGGACGTACGTACCGATCACCGTCCCGCCCATCTCCTGCGCCACCGGTTTCAGCCCCAGCGACTCCAGCACCGCCGACCGCGCGGTGAACCGGGCCTGCACCACCAGCGCCTCGCGCGGGACCACCCGCCCGGACGCCAGCCGTACGCCGGTGAACCGGTCGTCCGCGGTCTCCAGCCCCGCCACCTCGCCGTCCACGACCGCCACGCCCCGGGCCGCCAGTTCCTCGTGCTCCTCGGCCGAGAGCGCGGGGACTGTGTGGAGGAAGAGCGTCACGTCGTCGCTCCACTGCCGCCACATCAGCGCCTGGTGCACGGCGAGCGGGCCGGTGGCGAGCACGCCGATCGGGCGGTCCGCCACCTCGTGGCCGTGGCAGTACGGGCAGTGCAGCACCTCGCGCCCCCACCGCTCCGCCAGCCCCGGCACGGGCGGCAGCTCGTCCACGAGCCCCGTCGTCACCAGCAGCCGCCGCGCCTCGATGCTCCGGCCGTCCTCCGTCACCACCCGGAAGCCCTGCGCCTCGGCGTCGGGCAGCCGCTCGGCCGAGGCCACCCGGCCCGCGACGATCTCCGCCCCGTACCCGGCGGCCTCGCTCCGGCCGATCGCCAGCAGCTCGCCGGGCGGGGTGGATTCGCGACCCAGGTAGTTGTGCACGTGGGAGGCGGGGGCGTTACGGGGCTCGCCCGCGTCGATCACCAGGACGGAGCGCCGGGCCCGCGCCAGGGCCAGCGCCCCGCTCAGGCCGGCCGCGCCGCCGCCCACGATCACCACGTCGTACCGCTGCCGCTTCATGTCGTTCCTCCTCCGTCACCGGGCCGCGGATCGCCTCCGCCGCCTCCGTTCGGTGACGAGAGTGCGCTCATGAGGCCGAAACGACAAACATCCTTGCCGGAACAGCAAGTCATACGATGCTGAACTCGCACCACACGGTCTTGCCGGGGTTCCGCTCCTCGACCCCCCACGCGTCCGCCAGCGCCGCGACCAGCAGCAGCCCGCGCCCGCCCTCGTCCTCCGGCCCCGGCGGCACCTCCGCCGGACACACCTCGCCGTCACCGCTGTCGTGCAGTTCGAGCCGGATGGTGCCCTCCACCCGCTCCAGGTGGATGTGGACCTTGAAGCCGCGCCCCGGCGGCACCCCGTACCGCAGCGCGTTGGTCGCCAGCTCGGTCACGCAGAGCAGCACATCGTCCGCCCGCTGCTCGCACTCCCACTCGACCAGCGCCTTGCACGCGAACTTGCGTACGACGGGGATCGACCTGCGCTCACGGCAGTAGAAGGCGGCCCGGAAGTAGGAGAGTTGGGATGTCTCGTTCATGCCCCCACGCTCACACGGTGTAACTAAGCTCCAGCAGAGCGTCGGGACGTACAAAAGCTTTTGTACGGGTTCTGACGGGTGGACAGACGGGCCAATTGGGGGATAGCCAGGTCATGCAACCGGGAACGCACAGCATCAGGCGAGTTACTTCGTGGCAGTTGATCGGCGCGCAGCTGCGCCACTTCCGCAAGCTCGCCGGGCTGACACAGGCCGCCCTCGCCGCCCAACTAGGGGTTGGCGAGGACACGATCGCCTCGATCGAGCAGGGACGGCGGGCACTCCAATTGGACTTGGCCCTTCAACTCGATGAACTACTGGAGACCAAAGGGGCGCTCAAGGTCGCCGTGGAGCGGGTGCCGAAGAAGGAGCGGTATCAGGCACTGGTCAAGGACTTCGTGCAGTACGAGCAGGGCTCGGTGAGCCTGCTCTCGTATGAATCCCAGCTCATCCCGGGGCTGCTACAGACCGATACCTACGCGCGGCTGGTGTTCTCCAGCCACTACCCGCCGCTGGAAGAGGAGGAGATCGAGAAGCGGGTGACGACCCGACTCGATCGACAGAAGATCCTGGAGCGCAAGCCTCGCCCTATCCTCCACTTCATCCTGGAGGAGAGCATCTTGCAGGCGGAGTTGGGCGATCCTGAAGTCAGGCGCGAGCAGCTCCTCCATCTGCGACGCTGCATGGACCTACCCTTCGTCAGCATCCAGATCATGCCGCGGAAGACACCGCAGCACGCAGGGCTTGCGGGACCGCTGGTCCTCCTGGAGACCCCCGATCACGATCAGCTCGCGTACGTCGAGATGCATCTGCGAGCCGAGCTGTATGACGATCCGGCCGACGTCAGCGCTCTCATGCAGAAATATGGGATGCTGCGGACGCAGGCGCTGACCGCCGAGGAAAGCGCCCGGCTTCTGGACGCACTGCTCGCAGCCCTGCTTGGAGAGACATGAACCGCGCTGCCCTTCCCGTCTCCCGTCCCGCCGCCCTCCACTGGTTCAAGTCGAGCTACAGCAGCGATCAAGGCGGAAACTGCATCGAAGTCGCCTACCAGTGGCGCAAGTCCAGCTACAGCAACGGCAACGGCGGCGACTGCGTCGAGGTCGCCGCGCACCCGGCCGCCGTCCACGTCCGCGACTCCAAGGTGACCGAGGGCCCCGTCCTCACCGTCGCGCCCGCCACCTGGAGCGCCTTCGTCGAGGGCAGCAGCGCCGCCCTCTGAGCCTGGTGACACCGCCCCGCTTCCGAGGCCGCCGACGCGGCCGGAAGCGGGGCGGTTCACGTCTGCGGCGGCCGGATCAGTAGCGCACCCACAGCTCGTACACGCCCGGCTTGCCCGCGAACGGGTTGCAGATGAAGACGCGGCTCCAGAGGGCGTTGTCGGCGCCGGCGTTCCCGACCGCCTGGCACTCGGCCAGGCTGGCGTGGTGGCTGCGGAGGTAGAAGCCGGGGCCCGTCGCGGAGGCCGTCGAAGCGCTGCCGAGCAGCATCGCGCCGGCCGTCGCCACCGTCACCGCGAGCGCGGCGATACGTCTGTTCATGTCGGTAACTCCCTTTTCCGTCAACGCACGTGACTGTGCGTCAGTGAATGGTCAGAGCCGAACCGAACAGCGCGCGCCGCCAGGAGAAAGCTAGCGAGCGGAGCACGCCCGCACAATAGGTCTGGACCATTAAGGCATCGCATATGCCCCCTGGCTGTAAACCTCTGTCGTGCCGCGTATCGCGCCGCGAGACGGTCAGCCCTCGGGAGACCGCTCCACGGGAATCCACAGCTCCGCCTCCGCCCGCTTCCCCTCCTCCGTCAGGCTCACCCGCAGGATCTCGGGGCCGGGCCGGGAGGCGTACGGGTTCGAGGGGAACCACTGGGTGAACACGTCCCGCCAGAGGTACTGGAGGGCCTGCGGGAACTCCCCTTCGCTGTGGAAGACCGCCCACGTCCCCGCCGGTACGGCGAGGGCGTCCAGGTCCTCCGGGGGCTCCGCGCCGCTCACCACGCCGTGGTAGTAGTCGAGTTCGGTGCCCTCCGCGCGGCTCGGGTCGAGCTGGTCGCTCACCCCGACGAGGCCCGCCGGTTCCTGGTCGGAGAGGGCCGCGATGCGGTCCAGCTCCTCGCGGCCGATCCCCCGGATGAACTCCGCGATGGCCGGATTCGGCCCCTCGTGGACGAGCGGGACGCGGGCCCGCTTCCCCACCACCCGGAAATCGTCCTTCTCCACCAGCTTGTACCGCATGGCCGTGCTCCCTTCGACGACGAGTCGGAAGGTCAGCCGTTGCTGGGACCGCAGGACCGCGCCCGTGCGCCGCGCCTCGCCGGGTCCGATGCCGTGCACGGCCCGGAAGGCGCGGGCGAAGCCCTCCCCCGTGTCGTAGCCGTACCGCACCGCCACCTCCAGCAGCGTGCGGTCAGGGGCGGCGAGGACCTCGGCTCCCGCGACCGTCATGCGGCGGCGCCGGACGTACTCCGCCAGCGGGAGTCCCGCGAGCGCGGAGAACATCCGGCGGAAGTGGTGCTCCGAGGTCATCGCGATGCGGGCGAGGTCCGCCGCGTCGATGCGCTCACCGAGGTGGGCCTCGATGTGGTCCATCGCGTCGTTCAGCCGTTCCAGCAACTCCTGGTCCCTTCCCTTGCCCGTTCACCGTAGGAAGGGGCCAGGGTGCCGTACCCGACCGTTCCGGGCCCGGAACGGTCGGGTACGCGCCGTGCGGAGACGCGGGCCCGCTTACGGGGCCCAGGGGCCGATCATGTCCTTCATCGTGTCGGTCAGCGCCATCTGGAGCAACGGGCCGTAGGTGATCCGGCCGACGCCGAGGCGGCGGAACCGCTCCAGGTCGTGCTTGACCGGGTGGGCCGTGGAGTTGACGGGAACGGAGACGGCGGCCGTCACCGCCGCGAGCAGCTCGTCGTTGTCCTGGATCTTCACCGGGTAGACGCTGTCCGCCCCGGCCTGCTCCAGGGCCAGCAGGCGCTCGATCGCCTCGTCGAGCACGGCGGCGGGGTCCTGGGCGTGGGCGAAGAGGTCGGTGCGTCCGTTGATCCAGACCGGGACGCCCGCGTCGTCGGCCGCCGCGCGCAGGCCCGCGATGTAGGCGGCGTGCTCCTGCGTGGTGCGCACGCGTCCGCCCTCGGAGTGGACGGTGTCCTCGACGTTGAGGCCGACGCCGCCGGCCTCGACGAGACCGGCGATCAGGTCGGCGGGCTTCTGTCCGTATCCCGCCTCCAGGTCCACGGAGACGGGGACGTCGACGGCGGCGGTGATCGGCCGGATGGCGGCCAGCACCTCCTCGAAGGTCTGGCCCTCCTGGTCCTCGGCTCCCCGCGAGTCCGCGAGGGGGTGGCTGCCGATCGTCAGCGCGGGGAACCCGGCGGCGACGGCCGTCCGCGCGGACCAGGCGTCCCAGACGGTGGGGAGCACGAGCGGCTTGTGGTCGGCATGCAGCTTCTTGAGGCGCTGAGCGCGCTCGACAGTGGTACGAGAGTCCATGCCCAGGACGCTACCCCCCGGATCGGCCGGGACAACGCGGGGACGGCGGAACGGCCTGAGCACCGCATCGGAGCGTATGGAACCCCGATGTGCCCGACCGGCCCCGGGAACGCGGACGGGGGCGGCTTTTCCGCCGCCCCCGTCGCTTCCCGGCCGGTTCAGCTGAGCTTGGCGCCTTCCACGGTGCTGGTGACCGTGCCGGCGGTGGAGGTGGTGGCCCCCGCCGCTCCGTCGACCAGCTTGCCGAGGTCGCCGACGTCGTCCAGCGCCCCCAGGGAGACGGCCGGTTCGGCGGCGTGGGCGGTGTCGCCGCCGCCCGGGGGCGGGGAGATGGCGGCGATGACCGCTCCGGTGGCGAGGGTGACGGCGGCGAGTACGCTTCGCTTCTTCATGCCGGGTTCAACGGCCCGGACCCCGCAAAGGGCACGCCCTGTTCGCGCACCGCCGTCGCGCAGCCGCGTCGCGGGACGCCGTCGCGGGGCTCCGCCGCAGGTCACCGTAGGGGGAGGCGGCGTCAAGGCGGTACGGCGCGCTGCCTAGTCTGTGCTCATGGTGGTCTACGTCCCGGCGGCGCTCCTCTTCCTCGTCTTCTGCGTGAGCGTGCTGCGCGAGCGCCGCAGATTCAGCAATGCCGTCGTCCTGGGACTGGCCGTGCTCTGCGCGGCGGCCGGTCTGCTGTACCGGCTGGTCGCCTCCGGCTCCGCCTCTACGCCCCTCGTGCTCTGGTCGCTGCTCGGCCTGGGGGCGGTGGCCGTGCTCGTGCTGACGTGCTTCCTCTTCCTCAACGGCGTACGCATGGTGCGCAAGGAGGGCAGGAGTCCGTCCAACCTGCTCTCCCTGCTGGCGGCCCTGGCGATCGTCGCGGTCATCGCGCTGCTGGCCACCGCGGTCGCCGTGCGGACGCCGCTCCTGATCGGTGCGGCGACGGCGGCGGGCGGGCTGGCGCTGTACTTCTCGTTCCTGTTCCTGTGCTTCGTCTGCTACGCGTTCCTGTACGGGCGGCTGCGGGTGCGCCGCAAGGCCGACTTCGTGGTGGTGCTGGGCTCCGGGCTGATCAACGGCTCCACCGTGCCGCCGCTGCTGGCGAGCCGGCTGGAGCGGGGGCGCGAGGTCCACGCGCGGCTCTCCCGGCGCGGTGGGAGCCCCGTGCTCCTCACGTCGGGCGGGCAGGGGCCCGACGAGGACCTGCCGGAGTCCCACGCCATGGCCGACCACCTGATCGCGCAGGGCTTTCCGGCCCATCTCGTCGAGCGGGAGGACCGGTCGCGCAACACCGAGGAGAACCTGCGGTTCAGCAAGGCGATCATGGAGGAGGCCAAGCCCGACTACCGGTGCGTCGTCGTCACGAACAACTACCACGCCTTCCGCGCCGCGCTCACCGCCCGGCGGGTCCGCATCCGGGGGCAGGTGGTGGGCTCGCCCACGGCCGCGTACTTCTGGCCGAACGCGACGCTCCGCGAGTTCACCGCGATCCTCGTGGACTACCGGCGCGGCAACGCGGTGATGTGCGCGCTGATCGTCCTCGGCGGGGTGGCCGCCTGGTGGGCCGCCTGGAGGTAGCGGTCCCGCCCCGCCTCACCACTTGCGCATTTTCCGGCTACAACTCCCCCACATACGAATAAGGTTGATCACGCTCGCATCGCAGATGTGCGGCATCGGTCAACTGACGAGGGGGGTCAGGTGTCCCGACACCTGTACACGAACAGCCGCGTCCACCACCGGCGCGGCGGCCGGGCCGCGGGAGCGGCGGCGGTCGCGGTGGCACTGGCGGCGGGGCTCGCCACGGCGCTGCCGGCCACCGCGCACGCCGAGGAGAAGACGCAGGCGGCGGAGGTGCTGATACCCGCGCCGGACGCCTTCGGCGAGGGGCCCGAGAAGATCCTGGCCACCGGCAGGTACGGGGCGCTGCACCGCGAGGGCGACGGCGACTACCTCTGGACGAATTCGTACAACAGCCGGACCAAGGCCGTCCCCGAGCTGGCGGGCGTGCCGGAGGAACAGCTCGTGGGGGGCCACGACGAGCACAACCGGGCGATCTACACCCGGCCGCGGGCGGACGGCGGGACGGACATCGTCCGGATCGGCATCGAGGACCCGGCCTTCACCAGCACTTCGACGGTCCCCGCCCGGTACCTCAACCTCCGCTTCGCGGGCGGCTGGACGATCGCCACCGTCGACAAGGGCGACGGGACGTACGAGATGCGGGTGCCGCGCGGAGGCGACCCGTCGGCGGACCCCCTCGTGCGGCTGCCCGCCGGGGCCACCACCGACGCCCGGCCCGTGGTGCTCGGCGCCCAGGGCAGCGAGGTCCTGATCGGCTACCGCCTCGCGGACGGCTCGCCGGGCTACGGCATCCTCACCGCGTACGACGGCCGGGTGAAGCCCCTGCCCGTGACCGGCGACGCGAGCAGCTTCCGCATCACCCAGATGACCGTCAGCTGGTTCTCGCGCAACGGCAGCGGCGGCCAGGGGGTCCGGATCATGCCGCGCAGCGGCACGGGCACGCCCCAGGTCGTTCCGCTGGCCACGCAGTCCCCGGACAGCGAGGTCACCACGTTCGTGGTGGAGGACAACATCGTCTGGCACGAGGGGCTCGGCGGCCCGCTGCGCCTCACGCCCGTCACCGGCGCGGACACCGAGCGCACCCTCCTGCCCACGGTGGAGTTCGCCCAGCTCCGGGCCGAGGGCTACGGGGACGTCCTGGCGCTGGGCAAGGACGCCGACGGCAAACGGGCCATCCACGCGTTCCACCAGGGCGGCAGCGGAACCGTCTTCGACCTGGTGATGCGGGAGGTCCCGAAGGTCAAGACGGCGGACGGCGAGATCGGCGCGCTGGCCCTGGACCGGGGGCGGCTGCGGTACGTCAACTCCCTGGTCGGGAAGGACACGTTGCACGGCACGGACGTGGGGACCGGCCTGGAGCCGGCGGAGGGCGCGCGGCTCGCCGACTTCCCCGGCCCGGCGGCGGGCCGGTTCGCCGACGGTACGGACGAGGGGCTGGCCCGGCTGGTCACCGACCCCGCCACCGGCAAGGACGCCCTGGTGACGGGCGACGACCCGGACCGGCCGTCCGAGGCCCTGGTCCTGCCCGGTACGGGCGGGCGCCTCCTCGGCGCCTCACCGGAGTTCGTGCTCTACGAGGCGGGCGGCCGGCAGTACGTCGTGGACACCGCCCGCGACCTCGTCGTCCGCGACCAGCCGGCCCAGGGCGCGGTGCTGGACGGGGACCGGCTGGTCAAGTCGGCCCCGAACAAGCCCGGCGTGGTCAACGTGGTCGACCCGCGCACCGGCACGGTGACCGGGACCCACGACATCGGCGCCGACTGCGTTCCCCGTGAACTCCAGCGCAGCGGCACCCTGTTGTACTGGAGCTGTCCCTCCGTGGACGCGGCGGGCGTGTACGACACGGCGACCCACCGCGACTACCCCGCCCCGGCCTCCGGGGTGCTGCTGGGCGACCGGTTCCTCGCCGCGCGCGAGGCGTCCGGCGATCTGCGCCTCACCGCGCTCCGGCCCGACGGCTCCACCGGGGACCTGGGGACCGTGACGGGTCTGAAGACGCCTGCCCAGGGCGACGGGCGCGGCGCCACCTGGACCCTGGACGCGGACGCGGGCAAGCTCGCCTGGGTCGGGACCGACGACACCGTCCACGTCACCGCCCCGCAGCAGGCCGTCTCCCCGCTGGGCGTCGCCCACTCCGCCGTCCCCGCCACCTCGACGGGCGCGTGGAAGGCAGCCTGGTGGCTGTCCAGGCCGGCCGCCTCCTGGAAGGTGACGCTGGTGCGCCGCTCGACCGGGGAGACCGTCCGCACCTGGACGGGCGAGGAGACGCGCGGCACGGTACGGGTCGCGTGGGACGGCACGACCGCCTCGGGCGAACCGGCCCCGGCGGGCGGCTACACCTGGCGGCTGACCGCCGCACCGGCGGACGGCTCGGGCGCGGACGCCGCCGTGTCGGGCACGCTGCGGGTCACCACCGGCTGACCACGGGTCGGGCGCCCGGGGCCGGGGGCGGACTTCCGCCGCTCCCGGCCCCGGGTGGAGCCCCGGGCCCCGGCTGAGGGGGTCCACCGGAACCCGGGGCGCTGGGGGGGGAATCCGTGGCGCCGGGGTGCTCAGAACCCCCCGCCGTCGAAGCCTCCGCCGCCGCCGAAGCCGCCGCCGTCCCCGAAGCCGCCCCCGCCGAAGCCGGAGGAGTCGAAGTCGGAGCCGGAGAAGTCGCCGCCGCTCCAGTCGCCGCCCGCGCCTCCGCCGAAGTCGCCGCCGCCGTACTCGGAGGCGTACGCCGGGGTGGCGAGCATCGAGCCGAGCATGGTGCCGACCAGGAGGCCGGGGAGCAGGCCGCCGCCGAAGTAGCCACCGGCCCAGGGTCCGTACGCCGGGCCCGCCTCCCAGTAGGGGCGGCGGCGGCCGTCGCCCACGTCGACCGTGCGGCTCACGGGGTCCTCGCCGCGGGCCAGCCGGGCTTCGTCCGCGGTGCAGACCGGGACCTCGCGGGGCGCGCCGCCGGGCGGGGTCCAGCGGACGTCCGCGACCGAGGGGCCGTGGCGGGGGTCGAAGAAGCAGGGCGGGCGGCGGGCCGGGATCTCGCCGCCGGTGCGGCGGGCCTCCAGGACCGCGAGGGAGTAGCGGCCGTCCTCTAGGGCCTGGGTCACGCCCCGCACGTCCGAGGGGTGGGCGGCCCGGTCCATCTTCGCCTTGGCGCTCTCGTAGGAGTCCAGGGCCCGTTCGTAGTCGGCGCGCATGGCGTCGTCCGCCCCCTTCTCGGCGGGGTGGAAGTCGAGCCGTTCCAGCGTCTCGCCGTACGCGGTGATGTCCTCGTCCACGACGACCCGGAGCTTGTCGAGTGCGGCGCGCTCCTCTTCCTCCTTGCGGCGCTTGTTCCGGCGGGAGACCGCGTACGCGCCGGCGCCGCCCGCCGCGACGAGGGCGCCGAGGGTGATGAGGCCGCCGACCGGTGCGCCGGACGCGTCGCCCGCGCCCGTGCCGCCGGACCAGGAGGCGGGGGCGGAACCGCGGGCCTGTTCGACGGCGCGGTCGACGAAGGCGTCGAGCTGGGCGTCGGCGTTCCGGGCGGTGGCCGGGTCCTTCACGGCCGCGGTGAGGTTCTGGACCGCCCGGACGGGCATGACCTGCGGGTCCGCGCCCGCGTTGAAGCCGTCGCCGAGGCGGACCGCGTAGACGCCGGTGATCCCGGTGTCGTTGCGCAGGGTCCTCAGGAGGGTGTCCTCGGGGAAGGCGGGGGTGTCGGGGAGGACGGCCACGAACACCGGTCTGTCGGCGTCCGTGATCTTCTTCTCCAGGGCCTTCTCGTCGGCGGCGGAGAGCTGGTCGCGGGCGGCGGGATCCACGTACACCGGATCGTCGCGCAGGGCCTGGGCGGCGTCCTGGACTGTCCCGGCCGGCGCGGCCGAGGCCGGGGAGGTCAGGGCGAGAGCAGCCGCCGCGATGATGAGCAGCAGGCCCGCCAGCAGCGCGGGAAAGAGCCTTTTCCTCATACTTCACGCTACTCCAGGCGGGCGGCGAACGTCGTCGCCCGCCCGGAGAGCGCCTTCCGGGCGGTGCTACGCGGCGCGGTACGCCGTGCGCAGCTTGGCCACCGCGCCGGTCAGGTCACCGGTGAGCAGCAGGTGGTCCGCCTCCGCGAACGGCCGGGAGACCGCCTGGGTGAACGTGCCGCCGATCTTCTGCTGGACCAGCAGCCGGGCCCGGTCCACGATCGCCCTGGCCGCCGGGGTCTTCCCCAGCCCGGCCCTCTCCGCGACCCCGGCGGCCACGGCGAGGGAGGCGAGCGTCGGCTCACCGCCCGCCGGGGGCTTCCTCAGGGTGGTCAGGCCCCAGCCGTAGGGGAACTGCGGGTCGTAGACCTCGTCCCCGACGTTGATCGGGAGCTGGGCCTCCGTCTTCGGCCAGGTAACCGGGGACTGACCGGTGAAGGGCCGCTTGCCGTAGAGCACGTCGGCCACGCCGTCGCCCTCGGAGCCGGGCAGCCAGGACGCCACGAGCGCGTCCATCTCCCCGAGCCGGTCGCCGATGAGCTGCGGGCGGCCGGAGACGACGAGGACGGCGCACCTCATGGCCGCGCAGACCGTGTCGATCGCCTTCTTGTCGGCGGCCGTCAGCTCCAGGTCGTGGCCGTTGCCGACGTCCCCGACGCCCTCGGCGTACGGGGTCTCGCCCACGACCACCACGCCGACGTCGTGGCCGTCCGTGGCGGCGGAGGCGTCCTTGGAGTAGGTGACGGACTCGGGGCTCTTCGCCGCCTTCCTCATGCCTTCCAGGATCGTGGTGCCGGTGGTGGTCTTCCCGGAGGAGCCCTGCCAGCTGATGGTCCAGCCGCCCGCCTGGTTGCCGATGTCGTCGGCGTTGGACCCGGCGACGTACACCCTCTGGCCGGGCTCGAGGGGCAGGACCGGCCCCTCGTTCCGGTCGCCGTTCTTGAGCAGGACCTGGGACTTGGCGACCGCTTCGCGGGCCACGGCGCGGTGTGCGGCCGAGCCGACGGCGTCGAGGTGGGTGGTGTCCGCGTAGGGCTTTTCGAAGAGGCCGAGGCGGAACTTCTGGGTGAGGATGCGGGCGACCGCGTCGTCGATCCGGGCCCGGCTGATCCGGCCCGCCGCGACCTCGTCCTTCAGAGTCCTGGTGAAGTCCTGGTACGCGGTCGGGACCATGATCATGTCGAGTCCGGCGTTGACCGACGTGCGCACGTCGCTCGCGTAGTCGCCGGGGATCTGGTCGATGGCCTGCCAGTCGCTGACGACGAAGCCCTCGAAGCCCATCCGGTCCTTGAGGACGCCGTTGATCATCTCGCCGTGGGCGTGCATCTTCACCGGGCCCCGGCCGTCACCGATGACGTCGAGCGAGGAGTACGAGGGCATGACCGTGCCGACGCCGCGCTTCACCGACTCCGCGAACGGGGAGAGGTGGACGGCCTCCAGCTCCTGCCGGGTCACCGTGGTGACGCCCTGGTCGGTGGTGTACGAGCCGGTGGTGGAGGAGCCGTAGGCGGTGCCGCCGTCCCCGACGAAGTGCTTGGCGCTGCCGAGCACCTTGTCGTTGCGGTGCAGGTCCTTGCCGGAGGGGCTGCCCTGCATGCCCTGGATGACCGTCTCCATGGCCTCGACCAGCGCCGGGTCCTCGCCGAACGCCTCGTAGGAGCGGCCCCAGCGCTCGTCGCGGGTGACGCAGACGCAGGGGGCGAAGTCCCACGGGACGCCGGTGGCGCGGACCTCCTTGGCGGTGATCGCACCGGTCCTCTCGGCGCTCTTCGGGTCGCGGCCCGCGCCGATGCCGATGTTGTGCGGCATGATCGTCGCGCCGACGACGTTGTTGTGGCCGTGCACCGCGTCCACGCCGTAGATCAGCGGGATCTGGAAGCGGGTGGCGCGGGCGCGCAGTTGGTACGCGTCGACCATCTTGGCCCAGGCGGCGGCGGTGTTCGGGGTGGGGACCGAGCCGCCGCCGGAGAGCAGCGAGCCGAGGTCGTAGGCGGCGATGTCACCGGGGGCGCGCAGCGCGTTGCGCTCGGCCTGGGTCATCTGGCCGGCCTTCTCCGCCGGGGACATCCGCCCCAGAAGGTCCGCCACCCGCTTCTTCACGGGCAGTGCGGCGTTCTGGTACGGGAGGCCGTGGGCGTCGATGACGATCTGCGGGTTCTCCCTCGGGGCCTTCGCGCCGGTGACGGTCAGCTCCAGCGGGATGGTCCTCGCCTCGGACGCCTTCGCCGCCTTCGCCGTGCGGACGGTGACCTTGTGGGCGGTCCCGGAGGCGGTGCCGGCGGGAAAGGTGTGGCTGCCGGTGACGGGGGTGTAGTCCGTGCCCGCCTCGGCGGTGCCGCCCTTCGTGGCGTACGCGACGGTGACGGGCTCCTCGATGGGGACGGAGCCGGTGGTGGCGACGGAGAGCGTGATGTCGGCGCTGCCGCCGTTCTTCACCGTGCGGACGGCCGTGTCGGTGACGAGGCTCGCGGTGAGCGCCGGGTCCGCCTTGCCGTAGAGCTCGACGGCGTCCATGGCGAAGGCGCCGGGGGCGCCGCCGGGCAGGGTGACGGCATAGCCCCACATCTCGTTCAGGCCGAGGACCTGGTCGATGCCGCCGACGGGCTGGTAGTCGGCGCGGTAGACGAAGTCCGCGAAGGGGATCTCGACGAGGTGCCAGCCCTCCCAGTCGTCGGTGAACGAGGTGGTCCACAGCTCGGACGCGCCGCCGTTCGCGCCGCCGTCCTTGATCTCGAAGTTGACCCGCTTGCCGGAACCGGGCGGCAGGGGCGCGGTGTTCTGGCCGTACCACCAGAAGCGGATGCCCTGGTGGGCGGTCCAGTTCCGCGGCGGGGCGTCCACGGCGAACTCGTGGCTGAACCCGCCGTAGGCGCTGATGTCGTAGGAGCCTTCGAGGACCCGCCCGCCCTCGGGGGCGTCGGCGCGCTCGGTCAGCTTCAGCTCCGGGTGGTCGTCCGCGTCGCCGCCCCAGGTGAAGATCGCGTCGGCGGGCGGCTGCCCGCCGAGCGGGACCTCGCCCTCGAAGCGGTCGACCAGGACGGGGGCGGGTTCGTCGGCGGCCGCCGCGGCGGGTCCGGTGACCGATCCGGCGAGCAGGGCGGCCAGGACGGCCGTGGCGGCGACGGCGGCGGTCACGGGTCTGCTTCTGCCCCCGCGGGGGCGGGGGTTCGGGGTGCGGGACATCGTTGAGAGCGCTCTCTTCTCGGGGTCGGCGGGTCGGACGGTGTAACGGGTCGGGAGGTGGCGCATCACGCGATGGAGGCGGGGTGGATCGTGTCGCGGTACCGCCGCACGCCGCCCTCAGGCGTACGGGTCCGGGCGACGGCCGCGGACGGCGCCCGGCCGCCCACCGTAGCCGGGCGCACACGCGGCGTCGCCCATCGGCGGCCCGGCGGAGCGGCCCCGGCCGTCCGCCCTCGCGCGCGCCGCTCGTGGACCGCGCGGCGGCCGGGGGCGGCCTTCGGTACCGGCTCCGGACCCGGCGCCGACGTTGCGGCTGGAGTCAACCGCGCCGATTCAGTGCCGTCAATACTTCACGTCGAGATTGGCGCTGTCCCATCTGCCGCGCAGGCGGCGGGCGTTGTGCGTTCACCTCTTGAACGTGCCGTGAACGTGCGGGAGCCGCCGCCCGGCGCGGGCGGCGGCTCTCGTGGAACGCGGCGGTTGGGCGCTACTCGGTGGGCTCGACGCCCGCGCGCAGCAGTCCGTAGGTGTACGCGTCCTCCAGCGCCTGCCAGGAGGCGGCGATGACGTTCTCGGCGACCCCCACGGTCGCCCAGTCGCCGGCGCCGTCGCCCGTGGTGATGAGGACGCGGGTGGTGGACTCGGTGCCGGTACGGCCCTCCAGGATGCGGACCTTGTAGTCGACCAGCTCCAACTTGGCGAGCTGCGGGTAGATCCGCTCCAGGGCGACGCGCAGGGCCCGGTCCAGGGCGTTGACCGGGCCGTTGCCCTCTGCGGTGGCGACGATCCGCTCGCCCTTGGCCCACAGCTTCACGGTCGCCTCGTTGGCGTGGGTACCGTCGGGGCGGTCCTCGACGATCGCCCGCCAGGACTCGGTGCGGAAGTAGCGGCGGGCCCGCCCCTCGACCTCGCCGCGCAGCAGCAGCTCGAAGGAGGCGTCGGCGGCTTCGTAGGTGTAGCCCTGGAGTTCGCGTTCCTTGACCCGCTCCACGACCCGGCCGACCAGGGCGCGGTCGTCGCCGAGGTCGATGCCCAGCTCCTTGCCCTTCAGCTCGATGGAGGCGCGGCCGGCCATGTCGGAGACCAGCATCCGCATGGTGTTGCCGACCAGTTCGGGGTCGATGTGCTGGTAGAGGTCGGGATCGACCTTGATCGCGGAGGCGTGCAGCCCGGCCTTGTGGGCGAAGGCCGAGACGCCGACGTACGGCTGGTGGGTGGAGGGGGTGAGGTTGACGACCTCGGCGATCGCGTGCGAGATCCGGGTCATCTCGGCGAGCGCGCCCTCGGGCAGCACCTTCATGCCGTACTTGAGCTCCAGGGCGGCGACGACGGGGAAGAGGTTGGCGTTGCCGACCCGCTCGCCGTACCCGTTGGCGGTGCACTGGACGTGGGTGGCGCCCGCGTCCACGGCGGCCAGGGTGTTGGCGACGGCGCACCCGGTGTCGTCCTGGGCGTGGATGCCGAGCCGGGCGCCCGTGTCCGCGATGACGGTGGAGACGACGGCCTGGATCCGGGCGGGGAGCATGCCGCCGTTGGTGTCGCAGAGGATGACGACCTCCGCGCCCGCCTCGTACGCGGTACGGACCACGGCCTTCGCGTACGCGGCGTTGGCGCGGTAGCCGTCGAAGAAGTGCTCGCAGTCCACGAAGACCCGGCGCCCCTGCTCGCGCAGGTGGGAGACGGTGTCGCGGACCATCTCCAGGTTCTCCTCCAGGGTGGTGCGCAGGGCCAGTTCGACGTGGCGGTCGTGGGCCTTGGCCACCAGGGTGACCACCGGCGCGCCGGAGGTCAGGAGCGCCTTCACCTGGGGGTCCTCGGCCGCGCTGCCGCCGGCCCGGCGGGTCGCGCCGAACGCCACGAGCTGCGCGTTCTCGAAGGCGATCTCCTGCTGGGCGCGGGCGAAGAACTCGGTGTCGCGCGGGTTGGCCCCCGGCCAGCCCCCCTCGATGTACCCCACCCCGAAGTCGTCCAGATGACGGGCGATGGTCAGCTTGTCGGCGACCGTCAGGTTGATGCCCTCACGCTGAGCACCGTCGCGCAGTGTGGTGTCGAAGACATGGAAACCGTCGTCGGTGGCGTCGGCCTTGGTGGTCATGCTGATCTGGCTCCTGTCGGATGAGTGGACCGGACGATCTGGTTCCACTTGCCCCCATCATCCCGCGCGCGCCGTCCCGGCCCGGGTGCGGACCGGAAAACAAAAAACCCCTCGCGGGTGCGAGAGGTCTGCGCGCGGGTCTGGGGCACGATGGCCGCGCCGTACGGGGTGGTACGGGGCGGTCACTGCGGACCGGCGCGCCTGCTGCCAATAATCATGACGAACGAGGACACGGCAGCAGTCTGGCACAGCGTGCGCCCCGTGACGGCGGTGTCTCAGAATGCGGTCGTGACGCCGGTCGCATCCGGGCCCCGCCCCGGCGTCAGCGTCTCGTCCAGGAACTCCGCCGCCTGGACGAGCACCCGCTCCCGCCCCGTGCCCGGGATGCCGACCGTCACATGGACGCTGAACCCGTCGAGCAGCGCCCGCAGCCGGACGGCGAACCGGTCGGGGTCCACCGGCCGGAACTCACCGCGCGAAACGCCCTCGGCCAGCAGCGCCACGAGGTCGCGGTGCCAGGCGCCCTCGATGGCGGCCTGCCGGGCGCGGGCGTCGTCGTCGGCGTTCTGGGAGCGGCCCCAGACCTCCAGCCAGAGCGTCCAGTGCGGATCGCGGTGCCCGGCCGGCAGATAGAGCCCGATGTACGCGTCCAGCCGCTCGCGGGCGCTCCCCGGCCGGGCGAGCAGAGCGCGGCGCTCGGCGCCGAGGCGGTTCTCGCTCCACTCCAGGGTCCGCAGCAGCAGCTCGTCCTTGGTGCGGAAGTAGTAGAGGAGGTGCCCGCTGCTCATGCCGACCTCCCGCCCCAGCCCGGCCATGGTCAGCCCGTCGAGCCCGCGTTCGGCGACGGTGGCCATGACGGCGGCGAGGACGTCCTCGCGGGGCGGGGCGGCCTGGTGGGTACGGCGCGGGGCGGAGGGCATGGGGCCGGGCTTTCGGGTCGGGTCGCGCGGGGGCATCGGGTCGCGGGGCCGGGCGGCCGGGCCCGCGAGGTCAGACGGCGGGCTGCTGCTGGGTGATGCAGTGGATGCCGCCACCGCCCGCGAAGATCGTACGGGCATCGACGAGGGTCACCGTACGGTCGGGGAACAGGCCCTGGAAGATCGCGGCGGCCTCCTCGTCGCGCGGGTCGTCGAAGGCGCAGAGGAGCACGCCGTCGTTGCAGAGGTAGTGGTTGATGTAGGAGTAGTCGACCCACGCGCCGTCCTCGTCGCGCAGCACGGTGGGGGCGGGCACCTCCACGACTTCCAGCGGGCGGCCCCTGGCGTCGGTGGCGGCCCGCAGAACGGCCAGGTTCTCCCGGGTGACCTCGTGGTCGGGGTGGGCGGGGTCCGGCTGGACGTGGGCGACGACGGTGCCGGGCCGGGCGAAGGCGGCGACGATGTCGACATGGCCGAGCGTGCCGTACGTCCCGTAGTCGCCGGTCAGCCCCCGGGGCAGCCAGATCGCCTTCTCGGTGCCGAGGCGGGCGTGGATCTCCGCCTCCACCCGCTCCCTGCTCCAGCCGGGGTTGCGCTCCGGGCCGAGCTGGACGGTCTCGGTGAGCAGGACGGTGCCCTCGCCGTCGACGTGGATCGCGCCGCCCTCGTTGACGAGCGGGGAGGAGTGCACGGGGGTTCCGGCCACCTCGGCGACGGCCCGCGCGATGTGCTGGTCGCTCTCCCAGCGGGCCCAGCCCTGCGCGCCCCAGCCGTTGAACGTCCAGTCGACGGCGGCGAGGGTGGAGCCGTCGGTGACGAAGGTGGGGCCGATGTCCCGCATCCAGGCGTCGTCGAGCGGCCGGACGACCAGTTCGACGCCGGGGCCGAGGAGGGCGGCGGCGCCTTCCTCCTGCCCCGGCCCGACGACCATCGTGACCGGCTCGAAGCGGCGTACGGCCCGCGCGACGGCGGCCCAGGCCCGGCGGGCCTCCTCCAGTTCGGCGTCGGAGGCGAAGGTGGGGTTCGGACCCGGCCAGGCCATCCAGGTGCGCTCGTGGGGGGCCCACTCGGGGGGCATGCGGAAGGGGGCGGGGGTGAGGGGCATGGGAGCTCCTGGTCGAAAAGATTAGAGCGCCACTCTAACCACTGGGCAAGGGAGAAGGGAAACAGCATCGGTCTCTTTCGAGCAGCGCTCCAACTTCCATCCAGCAAAGAGGCCGCACCGGCGGGGAGCCGGCGCGGCCTCTTCGCGGGACGGGCGCGGAGCGTCTAGGTGTATTGATCACGAGC
>NZ_LIVT01000014.1 GCF_001905905.1 Streptomyces sp. CB02366
GCTCGTGATCAATACACCTAGCTGCTGCCGGAAAAGCTCGGCCGCAGCTCCCGGACGAGAGCGAACAGCCGGTCCTCGTTGCCCGTCAGCCCCGCACTGCGCAGGGCGTGGTCGGCCTCCCTCATCGGAGAGGTGAGGAGCGGCAGGTGGACCGGAGCGTCACCGGGGTCCGCGAGCGCCGCCCGGGTGGCCTCCAACAGGCGGACGTACGCCTGGGCCGCCGCGCGTTCGACCTGGTCCATCTCAGCATCTCCTCCTCCGAGCCGTCGGACCCCTCAAGCATCCCCCATGGGTCTGACAACGCGTCCTCACGCCCGTCCGCGCCCTGCGGACGGCTCCCCCGGTGGTTCCACCTCCAGATAGCGCCGTCTGCGGGGCCCCCGGTACAGCAACACCGTCCAGCCCAGTTCCCGCAAGGCCGCGGCGCAGCCGGCCAGGGCCTCCTCCTCGTCGTGAACGGCGCCGCTGCCCGGCGGCCCGGCCCACTCGACCCGTACCGCACCCGGCGTCTCCCCGAGGCTCACCCGATAGCCGGCGGTCACGCGCTGCCCCGAGGGGTCCACGGCCGAAGGCGCCGCTCCCGCGTGCTCCAAGGCCAACGCGACCGCCCTGACCGGACGGTTCCGTTCCCACGGGGCGGGCACGGCCAGAGGGTCGGCCTCCCCGGAGCCCGTGAGGCGACGGATCTGCAGCAGCCCCTCGAAAGCGGTGCGCACCGAAGCGGCCCGTGCCGCCGCGGGTCCGACGGGCACGGGCCCGTCACCGGTCGCGGGCTCGAACCCGCTGTTCTCCTCGGCGCCCATACGCCCCCCTCGTCATCCGTTCGCGCCCAGTGTGCCCCCGGCCCCCGCGTAGACTTGCGCGGGCCCCACCCGGCCCCACACCGCCTTTTCCGCAGCAGCGACGCGAGGACCCGCCACCCGTGCCCGACGACATACAGAACCCCCTGGCCGACACCGGACGGGAAGCTCTCCGCGGGGACTGCGCGAACTGCTTCGCTCTCTGCTGTGTCGCCCTCACACTGACGGCCTCGTCGGACTTCGCCATCGACAAGGCGGCCGGACGCCCCTGCACCCATCTGCGGGACGACTTCCGTTGCGGCATCCACACACGGTTGCGCCCGAAGGGCTTCCCCGGTTGCACGGTGTACGACTGCTTCGGCGCCGGCCAGAAAGTCTCCCAGGAGACCTACGGGGGCCGCGACTGGCGGTCGTCCCCCGACCTCGCCGCGCAGATGTTCCAGGTGTTCCCCGTCATGCGGCAGCTCCACGAACTGCTCTGGTACCTCACCGAAGCCCTCGCCCGGCCCGAAGCGCGGCCTCTGCGCGCCGAACTCCGCCGGGCCCTGGAAGCGACCGAGCGGCACACCGCGCGAGCCGCCGTCGACTTCGCCGACCTGGACGTCGCAGGCCACCGGGACCAGGTCGCCGGGCTGCTCCAGCGCACCAGCGAACTCGTCCGGGCCGCCGCGCCGCGCCCCAAGAAGCGCCACCGCCCCGGCGCCGACCTCATCGGAGCCCGGTTGCGCGGGGCGGACCTGCGAGGAGCCGATCTCCGCGGGGCCTATCTGATCGCCGCCGATCTCACCGGCGCCGATCTCCGCCTGGCCGACCTCATCGGTGCGGACTTCCGCGACGCGGACCTCTCGGGCGCCGACCTGGCCGGAAGCCTCTTCCTCACCCAGACACAGGTGAACGCCGCGAAGGGCGACGCGAAGACCGTGCTCCCTCCGTCCCTGAGTCGCCCTGCGCACTGGACCGTGCACGGCGCGTCCGGCGGGTCGTGACCCGGCCCGCCCTCCTCCGGCCCTGATCCGCCGGGCGCCTCGCCAGGACCGCCCGCACGTCAGCCCGCCTCCGCCTCCAGCGCCGCCTTGAGCCGCCCCAGCGTCGTGCGGATGTTGCCGTCCTGGAACCGTGCGAAGGTCTTTCCGCCCGTCGCCGCACGGTCGAAGGCGGCGGCGAGGAAGTCCGGCCAACGGCGACGGTCGTCGGTCCAGGTCTCGGTGACCCGCGTCGCGCCGTCCACCGCCTCGAAGCGGTACTCCCACGTGGCGATCGGCCCCGGAATCAGCGGGCGCCGCAGTCCTATCGCGTGCACCCGGAAGGCGAAGCGCTCGCCCGGGTCGGCGGCCGTCACCGTGCAGCGCGTCGTCCAGCGCACGGCGCCCCGCCTGTTCCGCCCCTCGAAGACCATGCCGACGTAGGCGTCGCGCCGATCACCCCGTACGGTCGCGCCCCGGTTCTCCGGGCTCCAGCGCCCCATCGCCGTGGGGTCGCTGAGCTGCTCGTAGACCCGTGCCGGCGTGGCGTCGATGACGATGCTGCCGGCTACGGACATGGTGCGGGGCATGAGGCGGCTCCTCTTCCACGGCCGTCGACGGACCACTTCCCGACGCCGTACGGACCGTGGGACGGCGACCCGGAGCCCATACCTTACTCAGGAGTAGGTCCGGCTGTTCCCGCGCTGTGAGCATGCTGCCGGGCAGGGCGGCCGGCGGACCGGTCGGGCGCCCCCTCTTCCGCCCGACCGGAGCCTTCGCCCGGTCCCTCTGCCGTGTGCCGTCCGGGGTCAGGCGCGCCACTCCGCCGTGCGCTCCGGCGACGCCTCGGCCAGTGCCTTCACGATGGCGTCGACGTCGCCCCGGTCGCCGTACACCGGTGTACCGGGCTGCTGGCGCCATGAATCGCCCAGGCCGCCGCTGTCGACGGTGTCGAAGCCCAACTCGTCGATGAGGTCGCGCACGGTTCGCTTGGCTGCGGGGTCGTCGCCCGCCACCGGGAGCGCCTGTCGGCCCGGAGTGCCCTGCGGGCGGCCTCGGTCCAGGATGTCCTGGGCGTATGTGCCGTTGAACGCCTTGATCACGGGGTGGCCGATCTGCCGCTCCGTCCACCGGCTCTCGGGCAGACCGTCCTCGATGTCGGCGATGCGCCCGTCACGCTGCGGGTAGTAGTTGCCCGTGTCGATGACCGCGACGCCCTCCGCGGCGCCGTCGAGGAACCCGTCGGGCAGGTCCGGTACGGCCTTGAGCGGCACGGTGACCACGACCACCCGGGCGCCCTTCGCGGCGTCGGCCGCGGCCACGGGCGTCGCCCCCGTCTCCTCGGCGAGGGCGGTGAGCGTGTGGGGGCCGCGGGAGTTGGCGACCGCGACCTCGTGTCCGAGCGCGGTCAGCCGCCGTGTCAGGTTGCCGCCGATGTTGCCCGCGCCGATGATGCCGATCTTCATGGGTCCGGCCTTTCGAAGCTCGTGGGGTGGGGAAGGGAACAGGGGAGATGCGGTTCTGCCCCTGCGCCAACTCCGCTGCGTCCGGGGCTATTCCGTTCTCCCTGAAGGAATACTCGAACGGCTCCGGGACGTTGACGTGAGTTTTCCGCTGCCGCGCCGACGGATGTACAGGGGAGGGCGGATCCGTTCGCCTGTAGGCCGTTCGGGTGTCCTTGGCGGCCGCGTCCGCCGAACGGGGAAGGATGTCCCACCGCACCTGTCGCCGTAGGTCCATTCTGGTCGCCGAGTCCACACGGGCCGTCGAACGAAGGAGCGCCGTAGTGACGACGAGGGGCATCTCGCAACCGGTGGAGAGCGATACCGCCGAAGAGGACGAACTGCCGGTACGCAGCGGGGAACCCGGCAACGTGATCGTCAAGTGGATGACCACGACGGACCACAAGACGATCGGCACGCTCTACCTCGTCACCTCCTTCGGGTTCTTCTGCGTGGGAGGGCTCCTGGCGTTGGCGATGCGCGCCGAACTGGCCCGGCCGGGAATCCAGCTGCTGTCGAACGAGCAGTTCAACCAGGCGTTCACGATGCACGGCACGGTCATGCTGCTGATGTTCGCGACGCCGCTGTTCGCCGGATTCGCGAACTGGATCATGCCGCTGCAGATCGGCGCGCCCGACGTGGCGTTCCCGCGGCTGAACATGTTCGCGTACTGGCTGTACCTCTTCGGTTCACTCATCGCGGTGGCCGGCTTCCTCACCCCGCAGGGCGCCGCCGACTTCGGCTGGTTCGCCTACGCACCGCTCAACGACGCGGTCCGTACGCCGGGCGTCGGCGCCGACATGTGGATCATGGGTCTGGCCTTCTCCGGCTTCGGCACGATCCTCGGCTCGGTCAACTTCATCACCACGATCATCTGCATGCGCGCCCCCGGCATGACGATGTTCCGCATGCCGATCTTCACCTGGAACGTCCTGCTGACCGGTGTCCTGGTCCTGCTGGCCTTCCCGGTCCTCGCCGCGGCCCTGCTGGCGCTGGAGGCCGACCGCAAATTCGGCGCGCACATCTTCGACGCGGCCAACGGCGGCCCCCTGCTGTGGCAGCACCTCTTCTGGTTCTTCGGGCATCCCGAGGTCTACATCATCGCCCTGCCGTTCTTCGGAATCGTCACCGAGATCTTCCCGGTATTCAGCCGTAAACCGGTCTTCGGCTACATCGGCCTGGTCGCGGCCACCATCGCCATCGCCGGTCTGTCCGCGACGGTGTGGGCCCACCACATGTTCGTCACGGGCGGCGTGCTGTTGCCGTTCTTCTCGTTCATGACCTTCCTCATCGCGGTACCGACCGGTGTGAAGTTCTTCAACTGGATCGGCACGATGTGGAAAGGGTCGATCTCGCTGGAGACCCCGATGCTGTGGGCCGTCGGATTCCTGGTCACCTTCCTGTTCGGCGGTCTGACCGGGATCATCCTCGCCTCCCCGCCCCTGGACTTCCACGTCTCCGACTCGTACTTCGTGGTCGCGCACTTCCACTACGTCGTGTTCGGCACCGTGGTCTTCGCGATGTTCGCCGGCTTCCACTTCTGGTGGCCGAAGTTCACCGGCAAGATGCTGGACGAGCGGCTCGGGAAAATGACGTTCTGGACGCTCTTCTTCGGTTTTCACGGCACGTTCCTGGTGCAGCACTGGCTCGGCGCCGAGGGCATGCCGCGTCGTTATGCGGACTACCTCGACGCGGACGGCTTCACCGCGCTGAACACGATCTCGACGATCTCCTCGTTCCTGCTCGGCCTGTCGATGCTGCCGTTCTTCTACAACGTCTGGAAGACCGCGAAGTACGGCAAGAAGATCGAGGTCGACGACCCGTGGGGCTACGGCCGTTCGCTGGAGTGGGCGACCTCCTGCCCGCCGCCGCGGCACAACTTCCTCACCCTGCCGCGGATCCGCTCCGAATCCCCGGCGTTCGACCTGCACCACCCCGCGGTCCGCGCCCTGGCCGACGCCACCAACCGTCCCGACAAGTCCGCGGTCGTCGCTCCGGGGGACCAGCACACGTGAGATCGATCCCGTACCGAGGAGGCGGCGGAGAGGGAGAGGGAGGACGTGTGAAACCGGACAAGGAGAGCGCGCGCGGCCTGGTCCAACTGGAGGGCTTCCTGCTGTGGAGCGCCGAGGTCGAGCAGGCCCGTCGCCAGGCACGCCGGTTCACCGAACAACTGCCCTGGCTGACCACCGCGCAGTGCGAGGACGTAGAACGGGTGTTCATCACCGAACGCGTCGCCGCTGCCCGGGAGTCACTCACCCGCGTCCGTGACCGCGCGGACGAACTGCGCGCGGAGTACGCCGGCCGTTACGCCCGGCTCCGGGCCCGCTGCGTCGCCGTCTCCGCCGGCGCGGTGGGCGCGGCGGCCTGCCTCGGCGCGGCACTGGCACCGGTCCTGCGCTGATCCGGGGGCGGCTCTCAGGACCCGGCCCGGCCTCGGGCGGGGCCCGGTTCCGGAGGGGGCGGAGGGACCGGGCGGACTCCGGGGGGCCCGGCGCGGCCGATCGTCGGCCGTGCCGGGGAGCCCCGGGCCCGGTGAAGCGGAGACGGAGCGGTCAGTGCCGCACGAGGCAGAAGGGGTGCCCGGCGGGGTCGGCGTAGACGCGCCAACCGCGGCTCTCCTCCCCGGCGTCGAGCAGGGAGGCCCCGGCCGCCAGGACCTCGTCGTGCGCCCGTTCCTGATCGGTGACGCCGAAGTCCAGGTGGAACTGTTGCGGCGGATCCTGGGCGGGCCAGTGCGGCGGCCGGTGGTCCGCCACCCGCTGGAACGCGAGGACGAGCCCGCCCGGCGTGTGCAGGGTGGACCAGTCCGCGTCGCACGCCCACCGCCGGTCGGGACGGTCGACCTCCCCGCCGAGCAACGAGGAGTAGAAGCGGGCCAGTTCCTTCGGGTCGCGACAGTCCAGGACCACGCACTCCAGTTCAGCGATCACGACCGCATCTTAAGGACTGTCCCGCAATTCCCGGAGGGCGCACGGCGAGGGCTACGGCACCTCGCGCGTCGTCGGGAACCTCCCCACCCCCAGTATGCGGATGCCCCTCCGCCTTGCGGTGCACGGCATCCGACCCCGCGCGCTGATCCACCGGGAATTGCGGGAGAGCCCATAGGGCCTGTCGTCGCACTGCCGCCTGCCGGGCGGACTCGGTCCTGTTCTCCCGAAGCCACGGTCAAGGGAAGAGTGGCTCTCTGCGATCGGAGCGGCGCCCGGCCGGGGGAGCGGGGCGGGGCCTGGGACTTCGTCGGCCTGGGGGGCGAGGGCGGCGGGGGCTGATCGACGGCTCGGGGGTGCGTCTCGCACCGGGCGTGTTCAGCGCGCGCCGAACACCTGGGTCCACACGGGACCGCCCCCGGAGTCCTGTTTCCCCACGCCGATCTCCTTGAACGAGCAGTTCAGGATGTTGGCCCGGTGCCCCGGGCTGTCCATCCACGCCCGCATCACATCGGCCGGGGTGCGCTGGCCCTTGGCGATGTTCTCGCCGTAGGTGGACCACCGGTAACCGGCGGCCGTGATCCGGTCGCCCGGCTCCCTGCCGTCCTGCGAGGTGTGCGAGAAGTAGTCCCGGGCCGCCATGTCGGCGGAGTGCCGCTGCGCCGCCGTGTTGAGCAGACCGTTGACGGAGACCGGACCGCAGCCCTCCTTGGCGCGCTCCGCGTTGACCGACTCGGCGACCTGCTCGGCCGTACCGGTCGGGGCAGGCGGGGCGGGCGGCGCCGGCCTGGGCTCGGGCGGCTTCGGGGCAGGGACGGCGGAGCGGGGGGCGGGCGGTGGCGGAGTGCTCTTCCTCGGCTTCGCCCTGGGCGTACGCGAAGGGCTGGGCGACGCCGACGTGCTGGGGGACGCGGACGCGGAGACCGAGGGGGACGGGGCCGACGGAGGGGAAGCGGAAGCCGACGGCTCGGAAGAAGGAGGAGCCGGCGCGTCCGCCGTGACGGTCGTCGCGTCCCGCTCGTCGCCGTCGGTGTAGAGGTGCACCGCCGCGCCGCCCGTGCCCAGCGCCGCGACCGCCACCACAGCGGCCACGGCCGAGTTGCGGCGGCGTCGCCGCGCCTGCACCCGCCTGCGCTCGGCCCGTCCGGCCCCGGCACCGTCCCCGCCCGGCGCGGGCGCCCGGAGGTGCGCCGCGGTGGCCAGCAGTTCGGGCGCGGCCCCCGCCCCGGCCACGGCGGCCATCGGGACCAGCGCGAGCCCCACGAGCAGCCCTTCGGCGGGCACCAGCCCCGAGCGGAGTCCCGAGCACACCGTGCACTCGCCGGCGTGGCGGGCCAGCCGTTTGCGCCACAGGGCGGAGGGGCGCCCGTCCCAGTCGGCGGCGATGTCGTCCAGCAGCACACAGGAGGGATCGGCGGACAGCGCACTCACCACGACCCGCGCCGCCTCCAACTGCGCCTTCATGCGCTGAACCCGTACGGCGGTGTGCTGGGGGGTGAGCTGGAGCGCGGCGGCGACCTCGGCCCGGGACAGATGCCCGGCGGTCTCCAGCCACCACAGGGACAACAGGGCGCGGTCGTCCTCGTCCAGCCAGCGTGTCGCCTCCGCCGTCTGCCTCCGTTGGCCGGTCAGGCCGAGCTCCAGAATCGTCGCCTCGACGAAGTCCGCGCGGGGGTCGGGCAGGTCGTACGCAGCGTCCAGCCGGTCCGCGGCTATCGCCCCCGACTGCTTCTCGCGCCAGTGCGTACGTATCTCGTTCATGGCTATCGCCACCAGCCAGGAACGGAAACTCTCCGGGGCCCGCAGGTCGGGCAGGCCCCGAAGCATGCGCAGCACCGTCTCCTGCACCACGTCGTCGACGTCCGCGTGACCGTTCAGCGCGCGTCCGACGACGTTGTAGAGCAGTGGCAGGTACGCCGAGACGAGCTGGTCCTTGGCCCGCTGGTCGCCGCTTCGTGCCGCCGCGATCAAGACCGTCGGGTGATCCTTGCCCATGCTGTGCTCACTCTTCCGGGGTCCGGTGCTGTCACTTCCCACACGTGGGAGACGGCGGGCGAGCGGGACGATAACAAGAATCCCGCCGGCAACCCCGGAAACCTTTACCCCCGGCCCCCGATCCCCGGCCTCTCCGCCACGGGCCCTCGCGAAGGCGCTCCGCGAAACCGGGCGGACGCGCTCCGCGCGCCGGCCCGGGCCACGGCCCACCTCCACCGTGGCCCGGACCGGCGCGCGGGACGGGCGGACGTCCGGGCGACGGCCGCCCGGGCCCCGCGGGGGACGACTCAGCCGCGCGGCGGCCCGTCCTGGTCGCGCTCCGTCCCGAACTGCTGCTTCAGCCTGTCCTGAGCGGTGTCGACGTGCTTCCGGTACTTGCCCTGCGTACGGTCGTCGACCATGTCGCCGGCCTTGTCGATCCCCTTGCCGGCCTGGTCCTCGTGGCCCTTGAGCATCTTCTTGATCTTGTCCAGTGCGGACATGCGTCCTCCTCGTCGATGCTGCTCCCCCCACCCACCAAGGGTCACCGCCCGGGGCGCTGCCCGCATCCGCGCCGGGCCTCCGGCGGGCCGGCGGGACGGGAGGCCAGGTGTGAACCCGCGCCGGCTGGGCACATACCGGGTTACCAGGAGGAGGTGGTGGCATTGGGCCGCATCCGAGTCGTCGTCCGTCGTTCCCCGCCCCCCTCGGGGCCGCCGCCGCTCGACCTGCGCACTCCCTCAGGCCGCCCCCTTCCGTACTGACCGCCGACGCCACCGATCCCTGCGGGTTCCGGTGGCGTCCGTGCGTGCTAGGGGCGGGCGCCGCCGTCCGGCGGACCGTGGCGGCGCTGCCGGTCCTTGTGCCGCGCCGAGGCCGGCCCCGACAGCGGTGCGAGCTGCTCCACCAGGGCCTCCAGCTCCTCTACGGCGTACTCCGTCTCACGGCGCATGTTCTTGTGCTCCGCCACGATGGCGCCGAGCAGCAGTGCGGTGAGGGCGACGCACCCGTTGAGCAGCGAGAGGTTGACCATGATCTCCATCAGGCTGTGACCCGCGAACGGCCCCAGGGCATCCGTCCCGGCGACGGTGGCCAGCACCGAGACGACCAGGGCGCACGGAGCGCTGCCGGGCAGCTGGAAGCGCAGAGCCGCCCAGATGATCACCGGGAACACCAGGTAGATCATCGACAGCGGGCTGCGTGTGGCGATCAACGACGTCACGACCACGACGACTGCGAGGACCGACGCCTCCAGCCACCGGTCGCTCGGGCGCGGCCACCGAACCCTTCGCAGGACCAGCAGCGCGGGGGCGACCACCAGGACCCCCATCGCGTCCCCCGCCCACCAGGACGACCAGACCAGCCAGAACCGGCCCGGCGGCACCTTTCCGTCGAACATCAGCGTGAGGCTTCCGATGGTGGAGCTGAGCAGCATCCCCGCGAACGCGCCGAGGAACACCAGGCAGACCCCGTCCCGCAGCCGGGCCAGCTCGATACGGAAGCCCACTCTCCGCAGCAGCGCGTACGAGGCCAGCGGTGCGACCGTGTTGCCGGACACGATGGCCAGAAGGCCGAGGGTGAACGCGTCGCCGATCCCGGAGACCGTGAGGAGGGTTCCCAGGGCGATGCCGGGCCAGACCCGGACGCCCAGGCACAGCAGTGCGGCCAGGGCGATCCCGGTGGGGGGCCACAGCGGCGTGACCACCGCCCCGTCCAGGACGACCTGGCGCATCAGCCCGACCCGCCCGGCCAGGAAATAGGCGCCGGTCACACCCAGGACCTGCGCCACGTACACGGCCCGACGTCTGGCATCCCCGCTACGGATCACCCACTCATCAGACACCGGCCGCGGCGGGAGTCGGCCGGTGACACGCGCGGTACGGCCCCGTCGTCACCGGGGTCCGCCGCGGGCGGCCTCGTGTCGCAGCACCAGTACGGCGGCGTCGTCCTCGTGGCCCGTCTCCTCCGCCGCGCCCAGCACCAGGTGGGCCAGCTGGGCCGCGTCGGCCCCGATGTGCGCGGTGACCAGGCGCCGTACCCGTTCGAGACCGTCCTCGATCAGCAGCGAAGGGCCCTCGACCACCCCGTCCGTGAGCAGCACGATCGCCCCGTCGGAGTCGAGGGTGCGCCGGGTGACGGGATAGCTCTCGCCGGGTTCGATGCCCAGCGGCAGGCCGCCGGGGTCCTCGGTGACGCCGGACCTGCCCTCCGCGGTGGCCCACACGCACGCCACATGGCCGGCCCGCGCGCTGTGCAGCTCCCAGGTCACAGGGTCGAGCCGCAGGAAGGTGCAGGTCGCGAAGAGCCCCGAGTCCACGGACAGGAGCAGGTCGTTCGTCCGGCCCAGGATCTCGCCGGGATCGGAGGCGGTGCCCGCGATGGCCCGCATCGCGATGCGCACCTGCCCCATGAAGGCCGCCGCCTCGACGTCATGTCCCTGCACGTCGCCGACGGCGAAGCCGAGGGCCCCGTCCGCGAGGGGGAAGCCGTCGTACCAGTCGCCGCCGATGTCCAGGCCGTGGCGGGCGGGCGCGTAGCCCGCCGCCGGCCGGAGACCGGGAAGGGCGGGCAGCGCCGCCGGAAGCATGTCGCGCTGGAGCGCTTGGGCCAGCTCCACCCTGGCCTGGTGGAACTCCACTTCGCGCCGAGCTCGGGCGGTGAGGTCCTGCAAGGTGTTGAGCAGATCTTCGGAACTGGCCGAGCGGGGAGTCCGACGCCGGTTCATGTGCCGCTCCGCAGTGCGATATGTCCCTGAATCATATAGTGGGCACCCCCCAGGCGGCCACCGTGACGACGGTGGGGCCGCCCCGCCGGCCGGACGGGGCTCCCCGGCCGTTCAGGACGGCCGGGCGCGGTACAGATCGCGGAGCAGGGCGATCTCCGCGCCGTGGTGCAACACCTCCTGGTTGACCCACCAGACGATGTCGACGAACGGATCCTCGGCGTCGCTGCCGTTCGGATACGTGCTGTACCCGACGGTGTCCAGAGCGCTTTCGTCCACAGTCAGGAGGACTTCGCGCCAGGCGGCGGACGCGGACTCGAAGGCGGCCACCGCGCCGGCGGCGTCCCCCGGCGTGCGGTGGTCGTCACGCGTCAACGACCCGGTGCCCCGGGTGTGATCGGCCCGGAGGGTGAGCATCTCGCAGAGGTGGCTCAGCCGCCACGCGAGGGTGGTGAACGGCGGAGGGAACGGATGCGGCGAGCCCGCCGAGTCCCGCCCCCACTCACCGGCCCCCGCCAGCACGGTCGCCCGTGCCCCGGGGCCGTCGCCGCGCCGGCGGACGGACCAGCAGTCGGGCAGGGGTTCCCAGAGGTACTCCTCGTCGCCGAACGGGGTGACACCGATATCGACGCCGTTGCCGCTGTCCATGACGGGTCCGGCAAGGCGGGCGAGGAGCCGTTCGCAGGCGAAGTCGTACTGCTCCAGCAGGGGGATCAGGCGTGGAGGGAGGGCCATCGGGGGAGCGTGCCACAGACCGCGGGCGGACGCGCCCCCCTCGGCGGATCCCGCCGACCGGATCGACGGCGGGGCCGCGCGGGGGCGGCCGGATGGACCCTCGTACCGAGCCGTTGTCAGTGCCCGGTGGGATGCTGCCCGCATGGACGAGCTGATGAGGCAGCGGCGGGTGTACGGCGCCGACCACGACGATCCCTGCCCCGGTCCGAGGCCGGGACACGACTACCGCGAACTGGTCGGCGGCCCGCTCGACGGACTGCTGCTCGACGTGACGGGGTGGGACGACGCCGATCTGCGCGACGGCGTCGGGCTGGTCACCGAGATCGGCGCCTACGGGCCCGGCGGACGCGCCGAGTACGGGCCCCGGTCGCCGGACAGCCACCAGTGGGACTGGCGCGGCGACGTGCGCTGACGGGGGTCGGGCGGTGGTGAACGGGGCCGGACCCGCGGCATACGGGGGTGGGGGCCGCCGCTCCGGCCGCTGAGCTGCGCCCCCGGGCTCCGGCTCGGAGCATGCCACGGCCGGGCCCGGGCGCCGATGGCCCCCCGGCCCCGGTGACGTCACCCCGGAGGACCGGCCGTCCTCCGGGCCCGGAGCGGCCCGGGCGCCGGGGGAGCGGCTGCGGGCGGGCGCCGGCCGTCCGATAGGTTGACCGGTCATGTGGGCTTTGAGCGCGGTCGGGTACCGCCGACTGGGTGCGGCGGGATCGCTGGGGGTCGTCGGCGGCGGCTGGTTCGCCGGAAAGCTGCCGGTGCACGACCCCTGGGGCGTGTGGGTCGACCACGGGTCCGCCGTGAAGGCGGCCGGTGCGGCCCTCGCCTACGTCGGACTGACGGTGCTCGTCGTGGCCTGGTGGCAGTACGGCAGGAGCGCCTCCACGACCCGGGAGACCCTGGTCGCCCTCGCCTGGTGGACCGCTCCGTTCCTCCTCGCGCCCCCGCTCTACAGCGCCGACGTGTACAGCTACATCGCCCAGGGCTCGATGGTCGTCGAAGGGCACGACGTGTACACCTTGGGCCCCTCCGCCCTGGACCCGGGGGGAATCGGCGGGGACGCCGCCGCGAGCGTCGGCAACCACTGGCGGGACACCCCGGCCCCCTACGGCCCGCTCTTCCTGCTGCTGTCCGCCGCCGTCGCCTGGACGACCGGCGGCACGATCGTCCCGGCCGTCCTCGCCCTGCGGCTCGTCGCCCTCCTCTCCCTCGCCCTGATCGTCTGGGCCCTGCGCCGCCTGGCGCGCGAGCACGGCCGCAGCGAGAGCAGGGCCCTGTGGCTCGGCGCGCTCAACCCGCTGCTGCTGATGCACGTGGTCGGCGGCGTCCACAACGACGGGCTGATGATCGGCCTGATGCTCGCCGGTGTCGTGCTCGCCCTGCGCGGCAGGTGGATCACCGGCAGCGCCCTGGTCGGCCTCGCCATGATGGTGAAGTCGCCCGCCGCCGTGTCGCTCCTGTTCATCGGCGTCCTCGTGCACGCCGCCGCGACCGGCCCCCGGTGGCGCCGCTGGGCCAAGGGCCTTCTCGGGCCCGGCCTGGTCGCCTGCGCCGTCGCCGGAGGGGCGACGCTGATCAGCGGCACCGGGTTCGGCTGGCTCCACACCCAGGGCGTCGCCGCGAACATCCACACCGCGCTCTCCGCCACCAGCGACCTCGGCCTCGGACTCGGTGAGCTGGCCCATCTGTTCCTGGACGTCGACGCGGACCCGGTCAAGTCCGCCGTGCAGACGCTGGGCCTGGCGGTCGCGATCGGCCTGATCCTCGTGCTGGCCCGGCGCGCGATGCGGGGCGGTATCACGGCGGCCCACGCCCTGGGTCTGTCGCTGTTGCTCCTGGTCGCCCTGTCGCCCATGGTCCAGCCCTGGTACCTGCTGTGGGGCATGGCCGTGGTCGCCGCGACCGAGCAGTACGGCCGCCTCTCCGCCGTCCTGACCGTCCTCTCGGCGGCCCTGGTCTACGAGACCCACCCCATGGGGGCGACCCCGCCCTACGGGTTCGTCCTCGCCGGTTTCGCCGTCCTCCTCGGCGTCCTCACGATCCGCCGGGCGCCCGTCGTGCCGCCCGGGGCCCTCCTGCCCGGTCAGCGCGGACCCGTGAACTCCCCGGCCGACGAGGGCGTTCCCGCCGCTTCCTCCGAGCGGAGCCCGACCGCGCGGACCCCCGCGTGAACAATTCCCTCGACGCCCGCGAAGACCGTCGGCTACGCTGATCCCGTCCTGTTGTCTCCGATAGAGGTGGACGTTGCGCATCTGAGGTCCGCGATCATCGCGCGGTACGGCCCTGGCCCGTACACGGTCACGACGTTGTCGGCATGTCCGCCGTCCGTGGCTTCCGCGTGGATGCGACCTCGGTGCTGAGCCGTCCCTCTCCCTTCGCAGGACTGTTCTCCCCACCGCCTCCGGCCCTCCTCGGCCGGGTCGCCGCGTGCTGTTCGCATACGAAGCCCCCGGTTCCTCCGCTTCCGACTGCGAGAATTCCCATGAGCCATCCCACCGCGCCCGGCGCCTCCCTCACCGCCTCCAACGTCACCTACCAGTGGCCGGACGGCACCACCCTCTTCGACGGGCTCTCCCTCACCGTGCCCCGCGGCCGCACCGGTCTGGCCGGCGCCAACGGGGCCGGGAAGTCCACCCTGCTCCGCCTGTTCGCCGGACACCTGCGTCCCTCGGCGGGGTCCGTCACCGTCGGCGGAAACCTCGCCCACCTGCCGCAGAACATCACCCTGGACACCTCCCTGCGCGTGGACGCGGCCCTCGGCATCGCCGAGCGGCGGGCCGCCCTGCGCGCCATCGAGGCCGGGGACGTACGCGAGGAGCACTTCGAGACGGTCGGCGACGACTGGGACGTCGAGGAACGCGCCCTGGCCACCCTCGGCGCCCTCGGACTCGGCGCGGTCGACCTGGACCGCACCGTCGGCCGGCTGTCCGGCGGGGAGACGGTCCTGCTGCGCCTGGCGGCGCTGCTCCTGGAACGCCCCGACGTGCTCCTCCTCGACGAACCGACCAACAACCTCGACCTGTTCGCCCGCCGCCGGCTGTACGACGCGGTCGAGTCCTGGCGCACCGGCATCCTGGTCGTCGTCAGCCACGACCGGGACCTGCTGGAGCGGGTCGACCGCATCGCCGAACTGCGAGCCGGCTCCGTGAGCTGGTACGGGGGCGGCTGGTCGGCGTACCAGGAAGCCCTCGCCACTCAGCAGGAGGCGGCCGGACGGATGCTGCGCGCCGCCGACGCCGACGTACGCCGTCAGCAGCGGGAACTGGAGGAGGCCCGGATCAAGGTGGCCCGCCGCCAGCGCCACGACAGGAAGCTGGACTCCCAGCGAAAGGCCCCGCGCATCGTCGCCGGGGAGCGCAAGCGCTCCGCCCAGGAGTCCGGGGACCGGTTGCGCGGACTGCACGAGAGTCGCCTCGACGAGGCGCGCGAGCGCAGGGAGGAGGCCGCCGAGGCCGTCCGCCGGGACGCCGAGATCAAGGTGAGCCTGCCCCACACCGCCGTACCCGCGGGCCGCACCGTCCTGACCGTACGAGACCTCACCCTCCCCTACGGCCGACTGAGCGGAGGCAGCCTCCAGGTGCAGGGTCCCGAACGCATCGCCCTGCTCGGCCGCAACGGGGCCGGCAAGACGACCCTGCTGCGCACCATCACCGGGGAGCTCGCGCCGCTCACCGGGGAGGCCACGGCGGCGGTACCGCTGAAGTTCCTGCCGCAGCGACTGGACGTCCTCGACGACACCCTGAGCGTCGCCGACAACGTCGCCCGCACCGCCCCGGGCACCACCGACAACCAGATCCGCTCCCAGCTCGCCCGGTTCCTCTTCAAGGGGGCCCGCGCCGAACAGCCGGCCGGCACTCTGTCGGGCGGCGAACGCTTCCGGGCCGCGCTCGCGGCCACCATGCTCGCCGCCCCCGCCCCGCAGCTGCTCCTGCTGGACGAACCGACGAACAACCTCGACGTGGCCAGCGTGCGGCAGCTGACGAGCGCCCTGGAGTCCTACGAGGGCGCGCTCCTCATCGCCGGCCACGACCTGCCGTTCCTGGAGTCCGTGGGCATCACCCGGTGGATCCTGCTGGACGACGCCCTGCGCGATACCGATCCCGAGGAGATTCGCGAGCTGTTCGGAAGCCCGGATTCCGCCCCGGCGGGACCGGCGTGACGCCCACCGCGCGATCGGAGGAGAAGAAGATGGAGGAGATCCCGATGGGCGCCGGCCTCGGTCCCTGTGTCGTCCTGATCACCGGGGTGATGGCCGCCGGGAAGTCCACGGTGGCCCAACTCCTGGCGGAGAGTCTGCCGCGAGCGGTCCACGTGCGCGGCGACGTCTTCCGCCGCATGATCGTCTCCGGCCGGGCGGAGATGGCGCCCGACGAGGCGGAGGAGGCGCGCAGCCAGCTCGACCTGCGCCAACGGCTCTCGGCCCAGGTGGCCGACGCCTACGCGGACGACGGCTGGACGGCGGTCGTCCAGGACATCGTGCTCGGCGACGACCTGCCCCGCTATGTCGACCGGGTCCGCACCCGCCCCCTGCACGTCGTCGTGCTGGCCCCCTCGCCCGAGGCCGTGCGCACGCGGGAGGCCGGACGGGGCAAGACGGGGTACGGGGAGTGGACGGTCGAGGCGTTCGACGCGCATCTGCGGAGCGGAACGCCTCGCATCGGCCTCTGGCTGGACACCTCGGGGCAGACGCCCGAGGAGACGGTTGCGGCCGTCCTCGACGGCCTGCGCGGGGGAGCCGGGGATCCGGGGCGGTGGTCGCAGGAGGTGTGACCGGGGGCGGGGCGGGAAGACGGGAAGAGAGGCCGCTGCCCGGCAAGGCGGGCGACGGGTCAGGCCGCTTCGTAGTGGTGGGCCCGCCCGCCCCGCCATTCCACCCAGACCGGGTTGTCGAGCAGCCGGCCCGCTTCTTCGAGGCCGGCCCCGCTCAGGAACACGATCACGTCGCGGTCGCTGTGGGCCAGCCCGAGTATCTCGTCCCGGCCTTCGTAGTGCGCGGTCACCCGACGGCCGCCCGACGGGGTCGGCCGGTGGATGACGATCGGGGGAGTTGCCATGGCTCCACCCTGCTCCGCGCCCCGCACCCCCGCATCCCCGGCCGGCCCCCTCCGCGAGCGGGCCCGAGGGGCCCCGCGAAAGGCTCCGGCCCCTTCCCGGAGGGGCCGCGGCGGCCCTCACCGACCGGAGGGGGCGAGTTCCACCGTTGTGGTGACGCGGACCAGGGAGGGGCGCCTCGGAGCGGAACCGAAGCCGAAGGCGACCGGCGGGTCGAGCGGGCCGAGCCGCCCCAGGCTCACGCCGTCCAGCGTGGCGTCGGCCGCCACGATCGGCCGCAGCCCCCGCGCCCCGTACCACTCCCGCCGCCCCGGACCCGCGTGGCCCAGGGTGCGTACCCCCGGCATCAACAGCCGGGCAGGCCCGTCGCACAGCGCGGCCCAGAGCGGGCTGCGGGCGAGCGGGGCCGGTACGGCGGACAGCAGCAGGCCGAGGGCGGACCGGCGGCCGGCCCGCAGCCGCAGCCGCAGGGGGCCCGCCTCGACCAGCCAGCTCTCCCCGGTGACGGCGACCGCCACGGGGACCACCTCGACACGGTCGAAGCGGTAGGTGGCGGCGACGAAGTCCGCGATCCGCCGGGACGGTGCCAGCAGGACGCGCCGGCCCCCGGGATGCTCGACCATCACGTCGCTGAACGCCCCGAAGGGGGAACGCGGCCAGTGCCCGACCACCAGCCGGACCCCCGAGGTGGTGCCCACACCGGCGATCCAGCCGTCGAACCGCAGCCGTTCACCCGTCACGCCCACCAGTCTGCCCCGCCGCTCGCGCCGGGGCAGCCCCGATGAGCGGGTGAGCGGCGTGCCGGGCGGCCTACTCGAAGCGGGACGCGTCCCCGGCCCCGCGCCGTACGATCTCGGGCTCGTCGCCGGAGAAGTCGATGACCGTGGTGGGCTCGGTGCCGCAGTCGCCCGAGTCGAGGACGGCGTCCACCTCGTGGTCGAGCCGCTCCTTGATCTCCCAGCCCTGCGTCATCGGCTCCTCCTCGTCCGGCAGCAGCAAGGTGCTGGACAGCAGCGGCTCGCCGAGCTCGGCCACCAGCGCCTGGGTCACCACATGGTCGGGGATGCGCACGCCGACCGTCTTCTTCTTCGGATGCAGCAGCTGGCGCGGCACCTCCTTCGTCGCCGGGAGGATGAAGGTGTAACTGCCGGGCGTCGCCGCCTTGACCGCCCGGAACACGTCGTTGTCCACGCGGACGAACTGCGCCAGCTGCGCGAAGTCGTGGCACACCAGAGTGAAGTGGTGGCGGTCGTCGAGGTTCCGGATCGTCTTGATCCGGCCGACGGCGTCACGGTTGCCCACCTGGCAGCCCAGCGCGTAGCACGAGTCCGTCGGGTACGCGACGAGCGCACCGGACCGGATGCTGTCGACCACCGTGCTGATGGTGCGGGGCTGGGGATTCGCGGGGTGCACGTCGAAGTACTTGGCCATTCGCCGAGCTTACGCGCTCGGGCGCGAGCGGCCGAGTCCTCTGCCGGGAAGCGGGGGAGGCGGCCGTCGCACGACGGCCGCCTCCCGTTCCGCTTCGACCGCCGGCGTGCACCGCCGACGGGCCGGTCAGACCGCGGCGGCCCCCACCAGCTCGTCCAGCACGTCCTCCATGGTCACGAAACCGATGACCGTGCCCCTGTCCCCGGCGACCGCGGCGAGATGCGTACCGGCGGCCCGCATCGCCGTGAGGGCGTCGTCGAGCGGGGTGTCGATCTCGACCCGGATGACGGGGTGCAGCGCGCTCTTGGGCAGCGCCTCGGTGCGCTCCGCGACACCGAGGGCGTCCTTGATGTGGAAGTAGCCCAGCAGACCGTCGTCGGGGCCGATGACGGGCAGCCGGGAGAAGCCGGAGGAGACCGCGGCCCGCTCCAGCCCCCGCGGGGTGATGCCCAGGTCGACGGTGACGGTCCGGTTCAACGGGACCATCACCTCGCCGACCGGACGGGTTCCGAGCTCCAGCGCGTCCCGCAGACGCTCTCCGTCGGCCGGGGCCAGCAGCCCCGCCTCGCTGGAGTCCTTCACCAGCCGCACGAGCTCGTCGTCGGTGAACACCGAGGCGACCTCGTCCTTCGGTTCCACCTTGAGCAGCCGCAGCAGCGTGTTGGCGAAGGCGTTGACGCCGAAGATGACCGGTCGCAACGCCCGCGTGAGGGCCACCAGGGACGGCCCCAGCGCCAGCGCGGTGGCGACCGGGGCGGCCAGCGCGATGTTCTTCGGGATCATCTCGCCGATGAGCATGTGCAGATACGTCGCCAGGGTCAGCGCGATGACGAACGCGATCGGGTGGACCAGCGCCTCGGGCACGCCGACCGCGTCGAACGGCGGCTCCAGCAGATGGGCGATGGCCGGCTCCGCGACGGCGCCCAGCACCAGCGACGAGATGGTGATGCCGAGCTGGGCGGTGGCCATGGCGGCCGACAGGTGCTCCAGGCCCCACAGGGCGCTCCTGGCCCGTCGGCTGCCCTGCACGGCCTGCGGCTCGATCTGGCTGCGGCGCACGGAGATGAGCGCGAACTCCGCGCCCACGAAGAACGCGTTGGTGAGGAGGGTGAGCGCGCCGATGGCGAGCTGAACGGCGGTCATCGGGCGTCCTCCTCCATGAGGGCGAGCGCCGGGGCGGGCGCGGTGATCCGGACCCGGTCGGCCCGGTGGTGCTCGATGTCGAGCACGTCGAACTGCCAGCCGTCGACCTCGACCCGGTCCGCGCGGACCGGGATGCGGGCCAGCTGGTTGGCGAGCAGGCCGGCGAGGGTCTCGTACGGGCCTTCCGGCGCGCGGAAACCGATCCGGTCGAGCTGGTCCAGCCGGATGCTGCCCTCGGCCTCCCAGACCTGGCGCCCGTCGCCGAGCGGCTCGCCCGGTGCGAGGTCGGGGCGCTCGTGGGGGTCGTGCTCGTCGCGGACCTCGCCGACGACCTCCTCGACGATGTCCTCGACGGTGGCGACGCCCGCCGTACCGCCGTACTCGTCGATCACCACCGCCATCGTCCGACGCTTGCGCAACTGCGCCAGCAGACGGTCCACGGGCAACGAGTCGGGCACCAGCAGCGGCTCGGTGGCCAGCGCCGTGACCGGGGTCCGGGCCCGCTCGGACTCGTCCAGGGCCAGGACGTCGCGGATGTGGACCGTACCGATGACCTCGTCCAGGCTGTCGCGGTAGACCGGGAAGCGGGAGAGGCCGGTGGCCAGCGTGAGATTGGCGGCATCGGCGGCCGTGGCGTGCGCGTCCAGCGCCCGGACGTCGACGCGCGGCGTCATCACGTTCTCCGCGGACAGCTCCGCCAGGTGCAGCGTACGGACGAACAACTCGGCCGAGTCCTGCTCGATGGCGCCCTCGCGGGCGGAGTGCTGGGCGAGCGCGACCAGCTCCTGCGGCGTACGGGCGGAGGCCAGCTCCTCGGCGGGTTCCAGGCCCAGGCGCCGCACCGCGCGGTTCGCCGTGTTGTTGAGGTGCCGGATGAGCGGGGCGAAAGCCGCCGTGAACGCCCGCTGCGGGGTCGAGACGACCTTGGCGACGGCCAGCGGACTGGAGATCGCCCAGTTCTTCGGGACCAGCTCGCCGATGACCATGAGGACCACGGTGGAGACGGCCACACCGATGAGGGTGGCGACCGTGGACACGGCGCCGGCCGGAAGCCCGACGGCCTCCAGCGGGCCGCGCAGCAGCACCGCGAGGGACGGCTCGGCCAGCATGCCGATGACCAGAGAGGTCACCGTGATGCCGAGCTGCGCGCCGGAGAGCTGGAAGGTGAGCCGCTTGGCGGCCTTGAGCGCGCTCTCGGCACCGCGCTCTCCGGCCTGCGCGGCCCGTTCGAGCTCGCCGCGCTCGACGGTGGTCAGCGAGAACTCCGCCGCGACGAACACCGCACAGGCCAGCGTCAGCGCGAGGGCGAGGAGGAGAAGGGCCACTTCGCTCACCGTGTCACCTCCGTCCCCCGGTGCGCAGGGTCAGGGATGACACGGTTCCTACTGGGAGGCTCACCCATTGCGGTGCCGCAGCTCCTTCTCTGTTCGGTCGTCGGGATCGACGGGCGGGGACGGGTGTGAACCCGCCCCTAGATAGTAAAGGGAACGCAAAGCGATCGGGAGTGCCGATCGTCACACGGAGTGCGCCACGGGGCCCGGTACGGCGTTCCGCCCGGACGCCGTACCGGGCCGGGTCCGCGGACAGGCTCACGTGGCCCGGGTCGGACGTTCGCCGGTGGGCGGGTACGAGTCGTACGGGCGCGGCGGCTCGCCCGTTCCGGGCGTTTGCCGGGGATGCGCGGGAAGCCGGGGTAGGAAGTCGGAAGCGAACGGCAGCCCCTGCGGACAAGGAGCCCCATGAACCACCACCCCCGCATCGATCCGAGGCACCAGCGCCCCGAAGGCGTCACCGATGCGACCGTCGAGGCGCTCGGGGCCCTGTCGAAGGCCCTGGAGACCGCTGAGCGCGCTCGTGGCGCCCTCTACGACTTCCACCAGCTCACCGGGAGCGCCGACCTCGCCCTCGACGACGCCGTCCGGTTGCTCCGCGCCGCGGGACACGGACGGCAGGCCGAGCGGGTCGAACGGGAGATCCTCGGCCGCAACGTCATTCCGGGACACTGGACGTTCCAGATCGTCGAGAAGTACAACGCCACCTACTACGACGTCTTCCGGGCGGTCGAGCGCCAGATCACGCAGGAGCTCGCCGAGGGCCGCGACCACCTCTACGAGGCCGAGATGAAGGCGGCCCGCCGGACCGTCGGGCACCCGGACCACACCGCCGACTGACCGGCGGCCGCCGTCCTGCCGGAATCCGCCTCCGCCCACGCCGTCACCACCCGTAGCCGCACGAGATGCGGAGCGGACCGGCTCCGGTGACGCTGGGGCTCCGGTCGCGCACCCATCCCCGGTTGCCGACGGAGGCCCACGACGGAGGACGGCCCATGGACCTGTACGACAGTCCGACGGAGTGGGCGCGCCGCACCCGTGAACGCGCCGAGGAGCTGGGCCGCGCCGCCGACCGGGCCACCGACCCCGAGCACCGGCGGCGGCTGCGGGAGAAGGCCCTGCGGCTGCTGCGCGAAGGACCGGCCGATTCCCGTCCCTTCTAGGCGTATCGGCTCACAGAGGGGTGGAGACGGGTGGTGGGCGGCCAGACCTCGCCGGCCGCTTCGCACGTGGTTCGCGGGGCAACCGGGTCGTCCGAGGAAAGGGTGCGGCCGGGGCGGAACGGATCTTAGGATGAACGCCAGTGATCAGGTGCGCTCGGGCGTCGGTTGAGGGCGTACGCGGGGCACGTGAGTGGACGCGGGCAAAACAGGGGGCGGGGTATGGGCGGGGAACGGCGGGCTCTCCGAACGAGGGCGTGGCTGTGCGCGGCGGTCGTCGCAGTCGGTGTACTGGCGGGCTGCGGCGGCCAGGGGACGGATGACCGCGCCGGGAAGGCGGGTGATCGTGACAGGCCGGCCGGTGAGGATGCTCAAGACCGGCCGTCGGATGCCGACAGGCCGCCCGTCCCGGGCAAGAACCCGACCGACCAGCCGTCGATGCCGAGCCTGCCCCCGGCCAGGAAACCGGTACTCCAGGTGAAGGCCACGTACACCTATACGGTGCGGATCCTCGACGCCACGCTGACGACCGACGTGCCGGGCGACAACCCCCCGCCGGCGGGGACCAAAGCGTTGGCGCTCCTGCTGCGCGTGGAGGCGGAGCCACGCGACCGCAGTATCAAGGCACCCTACGCGAACCTCGGAATCACGTACCCGAGTCTGGACGCCGACAAGGATGCGCGTATCGGGGGTGTGATGGACGGAGCCACGCCTTACCTGACCGAGGACCAGCTGCTCTTCGGCGATGACGGGGCCCGCGGCATCAGCCCGATGTTCGGGGCCCTGGAGGCGAACACCGTGTACTACCACCTGGCCTGGCAGATCGTCTCGGAGGATGCCGACCTGACCGGCGCCTCCCTCTGCGAAGCCCGGCCCAGCGGCGGCGACTGCATACCGATCGGGCCCGTCAAGACCTCCCCCTGAGGAGCGCGCGGCAGGCGACACCGCCGTTCGGGTCACGTCCGGGGCCATATCACCGCGGTACGCGCCGGTCCCGCACGCCCGCCTCCTCCGACGAGGCGCCCGGCGTCGGACGTGGACCCGATCGAACAGACCCGGCCGGACCGGATGAGCACGTTCACCAGCGCACCGAACGGATCGGCTTCACCGGTTCCCCACCACATCGATGAAGTACATCACCGCTGCCCATCCGGGCGGGCGCCCCGACCCGATCCGAGCCTGAACGGATGGCGGCTACCGTTGCCGAGCTTGTTCTGGGAATGGCTGACGCCATGAGGTGCATCGGCCCTGCCTGCCGTGTCTCGCAGGCGAGTTGAGGGTTGCCCGGATCGTGGGGGACTTCACCGTGGATCGTGTCGGGTGACGTGTGGGAGCGGACCGAGCCGCTGCTTCCGAGGAAGGAACGGCGGTTTCGGTATCCCGGCCGTCCTCCGGTCCCGGACCGTCAGGTGCTGTGCGGGATCCTGTACGTGCTGCACGCCGGCATTCAATGGGAACACCTCGCCCAGGAGCTCGGCTCGGGTCGCTGCGGCGCGCCGGTGCCCGGAGCCGGCCTCGATGGCTCCGGACACCGGCTGGGTCACGTCGGTCAGGAGATCGCCGATGGTCCGGGCGTCGTACGCGTCGTCGGAACAGGCGCGGCTTGCCTCGGCAGGACTCGGCTGTCCGGCTGACCGGTTCGTGACGACAGCGTTCGTCGCCCTTTCGCAACGACTCTCGCCGCCTTGTGGGCCTCGCGCTCTGCGAGTGCCGCGTTTCGGGCCTCCGTCTTGCGGTGGTCGCGGCGGCGGTGCGCGATACCGAAAAGGCCGGTGACGAGCAGGCCGGCGGAGATCCAGAGCGGAAACGACATCGTGCCCAGGGTCTGGGCCGTCTGCGCCGGGCCGGCCGAGGCGGCGTACCTGAGGCCGAGCGTGAAGCCGCCGATGGACATGAACACCACGAACCAGGCGGTCGTCCAGGTCGCCATCGGCCCGTCACCGCGGTGCCAGCGGAAGAACCACATCTGTTTCCCTCTCCGGAATGGGCGGGCCAGGATGCCGACTCGGTCACGTGGAGTGCCCGATGTGCCTGCACAGGACCGTGGTTGCCGAGCTGAGCCCTACATGGTGGGCAGGCCTTCGTGCAGGGGCGTGGCGGTGAGGTTCTCCTGGTCCCTCTGGCCGAAGCGGCTCCACAGCGCTGCCGACACCAGCAGTCCAAGGCCGAGGCAGACGAATACCGCGTGGCCGCCGACCAGGTCGAACAGGAAGCCGGCAGCCAGGATGCCCGCTGCGCCGACCACTCGGATGACGGCGTCCAGGAGTCCGTTCCAGGTCCCGAGAACGGCGATCGGCGCGTGCAGTTGGACGATCAGTCCCGCGGAACGGAAGTAGACAGTGGTTCCGAGCCCGAAGGTGATCAGGCCGAGGGCGAGCAGCCAGAGACTTGAGCCGAGCGTCGCTGCGATCAGCGTGCCGGCGCCGGCGAGCGCGGGCGCCCAGCGCATGCTCGCGAAGACGCGGTCCGGACCGGACTTGGCCACGATCAGGCCGCCCAGCACCGCCCCGACGGTGGAGAAGGCGAGGAATGCCCCTGCGCGGGCGGCGGACATGTCCAGGGCTTCTCGCATGAGGGGGAGCCACGACAGGAACAGCGTGGAGAGCGCCAGCACGCTCAGGCAGTGGAAGGCGACGTACCGGCGCCAGGGCCTGCTGGAGACGATCGTGCTCGCCACCTCGCGGCGCGAGGGCAGGGACGGCGAGTGGGCGGTCTCTTCCTTCGGTTCCGTCTCGGTGTCTTCGACCGGTTGTGAGGCGGCGGCGCGTCGAACGGTCATAAGGAGGCCGGCGAACAACGCCAGGGCGAGGATCTGGAATCCCGCCGCGGCGATCAGGCCGCGGGCTCCCGGCAGCACCGCGATGATCAGGCCGGCCACTACGGGCGAGAGGATTTCGCTGGCCGAGCGGGCAGTGGCCGCGATGCCCTGGATCTTGACCAGGGTGTGGCGATCGACGATCCGCGGAAGCAGCACGAACAGTGCCATCCCACCGACGTGGTGGACGAAGTCCACTGCCGCGGCAGCGATCACGATCGTCCACAGATGCGAGGACAGGAACGACGAACTCAGGCCGATGAGTACGAAGATCCCGATTTTGACGAGGTAGGAGACGACGAGGACCTGCCCCGCGTCGCGTCGGTCCAGCAGGGGGCCCATGGCGATGGAGGCGACCACCTCGACGCCGTATCCCACGCAGTAGACGATGCCGATCGTGCTCACCAGGCCGGACAAGTCCAGCGCCAGGTTCGCGAAGGCGATGTCGTAGACGCCTTCGCTCATGGCGGCAACGACGGTGAGGGCCACGTAGAACGCCAGGAGGGCGCCCAGCCAGCGGGGCCAGACGGGTGTCCGCGACTGCTTGGTGGGCGGGGCTGTATGGGTCACCGGTAGGCCAACTCTCGTACGACATCGTCACTCAGCACCTCGCCGGGCGGGGCGAAGCCAGGGTACGGGCCGCCCACGGGAACGGCGGCGAAGAGCTGCGGCAGCCCCGACCGGGCGTTGTGCACTTCGAACTCGACCCGGTAGTGCAGCGCTCCTGCTCCGCGGGCCCGCATCAAGACGCCGGGCTCGATCCGCACCACGGTGCGCGGATCGGAGGGGAAGGGCAGGATCTCCTCGGCGCCGAACGTCGGTGAGTCCGTTCGCCGGTCGATGAGGTGCAGTTCGGCCTCGGGGCTTTCGTACAGCAGGGCGGACAGCCGCAGGGTCATGTTGGGGTGGACGCTGAAGTAGTCCGGCCACTCGGACCGGGGCGGGAAGACCATGGTGTCGGCGAGGCCGCTGGAGACGTTGGCCCCGATACCGAAGGAGTCGTCGCGGATGGCCTGGTAGGAACCGGTCTCCACTGACACCGTGGCGAGCTTCGTGGTGGGCAGTTCCGGCTGGGACAGCGCCCGGTCGACGAAGTAGTGCAACTCCTGGTCGCCGATGGTGGCGGTGCCCACGACGCCTTGTTCCGTCGCTCCCCCCTGCCAGCTGCGCGACACCGCCTTGGCGATCAGGAACTGGGCCGGGACCGGCAGCTCCGTTGTGTTGGCGATGACCTCGGGCCGCGAGGAACGCATCTCCGCAACGGGGTAGGTGGCGTTGTCCTCAAGGGGGTTCCAGGAGGTGGAAAGGTCCTCCGGGGCCAGGACCGAGTAGTCGTTGCGGGTGGTGACGCTCTCGAGGTTTTCGAACCAGTGGGCGTAGCCGGGAGGAATGGCCAGCACGCAGGAGCCGTCGGCCGGCACATCGACCTCCAGCTTCCGGTCGTACTCCGGAGAGTTCGCACGGCAGTCGTACATGTGCACTTTCACCGTCGGTGCGGCGGCGTCCCCGTAGAAGGAGAGCCGGTCGTACTGCCCGAGGTGGATCGCGTACTCCTCGTACGCGAAGTGCGGGCTGTGGACCATGTAGTGATACGGCCGGTCGTTACGTGACGAGCGGATGTGCCGCGCACCGGGCAGGCCAGCGTCGGAGCCGGTGCTGCGGGTCTTGGTCAGCATCAGCTGCGGCTTCGGGAGAGCGGACATGCCGATTCCTCCTGGACGTGCGCGCGGGCGGGGCGCTGCGTGGCGCACCCGCCCGCGCACGAGAACGGACTTACTGAAGGGTGGTGACGGTGACGCCCGCCGGCAGAGCCGCCTTGAACTCGTCCAGGTTCTGGAACGCCTGGCTGGTGATCTGCTCCTCGGTCGCCGGGTCGATGACCGCCTTGACGATCTTGCCGAGGACGCTGCGGAAGAGCAGCGGGTTCTCGAAGTAGCCCTCGAGGGCGGAGGAGAGGCTCTCCAGCGCGGCGCGGCCGGCCGGGTCGGTGACGTCGGCGGTGATGTTCTGGAGCTCGTTCTTCCAGGCGGAGGTCTCGGTGGCGGTGATGGTCATGTCAGCCTTCCTTCAGGAGAGTCGGTCGTGTGTGCCCGAGGCGGATCGCGTACTCCTCGTACGCGAAGCGCGGGCTGTGGACCATGTGGTGATACGGCCGGTCGTTACGTGACGAGCGGATGTGCCGCGCCCGGGCAGGCCGACGTCGGAGCCGGTGCCGCGGGTCTCCTGGACGTGCGCGCGGGTGGGTGCGTTGCGTGGCGCACCCACCCGTGCACGAGAACGGACCTGCTAGACGGTGGTGACGGTGACGCCCGCCGGCAGGGCCGCCTTGAACTCGTCCAGGTTCTGGAAGGCCTGGCTGGTGATCTGCTCCTCGGTCGCCGGGTCGATCATCGCCTGGGCGATCTTGCCGAGGACGCTGCGGAAGAGCAGCGGGTTCTCGAAGTAGCCCTCGAGGGCGGAGGAGAGGCTCTCCAGCGCGGCGCGGCCGGCCGGGTCGGTGACGTCGGCGGTGATGTTCTGGAGCTCGGTCTTCCAGGCGGTGGCCTCGGTGGCGGTGATGGTCATGTCAGGCTTCCTTTCGGTTGGTGAGCGCGATTGCCTGCGCCTCCATGCGCGCGAGCGCGTGGAAGGCAGGCCCAGGCAGGTAGCGGTCGCTGTCCTGCGTAGGTCTGCTGGGGCCGAGCTCGGCCTGGGTCGCAGTGGTGACGTCGCTGCCGAGCCGGTGCTCAGGACCCCAGGGGCGGTCGAGGAGCTCCATCTCGGCGCGCAGCCAGATGCGGCCGTGGCCGGTCAGCCGGTACCAGGTGCCGGGGGGAACCGTGACACCGATCGTGGGGTCACCGAGGTCGATGACCGAGTGCTCGCCGTCGGCGTGCACGATCTCGATCCGGGCGTCGGTGCTGCCGGCGAGCCAGGTGAGGCGGCGGCGGGAGTACTCGTGGCGCACGAACCGCTCGGGTGTGCCGTTGAGCCGGACTTCCCAGGCGTCCGAAGTGCAGGTGTCGGTCGAGGGCACCACGGTGAAGGACTCGGGCCCGGTCAGTACGAAGTTGTTCTCGCTGATCAGCCCGTGGGCGTCTTGCTTCACCTCGGCGACGCGCCAGTCCGGACGGACCATGGCGTAGGTGGACTCGCCGGCGATGGAGACGCGATAGCGAGCGGCGTACGCGTTGTGGGACAGGGCGTTCGTGCGCTGCGCCATCCGCGACATCAGCAGGTGCGCGGACACGGGCAGTCGGTGTCGGTTCGTCTGCACCACCGGGGCGGTGTCCGAGGTCCGGGGGAAGGAGATCAGGTCGTTGTCCGGCTCCCAGTGGGGGTTGGCGTCCGCGTACCACACCGGCTCGTCCCGGGTGACGACGCCGCCGAGACCGTCGAGGGTGTGCGCCACCCCTTTGGGGATGATGAGCACACGGTAGGGCGATACGGTCAACTCGATGGTGATCTCCGCACCGGGCCGGCCCACGTCGTTGCGGCAGTCGATGAGGTGGACGCTGATGTTCTGGCCCTCACCGAAGAAGGTCAGCCGGTCGTCCTGGCCGACGTGTATGCCGTAGGTGGAGTAGGTGAACTCCTGCTCGTGGGTGACGTAGTCGGTGATGCCGGGACCGGTGGTGATGCGGGTGATGCGGGCAACACCGTTGGTGCCGTCGCCTTCGGTGACGTTGGTGCTCTCCAGCCGAACGCCGGGAAGAGGGAAGTCCAGGTCGTTGACGTCAGCGGGAACCTGGAAGGTGCCGATGTGGTGTCGCTCGGCATTGCGGTCGAGAGCAGGCGGGGCGTCGGCTGTTTCGAGCATGGTTGTTCCTTTCTCGAGTCGGTCGAGCGGTGTTGCGCCAGGGCGCAGGTGCGAACCGGTCAGTCGGTGAGGCGCCAGGAGGCGAACGCCGGCTCATGGGAAAGGGCGCGCTCGCAAACGGCGCGGGCGGCGAGCAGGGCTTCGGCTTCGCACCCGGACAGGACGAAGAAGACGACATCGATATGGCCCTGGCGGGACCGCGCCCACACGTGCTCCACACCGTCGGCGGGCGTGCACTGCGCCATGAGGACTGCGGAGGGTGTTTCCAGGTCCTTGAGCACCCCTGGAGAACGGACCAGCCGCATAGTGATCATGTGCATCACAACCTCCTGACGCGCCCTCACCGGTGGGGGTGGGGCACGGGATGTCAACCGGCCCTGAGCGTGCCGCCGGGGCTCTTCGGGGCGCCCCAACCGAATCCGTCGTCGAGCAGCGTGCCGCCGGGGTTCTTCGGGGTGCCCCAGCCGAATCCGTCGTCGAGCGTCGTCTGCTGGGACCGCCGCCCGAACCCGTCGTCGGCCATCGCGTAGGGGGCGCCGTGTGCTTCCTGAGCAGCGGACGACGTGACACCGGCTGCGGTCAGGACCGCTATGGACGCGATGACCACTGCGATGGCTCGGGACATGACAATCCCACCCCTCGTTGACGACTGGTTTGGAGGAAATCTCCGCTACACCCTGGTTTCGGTGTGTTGCGGCCGATGACGTAAGACTCGCGCATGCAACCGGCCGTGTCACCGGGGGCTCGATGTCCTCAAGGTGCATGGCACCTTGGCGTCATGCGACCGGTAAGAGCGCAGTTCAAGACAGGCGAAGCGGAATGGAGACTTCCCGGGGACGCGTGTGGGAATGTTTTTGCTCGCAGGATTGAGCCGGTCCACGGAGGTGCCATGCTGCAGTCACTCGGGGTGTCGCTGAAGGCGGAAACCGTCTACCGAGCCGCACTCCAACATCAGCACCACGGGGTCTCCGCGCTGGCCACCACCACCGGGTTGACGGAAACCGAGGTCCGAACCGCGCTGGACGAGCTGGCCGAACTCGCACTGCTCAAGCCGTCCGCCCAGGTCGACGGGAAGCTCCGCCCCGTCAGTCCCGACGTGGGACTGGCCAAGCTTCTGGCGTCGGCGGAGGCCCAAGTGGCTTTGCAGCAGGCGAAAATGAAAGAAGCCCGTGCGGAGATAGCGGCCATCACCGCTGAGCACCAGCGCGCTTGGCCCTTCGACGGGGCCATCCGGCTCGACGGTCTGGATGCCATCCGAAGCCGCCTCGAGGAGTTGCAGCGCACCGCGGAGTTCGAGTGCCTCTCGCTCAATCCCGGTGGAGCTCACAAGCCCGAGGCCCGTCAGGCCGCCGGTCCGCTCAACGAGGAAGCCCTCAAGCGCGGCGTCACGATCCGCGCGGTATGCCAGGACAGTTTCCGCAACAACTCCGACACCCTCGCCTACGCGCGCTGGCTCGTGGAACTCGGCAGCGAGATGCGCTCCGTGCCGGCGGTCCCGATCCAGATGGTCATCGTCGACCGCCGGATCGCCCTGTTGCCGGTCCAGCCCGACGATCCCCGTGCCGGCGCTCTGGAGGTCCGCAGCCCCGCCATCGTGGCCGCGCTGCACGCGCTCTTCGAACAGGTATGGGAGAACGGGCTCCCCTTCGGTCAGCAGGTACCGCGAGACGAGACCGGGTGCACACCGGCGGAAAGGGAGCTCCTGCAGGGGGCGGCCGCCGGCGACACCGACGAGACCGCAGCGCGGAAGCTGGGGGTGTCCTTGCGAACCGTGCGCCGCATGATGTCCCAGCTCATGGAACGCCTCGACGCTGCGAGCAGATTCCAAGCAGGCGTCAACGCGGCCAAGCGCGGGTGGCTGTAGCCCCTACGGTGACCATGAAGACCTCGTCGAGAGTTCCAGGCCCGCGCCGAGGTGAAGCACTGCACACCGGCTGCCGTGCAGGAACCGGCCGATCGAAAGGCGGCGTTGAACAAGAAGCCGGCTGATGCGACGGAAGCCTCGGCCAGGGAACGCGCCGTCACCGCCGCACTGCGCCGGATCACCGCCGAACTCGACCTGGAGCTAGGCCAGGCCCGCGAGGAACTCGGGCGATCCGGGAAGGCCGCCCGTCTCCCCGCTCCGCGGCGACCAGCGCGTCGGTGACCGTACTTTCGAACCGAAACTGCGAGCCGAAAGCGGCCGAGGCATGCCCGGGTTCGGCAGTCCTCGCACAGCGACTCGTCCGGCGGCAGGCGCTGGTGAGCCGGGAGGCGGGACGGGGGTGCTGCGGGGCACAACCCACGTGCGGACCGGCCTGCCCGCGTGATAGTCCTCCTGACCGTGGAGGATCTCGTGACAGCGCGGCTCGTACTGCATCCCCTGTCCATCCCCGAAGCGCGACGACTGGTGATGGGTGCGGCGGGCGAGCGTACCCACGGGGAGCCGTGGGCGCCCGGATACCCGGATGAAGGCGATGTGGCGGGCGCCAGGCGGTTCTTGCGCAGCTGTGCGAGCACCGGCGACCCGCAGCCCTTCGGCCCGTACGAGATCCGGCGCCGGCAGGACGGGCTCGCCGTCGGCGGTGTGGCCTTCCACGGCCTTGCCGACGACAGGGGGATCGTCACCATCGGCTACGGCCTGGTCCCCTCGGCACAGGGCAGGGGATACGCCACCGAAGCGCTCCGGGCACTGCTGGAGTTCGCCCGCGCCAACGGCGTGAAAGGGGTGAAGGGCGACACAGATCAGCAGAATGTCGCGTCCCAGCGAGTGATGAACGCCGTGGGCATGTGCTTGGTCGCGCAGGATGACCGGCTCAAGTACTACCGGATCTCCTGGCCCGACGGGCCTGCCACCGCCGTACCCGGCGACGCCGAGCCGAGTGGAGAGCCGAGCGGTCCTGCCGCACCGGGGTGACGGGGCGGCAGGACACCTCGCTGTTCACCTGGGTCCGGTCTGGCCCACAGCTCGATCACGGCCTGGCCGTATCCGTGCTCGTACTGCTCGGAGGCCGGGCGGCCGGGCCGCTCCGGAATCCGAACCAGGGCCCGCTTCAGCCGGCGGTCGGCGCCGTCGTACCGGGCTCGGAAGGGCACTCGGCCGTGCACGGCCACGTCGTTGTCCACCACCAGGGCGTCCCCGGGTTCCAGAACGACGTCGGGGGACGCCCGCACCAGCGCCTCCTCCAGCCGCCGGCACGCCGCACGGCAGGCCTCGGCCGAGCGGTCCCCCTGGGGCAGGCCGGGTCGAAGCGCAGAGTGAGCCCCTCCGGGGATTCCCGCGGCGTGTGCAAGGGGGAAGGCGTCCGTCCAAGCGTGGTGAAGCCGCTTGCCGGTGGAGCCGGCAAGGGCGTGTCCATACCACCCGGGCGCCGGCCCTCCGCCGCTGGACCGGCTTCAGCCCGCCGGCGCCACGATCGCCCCCCCGGGACGCCGTGGCGCTCCAGGAGACCGGCGACGAAGCGGTCCGTCCCGTCGTCTCCACGGGCGGAGCCGGCGGCTCCGGTGGCGCGGGAAGGCCCCGCGTGCGGCGGGGTCCGCTCCCGCCGGTTCAGGCCCCCACCGTCCCGTCCACGCCCTCCCGGAGCAGGTCCGCGTGGCCGTTGTGGCGGCCGTACTCCAACAGCACGTGCACCATCACCATCCGCAACGAGACCTCCTTCTCCCAGCGCGGCTGACGCCCCACCAGGTCCAGCGACGCCGCCTCCCGCTCGATCCGGCGCGAGTTCTCCACCTCCGCCTGCCAGGCGGCGAACGCCTCGGCCCGGGTCGCGGTGCTCGCGTCGTACGCGGCCTGGAAGTCGAAGGGTTTCCGCGACCAGACCATCGGGGCCGATGCGTCCTCGAACACCCTGCGGAACCAGGCGCGTTCCACCTCCGCCAGATGCCGTACGAGCGCCAGCAGCGACAACGTGGAGGGCGGCATCGACCGCTCGCGCAGCTCCTCGTCGTCCAGTCCCGCGCACTTCATCGCCAGGGTGTCCCGCTGGTAGTCGAGAAAGGCCCGCAGCGTTTCGCGCTCGCTCCCCAGCAGCGGAGGTGCGATCCGGTCATCGGTCGTCATGATGTTCCCCAGTCCGTGTGCAGGCCGACAGTATGACCGGGCGGCGTGCGGCCCGCGCCGGGCGGGCCGCACGAGCGGCTCAGGACAGTCGCACCTTGATCGTCTGGGTCGCTCCGCGCGTCCCGGAGAGATCGCCGAAGACGAGGCGCAGCGCGGCCCCCGTGGTCGCCGACGCCACCGTCGCAGGCTTCGACACCACCGAGGCGACGGCCCGGTCCCAGGTCAGGGTCAGACTCGTCCGCATCCGCATCGGGTCGCTCACGCACACGGTCGCCGTTCCGTCGGCGTGCTCGGTGACCATCACCGAGCACGGGGCGTCCGCCACCAGCGGGCCGACCCTCCCGCCGAACCAGAAGTTGACCGCGGTCAGCCCCAGCGAGGGCACCGCCACCCCCTGCTGGTCGGCCGTGTTGGCGAGCACCCGCGACCAGCCGGCGTCCGCCGCCCGCGCCGCCGTCCGCTGTTCGGACGCGCCGGGCAGGAGCTGGTACGCGTACGCGGCGTTCGACGGGTCCTTGCCGTGGTCGAACCAGAGGGTGAGGTACTTCCGGGAGACCGGGTCCGTGGAGCCCCCCGTGTTGATGTCGCGCCACCGTCCCGTCCGGTTCTCCCGGAGCGCCTTCACCGTGGCCCCGCCGGGGAACACGTAGCCGCCGTGCCCGGCCAGATGTGCCCAGGACGCGCCGGTGAGCGTCGCGGACCAGGGGACCGTGAGGGGTTTGGCCGAACCGTCGACGGTGAAGGGGGCGTTGCCGACCGGGCCGAGGTTGCGGTTGTCGACGGTGGTCTCCACGGTCGCGCCGTCGCGGCTCTGGACGCCCGCCCCCAGGCACACCACGGTGTCGTCGAGGAAGAACCACGACTTCTTCGCCGTCAGCGTGCTGGACAGGCCCTTCAGGTACTGGCCCACGGCGGCGCGTTTCCTGTCGGTGACCCCGCCGACCCAGTTCACATCGGGGAGGGAGGCGCCCCAGTCGCCGCCCGCGCCGTTGGCGAGCACCTTGCGCGAGGCGGTGGTGCCGGGCAGCCGGTAGGGATCGACGGTCGGCCAGAAGGCGTCGCTGTACTGGCCGTTGGCGAAGGTGTCGCCCCACCAGGAGAGCATCCCCGAACCGGTGTGCCAGCCGCGCAGGTTCTCGCCGTTGCCGGTCTCGTAATAGGTGATCCGCCGGTCGGCCATGCTCAACGACGCCGCCCACCCCGGACGGCGGTGCGTGGACCGTGCCATGTCGGGGAAGAGGCGGTGGCCGTCCGGCTCGGGGACCGGGGTGAGGGAGGGGTCGTCCAGGACGTTCTTGACGCGGGCCAGCGCGGTGAGCCCCAGGGAGGGGTTGCTCAGCGGCGGACTGTAGTAGTCGCGCTGTGCCCAGCCCTTGACCAACGACCGCCACCGGGTGTTCTCGGCGGCCGACGCGCCCTGCCCCAGCAGCACGATGGAGGCGAGTATCGGGTGTCCGCGCCGGTGGTCGTCGCTCTCGCCGCGGCTGATGGCGCGCCCCGCGACGGCGTCCATGGCGAGACCGTTGAAGAGGAACGGGGCCCAGGCGTTCTCCACCGCGTCGAAGACCACCTGCCGCTTGGGGTCGGTGACCTCCCAGGCGCTGCCTTTCAGCAGCGCGAACAGCATGCCGAGCCCGCCGAGCATCACCGATCCGTAACTGCCGGTGTAGGGCACGGTGGTGTGCTGGATGAACGAGCCGTCGGCGTAGAGTCCGTCGCCCTTGGTCACCAGCGGGAAGACGGGGGACAGCGCGTCGCGGGCCAGCGCGATCTTCGCCGCCGTCCCTCCGACGACTCCGCGCAGGGCCAGCACCCGGCACAGGTCCACCCGGTTCGCCCCGGTGCTGGTCCCGGTGTACGAGGCGACGGCGGAGTCCGGTACGAAGTGGTCGACGGCGGCGCAGTAGCGCGCGAGCCGTTCCGGGGCGATGGCGTCGTACATCAGCACGCACACGTCCAGAAGGGCCTGCGGTGCGCCGATCTGCCAGCTGTACCAGTTGCCGTAGCGGGTCTGGCCGTCGTGGTAGACCTGCGAGCCGAGGTGCTCCAGGCCGGTGAGTACGGCGTCGCGCAGGGCGGTGTCCCCGGTGAGGCCGGTGCCCTGCTGACGGTAGGCCTGGGCCATGGTGCTGAGCCGGGTGAAGCTGTCGGCCATGCGGCCCGAGAAGCCGTAGCTCTCGGCGTCCGTGTCCGGGTCCGGGTCCGCGAACACGTCGTCGGGCCACAGCGAGCCGTCCACGGGGGCCATGGCCTCCAGCAGGTTCCGGGCCTTCGTGCCGAGGTCGGCGAGGCGGCTCTTGAAGGGTTCGGCGGTCGGGCTGAAGCCCTCGCCGAGGATCAGCGCGCTCCAGGTCGTGCGGAGCGCGGCGTACGGGTCGGCGGCGGGGGAGGTGGAGGACGGGACGGCGGACGCGGGTGGCGTCAGCGCGGTGCCGGCGGCGGTGAGCGCCGCGGAGGCGGCCAGGAAGGTGCGGCGGGACCAGGCAGAAGTCATGGGGAGAGCTCCGGGTCGGGGTGGCGTGTCTCCGGCGGGGGTGCCGGCGCGCGGGGGCGCCGAACTGATCCCGGGGTCCGACTGTTCTGAGCGGGCGGGCACTTTCTAGCAGCCGTCGGACGATCCGCTCAATGACTATGGCCGAATTGATCGTGTCGATCGTTTCTCGGGCGCAAGGGGGGTGCTGCGTCCGAACCGGCGTGCGCGGGCTCACGCACAGGTGAAAAACCGATCAGATCGTTTTGAGCGAATGTGATCGATAGGGTGGGGTCAGGGTGGACGGGCCCCGGACGGCAGCGTCCGGCCCGGAAGCCGGACGGTCGGCCGGAGCGGCGCCGGCCGTCTCCGGGAGACCGTCGGGCCCAGCCCAGCCGTATCCGAGCCAAGGGGGATCCATGCGACTGCACGTCGACCAGCGCCACGAGCGTGTGCTCGAACTCGTCCGTGAACACGGCAGCCTTCGCGTCGCCGAACTCGCCCGGGAGCTCGGCATGTCCGCCGTCACCCTGCGCCGGGACGTCGAGGCGCTGGCCTCCCGGGGGCTCGTGGAGCGGCTGCACGGGGCGGTGGTGTGGCCCTCCGGACAGCCGCGGCCCGCCCGCGCCGCCGGGCTTCCCGCCGCGGGGCTGGTGGTGGGCATGGTGGTGCCCACCACCGAGTACTACTACGCGGACGTCGTGCGCGGCGCCCGGGAGGCCGTCGAGGCCGCGGGCGCCCGACTGACGATCGGGCTCTCCCGCTACCTCCCCGACGAGGACGCCGCTCAGGCCCGCCGCCTGCTGTCCACCGGCGCCGACGGGCTCCTGCTCACCCCGAGTTGGGAGCGCGGCTGCCCGGAGCCGGGTGAGGGGCTGTGGGCGGCGGAGCAGGAGACCCCGGTCGTCCTGGTGGAGCGCTCGGCGCCCCTGGGGCATCCGGCGGCGCGTCTGGACCGGGTGCGTTCGGACCACGCGCACGGCGCCGCCGAAGCCGTCGCGCACCTGGCCGGGCTCGGGCACCGCGCGATCGCGCTCGCCGTGCAGGACAGCCCGACCGCGCCCCGGCTGCGGGCCGGCTACCGGGCCGCGGTCCGGGCGCTGGAGCTCACCCCGGTGACGGCGTCGCCGCTGGACGGCACCCCGTCGCGGTCGGAGGCCGACCGTTTCGAACGGACGCTGGAGTACCTCTGCGAGGGCGTGGCGAGCGGCGAGGTGACCGCCGCGATCGTGCACAGCGACGCGGACGCCATCGTCCTCATCCCGCGTCTCCAGGCCCGGGGCGTCCGGGTGCCCGAGGACCTGGCGGTGATCGCGTACGACGACGAGGTCGCCGGCCTCGCCGACCTGCCGCTCACCGCCGTGGCCCCCGACAAGCGCGCCGTGGGGGCCGCCGCCGCCCGGCTCCTGCTGTCCCGCCTCGGGGCGGCGGAGCCCGCTACGGGGGGCGCCGGGGCGGAGGCCGCGGGCGGGAGCCGTGCCGCTCGCCGGCACCTGGACATCCTGCCCGTGCTGCGGGTCCGGGTCTCCTGCGGTGCGGAAGCCGCCTCCTGACCGTCCGTCCGGCCGGAGAAGTTCCGTGCCCGGAGAGCCGTGCCCGCGGCCGGCGGGCCGCGCCGGAGAGGGCCTTCCCCGCTCCTTGTCCCAAGCCCGCCGCCCGGCCGGGCCTCCCGCCCGAGGGCTGCCCCGCGGCCGGGAGCGGCCCGACGGGGATCGCCGCCGCCGAGGCCGCCGACTGCCGACGGCGATCCCGGCGGCGCCCGGCGGACCCGCCGCCCCGGGACGGCGGGTCCGCCGGAACCCGCCTCCCTGCTGCGCGAGCAGGGGCCCCGGCGTCCTCGCGGCGTCAGACGGCGTGCGCGCGCCCCGACGGCAGCAGCGAGATCATCCGGGCGACCGTGGCCGCCATCGCGTCCCGCCCGTCCGCCAGGTACCGGCGCGGGTCCACGCTCCGGTCGTCCCGGGCCAGCCGCTCCCGTATCGCACCGGTCATCGCGATGTTGAGCGCGGTGCCGATGTTCACCTTGCGGATCCCGCCCGCCACGGCCCGGGACAGCTCCTCGTCGGAGGCTCCGGACGAACCGTGCAGCACCAGCGGGACCGGCACGGCCTCCCGCAGCCTGCCCAGCAGGGCGTGGTCGATGACGGCGTCCCGCGAGGTCATGGCGTGCGAGGTGCCGACCGCCACGGCCAGCGCGTCGACCCCGGTGGCCGCGACGAACGACCGCGCCTCCTCGGGGTCCGTACGGGCGCCGGGGGCGTGGGCGTCCAGCGCCGGTTCGCCGTTCTTCCCGCCGACCTGCCCGAGTTCCGCCTCCAGCCACAGCCCCCGCTCGTGCGCCCAGACGACGGCGTCGCGGGTGGTCGCCAGGTTCTCGGCGTACGGCAGCCGGGCGGCGTCGAACATCGCCGAACTGAAGCCGCAGTCCGCCGCCCGGTGCAGCAGTGCGGTCGACTGCACGTGGTCGAGGTGCAGCGAGACGGGGACGGCGGCCTGGGCCGCCACCTCCGCGGCGGCGCGTGCGAGCGGACGCGGCCTGCCCCGGTGGTAGGCGACCGCGTTCTCGCTGATCTGGAGGATCACCGGCGAGCCCGCGGCCTCCGCGCCCTCGGCGATGGCTTCCGCGTGCTCCAGGGTGATGACGTTGAAAGCGGCGACCGCGCGCTGCTGCGCGTCGGCCTCGGCGATCAGGTCGCCGGTGGCGGCGATGGGCATGGTGACTCCGGGGTGGGGAACGAGGTGCCGAGGGCGGGGGAGGGGGAGAAGCGTCCGGGCCGTCAGGCCGGGGTGCTGAGGATGACCGAGCGGGTGAGGTGGCGCGGCCGGTCCGGGTCGAGACCGCGGGCGTCGGCGACGGCCAGCGCCAGACGCTGCACCCGCACCAGCTCCGCCAGCGGGTCGAGGCCGCCGGCCACCCAGCGCGCCCCGGTCGCGTGGACCTCGTCCATCAGCCCGGAGGGGGCCTCCCCGAGCATCCACGTCGCGGTGGAGCGGGTGGAGATGCTGATCGGACCGTGCCGGTACTCCATCGCCGGGTACGCCTCGGTCCAGGCCAGCGCCGCCTCGCGCATCTTCAGCGCCGCCTCGTTGGCAAGCCCCACGCTCCAGCCCTGCCCGAGGAAGGTGAACTGGCTGCACTCCACCAGACCGGCGGGCAGCGGCTCGGCGAGCGCCACCTGGGCGTCCTCGACGACCGCGTCGGTGTGCAGGCCCAGGTGGGCGCGGAGCAGGGTCAGCGCCGAGGTCGCGAAACGGGTCTGCACGACGGACTTCTCGTCGGCGAACTCGAGCACGATCGTGTCGTCGGCCAGGGCGGCCATCGGGGTGTCGGGGTCACCGATGACCACCGTGCGGCGGGTCGTGCCGCCGATCCGTGCGAGGAGTCCCAGCACCTCCGTCGTGGTGCCGGAGCGGCTCAGCGCCACGACCCGGTCGTACGGCCGTCCGGCCGGGAACTCCGAGGCGGCGAACGCGTCGGTCTCGCCCTGGCCGCTGCCCTCCCGGAGGGCCGCGTACGCCTGGGCCATGAAGTACGAGGTCCCGCACCCCACCACGGCGATGCGCTCCCCGGCCGCCGGCAGCCGGTGGGCGAGTCCGTCCGCCATCCCGGCGGCCACCTGCCAGCACTCGGGCTGGCTGGCCAGCTCCTGAGCCACGTGCGTCATCTGTTCTCCCTGTCCCGGCGTCATAGATGCTCGAATCTGCATTTTAGGCGCGCATTTCAAGCAATATCAAGCAGGTGCGGGGTCCGGGCTCTCCAGCGCGTACGGGCACCCGAGCACCGCCGCCACCCGGCCCACGGGGCGCCCTCCGGGGAAGGCGGTCGGCGGCAGTGCGCGGTCATGCGCGCGACCGGCCCCGACGAATACTTCCGCACACGGCGGCGGCACCGGTTCGGCGATCCGGTGGTACGGCGCGGCCCGCGCACCCGGGCGGCGCCTCCGGCGCCCCGCCCACGGCGCACCGCGCGAACGGCGTCGCGGGCACGCCGGGGGCGGGGGCCCGGCCGCGGCGGACCGGCCCCCGGCGCCTCGTCGAGGGCGTCCCCGCCCGCCCGGCGGGAGGACGACGAACCTAATCCCGACCCGTGACCACCCGATCGAGCCCGTCCACGTCGATGGTGCGGGTCAGAAGGTGCAGGGGCGCTGCCCGGGTTCCCGTCGCCTCCGCCGCCTCCCAGTAGGCCAGGCCGGTGGCCGCGTCGACCAGGCCCCGGACGAGCGGCACAGCGGCCCCCGAGGCGTGGAGAAGGGACTCGAGCCGACACGACGCGATGGTGTCCGGCACCATCGGCCGGGCCAGGTATCCGGCGACCGCCGCGGCCGGCAGACCCGCTGCCGCCTGCCGTCGGACCGGCCCCACGCTCAGCAGCCCGCCGCCGACGATCAGGACGTCCTTCACCCGGTCCATCCGGTCGAAGGCCCGCGCCGTGTCGAAGCAGTGCGGGAACGAGTCGTCGACCACCGCCGTGCCCGGCGCCAAGCGGTCGACGTCCAGGAGTGCGCCGCCCCCGCCGACCGCCGCGACGATCAGACCGGCTTCGTACACCGCGTCGGGAAGTCCGTGGCCCGACTCGACCACCTCCACGTCCTCGACGAGGCGTCGCTCCAGCAGGCTGTCGGCCAGTTCCTTCAGCCGCGGTCCGCTGCCCGGCGCGTCGCAGAGCAGGAGGCGGGCCACCGGCCGCGGGGCGCGGCCGAGCAGCAACTCCAGCGAGGAGGAACCGATCGACCCCAGCCCCACGAACGCGACGGTGAGAGCGTCCAGCCGCCGCCCGGTCGCGTCGAGCACGGCGTGCACGGTACGGACGACGGACACGACGGTCGCCGCGTGACCGGTGGTGAGAGCGGGGGCGGTCCCGGAGGGGCCCAGTTCCCGCAGGACGTCGAAGCCGTAACCGGTGAGGGAGGGGATCATGCCCGCCAGGGACACGGCCCGCGCACCGTGCGACGCGGCGAGCTCCACGCCCCGCGTCGTGTGCCCGAGCAGGGGCGCGCCGGGGGCGAGTTCGTCCGCGAACACCGGCACGCACACGAAGCCCGACCGGCCCAGCGGAGTGCTGATCGTCTCCAGGAGCCGGGGCCGCCCGGCCGGAAACAGCAGAGCCCGCAACTCCTCGCGCGGCAGCGCCGCTTCGGGCAGACCCGCCATCCGGGCGAGGTCGGCGGGGGACGGTGGATAGCCGATGAGCGCGGCATCCATCCGCTGGTCCGAACCCTCGACCGGCCGGTCCGGGTACACCTCCGGCCGGTCCGGGAACACCTGCCGCCGGCCTGGGCACGCCCCCGGCCGGCCCCGGTCCGAGTGCCGCGGGTGCTCCGGACCGCCCGGACCGCCCGGACCGCCCGGACCGGAGGCCCCGGCCGCGGTCGCCGCCGCCAGACCGTCGCGTACCGCCTCCGCGAACGCGGCCAGCGCGCTCGGGGTGAACGCGGTCGCCGAGCCGCGCACGGTGATCCGCAGCCGCCCGTCTTCCGGCGCGGCCGCCAGGAACACGTCCGTACCGGCCGGGGGCGGCGTGAAAGCGCTGTCACCGTCCTCCGGGGTGACCGTCAGCGTCCGGCCGCTCCTGGGACCGAGGGCGGAGAAGTCCAGGTAGGTGAAGAAGAACTGCGAGGTCAACGGCAGTCCGTTGGGCAGCGACGGCACGGCCCCCTCGTACGTCCGCGCCTCGGTGGCCTCGGCGGCGACGCGCCGTAGGTCGTCGTCGAAGCCCGCGTCCTCGGGCCGCCCGGACCCCGGACCCGCCGGGCGCAGGGGGACGGCCGTGGCGAACGGCCCGAACACCCGGTGCGCGTCGGGCAGGGCGTGGTCCCGGCCGCTCACCGCGAGTCCGAGCACGAGATCCGCCCGGCCGGCCACCGCGGCGAGCGCCCGGTAGTAGGCGGTGAGCACGGGGAGGTAGAGGCTCGACCCGCTGTGCGCGGCGGCGAGCTCGCGCAGCGCCCCCACCTGCCCGATGTCGAGCGTGAAGCCGTGGGTGTGGAAGAGCGGTCGCGGGTGGGGGAGCCGGGCGGCGCCGGCGGAGCTTGCCGTACCGGCGGAGAGGACGGGCGGCGTGTAGGGCGCGCTGAGCCGCGCCCACCGGCTTTCGCCTTCCGGGGAGCCCCCGCCCGGGAACCCGTCCGCGTCGGCGCCCGTCCGCCGGGCGAGGCGCTCGGCGTGGTCGTGGAAGGTGCTGCGCAGGGGGGCCGGGGCCGGCTCGCCGCCGTCGGCCAGGGCGTCGTAGACGGCCGTCAGCTCGCGTATCAGGAGGGCGGCGCTGTAGCCGTCCCCGATGATGTGGTGGGCGTGCACCACCAGGACGTGTTCGTCGGGCGCGTCGGTGAGCACCCGCAGGCGCAGCAGGGGCCAGGCCCAGGGTTCGAAGCGGCGGGCCCGCTCGCCGGCGATCCGCTCCTCCACCTGATCCGGTCCGGTGAGGACCTCGAAGTCGACCGGCAGGCGCAGCGAGGGCGCGAGCTCCTGCTGGACGGCCGGACGCGCTCCCGCGGGGAAGACGGTACGCAGCATCGGGTGACGGAGGACGAGCGTGTCCACCGCCCTCTGGAAGCGGGCGGTGTCCAGGCGACCGTGCAGCCGCAGCCGGGTGAGCCAGGACGAGGTCGCGCCCGGGGCGATGGCCTCGGCCAGCAGGAAGCCGCGCTGGGTCGGGGTGAGCGGGAAGGGCTGGGGGCCCGCATCCGGGCGGCGGCCCGCGGAGCGGTCGGGCGCCTCGTCCACCGCCTCGCGCCCCCCGGCAGCGGCGCTCGGCGCGCCGGCCGCCTCCGCTTCCGCGTCCAGGGCGGAGGCGAGGCCCGCGAGCGTCCGGTGACGGTAGACCACGGTCGGCCGCGGGAGCGGCCCGCCCTGCTTCTCTAGTCGGGCGAACACCTCCAGCACGAGCAGGGAGTCGCCGCCCAGGACGAAGAAGTCGTCCTCGCGGCACACCTCGTCGGTGCGGAGCACCGCGCACCAGACGGCGGCCAGCCGGACCTCGGTCGGCGTACGGGGCGCGGTGCGCGGCGCCGTACGGACGTCGGGGGCCCCCGCGCCGGCTTCGGTGGCAGCCGGGGCCGTGCCGGGCGCTTCCCGCAGGTCCAGGAGCGCGCGGCGGTCGATCTTGCCGGTGCCCGTCAGCGGCATCCCGCCGACCCGGGTGATCCGCGACGGCAGCATGTACGGCGGCAGCGACGTCGCGAGATGGCGCCGGAGCGCCGCGGCGTCCGCGACGCCGGGCCCGGGCCCGGGGGTCACGAAGGCGATCAGGCGTCCGTCCCGCACGAGGACGACGGCGTGGGCGACCTCCGGATGGGTCTGGAGCACCGCCTCGACCTCGCCCGGCTCGACCCGGTTGCCACGGATCTTCACCTGGTCGTCCAGCCGCCCGAGGAACTCCAGGACGCCGTCCTCACCGCACCGCACCCGGTCGCCGCTGCGGTACCAGCGGCGACCGTCCCGAACCGTGAACGCCGCCTCGGTCAGGGCCGGTTCGCCGAGGTACCCCGGCGTCAGGCCGATGCCGGAGATGAGGAGTTCGCCGGCTTCGCCGGGCCTGCGGCGCTCCCCGTCGGGCCCGACGACCATCACCCGCGCACCCAGGACGGGGCGGCCGATCGGGAGCCGCCGCACCTCCTCGCCGGGCCGGGCGCGGATGATGTGGCAGCTCGTGTTGACGGTCGCCTCGGTCGGACCGTACAGGTTGGCGATCCGGACGCCGTCGCCGAAGAAGTCGAACCAGCGGCGGACGTGGGCCGGGGACAGCGCCTCGCCGCCGACGTGGACCCACCGCAGGGCGGACAAGTCCGGTCGGGGAGCGCCGCGCCGCACCCGTTCCTCGGCCGCGCCCAGGAGCTGTTCCCAGAGGGTGGGCACGGAACTCCAGACGGTGATCCGCCCGCGCTCGACGTGCGTCAGCAGCCGGTCGGGATCGCGCAACAGCTCCCAGGCGACGGTGACCACGGTGGCGCCGACGAGCAGCGGGGCGAGGAGCTGGCGGACGGAGGCGTCGAAGCAGGGCGACGCGGTCTGGGCGAGCCGGTCGTGCTCGTGGTACCCGAAGGCGCCGATCGCCCAGTCGAGGTAGTTCTCCATCGACCGGTGGGTGATGGGCACGGCCTTGGGCCGCCCGGTGGACCCGGACGTGAAGATCACGTAGGCGATGCCGTCGGCGTCGACCGGACTATCGGGTACGGGGTCTTCGTCGGCCGGCGGAGCGGGCGCCGGAGCCGAACCCGCCGGGACGAGGCCGCCCGCGGTATCCGTCGCGCCCCGGGGCGGGCGGGTCGCGTCGTCGACGGAGACGAGGGCCACGTCGCCGAGCGACGCGCCCACCGCCCGGGTGGCCGCGTGGCACAGGACCGTACGGGCCCCCGACCGCGTGAGCTGGTCCACCAGGCGTGCGGGCGGATGGCCGGCGTCCAGCGGCACCCACCCTGCCCCCGCGCGCAGCGCCGCGACGACCGCCACGACGGTGTCGGCGCCGGGTTCGGTCAGCAGACCGACCAGGCTCCCCGGAGTCACCCCGCCGGCCAGCAGGGCGGCCGCGAGGGAGTGGGAGGCGCGGTCGAGCCCGGCGTAGGTCAAGGTGGCGTCGCCGGTGTCGACGGCGACCGCGTCCGGTGTGGCCCGGAACCGTTCGACCAGCCGCCGTACGAGCGTGGCGCTCCCGGCGTCCGGGCGGGGGTCGCGGTCCGCGTCGGGGACCGGCGCCGGGGAGCCGGGCCCCTCGCCCCCGGCGGCGGACGGCTGCCGTTCGGACGGGCCGGGCTCCGGCCGGGCCGCGGGAGGGGAGGGGGCGCCGGGCCGGACCAGAGCGGCCAACGCCTCCCGGAAGCCGCGGTCCAGCCGGTCCACCGTCGTGGCGTCGAAGAGCCGGGCGGGGAAGTTCCACGAGAAGCGCAGGACGGACTCGTCCTGCCAGCACAGCAGGCTCAGGCGTGTCGCGGCGGTGGCGGTGCCCGCGGCGGTCGGCCGCACCCTCACCGGGCACCGCTCGTCGAGAGCGACGGGGAAGCGCGAGAAGCTGAAGCCGGCCGGTGACACGGTCCGGGGCCCGGCCCCGGCCGGGTCGGGCGGCAGCAGGCGGGCCAGGTCCAGCCCGGTGGGGCTCGCGTGCCGCTCGCTCTCCAGCCAGACGGCCGCCAGCCGTTCGGCCAGCGCCTCCACCGGCTCCTCCGGTTCGGTCGAGCACAGCAGGGGAAGGGAGTCGGCGAGCGGCCCCACGAGACGGTCCAGGACCGCCCCGCGGTGGTCCCGCCGGGCCCGGGCGACGTTCACCGCGATGTCCCGCTGACCGCTCCAGCGGGCCAGGCAGCGCACGTGGACGGCGAGGAGCAGGTGGAACAGGCTCACCCCGCAGGCGGCGGCCCGCTCCTCCAACGCGGCGGTCAGCGCCGCGTCGAGGGCGCTCTGACGGGAGGCCACGGGCGCCGTGGGGAGGGCGGAGGGGTCCCCGTCGTACGGCAGGCGCAGCGGCTCGCCCCGGGAGGCCAGCCGCTGCGCCCAGTACCGCCGGTCGGCGTCGAGAGCCGTGGAGCCGCCGGTGGAGGACCGCTCGGCGGCGGCAGCGGCCGCGTATCCGGCGAAGTCGGTGTCGAGCGCGGGCAGGCGCGCCTGCTCGCCGTGGACGAGCGCGGTGTAGAGCGTCCACAGCTCCCCGGCCAGGACGTTGAGGCTGTAGCCGTCCCCGGCCGCGTGGTGGACCACCAGCACCAGGTGGGACAGCTCCGCGCTCTCGCGGGCGAGGAGGGCGCGCACGGGCGGCTCGGCGGAGAGGTCGAACGGCCGGTTGCGCAGGTCCGCTTCCCACTCCTCGACACGGCCGGGAAGCTCGCGGACCTCGTACCAGTCGCCGAGCGCCGCGGGCGGCGCGACGTACTGCGTCGGCCCGCCCCCGGCGGTTCCCCCGCTGTCGATACGGATCCGCAGCATGGTGTGCCGATCGGCGAGCGCGGCGAGCGCGCGGCCCAGGACGGCGGTGTCCAGGGGGCCCCGGACGGTCTGCCGGACATAACCGTGGGCCGGAACGTCCGGGTGGAGGCGGCTGCTGGTGTGCAGGGCCAGTTGGACGGGGGTGAGCGGGAAGGAGCGCCCCTCGGGCACCGGGGCCGGGGCGGGGGAGGAGACGGCCGCCGGGGGGCGGGAGGGGGCGGTGTCGAGGTACGCGGCCAGTTCGGTGATGGTCCGGTACTCGAAGAAGAGCGTGGCGGGCAGGGTCGTGCCCCGTTCCCGTTCGAGCTGCCGGACGAGGTCGACGGCGGCGAGCGAGTCGAGTCCGAGGGCGAGGAACGGCTCGTCGTCGGGGATCGCGGAGTCGGGCAGGCGCAGTGCCGAGGCCAGCAGCCGACGGAGAGACGCGGCGGTGGGGCCGGGGGCGGCCGTCCGGCCCGTCCCCCGCGGACGCGTGCCGGCGGCGGAGGTCCGGTGCGAGGCGGCCGGGACGCTCGCGGGGGGCGCGCCCGTGAGGCCCGTCCCGGGGGCCGGCGGCACGGCGGGCGCCGGTCGCGGTGACGGCGACAGGTCGGCGAGCAGGAGTTGCGCCGTATCGACGCCGCAGGCCGTACGGAGCGCGGCCAGCGCGGGAGAGAGGTCCACGGGCTGGCTTCCGCCGCTTCGCACGCCGGGGGAGCCCGCCCCGGGGCCGAAGCCCGCCGCCATGCCCGTCCCGGTCACCGCCGCGAGGTTCACGGAGAGCCAGCGCCGGCCCGCGCGCCGTTCCGAGGCGGCGAACGCGTCGAGGAAGGCGTTGGCCCCCGCGTAGTCGCCCAGCGCGCCCGCCAGGCCGGGCAGCACGGCGCTGACGGAGGAGAACGCGACGCGGACCGCCGGGTCGAGCCCGTACCGGCGCAGGGCGAGCGAGAGCAGCAGGGCGCCGCGCGTCTTCGCGGCGAGGGCGTCCCCCGTCTCCTCGGCGCGCCGGTTCCGCAGGGTTCCCGGCCGCACCACGCCGGCCGCGTGGAAGAGGGCGTCGAGGCGGGGCAGTTCCGCGACGAGCGCATCGACGTCCCGCTCCACCGAGACGTCGGCCACCCGGTAGTGGACGGTCGCACCCAGGGCCCGCAGCTCCTCGGCCAGCCCTGCGGGAAGCCGCGGGGAGCGCCCGGTGAGGACGAGGGCCGGACGGCCCCGGCCCGCGAGTTCCCGGGCGAGCGCGGCGCCGATTCCGCCGCCGCCCCCGGTGATGAGGAAGGTGCCGTCGGACGGCAGCGGCCACCGCGCCGCGGCGGCGTCCGCCAACGGTACGCAGCGGCGGGTGAGCCTGCGTCCGCCCCGCCAGGCGACGCTCACGGTCCCTCCCGGAACACGGTCCGCTCCCAGCTCGGCGAGGACGGCGGCCAGGCGCTGCGCCGGGGTGTCGGCCGAACAGAGGTCGACGGCGGTGGCGACCGCGCCCGCGGTCTCCTGCGGCAGAGCCATCAGCAGGCCCCCGAGGACGGCGTGGGCGGGACGCGGCCGCTCCCGCACGGCCCCGGTGGCGTGCACGTCCTCGGTCAGCACCAGCAGCCGGTCCGCGCCGGTCTCGTCGAACCGGGCCAGGGCCTCGTCGAAGGCGGCCACCGCGGCCTCCTGGGCCCGGCCGAGGGCGTCGGCGGTGTCCTGGGCGGGGGCGGGCCCGGCCACCAGGACCACGGCGTCCGGCGGCCCGTCGCCCGGCGCGTGGCTGTGGACGCCTTCGGCGCGGAGCCGGGAGGCGAGCCGGTCGACGGAGGCGGCGTCGGGCCCGGTCAGCAGCACCGACCGCACGGACCGCGCCGCCGCGGCGGGCAGGGTGTCCTCCTCCCACACGACCCGGTGCAGCAGGGGCTCGGCGGGTGGATCGGCCCAGTACCGGCTGCGCTGGAAGGGGTAGGTGGGCAGCGGAATCCGGCGGTGCCCCGCGTCGAGCGCGCTCCGGTCCAACGGAACGCCGAGCGACCACAGGCGCCCCACGGTTCCCAGAAGGTCCTTGCTGCCGCCGTGCCCGTCGACGGGCACGCCCGCGGCTTCCGCCCCCCCGGCGGAAGGGCCTGGCAGGGCGCACAGCACCGTGACCGTACCCCGGTCCGCGCCGCCCGCGTACGCCTCCGTCGCCGCGCGGACCGCACCCGACAGCGTCGCGCCGTGTCCGACCTCGACGAAGGTGTCGTACCCCTCCGCGGCCAGACGTTCCACGGCCGCCCCGAACAGCACCGGGCGTTCGGCGTGGTCGCGCAGGTGCTCCGGGCCGAGGACCGGCTGCCACTCGGCCGTGACGGTGCTCATCAGCGCGACGGACGGGGTCTGCGGGACGAGCGCCCGCGCCGCCTCGGCGAGCGGCCCGGCGATCGGACGCATCAGGGGCGAGTGGAAGGCCCGGGAGACGCGCAGACGGCGCGTCGCGACGCCCTGGGCGTCGAGGTCGTGCGCCGCGCGTTCCACGGCGGACACGCTCCCGGAGAGGACCTGGAGGCCGGGACCGTTGTACGCGGCCACCGTCAGCGCCCCGGCGGACCCGGCCACCGCGGCGGCGACGGCCTCGTCCCCTCCGAGCACGGAGAGCATGGCTCCCGGCTCGGTGAACCCGCCCATGAGACGGCCGCGTTCGACCGCGAACCGCAGGGCGTCGGGCAGCGTCAGCAGCCCGCCGGCACACGCGGCGGTGATCTCCCCGACGCTGTGGCCGGCGACCGCGTCCGGCTCCACGCCCCAGGCGCGCAACTGGCGGGCCAGCGCCACCCCGGAAGCGACCAGGAGCGGCTGCGCCACCTCCGTCGCCGCCTGCGCGGCCGGGCCCGCACCCAGGTCCAGACCCCAGTCCAGCAGGGTCCGGCCGCAGACGGGGCCCACGAGTGCGGACGCCTCGTCGAACGTCTCCCGGAACACCGGGGCCGTCCGGTACAGCGCCCGGTCCCGGCCGGGGGACTGCGTGCCCTGCCCCGGGAAGAGGAACGCCACGCGCGGCCGGGACCGGACGACGCTTCCGACGTGCCCGGGGGCCCCGCCCGTCGCGGCAGAGGCCGCGGTGACGGCGGCGAGCCGCTCCCGCAGGTCACCGTCCGCGACGACCGCGAGCCGGTGGGGCCCCTCGTCCCGGGCGGTGCTCGCCGTCCGGCAGACGTCGCCCTCGCGCACGTGCGGACGGTTCTCCAGGTGCTCGGCGAGCCGGGCCGCCGCGTCCCGCAGCGCACCCCCGCTCCGGGCCGAGAGGGTCAGCAGATGAGGCCCCCCACCCCCGGCTCCCCCCGCCGGCGGCGGGGCCGGGGCGGCCACGAGCGGAGCCTGTTCGAGAACGGCGTGGGCGTTGGTCCCGCCGAACCCGAACGCGTTGATCCCCGCGACCAGGGGCGTGGCCGACGTCCACTCCCGGGCCTCGGTCACCACCGAGAAGCCGGCGGGGGCGAGGCCCGCCGAGGGCGCCGCGTGGTGCAGCGACGGCGGCAGCCTGCGGTGGCCCAGGGCCAGCACGACCTTCACCAGGGAGGGCAGCGCGGCGGCGTTCAGCAGATGCCCGATGTTCGTCTTCACCGAACCGAGCAGCCGGGGTTCGCCGTCGGGCCGTACGGGAAAGGCGTGGGCCAGCGAACGCAGTTCGATCGGGTCTCCCACGGCCGTGCCGGTCCCGTGGGCCTCGACGTAGGTCACCGCGGCGGGGTCCACGCCCGCCGCCTCGTACGCCCGGGTGATGACCTCGCGTTGGCGCAAGGGGTTGGGGGCCATCAGACTCATCGACCGGCCGTCGTTGTTGACGGCGGTGCCCCGCACCACCGCGAGCACCGGGTCGTCGGCGAGCCGCGCCGCGTCCAGGCGCGTCAGGACGAGCGCCGCGCCCCCCTCGCCGGGTACGAAGCCGTCGGCGTCGGTGCTGAAGGCGCGGCTGCGCCCGGTGGGGGACAGGGCCCCGGCCTCTTCGAGCAGCCGGTGCGCGGACGAGGTCAGGTGGAGGTTGACCCCGCCGACGACGGCGAGGTCGCACTCGCCGTCCAGCAGGCTGCGCCGGGCCAGATGCAGCGCCACCAGCCCCGACGAACAGGCCGTGTCCACGGCGAGCGCGGGACCGTCGAGATCGAGGCACTGGGAGACCCGGGCGGCGATGAGGGAAGGAAGGTTCCCGGTGAGCGCGGTGGGCAGGGGAGAGCCGTCCGCCGCCGCCCGGTCCAGAACCTCCCGGTAGCCGCTGTCGCCGACCGCCGCGAACACGCCGATCCTGCGATCGCGCCGCCGCGGACCCGCGTAGCCGGCGCGTTCCAGGGCCTCGTGCGCGAGTTCCAGGAAGAGCCGCGCCTGCGGATCGAGCGCCCGCGCCTCCTCCGCCCCGATGCCGAAGTACCCGGCGTCGAAGGCGGCCGGATCCTCCAGGAGCGCCGCCCACCGCGTCCGGTCGCCGTGGCGGTCGCGGGGATCCTCGCCCCAACGCCCGTACGGTACGGAGGCGACGGCGTCGCGCCCTTCGACGAGCAGGTCCCAGAACGCCTCGGGGGTGTCGGCCCCGGGAAAGCGGCACGCGAGGCCGATGACGGCGGCGGAGCCGACGGCTCCGGAGCCCTCGGGGGAGGCGGTGGCGGAGCGGGAACGGGGAGCGGTGGCGCGAGCCCCGGTCGCCCCGGCCGACGGGGTGGCCATCCCTCCTGTTCCCGGAGCGTGGGAGGGGGGAGCGGCGGCAGCGGCCCCGGGTGCGATCCTCGTCAGGTGGTCCGCGAGCGCCGCGACCGTGCCGTGGTCGCGGATGACCGCCGGCGGCAGCGTCACACCGAACGCGTCCTCCAGCGCCACCAGGACCTCCATCGCCTTGAGCGACGTGCCCCCGAGGCTCCCGAACGGCTCGTGCGACCCGATCGACGCGGCGGGCCGTCCCAGTACCCGGCTCCAGACGCCCCGGACCGTCTCGACGGTCTCGGCACGACCCCGCGGCGCCGCCGCGACCGAGGAGCCGCCGCCCGCCGCGACGGGGGGACCGCCGTCACCCGTGACGACCGCGCCCGCCGCCGGCCCGCGCACGCCCCGCTCGTGCGCGGCGAACTCGCCCGCCTCGAAACGCTCCCGCAACCGCCGCCGCTGCAGTTTGCCGCTCGTCGTACGGGGAAACGCGCCGGGCGGCAGGGCCAGCACCCGTACGTCGTCATGGAGCAGCGCCTCGCCCACCCGCGCCGCCACGCGTGCGAGCACCTCCGCCGCCCCGTGCGGGGGCCGCGCCCAGGGGACGAACACCACGACGCGCTCCGCGCCGCTGACCGGGTCGGTCGACCCGACCACCGCCGGGGCCCCGGACGGCAGCCCGGGCGTCGCCGCCACGACCTCTTCCAGGTCCGGGGCGTGGAAGGTGCGGCCGTTGAGGAACAGCACGTCCTTGTGGCGGCCCGTGACGCACAGCCGCCCGTCCCGCAGGAACCCGAGGTCACCGGTGCGCAGCCACCCCCCGGCGAACACCTCCGCGCTCACGGCCGGAAGCCCGTGGTAGCCACGGGCCAGTTGGGGACCGCGCACCATGATGTGCCCCACCCGCCGGTCCCCGAGGACGGCCCCCGCGTCGTCGACGACGCGCACGGAGCAGTCGGCCACCGGTCGGCCGACGTCCATCAACTCCACGGCTCCTTCGCCCGGTTCGGCGTCGACCGCCACGCCGCGGCTCAAGGAGGCCCGGTCCAGGACCAGCGGCTCGGCCACTTCGCCCGGCGGCGGGAAGGTCACCGCCAAGGTCGCCTCCGCCAGGCCGTACACGGGCTGGGCCGCCGCCGGGTCCAGCCCGGCAGGCCGGGTCTTGAGCGCGAAGGCACGCCACACCGCGGGCGCGATCGGCTCCGCCCCGACCAGGAGCAGCCGTACGGCCGAGAGGTCCAGGCGGGCAAGGGCCTCGTCGGGAACCCGGCGTACGGCCAGCGCCAGGGCGAAGTTGGCCGCGGACAGGACGGTGCCCCGGTGCCTGGCCGCCGCCTCGAACCACAGGCCGGGCCGCTTGGCGAACGACAGCGGGCCGATCTTGACCTGCCGGGCGCGTGCGGCCAGCGGGGCGAGATGCGTGCCGATGAGCCCCATGTCGTGGAAGTACGGCATCCAGCTGACCACCACGTCGTCCGCGCACAGCGCCGAGGCGTCCCGTATCTGCCGCAGGTTGGCCAGCACCGCGCCGTGCGTCACCTCCACCCCCTTGGGCGCGCCGGTGCTGCCCGAGGAGAACTGCACGAACGCGACGTCCTCGGGCCCGGCGGCGACCGGCTCCCGCAGCTCCGGACCCTTCCGCAGGGCGTCCAGGGTCAGGACCACGGCGCCGGCGGGGAACGCGTCGGCCGGCGACACGGTCGCGGCGTCCACGACGACGGGCGGCCGGCCCAGGTGTTCCCAGACCGGCAGGACCCGGCGGGCGTCCGGAGCCAGCGGAACCGGAACGAGGCCGGCCGCCACCGCGCCCCAGAACAGGGGCTGGAAGTCCTCCCCGCGGTCGGCGAGCAACGGCACACAGGTCCCCGGCGGCACCCCCGCCTCCCGGAAGCCGCCCGCCACCCGCACGGCCTCGTCCAGGAGTTCGCGCAGGGTGACCGTCAGCTCGCTCCCGTCACCGCGCACATGCACGACGGTCTGTCCGGGGGCGTCACGGACCGCGTCCAGCAGTACATCCAGCAAGGTCATGGGGTGCTCCACCGGTCGATCGATCCGTTCCTCGGAGAATGATCTTAAAAACGGACGGGATGAACGGAATCAACCACCAGGAGGAGAGGACATGCGCCCCAGGAGTGATCGACCTGGCATCGGGCCCACGCCGGGCCGGACATCTTCCGGCCCCCTTCGGCGGTCGCCGCGAAGGAGGGCGCGCCCAGGGACCGGGCCGATCATCCCGCGCGGCGCCGGCGCCTCGGGAAAGCCGAGCGCGGTGGCCACCGCCCGCGCCGCGTTCGGTCGAGGGGCGGCGGTGGTGGGCCAGGACGCCATCCGCCCTACCGTGCTGCGCCGACGCGACCTGTCAGGGGCGGCGCACATCGGCCTGGTCGATCCGACGGCTCGCTGCGCCCCGGACGCCGGTCGCCACGCCGTGGTGGAGGGCGTCCTCCGGGCCGGCCACTACGGCGGCGTCCCCGCCCGGCCGTGCGCCTGCCACCGGGGGCCGGCCCACGGGTACTGCCCGGACACGACCGTGGGCCGCGCGGTGCACGACACCGCCCGGCCGGACTGCCGCCGATCGCCCGCCGACCCGCACGGCCCCGGTCCGGCCGGAGGTCCGGCGGGCGAGCTGGTCACCGCTCCCGTCCTGCCCGGCCGCACCGGACGGGAGCGGTGCGTACGCGTGGCGGGGTTACGCTCCGGCCGGGGAGGCCTGCTGCACGACCTCGAAGGACCACAGGGTCGATCCGCCGGCCGCCGGCTTGGGGCGCTCGCCGCCCGGGGCGTCGCCACCCTGGTGGGCCGCCTTCATCGGGCCCTCCATCCACGCCTGGAAGGACTCCTCGTCGCGCCAGCGCGTGTAGACGAGGTAGTCGTCCGTGCCCTCCACGGGCCGGAGCAGTTCGAACCATTCGAAGCCGTCGGAGTTCTCCACGGCGTGGGCGCGGGAAGCGAAGCGCTTCTCCAACGTCTCGCGTTGTTCCCGGGGGACGGTCAGTACATTGATCTTGACTACGCTCATGGCCCCATCCTGCCGTACGGCACTCCGACGCCGTCGCTCACCCGTCGGCCGGCGGGGCGGCGGGAAGCTCCACCGTGACGTGGAGCCCCCCGTCCGGGCGCGGGGCGAGGGCGAGCGTCCCGTCGTGCGCCCGGGCGATGGTCTCGACGATCGCCAGCCCGAGGCCGACGCCCGCGTCGTGGGTCCGCAGACGCTCCGCGCCGCGCCGGAACGGTTCGGTGAGCGTCGGCACCAGCTCCGGGGAGAGCGGCGCCCCGGTGTTCTCCACCGCCAGCTCCACGGCTTTGGGGCGGATGCTCGTGGTGACCCGGACGATGCCCGCTTCCGGCAGGTTGTGGACGATCGCGTTGTGCACGAGGTTCGTGGTCAGCTGCAGCAGCAGGGCCGGCGATCCGTCGGCGGGGGCCACGGCGCCGCGCACCTCGACGGTGACGCCGCGTTCCTCCGCGAGGGGGAGGAGGGTCTCGGCGGCCTCCTCCGCCAGCACGGCGGGCTCCGCGACCCGCCCTCCCCTTTCGGGCCCGCGACCCCACGAGATCCCGCAGCGGCGGAAACCGGCGTGCCCGCCCGCACCGGGGTGCCGCGCACACGGCGCGGGCCCGGCGCCGGGGCGTACCCCGGGCCGGGCCCGCACCGCGCGTGGGCCGAGTCAGCCGTTGAACGTGTCCGGGTCGGGCCCGGTGCGCTCGCCGCGGTCGAGGGCCGAGATCTCCCCGACGTCCCCTTCGGTCAGTTCGAAGTCGAAGAGCGCGAAGTTGTCCTGGATGCGCTTCAGCGTCACCGACTTGGGGAAGACGATGTCCCCGCGCTGCAGATGCCACCGCAGCACCACCTGCGCGGGCGTCCTGCCCACCCGCTCGGCGATGCGGCCGATCGTCGGGTCCGAGAGCACCTTGCCCTGGGCGATGGGCGACCACGCCTCCGTGGCGATGCCGTGCTCCGCCCCGAAGGCGCGGAGGGCGTCCTGGGTGAGGTAGGGGTGCACCTCGATCTGGTTGACGGCGGGCACCACCGTGCCGGCGTCCAGCAGTCGGCGCAGGTGGTTCTCCTGGAAGTTGGAGACCCCGATCGCCTTGACGCGCCCGGAGCGGTAGATCTCCTCCAGGGCCTTCCACGCCTCCACGAAGTCGTCCGGACCTCCCGGCAGGGGCCAGTGGATGAGGAAGAGGTCCACGTAGTCGAGGTCCAGTTCCTCCGCGGTGCGGTCGAACGCCCGCAGGGCCTCGTCGTACGCGTGGGCGCCGTTGTTCAGTTTGCTCGTCACGAAGACGTCGGCGCGGTCGAGCCCCGATTCCCGGACGGCCTGGCCGACCTCCTTCTCGTTGCCGTACATCTGCGCCGTGTCGATGTGCCGGTAACCGGTCTCCAGAGCGGCGAGCGTGGTCTCGCACGTCTCGTCCCGCGGGATCTGGAAGGTGCCGAAGCCCAGCTGGGGGATGGTCACACCGTTGTTGAGGGTGATGTCGGGTACTGCGGGCACGGTTGCTCCTCGCTGTCGGCGCCTCGGAAGGCGGAGGGAAAGGCGGAAGGACGGGCGGGGCGGGGCGGGCCAGCCCGCGATGCCGCTGAGCCCGGCTCCGGGCGGCGGCCCCCCGGCGAGCTCACGGTGGGGGCGGAACGCGGAACGTCGCACTCCGCCTCTCTGCCGGATACCCGACTGACCGGGCGGAAAACTGCCCATAAGTATCTATATCGGTAATGCTCTGTGCGCGCAGAGCCGCCGGGGGAGGTCGGCCGTCCGTCGTCGGCGCCCGTTCGCGCCTCGCCCGGTCCGCTACGCGGGCCCTGGCGTCGCGCGGTCGGGGAGGGGGACGCCGAGCCGGTCGGCCACGGTGGTGAGGGCCGCTCCCAGCGGCAGGGCGATGCGGGTCACGGCGTACCGGTCGCCCCGTGTGGCGTCCCGGTTGACGATCAGCACCGGCGTACCGGCCTCGGCGGCCTGACGGACGAACCGGAGCCCGGACATCACGGTCAGCGAGGAGCCCAGGACCAGGAGGGCGTCCGCCTCGCGGACCAGCGCGCGGCAGCGCTCGACCCGCGGCGGGGGCACGGCTTCGCCGAAGAACACCACGTCCGGTTTGAGGACGCCGCCGCAGACGGCGCAGGGCGCCACGGTGAAGTCCCCGACCTGCTCGTCGGTGAGATCGGCATCGCCGTCCGGGTTCATCGCGGCGGCCACCGGTGCGAAGCCCTCGTTGGCCCGCTCCAGCCGGTGCGCCAGCTCGCGGCGTGGGCTGAGGTCGCCGCAGGAGAGGCAGACCACCCGGTCCAGCCGCCCGTGGAGGTCCACGGCGCCCTCGCTGCCGGCGGCCTGGTGCAGACCGTCGACGTTCTGGGTGATCACGCCCGAGAGCAGCCCCCGCCGCTCGAACGCGGCCACCGCCCGGTGCCCGGCGTTCGGGCGGGCGCGCCCGAACGTACGCCAGCCGAGATGGCTGCGCGCCCAGTAGCGGCGACGGGCCCCGGCGTCGGCGGTGAAGTCCTGGTACGTCATCGGGGTGTGCCGGCTCAGGCTCCCGCCCTCGCCCCGGTAGTCGGGGATGCCCGACTCCGTGGAGATGCCGGCTCCGCTCAGGACCAGGACTCCGCCGCCGCGCAGCGCCTCGACCACCGGTTCCAGGTCGGTCGTGCCCGGCGGCGGCTCCTCGGTGGAGGTCCAGCTGAGCGTGGGTCGCATACGCATGTCCCCAGGGTACGGAACCGGCCCCCGGGCGCGGCGGCCCCGGAGCCACCTGAGGGCGGGGGGAGGTTTCCGGCCGCATTTTATGGCAGGTGCATGATCAAGGTGTTCGCGCGGCATAGGTTCCTGCGGCCCCGGGAGAGCGGCAACCGGTCATCGTGGCCGCTCGGTTCCCCGTGAGCCGCGCGCCGTCCTCCCACTCGCCCGGCTTCCCCGTGGAGCCGAGCCCCCCATGAGTGAAGGGACAGCAATGCTGGATTCGAGATGGTTCAAGGCGGCCGGAGTCGCCGCGGCGATCACCCTGGCCGCGGCGACGGCCTCGCACGCCGCCCCCGCGCCGGCCTCGGCGGCGACGGAGAGCACGGCAGCCGCGGTGACGCTCCGCTACGACGACAGCCGGGCCGGCGGCTGGGAGGCGGCGATCGCAGCGGGCGTCGCCTCCTGGAACGCGAACGTCGGCAACGTCAAGCTCGTCGAAGCCGCCCCCGGCACCCGTGCCGAGATACAGATCGTGGCCACCAGCGGCTGGCCGCAGGCCACCCTCGGCCCGGTCCGCCCCGGCGGGCAGGCCCGGGTGGAGCTGGGCAGCCAGGCGGTCGCGCAGGGGCACGACAAGACCCGTATCGCCGCCCATGAACTCGGTCACAGCCTGGGCCTGCCGGACACCAAGCCCGGCCCCTGCTCCCAGCTGATGTCGGGTTCCAGCGCCGGAACGAGCTGCACGAACGCCGTTCCCAACGCGACCGAGCGGTCCCGCGTGGAGTACGCCTACGCGCGCGGCCTCGCCTCCCCCGCCCCGGCGGACGGCCGCCTCCTGGTGGACGCCCCGTAGCCGGAGAGGACTGCGGAGGGCGGGAGGCCGGGCCCATACCGCACCGGCTCCCGCCCGTCCCGGCTCGCGGTCGGCGGCCCGGCCGAAAGCGGCGTGCGGCTACCGGTCCTGCCGGGCGAACGGCCCGCCGGGGCCGAAGGCGCGCCGCGCGAACCGCTCGGCGATGCGCCGGTGGGCGGCGGGGTCCGGGTGCAGGGCGTCGGGCAACGGGAGTTCCGCGTGATCGCTCGCGCCGTAGAGGTCCAGCCCGTCCAGGTGGTACAGGCGGGGATCGGTGGTCGCGCGCTGTTCGACGATCCTGGCCAGTTCGTCCCGGATGACGGTGAGGGTGAGCTTTCCCGCGGCCGTCTCCGCCGGATCGCCGGTGGCCCGGAACCGCAGCCGCCCCTCGCCCATCGCGCTGGTGTCCGGGGCGCTGGGACCCGGGGTGTTCTCGTGGATGGGGCAGTAGACCGGTGAGACCACCAGCAGCGGAGCGGTGGGATGCCCCTCGCGGAGGGTGTCGAGGAAGCCGTGGACGGCCGGACCGAACGCGCGCAACCGCATCAGATCGGCGTTGACCACATTGATGCCGATCTTGACGCTGAGCAGGTCGGCCGGTGTGTCGCGCATGGCGCGGGCCGTGAAGGGGTCGAGCAGCGCGCCGCCGCCGAACCCCAGATTGATCAGTTCCGCCCCGCCCAGAGAAGCGGCCAGGGCGGGCCAGGTGCCGGTCGGGGCGGCCGCGTTGGAACCGTGGCTGATGGAGCTGCCGTGGTGCAGCCAGACGGGCCGGCCGCTCGGCCGGGGGCTCAGGACCGGGGCATCGGCACGCAGGGCGACCAGGCAGGTCGTCTCGTCGTGGGGCAGCCAGATCTCGACGTCCTTCTCGGCGTCCGGCAGCCCGGTGAACCGGAGCGTCTCCGTCGGGCCCGGCCGGACCCGCGCCGTCCCCGCGGCCATGTCGATCGTGAGCGTGTCCCCGTCGGGCACGCCGGCCCGGTCCGTGAGGCGGCCGTCCACCAGGAGCTCGTACACCCCGTCGGGGCGCGGCGGCGCTCCGACGTAGACCCGCTTGGTGGCCACCACGTCCAGCTCCACGGCGGTGGCCCGGGTGCGGAACGCCAGGCGGACCCCGGAGGGCTGCGACTCGGCCATGGCGAGCTGCCCGTCCGGGATCTGCCGCCGCGCCCGCGCGGGCAGCCGGTGCGGCAGCGCCCCCCGCTCGGTCTGCTCCAGGTCGAGAGCGCCCCGCAGGATGTCGGTGGTGATCGGAGTCGTGGTCCAGCCGTGAGGGGTGCTCATGTGCTCGGTCTCTTCGTTCGTCGCGAGGGCGAGGGCGAGGGCGAGGGCGAGGGCGGGGGCTGCGGGGGCGGGCGAGAGGTCAGGAGGGGGCGGGCCAGTCGCGGAGCAGGGAGTCGAGCGCGTCGATGATCTCCCTCCAGCTCTCCTCGGAGGCGGGGGAGCTGTGGCTGAAGCCGCCCGCCGCCTCCAGTTGCACGTAACCGTTGAAGAACCCGCCCAGGAGCCGCACCGCGTGCGTCTCCCGGGAGGCGTCCAGGCCGTAGTCGCGCAGGATGGCCCGGGTCAGCAGGGAGTGCCGTGCGCCCGCGCTCGCCGCCGCCGCTTCCGGGTCGAGCCGGTACCGCGCCGCGGTGAAGCGGCCCGGGTGCCGGAGCGCGTAGTCGCGGTAGGCGTCGGCGAAGGCGCGGAGCGCGTCCCGGCCCGCCCGGCCCGCGATGGCGGCCGACGCCTCGTCGGCGAGTTCTTCCAGGGCCAGCAGCGCGATCCTCGTCCTGAGGTCGTGGGCGTTCTTGACGTGCGAGTACAGGCTCGCGGTCCGCACGCCCAGCTTCCGGGCGAGCTCCGAGGGGGTCACGTGCTCGAAGCCGATCTCGTCCGCCAGTTCGGCCCCCGCCCGTGCCACGCTCTCCGTGCCCAGCCCTGCTCGCGCCATGCCGCTCCCGAATGCTTATCGCTGATGACCTAAGAAAATATACGTTTGCCTAACGCTTTTAGGCAACTTAGCGTGGTTCGTATGAAGCCCCTGACCGAGCAAGAGATCCGCACCGCCTTCGTGAACTGCACCAAGGGCGAGGCCAAGCGCCTGTCCGTCCCGCGCGACCTGGCCGACCGGCCCTGGGACGATCTCGACTTCCTGGGCTGGCGCGATCCGCAGGCCCCCGACCGCGCCTACCTGGTGCTGCCGACCGGGGAAGGGCCGGTCGCCATCCAGCTCCGCTCCTCCGACGCGGGTTCCTGGCAGACCCGCCGCAGCATGTGCCCGATCTGCCTGACCGTTCACACCGGGGGAGTCTCGCTGCTGGTGGCGCCCAGGTCGGGCAAGGCGGGCCAGCAGGGAAACTCGGTCGGTACGTACATGTGCAGCGACCTCGCCTGCTCCCTCTACGTACGAGGGAAGAAGGACGCGGGCATGGGCGGGCGGCTGCGCGAGTCCCTTCCCCTGGAGCAGCAGATCGAACGGACCGTGGGGAACCTCGCCGCGTTCATCGCCAAGGTGACCGCCTGACCGCCTCTCCTCCCGCGGGCCCCGATCCGGGCCCGCGGGAGGAGGCGGGGCGGCTGGACGTGGCGGCACGTCGCGGACGGCACGACTCCGTTCCGGACGGCCTCCGAGAACGGATCAGGCCTCCCCGCGGGCCGCCGCCCCGCCCGCCGCGGACCCGCCGTCTCCCGGCCGGACCCGCGGCGCTCCGCCGCCCGCGCCCATCCCGCCCCGGCAGCCCGTTCAGGAAGGCGGGAGGGAAGCCCACCGGGGCCCGCACAACGCCGGGTGGGCACGACCGGGTCTCAGAGGCCGAACTCCTGCGGCGAGACCCCGAGCGCCGTGCACGCCTCGCGCAGCACCTGGGCCTCGGCCGGGGCGATGTACCCGTCCGCACCGGCGATCACGAAGCCGGTCTGGACGACCGCCTTGGCCTCCACCGGCTTCTTCGCCGCCTTCGCGATCTCCTGCATGGCGTCCGCCCTGCCCTGCGGGAAGTTGGACATCAGCTGGTCGACGTGCTTGTTGAACCTCTGCCGCAGCTGCTCGGGCGGGAAGTTCTGCAGGACGTCGTTCCGCAGGATCAGCGACTCCACATGCTGCCGCTCGGCGGGGTCGACGGAGCCGTCGGCGGCCGCGACCAGCGCGCACATCGCCATGCTGGCGTCCCGGTACGCACCGCTCTTCAACTCCGTCTTGATCGAGCCCAGCTGGGACTTGAGAAGCCCGACCAGTTTCTCCTTCGAGCCGCCCCCCGCCCCTGCCCCCGGCTGTCGGCCGCCGGCCCCGCCGCCGGTTCCCTGCGACTGCTGCTGCAGTCCCTTCGCCTGTTCCTTGATGCGGTCCCACATAGCCATGTCTGCCACCTTGTCGATCGGATCGATGGTCCGCGCACCGTACGCGGCTTCCCGTAACGGGTGTTCGTGGACCGCCCGGCGGTCCTCGCCGGGTGAGCGGGGAGCCGCCCGCGGCGCCGGGCCCCGGACGGTTCGCCGGAACGGTCACGCGTGGTCCTTCCGCCGCTCCCCCCGACGGGCACGCACCCTGCGGACGACCGCCACGACCAGCGCCGCGACGACCAGCACGAGCACCGCCTTGGAGAGCACCCCGACGTAACGCTCCACGAGGTCCCACTGGTCGCCCAGCAGATAACCCGCCATGACGAGGACGGTGTTCCACAGGAAGCTGCCGAGAGCGGTGAAGAGCACGAAGGTCGGCATCGGCATCCGCTCGACGCCCGCCGGGACGCTGATCAGACTGCGGAAGATCGGAATCATCCGGCCGAAGAAGATGGCCTTCATGCCGTGCTTCTGGAACCACTTCTCGGTCTTCTCCAGGTCGGAGACCTTCACCAGGGGAAGCCGCTCCCACAGGGCGTACATGCGGTCCCGGCCGAAGAGGGCGCCGATCCAGTACAGGGCGACAGCGCCCACCACCGACCCCAGAGTCGTCCAGAACAGGGCGGAGAACAGGCTGATCACCCCCTGCCCCGCGGCGAAGCCCGTCAGCGGCAGGATGACTTCGCTCGGCAGCGGAGGAAAAAGGTTCTCCAGGGCGATCGCCAACCCGGCCCCCGGGCCGCCCAGGGTGTCGACGAGGCCGGTCGCCCACCCGGCGATGCCGCCCGTCGGCTCCGATGCGAGGGGAATGTGATGCATATGCGTCTGCTCCAGAACTGATGCGGGGCCGGGGCCGGAGTGCCGGTCGATTCGGCTTCGTAAGGGGCGGGTCAAGGAATGCGCCGGGAATCCGTGCCGTCCGAATGGCGACGTATTTCTCCGGGGTGCGGGCCACGGGACGCGGATACGGACAGGAGAGGCGAACCACGGAATACGGGGCGCGGGAAAGGCGGGGCGACGGCGCACATTCGCCGGTGGACGGTGGACGGCGGAAGTCCGAACGGCACGGGTCTGCTCACCGCCGGGCCGGGCACGGTACGACGTGCCGCACCGAAGGCCGAACCGTCGTACGGTCTCCAGCGGTCAGCGGTCAGCGGTCAGCGGTCAGCGGTCAGCGGTCAGCGGTCAGGCGGACGGCACCCGACCCCGGGTGCGCTCACTCAGCAGCGGAGGATCCGGACCTGGACAGGGCTTCGCGACCCCGGGGGCGACGCGTGCTGCCGGACGACGTCCGACGCGCAGTCGTGCAGCTCCGGAGACGAGGAGGGAGCGCCCGCCTGAACGGGGGAGGAGGCCGTCGTGTTCCCCGCCTTGTGGCGCTGCTGGAGCGTGGCGTCACCGTCCACGCCTTCCAGCGGCATACTCGGCCCGGACGTGTCGAACACGGAAACGGCCGGGGGATGAGCCGTCGCGCCGGCGGGCTGCGGAGTCTGAGCGAAGGAGCCGAGAGCGAGCGCGGACACCATCAGGAGCACGGAGAGGACGGCCTGGAAGGCCGACGTCTCCCTGCAGCGCATTCCTACGCTCCCTGTCCCGGTTGTTTCGGCTCGTAGAACGAAATGTCAAAGCCGCTCGGCGAATTGCCGCCGCAGGACTGCACTCTAACAGCCCGAACTGAAGCGAACCTGAAGCCCATTTCCGCCGGTCCCCGGGGCGTTCCCACCCCGCACCGCCCGACCGGGGGCGCTCCCGCCGATCGTTCGCACGGGTCTGCGGGAACCGGTCCTTCCGCCCGGCGCGGTGGTTAGGCTCCGCACCATGGCGACCACGGGAAAGATACGGGCGAGACGCATGACGGCCGCACTGGTCGGAGCCGCCGCCGCGGTGGTGTTCGGCGTCGGCGGTGCGCTGGCGGTGGGGACGGCGGGCGACGGGCCTGCCGACCCGGTGCCGGTCGAGAGCGTGCCTCCGCAGTCGAGCGGCGGCGGCGAGGCCTCGACCGGAGTCGACGGCGGGAGCGTGAGCGGTTCCGGGGGGACCGACGGAGGAGGGAGCGAGGGCGGTTCGGAGGGCTCCGACAGCGGCGGGAGCGTGAGCGGGTCCGGCGGCTCGCAGGGCGGCGACTCCGGATCCTCCGGGGGATCCGAGCCCAGCCCCAGCGGACCGCCTCCCACCGGCGGGCCCACCCCTTCGCCCACGGCTCCGGCCGACCTGGCGGAGGTGGCCGAGCGCCTCGGCGAACTGGAGAAGAAGGTCGACGAGCTGCCGACGAAGAAGGACCTGGCCGACGCGCTGCGCGCCTTCGCGGACACCCTGGAGCGGCAGGACTGAGGCCGGACGGGCCCGCGGCCTCCGGCGCCCGCGTGCCCGCTCGCCGCGAGGCCGTCCCGCCGACGGAATCCGATGCCGTCGTCTCCCGGGACCGGGGCCGGGGCCGGGGGCGCCCCCCCCGCCCCGGGCTCCGGGGGCGAAGGCCCCCCTACACGCGCTCCAGGGGCCGGTGGGGGAGAGGCGGCAGTTCGATCTCGACGGGGTCCCCGGGGCGGACCGTCCCCCCGTTCAGCACCACAGCCATGACGCCCGCCTTGAACGTGAACCCGCCCGACACGGGATCCAGGGAGAAGACCTCGCCCAGCAGCCCCTCGCGGAAGTCGTTGATCTTCGCGCACGGGTTGCGCAGCCCGGTCACCTCCAGCACCGCTTCCGCTCCCAGGCGCAGCAGGGCGCCGGTGGGAAGGCCGAGGAGGTCCACCCCCGCGGTGGTGATGTTCTCGCCCAGTCGGCCCGCCGATACGTCGTACCCCTTGAGCGCCAGCTCCGCGAAGAGTTCCTCGTGCATCAGGTGGACCTGGCGCAGGTTGGGCAGATCGGGCTCGTACGTCATACGGAACTGGTGCCGGATCGTCCTGCCCGCGTGCACGTCGCCCTCCACGCCGAGCCCGGCGAGGAGGGTGACGGAGGGGCGGGTGGGCTTGCTGAACGCGTACCGCTCGCTGCGGCACACCGCCGTTACCTGACCGCCCATCATGTCCTCCGTGTGTCGTCCGCCGTACCGGGACGGTACCCCGAAGCCGCCTCCCTCGGCGGACGGGTCGGGACGGCGGCCCGCCCCGCGGCCGGAGCCGCCCGATCGGGCCTCCGTACGGCACGCTCGATTATGCTGCCGCCGGGGGAGCCGACCGGAGGAAACGGGAAAGCATGACTGGGCAGCGCGACCGCTGGGCGGAACTGACCGGGGGACAGGCGGGGGAGGAGTACGCGCAGCGCTTCGCCCGGCTCGCCGCGTCCGGCCATGACGTCCACGGCGAGGCGACCTTCTGCGCCACCTTGGCGCCGCCCGCCGCCAAGGTGCTCGACGCGGGCTGCGGAACCGGCCGCATCGCCATCCGCCTCGCCGAACTGGGCCACCACTGCACCGGTGTGGACGTCGACTCCTCGATGCTGGCCGTCGCCCGCCGGGAAGCGCCCGAGCAGGAGTGGCTCCTCGGCGACCTGGCCCAGCTGGACGCCCTCGGCCTGGACACGGACTTCGACCTGGTGCTCGCCGCCGGGAACGTCATCCCCCTCCTGGCCCCCGGCACCGGGGAAACCGTCGTCGGACACCTCGCCGCCGCACTGCGCCCCGGCGGCCTGCTGGTCACCGGCATGGGACTGGACGCCGCCCATCTGCCTCTGACGGAAGCGCCGGTGACCCTCACCGAGTTCGACGAATGGTGCGACCGGGCCGGGCTGGTCCTGCGGCAGCGGTACGCGACCTGGAGCGGCGACCCCTACCACGAGGGCGGCGGCTACGCGGTCAGCGTGCACACCGCCGCCGCGGGGTGAACCCGCTCCGCACCGGGGGCCGGGCCGGCGCGCCGCCGCCACTCCGCCGCGGCCCCGGGCCCTCCTCCCCCTTCTTTCCTTTCTTTCCCCTCTCCCTCCCCGTGTCTGGAGATACGGCATGCCACGCGTCGTCCTGGTCGAAGACGACCCCTCCGTGCGGGACGGCGTCGAGATGGGGCTGCGGCGACGCGGCCACGAGATCCTCGCCACCGCGACCGGGGAGGCCGGGCTGGAGGCACTGGCCACGTTCCGCCCCGACCTCCTCCTGCTCGACCTGATGCTCCCCGAGATGGACGGCGTCGAGGTGTGCCGCCGGGTGCGCGCCACCAGCCAGTTACCGATCATCATGCTCACCGCGCGCGGCGACGACGTGGACATCGTCGTCGGCCTGGAGGCGGGAGCGGACGACTACGTCGTCAAACCCGCCCGCACCGAGGTCATCGAGGCCCGCATCCGTGCCGTGCTGCGCAGTGTCGAGGCCCCCGCCGGGGCGCGGCACACCGTCGAGCACCACGGCGACCTCGACGTCGACCGTGCCGGGCACACCGTCCTCAAAGCGGGTGAGCCGGTCGCCCTGGCGCCGTCCGAACTGAAGCTGCTGCTGTTCCTGTCCGCCGAACCGGGCCGCGTCTTCAGCCGCCAGCAACTCCTGGAGGAGGTCTGGGACCACAGCTACCACAGCGACGTACGCCTGGTGGACGCCTGCGTGCGCCGCCTGCGCGTCAAGGTCGAGGACCGGTCCGACAGTCCCCGGTACATCCAGACCCAGCGGGGGTTCGGCTACCGCTTCGGCCCGCTGTGAAGATACCCGGAGCGGCCGCCGCGTTCGGCGTGCGCACCCGGCTGGTGCTCGCGTTCCTGCTGGTGGCCGCCGTCAGCGCGGTCACGACCGCCGCGCTGACCTACCGCGAGGCGCGCAGCGCGGTCCTCGAACGCGCGCAGGACACGGCCGTCGCCTCGTTCCGCGAGGAGGCCGAACGGTTCGTCCCCGGCCTGCCCCTGGACCCGGAGGCGACCCGGTGGGCGCTGTACGACATCGCGGCACGCTCCAAACCCCACCCGTGGATCGTGTTCGCCGAGTACGGATCGGTCCGCGTCTCCTCGGGCGACCGGCCCGCCTCCGGCGTCCTGACCGCCGAACTGCGCCGTTCCGCGCGCACCTCGCCGCGCGGCGCCTTCCAACGGGTGGTCAAGGGCGGCGACGCGTACCTGACGATCGCGATGCCGGTGATGACCCGGGCCGTCCCGGGCGGCCGCGCGGTGCCCAGCGGCCTCGTCCTCTACGCCGTGATGCCCCTGGCGAACGAGGAGACCGACATCGACGCCCTGGTGACCGCCGCCCGCGACGGCGCGCTGCCGGGGCTCGCCGTCGCCCTGGTGCCCGCCCTGTTCGCGGCGCGCAGCGTGCTGCGGCCCGTCCGGGAACTGCGGCGAGCCGCCCACTCCATGGGCGGCGGACGGCTCGACACCCGGATCGCCGTGCGCGGCCGGGACGAGATGGCCGACCTCGCCCGGACGTTCAACGCCTCGGCGGCCCGCCTCGAACACTCCGTACAGGAGCTGAAGGACGCCGGGACGCGCGCCCGGCGCTTCGCCTCGGACGTCTCGCACGAACTGCGCACCCCGCTCGCCGGGATGCTCGCCGTCACGGACGTCCTGGACGAGGACGCCGGGAGGCTCGACCCGGACACCGCGCGGGCGGTGCGCCTGATCAGCGCGGAGACCGGCAAACTGGCCCTGCTGGTGGAGGACCTGATGGAGATGTCCCGCTTCGACGCCCGCGTGGCCGAGCTGAACACCGACGAGGTGGACGCGGCGGAGGCCGTGCGCAGAACCCTCTCCGGGCGGCAGTGGAACGACCGGGTCGGCACGGAGCTGGCCGAGGGCGTCCGCATCCGCCTCGACCCGCGCCGCTTCGACGTCATCGTGGCCAATCTCGTCGGCAACGCCCTGCGCCACGGCGCCGAACCGGTCACCGTACGGCTGTCGCCGCGCACGGACGCCCTGGTGGTGGAGGTGCGGGACCACGGTCCCGGGATCGCGGACACCGCCCTGCCGCACGTCTTCGACCGCTTCTACAAGGCGGACGCCGCACGTTCCCGCTCATCGGGAAGCGGACTCGGCCTGGCGATCACCCAGGAGAACGTACGGCTCCACGGCGGCACGGTCCGTGCGCGGAACGCGCCCGGCGGCGGTGCGCTGTTCACCGTGGAGCTGCCCTTCGACGGGCCGGCCTCCCGCGAGGGGCGCCCGCAGGACGGCCCGGACGGGACGGAGGCCACCGCGTGAGGAGGCGAACGGTCCGGGCGGCGCGGATCGCCGCCCTGCTGGTGCTCGCCCACGGGCCGCTCACCGGCTGCGGTATCCAGGAGACCGAGGTCGTCGAGGCCGGGAGCCCGGCGTTCGGTGACCTGCTGCCGCCGCGGGAGACCCGGTTGCTGCTGTTCTTCCACGCGCCGGACGGCGATCTGCTGCCCGTCCCCCGCGTCGTCGACGTCCCGTGGCACAGCGGCGGTTCGCCCTCGGACGGCGAGGAGGAGGACCCGGCGCTCTCGCCCCGCGCCGCCGTCACCGCCCAGCTCGCCGGGCCGAACAAGGAGGAACGCCGGGCCGGCCTCCGCAACGCCTCCTCGCTGCCGCGCGCGGCGTCCGCGGTGGGCCGGGTCGTGACGCGCGGCCCCACCGTCGAGGTCGGGCTGAACACCGACGTGCGGGCGCTCACCGCACCCGCCCGCGCCCAACTCCTCTGCACGGCCGCGTACGCGGCACACCCGCAGGGGGCCCCGTCCGTCACCCTCGTCGGCCGGGACGGGCGGCTGCCCCCGGCCGACTGCCCCGTCCGCCCGGTCCCGGCCCCGCCCCGCTGAGCGAGGGCCGGCCCTCCCCGCCCGCCATGACGGAGCGGCGGCCCGCCGGAGGGCGACTCCGGCGGACCGCCGCTCAGGCCCGCTCACGCCGGGCCCGCCCCGCGAAGGGCGGGCTCAGCCCTGCGACCGGGGTGGTCTCACCGGCCGAAGAAGGCGTTGTGGACCGTGACCGTCGACTCGTTGCCGCTCTTGTCGGAGACGACGGCCCGCAACGAGAGCGCCTTGCCCTTCTCCGGACCGAACACCGCGACGTTCCCCGCGACGACCGGCACGGACTGCCACGTCGCACCGTCGTACGAGACCAGGACGCGCAGCGACTTCAGGTTGGCGCCAGCCGCCGCGCCCTGCACCTGGACCGGGAAGGTGTGCACGCCGCCGGCCGGAACGGTGGAGTCCAGGGCGAGCTTCGGCAGGAAGCGGACCGTGGAGACGGGCAGGGCCGTCGGACTCGCGGTGGCGGCCGAGGTGAAGGACCAGGAGGCGTCGATCCGCGTGCCCGTACGGTTGACCTTCGGATCCCGGTGGACGGTGGTCGCCACCTTGTACGCGGCGGACTCGGGCGTCAGCGTGAAGAGTTCCCGGTCGATGGCGGCGTCCTTCCGGAGGAACAGCTCGCCGTTGCGGTGGATCGTGGTCCTCGCCTCGGTGTACTCGGCGAACCCGGAGTGGCCCGCCCCGTCGCTGATCATCGGGAACGCACCGTAGATGTCGTCGCCGTCGCGCACGATCCTCTCGTCCGCACCCATCCGCGGCCCCAGCACACCGACGTTGAAGGTCTCGGTGTAGGTCCTGCCCGCCGCGAACCGCTTGTGCCCGCCGAGTTCGAAGGCCGAGTCGAAGGAGCGGTTGCCGTCCGCGTCCGCGGCGCCCAGGACGCCCGCGACGATGTTCCAGGCGGCCCCGCCCTCCGTGGACAGGTACACCTTGCGCGTCTCCGGAGCGGGACGCACCGTGTAGAGGGCGTCGACGCCGCCTCCGTAGTCGAGCAGGCCGTGCGCCGCGAGAGCGCCGTCGGCGCCCGGCGCGGACGACCCGATGCTCGCCTTCACCAGGGCCATGTCCTTGACCGCGTAGGTCTTGTCGAAGCCGGTGGCCAGCTCACGGACCGGGCCGCCGGTGAGGACGTTGTACTCGGTGCCGTTGCGCTCCCAGTGCGCGGACCACTGCTGGGCGAGGACGCCCTCGGCCATCTCCCCGCCCTGGTAGGCGGTGCGGAGGTTGTCGAAGCCGCTGAACTCGGCGCCCTCCATGATGAACGTCTCGGGCGTGCTCACCGTGTACATCATCCCCGCACGGGTGGAACGCGCGTCCGGGTCCGGCACCTTGACGTTCACGGGCCGGGTGGTGCGGGCGTCCAGGGTGACGGTGGTGGGGCCGGTCACCGAGAGCTCGGGAACACTGATCAGGTCGGCGCCCTTCCTCGGGGCCGCCGGGTCGACCAGCATGTCGGCCGCGAGGCTGTAGGTGCCGCGCGGAAGGCGGACCGTGGCGGTGCCCGACGACAGGTCGGGAAGGAACCGCAGGCCCGCGGCGGAGTCGCGGTAACCCTTCAGGTCGGCCTGCCAGTTGGAGCCGACCGCGCCGTCGCGGTCGAGGGTCTTGAACGTGACGTCGTACGACTCGCTCTCCCGGTCCACCGCGGCCGGGGTGCGCACCGTCTGACCGCCGCCGGTCGCGACGACCGTGACCGCGTACGAACCGTCGACCGTGCCGCCGAGGCGGGTGTCCGCCGTCAGGCTCACCTCGGCGGCGCCGCCCGCCGGGACCGTGACCCGCTGCGCGCCGAGGGCGAAGAACCCGGCCGGCGCCGGCCGCCCGTCGCCGCCGGTGGGCGCCGCGAGCTCCAGGTCCAGCGTCACGTCGGCGGAGCCGCTGTTGCGGTACGTCACCTGCCGGGTGACGGGGGCGTCGTCGGTGTGGGGCCACGCCTGGGCGCCCAGGTTGACGGAGACCGGCTCGGAGACGACGGTCTGGTCGATCGCCCTGCCCACGGCGAGGCGGCCCGCGCCCTGCTGGAACACGGTGGGGGAGCCGCCCTCCGCCGAACCCGTCAGGGCGGCCTTGAGCTGCGCTCCGGTCCAGGCGGGGTTCTTCTGCTTGAGGATCGCGGCCGCGCCCGCCACGTGCGGGGTCGCCATCGAGGTGCCGTCCATGGTGGTGTAGCCGGGAGGGTTCTGATCGCCCGTGCCCGCCGCGGCCGCCGCCGTGATCGCCACGCCCGGTGCTGTCAGGTCCGGCTTGACCGCACCGTCCCCGACCCGGGGACCGGCGCTGGAGAAGTCCGCGATCGCATCGTCGTCGTCCACCGCCCCGACCGTCAGCGCCGCGTCGGCGCTGCCCGGGGAGGCGACCGTCCCCCGCGCCGGCCCGTTGTTGCCGGAGGCCACCGCGAACAGGACGCCCTTCTCGGCGGAGACCCTGTTCACCTGGGCCTCCATCGGGTCGATCCCGTCGGTGTCGGTGCTGCCCAGGCTCATGTTGATGACGTCCGCGCCCTGGGCGACGGCCCAGTCCACGCCGGCGATGATGCCGGAGTCGTCGCCCACGCCGTGGTCGTCGAGCACCTTGGCGTTGATCAGCTGCGCCCCGGGCGCCACGCCCTTGAACCGGGCGTCCTTCGCCCCCGTACCGGCCGCGGTGGAGGCCACGTGCGTGCCGTGCCCGTTGCGGTCCTTGGCGTCGGAGGAGCCGCTGAAGTTGCGCTCGGCCACCACCTTGCCCGCGAGATCGGGGTGGGTGGCGTCGATCCCGGTGTCCACGACGGCGATCTTCACACCGCTGCCGTCGTACGACCGGGCCCAGGCGGCCGGAGCGCCGATCCGAGCCGTGCTGCGGTCGAGCGTCGCCTTCCGCACGCCGTCCAGCCAGATCCGTGCGATGCCGGACGACACGGCCGCCGACCCGTCCGCACGCGGCCGGGTCAGGGCGTCCCACAGCGCACCCGTGCTCCCGGCGGCGCTGTCGGCGCCGGTGACGGCGTCGGCGTCGAGGACCGAGAGGGTCCGGCGGAGCGTGGTGCCCTCCGAGGAGCGCACCTCGGCGCGGGCTGTCCGGGCTCCGGCGCCCCGGTAGCCGACGATCACCTTGAGCCCGGCGCGGTGGGCCTTGCGGCTCTGTGCCGTGGCGAGTTCGGTGACGTCGAACAGCCGCCGGTCCAGCGTTCCGTCGGCGATCAGCCGCCGGGCGTCTCGCGGCACCACATAGGTGCGGCCGTCCCGGGTCTCGGTGAAGAAGGGCATGTCCTCGCGGCCCTTCGCCCGCTGGATCCCGCCGGCGCGACCGCGGGAGTCCACGAATACCCGGTCGCCGGTGATCAGGGTGACGGTCTCACCGGACCGGTCTCCCGGCTTGGCGCCCTTGGCCTCGCCCGGGAACGCCGTGTCCGGGAGTGCCGTGCCCGGGCCGCCGGTCTTCGCCGTCGCCGGGCCGGTCATGCCCGCCGTGAGGGCGACCGCGGCCGCAGCGACGAGGGCATACGTCCTCGTTGATCGTTTTCGCAAGATGGTCCCTGCTCAGGAGTGGTTCGGCGGGCGAAAGCCCAGCCGCCCGGGGTGCGTTCGGATACGCGTTCGGCCCCGGATTCCCGAGTATGCCGAGGCCGTTGAGACGCACTCAATGATCGTTGTGTAACAGCGGACCATCACGATCCGGCCTGTTCGCGGAGCGCCCCCGACCGGCTCGGACGGACCGGGCCGGCCCCTGTGACGGAACGCCGCCGCGCCCGGTGGAGCCGGATCGGCCCCGGGTCTCGGCCGGAGCCACCGGGCGGCCCTTCCGGGTGGTCTCGCCCCGGCCGCCCGGGGGCAAATTTTGCACGCTTTGCCCGTATGTAGTGGGTCGTAACCACAAAAAGGGATTTTTTGCCGTGCGGAAAAATTTGCCACCCGTCCGAAGAAAGAGCTATAAGAGGCATGTGGATCAGGCGCCGCCGGGAATTCCGGGGAGGCCGCCATGGAGGTTTCCCATGTTTCTCACTCCGTCCGACACGGAGAAATTGCTGCTGAGCGTCGCCGGAATGGTCGCCCGCGACCGGCGGGCGCGCGGTGTCCGCCTCAACTACCCGGAAGCCGTCGCGCTGCTCGCCTGCTGGGCCATGGAGCGGGCCCGCGACGGGGCTTCCGTCAGTGAGCTGATGACGGCGGGGAGGACCGTGCTCACCCGGGCTGACGTGCTGGAAGGCGTTCCCGAGATGCTCCACGACGTACAGGTCGAAGCGACCTTCCCGGACGGGCGCAAGCTTGTCACGATCACCTCGCCGATACCGTGATCCCGGGCGACATCCGGACCGGTTCCGGGGTGCTGCACATCAACGCCGAAAAGGCGATGGTGTCGATCACCGTCGTGAACGACGGCGACCGGCCCATTCAGGTCGGATCTCATCTGCATTTCTTCGACGCGAATCCAGCACTTTCTTTCGACCGTGCCGCGTCCCGGGGATTTCGACTCGATATCCCCTCCGGTACCTCCCTGCGCTTCGAACCGGGGGTCGGCGTCGACGTCACCCTCGTGGAACTGCGGGGCCGCCGCCGGGTTCCCGGCATCGTGCCGCCCGGCACCCGGACCGCCGACCCCGCCGACCCCACCGCACCCAGGACGGAGGACCTGTGACATGGCCCAGTTGACCCGCGCCGCCTACGCCTCGCTCTACGGACCCACCACGGGGGACCGCATCCGCCTCGCCGACACCGATCTGTGGATCGAGGTCGAGGAGGACCGCTGCTTCGGCGGCGACGAGGCCGTCTTCGGGGGCGGCAAGTCCATCCGCGAGTCGATGGCCCAGTCCACCGCCTCCCGCGCCGACGGCGCACCCGACCTCGTCATCACCAACGCGGTCGTCCTGGACCACTGGGGCGTCGTCAAGACCGATGTCGGCGTCCGCGACGGCCGGATCGTGGCCCTGGGCCGCTCCGGCAACCCCGACATCAGCGACGGCGTCCACCCCGGCCTGGTGATCGGGCCGGGCACCGACGTCATCTCCGGCGAAGGCCGCATCCTCACCGCCGGGGCCGTGGACACCCACGTCCACTTCCTGATGCCCGAGACCCTCCACGAGGCGCTCGCCACCGGCACCACCACCGTCATCGGCGGCGGCACCGGAGCCACCGAGGGCTCCAAGGCCACCACCGTCACGCCCGGCGCGTTCAATCTCGCCATGATGCACCGGTCCCTGGACCGCGTCCCGCTCAACGTCATGCTGTTCGCCAAGGGCTCCACCGTCGGGGAGGACGCCCTGCGCGAGGCCGCCCTCGACGGCGCCGGCGGCTACAAGGTCCACGAGGACTGGGGCGCCACCCCCGCCGCGATCGACGCCGCGCTCCGGGCGGCCGACGCCTACGGACTCCAAGTGGCCCTGCACGCCGACAGCCTCAACGAGGTCGGCTACGTCGAAGGCACCCTGGGCGCGATCGCCGGGCGCTCCATCCACGTCTTCCACGCGGAGGGCGCGGGCGGCGGCCACGCCCCCGACATCATCACCGTCGCCTCCCACCCCAACATCCTCCCGGCGTCCACCAACCCGACGCTCCCGCACACCGTCAACACCGTCGCCGAACACCTCGACATGCTGATGGTGTGCCACCACCTCAACCCCCGCGTCCCCGAGGACCTCGCGTTCGCCGAGTCCCGCATCCGCGCCACCACCATCGCCGCCGAGGACGTGCTGCACGACATCGGCGCCCTCTCCATCACCTCCTCCGACGCCCAGGCCATGGGCCGCATCGGCGAGGTCGTCTGCCGCACCTGGCAGGTCGCCCACGTCATGAAACAGCGCTTCGGAGACCGCGGCAGCGCCCTGCCCGCCGACAACGAACGAGCCCGCAGGTACGTCGCCAAGTACACGATCTGCCCCGCCGTCGCCCACGGCATCGACCACGTCGTCGGCTCCGTGGAACCCGGCAAACTCGCCGACCTGGTCCTCTGGGATCCCGCCTTCTTCGGCATCCGGCCCGCCGCCGTCATCAAGGGCGGCATGGCCGTGTACGCGCCCCTGGGCGACGCGGGAGCGGCGATCCCCACCACCCAGCCGGTCCTGCTGCGCCCCACCGCCGCCGCCGGGGCCGCACCGCACCTGTCGGTCAGCTTCGTCTCCCCCTTGGCACTGGAGAACGGACTGGCCGAACGGCTCGGCCTCGTGAGGGAACTGGTCGCCGTACGGCCGACCCGCCACCTCACCAAGGCGGACCTGCCGAACAACACCGCGCTCCCGGCCATCGACGTGGACCCGGAGACCTTCGCCATCCGCATCGACGGGGAGCCGGTCGAGCCCGCCCCCGCCGCCGAACTGCCGCTCGCCCAGCGGTACAGCATGTTCTGATGGCGTCCCTCGCCCCCTTCCTCCTCACCGACGGACGCCTCCCCGTCGGCGCCCACACCTACAGCGCGGGCCTCGAACCGGCCGTCGCCGCGGGGCTCACCCGTGCTCGGGTGCCCGCCCTGCTCAGGGCCCGGCTGCACACCGGCGCCGTCACCGAAGCGGCGGCCGCCGTACTCGCCCTGCGGGCCGCCCTCCACGACCCGGTGGACTACGACCCCGTACAGCGGGCGCTCGCCGCCCGGACACCGGTCGCACCCCTGCGCGAGGCGTCCGCCGCCCTGGGCCGGGGCGTGCACCGCCTCGCCCGCCGCCTCGCCCCCGACCATCCGGCCGTCACCGCCCTGGCCGGACTCCGGCCGCGCCCCCTGAGGCCGATCGCCCTCGGGGCGCTCGCCGCCGTACTGGACGTGGGGGAGGAGGAGCTCGCCCACGGCGTCGTCTACGACGAACTCCAGACCATCGCCTCCGCCGCGCTCAAGCTGCTGCCCGGCGACCCGCTCGACTCGGTCGCGTGGATCGTCGCCGCCGAACCGGAGGCCGAGGCCGTCGTCACCGAAGCGCTGGCCGTACGCAACCCCGCCGACCTGCCCGCCCGTACCCCGCCGCTCACCGAACTGTGGGCACTCGAACACGACCGACGCGAACGGAGACTCTTCCTTGCCTGACACCGCATCCACCCAGCACCCGGCAGCTCCCGCCCCGGGCCCCAACGAGCACTACCACCAGCCGCTCAACCAGCCGCGCGCCCTGCGCATCGGCGTCGCCGGCCCCGTCGGCACCGGCAAGAGCTCCATCCTCGCCACCCTCTGCCGGGAGCTGGCCGGCGAACTCTCCATGGCCGTCGTCACCAACGACATCTACACCGACGAGGACGCCCGCTTCCTCCGCTCCGCCGGAGTCCTGCCCACCGAACGCATCCGGGCCGTCGAGACGGGCGCCTGCCCCCACACCGCGATCCGCGACGACGTGAGCGCCAACCTCGACGCCGTCGAGGACCTGGAAGAGGCGTACGGGCCGCTGGACCTGGTCCTCATCGAGAGCGGCGGCGACAACCTCACCGCCACCTTCAGCCCCGCCCTCGCCGACGCCCAGCTCTTCAGCATCGACGTCGCGGGCGGCGGCGACGTCGCCCGCAAGGGCGGGCCGGGCATCACCGGCGCGGACCTCCTGGTCATCAACAAGACCGACCTGGCGCCCCATGTGGAGGTCGACGTGGCCGCGATGGTCGCCGACGCCGAACACGCCCGCGGCGGGCTGCCCGTCCTCGCACTGTCCAAGCACGACCCGGAGTCGATCGCACGGCTGGCCGACTGGGTGAGGTCGGTGCTGGTACGCCACCGCTCCGGCGCCCACGTCCCCACCGACCCGGGGCCCATGGCGCCCCACAGCCACCGCCACGACCCCCGGTGACCGGCCCCACCCCGCCCGCCGGGCACAGGGGCGAGCCCCACGACCCCACCGTCGTCACCGTGGAGCGGGACGCCTCGGGCCGGCACCTCGCCCGCGAGCTGACCCCCGGAGCCTTCCTCGCCCCCCGGCCCCTGCTGCCCGGCACGGACCGCCTGCGGATCGCCCTCGTCGGCACCCGGGCGGGCCTGCTGGCCGGTGACGACCTGCGACTGCGCATCACGGTCGGCCCGGACGCCCGCCTCGAACTGGTGGAGCCCTCCGGCCTGGTGGCGTACGACCACCGGGGCGGCGCCTCGTCCTGGCGGGCCACGGTCGACATCGCGGCGGGCGGGCGGCTGGACTGGGACGGACAGCCGTTCGTGGTCGCGGACGGGGCCCGGGTCGAGCGCGCGATGGAGGTGACGCTCGCCCCCGGCGCCCGGATGCTCTGGCGCGACACCCTCGTCCTGGGCCGTTCCGGCGAACGCGGCGGTCGGCTCCGGGCGACGACGAGGGCCGTGCACGAGGGCCGGGAACTGCTGGTCGAGGATCTGGACCTCACCGACCGCGAACTACGCGAACTGCCCGGCATCCTCGGCCCGAACCGGGTCATCGGCTCGGTCACCGCCCTCGGAGCCCGCCCGCCCGGCCCGTCCCACCCCTACCGGGCGGACCTCTCCGGCCCCGGAGCCCAGGTCCGGCTGGTGGACACGGAGGCGCCCGCGATGGAAGCGGAGCTGTCGGCCCTGTACGAGCGGTGGCGGACGGAGACCGGACCCGGCTGACGCCCCCGCACCGGCAGGCGGCCCGGGCGGCGCCCCGGCCACCGCGTGTCCAGCGACACCGCCGCCGGGTTCGGCGTCGTCCCCGTCTCCGGCGGCCCGGCCACTCCCTCGGCCCCGGCGGTCCCGAGGCGGTGTACCACCGGGGTGGGGCGGCTACCGTGCCCGGCCGCCCCACCCGGCCCGTGCCGTCGCCAACCCGGCCCGGTACCGCCCGTATCCGTCCTCGTACAGCGCCCGTACGTCCTCGCGCGGCTCCACCACCCGGTGGCGTCCCGGCGGCGCCTCGTACCCGGGGGACAGCGAGGCCCTGGCGACGGACACCACGCCGAGCGCCCCGACCTGCTCCTCCAGCGGAATACGGACCGGTCGGCCGAGCACGTCCGCCATCAGCCGGGCCCACATCACCGATCGCGTGCCACCCCCGCACAGGGCGAGGACCCCGCTCAGCCCCGCCGCCTCCAGACAGTGCCGGGCCGCGTAGCCGATGGCCTCGCAGACGGCGCGCACGGCGTCCGCCCGGCCGGACGCCAGACTGAGCCCGTCGAGCCTGCCCTGCGCCGACGGTTCGACGAAGGGGGCCCTCTCGCCCGCCTCGGAGAGGAACGGGAACGCGTGGACCCCCCGCGCGCCGGGCGGGCTCTCCGTGAGCAGGGCGTCCACGTCGGCCGTGGTCGCGCCCACCAGAGCGAGCACCCACTCCAGCGCCGCCGTCCCCACCATCGCGGGCATGGCGCGCAACCACCGCCCGGGGTCGGGCGTGCACAGCCACATACCGGCGGGTTCGGCGCGCGGATCGAGGTCCACCCGGTCGGTCAGCACCTGGCTCGCGAGGGTCGTGCCGAGGATGAGCACCCCGTCGCCCACCGCGCGCACCCCGCTGCCGATCGCGCAGGCCGGCAGGTCGTACGGCCCCGCCACCACGGGCAGCCCTTCCGCCAGCCCCAGGAGGCGGGCGCCCCGGCCGTCCAGTCCGAGGACCGTGCCGGGGGCGGCGGGAGCCGGCAGCAGATCCGCGAGCCCCTCGACGCCGCACGCCGCCAGGGCCTCGGGCGCGTAGCGGCGGGTGCGCGGGTCGAGGAAGGGCAGGGTGGCGTCGGAGGCGTCCAGACACACCCGGCCGGTGAGGTGCTGGGCCACCGCGTCCACGCAGTACCCGGCGACGGCCGCCCGGTCCAGCGCCTGCGGCTCGTACTGCTGGAGCCAGTGGAGCAGGGGGCCGTGGCACCCCGGGAACATGCCCGAGCCCGTGTGCGCGTAAGCGGCGCCGATCGTGCCGTCCGCCAGCCACCGGGTCACCAGCTCCGAAGCCCGCGCGTCCATCCAGGAGATGGCGGGCCGCACCGGACGGCCCCCGGCGTCCCGCAGCCACAGGCCGTCCCCCTGCCCGGTGAGCGCCACGGCGTCCGGCGGCCCGCCGAGCGCGTGGGCGACCTCGCGCACCACCTCGCCGACCCCGGCCACGACGTCGTCGAGATCCTGCTCCACCCGCCCGCCCGGCAGCATCTCCACGTGCGAGCGCCGGACGGCGGCGGCCCGGGCGCGGCCCGCCCCGTCGAACGCCACGGCCTTGGTGACCGACGTCCCGATGTCCACACCGATGATGGTGCTCACGCCTGGTGCCTCCCGTATGAGCCGAAGGGTTCCCGGCCGCCGGCGGCGGCCGTCAGGGCCGGCCGGCCGCCAGGACGTCCGGGTTCGCGAGGTGGGACAACTCCTCCCCACGCAGGAAACGGCCCACCTCCGCGGCGGTGATGGCCGCGGCGCGGTGCGCCGTCTGCCGGGTCGCCCCCGCGAGGTGGGGGGTGGTGATCACGTTCGGCACGCCGTGCAGCGGCCAGTCGGCGGGGATCGGTTCGAGGTCGTACACGTCGAGGGCGAGCGCTCCGAGACGTCCGCCGCGCAGCATCTCCGGCAGCGGCGCGTGGTCGAGGAGCCCCCCGCGCGCGGAGTTCACCAGGACCGCGCCGCGAGGCAGCAGCCCCAGACGGCGCGCGTCCAGCAGATGACGGGTCTCCTCGGTCAACCGGGCGTGCAGGCTCACCATCTGACTACGGATCAGAAGGTCGTCGAGCTCGACCGGCTCGACGCCGTCGGCCTCGACGGCCACGGGGTCGGCGTACGGATCGGCCGCGAGCACACGGGCCCCGAAGGCGCGCATCACCCGCGCCACGATGCGGCCGATCGCGCCGTAGCCGACGAGCCCGACCGTGGACCCGCCGAGCTCGCCGCCGCTCTCCTCGTACGCGTACAGATCGCCGCGCCACACGCCCCGCTTCAGCTCCGCGTCCGCCGCGCTGATCCGCCGTGAAGCGGCCAGCATCAACCCCACGGCGAACTCCGCCGCGGCCGGGGCGTTGCGGCCGGGGGCGAAGCTGACCCGGACGCCGTGGCGGGTGGCGGCGGCCAGGTCCACGTTCACCGGGCCGCCCCGCGACACGGCGACGAACCGCAACTCCGGCGAGGCGGCGAACACCCGCTCGGTGAACGGGGCCATCTGCGTCACACAGACGGCCGCCCCCTCCAGGGCCTCGACGAGCCCGTCCTCCGTGCCGCTCGCCTCGCGGACCGCGCCGACCGGCCCGAAGGGCTCGTGGGGCCAGGGCAGGGTCAGCTCACCGAACTCGGGCGCCTCCCGGCCCGTGCGGGCCAGCTCCCGGCCCACCGCCTCGCGGATCAGCGCGGGACGGACGAAATGGTCGCCTGCGGCGAGGATGCGCATGACGTCGGAATCCTTCCGCGAGGAGAGCCGTCGAGCAGCGTGCCGAGCAGGTCGGAGCCGCCCGGGCCGGGCCGAGGGTGTGAAATTTCTGTTAAATTTAACAGCGCTCACGGGGACCGGCAATGTGCTCGGCGCGTACGGCCGACACGGGCCGCCTCCCGCCCCCGCTCCCGGAAGGGCCCGCCCCATGACCTCTCGTCTCCTGCTGGTACGGCACGGCGAGACCGAGTGGCACGCGGAGAACCGGTACGCCGGTGTCACCGACGTCGCCCTGACGCCCCGGGGCCTCGCCCAGGGAGCCGGCCTCGGTGCCTGGGCCGCCCGCCGCCGCGTGGACGCGGTCGCCAGCTCGCCCCTCAGCCGCGCCCGGTTGACGGCCGCGCCCGCGGCCGCCGCGCTGCACCTGGCCGTGGACGTCCGGGAAGGGCTGCGGGAGGTCGACTTCGGCTGGGGCGAGGGCCGGACCGTCGAGGAGATGGCCGAGGAGGACCCCGAAGCCGTACGCAGGTTCCGCGAGAACGCCGACTCCGGCGCCTTCCCCGGTTCGGAGCCCGTCGCCGCCGCCGCGGCCCGGGCCACCGCCGCCCTCCGCGACCTCGCCCTCCGCCACCAGGGGGGCACGGTGCTCGTCGTCGCGCACAACACCCTGCTGCGCATCGCCCTGTGCGATCTGCTCGGACTGCCCCTGGGCCGCTACCGGCACGTCTTCCCGCGCCTGGACAACGGGGCCGTCACGGAGATCGAGATCCGCGGTACGGGGACGGCGCTGCGCTCGCTCAACGTGCCCACCGCCCCGGCGCCCCCCGCCCCCGCGTCCGGCCCGGCCCCTGCGGGAGACTGGCCCCCATGACCAAGAGATCCGCCGAAGAACGCCGACGGCTCATCGCCGACCACGTCATGGAGCGGGGCACGGTCACGGGCGCCGAACTCGCCGGGCTCACGGGCGTCAGCCTGATGACCGTCCACCGCGACCTCGACGACCTCGCGCGGCAAGGGGTGCTGCGACGCTTCCGCGGCGGAGCCTCCGCCCTGCCGTCCACGGTGTTCGAGTCGAGTCTCGACTACCGCCTCGGCGTTCAGGCGGCGGAGAAGAACGCCGTCGCGCGGGCCGCCGCCGCCCTGGTGGAGCCCGGTATGTCGGTGATGCTCGACGACTCCACCACGGTGCTGGCCATGGCCGGCCTGCTGGTCGGCCGCGGCCCGCTCACCGTGGTCACCAACGCCCGCCGGGTGCTCGACGTTTTCATCGGGTGCGAGGACATCCGCCTGATCGCCCTGGGCGGCGAGTACTCGCGCACCCACGACTCCTTCCTCGGGATGCCGTGCGTCGAGGCGGTCCAAGCGCTCTCCGTGGACCTCGTGGCGGTCTCCGCCTCGGCCCTGGACGCCAGGGCGGCCTACCACCAGGAGCAGGACGTGGTGCTGGTCAAGCGGGCGATGCTCACGTCGGCGGCGACGAAGGTGATGCTCATGGACCACACCAAGCTCGCCCGGACCGCCCTGCACCGGGTGGGGCCCCTCGGCGACCTGGACCACCTCGTCGTGGACGACGGGGCCGACCCCGGCCTGCTCGCCGGGCTCCGCGAACGGACCCGGGTGACGGTGGCCGCCACGTCCTGAACCCCCGGGCGGCTCCACCTCCCCGTGATGGAACGCGTGTTAATTTCACACGTACGCATCCATTGCGGCGGACCGCCATGTGATCCCCGGACATGTGGGGCCCGCCCCGCCGGGAAGGACGCATCTCGCCATGAGCAGCGAGCCCCGCCGCACCCCCGTCCGCTCCCCGGCCGTGATCGGCGTCGACGTGGCGACCGCGTCCGTCCGCGTGGCGTGCGTGGACGGACGGGGCCGGGTCCTCGCCGAGGCGCGGAACGACCTGCCGCCCCCCGTGCGCACCGCCGCGGGGACGAGCGAGCAGGACGCCCGGTCGTGGTGGCCCGCCGTGCGCTCGGCCCTGCGCCGCACCACGGCGGCACTGCCCCGGGGCGGCCGTGAGGTGGTCGCCGTCGCCGTGGCCGCCACATCCGGAACCATCGTGCCCGCCGGGATCCGCGGCGAACCGCTCGGCCCCGCCCTGATGTACGACGACCGGCGGGCCGCCGCCCTCAACGCCGAGGCCCAGCGGGCGGGCAGCGCCCGCTGGGACGCGCTCGGCCTGTCGGTGGGACCCACCGCCGCGCTCGGCAGAGCCGTGTGGTGCCTGCGGACGTACGGCTCAGCCCTGCGCCACGTCCTGCACACCCCCGAGGCCATCGGCCGCGAACTGACCGGCCACCCCGTGCCGACGGACTGGAGCCACGCCCTCAAGACCGGCTACGACGCCCGCGCCTCGGAGTGGCCGCACGAGGTCTTCGACGCCCTCGGACTCCCGCTCGCGCTGCTGCCCGAGGTACGGGCCCCCGGCGCCGAGGCCGGAACCGTCGGCCCCGGGGCGGCCGAGGCCACGGGACTGCCCGAAGGGTGCTCCGTACGCCTCGGGATGACGGACGGGTGTGCGGGCCAGCTCGCCACCGGGGCGGTCGAGCCCGGCCGGTTCGTGGGCGTGCTCGGCACCACGTACGTCCTCAAAGGGGTCTCCGAGGAGTTGGTCCGCGACGCGAGCGGAGCCTTCTACAGCCACCGCCACCCCGACGGCTGGTGGCTGCCCGGCGGGGCGTCCAACACCGGAGGGGAGTGCCTGGCCGACACCGCCCCGGGCCGCCTGCCCGCGCTGGACGCCGCCGCGGCGGCCCGGGGCCCGGCGTCGTACGTGCGCTACCCGCTGCGCCGCGACGGCGAACGGTTCCCCTTCGTCTCCGGCGCGGCACGGGGGTTCCGACTGGGCGGTCCCCGCGACGAGGCCGACGCCCACCGGGCCGCGATGGAAGGAGTCGCGTTCGTCGAGCGCCTGGCGCTGGAACGGGTCGAGCGCCTGGGAGTCCCGGTGCTGGGCCCCCTGCACGCCGCCGGCGGGGGCAGTCGCAGCGCCGTGTGGACGGCGATCCGGGCCACCGCCCTGGACCGCCCGGTCCGGGTCGTCGAGCGCGCCGGGACGGCGTTCGGCGCGGCTCTCCTCGCCGCGACCGGCACCCTCCACGAGAACCTCGCGGCGAGCGCCGCCGCCATGGTGAGCGGTGGCGCCCTCGTCGAACCGGTGGCGGCCGAACGCCCGGCGCTGGACGACGCGTTCGGCCGTTTCGTCGAGGAGCTGCGTGCCCGGGGCTGGCTCGACGACGGCTGAGGAGCACGCCCGCCCCGCCGGGGCCGGGCGCTCGCTCAGCAGGCCGTCACCGGAGCCACCGCGAGCACATCGGTCATGGCGACGGCCCGCACCCGCTGCTTCCCCGCGTCGCCGGTGACCAGCCGCAGCGTCCTGCCCCCGGACGCCGTGAGCCTCCCGCACACAGCCCCGCCGACCGTGGTGACCTGGACGCTCTGGCCGGCGGGCCGGGCCGGGCTCTGGAACGTCGTCCACGCGACCCCCACGGAGGACGCCACGAGCAGCACCCGGCCACGAAGCAGCCGACGGCCCGGGACAGAGCGCGCTGGGAGTCCTCGGTCTCCTGCTCCGTCCACTCCTCCAGAACGGCGCCGTTGGTCACGATGTCCTCGGTACGGCGCCCGTGGCCGGCCCGCACGGCGAGCCGCAGAGGTATCCGCCGGCTTCCAGCGCCTCCCGCATCAGGCGCAGGTCCTCCCGGACGGGGTCGCCGATGGACGGGAGGGGGAACCCGGAACCGGTCTGCTCCGGCACCCTCACCAGAAGCGCGTGACGACCGCTGTTCATCCATCCACCCCGCCGCTCGCGTTGCCCGCCCGTGCACCCATGATGAGCGGCCGGTCGGAGTCCGCACAAGCAGATCCGGACCACCGGCCGCGCGTGCGGCGGTCGTTGACGGACCCTCAGCGGAAGGAGGCGGTCTCCCCGCCGGCCCGTACGGATTTCTCGAGAAGGGTGAACGACTTGGACGAGCCGTCCGGCTGGGGCTTGCCCTCCTTGACGCCGACAGCCCGGTAGCCGACGGCGAGGTAGTACGCGTTCAGACGGGCGTTGGCGGCCAGGCAGTCCAGCCGCACCAGCTCTCGCCCGGTCCCGGCCACGCGTCGTTCCGCGGCCCGCAGAAGCCGCCGCCCGGTCCCGGGCGGGACTTCCGCGTGGTCCACCATCAGCCGGTGCACATACCCGGCGGAAGAGGACCGCGGCCCCCAGGCGTCCTCGTCCTCCCACCACAACTCCCAGGCCCCGACGATGGCGTCGGCCTTCTCCGCGAGCCACAGCTCGCCGCTCTCCATGATCTTTCGGAAGGGCTCCGCATCCAGCTCACCGGGCCGCCACTGACCGGTGACGCCCCGCGCCAGCATCCAACGGGCGGCATGGTCGCGCAGGCGTACGACAGCGGGGAGATCGGTGTCGGAGGCGAGGCGGAAACGTAGATCGTTCACGGCGTGATCCTCGCACGGAGGCCCCCCTTCCGAACCGGCCGAGCGGGAGCACCCGTCACCGCGGCGACCGTGTCGCCCCTCTCGAACGCTACCGGTCCCGCCCCCTCGTAGCTCTCCAACGCCCTTGTATTGATAGCTACTTGGTCTGTCGCCGCAGCGCGCCTTCGCGTTAGTCTATGCGCATAGAACTTGATGAAGGCATGACATTCTCCTGTCCTTGCCCTTCGTCCGGCATGGTCACCCCCGCCATGCCTTCACTCCTGCCGGACCGGCAGGCCCTCATGTTCAGAAGGGACGTCACCCGTGCTCTCCAAGCTGTCCGTGAGAACCACCGTCGCCGCCCTCGCCGTCGCCGGGCTGCTCGTCACCGCCCCCCAGGCGACGGCCGCCCTCCGCGACTCCGCCGAGCCGTCCGCCGGGGCATCGGCGAACGCCGTCCCGTCGCCCTCCTCCGGGGTCACCGTGAAGATGTCGTCCGCCGCCGCCAACGGTCTCGGCACCGCTCGGCAGGCACTGGTGGACGCCGTCTCCGCAGATGTCCTGGCCCGGTCCGACGACGCCCAGGGCCTCTCCGCGAAAGCCGCCGTCGGCAAGTTCGCCGACGAGGGCCGCAAGGTGGTCGTCGACGTCCGCACCGTCTCCAAGAACTGGGCCCGCGGAGTCGCCTACGTCGAAGCGCCCCGCACGCACCACGGCGATCCGGAGGGCTGGCTCTACATCGCCCACCGCAAGGACGGACAGTGGGTCGCGGGCCTCGAAGGCGACCGCGAGTTCGCCGACCACGTCGCCCGGTCCCCGCTGGTCGGCGAGGCGGAGCGACGCACCATGACGGCGTACGCGCAGCGCAAGGCCACACCGCGGCAGGAGTCCTCCGTGGGGACGACGGCCGCCAACACCAACGGGCTCCTGCTGCCCTGGATGCCCGACTACTACATGACCCTCACCGGCGGGGCGCACTCCCACACCGGCTCGACCGGCTACTGGAGCAGCCTCGACTTCGCCGGAGGCAACGCCAGCGGGCGGGTCCGTTCGTCGCGCGAGGGCACGGCGACCTCCATGTGCGGCGCCGGGGGAGGCTGGACCCGAGTCATCCACCCCGGCGGCTTCTCGACGGACTACTACCACATGTTCAACACCACGTACTACAACGGAACGTCGATCGGCCGTAGTGCCCTGCTGGGCACCATCGGTACGGACACCTGCGCCGGCGGGTCCGCGACCGGAGCCCACGTGCACTGGAGTCTGCGCACGTACGACGCGAACTACAACGGCCAGTACACCTGGCTCAGCGGCCGTACGATCGGCGGCTGGCTCTGGTCGAACGGGTCCAGCCAGTACGCCGGGTGCGCCACCCGCCTGGGCGTCACCGCCTGCCCCGGTACGGCGATCTACAACCGCACCAGCTGACCCGCCGACCGCCGACTCCGGCCCGGACCGCACGTCCGGGCCGCAGTCGGCGGGCGGGTGAGGTCGAGGGCGGGGCCGAGACCGGCGGCATCGCGCCCCCCCGCCGACCGGACCAAGGCTCCCTGGAGGCGGCCCGGGAAACCCCGGGCCCGCCATCGTGATTCACGGCGACGGCGGGCCCGGGGGCGGTCAGAGCCCCGGGCCCTGGTAGGCGCCGCGGTTGGGCTTGGCGGTCGCGGAGACCGGATTGGCCCAGTAGTCACGGCCACCGTTGTCCGCGATGACCGCGCCGTTGCCGAGCGCGGGCGACGTGGACTTCAGCCGGTAGCCGTCCACCTCGTGGATCGAACTGCCGCCGGTGCCGGGAGCGACGAACCCGGGGTCGCCGACGATGCCGTTGGCCGTGGGCCTGGGGACGCCCTGGAAGACGTTCCACTTCCAGGCGATCCCGGACCCCGTGGGCAGCCGGGAGTCGGACGTGCCGACGAAGATGTTGTTCTCCACCACGCTCCGGGTGGGGAGCTTGACGTCGAACTTCTTGTCCACGCAGTAGAAGACGTTGTTGTACAGGTGCAGCGCCGACCGGCCGGCGCCGTTGCTGCTCATCCGGCAGTCGTTCTCGGAGATGTTGTAGCGGATGATCTGCTGAGCGCCGCCGATGGTGCCGCAGCCGTCGCAGTCGAGGAAGAAGCCGCCGATGTTGTCACGGCTGTAGTTGTACTGGATGAGGCAGGTGCCGGTGTTGCCCCAGTCGCAGTCGAACGCCTGGCTGTCGGCGACGGACATCTTGGTGATGTCGTACACCGCGTTCTTCTGGATGGTCGGGTTGTGGTCGCCGAGGACCCAGATTCCGGCGAAGTTGCCGCCGGAGAAGGGGTATACGCCGTTGCCCACCCCGGAGGCGTCGTTGTACTGGATCATCGGGGAGTCCGCGTAGCTGACGATGATGCCGTCGCCGCCGACGTCCTTGACGGTGTTGTGTTCGACGAGGACGCCGCCGCCCTTGCGGGCCAGGGAACCGGTACGGATCTTCAGGCCGCCGCCTCCGGTGTTGCTGACGGTGTTGTGGTGCACGTACACGTCGTTGAGCGTGGTGTTCGCCCCGGTGGCCCCGGTGACGACGCCTCCGGACTGGACGTAGTCCTCGGTGACGGAACCGGTCTTGTCGGTCTGGCCGGCGACGCGGTCGATCACCAGGTTGCCGATGTCGAATCCGGTGTGTTCCCTGCCGTCGGTGGCGGAGACCCGCAGACCGGTGCGCCGGGCGAGAGAGGCGGCCGGGTTGGTGATCCTGAGGTGGCTGATCCTCCAGTGGTCCTGGTTGGTGAACGAGACGGTGTTCGAGGCGCCGTTGCCGTTCAGGACCGGCAGCGCGCCCGTTCCGTAGCGGGTGAGGGTGATGGGCTCGTCCGAGGTGCCGCTGCCTTTCGGGGCGAGCGCACCCGTGCAGACGGTCCCGGATGCGAAGGCCAGCGTGTCGCCCGGCCCGTAGGTCCTGCTGTTGGCCTGGGCGATGCTGTTGAAGGGGTCGGACTCGGTGCCGGCCCCGGCGGTGGGCCGGGAGCAGTCGACGAAGGTGGTGGAGCCGGCGGCCAGAGCCGGCTGGGCGGGCAGGGCGGCCGTGCCGGCGAGGGCGACGGAAGCGGCGAAGAGCAGCCGGCCGACCGCGCTCCTTCGGATGACCCTGATCTCCATGCGAGTACCTCCTGGGGTGGGTGGCCTGAAAGTAGAGGTCACACTTGATCAGGTCAAGAGATTCCCATCATTCAATCGATCATTGATCAAATGACCTTCCAAAGAAAGGAGATGAGCGCTTCGGCGTTCTCCTGACCGGCGGCCACGGACCTGCGGGATCCACCGCCGGGCGGTGGCGGCGGCGACGGCCGAGCGTCCTCGCACGTTCGATCGGGGCGGGCGAACGCGGGAACGGCGCCCGGCCCCGGGGGCCGGGCCGTCGGTCGGGGCGCCCGCCCCGCACGTCCACGCGGGCGGGGCACGGCGACGGCGCGTTGCGGCGGTGTCAGCCGGCCGTGCCGCCGCAGGACGCGCGGACGGTGAGCGTGGGCAGCAACTGCACGTGACGCACCGGCGGTGCGGAGACACGGCCCGCCATCCTGCGCAGCAGCAGGTCGACCGCTTCGGCCCCGACACCCTTCTTCGGCGGGGCGACCGCGGTCAGCGGCGGAGCGCCCAGGGCCGCGAAGACGTCGTCGTAACTGATCACGGACAGGTCCTCGGGCACCCTGAGGCCCCGGCTCCGCAGGATCGGGAGCAGCTGGAGGGCGTCCTGGTCGTTGTGGATCAGCACCGCGTCGACTCCGCCCTCCCGCGCCCGGAGGATCCGGTCGGCGACCGCTTCGGGGTCCGCCCGCGGGCCGACGCTGTCGATCACGGGTTCCGCGGTCAAGCCGAGGAGTTCGCAACCGTCGAGGTAACCGCCGCGTACCTGGTGCGCCGTCCAGGTGTCGCCTCGGGCCACCAGGGCGACACGTCGGCGTTCGAGCGAGGAGAGGTGGCGCAGCGCGGTGAGGACGCCGTGGCGGTGGTCGGAGGAGACCGAGTCGAGTTCGGCCGCCGGGCTGTCCAGGGCGGGGCGTCGTTCCACCAGCACGGTGGGCAGATCGAGTTCACCGGCCCACGTATGGGTGTCAGGCCGGTCCGCCGGCGTCCAGTTGGGGGCGAGGAGGAGCCCGTCGACCCCGGACCTGAGCAACTGCTCGACCTGGTCCCTGTCGGCGCTGGCCTCGTACGAGGAGATGCCGAGGACCAGGTGGGCGCCCCTGGCGCCGGCGGCCTCCCTGGCTCCCTCGATGACGTCCCCGAAGTACTGGCCGGCCGCCGGCACGAGCAGGCCCAGAAGCGGACCGTTTGGCGGTCGGTGTCCGTCGCCACCCGCGACGGACACCGATCCGTGGGTTCTGCGGACCGCGCCGGCGTCGGCGAGGGCGGCCACGTCGCGCCGCACGGTGACGGCCGGGATGCCGAGTCGCTGCGCGAGGGACACCAGACGCACCGAGCCGAGCCTCTGCACCTCTGCGAGAATCCGGGCACGGCGTTCGTCGGCCGGGATCGACATGGCATTCCCCCTGCCGGTGACCCGCCGAAGCGCTGACGGCGGCCCCGGTCGCTCGGGAATCTACCATTCGCCCGGCCGCCCCTGCCCGCCACCCGACAGGCGGTCTTCCGCCGCACGTCCCAGCCCCTCCGGGGGTTCATCGGTGAACACGGTGGCGTGCGCCCCGCCACCAGCCTTCCATGGAAGCGGCCATTCTGATCAAAATGTCGATCGAATGATACGGTTCGATCGTTGGCGGGTTGGTGGCATGGTGCGATGCGAGGGGTGGAGGACGGGATGCGTATGTCCGGAGAAGAGCGCCGCAGGCTCATCGTGACGATGATCAGTGAACTGGGCGGGCATGTCCGGTTGTCGGAGCTGGCCGAGCGGTTGGACATCCCCGCCGTCACGGTCCGGCGGGACGTGGTCGCCCTGGCCGATGCGGGACGCGTCGTGCGCTCCCACGGCTACGTCTCCCTCGAACACGCCTCCCCGGAGAACCCCGCAGGAAGGTACGGGGCCCCCGCGAAACAGACCGTGGGACTCCTGGTCCCGTCCGTCGGCTCGTACTTCGACGAGGTCATCGACGGCGTCCGTTCCGCTGCCGCGGAGGCCGGGATCCGCCTGGTGCTCGGCATCGCGCCGTACGGGGCGGGCGACGACCTGACCCAGGCCGAGCAGCTGTTGGAATCGGGAGCGCAGGGGCTCCTGCTCGCCCCCGGGCTGCTCCCCGGCCTGGACCGCGAAGGCTGCGCGTGGCTGGATTCCCTGCCGGTTCCCGCCGTGCTCGTGGAGCGGCGCTCCCCAACCCTCGACGGCCCCGGCTCGCAGCTGGATTCCGTCGGATCCGACCACCGCGACGGAGTGTTCAGAGCGCTGCGGCACTTCGCCCGTCTCGGCCACGACAGCGTGCTGCTGGCCGCTCGGAGCGATTCGTGGACCGCCGAGGAGGTACGGGCGGGCTATGTCCAGGGGGCGCGCCTGCTCGGGATGGAGCCGGCGCCGGTGCTCGACACGCTCCGGCCCGCCGGAGCGGGCCCCGACCCCACGGGCCTCGCCCGCCGGATCGCCGACGCGGCGTCGAACGGCGCCCGGGCGGTGCTCGTCCACAACGATCAGGACGCCATCCAGCTCCCGCCCCTGCTCCGGGCGCTCGGTCTCACGGTGCCGGACGACCTCGCCCTGATCGCCTATGACGACGTGTTCGCGGCGCTGGCCGCTCCGCCGCTGACCGCGGTCGCCCCGCCGAAGCGGGCGGTCGGCGAAGCGGCGTTCGCCCTGCTGCTGCGGCGGCTCACCGGCGGCCGCGACCTGCCGGTGAGCCGTACGTCGCTGTTGCCCACCCTTCGCGTCCGCACGTCCTGCGGGGGCTGACGCGCCTCCGTACGCCTGCGGATCCCATCGCTCCCACCGCCCGGGCGGCGGGAGGGGACCGGTCCGGGCGACGGCCGTCGCCTCCGTGCCTCAGTGGTCCCTGCCCCCCTGCCCCCCTATCCCCCTGCCCCTCTGACCCCCTGCCTCCTGGTCTCGCCGGGGCGGGGCTCTCCGAGCGGAACCCCGGCAGCTGGCTGATCATTCGTCAAAAGGTCAGGTCAAATGAACTGCTTGACATGATCGTGATCTTCGGGCCCCGACCGGTGGTTCCGGTGTCAGCGCCAGTTCGGAGGGGGTTTTCGGGGTGAAGAGCCCTGGTACGCCAATTGATCGTATCGATCATTCGATCCATACATCTTGACTTCGATCACACGCATCCTCAGGATGGCTGGCAATCGCCCCTCGGATCGCCTTCCTGGAACAAGGTCGTCCGGGCCCCGTGCCCTCCCTTTTAGGAGCCGTGCCATGCGTTCATCGATGTTCTCCCGCCGCAGAGTCCGCGCCGGCGCCGCGATCACCGCGGCCGCCTTGTGCGGCACCCTGCTCGCCGCCTGCGGAGGCGAGCAGGACGACGCCTCGGGCGCCGACGGCAAGCCGGTCACCCTGACCTTCTGGGGCTGGGCCAAGGGCACCCGGGAAGTCGTCGCCGACTTCAACGCGAGTCACCCGGACATCCGGATCAAGTTCGAAGAGATCCCCTCCGGCAACGCCGGCGGGTACGCGAAGATCGCCAACGCGGTCAAGGCGGGAAACGCTCCGGACGTCTTCAACATCGAGTACCCGCAGCTGCCCGACTTCGTCAGCCAGGGGGCGGTCCAGGACATCAGCGGACTTGTCGACGACAGCCTCCGGGGCACGTACCTGCCGCAGGCGAGCGAGCTGACCTCGCTCGGCGGCAGGACCTGGGCTCTGCCCCTGGACATCGCTCCGCAGGCCTTCTTCTACCGTAAGGACCTTTTCCGGAAGGCGGACATAACGGTGCCCCGGACCTGGGACGAGTTCCGCAAGGCCGCCCAGAAGCTCAAGGCCGCCCAGCCCAAGACGCGGATCGCCACGTTCTTCCCGGACGACCCGAGCACGTTCGAGGCGATGGCCTGGCAGAACGGCGCCCGCTGGTTCACCGCCGAGGACGACGCCTGGAAGGTGGACCTCACGGCTCCGGAGACCGGCAAGGCCGCCGACTACTGGCAGAAGCTGATCGACGACGACCTCGTCCAGGTCCAGCCGTCGTTCAGCCAGCAGTGGACCGCCTCGCTCCAGAAGGGGGAGACGGCCGGCTACCTGGGAGCGTCGTGGGGCGGGGGCGTCCTGAAGGCGAACCTCGGATCGGCTCCCGGCATGGACGGGAACTGGGCGGTGGCGCCGATGCCCACCTGGAACGGGGAACCCGCCAGCGGGATGCTCGGCGGCACCACCTTCGCGGTCTCCAAGGACAGCAAGAAGGCCGAGGCCGCCGTCGAGTTCGCCACCTGGGCCACCACCACCCCGGAAGGCATGAAGGCCCGCATCGACTCGGGCACCTCGTCCTCCTACCCCGCCGCCACCGCGCTGCTCCCCGTCGCGAAGAAGGCCTTCGACACCGCGTTCTACGGTGGGCAGGACATCTACGGCGTCTACGCGGAGGCCGCCAAGTCGATCAAGCCCGGCTGGACCTGGGGGCCCGCCATGGGCGTGACGAACGGTTCGCTGAAGGACTCCTTCGGCAAGGTCGCCGGCAGGACCGGCACCATCGGCGACGCTCTCACCACCGCCCAGCAGGCCACCCTGGACGAGTTCGAGAACCGCGGGCTGAAGGTCGCCCCGTGACCACACGCACCACCCGGGCCGAACCCCGCCGCGCCGCCACCTCCGGGCGGCGCGGGCGGTACGGCGCTCCCGCGGTCCTGCTCGCCCCGTTCCTGCTCCTCTTCACCGCCTGCACCCTCGTACCGGTGGGTTACGCCGTCCACCTCAGCCTCTACACCGAGCGGCGCGGCGGCCTCGGGTTCGGCGGCACGGAAACCCTCTTCACCGGATGGGGCAACTATGCCCGGGCACTGAGGGACGAGGCGTTCCTCGACGGGTTCGCGAACATCGCCCTGTACTGCCTGATGTACATCCCGGTCATGATCGGCCTCGCTCTGGCACTGGCCCTGCTCGTGGACTCCACGTTGGCACGGGCCAAGCGGTTCTTCCAGCTCGCCCTGTTCATCCCGCACGCGGTGCCCGGCATCATCGCCGCGTTGATCTGGATGTACCTGTACACCCCCGGCATCAGCCCGGTGCTCGACGTGCTGGAAGCCCTCGGCACCCGGCCCGACCCGCTCGGCAACCCCTTGCCGGCCGTGGTCAACATGGCTCTGTGGCAGTGGACCGGCTACAACGTGGTCATCTTCTACGCCGCACTCCAAGCCATCCCGCGCGAGGTGCTGGAAGCCGCGGTCGTCGACGGCGCCGGCCCGGTGCGCACCGCGTTCAGCATCAAGATCCCGCTGATCCGCGCCTCCCTCGCGATGGTCGGGCTGTTCACCGTCATCGGGTCGCTGCAACTCTTCACCGAGCCGATGATCCTCCACGGCACCTCCCCCGGTGTCACTTCCGCCTGGACGCCCAACATGTACGCCTACACCGCCGCCTTCGAACGCAGCGACTACGGTCTCGCCGCCGCCGCCTCGGTACTGCTCGCGGCCGCCGCCGCGATCCTGTCCTTTGCCGTCACCCGGCTGACCCGGCCCCGGTCCGACCGCCGGAAGGAGGCCGCGGCATGAGCAGTTCCCCCCGGCACTGGAGTCTGTCCAGGGCGGTCGTCAACGGCGTGCTGGTCCTGGCCACCGCCTACACCCTGCTGCCCCTGGGCTGGTTGCTCACCGCAGCCGCCAAGAACACCGCCGACCTGCTCGGCGGGAACACCCTGCGGCCCGGCAATTTCAACCTGGGCAAGAACCTCGCCGACCTGGCCTCCACCGGCGACGGCATCTACTTCCGCTGGTACGCCAACTCGCTGCTCTACGCGGGGCTGGGCGCGGCACTGTGCGCCCTGATCTGCGTGGCCGCCGGATACGTGTTCCACGTCTACGCCTTCCCCGGCAAGGAGAAGGTGTTCGGGCTGGTCCTGGTCGGGGTCATGGTCCCCACCACGGCGCTGGCGCTTCCGATGTACCTGCTCGCCTCCGAAGTGGGCCTCGTCAACAGCTTCTGGGCCGTCTTCCTGCCCTCGCTGGTCAATCCGTTCGGGGTCTATTTCTCCCGGGTGTTCTGCGCCGGCTACGTGCCCGGCGAGGTGCTGGAGGCCGCACGCGTGGACGGAGCTGGGGAACTGCGCACTTTCTGGTCGATCGGTCTGCCCATGGTCATGCCCGGCTTCGTCACCGTCTTCCTCTTCCAGTTCACCGCCATCTGGAACAACTTCTTCCTGCCGCTGGTGATGCTCTCCGACAACAAGCTCTTCCCCGTCAGCCTGGGCCTGTTCACCTGGAACGTGCAGACCAGGTCGTTCCCCGAGTACTACCCGCTGGTCGTCACCGGGGCGCTGCTCGCCGTCGTCCCGCTGATCCTCGCCTTCGTCCTCCTCCAGCGGCACTGGAAGGCCGGTCTCACCGCGGGAAGCGTCAAGTGAGCGCCCCCGTCCACGCCGACTCCTACGAGGAGAAGCCCATGTCCGACCCCCGGCCGTCCGCCGACGGCAGGACCGAGTCCCGCCCCCGCGCCGTCCTCGCCATGCACCAGGACCTGGTCGCCCGCCTCTTCGACGCCCCCACCACGGCCCGGCTCGTCGCCCTCGCCGATATCGACCCCGGACTGGTTCTCGACGACTTCACCACTCCGCGGGCCCGAGCCGCGCTGGCGGACGTGGAGGTGATCGTCTCGGGCTGGGGCTGCCCACCGATCGACGAGGCCGTTCTGGCCGCGGCGCCGCGTCTGCGGGCGGTCGTGCACGCGGCGGGGTCGGTGAAGCACCACATCACCGACGCCTGTTGGGAGAGGGGCGTCGAGGTCGCGTCCGTCGCCTGGGCGAACGCGTTGCCGGTGGCCGAGTACACGGTGGCGTTCGTTCTGTTGGCGAATAAGGGTTTGTTGGGCATTCGGGAGGATTACCGGGCCCGTCGTGCGGAGTACGACTGGCAGGGCGCCTATCCGCAGGCGGGCAACTACCGGCGGTCGGTCGGGGTGGTGGGGGCTTCTCTTGTCGGTCGCCGTGTTCTGGAGTTGCTCCGTCCCTATGATCTGGACCTCCTGCTCCACGACCCTTACGTGGAACCGGCCGAAGCCGCGCGTCTCGGAGCCCGCTCCGTCGCGCTCGACGAGCTGTGCGAGACCGGCGACATCGTGAGCGTGCACGCTCCTGAACTTCCGGGGACTCGTCATCTCATCGACGGCCGGAGGCTTGCGCTGATGCGGGACGGCAGTACGTTGATCAATACGTCGCGGGGCTCTCTTGTCGATCAGGACGCTTTGACGGCGGAATTGGTCTCGGGGCGGCTCAACGCGGTTATCGACGTCACGGTTCCGGAGGTCTTGCCGGCGGGTTCGCCGCTCTATGACTTGCAGAACGTCGTGCTGACCCCGCATGTCGCCGGTTCTTTGGGGAGCGAGTTGCACCGGCTGGCTGCGGCTGCCGTGGACGAACTCGCCCGCTGGTCCGCGGGGGAGCCCTTCGCGCATCCGGTGGTGGAGGAAGACATTTCCCGCACGGCGTGAGACGCACGCCGTGCGCGTTTTCACCTGCGGGCGGCGGGAGGGATGGCGGTGACGTGGCGCTGCGGCAACTTGCTCCGCTCTTCGGGGTGCCGAAGTTCGCGGCCGATCGCGTCATCGGGCACGTCGGTCCCTTGCTCGCGCTCAGGACGCGCAAGCGGTTCCGCAAGAACACCGTGCTGATCGTGGACGCACCCCTGGTCCCCACACACGACCACGCGGTGGCCGAACAGTCGAAGAACTGGAGATACTCCACGACTCCCAAGTCGCCATCGATGCCGACATCCGCCTCGTCATGGTGATCGTCCAGCCCCTGCCCGGCAACCGCAATGACGGCAAGGCATGGGAGCTGTCCGGCACCGAAGCCGTAGTCGGTCGCACCCCTGTGGTTGTTGACGGCGGCTACCGGGACACCGGTCTGGTCATCCCGCACCGTCGCGAGCGCGGGTGGAGCGCACTGTCCGCCTGGAAAGGACGGAGGACAACATCTTCCACCATCACGTCTGTGCCCGCGTCGAGCACGCCTGCGCCCAGATGAAAGCCTGGAAGATCCTTCACGACTGCCGATCGAAAGGAGACGGTGTCCGCCACCCGATGAACGGGGTCGCTCACCTGCCCAATCTCTCCCTCAGGGGATAGGCGCGCGGAGCGAACACCAGTCGGCCTCGCCCCCCAGCCGGAAGATCCTTTACGGGACAAGCCCTGGAGCGGCGACATCGAGGTCCTCCTGGACGACGGCTGTCTGGGCCTGAGCCGCTACCACCGCGGGCAAGCGATCACACCGCCCGGAAAACCCCGCCCCGGAGCATCGCCCGGCAGAGTCGAACAGGGGGAACGCGACCGCCACGGGCACTCCTGCGACCACATCACCGTCGAACACGGCCTCGCGAACCACAAACTCTGGCGGAGCACGGTCGTCCGGTGGCGGTGCCGAGGCCATTCCTCGATGACCCGCTGTGCCCATGTCGTTCGACGACCCGGCCGATGACGACGAGCAGGCCGTCATCCGGCTGATCCGGTCGGCGCGGGCCCGATCACGAAGCACTCGGCGCACCACCCCGCGCTTCCCCCCGTCAGCCGAGGTTGGCGGGACGCGCCGGGCGGGTGGGCGGCCACCCTGACAGGTGGTCGTCCGTGGGTGGTCACAAGCTGAGGTAGAAGCGCACGGTCGTGCCGTCGTCGCCGGTGTGCAGCCGCACGAGGTCGGCCACGTAGTGGACCAGCATCAGGCCCCGGCCGCCCAGTTGACCGGGCTCCGGCTCCAGACGGCGGAACACCGGGTCCTGGGAGCGGGAGCCGGCAACGCTCGACGGCGGGCGGGGAAAGCGCTCGGGGACCGCGGATCCCGGAAATGCCACAGCTGGACGTGACGCCGGTGGAACCCGGGCTGGTGCTGGAAGTCAGCGTCGACGTCGCCCGTGAAGCCTCCGGCCCGTGGCGGCATCCCACGCGCCGTGCAGGCCCCTCGCGGAGGGGACTGCTCGATGCGGCGAGTGCAGCGCAGAAGCTGCTGGCCCTGGACATCCCGGGGCCGACGATCCTCACGGTGCTCGTCTGCTCGGCGCTCGTCGGACTGTCCGCCGCTCTCGTCCCGGCCTTCCGGGCGGGCCGGATGAACGTCCTGAACGCCATCGCGACGGACGGGTGAGGGTCCTGGGGCCCCGCTTGGCGGACGCCGGGGGAGCCGGGAGGCCGCCCGGCATAGATGACCCTTCGGGTGTCACCGTAGGAAGACCAGCAGGCTCCGGGACGTTCCTCCAAACGTCTCGGAGCCGAACTCGTTCCCCGCTGGGGCCCGTTGTGCACGGCGGAGCGTGTCAGCTTGCTGCACACCGCGGCGGGCCGCCGTGCAGCATGCTGACACCGCGGCATCTCTCGTGGCGCGTTCCGCGCTGGCATCGTCGTGCCTGTCGGGAGGACCCCCGGCACCGACGCCACGGCCGAAGGGGAACACGTGAACAGGTCTCCGCTAGCGCGGACACAGCGCCGCACCGCCAGAGCTGCCGCCCTCGTCACCGGTATCGCCATCGCCGCCCTCGCCCTCACCGCCGGCACGGCGTCGGCCACCACACCGGCGGGCCCGCCGCCCGCCGTCGTCGACGACGTCACCCGGCTGATCTGTATGGAGTTGGAGGGCGTTTTCGGCCAACTGCCCCCGCACTCCCCGCCCGTACAGGTGTGCAAGCTGGTCAACGGCTGGGACTAGAGGTGTCGAGACCGGTCCCGCTGGGGACAGGCGGCGCGACGGGGGAGGCGGGACGGCCTTCCGGGGCGCGGGCCGCGGTGCGGTTCCAGCTCCTCGGGCCGCTTGCCCTCGCGGACGGCCCCGACACCGTCGTTCTCCAGCCCTCCAAACCCGCGAACCTACTCGCCGCGCTGCTCCTGAACGCCAACTCCACGGTTTCCGCCGGGTACTTGCAGCGGGCGGTGTGGGGCGAGGAACAGCCCGCCACCGCCAAGGCCGCCCTCCAGACCTGTGTCCTGCGGCTGCGCCGGCTGTTCACCAAGCACGGAGTCACCGGCACGGCCATCGAGGCGGTCCCCGGCGGCTACCGGATCGTCGCCCGACCGCCCACCCTGGACCTCCTCGCCTTCCGCGACCAGGTGCGCCGTGCCACGGCCATGGACCACGACCCGGAGGCGGAGCTGTACACGCTCCGGGACGCCCTCTCGCTCTGGCAGGGCGCGCTGCTCGCCAACGTACGGTCCGCCGTTCTGCACCGCGACGAGGTGCCCCGGCTCGCGGAGGAACGGCTGCGCGTGGTCGAGCGGGTCTGCGACCTGCTGTTGGGGCTCGGCCGCTGCGGCGAGGCGCTCGTCGACCTGTGGACCGCTACGCGCGTATATCCGGGACACGAACGCTTCCACGAACAGCTCATCGAGGCCCTGTACCGCAGTGGGCGTCAGTCGCAGGCGCTCGGCGAGTACCGCAGGGTGAAAGATTTCCTGCGGGAGGAGCTGGGCGTCGATCCCTCGGCCTCCCTGCGCCGCCTCGAACTGTCCATCCTGCGCGGCGAGGACCTGGGCCCGGTGGGGCAGGCGGCTTCCGGCGCGACGGCCCCCGGTCCGTCCGTTCCCGCGGTGCTGGCTTCCGCTACGGCTGCCCTCGGTGGGGCCGCTCCAGGTCAGGCGGGCCCGGGACCGGCGGGCTCGGGTCACGCGGGGCCCGGGCAGAGGGCCTCCGGGCAGGTGGGGGGCTCCGGTTCGGCCGCGTCCGTTGCGGTGGTGGTGTCCCGCGTCGTCCGGGGCGAGACCGTGCCGCAGCCGGACGCCGAGACCCCCGAACTCGCCCCCGCACCGGTCACCGCCCCGCCCGGCGCGGTCACGGGGGCCCCGAGCACCGCCGGGACCTGTGCACCGCCCGCCGACGCCGGGATCGGGCCCGTTCCCGGCGTACCGCACTTCACCGGTCGCGCCGCCGAGGCCGAGGCGATGGCTGCCCGCCTCACGGCGCCGCCTCCGACCGGCCCCGGAGACCTCCGGGCCCTCACCGTCGTGGTCTCCGGGGCGCCCGGCATCGGTAAGTCGGCGCTCGCCCACCACGTGGCCCGGCAGGTCGGGGAAGCCTTCCCCGCAGGCCGGCTACTCGTCCGGATGACCCGCGCGGACGGCGAACCCCGCACGGCCGGGGAGGTCTCCGCCGCGCTCGCCGACGCCCTCGGCGCGGCGGGCGGCGGGCGCGCGCTGCTCATCCTGGACGACGTGGTGGACGCCGATCAGGTGCGCCCGCTGCTCACCCCCGATGGCCTACCCGGGACCGGGACCGGGACCGGGCCCGGCCTCGCCGTCGTGGTCACCAGCCGGATGGGGCTCGGCGGACTCATCGCCACCCACGGCGGCTGGGTGCAGCGCCTGACCGCTTTCACGGAGTCCGAGTCGTACGGACTGCTGCTGGCCGCCCTGGGCGCCGAGAGGGTGGAGGCCGAACCGGACGCGGCCCACCGCCTCACCGCCGTGTGCGGCTACTTCCCCGCCGCGCTGCGCATCCTCACCGCCCGGCTGCTGACCCGGCCGGGGCTGCGGCTCGCCGACGCCGTCGACTGGCTGGGCGACGACCCGCTCGCCCGGCTCACCCTGACCGACTCCCCGGGCCACTCGGTCACTGGCCTCTTCGACCGGGCGCTCGACCGGCTCGACCCCCGGTTGTCACAGGCGTTCACCCACCTCGCCCAGGGGCCGCCGGAGCTCCTGGCCGACGGGGGGCCCGCGCACGAAGGACCCGTACCCGAAGCCGTACGGGAGCAACTCGCCGACGCCGGACTGCTGGAGGACGGCCCGCCGGGCCCGTACCGCATCCACGGCCTGCTCCGCGCCCACGTACGAAGAACCGCCCGGATCCGCGACCGCCGCACAGAGAAGGTGTGATCCCCATGGCCGACAGCGCCGCACCCACAACGCCCGCTCCGCCCGCCGCACCCACCGCCTCCGCCCCGGCATCGGCTCCGGCGTCTGCCGCGCCTTCGGCGACGGCCAAAGAGCCCGGGGCGCCCGGGACGACCACATTCGATGCGCTCGCCGGTACCCGGCCGCGTATCCGGCGCGATGTGCTGTTCACCGAGACCCCCGGCGGGGTGCTGTTCCACAACGCCGACGGGGGCTTCCACCTCACCGGCCGGACCGCCTACCGCTTCGCCTCCCTCGTCGTCCCGCACCTCACCGGAGCGCACCGACTGGCTGACCTCTGCGCCGGGTTCGGGCCCGCGCAGCGGGCGATGGCCGCCGAACTGGTCAAGACGCTGTACGCGCGCGGCTTCGCCCGCGACATCCCCGAGGCGCAGGCCACCGGGGAGACCGTGGACGAGAAGACCGCCGAACGGTTCGCCGCGCAGATCGCCTACGTCGACCACTACACCGACGACGCCCCCGCCCGGTTCGCCCGCTACCGCGCCACCCGCGTCGCCGTCCTCGGCGACGACGAGACGGCCCACTGGTGCGCGCTCAGTCTCGTACGCAACGGATGCGCGGCCATCGGCACCGCCGCGTCAGCGGCCCCCGGCGCCAGGACGGCCCCGCGCGGCCTCGCCGCCGCCGACTCCGACCCGGACCCCGGCCCCACCCCCGGCGACCTCGCCGCCGAGGCCGCCGCCAACGGAGCGCGGGTGGAGGCCGTCCCCGCCGGAACGGGAGCGGGTTGGGCCGACCTCGCCGGTTACGACGTCGTCGTGGTCACCGGCGTGGACGCCGGGGCGCGCACCCACCGGCTGCTGGCCGCCGGGGCGCCCGAGGGTGTGACGCTCATCCCCGCCTGGCTGTTCGGCCGCCGTCTGGTCGTCGGCCCGCTCGCCACCGCCGGCTCCGCCGGCTGCTGGAACTGCGCCCTGCTGCGCCTGGGCGGCAACGTCGACGCCCCAACGGCGGCCGAACTGTGGAGCGAGGCAGCCGGGGCCGCGCCGACCACGCGAGCCCCGCTGTCCGGGCCGATCGCCGCCATGGTCGGCAACCTCGTCGGCTACGAGATCTTCCGCCTGGCCACCGGGGCGCTGCCCGCCGAGACGGCCGGCCACGTCCTCGTCCAGGACCTGGAATCGCTGGACGTGATGGCCGAGCCGGTCCAGCCCCACCCCCGGTGCACCCGGTGCGCCGCGCTCCCGGCCGGAGGCGGCGCGGCGAGCCCCGCCGCCCTGCCCGAAGGGCTCGCGCTGCCCGTCACGGCGACCGTGGAGACCGCCCGCGACGCGGAGGAACTGGTCGATGAGCTGAACCGGATCAGCGCCGTGCTGGTCCGCCCGTACACCGGGATCTTCCGCCGCTACGACGACGAGGAGCTGACCCAGACCCCGTTGAAGCTCAGCCGCGTCGAGGTGGCGCTCGGGGGCGGCGAGCGCCGGCGCATCGCCGCGTTCGACGTGCACCACCTGGCCGGCGCGCGGACGCGGGCGCTGTACGCGGCGGCCGAGGCGTACGTGGAGCACGTGGTCCCCCCGGCGGACGTCGAGGATGGCGACCGGGCGGACGGCCGGGCCCTGCGGAGGCTGGGGCCCGACGCCCTGACGACCGGCGGCGGCACCGGGGCAGTGCCCGCCGCGTGGGCGGTCGCGACCTCCCTCATCGGCAAGGACCCGGTACGCGTTCCGGCCGCCGCCCTGCGCCCGTTCGGGCCCCACAACCACGACCGGGCCCACCTGGCGACCACGGCGGGATCCGGGGCGGGCGGCAGCGCGGCGGAGGCGGCAGGGCGCGGGCTGCTCTCCGCGCTCGCCCACGACGCCCTGCTCCGTGCCGTGCGGGGGACCACCCGGGTCGGTCCGGTGGCGGTCGGCGGCGACGATCCGGAACTGGTGTTCCTGCTGAAATCGGCGGCCAACCTGGACATCGCCGTGGACCTCCTCGACCTGGGCGAGGCGGACCGCTCCTCGGCGTCCGTGGTGCTGGCCCGGGAGGCGGACGGCCCTTCCTCGGCGGGGCGTTGGGCGGTCGGTGCCGGACTGTCCCGGCGCGCGGCCACCGCCGCCGCCCTGCGCGACCTCCTCGGCCAGGTGCAGCTCGCCGCCGAGGACCCGGGGGCGGCGGTCGATCCCGGGGATCCGCTCATGGCCGACCTGGCAGTCGGGGCGATCGCGGTGGGCGGGGCGTCCGTCGCGGCGGACGGCGCCGAGACCACGTTCGACGCGGTGCTGGAGGCCCTGCGGTCCGCGGGACGCGACGCCCTGTACGTGTCGACGACCCCGGCGGACCTGGCCTCCGTGCCCATCGCCACGGCCCGGGTCCTGCTCACGGTGGACGGCGAGGGCGGTACCGATGCCCGTTGAGACCGCGCGGGACGCACCCGACGCGCCCCCGGCGCCGCACGCATCCCGAGCGCCTGGCGTACCGGAAGCACGCCAGGAACCGGACGCACCCCGCACCCCGGGCCCCCAGGGCCCCCCGGACGCGCCCCAGGCCCAGGATTCCCCGCACGCGGCCACGCCGGCCGTCCCGCTCGGGCCCGTCGTACTGGGGGAAGGCGCCCGGTCGTTCGCGGAGCTCCTGGGGAAGGCGCTGGCCCGGCACGGGGGGACGGCGAACGCCGTGCCGCTGGACGTTCAACCCCTCGGCGTACAGGACGCGTTCACGGCCGAGGAACCCGTGTCCGAGGGCGATGCCGTACCTGTTCGCCACTACGGGCGGCATGCCGTCGTGGGCCCCTTCCCGGTACGGACCGGTACCGATCCGCACGACCGGCCCGGCCCCGAGGTCCCGTACGACCGGCTCGCCCCGCACCACCACAGCCCCTGCGCCCGCTGTCTGGAGCGCCGCTGGCAGGCGGTCCGGTCCGTCGCCGTGCGCGAGGCGCTGGAACTGGGCTCCGGGACCGGGGCCGCAGGGCCGCCCCCGTACCTGACCCTCTTCGCGGCCGAAGCCGTCGCCGGGGTGATCGCCGCCCGGCTGGCCGGGGGCGGGCCGAAGACCGGGGCCTTCCCGGCCGTCCACCTGGTCGACCTCCAGACCCTGGCCGTACGCCACTACCCGCTCGTCCCCGATCCGGAGTGCCCCGGCTGCGCGCGGCCCGAGCCCGACAGCGACGAGGCCGCCGCGCTCACCCTGCGGCCCGCGCCCAAGCTGCGTCCCGGCGGCTTCCGGGTCCGGGACATCGCGGACTACGAACTGCCCGTCCAGCCGTATGCCAACCCCGTCTGCGGGGCGCTTGGCCCCTCCGTCGTCCAGGACGTCTCCTCCACGTCCACCTCCGCCACCATCGGATGCTTTTCGCTGAGGTCGGGACCGTACCTGCGCGAGACGTTCTGGGGCGGGCACGCCGACACCTTCGCCGAGAGCATGCGCATCGGGGTCCTGGAGGGCCTGGAGCGGTACGCGGGCATGCGGCCCCGGTCCAAGCACGCCCAGGTCAGGGCCAGTCTGCACGCCCTGCGCGCGGAGGGCCGGGCAGTCGTGGACCCGCGCGTCTGCGGCCTGTACTCCGACGCCTTCCACCGGGCCGATCCGCGGGTGCGGCCCTTCACCCCGGACCGGGAGATCCCCTGGGTGCGCGGCTGGTCGCTCCGCGACTCCCGCACCGTCCTGGTCCCCGAAGTGCTCACGTACTACCACGCCCCCGGCCTGGAGAACCGGTTCGTGCAGGAGAGCTCCAACGGCTGCGCCTCCGGCGGCGCGCTGGAGGAGGCCGTCTACTTCGGGCTGATGGAGGTCGTCGAGCGGGACGCGTTCCTGCTCGCCTGGTACGGGCGGGCCGCGCTCCCCGAGATCGACGCGCGCACCAGCCGCCGCCCCGCCGTCCGGCACATGGTGGACCGGCTGGAGATGTACGGGTACGAGGCGCGGTTCTTCGACACCCGGATCACCTTCCCGATCCCCGTCGTCACCGGCGTCGCCGTCCGTCCCGACGGCGGGCCCGGCCGGATGTGCTTCGGCGCGGGCGCCGGGCTCGACCCGGAGGCGGCGCTCGCCGGGGCGCTCTGCGAGATCGCCACCGACGCCGTCAACCTCCCGGGCCGCACCGAGCGGGACGAGGCGCGGCTGCGGGCCATGGCCACCGACTTCGCCAAGGTCGAGGCGCTGCACGACCACCCGCTGGCGTACGGGATACCGGAGATGGGCGACCACGCGGACTTCCTGCTCGGCCCACCCGGCGCCGTCCGCCCGCCGGCCCGTTCCTTCGCGGAGCTGTACGGGGAAGGGCCCGGCGCCCGGCCGGTCCTCCCCGCGTCCGACGATCTGCGCGAGGACCTGCTGCGGTGCGTGGACGCCGTCGCCGCCGCCGGGTTCGACGTGGTGGTCGTCGACCAGACCATGCCCGAACAGCGCGACCTCGGGCTCACGACGGTGAGCGTGATCGTGCCCGGACTGCTGCCGATCGACTTCGGCTGGACCCGCCAGCGCGCCCTCGGCATGCCCCGGCTGCGCACCGCCCTGCGCGAGGCGGGGCTGCGGACGGCGGACCTCACCGACGCCGATCTCAACCCGGCCCCGCACCCGTTCCCCTGACCCTGAGCGGACCTGGCCGGCGCCCACGGCCCCGCCCCCCGCCTCTCCCCGCGCCCCGCCCCGAGCCTTCTCCCGGGAGTCCGCCCCTCCCGCCGCGACCAAGGAGCCCCCATGGGATACGCCCATGAATACGCCGCCGCGATCATGCATCGCGGCCGAATCCCGATGGAACCCGCCGACTACGTACCGAACTGGCAGGACGGCCCCCGCAAGGCGAAGTACCACCCCGGCGCCGACGGCTTCCCGCTGCCCGACGCCCCCTATCCGGCCGGGGCGACGCTCGACCGGGGGCTGCACCCCGAAACGGGCCGCGCGTACGGTGAGTTCGACCTCGTCACGCTCTCCGGCATGCTCCGCGACTCCTACGGTTTGACCGGCCGCCGCCTCGGGGTCCAGGCCAACACGGACCTGAACGCGCTGCCCCACTACCCGCTGGCCAACTGGTCGCGCGGCACCGCGTCGGGCGGCGGACTCTACCCGGTCAGCATCCACTGGGTGTCAGGGCCGAGCGCCCCCGTGCCGCCCGGAGTGCACTACTACTCCACCCGGCACCACACCATGCAGCGGCTGCTCACGGGAGACGCCTCCGGCCGGGTGCGCGACGCGCTGGGGGAGGGCGCGCCGGGCGCCTGGACCGATCAGTACCTGGTCCTCGGCATCAAGTACTGGCAGAACTCGTTCAAGTACAACAGCTTCTCCTTCCATGCCGTCTCCATGGACCTCGGTGCCTGCGTCCAGACCTGGCGGATGTGGGCGTCGGCCCGCGGCCTGGCCGTCGAGCCGGCCCTCTGGTTCGACGAGGAGCGGCTCGCCGAGCTGCTGGGCGTGGACCCGGCACGGGAAGGGATCTTCGCCGTGGTCCCCCTCCAGTGGGCTGGTGCGAAGCCGAGTTCGCCGCGGCGAGTGACCGCCGCTTCCGCCGTGTCCGTGCGGCGCGGCGACGTCGAGCGCTCGCGGACGGTCCTCACCTTCGACGCGTTGCTCAGGATGCAGGCGGCCACCGCGACCGGGGCCGCCGCCCGGCCCGCCCCCGACGCCCTGGCCCCGGCCGCCGCGCACCCCGCCGACGAGCGGCTGCCGGAGACCGCTCTGCCGCCGCCCCGGCCGCTGGACGCCGACGTGCGCTCCGCGCTCCGTGCCCGCCGTAGCAGCTTCGGCCGTTTCGACGCGCAGAAGCCCGTCGCCGCGGACCAGTTGGCCGCCTGCCTGGCCGCCGCGTCGGCCGGATCGCGGATCGGCGGCGACACCGGTGACGTACGGCTGGCGCGGCTGTACGCCTTCGTCAACCACGTCGAGGGCGTCGAGCCCGGCTCGTACGCCTACGACCCCGAACGGCACACCCTGCGACGGGTGAAGGAGGGGCGGCCGGGGGAGTTCCTCCAGAAGAACTACTTCCTCGCCAACTACAACCTGGAACAGGCGGGGGCCGTCCTCGTGCCGACGGTCCGCACCACCGCCGTCCTGGACGCGGTGGGCGACCGGGGATACCGGCTGGTCAACGCCACGATCGGGGCCGTCGCCCAGTCCGTCTACACGGCGGCGGCGGCCGTGGGCCTCGGCTGCGGGGTGGCCCTCGGCTTCGACAACATCTCCTACATCGAGGAACTTGGCCTCGAAGAGACCGGTGAGGCACCCCTGCTGATCATGATGATCGGCAACGAACGCCCCGCCCCCGCCGACTTCCGCTACGAGATCGCCTGACGGGGGCCGACGATGACCACCACCCCCTCCGATGCCCGCTCCGACGCCCCCTCCGCGACCGGCAACCGCCCAGCGCCCGCGTTCATGCTGCGCGTGGCCGGGCTCCCGGCCGACGCGGTCCGGGCCCTGCGCTGCCCCGGCAGCCGCCGCTGGGCCGACGGCGTCCTCGACGCCACGGAGCAGCTCGCACGGCTCGCCGGGAAGGCCGGGGACCACCTGCACGGGCTGATCGGCGGCAGCGACGACGAACCGTCGCGCCGCGCCCTGCTGGCGCTGCGCCGCGACGTCTTCAACAACCGGCTGCCGAGCCCTTCCACCGCCGAGGAGGCACTCGCCCGCGTCCGCGCCCTCGACCCGGCCGCCGCCCGCATCCTCATCGACTGGCTGACCGGCCGGCGCGCACTGGACGAACTGCGGTGCGCCGGGGCCGCCCTGCTGGCCGACGAGACCGGCCGCAGCCGCGCCGAGCTGGCCCGGATCGCCGGACACGAACGCCTGCGCAAGGGGCTGCTGCTCGCCTCGCCGACCCTGGACGGGCAGCTCGACGCCTACCGGGAGAAGGCGTCCCGCCCCGGGGCACGACCGGACCGAAAACAGCGCAAGATCGAACGGTCGCTGCTCTCCTACGTCTACCGGACCGCGTGCAAGACCAGCCCGTTCTCCACCTTCACCGGCGTCGCCCCCGGCATCTTCGGCGGCTCGGACGGACTGCGCGTGCACGTCGGCGAGGAGTGGCGGACGCAGGTCAGGCTGAACGTCGTGGCGCTGGGGCGGCTGGCCGACGCGGTGCTCGCCGACCCGGCCCGCCGCGCCGATCTGCCGCTCGCCCCCGCCTCCGGCTGGGGCCGCGACGAGGACCGCGTGCGGTACGTCCGGCGCTGGGTCACCATCGGCGACGAGGACGCGGCCGTCACGTTCGACGCGGTGAAGGACCGCCTGTTCTTCCTGCGCCGCAGCGGCACCCTGGAACGGCTGCTCGGCCTGTTCGAGGAGCGCGGCGCCGTGCGCTACGGCGAGGTGGCCGCCTGGCTGGAGCGGGACCGCGGCGCCGCGCGCGAGGAGTGCGAGCAGTACCTCGCGGCGCTCCTGGACGTCGGCATGGTCCAGGTGCCGTGTCTGCGGACCGAGGTCCACGACACCGACCCGCTGCGCGCGTTCCAGGCCGCGCTGCGCGGTCTCGACCGTCCCTGGGCCGACCGGCTCGCGGACCGGCTGGAGGAGCCGGCCGCCCACGCCGCCCGCTTCGCCGAGGCCCCGCCGGACGAGCGGCGGGCCCTGCTGGCGGCCGTACGGGCGGGGCTGCGGGCGATCCAGGAGGAGGAGCTGGGGGCCGAGCACGCCAAGGTCCCGCAGACGCTGCTGTACGAGGACGCGGCGGCGGGCGCGTTCCCGGCGCCCGGCGGCGCGCAGGCGCCGCCCGGCCTCGACGCCGCCCCGGGCCGGGGCTCCGGGGCGGCCCTCACCCTGGACCCGGACGCCTGGCGGGAGTTGGCCGCCGGGCCGCTGGCCGCCGTGGAGCGGGTGCTGCCCGCCTTCGACCTCACCCTCCCGCAGCGGATCACCTTCCAGGGATTCTTCCTGGCGCGCTACGGACGCGGCGGGCGCTGCGACGACCTGCTGAAGCTGGTCCACGACTTCCACGAGGACTTCTTCGACCAGTACATGACGTTCACCGCCTCGCGCACCCCGTACGAAGCCGACGGGACCTACGTCCCCGAGGTCAACTGGCTCGGGCTGGAACGGCTCCGAGCGCTGGACACCGCGCGGCGCGCCTTCACCGCCCGGATGACCGGGCTGTGGGAGGTGGCGGGGCCCGAGGCCGCCGAGGTGCGGATCGACGACGCCTTCCTGGACGCGGTCGCCGGCGAACTCGACGTACCACCGGGCGGCTTCGCCCCGATGAGCCATCACGTCCAGATCGCCGACCGGCCTGGCGACCCTCTCGTCGTCCTCAACCGGTCCTACGGCGGGGTGTCGTTCCCGTTCAGCCGGTTCACCCAGCTCTTCGAGGGCCTCGGTGAACGGCTCCTCGCGGGCGCCGGGGAGCAGGCGCCCGAGGGGGCGGTCCTCGCCGAGGTCACCGGAGGCCCGGTCACCAGCAACCTCAACCTGCACGGCCGGCTCACTCCGTACGAGATCGTCTGTCCCGGTGAACGCGGCACGCTGGAGCCGGAGTTCAGGATCGACCTGGACGACCTGTACCTCGTGCACGACCCCGGGGACGACCGGCTCGCCCTGCGTTCGGTCCGCCTGGACCGCGAGGTGATCCCCGTTTACCTCGGCTACCTCGTCCCGCTCGCCCTCCCCGAGCTGCCCCGCACCCTGCTCCTCCTCTCCCCGACCTCGATGGCCCCGCTCAACGTGTGGGCGGGCGTCCCCGAGGCCGAGCCGCGCGGCGGGGTCACCGGGCGGCCCCGGGTGCGGCACGGCTCGCTCGTGCTGAGCCGGCGGAGCTGGAGCGCCCCGGCCACCGTCCTGCCGCCGCACCGGCCGGGGGCGCCCGAGGACGGCTGGTTCCTGGACTGGCACGCCTTCCGGCGCACCCACGGCCTGCCCGACCGGGTCTTCGCGACCGTGTCGGACACCGGAGCCCGGGGCGCGACCGGGGCCAAACCGCAGTACCTCGACTTCGACAGCCCGCTCTCCCTGTCCGCCTTCGAGGCGCTGGTCAAGTCCCCGGAGGCCCGCGTGGTGTTCCGGGAGATGCTGCCGGACGAGGACGCGCTGCCCACCGTCTGCGGCGACCGCCGCCACGTCGCCGAACTGGCCGTGGAGACGGCCGCACCCGCCCGCAGGAGGAACGCCCCATGACATCCCCCGTCCCCGCCGCCCCGGCTGCGACCGCCGCCGGACCCTGGCAGGCCACCCACGTCTTCTATGCGGCCAACCCCCGCCCCTTCCTGCTCACCTGCGTCCGCCCGCTGGTCGCGGAGCTGGAGGCGGACGGGCTGCTCGCCGGCTACTTCTTCATCAACTACTGGCTGGAGGGCCCCCACGTACGGCTGCGGCTGAAGCCGTCCTCACCCGCCGCCGAGCCCGAGGTGGCCCGCCGCACCGAGGAGGCCGTGGACGCGTTCCTGACCGAGCGGCCCGCCCTGTACGAGGTCGACTCCGGTTTCCTCAACGACTTCTACAACACCCTCTTCGAGATCGAGTTCCCCGGCGGCGAGCGCGGTCACTACACGGACGACCGGGGCCGGATGAACCTGCGCCCCAACAACTCCCGCCACCGCGAGCCCTACGAACCGGAGTTCGGGAAGTACGGCGGCCACGCCGGGATCGAGCTGGCGGAGTGGCACTTCCGCCACTCCAGCGACCTGGTGATCGACGCCCTCGCCACCAAGAACCTCCACCTGCGGACCGTACTGCTGGGCACCGCGGCCCAGTTCATGATGGTGATGGCGTCCACCTTCCTGCCGGACCGGGCGGAGCTGACGCAGTACCTCGACGCCTACTACACGTTCTGGCACCGGGCGTTCCCCGGCACGGGGTTCATCGGTTCCGCCGAGTACGACACCAACTACGCCCGTACGGCGGACGGGTTGCGGGACCGGTTCGCCCGGGTCCGGGCCGCCACCGCCCCGCCCGGCCGGGCCCGATCGCTGCCCGGGTCGCTGGCGGGCTGGGCCGAGCACTGCGCCGAACTGCGCGACCGGGCACGGAGGCTGGCCGATGACGGGGACCTGGTCTTCCGATCCTGGGACGGCGAGCGGGACGAGCGGGTCACCGACCCCGCCACCGCGCTGCCGCTGCTGCTCTCCCCGTACATGCACATGACCAACAACCGGCTGCACGTCACCATCCGCGACGAGGCATACCTCAGCCACGTCCTGGGCCGGGTCCTCAAGGAGTCCCCGTGAGCGCGGCCCCCGGGGCGCTCGCCTCCTGCCGGCCGGCGCTGCGGCCCCGCGTCCTGCTCAGCGACCCGCTGCTGGACGGGGCCGCCACGGTCCACCTGATCAAGGACGCCGAGAGCGGAAGCTCCTTCAAGGTCGGGGCCAAGGAGCACTTCCTCATCGCCCGCATGGACGGCGAGCGGAGCCTCGCGGAGATCGGCGAGGAGTACGCGGGGGAGTACGGGCGACGGCTGGGCGACGCCCACTGGAAGCGGCTCCTGGGACTGCTGGGGGCGAAGGGCCTGCTGGCCGGGGCGCCGGGCGCCTCTCCCGCGTCCTCGGCCGCCGCCCCGCCCGGAGCCGCCGCCTCCGGGCCCGCCGCCACCCCCGAGCCCCCGGCGCCCGCATCGCCCGCCCCGGAGAAGCGCACCCTCCTGCGCGGATCCCTCCCGCTGGTGGCCGACGCCGACGCCACCACCGCCCGCCTCCACCGCGTCGTCGGCTTCCTCCTCGCCCCCGCCGTGCTGGCGCCGCTCCTGGCGCTGACCCTCGCGATGGAGACGGTGGTCCTCGTGCACGCTGGTGAACTCCTGCTCGCCGTAAGGGGATTGCTCGCGAACCCCGTCCTGCTGACCGGCACCGCCGTCCTGCTCTGGGTGAGCACCGCCCTCCACGAACTGGCGCACGGCGTCGTGGCGCGGCACCACGGCGGACGGGTTTCCGAGATCGGGCTGCGGTGGCGGCTCCCCGCCGTCATCATGTACTGCACGGTCGACGACTACCTCTACCTCGGCACCCGGCGGCACCGCATCGCGACCGCCGCCGCCGGCGCGGTGATGAACCTGATCTTCCTGCTTCCGTTCTGCGCCCTGTGGCTGTTCGTGCCGCTCGACGACGCGACGCGCGAGGCGTTCGCCGCCCTGCTGCTCCTCGGGAGCGTCCAGGCCCTCGTGATGCTCGTACCGCTGCCGCCGCTCGACGGCTACCGGATCGCCTCCCAGCTCGCCGGGGCCACCGGCCTCGCCGCCTCGGCCGGCGCCTACCTGCGGCTCGCCCTGCGCCGCTCCCCGGAAGCGGCCGGCTACCCGCGCCGCGCCCGCATCGCCTACCCGGCCTACGCGGGGGCCACGGCGCTCGTGCTCGCCGGCGCCCTCGCGGCAGCCGTCGCGGGCGTCCACCACCTGCTGACGGCCTGAAGGGCCCGCCCCGGGCCCGCTGTTCCCCCTCAAGGAGAGTCCCATGACGTCCACCGCCCCCCGCACCCCGCAGGCCCCCCAGGCGCAGCCGTCCGCCGGTCCCGCCCTCGCCCTGACGGAGGTCCACAAGACCTATGGCGCGACCCGCGCCGTCGACGGAGTGTCGCTGACCGTCGAACGCGGCGAGTTCTTCGGGCTCCTGGGGCCCAACGGCGCGGGCAAGACGACGCTCGTGGAGATCATGGAGGGCCAGCTGCGGGCCGACTCCGGGACGGTGGCGGTCCTGGGAACGAGCCCTTGGCCGCGCGACACCGCCCTGCTGCCCCGGATCGGCGTGCAGACCCAGACGTCGGCGTTCTTCGTCCGGCTGACCGCCCGCGAACACCTGACCACCATGGCCGCCCTCTACCGGTGCGACGCGGCCGCCGCCGAACGCGCCCTGGCCACCGTCGGTCTCACCGAGCAGGGCGGCACCCGGGTCGACGACCTCTCCGGCGGCCAGCGCCAGCGCCTCGCCATCGCCTCCGCCCTGGTCCACGACCCCGAACTGATCTTCCTGGACGAGCCGACCGCCGCCCTCGACCCGCAGGCCCGCCGCTCCCTCTGGCAGGTCCTGCGCGACCTCAAGGGCCAGGGCCGCACCATCGTCTACACCACCCACCACCTGGACGAGGCCGAGGCGCTCTGCGACCGGGTCGCGATCATGGTCGCGGGCAAGGTCGTCGCACTCGACAGCCCCGCCCGGCTGATCGCCGCCGCCGGCCCGACCACCCGGCTGGTGATCCCGGCCGACCGCCTCACGCCCGAACAGGCCCGCGCCGTCCAGGGCGTCGACCGTGTCACCGAGGAGGGCGGCTCCCTCGTCCTGGAGACGACCGAGGCGGGCCGGGTGCTGGCCGCCGTCGACGCGATCGCGAGCCTCCAGGGCGTACAGACCAGGACGGCGAGCCTGGAGGACGTGTACCTGGACCTGACCGGCACCGGCATCTCCCAGCCGTGACCCTCCCGCCCCGCCCCACCCGCACCGTGCAGTGATCCAGCGATACGGAGACCCCCGATGAGCGCCTACACCGCGCTGAGCCAGGCCGGATACCGGGCCTACACCCGCGACCGCACCACCCTCTTCTTCACCTTCGCCTTCCCGCTGATCTTCCTGGTGGTGTTCGGGCTGATCTTCCACGGCCAGACCGTCGAGGAGAGCGGCAAGCCCTACATCAACTACATCGCACCCGGCGTGCTGTCCTGGGGCGTCGGAAACGCCGCCGTGTTCGGCGTCGGGTTCGTCCTCATGCAGTGGCGGCGCGACGACATCCTCCGTCTGATCCGGATGACGCCCACCCCCGTCTCCGCCGTCCTCGCCTCGCGCTACGTCCTGGCCCTCGGCATCGGAGCCGTTCAGGCGGCGCTCTTCGTGGCCGTGGCCATGCTCCCGTCCTTCGGGCTCCAGGTGGACGGCCGCTGGCCGCTCGTCATCCCGGTGCTGGTCCTCGGCATCACCGCGTTCCTCGCGCTCGGCGTCATCGTCGGCAGCTACGCGAGGACCCCGGAGGCGGTCGCGGCCGTCGCCAACTGCCTGATGATCCCCATGGCGTTCCTGTCCGGCTCGTTCTTCCCGCTGGACGCCATGCCCGGCTGGATGCAGACCCTCTCCCGCGTCCTCCCCCTGCGCTACCTCAACGACGGGGTCTCCGGCGCGCTGACCGGCGGCGGCCCCCTGCGGGACATCGGCGTCGCCTGCGCCGTCCTCACCGGATTCGCCCTCGTCCTCGGAGCGGTGGCGCTGAAGACCTTCCGCTGGAGCGACAAGTCATGACGACGGCCACCGCATCGACCCCCCTGGAGGCGGCGCGCACCCGGCTCAAGTCCGCGCTGACCGCCCGCCACTCCTGGGAACCCGGCGACCTGCCCGCCCCGCACACCGTCCCGCTCGGGGCCGCCGACGTCCTCGGCTTCGGCCGCCCGGACGCGTACGCCCCCGCCCGGCCCGCCGCCAACGTGCACCTGACCTCCCGGGCCGTGCTGATCGGCCCGTGGGGCGGTGGGCCCGGCGCCACCGCCTGCGGCCAGTGCCTCGCGATGCGCTGGCAGCGGCTGCGCAGCCGGTCCGAGCGGGAAGCCCTGGAGCTGGGCCACGCGCCGCAGGGGACGGCGCACTGGCCGGTGCTCACGGAGTACGCGGTGGACGCGGTGTGGGCCGCGTACCGTGCGGTGCTGGGCGCCGGGCCGACCCGGCCCGGCCCGGCGGCCGACGCCCGGGGCCGGGCAGCGAGGGCCCCCGCGTCCGACGCTGAGCCGGCCGCCACCCCCGCCGACCGGGCCCTGCCTCAGGTCACCCGGGTCGACCTGGTCACCCTCGCCACGGCCACCTTCCCGCTGCTGCCCGAACCGCTCTGCCCCGCCTGCGTCCAGGAGGTCCCGGACACGGCGGAAGCGGCCCGGATGGCGCTCGGCCCCGCCCCCAAACCGGCCCCCGGCGTCTACCGGCTCCGCACCGCGGGCTCCTTCCCGCTGCCCACCGCCGCCCTCGCCAACCCGGTCTGCGGTGCGCTCGGCTCCGACGTCCGGATCAACCCCGCCTCCACCACCACCGCCCCGGCCGCCGGATCCCACTTCGTCCGCGGCTACGCGGGCCTCAACGACGTCACCTGGAGCGGCCAGGCCAACCGGTACGCCACCAGCCGCACCCTCGCCCACCTGGAGGGCCTGGAGCGGTACGCGGGCACCCACCGGAGACGCGGCACCACCCCGGTCGTCGACTCCTACGCCAACCTCTCCGGGCAGGCGCTCGACCCCGCGGACTGCGGTTTCTACGCCCCCGAGACGTACGCGACCGACCCCCTGGTCAGCCCCTTCGACCCCGACCGGCCGATCCCCTGGGTCTGGGCCCACTCCCTGCGCGACGACGCCCCGGTCCTGGTCCCGGCCCGGCTCGCCCACTACAGCGCCGGCGTCGACGCCGACAACTTCGTCTTCGAGTGCTCCAACGGCTGTGCCACGGGCGGCAGTCCGGAGGAGGCAATCCTCTTCGGACTGCTCGAACTCGTCGAGCGGGACGCCTTCCTCCTCGCCTGGTACGGCCGGGCCCGCCTCACCGCGATCGACCTCACCACGGCCACCACCCCCGCCGTCCGCTCGATGCTCGACCGGGCCGCCCTGCACGGCTACGACGTGCACGCCTTCGACACGCGCATGGATCTGGCGGTTCCCGTTGTCACCGCCCTCGCGGTCCGCCGGGACGGCGGCCCCGGCGCCCTCTCCTTCAGCGCGGCGGCCGGATTCGACCCGGTGGAGACCGTGGAGTCGGCCCTGTCCGAAGTCCTCACCTACATTCCGCACTTGCCCTACCAGGTCGCCGAGCGCCGGACCGAACTGGAGGCGATGGAGCGGGACTTCACCAAGGTCCTGCACCTCAAGGACCACGCCCAGCTCTACGGGCTGCCGTCCATGACCCGGCACGCCGCGACCTACCTGGAGCCGGCCGCCGTCCTCCCGCTGGACGAGGTGTTCGCCGACTGGCAGCCGCTGCGCCCCCGCACGGGCGACCTGCTGGACGATCTGCGCTTTCTGCGGGACCGGCTGACGGGGGCGGGGTACGACGTCATCGCCGTCGACCAGACGACCCCGGAGCAGCACCGGATGGGCCTGCACACCGTCTCCGCCGTCGTCCCCGGACTGCTGCCGCTGGACTTCGGCTGGAGCAGGCAGCGGGCCCTGCGCATGCCCCGGATGCGGACCGCGCTGCGGACGGCCGGCCGGCGGCCCGACGACCTTCCGGAGGCGGAGACCAGGGCCGCCCCGCACCCCTTCCCGTGACCGGACCCGTCCTCCTTCCCGTCAAGGGGCCGCACCGCGCGTGCGCCGGTCCCCTCCGGCCTGCGGAGGGGACCGGCGCACGGGCGGGCCGGGCAGCGGTCTCAGGCGCTGCAGGAGGTGGTGCTGGTGGTGCTGGAGCAGGTCGACGTCGAGGAGCAGGACGTCGAGCCGGCGAGGACGACCTCCGACGCGTCGGAGTAGTCCGAGATCTCGAAGGTCTCCGACTCCAGCTCCAGGATCTCGTCGGCGAGGGTGGTGAGTTCGGTCTTGGGGGCCATGGTGATCTCCCTGGTCTCGTGGGGGTCCGGCCGGCGGTTCCGGCCCGTCGCCCGGGTGCTGGACCCATTGCAGGGGCGGCCGCTGTCAGATCCGCCGCTCTTTCGCTGGCACCTCGCTGACACCCGGTGGCAGAGGGGCGGAGCGGCAGGTGACAGCCGTACGGAGCAGGCTCGTCGAGCAGAGATGAGGTGCGTGGTGGTCACAGCGGCGAGAGCGACGCGGAACGCGGACGACGACGGGCACACGGAGGGCGGAGCACCGGCGCGGGCGGACGGGCCCGCGGCGTACGCGGTGCGTGAGGGCACACCCCCGGCGGACTCACCTCGGCCGGGCGCGACTCCGGCCCGCGCGGGCCGGGCGGACGGCCCCCTGCCGCGCCCCGTCCTCCGCTCCGCCCTCGAGCTCTACCTCGACCTGCACGCCCACCCCGAACTCTCCGGCCACGAGCACCGCACCGCCGGCCGCCTCGCCGCCCGGCTCACCGCGCTGGGATGTACGGTCACCCGTTCCGTGGGCGGCGGCCACGGGGTCGTCGGGGTGCTGGACAACGGCCCGGGGCCGGTCGTGCTGCTGCGTACCGAACTGGACGCCCTGCCGGTGACCGAGGCGACCGGGCTCGCGTACGCCAGCACCGCCCCCGGGGTCATGCACGCCTGCGGCCACGATCTGCACATCGCCGCCCTCACCGGGGCGGTCGCGCTCCTCGCCGCCTCCCGGGACGCCTGGCGCGGCACGCTCCTCGTCGTCGGCCAGCCGGAGGAGGAGACCCTGAACGGGGCCCGGTCCCTGCTGGAGGAGGGCCGCCTGTACGAGCGGTTCGGCGTCCCCGACGCGGTCCTGGCGCAGCACGCCGCCCCACTCCCCGCCGGGGCCCTCGCCCATGCGCCGGCCGGCGGGCCGCCCCTGATGGCGGGGAGCGTCGCCGTCGAGGCGGTCCTCCACGGCCGGGGCGGTCACGCGGCCACCCCGCACCTCAACGTCGACCCGGTCCTGATGGCCGCCGCCACCGTGCTGCGCCTGCGGACCGCGGCGGCCGAAGCGACCGCCCCCGCCGAACAGGCGGTGCTCACCGTGGGCTCCGTACGGGCGGGCGAACGCGGCAACGTCACCCCGGACCGCGCCGAACTCTCCCTCACCGTCCGCGCGTTCACGGAGGGCGCGCTCGACCGGCTGACCGCCGCCGCCGAACGGGTCGTCCGGGCCGAGGCCGCCGCCTCCGGGGCCCCCCGCGCGCCCGGGTTCACCGTCACCGCCCGCTCGCCCGCCCTGGTCCCCGACCCGGAGCTGACCGCCCGCGTGCGCGGGGCCCACGAGCAACTGCTCGGCCCCGGCCGGGTGCTGGACCTCTCCGGCTCGCCGGCCACCGAGGACTTCCCGCATTTCGCGGCGGGCGGGGTCCCGGTGGCCTACTGGATGCTCGGCACCACCGGGGCGGGCCCCTGGCGGACCGCCCGCGCCGGAGGAGACCCCGTGCCGCCCAACCATGCCCCCGGTTTCGCCCCCGACGTCAGGGCCGCCCTGCCCGTCGGGATCGGAGCCCTGGCGGCGGCGGCCCGGCAGGTGCTGGCCTCCCGGCCCGCGGGGGGCAGGGGGACGGGCTCATGACCCCCGGCCGGGCCGTGCCCGCGGTGACCGACGTCGTCGTCGTACGCCGCGACCACGCCGCCCCCACCGGCTGGACCACCGTCGTACGGCTGCTGGGGCTCCTCCCCGGGGAATGGGTCTGCCACGTCGAGGCGGGCCGGGACCGGGTGGTGCTGCGGGTCGAGTTGACCGGGGCGACGGACGCGCCGTCGGTCCGGCGGGCGGTGTCCCGCGTCCTGGCGGACACGGCCCTGCACGGCTGGACTGAGGAGCGCCGGGAGAGCCCGTAGGGAGTGCCCGGTGGGCCCCTGCCGGCCCCGCCCCCCCCGGGGCCTCAGATCCAGCCGCGTTCGCGGGCCAGCAGGGCGGCCTGCGCCCGGCTGGCCGCCCCGAGCGTCTGCATCAGGTCGGCGACGTGCCGCCGGTAGGTCCGCACCGACACCCCCAGCTCCCGCGCGCCCGCCTCGTCCTTGCCCGCCGTGCACATCGACACGAGCACCCGCCGCTCGATCCCGGAGGGCGCGGGGGCCGCGGATTCCTCGCCGCCCCTGGCCGGGCCGCCCGCCCGCGCGAGATCGTCCGCCTGGTCCCAGATTCGTTCGAACAGCGAGACGATGTTGGAGACCAGGCCGCTGCGGTGGGCGAGGAGCGCGCCCCGCGAGGTGTCGCGCGGGTCCAGCGGGACGAGCGCCGTCCGGCGGTCGTAGACGAGCAGCCGCTCCGTGGTGTCCGCCGTCACCCGGATCGCCGCCCCGTGCTCGGCCAGCTCCCGCAGATAGGCGGCGGTCGGCGGGTCCTGGAGCGCCACGCTGGAGACGACGTTGCGGATCCGCACCCCGCGCCGCAGACAGCGCAGGTCCAGCGGGCGGGACCGGGCGATGTTCTCGGCCGACAGCCGGGTGTACGGCTCCACGGAGAGGATCTCGTCCCGGGCGAAGAAGGCGAGGTCGTCGATCCGGTCGCGGATCTGGGCGAGCCCCTCCAACTGCTCGATGCCCTGCGGCGGCGGCGTACCGGCCCCCTGCTCCGCGCGTAGACCATCAATGACGTGCCGTGATCGGGTGACGCGCTGCAGCTCCTGGTGGAGCGCGTGGAGTCGGATGTCCACCAGCCGGGCGAGGGCGACCTCGGGGTCCGCGGGGAAGATGCGACGCTCCGTGTCCTCGGCGTGCAGCAGGCCCAGTTCCTGGAGGCGGGCGATCCCCGCGCGGGTCTCCCGGGGCCGGGAGCCCAGCAGGAGGTGGAGGCCGTCGGCGCGGGTGCCGGGGTTGCGCAGGAAGTGCCGGTAGAGCTCCTCCTCGGCCTCCGGAACCCCGAAGACAGACATCTCGTTCTCGTCCACGTACGCCCCCGATGCCTGGTGCCGTGGGGCCGTGCGCCGAGGGGGATCGCCCCACGCCGCCCGCCCCGTCCGCTGCCCGCTCCGCCCGTGCCGTCGACTGTGCCCGGTTCCGCCCGGTGCGACGCGCGGGGCGGCGCACCTGCCGCCCGCACGCGCGCAGGCCCGTGTAATGGTCGGGCAAAGACTAGACGCTGGCGCCCCTCCTGTGAGGGCCCCGGACACAACTGTGTGCGATCCGGAGATGAACGGGGTGCGACGGCCGACGAGCGGCCGTGTCGGCGCGACGGACGGCGGCGTGCGGCCGGGGTACGGGGCCGAAGCGGGCGTGGACCGGGCGGCGAGCCCGGCGATACGGGCGGACGGCCGGCCGCCCCCCGTTGCGGGCGCGGCTGTCACTCCCCGGCCGTGCCCGGGAGATCACCCCGGCCCGTCTCACGTGTCGGGGCCCTTCGCGTTGCTCGCCCGCCGGCAGCAGCCTGCTGCCGGTACCCCTTGATCACCCGGACGGAAACCTCATGAGTCTGCACGGTCTGCTGGACGTCCTCGTCACCGGCCCGGCCGGCCGCCGTCAAGGAGCCCTCGTCGGGCGCGACGATCACCGAGCGCGGCGTCATCCCCGGCACGACGGCGCAACTGAGCGTTCTCAGCGTTGCCTCTCCAGGGTGAGGACGGCTTTGGGGATGAGGGTCATACGGTTGGGGCTGATGCGGGATCCTCGGAAGATCTGCCCTCTCCGGCACGATCCATTCCAAGATCATCCCATGCCGGACAGAGAACGTGGCAACGTCCTCAGCCGGGATCGGTGGCGGTGAGGACGAGGATGGCCTGGTCGTCGTCGATGCCGTGGTCGCCGGTGAAGGCGTACACGGCCTCGGTGACGGCGTTGATCAGGTGCTGCGGGGTGGGTCTGTCCGGTGTGCCGGTCAGGGCATCGGCGAGGCGTTGATCACCGAAGAATTCGTCGTCGTGGCGGCGTGCTTCGGTGATGCCGTCGGTGTAGAGCACCAGGCTCTCGTTGGGGCGCAGATGGAGGCTGCGAGGTTCGAGGTGGATGTCGGGTCCGATGCCCAGCAGAAGGCCGGGTGCGTCAACGGCGCGAACGGTGTGGTGGTTGTCCACGTGGAGGGGGAGGGTGTGGCCGGCGCGGACGAGTTCGATGGCGAGACCCGTGGAGGTGGGGGCGAGTTGTCCGTAGACAAGGGTGACGAAGCCGGTGCCGTGTCCGGCGGGCCGATTGATCAGAGCTTGGTTGACCGCTTTGACAACGGCCTCGGGGCCCGGGACGAGAGGGGCGACGGCGCGGGCAGTGTGGCGGACCAGGGCGGTGGTGGTGGCGGCGATGGCGCCCCGCCCGCAGACGTCGCCGAGCATGAACGCCCACCGGTCCCCCTCCAGGGGAAAGACGTCATAGAAGTCACCACCGATGTCGAGTCCCTCACCGGCGGGGTGGTAGTAGGTGGCCACTTCCGCACCGGATACCTGTGGCAGGTCGGGCAGGAGGAGCCCAGCCTGCAGGTCGCGGGCGAGAGCGGTGCGGTGGGTGTACTGGCGGGCGTTACGCGCAGCCAGGGCGGCACGGGCAACAAGCTCTTCGGCCAGGGCGATGGTGTGCCCGTCGAAAACGTGGTCACCGGTGGACAGCAGCGTCACGGTGCCGAACGCGTTGCCACGGTCGAGGAGGGGGATGCACAGGTAGCCGGTGAGTCCGAGGTCCTGCCAGGGAGCTGGGCCGGTGGGAGCGCGGCGGGCGACCTCGGTCACGCCGGAGGCCAGGACGCGGGTGATGGTGTCGTCGGCATCGTAGGCAGGAGTGGGGGAGTCGAGCAGGTCCTGCTGCCTTTGGGTGGGGGCGGTGGCGGCCACGCGGTGCACCCGGCCGCCCTCGATGACGTCGACCACGCACAGAGGCGCCAGACGCGGGGTGCAAGCGTCGGCCAAGCGTCTGAGGGTGTGGACGGCGTCGAGGTCGGCGCTCAGGGTGGTGCTGGCGTGCAGGAGGTAGGCCAGGTCGTCGCGGGCGGCCTTCTCACGGACCTTGGCCGCCCAGTAGGTCTGTTCGGCCTGGTGGCGTTCGATGGCCAGGGCGGCGGTGTCGGCGAAGATCTGGGCGAGCGCGAGGTCGGCGTCCTGCGGCGAGCGCGGGACGCGGTGGTACATCGCGAAGGTGCCCAGCAGTGAGCCGTCGCCCGCCAGGATCGGGGTGGACCAGCAGGCGGCCAGGCCGGCCTTGTCCGCAAGGTCGCGGTAGTCGTCCCAGAAGGGGTCCGTGGCGATGTCGGTGACGATCACCGGTCTACGGCGGTGCGCGGCGGTGCCGCAGGATCCCACGCCTTCCCCGGTGGCGATGCCGTCGATGGCCTGGTTGTAGAAGTCGGGCAGGCTCGGTGCGGCGCCGTGGCGCAGATGCCGGCCGTCGGCGTCGGCGAGCAGGACGGACACCAGCACTTCCTCGGGCGCCAGGTCCTGGATCGTGCGGGCCATGCCTTCGAGCACTTCGGAGAGGGGGGCCTGGCGGGCTATCTGCTCCAGCAGTGCCCTGTGCTCGGCCGTCAGTCGCTGCGCGTGCTTGACCTGGGTGGTCTCCACCCCGATCATGCGTACACCCATGACATTGCCGCCGGCGTCCAGGCGGGGTTCGTAGGTGAAGTCGAAGAACGCCTCACGGGCTTTCGCGCCTTCGCCCAGCACGACGCGGGCGTCGCGGCCGGTGTAGGCCTCAGCCGTGCGGTAGACCCGGTCCAACAAGGTGATGAAACCCTGTTCGGCGAGCTCCGGCATCAGCTGCCCCAGTGGTACGCCGGTGCGGGTGCGCTCGAGCCCGCCGATCGCGGTGAAGAACGCCGGATTCGCCGCCTCCAGCATGTGTGCCGGGCCCGCCATAGAGGCGAAGACCGCCATCGATTGCCCGAACAGCGCCCGCAGATCATGATCCGTGTCTGTGTCAGCAGTACGTACCGCGGGTGCCTGGGCGGACGGGTAGGCCTGCTGGTCCGGTATGCCCGTCATCTGTCGTGCTCCTCGCCGGTCCCTGCTCCGGGGTCGGCGAGGAGCACGACGGTACCGAGAGCAGCCCTGTGCATGTTGAGGGCCTCCTCGGTGTCGGTATGCAGGCAGAAGATCTGGTTCAACCCGGTCAGCACGAACAGGCGGTCGAGGAAGGCGGGCACCCCCGCCAGGCACAGGTCCTTGCTCTGCGCGGCCTGCTGGTTGTGCAGCTTCAGCAGTGCGCTGATGCCGGTGGAGTCGCAGTACGTGAGGTGGGAGCAGTCGACCACAACCGTCCCTGCTTCTCGCCCCGTGGCCAGTTCCGTTTCCTTGGCCTCGTACAGCTGCACCACGCTGTGGAAGTCGAGATCCCCGCGCAGAGCGAATACGACTGCCCGCGTGTCCCGCCTGACGTCTACCGCGAACACTCTCGGTTTCCTCCGTCTAGGATTCTCAGTGATGCCCATGGTAAGGAGCCGCTTTCACCATGTGGAATGCGGGCTGGTCAGGTTCACCCCGCCCGGGTGATCTCACTACCCCAAACCTCATTGAACAAGATGAAATCGGGTGCAATTTTTGGGTGTTCGGTACAGCATGCCAGCCGATCCTCCATTTACCCCGGCGCTGTGGGAGCCTGTCCCGCCTCGGGCAGGAACAATCACGTCCTGAGGCGAGGCAGGCTTCCACGTCAGGGAAATCCTCAGTGGCGCGTGGTGAGATCGGTCAGTCCGGAGATGGTCAGGACGGGGGTCAGGAGCGGGCCTGCGATGATTTCGAGGCGGTCGGCATGGGAGAACAAGACGCTCAGGCCAGCGCTGTCGAGGTACTCGACCTCGGTCAGATCCAGGACGAGGGGGCCGGGTGTGTCGTCGAGCGCGGTCGCCAGGCTTCCCGTGTTGCTCATGTCGATCTCGCCGGCCACGGTCAGCACGGCCGTTCCGTCCGGCCGCCGACCGGGCGTCAGGGTCAGGGGCGTAGTCATCAGGCGATCCTCGTATGCATGTCGACGGTGGTTCCGGCCGGGCTTTGAGTGACAGTGACCTGCTGCATCAGGGCCCGCATCAGCCCCATGCCTCGGCCGCGGTGTGCGTTGCGCTCGGGCTGCGGCACTTTCCACCGGCCGGTGTCCGCAATGATCAGGCGCAGGTTGCCGACGGACGCCTCGGCACGGAAGTAGACGGTGTCGCCCGGAGCGTCACGGTGCCCGTGCTCGATGGCATTGGCGCACGCTTCACCCGCCGCCACAAGGACGTTCTGCACGGTGCCTGGCGGCAGGTCGCACTGGTCGAGCCAGCCGCGCAGGGCCTTGCGGACGGGAGCGAGCTGTCCCGATTCCGCTGGGAAGGACATCTCCAGCGGAGCCGGATGCCGGTAGAGCAGCAGGGCGACGTCGTCGTCGTAGCCGCCGGCGGGCGCCAGGCGTGACATGACGTCGGTGGCGAGGTCGTCGATCGCGGTGTCCCGGCCGGCTTGCAGGGCCTCGCCCGCCTGGTCGATTCCTGTGCTGAGCGGGCGGCGGCGACGTTCGACGAGTCCGTCGGTGTACAGCAGCAGAGTGGAGCGAGCCGAGATGGTGCAGCTTCCCTCGGGGCGCGGGTTGCCCGGACGGACAGCCAGCGGCAGCGAGCGCCCGCCCTCCAGGAGCTGGATGGAGCCGTCGGGCTGGACGAGGATGCCGGGCGGGTGCCCGGCGCTCGAGTAGGTGAGCTGACCGGTTTCGGTGTCGAGGACCCCGCAGAAGACAGTGGTGCACACCGCGCCGGGGACACCGGCGGCGAACTGGTCCAGGGCCATGAGCGCCTGGGCCGGGCCGGCGTCCTGGAGCAGTAGAGCGCGACAGGCGCTGCGCAACTGGCCCATGACGCTGGCGGCTTCCAGGCCGCGGCCGACACAGTCGCCGACGACGATGCCGATGCGGCCGTCGGGCAGGGCGATGGTGTCGTACCAGTCGCCGCCGACTTCCAGGGGCCGGGTGGCCGGCTCGTAGCGGACGGCGAAGCCATCGGGCAGACGGGAGGGGCCGAGGATGGCTCGCTGCAAGGCGATGGCGGTCTCGCGCTGCTGGTCGATCTGGTGCGCGCGGACCAGGCCCTGGGCGATGTGGCCGGCCAGGAGGGACAGCAGGAGCTGGTCCTCACCGGTAAAGGGACGCTGCTCGCCCAAATCGACCCACAACACCATGACGCCTTCCGGGTGTTCCAGGACAACGGTAGCCTCGCCCTGGCCCGGAACGGTGCTGAGCGCCGGCTGTTCACGGAGGCCGGAGAGCGCCTTACGGCGTTCGGCGGGCAGTTCCTGCCAGGTGAGGGAGGTGTCGGTGCAGGCGAGGGCGGGTGCGTCACCGGTACCGAAGACCACGGCCGTCACCTGCCGGGCGCGCCACAGTCTCTTCAGTTCCTCAAGGGAGCCGTCGACGGCTTCGGGCAGGCTGGGGGCCTGGGACAGACGTGTGCTCAAGGCGGCCAGCGCGGTTTCGCGCTGGATGGCGAAGTGCTCGGCGCTCACGTCGCGGAAGGTTCCGACGATCACGGTGCGGTCGGTATCGGGGTCCTGGACCTGGTTGAACGTGGCCGTCACCCACAGGCGGTGCCCGTCACGGTGGGTGAGGGGAATGGTGTAGCTGCCGCGCTCCTGGCCGGTCAGGGTCGTGAAAGCCTCGGCGACTTGACGGTGGGCTTCGGGGTCGGTGGCCTCGTCCGGCCACCAGGGGTGGATCGGCTGGTAGGGCAGGTCTTCGGGGCCGTAGCCGAGGATGGTGGTGAAGGAGGTGTTGATCTCGATGACCGCGCCGTCCTCGTCACAGACGAAGAAGGCTTCCTGGAGCGAGTCGATTAGAGCGGCGCGCCAACGAGCGTGGTGGTTGCGCAGCCGGGCCAGCTTCAGGTTGGCCTCGACACGGGCGAGGAGTTCGGCGGCGGCGAACGGCTTGACGAGGTAGTCGTCCGCGCCGGCCCGCAGACCCTCGATGGACGCCTCCTGTCCGGCGCGGGCGGACAGCAGGACCACCGGTACCGAAGCGGTGCTCTGGTCTGCGCGCAGCGCGCTGACCAGGGACAGTCCGTTCAGACGGGGCATCATGACGTCGCTGACCACGAGGTCGGGAACGTCGATCCGGATGGTGTCGAGGGCCTGCTGCCCGTCATTGACCGCGTGGACCTGGTAGCCGGCACCGCGCAGGAGCCGGGTCAGATACTCGCGCATGTCGGCGTTGTCGTCGGCGATCAGTACTCGCGCCGGGACCGGCAGACGGTTCGCCTGTACCTTGTCGTCGGCCTGAGGGACGCCGCACGGTTCGTCGGCCGCCGGGCCGGTCTCCTCGCCCGGCAGCCAGCGCAGGGCTTCCTGGACGAAGGGGTCGGCTGTGGCGGGGGACGCCTCGGTGTCCGCCTTCGTGCGGATGGCGTCGGCGGGCAGGTGGGCGCAGCCGAAGGGCAGCCGGATGGTGAAGCGGGTTCCCTCCCCCGCGGCGGAGGAGGCGGTGATGGTGCCGCCGTGCAGGCCCACCAGTTCCTTCACCAGAGCCAGGCCGATACCGCTGCCCTCATTGGAGCGGGACCGTGCGTTCTCGATGCGGTGGAACCGTTCGAACAGGCGCGGCATCTCCTCGGCCGCCACGCCGACCCCGGTGTCCGCGACCGTCACCACGGCCTCACCGTCCTGGACGCCCACACCGACGCGGATCGCGCCGTCGAAGGTGAACTTCAGCGCGTTGCTGAGCAGGTTGAGGACCACCTTCTCCCACATGCTGCGGTCGACATACACCGCCTCGGGCAGGGGTTCGCACTCAACGTGGAAGTCCAGCCCCGCGTGTTCGACGGCGGAGCGGAACACGCTCGCCAGCGCACTGGTCACCGTGGCCAGGTCTACCGGTTCATAGCTCGCCTGCATCCGGCCCGCCTCGATGCGGGAGAAGTCCAGAAGCATGTTGACCAGCTTGCCCAGCCGCAGCCCGTTGCGGTGGACGGCCTCAAGTTCCTCGCGCAGGCGCGGCTCTGCGTCGGCGAGCTGCTGCCGAAGCTCCTGGACCGGCCCCATGATCAGGGTCAGGGGAGTGCGGAACTCGTGGCTGATGTTGGAGAAGAACGTCGTCTTGGCCCGGTCCAGTTCCGCGAGCTCCTCGGCGCGGCGCTGCTGTGCCTGGTAGCTGCGGGCGCTGGCGACTCCCGTGGCCACGTGACCAGCGACCAGCTCGACGAAACCGCGGTAGCCCTCGTCCAGGACGCGGTAACGGTTCAGGCCCGCCACCATGAACCCGTACGGTGTCCCGCCCTGCTGGAGCAGGGGGACGACAAGGGCCTGGGCGGGCGTCTCTTCCCACGCCCCGGAGGACAGGCCGATGGACGGCTCGCCGTCGAGGGACACCAGCACGGACTCGCCGCGCATCAGGGCATCGGTCGACCAGGGCGAGGTGGAGCCTGCGGGGATGATCTCCCCTGCCGCCGGGTCGGTGGACACGAGCCCGGTGGCCGAGGCGAGACGAGCGTTGCCATCGTCCTGGAAGAGGTAGGTCAGGGTGAAGGGGAGGTCATACGGGTTGCGGCCGAGTTGCTCGGCGGCGAAGTCGAGCATCTCCTGCTCGGTACGCACCACGCTGGGATCGGATCCCAGATCGCGCAGAGTCGCCATTCGGCGCTCCCCGATGACCCGCTCCGTGTCCTCGCTGACCACGCACAGCATGCCCACCACGACACCGTCGTCATCGCGCAGGGGACTGTAGGAGAAGGTGTGGTAGCTCTCCTCGAGGTAGCCGGAGCGCTGCAGGAACAACAGCAGCCCTTCGTCCCATGTCGCCTCGCCACTGGTCAGGACGGTGTCGATGCGCGGACCGATGTCGCCCCAGATCTCCGACCAGACCACGCTGGAGGGCCGGCCCAGCGCCCAGGGGTACTTCTGTCCCAGCGTGTCGCGCCGGTATGCCTCGTTGCAGAAGAACGTAAGCTCCGGCCCCCAGGCCATCCACATGGCGAACTTCGACGACAGCAGGATGCTCACGGCGGTCCGCAGACTCTGCGGCCAGTCCTGCGGCTCTCCCAGCGGCGTCGCCGACCAGTCCACCCGGGCCAACTCCTGCCCGATCTTCCTGTCGGCGGTGAACACCTCGTCCATGGCTGCTGACGGGATGGTGAGCTCACCGTCCTCCGAGCGCGTCACAGCAGACACCCTTCCACTTGCCTCAGCCCCTTACGTACGAAGCACCGCCCGAGACCGCTCCATAGCATCACTGAACAGCGAACACCCCGGACCCGGTACCCCGCAGAAATCGTCGAGGGCGTTCACACCACCCGAAGACCCACCGGCGCAATTAGTAGGATAAGACAGCTGCGCCCAGGGTTATGGCGTGGGAGCCCGCACCGCGACGGGATGGTGATTACTGAGACCTGTCACCACGACGCGCCCGGCAACCGGGCAGCAGCGAGTTTGGACAGGCCCGGTGCGTGCACGATTTCGGCGAAGAGGCGGCCTCGGCCACCCACTCCTCCGATACCGCTTGGGCGACCTGCCGGCCCGACCAGGTCTGCTTCACGGGGGCGTGGGAACGGCCACGCATCGGCCCTTCCCGTTACGTGCGCCCCGCGCCCTCACCACGGCGACAGGCCTCAAACCGGAGCCGTCAGTTGCCTCGTACGACCACCGCTACACTGCCCCCCCGGCCGCTCGTCCCGGTATTGCGCGACCTGGAACGGTGCGAAGACGTCCTTACCCGCCTCGTGGGTGACGACGAGCAGCAACTCCACGTCGCGTGGCGTTGTCACGTTTGCTGGCCGGCCTGGGATGACCTGGGGGTTGACCGTGCCGGTGAGGGTTCCGCTCATGTCGTCCGCACCGTCCTGGTAAAAGGGGCACCGGTACCTGGTGGAGATCATCTCCCACTGCGCGCGGCTGTGCCACCGCTTCCCCCCCCAACTTCCGCGAGGCCGAGGAACTGACGCCCGAGCGCGTCGTCATCTCCCACGAGACGATCCGCTGCTGGTGCGCGGAAGTACGGACTGACCACTCACACCGACTCGACTGCCTGGCCGGAATCACGTTGGGCGCGCACGTCGTACGCGGGAGAACATCGGCGATACGGTGGTCGCCCGCGCGATGATGTGTATCCACGGCGGCGCCGGCTTCGGCAAGACGCTCGCGGTCAACACCTGCTTGCGTGAACTCGAACCCGGCGAGGATGTCCGCCGGGTCACCTTCCGGGCCCGTCCCACCGCCCGGGCGGTGCGCTACGAGCTGTTCACCGCGCTCGACCTGGCCGGCGAGCTGCCGCGCCACCCCAGCGAATTCGACCGTCTGCTGAAAACCGCTCTGGCCGAACGCCTCCGTACCTTCCTCGTCGACGAGGCTCAGTGGCTCAACGGGGAGGCATTCGAGTGCTTCCGCTACCTGTGGGAGGAACCCTCCACCCAGCTCGCGATCATCTTCGTCGGCGGTGAGGGCTGCCACACCGTGCTGCGCTGTGAGCCGATGCTCTCCTCCCAGGAGAAGCATCCGTCTCGGTGCGGGGATTGCGACCTGCAATTCGAGCCGGACCTGGACCAGATGTGGGGTGTGAGCCGTCGGCAGGAGAAGCACGACCAGGAGCAGGAGCAGGAGCAGGAGCAGGAGCAGGACCAGGCCGAGCCCAGGTCCAAGTCCGGCGGATGGTTCTCACGCCTGCACTCCTGACCGGGGTGGGCGGCTTGACCGGAGCCGTAAGCGAAACGCCCCCTGAAACAGGAGGGTGAAACGAAGCACCGCGTTTCACTCTGACCTGCAGGAACGCCTGCAAGGGCGAGCGGAGCGGGTGCGTTTCACTCCGCGTTTCAGTGGCCGTGCCCGCGTGCGGCTGACGACGACGGGGCGGGCCCCGGACCAAAAGGTCCGGGGCCCGGCTTGGTGGGGGAGCTGGGCCAGTAGATCTACTCAGCGAAACTCGAGGTACATGCTGTGTGCCCTGTGGTCGACGCCGAGGTCGCGACAGTCGGCGGTGACAGTGTTGCCGGGGCGCACCCAGCCTGTTGTGAAGTACGGGTCGGGGCTCCACCGGTGGTCACAACGGCCCCTCAACCGGAACTCGCCGGTGCCGGTGGCGCAGTGGCCGTGGCCGAAACGCTGATTGTTGCCGGAGGCCCAGGTGGTGCAGTTCCCAGGGGCCGCCTGCGCTGTGCCGCCTGTGGCACACAGCAAACCGCCCGCGAGCACCGTGGCACTCGTCACCAACGCAATCTTCTTCATCGTCTCCCGATTCCTCATGCGTGATAAACCATGGCAGTCGTAAGAAATCATTTGCCGACTCTCTTTCCAGTGGATATGAGTCGAAGTTTGGCACATGCCTCTTCATTCGCCGGGCAGCGCAGAATCTGCGGCCGGGCCCGGTCGGTCTTTCCCGCAGTCTCCTGCGGGTCGGACCGACCGGCTGTGCTGGAGGCGGCCGACCGGCATGGTGCCGGAGACGGCGCCCCCGCTCCTGGTGGCGGCGATGTGCGTGGGGGCAGCGGCGCGGTCCTGGCCAGGCCTTGAAGGACGCCTTGGTCCATGACCGACCGTTGTCCCGTCGACGGTGGACTGACCGGTCAGAGGGGGCAGTGGACGCTGCTGCCGTTGTCCCGGAGGAGGTCGTCGCGCATCCAGCCGGAGTAGCCCGTGGACAGGTTGCGCGCGTAGGTCCAGGTGGCTCCGTCCTGGTCGAGGGTCCAGCAGTGGTAGTTGATCGTGTGGCTCAGGTGTGCCAGTCCTCGGCTGGCACACGAAGTGCTGGAGCCGGCACGCATGTTGACGCCGTTTGCTTTGTTGGTTCCCTGGACGGGGTCCAGGTCGGGCGGGGTGCTGCCGCATGGGTAGTGCGCAGGGGCGGCTGCCACGGAGCTGGTCAGTGCCAATGGGCTTAAGAGGGCAACCGCCGCGGCGAGCGGCAGGAGACGTGCGGTGAGGGGCATCATGATTTGCTTCTCCCGGATCGGCGTGATGTCTGATCGGGTCTATGGCACCCGGTCATGGAGATGATGGGCCGATGCCTTCCGGGCTCTCAACGCCTTAAGCGGTGCCTTAAACCCCCTCTTGGTTGAATCGCTGAGCTTTCAGCAAAGCGCTTCCCAAGGGCGTGATGAGGTGAAGAGCGAACCCGCCGCGGCGAGTGGTGGTGATGAGTGCTGTGTCCCGGAGTACCCGGGCATGCTGGCTAGCTGCCGCGGCCGAAACCCCGAGCCGCTGGGCCATTTCCGTCGTGGTGCAGCCTCGGGTGGTGGCCAAGAGGGCTGCGGCTCTGGTTCGGCCGACGAGGGAGGCCATGCCCGGATCAGCACCGCCGTCGAGGGCGGTAACGCCGTCATCGGCCAGCGGCTCACGAAGGGCGGGGACAAGCAGCCTGGGCGGCCGGGCGGTGTCGAGCGGATCCCACAGGAAGCTCACCCCGTGAGGGGAGAAGACCACCGGCGTTATGTCCAGACCCCGGCCCCGTAAACGGACTTCCGTTCGGCGCGGATAAGGCGCCTCCAGCACCGGCGGGCACCACCGCACCCCCGGAACCATGAGCGATCTCAGCAGTAGATCCACACCTCCCTCGACCACGAGATCCGCGTAATGGGCCGACAGGCGCGACCAGAGCGGACCTTCCCCGGCCCCAGAAGGGCTTCACCGCCAGCCGGTGCCAGGTGCCCAAGGCGTCGGCGAGCTCCTGCAGGGCTTCGCGTTCCCCATCACGCAGTCGCCGCGCCCAGGGCACGTGCTCGGGCCGGAAGTCGATACCGTCAAACTCCCTCCTCAGCCGCGGACCGGTGGTGGACAGCAAATTGTCCATGGCCTGGCCCATATCTGGCGGATCACCCGTCAGCGCCAGTGGATCGAGGCCCGGACCGCGCACCGGGAGCAGCGACGTGAGCGCGCGTGAGTGCGGTCCCAGCCGACCGGCTACGGACAGCCGCCAGGTGTCGAGCAAAGAAGAGTTGCGGGAATTCCTCAGCATTTCCAAACTGTGGTAGGTCTCTGCCGCCACGCCGATGGTTGCGGCGACCCGGGTCCGCCTCAGATCCTCTGACGTGAAGTGGATGCGTAACACAGCAGTGCCTTCCCACAGCGGTGATCAGCCGAGGCCGGCCCCTCGTCGTCGTCATCCACCGTCGTCGATCCCATATCTGACGGTCCCATGTCGTGCCCACCGCCGTCCGGGGAATGCACCACGTCCACTCTGCTGCCCCGCGTCACCGGTCGCTGATGGCCGGCGGAGCCACCGTTTGCAGTGAGCCTTTTCCATCTTGATCAGGTGGTGAGTTCGAGGGCGACGACGGCCCGGACGACGGCGGTGATCCGCGTGGTGCTGCAGCGGAGCTTCCGCAGGAGCCGCCAGGAGTTGAAGGTTGCCATGGCGCGTTCTCTGAGGCTGCGGATCTTGGCGTGATCGCGGTTGCGACGACGACGCCAGCCGCGCAGGTTCTTGCCCCGGATCGGGACGCGGACAGCAGGACCCGCGCCCTGATATGCCTTGTCGGCCCAGCACTTGATGTCGTCTGCGGCGAGAGCGGCGGGAGTGCCGTGAACCCGCGCTACGGTCAGTCTGGGTTTCCCACGCCGCCAACCACGGGCTCTGACCAGCATCCTCTTCCTTCGCGTTTACCGTGTTCAGGGCCGTATGCGGTACGCGTGAAGACTCGCACGTCGCCCGCTCTCGCCCTGGCCCTTCAGAAGAGGTCGTCCAGCGGCCCGGCCAGGGATCCCCATGCGGACGTTGGGTCCCGGTCGGCGTCCCTGTCCTTCTTGCGGTTGATCGGGAACATCAGCTGCGAGCTGAGGAGTACCAGTCCAAGACCTCCCGCACACAGTCCCGCACGAGCCCACCACATGCTGCCCGTCCAGTCCTGGGGCGGTCCGATGATGGCCCACACGGCCAGGGACATGCCGACGAGCAGAACAACCACCGCACTGATGCGACGCAAATCGATCTTCATGTGGTGATGATCGCACCAACGAGTTGGTGCGTGATAGCGGGTGGACATGCTCTGCGAATGAGGGATACGACTGATCGTTCCGTTTGGTGCCTCCATTGCTCACTGGCAGCTCGGCAGCTCATCTGGCCCCGCTGGTAGCTGAGTGGCCAGGCCGTGGGTGGTCAGCGTTGAGCGCCATCGATTCCATGCACCTCGTCCAACCTGCCGGGAGGCTGGGTCGGCAGCCCAGCGGTGGGCATGAAGGAAGCTCCTGGTAGACGGGTTCACGACCAAGATCACCCGTGTTCGCCAGGAGCTTCGTGTGCTTGTCTACCCGTCGTCGATCGATATGTCCACCCGCACCCTGCGGTTCCTGACCGGGCAACTGACAGCCAGGCGGAGGGAGATCGGCACGCGGTGGCGGCGGCTTCCCGCAGCGCGGCAGGCTCTGCTGGCCCTGGCCCACCTGCGGCGCGGTGACACCTACGCACAGCTCGCGGCCGGTTTCGGCGTCGGGATCGCGACCACCTTCCGCTACATACGCGAAGCCGTCGACATCCTGGCCACCTCGCCCCGTCCCTGGCCGAGGCGATGAAGGCGATCCGGGCGAAGGCGTTCGTCATCCTCGACGGCACCCTGCTGCCGATCGACCGGATTGCCGCCGACACCCCGTACTACTCCGGGAAACACAAACGCCACGGCATGAACGTCCAGGTCCTCACCGACCCGTTCGGCCGACTGCTCTGGGCCTCGCCCGCGCTGCCTGGCTCCACTCACGACCTCACCGCCGCGCGACAGCACGGGATCATCGAAGCCCTCGCTGAAGCGGAACTCAAATGCTGGGCTGACAAGGCGTATCAAGGTGCTGGCGGAACCGTCCGAGTCCCGTTTCGGAGCCGCCGTCTCAAGCGATGGAAGCGCCGTCACAACACCACCCACGCCAAGATCCGCTGCCTCGGCGAGCAAGCCATGGCTACCCTCAAGGGCTGGCGGCTCCTGCGGAAGCTCCGCTGCAGCACCAACCGCATCACCGACGTGGTGAAGGCCGTCCTCGTCCTTCACCACCACGCGTCAGCCTGAGGTTGGAAAGAGCTCACTGGCGCGGTGCGCGCCGCGGTGGGCGGTGCAGAAGAGAACGGACCTCAAGGTGTCCCGATGGACTGTGCTTGCCATACCCGTCGACGGTGTCAGCGAGATGGATCGAGACGCACGTACGCTCGCGGAATTCGACGGCAGCGCGGAGGAAGCCGAATCGGCCCTGCTGCAGGCGGCGAGCACGTACGAGCACAAGCTCTCCAAGGTGAACCGACGAGAGATCTTCAGGTGCTCCAGCCGGTCCTACTTCCTCCGCATCCACGGCCGAATGGGCTACGTACGGGCTTCTGCTGCAGCTCGCTGAGCTGGTCGACGACACCGCGGAGCCCACCAGCCCGTCTCCCGCCTGAGAACGATCCACCACAGAAGTTGTGCCAGAACCTGAGAACGGGAGGCACCATGTCGTCCGGCCTCCTTGGGGTCGCCGCGCTCCGTCCATGCCTCCGTTCACGGCCCTTCCTCCAACCGTTGGATCGTCCTCCAGCGCGGGGCGTCGTCATCAGGAATGTCCGGGGACGCGAAGTGGAAGGGCACGCGAAGGCGGTCGGCGAGCGCCCGGCCGGCCTCGGCGGCGACAACACCAGGAGGAGGGCCGTCGGATCGGTGGTAGACAGTCGCCAGGTGGCCCTCCCCATCCGGGGCGTCCAGCACCGCGACCAGGAGCACGAATCAGTCGTGCACTGTATCGCCGTCCCAGAGTGCCTCCACCGCCGTCACACGGCCTGGGAGAGCCGCGGCGCGGGCTGCGAGCGAGTGGAGATCCAGCGGATCAAGCGGCGTGCGCTGCCCACGGTGGCCCAGAGTCTCGTATCGCGCGTGGACCACCCGCTCGGCTTCGTGCAGGCCAAACCCCAGCGGGCGCAGCGCCTCCCAGACGGACCTGACCGCCGACAGTCGGCGATCGCGCAGCACGTCGGCATCGACCTCTCGACGGATCCGTTCCTCCAGATAGACCCACCAGCCGCTCACCGGGCCACCAACCGGGATCTCAGGGTGCACGTCATGGGTTCGAACGTACGCCAGGACTCGGTGCCCACCCCGGCCGCCCTGGTGCTGTCGAATCTCGTGAACATTCCGCCTTGGTTCTCGTAGGCTTCCCGCCTCCCAAATCGGTGTCAAAGAGCTGTCCAAGCCCGTGAACAAATCCAGCCGACCAATAATTAGAA
>NZ_LIVT01000015.1 GCF_001905905.1 Streptomyces sp. CB02366
GTCAATACATCTAGGGCGTGTTTCGGAAGGAGCGTCGTCCGCCCGGAGGGCGGGCTCGGCGGCGTCCGGTGCGTGCGATCGCAAGGCGGAGGGCCGCCCCGATACCGGTGGTATCGGGGTGGTCCCGACAACGCCGCGAGCGTGCGTGCCGGGCGTCGCCGAGCAGGCGGGACTCTCGAAACACGCCCTAGCCGAGCGGGTGCATCCAGCCGTGGGTGTCCTCGACGATGCCGCGCTGGATGTCGAGAAGGCGCTCCCGCAGCCTCATGGTGACCTCGCCGGGCTCGCCTCCGGTCTGGGTCCACTCGCCGCCCGCGGACTTCACCAGGCCGACGGGGGTGATGACGGCGGCGGTGCCGCAGGCGAACACCTCGACGAGGCTGCCGTTCGCCGTGTCCTCGCGCCACTGGTCGATGGAGACCCGGCCCTCCTCGGAGCCGTAGCCGAGGTCGCGGGCGACCTTGAGGAGGGAATCGCGGGTGACGCCGGCGAGCAGGGAGCCCGTGAGGGACGGGGTGACGATCTTCTTCGAGCCGTCCTGCTGGGCGTACACGAAGTAGAGGTTCATGCCGCCGAGCTCCTCGACCCACTTGTGCTCGACCGCGTCGAGGTAGGCGACCTGGGCGCAGCCGTGTTCGGCGGCCTCGGCCTGGGCGAGGAGGGACGCGGCGTAGTTGCCGCCCGTCTTGGCGTCGCCCATGCCGCCGGGGACGGCGCGGACGCGGTTCTCGGAGAGCCAGATGGAGACGGGCTTCACGCCGCCGGGGAAGTAGGCCCCGGCCGGCGAGGCGATGACCAGGAAGAGGTACTCGTTGGCCGGCCGCACCCCGAGGCCGACCTCGGCGGCGATCATGAACGGGCGCAGGTAGAGGGACTCCTCGCCGCCGTGTGCCGGAACCCACGCCTTGTCCTGCTGGACCAGCGCGTCGCACGCCGCGATGAACGTCTCGACGGGCAGCTCGGGCATGGCGAGCCGGGCGGCCGAGCGCTGGAAGCGGCGGGCGTTGGCGTCGGGGCGGAAGGAGGCGACCGAGCCGTCGGGCTGGCGGTACGCCTTCAGCCCCTCGAAGATCTCCTGCGCGTAGTGCAGGGTCATGTTGGCCGGGTCCAGCGACAGCGGGCCGTAGGGGACGAGCTGGGCGTCGTGCCAGCCGCGGCCCTCGGTCCAGCGGATGGTCACCATGTGGTCGGTGAAGTACCGGCCGAATCCCGGATTGGCCAGGATCGCCTCGCGCTCCGCGTCGGACAGCGGGTTCGAGGAGGGCTTGAGCTCGATCGTGGGCGTCGTCATGAGTGCGTGTCCTTCACCAATCTTGTGTGTGATGGACCGCGCTCACACCGTCTCGGCCCGACGCTTTCCGGTCAGGTCCCAGGACGTCCGAGCTTCACCGCGAGCCACGGCCCCGCGTTCGATTATCGCTTGCGGGAGGCCGTGCACGAAATGGCGTGAATGCGGTCCAGAGGTCGATGGTGGCACCCGGGGGCCGCACAGGTGAAGCCGCCGGGCGCTGTCGCGACCCGGCGGCTTCGAAGTGGAGTCGTCGGGTCAGCCCGCTACGCGTACCGCGAGGGCGTCGCCGATCTCGTCGGTCGTGCGCGCGGTGGCCCCGTCGCGCTCCGCGAGATCGGCGGAGACGGCGTCCTCGATGCGCCCGGCCTCGGTCTCGTGGCCGAGGTGGCGCAGCAGGAGGGCGACGGAGAGGACCGTGGCGGTCGGGTCGGCCTTGCCCTGCCCGGCGATGTCGGGGGCGGAGCCGTGGACCGGCTCGAACATCGACGGGAACGCGCCCGTCGGGTTGATGTTGCCGGAGGCGGCCAGGCCGATTCCGCCGGTGACGGCGGCGGCCAGGTCGGTGAGGATGTCGCCGAAGAGGTTGTCGGTGACGATGACGTCGAAGCGCTCCGGCTGGGTGACGAAGAAGATCGTCGCGGCGTCGACGTGCAGGTAGTCGGTGCTGACCTGCGGGTACTCGGCGGCGACCCGGTCGAAGGTGTTCTTCCACAGGTGGCCGGCGTAGACGAGGACGTTGTTCTTGTGGACCAGCGTCAGCTTCTTGCGCGGGCGGGCGGCCGCGCGCTCGAAGGCGTCCCGGACCACGCGCTCGACGCCGTAGGCCGTGTTGACGCTGACCTCGGTGGCGACCTCGGCGGGGGTGCCGGTGCGCAGCGAACCGCCGTTGCCCGTGTAGGGGCCCTCGGTGCCCTCGCGGACGACGACGAAGTCGATGTCGGGGCGGCCGGCGAGCGGGGTCGCGGTGTTCGGGAAGAGCTTGGAGGGGCGCAGGTTGATGAAGTGGTCGAAGGCGAAACGCAGCTTCAGCAGCAGCCCGCGCTCCAGGACGCCCGAGGGGACGGAGGGGTCGCCGATCGCGCCGAGGAGGATGGCGTCGTGGCCCTTGAGGGCTTCCAGCTCCGCGTCCGGGAGGGTGTCGCCGGTGCGGTGCCAGCGCTGGGCGCCGAGGTCGTACTCCTTGGTCTCCAGCTTCACATCCTGCGGGAGGACGGCGTTGAGGACCTTGAGGCCCTGGGCCACGACTTCCCGGCCGATTCCATCACCGGGGATCACTGCGAGATCGATGCTGCGAGACATGCCGGAAGCCTAACGGTGCGTCCCATCCCATGACATCCGATGTCCATCATGCGGACGAACGCATGCGTGTTCGGGGTACGGGCGGGCGGGGTGCTGGAGGACGGAGAGGCCGGTGAGCAGGGGCGCGAGGGCGCCGTACGCCCCGTCGCCCGGTGCGGCGCGACGGACGCGCCGCGCACCTCTCGGCACGCGGCGGTCCGGCGGTCCGGGTCGGCCGGACGAGGGGCCCGGGGCTCAGTGGCCGGTCGAGCCGCCGTTGTCGCGGCGGTCCAGGGCGCGCTGGAGGGCGGCGGCGGCGTTCTTGCGCTCGGCCTCGGCCTGGCGGGAGGCGTGGCGGACGCGGCGCGTGGTGACGTTGGCCATGAGGGATCGACTCCTTGAGATCGCGGATCGCGTGGATGCCGGGAACGGGGCGCACATCGCGGTGCGGGGACCGGGGCCGGGATCGGATTTCGAGGCGCCGGAAGGGGCGGGGAGCGTACGCGGCAGGGGTTGCCTGCTTCAGGGCGTACGCCCGCATCCACCCATCGCTCGATCGAGCGACGCGTTCGGCTCCTTCCACGGTAGGACAGTCGGGCCGTCCTGTCTCCACAGTTAGTCGGACTTCCTACTATCTGAGACGGACGACGCGTCGTCGCAGGTCACAGGGGTGGAGGGAAAGCTTCCACGGAGGGGGCGCGCACGGATCGCGCGCTCAGAGCAGGTCGCCGTCCCGCCAGTCGAAGCGGAGCGGGTGACCGGGGTCGGGCAGGGACCGGCCCGCCGCCGGGCGGACGTGGGTACTGCCCTCCTCCTCGGGCAGCGGGACGGGACCGGCCGGGCCGAGGGCGGCGAGCCGGCCCGGCCACACCTGCCAGCCGCGCGCCGCGTAGAGCGCCGCCCCGGCGTCGGACGCGGAAAGGGCTCCGAGGTCGTAGGCCCTGTCGATGACGTGCTCCAGCGCCGCCATCACCCGGTGGCCGAGGCCCTCGCGGCGGTGGTCGGCGCGGACGGCGACGGCTTCGACGTATCCGACCCGGTAGGAGCGGTCCGCGTGCTGGACGCGGCGCTGGACGACGCTGCCGTGCGCGATCGGACGGCCGTACGGGTCGAGGACCAGGGCGTGCAGGCCGCCGAGAGCGTGGTCCCAGTCGTGGTCGTCGAATCCCCCCTCGAAGGCGGCGTCGAGCAGTTCGCGGATGCGGGCCAGTTCGGCGGGGACGAGTTCGCAGGTGTGGGCGATCCGCACGGCGGGGGTCGAGGCCATGGCGTCAGCCTTCCAGGTCGCTCCCCCGCGCGACAGCGGGTTTCGCCCGCACACGGAGCCGCGTCGCCGCACGGGGAGCCGCGTCGCCGCGCGCGGAGTACGGGGTCACGTCGCCGCGCACGCGGGCCCGCCCGGACCGGGGTGCGGTGGTCCGGGCGGGCGGCGAGGGAGCGCACTTCGGCGGGGGCGGCCCCGTGCGCCGTCACGACGTGGGGGAAACCGCCCGGTGCACCGTCACCTCGTGGGGGAAACGGCTCAGTACACCGTCACCCCGTACGCCGACAGCGCCTCGGCCACCGGCTGGTGGATGGCCGAGCCCGCCGTACCCGAGCAGCCGGAGCTGCCCGAGTGGATGCCGAGGGCGACGGAGCCGGCGAAGTGCGCGCCGCCGCTGTCGCCGCCGGCCGAGCAGGCGGTGGTGCGGACCATGTTGTAGACGGGGCCGTCGCCGTAGTTGACGGTGACGTTGACGGCGGTGACCGTGCCGGAGGTCACCTTGGTGGTGGACCCGCTCTTCTTGATCGCCTGACCGACGACGGCGTTGGCGGCCGAGGAGATGTCCTGAGTCGATCCGTTGTAGAGGTCCACGGTTCCGGCGGGCGAGGAGCCGTCGGTGTAGCGGACGATGCCGTAGTCGTTGGTCGGGAAGCTGGTGCCCTCCCGGACGCCGATGACCGAACCTCCGGAGCTGGCCGACCAGTTGGCGGAGATGTTGGTGCAGTGCCCGGCAGTCACGAAGTAACGCGCCCCGCCCTTGGTGACGTTGAAGGCGGCCGAGCAGCGGCTGCCGCCGCCGTAGATCGCGCCGCCGCCGAGCACCTCGCGCTGGAAGACGCCGGGGACCCGCTTGACGTCGACCGCGCCGCCGAGCCGCTCGGCGACGGCTTCGAGGCGGGCCATGTCCCGTGCGGAGACGGAGGAGTCGGCTTCGACGGCGATCCGGTTGGCGCGCGGGTCGAGGCCCCAGGAGGTGCCGGTGATCTTCGCCTCGGCCTCCAGGGCGTCCATCGCGGCGTCGAGCCGGGCGGCGCTGCGGGCCACCCGGCGGACGGTGGCCCCGGCGGCGCGGGCCTGCTCCTCGGCCCGGTCGGTGGTGACGGTGACGACCAGCTTCCCGGTCTTCGCGTCGAGGTAGCTTCCGGCGGTGGCGTCCCCGAGCTGCCGCTCCACGGCGGCGTCGAGCGCGTACGCGGACGGGGAGGGAATCGCGGAGGGGGCGGCGGCAGGGGCGTCGGCGGCGGTGGAGGGGGTGGCTCCGAGACCGAGGGCGCCGGCGACGAGCAGCAGGGAAACGCCCAGGCGCGCACGGGAGTTGCGTCTCATGGGGGGAGCTCCTTCTGGGGCGACGTGTGGGGACGTACCGAGAAGGAATTTGACATGCTCATTACCTAATCCACAAGACCGCGTGCCCCGACTCCCCGGCGGGCGGTGGCGCCGGGGAGGGAAGGTGCGCCCGAGGCCGGGGCCCGCGGCCTGGGGGAGCCCGGGGTCCGGGGGGCGCGGCCCGGGAGGGAACCCGGAGTCCGGGAGCCCGCCGTCCGGAAGCCGCGAGCGGACAGCCGGTCCCGCTCATCGGACACTGACCGGGACCGGTCCCCGCGCCTGTCCGGTCCGCCGCTTCCCCCGCCCCTCCCCCACCGCGCACACTGCGCCCATGTCCGACACCACGCCCCCGTCCGCGACCGCCCCCGGCCCCTGGAGGCCCACCCACGGCGCCCCCTACCGCCCCACGCCCTACCGCCCCGAGCGGATCGCCGCCGAGGAGTCCCTGGAGCGCGCCGCCCGGCTGCGGCGGCGCATGGACGAGCGCAGGACCGTCCGCGCCTTCTCCCCCGACCAGGTCCCCGAGCAGGTGCTGCGCGACGCCATCGCGTGCGCGGCCACCGCCCCCTCCGGCGCCCACCAGCAGCCGTGGACCTTCGTCCTGGTCAAGGACCCCGAGGTGCGCCGCCGCATTCGGGAGGCCGCCGAGCACGAGGAGAAGGTGAGCTACGACGGGCGGCTCGGCGAGGAGTGGCTCGCCGCGCTGCGCCCGCTGGGCACGGACGCGGTGAAGGCCCACATGACGGACGCCCCGGCCCTGATCGTGGTCTTCCAGCAGCGCTACTGGCTGGGCGAGGACGGCACGAAGCGCAAGCACTACTACGTGGACGAGTCGGTCGGGATCGCGGTGGGCATGCTGCTCACCGCCCTGCACCTGTCCGGGCTCGCCGCACTGATCCACACGCCGAGCCCGATGCGCTTCCTGGCCGAGGTCCTGGGCCGGCCCGAGAACGAGAAGGCGTTCGCCGTGATCCCGGTCGGCCACCCCGCCGAGGACTGCGAGGTCCCCGACCTGGTGCGCAAGTCGCTGGACCAGGTGCTGGTGGAGATCTGAGCGCGCGCCGCATCCGGCTCCCGCGCACGAGGCCCCCCTCCCCATGGAAACCGCCCCCCGTCCGGCAGGGGGGCCGGTCGGGGGGCGGTGCTGAGGGGGGGGCTCCGTGGCGGAGACCCGGGTCCGGGGCGTCGTGCTGCGGCGCCCCGGGGCGGGCGTCAGCCCTGGTGGGGGTAGGTGTAGTCGGTCGGCGGGACCAGCGTCTCCTTGATGGCCCGGGTCAGGGTCCAGCGCTGGAGGTTCTGCGGGGCGCCCGCCTTGTCGTTGGTGCCGGAGGCACGGCCGCCGCCGAAGGGCTGCTGGCCGACGACGGCGCCGGTCGACTTGTCGTTGATGTAGAAGTTGCCCGCGGCGTAGCGGAGCTTGTCCATCGTGTACGCGGCGGCCGCGCGGTCGCCCGCGATGACCGAGCCGGTCAGCGCGTAGTCGGAGACCGACTCCATCTGCTCCAGCATCGCGTCGTACTTCTCGTCCTCGTACACGTGGACGGCGAGGATCGGGCCGAAGTACTCGGTCGTGAAGACCTCGTTCTCGGCGTCGGTGCACTCGATGACGGTCGGGCGGACGAAGTAGCCCACCGAGTCGTCGTAGGTGCCGCCCGCGATGACCGTGCACGCCGGGTCGGACTTCGCGCGGTCGATCGCGGCCTTGTTCTTGGCGAACGAGCGCTCGTCGATGACGGCCCCCATGAAGTTGCTCAGGTCGGTGACGTCGCCCATCGTGATGGAGTCGACCTCGGCCGCGAACTCCTCCTTGAAACCGGAGTTCCAGATGGAGGCCGGGATGTACGCCCGCGAGGACGCGGAGCACTTCTGGCCCTGGAACTCGAAGGAGCCGCGGGTCAGCGCGGTCTTCAGGACGGCGCGGTCGGCGCTGGGGTGCGCGACGACGAAGTCCTTGCCGCCGGTCTCGCCGACGAGCCGCGGGTAGGTGCGGTAGTTGGCGATGTTGTTGCCGACCGTCTTCCACAGGTGCTGGAAGGTGGGGGTCGAGCCGGTGAAGTGGATGCCGGCCAGGTCGCGGTGGTTCAGCGCCACCTCGGAGACGGCCTTGCCGTCGCCGGTGACCAGGTTGATGACGCCCTTGGGCAGACCGGCCTCCTCCAGGAGCTGCATCAGCAGCACGGCGGCGTGGGTCTGGGTCGGGGACGGCTTCCACACCACGACGTTGCCCATGAGGGCGGGGGCGGTGGGGAGGTTGCCCGCGATGGCCGTGAAGTTGAACGGCGTGATCGCGTAGACGAAGCCCTCCAGCGGGCGGTGGTCCATGCGGTTCCACACGCCCGGGGAGTTGGCCGGGGGCTGCTCGGCGAGGATCTGGCGCGCGTAGTGCACGTTGAAGCGCCAGAAGTCGACCAGCTCGCAGGGGGTGTCGATCTCGGCCTGCTGGGCGGTCTTGGACTGGCCGAGCATCGTCGAGGCGGCCATGGTCTCGCGCCAGGGGCCGGCCAGCAGCTCGGCGGCGCGCAGGATGATCGCGGCGCGGTCGTCGAAGGACATCGCGCGCCAGGCCGGGGCGGCGGCGAGGGCCGCGTCGACGGCGTCCTTCGCGTCCTGCTCGGTGGCGCCGGCGAAGGTGCCGATGACGGCCTTGTGGTTGTGCGGCTGCACGACGTCGACCCGCTCGCCGCCGCCCATCCGCTTCTCGCCGCCGATGGTCATCGGCAGGTCGATCGGGTTCTGGCTCAGCTCCTTGAGCTTCTCCTCCAGGCGGGCGCGCTCCGGGGAGCCCGGGGCGTAGGAGTGGACCGGCTCGTTGACCGGCGCGGGGACCTGGGTGACGGCGTCCATGAGTGCCTTGTCTCCTTGGTGTCGGCGGGAATGTGGGTCAGCCCGGGGGCTGCTCAGCCCTTGGTGAGGATCGAGCGGCCGAAGAACAGCAGGTTGGCCGGCTTCTCCGCGAGGCGGCGCATGAAGTATCCGTACCAGTCGGTGCCGTACGCCGTGTAGACGCGCATCCGGTGGCCCTCGGCCGCGAGCCGGACGTGCTCCTCGCTGCGGATGCCGTACAGCATCTGGAACTCGTACTCGTCCAGTTTGCGCCCGGCCTTGCGGCCCAGCTCCTGGGCGATGGCGATCAGACGGGGATCGTGCGACCCGATCATCGGGTAGCCCTCGCCCTCCATCAGGATGCGGGTGATGCGGACGTACGCCTTGTCGATCTCGGCCTTGTTCTGGTAGGCGACGGAGGCGGGCTCCTTGTAGGCGCCCTTCACGATGCGTACGCGGCTGCCGGCGGCGGCCAGGCGGCGGGCGTCGTCCTCGGTGCGGAACAGGTACGACTGGATGACGCACCCGGTCTGCGGGAAGTCCTTCCGCAGCTCCTCGTGGATGGCGAACATCGAGTCGAGGGTGGTGTGGTCCTCGGCGTCCAGGGTGACCGTGGTGCCGATGGCGGCGGCGGCCTCGACGACCGGGCGGACGTTGGCGAGGGCCAGCTCGTGGCCGCCCTCCAGCGCTTGTCCGAACATGGAGAGCTTGACGGACATCTCGGCGCGGGGGCCCAGCTCCAGGTCCTTCAGGCGCTCGATGAGCTCCAGGTAGGCGTCGCGGGCGGCCTCGGCCTGCGCGGGGGTGGTGATGTCCTCGCCGACGACGTCGAGCGTGACCTCCAGGCCCTTGTCCGCGGCGTCCACCACGATCGGGACGACCTGGTCGACGGTCTCCCCGGCGATGAAGCGGTCGACGACCTGCTTGGTGCCGGGCGCGGCCGAGACGAACCGGCGCATCTTGTCGCTGCGCGATGCGGCGAGAATCACGGGACCCAGCACGGGGCACCTCCACGAATGTACGGACGGGAGGCCGCATCGGCACGAACGTGAACGGACCGGTACGGCACGGATAACCACGGTGAAATCTAGGCACCCCGTGCGGGCTGTGCCATCGACAGCTGTCACGCATCCGTGGCCGCCATCTCATACATCTGTCTGAAGAAGCGTGCGCGGGGGTGCAGAATGGCGGAGTGAAAGGCGACTACCAGGAACTGGTCGACGAGATCTCGGCCCTCCTCGACGCCCCGGCGACCCTGGAGAACCGCGACTTCGGCCTGGTCGCCTTCGGAGCCCACGACAGCGACGACGACACGGCGATGGACCCGGTCAGGACCCGTTCGATCCTGACCCGCCGCTCCACGCCCGCCGTGCGCGCCTGGTTCGAGGGGTTCGGCATCACCCGGGCCACCGGGCCCGTCCGCATCCCCGCCGCGCCCGAGGCGGGGGTGTTCCGGGACCGCGTCTGCCTTCCGGTACGCCATCGGGGTGTCGTCCTCGGTTACGTCTGGCTCCTCGACACCGTCCCGGGCCCGACCGACGAACGGCTGGCCGCCGCCATGGAGGTCGCCGCCCGGATCGGGGCGCTGCTCTTCGACGAGGCGCGGGCGGGTGCGGACCTCTCGCGGGAGTTCGGCGCGGTGCTCACGGCGGGCCCCGGCCGGCAGCACGACTCGGCCGTCGCCGCGCTGGGCGAGGTGCTGGGCCGGGACGCGGAGGGGCTGCACGCGGTGGTGTGCGTGACCCCCTGGGCGGACGACACCCCGTCGGTACGGAGCGTGGCGTCGGCGGCCGCCCTCGCCGCGGTCCCCGGGCCGGGGACGGCGGGGCCGCCGTCGCTGGCCGCGCTGGTCCGGCTGCGCGCGCCCGACCGGCTCGACCCCGCCCTGAGCGCCGGGGACCGGCTGCGCTCCGACGCCGGGCCGGCGGCCACCGCGGGGATCGCCACGCCGCGCCGGGGCCTGGCCGAGCTGGCGGCCTCCTGGCGCGAGGCGAGGGCGGCGGCCCGCGCGGCCCGGGCCGAACCCCGGCTCGGCCCGGTGACCCGGTGGTCCTCGATCGGCCCGTACCGCCTGCTGACCTCCCTCCCGGACACCGGGGGCGGGACCGGGGACGGAGCCGGGGGCGGGGATCCGGCGGTCGCCCCGCTGCTGCTCCCGGTCCACCGGGAGCTGGCGCACACCGCCGAGGCGTTCCTGGACCACGCGGGCCAGGCGGGGCGGACCGCCGCGGCGCTGGGCGTCCACCGCCAGACGCTGTACTACCGGCTCTCCCGCATCCAGCAGATCACCGGCCTGGACCTGAACGACGGCGAGGACCGGCTGCTGCTGCACATGGCGCTCAAGCGGGCCCGGCTGTAGCGGGCGTGCCGACGAGCCCCCGCCGGGGGCGGGCACCGGCGCTCGGGCGGGGCGGCCCGCCGTCGGCTGAACAGGCTGCCGTCGCGGTGAGGGCGCCGCGCGGCGCGTCGCCCCGGACACGGCGCCGAAGGGCCACGCCCCTCGTGAAGCAGGCGTTCGTACCCGCGTTCAGCGCCGTCGGCACGCCGTGCACGGGGCGGGCCCCGGGCCGCCCCCGCCGCCCGCGTCCGCCCAGCGGCCCCGGGCCTCAGGGCCGCCGAGGGCGCAGCAGCAGCGCGTAGCCCCCCGCGGCGACGAGCATGCCCGCCGGGAGCGAGAGGTCCACGCCGCCCAGGGCGGCGGCGACCGGCCCGGTGTACACGGTGTCCACGCACAGGGCCGCCGCGGCGACGCCCGCCAGGAGGGCGAGGACGCCCGGGACGTGGACGCCGCCGGTGTACCAGAACCGGCCGGTGCGGCTCTCGTCCGACAGGGCGATGCCGTCGTAGCGGTTGCGGCGCAGCAGGATGTCGGTGGCGTAGACGGCCGTGCTGGGGCCGAGCAGGACGACGGTGAGCTGGAGGACGTCGCTCATGGTGTCGAGCAGGTTGGACACCAGCAGGGCGTACAGGGTGAGGGAGACCGCCGCGAAGCCGTCCACGAGCACGCTGTACGAGCGTCGGATACGCAGGCCCACGGCCTGGAGGGCGAGGCCCGCGCTGTAGGCGGTCAGGGCGTTGATGGCGATGGTGCCGAGCACCAGGGCGGACAGGAAGACGGGCGCGAACCAGCCGGGCAGGATGGTTTCGAGCCCGGTCTGCGGGTCGTTCATGTCCACCGCCGTGGCGGCCAGCGCGCCGATCGAGCAGACGACGACGCCGGGCACGAAGCCGCCGAGCGCCGTCCAGCCCACGATCGCCCGCTTCGGCGTCGTACGGGGCAGGTAGCGGGAGAAGTCGGCGCTGGTGGTGTAGGACAGCGGGCCCGAGGCGACCAGGGCGAGACCGGCGGCGAGGGTGGCCCACAGGGCGGCGCCGCCCAGCGGTTCGGCGGGCCGGTAGGAGAGGTCGGCGTGGTCGAACACGACGGCGGCCACCACCGCGAAGGCCAGGGCCAGCACGAGCGTGATCGGCAGGTAGAGCTTCATGATCGCGGCGTGGCCCCAGACGCTGATGACCAGCGTGAGCGCGGCGATCACCACCACGACGGCAGCCGTCACCCCCTCGCCGGGAGCGATGCCCGCCCGTTCGACGAGGGCGGTGGCGGCGCTCGCGGCGGCGGCCAGGTTGAGGGCGAAGTAGCAGACGGAGATCGCCCAGCCGACGACCGCGTTGTTGACCCGGTTGCCGCGCACGCCGTAGACGGCCCGGGTGATCACCTCGCTCGGGGTGCCCGAGGCCGGTCCGGAGACCGCGAGCACGCCCGTGAGCACCCAGAACAGGTTGCCGACCACGATCACCGCGAGCGCCTGCGCCAGGGTGAGGCCGAGCAGGACGAGCACCCCTCCGGACAGCAGGCTCAGGTAGTTGACGTTGGCGGCGGCCCAGACGGAGAACAGTTCGCGCGGCTTCCCACGCCGGTCGGCGTCGGGGATGTGGTCGATGCCGTGGGCCTCGATGCGCGGCACGGCGCGCTCGGCGAGCGCGGCGGCCCCGTCGTCCGGCAGGGCCTCCCCGACCGCCCGGGGCGGGACGTACGCGGTGTCGTGCCGCCCTGGGATCGGGTCGGGAATCGTGGACGCCATGGGCCCTCCGGGTGCTGGTCGTACCCCACCTGCTTGCTTATTGGTCGCACACTCAATAACGTTCCCGGCATGTCGTCAAGCGTTCAGCGCCCCCGAGTTCGGAAAAGCCCCGCCGCCCGACGTGCGGAAATCGTCGAGGCGGCCGCCGCGGTCGCGCTCACCGAGGGGCTGGAGTGCGTCACCCTGCGCCGGATCGGCGACGAGCTGGGCGTCCGCCCGGGGTTGATCAGCCACTACTTCCCGTCCGCCGAGGAGTTGGTGGCCGAGGCGTTCGGCACCGCGGCCGACGGCGAGCTGGACGCGCTGCTGCCGGACGGCCCGGCGGACGCTTCGCCCGTGCGGCGACTGGCCGGCTTCCTCGCCCGCACGACCGGCGAGGAGTACGACGCGATCAGCCGGCTCTGGATCAACGCCCGCCATCTCAGCCGCTACCGGCCCGCCCTGCGGGAGCGGGTCGCCCGGCAGGAGGCCGCGTGGCGCGGACGGCTGGAGGGGCTGATCCGGGAGGGCGTGGAGCGCGACGGATTCCGTACGTCCGATCCGGAGGTGGCGGCCATCCAGATCCTGGTCGTGCTGGACGGACTCGGCGTCCACGCCAACACGGAGACGAGAGAGCGGCCCGCGGCGGTGACCCGGATGGCGTTCACCACCGCGGAACGCGAACTGGGGCTGCCGCCGGGCACGCTGACCGCCTGACCGCCGTCCCCGGCCCACCCGGGCGCCCTGACCGCCTGCCCGCCCGGCGGCCCGGTCCCGGCCCCGCCCCTCCCCCCCACCCCCGGCCGACCGGCGCACACCCGGCGCCCGGCCCGAACTCCCCCGAGCGAACGACCCCTTGGAGTCCCCTTGCGCACCTCACTCGTCCTGCTCTCCGCCCGCCTGCTCGACCCGGTCACGGGCCGCTTCCTGCCGGAGACCGCGCTGGCCGTGTCCGGTGGCCGGACGGCCGCCCTGGGCGGCGACCGCGAGATCCGGGCCCTGGCCGACGCCTCGACGACGGTGATCGACCTCAAGGGCGCGGTGGTGACACCGGGCCTGGTGGACGGGCACCTCCACCCGGTCACCGGCGCCGAACTGACCGACGGGCTCGACCTGTCCGGCTGTACGGACCTGGCGGGGGTGCGTGAGGCGCTGGCGGGCGGCGTCCGGCGGCTGGCCCCCGGTGCGTGGCTGCACGCCTGGGGCCTGGACCCGAACGTCTTCGGCGACGCCCCGGTGGCGTCCGCCGCCCTCTCCCCCGTGCTCGACGGCGTACCGGCCCTCCTCCAGCTCTTCGACGCCCACTCCGTGCTGGCCAGCCCGCGCGCCCTGGAGCTGGCGGGCGTGGACGGCCCCCGGACGTTCGACCAGGCCGCCGAGGTGGTCTGCGACGCGGACGGGCGGCCGACCGGGCTGCTGCTGGAGGACGCCGCCTGCGAACTGGTCGAGCGGGCCGCCCCCAAGCCCACCCGGCAGGAGAGCCGCGACCGGCTGGCCGCCGCGCTGCGCTCGATGGCCGCCGCCGGGCTCACCGGGGGCCACGCCATGGACGCGAACGGGGACAGCCTCGCCCTCTACGCCGACCTGGACGAGGCGGGCGACCTGCCGCTGCGGCTGCGGGTCGCGCCCTGGTGCCAGCCCGGCGCGGACACGGACGCCGTACGGGCGCTCATCGGGCAGCAGGGCAGGGGCGGGGCGCTGTGGCGGACCGAGGGCGTCAAGCTGTTCATGGACGGCACGATCGACAACGGCACGGCCTGGCTGGAACGGCCCGACTGCCACGGCGAGTCCACGCACTCCTTCTGGCCCGACCCCGCCGTCTACACCCGGGTGATCGGAGAGCTGCACGCCGCCGGGGTGCCGACCGCCACCCACGCGATCGGGGACGCGGCCGTCCGGCACGCCCTGGACGCCGTGGAGCGGGCCCGGACCACCGGGGGCCCGGAGGTACGCCACCGGGTCGAGCACATCGAGACGGTGCCCGACGACACCGTGGCCCGGTTCGCCCGGCTGGGGGTCGTGGCCTCCATGCAGCCCACGCACTGCTGCGACTTCACCCGGGCCGACCACACCGACAACTGGTCGCGGCGGCTCGGCGAGGAGCGCGCTTCCCGTGCCTGGCGCTGCCGCGACCTGTGGGACGCGGGCGCGCGGGTGGTCCTCGGCTCGGACTGGCCGATCGCGCCGTTCCCGCCGCTGGGCGTGATGGCGGGCGCCCGCCACCGCCGCCCCGGCCGCGACCTCACCCAGCCGCCGCACGGCCCCGACCAGGCGCTCACCGCCCTCGAAGCGCTCCAGGGCATGACGGTCAACGCCGCCTGGGCGGCCGGCGAGGAGCACGAGGCCGGGCTGCTCGCCGTCGGCCACCGCGCCGACTTCACGGTCTTCGCGGAGAGCCCGCTGACCACGCAGGCCGTGGATCTGCCCGATCTCCCGGTGCTGCTCACCGTCGTCGACGGCCGCGCCACCCACCGCGCCGCGTCGCTCTGAGCCGGTCCGGTTGGGGGCGGGGGCACGGTTCCGCGCCCCCGCCCCGCCCACCTGCCGAAACGGCGTTCCCGGTTCGCGTACGGGCCCAGCACGCCCCAGAAGCCCACCCGCCGGAAGGCCGGCCACCGGCCCCGCCCGCCGCCTGCCCCTCCCGTACGGGGCAGGCGGCGGCGAGGGATCTCATCAGCGGCGCCGGGGGCCCGGACATGGCCTGCGGCCTCAGAACAGCCCGTCGTCGTCCGCCGGTTCGAGGACCGGGCGGTCGCTGACCAGGGCGGCCAGTACGAACGGCGCGTCCCCGTCGCCGTGGCCGACCGTCACCGCCAGCCACCGGTCGTCGGAGCCGTCCGGGCCGGCTGCGCCGACCGGCCCCCACAGGGCCAGGTCCCCGTACAGGTCCGCGCGGAACAGCGCCTGGAAGAGGGGCTCCACGGGGGAGCCGCCGCTCAGCCACCGTCGCAGCGGAACGTGCAGGCGAACGGTGGCGTGCGGCCCCAAGCGCTGATCCAACTCCCGTGAAAGGGAAGCCAGATGGCCCTCGGCGGCGTCTTCGGCGTCGTTCCACTCGGGGGCGTACACGCCGGTCAGCGGATCGCTCTCCCAGAGGGGCACGATACGGAAGCCCGCGCCTTCGGTGGCGGTCCACTCGCCGGTCGCCCGGTCGCCCTCGGCGGTGGTGGGGCCGGTGGCCGGTACGGGGGCGGCCAGGAGCCGTTCGGCCTCGGCCACCGCCCGGGCCGGCACGAAGGGCTCGCCCGCCCGTGAGGTCACAGCACCGCCCGGTCCATCGGGCGGGGCAGCGGCGCCAGCGCCCCCGACCCGCGCAGACGCTCGTACACCCGCACCACCGTCGCACTGTCGCCCGGGGCGGCGACGCTCAGCAGTTCCCCGCCGCCGGGCAGGGGGGCGCGGACCGCCTCCAGGCCGTCGGGGACCAGAGCCGCGCGGGCCGGGGAGAGATAGCCGGCCCGGCCGACGACGGGATCGCCGACGGAGTACCCGGCCTCGTCCTCCAGCGCGTCCAGTACGTCGTCGTCGCTCACGTCGCCGAAGTCCGGCTCCCACACCCGGGCGACGAGGGACAGCAGCTCCGCCTCCGGCACCACGGCCTCGTCCGGGGCGTGCAGGATGATCGCGAGCGACTGGAGCAGGAACTCCGGCGCCCCGCCCGCCAGTCCGCTGACCTCGGCCTGCCAGCCCGGCGCCCCGGTGCCGACGAGCCGCAGCCCGGTGCCGGTGAGGTCGGACCAGTCGGCGGCGCTCTGCGCGGTGCGGAGCGCGCCGAGCAGCGCGTCCTCGTCGGCGGCGAAGGCGGTGGCGGGGCCGTTGCCGTGCACCTGACTCCAGACGTCGGCCGCCTGCGGAACCAGTTCGGCGAGCCCGTCGAGGGTCCGCCGCCACCGGCCGGCCAGGGCCTCGACCGGCTCCGGCCGGGGGCCCCAGAAGCCCCGCACTACACGTCGCATGCTCGTCTCTCCTCCGTCGCCCGACCGGTCCGCGTACGGCTCCCCCGGCCGCTCGGCGGCCGGGATCGCCCCGCGTTGCAGGCTACTCGGCGCGCCGCCTCCACCGGGGCAGCGCCTACTCGTCGAACGCCTCCGGTTTCCGGGTGCTGTCGTTGGGCTTCGTCGGGCTGTGCACCACCTTGATGGGCAGCCCTTCGTCACGGAACGCCTTGCGTGCCGCCTTGGCCACCTCCGGGTCGGAGAAGTGCCACTCCACGGTCCGGCCGCCGGACGCCTCCACCTGCGCACGGGCCTCGGTGACGAACTTGTCCTTCCCCGAGGGGGTGAGCGTGCCCTTGTCGGTCTTGGACAGGTAGCTGCCGTAACCGTTCTTGGCCTCCAGGAACGTCTGCCGGGAGGAGTCCCAACCGTCGTACTCCACGGCCGGCTTGCCCTCCCGCGGGTGCGGTACGACGTACTCCTGGCCCCGGTTCGTCCCGGTGATCTGCTCCTGGTAGCGGAGCCAGGACTCGTTCTTCCAGTTGGGCGCGGGGTTGCGGTCCCGGCTCGCCCAGTAGCCGTCGCCCGCGTCCGCGTCGCCGAGGGTGCGGTCCTTGAGGTCGTCGGCCCAGGACGGCGGGTTGTAGTTGCGGGGGTCGGAGGTGTCGTTGCGCTGCGGCTCCGGGTACTGCTTCTTGTCCGCCGCCGCCTTCCGCGCCCGCTCCGGCTCCTCCAGCCGCTTCTGCTCCAGGTGCGCCTGCCGCTCCGCCGCCCGCGCCTCTTCGGCCGCCTTCTTGGCCGTCTCGTCGCAGCCGCCCTCGGCGAGGACGACCCGGCCCGGGGAGCCGCCCGCCAGCACACCGGTTCCCGAGCCCGGCACGCCACCGCCGCCGGGGCCGCCGCCGGGGCCGTACGGCACTCTCGGCGGTCCGCCCGCGATCGCGCAACCGGTCCGGCGCGCCGCGTCCTCGGCGCTGTCCGCCGCCTCGTCTGCTTCCTTCGCCGCCTTCCGTACGCCGTCGAGGTCGCCGGCCTCGGCGGCCTTGCGGGCCCGGCGGGCGGCGGAGCTCGCGTCGCCCGCCGCCTCCGCGACCTCCGAGGCGATTTTGCCCAGCTTGCCGAGTTTCCCGACCTTGCCGACGACCTTCGCGACGTTGTAGCCGGGGATGAAGATCGATCCGACGTTCCAGATCACATCGGTGACGGCCCGGGTCTTCTCGCCGTTGTTCCAGCGCTCGCGGACCTCGTCCCCGACGAAGATGTCGTCGCCGACCGTGATCACGGTGTTGACGGAGGCTCCGCCCCAGTCCAGGATCGCGCCGAGGTAGTCGCCGTCGTCCCACTTGTCGCCCGCGCCGGAGGAGTCCTGGACCCACTGGTCGCCGAGCTGCTTGCCGTAGTCGACCAGTCCCGACCAGGTCTCCGGCTTGAACAGGTCGATGATCCCGGAGATGTCACCCCAGATCCCGTCGACCACGAGGCCCTTGACGACCTGCGTCGTACGGTCCCAGGCGCAGCCGAAGAACCCCCAGCCGCCGCAGTCCTCCTGCTCCTCGGCCTCCTCACCGTCCTCGCCTTCGCCCTCGTCGTGGACCGGCTGGACGTCGTAGGCGGCCTCGGGCTCCTCGTCGTCCTCGGGGAAGGTGTCCTCGCCGGTGCCGGGCCGTCCCTGGTCGTCGGGGCCTCCGGTGCCGCCGCCGGTCGTCGTGGAGCCCTCCGTGCCGCCGGAGCCCTCCGTTCCGCCGGAACCCTCCGTTCCGCCGGAACCCTCCGTTCCGCCGGAGCCTTCGGTGCCGCCGGTACCCTCCGTTCCGCCGGAGCCCTCGGTGCCGCCGGAGCCCTCCGTGCCTTCGCCACCGCCCGGTGCCCCGGCGCCGCCGGTGCTTCCCGTGCCGCCCGTCGCGTCACCGCCCGCGGCCCCTCCGGTGGCGCCGCCCGTGGTCGTCGTACCGCCGTCCGCGCTGCCCGCCGTACCGCCGTCCGCGCCCCCGTCCGCTTCGCCGCCGCCCGTAGCGCCGCCCGTGCTGCCGTCCGGACCTTCGCCCGCCTGGACGGAGCCGCCCGGGGAGACCGGGCAGGAGCTGCCGGTCAGCGAGCAGATCGCGGACTGGAGACCCGCCGTGATCCGGCCGCCGAGGCCGCCCACGGTCAGGGCGGCGATCAGCGCCACGACGATCAGGACCAGGCCCAGGTACTCCAGGGCGGTCTGCCCCCGGTCCCGCTTCCAGGTGATCATGTGCGGGAGCGAGAACCTCGGCGGCCGCCCGCGCTCGGCGGCCGGCAGACGGAACCACGCCCGGCTGCCCGCCCGGTTGACCAGGACGAGGATCAGGAGCGGCAGGACCAGCTGCGTGAAACCGTCCGGCGACCCCTGGCCCACGTTGGCGAGGCCGCCGAGGACCAGCCACACCTGGACGGCCACCACGCCCCACCGCACCCGGGGGCCGCCCGTGCGCACATGCCGGGCCAGGAGCGCCGCGAGCACCCCGGGCGCGGAGGCGTACAGCAGGATGCCGAGCACCTCGGCGCCCATCGCCCCCACCGCGAAGGCGGAGCCGGACAGGCCGACCGCCCCCAGCACCGTCGCGCCGAACAGCACGAGGAGCAGGACGCGCACCAGGACGAGCGGGCCCGGGAGTTCACGCCGCGGGGCGGCGGCCGGGGCCGGGCCCCCCGCTACGGGTATGCCACCGACAGCAGACATACGTGACCGACCCCCGGGGCGCCCATGAGTGACATGACAATCGGTCACCCTAGGGTCGCGGGCCCCCTCACGTCGTGGGCCCCCGGACCCAACCCCGGGCCCATACGGGCGGTTCGATCACCCGGGCCGTCGGCCACCCGCCCCCGAAGCGACGTACCCGGTGGCGGGACCACTCGTGCGAAACGAGCGGGCCTGCCACCGGGTACGGAGCGGGGTCGTCCAGCTGTCCGTGCGCCTACCGGGCGAGGTCAGTCGGTGAGGTCCACCGAGCGGGCCGAGGACGCGCCGATCTCCTCCGCGATCTCGGTCAGCACCGGCTGCGGGACCGTCTCGTCCACGGTGAGGACGACCAGCGCCTCGCCGCCCTCCGCGGCACGCGAGACCTGCATGCCCGCGATGTTCAGCCCGGCCTCGCCGAGGATCTTGCCGACCGCGCCCACCACGCCGGGACGGTCCTGGTAGCGCAGGACGACCATGTGGTCGGCCAGCGCCAGATCGACGTCGTGCTCACCGATGGCGACGATCTTCTGGAGGTGCTTCGGGCCTGCCAGCGTGCCGGAGACCGCGACCTCCTGGCCGTCGGCGAGCGTGCCGCGCACGGTGACCACATTGCGGTGGTCGGGCGACTCGGAGCTGGTGGTGAGACGGACCTCGACACCGCGCTCCTGCGCGAACAGCGGGGCGTTGACGTAACTGACGGTCTCGTCGACGACGTCCTCGAAGACGCCCTTGAGCGCGGACAGTTCCAGCACCTTGACGTCGTGCTGGGTGATCTCGCCGTACACCTCGACGTCGAGCCGGGCCGCGACCTCGCCCGCGAGCGCGGTGAAGATCCGGCCGAGCTTCTCCGCCAGCGGCAGACCGGGACGCACGTCCTCCGCGATGACGCCGCCCTGGACGTTGACCGCGTCCGGGACCAGCTCGCCGGCGAGGGCCAGGCGGACGGACTTGGCGACCGCGATGCCCGCCTTCTCCTGCGCCTCGTCCGTGGAGGCCCCGAGGTGCGGGGTGCAGACGACCTGGTCGAACTGGAACAGCGGGGAGTCCGTGCAGGGCTCCTTCGTGTACACGTCGAGGCCGGCGCCGGCGACGCGGCCCTCCTTGAGCGCGGAGGCCAGCGCCTCCTCGTCGACGATCCCGCCGCGCGCGGCGTTGACGATGCGCACCGAGGGCTTCACCTTGTGCAGCGCCTCGTCGCCGATCAGACCCAGCGTCTCCGGGGTCTTGGGCAGGTGCACGGTGATGAAGTCGGCGACCTCCAGCAGCTCGTCCAGGCTGAGGAGCTTGACGCCCATCTGCGCGGCGCGGGCCGGCTGCACGTAGGGGTCGTAGGCGACGATCTTCATGCCGAAGGCCGACATGCGCTGGGCGACCAGGACGCCGATGCGGCCGAGGCCGACGACGCCGAGCACCTTCTCGCTGAGCTCGACCCCGGTGTACTTGGAGCGCTTCCACTCGCCGTTCTTGAGGGCGGTGTTGGCCTGCGGGATGTTGCGCGCGGTGGCCACCAGCAGACCGCAGGCCAGCTCGGCGGCGGTGACGATGTTGGAGGTCGGTGCGTTGACGACCATCACGCCGGCCTTGGTGGCGGCGGAGACGTCGACGTTGTCCAGACCGACGCCCGCGCGGGCCACGACCCGGAGCTTCCTGGCGGCGGCGATCGCCTCGGCGTCGACCTTGGTGGCGGAGCGCACCAGGATGGCGTCGACGTCGGCGATGGCGGGGAGCAGTTCGGCGCGGTCGGCGCCGTTGCAGTGCCGGATCTCGAAATCCGGACCCAGGGCGTCGACGGTGGCGGGCGACAGCTCTTCAGCGATGAGTACGACAGGTTTCGAGCTCACGTGAGTCCTCACAAGTCCAGTGCGGACGGCCGTCCCGACGGCCGCAGGCGGTGGAGGGGCTAGCCGCGTGGTAGACGCACGACACTGTGGGCCCTGACGCGTGTATGTGTGCAGAAGTGTAGTCCTGCGACGGGCTCTGTACTGCGCCCCGGTGGAAGGATCACCCGCACGAGGGTGGACGTCGTGTCCACCCGTACGGAGCGGCCCCTCCGGCGCCCCCGTACGGAGCGACTCCTCCGGTGGTACGAAGCGGGGCGGGCCCCGTGACCAGGACCCGCCCCGCTCCCCGAGGGCTACGCCTCTTCGTCGTTCACCCAGCTCATGAGCTTGCGCAGCTCACGGCCGGTGGTCTCCAGCAGGTGGTCGCCGTCGGCCTTCTTGTACTCGTTGTACTTGGGCAGGCCGTTGTGGTACTCGGCCATCCAGTTCTTGGCGAAGGTGCCGTCCTGGATCTCGGCGAGGACCTTCTTCATCTCGGCCTTGGTGGCGTCGGTGATGATGCGGGGGCCGGTGACGTAGTCGCCCCACTCGGCGGTCTCGGAGATGGACCAGCGCATCTTCTCCAGGCCGCCCTCGTACATGAGGTCGACGATGAGCTTCAGCTCGTGCAGGCACTCGAAGTACGCGATCTCCGGCTGGTAGCCGGCCTCGGTCAGCGTCTCGAAACCGGCCTTGACCAGGGCGGCGGTGCCACCGCAGAGGACGGCCTGCTCACCGAACAGGTCGGTCTCGGTCTCCTCGGTGAAGGTCGTCTTGATGACGCCGGCGCGGGTGCCGCCGATGCCCTTCGCGTACGAGAGGGCCAGCTCCAGGCCCTTGCCCGAGGCGTCCTGCTCGACGGCCACGATGCAGGGGACGCCGCGGCCCTCCTCGTACTGGCGGCGGACCAGGTGGCCGGGGCCCTTGGGGGCGACCATGCAGACGTCGACGTTGGCCGGCGGCTTGATGAAGCCGAAGCGGATGTTCAGGCCGTGGCCGAAGAACAGCGCGTCGCCGTCCTTGAGGTTGTCCTTGACGGACTCCTCGTAGACCTGGGCCTGGATCGGGTCCGGGACGAGGATCATGATGACGTCGGCCTCGGCGGCCGCCTCGGCGGGGGTCACCACGCGCAGGCCCTGCTCCTCGGCCTTGGCCTTGGACTTCGAGCCCTCGTGCAGACCGACGCGGACGTCGACGCCGGAGTCGCGGAGCGACAGCGCGTGGGCGTGGCCCTGGCTGCCGTATCCGAGAACCGCGACCTTGCGGCCCTGGATGATGGACAGGTCGGCATCGTCGTCGTAGAACAGCTCGGCCACTGGGTCTTCTCCTTGGTGTGCAGGTGTTGCGTCCCACCGTACGGCGGGGTGCGTCGTGTGCGTTGTCGGGTCTCGCCATGCGAGCGGAGCCGGTGGCTCCGCCCGGGGCGCGTCCGCTCAGGCCGAGCGGTCGAGGGCGCGCAGGGACCGGTCGGTGATCGAGCGCGCGCCGCGCCCTATGGCGATGGTGCCGGACTGGACGAGCTCCTTGATGCCGTACTGCTCCAGCATCTTGAGCATCGCCTCCAGCTTGTCGGCCCCTCCGGTCGCCTCGATCGTGACGGCCTCCGGGGAGACGTCGACGGTCTTGGCGCGGAACAGCTGGACGATCTCGACGATCTGGGAGCGGGTCTCGCTGTCGGCGCGGACCTTCACCAGGACGAGCTCCCGCTGGATCGCAGCGGAGGGCTCGAGTTCGACGATCTTCAGGACGTTGACCAGCTTGTTGAGCTGCTTGGTCACCTGCTCCAGGGGCAGGCCCTCGACATTCACGACGATGGTGATGCGGGAGATGTCGGGGTGCTCGGTGGTACCGACCGCGAGCGAGTCGATGTTGAAGCCGCGTCGGGAGAACAGGGCGGTGATCCGGGCGAGGACACCGGGCTTGTTCTCGACCAGGACGGAGAGCGTGTGCTTTTCGGCCATGGGAGTCGTTCTCTCTCTGTCTCTCAGTCGTCTTCGTTGTCGCCGAAGTCGGGGCGGACGCCGCGTGCGGCCTGGACCTCGTCGTTGGAGGTGCCGGCGGCGACCATCGGCCAGACCATGGCGTCCTCGTGGACGATGAAGTCGATCACGACGGGGCGGTCGTTGATGGAGTTGGCCTCTTCGATGACCTTGTCCAGGTCGGCCGGGTCCTCGCAGCGGATGGAGTAGCAGCCCATGGCCTCGGAGAGCTTCACGAAGTCCGGGACGCGGGTGCCGCGGGCGGGGGTGCCGTCCGCGTCCGGGCCGGAGTGCAGCACGGTGTTGGAGTAGCGCTGGTTGTAGAAGAGGGTCTGCCACTGGCGGACCATCCCGAGGGCGCCGTTGTTGATGACGGCGACCTTGATCGGGATGTTGTTGAGCGCGCAGGTGGTCAGTTCCTGGTTGGTCATCTGGAAGCAGCCGTCGCCGTCGATGGCCCAGACGGTGCGGTCGGGCGCGCCGGCCTTGGCTCCCATCGCGGCCGGGACCGCGTAGCCCATCGTCCCGGCGCCGCCGCTGTTGAGCCAGGTGGCGGGCTGCTCGTAGTCGATGAAGTGGGCGGCCCACATCTGGTGCTGGCCGACGCCCGCGGCGAAGATCGTGCCCTCGGGGGCGAGCCTGCCGATGCGCTGGATGACCTGCTGCGGGGAGAGGCTGCCGTCGTCGGGCAGGTCGTAGCCGAGCGGGTAGGTCTCGCGCCAGCGGTTGAGGTCCTTCCACCACGCGCTGTAGTCGCCGGTGTTGCCCTCGGTGTGCTCGGCCTGGACGGCCTGGACCAGGTCGGCCAGGACCTCGCGGGCGTCACCGACGATCGGCACGTCGGCGGTGCGGTTCTTGCCGATCTCCGCGGGGTCGATGTCGGCGTGGACGATCTTGGCGTACGGGGCGAAGCTGTCCAGCTTGCCGGTGACGCGGTCGTCGAAGCGGGCTCCGAGGGCGACGATCAGGTCGGCCTTCTGCAGCGCGGTGACGGCGGTGACCGAACCGTGCATGCCCGGCATCCCCACGTGCAGCGGGTGGCTGTCGGGGAAGGCGCCGAGCGCCATCAGGGTGGTGGTGACGGGCGCTCCGGTCAGCTCCGCGAGGACCTTCAGCTCGGCGGTGGCCCCGGCCTTCAGGACGCCGCCCCCGACGTACAGCACGGGGCGCTTGGACTGGGTGATCAGCTTGGCGGCCTCGCGGATCTGCTTGGCGTGCGGCTTGGTCACCGGGCGGTAGCCGGGCAGGTCCATCGACGGCGGCCAGCTGAAGGTCGTCCGCGCCTGCAGCGCGTCCTTGGCGATGTCGACGAGGACCGGCCCCGGGCGGCCGGTGGAGGCGATGTGGAACGCCTCGGCGATGGTGTGCGCGATGTCCTCGGCGCGGGTGACCAGGAAGTTGTGCTTCGTGATCGGCATCGTGATGCCGCAGATGTCGGCTTCCTGGAAGGCGTCGGTGCCGATGGCGGAGGAGGCGACCTGGCCGGTGATCGCGACCATGGGCACCGAGTCCATGGCGGCGTCGGCGATCGGGGTGACCAGGTTGGTGGCGCCGGGGCCCGAGGTGACCATGCAGACGCCGACCTTGCCGGTGGCCTGGGCGTAGCCGGTGGCCGCGTGGCCGGCGCCCTGCTCGTGGCGGACCAGGATGTGGCGGACCCGGGTGGAGTCCATCAGCGGGTCGTAGGCGGGGAGAATGCAGCCGCCGGGGAGGCCGAACACGGTGTCGGCGCCGACTTCCTCGAGCGAGCGGATGAGGGACTGCGCGCCCGTGACGTGCTCAACGGTGGCGGAGGGCTGTCCGCCGGTACGGGCGCGCGGCTGCGGGTGGTGGGCCCCGGTGGCCTGCTCGGTCATCTGCGTTCTCTTCTCGAAGCTGAGGGTTTTCGCGGGTGTTTTGCAGCGTTTTGAGAGGTGTCAGTGCAACAAAAAAACCCCTCGTGCCGTGAGGCAAGCGAGGGGAGCGCGCCGGGTGCGGTCCGCAGAGTGTCAAGGGAGTGACTCTGCTTCAGCCGACGCGCTTTCCAAGTACGAGAATTCGGGTGCGCATGGCATTGACCCTCTCTCCGGCACGCATGACGTGTCAAGTGGGTGGGACGGGCGTCTCAGTATGTGATCCGGCGAGCAGCGGGACCGAGCCGCCCGCCATCACGGGCCGAGGGGCCGGGACGCCCGGCACGGGGAACTCCCCCCGGACCAGGGCGCGTCGCAGCCGGTACTCGTCGAGCGGGCCGGAGAAGGCCATCCCCTGGCCGTGGGTGCATCCCATGGCGCGCAGCGCGAGCACCTGCTCGGGGACGTCCACGCCGTCCGCGACGGACTGGAGGCCGAGGTCGCAGGCGATCCGCAGGAGGCCACTGGTGATCTTGTGCAGCCTGGCCGACTCGACCACGCCCTCCACCAGGTTCCGGTCGAGCTTCAGTACGTCGATGGGGAGCCGGCGCAACGCGTTGATCGCCGCGAACCCGCTGCCGAAGCCGTCGAGCGCGATCCGCACGCCGAGCCGGCGCAGGGCCACGAGGCGCTGCTCCAGGGCGTCGAAGGAGACCCGGGGGTCGCTGTCGGCCACCTCGATCATCAACGCGCCCGAGGGCAGCCCGTGGCGGGTCAGCAGCGCCTCGACGGATCCGAGCGGCGGGCCGGGGTCCAGCAGCCGGGCGGCGGAGAGCCGGACGGAGACGGCGACGGGATGGCCGGCCCTGGTCCGCTCGGCGGCCTGGGCCACCGCCTCCTCCAGGAGCCAGCGGCCGAGCTCGGCGGTGCGGTCGTCGTCGCCGGAGACCCGCAGGAACTCGGCGGGGGTGAACAGGATGCCCTGGGCGGAGCGCCAGCGGGCCTGGGCGGCGACGGCGGCGACGGAGCCGCTGGCGAGGTGGACGACGGGCTGGTGGAGCAGGGCGAACTCGCCGTCGCGCAGGGCGGAGCGCAGCCGGGTCGCCAGCTCCGTGCGGCGTGCGACGTCGGCCTGCATCTGCGGGGCGTACAGCTCGACCCGGTCCTTGCCCCCGGCCTTGGCGCGATACATCGCGAGGTCGGCGTTGCGCATGAGGTCGGTGGGGCTGATGGCGGGCTCCGCGAAGGCCACCCCGATGGAGGCGGCCACCCGGACCTCGTGGGAGCCGATCCGGTAGGGCTGGGAGAGGGTGAGGCGCAGCCGCTCGGCGATCTCGTGGACCTGGTACTCCCGGGCGCCCTGGTCCCGGGCGCCGTCCCCGAGGATGAGCGCGGCGAACTCGTCGCCGCCGAGCCGGGCGGCGGTGTCGCCCGCCCGGACGGAGTCCTGGAGCCGCCGTCCGGCCTGGATGAGCAGTTCGTCGCCCGCCTGGTGGCCGATGGTGTCGTTGACCTGTTTGAAGCCGTCGAGGTCGATGAAGAGGACGGCGGTGCCCGGGTCGCTCGACCGCCGACCGCCGAGCGCCTGGCGGACCCGGGCGGTGAACAGGGCCCGGTTGGGCAGGTCGGTGAGCGGGTCGTGTTCGGCGTTGTGCTGCAACTGCGCCTGGAGGCGGACCCGTTCGGTGACGTCCCGGCTGTTGAGGAGGAGGCCGCCCTGGTGACGGTTGACGGTGGACTCGACGTGGAGCCAGTCGCCCGTGCCCGAGCGGAAGCGGCACTCGATGCGGGTGGTGGGCTCCTCGTGCGGCGGGGCGGCGAGGAAGCGCCGCACCTCGTGGACGAACCGGCCGAGGTCCTCGGGATGGATGAGCGAGGACAGCTCGGAGCCGACGAGGTCCTCCGCGTCCCGTCCGTAGACCCCGGCGGCGGCGGGGCTGACGTAGCGCAGGGTGCCGTCCGGCGCGGCGATCATGATGACGTCGCTGGAGCCCTGCACCAGGGAGCGGAAGTGGTTCTCCTTCTGGGCCAGTTCCTGGGTGAGGGAGATGTTGTCGAGGAGCATGATGCCCTGCCGGACGACCAGCGCCAGGACGACGGTGCAGGCGGTGAAGATGACGACCCGGTCCACCCGCCGCCCGTCGACCACGTTGTACAGGATGCCGAGCGTGCAGACGGCGGCGGCGAGGTACGGGGTCAGGGCGGCCAGCGAACCCGCGATCGGCCGGCTGGCGACGGCCCGCGGCGGGCCGGGCCGGGGGGGCGGGCGGTGCGCCCGCCGGGCGCCCCAGGGGGCGTAGGCGAGGAGCAGCGACCCGGCGAACCACCCGGCGTCGAGGAGTTGGCCCGAGTGGTAGGTGGAGCGCAGCAGCGGCGAGGTGAACACCGCGTCGCTCAGGACGGTGAGCGCGAGGGCCGCGACGGCGGTGTTCACCGCCGAGCGGTTCGCCCCGGAGCGGCGGAAGTGCAGGGCGAGCACCATCGAGACGAGCACGATGTCGAGCAGGGGATAGGCCAGGGCGAGGGCGGCGGGCGCCACGTCGGGGTCCTGCGCGCCCGCCAGGTGCGTGGTGTGGGCGAGGGCGAGGCTCCAGGCGAGCGTCAGCAGGGAGCCGCCGATCAGCCAGGCGTCCAGCCCCAGGCAGATCCACCCGGCCCGGGTGACGGGGCGCTTGGCGAGCACCAGCAGGCCCACGATGGCGGGCGGCGCGAAGCAGAGGAAGAAGACGTCGGCGAGGGAGGGGGCGGGCACGGGGACGCCGAGGACCACCTCGTACCAGCCCCAGACGGCGTTGCCGCAGGCCGCCATGAGGGAGGAGAGCGAGAACAGCAGCCAGGCGGGCCGCAGCCGGCCGCCGACCGCCCGCGCGTACAGGAGGCAGGAGACGGCGGCGACCAGCGCGGCGGCGGCGAGGCCGAAGTCCCCCATGAAGACGGCGACCCGGGGCGATCCCCAGCCCGCGGCGGCGCCCACCGAATACCCCGCGCAGACGAGGCCGAGCAGGACCCGGGAGCGCATCCCGGAGGAGTCGGCGGATCCCGAGGAGAGCAGGGCCCCCAGCGCGCTCACCGGAGGGCTCCCCGGCCCGGGCCGGCCGGGCAGCCGGCCCCCGGCGCCCGGCTCTCGTCCGGACCGCTGCGGCACCGCCCGGCGCGGGCCGCGCGCGGACGCTCCGCCGCGCCCCGCGCGGGGCAGGGATCCGGCCATCGGCGGGCACCGCGCTCCGTCGGCGCGGACGGCCTCGGCCGCTCGCTCGTCCTCGTCGGATCGTCTCTCCATGGCCAGCACATCGCCCGTCGCCCCCTCGCGTTCCGGTGCTCCCCCCGCGCCGTCCCTTTCACAGCGCAGCCCCCCGGACCGGACGATACACCAGGTCGGTCACGCAGGGCCATAGCTTCTCTACTCTCCGTGACGAAAGGCGAGGTGAACGGCACTGTGCGCATCCGGACCGCCCCGTAGCGTGGCTGTCCGGGAGGGTTCAGCCGGTGGTGCGGACGACGTTGTCCACCGGCTCCCCGGCGGCGAACCGGGTGAGCTGGGCCGCCAGCAGCCGCTTGGCGCGCGGTTCGAACGCGGAGGTGCTGCCGCCCACATGAGGCGTGATCAAGACATTCGGAGCATGCCAGAGAGGATGGCCGGCGGGCAGGGGTTCCGGGTCGGTCACGTCGAGTGCCGCACGCAGGCGTCCGGATTCCAGTTCGGCCACCAGGGCTTCGGTGTCGACGACTCCGCCGCGGGCGACGTTGACGAGGAGGGCGCCGTCGGGCATCGCGGCGAGGAAGCCGGCGTCCACCAGGCCGCGCGTGGACGCGTTCAGCGGGGTGGAGAGGATCACGACGTCGGACGCGGGGAGCAGGGCGGGCAGGTCGTCGAGCGTCTGTACGGGGCCCCGGGCGGAGGCGCGTGCGGAGCGCGCGACCCGCGCCACCCGCGCGCACTCGAACGGGGCGAGCCGGTCCTCGATGGCCGCGCCGATGGAGCCGTAGCCGACGATGAGGACGGACTTGTCGGCGAGCGCCGGGTAGAAACCGGACCGCCACTCCTCCTCGTCCTGGCCGCGCACGAACCCGGGAAGCCCGCGCAGGGAGGCGAGGACCAGGGTGAGCGCCAGCTCGGCGGTGGACGCCTCGTGGACCCCCTTGGCGTTGCAGAGCCGCACGCCGGCCGGCAGCAGGTCGAGGCCGGGCTCCACGTGGTCGATGCCGGCGGAGAGCGTCTGCACCACCTGGACGGAGCCCATCTTCGCGAGCGGGCGCACCGCGACCTCGGGGCCCTTCATGTAGGGCACGACGTAGTAGGCGCAGTCGGCGGGGTCCCCGGGATAGTCCGGTTCACCGTCCCAGTAGCGGTAGTCGAGGCCCTCGGGGAGTCCGTCGACCTCTTCGGCCGGGAAGGGCAGCCACACGGCGGAATTCGTCGCAGTCATGGTCAGGAGGCTATGCGACGGACGGGCGGGCGCTCCAGGACGGCTGCGCGGAGGACCGGGGAGGCCAGAGGTTACTTTTGGGTTGCGGTACGGCCCCGTGACCGCGCATACGAGGGAGGGTTCGGGGAGTTGGAGCGCAGGACTATCGGGGCGGCGGGGCTGGCCGTGGGCGCGGTCGGGCTGGGCTGCATGCCGATGAGCTGGGGTTACAGCGCGTCGCAGCAGCTCGGCGACCGCTCGGTGCGGACGGTGCACGCGGCGCTGGACGCGGGCGTCCGGCTGCTCGACACCGCCGACATGTACGGCCCGTTCACCAATGAGCTGCTGGTGGGGCGGGCGTTGAAGGGCCGCCGCGACGAGGCGTTCGTCTCCACCAAGTGCGGGCTGCTGGTGGGCGACGGGCACATCGTCGCCAACGGCCGCCCGGGGTACGTCCGGCGGGCCTGCGACGCCTCGCTGCGGCGGCTCCAGACCGATGTGATCGACCTGTACCAGCTCCACCGGGCCGACCCCGAGGTGCCGGTGGAGGAGACCTGGGGCGCGATGGCGGAGCTGGTCACGGCGGGCAAGGTGCGCTCGCTCGGACTGTGCGCGGTGGGGGCCCGGGCCCCGCGCCGGTCGGGCGCGGACCCGCATGAGGGAACGGTCCGTCAGTTGGAGCGGATCCAGCAGATCTTTCCGGTCAGCGCCGTCGAGGCGGAGCTGTCGGTGTGGTCGCGCGAAGCGCTGGCGGAGCTGCTGCCGTGGTGCGTGGCGCGCGGGGTGGGGCTGCTGGCCGCGATGCCGCTGGGCAGCGGGTACCTGACCGGAACGCTGAAGCCGGGCCAGGGGTTCGAGCCGGAGGACCTGCGGGCCCGTCACCCCCGGTTCACGGCGGAGGTGATGGCGGCGAACCAGCCGGTGGTGGCCGGTCTGCGGCGGGTCGCGGAGCGCCGCGGGGCGACCGTGGCCCAGGTGGCGCTGGCCTGGGTGCTGCGCCAGGGCCCGCACGTGGTGCCGGTGCCGGGGGCGAAGCGGGAGCGGTGGGCGGTGGAGAACGCCGGGGCGGCCCGCGTGGTCCTGGAGGACCGGGACCTGGCGGAGATCGACGGGCTGCCCCCCGCCCGCGAGTCGTGGGACTGAGGGGGCGGGCGCGGCGGCGCCGGGCGGCGCGCGGCCGGTCCTCGGCGTACGGGGCGACGCGGCCGGTACGGCGGGAGAATGGGCGGATCGGGAGCTCCCGGACCGGGCGCGCGGTACGTACACGGTCCGGGAGCGGGTAGTCGGGCAACGTCGAAAGGATCGGTTCCGTGCGTGGTGCTCTGTTCGGACCTGTGCAGTCCCCGGCCGTGCGCAGAGGGGCGGTGGCCGCGCTGGCGTCGGCCGCCCTGCTGCTGGCCGCCGCGTGTTCCGGCGACGGGGGCGGGAGTTCGTCCGGGCGGCCGGCGGGCTCCCCGACGGCCTCGGGGGGCTCCGCTCCCCCGGCCTCCCCGAGCCGGCCGGCCGACCTGCCGCCGGCGAAGGGCTCGGCGAAGGTCGTCTCCACGCTGACGGAGAAGCTGGCGTCGCCCTGGGGGCTGGCCGCGCTGCCCGGCGGCGACCTGCTGGTCTCCTCGCGCGACGAGGGCACGGTCCACCGGATCGACGGCGGGAGCGGGAAGCGGACGCTGCTGGGTTCGGTGCCCGGGGTGTCCTCGTCCGGCGAGGGCGGGCTGCTGGGGCTCGCCGTCTCCTCCACGTTCGGTGCGGACCAGTTGGTGTACGCCTACTTCACCACCGCGTCCGACAACCGGATCGTGCGGATGAGCTACGACGAGAAGCGCCCGCAGGGGCAGCAGCTCGGGGCCCCGGACACCGTGCTGCGCGGCATCCCCAAGGGCGGCGTCCACAACGGCGGCCGGATCGCCTTCGGTCCGGACAAGATGCTGTACGCGGGCACGGGCGAGACCGGGGACACCGGGCTGGCCCAGGACAAGGAGTCGCTGGCGGGCAAGATCCTGCGGATGACCCCGGACGGCGAGCCGGTGCACGGCAACCCGGAGGAGGACTCGGTGGTGTACTCGTACGGCCACCGCAATGTGCAGGGCCTGGCCTGGGACGCGGACAAGCGGCTGTGGGCCGCCGAGTTCGGGCAGGACACCTGGGACGAGCTGAACCTGATCGAGCCCGGCGGGAACTACGGCTGGCCCGAGGTGGAGGGCGAGGAGGGCGAGGCCGGGTTCATCGACCCGGTGGCCCAGTGGAAGACCTCGGAGGCCTCCCCCAGCGGGATCGCGTACGCGAAGGGGTCGATCTGGATGGCCGGGCTGCGCGGCGAGCGGCTGTGGCGGATTCCGCTCTCCGGCGAGCGGGCGAAGGAACCTTATGCGGCCCCCCAGCCGTTCCTGGAGAAGGAGCACGGCCGCCTGCGCACCGTGGTGAGTGCGGGGGGCGACCACCTGTGGCTGGTCACCAGCAACACGGACGGACGGGGCACGCCGAAGTCCGGGGACGACCGGATCCTCCGGGTGGAAGTGGAGTAGCCGGCCGCCCGCGCGGCATGTCGGAGGGAGCACGGCCCGTGTTCAATTTCTTCGAGGAGCTGTTCGCCCCGGGGCGCAAGCACACCTCGGACGAGCGGAAGCGGCTGGCGTTGAGCCGGGTGGACCTCGGCGTCGGGGATCCGCACCGCGGGCCGATAGACCTGAGCTCGGGGAAGGTGACCGTCCGCGCGCCGGCCCGGGACGACGCGGCGGGACGGGACGCCGCACCCGCGGGGGGCACCCGGCCTGCGCGGGAGACCGGGCCGGCGGGGGACGCCGGACCCTTCCGGGACGGTCCGGGCCCCGGGCGCCCCGCGGGCGCGTCCGCGCGGGAGGGCGCACCGGAGCGCCGGGACGGCGGGCGGGAAGACCCCAGGGCGTAGTACCGGGCGGGGCCCCGCCCCGGTGCTACGCGGTCGGGTAGAGCCTCAGGCGGTGGGCGAGGGCGGCGGCCTCGCCCCGGCCGGCGACGCCGAGCTTGGCCAGGATGTTGGAGACGTGCACGCTCGCGGTCTTCGGCGAGATGAACAGCTCCTCCGCGATCCGGCGGTTGGTGTGGCCCGCCGCGACCAGCCGGTGCACGTCCTGCTCGCGCGGGGTCAGCCCGAAGGACGCCACGGCGGCGATCGCCGGGTCCTCCTCGTCCGCCCGCGCCCGCTCCGGGCCGTCTCCGCCGGTCAGGACGGCCGGGTGGACGGCCGGGTCGGGGCGGGGCGCCGCGGCCGGTCCGTCGAGCGTGATGCGGGCCCGGGCGGCGAGTTGCTCGACCGCCTCGGCCAGGGGGCGCGCGCCGAGGCGGCGGGCGGTCTCCAGCGCGCGGTGCAGCAGGACGGTGGCGGTGGACCGGTCGCCGGGCGCGATGAGCAGGGACTCCGCCCAGCGGCGGTGGATCTGGGCCAGTTCGTACGGGCGGTTCAGCGGGCCGAACGCCTCGGCGGCGCGCGCCCAGTGTCCGGGGGTGTCCGCCCCCTCCGCGCGGGCCAGCTCCGCGTCGATGAAGACGCCGTGGGCCGCCCACACGGGAACGAGCGTCGGGAGGTTCTTCCTGCACCGGCGGATCAGCGCGAGCAGTTCCGGGCGGTCCGGTTCGGCGGCGGGCAGCCCGCGGGCGTCCGCCTCGATCATGGCGGCGGTCTGGAGCAGAGGCAGGGCGTAGCGCTGGGTGCCGGGCGGGAAGCCGTGCCGGGCCAGCTCCTGGAACGCGGCCCGCGCCTCGGCGAGCCTGCCCTGGGAGGCGGCCAGCAGCATGGTGTGCCGGACCGGGGTGATCAGGTGCTGGGGCTGCGGATCGCGTTGGCCGAAGTGGGTCCGGGCCAGGGCCAGCAGCTCCTCCCCCTCGGCCAGGTCCCCGCGCGCGACGGCCAGTTCGGTACGGCGGAGGGCGGCGAGCCCCTTCGCCTTGGGGGCCAGTGCCAGGCGGGCAGCGGACGCGGCGGCGGCCTCGCTCTGGGGCCAGTGCCCGAGGGAGAAGAGGGACTGCGCCTGATTGGCGTACACCCAGGCCCCGGAGTCGGCCAGGCCGTGGCTGTGGCAGATCTCGATGCCGTGGTCGGCGGCGGCGACGGCCTCCAGCGAGCGGCCCATCGCTTCGAGCGAGGAGGGCAGGTTGACGCTGACCCGGCCGAGGAGGTTCATCAGGTGCAGCTTCTCGGCACGGTCCCGGACCGCGTACATCTCGGCGAGGCCGTCCTCGACACCGCCCGCGTCCGCGGTGAGCCAGCCCCGGGTGAGGCGGGCGTGCAGCTCGATGTACTCGTCGCCGACGAGCCGGGCGTACTCCACCGCGCGGTCGCTGTCGACGAGCGCCTGCGGGCCCGGCTGGTGCAGCGCCCGCCAACTGGCCACATTGGTCAGGACGTCGGCCAGCACGGGGGACGGCGGCAGCCCGCGCACCAGCTCCTGCGCGGTGGCCAGCTCCTCCCAGCCGTCCCCCTTGTCGAGCCCCTGGACCAGGCGGGCGCGCTGCACCCAGAACCATGCCTCGCGCAGCGGGTCGGCCTCGGAGGCCAGGACCCGCATCGCCTTCTTGGAGATGGCCAGGGCGCGCTTGCGGTCGCCGCCGAAGTGGGCGGCGACGGTGGCCTCGGCCATCACGTCCAGGTAGCGCAGCGGTGTGTTCTCCGGGTCGCAGCCGGAGGCCGGGTAGACCTCCGCGTAGTCGAAGGGGCGCAGGGTGGCGAGCACCGCGTCGGGAACGTCGTCCCAGAGCTCCATCGCCCGCTCCAGCAGCCGCAGTTGTTCGGAGTAGGCGTAGCGTCGGCGGGCCTCGACGGCGGCCCGCAGGACGGCGGGCAGGGCCTTGGCGGCATCGTGGGCGGCGTACCAGTAGCTGGCGAGGCGGGTGGCGCGTTCGTCGTCCCGGACGAGGGAGGGGTCGGCCTCCAGGGCCTCGGCGTACCGGCGGTTGACGCGGGTGCGCTCGCCGGGCAGCAGGTCGTCGCTGACGGCCTCGCGGACCAGGGAGTGGCGGAAGCGGTAGCCGTCGTTGTCGGACGCGGGTTGCAGGAGGTTGGCGCCGACGGCCGCGCGCAGCGCCTCGTCGAGTTCGACCTCGCCCAGCCCGGCGACGGCGGCCAGCAGTTCGTGTTCGACGAAGGAGCCGCCCTCGGCGACGATCCGGGCGATCCGCTGGGCGTGTTCGGGCAGGGCCTCCACCCGGACGAGCAGGAGGTCGCGGAGGGATTCGGTCAGCCCGGAACCGTCGCCGCAGCACTCCAGGGAGCGGGCCAGCTCCTCGACGAAGAAGGCGTTGCCGTCGGAGCGTTCGAAGATCTCGTCCACGAGCGCGGCCTGCGGGGTCTGCGCGAGGATGCCGGCGAGCTGGCGGCCGACCTCGTCGTGGCTGAAGCGGTCGAGCTCGACGCGGGTGACGGTGCGCAGCCGGTCCAGCTCGGCGAGGAGGGGGCGCAGCGGATGGCGGCGGTGGAGGTCGTCGGCGCGGTAGGTGCCGACGACCATGAGGCGGCCGGCGCCCAGGGTGCGGAAGAGGTAGGCGAGGAGGTGCCGGGTGGAGGCGTCCGCCCAGTGCAGGTCCTCCAGGACGAGGACGACCGGCCGGTCGGCGGAGATCCGTTCCAGCAGGCGGGCGGTGAGTTCGAAGAGGCGGGCGATGCTGTGCTCGTCGGTGGCGTCCCGGTGGACCTCGCCGAGTTCGGGCAGCAGCCGGGCCAGTTCGCCCTCCTGGCCGGCGCAGGCGGCGGCCATCTCCTCGGGCAGGGCCCGGCGCAAGGCGCGCAGGGCGGTCGGGAAGGGGGCGAACGGCAGTCCGTCGGCGCCGATCTCGACGCAGGAGCCGACCGCGACCACCGCGCCGCGCCGCTCGGCGGTGGTGACGAACTGCTCGACCAGCCGGGTCTTGCCGACGCCCGCCTCACCGCCGATCAGCAGGGCCTGCGGGTCGCCGGACGCGGCCCGCCCCAGCGCCTCGGTGAGCGAAGCGAGTTCCTCGGCGCGTCCGATGAACTCGGGGCTGACTGACCTGGTCTCCACGTCGCCGAGCATCGCATACGCGTACGAGGCAGTGGGGACTTTTTCGCGCACGGTGATCATGCTCTCCGCCGCTCCCACCCCCGTCACGGGGCCCGGGCCCGCCCCGTCCGAGGCCGCCGCGCCCCGGGCCCCCGCCGTGTCGCGTCCCGCCGCGGCCGACGGCCCCGGCCCCGCCGCGCCCGCCGGGAAGGGGGCGCCTGCGGGGCCGGTTGCGGGGGCCGCCCCGGGACCGGCCACCGTCAGGCGGCGGGGGCGAAGCGGACGCGGTCGTCCTCCCTCACCCGCCCCTCCGGGTCGTGGCGTCCGGTGCGGCGGGCGGCCCGGCGGGCGGTGCGGGCCCGGCCGAGCTCGCGCTCGGCGTCGGCCCGGCGGATCAGTTCGGCGGAGGCGGTGCGGTAGATCTCGTACTCGTACACGGGGTTCTCCCTTGGTGGTCGAGGGCGACAGCGGGCCGGTGGGCGGTCCGGCCGGTCGGCCGGGGCGCTGTGTCCACCGGGTGTCCACTGTCGTCCGCCGGGAGGGGGCGCCGCATCGGGCGAGTGCCGCATCTTCGCGGGGGCGGGGGCCTTAGGGCGCGTCCCGTCGTTCAGGACGCTGCCGGGGCCGGGGCGCGGCCGTCCGGGGAATCCCGGGTTCCGTGCCGTAGGAATCGCCGGGGACCGGGGAGGGGCCGGGGACCTCGGGCCGGGGACCTCGGGCCGGGGACCTCGGGCTGGGGGCCCCGGGCCCGGGAGGCCGGGGCCCAGGGGGTGGGAGGCCCGGAGCGCAGAGGGTGGGAGGCCCGGGGCGCAGGGGGTGGGAGGAGGCCCGGGGAGGGGTCAGCCGGCGGGCGGCGCCTCCGTGGGAGCGTCGCGCCGCGCCTTCCACTCCGGGGCGAGGACGGACCAGACCTCGGTGTCGTGGCGGACGCCGCGGTAGAGGTAGTTCTGCCGGATCACCCCGTCGCGGGTCATGCCGAGCCGCTTCGCCACCGCGATCGACTTCGTGTTCGCGGCGGAGGCGTCCCACTCGACGCGGTGCATGCCGCGCTCGTACACAGCCCAGTCGATCAGGCGCTCGGCGGCGCGGGTGATCAGGCCCCGGCCCTGGGCCGAGGGCTCCAGCCACACGCCGATCTCGCAGACGCCGGAGGCCGTGTCGAAGATCCGGAAGAGGACGCCGCCGACGAGGACGCCCTCCAGCCAGATGCCGTACAGCCGCCCGGTGTCGGCCGCCTGCTTCTCCGCGTACCGCTGGAGCAGGGCGCGGGCCGACTCCCGGTCGGTGGCGAAGGAGGCGAAGGGGATCCAGGGGTCGACCAGCTCGCGGGCCCGGTCCATGTGGGCCAGGAACTCCTCGTCCTGCCAGACCTCCAGCGGGCGCAGCTCCGCCCCGTCCTCACCCAGGGATATGGCGAACACCGTGCTCCTCCTTCGGCCGTGCGGCGCCTTCCTCGGCGCGCGCCCCGGGGATCTTCGCACGGAACGGCACGCGGTCGGGCGGTTCGATGCTGATCCGCGGCAGCCGCTTCTCCAGCCAGCCGGGCAGCCACCAGTTCGCCCCGCCGAGCATGTGCATGAGGGCGGGCACCAGCAGGGTGCGCAGGACGAAGGCGTCCAGGGCGACGGCGGTGGCCAGCGCGATGCCGAACATGGCGATGACCCGGTCGCCGCTGAGCACGAAGGCCAGGAAGACGGAGATCATGATCACGGCGGCGGAGTTGATGACCCGGCCGGTCTCGGCGAGGCCGACCCGGACGGACCTCCGGTTGTCGCCGGTCTCCAGCCACTCCTCGTACATCCGGCCCACCAGGAAGACCTGGTAGTCCATGGAGAGGCCGAAGAGGACCGAGACCATGATCACGGGGAGGAAGGGCTCGATGGGTCCGGCGCTGCCGAGGCCGAGCAGTTCGCTGCCCCAGCCCCACTGGAAGACGGCGACGACGACGCCGAAGGAGGAGGCGACGGCGGCCACGTTCATCACGGCGGCCTTGAGGGGGATGCCGATGGAGCGGAAGGCCAGGAGCAGCAGCAGGCAGCCGAGTCCGATGACGACCCCGACGAAGAGGGGCAGCTTGCCGACGATGATCTCGGCGAAGTCGTCGTAGCTCGCCGTGACCCCGCCGACGTGGGCCTCCAGCGAGGTGTCGGCCTTCGCCGGCGGCAGGACGTCGCCCCGGATGCGGTCGACCAGCTCGCTGGTGTCCTGCGACTGCGGGGAGGAGTCGGGGACGACGGTGAGGAAGGCGGTGTCGCCGGGGCCGTTGTAGGTGACCGGGCTGACGGAGGCGACGCCCTCGGTGGTCCGCAGCTTCTCGGGCAGCGAGTCCAGCGCGAGCCGGTCGTCCGCCCCGTCGAGCCGGGCGGCGATGGTGAGGGGCCCGTTGACGCCGGGACCGAAACCGTCCGCGAGGAGGTCGTACGCCTGCCGGGTGGTGGCGGTGGCCGGGTTGTTGCCCTGGTCGGAGGTGCCGAGGTGGAGGCCGAGGGCGGGCAGGGCGAGGACGGCCATGACGACGGCCGCGATGCCCCCGAGCAGTTTGGGGTGGTGCTCGACGAAGGCGGACCAGCGGGCGGCGAAGCCGGTGGGCGTCTCGGGCCGGGGCCCGTGTTCGGCGAGCTGCCGGCGCTCGCGGCGGCTGAGCGCCCGCATCCCGATGAGGGAGAGCAGCGCGGGCAGCAGGGTGACCGAGGCCAGCACGGTGAGGACGACGGTGAGCGAGGCGGCGATGGCGACGCCGTTGAGGAAGCCGAGCCGCAGGACGAGCATGCCGAGCAGGGCGATGCAGACGGTGGCTCCGGCGAAGACGACGGCGCGGCCGGTGGTCGCGACGGCGTTCTGGGCCGCTTCGGGCACGGACATGCCGCGCCGGAGCCCTCTGCGGTGCCGGGTGACGATGAACAGGGCGTAGTCGATGCCCACGCCGAGCCCGATGAGCATGCCGAGCATCGGGGCGAAGTCGGCCACGGTCATCAGGTGGCCGAGCAGCACGATGCCCGCGTAGGCGGTGCCGACGGAGACCAGTGCGGTGGCGATGGGCAGCAGGCTGGCGGCGAGCGAGCCGAAGGCCAGGAAGAGGACGACGGCGGCGACGACGACGCCGATGCCCTCGGTGAGGTGGACGAAGGGCGCTTCGGTGAGGGCGACGGCGGTGCCGCCCAGTTCGACCCGGAGCCCGTCGCCCTCGGCGGCCTGCGCGGTGTCGACGAGGGCCTGGGCCTGGGCGGCGGGGATCTCGTCGGCGGGGCGGTCGAAGGTGACCGCGGCGTAGGCGGTGTGGCCGTCCTCGCTGATCTGCCCGGGACCGGAGGCTCCGTAGGGGCCGGTCACCGCGCCGACTCCGGGCAGCTCCTCGATCGCGTGGAGCGTCCGGGTCATGGTCTGTTCGACGTCGGCGGCCCGGACGGTGGAGCCGGTGGTGTGCCAGACCACGGTGTCGGTGTCGCCGCCGAGGTCGGTGAAGCCGCGCGTGAGGAGTTCGGCGGCCCGGCCGGACTCGGTGCCGGGGACCTCGTAGTCGTTGGAGTACGCGGAACCCGCGAACCCCGCCGCGGCTGCGGCGCCGCCGAGGGCGGCGAGCCAGATGAGGACGGCGACGAGTCGGTGCCTGATGCACCAGCGGGCGATGGCAGCCAACGGACGAGCTCCCTGCGGGTTCGTGGACCTTTACCCGCAGATGATGCGATCTGCCCGTAAACGTCTCATGACCTGAGAACGCCACTCTGACAGCATTAGGTGATCCTTTGTCCGTTTCGTGGCCATGGTCACAGGGCCTGATCTGCCCCTTATACGGGACGGACCGGGCCCTGCGACCGGCCGGCGGACCGGGCCGGGGCGGAGGGGTCAGCCGGAGACGCTGGCGCGGCCGTTCTCGATGTGGCCCATGAGCCGCCGCCGGAAGCCGTCCTCTCCCTCGGCCGTGACCTCGAGGTCGTACCAGCCGTGGGCGTCGGCCGCCGAGTGCACCAGCGACCGGCTGCGGCCGGGCTTGACCGTGACGCGGCGGGTCCAGTCCCGTACGTCGTCCTCGTCCACGTAGCCGAGCGGGCGCACCAGGAAGGTCAGGGTCCGGCGGCCGGTGTTGCGCAGGGTGAGGTGGAGGTCGCGGTCGCGGGGGTCGATGCGGCTGGCGACCTCCGCTCCCCCCTCGGCCGGTCCGGCGAATTCGCGCCGGAAGCCGTTCGGCCCGGTGACCGTGAAGCGGTACGCGTCCCCGCTCACCGGCACGGTCCAGTGCGCGCGGCCCCGGACGTCCCGGTGCTGCGGGGAGGGGAACTCGCCCGTGTAGGGGTACAGGGCGAAGTGCGCCGAGGACCGGCCGGTGTTGGCCAGCTCCACGCGCAGTCCGCCGTGCGTCCTGCGCGCCTGCGCGTCCGGCTGGTAGGGCAGCGGGCGCGCCGGACGTACGCCGGGCTCCTGCTCGGGCAGGTGCTGCACGGCGGGCGGCTTGGGCTGCCAGCGCCCGCTCAGCGGCGGGATCGCGGCCGGCTGCTCGACGGCGGGCTGCCGACGGGCCCGGGTGAAGTCGAAGGCGGAGGTGAGGTCGCCGGTGACGCGGCGGCGCCACTCGCCGATGTTGGGCTCCTCCACCCCCGTCCAACGCTCCAGGAAGCGGATGACGGAGGTGTGGTCGAAGACCTCGGAGCAGACGTAGCCGCCCACGGTCCACGGCGAGACGACCAGCATCGGCACCCGGATGCCCAGCCCGGTCGGGCGGCCCTCCCACTGCTCGTCGACCACCTCGGGGGGCGCGACGGGCGGCGGGACGTGGTCGAAGAAGCCGTCGTTCTCGTCGTAGTTGATCAGCACGGCGGTGTGCCGCCACACGTCGGGGTGGTTGCCGAGCGCGTCGAGGATCTTGTAGACGATCGTGGCGCTGTGCACGGGCGAGGAGACGCTCGGATGCTCGGAGTCGATCGCCGAGGGCACCAGGTAGGAGACCTCCGGGAGCGTCCCGGCCGCCACGTCCCTGGCGAACTCGTCGGCCAGCGTGCCGGTCGGAACCCGGCGCAGCCCCCGCTCGAACAGGCTGCGCTCGCGCCGGGTGAGCGTGGCGACCCCCTCGTCCAGCAGCCCGAGGAGCCGGGTGCGCTCGGCCTCGGACGCGTCGCGGACCTTCGCGTAGAAGGACTCCATGTAGGTGTGGCCGCCGGTCCTGGCCAGCGCCTTGCGGGCGATGGCCTTGAAGGTGGCGAAGAACTCGATCTGGTTGTCGGTGAAGTTCTCCCACTCGGTGTACGTCCGCCAGCTGCGCCCGGCGTCCTCCAGCCGCTCGGCGTAGGTGGACCAGTCGTAGCCGGGGTGGGAGCCCTCGTTGTACGCGTCGTTGCCGACGGCCCGCTTCCCGTTCGGCTCGAAGCCGGTCTTGCCGCTCCACAGGTGGTTGCGGTTGGGGCTGGTGGAGGTGTGGACCGAGGAGTGGTAGGCGTCGCAGACGGTGAAGGTGTCGGCCAGCTCGTAGTGGAGCGGGATGTCGCGGCGGTCGTAGTACGCCATCGTCGCGGCCGTCTTGGCGCTGATCCAGCCGTTCATCCAGCCGCCGCCCCAGGCTTTCGCCCCGCCGTTCCAGGAGTGGTCGAGGGCGCCGATGTACTGGAGGTCCTTCTTCTGCTTCTCGGCCGCCTCGCGCACCGGGAAGGGCAGCACGGCGGCGCCCGCCGCGCCGGGCTGCTCGAACACCGTCCCGCCGGTGGGCAGCTCCACGGCGTTGCGGTCGCCGAAGCCGCGTACGCCGCGCAGGGTGCCGAAGTAGTGGTCGAAGGAACGGTTCTCCTGCATGAGGATCACCACGTGCTTGATCGACCCGAGCCCGCCGGACCCCGCGTGCGCGGGCTGCGCGGCGATGGCGGCCTGGAGCGAGGGCGGCAGGAACGATCCGGCCGCAGCGGCGCCGAGTGCGCCGCCGCCCAGCGCGAAGAGCCGTCGCCGTGACATGTCCGTGGTCAAAGGAGCCTCCTGGTCCGGTGGTTACAGCCGGGAAGCTAGTCACGCCAGGTGGCTTCGGGAAGGACTGCGTACGGCCCGGTGGTGAACGTCCAAGAGGTCGGACGAGAAGTCCAACCGCCCTCCCGCCCCTCGGGACGCGCCCCGGTTCACACCCCGATGAGGTGCAGCGACGCCCAGAGCGCGAGGGTGGCGGCCAGGAGCGTCGCCGGTACGGTCGCCAGCCCGAGCCGGGTGAAGCGGCCCAGCTCGGGGGCGTCGCCGTGCGCGTGCAGGATGCGCCGCCACAGGAGGGTGGCCAGCGATCCGACGTAGGTCAGGTTCGGTCCGATGTTGACCCCGATGAGAGCGGCGAGCAGGGGCCCGGGCCCGGCAGCGGCGACGATCGGCAGCAGGGCGAGGATCGCGGGCAGGTTGTTGATCAGGTTGGCGAGCAGCGCGGCGACCGCGGCGACGCCGAGCAGGGCGGGCAGGGTGTCGCCGCCGGGCAGCAGGGCGGCGATGCCGTCGCCGAGCCCGTTGTCCACGACGGCCTTGACGACCACGCCGAGCGCGAGGACGAAGAGGCAGAACAGCGGGTTGGCCGAGCGGACGACGGCCAGGGGCGTGGTCTCCCGCTTGGCGAGCGCCCGGACGCCGAGAACCAGGGCTCCGGCCAGCGCCGCCCACAGGGGCTCGGCCCCCGCGAACGAGGTGGCGACGAACCCGGCCAGCGTCAGTGCCAGCACGACGAGCGTGAAGACCGGCACGGGCGTGCGCTCCGCCTCGGGGTCCGGCGCGTGCGCCCCGGCGGCCAGGTCGTCCTGGAAGGCCCGGCGGAACACCGCGTACTCGACGGCGACGGCGGCGAGCCACGGCAGCGCCATCAGCGCGGCGAACCGGGTGAAGGAGAGGCCGCTCGCGGTGAACGCCAGCAGGTTGGTGAGGTTGGAGACGGGGAGCAGGAGGGAGGCGGAGTTGGCGAGGTGGGCGCAGGCGTAGACGTAGGGGCGGGGGCGCGCGCCGACCCGGGCGGCGGTGGCGAGGACGACCGGGGTGAGCAGGACGACGGTGGCGTCCAGGCTGAGGACGGCGGTGATGAGCGAGGCGACGGCGAAGACGCCGCCGAGGAGGGGCCGGGTCCGCCCCCGGCAGGCGCGGGCGACCAGCTCACCGGCGGCCCGGAACAGCCCCTCGTCCGCGCAGAGCCGGGCCAGCACGAGGATCGCGGCGAGGAACCCGACGACGGGCAGCAGCTCGCCGGCCTGCTCCCGCGCCTCGGACCAGGACACCGCCCCCACGGCCACCACGAGGACCGCGGCGGGCACGGCGGCGGTCGCCTCCGGCAGGCCGCGGGGGCGCAGGACCGCGAAGGCCAGGACGCCCAGGAGCAGGGCGAAGGAGACGAGTTCGGCGGTGAGGGTGTTCAGCGGGTGCTCTCAGGCTCTGCGCGATGGCGACGGCGACGGCGACGGCGACGGCGATGGCGATGGCGATGGGCGCCGGGGCCTGCCCGGCGCGGGACGGCGCGGGAGGCGCGGGAGGCGCGGGACGGGCAGGACGGGAGGGACGGTGCGGGACGGGCGGGACGGCTGAAGGGGCGGTGCGCCCGCACGTACGGGGAGTACGTGCGGGCGCACCGCCCCTTCGGGGACGGTCGGGCGGTCAGCCCTCGACGCCGAGCTTCTCCAGGATCAGCTCGCGCACGCGCGCCGCGTCCGCCTGGCCCCGGGTGGCCTTCATGACCGCGCCGACGAGCGCGCCCGCCGCCGCGACCTTGCCGCCGCGGATCTTGTCCGCGATGGCCGCGTTGCCCGCGATGGCCTCGTCCACGGCCGTGGACAGCGCGCCCTCGTCCGAGACGACCTTCAGGCCGCGCTTCTCGACGACGGTGTCCGGGTCGCCCTCGCCCGCGAGGACGCCCTCGATGACCTGGCGGGCCAGCTTGTCGTTGAGGTCGCCCGCGGCGACGAGCGCGGCCACCCGGGCGACCTGCGCCGGGGTGATCGGCAGCTCGTCCAGACCGCGGCCGGTCTCGTTGGCGTTGCGGGCCAGCTCGCCCATCCACCACTTGCGGGCCTGGTCCGCGGGGGCGCCCGCCTCGATCGTGGCGACGATCAGGTCGACCGCGCCCGCGTTGAGGATGGACTGCATGTCGTGGTCGGAGACTCCCCACTCCTCCTTGAGCCGCGCCCGGCGCAGCCGGGGCAGCTCGGGGAGGCCCTTGCGCAGCTCCTCGACCCAGTCGCGCGCGGGGGCGACGGGGACCAGGTCCGGCTCGGGGAAGTAGCGGTAGTCCTCGGCGTTGTCCTTGATGCGGCCGGCCGTGGTGGAGCCGTCCTCCTCGTGGAAGTGCCGGGTCTCCTGCACGATCGTGCCGCCCGAGGACAGCACGGCGGCGTGGCGCTGGATCTCGAAGCGCGCGGCCCGCTCGACGGAGCGCAGCGAGTTCACGTTCTTCGTCTCGGAGCGCGTGCCGAAGGCGGTGGTGCCGTTGGGGCGCAGCGACAGGTTGACGTCGCAGCGCATCTGGCCCATCTCCATGCGGGCCTCGGAGACCCCGAGGGCCTTGATCAGCTCGCGCAGCTCGGCGACGTACGCCTTGGCGACCTCGGGGGCGCGGGCCCCGGCCCCCTCGATCGGCTTGGTGACGATCTCGATGAGCGGGATGCCGGCCCGGTTGTAGTCGAGCAGGGAGTGGGACGCGCCGTGGATGCGGCCGGTGGCGCCGCCGACGTGGGTCGACTTGCCGGTGTCCTCCTCCATGTGGGCGCGCTCGATCTCCACGCGGAAGATCTCGCCGTCCTCCAGCTGGACGTCCAGGTAGCCGTTGAAGGCGATCGGCTCGTCGTACTGCGAGGTCTGGAAGTTCTTCGGCATGTCCGGATAGAAGTAGTTCTTCCGGGCGAAACGGCACCATTCGGCGATCTCGCAGTGGAGTGCGAGACCGATCTTGATGGCCGACTCCACGCCGATCTCGTTGACGACCGGCAGGGCGCCGGGCAGTCCGAGGCAGACCGGGCAGGTCTGGGAGTTGGCGTCCTGCTTCAGCTCCGTGGAGCAGCCGCAGAACATCTTGGTCTTGGTGCCGAGCTCGACATGGACTTCGAGGCCCATGACGGGGTCGTAGGACGCCAGCGCGTCCTCGTACGACACCAGGTCGGTGACAGTCACGGTGAAACTTTCCCTCTCAGCCCAGCAGAACGTCGTCGTCGCCGAGACGCTTCAGTTCGCGATAGAGGATCGCGAGTCCGGTGACGATGGCGGCGGCCGAGACCGCCGCGTCGACGAGCCGCAGCACGTCGTTGTCGTTGCGGGCGAGCTTCGCCTGCTTGGCGACGCTGATCGCGCCGAACGCGGTACTGCCGAGCGAGACGTACAGCCCGGTCCTGGACTTCTTGAAGTTACTGGCCTTCTTTGCCATGGCACTCACAGCGACGGAGCCTCCTCAAGCAGCGGGTGCCCCCACTTTTCCACGAAGGCGGCCTCGACGGCCGCTCCGACCTTGTAGAGCCGGTCGTCCTTCATGGCGGGGGCGATGATCTGCAGGCCGACCGGCAGGCCGTCCTCGGGGGCCAGGCCGCAGGGCAGCGACATGGCGGAGTTGCCGGCCAGGTTGGTGGGGATGGTGCACAGGTCCGCGAGGTACATCGCCATCGGGTCGTCGGCGCGCTCGCCGATCGGGAAGGCGGTGGTCGGGGTCGTCGGGGAGACGATCACGTCGACCTGCTCGAACGCCTTCTCGAAGTCCTGGGTGATGAGGGTGCGGACCTTCTGGGCCGAGCCGTAGTACGCGTCGTAGTAGCCGGAGCTGAGCGCGTACGTGCCCAGGATGACGCGGCGCTTGACCTCGTCGCCGAAGCCGGCCTCGCGGGTGAGCGCGGTGACGTCCTCGGCCGAGCGGGTGCCGTCGTCGCCGACCCGCAGCCCGTAGCGCATGGCGTCGAAGCGGGCCAGGTTGGAGGAGCACTCGGACGGGGCGATCAGGTAGTACGCGGAGAGCGCCAGGTCGAAGGACGGGCAGTCCAGCTCGACGATCGTGGCGCCCAGCGACTTCAGCAGCTCGACGGACTCGTCGAACCGCTGGAGGACGCCCGCCTGGTAGCCCTCGCCGCGGAACTGCTTGACGACGCCGACGCGCATGCCCTGGACGGAGCCGTTGCGGGCGGCCTCGACGACCGGCGGGACCGGGGCGTCGATGGAGGTGGAGTCCATCGGGTCGTGCCCGGCGATGGCCTCGTGGAGCAGCGCCGCGTCCAGGACCGTACGGGCGCAGGGCCCGCCCTGGTCGAGGGAGGAGGAGAAGGCGACCATGCCGTAGCGGGAGACGCCGCCGTAGGTGGGCTTGACGCCGACGGTGCCGGTGACGGCGGCGGGCTGGCGGATCGAGCCGCCGGTGTCCGTCCCGATGGCGAGCGGGGCCTCGTAGGAGGCGAGGGCGGCGGAGGAGCCACCGCCGGAGCCGCCGGGGATGCGGGTGAGGTCCCAGGGGTTGCCGGTGGGGCCGTAGGCGCTGTTCTCGGTGGAGGACCCCATGGCGAACTCGTCCATGTTGGTCTTGCCGAGGATGACGACGTCGGCGGCGCGCAGCCGCTGCGTGAGCGTCGCGTCGTACGGCGGGACCCAGCCTTCGAGGATCTTGGAGCCGACGGTGGTCGGCATGTCCTTGGTGGTGAAGATGTCCTTGAGCGCGAGCGGGACGCCGGCCAGCGGGCCGAGCTTCTCGCCCGCCTCCCGCTTGGCGTCCACGGCGCGGGCCTGGGCGAGCGCGCCCTCGCGGTCGACGTGCAGGAAGGCGTGGACCTTCTCGTCGACGGCGTCGATCCGGGCCAGGTGGGCCTCGGTGACCTCGACGGCGGTCAGTTCGCCGGAGGCGATCCTCGCGGCGATCTCGGCCGCGGTGAGCTTGATGATGTCCGTCATGGTGATCAGTCCTCCCCCAGGATCTGCGGCACCTTGAAACGCTGCTGTTCCTGGGCCGGGGCGCCGGAGAGTGCCTGCGCGGGGGTGAGCGACGGACGGACCTCGTCCGCGCGCATGACGTTGGTCAGCGGCAGCGGGTGGGAGGTCGGCGGTACGTCTTGGTCGGCGACCTCGGAGACGCGGGCGACCGCGCCGATGATGTCGTCGAGCTGACCGGCGAAGTGATCGAGCTCTTCGCCCTTCAGCTCCAGACGCGCCAGCCGGGCGAGGTGGGCGACCTCCTCGCGCGTGATGCCAGGCATGCAGCGATCCTCAGGGGTTGGTGTGCGGTTGTGGCTGGGGGTGGGCGGCACATTTCCACCGTCCGTCCGAAGGACGGGCCGCGCGGCGGATGGTGCGTGCGATCGCAAGGCGCCGGAGCGCCCTCGTGGCGGAGCCACGTGGGCGTTTCGGCAACGCGGCGAGCGTGCGTGCCAGGCGTCGCGCGGCAGGTGGAAATGTGCCACCGACCCCCAATCCTATGGGGTCCGTCAGGGACGGGTGCCCCACCCCGATCGGGCTACTCCTCCGCGGGCCGCGCCCCCGGGGTCCTCAGGGGGCCTCGGTCTCCGCCGGGCCGTTCGCCGCCCGGTTCGCCGAGCCGTTCACCGACCGGTTCGCCACGCCGTTGACCACGCCGTTCACCGCGCCGTTGACCGCCCGGTTCGCCACCCCGTTCGCCGCCCCGTTGACCACGCCGTTCACCGCGCCGTTGAGCGACGCGTTCAGCGGGCCCGTCGCCGAGGCGGTGGCGGCGGCCGCCGCCTCGGCCTTCAGCTCCGCGGGCCGGCGCCAGCCGTGCTCGCCGCGCGCCCGCAGCCAGGCCGTCGTCTCCTGCGGCGGCATCGCGGCGGCCACCAGCCAGCCCTGCACCGCGTCGCACCGCAGATCCCGCAGCCGCTCCCACGTCGTGTCGTCCTCGACGCCCTCCGCGACGACGACCAGGCCGAGCGAGTGGGCCAGGTCGATGGTGCAGCGGACGATCTCGGCGTCCTCGTGGTCGACCGCGAGGCGGGCCACGAAGGAGCGGTCGATCTTCAGCTCGCTGACCGGGAGCCGGCGCAGGTGGACCAGGGAGGAGTAACCGGTGCCGAAGTCGTCGAGGGACATCTTCACGCCGTGCGCGGTGAGGCCGGCCAGGGTGTCGGCGGCGCGCTGCGGGTCCTCCAGCAGCACATGCTCGGTGATCTCCAGTTGGAGCGCTCCCGCGGGCACGCCGTGGCGGGCGAGCCGGGCGGCGACGCTCCCCGCGAAGCCCGGGGTGTGCACGTCGCGCGGGGAGACGTTGACCGCCACCGGCACGAACAGGCCCTGCGCCCGCCAGCGGGCGACCTGGGCCAGCGCCGTCTCCAGGACGTACTCCGTGAGGTGCGGCATCAGCCCGGAGGACTCCGCGATGGCGATGAACTCGTCCGGGGGGACCCGGCCGCGCTCCGGGTGCACCCAGCGCACCAGCGCCTCCAGCCCGGCCACCTGCCCGTCGAAGCGGACCTTGGGCTGGTAGTGCAGCTCGACCTCGCCCGCGTCCAGCGCCCGGCGCAGGTCGCCGAGGAGCCCGAGCCGGTCGGGGGTGTTGCTGTCCCGTTTGGACTCGTAGACCTCCACGCCCGTGCGGTCCCGCTTGGCCTGGTACATCGCGACGTCCGCCCGGCGCAGCAGGCCCTCGGCGTCCAGGGCGTGGTCCGGGTGGACCGCGACCCCGGCGCTGGCCTCCAGGACGAGGGTCAGCCCGTCGAGGTCGAGGGGCGAGGACAGTTCGGCGACCAGGTGGCGGGCGACCTGCTGGGCGCTGGTGGTGGAGTCGGTGTGCGGCAGCAGCACGGCGAACTCGTCGCCGCCGAGCCGGGCCGCCTCCGCGCCGCGCGGCAGGGCGAGCCGCAGGCGCTCCGCTATCTGGAGCAGCAGCCGGTCGCCGGCCAGGTGCCCGAGGGTGTCGTTGACCGCGCGGAACCGGTCGAGGTCGATGAGGACCAGGGCGGAGCGGGCGCCGATGGCCTCCGCGTCCTCCAGCGCCGACCAGGTCCGCTCCAGCAGCCACTGCCGGTTGGGCAGCCCGGTCAGCGGGTCGCGCAGCTGTTCCTCGGCGCGGGCGCGGGCGATCCAGAGCGTGGAGTCCAGGGCGATGAGCGGCACCGCGAACAGCGGCAGCAGGACGGGCATGGACACCGCGACGACGCAGATCAACGGAGCGAGCCCGAGGAGGGCCACGGCGACGAGCCCCTGACGCAGCATCGCGGTCCGGGCGATGGTGGGCAGCCCGCCGTTGTGCGGGACCTGGGCGTACCACAGCAGGACCCGGGTGACGAGCAGGTACGTGGAGGCCGTCAGGAGCAGTTCCGGGACGGCGGTGATGCCCCAGTCGAGTGGCTGCCAGGGCTGCTCGACGGTGGGGACCTCGCCGAAGGCGGCCAGCACGAGGGCGGCCGCGGCGATGCCGAGCATGTCGACCCCGCCGTGCAGCAGCCCCTGCCGCCAGCGGTGGCGTCGGGCGGTCCCGACGAGCACCACCACGGCGAGGGAGACCAGGACGGCCGGGAGCCAGCCGTACAGCAGGAGCACGGCGAGGGTGAGGGCGGCGCCGGAGCCGGTGCCGCCCCACCACCGGTCGCGGCCGAGGGCGACCAGATGGCCGACGACGATCCCGGTGAGCACGGCGAAGGACCAGCCGACCGCCCCGTCCGGGAAGAGGGCGTGGCCCTGCTGGACCGTCCGGTACGACCCGACCGCCAGCAGGAGCGCGGCGATCGCCACGACGACTGCGCCCACGGGGGGCGTGAGGCCGGCGAAACCTTGCAGCCGCGACACCGGGGCGGCGCTCTCGGTCGGTTTCATTCCGTCCCTCTCACAGCCGGCGGTGCCGATGTCCCTCGGTGGCGCCCGCTTCCATGGCGCCACGGCCCGATCGAAGGGCCGTGCACGGCGGGCGTACGTCTCAACAGTAGGCCGCGAAAGGCTTCCAGGGGCAGCGCTCTACAGCTCTTGCCCGAATGCGAACCGACCACCCGTCACCATCTGCTATTGACCCGAACGGGTGGTGCGGCAGGGCCATTCGGGGAACAGGCGGCCCTTCTTCGCCCCTCTGTCCCCATTCTTTCCCCAGGGGGGCCGCGCCACGCCGGAGGAGCGTCTCGAAGGCGTTGCGATCCGGCGAACAGCGGGCGGCCTCCGGGGGCCGACGGCGCCCGCCGGTCCTCCGGGGCAGCGCCCTGCCTGCCCCGGAGCGGCGGTGCTACGTCGCCTCGGGCGCGGCCTCCGGCACGGGCAGGGCGGCCTCCCGGGCGCGCTCGGGCCCCTCTTCGAGCAGGACCGCGAAGCCGTCCTCGTCGAGCACGGGGACCTTCAGCTGCATCGCCTTGTCGTACTTGGAGCCGGGGTTGTCGCCGACGACCACGAAGGCGGTCTTCTTCGACACCGAGCCGGTGACCTTCGCGCCGAGGGCCTGGAGCGCCGCCTTGGCGCCGTCGCGGGTGTGGCCCGCCAGGGTGCCGGTGACGACGACGGTGAGCCCTTCGAGCGGGCGGGGGCCCTCGTCCTCGTCGGAGCCCTCGTCGGCCATCCGTACCCCCGCCTCGCGCCACTTGCGCAGGATCTCGCGGTGCCAGTCCTCGGCGAACCACTGCTTGACGGAGGCGGCGATGATCGGCCCGACGCCGTCGGCGTCGGCCAGCTCCTGCTCGCTCGCCTCGTCGATCCGGTCGATGGAACGGAACTGGCGGGCCAGCTCCTGGGCGGCGACGGGTCCCACGTGGCGGATGGAGAGCCCGGTGAGGATCCGGGCGAGCGGAGCCTCCTTGGCCGCGGCGATGCCCTCCAGCAGGGCCACGGCGTTCTTCTTCGGCTCGCCCTGCTGGTTGGCGAAGACCGTGGCGACCTTCTCCTCGCCGGTCTTCGGGTCGCGCTTGGGCAGACCGCTGTCCTGGTCCAGGACATACGCCCGGATCGGCAGCAACTGCTCGATGGTGAGGGAGAACAGGTCGCTCTCGTCCCGGAGGACCGGCTCGGCGGGCTCCAGCGGCCGGGTCAGGGCGGCGGCGGCCACATAGCCGAAGTGGTCGATGTCGAGGCTCTTGCGCCCGGCGAGGTAGAAGACCCGCTCGCGCAACTGGGCCGGACAGGTGCGGGCGTTGGGGCAGCGGAGGTCGATGTCGCCCTCCTTCATGGGGCGCAGCTCCGTCCCGCACTCGGGGCAGTGCGTCGGCATCTCGAATGCCTTTTCGGTGCCGTCGCGCAGATCGACGACAGGGCCGAGGATCTCCGGGATGACGTCGCCCGCCTTGCGGATGACGACGGTGTCGCCGATGAGGACGCCCTTGGCCTTGACCACGTTCTGGTTGTGCAGGGTGGCGAACTCCACCTCGGAACCGGCCACTTCGACCGGTTCGACCTGGGCGTAGGGGGTGACGCGGCCGGTGCGGCCGACGCCGACGCGGATGTCGACCAGCTTGGTGTTGACCTCTTCGGGGGCGTACTTCCAGGCGATGGCCCAGCGCGGGGCGCGCGAGGTGGAGCCCAGCCGCCCCTGGAGCGGGATCTCGTCGAGCTTGACGACGACACCGTCGATCTCGTGCTCCACGGAGTGCCGGTGCTCGCCGTAGTAGGTGATGAACTCCCGCACCCCCGCCAGGGAGTCGACGACCTTGTTGTGCCGGGCGGTGGGCAGGCCCCAGCCGTGCAGCAGCTCGTACGCCTGGGAGAGCCGGTCGATGCTCAGGCCCTCGTGGGCGCCGATGCCGTGCACCACCATGTGCAGCGGGCGGCCCGCGGTGACCTTGGGGTCCTTCTGGCGCAGCGAACCGGCCGCCGCGTTGCGCGGGTTGGCGAAGGGCTTGTCGTCGGCGGCGACCAGCCGGGCGTTCAGCGCCTCGAAGTCCTCCATGGGGAAGAAGACCTCGCCGCGGATCTCGACGAGCGCGGGGACGTCCTCGCCCGTGAGGCGGTGCGGGATCTCGGCGATCGTGCGGACGTTGGGGGTGATGTCCTCGCCGGTACGGCCGTCGCCGCGGGTCGCCGCCCGGGTGAGGCGGCCGTTCTCGTAGGTGAGGTTGACCGCGAGCCCGTCGATCTTCAGCTCGCACAGGAAGTGGTGGTCGGGGGTGCCGACGTCCTTGGCGACCCGGTCCGCCCAGGCGGCCAGCTCCTCGTCGTCGAAGGCGTTGTCCAGGGAGAGCATCCGCTCCCGGTGCTGCACGGAGGTGAACTCCGTGCGGTAGGGACCGGCGACCTTCTGGGTGGGGGAGTCCGGGGTGCGCAGCGCCGGGTGTTCCTCCTCCAGGGCCTCCAGCGAGCGCAGCAGCCGGTCGAACTCGCCGTCGCTGACGACCGGCTGGTCCTTCACGTAGTAGCGGAAGCGGTGCTCCTCGATCTGCTCGGCCAGCAGCGCGTGCTCCTCCCGCACGGCCGCCGGCACCGAGCTGTCCTGCTCCACCCGCTGTTCGCCCGCCATCGTCCCGTCCTCCCGTTTCCCGTCGTCCCCGTCACTCAGGGTTGTCCGCGAGCGACCTCGCCGCTCTGGCGCTGTAGGCGAGCGCGGTGCGGGCGTACGCGGGCGACGCGCCCGCGAGACCGCACGCCGGGGTGATCGCGACGGACTCGGCGAGAGTCCCCGGATTCAGCCCCAGTCTGCTCCACAGCGTCCTGACCCCCATGACGCTACCGCCCGGGTCCGACAATGCCGTCGCTGCCGCGTCGGTGGAGGGCACCACGCCCAGGAAGAGGTGCGTACCGCCCTCGACGGCTTCCCCGATCGCCTCCTCCTCACGCTCCGTGAGGAGGGAGAAGTCGAACGAGATCCCGGCCGCCCCGGCCCGGCGCAGCAGCGCGAACGGCACCTCGGGGGCGCAGGAATGGACGAGCGTCGTGCCGCCCTCCCCCGCCGCCGCGAGGACGTCGCGCAGCGTCCCCTCGACGACCTGGCGGTCGACGGCCCGGTAGGTGCGGTAACCACTGGCGGAGCGGACCCGGCCCCGCAGGACGGCGGTCAGGGAGGGTTCGTCGAGCTGGAGGACGACCTCGGCGCCCGGCACCCGGCGGCGGACCTCCGCGAGGTGGGCGCGGAGCCCCTCGGCCAGGGAGCCGGCGAGGTCCCGGCAGGCCCCGGGGTCGGCCAGCATGGCTTCGCCGCCGCGCAGTTCGAGGCCGGCGGCGAGCGTCCAGGGCCCGACCGCCTGGACCTTGAGCAGCCCCTCGTACCCCTGGGTGAACTCCTCCAGGGCGTCCAGGTCCTCTCCCAGCCAGGCCCGGGCCCGCCGGGTGTCGCGGCCGGGCCGGTCGCCGATCCGCCAGCCGCTCGGCTCGACGTGCCCGTACATCTCGACGAGCATGCCGATGGTCCGGCCGATCATGTCGGCGCCGGGCCCGCGCGCGGGCAGCTCCGGCAGGTGCGGCATGCCCTGGCCGTCGGCGAAGGACCCGGTGACGGTCTTCGCCGCCTCCCTCGCGTCTCCCCCGGGCATCGAACCGATGCCGGTCGCCGGACACCCGCTGAACTCGCTCTTCTCGCTCACGCGGGAAGCCTACGGGCCTGGGGCCGCCGCCCGTGTACGCGGGGCGCGGGCGGCCGTCCGCCGGCGGCCGGGCCCCGGGTTCAGCGGCCGGGCCGGACGGTCAGGTCGTTGACCTCGGCGTCGCGCGGCAGGTCGAGCGCCATCAGGATGGTGGTGGCCACCGACTCTGGGTCGATCCAGCGCTCCGCGTCGTACTCCTTGCCCTCCTGCTGGTGCACCTTGGCCTGCATGGGGCTGGCCGTGCGACCCGGATAGACGCTGGTGACACGGACGCCGTTGCCGTGCTCCTCGTGGCGCAGCGAGTCGGCGAGCGCCTTGAGCCCGTGCTTGCTCGCGGCGTACGCGCTCCACCCGGCGTGGGCGTTGAGCCCCGCCCCGGAGTTCACGAACAGGACGTGGCCCCGGGCGACGCGGAGCTGCGGGAGCAGGAGGCGGGTGATCTCGGCGGGGGCGACCAGGTTGGCGGCGAGCTGGAAGTGCCATGCCTTGGGGGTCAGCTCCCCGACCTCGCCCAGTTCGACGACGCCCGCGATGTGCAGCAGGGTGTCGATCCGCTCGGGCACGGTCTGCTGGCCGAACGCCCAGGACAGCCGGTCGGGGTTGCCGAGGTCGCCGACGAGGGTGCGCGCGCCCGGGTAGCGGTCGGCGAACCCCTTGGCGCGGCCGGCGTCACGGGAGAGCAGGACGAGGTCGTCGCCGCGCTCCAGGAGGCGGCGAGCGACGGCGGCGCCGATGCCGGAACCGGCGCCGGTGATGAGGTGGGTAGGCATGGGGCGATCCTAGGGCGTGTTTCGGAAGGAGCGCCGTCCGCCCGGAGGGCGGTCGGGCCCCTACTGCAGACCGGCGGACTCCTCCAGGTAGGCCAGCGCGCCGACGCCGTCCTTGGCGAAGAAGACCAGGTCGGTCAGGGGTACGGGGAGGAAGCCCTCGTCCTCCATGCGCTGGAACTGCTGGCGCAGCCCGTCGTAGAAACCGGCCGTGTTCAGCAGGACGACGGGCTTGGTGTGCTTGCCGTGCTTCTTCAGCTCCAGGATCTCGGTGGCCTCGTCGAGCGTGCCGGTCCCGCCGACCATGATCACGATCGCGTCGGCCTTCTCCAGGAGCAGCGCCTTGCGCTCGGCGAGGTCGCGGGCGATCACCATCTCGTCGGCGTCGGCCCGGGCCTTCGCGGCGAGGAAGTCGACCGATACGCCCACGAGCCGCCCGCCGGCCGCCTGCACGCCGTCCGCGACGACCTTCATCAGCCCGCTCTCCGACCCGCCCCAGACCAGGGTGTGGCCGCCCCGCCCGAGCAGCTCGGCGAATTCGCGGGCGGGCACGGTGTAGCGGTCGTCGAGGTCGGCGGCGGAGAGGAAGACGCAGATGTTCATGGAGCCACCGTACGACCCGCCCCGGACGCGTCCGCGCCCACCCGTCGAGGGGGAAATCCGGCGTACGGGGAAGAACACGGGCCCGTGCGCCGCTGCACCGGGTATGACTTCCACCCGAGGACACCGCATCACCGTCGAGCAGGGCTCCGAGCACGTCCGGGCGGTGCACGACGGACAGGTGCTGGCCGAGAGCCGCCGACCGCTCGTGCTCCGCGAGACCGGCTGTCCGGTCCGCTACTACCTGCCGCCCGAGGACGTCCGCACCGACCTGCTCTCCCCGTCCGACACCTCCACCCACTGCCCGTTCAAGGGGGACGCCTCCTACTGGTCGCGGCCGGGAGCCGCCGACCTCGTCTGGGCCTACCCGGACCCGAAGCCCGCAGTCGCCGCGATCAAGGACCACTTCTGCTTCTACGCCACGGAGACGGTGGCCGACTGACCCGCGCCCGGCTGTTCCGCGGCCGAAGGGCCGCGGGCCGCCGGCGCCCGCTCCGGGGCGGCGGAGTCCTCCGCCGGGGGCGTGGACGCGTGCGGGCGGGCGCCGTGAGCCGTGCGCGGGCGTGGGGCGCCCCTCCGGGCCGGGACGTCAGCCGCCCGTCGCCATCCGCTCGCGGCGGACGGTGGTGGCGATGGTGGCCGAGCCGACCACGCGCGTGCCGTCGTACAGGACGACCGCCTGGCCGGGGGCCACGCCCCGGACCGGCTCGGCGAAGGCGACGTGGAGCTGGGAGCCGTCCATCAGCTCGGCGGTGACCTCGGTCTCGCCGCCGTGGGCGCGGAGCTGGGCGGTGTACGTGCCCGGGCCGGAGGGAGGCGTTCCGCACCAGCGGGGCTTGATGGCGGTCAGCGCGGTCACGTCCAGGGCCTCGACGGGGCCGACGGTGACGGTGTTGTTCACGGGGGAGATGTCGAGGACGTAGCGCGGCTTGCCGTCGGGGGCCGGGTGGCCGATCTTGAGGCCCTTGCGCTGGCCGATGGTGAACCCGAAGGCGCCCTCGTGGGTGCCCAGCTTCGTACCGGACTCGTCGACGATGTCGCCCTCGGCCGGGCCGCCCAGGCGGTTCGCCAGGAAGCCCTGGGTGTCGCCGTCCGCGATGAAGCAGATGTCGTGACTGTCGGGCTTCTTGGCGACGGCGAGGCCCCGGCGCTCGGCCTCGGCGCGGATCTCGTCCTTGGTGGTGAGGGTGTCGCCGAGCGGGAACATCGCGTGGGCGAGCTGCTTCTCGTCCAGGACGCCGAGGACGTAGCTCTGGTCCTTGGCCATGTCGGAGGCGCGGTGCAGCTCGCGGCCGCCATCCTCGGTGAGGACGACGGTGGCGTAGTGGCCGGTGCACACGGCGTCGAAGCCGAGGGCGAGGGCCTTGTCGAGCAGCGCGGCGAACTTGATCTTCTCGTTGCAGCGCAGGCAGGGGTTGGGCGTGCGCCCGGCCTCGTACTCCGCGACGAAGTCCTCGACGACGTCCTCGCGGAAGCGTTCCGCCAGGTCCCAGACGTAGAACGGGATGCCGATGACGTCGGCCGCGCGGCGGGCGTCCCGGGAGTCCTCGATGGTGCAGCATCCGCGCGCCCCGGTCCGGAAGGACTGGGGGTTCGCGGAGAGGGCGAGGTGGACACCGGTCACGTCGTGGCCCGCCTCGACGGCGCGGGCGGCGGCGACGGCGGAGTCCACGCCGCCCGACATCGCGGCGAGGACACGCAGGGGGCGCTGGGAAGTCTGAGTCATAGCCCCTCCAGGGTACGGGTCGCCGGGAACCGAACGCTCGCGGATATGCGTTGACGATCACATGAGCAACAACGGGAGCACCGGCGCGTCCCCCCAGCCGTCCGGTTCGTCGTCGCGGAAGAAGCCCGGCGGCGGCGTGAGCCGGCGCGCACTGCTGATCGGCGGCGGCGCGGTGACCGCCGTGGGCGCCGCCGTGCTCGCGCGCGACGAGGTGAAGCGGCTGTGGTGGCGGGTGCCCGGCGTGGGAAAGCCCCGCAAGCCGGGCGAGCTGGACTACCCGGGGGCGACGTGGGTGGCGGCGTCGGATGCGAACTGGCGGCGCGCGGACCGGCCCGACGACTTCCCCATCGACCGGGTGATCATCCATGTCACCCAGGGCAGCTTCGCCAGCGCGGTGCGGGTGTTCCAGGACCCGTCCCACCAGGCCGCGACGCACTACATCGTGGGGCAGGACGGGCGGGTGGTGCAGATGATCCGCGAACTGGACGTGGCGTACCAGGCGGGCGACCGCTCCTACAACGAGCGGGCGGTCGGCATCGAGCACGAGGGGTTCGTGGACCGGCCGAAGGACCTCACCAAGGAGATGTACGCGTCGTCGGCGCGGCTCACCGCCTCCATCTGCGCCCGGCACGGGATACCCGTCGACCGGGAGCACATCATCGGGCACGTGGAGGTGCCGGGCACCGACCACACCGATCCCGGTCCGCACTGGGACTGGGACCGGTACATGGAGCTGGTGCGGCGGGCCGCGACGGCGCCGCCGAGCCCGACGCCCACCGCGTCGGCCGCCGTGAAGCCGTAGCGGGTCCGCCTCGGCGGGGGCCGGCCGTCAGCTGAGTCCGGCCGTCCTCGCCCGTTCGACCGCCGGGCCGATCGCCTCGGCGAGCGCCTTCACGTCCTCCTCGGTCGAGGTGTGGCCGAGCGAGAAGCGCAGGGTGCCGCGGGCGAGGTCCGGGTCGGTGCCGGTGGCGAGGAGCACATGGCTGGGCTGGGCGATCCCGGCGGTGCAGGCGGAGCCGGTGGAACAGGCGATGCCCCGGGCGTCCAGCAGGAGCAGCAGGGAATCGCCCTCGCACCCCGGGAAGCTGAAGTGGGCGTTGGCGGGCAGGCGTCCGGCCGGGTCCGGGTCGCCGCCGAGCACGGCGTCCGGCACGGCCCGGCGCACGGCGGCCACGAGGTCGTCGCGCAGGGAGCCCACGCGCCGGGCGAACCGCTCGCGCCGTTCGGCGGCCAGCCGTCCGGCGACCGCGAAGGAGGCGATGGCGGGCGCGTCCAGGGTGCCGGAGCGTACGTGGCGCTCCTGGCCGCCGCCGTGCAGCACGGGTACGGGGGCGTGGTCGCGGCCCAGCAGCAGCGCGCCGATCCCGAACGGGCCGCCGATCTTGTGGCCGCTGACCGTCATCGCGGCCAGGCCGGAACGGGCGAAGTCGACCTCCAGCTGCCCGAACGCCTGGACCGCGTCGGCGTGCATGGGGATCTGGAACTCCGCCGCCACCGAGGCCAGTTCGCGTACCGGCATGATGGTGCCGATCTCGTTGTTGGCCCACATCACGGTGATCATCGCGACGTCGTCGGGGTTGCGGAGGATCGCCCGGCGCAGGTCTTCGGGGTGCACCCGGCCGTAGCGGTCCACCGGGAGGTGCTCGACGGTCGCGCCCTCGTGCCCGGCGAGCCAGTCGACGGCGTCCAGGACCGCGTGGTGCTCGACCGGACCGGTCAGGACGCGGGTGCGGCGGGGGTCGGCGTCGCGGCGGGACCAGTAGAGGCCCTTCACGGCGAGGTTGTCGGCCTCCGTGCCGCCGGAGGTGAACACCACCTCGCTGGGGCGGGCGCCGAGGGCGTCGGCGAGGGTTTCTCTGGACTCCTCGACGGTACGGCGGGCCCGGCGTCCGGCGGCGTGCAGCGAGGAGGCGTTGCCGGTGACGGAGAGCTGGGCGGTCATCGCCTCGATCGCTTCGGGAAGCATCGGCGTGGTCGCGGCGTGGTCGAGGTATGCCATGGTGGGGCCGATTCTACGAGCCCGGGGCGGGGCGCACGTCGGGCGCGTCACGGCCGGGGCAGGGCGCACGCCCCGACGGGCGGGTCAGCCGGCGACGTTCCAGGCGACCGCGCCGTCGGCGGTGACCAGGACGGCGAGCACGGCGAGGTCGGCGACCCCCAGCGCGAGACCGAGGCGGGCGCGCCCCCGGCGGCGGGTGCGGCGGGCCAGGGACAGCAGCGCCATCACGATCGCGGTGGGGCCGAGCACGAGGTTGAAGACCAGCAGTCCGACGAGGCCGAGGACGAAGGAGGCGACGGCGAGACCGTCCGCCTCGCGCCCCGCGGGCCGGGAGGCGGCAACGTCCGTACGGGCGTCCGTTCCCCCGCCCGGGGCGGGGGCCGCGGTCTCCTCCGCGGGGCGCTCCGCGGCGGCGGGGGCGTTTGCGGAGGGGGCGGCGGGGGCCGGGGTCGCGCGGCGGGCGAAGTCGGTGAGGGCCATGGTGCGAGCTCCTTCGGATCGGTGGGGGAAACGACAGGCTCGGCGGTGGGGGCGCGGGTCCGGCGGGTCAGCGCGGGCGGCGCGAGGTGCGCTCACGCACGGCGAAGACCAGCAGCCAGCAGCCGATGACGGCCGCGGCGGCCAGGGACAGCGGGAGCGGGAGGTGGGCGACCGTCCCGAGGAGGATGCCCAGCAGGAGCAGCGCGGCGACGAGGACGAGCACGGCGGAACCTCTCTGTGCGACGACGGAAGCCGTTCGGAGTACGAGTGTTCACTGACCCCCAAGTCTAAACCTCGGTCCCCTTCCTCCACTCGGAGTACAGCTGTTTACTGAATGGCATGAGTCACACCGCCGGGGCCCGCCACACCCAGAAGCTGAGGACGCGCCGGGCCCTCCTGGACGCCGCGCTCGTCCTGCTGGAGCACCAGAGCCTGAGCAGCCTGGGACTGCGGGAGGTCACCCGGGCCGCCGGGGTCGCCCCGACCGCCTTCTACCGGCACTTCGACCACGTCGCCGCGCTCGGCGTCGCCCTGGTCGAGGAGTCCCTGGGCAGCCTGCACGGGCTGATCGCCGCGGTCCTCGCGGAGACGGGCGACAGCGAGGAGCGGTTGGACCGCAGCGTGGCGGTGACCGTCCGTCACGTCGGCGCGCGGCCCGCTCATTTCCGGTTCATCGCCCGTGAGCAGCACGGCGGGGTGGGTCCGGTCCGCGAGGCGATCGCGGACCGGCTGCGGCGGTTCGCCGAGGAGGTGGCGTGCGCGCTCGCGGAGGAGCCCGAGTCGGCCGGCTGGAGCGAGGAGGACCTGCTGATGCTCGGCCGGTTCCACGTGGACCACATGGTGATGACCGCGTCGGCGCTGCTGGCGGCCGGGCCGGAGGGCGAGGAGGAGACGGTCCGGCAGGCCCGGCGGCGGCTGCGACTGGTCTCCATCGGCCGCGCCCACTGGCTCGACGAGGGGCCGGCGGACGGCGCCGCCCGCGCCTGACCCGCGGCCGGGGCGGCGAACGGCGCACGGGCCCGCCCGGAACAGCCGGAGGACCCCTGGCCCCGCCCCGGCACGTGCGGGCGACTTCACCTTCTCCTGACGCTTCTTGACATGAGTTGCCGGGGCCCAAAGCAAACCCGTATTGCCCCCTGGGCGCCGGAGGGCCCTGGCTCCACTCCCCGCGTCCGGTGAAGAACGGCTCGCCGTGCCCGTCGCCGGGCCCGGTCAGCCCTACGACCCGGTCCGCGCCGAACTCGATCCCCACGTCCACGGCCTCCGCCCCGCCGGTGGCCTCCTCGACGGCGCGGGCCTGCCACAAGCCCCCCCCAGGGTGGGAGGGATCGCCAGGGTCGAGCCCTCGTCGGCGCCCTGCGGAACCTGCGTGGCGCGTTGGGTCATGGCGCACCTTCCCGGTCTGGGGTGAGTGAACACTTACCCTCCCGTCACATGCGCTGTGCGACACGGCCGGCGCCGGTTCCCGGCCCCGGAGCGCAAGGCCCCTCGCCGGCTCTGCCCGACGCGCCGCCCCGGCCCTCCCGCGGCAGGGGTCCTACGGCCGCCGGGCAGGGTACCCGCCGCCCCTCTCGCCCCTGCGGCTCCGCGCCGGACTCGGCGGCGGACCAGGGGTTTCCCCGCCCCCGTACAGAGCGACGACGTCGGCGGCGGCCCCGGCCAGCAACGTGCGGGCCTCGGGCGGGTCGAGGACCTCCACGGCCGCCCCGAACGCCAGGAGGGGCCGCGCCCGGCCGACCTCCGCCACGGCCAGTTCCGCCAGCAGCCACTCCCCCGGCTCCTCCCCCGGCCGGGGACCGTCCGGCCGGGGCTCCCCGGTCAGCGCGCCCGCGTTCAGCCGCCGGAACAGCTCCAGGCGGTCGCGGCGCACCCGCACCCGCAGCCGTACCGCCGCCGGGCGCTGCTCCACCCCGGCGCGCAGCACCTCCCACACGTCCGCCAACTCCGCGCCCGCGCGCCGCCGCACGGGGTCTTCGGTGGGTTCGGCGGAGTGGATCCGATCGGCGCGGAAGAGGCGGGGGTCCCCGTCGAGATCCGCGACCAGGTACCAGACGCCGGCCTTCACGACGAGGCCGTACGGATCGACGGTGTAGTCGCGCGGGGCGTCCTGGCCGCTGTGCCGGTAGCGCAGGCGCAGCCTCAGGTCGGCGAGGACGGCGTCGTGGAGTTCGGCGACGTCGACGACGGCCCGGGGGCCGCTCATCCAGCGGACCGGGTCCACCAGGACGCGGCGGCTGGTCCGCTCGGCGGCCGGGCGGTGCGGGGCGGGCAGGGCCGCCATGAGCTTGCGCAGGGCGGAGCCGAGGGCGGCGTCCAGGCCGAGGGCGGCGTGCGCGTCGTCGGCGGTGAACACGAACAGGGCGCGCGCCTCGTCGGCGGTGAGGCCGGTGACGTCGGTGCGGAAGCCGGGAAGCAGGGCGATACCGCCGTACCGGCCGCGTTCGGCGTAGACGGGCACCCCGGCGGCGGAAAGCGCCTCGACGTCCCGGTAGACGGTGCGGACGGAGACGTCGAGGCGCTCGGCCAGCTCGCGGGCGGGGACGGTGCCCCGGGTCTGGAGCAGCAGGAGGACGGCGAGCAGCCGGTCGGCTTTCACCGGACCATGATGACGGGACCGGCGGCGCCCCCGTCCACGGCGGCCCCCTCCCGGCGGCCCGGGCGGCTACGCCGTGCGCGGGGCCTTGGCGAGCTGGCGGGACTGCGCGACGAGGCGGTCGGCGCTGTCCCAGACCTCGGCGTCCTCCTCCAGGAAGCCGCCCGCCAGGTTGCGGGTGGTGATCGCGACGCGCAGCGGGCCCGGGGCGGGCCGGCAGCGGATGTGGGTGGTCAGCTCGACGGTGGGGGTCCAGCCGGTCAGACCCAGCTCGAACGAGGTCGGCGGCAGGGCGTCCACGGTGAGCAGCAGCGACAGGGCGTCCGGGTCGCGGCCGTCGGCCAGGCCGAACCAGCCGCGCATCTCCCCCTTGCCGGACGGCGCGCCGATCGCCCAGCCCACGGTGGCCGGGTCGAGCTTGATGTCCAGGCGCTCGGTGATGGCGGAGCTGCCCGGGATCGGGGCGTCGCCGTCGCTCGGACCGAGGCAGTGGTCCCGGCTGGGCATGGCGGGCGGCAGGGCCGTCGTGCGGACGTCGTCGGGGAGCGCGTCCAGGTCGCCGTACGTGGCCAGGACGCGGATGCGCTCGACCTCGCCGCCCTCCTCGTCGTACTGGAGGAGCGACGCCTGCCCGGTGGAGAGCGTGCGGCCGGTGCGGACGACCTCGGTGCGGATCACGGCGGGGCCGGGCACAGAGGCGGTGAGGTAGTGCGCCGAGACCGAGAACGGGTCGGGGTGCGGCAGCGCCTCGCCCAGGGCCCGGCCGATCAGGGCCAGCAGATAGCCGCCGTTGACGGCGTGGATGATGGTCCAGCCCGCGGAGAGCTCGGCGTCGTAGACGCCCTCCTCGCGCAGGGTGACCGCGGTGTCCCGGTCGAACTCGCTGTCGCCGATGGTCGCCCGGGCGGCCCGCGCCGCTCCGGCCACTGTCTCAGTCGCTGCCTGTGCCATGGCATGCACGGTACATCGACCGCCCTACTGAGCGGTAGCTTTTTGCGTTCGCCCTCCGCATCGGCCGACGCGGCATCCGCGCTTCCGGCCCGTCCTCCCGGACGACCCCCGGAGCACGCACCCTGCCACGGAGAACCGACAGATGAACAAAGGTGTGAAAACGGCTGAAATGCCTACTCTTCGAGAGAGGGCTGCCGTCACCCGGCCGACCGCCCGCCCCGCGCCCGCTGCGTCCGGCGGGCGACGCCCCGCCGTCCGCCGCCGGGAGAGGAGACATCGTGAAGCAACCCGTCATCGTCGGGGTCGACGGTACGCCGGACAGCCTGCACGCGGCCGGCTGGGCGGCCGACGAGGCTCGCCGCAGAGGGGCGCCGCTCCTCCTCCTGCACGGGCACGAGCCCGCCCTCCTCGGCGATGCCGACCGTGAACGGCAGGCCGCCGAGCACGCGCTCCACGACGCCCTGACCCAGCTCCGCGAACAGCACCCCGACGTGGAGGCCCGTGCCGAACTGGTCGCCCGGCCCGAGGCCGAGCTCCTGACCGAGCGGGGCCGCGAAGCCGGGATGATCGTGCTCGGCTCCCGCAGACCGGGACCGGTCGCCGGCTTCCTCCTCGGGTCGGTGGGGCTCCGCGTGGTGAGCAGGACCCCGTGCCCGGTGGTGATGGTCCGGGGCGGCGAAGCCGTGCGCCGTCCGCCGAGGGGCGCGGTGGTCGCGGGCGTCCCCCCGGAGGAGGACGAGGCGACGGCGGTCCTGGACTTCGCGTTCGAGACCGCGGCGGTGAACGGCGTCCCCCTGCGGGCGGCACGGGCGTGGGCGCTGCCCACCCTCTTCCCGAACCGGACCGGCGTCCTGGGCCTCTCCGACCGGCCGGACGAACTCGACGCGGAGCACCGGCGGAAACTGGTCCGCCTCCTGAAGCCGTGGCGCCGCCGCTATCCCGACATCGCGGTGACCGAACACGTCGAACGGGGATTCGCCGCCGACATGCTGGTGAATCTCGCCGCCGGCGCCCGCCTCCTGGTCGTCGGACGCAGCAGCACCCCGGGCAGCCGCTATGTGGGGCACGTCGTCCACGCGACGCTCCACTTCGCCAACGCCCCCGTCGCCGTCGTCCCCACGCCGTAGACGTCGCCGCGGGCCTCTGCCCCCAGGGCGGCCCGGCGCCGCTGCCCCGCTCCGGCGCCGGCCGCCGGTGCTCACCGGGTGGGGACGAGGGCGATGGGGGCGTCGGCGAAGTGGAGTACGGAGTGGGCGACGTGGCCCACGTAGCGGGTGCCGAGCCTGCTGCGCCGGCCGACGACCAGGAGTTGCGCCGAGGCGGCGAGGGAGACCAGCATCTCCGCGGTCGGCCCCAGCTCGACGTGCTCGACCACCGTGACCTCGGGGTGGGCCCGGCGCCAAGGCCCCAGCCGTTCGAGCAGACCGCTCCGGTGGGCCGCCTCCAGGCTCCCGCGCGTCTCCGCCAGGGCCAGCGCGGCGGGATGGCGGGTGGCGACGGGGGGAAGGTGCCAGGCGCGTGCGGCCCGCAGCGGAGCGCCGCGGGTGGCGGCGGCCCGGAAGGCGAACTCCAGAACCGCGTCGGCCTCCTCCGCGTCCTCGGGGACGCCCACCACGATCTCGCCGTTCCGCGGCCGGTGGCTGACGGTGCCGCCGCGGATGAGGACCACGGGGCAGGCCGCCCGGCTCAGTACGCGCAGTCCGACCGACCCCACGAAGAACCCGGTGACCGGCCCCGGCCTGCGGGAGCCCAGAACGATCATCCGCGCGTCCTCGCCGCGCTCCACCAGCAACTCGGTCTCCGACCCCACCGCCAGTTCCCCCGTCACCTCGACGCCTTCGTGGCGTTCGCGCACCCACGTCACGGAGGTGTCGAGGAGGTCCCCGGCCTCGTCGTCCTCGTAGCCCTCCCCGCCGAAGCCGGACCTCTCGTAGCCGTGCAGCAGGACCAGGGGGGCCTCCTGCCGCCGCGCTTCGCGGGCCCCCCAGTCGGCCGCGAGCAGGCTGTCGGACGTTCCGTCGACTCCGACGATGACGGGCTGGGGCACGGTGTCTCCTTCGAAGAGGATCGGCGGGCGGCGCCCGACCGGGTCGGCGCCGGGGCGGGCCCGCGCCGCCCTCCCCCGACGCCCGGGGTCAACAGCAGGCTAGGGCTCTCACCGCCGTTCGCACGTCATGGGCGCATCGGGGTGAATCGGCCGGACGCACCGGCGGCCGGACGCACGGGGCGGGAGGGACGCACGGGGCGGGAAGGAAGGCCGCGACCCGGCGCGGGGCGGCTCGCAGCGCAGGCCGTGGCCCGCCGGAGCCGCCCGGGCGGTTTCCTTCGGATCATCTGGTCAGCCGGGTGATCCGAAGGAGTCGGCCTATCCGTTACCGCGAGAGCTGTCACGGCTCTTTTCAGGCTTTTTTACACCTCCAGCACCTTGAGGTCAGTTCACGACAAAGCAGGACGGAAATTGGCCACAGTCCCGTGACGTGAAGCCGTCATGTGAACAAGCTGCGTAGGTTCTGGGCCCGGCTCGGGAATCCTTGGGGTGCCCGGCCGCACAGTTCGTCCACAGCAACCGGAGGGGAAATCGCATGGCTGACATCGACCTCGGCGTGGCGTCCGACTGGGACGAGGGGGACACCCACGGCCGCGTCAAGCTGCGGCAGAACCAGGTTTACAAGGACTCACCGAAGAAGGACGTGCTCATCAGCTCCCCGGTGAGCATCGAGCTGTCGGTGAACACGAACCACTCCTCCTCGCAGGAGGCGGACAAGATCTACTTCACGACCCACCACGGCTCCACGAAGAAGATCATCGCCGTGCTCGACTCCGACGGGAACCTGCACATCGCCGGCCGCCTGATCACCGAACAGAAGAACCTCGGCTACTAAAGCGTGTTGCGAAAGTAGCGTCGTCCGCCCGGAGGGCGGGCTCGGCGGCGTCCGGCGGGTGCGATCGCAAGGCGGAGGGCCACCCCGATACCGGTGGTATCGGGGTGGTCCCGACAACGCGGCGAGCGTGCGTGCCGGGCGTCGCCGAACAGGCGGGACTTTCGAAACCCGCCCTAAGGGCTGTCCCGTAATCCCTGGCGGGCGCACGACGACAGCTACGGCACCTCGCCGCGTTGTCGGAACACCCCCATACATCCAGTATGCGGATGCCCCTCCGCCTTGCGATGCACCGCATCCGACGCCGCGCGCTGACCCACCACGGATTACGGGACAGCCCTTAGGTCGCCGCCGAACCCTCCTCGGCCCGCGCCGACGAGCGGTTGTACGCGCGCGGCGCCCGCCAGTGGAAGCGCAGCGCCAGCAGCCGCAGGGCGAAGGCGGCGATCACCGCGAGGCCGCTGGTCAGGGCGTTCAGGGTGTCGAAGCGGATGCACAGGACGACCATGGTCGCGCCGACGATCGCGGGCACCGCGTACAGGTCGCGGTCCCAGCGCAGCAGCGAGGGCACCTCGTTGGCCAGCACGTCGCGGAGCACACCGCCGCCCACCGCCGTGGCCAGGCCCAGCGCCGCCGAGGAGGTGAGGCCGAGGCCGTACTCGTACGCCTTGACCGTGCCGGTCACGCAGAACAGGCCGAGCCCCGCCGCGTCGAAGACGTTGACGCCGACCTGGATGCGCTCCACGTGCGGGTGGAGGAAGAAGACCAGGCCGGCGGCGAACAGCGGGGTAGTGAAGTAGCCGAGGTCGGTGAAGGCGGCGGGCGGGATCGCGCCGATCATCACGTCACGGAACAGCCCTCCGCCCAGCGCGGTCACCTCCGCGAGGACCGCGATGCCGAAGACATCGAAGTTCTTGCGGACGGCGAGCAGGGCGCCCGAGATCGCGAAGACGAAGATCCCGACGAGGTCGAGCGCATGCTGGACGGAGGGGGTGAACAGTTCGGTGAGCACCGGCCAATTGTGCCGGGCCCGGGCGCTTTCTAGGTCCGGGGGCTCTCCTCCGCCTTCTCCTCGGCGGCGGCCCCCTTCTCGGAGACGTCCGCGTCGGCCTGGGCCGGTACGGTCGCGGGCTTCTCCTCCGGGGCCCCGGACGCCTCGCCCTCGGAGGTCTCCACCGCCTCGGCCGCCACCTCCTCCGTGGCGATGACCGCCTCGATCCCGGTGGCCAGGGTCTGCTTCACCGTCCCCGCCTCGATCTCGGCCGTGAAGTGGCAGGCCACCTTGTGCCCGTCGCCGGTGTCCAGGAGCGGCGGGCGCTCCGTGGCGCACTTGGTCTCCTGGACCCACGGGCAGCGGGTGTGGAAGCGGCAGCCGGCCGGCGGGTCGGCCGGGGAGGGCAGGTCGCCGTGGAGCAGGATGCGCTCGCGGCGGTCCTCGACCTCGGGGTCCGGCACCGGGACGGCCGACATCAGGGCCTTGGTGTACGGGTGCCGGGGCTTCGCGTACAGCGCGTCGCTCGGGGCCTCCTCGACGAGCCCGCCCAGGTACATCACGCCGATGACGTCCGAGATGTGCCGGACCACCGCGAGGTCGTGCGCGATGACCAGGTAGGTGAGGCCGAGGGACTCCTGGAGCTCCTCCAGCAGGTTGATCACCTGCGCCTGGACCGAGACGTCCAGCGCGGAGACCGGTTCGTCGCAGATGATCACGTCCGGCTCCAGGACCAGCGCGCGGGCGATGCCGATGCGCTGGCGCTGGCCGCCGGAGAACTCGTGCGGGTAGCGGGACATCGCGTTGGACGGCAGGCCGACCTTGGCGAGGATGTCCTTGATCTTCTCCCGGCGCTCCGCCTGGTTCGCGCCGATGCCGTGGGCGGCCATGCCCTCGGAGAGGATCGACTCGATGTTCTGCCGGGGGTTGAGGCTGCCCAGGGGGTCCTGGAAGACCATCTGGAGGCGGCGGCGGAAGGCCCGCATCTCCTCGGAGGGCAGCTTGGCCAGGTCGGTGCCGTCGAAGACGACCCCGCCGTCGGTGATGTCGTTCAGCCGCAGGACCGCCCGGCCGAGCGTCGTCTTGCCGCAGCCGGACTCGCCGACCAGACCGTACGTCTGGCCGGCCTCGATGGTCAGCGAGACGCCGTCGACCGCGTAGACGTGGCCCACCGTACGGTCGAAGAAGAGGCCCTTCTTGACCGGGAAGTGGACTTTGACGTCGTCCAGTTCGAGAAGGCTCATGCCGGGACCTCCGCCTTGGGCAGGACCGGGTTGACGCAGCGCACCTGGTGTCCGGCCGCGCGTGGTTCGGTCAGTTCGGGGGTGCCGGTCAGGCACTCCATCGTGTAGTGGTCGCACCGGGGTGCGAACGCGCAGCCGTCGGCCCAGGCGATCTTGTCGTTGATGGACCCGCGGATCGGGTTCAACGGCTCGCCGCGCGGGGCGTCCAGGCGCGGGATGGAGCCGAGCAGCCCGTGCGCGTACGGGTGGGTGGGGTGCGCGAACAGCTCGCGGCGGCCCGCCGACTCCACCGCCCGTCCGGCGTACAGGACGTTGACCTCGTCGCAGAGGCCGGCGACGACCCCGAGGTCGTGCGTGATCATCAGCAGGGCGGTGCCCTGCTGGTCGACCAGTTCCTTCAGGAGCTCCAGGATCTGCGCCTGGATGGTGACGTCCAGTGCGGTCGTCGGCTCGTCGGCGATCAGCAGCCGGGGCGCGCAGGCGACCGCCATGGCGATCAGCGCGCGCTGGCGCATACCGCCGGAGAGCTGGTGCGGATACTCCTTGAGCCGCCGCGCCGGGTCGGGGATGCCGACCCGGTCGAGCAGCGAGGCCGCTTCCTTGCGGGCCTTCTCGCCCTTCAGCCCACGGTGGCGCTGGAGGATCTCGGTGACCTGGACGCCGATCGGGACGACCGGGTTCAGCGAGGAGAGCGGGTCCTGGAAGATCATCGCGAGCTGGCTGCCGCGCAGGTCGCGCAGCTTGCGCTCGTTCAGCGTCAGCAGGTCCCGGCCGTCGAACTCGGCGCGACCGCCGATCCGCACGCCCTTGCGGGGCAGCAGCCCCATCAGGGCGAGCGAGGTGACGGACTTGCCGCAGCCCGACTCGCCGACCAGGCCCACGACCTGGCCCTGGTCGACGGTGAAGGAGACGCCGTCCACGGCCGTGGCGTCCTTGCGGCCGCGGGCGGTGAAGGTGACGCTGAGTTCCTCAACGGAGAGCAGTGACATGGGACTTCAGCCTCGCAACTTCGGGTCGAGGGCTTCGCGCATGGCCTCGCCGAGCAGGGTGAAGCCGAGGGCGGTGATGATGATCCCGATGGCCGGATAGGCGGCCATCATCGGCTCGTTGTCGAAGAAGCGCTGCGCCTGGGAGAGCATCACGCCCCACTCGGGAACGGCCGGGTCGGGGTTGCCGAGGCCCAGGTACGACAGGGCCGCGGCCTCGATGATCGCGGTCGCCAGGCTCAGGGTGGCCTGGACGATCACGGGGCTCAGCGAGTTCGGCAGGATCTGCGTGAGCACGATCCGCTTGCGCCGGATGCCGACCGCCTTCGCGGCGAGCACGTAGTCGGCGCCCCCCTGGACCAGCATCGAACCGCGCAGCAGGCGGGCGAAGATGGGGATCTGGACGACACCCACGGCGATCATCACGGTGGTCAGCGACTGGCCGAGCACGGCGGCGATGGAGACGGCGAGCAGCAGCGAGGGCAGCGACAGCATGATGTCGGTGAACCGCATGATCACGGTGTCGACGCGCTGTCCGGCCTTGCCGCCGAGCGTGGCGGCGGCACCGGAGAGCAGACCGACGAGCGCGCCGACGATCAGGCCGATGAGCATGGAGACGACACCGACGAGCAGCGTCTGCCGGGCGCCGACGAGCCAGCGGGAGAACATGTCGCGGCCCAGGTGGTCCAGGCCGAACCAGTTCTCGCCGCGCATGCCGACGAACCTGCCCTGGTTGGGGAAGACCTCGCTGCGCCAGTTCTGCGCGGTGGCGCCGTGCGGGGCGAGCATGGGCCCGACGATGGCGACGACGATGAACGCGCCGATGATGGCCGCGCCGATGATCGCCATCTTGCTGGAGCGCATCCGGCGGAACGCCTCGCGCCACAGGCTGGAGCCCGTGACGGCCTCGGAGCTCTGTGTCAGCTCGGCGAGACGGTCGATCTTGTCTGCTTTGTTGGTCAGGATCGTCACGTCAGTGCACCCGCACTCTGGGGTCGATGATGCTGTACGCGAGGTCGACCAGCAGGTTGATCAGCACGTACACCATCGCGATGAAGAGGATGAACCCGACGAGGACCGGGTAGTCACGGCCGTCGATCGCGGTACGGATGAAGGAGCCGATGCCGCCGAAGTCGAAGACGGACTCGGTGAGCACCGCACCGGAGAGCAGACTTCCGGTCAGCAGGCCGACCGCGGTGATCACGGGCAGCAGCGCGTTGCGCAGCACGTGGCGTCCGCGCACGGTCTTCTTGTCGAGGCCCTTGGACTCGGCGGTGCGGATGTAGTCCTCGCCGAGCACCTCCAGGACGCTGGCGCGGGTCATCCGGACGATGACGGCGAGCGGGATCGAGGCCAGCGCGACGGCGGGCAGGATCAAGTGCGTGATCGCGTTCCAGCTCGCGTCGAACTCCCCGGTCAGCAGGCCGTCCAGGACGGCGAATCCGGTGACGTCGGTGGCGTCGATGCCGGGGTCGAGCCGCCCCTGGCTCGGGAACCACTGCAGCTGGACGGAGAAGATCCCGCGCAGCAGCACGGCCAGGAAGAAGACCGGGATGCAGATGCCGAGCAGCGATCCGGAGACCGAGGCGACGTCCAGCCAGCCGCCGCGGTGCTTGGCCGCGAGGTACCCCATCGGGATGCCGACGACGACGGCGATCAGGATCGCCGCGAGGCTCAGCTCCACGGTGGCCGGGAAGGCCCGGGTGAATTCGTCCCACACCGGCTGCCCGGTCTGGGTGGAGGTTCCGAGGTCGAGCTCGAAGATGCGCTTGAGGAAGCGCCAGTACTGGACGTGCACCGGCTCGTCCAGCCCGAGTGCCCGGTTGATCCTCGCCACTTCGGCTTCGGTGGCCCGCTCGCCCAGGATCGCTGTGGCGGGTCCGCCGGGCAGTCGGTTCAGCCAGAGGAACAGCAGGACCGACAGGCCGAGCAGGGTGGGAATGAGCTGGAGAAGTCTTCTGACGACGAGTCGCAGCACCCCGCATGCCCCTTTCTCACGTGCGTCGATGCGGGTCCGCCCGGCCACCTGGTTGCTGTGGCCGGGCGGACCCGCTGGTGTGCGATTACTTGAAGGAGACCTCGGCGAAGTTCTCCTGCGTCAGCGGGGAGACCTTCGGCGGGTTGACGTTCTTGGCGAACGCGATGGCCGGGGGCGACGAGGAGATCGGCACGCCCGGGACGTACTCCATGATGGCCTCGTTGGCCTTCTGGTAAGCGGCGGTGCGGGCGGCCGGGTCGGTGACCTCGGAAGCGGCGTTCACCGCGTCGAAGACCTTCTCGTCCTTGAAGCCCCACTGCTTGTCCGGTCCGGCGAACCAGGTGCCGATGAAGTTGTAGCCGTCGTTGAAGTCACCGGTCCAGCCGAGCATGTGCAGGGCGCAGGAGCCCGCCTCGGTGGCGTCCAGGTAGTCCGGGGCCCACTTCATGGCCTTCGGCTTGACGGTGATGCCGGCCTTCTCCAGGTCGGCCTTCATCAGCTCGAACATGTCCTGCGGAGCGGGCATGTACGGGCGGGTGACCTCGGTCGGGTAGCAGAAGTCGATGCTCAGCTTCTCCTCGCCGGCCTGCTTGAGGAGGCTCTTCGCCTTGGCGGTGTCGAACGGGTACGTCTTCACCTTGTCCGAGAAGCCGGCGACCGTGTCGGGCATGAACTGGGTCGCGACCTTGCCGCCCTCGGGCAGCTGGGTGTTGACGAGGTTCTCGCGGTCGATGGCGTGCGTGATCGCCTGACGGACCTCGGGCTTCTTCAGCGCCGGGTTCGACGACTGGCTCATCCCGATGTAGAAGATGTTGAAGACGTCACGGGTCGGAACCTCGTAACCCTGCTTCTCCAGCGTCGTCACGTCGGCGGGCGCGACCAGGTCGTAGCCGTCGATGTCACCCGCCTGGAGCGCCTGGCGGCGGGTCTCCTCGGTGGAGATGGTGCGGAAGACCAGGTTCTTCACCTTGGCCTTGGGGCCCCAGTAGTCGTCGAAGCGGGTGAGGGAGACTTCCTTCGTCCCCTTGTTCCACTTCGTGATCCTGTACGGGCCGGTGCCGGCGACCGTGCCGGCCTCCTGGCTGTACTTGGGGTACGTGATCGCGTCGCCCTTGGCGCTCGCGTCCTGCTTCTCGTACTCCTTGAGGGCCTTCGGCGAGTGGATCGCCAGCGCCTGGAGGGAGAATCCGCCCGGCAGGTTCGCCGAGGGCTCGTTCACCTCGATGACGGCGGTGTTCTCGTCCTTGGCGGTGCAGGACTTGTAGTTGGGCTTGGGCGCCTCGGCGTCCTCGTTCTTCGCGAACCCGCCCATGATGGTCTGCCAGTAGTAGGAGACCGCGCTGGACTGGTACGTGCCCTTCCAGTTGAACCAGTGGTCGTAGTTCGCGCAGACCGCGGCGGCGTTGAACGCCTCGCCGTCGTGGAACGTGACGTTCTTGCGCAGGTTGAACGTCCAGACCTTGCCGGCCTCGTCGCTCGACCACTTCTCGGCCAGGCCGCCGACGAGCTTGCTGCCGCCGGGCTCGTGCTCCAGGAGCGCCTCGAAGGCCTGACGGGTGACGCGGAACGTCTCGCCGTCGCTCGCGAGGGCCGGGTCGAGGGAACCGGGGTCACCGGCTCCGGCGAAGACGAAGGTGTCCTTGTCGCCTCCCTTGGAGCCGCCTTCGTCCCGCTCGCTGGAACAGCCCGTGGCGATCAGACCGACAGCGACCGCTGTCGTGATCGCCCGGACAGCCCGGGACTTGTGTATGCGCATGGGTCCACCCCTGGTTCGCCATGTGGTGAGGTTTGATGGCCGCACACTACAGACGGGGTACATCGCAAGAGAACAGTCCGGATAGCGGTGATACCTAGTCGAGACCCGGACAGTTAACAAACCGTCCAGTTCCGGGACATCCTCCCGAGGAAAGTTAACAAGCCGGGCATCAGCGGGTGTTCGGCGCCCGCCGGCCGGATCCGCCGCCCCTCGCGGCCCGGCGCGGGCGGTCGAGGCGACGCGGCGCCCCTACGCGCGGTCCGGTGGGACCGGGGCCCGCGGGGCTCAGCGGGGCTGGGGCGGGTAGCCGTAGCCGGGAGCGGCGGGGGGCGGGCCGGCCGGGCCGTGGGCCTCGCGGTCGTAGAACGGGCGGGCGTTGGCGCGCAGCCACATGCCGACCGGGTCGTACTCGTCGGACAGGGCGACGGTGGAGACCGGCAGCCCGTCGGGGACTCCGGCGACCGACTGGCGCATCATCTCGCGCACCGACTCCACCGAGGCGCGGCCGGTGTCGTAGAGGTCGAGGCCGATCGCGAGGTACGGCACGCCGACCGCGGGGTGCACCCAGGCCCGGCGCAGCGAGCGGATCGCCGGGGTGCGGTGGGCGTTCTGGGTGAGCAGGGCGTAGAACTGCGGGAGTTCGATGGCGGGGTCGGAGAGCCTCAGCGGCCCGGCGGGCAGCCGGTCCAGGCCGGTGGCGATCCGGCGCAGATCGAGCCAGGGGATGCCGACGCCGCCGCCGGGGGCGTGCGGGTTGAGCCAGATGCCCCAGCGGTCGGGGAAGAGGGCGCGGGCGATGTCGCGTCCGGTGACCAGTTCGTGGGCGCGGTTCCAGCCGCTGGCGGAGAGCTCCTGGGCGGAGGTGACGCAGGGGGCGTACCCCAGGCCGTCCACCTCCATGCTGCCGTACTGGGCGTCCGGCGAGCCGGCGGCGCCGTTCCAGAGCAGCATCCAGACCCGGCTGTCCGCGAGGGCGGCGAGCAGCGCCTCGTAACGGTCGTACCGGCCGGGGGTCACCTGGCGCAGCATGTGCTCGACCTGCCCTGCCGCCGCAGTGCCCGACGCGCTCACTCTGGGTTCCGCCCCTCGTCGTCCATCGGTTCCACGCCGCTCCGGGCCCACGGGAGCGGCTTCGCCATCAAACCAGCTTATGCGCCGCCCCGGGCACCGGCTCGACGCCACGGTCCGGCGGCGTGGAGAGGGCCGGGGCGCCCCGCCGGCCGGCTCCGCGGCCCAGCGGCCCGCGCGCCGATGGCCCAGCGGCCCGCGCGCCGATGGTTCAGTGGCCCGCGCGCCGGTAGAAGGGGCGCACCTTCTCCCGCATCCAGTCGCCGACGAGGTCCTGGGCCACGTCGAGCAGGACCAGGTTGACCGGCCAGGGCGGCTGGACCCGGCCGAGCGCCCGGCCGACGGCGTCCATGGGGACGCTCTGGTCCGCTCCGTCCCAGGCGGCGAACTCGACGCCGACGAAGAGGACCGGGTCGCCGCCCTCGATGCTGGCCAGCGTCCGGCGGGCGGTGCCGACCACCCCGGTGGCCTCGAACTCCTCGGCCACGGCGGAGAGGAAGTCGACCGGGTCCTGCTGCCAGTCCGGCTCGAACAGGCGCACCCGGCCGCCCGCGGCGGGGCCGTCCAGGGCGGTGCGGCCGGCCCGGCACAGTTCGGCGACGGCGGGCGGCGGAAGCGGGACGCCGACGGCGCCGCCGGGGTTGACGGCGATGCCGACCTGGGGGGGCAGGCCCCGGGCGAAGTCGCGGGCGGGCGCGACGGCGAAGGACATGTGGCTCCCGACGCAGCCGAGGAACTGCGCCTCGGAGCTGAAGACGGGGACGAAGGCCGCGCCGTCGATCTCCATCATCGGCAGGTCCAGGTCGGCGCTGGCGGGGCTGCCGCCGTTCGGCAGCGGTACCCAGACGGAACTGCGGCCGAGCACCTCGACGAGGCGGCCGCCCGCGTCCGGGACGCCGAGCGAGGCGCTGAGCACCTCTTCGAGTTCGTTGGCGGGCCACCCCTGCCGGGGGTGTGCCGGTGCGGGTGCCGGAATGTCCACTGCCTCTGCGCCTCTCTCCACCGCGGGGGCCGCCGCACGCGGCGGCCCTGCTCCGGCCAGCACCTTAACCTCAGCGGGCGGCGGAAGCCCCGGCCTCCGTGAAGGCGATCCGGGCGAGCGCCCCCGCCGCCGGGCGGTCCAGCAGCACGGCGGAGGCGCAGCCGGCGGGCGGCAGCCCCCGCTCGGTGTCGCGGAGCAGCCGGGCCACCGCGTGCCGGTGGCGGGCGAAGGCGTAGCCGGAGACGCCGCGCCCGCGCTCGCGCTGCCCCTGCCGCGCCACGTCGGGCGCCACATCGAGCAGGACGAGGTGGAGGGCGCGGCCCCGGCGCGCGGCGTGCCGGGCGAGCCAGCGGCGTACCCAGGTCTGGGTTCCGCAGTCGTGCACGACGACCGATTCACCGGCGCGCAGGGCGCTGCGGAGGCCCAGGTAGTGCGCGGCGCGTACCAGGGGGCGGTAGAGGGCGTAGGGCAACGCGGCGGGCAGGGCGGCGGCCCAGTCGTCGCGGGTGTTCTGCGAGTCGACGGCGCGGCCCTGAGCGGCCTGCCGGATGAGGGTGGACTTCCCGCTGCCGGGCAGTCCGGAGACCACCACGAGGTCGCCGGCCGCGAAATCGAGGCTGTAGGGGGTCGGGCCCGCGCGCCCGCGCAGATCCCGTACCACCGGCGCGGCCCCCGAGGCGCCGTCCGCCGACAGCTCCCGCACGGGTGCGCCGGGCTGTGCGGGCAGCGCGCCGTGCGCGGCCCCCGCCGTCGGTGCCGACCGCTGTAACGTCATCGCCCATCCCCCTGCCGTCGGGCCGCCCACACCTGTTCCTGAAGTGTAAAGAACTGGCAAGGCGGCACAACCGTCCTCGCCGTCCGGGCGGGCGCCGAGGACCGGCCTCCCGCTCCGCCGCGATGCGTGCGATGATGGCCGCGCCAACTGCATACCGGCCGTTCGAATCCGCGCGGGAGAGTTCCGGCCACAGTGTGAGCCGGGCGCCGAAGGAGCAAGATCCTCCCTTGAATCTCTCAGGCCCCGTACCGCGCGGATGAGGCAGATCTGAAAAGCGGGCCGCCCCGGCGGCCCCACCCAAGGTGCAAGCCGAGCCCCCGAACCGGGGCGCGCCCTCCGGGGCCCACCCCGTCAGGGGCTGTCGGCGAACCTCTCAGGTTCCGATGACAGATGGGGAGGATCTCCGTCCCGACGTCGTCATGCCCTGGAGCCATGCCCATGAGCACCGCCCCCCGTCTCACCGCCCTCGACGCGCTGCACCGCTCGCTCGGCGCCACCATGACCGACTTCGCGGGCTGGGACATGCCGCTGCGGTACGCGAGCGAGCGCGACGAGCACAACGCCGTCCGCACCCGCGCCGGTCTCTTCGACCTGTCGCACATGGGCGAGATCACCGTCACCGGCCCCGAGGCCGCCGCGTTCCTGAGCTACGCGCTGGTCGGCAACATCGCCACCATCGGCAGCGGCCGGGCCCGCTACACGATGATCGTCCAGGAGGACGGCGGGATCGTGGACGACCTGATCGTCTACCGCCTCGGAGCGGCCGGGACCCCCGAGTACATGGTCGTCGCCAACGCGGGCAACGCGCAGACCGTGCTGGACGCGCTGACCGCCCGCGTCGAGGGCTTCGACGCCGAGGTGCGCGACGACCGGGACGCGTACGCGCTGCTCGCGGTCCAGGGGCCCGAGTCGCCCGCCATCATGAAGGCCGTCACCGACGCCGACCTGGACGGGCTGAAGTACTACGCCGGCCTGCCGGGCACGGTCGCCGGGGTTCCGGCGCTCATCGCCCGTACCGGCTACACCGGCGAGGACGGCTTCGAGCTGTTCGTCGCCCCCGAGCACGCCGAGCGGCTGTGGCGGGCGCTGACCGAGGCCGGCGCCCCGCACGGCCTGATCCCCTGCGGCCTCTCCTGCCGGGACACGCTGCGCCTGGAGGCGGGCATGCCGCTGTACGGGCACGAGCTGACGACGGCGCTCACCCCGTTCGACGCGGGCCTGGGCCGGGTCGTGAAGTTCGAGAAGGAGGGCGACTTCGTCGGCCGCGAGGCGCTGAAGGCCGCCGCCGAGCGGGCCGAGACCGCCCCGCCGCGCAAGCTGGTCGGCCTGGTCGCCGAGGGCCGCCGCGTCCCGCGCGCCGGGTTCTCCGTGGTCGCCGACGGCAAGGTGATCGGAGAGGTCACCTCCGGCGCCCCGTCCCCGACCCTGGGCAAGCCGATCGCCATGGCCTACGTGGACGCCGCCTTCGCCGCCCCCGGCACCGAGGGCGTGGGCGTGGACATCCGCGGCACGCACGAGCCGTACGAGGTCGTCGCGCTGCCGTTCTACAAGCGCCAGAAGTGATATCCCGGAGGAAACCGGGCGTTCCCGGCCGCCCGTGCCCGTCACGGAAGTGACGTACCTCCGTCTCACCCCGTAAGACCACCGTTCATCAGCACTCCCCCGCGTACAGGAGAATTCAGGTCATGAGCAACCCCCAGCAGCTGCGGTACAGCAAGGAGCACGAGTGGCTGTCGGCCCTCGAGGACGGCGTGGCCACCATCGGCATCACGGAGTACGCGGCCAACGCGCTCGGCGACGTCGTCTACGCCCAGCTCCCGGAGGTCGGTGACACGGTGACCGCGGGCGAGACCTGCGGGGAGCTGGAGTCGACCAAGTCCGTCAGCGACCTGTACTCGCCGGTGACCGGCGAGGTGACGGCGGCCAACCAGGACGTCGTGGACGACCCCTCGCTGGTGAACTCCGCTCCCTTCGAGGGCGGCTGGCTGTTCAAGGTGCGCGTCGCGGAGGAGCCGGCCGATCTGCTCTCCGCCGACGAGTACACCGCGTTCTCCGGCAACTGAGACCTTAAGGGATCCCCTGATGTCGCTTCTGAACTCCTCCCTCCACGAGCTGGACCCGGACGTCGCCGCCGCCGTCGACGCCGAGCTCCACCGCCAGCAGTCCACCCTCGAAATGATCGCCTCGGAGAACTTCGCTCCGGTCGCCGTCATGGAGGCGCAGGGCTCCGTCCTCACCAACAAGTACGCCGAGGGCTACCCGGGCCGCCGCTACTACGGCGGCTGTGAGCACGTCGACGTCGTCGAGCAGATCGCGATCGACCGGATCAAGGCCCTGTTCGGCGCCGAGGCCGCCAACGTGCAGCCGCACTCCGGCGCCCAGGCGAACGCCGCCGCGATGTTCGCGCTGCTGAAGCCGGGCGACACGATCATGGGCCTGAACCTGGCCCACGGCGGTCACCTGACCCACGGCATGAAGATCAACTTCTCCGGCAAGCTCTACAACGTGGTCCCCTACCACGTCGACGAGACCGGTGTCGTGGACATGGAGGAGGTCGAGCGCCTCGCCAAGGAGTCCCAGCCGAAGCTGATCGTGGCCGGCTGGTCCGCCTACCCGCGCCGGCTGGACTTCGCGGCCTTCCGCCGTATCGCGGACGAGGTCGGCGCGTACCTGATGGTCGACATGGCCCACTTCGCGGGCCTGGTCGCGGCCGGACTGCACCCCAACCCGGTGCCGCACGCCCACGTCGTCACCACCACCACGCACAAGACCCTCGGCGGTCCGCGCGGCGGCGTGATCCTCTCCACCCAGGAGCTGGCCAAGAAGATCAACTCCGCGGTCTTCCCCGGCCAGCAGGGCGGCCCACTGGAGCACGTGATCGCGGCCAAGGCGGTCTCGTTCAAGATCGCGGCGGGCGAGGAGTTCAAGGAGCGCCAGCAGCGCACCCTGGACGGCGCGCGCATCCTGGCCGAGCGGCTGGTCCAGCCGGACGTCACCGAGGCCGGCGTCTCCGTCCTCTCCGGCGGCACCGACGTCCACCTGGTCCTGGTCGACCTGCGCAACTCCGAGCTGGACGGCCAGCAGGCCGAGGACCGGCTCCACGAGCTGGGCATCACGGTCAACCGGAACGCCATTCCGAACGACCCGCGCCCCCCGATGGTCACCTCGGGCCTGCGGATCGGCACCCCGGCGCTGGCCACCCGCGGCTTCGGCGCCGAGGAGTTCACGGAGGTGGCGGAGATCATCGCCGCCGCCCTCAAGCCGTCGTACGACGCGGACGACCTCAAGGCCCGCGTGGTCGCGCTGGCCGAGAAGTTCCCGCTGTACCCCGGCCTGAAGTAGCACCTGGCCTGCGGTTCCGCGCATCTCCACGGGGCACCGCGCACACTGGACGAGTGAGCGCGGTGCCCCGACCCTTGTCCTCCGCCACCCCACTTGCCCCCGCTTGTCCCCCGCACCACCCCGGCAGACAACGGCGTCTTCCCACCCCCCAAGGAGTCCTCCCGTGGCCATCTCGGTCTTCGACCTGTTCTCGATCGGCATCGGCCCGTCCAGCTCCCACACGGTGGGGCCGATGCGCGCCGCCAGGATGTTCGCGCGCCGCCTGAAGAACGAGGGGCTGCTCGCGCACACCGCCTCGATACGGGCCGAGCTGTACGGTTCCCTCGGTGCGACCGGCCACGGGCACGGCACGCCCAAGGCGGTCCTGCTCGGCCTGGAGGGCGAGTCGCCCCAGACCGTGGACGTGGAGTCCGCCGACGGCCGGGTCGAGGAGATCCGCTCCACCGGCCGGATCAACCTGCTGGGCATGCACGAGATCCCGTTCGCCTTCGACGACGACCTGGTCCTGCACCGCCGCAAGGCGCTCCCGTACCACGCCAACGGCATGACGATCATCGCGCACGACGTCGAGGGCGCGCCGCTCCTGGAGAAGACGTACTACTCGGTCGGCGGCGGCTTCGTCGTCGACGAGGACGCGGTGGCCGGGGAGAACCCGATCGTCCCGGACGACACGGTCCTCAAGCACCCGTTCCGCACCGGCGACGAGCTGCTGCGGCTCTCCCGGGAGACCGGCCTGTCCATCTCCTCGATGATGCTGGAGAACGAGCTGGCCTGGCGCACCGAGGCGGAGATCCGCTCCGGGCTCCTGGACATCTGGCGCGTCATGCAGGCGTGCGTCTCGCGCGGCATGTCCCGCGAGGGCATCCTGCCCGGCGGCCTGAAGGTCCGCCGCCGCGCCGCGAACTCGGCCCGCCAGCTCCGCGCCGAGGGCGACCCGCAGGCCCACGCGATGGAGTGGATCACCCTCTACGCGATGGCCGTCAACGAGGAGAACGCGGCGGGCGGGCGCGTCGTCACCGCCCCCACCAACGGCGCGGCGGGCATCATCCCGGCCGTACTGCACTACTACATGAACTTCGCGGCGGGCGGCTGCACCGAGGCGGAGAAGGAGGACAGCGTCGTGCGCTTCCTCCTCGCGGCGGGCGCGATCGGCATGCTGTTCAAGGAGAACGCCTCCATCTCCGGCGCGGAGGTCGGCTGCCAGGGCGAGGTCGGCTCCGCCTGCTCCATGGCGGCCGGCGCCCTGGCCGAGGTCCTCGGCGGCTCCCCCGAGCAGGTGGAGAACGCCGCCGAGATCGGTATGGAGCACAACCTGGGCCTGACCTGCGACCCGGTCGGCGGCCTCGTCCAGATCCCCTGCATCGAGCGCAACGGCATGGCGGCGGTGAAGGCGGTCACGGCGGCGCGGATGGCGCTGCGGGGCGACGGCAGCCACAAGGTCTCCCTCGACAAGGTCATCAAGACCATGAAGGAGACGGGGGCGGACATGAGCGTCAAGTACAAGGAGACGGCGCGGGGCGGGCTCGCGGTGAACATCATCGAGTGCTAGGCAGGAAGGGCCCTGACCAGTGCATTTGTATCTTTCAGCGCTGTCAGGGCCTTCCCTGCTTACTTGGCGGAAAGTCCCCGGAAACGCCCTGGGACAGACGTGAAAGTCCCTGAAAAGTCCCTGGGACGTCCCTGCCTCAGCGTGCTCTCGGCGGCACACCGAACGGCTTGGTGGGTGCCCGCCTCAACCTCGTTGGCTGAGGCAGGCACACCGCCCTTCCTCTGATGAATCGCCGACGGCGCTGAACCCGAGACCGACGCATCGCGGGCTCTTGGGCAGTCAGGCTGTCCGGTGGCGACTCGTGCTATGGGGTGTCGTCGTGAGACGTCAGACCGCATGGGAGCAACCTCCCCTCTGCGTTTCTGGGGCATCCGCGGAGACGCTTCTGGAACGGCTCCGGTGCAGGGGCTGGATCAGGCAAGATTGGTCCATCATGAATGATGCGGTGGTTGCACCAGGCCAGCTGGTAAGGGTCCGCGGGGAGCATTGGGTCGTCGCCCGCGTGGACGAAAGCCGTCAGCCAGTCGACGAGCTCGCTGCGACACGTCTTCCGGGGCGGACGCTCGTGACTCTGACCAACGTCTCGGGCGACGACGTAGGCGACAGCCTGACCGTCGTCTGGGAGATGGAGCCAGGCCGTCAGCTGGTCTCGTCGGAAGAGCTGCCCGAGGTTCAGGACGGGCGCTGGGATGATCCGCAGCGACTGGGAGCCTTCCTCGATGCTGCTCGGTGGGGCAGCGTGGCAAGTGCTGATACAGAAACTCTGCAGGCTCCGTTCCGGTCCGGGATCACCGTCTATCCACACCAGCTCGCCCCGGTCGCCAAGGCACTGTCCATGCCGCGAGTGAACCTGCTCGTCGCCGATGACGTCGGCCTCGGCAAGACGATCGAGGCCGGCCTGGTCATCCAGGAGATGCTTCTCCGCCACCGCGCTCGTCGCGTGCTCGTCGTCTGCCCTGCGTCACTGACCGGCAAGTGGCAAGAAGAGATGAAGCAGCGTTTCGGCCTCGACTTCACGGTCCTGAACTCGATGACTCTGCGGGACCTACGCCGTACTCATGGTCTGGGCCAGAACCCGTTCTCTGTCTTCCCGAGGCTCATCATCAGCCTGCAATGGTTGAGGAGCCCCATCGTTCGACGCCTGCTCGACGAGGTCCTCACAGAGGAGGCAAGGCACCCGGGATTCTTCGACCTGCTGGTAGTCGACGAGGTGCACCACTGCGCGCCGCCGGCGCCGCAACGCGGCAAGGGATACGCGGTCGACAGCAAGCAGACGGAAGCCGTCAAGCGGGTCAGCGAGCACAGCCAGCACCGGGTGTTTCTCAGTGCGACCCCGCATAACGGGTACTCCAACTCCTGGCAGGCCCTTCTGGCAATGCTGGACCCGCAGCGCTTCACCCGTGGCATGACGCCTACCGAGTCTGCCCTTGAGGAGGTGATGGTGCGCCGCCTGAAGGATCAGATCAAAGACGACGAAGACAACGGCCTGTTCCAACCTCGGACGAATCGCGCCATACCTGTGGCGTATTCACCCGCAGAGATCCAGGTCCAGCAGCTCCTTGAGGCGTACCGGACTGAGCGCCTGGGAGAGAACGCCACAGCGGTCAAGGCGAATGATCTCGTGACGTTGATGTTGAAGCGACGGCTGTTCTCGTCTCCTGCCGCATTCACACTGACACTCCGCAGTCACGCAACTGCAGCTCAAGGCAACGGCCAGGCCGCAACCCGCGGCGACGACGACCTGGCCTGGCTCGACGAGGCAGCCGACTGGGACCAGGAGACCGAGGACGACGAGCCTGGCAGTGTTGGTGAGTTGGAACTCCTGACCCGGATCGCAAACAGCACCGGTCCCCTTGGGGGCAACTCCCACACCACACTCGAGGAGCTGCTCGCTTGGGCGGATGTTCACGGCCAGAAGACCGACAGCAAGGCCGAAGCGCTGGTCGCCGAGATCCAGCGCGTCCTGACCGCGGATCCGAGCGACCGAGTGATCATTTTCACGGAATTTCGTGACACCCAGACCTACCTCGCGGACATCCTCAACGCGCGTGGGCTTGGCGGCGACAAGCTGGAGCTGCTGTATGGCGGCATGGATCCGAAGCGTCGGGATGCCGTCAAACTTGCGTTTCAGGCAGCGCCGCACCGGACGCCCGTGCGCATCCTCCTCGCGACCGACTCTGCGAGCGAGGGCATCGACCTGCAGAACTACTGTCACCGGATCATCAACTACGACATCCCGTTCAACCCGAACCGGCTGGAGCAGCGAATCGGACGTGTGGACAGGCACGGCCAGCGGTTCCCCGTGGACGTTGCACACTTCGTTGGTACGGACTGGGAGAACGCCGAAGCCAAGTCATTCAAGGGTGACCTGGAGTTCCTGTCCCGAGTAGCAGTGAAGGTCGCCACAGAGCGTGCCGATCTAGGCAGCATCAACCCAGTTCTCGCAGCTGCTGTGGAAGCTCAACTGCTCGGTCGCCCGATGCTCGTGGACCCACTTGAGGTAAAGCAGAAACCGTCGGCGAGCATGCTGAAGGCCGAGCAAGATGTGCGCGCACACACCCAGCGGCTTCGGAAGCAGCTATCACTCAGCGAACGACGGCTTCACGTATCCCCGGTGAACGTACGACGCGTCGTCGACGTCGGACTGGCGATGGCTGAGCAGCAACCTCTGGTCGACCTCTCCGGCGGGCAGGTGGAGGTCCCCGACCTGAAGCGTGGCTGGGAGCGCACTGTCACTGGTCTCGAAGATCCGTTGGACCATGTACGGCGCCCTGTGGTGTTCGACGGCACCCTGCTCGAGGGGCGTGACGATAGTGCTGTCCACGCACATCTTGAGCATCCGCTCGTGTCTCAGTGCGCTCGGCTGCTGCGCTCCGCCATGTGGCAAGGCCACTCCAAACTGCACCGCGTCTCCGCGGTGACCGTCACACTGCCCGAGGACTGCGGCATAAACGACGTGTTGGCTGTCGCCTACGCACGCCTGGTCGTCGTGGGTGCAGACGGCCGCCGTCTGCACGAGGAGATCATGCCCGTAGCGCGGGCGGTGCCAGCCTCGGGCCGCTCCCGCGCAGTAGACCTCGGCCAGCTCAGGAAGAATCCCCGCGAGGACGACATCAAGGCGAGGCTGCGGCGTGCGCTCGAAGACGGCTTCGCTCCCGACGCCTGCCGGGAGGCGCCAGCGGCAGCTCTCGCCCTCGTGACCGAGGCATGGCCAACACTGGCCGAACGATTCGCTAAGGATGTACGGGAGGCTGCTCGCGCCCGACTCGCCGACCTTGAGACCGCACTTACGGATCGCCAAGTGAAGGAAGTTGAGCGAGTGAACGCCACGCTCAGTCAACTCGAGGAATCGTTGCAGCGACTGCTCGCCGAACCATCCCGGGCATTCGTCCAACTGTCGATCGATGAGTTGCAGCAAGTCGAGCAGGATCAGATCGAGCGGGATGTTGAAGCGATCAGAGCTCGGCTCGATAGCCTGCCAGGCGAGCGCAGGCGAGACGTAGCTGAGGTAGAGCGGCGTTACGCCGGCCTCCGCGAGCTCGTGTTTCCGTTCGCTGTGGCCGTATGCGTGCCCGAGGGCTGGGAGGAAAACTGATGGCTCCTCGTCGAAAGAAGTCCGCCAGCACCGGAGTCACCGAGGAAATCCGCGCCCGGCATGCCTGGCTGGAGCTCCTCCAGACCTCCGGGCCCTTTCTCGCCTTGCCCGTCGTCCATGAGGCGTTGCCGAATGGCTTGACAGAGGTGCCCAAGGAAACGCGCGCGCTCATGCGCGTTCGTGTAGAACAGATGATGAGCGATGGTGGCGTGAGTCGACGCGATGTCGTTCACGCTGTGCTGCACAACGCCCTGGACTGGCAGGACAGCCTTCTCCTCGATGATGGCATTCCGGCCTCTCTCGCCGTTGCCCATGCCGGTCTTGGAACCCCACTCCGTCCGGATTTCGCCTTCCGCGCCGACGTAGTCGGCAGGGATGAGCAGGATACGGATGGAGAGGACGACGAGGACACTGCAGAGGAGGAGGCCGACGGCGAAGAAGCTGATGCCAAGAGCATTGGTGCAGCCGACGGCCTAGAGGACGAAGACCTTAACAATCCCTGGAAGTTGCTCGGCACTCTTTTGCCTTGGGGTCAGCATCCACTTGATTCAAGAGGCGGTGCCTCAAGCCCTGTTGACCGCCTGGCGGCTCTATTGCGTGCCCGCAGGGTGCCCATCGGTGTAGCGACCGACGGGCGGTGGTGGGCCGTCGTCTGGGCGCCGATCGGGGGTTCTACTGGCGTCGGCATCTGGGATGCGTCGCTGTTCAGCGCCGAACCAGACCTCTTCGCCGCCTTCGTCGACTTCCTCGGTCGCTTCCGCTTCCTGAACGCGGAACTCGACAAGACTCTCCCTCGCCTCCTGCGCGCCAGCCTGTCACGGCAAGAGGAAGTCACCGAGACTCTAGGCAGGCAGGTACGGGACGCAGTCGAACTACTGGTCGCCAGGTTTGATCAACTCGACCGAGACAGCGAAGGCGACCTGCTCCGAGACGTGAGCGACGACGACTTTTACTCCGGTGTCGTCACAGTAATGATGCGTGTGGTCTTCCTCCTCTTCGCCGAAGAGCGCCGTCTGCTCCCTAGTGATGACGACCTCTACGCCAGCGGGTACTCCGTCGGCTACCTGGTCGAGCAACTGCGTACACGCGCAAAGTACGCAGGTCAGCAGGCCCTGGCCCACCGGACCGCGGCATGGCACCGGCTGCTTGCGGTGACCCGTGCCATTCACGCAGGCGTTGCGCATGAGGATCTGCGGATGCCAGCCTATGGTGGAGAGCTCTTCGACCCGGATCGCTACCCGTGGCTGGAGGGCCGCGCTGCGGCAGCCGAGGGGACCACACCGAGCCACATGGACGCGGAGCCCCCTGCGGTGGACGACTTGACGGTTCTCAAGATGCTTGAGGCCGTTCAGTTCGTGACGATCGATGGCGCGACCCGACAGCTGACTTTCCGCTCCCTCGACGTCGAGCAGATCGGCTACGTGTACGAGGGTCTCCTCGAACTCGAAGTACGCACCGCCGAGGAAACGATGGTTGGACTCGCTCGCCCCGCGAAGTGGCCTAGCATCAAGCGTGCCGAGGTCAAGCAGCTCACTTGTGAAGTGCCGTTGGCCGACGCCATTTCCAAGCGCGCCGAGTTGGACGATGCCAAGTTCGCCAGCTGGTTGAGCGAGTACAGCGTTTGGAAGGCTCAGAAGATCCAGACTGAGCTGGCTAAGGCTGTTACGAGTGATCAGCTGGACGACCTGGGCCGCGTGGTCGGATCAGGCACCCAGGACTTCGCCCACTCTGAATCGCTATTGCCAGTGATAAGGCTCGACCACCGCGGCCGGCCGGCAGTCACCCCGAAGGGAGGCCGTTACGTCACGCGCTCGTCGCGACGTGCGTCCTCTGGAACGCACTACACCCCGCGCCGCTTGGCGGAAGAGGTCGTCAAGCACGCGCTGGATCCGTTGGTCCACCGTCCCGGCCCGCTGCAAACGGGTGACGAGGATGCCTGGGAGCTTCGTCCCTCGGCGGAGATCCTCACGCTACGCGTAGCGGACATCGCGATGGGTTCCGGCGCATTCCTTGTGGCCGCGTGTAGGTATCTCGCGGGTAAGTTGGTCCGGGCCTGGGAGTTGGAGGGACGACGAGACGCTCTACTCGCCGCAGAAACTCGCTACGGCAATCGTCTAGCTTCGGACAGCGAAGTTGACGCCGTCCAGCTGGAGGCCCGCCGTCTGGTGGCGGAGCGCTGCCTCTACGGCGTGGACATCAACCCACTGGCAGTGTCCATGGGCAAGCTCTCCATGTGGCTGATCACTATGGATCGCGAGCGCCCCTTTGGCTTCCTCGACGACCGTTTCACAGCTGGGGACTCCCTTCTAGGTCTGACCAGCTTCACGCAGCTTGAGGTCATGCACATTGACCCGGCTGCTGGCCGGCGGTTGAAGCGAGACACCATGGACTTCTCCGAGGAATGGCGAGCGGTGGTACAGAAGGCGGCAACTTTGAGGCGCCGTATCACCACGACACCAGCTGTAACTATCCGCGATGTTGAGCACAAAGCGCGCCTGCTCGACCAGTCCCGAGAGGTCGAGTCATCGTTGTCAGTTATCGCTGACGCTCTGACTGGCATCGGACTCAAGGGCGCTCAGGTCACGGGCAAGAAGAGAGATAACCTCTTCGTCCAGCTAGCATTCACACTTGCGACAACGGAGAAAGACAGCACCTCGCTCCGCTCTCAAGCTGAAACAGACTTGTTCGGTGGACAACCAGCTGGCACTAGCAGCCGCACTCCACTCCACTGGCCGCTCGCCTTTCCCGAGGCCTTCGGAGACACTGCCTCTCCAGGATTTGATGCAATTGTCGGAAATCCTCCTTTCCTGGGAGGGAAGAAGATCTCGGCCCCACTAGGGGGCGATTACCTGAAATGGCTTCAACAGTGGGATGGGAACGGAGTAAGCGGCAGTGCAGATCTAGCTACGCGATTCGTCTTGCGCGCCGAGAAGCTACTCAATAGGCGCGGCCAACTGGGCCTCGTGACCAATAACAGCGTGACGGAGAACGTCTCCCTCAAGGTCGGACTGGAACAGGCGACAAGAAGCCTACACCTCTGGCGCGGCGTGTCCGCCCACCCGTGGCCAACGAAGAGCGCGAACCTTCAGATTGTGGAGTTCTGGGCAAGTAGAGAAAAGCCCGGCAGAGGCGCCTCACTGTGGCTCGACGGCGAACAGGTTCCAGCAATCGGACCAGATCTCGAAGTACCCACGACCATCCCAGGCCGGCCTGTCGTGCTGCGTGAGAACGAAAACCTGGCGTTCCAGGGGTCGAATATTGTTGGAATCGGCTTCACGCTCACAGAAGACGAGCGAAACGATCTAATCACAAAGAATCCACGAAACGCGGAGGTAATTCAACCTTACACAATCGGTAAGGACCTGAGCCAGCGAAGAGACTGCTCCTCAAGCCGCCACGTGATTAACTTCAACAACCGGCCTCTCGAGAAGGCCGAGGAGTACCCAGAGCTGCTCGAAAGGGTACGCCAACTAGTCAAGCCGAAGCGCGATCAGAGCAATCGTAAACAGTATCGCGAGAATTGGTGGCGGTTCGCCGAGCAGGCAGTTGATCTTTACAAAGCGATCGAAAATCTCGAATGCGTCCTAGCCATGTCGCAGGTCGGCAACACGCTCATGCCCGCCCGAGTGGAGACTGGTCCTGTATTTGGTCACGCATGCGTAGTATTCGCCTTGGATGATTTCGCACATCTGGCCTTGCTCTCCTCAAGTGCACATAGCGCTTGGGTCATGCGGTATACATCCACCATGCGAACCGATATTCGGTACAGCAGCAACGCTGTATTTCTGACCTTGCCCCGCCCTCGCGCTCACGAACGTCCAGTCGAGTGGGCCCGCTTGGAGCATCTCGGTAAGCAGTTGGACACGACCCGCCGAGCACTGATGCTCTCTCGAGGCTGGGGCATGACTACCGCCTACAACAGGGTTCGCGACTCCGCAGTCGCCGACCCAGAGGTCGTCGCTCTGCGAGACCTGCACACGGAGATCGACCACGCGGTTTTGGCTGCCTACGGCTGGACGGATCTTGACCCCAAAATCGGCTTCCACGAAACCAAGATCGGTGTTCGCTGGACCATGGAGCGGGACGTCAGGTACGAGGTAATCGATCGTCTGCGGACACTCAACCAGGAGCGCTTCAACGCGCAGCCCAAGTAACCGACGCCAACAAGCAGGCCGGCTGTCAGACCCATCCCATAGCATCGGATGCGTGAGTGGATCGAGCGGCACACAAGTCAGCGGGAAGAGCACCACCGAGGTGACGTCGTTCCAGGTCAGAGGCGACCTGGAACGATTCCTCGAGCGTGATCTACACGGCCCCTGGGATGGCGATCACGAGGAGCTGCTTGCCGGTACCAGCCCTGCCGAGCAGTATCTCCTGGGTCGACTGGTGCCACGGCTTGCCCCTGCGCAGGATCCCGCCCCCGGGTCGCGGCTGCCTCGGAATTCCAGTGCTGACGGCCTCGCGCTGCTCGATGATCCTGCCCTCCGTGATGATCTAGGTGACGATGAGGACGATGACGAGGAGGGCTCCGAGGCTGTAGCTCGGGCCGGCCGCATGGCGGCCTCGGCCATAGGTGTCTCGTTCCGCGTCTCCGACGATGTCGATATCGTGCTGGTGCGCGCAGCCTGGGGCCGCTATCAGCGATCGAAGTCTGAGCACCAGCAGACCGATCTCGGCAACCCGCGGACGGTCTGGGTGCGGCATCCTGCGGGCGGGGCCGTAGAGATCCCAGTCGACAAGGAAGCCCAGGATCAGCGCATCCCCGACCCGAATCAGGATCAGGTCCTTCTGCGCTACACAGTCCGGCACCGGCGGGGGCAGCGGGTTGTCGATGTCTCGCTCATCAACGCCCAAACCGAGACCGCCACGGCGAAGGACGAGACGAGGCTCTACCAGGTCCAGTTGACTGCGACGGCCCTCGACGGACATGCAGCGATCTTCGTCGCTCAGAACGATCCTGAGCTTGGGGTTAGGCCTGCCGCTAGCGACGACGAGAAGCTCCATCTGGCTCTCCTCTATCGGGAGAGGCGGCAGTTCGCCCACGGGCGACAGTGCTCTGCAGAGGCGAAGGTGCGTCCTGGGGAGAAGAGGGCGCACGAGATCAGGACCACCTGCTTTCCCGAGGCAGAGGTACCGCTGATCCAGGCCGCCGACATTCGGGATCTCCCCGGTGTCGAGCTGGACATGGAGGCTCTCGGCAAGCAGGACCTCGCGCGCGACGGCCTCGTTAGCGCGCTTAGCCCGCTCGTTACGGGCTATCGCGAGTGGCTCGCGCTCCAGGAAGAGCGGATCGCCACAGACGCAGAGGTCGGGCTATACGAACCGTCCGGCACCCGGGCCCTACGCGACGCCCACGACATGGCCGACCGGTTGGAGCGTGCGATTCAGCTGCTCCATGACAACGGTCTTGCCCGTGAAGCCTTCCGCTTCGCCAACCAGGCCATGGCACTACAGCGTGTCCGCAGCGAGTTGGTTCGCGCCCGGGCAGCTGACCCAGACGCTAAGACCGCAACACTCCTGCGCAAGCTCAATAGGCCGGAGAACCGCAGCTGGCGTCCATTCCAGCTGGCGTTCCTCCTCCTCTGTCTACCTGGGCTGACCGACCCTGCCCACCCAGATGCTCATCGGAGCATCGATGACGGTGAAGTTCAGCTGCTCTTCTTCCCCACCGGTGGCGGCAAGACCGAAGCGTATCTGGGTTTGACGGCATACACCTTCGCTATCCGCCGGCTTCAGGGCGTCCAGGGTGACGGGGGCATGGCCCGGGACGGTGGTGATGGCGTCGCAGTACTCATGCGCTACACCCTCCGTCTTCTCACAGCTCAGCAGTTCCAAAGGGCTGCCGCGCTGGTCTGCGCCTGCGAGTGGCTGCGGCGCGAGCGGATTGCGGCCGGCGACACGCGTTGGGGCGATGTCCCGTTCCGCATCGGGCTGTGGGTTGGCAAGTCGGTAACACCCAATAGCTTTGAGGAAGCCAAGCGGCAGATCGACGACAACCGTAACCCTGATGGCCAACTCGGTGGACCCTTGCAGCTAGCGGCCTGCCCGTGGTGCGGAACGCCCCTCGCCCCGCACTGCCTTAGCACTTCCCAGATCCGGCGACGCACTATCCTGGCGTGCCCTGACCCCACGGCACAGTGCCCATTCACGCCACGACACTCGCCGGACGAGGGCCTGCCCGTGGTGACCGTAGACGAAGAGATCTACCGGCTCACTCCAGCCCTCGTCATCGCCACCGTAGACAAGTTCGCGCAGCTGCCCTGGTCGGCTGCCACCGCAACCTTGTTCGGCCTCGCTGAGCAGCGCTGTGCACGACATGGTTGGCACAACCCGGATTTCGACAGCTTCTGTCGGAGTTATCACCCAGCGGCTCAGGGGCTGCCACGCGCCGAACTTCAGCCTGCGGTGCGCCCACGGCCGCCAGATCTGATCATCCAGGACGAACTCCACCTCATCAGTGACGCTCTCGGCTCCATGGTCGGGTTGTACGAGACTGTCGTAGACAAACTCGCCACTCGCGTCGTGAACGGGCGCGAAATCCGCCCCGTGGTCGTCGCCTCCACGGCGACCGTACGGCGTGCCCGTGACCAGGTTGAACAGGTCTTCGCGCGAGGTCTTGCGGTATTCCCTCCTCAGGTCCTCGACGCTGGAGAGACGTTCTTCTCCCGAGTCGCTTCCTCGAGCCCAGACACACCAGGGCGTCGCTATCGCGGCATCATGGCCCCGGGCGAGAGGCTGAAGGCAGTAGAGATCCGTGTGGCCGCGGCGATTTTGGAGCACGCTCAGTGCTTGTTCGACCGTCATGGTCTCGCAGCTGACCCATACATGACTTTGGTGGACTACTTCACCGCCACCAAAGAGCTTGCTGGGATGCGCCGACTGATCGACGACGACATCGCAGACCGCCTGCGGAGCAGCAGGGTCCGGACCAGGCGCAAACGTCCCACCGTGGCGGAGTTGACCAGTCGGATGCCGTCCAGCCGAATCGCTGGCTCCCTCGCGCAACTCGATGGTCGTTTCGATCCTGAGTTCGACTCCACCGATGCCATCAACGCATTGGTGGAGCTGCGGAAGGCAGATCCTGAGGCCGCGAAGGAGAAGGTGCGATCACGCCGTTCGTACCCAATCGATGTCCTGCTGGCGACCAGCATGCTGCAGGTCGGTGTGGACGTGCAGCGCCTCGGTCTGATGCTCGTGACGGGGCAGCCGAAGAACACGGCTGAGTACATCCAGGCAACGTCTCGTGTCGGTCGCGATAAGCGCCGCCCGGGGCTGGTGTTGACCATTTACAACTGGAGTCGACCCCGCGACCTCGCCCACTTCGAGACCTTCGAGTACGAGCACGCCACGTTCGGGATGCGTGTCGAAGGGCTGACGACCACACCGTTCAGCGAGCGCGCACTGGATCGCGGGCTGACGGCAATCATCGCAACCGCCCTGCGCCACTCGGGGACCGCGGCTCTGCCCAACCCTGCTGCTCACGATGTCGCGTTGTCGGGCCCATTTGCTTCGGCTCTCATCGACGCCGTCGCGGATCGTGCCGGCCGGGTGACGCATGACAAGGACGCCCCTGACCGGGTTCGCAAAGAGGTCCAGCACCGGCTGGACAGGTGGCACTCGCGACGGTCGCGTCTGCAGACTGGCCGACTGGGCTACGACGAGGGAGCAGACCTGGCTGGCCTTCTGAAGAAACCTGACTCAGGCCCTTGGGACTTGTGGTCGGCCCCGCGGAGCATGCGCGAGGTCGAACCACAGGTGGTTCTCCAGCTCGACCAGGAGGACCCGAGTCTCGATGAGGCACCCCTGTGGGACTACGACCGAAAGGGAGGCAACGCGTGAGCCCGCTGCTGACAAACAAGTCCGCCAGTGCCAAGGGGCCGGCCGTAGCGACCCGGATCGGTGAGGCTCGCCCCAGCCACCTCATGACCACCGCCGGCGTGGGAGCGGTCGTCGACCTGCCCGCGATGAGCGTCATGGTGCGCGGCCTGGACACATGGAACCCCATTTATCAGGCCGAGATCATCGAACCTCGGCTTCTGGAGAGGGTCCAGCGGGTGCTGGGGCCGCAAGTCCGGGCTCTACGCAAGGCCCCTTGGGACGCTAAGGAATCCGAGAACGCCTGGACCAGAGTAGGAGTACCAGTCACCCCGTTTCCTGGCTGGCTGCGCTGCCCAGCCTGTCATCGCCTAGGGCCACTTGGTGGGAGCGGCCAGTTCGAGCTGGTACACCGCTGGGGGAAACGGGCCGATCTGGCCAAGTACGTACACAGCCACTGCGACAAGCAGGGGCGCACCACGATCAACAAACGCCGCGCCTGCATCCCCGCCCGCTTCGTCGTGGTCTGCGAGGACGGGCACATCGACGACTTCCCGTTCGTCCCCTTCGTACACCGAAACGCCACCAAACCGTGCCACGGACCACGTCTGACTATGCGTGATGCGGCCTCCACCCTGGGTCCGCAGGTCACCGTCGTGTGTCTCGAATGTGACGAGCGCGGCAACATCATGGACGCCTCGGGACGAGACGGCTGGGAGAACCTCCCCCGTTGCAGGGGCCGGCATCCACACCTTCAGCAGTTCAGTCCCTGCGGCAAGAACCTGCGTCTTATGGTGCTCGGCGCCTCGAACCTCTGGTTCTCCGTGTCAGCGTCGGCGTTGCACCTGCCCAGCGGAAAGTCCGTCCCCGAGCTCGTCGCGAAGAACTGGGAGATTCTCAGCGCCCAACCGTCGCCGGAGATCGTAGACCTGCTGATCGGTAAGGTGGAAGACCTCCGTGAGCTGCGGGAAGCTGATATCTCAGTTGTGTGGACCGCCATTCAAGAAATCCGTTCCTCTGGCGGACCCAGCACCGCTCGGCCAGACGAGAGCCTTCTGGATGCCGAGTGGCGCCTTCTGTCCCATCCCACCACCGAGAAGCAGGACGACGACTTCCGCGCGGTGCCGACTCCGAAGCCCTCGGGATATGACAAGCTGCTCCACCAGGTCGTCCTCGTCCCGCGGCTGCGGGAGACGAGCGCGCTGCTCGGGTTCACGCGCATCTCGGCTCCAGGCCGCCAGGATCTGGATCCAATCCAGCGCGTTCCCCTCACTCGCGGCAAGCCGAAGTGGGTGCCGGCGGCGGACCGCCGCGGCGAGGGCATCTTTCTCGAGCTCCGCGAGGACGCTGTGCGCAGTTGGGCGCGACAGGCAGAACAGAATGACCGCATCATCCGTCTGCGGCGTGCGTACGATCAGTGGCTTTTTAACCGATCCTTGCCTGCGGACCCGGCCTTTCCCGTTGCCCGATTCCTGCTACTCCACACCCTCAGCCATCTGCTAATTCGTCAGGTAGCTCTCGAGTGTGGATACTCCTCAGCATCCATCAGAGAGCGGCTCTACCTCGGCGCACCCAACAACCCCGCGGCCGGAATCCTGCTGTCCACCTCCGCAAGCGACAGCGAGGGCACCCTTGGCGGCCTGGTCTCGCTCGGTGAGAAGCGCTATCTTCAGCGGCTCCTCGATCAGGCATTCGAGGATGCAGCCTACTGTTCCTCCGATCCGCTCTGCGCCGAACACGTTCCAGAGGACCCCTCCGCTGCCCTGCATGCCGCAGCCTGCCACGCCTGTCTCTTCGCATCAGAGACGACCTGCGAGGTAAACAACCGCTGGCTTGACCGCGCTGTCCTCGTCGACCTGACCAATGACGGATTGGCCTTTCCCCGATGACCGATCCGATCAGCACAGTGCAGGCCCTCGCACGTGAACTCCCCAGTCAGGACCTGTATGCACTCTCAGTTGCCGCAGGCGGAGGCATCGCTGGGCTGAGGGACCTGCGAGCCCAGGCGTCCTCGAACATAATCCGGCGCGCATGCAGTCAACTCATTGCTTGCCTTGCTCATCGCTCCGCTGACTACCTCGCAGGGGCTCTCGCTTCCGCAGCCACAGCCGATAGTGCGCACAAGGCTCAGGTCGTCGACGTCGTTTGGACGGGGCCCCACACGCGGATCACATCCAGTCGACTGACAGCACACAGCATCACCACTCTCATCGACGAGGCTCGACAAGAAATTTGGCTCGTTAGCTATGCCGCGCACACTGAGCCAAGAATCACCACTGCGCTCAAGTCAGCGGCAGGGCGCGGCGTTGAAATTACACTCTTGCTGGAACGCAACATGGATAACCCCTCCTACAGCTTTCGCGGCATCCCCTTTCCCCACCTGGATGTAACTCGCCTGGCATGGCCAGCGGTCCGGCGCTCAGCTCGTTACACGTCACTCCACGCAAAGATCCTTGTCACAGACAGATCCACAGCTCTCGTCGGCAGCGCCAACATCACCGGCGCGGCCATGGAAACCAATCTCGAGTGCGGCATACTCCTGCGAGGTGGCCCGCATCCGAGGGCCATCCGTGCTCACCTTGCAGCCCTTCATGAACAAGGTGACTTGATTCGCTGTTGACGAGACGAATTAGCGGACCACAATCCACATCAGGTGGGCCCGATTTTGGAGAAAATGGATCCCGACCTCGATTGTTAGTTCGCAGTGATCGAGGACGCGAGAAGGGCACGAGTGCCGAGTGGGCGCACATCGTATCGGCGGGCGGAGCCAGATGCCGGGACGAGGCACGGTCTAGCTTGCTCGGGCGCCTGGTCTCACAGTGACGAGTAGACCTGTGAGGCGACAGGACAGCGTTCGGCAAGATCCTGAAAGCATGACGCCAGGAGAACTCACCAGCTGTCGGCCCGCCCCGCACACATTCCGCTTAGCGAGCCCGCTGTCGCCCGCTCCGGACAGACGCGGGACGCGCTCGGTGGCGTGCCTGAACCGGCGGCTGTCCTCGGGCCCGCCAGCGCTCACAACGGGGCCCCGGCGTTGAATGATTGACGCTGGTTCTCGCCGCGGTGGCCGTCTTCGGCTCGAGGGCCCAGCCGCGAACCGGCTCCTCGATCGTCAGCTCCACGCGTCGGCCTTCGGCGAGCATGGCGATGTCGCCCACGGTCCAGGGCCGCCCGGCCGCGCGGATCTTGCGCTCCAACCCGGCGCCGTGCCAGTGTCTGCTCGTGTCGGCCAGCGCTGCCTCCCTTCTCTCGCCTGCGGCCCGTCACCCCAACCCAGGTAGGACGACCGCGGTGGGCTGACCATCCCCCGGTCTCGTATCGCCTACCGGCAGCTCCGAGTCGCCCACGGCAGACGCCACTCCTGGGCGAACGGCTAAGCACCTCGGCATGCCCATCCCAACGTATGGATGTCGGGAAATCCGCAGCTCAACGAAAGGATCCATCTAACCGTGAGCACCTCTTGTCAATGGCCTTGAAGTGCTCCCCGTAGGCGGCCAGGGTTTCGCCCCACTGGCGGCCTGCGAGATCTCCCCAACGGCGGCCAGTTAATCTCCCCGCCGTGGTGAGTGCTGTGATCAGCTGAAGGGCTTGACTCCCTGTCCGGAGGTGGCCTGGGTGAGCCGGAAACTGTCACCCTGGGTGACAACGATGTGAGCGTGGTGCATGAGCCGGTCGACGGTCGCGGTGGCCAGCGTCTTCGGCATGATCTCGTCGAATCCTGACGGGTGGAGGTTGCTGCTGACCGCGAGCGCGCGTCGTTCGTAGGCGGCATCGACCAGGCGGTAGAAGCCCTCGGCGGCGTCGGGGCTGACGGGCAACAGGCCGATGTCGTCGACGATGATCAGGTCGGAGCGGATCACCTGGGTCAGGGCCTTGGCGATGGAATCGTCGGCCCGGTGGCGGCGGACGAGGGCGCCGAGGTCTTCGATGGAGAACCAGGCGACGGCCAACCCGGCCTCGACGGCGGCCTGCCCGAGGGCCTCGCACCAGTGGCTTTTCCCGGTCCCCGAGGGCCCGACCACGCAGAGATTCTCCCTGCGTTGGACCCATTCAAGGGTTTTGATGGAGTCCTGGGTGGCGCGGGGTATGGAGGATGCCTGCTCGTCCCAGTCGCCGAAGGTCTTGCCCGCAGGGAATCTTTCCACTGGGTCGCTCCCGGCCGCGGTGCGGGGGCTGGTGCTCGATCTCCTGGACGCTCTCGGATAGGCGATGCCGACGCCCTCGGCCTCTCCAACCGACTCGCCGGAGTCTGACCGAACGAAGGGGGCCACCCACGCCGATCCGGCCTGGCATTGGACAACCGCCTGGAGGCGCAATGCGGGCGTGGCCGTGCCGTGCGTGGTTTGTGCTCTCAGCGCCAACTGACGGGTCACCGGGCTTGTACTGCTGACACACAGCACCGTGACCAAATGGCACTCGCTCAGGGCTCGTTAGCTCCTCCCCTTCAACTGTGTCGACTACGCCTCACTTTGATGGTTGCGAGGGACTGGGCTGCCGGTGATGCCCTTCCAGGGGTTCGCGCCGTCGCTGTCGCCGACGTACCGGTAGATCTGGTTGCCGCCGTTGACTCCCCAGGTCGTGCCGTCGGAGGCCGCCCCGATGTCGCTGAGGCCTCCCGGGATGTGGAGCCAGGGGTTGGCGTCGTAGTTGGTGTACCGGTAGATCGAGCTGGCTGCGTTCACCC
>NZ_LIVT01000016.1:0-20360 GCF_001905905.1 Streptomyces sp. CB02366
AGGCCCGTGGGGCATGAGACGAGAACCAAGCCTGCAGCTTCAAGAGGATGCCTCCGGCGGGGGCGCTCCGGCACCGGGATGGATGGGGCGCCATTCGCGGGCGCCGGCCGGAGCGGGGTGTGCGGTGGGTTGGGGTAATTTCCCACATGCGGCTCCCAGGATGCTGCACCATACGCTTATGTGCCGACAGCAGCGAACTTGGGCGAACTGGGCCCCAGCAGCTAGCCGAGCCGCCTCCCAAGATTTTTTACCCACCTGAGGCTGGGAAAAGAGCCTACCTCTATCAAGTAGAGATAATTTACCCAAAGGTGTCACTGCATGGCGAGTTTGAAAATTACCAACCCTGAAAGCAATCATCTCAAAGCGGGACTTACGCTAGAAGCCCTAGGAGACGCGATTGAGAAGTCGGGATATCCGCTCCAAAGTTCCGTATTCGAGCTTCTGGAAAGTGATTTTCACGTCCAGCAGGAGTGGGGATTTCGAGATCGAATTACAGGGGAGATGCGGTCCTGTGACCTGATGGCCACAAGGGAGCTTGCCGCTCCGTCAGCCGCGGAATCTCGAATTCGAACGTCCTTGACGGTTCTCATCGAATGCAAACAGTCGGACCTTCCGTATGTCTTCTTCTCGCCTAATCGGTCGTCATGGCGACTGAAACTCCCCCAGCTCGCCGGACTTGCACAAGAAGAGGTGAAGGTATGGAGTGATGACACGAGGTCCACTTTCCTCTTTCCCGTGATGCGAGCGCTGGAACTCTCAGAAGAACCGTTCATGAGTCGGGACGGCTTTTCCATTATGAGCAAATGCGCTCGAAAGGGGCCGAAGCTAGAGTTGTCAGGGGCAGACGCCTACAACGGTATTGTTATGCCGCTAGCGAGCGCGGCCTCGCACTTCTCTGCCTCGTCTGCCCCTAAGGAAACATTTCGCTATTTTGATGTGCATCTGCTCTGCGTGGTGGCGGTCCTTGATGCGCCAATGGTGGAGGCGAAGGCAATCTCCTCGGGGACGGAGTTGACCTTCACTCCCTGGTGTCGGATTTACCGTCATGAGCCCGAAGATCCAGGAGTCTTTATGGGGCACGCGGGGAAAACGATGGCGATCGATGTCGTACATAAGGACTTCTTTAAAGAGTACCTGACTCACCATCTAATTCCATTCGGGCAGACTTTCTCGGAGCGCGCACTGCGTCATCACGAGGTGCTGGCCGCCGGGAGGGCCTTCGTTCCAGGCATGAAGGCTGACGGCAGTTCAGATATCTACGAGCGACTGCAACCGCCTAAGTACATTCCCAGGCCAACAACGCGACGGAGGCGAGTTCCCCAGGTGACGGGCGAGAGCAGCGCATCAGGTTAAGTCCCCACCGGACCCTGGCTGTACAGCAGCGAAGTACAGCAACCCCAGCAGCCGACTACGCCCGGCAGTTCCCACCGACACCCCTCTGGTGGGCTGTATGACCGCCGATGGCCGATCTCTACAGAGTTGCGGATCAGAAGGTCTCTGACATCTACCGCTGACATCAACGACGCTGGGCAGGGGCGTACGTGGGCGTTCCTGTCCGGCTGTCGCGGTGGCGGGAAGTGGGGGCCGCAGCGGCGCCCGGCCGAACTCCTAAGCGGGTGTCGCAGGTTCGCATCCTGCCGGGGCACAGCAGGGCAGGTGCCCCGGAGGACCGTTCCCCCGGGGCTCCTCGCGCGCGCGGGTCGCACGCCGGGGCCAGGGCCTCGGGCCGCATGGAGTGTTGGCCGGATCGTGCGCCGGTCGCTCTGGGGGCCGCTGGCCGGCATCGGGCACTGCCGACCGCCATCGCGCCCGCCGGGACACCTGCCGCAGGCGGCCCCGCCGCACGAGTCGCCCAGGCCGCCCCAGGCCTCCTCGGATGAGGCGTACAGGCCGCCCCAGGCCCCCTCGCGCGAGTCATCCAGAGGGCCGCGGGGTCACCGTCCCGTCCGTCCGACGACGTCCGCTCACCGCTCGCCGGCCGTGAGCGGGGCTGCCAGGATCTCGTCGATCACGTGCGCGGCGGTGCGGGCCATCGTCGGGTTCGACTCCCGGTGGTGCGCGAGTTCCAGCAGGGCGATCGACAGGGCCCAGCCGCGGCCCCGTGCCCAGGTGGCGTCGTCCGGGGCGAGGGCGGTGCGGAAGGTCTTGCGGGCGTCGGAGGCCAGCAGGTACCAGGCCGCGATCAGGTCGACGGCCGGGTCGGCCAGGCCGGTGCAGCCGAAGTCGATGACCGCGGTGAGGCGGCCGTCCTCGACCAGGACGTTGCCCGGCTGGAGGTCCCCGTGCACCCAGACCGGCCGGTCCGCGCGGGGCGGGGCGGCCAGCGCCTCCTTCCAGGCGGTGGCGACGGCCTCCGCGTCGACGACCCCGCCCAGCTCCGCCAGCGCCTCGCGGGTCGCCGTGTCGCGGGAGGCCAGCGGTTCGCAGCGGTAGGCGGGCGGCGCGTCCGCCGGGTCGATCCGGCGGAGCGCCAGCACGAACTCCGCCAGGTCCGCCGCGAACAGGTCGGAGGATGAAGAGGCGTCTCCGGGGCTCGGGTTCACGCCGTCCAGCCAGGTGCAGACCGACCACGGCCGGGGAAACCCCTCCCCCGGGACGCCCTGCGCGAGCGGCGCCGGCACCGGGAACGGCACCCGCGGAGCCAGCCGGGGCAGCCAGCGGTGCTCGGTCGCCACGTCCGCCGCACCGCCCTCCGTGCGCGGCAGCCGTACGGCCATGTCCGCGCCCAGGCGGAAGATCGCGTTCACCGTCCCGCTCGCCCCGACCGCCTCCACGGGCAGGTCCGACCACTGCGGGAACTGGGTGGCGATCAGGCGGCGGACGAGCGACGGTTCCAGGATCATGCGCCGATCGAACCAGGTCACTCCGGGCGGGTGCAACGGGCCCCCGCGGCCCGCGCCCCGGAGAAACCGGTGGGCCCCCCGCTCCGCGTACGGAAGGATGCCCGGCCATGACCCGTCCGCCGCGCACCCTCGTCCTCCCGCCCCGGCTCACCGCCTCCGCCCGTACGCTGCGCGCCACCGCGCTGCGGCGCGGGCTGCGCATCGTGGAGGTGCCCGCCTCCGCCGTAGCGGAGAATCCGACCGTGGCCGGGACCGGGACCGGAGCCAGGACCGGGGGCGGAGGCGGGGACGGGGCCGGGGGCGCAGGCGGGACCGGGGGCGGGAAGGGCGACGGGGACGGGACCGGGGGGCCCGCCGTGCATCTGCACGCCGGGCCCTCCTTCGCCGACGCGGTGGCTCCCGCGCTCGGCATCGGGCTGCTGGAGGCCCCCGCCGACTGGCTCGCACGGCTCCCCCGGGCCCTCACCCGGCGGGAGGTCCGGGCCGTGCCCATCGGTGAGGCTCACCGGCTGCGCCGCCCCGCCTTCGTCAAGTCGCCCAACGACAAGAGCATCCCGGCGCTCGTGTACGCGGACGGATCCCGGCTGCCCGGACCGGACGCCGTGGACCCGGCGGCCGTCGTGCTCGTGAGCGACGTGATGACGTTCGCCGCCGAGTACCGGCTCCACCTGCTCGACGGGGCCGTCCACACGGCCGGGCAGTACGCGGAGGCCGGCCGGCTCCGGACCGGGCCCGCGCACGGCGACGCCCTCGCCTTCGGCCGGGACGTGCTCGCGACCGCCGGGGACACCCTGCCCTCGGCGATCGTCGTCGACGTCGGCCGTGACCACGAGGGCCGCTGGGCCGTGATCGAAGCCAACGCGGACTGGGGCAGCGGGTGTTACGCAGCCGATCCGGACCGCGCCCTCGACACCGTCCTCCGGGCCGCCGGGCCCCTCGCCGCGCTGTCGCCGTACGACCGCGGGTTCCTGCGCTGAGCTTCCCCCCGCCGCCCGCCCCGGGTGGGGCGGGAGGGCCCGGGCCGGTCGCCCCGGCTCAGCTCAGCTCCTCCGGGCAGGGCGTGCCCGGCTGGAACTGGTACGGGGCCGTCAGCCGGTACACGCCCGGTCGCGGTGCGAGCAGTTCGGTCCACTCGTCGCCGTACGGGCCCTCCTCCACCTTGTTCAGGCAGCCGTGCGTGTTGAGGTAGGTCTTCGGCGCGGTCTCGTCCTCCTGCGACCGCTGCTTCGACTCCTCGGTCTCCTGCGGGCGCTCCACCGGCTTGCCGTCCTCGTCGACCAGGGCGAGCCACCGCGTGTACGGAACCCGGATCAGGACCCGGCCCGCCGACTTCACGGTGATCGTCACCCCGCCCGCGCCCGCCCGCTCCACCGTCGCCGGCGGGTCGGCGAGCGGCACCGGGTCCAGCACCCGGTACAGCTTCCAGTTCTCGTCGCCCCAGATCTCGCGCAGGTACGGCTGCCCCTGCTCGACCAGCTCCGCCTCCTGGACCGCCCCGTTGTCCGGCCGGTCCTTGGGCAGCACCACGTAGTGCACGGCCCAGCGGTCCAGCCACTCCCGGTAGCTCACCGGGTCCAGCGTGTCGTCGTAGAAGAGCGGGTTGCGCTCCATGTCCGCCTGGCGGTTCCAGCCGCGCGCCAGCTGGACGTAGGGGGCGAGCGCCGAGGACTCGCGGTGGCTGCTCGCGGGGACGACCTCGACCCGGCCGCGTTCGGCCCCCACCTGCTGGAGCTGGTTGACCAGGGGGGCCAGTTCGCGGTTCCAGGAGGCGGCGGGGGCGGTGCGGACGATGTCGTCGACGCTCTTGAAGCCGATCCAGAAGTTGAGTCCGGCGAAGGCCAGCACCAGGGCGTACCAGCGGCGGCTGCGCGGCGCCGTGTACGGCAGGGCGGCGAGCAGCGCCACCCCGGCGAACAGCATCGCCATCCGCGTGATGTTCGACCCGATCTGCGAGTCGACGACGTACGTGAGGAGGGTGCCGATCCCGTAGACGGCGGCGGCGGTGCGGACCGTGCTCCAGTCGCGCGGGACGAGGACGAAGACGAGCACCGAGAAGAGGAACGGCAGGGACAGCGTCCCGAGCGACATCGGCTGCGTACCGGAGAACGGGAACAGCCAGGCGGAGAGGCCGACCACGGCCACCGGGGCGAGCCCGATCGCGTACGCGCCGGGGCGCCGCTTGTGCAGGAACAGCGCCGCCGCGACGACCCCCAGGAAGAGGCCGGCGACCGGGCTGGAGGCGGTCGCGAGCGCCGCGAGCGGGGCGGCGACGGCGGCCTTGGCCCATCGCTTGTACCGCCAGCGGTGGGGCCAGCAGAACACCGCGGCCACCGCGCCGACCGCGAACATCATGCCGAGCCCGAACGTCACCCGGCCCGACAGCGCGTTGCACAGGAACGCGAAGACCCCGGCGAGCGCGCAGGCCAGCGGGTTGCGGACGGCCGGCACCCGCACGAGGATCAGCGCGGTCAGCCCGGAGGAGACCGTGCCGGCGACCATCATCGTCGTACGGACGCCCAGCACGGACATCAGGTAGGGCGAGACCACGCTGTACGAGACGGGGTGCATGCCCCCGTACCAGGCCAGGTTGTACGCGGAGCCGGGGTGCCGGCCCACGAACTCGGCCCAGGCGTCCTGCGCGGCGATGTCCCCGCCGGTGTTGGCGAAGAAGAAGAACCAGAGCAGGTGCAGCACGGCGGCGGCCGCCGTCGCGATGGCGACGGGGTGCCGGAGCAGTCGGCGGGCCCGGTCGCGGGGGGTCTCGGGGGTGGCCGGTGAGGCCGCCCGGGGGGCGGGGGCCCCGGCGGGCGGGGCGGGGTCGGAGGACTCCGGCGCCCGGGGGGACGGCACGCGGACGCGCAAGGCGTCGCTCCCGGCCCCGGCGGTCCCGTCCGCCTCGCGGCCGGGTCTCGGCTCCGCGGTGGTCACTACGGCTCTCCCCGTCCTGCCCCGGCCCCGTACCTGTTCGGGGACGCTAACACGTACCTCCGGCACGTATCCCTGTCATGGACCGGAGGGGGGAAGGGGGAGGGCGAAGCGGTCGCTTCGCCCTCCCCCTTCCACCCGCCCGGTGGGTCGGTACCGGCCGGTCCGGTCGGTACGCCGGGGCCGGGCCCGGCGGGCCGGTCCGCTCAGCCGATCCTGGTCAGCTTGTCGCCGAAGGCCGGCTGGGCCAGATCGTCCTGCAGCACCACCGGCGCGGTCATCTTTCCGGTGCCCGTGCCCACGGTCACCATGCCGACCTCGCTCCCGGCCTTCGCCTCGTGGTCGATGCCCCCGCCGCCGGCGGTGACCTGGAGTTCGACCTTCAGGCCGGGCCAGCCGACCGCCTTGAGGTTCTTGGTGGCGATCACCGCGGTCCTCCCGCCGAACCCGTTGTCCACGTACCCGACGACGTCGCCCTTCTTCACCACCGTCGCCGAGGTGGGGGCCTCCTGCGCGTCCTTGATCAGCTTCAGGCTGTTCTGGAGGGACAGCTCCAGGCTGTCGTAGACCCGGCCCGTACCGGCCTGCTGGCCCATGACCGCTCCGTAGATCCACAGCAGCTTGCCGTCGACCTTGGTGTTCGCGGACCAGAGCAGGTTGCCGCCGGCCGGGGTGGAGGAGCCGGTCTTGATGCCGCTCACGCCGGGCTGCAGCAGCAGGTTGTTGTTGTTGTAGATCTTGCCGTCTATGCCCTCGATCTCGACCTCGGGCATGTCCACGATCTTCCGGAAGACCTCGTTGCGCATGACCGCCTGCGCCAGCTTCAGCTGGTCGGCGGCGGTGGAGACGGTGGTCTTCTCCAGCCCGCTCGGGTCGGTGTACGTGGAGTTCACCATCCCGAGATCCTTGGCCGCGTCGTTCATCTTGTCGATGAAGGCGTCCTCGGAGCCCGCGTCCCACCGGGCGAGCAGACGGGCCGCGTTGTTCCCCGAGGGGATCATCAGCAGCTGGAGCATCTGCCGCTGGGACAGCTTCTGCCCCTTGGTCAGGGGGGCCGTCGACTCGTCGGGACGCTTGGACTCGTCCTCCGCCTTCTGGTCGACGGTGATCTTCTCGCCCTCCTCGTCACCCTTGAGGGGGTGCTCCTGGAGGATCACATGGGCGGTCATGACCTTGGCGACGCTGGCGATCGGGGCCGGCTTCTGCGCTCCCTCGCTGCCGAGGGAGCCGACGCCGTCCACCATCACGGCCGACTGCCCCTGGCCCGGCCAGGACAGCTTCGTCTCCCCGCCCTCGAAGGTGTACGTCGGCTTCGCCGTGAGCTCCAGGGAGGGCGCGGGAAGCGGGCGCATCACCTGCACGATCGCAAAGACGATCAGCAGGAGCAGCACCAGCGGGGTCCAGATCTTGACCCGCCGGACGGCGGTCCGGACCGGGGTCTCCGGGGGCGGCGGGGTGTTCGTCAGCTCGGCGAGCAGGTCGAGCGGCGGCCTCGGCGGGAGCGGCTGCTGCCGGGTCCGCTCGGCCGCCGCCCAGGACGGGACGGCGGGTGCGGGGGCGTCGGCCTCCGGAGTCCGCGCGGGCGCCTCGGGCCCCGCGGCGGCCCCTGCGCCGGCCTCGGGCTTCCGGGGAGCGGCGCGTACGTCGTCGGAGCGGAGCGGCACGAACGTGCTCGTGCGCTCGGCGTCGCTCTCCGGTGCGCCGCCGGGCCCTGCGGCGTCCTTGGTGCCGGGCTTGGTGCCGGACGTGGTCCCGGGCTCGGCGCCGGACGTGGGTCCGGGCTTGGTGCCGGGCTCGGCGCCGGACCCGGCCTCGACGCGCGGCTCGATGTCGCTCCTGGCCCCGGGCTTCGTGTCGCGCGGGAGCTTCAGCGCGGTCGTGGCCTGGTCGATCCCCCAGGTCGTCCTGCCCGGCTTGAGCGTCTGGAAGACGGCGGTCGGCTGATCGATTCCTCGCGGGTCGGAGGAGCCGTCGGGGCCCGCCCCCGCGTCGGGTGCGCGGTCCGGGGCTGCTTCGGCCTCCGGTGTGCCGTCGGCGTCCGACGCGTCGTCGGCCCCCGGCTCGCCCTCGGACTCCTTCGCTCCGGACTCCGGCTCGTCGGCCTGCCCGCCCTGCTTGACCTGCCCGCCCTGCTCGACCTGCCCGCCCTGCTCGTTCTTCGGGTCCGGCTTCGGCTCCGCGTCCGGCTCCGGTTCCGCGCCGTCCGCCGCAGGGCTCGGCGCGGGCCCGGGCTCCGCCGCCGCGGAGGGCGTGTCCTCGTCGGCCTCGGCGGCCCCGGCGGCGCCCTTGCCGTCCGCCGCCGGCCCGTCCTCGGGGCTCGCGTCGGCGTCGACCCAGGCGGCGACCGCGGCACGCAGGCGACCGTCACCGGCCGCGTCGGGCCCGGCCTCGTCCGCGGACCCCGCCGCGGGGGTCTTCCCGTCAGATGCCTCCGCGTCGGGCCGCTCCGCGCCCTCGTCCGGGCCCGTGCCGCCCCGAGGGGCTTCCGGGCCCTCAGGAGACTCCGCGGCCTTCCCGGCGGCTCCGGGGGCCGTGGGGGTCCCGGAGGCCGTGGAAGCGGCCTCCGGCGCGTTCTCCGGCTCCGTCACGGCTTCCGGCTCGGTCTTGGATGCGGCCTCGGACGCGGCCTCGGTCTTGGATGCGGCCTCCGTCCCGGTCCTGGGCGCGACCTCGGCTTCGGATTCGGGGTCGGGGTCGGACGCGGCCTCGGGCTCGGCTTCGGACGCGGCCGCCGGCCCGGACTTCGCCTCGGGCTTCGGCCCACGCCGGGACTCGTCCTCCGGCAGCCGGGGACGGAACACCGCGGTGGCCGTGTCGGACGTGGCTCCCGAGCCCGTACCCGAACCGGCTCCCGAGCCCGTGTCCGCGGTCTCCGCCTCGTCCTCGGCCGTGCCGGGGTCGCGGAAGACGGCGAAGCGCGGGTCGCGTTCCTCCGCAGCCGTCCCCGACGACGACTTCCGCTGCTCCGTTTTGTCGGGGGACTCGCCCGCCACCGATGCCTCCTCATGCGCTGCGGGGCCGCCCCGCGCTGTCCGAACCATCTACCAGTGTCCTGTGTGAACCCTGGGCCGAGCTGCTAGACGAGAACGACATACCTACTGGTTCCCGTACATAGCAGTCAGGCGCTCTCGACAGATGAATGTGAGAGGGGTCACCCTGTCAGACATCCACGCGGGGAGGCATGGATGGGCAGGAGCCGCAGAACAATCCCGGAGGAGCTTCTGTTGCTCGCTCTGGACCCGACCACGGGTACCACAGCGCAGCCGCAGTCGCTCGACCTCGGCCTGGCCGGGGCACAGCTAGTGGAGCTGGCTCTGGCAGGACGGATAGCCCCTGACGGGGATCGTATCGCCGTGGTGATGCCACGGCCGACAGGAGATCCGACTCTGGACTCCGCACTGGAACTGCTGCGCCGTCGCGGCAGCCCGGTCCGGGCGGTCCACTGGATAGGCGGCCCCCGTCTGGGGCTGCGCCAGATCTATCTCGCTCATCTGGAGCGGTGCGGCATGGTTCACGCCGTGGCGGGCCAGATGTGCGGAGTGCTGCCGACGACTCGCTACCAAGCGACGGACACGGCGATCAGCCGGGACATCAGGAACCGGCTGGACAACGCGATCCGCACCGGCGTACCGCCGGACCCGCGGACCGCGGCGCTCGCCGCACTGGCCCACGCGGTCGGACTCGGCAAGCACCTGTATCCGGGGAACGAGGGGCGTTCATCGCGCTCCCGGCTCCGGGATCTGATCAGGCACGACCCGATGGGCGGTCTCGTCGCGCACGCCGTGATGGACGTCCAGAACGGGGTGGCCGTCCAGCCACGCCGTACGCAGCAGGCAGCGGGCGTTCCGTTGCAGCCGCAATCACAGACCCGTCGCAGCAGCATGGCGCACACCGCCGCGAGCTGAACGCACGGGCCTGGGAGGAGCACACCGCCGTACCGCCGTCCGACGCACCACGGGACCCGGTCCGGGAGCCGCACCACGCACGGGGCAGCCGGTAGTCACCATCACCGGCTGCCCCGTGCGCATGCGCGCCCTCGTGTGCTCCGGTGCGCACGCCCCCGCACCCCTGCGTGTGACCGTTTCCCAGCGCGGCCGGGGCGAAGGGTGGCAATCTGCTGAGCAGTAGATACGCACAGCTACATAGCCGGAGGTGCCGTTTCCGTGCCGTCCAACGTCAATCCCACGGTCAGGCGACGCAGGTTGGGCCAGGAATTGCGCCGTCTGCGCGAACTCAAAGGCATGACGGCCGAGGAAGTCGCGGAGCGGCTGCTGGTGTCGCAGTCGAAGATCAGCCGGCTGGAGAACGGCCGCCGGTCCATCAGCCAGCGCGACGTCCGCGACCTCTGCGGGGTGTACGAGGTCGAGGACCACCGCGTCGTCGACTCCCTCATGCAGATGGCCAAGGACTCCCGCCAGCAGGGCTGGTGGCACGCCTTCGGCGACATCCCGTACAGCGTCTACATCGGTCTGGAGACCGACGCGGAGTCGCTGCGGGTGTACGAGCCCCAGATGATCCCGGGCCTGCTCCAGACCCGGGCGTACGCGGAGGCGCTCATCAGCGGCGCGCTTCCCGAGGCCCCGCCCTCGGACATCGAGAAGCGGGTCAACGTACGGTCGCGGCGGCAGGACCGGGTCAACTCGCCGGATAACCCGCTGCGGTTGTGGGCCGTGATCGACGAGTCGGCGCTGCGCCGGGTGGTCGGCGACAAGCAGGTGATGATCGACCAGTTGGAACACCTCGTCGAGCAGTCGCACCTGCCGCACGTCACCGTGCAGGTCCTGCCGTTCGAGATGGGCGCGCATCCGGGCATCAACGGCCAGTACGCGATCCTGGAGTTCCCGGACGCGGCGGACTCCAGCGTCGTCTACATCGAGGGCGTCACGAGCGATCTCTACCTGGAGAAGGCGCACGACGTGCAGCGCTACAGCGTGATGTACGAGCACCTCCGGGCGCAGGCGCTGAACGTCGAGCAGACCCGGGAGTTCATCAGCAGGATCGCGAAGTCGTACACCGGTTGAGAGCCCGGGAGGGGGAAGCCGCCGCGTGCCGAACAGCGGAGCATCGCGGGCCGGACCGGGGGCGGGCCCCGGGCCGGGAGGGGCAGCGGGGCCGGGAGGGGCCGCCGGGGCGGAAGTGGCGGCCGGGGCGGGTGGTTTCAGGACACGCGCCTCGGCGTTCGAAGCGGAATCCGAGCAGGGCCGAACGGGCGGGCGGCCGGATGATACACCGCTGCTCGTCCGCCTTGGAAGGCCAACCAGGCGGAGACCACCCGGACGTGTGAACGGCTATCTCATGGACCGGGCTTGGCGAGTAGCGTCGATCACGCCAATCGGAATCAGGTTGGCGCGAACCCCCCAACTCTCTGAACCGGAGTGAACATGGCAATTCTTCAGGGTGCTACGGACACGTGGACGAAGTCGTCGTACTCCGGGGGCAACGGCGCGTGCGTCGAGGTCAAGTCCCCGGTCCAGGACATCGCCGTACGTGACTCGAAGGCCCCCGAGGGCCCCTCGCTCACCTTCGTCCCCGGTGCGTGGAACGCGTTCGTGCGCGATGTGGCCGCCGGCACGGTCAACGCCTGATCACGCCCCACCGGACCACCTGATGGAGCCCTCTCGACCGGTTCGCCGTCCTGGCCGAGGGGGCTCGGCACATCCGGCTCCCGCCCCCGTCCGGCATGACGCCCGCGCCCGGCATGACGCCCACGCCCGTTTCTTCGTCCGCCGCGCCCACCCCGCCCCGCCCCTCCCGCTTCCCTTCTCTCCCGGCCCCCGCCGCACTCCGACCCGGCGCTCCGTCAATTCACCTGCCGGGGACGGGATGCGCCGGGCCCGTCACGCGCGCGGGTAGCGGGCGAGCCACCCCGGGGCGACGGCGACCGGGGTGTGCAGGGCGGGCCCCTGGGTCATCTCCATGGAGAAGTCGTCGGCCAGCTGGAGGAGCGTGGCCCGCCCCTCCAGCTCCGCCAGCCAGGCCGGCGGCAGCGCGGTCTCGCCGTGCAGCGCGCCCAGCAGGGCCCCGCAGACCGAACCGGTGGAGCGCGAGGGGCCGCTGTGGTTCACCGCGAGCCGCAGTCCGTGCCGGACGTCCTCGCCGACCAGCGCGCAGTACACCCCGACCGCGAGGACCTCCTCGGCGGCGTCGGTCGCCCCCAGCGCCTCGATCAGCGCCGGACCGGGTATGCCCTGCCGCACCGACCCGAGGGCCCGGCGCAGCCCCTCGGTCACCGGTTCGTGGCCGGGGCGTTCGGCGAGCAGGGCCAGGGTGTTCTGCACGGAGGCGTCCAGGCTCTCCCCGCGCGCCAGCCCGTGCACCAGTACGGCGAAGGCCCCGGCGGCGAGCTGGGCGGCGGGGTGGCCGTGGGACTGGGCCGCGCACTCCACGGCCAGTTGCAGCACGAGCCCCGGCTCCCAGCCCACGAGGAGCCCGAACGGGGCGGACCGGGTGAGCGCGCCCGCGTCCCGGGCGGTGGGGTTCTTCGGCCGGTCGAGGGTGCCCATGGTGGTGTCGCCGAAGCCGCCGAGGCATTCCCGGGCGGGATCGCGGCGGGCGTAGAGCCATTCCTCGGCGGCCAGCCAGCCGTTGTCCTCGCACCGTTCGTCGGGCCCCCAGTGGTGCTGGGTGGCGGCCCACCGCAGATGGGCCCGGTGCACGTCGGTGGGCGGGTGCCAGGCTCCGATGTCGCGGCGGACCTGGGCGCGTATCAGACCGTCGACGGTGAACAGGGTGAGCTGGGTGAGGGCGGTGACGGCGCCGCGTCTGCCGTGGGCGGGGACGTAGTCGACGACCCCTTCGGCGCCGTGGGCCGCGCGGATCTCCTCCAGGGCGAGCCCGTCGACCCCGGCGCCGAGCGCGTCCCCGACGGCCCCGCCGAGCAGGGCCCCGCGGACCCGGCTGCGGAAGTCCTGCTGCTCGGCCCGGCCCCAGACCGCCGTGGTCGCTGTGCTCACCCCGCCCCCTCTTCCCCGTCACCCGTACTCGGCTGCGCGGGCCCGCTGCGGGCGACCGCGCAAGCACTGTAATCGAACGGGAACGGGCCGTAGAGGGGGCGACCGGGGTACGTACGGGTATGTCGACGGACGTCCCGCGAGTCGTTTTTGCGCGCGGTTTCCGCCCTGGGGACCAGCGGGGGGGGGCGGTTCCTCCGGGGCGGCCCCTCCGGAACTCCCGTACGCCGCGCGCCCCCGCCCCTACGGCTCCCCGGCGGCCTCCAGCCGCTCCCGCTGCTCCCGCGCCCACACGTACGCCGGGTCCAGTTCCAGCGCCCGGTCCAGGCCCGCGCGGGCCTCCGCCAGGCGGCCCAGGGCCTCCAGCGCGAGGGCGCGGCTGCCGTGGGCCCAGGCGTAGTGGGGGTCCAGGACGAGGGCCCGGTCGTAACAGGCGACGGCCTCCTCGTACCGCCCCGTCGCCCGGTAGACCTCGCCCCGCTCCCCCTCCGTGCCCGCCCGCCCGGGGGCCAGCTCCTCGGCCCGGTCCAGGTCCGCGAGGGCGCCCACCGGGTCGCCGAGGGCCGTGCGGACGCGGGAGCGCCGCACCAGTGCCCACGCGTACTCCGGCCACAGCGCTATCGCCCGGTCGAAGTCGTCGAGCGCGTCCTCGTGGCGGCCGAGGGCGTGGCGGACCAGGCCCCGGCTGCCCAGCGGCACGGCGTCGCAGGGGTCCAGGGCGTGGGCCCGGTCCAGGACGGTCAGGGCCTCCTCCAGGCGGCCCATCCGCCGGTACGTCTCGCCCCGTTCCCGTACCGCCCAGGCCCAGGCGGGCGCGATCTCCTCGGCCCGGTCCAGGTCCGCGAGGGCCTCCTCGTACCGGCCGAGCGACCGCAGGATCACCGCCCGGCCCTGGTGGGCGCGTTCGCTGCGCGGGTCGACGGCGATGGCCCGCCCGTGGTCGGAGAGCGCGGCGTCCAGCTCCCCGGCCCGGAAGCGGTCCCAGGCCCGCGCCACGAGGGCCGCGGCCCGGTCCCGGTCGGTCAGTTCGGCCCGGGTCAGCAGGAGGCCGAGGGCGGCGGTGGGGCGGGGTCCGTGGTCCGTTATGGCGGCGAGCAGGTCGCGGCCCCACTCCCGCAGTACGGCGTCGTCCGCGTCCTCGCCCGCCTCCGCGAGGGTCTGGGCCCAGTGCCGGGCGCGCGAGGGCCGCTGGTCGCAGAGGGCGATCCCGGCGCGCAGGGCCTCGGGCAGCGCGGTGCGCGGGCGGGCGCACAGCCGGTGGTAGAGGACTTCCAGGGCGGCCCGGCGCCAGGGCTGGTCGGCCCACAGGCGTTCCGGGTCGACGCCCTCGCCCGCCGCGTCCCGGCGGGCCGCGAACTCCTCGGCCAGCCGGTCGTGGCCCGCCTTCCAGCGCTGGGGCGATCCGGTGCGCTGGAGCCGCAGCATCGGCGCCCGGACCACGGCGTGGTAGCGGGAGCGGCCGGAATGCCGCTCGGCGACGAACGGCAGCTCGTGCAGCCAGTCGTAGAGCTCCGGCACGGTGTACGGCCCGTCCTTCGCGGCGGCCACGGCGACGGCCACCAGGTCCTCGTCGAACCGGCGGGGCAGCGCGCAGGCCAGCGCCGCAGCCCGGCGGACCGGGTCGCTCTCGCCGGCCAGGAAGCGTTCGACGGCCGTGGCGTTGGCTTCTCCGGCCGCCCCGGGGTTGGCGGCGAGCGTGGACACCAGGACGGGCAGGCCGCCGGAGAGCCGCAGCACCTCCCGTACGACGGGCTCCGCCACCACGCCTCGCCCGTGGAGGAGTTGGCGCGACTCGGCCTCGGTGAACGGCCCGAGCGGCACGTCCGCGACCAGGCGGCCGCGGTCGCCCCAGTGCACGGGGTCCAGACGGCGCTGGCCGGCCAGGGTCAGGACGAGGTTGGCGGGCAGGTCGCCGTACCGTCCGGCGGTGAGCAGGTCCGCCACCCACCGGTCCAGTTGGGGGGCGGTGCGCTCGTAGGTGTCCAGGAACAGGGCGAGCCAGGGCGCCACGTCCGCGACCCGGACGATCTCGGCGACGAACACCGGGGTGAGGACCTGTACCGGTTCCGCCAGCAGCCGGGCCTCCTCCTGCTGCCGGGCCCGACCGAACACCGTCCGCAGGCCGCCCGCGCTCCGCGCCAGGACCGCCGGGTCGATGCCTCCGGCCAGCGCCCCGACGACCGGTATCGCCCCTGCCGCGATCAGCCCGGCCTGCGCGGCGGCGAGCGCCCCGGCGGACGGGCCGCCGGCCGAAATCCCGCCCGGGGAGGACTCGTTGTCCGCCGCGAGTCGCCCGGCCGCCTCGTGGAGGGCGAACCGGTAGGTGTCGAGCAGCCGGTCGAGCGCCTTGAGCGGGTGCCCCTGTTCGGCGAACTGCGCGGCGAACGCGGCGAGTACGTCGGGCACGGAGTCGGCGCTCTCGTCCACCGACGCGGTCACCGCCCCGAACTCCACCGCCGCCTCGCGCCATTCCCGTACGAGCGAGGTCTTGCCGACCCCGGCGTTGCCCCGCACGTGGAAGACGAACCGGTGCCGGGGGTCTTCGGGCGGGATGGTGAAGTTCCTCCGGTAGAGGTCGAGTTCGGCTCGGCGCCCGACGAACGCGGCACGCCGCTGTCCTTCGACGATCTGCTGGAGGGAGAGGCGGCGCGGGCTGGTCGGCGGCATGGGGCCAGTCTGTCAGCGGGCGGTCACGTCCGGGAGCCGCCGCCGCCGACCGCGTGCGACGACCGGCGGCGGTTGGGGGGGGGAGGACGGCCCGCGCGGGCGCGAACCGCACGGCCGCCTCCCCGGCCTCCCCGGCCTCCCCGGCCTCCCCGGGCGGGCGGCGGGCCCGTTCGTCAGGCCCAGGGGTCGAAGGGGATTCCGGCGGGCTCGGCGTTGGCGAGCAGGTTCCGGAAGCGGTTGTCCTTGTCGGTGACCTTGATGGTCGCCGCGCCGAAGTCGGCGTTCATGAGCTTGTCGCGCAACTGCGTGCTGGGGAAGCCGTTCCAGTCGACGATCGGGGGGCGGCGCCAGGTGCCGTAGTGGTTCTCCGGCGGCTCGTCGCCGCCGTTGGCGAGGCGGAAGAAGTGCGTGCTCAAACCGTCCTTGTGGTAGACGGCCTTGGGGTGCGTGCCGTCGAACCGCACCTGGGAGCGCGGGTAGGTCTTCACGGTGCTGTGCTGGGTGGTGGAGACGTGTTCCACCTGGTTGGAGCCCTGGTGGACCCAGGAGATCACATGCTCGAAGTCGTGGCGGTGGCCGCCGAGTCCGCTGCCGTGGACGGCCTGGTCCTTCTCGAAGTAGCTGGCGTAGACGATGCCGCACCAGCCGTTGTTGCACAGGGAGCGGGCGTACGTCTGGGAGTTGTCCAGGTCCCACCGGTCCCGGCAGCTTCCGTTGACCGCGCCGGTCGTCCTGAGCCCGGGCGCGAGGGTGCCGTCCGGCCCGATGGCGGGGGTGGCGTAGCAGCCGTCACCGTCGTAGTCGTAGGCGGGCGAGAAGGTCTGCTCGTCACCGCCCGCGTTCTGAGGGAGGCTGCCCGGCGGATCGGCGTGGGCGGCGGAGGCGGCGCCCAGCACGAGGAGGCCGGCGGCGGCGAGGACGGTGGCGGTGCGGCCGGCCCGTCGCCTGCGCCGGGGGCGTGGGCCGGCCGGGACCGAGGGCGATCCATCGCGGGCCCTGCGGGGGAGAACCGGTGTCGGCGGGTTTCGCATGAGGTATCGCTCCTGACTCGGCAGCACGTCACGGCAGGGGGACTTCCGCAAGAGTTGCCCAGTACATGACAGAAAGAAACGGAAGGCCGCCGCCTCCTGCCCGGCGGCAGCGGGAGGCCGTCCGCCGGCTGCCCGGCAAACGATCGAGGAACGAAGACAAGGCCGAGGGAAAGGCGGCCCCGGGGGCGAAAGCAGAATCGTCGTACGGGCGACAGCCAGAAGGTCTTCGGGGGCGGGGCAGCCGGGGGGACTCGGCGCGCCCGGGGGCGGAACCGCACCGGTCCCGACCCCGAGGCGCGCCGATTTCTCCCCGAGGCGCGCCCGCCTCTCCCCCGTCCTCAGCTCGGCAGCACCGGCAGCAGCTCCGGCAGGTGGCCGTCCGAGGCGGTGGCCGCCGCCACGCGTTCGGCCGGGACCTCGCCGTAGAGCGTCGTACGGGGGCGGGACGGGCGGCCCGCCAGGTCGGCGATGGCCTTCAGGTCCTGGATGGAGCGGTACGAGCCGTAACTCGACCCCGCCATGCGGGAGATGGTCTCCTCCATCAGTGTGCCGCCCAGGTCGTTCGCGCCCGAGCGGAGCATCTCCGCCGCCCCCTCCGTGCCCAACTTCACCCAGCTCGTCTGGATGTTGGTGATGTGCGGGTGAAGGAGCAGCCGTGCCATCGCCGTCACCGCGCGGTTGTCGCGGTCGGTCGGGCCGGGGCGAGCGATGCCCGCCAGGTAGACCGGGGCGTTGGTGTGGATGAAGGGGAGGGTGACGAACTCCGTGAAGCCGCCCGTCTCCTGCTGGAGCCTGGCCAGCGTGCGGAAGTGGCCGAGCCAGTGGCGGGGCTGGTCCACATGCCCGTACATCATCGTCGAGGACGAGCGCAGGCCGACCTCGTGCGCCGTCCTGACGACCTCCAGCCAGGTGGCGGTGGGCAGTTTGCCCTTGGTGAGGATCCAGCGGACCTCGTCGTCCAGGATCTCCGCCGCCGTGCCGGGAATCGAGTCGAGCCCGGCCTCCCTGGCGGCGGTCAGCCAGTCGCGGACCGACATCCCGGTGCGGGTCGCGCCGTTGACGACCTCCATGGGCGAGAAGGCGTGCACGTGCATGCCGGGGACGCGTTCCTTCACCGCCCGCGCGATGTCGAAGTACGCGGTGCCCGGCAGGTCCGGGTGGATGCCGCCCTGCATGCAGACCTCGACCGCGCCGACGTCCCACGCCTGCGCCGCCCGGTCCGCGACCTGGTCCAGGGAGAGGGTGTAGGCGTCGGCGTCCGTGCGGCGCTGGGCGAACGCGCAGAAACGGCAGCCGGTGTAGCAGACGTTGGTGAAGTTGATGTTCCGCGTGACGATGTAGGTGACGTCGTCCCCGACCACGTCCTTCCTCAACGCGTCGGCGATCCGGCACAGTTCGTCCAGCGCCGGGCCGTCCGCGTGGAGCAGGGCGAGGGCCTGGCCGTCGGTGAGCTTCGTCGGGTCGTCGGCGGCCTGTCCCAGCGCCTGGCGGACGTCGGCGTCGATGCGGGACGGCACCATGCCGGGGGCCGCGGCCTCGCGGAGCGCCTCCCAGTCCCCGTACACCACGTCGAAGTCGTCGCGGCGGTCGCCGGTGCGGCCCTCGGTGTCGATGGTGGCGTGCAGGTCGGTGCGACCGGAGGAGGTGAAGCCCTCGTCCGGCTCCTGCCAGGGCAGGCCGGCCGGGAGCGCGTCCTCGCGGGCGAGGCCCGTCTCCGGGTCGGCCAGGGCGCGCACGTGCGGGAGGAGCCGGGGGTCCAGCCACGGCTCGCCTCGCTGGATGAACTCGGGGTAGATGGTCAGGCGTTCGCGGAGCTGGAAGCCCGACTCGGCGGTCCGCTCGGCCAGTTCGTCGATGTGCGGCCAGGGGCGCTCGGGGTTGACGTGGTCGGGGGTGAGCGGCGACACCCCGCCCCAGTCGTCGATCCCCGCGCCGATGAGGAGCGCGTACTCGGCGTCCACCAGGTTCGGCGGGGCCTGGATGCGGGCGGACGGGCCGAGAATGTGCCGGGCCACCGCGATGGCGGCGGCCAGCTCCTCCAGCTCGGCGTCGGGCATCCCGCGCATCGCCGTGTCCGGCTTGGCGCGGAAGTTCTGCACGATGACTTCCTGGATGCCGTGGTAGGCGCGGGCCGTCTTCCGCAGCTCGAAGAGGGAGTCGGCGCGCTCCTCGTACGACTCCCCGATCCCGATCAGGATGCCGGTGGTGAACGGAACGTTGGAACGTCCCGCGTCCTCCAGCACCCGCAGCCGTACGGCCGGTTCCTTGTCCGGGGAGCCGTGGTGCGGGCCGCCGGGCTCGGACCACAGGCGGGTCGCCGTCGTCTCCAGCATCATCCCCATCGAGGGGGCGACCGGCTTGAGGCGCTGGAGGTCGGTCCACGTCATCACGCCCGGGTTGAGGTGGGGCAGCAGCCCCGTCTCCTCCAGGACCCGGATCGCCATCGCCCGTACGTACGCGAGGGTGTCGTCGTACCCCTCCGCCTCCAGCCACTCCCGCGCCTCGGGCCAGCGGTCCTCGGGGCGGTCCCCGAGCGTGAACAGCGCTTCCTTGCAGCCCATGGCCGCACCCTCGCGGGCGATCTTCAGCACCTCGTCCGGCGACAGGAACATGCCGTGCCCGGCGCGGCGGAGCTTGCCGGGGACGGTGACGAAGGTGCAGTAGTGGCACCGGTCGCGGCAGAGGCGGGTGAGCGGGATGAAGACCTTGCGGGAGTACGTGATCACGCCCGGCCGACCCGCCGCCTCCAGGCCGGCGTCCCGCACCCGGGCGGCGGAGGCCGCGAGGTCCGTCAGATCGTCGCCGCGCGCCTGGAGCAGGACGGCGGCCTCGGTCACGTCGAGGGCGACGCCGTCACGGGCCCGTTTGAGCGCGCGCCGCATGGCGTTGGTGGTCGGACGTCCGCTCTGGGCATCGGGATCGGTCATGGACCGAGCATACGAGCGGGGTGCGCGCCCCGGCCCGGGGCCTCCGGCCCGCGTCCACCGGCCCCCGGGGGCACGGGGTCACCCGTACGCGGATGCCCCTCCGCCCTGCGGTGCACCGCATCCGACGCCGCGCGCTGATCCACCGCGAATCGCGGGACAGCCCTTAGTGTCGGGACGATGATGGAGACGATCGTTCTCGGCATCGGCGAAACCCTCGTACGCGACGACCGGAACTGGGCGTCCTGGGCGAACTGGCTCGGCGTACCGCCGCACACGCTCAGCGCGCTGGTGGGCGCGGTGGTCGCCCAGGGCCGCGATGCCACGGACGCGTTGCGGATCCTGCGGCCCGACATGGACGTCGAGGAGGCCGGCCGGGCCCGGGCGGCCGCCGGGCGCGGGGAGCACCTCGACGAGTCGGACCTCTACCAGGACGTCCGGCCCTCGCTGGGCGAGTTGCGGGCGGCGGGCGTCCGGATCGTGGTGGCGGGCAACGGCACGGTGCGGACCGGGGAGCTGCTGCGGTCGCTGGACCTGCCCGCCGACCTGGTGGCCACCTCGGCGGAGTGGGGCGTGCGGAAGCCGGACCCGGAGTTCTTCGCGCGGGTGGCGGAGGCGGCGGGCGCGCGGCCGGAGGCGACGCTGTACGTGGGCGACCATCCGGCCGACGACCTGTTCCCGGCCGCGGCGGCGGGGTTGCGGACGGCGCATCTGCGGCGGGGCCCGTACGGGCACTGGTGGGCGGACCACCCCGACGTGGTGGAGACGGCGGACTTCCGCATCGACGCGCTGACGGAACTGGTGGGGTTGGCCGAGCCGGCGGGAACGGCCGGGACGGGAGCGGCCGGGGCTGCCGGATCCGCCGGGGCGGCCGGGGCTGCGCGGGAGGGGTCCCGGCGCGGGGCGTTGAGGTCGGTGCGGTAGGGGCCGCGAGCGCCCCGCCCCGCCTCAGGCGATCGCGCCAGGGCGGGGCCCACGCCCGCGCCCGCCGGAGGCGGCGCGACGCCCGGGACGGGGCGG
>NZ_LIVT01000016.1:20468-110888 GCF_001905905.1 Streptomyces sp. CB02366
GCCGTCGACACCGATGTCCGCCGCGGCCTCACGCCTGTGCGGGAGAGCTGGATCACCGCCCGCGGCGACACCGAGGAGTACGCGGGCCGGCCCGTCCGCCCCGAGGACGACGGGCTCAAGCACACCTCGCCGCGGGGCGGGCTTCGCGATCGGGGCGCCGAGGCGGCCACCCGAGATGTCGGAGCGGGAGATGTCCATGTCGGTCGGGTCGATGAACACCGCGACGGCGACGGAGCGGCCGTCGTCCTTCTTGCCGTAGCTGACGAACCAGCCGTACGGGACCTCGTCGCGGACGTTCACACCGCGCTGGGCGGTGCCGGTCTTGCCGCCGACCGTCACACCGTCGATCAGGGCGCGCTGGGCGCTGCCCTCCTTCGCGGTGTACTCCATCATCTCCTGGACCTTCTTCGCGGTCTCCGGCGAGACGGCCTGGCTCATCTCCATCGGCTCGTTCTTCTCCAGGGTGGAGAGGTCCGGACCGCGCAGCTCGTCGACGATGTAGGGCTGCATCAGCTTGCCGTCGTTGGCGAGGGCCGCGGTGACCATCGCCATCTGCATCGGGGTGCTGGTCAGGCTGCCCTGGCCCATGCCGGTCAGGGCCGTGCCCGGCTTGTCGAGCTTCGGCGGGTAGAGGCTCTTGGTGGCGAGCATGTCGCCGAACTCGTCCGCGTACACGTCCTCGTTGAAGCCGAACTTCTCCGCCGTCTCCCGCATCCGGTCCTCGCCCAGTTCGGACGCGGCGTCCAGGAAGACGTTGTTGCAGGAGTACTGCATGGCGGTCTTCATCGACGCCTTGTTGCACACCGCGTCGCCCGCCTCGCTCCCGATCTTGTTCGTGGAGAGCGGCAGGGGGTACGGCGAGACCGCGTCCGTCCGGGCGTCCACATCGGTGACCACGCCGTGCTCCAGGGCCGCGGCGGCCGTGAGGATCTTGAAGGTGGAGCCGGGCGGGTAGGTCTCGCGCAGCGGGCGGTTGGCCAGCGGCTTGCTCTTCTTCTTCTCCAGCGCCGTGAAGCGGTCGCTCTCCTCGAACGAGATGCCGGCGAAGACCTCGGGGTCGTACGAGGGCGTGGAGACCAGCGACAGCACCTTGCCGGTGCGCGGGTCCAGGGCGACCACCGCGCCCCGGGCCCCCAGGTCCGTCAGCCCCTTGTAGGCGGCCTTCTGCGCCTTGGCGTCGATCGTGGTGATCACGTCGCCGCCGCGCCGGGGCTGCCCGGTCAGGACGTCCTTGGCGTGCCGGAAGGCGAACCGGTCGTCCTGGCCGCTCAGGACGCTGTCGTAGGTCCGCTCCAGCAGCGAGGTGCCCCGGGACTGGGAGGCGTAGCCGGTGACGGGCGCGTACATCGGGCCGTCCTTGTAGGTCCGGCGGAACGCGTAGTCACGGCTGTCGGTCTCCTTCGACCCGGTGACCGCCTTGCCGCCGACGATGATGTCGCCGCGCGGGGTGGAGAACCGCTCGAACCGCACCCGGGCGTTGTGCTCGTTCTGGGCCAGCTCCTGGCGGTCGACGTGCTGCAGCCAGTTCGCCCGCAGCAGCAGGGCCAGCACCAGCAGCCCGCAGAAGATGGCTATGTGCCGCAACGGCCTGTTCATTCCACTCCCCACCCGGGCGGGCCCCGGTCCGCGCGACGTGCCGCCCGCCGACCGGGCCCGCGTATGCGTTCCCGGTGAGTAAGGATGCCTTGTGCGCGTCTCCGGTTGCACGGGCGGCCCCCACGCGCGGGTGCGTACGGCCCTCCTCCCGGGCCGTACGCGGCTTCGGCGGGGACTCGGTGGGCCCCGGCTTCCGGGGGCGGCCTGCCGTCCGCGTACCGCGCGGGGCGGGCGAACGGCTTCGGGCCCGCGCCACCGCCGGTCGGGGTGGGGGCCGGTACGGAGGGCGGGGAAGCGGGAAGGGTCGGAGCATGCGCGGCGGCGGCCGGGCGGAGAGGAGCGGGCATGGGGTCGGCGCCGGGGCTGGGACCGGGGTTGGGGCTGGGGTACTTCCTGCTGCCGGCGGGCGGGGCGCTGAGCCTGGCCGGGGTGGTCACCGGCGACGGCACGCTGATCAGCCTGAGCTGGGTCATGTGGGTGCTCGGCATCCTGCTGCTGCTGTGGAACCGTTCGCGCCGCCCCGCCGACCCGCGCGAGCTGGCGGCGGCTGCCGCCGCCGGGAACGCGCGGGCGGTCCGCGGGCTGCGTACGCTCGCCCTGGCCGCGCGCGCCGAGGGCCGTCCCGAGGCGGCCGAGCGGATGCTGCGGCAGGCGGTGGGGGCGGGGGACGTCGAGTCGATGTGGGAGCTGGGCCGCCTGGTCGAGAGGCGCGCGGGCCTGGCGGAGGCGGAGCCGTGGTTCCGGATGGCGGCGGAGCGCGGGCACCCCGTGGCCAAGCGGCTGTTCCGGCCGGGCGGCGCCCTGCACCCGGACGGGGCGGGGCCGACGGCGTAGGAGCGGGGGCCCGGTGTTCTTCGCCCCTGTTCTCAGCGGTTTCCCGCCACTCCCCCACCCGCAGAATTCAGGTTAGCCTCACCTAAAATCATCCTCCGGGCGGTGCGCCGGGGCGGGGCGAGGCAGGAGACACACCATGGGGCATGGCTGGGAGGGCGTCGTCCTCAAGCTGTTCCGGGGGCGCGACTTCACCTTCACGGTGACCGGCGCGGAACAGGTCACCGACCGCTTCCGCCGGGTGCACCTGACCGACGGCGGGCTGCTCGCCGCGACCGGCGGGGCGCATCCGACGATGTGGGTGCGCCTGTGGTTCGAGAAGAACGGCAAACCGCACCAGCGCGCCTACACCCTGGTCGATCCGGACCCGGAGGCCGGCGCCTTCAGTCTGGAATTCGCCCTGCACGACGGGCCGGCGTGCGCGTGGGCACGGGAGGCGAAGGCGGGCGACACGATCGAGGCGACGCTCCAGGGCACCGGTTTCACGCTGCCCGATCCGGCGCCCGCGCGGCTCTTCGTGATCGGTGACGCGGCGGCGCTGCCCGCGATCAACTCCCTGCTGGACGCGGTCCCGCGGACCCCCGCGACCATCTGGTTCGAGACCGCGCACGAGGACGACCGGGAACTGCCGTTCCGCCTCGACCCGGCGCACCACACCCTGCACCACGTGGAGCGCCGTGGGGCGGGGGCGCACCTCGTGGCCGAGGTGAAAGCGGCGCTGCCGGGGCTGCTGGGCGAGGACCCTTCGGACGCGTACGTCTGGGTCGCCTGCGACACGTCGACCACCCGGGCCCTGGCGGCGTACCTCCGCAAGGAGGCGGGCCTGCCCAAGGACCGGGTGAACGCGCTGGGCTACTGGCGGCCGTAGAGAGCGGGGCGCAGCCGTACGCCCCGGGGTCTCAGTCCTCGACCACGAGGGCCGGGGTCTCCTTCGTGAGCACCTCGCCCCGGAAGAACGCCGGGCTGCGGCGCTCCATGGCGACCATCAGCACCACGCCGAGGAGCAGCAGCCCCACGCCGATGACGAACACCGAGCCGACGCCGAAGACCGAGGAACCGGAGCCGTACGCCGGATCCCACATGTCGTAGAGGGTCTTGGCGAAGACGGCGGCGAGGAGGATGCCGCCGAGCAGCGGGAAGAGGCCCTTGAAGACCAGGTCCCGGGCGGATCGGGTCAGTTCGGCGCGGAAGTACCAGGCGCAGGCGAAGGCGGTCAGCGCGTAGTAGAAGCAGATCATGAGGCCGAGCGCGTAGATGGTGTCGACCAGGACGTGCTCGCTGACCAGGGTCATCACGGTGTAGAAGACGCCGGTGCCGATGCCCGCCGTGATCGTCGCCCGGCCGGGGGTCTTGAAGCGGGGGTGGACCTTGGCGTACGAGGCCGGCATCGCCTCGTACGCGGACATCGCGAGCACCGTGCGGGCGACCGGGATGAACGTGGTCTGGAGGCTGGCGGCGGCCGAGGCGAGGACCGCGAGGAAGAGCAGGATGCCCAGGCCGGGGCCCATCACGGGGCCGGCGAGGGCGGCGAAGACGTTGTCGGAGGTGTCCGGGTTGGCGAGGCCGAGGCCGGAGGCGCCGGAGCCCACGGCCATCTGCGCGGCGATGCCGGTGGCGAGGTAGGAGCCGACTAGGACGACCATCGCGATGAGCGCCGCGCGGCCGGGGGTCTTCTCGCTGCCGGTGGTCTCCTCGTTGGCGGTCAGACAGGCGTCCCAGCCCCAGAACATGAAGATGGAGAGGGACAGGCCCGCCGTGAAGGCCGCGAAGGACTGGACGGCGAAGGGGTTCAGCCAGGACCAGGAGAAGTCGAGCGAGGACGCGAAGTCCGGGCCGCCGCTGCCGGCCTTGCCCAGGGCCATCGTCACGAACAGGGCGAGGACCACCAGCTGGAGCCCGACAAGGGCGTACTGGATGCCCTTGGTGGCGGTCATGCCCCGGTAGCTGATGGCGGTGGCGACGGCGATGAGGGCCAGGCACGTGAGGATGTGGACGGGCTTGCTGTCGTCCAGCGCGGCGACCGCGCCGCTGCCGGTGATCTCGCCCGCCAGCAGCCAGAAGTACGACGTGGCGACGCCGGCCAGGTTGGACAGCACGATGATCGTGGCGATGACCAGGCCCCAGCCGCACATCCAGCCGACGCGCGGGCCGAACGCCTTCACCGTCCAGGTGAAGGAGGTGCCGCAGTCCGGCATCGCCTTGTTCAGCTCGCGGTAGGCGAAGGCCACGAGCAGCATGGGCAGGAACCCGGCCAGGAAGACGGCGGGCATCTGCACGCCGACCTCTCCGGCGGTGGAGCCGAGGGTGGAGGTCAGGCAGTAGACGGGGGCGACGGTGGAGACGCCGATGACGGCGCTCCCCATGAGGCCGACGGAGTTCCCGCCGAGTCCTTTGCCGCGTACGCCGCCACTGCCGCCGTCACCGTCGGCCGGGGCGCTTACCCGTACCGTGTCTCCGGCCCGTGGCCGCGCGTCCAGCTGAGTCATGGAGAGGACGCTATGCGCTGCGATATCCACATCCGGAGGATGAGACTCCCCCGTCTCACCCTTGGATGCACCGCCCAACTTCGGCTGAACGCTTCATGAATTAAAGGTCATACTCGCGTCACACCTTGCTTTACATGCCGCCGAGCCGGACGCGACCGCGTGCGGTAACCGTAGTGCCGTCCGTTTTGTCACGGTTCAAAATTTTCCCGCAGCGGACCGGGCCGACGCTCCGGCTACCGCCCCCTACCCGTACGGGCCGCGCGCCCGCCCCCGCCCGGGCCGGGCCGCACAGCGGGGGTGCGTCCGTGGCGGGCACCGATGAGTTCCGCGGTCGGCGACGGTCACCAAGGAGGAGGCAGGACGCCTCGACCGGCCTGGAGACCGGTACGTGCGACCAGCGGAGCGAGGAACCACCATGAACGACCCCACCGGGAACAGCACCGGCCACACCGGCGCCGGAGCCGTCACGGACACCACCGACATCACTGACGTCACAGGGCTCGGGGTCGTCCTGGGCAGCACGGACTCCGACGCCCTGATCGCCTGGTACCGCGCCGCGCTGGAGCCCCTGGGCGCGCGCTGGGCGGAACACCTGCTGCTGGTCGGCCCCGGAGCGGTCATCGGCTTCGACCAGCGGAACGACGTGGCGGACCGGGCGGCCGAACCGGGACGGCATCTGATCAACCTCACCGTGCGGGACATCCGGGCGGCCGAGAAGCACCTGAACTCCCTCGGGGTGACGTGGGTGCGCCCCGTCGAGGAGGCCGGGGGCGGCTGGTTCTTCTCGACGCTCGTGGACCCGGTGGGCAACTACCTCCAGATCCTCCAGGGCCCGGACACGCCCTGACAGCACGGCTCCGGGCAGAGCGCGACAGCCGAGCGGTCCGCCGGCATGCACGCGACCGTCCCCCTGCCCAGCCGGGTCCTGCCGTCACGCCTCCGCGTCGCCCCACTCCGCCACGGCCACCTCGTCGCCCACCGCCAGCTCGCCCGGGCGCGTCACGGAGAACTTCGCGCCGAACACCACTCCGCCGAACGGCGCCCGCCGGTAGTCCGCGAGCGTTCGCAGCGGCTCCGGGCCGCCCCGGGCCCCGGCCCCCTGGTCGACCAGGGTGACCGCGCAGCGCACGGCGAGCTTGGCGTAGCCCAGCTCCGCCGAGCCGATGGCCGTCCGGCGGATACGGTCCTCGGCGTGGGGTTCCACCGCCCAGTCCGCCGCCAGGTCGTCCGCCCGGCTCCCCTCGGGGCGGCTGTCGACGACGACGTTCGGACGGAAGCGGTCCATGGCCACGGGGGCGGCGCCGCGCTCCGCCAGCCGCGTGCGCAGGTGGGCGAGGGAGGCGCGGGAGAGCAGGTGGACGGCGCCGCTGTCGGCGTAGCCGGACGTGCCGGGGATCAGGCCGTCGGTCTTCCGGTCGTGCTCCGGCGGCACGCGGACCAGGCGGCTCGGGACGCCCAGGAAGTCCGAGAGCCAGGCGGCGGCCTCGTCGCCCTGGTCGATGCCCTGGTACGTCACCCCGAACAGGTCCACGTCGCGCCGGGGCGCGGAGGTGGTGACCTCCACGTGCACCTCCCCGTGCCCCGCCCCGCCGCCGCTCCCCGGACCGGCAGCGGAAGTGAAAGTGGAAGCGGCCGACACGGGCGCGGCGGAGGGGGAAGCGAGCACGAGCCGGCTGCCGTCCGCGCTGATGGCGGGGCGGACGAGGGCGAGGCGGGGGTCGCGGCGCTGGGTCCGGTAGACCCCGTCGGCGTCGACGACCATGAAGGTGCGGTCGTGCGCGAGGCCGGCCGGGGTCAGCAGCGTGCTGCTCACGGACGTTCCCGCGCACCCCTTGACGGGGTAGGTGATCAGATCGACGACCGTGGCCATGCGGCCTCTCCTTCGTGACGCCCCGCCCGCGCAACCGCTGCCGCCGGGCCCGTACAGCAAGGGTGCCAGGCGGCCCGGCCGGTGATCGACGGGGCGCCGGGCCGGGAGAGGCCGCCGCCCGGCCCGCGTCAGCAGTCCGGGATCACCGCCCCGTTGTTGTCGCGGGCCTCGTCGTTGCCCCAGCGGGAGAGGTAGTACGCCGGGACGTAGGCGTTGCGGCCGTTCTTGCCCGCGTACACGACGTCCAGGTCGGTGCGCAGCCACCAGTGGTTGAACTGGGTCGCCGTGCCGACCCGCGCGCCCCACACCTTGCAGTACACGTAGTTCGTGCCGGCCTTGAGGACGCCCTGCGCGTCGACCGTGTCGGCGGCGGCGTAGCCGGTGGCGTCGGCGAAGGTGTCGACCCAGTACTTCCCGACGCCGCCCCCGCAACCGTTGTCGCTGGTCAGGTACTTGCTGTAGTAGGAGCCCGGATACGGGGCGAGCGAGCGGCCGTTGATCGCGATGGGCTGGCCGACGCCGTTGTAGAGCTGCTCGTAGTGGATGTGCGCGCCGGAGCTGTTCCCGGTCGATCCCGTCGTGCCGATCTGCTGCCCCTGGGCGACCTGGGCCCCGTGGGCGACGGAGAACGCGGCGAGGTGGAAGTAGTACGTCTTCCAGCCGCCGCCGTGCTCGATCGCGATGTAGTTGCCCGCGCCGCTCGGCTGGGAGTAGCGGTACGCCGTTCCGGCGGCCGAGGCGAGCACCGGTGAGCCCGCGGTGCCCCCGCCGTCGGTGCGGACGAAGTCGAGAGCCTGCCTGACCTCGGCGGAGTGGTGGCTGTAGGTCCACTGCTGGCCGCAGGCGTACGGCGCTTTGAAGTTCGGCGCGGCCGCCGCGGGGCTCGCGGCGGCGGTGACGGTGAGCAGCCCTCCGAGGAGGGCGAGAAGGGCCAGGAGACAGGTACGGGGTGAGCGCATGGGAATCCTTCGGGGTCGACGGCCGGACCATGGCGGGAGAGGTGCTGGTGACGAAGTGCCCGGGGATCTACGCGGGTTGAGCGGTCACCAGGATGCCGCAGCTCCGGCACGCGCGACAGACCGCGGACGCCCCCCGGCGGGCGGCTCCCCCCGGGCCGGGTCGGACCGGAGAAGATCCCGATCCGGCCGCGGGGCCCGCCCGTTCGGGGTGCGTCGCGAGCGGCGTCCGGGGCGGGCGGGCGGCGTGTCCTTTGCCCCCGCCCCTCGTTCGCATACGCGGCCCCGGTGCCGGCGCCCACGCCGGCCGTGCCCGAACCACCGGGGGCAGCCCTGCACCAGGTGAGCCGAGGAGGCTGGAGAACATGTCCGACGCGAAGGTTCCCGGGACGCCCCCGGCCCCCGCACCGCCCGCGCTTCCCGTCCCGGCCCCGGAGAAGGAGCCGGGGGTCGCGTACTCCCGCTCCCTGCGCTTCTGGCTGGACCCGGCGAACCTCGCGGTGAAGCTCCGGCAGGCGGGGCCCGTCCTCAGGACGAAGACCGGCCCGGCGGTCGCCTTCCAGATGAACGACCCCTCGCTCATCCGGAAGGTCGGCAGCACGGAGGAGGTCTTCCAGTTCTGGGGCACCGACCCGTGCCTCAAGGAGGTCGCCGGGCGGGGGCTCACCGGGACCGAGGGCCGGTCCCACCGTGAGCGGCGCGCGGTGATGCGGCCGGCGCTGGCGGCGCCCCGGCTGGCGGAGCTGGGAACGTCCGTGTGGTCCCGGACCCGGCGGCTGCTCGCCGCGATCCCCTCCGACCGCCCCGTCGACATGCGCTTCGAGATGGGCCGGTTCGCGGCCGGGCTCCTCGTGGAGTCCGTGCTGAACAGCACGCTGTCCCCAAAGACCCTGGCCGCGCTGGCCCGGTCCCGTTCCGCGTTGTCGGCCGGGATGATCTGGAAGTACACGCTGTCGCCGTGGCCGTGGCTGCCCGCGCCCCGGCAGCGCGCCTTCCGCCGTGCGGCCTCGACGCTCGACCGGGCCGTCCGCGAGGTGTACGACAACCACCGCCCGGCCCCGGACGGCGGCGACCTCGTCTCCCTCCTCAAGCGTGCCGCCGGTGACGATCGGGACGGGGTCCTGCACGATCTGTACGCGCTCCTGCTCGCGGGCATCGAGACCACCACCGGGACCCTCGCCTGGTCCTGCTACGAGCTGGGCCGCCACCCCGACCACCAGGAAGCGCTCCGCGCCGAGGCCGACGCCGTCCTCGGCACGGACGGTCCAGCCGGCGCCGTCCGGCCCGGACTGATGCCCCGTACCACCGGTTTCATCACGGAGGTCACCCGCGTCCACGGCATTCCGTTCCTGGTCCGCCGCACCCGTCACACCACCTGCCTGGGCGGGCAGACCCTGCCCGCCCGCGCGGTGGTGACCCTGCCGCTGGGGGCGCTGCGCCGCGATCCGGCCCGCTACGCGCGGCCGGACGAGTTCGACCCCCTGCGCTGGTCGCCCGACGCGCAACCGCCCCTCTCCCCCGCCTCGGTGTTCACCTACGGGCTGGGGCCGCGCTACTGCCCCGGCGCGGCGGCGGCCGACATCCTGGTGCCCGTCGCCCTGGCGGCCCTCGTCCACGCACGGACCCTCCGCATGGCCCGGCCCGGCAGGAAGGTCCGCGTCAGTCTGGAGCTCACCCCCACCCCCAAGGGCCTGTCCATGGTCGCCGCGCCCCGCGCACCGCACCCCGCCGGGGCCGGGGCGGCGCGATCCCGCCCCGGCCCCGACGAGCACACCGCCCCCGTCCCGCACCCGTGAGCGAACCCGGTCCGGGGGCGGCCCCAGAGCGATCCGGGGCGATCCGCGGGCGGCCCGCCGGGGCCCTTCCGGCGGGCCGCCCCGAGGCCGCTCACTTCCGGTACAACTCCTCGATCTCCGTCGCGAAGTCCCGGGCTATCGCCTCCCGCTTCAGTTTCAGCGACGGGGTCAGATGGCCCTTCTCCTCCGTGAAGTCCACGGGCAGGACCGTGAACTTGCGGATCGACTCCGCGCGGGAGACCAGGCGGTTCGCCTCGTCCACCGCCTTCTGGAGCGAGGTGCGCAGCTCCTCGTCGTGGATCAGCTCCCGCATCGGGACGTCCTGCTTCTTGGTCATCCGGCGCCAGTGCTGGATGCCGTCCGGCTCCAGGGTGATCAGGGCGGTGATGAACGAGCGGTTGTCGCCGACCACCATGCACTGGCTGACCAGGGGGTGGGCGCGCAGCCAGTCCTCCAGCGGGGCCGGGGTGACGTTCTTGCCGCCCGATGTGATGATGATGTCCTTCTTGCGGCCGGTGATGGTCAGGTAGCCGTCCTCGTCCAGCGCGCCCAGGTCGCCCGTGGGGAACCAGTCGTCCGCCAGCAGTGCCGGGGCCGCCTGCGCCCGGGCGCCGTCCCAGTAGCCCCGGAACACCTGGCCGCCCTTGAGCAGCACCTCGCCGTCCTCCGCGATGCGCACCGAGGTTCCGGGCAGCGGCCAGCCCACCGTTCCCAGGCGGGGTCTGAGGGGCGGGGTCACCGTGTGGGCGGCCGTCGTCTCGGTGAGGCCGTACCCCTCGAAGACGCCGATGCCCGCCCCCTCGTAGAACGCGGCGAGCCGGCGGCCCAGCGGGGAGCCGCCGCAGATCACGTACCGGACCTTCCCGCCCAGCGCCGCCCGGATGCGGCGGTAGACCAGCGGGTCGTAGAGGGCGCGGGCGGCGCGCAGGCCGAGGCCGGGCCCGGGGCCCGTACCGTGCTCGGCGGCCTCGACCGCCTTGCCGTACCGCTGGGCGATGCGGGCCGCCCGGTCGAACGAGGAGGCCCGGCCCATCTTCTCGGCGGTCGCCCGGCCCGTGTTGTAGACCTTCTCCAGCACGTACGGGATGGCGAGGAGGAAGGTCGGGCGGAAGCCCGCCAGGTCGGCCAGCAGGTCCTCCGTCCGGATGGAGGGGGCGTGGCCCAGGCGCACCCTCGCCCGCAGGCAGCCGATCGCCACCATGCGGCCGAAGACGTGCGAGAGGGGCAGGAAGAGGAGCGTGGAGGCCGGGTCCTTGGAGACCGACTTGAAGACGGGGTGGAGGAGTTCGATCGCGTTGTCGACCTCGGCGAAGAAGTTGCCGTGGGTCAGGACGCACCCCTTCGGGCGGCCGGTGGTGCCCGAGGTGTAGATCAGGGTGGCGGGGGTCTCCGGTTCCAGGGCGGCCCGGCGGGCGGCCACCGCCGCGTCCGGGATGTCCTTGCCGAGGGTCTTCAGGTGGCCGATCGCCCCCGTGGCGAACTGCCACAGGTGCGCCAGATCGCCGAGCTGCTTGCGCTCCTGGCTGATCAGGCGGCCCTGTTCCTTCGTCTCCACCGCGCACGCCACCGCACCGGAGTCCTGGAGGATCCACCGGGCCTGGAAGGCGGAGGAGGTGGGGTAGATGGGGACCGTCACCAGTCCGGCCGCCCACGCGGCGAAGTCCAGCAGCGTCCACTCGTACGTCGTCCGGGCCATGATCGCGATCCGGTCGCCCGCCCGGAGCCCTTCCGCCACCAGCCCCTTGGCCACCGCCCGCACCTCGGCGGCGAAATCGGCGGCGCTCACGTCCTGCCAGGCGCCCTCGGCGTCCTTGCGGCTGAGGACCGGGGCCGCAGGGTCCACCCGGGCGTTGTCGAACGGGATCTCGGCGAGCGAACCGCGCCGCACGGGCGGGGCGAACGCCGGTACGGAGACCTCCTGGACCCGGCCGTCGGGGCCGCGCCTCTTCGTCGGTTCGACCAGGACGGGCCCGGGGGGCGTGGTGGTGGCGGGGGCGGAAGGTGGCGTGGACACGTGCGGCTCCTCGGTTCGGGGGGTCGGGCGGGTCGGTTCGCCGGGTCGTCCGTCCGGCAGGTACTGCGGGCGGGGCGGGCAGAGCGGGGGCGGCGGGCAGAACGGGCGGGGCGGGGGCCGGGGAGCCGGGCGGGGTGGGGGCCGGGGAGCCGGGGGCGGAGGGGCCGCTCCGGGTCCGCGAGGGGGCGGGCCCCTACAGCCGCCGCGCCCCCTCCGCCCGCTCCCGGGCCGAAAGGGGCGGAGCCCCCGCGGCCATCGGGGCCGGCACGGGCCCCTCCGGGGCCGAGGGGCCTAAGCTCCCCACGGCCGCCCCGGTTCCTACGGCCGCTCCAGGATCGCCGTCACCCCCTGCCCGCCGGCCGCGCAGATCGAGATCAGTCCGCGGCCCGGCCCCTCCCGTTCCGCCAGGAGTTTCGCCAGCGTCGCCACGATCCGGGCGCCGGTCGCGGCGAAGGGGTGGCCGGTGGCGAGGGAGGAGCCGGCCACGTTCAGGCGGGCGCGGTCCACCGGGGCCAGGCCCTGCTTCTCCCAGGCGGCGAGGGTGGCCAGCACCTGGGAGGCGAACGCCTCGTGGATCTCGACCAGGTCGAAGTCCTCGATGCCGAGGCCGGCCCGCTCCAGCAGGCGCGGCACCGCGTACGCGGGGGCCATGAGGAGGCCGTCGTCGCCGTCCACGTAGTCCACCGCGCCCGTCTCGTGCAGGGAGAGGTACGCCAGCGGTTCGAGGCCGCGTTCCCCGGCCCACTCCTCGCTCGCCAGCAGGACCGTCGCCGCGCCGTCCGTCAGCGGCGTCGAATTGCCCGCCGTCATCGTCGGGTCGGGGCCGGAGGTCCCGAACACCGGCTTCAGGGCGGCGAGTTTCCCGGCCGTCGATCCCGGACGCAGGTTCTGGTCGCGGTCCAGGCCCCGGTAGGGGACCACCAGGTCGTCCAGGAAGCCCCGTTCGTACGCGGCGGCCAGCCGCTGGTGGCTCGTGGCGGCCAGCAGGTCCTGGTCCTCGCGGGTCACCGCCCAGCGGCGGGCGGTGAGGGCGGCGTGCTCGCCCATCGACAGGCCGGTGCGGGGTTCGGCGTTGCGGGGTATGTCCGGGACGAGGTGGCGGGGGCGTACGGCGGACAGGGCCTTGAGCCGGGCGCCGGGCGTCTTGGCGCGGCGGGCGGCGAGCAGGATGCGGCGCAGTGCGTCGTTGACGCCGAGCGGGGCGTCGCTCGTGGTGTCGGAGCCGCCCGCGACCGCCGAGTCGACGGAGCCGAGCGCGATGGCGTTCGCGGCGGCGACGACCGCCTGGAGGCCGGTGCCGCAGGCCTGTTGGATGTCGTACGCGGGGGTGCGGGGGTCGAGGGCGGAGCCGAGGACGGTCTCGCGCGCCAGGTTGAAATCGCGGCTGTGTTTGAGGACCGCGCCCGCGACGAAAGCCCCGACGCGCTGCCCGGCCAGGCCGTAGCGTGCCACCAGGCCGTCGAGCGCGGCCGTCAGGAGGTCCTGGTTGGAGGCGGTCGCGTACGGGCCGTCGGAGCGGGCGAACGGGATGCGGCTGCCGCCGACCACCGCGACGCGGCGCGGCTGCGGCACGGGGAGCGGAACGAACGGGCGCGAACGCGTCATCGTGACCCTCTCGTCTCGGTCGGTCCGGAATCGTTCATCTCGACCAGCTCCTGACTCTTGAGTAACCTTACTCAAGAGTAAATCTACGACCGAGCAGGGAGTCAGGACAATGGCCGATCGCTATCTGCACCTCACCGGCACAGCACCCGGCCGCTTCCTCACCCGTCGGCTCGGCCTGCCGCAGCCCGTCCCCCTGCGCCGCTGGAGCCGGGAGGCCCCGGGCCTGGACGGACCGCTGCTGCATCTGACCGCCGGGGAGTCGGCGATCGGGGGCGAGCTGGCGAAGGTGCTGGCGGCCACCGGCCTCCCCGTGGAACTGCGGGCCGCGCGACCCGCCGGGATCGTGCTGGACGCCACCGGGGTCGCCTCCGCCCGGGGCCTCGCCCAGGTGCACGCGGCCCTGCACCCGGTCGTACGGTCGCTCGCTCCCGGTGGCCGGATCGTCGTCATCGGCGCCCCGCCGTCCTCCGAGGACCACCATCAGGCCGCCGCCCAGCAGGCGTTGGAGGGTTTCGTCCGGTCGTTGGGGAAGGAGGCCGGGCGCGGGTCCACCGCCCAGCTGCTGCGGCTTCCGGCCGGGGCCGCGCCGACGGTCGCCGAGTCCACCCTCCGCTTCCTGCTCTCGCCGCGCTCCGCCTACGTCAGCGGCCAGGTGATCGAGCTGACCGCCGCCGCGCCGGAGCCGGTGGCCGACCCCGACGCCCCGCTCGCCGGGCGCACCGCCCTGGTCACCGGCGCGGCGCGGGGCATCGGCGCCTCCGTCGCCTCGGTGCTGGCCCGCGACGGGGCACGGGTCGTCGTGCTGGACGTCCCCGGGGCCCAGAACGACCTGGTGCGCACCGCCGACCGGCTCGGGGCCACCGCGCTGCCGCTGGACATCACCGCGCCCGACGCCGCCGCCCGCATCGCCGCCGCCGCTCCGGACGGACTCGACGTCCTCGTCCACAACGCGGGCATCACCCGCGACCGCCGCCTCGCCAACATGCCGGCCGAACGGTGGGCGCAGGTCGTGGAGGTCAACCTCGACAGCGTGCTCCGCACCACCGACGAACTGCTGGCGTCGGGCACGGTGAACCGGGGCGGCAGGATCGTCGCCACCGCCTCCATCGCGGGCATCGCGGGCAACGACGGCCAGACCAACTACGCGGCCAGCAAGGCCGGGATCATCGGCCTGGTCCGCTCCCTCGGCCCCCGCGCCGCCGCCGAACACGGCGTCACGGTCAACGCGGTGGCGCCCGGGTTCATCGAGACGAAGATGACCGCCGCCGTGCCGTTCCTCATCCGCGAGGCGGGCCGGCGGATGAACTCCCTCTCCCAGGGCGGGCTTCCGGTGGACGTCGCCGAGACCGTCGCCTGGTTCGCGCAGCCCGGCTCCGCCGCCGTCAACGGCCAGGTGCTGCGCGTCTGCGGCCAGAGCCTGCTGGGAGCGTGAGACCGATGACCTCGCTCAGCGCCTCGCTCCTACGCGGAGCCCTCTCCTCACCGCTCAAGCGCGCCGGGCGGCCGGACGCCGCACTGCCCCCGGCCCGCCGCACCCGCCCCGCCGCGCCCGTGGCGCCGGGGCCCCTCGCCGCGTACGCCGGGATCTGCGGATTCCCGGAGACCGGGGCGCTCCCGCTCACCTATCCGCACGTGCTGGCCTTCCCCGACACCCTGCGGCTGATGACCGGCCGGGCCTTCCCACTGCCGGTGCTCGGGCTCGTCCACACCTGGATCGAGATCACCCCGCACCGGCCCGTGCGCCCGGAAGAACCGCTCGAACTCGCGGTGTACGCGGAGGAGTTGAACCCGCACCGGCGGGGCACCGAGGTCACCATGGCGACCGAGGCACGGGTGGCCGGGGAGCTGGTGTGGGCGTCCCGCAGCGGCTATCTCTCCCGCCACGCGACCCGCCGTCCGGCGGAGGACCGGATGGAGGACCCGGCGGAGGACCCGGCGGCGGGCCGCCCGGGGAGCCCGCCCCCCGCCGCCGCACGGCCCCCCGCCCCCGAGGAGCTGCCCGCCCGCGCCGAGTGGACGCTGCCCGGCGATCTCGGGCGGCGGTACGGGGCCGTGTCCGGGGACCGCAACCCGATCCACCTCCACCCGCTGACCGCCAGGCCCTTCGGCTTCCCCCGCGCCATCGCGCACGGCATGTGGACGGCCGCCCGCTGCCTGGCCGAGACCGCCGACCCGGCCGCCGTCCGTACCGTACGGGTGGAGTTCAGGGCCCCCGTCCTGCTGCCGGCCACCGTGGTGTACGCGGCCGACGCCTCCGGCCGCGCCTTCGCGCTGCGCGGACCCGGGGGACGCGTCCACCTCGTGGGGTCGGTGGTGCGGTAGGTCCGGGGCGCCGTCTCCAGGGCGGGTACGGGACCGTCCGGTCCCGCGCGCCGACCGCGTCCGGGGCCGGTCCCCGCGCATGTGACACTCCCGTGGGGGGCTTCCCCGCCCCCTCCGCCGGCCGTCGCCGACACCGGCCGGCGGACACAGCGCGAGAAGGCAGGTCCGGTACCCGTGGACAGACCCAGCGCGGTCGAGCGCGCCCTGCGCGAGGCCGCGCCCCACGAGATCTTCGACGTCGTCCGGTCCCTGATCGAGCGCCGGCACGGTGCGCTGACGGTGGACCTTCTGCTCGTCGACTACGCGATGACCGAGCTGCAGCCCGTCGACGTCCTTCCGTACACCCGCGCACCGGTCCCGGTGCACGACAGCGCTCCGGGCCGCGCGTTCGGAGCGCAGGAGCCGTACTGCGTGCACGACCGCCCGGCGTCCACGGTGACGGCGCACCTCCCGGTCAGCGTCCGGGGGGACCGGCTGGGCATCCTCAGCGTCACCCTGCCGGCGGCCGACGACGGCGGACCGGCGGCGGACGTGCTGGCGGACCTCCAGGACTGCGCCGACGCCCTGGCGCACGAGGTGGTCGTCGCGGAGCGCGACACCGACCTCTTCCTCCAGGCGCGGCGGGCGGAACGGCTGACTCTGGCCGCCGAGATGCAGTGGCAGCTCCTGCCCGGCCGCTCCTGCGCACGGGCGGAGTACAGCCTCGGCGCGCAGCTGGAGCCCGCCTACGCCATCTTCGGCGACAGCTTCGACTGGTCGGCCTCGGCCGACGACCTGTACGTGACCGTCAGCAACGGCATGGGCGAGGGCATCGACGCCGCCCTGCTGACGAACCTCTGCGTCAACGCGCTGCGCAACGCCCGCCGCGCCGGTCTGAGCCTGAGCGACCAGGCGTACCTGGCCGACCAGGCGGTGTACGGGCAGTACCGCGGGGAGCGGCACCTGTCGACCCTGCTCTTCCGCTTCCACCTCCCGACCGGGGAGGCGGAGGTCGTCGACGCCGGCTCGCCCCGGGTGTGGCGGGTGCGCCAGGGGGTGGTGGAGCCCATCGAGTTCGAGGCGCAGATGCCGCTGGGGATGTTCGAGGACACCGACTACGTCGCCCAGCGCTTCCAGGTCCTGCCCGGTGACCGCCTGCTGTTCATCAGCGACGGCGTCTACGACGCGCTGTCCCCGGCGGGCGAGAAGTACAGCCTCCGGGCCCTGGCCGCGTCGATCAACAGCACGCGCCTGCTGCCCGCCCCGCAGGTGCCCCGGGTGATGCTCCAGGAGCTGCTGGGCCACCGGGGCTCCGGTCCGGCGGCGGACGACTCCCTCGTGATGTGCCTGGACTGGCACGGCCGCCCGGCCGCCGGGCCGCCGGGGGCGTGAGGGCGGAGCGGAGCGGTGGACCGCGTGTCCCGGGGTATGTGGTCATGAGGTGAAGACTCTGCGACCTTCCGCCCCGGGCGCCCCGCTCCGCCCGGGGCCCGGGTTGTCACGGAGGGACGGCGTGAGGGAAGGTTGCCTCAAGGCAATCGTCTAGTTGATGAGGTGAGGGGTCCGCCCAGCGGGCCCTCGATATTTGGCTTCCACCCAAGCGCGAACCCTTGCGGACACGCATCCGGACTTCCCCTGGGGCCAGGCCCCCTACCCGGTGCTGATCGCCGACGCTCAGGGCCTCGTGGTGCGGTGCAACGAAGCGGCGGGGCAGGTGCTGCCCGCCGCCGCCCCCGGTGCGCCGCTCGCGGAAGTGGTCCCGGACTGGCTCAGCGAAGCACACGCCGAGCTGTACTCCCCAGGCCGCCCCACCGCACCGGAACCCGGCCGGGCGCCCGCCGGTGACATCGGCGGGCGGTACTTCGAGGCGCACCCCACGGTGCGGGACGACGGTTCGGCGGCGTGGTGGCTGGTGGACGCCACCGACCACCGGCTCGTCCGGGAGGCCCTGCGCATGGAGCAGGAGCGCAGCGCGTTCCTCGCCAAGGCGTCCAGCTCCCTGCTGTCCTCCCTCAACCTGGAGCGCTGCATGGACGTGGCGGCACGGATGGCCGCCGAGAAACTGGCCGACGCGGCGCTCGTGATCGCACCGGCGCGCGGACAGCGGCTGCCCGTGGTGACCTGCCTGCGCGGCGGCGACCCCGAGACGGCCACCGTGACGGTGGCCCCCGACTCCGTGCCGGGGCTGGGAGAGGCGCTGCGCGGGTTCCCGCCGGTGCCCTCGCGGTGGATCGACCCGAGCACGGCCCCCGCCTGGATGGTGCCCGAGGGCATGGGGCCGGCCGGCTCGATCGTGATCACCCCGCTGCCCGGGCACGGCGTCCCCGCCGGGGCCCTCATCCTGCTGCGCAAGGCCGACACCGCCGCCTTCACCGAGGAGGAGGAGATCTTCGCCCGGTTGTTCGCCGCCCGCGCGGGCGCGGGGATGTCGGCCGCCCGGCTGTACGCGGAGCAGAGCTCGATCAGCGACCTGCTGATGCGGGAACTCCTGCCCCCGGCCCTGCACCGGGTCTCCGGGGTGGACTTCGCCGGCGGCTACCGGCCCTCGGCCGACCACGAGCGCATCGGGGGCGACTTCTACGACGTGCACCCCGCGTCCGACGAGGGAGAAGCCTCCCTGGTCCTGCTGGGGGACGTGTGCGGCAAGGGCCTGGAGGCCGCCGTGCTGACGGGCCGGATCCGCAACACGCTGCACGCGCTGCTGCCCCTGGCCGACGACCACCAGCGGATGCTCGACCTGCTGAACACCTCGATGCTCAGCTCCCACCACACCCGCTTCGCGACCATGGTCCTGGCCTCCGCCCTGCGCCGGGGCAACACCGTGGACCTCAAGCTCACCAGCGGCGGCCACCCCAAACCGCTGATCGTCCGCGCGGACGGCACGGTGGAGGAGGCCGCCACCCACGGCACCCTGATCGGCGCCATCCCCACCATCGCCTGCACCACCGTCACCGCCACCCTGGCGCCCGGCGAGTCCTGCGTCCTGTACACCGACGGCATCACCGAGGCCAGGGGCGGCCCGATGGGCGACGAGCTGTTCGGCGACGAACGGCTCAAGCGCGCGCTCGCCGCCTGCGCGGGCATGCCCGCCGAGGGGGTCGTGGAGCACGTGCAGATGCTGGCCGGCCAGTGGCTGGGCGACCGCCCGCACGACGACATGGCCGTCGTCGTGATCTCCGCGCCCCGCACCCACCACCTGAGCGCGGTGAACGGGCACACCCGGGGCAGGTTCACCGCATGAGCACGAGCACCCCGCCCCGCCCGTCCGACGCCGAACACACCGGGCGGTCGGTGGAGCTGCTGTGGGACGCGGTCTCGGTCGGCGACGAGTACGCGGCCGGCGAGCTGGTCCTGCGCCTGCTCGACGAGGGGACCGACCCGGAGGCCGTCCTGCTGGACGTGATCGCCCGGGTGCAGAAGCGGGTCGGCGAGGAATGGGCGGCCAACCGGATCAGCGTCGCCCAGGAGCACGCGGCGACCGCCATCAACGAACGGGTCGTCGCCGCGCTGGGCACGCACCCCGCCGCCCGCACCTCCGTCACCCGGGGCAGGGTCACGGTGGCCTGCGTGGACGGCGAATGGCACGGCCTGCCCGCACGCCTGCTGGCGGAGGTTTTGAAACTGCGCGGCTGGCGGGTCGACTACCTGGGCGCCCAGATCCCCACCCCGCACCTGATCGTCCACCTGCACAACACCCGGGCCGACGCGGTGGCGCTCTCCAGCTCGATCCCCACCCGGCTGCCCACCGCCCACGCGGCGATCACCGCGTGCCAGGCGATCGGCGTCCCCGTCCTCGTCGGCGGGGCCGCCTTCGGACCCGGGGGCCGGTACGCACGGCGGCTGGGCGCCGACGCCTGGGCCCCCGACGCCCGCGCCGCCGCCGACCTCCTCGCCCGGCGGCCGCCGCCCCGCCCGGAACCGGACCACCAGCAGTTCGACGACCTCCCGCACCTGGCCGACCAGGAGTACACCCTGGTCTCCCGCAGCAGCGCCGCCCTCGTACGCCAGGTCTTCACCGCGCTGGAGGACGCCTTCCCCGCGATGCGCTCCTACGACGTCGCCCAGCGCGAGCGCACCGCCGAGGACCTCGCGCACATCGTCGACTTCCTGGCCACCGCCCTCTACCTCGACGACGAGGAACTCTTCACCCGGTTCATCACCTGGACCGCGCACATCCTGGTGGCCCGGGGCGTCCCCGCGTCGAGCCTGCCGCCCGCCCTGGACCTGCTGGCCCGCGAGCTCAAGGACTTCCCCCGGGCCGTCCGCGTCCTCGGGGCCGGAAACCGGGCCCTCACCACCGACCACCCCACCGCCTCCGGGAACACCGCATGACCACGCACCCCCAGCACAACCTCCGGCTGACCACGGTCGACGAGCAGGACAGCATCCGCATAGAGCTCCACGGAGACCTCGACTACGACAACGCCGACCTCCTCGTGCGGGAGGCCGCCGCCCGGCTCGCCGCACGGCCGGGCCTGACCGATCTGCATCTGCGATGCGCGGATGTCGAGGCGGTCGACTCCATGGGCCTGTGCGCCCTGCTGATGATCGCGCGCCGCACCGCCGAGGCGGGGGTGCGGCTGCACCTGGACGAGCGGCCCGCGCGGCTGGAACGGCTTCTGGCCCTCACCGGTACGCTGGGCCACCTCACGGCCGCGCCACCGCCCCGGCCCCCGGCGCCCCCGGCGCCCTCCTCGGGGACCGAGGGCGCCGGAGCGCCCCGCCCCACCGGACCGGCCAGCACCACCTGAGCCACTGCCCGGCGCTCCACCGGGCAGAAGCACCCACCGACGGGCAACCATGACCGCACCAGAGGCCGCCGCCGACGGAGGCCGGCAGGAGCCGGCCCACGCCGCGAGTTCGATCGTCGAGCTCCTCGACGTGATGTGGGACCACGCCAGGAACGCCACCACGGGCATGAGCGCGCCCGGTTCCACCTCCCAGCTCCGGCTGATGTACGTCGTCGACGGCGAGGAGGGCGTCCGCATGCGCACGGTGTGCCACCGCCTCGCCTCCGCGCCGCCGACGGTGACCCGCATGTGCGACCGCCTGCAGGCCATCGGCTTCCTCGAACGCCTGCCGTGCCCGGGCAACGGCCGCGAGGTCGCGCTCCGGCTCACCGCCGCCGGGAGGGAGCACCTGCAACGCATCCGCGCCCAGCGCGACACCGTGCTCCACCAGGCCATAGCGAACATGCCGCCCGGGGAACGCGGGGCCCTCGCCCTGGGACTCGCCGGGCTGCGGGCCCAGCTCGACTCCGCCCACGCCGAGGAGCGCCGCGCCCCCGGCAGCCCCTCGGCGGCCTGACCGGCGGGGCGGCGCGGCGGAGCCCCCGGCGCGCGTCCGCCGGGCCGTGACCGCGGCGCCCGGCCCTGCCAGGAGGACCGCGGGAGCCCGGCATGATCCGAACGGGACGGCCCCGAGGGCCGTCCCGGCGCCGTCGGCGGGACCGTCCTCAGTCGGCCGGGGGCGTCCACGGGCGGGCGTGCATCAGGTTCTCCAGACCCGCCCAGGCGAAGTTCATCAGGGTCGCCGCGGCCTCCCGCGCCGAGACGTCCGGGGTGTCGTTGGCCCAGCCCGCCAGCGACTCCGCCGCGCCCACCAGGGCCTGCGCGAGTCCCGCCACGTCCCGGTCGGCGAGCGCGGGGTCGCTGTGCGCCTCGCGGGCGGCGTCCCCGATCAGGCCCGTCACGAACGCGACGATCTCGTCCCGCATGCGGCCGACCTCGCTGACGAACGGCTCGCCGTGCGACCGCGCCTGACGGTGCAGCACCGACCAGGCGTCCGGGTTCTCGGCGGTGTGGACGAAGAACGCCCGCAGCCCCGCCCACAGCCGGGCGTCGGCGGGCAGGGACGGGTCCACCCCGGCCCGCACCGCCTCCAGCAGGGCGTCGGCCTCGCGCTTGATGCAGGCGGAGAACAGGTCCTCCTTGGAGTTCAGGTACAGGTAGACCAAGGGCTTGGAGACGCCCGCCAGCTCCGCGATCTCGTCCATGGAGGCGGCCCGGTAGCCCCGTTGGCCGAAGGTCCGCACGGCGGCGTCCATCATCTGCCGCTCGCGTACGGCGCGCGGCATCCGCTTGCCCTTCACAGCACCCATGTCCGGTTTCCTCCCCGCCCCCGCTGCCCTGCTCCCCGTCCACCCTACGGCGGTCGGCGGCCCGGCGTCGCAGCGAGTGATCAAGGAAACCGGCCGGAGGGGGGCGAGGCCTCCGCGACCTCTGGACGAGGAGGGGGTCCTCCCGTGGGCCGACCCGCTTCCACCCGTCGTCCGACGCGGCCCGGCGGCCCCGCCGCCTAGCGTGGCGGACATGACGACCTCTCCGTACCGGCGGCGGCGCACGGCCGCCGCGACCGCCGCCGCGCTGGCGCTGGCCGCCCTGACCGCCCTGGCCGGAACGGCCGCGCCCGCAGCGGCGTCCGGGCGGACGGCCGCGCCGGGCGCCGCCCCGGCCACCGCCCCCGCCGGGACCCCGGGGCCCCGCACCGCGGCCCCGGCGCCGACGACCACCGCTGCCTCCCCGTTGGCGCTCCCCCGGCCCACCGGCCCGTACGCCACCGGCCGTGACGCCCTCCTTCTCACCGATCACGCGCGCCCCGACCCCTGGGCGCCGGCCGCCGGTCCGCGCCGGCTCCCGGTCACGCTGCACTACCCGGCCCGCCCCGGCACCGGCGGCGACCCGGCCCCGTACATGGCCGAGGAGGAGGCCCGGGCGATGCTCGCGCAACGCGGGCTCGACGACCCGGCGTGGCCCGGCCGGGTCGCCGCCGCCCGGACCCACGCCCGTACGGCGGCCGTGCCCGCTCCGGGGCGCTTCCCGCTGGTGCTCCTCTCGCCCGGCTTCGGCACGCCCCGGGCCACGCTGACCGGGCTCGCGGAGGAACTGGCGAGCCGGGGCTACGTCGTGGCGAGTGCGGACCACCCGTACGAGACCACCGGCATGGAGCTGCCGGACGGGCGGGTCCTGCCGTGCGCCGCCTGCGACGCGGTGGACGCGCAGCCGGACGAGGCCGGGCGGCGGAAGGTGCTGGCCGCCGTCTCCACCGGACGCGCCGCCGACTTCTCGTTCCTGCTGGACCGGCTGACGGGCCCGCGCCCGGCCTGGCGGTACGCCCGGACGATCGATCCGCGCCGGGTGGGCATGGCGGGCCACTCCATCGGGGGCAACGCGGCCGCCTCCACCATGGCCGCCGACCGCCGGGTGGACGCGGGCGTCGACATGGACGGCACGTTCTTCGACCCGGTGAGCGCCCGGGGCCTCGGCGGGCGGCCGTTCCTGATGCTGGGGACCGACCCGGGGCACGCTCCCGGCGCGGGCGACACGTCCTGGGACGAGGGCTGGGCGCGGCTGGACGGCTTCAAGCGGTGGCTGACGGTCCGGGACTCCGGCCACTTCACCTTCACCGACACCCCGGAGATCGGGGAGCAGCTCGGCATCGTGGACCCGGGCGCGCCGCTCTCCGCCGCCCGTTCGACCACGATCACCCGCGTCTATGTGACCGCCTTCCTCGACCGGACCCTGCGCGGCCGGCCGGCCCGGCTGCTGGACGGCCCGAGCCCGGCCCACCCCGAGGTGCTCTTCCAGCGCCCCTGACCGCCCGGGGGCCGGGCGGGCGGAACACGACGGCGCCCCCGGGCCGTCCGCGTACGGGGTACGTGGTGGCTCGGGGGCGCCGTCGGGCGTGCGGGTGAGGGCGCTACGCGGTGACGGGCACCGCGTCGCGGACCTCGTCGCGGTCGGCGTCCCGGTCCTCGTCGCGCCGGCCGGCCTCGTCGTCGAGGGAGTCGATCGGGGAGGCCGAGGCGGTGGCGTACGCGTCGTGGTCGAGGATCTTCTCGCGGGCCGCGACGATCACCGGGACCAGCGCCTGGCCGGCCACGTTGGTGGCGGTGCGCATCATGTCCAGGATCGGGTCGATCGCCATGAGCAGGCCGACGCCCTCCAGGGGGAGGCCCAGCGTGGACAGGGTGAGGGTCAGCATGACCGTGGCGCCGGTGAGGCCGGCGGTGGCCGCCGAGCCGATCACCGAGACGAAGGCGATCAGGAGGTAGTCGCCGATGCCCAGCTGCACGTCGAAGATCTGCGCGATGAAGATCGCCGCCAGCGCCGGGTAGATCGCGGCGCAGCCGTCCATCTTGGTGGTCGCGCCGAACGGGACGGCGAAGGAGGCGTACTCCTTCGGGACGCCGAGGCGCTCGGTGACCCGCTGGGTGACCGGCATGGTGCCGACCGAGGAGCGGGAGACGAAGGCGAGCTGGATGGCGGGCCAGGCGCCCTTGAAGAACTGGAGCGGGCTGACCTTGGCGACGGTGGCCAGGAGCAGCGGGTAGACGCCGAACATCACCAGGGCGCAGCCGATGTAGACGTCGGCGGTGAACGTCGCGTACTTGCCGATGAGGTCCCAGCCGTAGTCCGCGATGGCGTAGCCGATGAGGCCGACGGTGCCGATCGGGGCGAGGCGGATGACCCACCACAGGGCCTTCTGGAGCAGCTCCAGGACGGCCTGGCTGAAGGTGAGGATCGGCTTGGCCTTCTCACCGAGCTTGAGCGCGGCGATACCGGCGACGGCGGCCATGAACACGATCTGGAGCACGTTCAGCTCGGTGAACGGCGTGATCACGTTGTCCGGGACGATGCCGGTCAGGAAGTCGATCCAGCTGCCCTTGGTCTCGGAGAGCGCGCCGTCCTTCGGCGTGAGTCCGGTGCCGGAGCCCGGGTTGGTGATCAGGCCGATCGCGAGGCCGATGGCGACCGCGATCAGGGAGGTGATCATGAACCAGAGCAGGGTGCGGGTCGCGAGCCGGGCGGCGTTGTTGACCTGGCGCAGGTTGGTGATCGACACCAGGATCGCGAAGAAGACCAGCGGGGCCACGGCCAGCTTGAGGAGCTGGACGAAGAGCGAGCCGATCTCGTCGAGGGTGGTGACGAGCCAGCCGAGGTCCTGGCTGCGGGCCAGCCAGCCGAGGAGCACACCGAGGACCAGACCGGCGACGATCTGGATCCAGAACGGGACGCCGGGTATACGGGGACGGGAACCGGGACCGGAGCCGGCTGGCTGCTCGGCCTCGGGGGCGACGGACGCGGGGGACGCGGACACGGACACACTCCAACAGGGGTCGCATCGGGACGCGCAGAGGTGGTCCGCGCGATCGTGCGGTGGAACGGGGACGGGGTCGCGGCGCCCGCGCCGGGGGCGGCGCCGCTGCATGATGCCGTATCAGACGTTGCGGCAACAGACCGCGGACATACAGCGGCAGAGATCGACATGCAGGCGCGCCACGAGCGGGATGCTCGCGGCATGACGGAGGCGCACAGCTGTCTTCATAGCGCATACGTTAACACTTGTACTTTGAGAAGCCCAAAGCCCTTCTTTGACTCACGGGCAGGGCTCCACGGTCGGAAAAGGCCGGAAAGCGTCGGAATACCGTCCGGAACGCCGCGGACCCCGGGCGGGAGCCGGTCGGCTCCCGCCCGGGGTCCGGGGGAGAAGGGGGGCGCAGGAGGCGCGCGTGTGAGGAGGCTTGCGGGGCGCCCGCAGGCGTCCCCGTACGGCAGCCGCCGGGGGCCGCGTCCTCGCGGGCGCGGCCGGCGCTACTGGACCGCGTCCTCGCGGGTGCGGTTGGCGTCGAGGCGCGCCTTGGTGCGGTCGACCTTGGTGACGATCTGCTCGGACATCTCGTCGCGCTGCTTGCGCAGCAGCACATAGCTGAGCGGGGCGGAGAGGACGAGGCCGAGGAGGATCACCCAGACCGTGTTGGAGCCGCCGAGGCCGGAGGGGACCAGTCCGAAGTGGACGGCGACACCGGCGACGAAGAAACAGCCGACGAAGATCAGCAGGCGCAACGCCGTGTAACGGATCATCGCGCTCGGCTTGGCAGCGGACACGGTGGGCCCTCTCTTCCCGGGAACTCTCGACACGCTTCTGCCCGTCCAGTGAAGCATGGCCCGAATTCTCTCGGTTCAGGGGGTTGGCGGACGCCGGAAAGCCCCGGCCGGGGACGGCGGCCGGGGCTTTCGCCGCACCGGAAGGCGCGGGGCGGTGCGGGGCGCCGGACGGCACGGGCGCGCGTCGGGCGTCGGACGCCTCGGCGCACGCCGGGGCCGGCCTCAGACGCGCATCGGCTGGGGCGACTCGCGCCGGTCGGGGTCGGGGCCCGGGTACTCGCGCAGGATCTCGTACCGGGTGTTCCGCTCGACCGGCCGGAAACCGGCGTCGCGGATCAGGTCCAGCAGATCCTCGCGGCCGAGCTTGTTCGGCGTGCCGAAGTCGTCGGCGTCGTGCGTGATCTTGTACTCGACGACCGAGCCGTCCATGTCGTCCGCGCCGTGCTGCAGCGCGAGCTGGGCGGTCTGCACGCCGTGCATCACCCAGAAGACCTTGACGTGCGGCACGTTGTCGAAGAGCAGCCGGGAGACGGCGAAGGTCTTCAGCGCCTCCGCGCCGGTCGCCATCGTGGTGCGCGCCTGGAGCTTGTTGCGGACCTTGCCGTCCTTCATGTCCACGAAGTCGTGCTGGTAGCGCAGCGGGATGAAGACCTGGAAACCGCCGGTCTCGTCCTGCATCTCCCGCAGCCGCAGCACGTGGTCGACGCGGTGGCGGTGCTCCTCGATGTGCCCGTACAGCATCGTCGCCGGGGTCTTGAGCCCCTTCTCGTGCGCGAGGCGGTGGATGCGCGACCAGTCCTCCCAGTGGGTGCGGTGGTCGACGATGTGCTGGCGGACCTCCCAGTCGAAGATTTCCGCGCCGCCGCCGGTCAGCGATTCGAGACCGGCCTCGATCAGCTCGTCGAGGATCTCGGAGGCGGAGAGCCCTGAGATCGTCTCGAAGTGGTGGATCTCCGTCGCCGTGAACGCCTTGAGCGCCACGTTCGGCAGGGCTTCCTTCAGCGCGCTGAGCGAGCGCGGGTAGTAGCGCCACGGGAGGGTGGGGTGGAGCCCGTTGACGATGTGCAGCTCGGTGAGGTTCTCGCCCTCCATCGCCTTGGCGAGGCGGACGGCCTCCTCGATGCGCATCGTGTACGCGTCCTTCTCGCCCGGCTTGCGCTGGAACGAGCAGTACGCGCACGAGGCGGTGCACACGTTGGTCATGTTGAGGTGGCGGTTGACGTTGAAGTGCACGACGTCGCCGTTCTTGCGCGTCCGCACCTCGTGCGCCAGGCCCCCCAGCCACGCCAGGTCGTCGGAGGCGTAGAGGGCGATCCCGTCCTCGCGGGTCAGCCGCTCGCCGGCCCGGACCTTCTCCTCCAGCTCGCGCTTGAGTCCCGCGTCCACTAGGGCGCCTCCCTTTTCTCCGTGTTCCAGACTCCGCCCCACGGTACTCCCCCGCCCTCCGGCCGGACGGGGCCCCCCGCCAGGCGGTGCGGGCCTACGCCTCCTCGGGAAGCTCCCCGACCCGGTTCTCCCACTTGGTGGAGAGCACGATCGTGGTCCGGGTCCGCGAGACGCCCTTCGTACCGCTCAGCCGCCGGATCGTCCGCTCCAGTCCGTCCACGTCGCCCACCCGGACCTTGAGCATGTACGAGTCGTCGCCCGCGATGAACCAGCAGTCCTCGATCTCCGCGAGGTCCTTCAGCCGGTGGGCCACGTCCTCGTGGTCGGCGGCGTCGGAGAGCGAGATCCCGATCAGCGCGGTCACCCCGAGCCCCAGCGAGGCGGAGTCGACGGTGGCGCGGTAGCCGGTGATGACACCGGCGGATTCCAGCCGGTTGATGCGGTCGGTGACGCTGGGCCCGGAGAGCCCCACCAGCCGTCCCAGCTCGGCGTACGAGGCCCTGCCGTTCTCCCTGAGGGCCTGGATGAGCTGCCTGTCCACCGCGTCCATATGACTGAAACCTTCCATTGTTCAGCAGTACCGCGAGTTTACGTGTAGAATCTAAGGCATGTAGGGGTGACGTCCTGCAAATCTTCTAGAACATCCAAGAAACGCTTTCGAATCTTCAGGAGTGAACTTCACCGTGTACACGATCGAGATGGCCTACGCCCGGATGCGCGAGCTGCAGGACCTGGCCAACCGCTCGCGTGCCCACCAGCCCGCCGCCGCGCACCGCGTCGACAAGACCCGCACCCCCCGCGCGCACAAGAAGCGCTGACGCCGGCGCCACCGCACCCCGCCGGCCCCGGCGGCCTAGCGGGTCTCCGGGCGGGAGCCGCCACCGAGCTCTCCTTCCCAGCGGCGGTACAGGCGGTGCGGCACGCCCGCCGCGTCCAGCACCCGCCCCGCGACGAAGTCCACCAGGTCCTGGATGTGCGTCGCCCCCGCGTAGAACGCGGGAGAGGCGGGCAGCACGATCGCGCCCGCCTCGTCCAGGGCCACCATCTGCTTCAGCGTCTGGCCGCTCAGCGGGGTCTCGCGCACCGCGACGACCAGCGGGCGGCGCTCCTTGAGCGTCACGCTCGCGGCCCGCTGGAGCAGATCCTTCGACAGACCGAGCGCCACCCCGGCCACACAGGCCGTCGAGGCCGGCACGATGAGCATCCCCCGCGCCGGGTACGACCCGGAGGACGGCCCGGCGGCCAGATCACCGGCCGGCCAGTGGCGTACGCGCTCCAGCTCCGCCTCCCCCACCGCGAACGCGTCCGGCTTCCCGTCCGCGCCCCGCTCCAGCCAGACCCGCAGGTCCTCGCGCCAGTGCCCGTCCCGGAACGCGATGCCGGTCTCGTCCAGCAGGGTGAGGCGCGAGGCCCGGCTCACCACCAGGTCCACGCTCTCGCCGGCCGCCAGGAGCCCGCGCAGGACGGCGGCCGCGAACGGGGTACCCGAAGCGCCGGACACCCCGACAATCCAAGGCCGCCGCTGCTGATGAGTCACTGAAGTCCTGGATTCCACACCCGCGAGCCTATCCGGCACGCCCCCGCGCCCGGCACCCGGAACCGGGGGGCCGCCGCGGACGTTCCACCGGGTGACGGGCAACCCGGGGGCAGGGGCAGACCATGGGCGACTACCGGACCACCGACCGCACCGGTGGGCACAGCGCCACCGGCGGCGCGCGGGCCCTGGCCGCGGGGCTCCTGATGGCCGGGTGGGTGGCCCTGCTCTGGGTCCTCGAAGGGATCGACACGGCCACGGGCCACGCCCTGGACACCTACGGCATCAGCCCGCGCGAGACGGCGGAGCTGCGGGACGTGGCGCCCGCCGCGTTCCTGCACGGAAGCTGGGAGCACGTGGCCTCCAACAGCGTCCCGCTGCTGGTCCTCGGCTTCCTCGCCGCCCTCGCGGGGCTGCGCCGGTTCGCCGCCGTCGCCCTGACGGTCATCCTGGTCAGCGGCCTCGGCGTCTGGCTGACCGCCCCGCCGAACACAGTGACGCTCGGCGCCTCCGGCGTGGTCTTCGGCCTGCTGGGCTATCTCCTGGTGCGCGGTTTCGTGGACCGCCGCCCGTGGGACGTCCTCATCGGCATCGGCGTCGCCGTGGTCTACGGCTCGCTGCTGTGGGGCGTCCTGCCGACCGATTCCGGCGTCAGCTGGCAGGGCCACCTCTTCGGGCTCCTCGGCGGGGTCGCGGCGGCCTTCCTCTTCCGCCGCCCGCGCCGCGCCCCGGGCCCCCGGGTCACGGCCTGAGGGGCCGCCGCCCACGAGGCGTCAGGGGGTCAGCCCCCGCACCAGCAGGTCCAGCAGCGCGCAGGCGAACAGCGCGATGCCGATGAAGCCGTTCACCGAGAAGAACGCCCGGTTCAGCCGGGACAGGTCGTGCGGACGCACCACCCGGTGCTCGTACACGAACGCCACCGCGACGATCGCCATGCCGATCCAGTAGAAGACCTCGGCGTCCGTGGCCAGCCCGAACCACACCAGCAGCCCGGTCGTGACCACGTGGCACACCCGCGCGCCCCACAGCGCCGCCGGAATCCCGAACCGCGCCGGGAACGACAGCACCCCGTGCGCCCGGTCGGCCTGGACGTCCTGGCAGGCGAAGATCAGGTCGAAGCCGCCGATCCAGATCCCCACCGCGAGCCCGAGGATCACCGCGTCCCACGACCAGCTCCCGGTCACCGCCAGCCAGGCGCCGACCGGTCCGATGGCCTGCGCGAGCCCCAGGATGGCGTGCGGGAAGTTGGTGAACCGCTTGCCGTACGGGTAGACCACCATCGGCACCACGGCCACCGGCGCGAGCGCCAGGCACAGCGGGTTGAGCAGCGCCGCCGCCCCCAGGAACACCACCAGCGCGACGAGCGCCCCGGTCCACGCCGACTTCACCGACACCGCGCCGGTCACCAGCTCGCGGCCCGCGGTGCGCGGGTTCCGGGCGTCGATCTCCCGGTCGATGATCCGGTTGGCGGCCATCGCGAAGGTCCGCAGCCCCACCATCGCCAGCGTGACGAGCAGCAGGACGCCCCAGTGGATCGTGCCGTCCATCCGGAACATCGCGGTCAGCGCGGCGATGTACGCGAAGGGCAGCGCGAAGACCGAGTGCTCGATCATCACGAGCCGCAGGAACGCCTTCACCTTGCCGTCCGATGGGGCGGGTCCGGGGACGGACGCCGCCTCTGCCGTACTGCTCACAGGCCGTATTCCTTCCAGCGGCGGTCGACCTTCGCCGCCGTCTCCGGGTCGGAGACGACCATCTCCGGCCAGCCGCCGTCCCGGGTGTACCCCTCGGTGGGCAGCTTCCTCGTCGCGTCGATGCCCGCCTTGCCGCCCCAGAACTGCTGGTACGAGGCGTGGTCCAGGTGGTCGACCGGGCCCTCGGTGACGGTCAGGTCCCGGGCGTAGTCGGTGTTGCCGAGCGCCCGCCAGGCCACCTCGTGCAGATCGTGGACGTCGCAGTCGGAGTCGACCACCACGATCAGCTTGGTCAGCGACATCATGTGGGCGCCCCAGATGGCGCTCATCACCTTCTGGGCGTGCTTCGGGTACTTCTTGTCGATCGAGACGATCGCACAGTTGTGGAAGCCGCCCGCCTCGGGGAGGTGGTAGTCCACGATGTCCGGCACGATGATCTTCAGCAGCGGCAGGAAGAACCGCTCCGTGGCCCGGCCCAGCGGCCCGTCCTCGGTCGGCGGCCGGCCCACCACGATGGACTGGAGCAGCGGCCGCCTGCGCATGGTGACGCAGTCGATGGTCAGTGCGGGGAACGGTTCCTGCGGGGTGTAGAAGCCGGTGTGGTCCCCGAACGGGCCCTCGGGCAGCATCTCGCCCGGCTCCAGCCACCCCTCGATGACGACCTCCGCCTGCGCGGGGACCTGGAGCGGCACGGTCTTGCAGTCGACCATCTCGATCCGCTTGCCCTGGACGAACCCGGCGAAGAGGTACTCGTCGATGTCCCCGGGCAGCGGGGCGGTGGAGGCGTACGTCACGGCGGGCGGGCAGCCGAAGGCGATGGCGACGGGCAGCCGCTCACCGCGCCGGGCGGCGACCTGGTAGTGGTTGGCGCTGTCCTTGTGGATCTGCCAGTGCATCCCGATGGTGCGCTTGTCGTGGCGCTGGAGCCGGTAGAGGCCCAGGTTCCGGACGCCGGTCTCGGGGTGCTTGGTGTGGGTGAGGCCGAGGTTGAAGAACGAGCCGCCGTCCTCGGGCCAGGTGAACAGCGCGGGCAGCCGGTCCAGGTCGACGTCGTCGCCCGTCAGCACCACTTCCTGCACGGGCGCGTCGCCGGGCTTCACCTTCTTCGGCGGCACGTGCACCATCGAGCCGAGCTTCCCGAACGCCTCCCGCACGCCGACGAAGCCCTGCGGCAGCTCCGGCTTGAGGAGCCCGCCGATCTTGTCGCTGATGTCGCTGTACGCCTTCAGCCCGAGCGCCTTGAGGAGGCGCCGGTCGGTGCCGAAGACGTTCATGGCCAGGGGCATCGAGGAGCCCTTGACGTTCTCGAACAGCAGGGCCGGGCCGCCCGCCTTGTTGACCCGGTCGACGATCTCGCCGACCTCCAGGTGGGGGTCGACCTCGACCTTGACGCGCTTGAGGTCGCCATCGCGCTCAAGGGCCCGGAGCAGGGAGCGGAGATCGTCGTAAGCCATGCGGTCCAGTTTGTCATCCCCGCCCCCGCGGCCGGGCCGGGGCTCCCCCGGCGGCCCCGGGGCCCTTCATGTCGAGCCGGTACCCTGGCGGCGATACGGGGCAATCATCCCGCCCGCCGCCACCTCCTGGGGGACGCACCATGAGAGCCCTGATGTTTCTCGTGCCGCTGGCTCTGACGATCTACGCGTTCATCGACTGCCTGAACACCTCCGAGGAGGACACCAAGCATCTGCCGAAGATCGCCTGGGTCTTCATCATCCTGCTGTTCTGGGTCGTCGGCCCGGTCGTGTGGCTGATCGCCGGCAAGGCCCGCCGCACGACGGCGGGGACCGGCGGACCCGGCTCCCGGCAGTGGAACAGGCGGCAGCAGTGGGTGGCCCCGGACGACAACCCGGACTTCCTGAAGTCGCTCAAGGACGACCGGCGGCCCGAGGCGGACGCCGACGAGGAGCGGGGCCGCCGCGACGGCACCAACCCCGACGACAAGGCCCCGCCCGCCCCCTGACGGCCCCGCACCCGACGCGCCTACGCCACGGCTCCCCGGACGGGATCTCGTCCGGGGAGCCGTTGCGTAGGCGTCGAAGGGTTCGGCGCGGTGTCTCAGACCCCCGCGTAGGAGTGCAGGCCGGAGACGAAGATGTTCACGCCGTAGTAGTTGAACAGCCAGCAGGCGAAGGCGACGAGCGCCAGGTAGGCGGCCTTGCGGCCCTTCCAGCCGGCGGTGGCGCGGGCGTGCAGGTAGGCGGCGTAGGCGACCCAGGTGATGAAGGACCAGACCTCCTTGGGGTCCCAGCCCCAGTAGCGGCCCCAGGCGTCGCCCGCCCAGATCGCGCCCGCGATGATCGTGAACGTCCACAGCGGGAAGACGGCGGCGTTGATCCGGTAGGAGAACTTGTCCAGCGAGGCGGCCGAGGGCAGCCGCTCCATCACCGAGGAGGCGAACTTCCCGGGCGTGCCGCCGGAGGCGATCTTGTTCTCGTAGCTGTCGCGGAACAGGTAGAGGATCGTGCCGACCGCGCCGAGGTAGAAGACCGCGCCGCACAGGATCGCGGTCGAGACGTGGATCCACAGCCAGTACGAGTGCAGGGCGGGCACCAGCTGGTCGCTGTCGGTGTAGAGCGTGGTGACCGCGATGCCGAGGTCCAGCAGGACCGTGGTGACCAGCGGCAGGCCGATCCAGCGGACGTTCTTCTTCAGCGCGAGCAGCACCAGGTAGGAGCCGACCGCCACCGTGGAGAAGGTGATGGAGAACTCGTACATGTTGGCCCAGGGGGCCCGCTCCACGGACAGCGCCCGGGTGGCGACGCCGCTCGCCTCGACCAGGAAGGCGACCACGGTCAGCGAGACCGCGATCCGGCCCCACAGGTCGCCCTTGAAGGTGCCGCCGGCCGCTCCCGGCCCGTCCGGCACGTCCCGCGTCCCGGTGGCGGCGCGGGTGACGACCTTCGGGCGCTCCAGCACGGCGGTGCCGCCGGCCTGCGCCTTCCCGGCGGCGGCGGAAGCCCCGGCCCCGGCGCTCGCCGCGGGGGCGGACAGCGCGGCGGCCGTGCGGCCGACCTTGCTGCGGCTGCCGAAGACCCACTCCGCGATGTGCGCGAAGAAGGCCAGGGTGTAGACGGCCATCGACGAATAGATCAGCACGTTGCTGGCGTTCGCCAGGTTCTCGTTCGTTGCGGCGGCGAGATTCACTTCTCAGCCCCTTCGGCAGGTGCTTCGGCAGGGTGGACGGGCCGGCTCCCGGCCTCGTGCGTGACTTCGGTGGTGTCGGGCGTGGCGGGCGTAGCGGGCGTATCCGGTTCCTGGGCCGCGTCCCGGCCGGCGGGGGCCTCGGGCGCGTCCGGTTCCTCCGGGGCGGGGGCGACGGGCGCGGTGGCGACGAGGGCGGCCGACAGCTCGCCCAGCTCCTCGGGGAGCCGCGCGGACTCGCTGCGGCCCAGGCCCGCCATCTCCACGACCGTGACGCCGTCCGCGCCCCGGACCGCCCGCACCCACACCCGGCGGCGCTGGATGAACAGCGAACCGGCGAGTCCGGCGATGGCGGCGACGGCCCCGCCCAGCGCCCACCCGTTGCCCGGCTGCTGCGAGATCTGGAAGCTGGCCCACTCCTCGGTGCCCTCGTAGGTGATGGAGCCGCCGTCGGGCAGGTCCAGCTTCTCGCCGGGCATCAGCATCTTCTTGAGGAGTTCGCCCTTCTCGTCCTTGAACTCCTTCATCTTGGACGTGTCGAGCTGGTAGACGTTCTGCGCGAGCCCGGAGTCCACGCCGAGGGAGCCGTGGTAGGCGCTGAGCGCCAGCACGGGGAAGTCCAGGGCGGGGAACTGCGAGAACATCTGGCCCTTGCCGTGACCGGCGAAGGTCGGCACGAAGAACGCCTTGAAGCCCAGCTGGGTCTTCTCGCCCTTCTCGTCCTTGTAGCCGTCCATCACCTTGATGGCGCCGGACGAGGTGATGTTGTTGTCGATCGGCAGCAGCGGGACGGCGGACCGCGAGACGACCTTGCCCGAGCCGTCCCGGACGGTGACGACGGGGGCGTAGCCGTGGGCGATCAGGTAGATCTTGGTGCCGTCGACGACGAGCGGTTCGTTGACCTTGATGACGCCCTTGCGCTCGGCGCCGTCGGCTCCCCGCGCGTACGTCACCCGGGCCTCGAAGGTGCGCGGGGTGCCGCGCTGCGGGCCGCTCTTCTCGTACGTGCCGACGAAGTCGTCCAGGACGAAGCTGAACGGGGCCAGCGAGTCGGAGTCGTAGAGCGAGCCGTACTTGATGTTGTCGTACTGGGTGAGCGTGTTGGAGAAGCCGTCGCCCTCGACGACCAGCTTGCCGCCCTCGGACTTGAAGAGCTGCCCGCAGGCGAAGGCCACCAGCATCACGATCAGGGCGATGTGGAAGACCAGGTTCCCGGCCTCCCGGAGGTAGCCCTTCTCGGCCGCGACCGCGTCGCCCGCCTCGTGCGCCCGGAAGCGCCGCCCGCGCAGGACCGTGAGGGCTGCCGCGCGGACCTCCTCGGGCTCGGCTTCGGTGCGCCAGGTGGTGTACGCGGGCAGCCGGGTCAGCCGCTTCGGCGCGCCCGGCGGGCGGCTGCGGAGCTGGCCGACGAACTGGCCGGTGCGCGGCACGATGCAGCCGATGAGCGAGACGAACAGCAGGATGTAGATCGCGGAGAACCACACCGAGCTGTAGACGTCGAAGAGCTGGAGCTTCTCGTAGATCGGGGCGAGGGTGGCGTGCTGGTCCTTGAAGTCCTGGACCTTCACGTCGTCGACGCTGTTCTGCGGGATGAGCGACCCCGGGATCGCGCCGAGGGAGAGCAGGAAGAGCAGGATCAGCGCCACCCGCATGGAGGTGAGCTGGCGCCAGAACCAGCGGACCCAGCCGATCACGCCCATCGCGGGCACGCCCGCGCCGGTCTCGGGGCGCTCCTCGCGGGGCGCGGTGGAGAGCCGTTCGCCGGCCGCGCCGTGGCCGGAGTCGTCCGGGCGGCCGGGCGGCCCGCCCGGACCGGCGGCGGCGCGCGCGTCCTCGTCCCCGTGCTGCCGCGTCCCCGTGCTGTTGGCCTTGCTCATGAACTCAGATCCCTACGACGAAACCGCTGGACCAGCTCTGCATCTGCTGCATGATCGTGGCCCACACTCCGGTCAACAGCAGAATTCCGGTCACGATCATCATTCCGCCGCCGATCCGCATCACCCACGCGTAGTGGCGCTTGACCCAGCCGAACGCGCCGAGCGCCCGCCGGAAGGCGACCGCGGCCAGGACGAACGGGACGCCGAGTCCGAGACAGTACGCGACGGTCAGCAGCGCGCCGCGTCCGGCGGTGGCGCTCTGGGTGGACAGCGCGAGGACGGAGGAGAGCGTGGGGCCGATGCACGGTGTCCAGCCGATCCCGAAGAGCGCGCCCAGCAGGGGCGCTCCGGCGAGCCCCGTCACCGGGCGCCTGTGGAAGCGGAACTCGCGCTGCGTCACTCCGGGCAGGAGCCCCATGAAGAAGACGCCCATGAGGATCATCAGGGCGCCGAGGACCTTGTTCAGCACCTCGGAGTGCACCTGGAGCTCTTGGCCGAAGTAGCCGAAGAGCGCGCCCGTGGAGGCGAACACCACGGTGAAGCCGAGGACGAAGAGGGAGGCGCCCGCCACCACCCGGCCCCGGCGCGCGTCGGCCAGGTCGGTGCCGCTGACTCCGGTGACGTAACTGAGGTAGCCGGGTACCAGGGGCAGGACGCAGGGGGAGAAGAAGGAGATGAGGCCGGCCAGCAGGGCGAGCGGCAGCGCGACCAGCAGCGCTCCCGACAGGACGGTCTCGTTGTACGCGGCCAGGGTGACGGCCCCGTGGTGGGCGGCGGACGGGATCACCGGGTCACTTCTCCGCGATGATCGGGTCGATCATCTCGCGCAGCCCGTCCGCGTCGAGCGCCTGGAGGGTGCGCGCCGCGATCTTCCCGTCCCGGTCGATGACCACGGTGGACGGGATGGCCTGGGGGTTCAGGGTGCCCTTGGGGAAGCGGAGGATGAGTTTGCCGATCGGGTCGTAGAAGCTCGGGTACTCGATCCCGTAGTCCTTCTCGAAGTTGACCGCCTTGTCCCGCTCGGGGTCCCGGGTGTTGATCCCGACGAACTGGACCCCCTGGTCGGCGGTCTCCTCGGCGACCTGCGCGAAGTACTTCGCCTCCAGGCGGCAGGGGCCGCACCAGGAGCCCCAGACGTTGAGCACGACGACCTTGCCCCGGTGGTCGGCGAGGTCGAGCGGCTTGCCGTCCAGGCCCTCGCCGTCGAGCTTCGGCGCGGCCACCCGGTCCGCCCGGTCGACGGTGGAGACGCCGCCGCTGCCGGTGATGAAGTTGGTGTTGCCGCCGCCTCCCGCCTTGGTGCCGTCGCTGCACGCGGACAGCGTCAGGGCACCGGCCACGGCGGTGGCGGCGAGCAGGGTGAAGCGGCGTCGGGACGCGCGGCCAAAGCTCATGTGAAAAGTTTCGCATGGCAGTTTCCGGCGATCTGCGCGCCCCCCTCGGTGCCCGTAAAGCCCCTTGTCAAGCCTGTTTAAAGAAGGAGTTCCAGCCTCCGGCGGGCGCCTGTCCGACCTCCAGCGTACGGAGCTTGGCGAGGACGGCGGGGTCCTGTGCGTCGAGCCAGTCGACGTACTGCCGGAACGAGACGAGGCGCACGTCGTCCTTGTCCGCCACCTTCTTGATCACTTCTTCCACGGCGTCCATGTAGATGCCGCCGTTCCACTCCTCGAAGTGGTTGCCGATGTAGAAGGGCGCGCGATTCGTCTCGTACGCGCGCCGGAATCCGGCGAGATAGGCGCCGGTCGCCTGCGTGCGCCAGCCGGGATAACGCGAGGGCATGCCCTTGGTCGAATTCCGGGACTGGTTGGCGAGGATGTTGTAGTCCATCGAGAGCACTTCGAAGGAGTGGCCGGGGAACGGCATCGCCTGGAGCGGCAGGTCCCAGACGCCCCCGCGCTTCACGGGCCACATCTGGCGGCCCCCGGGCGAGCTGGCGTCGTAGCGCCAGCCGAGCTTGCTCGCGGTGGGCAGGAGGTTGTCCTGGCCGAGCAGGCAGGGGGTGCGACCGCCGACCAGTTCCTTGCGGTAGTCGAAGGGGAGGGGGTCCTCGTCCTCCCAGCCGGTGTTGGTGCGCCATTCCGTGACGAACGACACAGCCTGATTGATCTCGCTGTGCCATTGGGCGGGCGTCCAGCGCTCCACCGATCCGGAACCGCCGCAGAAATGCCCGTTGAAGTGGGTGCCGATCTCGTGGCCGTCCAGCCACGCCTGGCGCACGTACTTCAGCGTGTCCTTGATGTGCTCGTCGGTGAGATAACCGATGTCGGAGGCGCCGCGCGGGTTGTTCGGCGGCCGGTAGAGGGATTTCTTCGACTCGGGCAGCAGATAGAGCCCGGAGAGGAAGAACGTCATCGCCGCGTCGTGTTCCCTGGCGAGTTCGAGAAAGCGCGGGAAGAGCCCGTTGCCGACCTCACCGGCCCCGTCCCAGGAAAAGATCACGAACTGCGGCGGCTTCTGGCCCGGTTCGAGCGGGACCGGCGCCTGCGGCTGGCGGGGCTGTTTTCCGGTGTCGGCGGTGGAGCCGTCGCCGATCAGCCGCACCTTGTTCTTCGGCGCGCCGTTTCCGCTGCCGTTTCCGCTGCCGCTGCCGCTGCCGTTCCCGCCGGCCCCGGCGTCACCCGTACCGCCCTGGCCGGGCCCTCCGTCGGCGGAGGAGCCGGAGGTCCCGCACCCGGCGAGCCCGATCGCGGCTGCGGCCCCGAGCCCCGCACCGAGCAGGCCCCTTCGATCGATGTCGCGCATACCGTCCCCATCTGCGGTCGTTTTATCTCAAGGTCATACAAACTGCCGAAGGGTGAGATGAGGCGCGTAACACGTCGGTTCCGAGCGTTTGGGGACTTTCTTTACGCTTTACCTTCCCGATCGTCCGACAGTCCGACCGGTCACAGCGCCACATCGGCGCGGTGCTCGCACGCGCTTGCGGGTCACCCCGGGAGGGGGACGCGGGGGCGCCCCTCCGCAGTTCTGCCCCGGACGACGGATCTCTCCCTCGCCGGGGGGGCGACCGGCGGGCCCCACCGAGGGGGCGGCTTCCCGCGATCCTCGAACTCATGCGCGGGTGCGGGGGAGGGGGCGAAGGCAGGGGCGGCCCGGGGGGGGCGCCCGGGGCGGACAACGGCCGGGACCGGCCACCGCCGTGACGGTGACCGGTCCCGTGGCGCCCCGGTCTCCCCGGGGCGGGGGCCTCCTAGGCGCCGAACGCCTTGGACTGTCCCGGCTTCCCCTTCACCGGCTTCGCCCCGGCCAGCAGGTGGGCGGGCACCAGGTCCCGGGCCGGCTCCGAATAGCCGACCGAGACGATCCGGTCGCCCCGGTAGGTGAAGCTGGTCAGCGAGGCCAGCGTGCACTGCCGCTTGCGCGGGTCGTGCCACAGGCGGCGGCGCTCCACGAAGGAGCGCAGGATCCAGATCGGCAGCTGGTGGCTGACGCAGACCGCCTCGTGCCCGCGCGCCGCGTCCCGCGCGGTGTCGATAGCCCCCATCATCCGCACGACCTGCTCGATGTACGGCTCGCCCCACGACGGCTTGAACGGGTTGGTGAGGTGCCTCCAGTTGTCCGGCCTGCGCAGCGCGCCGTCCCCGACGCCGAAGGTCTTGCCCTCGAAGACGTTGGCGGCCTCGATCAGCCGGGCGTCGGTGGCCGGCTCCAGGCCGTGCGCCCGGGCGATCGGGGCGGCGGTCTCCTGGGCGCGCTCCAGCGGTGAGGCGACGACATGGGTGATGTCGCGCTTCTCCAGGTGCTCGGCCACCCGGTCGGCCATCTTCCGGCCCAGGTCGGAGAGGTGGTACCCGGAGCGCCGCCCGTAGAGCACCCCGTCCGGGTTGTGCACCTCGCCGTGCCGGACCACGTGCACCACGGTCAGCTGCTCGTCCCGGTCCACGTTCCCCCCGCTCCCCTTCTTCTGGTTCTTCTCGTTCTTCTCGCCGGTCTCGTCGCCGCTCATGCGGTGGCCTCCGCCGCGGCGCGGGCGGCGGCGGGCAGCGCGGCGGCGATGCGCTCGACCGCCCGCTCGTCGTGGGCCGTGGAGACGAACCAGGACTCGAACGCGGAGGGGGGCAGGTAGACGCCGCGGGCCAGCATCGCGTGGAAGAACGCGGTGAAGCGGAAGACGTCCTGCTGCTTGGCGTCGTCGTAGTTCCGCACCGGCCGGTCGGTGAAGAAGACGGAGAACATGTTGCTCGCGGCCGAGACCGTGTGCGCGACGCCCTCCTTGGCGAGCGCGTCGCCCACCAGCGTGCGCAGCTCGGCGGAGACCGCGTCGATCTTCGCGTACGCCGCGTCGTCCAGCAGCCGCAGCTGGGCGAGGCCCGCCGCCGTGGCGACCGGGTTCCCGGAGAGGGTGCCCGCCTGGTAGACCGGGCCCGCCGGGGCGAGGTGCGCCATCACGTCGCCGCGACCGCCGAAGGCCGCGGCGGGGAAGCCGCCGCCCATCACCTTGCCGAAGGTCATCAGGTCGGGCCGGACGCCGTCGACGCCGTACCAGCCGGCCTTCGACGTACGGAAGCCCGTCATGACCTCGTCGGAGATGTACAGCGCGCCGTGGGCCGCGCACAGCTCCTTGAGCCCGGCGTTGAAGCCGTCCGCGGGCGGGACGACGCCCATGTTGCCGGGGGACGCCTCGGTGATCACGCAGGCGATCTCGCCCGGGTGCGCGGCGAAGGCGGCGCGCACCGCGTCCAGGTCGTTGTACGGCAGCACGACGGTGTCGCCGGCCGTGGCGCCGGTGACGCCCGGGGTGTCGGGCAGCCCGAAGGTGGCGAGGCCCGATCCGGCGGCGGCGAGCAGCGCGTCCACGTGGCCGTGGTAGCAGCCGGCGAACTTCACGACCTTGGCCCGGCCCGTGAAGCCGCGGGCCAGCCGGATCGCCGACATGGTCGCCTCGGTGCCGGAGGAGACCAGGCGCACCTGCTCGACGGGCTCGATCCGCGCCACGATCTCCTCGGCGAGCGCGACCTCGCCCTCACCGGGCGTACCGAAGGAGGTCCCCCGGCCCACCGCCTCCTGGACCGCGGCGACGACCTCGGGGTGGGAGTGGCCGAGAATCATCGGCCCCCACGAGCACACGAGGTCGACGTACTCGCGACCGTCCGCATCGGTGAGGTACGGACCGGTGCCGGACACCATGAACCGGGGCGTACCGCCCACGGCCCGGAAGGCACGCACGGGAGAGTTCACGCCGCCGGGCGTCACGACGGACGCCCGGTCGAACAGCGACTGTGAAACTGGGGCTTCGTATGAATACGCCACTTTGGTCCTGATCTGCGATTCGGGTATCGGGAGGCCGGGCCGGGAAATCCCTACCAATCTCGGCCACCGGTGAGCAGGGAGCGCGCTCCCCTCGTATCACGAAAGAGCGTCAGCCCCCTCGCGTCTGCGAAACTGGGGCGTCATAGGGAAAGCTCACACATGCCATGGTGTCAGAGGCACGGACGGTCTTGCGGGCAGGTGTTTCACCGCCCGCCCGCGGGGGAGGTCACTGACACGGTGATCGGGTTGCGCGGCGGGGGCCGTGCCTCCTAAGAAGTAGTCGGGTGGATGAGATATGCATCGCGGTGGCGGAGTGGGCGAAGGGACCGAGGGCCTGGGGCCCGAGCCTGCCCGTCGAGGGCGGCACCGGCGCAGGACCGAGCGCGCGCAGAGCAGGGGTGCGGAGAGCACGCCGCCCCCCGGGACCAGGAGCGGGGGCGGGATGGGGGTGACCTACAAGTACTTCGGCGCTCCGGACGGCGCCACCGCCGCCCGGGTGCCCATCTCGATGCGCCCGGAGGAGCTCGGCGGCGACGAGCTGGGGATGGGCGGCATGTTCACCAAGATCAAGCCGGAGACCGTGGCCGCCATGGTCCTGACCGGCATCCAGGGCGTACCCCTGCACAAGGTCCCCCCGCTGGAACTGGTCGTCCTCCACCCCGACTACGCGGTGGTGAAGCTCCCCATGACCGTGGTCGACCCGCTGCGCGGCGTGGGCGAGGAGTCGGTGGGCGCGGCGGCCTTCATCTGGTCCACGGTCCCCGACCGCGGCGGCCCGCGCGACGCCTTCAACGTCTACCGGCTGCTCCACGAGTGGCAGGACTTCTCCCACCGCCTGCACGACGCGGGACATCAGGCGTACTGCCTGGTGTGGCCCTGAGCGGGGACCGTCCCCCGCGCGGCGGGGCCGTGAGCGGACGGTAGCTCCGCCCGCCCCGGCGCGCATCCGCTCCCCGGCGCGCATCCGCCCCTCGGGCGCGTCCGGCCCCGGGCGCGTCCGGCCCCGGGGGCGTGCGGCCCCGAGCGCCGGCGCCGCCATGCCGCCGCTCCCCCGGGCGCGCCCCCGCGCAGCCCGTCCGGCCGCCCGCCGCTCTCAGCTCCCCCGCGTCCCGCCCGCCCCGGGCGCGCCGACGGCCCCGTCCGCCCTGCCCGCTCCTCCGGTCGTCGGCCCCGGCGTCCAGCCGGGGTCGCGCCCCGTCACGGCCAGCAGCCGCTCGAAGGGCCCGGCGTCCTCCCCCACCGGGAAGGGCTCCCCGAACACCTTCATCTCCCGGGCCTGCGGAGCCATCGCCGCCAGCCCCGGGCCCACCACGTCGAGCACGCCCGGCTCCGGCACGAAGTCCCCGCCGGTCGCCCGCGCCAGGTCCCAGGCGTGCACCGTCAGATCGCCCAGCACCAGGAGCCCCACGGTCCGGGCCGGCAGCCCCATCGCCCCGGTCGTGCCCTCCTCGACCCCCGGCACGCTCCACGCCTCCACCAGCCGGGCGGTCTCCTCCCCGAACCTGCCCCGCCAGTCGCAGTCACCCGTCACGAAATCCGGCTCCTGGCTGAAATCCACCTCCTCACGGGCGGCGAGCGCCTGGAAGTTCACGACCACCAGGAACAGGTGGTTCACCAGGGCTCGCACGTCGTACTCCGCGCACGGCGTGGGGTCGCCCAGCCGCGCGTCGTCGATGCCGCGCACGACGGGCAGCGCCCCGTCCGCGGCGGCCTCCAGCAGTTCACCGATCTTCTGCGTCATGGACCCACCCTGCGCCCCGCACCGGCACGGCGTCTTGAAGAAACACGACGGACGGGCAGGTCGGCGGCGCGGGCGCGGCCTACGATCGTCGCCATGGCAGACGGACCGCGCCGCGACACCCGGGGCATCGTCGACGCCCCGGACCTCTTCGCCCACGTACGCTTCCGCCGCCGCGCGCCCGCCGCCCCGCTCCGCCCGTACCTGGAGCACTACTGGCTGATCGACTGGGACCTGGCCGAGCCGTACGCCGCCCACGTCGTCCCGCACCCGTCGGTGAACCTGGTCTTCGAGCGGTACGAGGCCAAAAACGGCACGCCGGACCGGCCCGGGCGCGCCGAGGTGGCCGGCGTCGACCCCCGCCTCTTCACCCGGAAGCTGGCCGGGCGCGGCCGGGTCTGCGGGGTCCAGTTCCGGCCGGGCGGCTTCCGCCCGTTCGCCCCGGAGCACGCCGTCCGCGAGCTGACCGGACGCCGGGTGGCCGCCGCGGACGTGCTCCGTACGCCGCCGCCGGTGGACGCCGTCCTGGAGCCGGACGACGAGGACGCGCGGGTCGCGGCCCTGGACGCCTGCCTCCTGGCCCTGGAGCCCCGCCCCGACCCCCGGGCGGCTTTGGCGATGGCCGCCGTCGACCGGGTCCGCACGGACCGCACCGTCCGTCGCGTCGACCGGCTCGCCCGGGACACGGGACTCTCCCCCCGCTCCCTGCAACGGCTGTTCTCCGCGTACGTCGGCGTCGGCCCCAAGTGGGTCATCCTCCGCTACCGCATCCACGAGGCCCTGGAGCGCGCCGCATCCGGCCCGGCCGTCGACTGGGCGCGGCTCGCGGCGGACCTCGGCTACAGCGACCAGGCCCACCTGGTGCGGGACTTCACCGCCACGGTCGGCGTGCCCCCCACGGCGTTCACCCCCCGCTGACCGTGCCCGTACGCGTACGGCCACGAGCCGCCCCCGGCCCTGGTACGCAGACCGGCGCGGGCGCCCCGTACACGGACCGGTGCGGGCGCCCCGTACACGGACCGGTGCGGGCGCCCCGTACACGGACCGGTGCGGGCGCCCCGGCGCGAAGGGGCGTGAAGGGGCGGAGGCGCCCCACCGGGCGGGGGCCGGTCGCACGCCCCCGCGCGCCCCGCGAAATCCCTGGCAGTCCGTCCCCCGCCGATGGCATCCTGACCAGGTGAACGGACCCGAGATCACCGTGGAAGTAGCCCCTGAACTGCGACTTTTCGTTCCGCATGAGCGTCGCGGCGGGCCCACGCCCCTCGTCACGGACGGCGCCTCGACCCTCGGCCACGTCATCGAGTCCCTGGGCATCCCGCTCACCGAGGCCGGCACGCTGCTGGTGAACGGCGACCCGGTGGCCCGTTCGCACGTTCCGGGCCCCGGCGAACACGTCGACGTACGCGCCGTGGAGCGCCCCCAGCAGCTTCCCGGCGCGCCCCTGCGCTTTCTCCTCGACGTCCATCTCGGCACGCTGGCCCGCCGGTTGCGGCTCCTCGGCGTCGACGCGGCGTACGAGAACGAGGACATCGGCGACCCCGCCCTCGCCGCCCTCTCGGCGCGGGAGCGGCGGGTCCTGCTCTCCCGGGACCGGGGGCTGCTCCGCCGCCGCGAGATCTGGGCGGGGGCGTACGTCTACAGCGACCGCCCCCAGGAGCAACTGCGCGACGTCCTCGGCCGTTTCGCCCCCGCCCTGGCCCCGTGGACCCGGTGCACCGCCTGCAACGGCGCCCTGGCCGTGGCCGCGAAGGACACCGTGAGCGGGCTGCTGGAACGCGGCACCCAGGAGGCGTACGACGTGTTCGCCCAGTGCACGCGGTGCGACCGGGTCTACTGGCGCGGGGCCCACCACGGCCACCTGGAGACGATCGTGTCCGAGGCGGTCCGCGAGTTCGGGGGCGCGACGGCGTAGGAGCGCACCGCGTACGCCCGCGCACGGGCCGGCCGGGGGTCACCGGCAGCGCACCGCGTACGCCCGCGCGCAGGCGGGTCCGGGGCGGAGTCGCGCACCTCGCACGCCCGCGCACGAGCCGGTCCGCGAGGCGCGCCTATCCTTTCCCCGTACCCGATCAGCAGTCCGAGGAGATCGCCATGGCCGCCACCCCCATCGCCGTCGTCACCGGCGCGAGCAGCGGCATCGGCGCCGCGACCGCCCGTACGCTGGCCGCCGCCGGGTTCCGGGTCGTGCTGACCGCCCGCCGCAAGGACCGCATCGAGGCGCTCGCGGCCGAGCTGAACGAGGCCGGGCTCCAGGCGACGGCGTACCCGCTGGACGTCACCGACCGGGCGGCGGTCGACGAGTTCGCCACCGCGTTCCGCACCCTCGCCGTCCTCGTCAACAACGCGGGCGGGGCGCTCGGGGCCGACCCGGTGGCGACCGGCGACCCGGCGGACTGGCGGCAGATGTACGAGACCAACGTCATCGGCACCCTCAACGTGACGCAGGCCCTGCTGCCCGCCCTCACCGCGAGCGGCGACGGCACGATCGTGATCCTCTCCTCCACCGCGGCCCTCTCCTCCTACGAGGGCGGCGGCGGTTACGTGGCGGCCAAGCACGGCGAACACGTCCTGGCCGAGACCCTGCGGCTGGAGATCGTCGGCACCCCGGTCCGGGTCATCGAGGTGGCCCCCGGCATGGTCAGGACCGAGGAGTTCGCCACCACCCGCTTCCGGGGCGACACGGAGAAGGCCGCCAAGGTCTACGCGGGCGTCGACGCCCCGCTGACCGCCGAGGACGTGGCCGACACGATCGGCTGGGCGGTCTCCCGCCCCAGCCACGTCAACATCGACCTGCTGGTGGTCCGCCCCCGAGCCCAGGCGTCCAACACGAAGGTCCACCGGGAGCTCTGAGCGCACGGCCGGCGCCCCCGCCAGGAAGAAAGCGGGGGCGCGCCGCCGCCCCGGCCACCGGAAGCCGCCCGGGCACCGCCCCGGCCGGGCCCTCGGTCCGTCTTGGGAGCGACGGGAACGCCGGACTGCGGGACGCACCGGGGGGGCGCAGCCGGAGCACGGCGTGGGCGGCCGACAGCCCGCCCCGGGGCGCGGCCGGGCCTGGATACGGCCCCGTGGTCACCGTCATGCCTCGCAGCCACTCGTGCGGGTGAAGGCTTCGTATCGTCTGCGTGTCTCGGGGCCTCTCTGCCTAGCGTCGGCCGCACCCGTACACCAGCACGGCCCCCGGGCAGGATGGCTGTCCCGACCGAGGGCCTGTCCACAAGGAAGTAGGGCTTCCCGTGGTTGAGCACGACACTAGCGCGCCCGCACTGTTCGAAATCGGTGATCTTCCCCCCGCCCCCACCGGGGGGCCCGCGTTCATGGATCTGGAGCACCCCGAGTACGCCTACATGTTCGGCTTCCTCCAGGCCGACGGCCACCTCGCGCAGGGCACCGGTCGCCAGGGGCGTCTGACGGTGGAGATCAGCGTCCGGGACATCGGCGTACTGCACGAGTTCCAGCGCCTGACTCCGTACAACAGCAGCATCACCGAGCGCGTGCGGTCCACGAACTTCTCCCGGGAACACCACTCGGCCATCTGGACCCTGTGTAACCAAGAAGCCCGGGCGACGATCAACGGGCTGGGCCTTCCCTACGGCCGGAAGTGCAAGAAGATCACCCCGCCCCGGGTGGAGTTCTCCCGTCGGGACTACCTCCGGGGCCTCATCGACGCCGACGGCTCGGTCGGGCACACCGGGCAGGGGCTCCCCTTCGTCTCGCTGACCACCGCGAGCGCCGCTGTCGGCGCGTACCTCTGCAGGTACGCCAAGGCGGTGACGGGGGCTGCCCGGCAGATCCGGCGCAATACCCGGGACGGGGTCTACAACGTGGTCTACACGAAAGAGGCGGCGACCCAACTGGCCGGGCACCTCTACTATCCGGGCTGTCTGTCCCTCACCCGCAAGCAGACGGCGGCCGCTTCCCTGGCGGCCTGGAAGCGGCCGGCGGAGATGGCCGTCCGTACTCCGGGACGACGGTGGAAGCCCTGGGAGGACCGCGCGCTGCTGGCCCATGACGACGCCCAAGCCGCCGCGGCCGAACTGGGCCGCAGCGAAGCCTCCTGCTCCGTACGTCTGTGGCGGCTGAAGACCGGCAAGGTGCGACGCCCCGAAGACGCTCCCTGCGGCCCGTAGGCGGCGGGGCGAGGGGCGTACCGCCGTCGACGGGGCGCCCCTCGCCTCAGCCCTTGATGCAGATGACCTGCTTGAGCTTGGCGACGACCTCGACCAGGTCCCGCTGCTGCTCCATGACCTGCTCGATCGGCTTGTAAGCGGCCGGGATCTCGTCCAGCACGCCGGAGTCCTTGCGGCACTCCACACCGCGCGTCTGCTCCTCCAGGTCGCGTACCGTGAACCGGCGCTTAGCAGCGCCCCGGCTCATCCGGCGACCGGCCCCGTGGGAGGCCGAGTTGAACGCCAGCTCGTTGCCGAGCCCCTTCACGATGTACGAGCTGGTGCCCATCGAGCCGGGGATGATCCCGTAGTCGCCGGATCCCGCCCGGATCGCGCCTTTGCGCGTGACCAGCAGATCCATCCCGTCGTACCTTTCCTCCGCCACGTAGTTGTGGTGGCAGGAGATCTCCTGCTCGAAGACCGGCTTCGCCTTCTTGAACTCCCTGCGGACCACGTCCTTGAAGAGCGCCATCATGATCGCCCGGTTGTACTTGGCGTACTCCTGCGCCCAGTAGAGGTCGTTCCGGTAGTCCGCCATCTGCGGGGTGTCCGAGATGAAGACCGCGAGGTCCCGGTCGATAACGCCCTGGTTGTGCGGGAGCTTCTGCGCGATGCCGATGTGGTGCTCGGCGAGTTCCTTGCCGATGTTGCGGGAGCCGGAGTGAAGCATCAACCACACCGCCCCCTCGCCGTCGAGGCAGAACTCGATCATGTGGTTGCCCGAGCCCAGCGTTCCCATCTGCTTCGTGGCACGCTCCCGGCGGAATCTGACCGCGTCGGCGATCCCCCCGAACCGCCCCCAGAAGTCGTCCCATCCCGCCGTCGGGAAGCCGTGCAGCCGTCCCGGGTCCACCGCGTCGTCATGCATCCCGCGGCCGACCGGAATGGCCTGCTCGATCCTGGAGCGGAGGCGGGAGAGGTCGCCCGGCAGGTCGTTGGCGGTGAGGGAGGTCTTCACCGCCGACATCCCGCAGCCGATGTCCACGCCCACCGCCGCCGGGCACACCGCCCCGTGCATCGCGATGACCGAGCCGACCGTCGCCCCCTTGCCGAAGTGGACGTCCGGCATGACGGCGAGGCCCTTGATCCACGGCAGCGTGGAGACGTTGCGCAGCTGCTGCATCGCGCCCTCCTCGACCGTCGCCGGGTCCGCCCACATCCGGATGGGGACCTTCGCCCCCGGTATCTCTACGTACGACATAACTCCTCGATTCCCCCGAAAAGACATAAAGCGCAATACCGGTGCCAAGATCGGCAAACCCGTCGGCCGACCGGCATCCACGGCGGCGCGTGCGATACACATTGTGTCCATCGGCCGCCCTCGGGCGGCAACACGTTTTCCGTACCGAAGGGAGGCTGGGACGGTGCGACACAAGGCGTACGTACCCGGCGTCGCGCTTCTCGCGGCACTCGTCGTCGGCTGCAGCGCCGAGGGCGGCGGTGACGCGCACGGCGCCGACGGCAAACCGGGCGGACCGGTGGTCTCCCCCGCCCCTCCGGGCAGGTACCTGACCCTGCCCGCGCCGTGCCGTGCCGTGCCGCGCCCCCTGCTGAAGGACCTGCTGCCGGGCGCGGCGGAGCTTCCGGCGGACCAGCAGGAGAAGGCGCTCCGGGGGTCGGCGGCCGTCACGTACGACACCGACCGCAAGGTGGGCTGCAGCTGGAAGGCGGACGCGCCGAGCGCCACCCGCAGCCTGGCCGTCGACTTCGAGCGCGTCGTCTCGTACGACCCCGCGGTCAGCGACGACGACCGCGCCGACGCGGTGTACGAGAAGAAGGAGAAGGCGGCGGGCCTGTCGTCCCCGTCCGCCCCCCAGGCGGACGTGGCCACGGCCACCGGCGCCCCGGCCGACGGGGGCGGCGGCGAGGGGAAGGGGGGCTCCGCGGACCCCTCGCCCTCCACCAGCACCGGCCGCGCCCCCGCGAGCGGCGGCCCGGAGGACGCCCTCCCTTCGCGCCTCCTCGACAACCTGGGAGATGCCGCGTTTCTGCAGGATCTACCCAAAGGTCCGGGTTCCACCGCGCAGAACCACACCGTGAGCGTGGTGTTCCGCACATCGAACGTGGTCGTGACGGTCCGGTACGCCGAGCAGCCGGCCCTCATCACCCAGCGGCCCGACGGCAGGGAACTCCAGGAGAAGGCGCAGGCACTGGCCCGGAAACTGGCCGAGACGCTCAGCGAGTAGGCCCCCTGCCCGAGAGGCCCCCGCCGGCCGCGTTCCGCTCTCCGGGGCTCCCGGGGGCGGCGCGGGCCGGCCGCCTCCCGTCGTACCGTGGCTGTCCGGAAGACCCGCCGACCCGCTCCCGAGCCCGCCCGTCCGTACACCGCACGAACCGAGACCTCCAGCACCGAGAGCTCCGTGCCATCCGAGTGAAGGAACCATGCACCGATCTGCCCCGCGCCTGTCCCGCATCCTCGCCTGCGCCGCCGTTCCGGTGATGCTCGTAGCCGTCGGCTGCTCGTCGGACTCCGGCTCCGACGGCAAGAAGAACGCGGGCTCCTCGTCGTCCGGCACGGCCCCCGCCAAGCCCTCCGAGCCCACCGTCGAACCGGCGAAGTTCTCCGACCTGCCCGGCGACCCGTGCGCTGCGATCGGGAAGAAGACGATCAAGGACCTGGTGCCCGACGCCAAGAAGAAGGGCGGCACGGCCGGCAAGTCCAGCGATCTCTCGATCCGCAGCAGTTGCTCCTGGAACGGCCTGGACGACAAGGGCCTCAAGGGCTCGCAGTACCGCTGGCTGGACGTCGGCTTCACCCGGTTCACCTCGGACCAGGCGCTCGGCAGCGGGGCCGAGCGCGCCACCGCCGACTACACGAAGCAGATCGCCAAGGCGAAGGCCGCCGAGGGCGCCGAGAAGGTCGCCGCCGAGACCGCGGCCGGCATCGGCGAGGAGGCCACCGTCGTCACGTACGGCCTCGCCAAGACGGGCGAGGACTTCGAGTACGCCACCGTCGTGGCGCGCACGGCCAACGTGGTCGTCACCCTGACGTACAACGGCGCGGGCTACGCGGGCGGGAAGACGCCCAAGTCCGCGGAGATCGTCGAGGGCGCGCAGCAGGCGGCCAAGGAGGCGGTCGCCGCGGTCGAGAAGACCGCCGAGGCCGCTCCCCCGGCCGAGGACGACGACAAGAGCGCCGGGGGCGGCGCGAAGGACGACGCCGGAAGCGGCCGGAAGGAAGCGGCCGGCTCCGGGTCAGAGGACTCCCCCAAGGAGAAGGCCAAGGCCACGCCCAAGTCGTGACCTGACGGTCCCGCGGGCCGTCAAACCGCAGGTCCCGTACGTGCGTTGGAGAGCCCGGCCCCCTCGGCGGCCGGGCTCCCCTCCCTCCCCGCGCAACGGAACTCGTACACATGTGCCAGGCTGTGCCATCGCCGGGCGTCCGAGGTTCGGCCGAAAACCAACGCCGGGCACGGAAGCCGGGTTCGGGCAGCAGAGGTCGGGGAGGGGATCGCGCGTGGCCGCGATGCAGCTGACACGCACGCACCGCATACTCATCGGGGTCGTCATCGCCGGTGCGGTGGTCATCGCCGCGATCGGTTTCGCGGGTTCCTACGCCGCCGTGCGCGAGCTCGCGGAGGACAAGGGCTTCGGGACGTTCTCCCTGGTCTTCCCGATCGGCATCGACGCGGGCATCTGCGTCCTGCTCGCCCTGGACCTCCTGCTCACCTGGATGCGCATCCCCTTCCCGCTGCTGCGCCAGACGGCGTGGCTGCTGACCGCCGCGACGATCGCGTTCAACGGGGCCGCCTCCTGGCCCGACCCGCTCGGCACCGCGATGCACGCGGTGATCCCGGTGCTGTTCGTCGTCGCCGTCGAGGCCGCCCGGCACGCGGTGGGCCGGATCGCCGACATCACCGCCGACAAGCACATGGAGGGCGTCCGCCTCACCCGCTGGCTGCTCTCGCCCATCCCGACGTTCAAGCTGTGGCGGCGGATGAAGCTGTGGGAGCTGCGCAGTTACGAGCAGGTCATCAAGCTCGAACAGGACCGGCTGATCTACCAGGCCCGCCTCCAGGCCCGCTTCGGCCGCAACTGGCGGCGCAAGGCCCCCATCGAGTCGATGATGCCCCTGCGGCTGGCGAAGTACGGCGTCCCCCTGGCCGACACCGCCCCCGCGGGCCTCGCCGCCGCCGGCATCGAACCGGTGCTGCTCCCGCCGGTCGAGGCCCCCCGCCCCAAGGCGGAGCTGCCGTACGAGCCGCAGCCGCAGCCCCAGCGGGAGCAGGAGCAGGCGGGCGAACACCGGTACGGCCGCGAGCAGGGGTACGAGGGCGGCCCCGGGCAGGGCGGGCAGCAGCACCCCCACCCTCAGTCCCAGCAGCACCCCCACCCGCAGGGCCGGCAACACCAGGCGCAGGACCAGCAGTCCCTCCACCCGCAGGGCCAGCAGGCCCAGCCGCAGGTCCAGCAGCCCCCGTCGCTCCAGCAGGAGCCCGTCGTCCCGCCCACGCACGACAGCCCCTGGTTCGCGGCGCAGAAGCTGCCGGACACCGCCGCGCACCCCGGCGGGTACGACCCGCGACAGGGCGAGGGTCTGGAGCACGCCCCGGTGCAGATCCCCTCGGGCCCCGGCCGGACCCGGCCGCTGGGCGACGTGGGCACCATCGGTGCGGTCCCGCACCCCCGCCGCGAGGGCGCGCCGGAGCGCCAGGACGGAACCCCCGAGCACCGCGAGGACGTCGCGGAGCACCCCGAGGAGCCCGCCGCCCCAGCCCACGCCCCCGAGGACGCGCCGCAGCTGGAGGAGTGGTCCCAGGAGGACGCCGAGTTCGCGGACATGGCCTTCGAGGTGTTCAGCGCGTACACGGACGAGCAGGGCGACTACCCGAGTGCGGAGGTCCTGGAGATCCACCTCGCCGACCTCCGCGACGTCCGCCACCCGCACTCCCGGGAGCTGCTCCTGCGCCTGATGCCGGAGTTCAAGCAGGCGTACGTCCCGGCGCGGTCGGCGGCCGACCAGACCGCCTGAGGTACGGCCCGGCCGCACGGCGGAGGCACGGCCCCGCGACACACCGGAGGGCCGCCGCCCGGGGATTCCCGGGTGGCGGCCCTCCGGCGTACGGGGCTCCGAGCGCCCGTCCGGGCGCGCCGTTACGCGCCCAGCAGCCTGCGCACCCGGTCCGCCCCCACCGCGAGCAGCAGCGTGGGCAGGCGCGGGCCCGTGTCGCGGCTGACGAGCAGGCGGTAGAGCAGGGCGAAGAAGGACCGCTGCGCGGCCTTCAGCTCCGGCGTCGGCTTGGCGTCGGGCTCCAGACCGGCGAGCACCTTCGGCACGCCGTAGACGAGCGTGGTGAGTCCGTCCAGCGACCAGTGCGTGTCCAGCCCCTCCAGGAGGAGGCGCAGGGAGTCGCGGCCCTGGTCGTCGAGCGAGTCCAGCAGCTCGGTGTCGGGCTCGTCACGGACGATGGTGCGGGCCTCGGCCGGGACCTGGGTGGTGATCCAGCTCTCGGCACGGTCGAGGCGCGGGCGCGCCTCGTCCAGCGAGGTCAGCGGGTTGTCCGGGTCCAGTTCGCTGAGGATGCGCAGCGTCTGGTCCTCGGCTCCGGCGGTGATGTCGGCGACCGAGGCGAGCGTCCGGTACGGGAGGGGGCGCGGGGTGCTGGGCAGCTCCCCGGCCGCCGTGCGGACGGCGCGGGAGTGGGCGGCGGCGTCGGCGGGCAGCACGGTGCCGTCGGCGACCTTCCGGGCCAGCGAGTCCCATTCGTCGTACAGCCGCTGGATCTCCTGGTCGAAGGCGATCTTGAACGACTGGTTGGGCTTGCGGCGGGCGTAGAGCCAGCGCAGCAGCGGCGCCTCCATGATCTTCAGCGCGTCGGCCGGGGTGGGAACCCCGCCCTTGCTGGAGGACATCTTGGCCATGCCGGAGATGCCGACGAAGGCGTACATGGGCCCGATGGGCTGGACGCCGTCGAAGACCTCGCGGACGATCTGGCCGCCGACGACGAAGGAGGAGCCGGGCGAGGAGTGGTCGACGCCGCTGGGTTCGAAGATCACGCCTTCGTAGGCCCAGCGCATCGGCCAGTCGACCTTCCAGACCAGCTTGCCGCGGTTGAACTCGTTGAGCCGTACCGTTTCGGCGAAGCCGCACGCCGAGCAGGTGTAGTTCAGCTCGGTGGTGTCGTCGTCGTAGGAGGTGACGACGGTGAGGTCCTTCTCGCAGTTGCCGCAGTAGGGCTTGTACGGGAAGTAGCCGGCGCTGTTGCCGCTGCCGTCGTCCTCGTCGGCGGCGCCGGAGCCCTCGGCGGCCTCCAGCTCGGCCTCGTCGACCTTCTTCTGCTGCTGGGGCTTCTTGCCGCCGCCCTTGCCCTGGGCCGCCGCCGGGTCCTTCTTCGTCCGGTAGCGGTCGAGGACGGCGTCGATGTCGGCGCGGTGCTTCATCGCATGCAGGATCTGCTCGCGGTAGGCCCCGGCGGTGTACTGCTCCGTCTGGCTGATCCCGTCGTACTCCACGCCCAGCTCGTCCAGGGCCGCCGTCATGGCGGCCTTGAAGTGCTCGGCCCAGTTCGGGTACGCGGAGCCGGCCGGGGCGGGCACCGAGGTCAGCGGCTTACCGATGTGCTCGGCCCAGGACGGGTCGACGCCGGGGACGCCGTTGGGGACCTTGCGGAAGCGGTCGTAGTCGTCCCAGGAGATCAGGTGGCGCACGGTGTGCCCGCGGCGGCGGATCTCGTCGGCGACCAGGTGCGGGGTCATGACCTCGCGGAGGTTGCCGAGGTGGATCGGGCCCGAGGGCGACAGGCCGGAGGCGACGACGACCGGTTTGCCAGGCGCACGACGCTCCGATTCGGCGATGACATCGTCCGCGAAGCGGGAGACCCAGTCGGTCTCGGTGCTGGTCTGACTCTCGGCCACGGTCGGCACGTCCTTCTCTCGTCTGTCGTTTCCCGATGGGTACGGGCCATTCTCCCAGCTACCGCCCGCAGCGCGAAAACGGCTTTACGGCGGGCGGGGACCGCGGGGGCGACGCCTCGGAGCGGGTGGGCGCGCCGCCTCGTGCCGGACGGGGGCGACGCCCCCTGTCCGGGTGCGAGCGCCGACCGTAAAAGGCTTTGCGCCCCGTGGGATACTGGGCAGATCCCTTGTACCCCTACGGAAACGGCAGCCCGTCCCATGCCTGAGCACGGCTCGGTCCCTTCCCTCGCTTCCTCGCTCCAGCAGCAGCTGGCGGACGCCCTGACGGCAGCACTGCCCGATGCCGGCGCCGCTGACCCGCTGCTGCGCCGAAGCGACCGGGCCGACTTCCAGGCCAACGGCATCCTGGCGCTCGCCAAGAAGCTCAAGGGCAACCCCCGGGAGCTGGCCTCCCGGGTGACGGCCGCGCTCCCGGCGGGCGAGCTGATCAAGGACATCGAGGTCTCCGGCCCCGGTTTCCTCAACATCACGCTCTCCGACCGGGCGATCGTCGAGACGCTGGCCGCGCGGGCCGCCGACGCCGCCGGCCGCCTCGGCGTTCCGGTGGACCCCGAGGCCGGGACCACGGTCGTCGACTACGCCCAGCCGAACGTGGCCAAGGAGATGCACGTCGGCCACCTGCGGTCGGCGGTCATCGGCGACGCGATGGTCAAGATCCTGGAGTTCACCGGCGAGAACGTGGTCCGGCGGCACCACATCGGCGACTGGGGCACCCAGTTCGGCATGCTCATCCAGTACCTGATCGAGCACCCGGGCGCGCTGGAGCACGAGGCGGGCGCGGCGGACGGCGCGAGCGAGGGCGAAGCGGCGATGTCGACGCTGAACCGGGTCTACAAGGAGTCGCGGGCCCTGTTCGACGCGGACGAGGAGTTCAAGGCCCGGTCCCGCGACCGGGTGGTGGCGCTCCAGGCCGGGGATCCCGAGACGCTGGAGCTGTGGCAGGGCTTCGTCGACGAGTCGAAGATCTACTTCCACTCGGTGTTCGACAAGCTCGACATGGAGATCAGCGACCCGGACATCGTCGGCGAGTCCGGCTACAACGACATGCTGGAGGAGACCTGCCGCATCCTGGAGGAGACGGGCGTCGCCGTCCGCTCCGAGGGGGCGCTGTGCGTGTTCTTCGACGACGTGAAGGGCCCGGACGGCAACCGGGTCCCGCTCATCGTGAAGAAGACGAACGGCGGCTACGGCTACGCGGCCACCGACCTCTCCGCGATCCGGAACCGGGTGCAGGACCTCAAGGCCGACACCCTGCTGTACGTGGTGGACGCCCGGCAGTCGCTGCACTTCAAGATGGTCTTCGAGACGGCCCGGCGGGCCGGCTGGCTGAACGAGGACGTCAAGGCCGTGCAGCTGGCCTTCGGCACGGTCCTCGGCAAGGACGGCAAGCCGTTCAAGACCCGTGAGGGCGAGACGGTGCGGCTGGAGGACCTCCTCGACGAGGCGGTCGAGCGGGCCACGGCGGTCGTGCGGGAGAAGGCCGGGAAGGTGGGCCTGTCCGAGGAGGAGATCGTCGAGAACGGCCGGTACGTCGGCATCGGGGCCGTGAAGTACGCGGACCTGTCGACCTCCGCCGTCCGGGACTACAAGTTCGACCTGGACCAGATGGTGGCGCTGAACGGCGACACGTCGGTGTACCTCCAGTACGCGTACGCGCGTATCCGGTCGATCCTGCGCAGGGCCGGGGACGCTGTCCCGGCCGCCCACCCGGAGCTGGAGCTGGCCCCGGCGGAGCGGGCGCTGGGCCTGCACCTGGACCAGTTCGGCGAGGTGCTGGGCGAGGTCGCGGCGGGGTACGAGCCGCACAAGCTGGCCGCGTACCTGTACCAGCTGGCCTCGCACCTGACCACGTTCTACGACCAGTGCCAGGTGCTCAGCCCGGACAACGCCCCGGAGGTCGTCGAGAACCGGCTCTTCCTGGTCGAGCTGACCGCCCGGACCCTGCACCGGGGGATGGCGCTGCTGGGCATCCGGACGCCCGAGCGGCTCTGACCCCGCCCCCGCTGTCCGTACCTCGGCCCCGGCTGCCTGAGAAAGGCGCCGGGGCCGACCGCGTGCGGAGGGGTCACTGCGGGCGGCCGAGCGCCCATCCCGACACGTCGGCGAGGCGTCCGCGCCACAGCGGCAGGGAGACGGGGGCCATGGCCCCGGGGACCAGCGTGACGTCCCGCAGGTGGATCCAGCGCGGCAGCCGGCTCGCCCCCGCCGCCTCCTCCTCGGCGCGCAGCTCCCGTACGCCCTGGTCGACGGTCTCCGGGAACTCGGCGAGCAGGTTGGCCCCCTCCCCCTCGACCTGGCGCAGGCTCCTGGCCCACTCGGCCTTCCACTGCTCGTGCCCGATGACGTCCCCGTGCAGCAGGCCGCCGGGGTGGGTGAGGGTGAGGGGCAGGCTGGAGCGGGGGTCCTCGTCGAGGAGCTGGATGAGGAGCTGGAGCTGAAGGTCGGGCAGGGGTTCGGTGATCACCGCGGCGGACGGTGCCGGAGAGGTCTCGGCGGTGGTGCTCATGGGCCCTTCCCTTCACATGGCGGACGAGGGGTCGCCCTTCCCGCCTTCCCGCCGAACGCGGGACCACGCCCCCCCGCCCCGCCGGGGGCTGCGGGCGGAGGCCGGGTGTACGGCGCCGCCCGCCCCCCGCGGGCGTCGGCCGCACAGCCCCGCGGGGGTCAGAGGAAGCGGCGGATGGGCACGACGGCCGCTTCCCGGGCCCGCTGGAGGAGGTCGCGCCGCTTCCACCGGCGGTGTTCGATCAGCACGCTCTTCTCCCGGTCGTCGTCGAAGTGGCCGTCGAGGGTGGCGGTGAAGTCGCGGTCGAGGACGGCGAGCATGACCTCCTCGTCGTGGTCGAGGGAGCGCCGGTTGAAGTTGGTGGAGCCGATGAGGGAGGCGACCCGGTCCACGGTGATGGACTTCGTGTGCATCATCGTCGGCTGGTACTGGTAGATCTTCACGCCGCAGGCGGTCAGCTCCTCGTAGTACCGCTGCCCGGCGAGCTGGCAGACCCGCTTGTCGGTGTGCGGGCCGGGCAGCAGGATCTCGACCTCCACCCCGCGCCGGGCGGCGGCGCAGAGGAGCCCGGTGAAGTAGGCGTCGGGCGCGAAGTAGGCGGTGGTGAGGCGGACGCGCTCCTCGGCGGACTCCAGGACGACCCGGATCAGGGTCTGCATGTCCTGCCAGCCGAAGGAGGCGGAGCCGCGCACGACCTGGACGACCGCGTCCCCGTGGTGCTCCTCGGTGATGAACCGGTCGCGCTCGTCGAACAGCTCGTCGTGGCACTCGGCCCAGTTCTGGGCGAACGCGGCGGCCAGCCCGTCGACGGCGGGCCCGGTGACCTGGACGTGGGTGTCGCGCCACTCGTGCTCGTTGCGGGCGTCGCCGCACCACTCCTCGGCTATGCCGACGCCGCCGGTGAACGCGGTGCGCTCGTCGACGACGAGGACCTTGCGGTGGCAGCGGTGGTTCTGCTTGAGCGGCGAGAGGTGTAGGGGCTTGCGGAACCAGGTGACGGTGACCCCGGCCCGGTCCATCAGGTCGAGCTGGTCCTTCTCGATGAGCCGCGATCCGAACCCGTCGAGCATCAGCCGCACCCGGACCCCGGCGCGGGCGCGGTCGGCCAGCGCCTCGGCGAACTTGAGAGCGATGTCACCCCGCCAGTAGACGAAGGTCATGAGGTCCACGGTGTGCTCGGCGCCCCGGATCGCCTCCAGCATCGCGCCGAAGATCTGGTCGCCGTTACGGAGCGGGACGAGGGCGTTCCCCTCGGTGGCGGCTATGCCGATCAGCCGTTCCAGCCTGCGTCTGAGCCGGAGGCTCCGCCGCTCGCAGGTGCGATCGTCCAGGGCCGGTCGTTCGGCGACTTCGGGAGTATCAGCAGCAGTGGCGGACATGGTTTCACCTGGTGGGTACGGGGATGGGGCGGCCGTACACCGTCGTCGCTCGGCGGGGCACGGCTGCCGGGGCCTCGCAGACTGTACTCCCGAGTCCCGTCCGTGTGTACGACTGCTGTCGGACAGCGGCGGACGGGCCCGAGGGCTTCGGACCCCGGACCCCACCCCCCAGCATGCCCCCGGAAGGCGGGGTCACCCGGCGGGCTCCCACCCGTAGTCCGGGCCCCCGTGGACGTACACCGGCCGCCCCTTCATCCCGCTGAGGCGGAACGGCTTGCCGTGGTCGTCGATCCGCAGCACGCCCTCCTCGCCGCCGCTGCTCCACTCCAGCTCCAGGTACCAGGTGACGTCGTAGCTCACGGCCTTCATGTCGAGATTGAAGACCTCCACGTCCTCCGAGGTCACCCGGTAGGGGAAGTCCACGGCCGGGACCTCGATGTCCCCCTGCGTCCCGGGCACCGGCCGCAGGGTGGGGTGCCCGGCGTCGAGGTGGGACGCGAAGGTCTGGGGCGTGATCCCGCTGCCGCAGCCGTTGCCCATCAGGTACGCCGACCAGGGCAGCGGAGCCTTCCGCGAGATCACGCGCACGTTCATGCCCTTGAGGACGACGGCCTCGCGCGAGGTCCCCTGCACGGTGAGCTGGAGCAGCATGTTCCCGGCGTCGACCCCGCCGTACGACTCCGCCCAGCCGCGCCGGTCCTGCGGGGCGGGGGGCGGGTCGAGCTTCTCGGGGCCCTGGTTCACCAGGTAGTGCTGGCCGCAGGGTTCGTCCCAGTTGTACGAGGAGATGCTGACGGTCGGCGGAGCCCCGAGGCCCGTGGCGCCCCCGCTGTCTCCGCGTCCGCTCTGCGACCGCTCGGGCCCGGAGCCTGCCGAGGGTTTCCCGGACGGCTTCCCCGACGCGGACGCGGACGCGGAGGCACTGGCCGAGGGGCCGGCCGGGCTCGGGCTGGCGGAGGGGCGCGGAGTGGCCGACGCGGTGTCCTTCGGAGCCCCGGCGAACCCCCCGCTCCCGTCCTCCACCCGGTCCGCCGCGCTCCCGCCGCCATCCTTGCCCGACCCGACGAGGTCCACGGCGGCGACACCGGTGGGCACGAGGAGCGCGGCGACCCCGGCGGCGGCGATGAGCACCCGCGTACGCCGGGAGAGCCGGGACCACCGGGAGCCGGGGGCCGTACTCGCCCGCCCACCGCCGCCGCCCTCGCGTGACAGGACGGTCAGCTCGACGGCCCCGGCGGGTTCACGGCCCTCGGGAGCCTCGGCGGCCTCGGCGTCCGGGGCGCTCCGATCGGCTTCAGCGCCCTCCGGAACCCGAACGGTTTCGGTGCCCCCCGCGGTCTCGGGCTCGGGCTCGGGCTCGGGCTCGGGCTCGGGCTCGGGCTCGACGGCTGCCGCGGGAACGCGGGCCGCCCCGGGAGCGGCGGTACCGGTCCCGGCCCCCGCCGGAGGCCGCCGCCGGGCCGCGTCCGCGATGATCCACCGCCGGTGCACCTCCACCAGCTCGTCCCCCGAGGCCCCGCACACCCGCGCGAACCGCTCCACGGGGGCGAACTCGTTCGGCACGGCGTCCCCGTTGCAGTACCGGTGGAGAGTCGACGTACTGACGTGCAGCTTCCCCGCGAGCACCCCGTAGCTGCGTCCCGAACGGTCCTTCAGATTCTTCAGCAGAGCCGCGAACTCCACGGCCTCCGGCGTCGCCACGACGGCGTTCCCCTTCCTCGTGCGTCCCGGAACGGCGTTCCAGGGACGCGGAATCCCCGCAGGTCACCGTACGCGTAGACGTTCCAGCATCCCCAATGGTTCGGCGGGCGTTGCGGCCGGAATCCGCCGTCCCACAAGCTCGGACCAGACCACGGCAGCACCGCTGCGGACCGGCCGCCCGAGGGGCCCGGCGCACCGTCCTGCCGGCTCAACTCAACTCATTCGTCGAGCACATCGAGTACGGGGAGAACCACCGCCATGCGCACCAACCGCTTCCGCACCACCGCCCTCGCCGCCACCGCCCTCGTGGCCGCCCTCTCCCTCACCGCTTGCGGCGGCGAGGACGAGGCGATGGGGACCAAGCCGGCCGGCTCCGCGGCCGAGACGGCCGCCCCCGCGGCGACGAGCACCGACGACGGGACGAGCACCGACGCCACGAAGCAGCCGGAGTCGCCGGAGGCCGGGAAGCCCGAGACGCAGACCGTCCCCGCCGGGGGCAAGCACGCGGGCGGCAACGGGAACGGCACCGGCACCGGCACCGGCACCGGCACCGGCACCGGCACCGGCACCGGCACCAACCAGAGCAAGAAGCCGGAGGCCGCGCCGAACGCGGGGTCCTCGACGGCGATCCCCACCTGCACGCCCAAGAACTCCCGGGTCAAGGTCTCCTCGGTGAGCCGCCCCATCAACCACCTGCTGCTCACGGTGACCAACACCGGCTCCACCAACTGCGCCGCGTACTACGCCCCGTTCCTCCGCTTCGACGACGCGCAGGCCGTGTACCCGATCCTGGAGGACAGCAAGCCGCAGGCGGTCGTCACGCTCTCCCCGGGCGAGGAGGCGTACGCGGGCATCGCCCTCCTGGGCGAGCCGGGCGAGGACGCGCCGGTCAAGAGCGCCAACCTCGGCGTGATCACGGTCGACAGGAACAACCAGCCCAAGGGCGAGTTCACGGTGAAGCTCCCGGCGGGCACCGTCACGGACAGCCGGGGCTTCGTCACCTACTGGCAGTCGGACATCGAGAACGCACTGATGTTCTAGATATCCCACGCGAACGCACCGCCTCGGGCCAGCGCCTGACCTGCCGTAACCCTGCGCGACCCGTACAGATTTCTTGTACGGGTCGCGCAGGCGTGAAGTGGTTTCCGGGGTGGGAGGGGGAACCCTATGCACCCCAGAAAACGACTGCGCAAGAACGCCTCGTCCATGAAGCTCGTGGGCAAGCTCGTGGCCCGGTTCCGCCTCGAAGCCGGCATGACGCAGGCCGAACTCGCCCAGGCCGCAGGCGTACAGGAGGACACGATCGCCTCCATCGAGCAGGGCAGGCGCTCGCTCGTCCCCGACCTGGCGGACACGATGGACGATCTGCTGGGCACCAAGGGCGCCCTGTCGACGGCGGTCGACAACATGCCGGAAGTCGACCTGATTCCGCTGTGGGCCGAGGACTACATCGACATGGAACAGGACGCGTCGACGCTGTCCTGGTATGACAACCAGGTCATCCCCGGCCTGCTCCAGACGAAGGCGTACGCGGAGGCGATGTTCCACAACAGGATTCCGGTCTACAGCCCGGAAGAGATCGAGACGCAGACGGCGACGCGGCTCCAGCGTCAGCAGATCCTGCACCGGAAGAAACCGCCGACCACGAGCATCGTGATGTGGGAGCCGGTGTTGATGATGAGGCTGACCTCGGAGGAGGAGCACCGGGAACAGCTCCGCCACCTGTACGAGCTGGCCCAACTGCGGGGTGTCTGCCTCCAGGTGCTGCCGCTGAGCAGCACGGCTCACGCGGGCCTCGATGGCTCCTTCACCCTCTTGGAGACCCCGGACCACCAGCACGTCGCCTACACCGAGACCCAGCGCGGCAGCCAACTGATCACCGACCGGAACGAGGTCAGCATCCTCGCCCAGAGATATGCGATGCTGCGAGCCCAGGCGCTCACCCCAGAAGAGACCCTGCGCCTGCTGGCCCGTTTACTGGGAGAGAACATGAGCACCGCACTGAACTGGTTCAAGTCGAGCTACAGCGGCAGCGATGGCGGCCAATGCCTGGAAGTCGCGTACGACTGGCGGAAGTCGAGCCACAGCGGCGACGAGGGCGGGCAGTGCGTCGAGATCGCCGCCCACCCGGCCGCCGTCCACATCCGCGACTCCAAGGACGTCGAGGGCCCGACCTTCGCCGTCGCGCCCTCGGCCTGGACGGCGTTCGCCGCCTACGCGGCCACCGCCTGACCCCTCACCGTCGTCACCCCGCCCGGACCGTCTCGTAACGGAGCAGCACGACCCCGTTCCCGAAGGTCCGGGTCTCGACCAGCCGGAGCCTCTGCCGGTCCTCCGTGTCCGGGAAGAAGCGGCGGCCCCGGCCGAGGATGAGCGGGTGGACGTAGATCCGGTACTCGTCGATCAGGTCGTGCCGCCGGAACGACTCCAGCAGGCCCGCGCCGCCGACCACCAGATCCCCCGAGGCGGCGTCCCGCAGGCCGCGCACCTGCTCGGGATCGACCTCGTGCAGCAGGGTCGCGTTCGGCCCCACACCGTCCAGCGTGCGCGAGAACACGAACTTCGGCATCTCCCGCCAGATCCCCGCGAACTCGGCCATCGGCCCCTCGTTCTCCGGGTCCTCATCGGCGGTCGGCCAGAACTCCTCCATCAGCTCATAGGTGACGCGCCCCTCGACGAAGGCGCCCATCGTGCGGAGGTGGTCGTTGAAGTGCTGGTGCAGCTCCTCGTCCACGGTGTGCCAGTCGATGTCCTGGTCGGGCCCCTCGAAGAATCCGTCGAGGGAGAGCGAGATGGACGTGACGATCCTGTTCACAGCGGCTCCTGCCGGATCGGCCGGCCGCCGGGGGCGGACCGGGCGGCGCGCAACGGCTTTCGACCCTATGCCCGAGCACCGACAGGCAGGCCGAGCCGCGCCCGTCCGGCGTCCCCGGCCGCCTCCGTGGCGTACGGAAGACCCATCGGACCAGGGGGGACGCAGATCGGGCCCGTCGTTTAACGCCTCGACACCGGACGCGGTGATCGGGCACGCTTCGCGCGATGACACGAATGAACGACACCCCGCCCGCGTGGGACGAGCGCACCCAGCTCACCACGTTTCTCGACTTCGCACGCGGCACCGCCCGCGCCAAGTGCGAGGGCGTCTCCCCGGAGAACGCCCGCAAGGCGCTCCTGCCGGGTTCCCCGCTGATGACCATGAGCGGAGTGATCAACCACCTCCGCTGGGTCGAGTACTACTGGTTCCAGGTGGTCTTCCTCGGTGAGGAGGACCTGGCCCCCATGACGGATGAGGACCCGGACCGCGAAATGCGGATCGCCGTCGACTTCCCGCTCACCCAGTTGCTCGACGAATACGCCGAACAGAGCGCCCGCTACCGCGAACTGGTCGCCGGTCACGATCTGGACGAGCGGGCCCGGAACACCATCCGCAACGGCCTCCACGTCGACCTGCGCTGGATCCTCCTCCACCTCACCGAGGAGACCGCCCGCCACAACGGCCACCTGGACATCCTGCGCGAACTGCTCGACGGCGCAACCGGCTACTAAGGGCTGGTCACGGCCACTCGTTGACGGTTGCGACCAGCACGGTCGCGTGACGGCGGACCGGTGGGCTCAGCCGTAATGCCGCACCGTCGGACCGTCGGACCGGACAACAGGAGACACTGCGCGGTGAATCAGCTTCAAGAGATCGTGGCATTGGCAAGGGGGGTGCTGGGCGAGGATGCCATCGGCGTCTACCTTCACGGGTCTGCCGTGCTCAGTGACCTCCGGCCGGCCAGCGACGTGGATGTGCTCGTCGTCTCCCGGCGGTCGATGGACGAGCGGAAGCGACGGGCGCTCCTCGGTGGACTGCTCGGGATCTCCGGCTCCCGGAACGAGGTCCGTCCGGTCGAGCTCATCGTGATCGTCCAGTCGGAAGTCCAGCCATGGAAATACCCTCCGACCTGCGACTTCCTGTACGGCGAGTGGCTGCGAGCCGAGTACGAGGCAGGGAAGGTCCCCCAGCCGGAGCCCATGCCCGATCTGGCCCTGCTGATCACCATGGTGCTGACTGGCGACCACCCCCTCACCGGCCCGCGGCCGACACAGGTCCTCGACCCCGTCCCGCACTCCGACGTGGTCCGGGCGAGCGTGGCAGGCATCCCCGATCTGCTCGACAACCTGGGCGGCGACACCCGCAACGCCCTGCTGACCTTCGCACGCATCTGGACCACACTTGCCACCGGTCAGATCAGGTCGAAGGACGCTGCCGCGAATTGGGCCCTCGGCATGCTCCCGCCGGAACACCGCCCCGTCCTGGAGCATGCCAGGCAGCTCTATCTCAGCTACCACTACTCCGAGGAACGCTGGAGCAAGGTGTTGCGGGCCCAGGTACGTCCGCACGTGAACCACGTGCTCGCCGAGATCGACCGGTTGAGCACCCGGAGCTAACGGACATACGAACCGCTTCCCGGGCTCTTGACCCCGGGGAGTGTTACGACCGCGCTGGTCACAGCCACTCGTTGATGGCCGCGACCAGCACCGTCGCTTCATAGCGGACGGCGAGCTTGTCGTACCTCGTCGCCACAGCGCGGTGGCGTTTGAGGCGACTGATCCCGCACTCCACCGCGTAGCGCTCCTTGTAGTCGTGCTTGTCGAACTACCTCCGATCCCGGGCAAGCGGACGTCCACCAGGACGGTCCGGGCGAAGGTCATGTGCGCGGGCCGCGGCGGCCTCGCCGCTGTCGGCCTCGCCCGCGATGGTGATGCCGTGGCGGCGCGCACCAGGGCGGCGACTCCCGAGCGGACGGGCATCTGGCCATCGGCGACGAGGACCGTGGGCCTGCGGCATGCGGCATGCGGCGCCGGTGGGGATGTGCGCGCACGTCGGAGACCGGCCGGCCGGATGTCGCTGCGACCGTGGTTGTACGTGCCACGGGTCCGGTCTGGTGCCGTGGGTGCAGAGCGGACGGAACTGGACCCAGGGGTTGAGGCAGAGGATCAACCCGTCGGGCGACGAGCGGACACCGGCAGCCCGTATACGTTCTGTCCGTCGCGACCGCCGCCCCGGACGGGGCGGCGCCTCCGCACAAGGAGGACCCATCCCAGCTCGCGCCTTCGGGGGGAGACGCGATCGGGCTGGTCGGACCCGACGTTCTGTCATGTCGAGAAGGGAAGAAGCATGATCAACACCAAGAAGTCCGCCGTGCTGCTCTCGGGCGGTGCTCTGGCCGCCGCCGTCCTCATGGGCACGACCGGTGTCGCCTCGGCCGCCCCGGCGGAGGCCGTGCCGGCCTCCACGGCCGCCACCACGGCCTCCGGCTGGTACTGCGGCTGGGAGTCCGGCACCCCGTACACCGACCGGGGCGACCGCGGCAACAAGGTGCGCGAGGTGCAGTGCCTCCTGCGGGACGTGTGGGGCTTCAACATCGGCAGGACCGGTGTCGACGGCGACTTCGGCGCGGCCACCGAAAGCGCGGTGAAGGCCTTCCAGCGCAGCCGGGGCCTCGCGGCCGACGGCAAGGTCGGCCCCAACACCTGGTCCAAGCTCCGCGGCTGGTGACAGCGGCCGGTCGGGAGCGGTGAACCGAAACGACCACGGAACACCATGAGGCGCCGGCCCGTGCTCCGCGGGCCGGCACCCCCTCCGGCGGGTTCCGCCCCCTGTGCCGGTCCGAGCAGTCGCCTCCGGACGCGATCCGACGGCGACCCGGCCGGCACGGCGGACGGCCGCGGTCACGGCCTACGGAGCGGAGGGCCGCTGCGCGCCCGCCTCTCCGGGGGAGACCAGGCCGCTCTCGTAGGCGACGACCACGGCCTGTGCCCGGCTTTGCAGGCCGAGTTTGGACATGACGCGGTTCAGGTGCGTCTTGACGGTGGCGATGCTCACCACGAGGCGCCGGGCGATCTGATCGTTCGTGAGGCCCTGCCCGACAAGGTGCAGGACGTCCGTCTCGCGTTCCGTCAGCTCGGCGAGGCCGGCAGGCTTCGCCCGCGGCGCCTCCGGCAGGTGGGCGAAGGTTTCGACGAGTCTTCGGGTGACGGTCGGGGCGAACAGCATCTCCCCTTCGGCGATCAGGGCGACCGCGGCCAGCAGCCGCTCGGGAGGGGTGTCCTTGAGCAGGAACCCGCTGGCGCCGGACCGCAGGGCGGCGTACACGTACTCGTCCAGGTCGAAGACCGTGAGCATGACGATCTTCGGCTTCGGCCGGGGGGCCCGGTCGAGGATGTGCTGGAGCGCGGTGATGCCGCTCATCCCCGGCAGACGGATGTCCATGAGGACCATGTCCGGCCGTAACTCCGCCGCGAGCTCGACCGCCTCCTCGCCGGACGCGGCCTGCCCCACGACCTCCAGGCCGGGCGCCGCCGCGGCCAGTGCTGCCAGCCCGGCCCGGATCAGGGCCTGGTCGTCCACGATCAGCAGCCGTGTCATCGCTGCCGTCTCCCCCCGTATGTGCGGGGGAGGTGTCACGCGCCCCCGGCTGTGTCGAGTGGGACCAGGGGGACGGTGAAGACGACCTCGAACCCTCCCTCGGCCCTCGGCCCCGCCCGCAGTGACCCGCCGTAGAGTCTCGCCCGTTCCCGCATGCCGATCAACCCGAGCCCGGTCGACGGCAGTTCGGCCGCCGGGGCGGCGCCGCCCCGGCTGGTCACCTCACAGGTCAGCAGGTCAGAGCCGAAGCCGAGGCTGATGGAGACCCGTGCGCCGGGGCCCGCGTGCTTCACGGAGTTGGTCAACGCCTCCTGGACGATGCGGTAGGCGCACAGGTCCACCCCCGAGGGCAGGGGCCGCCGCTGTCCCGAAACCGACCAGGTGACGTCCAGGCCGGACGCCCGGGTCCGTCGCACCAGATCGTCCAGCGCCTCCAGACCCGGCGCGGAACGGTACAGGTTCTCCTCGTCGGGGCTCTCCGCCCCGGTGCGCAGTACGCCGAGCAGGCCGCGCATCTCCTCCAGCGCCTGCCGACTGCTCGACCCCACGGACACCACCGCCTGCCGGGCTGCCGCCGGGTCGGAGGCGAACACGTACTCGGCCAGCCCCGCCTGTACCGCCAGCGCCGACAGGTGGTGGGCGACGACGTCATGGAGCTCGCGAGCGATGCGCAGCCTCTCCTGAGCGATGGCGTGCTGCGCCCGAAGTTCCTGCTCCCGTCGCAACTGAGCCGTCAGCTCGGCGAGTTGCACGTTGCGCTGAGCCAGGCGGCGGCTGCCCGTGGCCCACGCCCAGACGACCCCGACGCCGAGGGCGGCCTGGGTCAGGGACAGCTCCGCCGAGAGACGGGCCGCCAGACCGGCAGCCGCCCATGCCGCCGCCGTCGCGGCGGCGGCCCACGCGGCGCGGCGCGCCGGGCTGCGCACGATCACCGTGTAGCAGGCGAGCAGCGGCGCCCACAGGTTCGTCGACGGCTGGAAATCTGCTGCCGTGTAGACGGCCAGAGCACCGCACGAGATGCCGAACGCCACCCAGGGCGCACGTTCCCGCAGCACCAGAGGAAGGTTCACCGCCAGGCTGAGGGCGATGGCGAGGACGCCGAAGGACGGCCAGCCCTCCCCCTGGTACTGGGCGGTATAGGCCTGCCGTCCGTAGGTGACGGTCACGACGGCCATGACGCACCCGAGCAAGCTGTCGATCACCAGCGGGTCGACACGTATCCGCCCTCTGCCCACCTGCATCCCCGCAGCGTAGGGGCGCCGGCTCCGGGCGTCGTCCACCCGGGGGTTGACCGCCGGACGACACCGCCCTGCGGCGCGGCCTGCCGAACCGCAGGGTGGCCCCCCATCGGCCGCGGTACCGCACGCGGCGGCGTACACCGCAGGTATGAGGCGCCACCGGTGGGCGTCGGGCCACTGCCGTACCTCCGTGCGCGAGGAGAGCGAGTTGTCAGCGACGGGCTGTGGGAGGGGCGTGACGGGCGCATGACTCTGCGGGCGACCACGGGACCCAAGAAAAAGTGTCACGCCAACCAGGTCGCCCGCAGGCCCAGCCCTGGAGCACCTCAGCCACAGGTTCCACTGCGAAGACCTCGTGCGTGCGAGGCACCCATGCCTGGAAGTGCTTGTCCGGCCCTCCCTCGCGGTACTCCACCTGATAGCTCAGGTCGTCCTGGAGATAGACCTGCATGTAGTGCTGATCTGCGGGCTCCAGATCAAGTCGCCGCACGACGACAAATCGTGATCCGAGACTCATGTCGGCCAGCAGGTCGTGCAGTTGTTCCTCAGAGGGGTCGTCCCACGACGTCCCGTTCGCCTCGACCGCTTGAAGCACTGGTGTTCCCATGCTTCTGACACTCATCACACCCCAGGGTCTCCACCTCGACGGGCTCGCCTTCCGACATACGGCCTGAGGGCTGCCCTGCGACCCCCGGGGCCGGCGCGCGGCGTCGGATGCGGTGCACCGCACGGCGGAGGGACATCCGCATACCGGATGTATACAGACGTTCCGACAACATGGCGAGGTGCCCGTAGCCGTCGTCGTGCGCCCGCCAGGGATCGCGGGACAGCCCTTGACGGGCCCGTCGGGAGCAGGCCCGTGGGGGACGGCACCGTGAGGAACTGCCCGCCGGGCCGATCACGGCCGTCCGGCGCCCGGTCTCTCCCGGCGGCCCTGTTCCTCCCGCCGGGCCCACTCCTCCCGCCAGTCCCGCTCCTCCGGCTCGTCCGGCCGTACGGTCTCCGCCAGCGACGCCAGGATCGGCTCGGCGGCGGCCCAGAGCAGCGCGCCGCCGACGCCCGGCACGATCGTGCGCCGCGCTCCGGGGATGCGGGAGACGAGCCGGCGGCCGAGGTCGGGCGAGTGGGAGGCGTCCTCCTCGCCGTACCAGACCTCGACCGGGACGGTGATCGCGTCGAGGTCGATGGGCCAGCGCCCCATCGCGAGGACGGTGTCGCGGGCGTACCCGGCGGCGGCCCCCTGCGCGAACCCCTCGTCGAGGGCGCGGCCGTAGGCAGCGGCGAAGCCGGGGTCCTCGTACACCGTGAGGTCGCTCGCCGGGCTCCCGGACAGGACCATCCGCCGCAGCGCGTCCCCGTCGAATCCGGCGAACACCTTCTCCGCGCCGACCGGGTCCTCCGCCACCCGCTCGACCAGGCCCCGCAGGTCGTCGGGGAGCGCGGCGGCGAACTCCGGGGCCGCGACCTCGTCGACGGGCGAGACGAGCGCGAGCGCGGAGACGGCCCCGGCCGCCGCGCAGGCGAGGGCGAAGGGCGCGCCCTGGGAGTTCCCCAGCATGGCGGGGCGAGGCCCAAGCCCGCGCAGCCCGGCCAACTCCCGTACGTCGTCCACGAAGTCGGTGAACGTCCGGTCGGGCGCGGGCGTGGAGACCCCGAGCCCGGGGCGGTCCACCGAGACCAGACGGACCCCCTCCGTCTCCGCCGCCCCCGCCCCGATGCCGAGCCACCGGCTGGTCCCGGCCCCGGGGGAGAGCAGCACGGGCAACCCGTCCTCCGGCCCCCACTCGGCCCAGCCGAGCACCCTCCCGTCGGAGAGGCGGGTGGTTCCGAGACGGCAGGGATCATCGACGAACAAACTCATGCTCGACATCATTAACGAGCCACCCCCGCCCTGCACCGGCTTTAGGACGCCGGGCACGTCACGATGTCAGGAAGTCTGTCCGGTGAGGCCGCCCGCGGGCACGGCGAGGACGCGGACGAGGGCGTCGAGGACGGGCCCGGCGTAGCGGTCGGGCAGGTGGAGACGGGCCCAGTCACTGGTCAGGGCGAGGAAGCCGAGGAGGTCGCGTTCGACCCCTCCCAGCAGTCGGCGCGTCTCGGCGGTGGACGTCTCGATCACGGGGCTGTCGCTCCGCTCGACGTCCACGATCCACCGGACGACGTCGTCGGACCGTTCGACGACCGGGTCGGGGTCGTGTCCGAAAAAGGCCCGTCCGGTGCCGTCGAGGACGGCGTACGCGTCCCGCCGGTCCTCCAGACCGCCGCAACAGCCGGGCAGCAGCGTGGCACCGGTCGAACCGTCCACGACCCGCAGGCCACCGGCGGCGAAGAGGTCCTCGAACGTCAGCAGCCCGTGCAGGAAGGAGCCGAGCGGGTCGGCCGGGTGCGGCGGCCGGTCGTCCCCGGCGGCGGGGTCGGGGGCGATGTCGTTGCAGCGGGCGAGGAGCATCAGCGCCGTTCCGACCTCGGCGGGGGTGAGTGTTCCGCTCAGCGCCATGAAGCCCGGGGGCGCGCACGCGGCGACGGGCCAGAGGGAGAAGTCGTCGGGGGCGCCGAGTTCCAGGACGGGCTGCATCACGATCACGCGGTCGAGTGTTCCGGGTCGCCGAGGGCTCCGCACGGGCTTTACGGGGCCGGCCGCGCCGGGGCGCCACGGGCCGCCGCCCCGCCCGGGCGTCCCGGGGCCTCCGTCTCCCCGGGGGCGTCTGTCCGAGGGGGCGCCTGTCCGGGAGTGCCTGCCCGAGGGCGTTTGCCCGGGGGCCCGGCCGAGGGCCCGCCTGCCCCGCGTCGGCTCCCCGGGCCGCCGCCCCGAGGGCTGTCAGTGCCGCCGCCTACTCTCCCCACCATGGCGATGCTCCCGAACCCCCTGCCCGACCTGGCCGCCGCCGGTCTGGACCTCCCTCCCGGCTCCCTGGTGGACGCCACGCTGGACGGCCCCTGGCACGAGCCGCTGCTCTGGTACGCGGACGGTGCGGCCGACCCGCGCGACTGGGCGGGGCTGCGGGCGGCCGGGCGGCGTGTGGGGCTGCTGCCGGTGCTGGTCACGGGCGGCCACCGCGACCAGTGGCCCGAGGACTGGGACCTCTCCCCCGACAGCGCGTCGTACCCCGGCGACCACGACGCGGACGAGGTCCTCGCGGGCTACTGGAGGGAGTACGCGGACGACGAGGTGGGCGGCGCGTCGGCCGGTGAGAGCGGGGAGGGTGGGGAGCGGTCCGGAGGACCCGGTCCCTGGCCCGGGCTCGCGCCCGCCCCTGGCCGGGAGGCCGCCGGGACCACCGAGTCCACCGAGGATGCGGACGCGGTGGCCGCGGGCATCGCGGGCATCGTCGCCGCCGACGCGGACTTCTGGCCCGGCGAGACCCGGGCGGCCCTCGTCCCGGCCTGCCGCAGCGCCGACATACCGGCGGCGATCGGCTGGACGGGCCCGATGAACCACGAGAACGACGTGGCCCGGCTCTGCGCGGTGCTCCGCTCCTGGGAGGACCGGTACGACGCCCGGGTCGTGCTCCTCGGCTTCGACACGATGGTCGTCTCGGTGGGCCGCCCGCCCGCCACGATCGAGGAGGCCCGCGCCCTGGCCGCCGAGCACTACGCGTTCTGCCCGGACAACATCGACCAGTCCCCGCCGTACGACTTGGAGGCGTACGCCGAGAAGGCCGTGCTCGACCAGGAAGCGTGGTCGTTCTGGTGGGACTGAGCACGCCGGGGCGACGGGCGGCCGGACGGCGGACAACAAAAGCGGACACGACAGGCCCGGGCACCACGGAACCGGGCACGACGGGACGGGACACGATGGGTACGGGCGACAGCCGTGCGGCCGGGCAGCGGTCGGACCTCGGCAGGATCAAGACGTGGTGGCGCACCCTGGGCGGCGACCGCTTCGCCGTCCTCCCCCCGCCGACGCGCAGCCGCTACACGCAGTCGGACGGCCACGAGGACGCGGCGGAGATGTTCGCGGTCCGGGGCATCGCCGCCGGCACCTCCTTCGCTTACTGGCACTGGCAGTCCCAGGACGCCTTCGACCGCTCCGGAGACCTGACGGGCGAGCTGTACCTGCACTGGGGCGGCGACCACGCCACGGTCGCCGCCGGTCTCGGGGCCGGGCCGGACGGCTACCGGATCGTCGACGGCGGTCCGCAGGGCGCGTTCCGGCTGGACAAGGTCACGGCAGTGGACGCCGACGGGCTGCCCGCCCCCGAGGACACCGCGGGCGTACGCCAACTCCTCGCCCGCCTCGACGAGCCCCGTCGCCGGACCGCCCGGGAGACGGAGTACGAACCGCTGACCCCCGCCGAGGAACGCTGGCTCCACGACCGCCTGGGGGATCTCCTCGACCGCGAACGGGCCACCGGGACCGGTGCGGGCGCCGCGGCCGGGACGGACGGCCCCGCCGCCCCGACCGGCGGGCCCGCCGACAGCGGCCCGGGCCCCGGCCTGCCCGCCGCCGCCCGCTTCGCCGCCCCGCTGGAGCACCGGCAGGCGCTGACTCCGGACGAGACGGCACGGCTGCTCTCCGCCTGGCAGGAGACGTACGCCGGGCGGCTCGCGGACTGGCGCGGCCGGCGTCCCGTGCTGAACGCGCTGCTGCGACAGGAGCACCCCGACGCCTGGGAAGTGGCCGCCGAGCTGGGCCCCCAGGCGTCGTACGCCCTCGCCGCCCACCCCTCCCCGCGCTCGCTGGAGCTGCTGCGGGCCTGGGCGCTCGCCGGGAACGGCTCCGCCGTGCGCGGCTGGTTCCGCACCCACCGCGCCCTGCGGGAACCGGACCCGTTCCGGGCCGCCCGCACGCTCTCCGACGAGCTGGCCGCGCACCCCGCCCCCGAAGCCGCCCAGACCGCCCTGCTCGACGCGCTGCGCACCGCCGACGCCGAGGAGCGGCCCGCCCCCGCCGACCGGGACACCGCGGCCGACACCGTCCTCCCGCTCCTCGCCACCCTCCGGTACACCACGGACGACCGGCTGCCCCGCCCGCTGCGGGTCGCCGCCGCGCAGGCGGCCCGGGACACGGTGTCCCGGGTCCGCGAGACGGCCGGCCGGCTCCCCGGCGGCGAGGCGGCCGACGCCCTCGCCGCCGTCGACCGGTACGAGGCCGTCCGCGACGACCTCCTCGCCGGCACCGGCCCCGACCTGACCGGGTACGAGGGCCACCTCGGCGACCTCTACCACCATTACCGGACGCTCTCCCCCGCCGATGTCACGTGGCTGCGGGACCGGCTGGCCGATCCGTCCACCGGCGTCCAGGGCATCGCCTTCTGCCTGGAGCTGCTGTACGCCCACGGCGAGGCCACCGGGGACGACGTCGAAGCGCTGCTGCCGCGCTGGAAGAAGGAGCTGACCAAGCAGTACCGCACGACGTACACCGAGTGGCGCCACCCGCTGGTCACCCTCACCTGCCTCGCCCTCGACCTCGGCCACCCGGCCGCCGCCGGCCTGCTGGCCTGGTGGGCGAAGCCCAAGCCGCTGTGGAAGAACCCCGTCCGGCTGCTGACCTGCCTCGGCGCGCCCGACGAGGCGAAGGCCGCCGAGCTGTGGGAGTTCATCGCCTCCGGCGAGCACGACACCGGGCACCTGATGACCTGGGTGCTGCTGCGCGCCCGCCTCGACTCCACGCACCCGCTCCACGTCGCGGAGCGGCTGATCGGGGCGCCGGGCGTCCGCGATTACGTCCTGCACCGCGTCCTGATCGGCGTGGCCGACCCCGCCCAGCCGCTCTGGCACTACGCGATCGACCCGCGCAGCCACAGCTGGTGGCGGCGCGCCCGGGAGGTGGCGGACGACCCCCGGCTTTCCGGCGCGGCCCGCGCGATCGGTCTGAAGGCGGCCCGCGACCACTGCGTCCTGCGCCACCCGGACCAGGTCCGCCCGGCGCTCACCGAAGGGGAGGTGGCGGAGGCCCGTGCCTGGGCGGAGGCCCGCGCCCACCGGACCGCCGCGGGCTGAGTCCCCGTACTCATGCGCGGGGGCCCCGCCGAAGGTTGACTCGGATGCATGAGCGAGCACAGCCACCACGGCGGCGGCGCCCCGGCGACCGCCCCCGACGAGACGCCCGACCGCCGCGCGTGGGTCGCCCCCCTGATCTCCACGGTCCTGACCCTGCCGATGGGGCTCGTCGCCCTGTTCGTCGCCGGGCTCTCGCCCATGGCCTGTGACTCCTGCAACGGCGCGGCGGCCGACCGCTTCCACGACAGCTGGACCGTGGGATGGACCGTCCTGTGGATCGGCCTGCTCGTCGCCCTGGCCGTCCTGATCGCCGCGTGGGCCGTCCCGCACCGGCTCCGTCACGCCGCCCGGCGCGTGGGCCTGGCCCTCGCCGCCCCCGCCACCGTCGTGGTCGCTTTCGTGGCGTTCATGGCACTGGTCGACTGGCCCTGACGGGAAGGGCCCGCCCCCGTGAACGACACGAACTACGCCGCGAAGCGGGCCGCGCCCGCCTCACCGCCCCGCGCGAGCCGGTCGTCGCCACGCCCTGACCGCCGCCGCCCGCGCCGACGAGGAACCGCTCGTCCGGGACGGCACCCGCTTCTCCATCGAGGAGGCCCACCGGCTCCAGGGGGCCGGAGCGGGTGGGCCGTGACCACGCGGGGGCCCGGCCCCGGGTGAGAGCGCCGGGGCTCAGCCCCGGCCGGGCGCACGTCCTGCGCCGAGCCACTGGGCGACCTCGGTCGCCCAGTAGGTGAGGATCATCTGCGCCCCGGCCCGCCGGATGCCGGTCAGGCTCTCCAGGATCGCCTTGTCCCGGTCGATCCAGCCCTTCTCGGCGGCGGCCTCGATCATCGCGTACTCGCCGCTGATCTGGTACGCCGCGACCGGCACGTCCACCGAGTCGGCGACCTTGGCGAGGATGTCCAGGTACGGTCCGGCGGGCTTCACCATGACCATGTCCGCGCCCTCCTCCAGGTCCAGCGCCAGCTCGCGCAGCGACTCGCGGGCGTTAGCCGGGTCCTGCTGGTAGGTCTTGCGGTCGCCGGTCAGCGAGGAGCCGACCGCCTCCCGGAAGGGCCCGTAGAAGGCGGAGCTGTACTTCGCGGTGTAGGCGAGGATCGACACGTCCTCGTGCCCGGTCTGGTCCAGGGCGTCCCGGACGACGCCGACCTGGCCGTCCATCATCCCGCTGGGGCCCACCACATGGGCCCCGGCGTCCGCCTGGACCTGGGCCATCTCCGCGTACCGCTCCAGCGTCGCGTCGTTGTCCACCCGGCCGTCCGCCGTCAGGACCCCGCAGTGGCCGTGGTCGGTGTACTCGTCCAGGCACAGGTCCGACATCACGACCAGGTCGTCCCCGACCTCCTCGCGGACCGCGCGCAGGGCGACCTGGAGGATGCCGTCCGGATCGGTGCCCGCCGTCCCCCGGGCGTCCTTGTTCGCGTCGTCCGGCACCCCGAAGAGCATGATCCCCGAGACCCCGGCCGCGACCGCCTCGACGGCCGCCTTCCGCAGGGTGTCCAGGGTGTGCTGGTGCACGCCGGGCATGGCCGAGATGGCGACCGGGGCGTCGATGCCCTCCCGTACGAACGCGGGGAGGATCAGGTTCGCGGGGTCGAGCCGTGTCTCGGCGACCATCCGCCGCATCGCCGGGGTCGTCCGCAGCCGCCGGGGGCGGGAGCCGGGGAAGTTTCCGTACGCAGTCATCCTTCGACCATAGACCCGTGGAGGGCACGGTCTTACCGACACCGGTACCGGCAAACCCGCCCACCGGGAAGGCCCCGCCGCCAGGACGGCGGCGGGCCCGGACGCCGAAGCGACCGGGCCCGCCGCCCTCGTACGCGTACCGCTACGTCGTCGTACGGCGCCTGCGCGCGCCCGGACGCCGCTCGCTCGGCCGGGTCACCGGGTCGCCGGCCTCCCGCGCCGCGTCCCGGCGCTGCGCGCCGAAGGCGGCCAGCGCCTCCGCGAGCTTGTGCACCGACGGCTCCGGGGACAGCACGTCGACCCGCAGGCCGTGCTCCTCGGCGGTCTTCGCGGTGGCCGGGCCGATGCACGCGATCACGGTCACGTTGTGCGGCTTGCCCGCGATCCCGACGAGGTTGCGCACCGTCGAGGACGAGGTGAACAGGACCGCGTCGAACCCGCCGCCCTTGATCGCCTCCCGGGTCTCGGACGGCGGCGGCGAGGCGCGGACCGTGCGGTACGCGGTGACGTCGTCGACCTCCCAGCCCAGCTCGATGAGGCCCGCCACCAGGGTCTCGGTGGCGATGTCGGCGCGCGGCAGGAACACCCGGTCGATCGGGTCGAAGACCGGGTCGTAGGGCGGCCAGTCCTCCAGCAGCCCGGCCGCCGACTGCTCGCCCGAGGGCACCAGGTCCGGCTTGACGCCGAACTCGACCAGCGCGCGGGCGGTCTGCTCCCCGACCGCGGCGACCTTGATCCCGGCGAAGGCGCGGGCGTCGAGCCCGTACTCCTCGAACTTCTCCCGGACCGCCTTGACCGCGTTCACGCTGGTGAAGGCGATCCACTCGTACCGGCCGGTGACCAGGCCCTTGACCGCGCGCTCCATCTGCTGGGGCGTACGCGGCGGCTCGACGGCGATCGTCGGGACCTCGTGCGGCACGGCGCCGTAGGAGCGCAGCTGGTCGGAGAGCGACGCGGCCTGCTCCTTCGTCCGCGGGACGAGCACCTTCCAGCCGAACATCGGCTTCGACTCGAACCACGCGAGCTGCTCGCGCTGGGCGGCGGAGCTGCGCTCTCCGACCACGGCTATGACCGGCCGGTGGCCCTCGGGCGACGGGAGCACCTTGGCCTGCTTGAGGACCTGGGCGATCGTCCCGAGGGTCGCCGTCCAGGTGCGCTGGCGGGTGGTGGTGCCCGCGATCGTCACGGTGAGCGGGGTGTCGGGCTTGCGGCCCGCCGAGACCAGTTCCCCGGCGGCTGCCGCGACCGCGTCCAGCGTGGTGGAGACGACGGCGGTCGCGTCGCTCGCGCCGACCTCGTTCCAGCAGCGGTCGGAGGCGGTACGGGCGTCGACGAAGCGGACGTCCGCGCCCTGCGCGTCCCGCAGCGGCACCCCGGCGTACGCGGGCACGCCCACGGCGTTGGCGATGCCCGGGACGACCTCGAAGGGCACCCCGGCGGCGGCGCAGGCGAGCATCTCGGCCCCCGCGTCGCCGTCCAGGCCGGGATCGCCCGCGACGGCACGGACCACCCGCCTGCCGCCCTTCGCGGCCTCCATGACAAGATTGGCGGCATCCCTGAGAACGGGTACACCGGCGGTTGTTGACGAGGTGTCAACGACTGTCAGCTCGGGGGTGCTCACCCCTGCCCGCGCATGGCCGCGAACGACGTCGAGCACATCGGGCTCGGCGACAAGGACGTCCGCGCTCGCGAGCGCTTCGACGGCGCGCAGGGTCAGCAGACCCGGGTCGCCGGGACCGGCGCCGAGGAAGGTGACCTGGCCTCGGGCGGACAGGGCCGGAAAGTCGGATGCTGCGGGGCCGGTGGGGCTCAAAGTGCTCGCTCCCCCATAAGACCGGCCGCACCCTTGGCGAGCATCTCGGCCGCGAGTTCGCGACCGAGGGCCGCCGCGTCGTCCTGCGACGTGGGGACGGGACCGGTGGTGGACAGCTGTACCAGCGAGGAACCGTCGAGGGAACCGACGACTCCGCGCAGGCGCAGTTCGTTGACAACCTGTCCGTCGACCAGGAGGTCGGCCAACGCACCCACGGGTGCGGAGCAGCCGGCCTCCAGGGCGGCGAGCAGGGCGCGCTCGGCGGTCACGGCGACCCGGGTGTACGGGTCGTCGAGCTCGGCGAGCGCTGCGGCGAGGTCGCCGCTGGACGCGGCGCACTCGATCGCCAGTGCTCCCTGGCCGGGAGCGGGCAGAACGGTGTCGACCGACAGGAAGTCGGTGACTTCGCCGCTGCGGCCGAGACGGCTGAGCCCGGCGGCGGCCAGGACGACCGCGTCGAGCTCCCCGTCCCGCACGAACCCGATCCGCGTATCGACGTTGCCCCGGATGGGGACGGTCTCGATCCGCAGGCCGTGGGAACGGGCGTACGCGTTGAGCTGCGCCATGCGGCGCGGCGAACCGGTGCCGACGCGGGCGCCGGGCGGCAGCTGCTCGAAGGTCAGGCCGTCGCGGGCGACCAGGGCGTCGCGCGGGTCCTCGCGCTGCGGCACGGCGGCCAGCACGAGGTCGTCGGGCTGGCTGGTCGGGAGGTCCTTGAGCGAGTGGACGGCGAAGTCCACCTCGCCGCGCGCCAGCGCCTCGCGCAGGGCCGCGACGAACACACCGGTGCCGCCGATCTGCGCCAGGTGCTCGCGGGAGGTGTCCCCGTACGTGGTGATCTCGACGAGCTGGACGGCGCGCCCGGTCACCTCGCGAACCGCCTGGGCGACGAGTCCGGACTGGGCCGTGGCGAGCTTGGAACGCCGGGTGCCCAGCCTGAGCGGCGCGGGGTTCCGCGCGCCCGGGGATGAGTTGTCGGTCATGACCGCCCTCTATTCGGGTCGTTCAGGTCTGCCCGGGAGACGGCGGCCACCGTCTGCGGGTCGAGGTCGAAGAGTTCGCGCAACGCGTCCGCGTACCCGGCGCCGCCGGGCTCGCTGGCGAGCTGCTTGACCCGCACGGTGGGCGCGTGCAGGAGTTTGTCGACGACGCGGCGCACGGTCTGGGTGATCTCGGCGCGCTGCTTCTCGTCGAGGTCGGGGAGGCGGCCCTCCAGCCGGGCGATCTCGCCCGCGACGACGCCGGCGGCCATGGTGCGCAGGGCGACCACGGTCGGGGCGACGTGCGCGGCGCGCTGGGCGGCGCCGAAGGCGGCCACCTCGTCGGAGACGATGGTGCGGACCCGGTCCACATCGGCGGCCATCGGGGCGTCGGCGGACGCCTCCGCGAGCGACTCGATGTCGACGAGGCGCACACCGTCGATGCGGTGGGCGGCGCCGTCGATGTCCCGCGGCATGGCGAGGTCGAGCAGGGCGAGCCGGACCGGTCCGGTCGACTGGGCGGGCACGGTGGCGCGGCGCGGCGCGGTCGCCGGGGCGGCCTGCGCGGCGGAGGCCGCGGAGCCGTTCTCCACCCAGGCGGCGTGCTGGTCGACGTCGTCCGGGGCCGGGGTGACGGAGGCGGTCCTCGGCTGCTCCGGGGCGGGGTCCAGGGTCGTGCCGAGGGCGTCCGCGAGGGCGTCGGCGGTGAGGACGAGCCCGGTGGCGCCGGTGCAGGAGACGACGATGTCGGCACGTGTCAGTTCGTCGCTCACCGCGGACATCTCCACGGCCCGGGCCCTCACGGCGGTGTCGTCGCCCTGCTGGAGGATCTCCACCAGGCGGTCGGCGCGGGCGCGGGTGCGGTTGGCGACGACGACCTCGGCGACGCCGGTCCGGGCGAGGGTCGCGGCGGCCAGCGAGGACATCGAGCCGGCGCCGATGACCAGGGCGCGCTTGCCCCCGGCCCACAGGGCGGGGTCGGCCCCGGCGGCGAGCTGCTGGAGCCCGAAGGTGACGAGCGACTGCCCGGCCCGGTCGATCCCGGTCTCGCTGTGGGCGCGCTTGCCGACCCGCAGGGCCTGCTGGAAGAGGTCGTTCAGCAGCCGTCCGGCGGTGTGCAGCTCCTGGCCGCGCGCGAGCGCGTCCTTGATCTGGCCGAGGATCTGGCCCTCGCCCACGACCATCGAGTCCAGGCCGCAGGCGACCGAGAAGAGGTGGTGGACGGCCCGGTCCTCGTAGTGCACATAGAGATACGGAGTGAGTTCGTCCAGGCCGACGCCGCTGTGCTGGGCGAGCAGCGTGGACAGCTCGGCGACGCCCGCGTGGAACTTGTCCACGTCGGCGTACAGCTCGATGCGGTTGCAGGTGGCCAGCACGGCGGCCTCGGTCGCGGGTTCCGCGGCGAGGGTGTCCTGGAGCAGCTTGGCCTGGGTCTCCACGGCGAGCGACGCCCGCTCCAGCACGGAGACGGGGGCGCTGCGGTGGCTCAGTCCGACGACGAGGAGGCTCATGCGGGCATCACGGCGGGCATGTCCCCGTCAGGTCCCTTCCGGCCGGCGGGAGTGGCGCGCATGGGGGGCGCGGCCTCGTCCTCGACGGCGATGTCCTCTCCGGCCTTGCGCTGCTCGTGGAACGCGAGGATCTGGAGCTCGATGGAGAGGTCGACCTTGCGCACGTCGACGCCCTCGGGCACCGACAGGACGGTCGGCGCGAAGTTCAGGATGGAGGTCACCCCGGCGGCGACGAGCCGGTCGCAGACCTGCTGGGCCGCGCCGGGCGGGGTGGTGATCACGCCGATGGACACACCGTTGTCGCTGATGATCCGGTCCAGGTCGTCGGTGTGCTGGACGGGGATCCCGGCCACCGGCGTACCGGCCATGGCGGGATCGGCGTCGATCAGCGCGGCGACGCGGAAGCCGCGGGAGGCGAAGCCGCCGTAGTTGGCGAGGGCCGCCCCGAGGTTGCCGATGCCGACGATCGCGACCGGCCAGTCCTGGGTGAGCCCGAGCTCGCGCGAGATCTGGTAGACGAGATACTCGACGTCGTACCCGACCCCGCGGGTGCCGTAGGACCCGAGATAGCTGAAGTCCTTGCGCAGCTTCGCCGAGTTGACGCCGGCCGCCGTGGCCAGCTCCTCGGAGGAGACCGTGGGGACCGAACGCTCGGAGAGCGCGGTCAGTGCGCGTAGATACAACGGAAGTCGGGCGACGGTGGCCTCGGGAATTCCTCGGCTACGGGTCGCCGGTCGGTGAGTTCGGCCAGTTGCCACGGTGCTCCTGCGGGATGAGCGGGGCTGCAGGCGGCCGTGTGTCCCTAGACCGCCCCGTCGAATGCAGGCTATGTCTTTGTGAACGCGTGCACAAAGATTGTGTCCGATTTGTCCGGTCAACGTGACCGGGGTCACGCACATTTCCCGCGCGATCCCGGAACCGGGCGTCGCATCGGCCCGTTGCGGCCTCGAAGGGGGCAAAGCGGAACACACTCCTCACAGCTACGCCCCCGAGGCCACTCAAAACGCCCGCAATGTTAACCGGGTTTCGCGTCCGCACCCAGCGCCTTGCGCAGCCTCGCCGGGTCCACGCGCCAGAACGTGTGCTGCTCGCCGTCGACCAGCACCACCGGGATCTGCTCCCAGTACTCCTTGTACAGCGCCTCGTCCGCGGTGATGTCCTTCTCCGTCCACGCCGCGCCGGTCTCCTCGCAGACCGCGGCGACCACCGCCCGCGCCTCCTCGCACAGGTGGCACCCGGGCTTCCCGATCAACGTGACCACCCGCTCGGCGGGCTTCTTCTTCGTACGGCGCAGCAGGGGGCTCATCCCTCCATTCTGCGCCCGCCCCGCCCGGCCCCCGGCCCGCGCGCCCCGGCGGCGGACCGCCCGGGGGCACCGGCTTCACCCCTCCGCCCCGAAGCGTTCACACCACCGCATCGCGGCAGGTCGGGCAGGTCCGGGAGGACTGGCTATGCTCACGGCATGGCCGCACTTGGATGGCTCACACCCCGTAGGCGTTCCGCTACCGCCCGGAGCGTCCTGGCAGGCGAGGCCGCCGCCGAGGCGGCGCGCAAGACCTCCTTCGTGGAGGACGAGGCCGCCCTCCTGACCGGGATCTCCGAGGCGCCGCCCCAGGAGCCCGCGTTCCCGGTCGCCGGGGACGACCGCGCCGCCGCCTTCTTCGACCTCGACAACACCGTCATGCAGGGCGCCGCGATCTTCCACTTCGGCCGCGGCCTCTACAAGCGCAAGTTCTTCGAGCGCCGCGAACTGACCCGGTTCGCCTGGCAGCAGGCGTGGTTCCGGCTGGCCGGCGTCGAGGACCCCGAGCACATGCAGGACGCCCGCGACAGCGCTCTGTCCATCGTCAAGGGCCACCGCGTCTCCGAGCTGATGTCCATCGGCGAGGAGATCTACGACGAGTACATGGCCGACCGCATCTGGCCCGGCACCCGCGCCCTGGCCCAGGCCCACCTGGACGCCGGGCAGAGGGTCTGGCTGGTCACCGCCGCCCCCGTGGAGACCGCCACCATCATCGCCCGTCGCCTCGGCCTGACCGGCGCGCTCGGCACCGTCGCCGAATCGGTCGACGGCGTCTACACCGGCCGCCTGGTCGGCGAACCGCTGCACGGCCCCGCCAAGGCCGAGGCGGTCCGCGCCCTCGCCGCCGCCGAGGGCCTCGACCTGGACCGCTGCGCCGCCTACAGCGACTCGCACAACGACATCCCGATGCTCTCGCTGGTCGGCCACCCCTACGCGATCAACCCGGACGCCAAGCTCCGCAAGCACGCCCGCGCCCTCGACTGGCGGCTGCGCGACTACCGCACCGGGCGCAAGGCGGCCAAGGTCGGCATCCCGGCCGCCGCCGGGGTCGGCGCGCTCGCCGGCGGCACGGCCGCCGCGCTCGCCCTGCACCGCCGCCGCCGCTGACCTCACGGCTCGCCCGCCCGTGCCGCCGCCGCGCGGCCCCGCGGTCCGCCCCCGCCTCCACGACCCGCGCGGTCGGCGGCCGGCGAAAGCCTTGCCGCACCCCCTGCCATGGCTCCCGTCCGGTCACGGGGTGCAGCCACGCCCGGGCCCGTGCGGCCGGCCGAAGGCCGTTCCACCACCACCGCCGACGCCCCTGCCGGCCAGCGCGATCACCGGCGCCCGGCCACAACCCGTCGCCCCCGCAGACAGATCACGAAGTAATCCGATCAATAAACGGTCACCAATTGCTACTTGATGTGTCACTTAGCGATAAGAGAAGCGACGGAACCGGCGATTTAGACAACTGGGTGTAGCGCCGTCAGCACGAAGCGTTATTCTCCTCAGACGCATCACGGAGACCGTCACCCGCCACCACGGGTGATGTTTTTCGAACTGCTCGTGATGGAAGCTCTGCCTCTGGGAGTCCCGTGTACCCACACGTCGGGGTTGACGCCTCGGGCCTGGCTACGCTGCGTGCATCGGTCATCGACCGCTTGCGCGGCTTCGTCCCCACCGCGTACGCCGTCCCCGCCTTTGCCACCCCTGCACCTGCCGGCCCCTGCTACGCCCTGGCCGAACGCAGTGCGGCGGTCGGAAGACGCGGCGCCCGCGCCGCCTCGACCGCCACGTCGACCGTCCGCCGTCCCACGGCAGACAGCGACAGCGCCCGCATGATGGACCTCGTCGAGCGCGCGCAGGCCGGCGAGGCGGACGCCTTCGGGCGCCTGTACGACCAGTACAGCGACACCGTGTACCGGTACATCTACTACCGCGTGGGCGGCAAGGCGACCGCGGAGGACCTCACCAGCGAGACCTTCCTCCGCGCGCTGCGCCGTATCTCCACGTTCACCTGGCAGGGCCGCGACTTCGGCGCCTGGCTGGTCACGATCGCTCGCAACCTGGTCGCCGACCACTTCAAATCCAGTCGTTTCCGGCTGGAAGTGACCACCGGCGAAATGCTCGACGCCAACGAGGTGGCGCGCAGCCCCGAGGATTCCGTCCTGGAGTCCCTCTCCAACGCCGCGCTGCTCCAGGCCGTGCGGCGGCTCAACCCCCAGCAGCAGGAGTGCGTCACCCTGCGGTTCCTCCAGGGGCTCTCGGTCGCCGAGACCGCCCGGGTGATGGGAAAGAACGAGGGGGCGATCAAGACCCTCCAGTACCGCGCCGTCCGGACGCTCGCCCGGCTCCTGCCGGACGACGCCCGCTGACCGGACCGGTGCGTGACCGTCCCGTCACGCACTGGTCCGATCATCTTTCGTGCGTAACCCAAGTGCCGGGCACCTCGTTGTGCCGGTTGCAGGCCCCCTGCCGTCGTCCCCTGTCCGTCTCCATTCACTCCATCGAGTGGAAACGCTCAAGGCGGGCAACCTTCCGAATCGTCAGGGGAGTCGACCGTCATGACGAGAGGAGGTGCCGCCAGTGATCGCAAACGTTTCGGCACACCGGCGGGCGAACGCCTTCGCCCAGGCCCTGGAGGAGCAGTCCCCCCAGGGTGCGGCGGCCGTACAGCCCGACGATCCGGCCGACCAGGCCGACCGCGGACCGCTGTTGGCCCTGGCGAACGGCCTCGGCGAGCTACCGAAGCCGCAGTTGGACCCCGAGGTCAAGGCCGTGCAGCGAGCCCAGCTGGTCGCCGCCATGGAGAACATGTTCGCCGAGGGCGGCGCGTCCACGGGCCCTACGGTGCCGGTGCAGCGGGGCAAGGGAGCCCACCGGGCCTCACCCCTGCGGAAGTTGCGCCCCCGGTCCCGCTGGGCGAAAGGCCTCACCGCCGGCGGCCTCACCGTCGGCGTCGCGGCGGGAGCGTTCGGCGGCGTGGCCGCGGCCAGCTCCGACGCCCTCCCCGGTGACTCGCTCTACGGGCTCAAGCGCGGGATGGAGGACATCAGCCTCGGCATGGCCAAGGGCGACACCGAGCGCGGCGAGGTCTACCTCGACCAGGCGTCCACCCGGCTCAGCGAGGCCCGCAGACTCATGGAGCGCGGCCGTTCCGGACCTCTGGACCACGAATCCCTCGGTGCGGTCAGACGTGCGCTCAACGGCATGTCCCACGACGCCTCCGAGGGCCACCGCCTGCTCCACGCCGCCTACCAGCGCGACGGAGCGATCGGCCCCATCCAGACCCTGGACACCTTCTCCCGCTCCCACCGCGACACCTGGAGCAGCCTCCGCGACCGGCTGCCCGTCCAGCTCACCGACGTCCGCGACCAGGTCAGCTCGGTCTTCGAAGCCATAGAGGACGACGTCGCCCCGCTCCAGTCCCTCCTCCCCCGTCCCCCCGGCGAGGAGAAGGACTCCCAGCGGCCCGGCGCCACCACCGCCCCGGACAGCGGCTCCTCCCGGTCCGACTCCCCCGCGCCCCCGGCCTCCCCCGAGAAGCCCGGGAACCGCACCGAGGGCAGTACGGGCCCCGACCCCTCCGGCTCCTCCGACGCCGCCCCCGACGACGGCCTGCTCGGCGGCGGCACGGACGGCCTGCTCGACGACCTCCCCACGGACGGCCTCACCGAGCCCTCCCCCGAGAGCCGACCCAGCGCCCCCGCCGCCCCCGAGATCACCCTGCCCCCGCTCCTCCCCGGGCTTCTCCCGGGCCTCGGCATCGACGGGCAGAACATCAAGCCGTAAGGCCGACGCGGAGGGGGGGCCGGTACGCGGATCGCGTACCGGCCCCCCCTTCCCGTCCGGCCCGGGCCGGGAGCGGCTCAGAAGAAGACCGACCGCCGCTGCACCAGCAGTTTGTACAGCGTGTGCTGAATCTGCTCCCGCACCTGGTCCGTCAGGTTGAACATCAGCATCGGGTCCTCCGCCGCCTCCTGCGGATACCCGTCCGTCGGGATCGGCTCGCCGAACTGGATCGTCCACTTCGTCGGCAGCGGCAGCGCGCCCAGCGGCCCCAGCCACGGGAACGTCGGCGTGATCGGGAAGTACGGGAAGCCCAGCAGCCGGGCCAGCGTCTTCGCGTTCCCGATCATCGGGTAGATCTCCTCCGCGCCCACGATCGAGCACGGCACGATCGGGGCCCTCGCCCGCAGCGCCGTCGAGACGAACCCGCCCCGCCCGAAGCGCTGGAGCTTGTACCGCTCGCCGAACGGCTTGCCGATCCCCTTGAACCCCTCCGGCATCACCCCGACGATCTCGCCCGTCTCCAGCAGCCGCTGGGCGTCCTCCGCACAGGCCAGCGTGTGGCCGGCCTTGCGCGCCAGCTCGTTGACCACCGGGAGGTGGAAGACCAGATCGGCGGCGAGCAGCCGCAGATGCCGGTCGGCGGGGTGGTGGTCGTGCACCGCGACCTGGAGCATCAGCCCGTCCAGCGGCAGCGTCCCCGAGTGGTTGGCCACGATGAGCGCCCCACCCTCCGCGGGGATGTTCTCGATGCCCTTCACCTCGACCCGGAAGTACTTCTCCGCCAGCGGTCGCAGCGCCGACATCAGGACCTGCTCGGTGAGCTCCTTGTCGTACCCGAACTCGTCGACCTCGTAATCACCGGTCACCCGGCGCCGCAGGAACGCCAGGCCCCCGGCGATCCGCCGCTCCCAGCCGCCGTCCGGGGGGCCGGAAGCGTCCCGGCCGGGCCCCTCGGGACCCCGCGCCCCCTCCCCGGCCTCCGGGGCCGGGCCGGCCGCCTCGGGGAGCTGTGCCCCCGGCAGGGCGCTCACCGGCGCGGCGGAGCCGTCGCCCCGCCCGCCGCTGCCACCGCCCGCCCCGGTCCGGCGCCGCGCCGGACGCGACGCGCCACCGGACCGCGAACGGTCGTCGTCGAACGGAAGGACCTTGGCGTCCGCCATCGTCGGTGCGCTCCTCTACCTGCCGCCGTCAGTCGTCTGTACCGCCCCGGCCCCGCGTTCCCGCGATCCGCCGCTTCCCGGCAGCGGAACCGCCGCCAGCCGGTCCACCACCCTGCCCACCGCCTCCGGCGGCAGCAGTCCGGGCCCCCGGCTCCGCGCGAACTCCGCGAACGTCTCCGCCGTGGTGAACGTCGGCCGGAAACCGAGCGTCTCGCGCATCTGCACCGTCGAGACCACCCTGCCATGGGTGAGCAACCGGATCTGCTCCGGCGAGAAGTCGGTCATGCCGATCGTACGGAGCGCCGAACCGACCCAGGTGACGGCGGGCAGCAGCACCGGCACGGTCGGCTTCCCCAGCCGCCGCGAGCACTGCGACAGCAGCAGCACCCCGTCGCCCGCGATGTTGAACGTGCCGCTGTTCAGCGTTCCGCGCCGGGGCTCGCTCGCCGCGATCCCGAGGACGTCGATCACATCGTCCTCGTGCACGAACTGGAGGCGGGGGTCGTAGCCGAAGACGGTCGGCAGGACGGGCAGCGACAGGTAGTCGGCGAGCGGCGAGTCCGGCCGCGGTCCCAGGATGTTGGCGAACCGCAGCACGCACACCGCCACGTCCGGCCGGCGGCGGGCGAAGCCCCGTACGTACCCCTCGACCTCCACCGCGTCCTTCGCGAAGCCGCCGCTGGGCAGCGACTTGGGCGGGGTGGTCTCGGTGAACACGGCGGGGTCGCGGGGCGCGGACCCGTACACGCTCGTGCTCGACTTCACGACCAGCCGGCGCACGGCCGGGGATTTCTGGCAGGCGCCGAGCAGCTGCATCGTGCCGATGACGTTGGTCTCCTTGACCGTCGTCCGGCCACCGGCGCCGAGCGCCTTGCCGGAGACGTCCAGGTGCACCACGGTGTCGACCATGTGCTCGGCCAGGATGCGCGCCAGGGCGGACTGCCGGATGTCCGCCCGCACGAACCGCGCGGCCCCCAGATCGTGCTCGGGCGCGACCGCGTCGACCGCGATCACCCGGTCGACCCCGGGATCGCGCTGGACGCGCCGGACGAAGCGGCCCCCCAGCTGCCGGGCCACTCCTGTGACGAGGACGACCTTCCCCAAGACCAGCGCCTTCCGTCGGCCCGGGGAGCCCTGAGCCGGCTCCCCTGCTTCCCTCGGTAACTCCCTGGTCGTCACCGTAGCGGGTGGACGCCGCCCTGTGACGCCCCCGAGGCGGGCCTTGACCCTCGCTTGCCGGAAAAGAGCTCCGGGGGGCGCCCCCCGGACGCGCCGCAGCCCCTCCACCGGACCGGTGGAGGGGCTGCGGATCACGCGAAACGCGTTCGCTTACTTCTTGTTGCGACGCTGAACGCGCGTGCGCTTGAGCAGCTTGCGGTGCTTCTTCTTGGCCATCCGCTTACGCCGCTTCTTGATAACAGAGCCCACGACTACCCTCGCTCACTTCTTCTTCACTGGTGCGGGGCGTCTGGGCCCACACGACCTACGTCGGCCTAGCCTACCCGTCCCCGTCCGAGGGACGTAATCCGCGGGCGGCCTCAGGCCGATTCCACCCCCACGAAGGAGTCGCGGAGATACGCGTGAACCGCTTGCTCCGGCACCCGGAAGGACCTGCCCACCCGGATCGCCGGCAGATGACCGCTGTGCACCAAGCGGTACACGGTCATCTTCGACACTCGCATGACCGAGGCGACTTCCGCCACGGTCAGAAACTTGACCTCGTTGAGAGGCCTCTCGCTGCCAGCAGCCATGACCCACCTGTACCTTCCGCACCGGACGCGCACCGGCTTCCCCTCCGGTGACTCTTCGTCGTTGTGCGCTCACTCCCCAGATTAGGGGCGGGTGATACGAGTGGGGAAGAGGAGGGCCGGCCGCCGCCCTACGGAGACAGACAGGCCCGATTGAGTACATAGCGCGTCAACGGCCGGTAAAACGGGGCCTGTACGCCGTCGTCGAGCGGAACGGCGACCGACACCCGCCCCTCCGCCTCCCCCACGAACAGCGCCGGATCGTCCGTGTCCGCCGGTCCGATCGCCTCGATCCCCAGCTGACCTGCACCGCAGACCCAGCCGTGGTCCCCGATCACCAGCTCCGGCAGCACCCCCAGCCGCTCGGCCGCGTCCTGGAGCGCGAGCCGCACCGGAAGCGGCGAATGGGTGTGCGCGCCGGTTTCGCCCCCCGTGGGCCGCCCCCCGGGTTCGCGCACCAGAGCGACACCCCGTACGTAGTCGACGGTGTACGTGCGTACGCCAAACCGCGTCGTTATGTCGACACATCGCCCCTGCGCGGGGGTGAGGACGGGGCAGCCCGCCGCCGACAGAGCGTCTGCCAGTCCGGCGTAGAAGCCGAGCAGCCGATGCGGATGCCCGGTCCCCAGCAGCACCGGGGCCCGCCGCCGGGCCACCGAGGCCAGCCGCTCCGCGAACGCGTCCAGCCCGGCCACCGTACGCTCCGGGTCGATCGCGTCGGCCCCGGAGAGGTGCGCCGGGTCCGCCGAGACCCCGCACCGGTCCGCCATCAGCCGTAAGAGGTCGCTCTCGCCCCAGGTCCGCTCGGGCACGAGCCCCAGCAGCACCCGGGGATCCCGGGCGGCGAACAGCCGGTAGCTGCGCAGGTTGTTCTCGCGCGGGGTGGCCACGGGCCCGGCGAGCCGGGCCGCCAGCAGATGGGCGCGCAGCGCCCCGGTGCTCAACACCCCTGGGATGCTGCCGTACCGGGGGCCGGCGCGGGCGGGATTCCCCGTACGCCCCACCGTTGGCGTAACGCACGGCACAATGCACGGGCCGGGGCCCGGCTCTCAGGTCAGCAGCCCGCGCAGCGGGAACGCCGCCTTCCGGGCCGCCAGCACCGCCTGGTCCAGCCGGTCCGCCGGGTCGTACCCGTCCTCCCACTCCTGCCAGGCCGGCGTCCGCCCGTCCGTCATCCGGCCCGGACCGAGCTGCCGCGTACGGGCGTAGACGAGGTCCCGCCACGAGGACGGCACCACCGACTCCGGATCGACGGGGGCGTGCGCGGCGATGCCCACCAGGTGCGTCCAGGACCGGGGGACGACGTCCACGACCGCGTAACCGCCGCCGCCGAGCGCCACCCAGCGCCCGTCCGCGTGGTCGTGCGCCAACCGGTGGCAGGACTCCATGACCGCCCGCTGCGCGTCCAGCGACACCGCGAGGTGGGCGAGCGGGTCCTCGAAGTGGGTGTCGGCCCCGTGCTGGGTGACGAGGACCTGGGGGCGGAAGTCGGCCAGCAGCTCGGGCACCACCGCGTGGAACGCCCGCAACCACCCCGCGTCCCCGGTCCCGGCCGGCAGCGCCACGTTGACCGCGGAGCCCTCGCCGGCCCCGGCCCCGGTCTCCTCCGGCCACCCGGTCTGCGGGAAGAGCGTCCTCGGGTGCTCGTGCAGCGAGATCGTCAGGACGCGCGGATCCTCCCAGAACGCGGCCTGCACCCCGTCCCCGTGGTGGACGTCCACGTCCACGTACGCCACCCGCTCCGCGCCCAGCTCCAGCAGGCGGGCGATGGCGAGGGCCGGGTCGTTGTACACGCAGAACCCGGCCGCCGCCCCCGGCATGGCGTGGTGCAGCCCCCCGGTGAAGTTCACCGCGTGCTCGGTCTCCCCGCGCCACACTGCCTCGGCCGCCCCGACCGACAGCCCGGCGATCAGCGCGGACGCCTCGTGCATCCCGGCGAACGCCGGATCGTCCACGGTCCCGAGCCCGTACTCCTGGTCGGCCGCCCGCGGGTCGGCGGAGGCGGCCCGCACCGCGGCCACGTAGTCCTCGCGGTGCACGAGCCGCAGGGTGGAGTCCCCGGCGGCCTTCGCCGCCCGCAGATCCACCGCCGCATCGAGCCCGAACGCCCGCACCAGCCCCATCGTCAGGTCCAGCCGGACCGGGTCCATCGGGTGGGTCTCCCCGAAGTCGTATCCCGTAACCGCGTCATCCCACATCAGCTGTGCGCGCCCGCTCATGCCCGCCACCGTATCGGGCCGGGTCCGGCCCGAACGAGCGGGCGTACACGAGCGTCGCCAGCACCAGGACCATCGGGACGAGCATGGCCCCCCGATAGCTCCACGCATCCCCCAGAGCGCCCACGAGCGGCGAACCCACCAGGAAACCGACATAGTTGAAGATGTTCAGCCGGGCCACGGCGGCGTCGCTGTTCCCCGGGAACAGCCGTCCGGCGGCGGCGAAGGTCTGCGGCACGATCACGCAGAGCCCGAAGCCGAGCATCGTGAACCCGAGCATCCCCACCCAGGCCCCCGGCGCCGCCGCCACGACCGCGAACCCGCCGGCCGCCAGCAGGCTTCCGCCCCGCACCACGGCCACCGCCCCGAACCGCCGCACCCCGAGGTCCCCCACGGTCCGGCCCAGCAGGGTCGTCACCATGTAGACGTTGTACGGAACGGTCGCGAGCTGCTCAGAGCTGCCCAGCACGTCCTGGAGGTACTTGGCGCTCCAGTTGGAGACGGTCGAGTCCCCGATGTACGCGAAGCTCATGACGAGGCAGAGCGGCAGCAGCAGCTTGAACGAGAGCGCCCCGCCCGTGGTTCCGGGCCCGGACCCGTCGTCCTCCTCGGGGCGCTTCCCCTCCGTGTACCACCGGCTGCCGGCCAGCGCGGCGGGCAGCAGCACGGCGACGACGGGCAGGTAGGACGCGAGCAGCGACAGGTCGTACCGGGCCCCGACCCACGCCAGCGACGCCCCCGCGATACCGCCGAGGCTGTACGCGGCGTGGAACCCGAGCATGATGCTGCGCCCGTAGGCCCGTTGGAGGCTGACCCCCAGCATGTTCATGGAGGCGTCCAGCGCCCCGACGGACAACCCGAACACCCCGAGGGCGACGGCGGCGTGCCACATCTCCCGCCCGGCGCCCACCCCGAGCAGGGCGAGCAGGACGAGGGGCTGGGCCCACCGCAGGACCACGCCCGGCCGGACGCGGGCGACCGCCTTCTCGGTGGCCACGCTGCCGGCGCCCGCCAGGATCGGGACGGCGGCGAGGAAGACGGGCAGCAGCGCGTCGGATATCCCGTACTGGTCCTGGATGGCGGGGATACGCGTCACCAGAAGGGCGAAGGCCACGCCCTGGACGCCGAAGCTCAGTCCCAGGGAGGCCCTGCCGTACCGCAAGCCCGCATCAGTCATGGCGGCGAGCGTAGGGCCAGTCGCTACCGAGGGGTAGATGGATCAGCCGGGCAGTTTCCGGACGGACGGTGTCCGGATGGGCCGGGCCCGGGCGGGTCGGGCCCGGGCGGGCGGGGGTCGGCCTGGCGAGGGGTGGACGCGTGGCGTCAGGCGAGCAGGCCGGGAAGCTGGGACATGTCCGAGAAGTGTCCGGTGACGCCCACGAGCCGGTCCGCGGGCATCATCGACGTGAACCCGTACACGTCCATCCCGGCCGCCCGTGCGGCCTCGACCCCGAGCGGGCTGTCCTCGACGACGACACACCGCTCGGGCGCGACGCCCATCCGCTCGGCGGCGTAGAGGAACAGGTCCGGCGCCGGCTTGCCCCGCCCGACGTCCTCCGAGCTGAAGATCCACTCGTCCTCGAACCACTGGTCGATCCCGGTCCTGCGGTGCCCCACGCGAATCCGTTCATGGCTCCCGGAGGAGGCGACGCAGTAGGCCACCCCGTCCGCGACGAGTTTCCCGAGCAGCTCCTCGACCCCGTCCACCGCCACCAGCTCCTGCTCGAAGGCGGCGAAGGTACGGGAGCTGAGCGTGGTGTCGAAGTCCTCGGGCAGCTTCCGCCCGGTCCGCTCCTCGATGAGATCGTGCACCCGGTGCACGGCGGATCCCATGTAGTCACGGATCGATTCGTCGTACGAGGTCGGGTGACCGAGTTCGGTCAGGTAACCGGAGAGCACGGTGTTGGCGAGGGGCTCGCTGTCGACGAGCACACCGTCGTTGTCGAAGATGACCAGTTCGTAGCGCATGGTCCGACCCTAGACGTTCAGAACGCAGGAAAGCCCCGCACC
>NZ_LIVT01000017.1:0-71252 GCF_001905905.1 Streptomyces sp. CB02366
GCGGGTCAATACAGCTAGGGCCTGTCGTCACACCGCCGCCGTCGCCCGGCAGGCGGCAGTGTGACGACGGGCCCTAGTGGTGGAACGCCGTCGAGGCCGACCGGTCCCGGCTCAACGGGTGGCTCTGGGCGCGCAGTTCGGGCAGCAGCAGTTTCAGGTCTCCGATCAGGAGCTCGGCCAGGTCCGAGGAGAATCCGTTGCGGCACACCACCCGCAGCACCGACAGGTCCTGCCGGTCGGCCGGGAAGGTGTACGCGGGCACCAGCCAGCCCCGTTCCCGCAGCCGGCGCGACACGTCGAAGACGTCGTACGCCTGGACGTCGTCCTTCGTCGTGAAGGCGAACACCGGCAACTGGTCGCCCCGGGTGAGGAGCCGGAAGTCGCCCAGCTCCTCCACCGCCCGCGCCAGCCCGCGGGCCACGTCCCGGGACGCCTGCTGGACCGCCCGGTAGCCCTCGCGCCCGAGGCGCAGGAACGTGTAGTACTGCGCGACCACCTGCGCCCCGGGCCGCGAGAAGTTCAGCGCGAACGTGGGCATCTCGCCGCCCAGGTAGTCGACCCGGAAGACCAGCTCCCGCGGCAGCGCGTCCGGCGTACGCCACAGCACCCAGCCGACGCCCGGGTAGACGAGCCCGTACTTGTGCCCCGACGTGTTGATCGACGCCACCCTCGGCAGCCGGAAGTCCCACTCCAGCTCCGGGTCGAGGAAGGGCGCCACCATCCCGCCGGACGCCCCGTCCACGTGGACCGGGACGTCGAGGCCGGTGCGCTCCTGGAGGGCGTCCAGGGCCGCGCACAGCTCCGCGATCGGCTCGTAGGAGCCGTCGAAGGTGGAGCCGAGGATGCCGACCACCCCGATGGTGTTCTCGTCGCACAGCTCGACGGCGGCCGCCGGGTCGAGGTGGAAGCGGTCGCCGTCCATCGGGACCTGGCGGGCCTCGACCTCCCAGAAGTCGCAGAACTTCTCCCAGCACACCTGGACGTTGACGCCCATCACCAGATTGGGCTTCGCCGTCGCCGGGTAGCGGTCCGCGTTCCGCCGGGTCCAGCGCCGCTTCAGGGCCAGCCCCGCGAGCATGCACGCCTCACTGGACCCGGTGGTCGAGCACCCCACGGCCGTCTCCGGATCGGGGGCGTTCCACAGGTCGGCGAGCATCGCCACGCAGCGCCGCTCCAGCTCGGCGGTGCGCGGGTACTCGTCCTTGTCGATCATGTTCTTGTCCCGGCACTCGCTCATCAGGACGTCGGCCTGCGGCTCCATCCAGGTGGTGACGAACGTGGCCAGGTTGAGCCGGGAGTTGCCGTCGAGCATCAGCTCGTCGTGGACCAGCCGGTAGGCGGTCGGCGGCGGCAGCGGCCCGTCGGGCAACCGGTGGCGGGGCGGCGCCGTGGTCATCGCCGCGGTCGGATCCGCCTCGCCGTAGAACGGGTTCAGGGCGAGCCTGCGCTGCTCCTCGGAGGGCTCGTCCCCGTGCGGGTGGGCACCGCGGTGGAGCGGCATGGTGGGAACCCTTCTCTGAGCCGGCGCGCGCTCGGCTCTCGCCGACGCGCGGGACCGGTGGGCGGGGGGCGGTACGGCGGCCGGGCGGGGTCAGTCGCCGGCGGCCAGGCCGGCCTTGAGCGCCCGGGTGACCCTCACGACCCGCTCGGCCTGCACGCGGGCGGCGGTGAGCGTCTGCTCGCCGACCGGGATGTCGCCCTGCCCGGAGACGTGCGAAGTGCCGTACGGGTTGCCGTCGACGAACTTCGACGGATCGGTGTACCCCGGGGCGACGAGGATGCCGCCGAAATGGTGGACCGTGTTGTAGAGCGCGAGCAGCGTGGACTCCTGGCCGCCGTGGGCGGTGGAGCTGGAGGTGAACCCGCTGTAGACCTTGTCGGCGAGCTGCCCGGACTGCCAGAGCCCGCCGAGCGTGTCGATGAACTGCTTGAGCTGGGCGGCGACGTTCCCGTACCGGGTCGGTGAACCGAAGATCACCGCGTCCGCCCAGACCATGTCGTCCGGCGACACCTCGGGGATGCCGGCGGTCGCGCGGGCGTTCTCGGCCCACGCGGGGTTGGAGTCGATCGCGGCCTGCGGGGCCAGCTCCGCCGCCCGGCGCAGCCGCACCTGGGCCCCGGCCCGCTCCGCGTCCTCGGCGATGGCCTTCGCGATCCTCGCGATGGTGCCGGTGGAGGAGTAGTAGACGACGGCGACGGTGACGGGCGTGGACATACGGGGACCTCCGACGAAGCGGCAGCGGTGGCGAACGGTGTCAGCGGGTGGCGCGGACGCACATCGGCGCATAGAGGCACAGAAGGCGCTATTCGGACCATAAGGGGATTCGGTGCGCACGGCGCGGCGAGCGGGTCCTTCCCGGTGCCGTGCGCGGCGGGCGACGAGCTTCTTCTCCCCGCCGCGTACTCCCCGCCGCGTACGGCAGGGGGCGGGCCGCGGTGCCGGGTCCGTCTCCGACGCGGAGCCCCCGGCCGCGTACGCCGTCGGCCGCACCGCTGCGGCTGACCGCCCGCCCCGGCCCCCTGGCCTATCACCGCCGCCGCACCCTCCACGGGGCTGTGCGCGGCACCTCCCGCGGGCGGCTCCCGGCCGCTTCGTAGGATGCCCATTCCCGCTGTACGCCACTGGAACCACCGGCACGCATCGGGCGTTGATAGCTTGGGGCGGCCACAGAGCCGCCATCGCACCCCTCATTCTGGAGCCCGGACCCTTGAATACGCTTGCGCTCGGACCGAGCTGGCTGGACCCGGACTATCTGCTCAACACGTTCGGGCTCCCCGGCCTGCTCCTCATCGTCTTCGCCGAGTCCGGACTCCTCATCGGGTTCTTCCTGCCCGGCGACTCGCTGCTGTTCACCACGGGCCTGCTGGTGACCACCGGCCAGCTGAAATACCCGCTCTGGCTGGTCTGCACCCTGATCGCGGTGGCCGCGATCGTCGGCGACCAGGTGGGCTACCTCTTCGGCCGCAAGGTCGGCCCGGCCCTCTTCAAGCGCCCCGACTCCCGCCTCTTCAAGCAGGAGAACGTGGAGAAGGCCCACGAGTTCTTCGAGAAGCACGGCCCGAAGTCCCTGGTCCTGGCCCGGTTCGTGCCCATCGTGCGCACCTTCACCCCGATCATCGCGGGCGTCAGCCGGATGAACTACCGCTCCTTCATCACGTACAACGTCGTCGGCGCGATCCTCTGGGGCGTCGGCGTCACCGTGCTCGGGGCCCTGCTCGGCAAGATCGACTTCGTGCACGAGCACATCGAGATGATCCTCATCCTGATCGTGCTCATCTCCGTGGTGCCGATCGTGATCGAGGTCCTGCGCGCCCGCAGCCAGGGCAAGAAGGCCGCCGCCCTGGAAGGCGACGGCTCCGGCCGGCCCCCGGGGGGCGGCAACGGCCCCTCCTCCGGCCAGCGCGGCCGGCACGCCAAGCGCTGACCCCCCTGTACGCGCACGCGCGAGCGCCCCGCCCCGGAAGATCCACGGGGCGGGGCGCTCTCGTCTCCGCGGCGGGCGGCCCCTCCGTACGGCACGCGGTCCCGGACCGGCCACGCGGCCCCGGCGGGCGGACCCAGGCCTCGGACCGGGCAGCCCCGGCGCCCGCCGGGCGGGCGGCGGCTCAGAACCCCCTGGTCCGCTTCGCCGCCCGGCGGCTCGCCCCGCCGACCGCCCCCGGCAGCCCCATGAACAGCCGCGAGATCTCGCTCCCCAGGTTCACCCCGATCGCGATCGCCAGCGCCGTCGCGACGGCCGTCGACAGCGAGGCGAGCCCCGCGTCCAGCTCGTTCTGCGCCACGCCCAGCAGACCGAAGTACGTCGCCGAGCCGGGCAGCAGCGGGCCGATCGCCGCCGTGATGTACGGCAGCGAGGAGGTGAACCGGTAGCGCGAGAACAACTGGCCGAACAGCCCCACCAGACCGGCCGCCACCGCCGTCGCCGCGACCGGCGAGATGCCTCCGGTCCGCGCCAGCGCCCCGAAGACGATCCAGGCCACGCCGCCGTTCAGGGTGACCGCCAGCACCGTCGACCGCTCCTGCTGGAGCAGCACGGCGAAGGCCAGGCTCAGCGCCATCGACGCCAGGATCTGCACCACCGGCTCGTTGTACGGCGTGAACCGGGCCTCCGGATTGAGCTGCGCCCCCAGCTGGAGCCCCAGGTACAGCACGATCAGCACGCCCGCGACGATGCCGATGAAGAAGTACATGACCTCCAGGAGGCGGGCCGCGGCGGTGATGTAGTAGCCGGTCAGCCCGTCCTGCACCCCCGCCACCAGCGCCCGCCCCGGCAGCAGCGCGAACAGCCCACCGGTGATCACCGCGGAGGGCCGGATGTCCGTCGAGTGGGTCAGCGTCAGCGCCACCCCCATCGCGGCCGGCGGCATCGCGGCCACCGTGAACTGGTAGAACTCCGGCAGCCCGCGCCCCGCGCACAGCCACGCCAGCCGGTCGCCGAGCATCGCGCCCGCCGCCGCCACCAGGAACACCAGCACCCCGCCGCCCACCAGCACCGAGGCCGAACCGGCCAGCAGACCGGCCGCCGCCGTCAGCACCCAGCCCGGGTAGGGGTGGCGGTTGCGGCGAATCTCGGCGAGCCGCCGGTAGGCCTCCTCCAGCGACACCTCTGCGTCCGTGCTGGTGATGTCGTCCACCAGCCGGAACACGGCCGCCAGCCGGGTGTAGTCGGTGCCCCGGCGGCGCACCGTACGGCTCGCCGTCACCGGGTCGTCGACCAGCGAGGGCTGGTGCGAGATGGACAGCAGCGTGAACGTCACCGTCGGCTCGCTGCGGTCAAGCCCGTAGGACCGGGTCACCGCGAACATCGCCGCCTCGACGTCCTCGGCCCCCTCGCCGCCCGCCAGCAGCAGCTCCCCGATACGCAGCGTCAGGTCGAGCACGCGCGGCACCGCGGGGCCGGTCTCGTCGTCGGTGTGCTGGATCGACTCCGCCGCGGGGCGCTCGGTCACCGGCATGCGCAGCATCGTGCGCATCCGGTCCTGCCAGGGCGCCTCCTTGGTCAACTTGACCATCGGAATGCCCTGCGCGGGAGTGAACGCGGGCGGCGACTGCTGGGCCCTGTACGTGCTCGGCGGCGTGAAGGCGGAACTCAGCGTGTCGGAGTTCGAGCCGCCCCCGGAACCGCCGCCCGGCCCCGGTGAACCGCTCGGCTCCGGCTGCACCCCGGTCGGAAGGGCGAATTCCGACGTCGGATGGTCCTCCTCGGGCGGCGACACCGGCTGCATCGTCCCGGCGGGCGGAGCGAAAGCGCTCCGCGCCTCGTCGGACTGGGGCTTCTGGTCCTCGGGACCGCCCGGTTCCGCCACCACTCGACCTCGTTCCTGCTCGACTGCACGTCACTGGGGGTGCCCCGCCGCACGTGTGCCCAGTATGGCCACCGGCATGGGTGCCGCACGTGCGCGGGCCGCGCGTCCCGCGCGCCTCCGCGGACCCCCCGGGCGGAGGCGCGGACAGCGGAACGGGCGGCACACCCGCGAAGGTGTGCCGCCCGTTCCACGACGGCCGTCCGGCTCAGCGACGGAACCGGAAGGAGTACGTCAGTGCGCGCCGCCCTGCGCCTCCAGGCGCTTGTACGAGGCCTCGATCTCGGCCTCCGCCTCGGCGCGGCCGACCCAGTCGGCGCCCTCGACGGACTTGCCCGGCTCCAGGTCCTTGTAGACCTCGAAGAAGTGCTGGATCTCCAGGCGGTCGAACTCCGACACGTGGTGGATGTCGCGCAGGTGCTCCACGCGCGGGTCGGACGCCGGGACGCAGAGCAGCTTGTCGTCGCCGCCCGCCTCGTCGGTCATCCGGAACATGCCGATGGCACGGCACTTGATGAGGCAACCGGGGAAGGTCGGCTCGTCCAGGATGACGAGCGCGTCCAGCGGGTCGCCGTCCTCGCCGAGGGTGTTCTCGACGAAGCCGTAGTCGGCCGGGTAGCTGGTCGAGGTGAAGAGTCGACGGTCCAGGCGGATCCGACCGGTCTCGTGGTCCACCTCGTACTTGTTCCGCGAACCCTTCGGGATCTCGATGGTGACGTCGAACTCCACGGGTGGCTCCTCCATGATCAACACATACGACTGGTGATTAAGTGTCCCCCACGCAGAAGAGTGCTCGCGAAAGGGGCTGGTCAGCGGTGGCCGAGCAGGTGGAAGAACCGTCGGTGCGCCCCTCGGACCCGTGGGGCGGGCCGAAGATCCTGACGAGGAAGCGCAACGGGTCCTCCACCTGGCAGGTGATCGCAGGCTCCGCAACGCTCGGCCTGGCCGTGGCCGCCGGCGCCGTCCTCGCCGCCGGCCCCTGGGACAACGGTCAGCGTAAGGCCGAGCGGGCCCTGGCAGTCACCGCCGACCGGACAGGTGGCGCACATCACGGCCGCCCCGCCCCCGACGGCCCCCGCCCGGCCCCCAGCGCCCCCGCCGTCCTCCCCGCCCTCGGCACCGCCGCCCGGGAAGCCCCCCAGGACCCCGCCGGACTCCGCGACGCCCTCGCCCCGCTGATCGGCGCGCCCGGACTCGGGAACAAGCTCGCCGCCTCCGTCATCGACGCCGCCACGGGCGAGCGGCTGTACGAGCACGGCGCCGCCACCCCGATGACCCCGGCCTCCACCGTCAAGATCGCCACCACCGTCGCGGCCCTCTCCGTCCTCGGCCCCGACCACCGCATCACCACCACCGCCGCGCTCTCCCCCGACTCCCGCACCCTGACCCTGGTCGGCGGCGGCGACCCCACGCTCAGCGCGGCGGACCTGCGCTCGATGGCCGCCCGGGCCGCCCGGGCCCTGCGCGAGGACGGCCGGGACCCCGTCCGCCTCGCCTACGACGTCTCCCGCTACACCGGCCCCGTACTCCACCCGATCAGCCCCAACGAGAACATCGCGCCCGTCACCGCCCTCATGGTGGACGAGGGCCGCCTCGACGACACGGACCGCGGCCCGGCCGACCGCACCGACGACCCGGCCGGCGACGCCGCCCGCGCCTTCGCCCGGGCCCTGGAGAAGGAGGGCGTCCAGGTCGCCGGCGCCCCCCGCGAGGCCCGCGCCGCCACGTCCGCCCGCACCGTCGCGACCCACCGCTCGGCCCCGCTCTCCGCCCTCGCCGAGCGCACCCTCACCAACAGCGACAACGACATCGCCGAAGCCCTCGCCCGGCAGACCGCCATCGCCAAGGGCGAGAAGGCGTCCTTCGCGGGAGCGGGCCGCGCCGTCACCAACGAACTCAAGAAGCTCCAGGTCCCCGTCGCCGGGGCCCGCTTCGCCGACGGCAGCGGCCTGGACCGCGCGGGCCGGGTCACCCCCGCCCTCCTGACCGCCCTCCTCGCCCGCGCCGCCGACCCCGAGCGCCCGGGGCTGCGCCCCGCCCTCACCGGCCTCCCGATCGCCGGATTCAGCGGCACCCTCGGCGGCCGCTACGAGCGGGACGCGGCGGGCACCGGTCTGATCCGCGCCAAGACCGGCACCCTCCGGGGCGTCAACTCCCTCGCCGGGACCGTCGTGGACCGGAAGGGCCGGCTGCTCGCCTTCGCCTTCCTCGCCTCCGGCAGCACCTCCGCCACCGAGGCCGAACCCGCCCTCGACGCCCTGGCCACCGCCCTCGCCGGGACGGGCGGCTGAGGACGGCGCCGCATCCGGCGAGCCGCGCAAGACCCCGCCGCCGGACGACGGGCTCACGTACGGTTGACGCATGACGAGCATCGGTGGTGCCCAGATGGTCGACTGGAATCTCGCGGTGGCGACCGCGACCCGGCTCGTACGTCCCGGGCCCGACATCAGCCGCGAGGAGGCCCGCGCCGTCGTCGCGGAGCTCCGCCGCCACGCCAAGGCGTCCGAGCAGCACGTCCGGGAGTTCACCCGGATGGTCCCCGAAGGGACCGAACCCGAGGACACCCCCGTCCTCGTCGTGGACCGCTCCGGCTGGATCAAGGCCAACGTGGCGGGCTTCCGCGAACTCCTCAAGCCCCTGCTCGCCAAGATGGAGAACCGCCGCCCCGGCGGACCCGGCGGCGCCGTCCTCGGCGCGGTCGGCGGCAAGGTCACCGGCGTCGAACTGGGCATGCTGCTCTCGTTCCTCGCCTCCCGTGTGCTCGGCCAGTACGAGACCTTCGCCCCCGCCACCCGGGAGCTGCCCGCCTCCGCCGACGGCGGCGGCCGACTCCTGCTCGTCGCCCCCAACATCGTCCACGTCGAACGCGAACTGGGCGTCGACCCGCACGACTTCCGGCTCTGGGTCGCCCTCCACGAGGAGACCCACCGCACCCAGTTCACCGGCGTGCCCTGGCTCCGCGACCACCTCCGGGGCGAGATCCAGACGTTCCTCGACGAGACCGACGTCGACCCGATGACCTTCCTGGAACGCCTCCGCGAGGCCGCCCAGTCCCTCGCCGGCGGCCGGCCCGAGGGCGAAGAGGGCGAGAGCGGGGGCCGCAGCCTCGTCGACATCGTCCAGACCCCCGCCCAGCGCGAGGTCCTCGGCCGCCTCACCGCCGTCATGTCCCTCCTCGAAGGACACGCGGACTACGTCATGGACGGCGTCGGCCCCGGCGTCGTGGGCTCGGTCTCCGAGATCCGGGAGAAGTTCCAGCAGCGCCGCGCCCAGGGCGCCGGCCGCCTCGACCAAGCCCTGCGCAAGCTCCTCGGCCTCGACGCCAAGCTGCGCCAGTACAAGGACGGCGAGAAGTTCGTGCGATCGGTCGTCGACGAGGTCGGCATGGACGGCTTCAACCGCGTCTGGACCTCGCCCAACACCCTCCCGACCAAGGCGGAGATCGCCAAGCCCGCCGACTGGGTCGCGCGCGTGCACCGTAAGGCCGAATCCTGACCATCGGACGGCCCGAATACTCCTGGGGGACCGATATTCGCCCCCTAATCACCCATCCGAGGGACCATGGAGCCACGGGAAGGCGTGCAATGCTCGATGAACAGCTTGCCTCTGTCACCATCGACGCACTCTGAGTGACGGGACTCACGCGTTCCGGCGCTCGACGCTCCTCCCGAACTCCACGAAGGGCACCGGACATGGGTCCCCATCCTGCGGTCGCGGCGATACGCCTGGCGGTCCGCCGCGTACTCCACGACGTCCTCACCGATTTCCACCGGCACGCCGGAGACGACCGGCCCGCCGGCGCCGCGAAGCGCACCGCGCACGCCGCCCGCTCTCCCCGCGCCGTGGCCGCCCCGGCGGGCGGCGCCCGCGCGGCCCTCCCCGAACGGCCCGGCGCCCCGCTCGTCCTCGTCGCCTGCTCCGGCGGCGCCGACTCCATGGCGCTCGCCTCCGCCCTCGCCTTCGAGGCACGCAGACTCGGCGTCCGGGCCGGCGGCATCACCGTCGACCACAACCTCCAGCAGGGTTCCGCACTCCGCGCCACCGAGGTCGTCACCCGGCTCGCCGCCATGGAACTCGACCCCGTCGAGGCCGTCGCCGTGCACGTCGGACGCGAGGGCGGCCCCGAGGCCGCCGCCCGCGACGCCCGCTACGCCGCGCTGGACGCCGCCGCCGAACGCCACGGCGCCGCCGCCGTCCTGCTCGGTCACACCCGCGACGACCAGGCCGAGACCGTCCTGCTCGGCCTCGCCCGCGGCTCCGGCATCCGCTCGCTCTCCGGCATGGCCGACGCCTCCGGCCCGGCCGGCCGCTACCGCCGCCCCTTCCTCCGGCTCGACCGGCAGACCGTCCGCAAGGCCTGCCTGGTCCAGTCGATCCCCGTCTGGGACGACCCGCACAACACCGACCCCGCCTACACCCGCTCCCGGCTGCGCCACGAAGGGCTGCCCGCGCTGGAGAAGGCGCTCGGCAAGGGCGTCGTCGAGGCCCTCGCCCGTACCGCCCGGCTCTCCCGCGACGACGCCGACGCCCTGGACGCCTGGGCCACCGAGGCCGAGCTGTCCGTACGCGACGAGACCGGCGGCCTGGAGTGCGCCGGCCTCTACGCCCTGCCCCCCGCCGTACGCCGCCGGGTGCTGCGCCGCGCCCTGATCGGCGCCGGGTCGCCCGCCGGCTCCCTCTTCGCCCGGCACCTGGAAGAAGTCGACCGCCTGATCACCGGCTGGCGCGGCCAGCGGGCCATCAATCTGCCCGGCCGCGTCGAGGCGATGCGGCAGGGTGGCAGACTGGTCATTCGGCAGAGCTGACGCGCGAGCGGCTGAAGTGCAGGCGAACCGCCGCCGGCCCGGGTGCGCCCGGACCGGCGGGCCAGGGCGTCGGCAGCACAGAAAGAGACGTGGGTGAACGAGAAGGACATGGGTACCGACCTCCAGTCGGTGCTCCTCACCAAGGAAGAGATCGACGCGAAGCTTGTCGAGCTGGCCGCGAAGATCGACGCGGAGTACGCGGGCAAGGACCTGCTCCTCGTCGGCGTCCTCAAGGGCGCGGTGATGGTCATGGCGGACCTGGCGCGCGCCCTGTCGTCCCCCGTCACGATGGACTGGATGGCCGTCTCCTCGTACGGGGCCGGCACCCAGTCCTCCGGCGTCGTGCGGATCCTCAAGGACCTCGACACCGACATCAAGGGCAAGCACGTCCTGATCGTCGAGGACATCATCGACTCCGGCCTGACGCTGTCCTGGCTGCTGTCCAACCTGGGCTCCCGGGAGCCGGCCTCGCTGGAGGTCTGCACCCTGCTGCGCAAGCCGGATGCCGCAAAGGTCGCCATCGACGTGAAATGGATCGGTTTCGACATCCCCAACGAGTTCGTCGTCGGCTACGGGCTGGACTACGCGGAGAAGTACCGCAACCTGCCCTTCGTCGGCACGCTCGCCCCGCACGTCTACGGCGGCTGACCCCGGCTCGCCTGCCGGGGAACCCTCACCGCCCTCGGGCCGTTGAAGCTCCGAAAGCGGGTTTCTCCGCGGCACCCAGCGGTCGGGGGCGCCCATGCTGAGGTACCGTCCGAAGAACACTCTTTTCAAACAGCAGCATTTACCTACGGGCAGGAGGGACGGGGCGTCTTCGCTCCGTATGGATGGACGTGAAGCGATACTTCCGTGGGCCGGTCATGTGGATCGTGCTGGCCGTCCTCGCCGTGGTCGTGTTGATGCAGGTCGTCGGCTCGTCGGGCGGCTACAAGACGGTGGACACCGCCAAGGTGGTCCAGGCGATCAGCAAGGACCAGGTGGAGCAGGCCAAGCTGACCACCGGTGACGAACAAATCCTCAAGGTCGAGCTGAAGGACGGCCAGAAGCTCGAGGGCGAGTCCGGGAGCAAGTTCCAGGCGAGCTACATCGGCAACCAGGGCGTCGAGCTCGCCGACACGCTGCAGAAGAAGTTCGAGTCGGGTGACATCGAGAAGGGTTACACCGTCTCGCCGTCCAAGCAGTCCCCGTTCGTCTCGATCCTCCTCTCGCTGCTGCCCTTCGTCCTCATCGTGGTCGTCTTCCTGTTTCTGATGAACCAGATGCAGGGCGGCGGCTCCAAGGTCATGCAGTTCGGCAAGTCCAAGGCCAAGCTGATCACCAAGGACACCCCCAAGACGACCTTCGCCGACGTGGCGGGGTCCGACGAGGCGGTCGAGGAGCTCCACGAGATCAAGGAGTTCCTCCAGGAGCCGGCGAAGTTCCAGGCCGTCGGCGCCAAGATCCCCAAGGGCGTCCTGCTCTACGGGCCGCCCGGTACGGGCAAGACCCTGCTCGCCCGCGCCGTCGCCGGCGAGGCGGGCGTGCCGTTCTACTCGATCTCCGGCTCCGACTTCGTCGAGATGTTCGTCGGCGTCGGCGCCTCCCGGGTGCGCGACCTCTTCGAGCAGGCCAAGGCGAACGCCCCGGCGATCGTCTTCGTCGACGAGATCGACGCCGTCGGCCGCCACCGCGGCGCCGGCATGGGCGGCGGTCACGACGAGCGCGAGCAGACGCTCAACCAGCTGCTCGTCGAGATGGACGGGTTCGACGTGAAGGGCGGCGTCATCCTGATCGCCGCCACCAACCGCCCGGACATCCTCGATCCGGCGCTGCTGCGCCCGGGACGCTTCGACCGGCAGATCGCGGTCGACCGCCCGGACATGCAGGGCCGCCTGGAGATCCTCAAGGTGCACCAGAAGGGCAAGCCCGTCGCGGAGGACGTCGACCTCGGCGCCGTCGCCCGGCGCACGCCCGGCTTCACCGGCGCCGACCTGTCGAACGTGCTGAACGAAGCGGCGCTCCTGACGGCGCGCAGCGGCAAGAAGCTCATCGACAACGAGAGTCTCGACGAGGCGATCGACCGTGTCGTGGCGGGTCCGCAGAAGCGGACCCGGATCATGTCCGAGAAGGAGAAGAAGATCACCGCGTACCACGAGGGCGGACACGCCCTGGTCGCGGCGGCCTCCCCCCAGTCGGACCCGGTCCACAAGATCACGATCCTCTCCCGCGGCCGTGCCCTCGGTTACACGATGGTGCTCCCGGAGGAGGACAAGTACTCCACGACCCGCAACGAGATGCTCGACCAGCTGGCGTACATGCTGGGCGGGCGCGCGGCCGAGGAGCTGGTCTTCCACGACCCGACCACCGGCGCCGCCAACGACATCGAGAAGGCCACGGCGACGGCCCGCGCGATGGTCACGCAGTACGGCATGACGGAGCGCCTCGGCGCGATCAAGTTCGGCGGCGACAACTCGGAGCCCTTCCTGGGCCGCGAGATGGGCCACCAGCGCGACTACTCGGAAGAGGTCGCGGCCCTGGTCGACGAGGAGGTCAAGAAGCTCATCGAGACCGCCCACAACGACGCGTGGGAGATCCTCGTCGAGAACCGCGACATCCTCGACGCCCTCGTGCTCGAACTCCTGGAGAAGGAGACGCTGGGCAAGGACGAGATCGCGGAGATCTTCGCCCCGATCGTGAAGCGCCCCGCCCGCCCGGCGTGGACCGGCTCCGCCCGACGCACCCCGTCGACCCGGCCCCCGGTCCTCTCGCCCAAGGAACTGGCCCTCACCAACGGCGCCGCCAACGGTTCGGCCACTCCGCCGGAGATCGCTCCGACGGATCTGACGAAGGACATCGGCCCGTCCACCGAGGCGGTCCCCGAGGACCGTCCCGAGAGCTAGTCCCGGACCGGACACCCCGGTGAGACCCCCGTCACGGGGGCCGGACCGGGCCCGGAATGGATGCCGCGCCCCCCAAGTTCTAGCCTGTGGGGGCGCGGCTTTTCCGTAGGTCCGCGGTGTCCGGTCGCGAATCCGCGTACGGGACGGCACAGAGGAACGAGGCACAGATGACCGACCCCGTGACGCTGGACGGGCAGGGTCCGATCGGCGCATTCGACGAGAAGCGGGCCGAGGCGGCCGTACGCGAGCTGCTGATCGCCGTCGGCGAGAACCCGGACCGCGAGGGCCTGCGGGAGACCCCGGCCCGGGTGGCGCGGGCGTACCAGGAGATCCTGGCCGGCCTGCGGCAGGAGCCCGAGGACGTGCTCACCACGACCTTCGACCTCGGACACGACGAGATGGTCCTGGTGAAGGACATCGAGATCATGTCGCTCTGCGAACACCACCTGCTGCCCTTCCACGGGGTCGCGCACGTCGGCTACATCCCGGCCGAGACGGGCAAGATCACCGGTCTGTCGAAGCTGGCGCGCCTGGTGGACGTCTTCGCCCGCAGGCCCCAGGTGCAGGAACGACTCACCACGCAGGTGGCGGACTCGCTCATGCGGATCCTGGAGGCGCGGGGCGCGATCGTGGTGATCGAGGCCGAGCACATGTGCATGTCGGTGCGGGGCATCCGCAAGCCCGGGGCGAAGACCACCACGTCGGCCGTACGCGGCCAACTGCGCGACGCCTCGACCCGCGCCGAGGCGATGAGCCTGATACTCGCTCGATAGCCCGCTTCGTCGGCGGCACCCGATACGCTCCTCGGCCTGTGAGGGAGAGCAGGCCGAGGAGCGTCACATGAGTGAGGGTTTACCGAGCAGGCAGACCGTGAACGCGGTGGGGGGACGCCTACGGGCGCGGGATATAGCCGTCGGCACCGAGCTGTGGACGCTGGACGGGGGCCGTGCGGTTCGGACGGCGGTCACAGAAGTGAGGGCCGTCAAGGCGAGAACGGCCGTGCAGGTCGTCACGGACCACGCGGCCTTCATGGTCGCCGGGGATCTCCTGATGGCCACGCCGGACGGCTGGGTCCGGGCGGAGGACTCGGCGGGCAGGTCCATCGTATGGACTCAGGCGCGCAAGCTCTGCCGTGAACGGCCCGCGTTCCGCGTGGGATACGCCTTCGGCTATTTCGTGGGGGCCACCTGCGCGGACGGCACCGTGGGCAAGAACTACGTCTCGCTCGTGGTGAACGACGAAGCGTTCGCCGTCCGGTACGCGCGAAGCCTCACCGAAGCGACAGGGCTGCCCGCACGTCCCCAGCCGGTGATACGCCCTTCCGGATACCTGGGGCGAGACATCCCGGGCTTCCGGGTCCGGGTGGTGTCCTCGTACCTCGCCGACGCGCTGCGCCAGTACGCAGGCGGCGACGCGCACCACATGAGGCAAGCGTTTCCCCGGGTCGTGTTGCGGGACCGCGAGGTCTTCGACGGCTTCCTCGACGGGTACGCGGACGGTGACGGGTGCCGGGCCAAGCACTGGGCCGGCCGGATTCTGGTCAGTGCCAATGTGCCCTTCCTCGTCGACCTGGCCGAGATCATCGGCGCTCGGTTCACACCCCGGAGGGAGGGGCTGGCGTCGCATCTGACCGTGGTGGACCGTTGGGCGGACCGCGGCACTTTCCGCCCGGAACACCACGACGCCGATCCGGTGGAATCGAGTTGGGTGACGGTCCAGTCCGTACGGCCCCGGATCGCACTCGGTAAGCCGTTCACCCTGTACGGGTACCGGCTTCGGCCGTATCCCACGTTTCTGGTGAACGGCCACCTGGTGGGCGTGGCGGCATGAGGCGGGCCCGGCCCCGACCGCACTGTGCGGTCGGGGCCGGGCCCGCAGTGTGTCAGGCCGCCGCCGTGCCCGTGCCGTCGTGGTCGCCGCCGTCCTCCGGGAGGCGGCAGACGCGTTCCAGGAAGAGGGCGGCGGCGATGACGCCGATGCCGGCGACCACCGCCGCGCCCGCGTAGATGGCCTGGTCGCGGCGGGGCGGGATGTCGAGGAAGGCGAGCAGGAAGACGCCCGTGCCGCCGTACATTCCGGCGACCAGGGCGGCGACCAGGGCGCTCGCCTGGCCGAAGACGACCGCGCGGGCCGCGAACAGCGGCTCGACGCCCTTGGCGCCGGGGCGGCGCTCGCGCTGGGCGCGGAGGCGGGCGCGGGTGGAGAGCGCGGTCGCGAGGAGGATCACCGCGATCACCGCGAGCACGATCGACGCGGCCAGCGGGACGCTCGGCAGCGTGCCGAAGGAGTCCCAGAGGCGGGCCCCGCCCCAGGAGAGGACGCCGGCGGCGGCGAAGAGGCCCGCCAGTACCCCGAGCCGTAGTTGCTTCACCGCGTGAGCCGCCCTTCGCGCCGCCTGTGCCCGGTCCGGCCGTGTGCCGGACCGCCGTCCGTCGAGCCTAACGATTACTCCGGCAGGCGCAGTTCCAGGTCGTCCCGGGGCAGGACGCCGTCGCGGCCGACCGCGGCCAGCAGGTCGGCCACCGGACCGGAGCCGGGCAGCTGCGCCTCGGGGTCCACGTCGTGCCAGGGGGCGAGGACGAAGGCCCGCTCGTGGGCGCGCGGGTGGGGGAGGGTGAGCACCGGGTCGTCGGAGAGGACGTCGGCGTACGCCACGATGTCCACGTCGATGGTGCGCGGGCCCCAGCGCTCCTCGCGGACCCGGTCGAACGCCTCCTCCACGGCCTGGCCGCGCTCCAGCAGGGAGGCCGGGGGCAGCGTCGTCTTCACGAGGATGACGGCGTTGAAGTACGCGGGCTGGGAGCCGGCGTCCACGCCCCAGGGCTCCGTCTCGTACACCGGGGAGACGGCCTTGACCTTCAGGCCCGGCGTGTCCTCCAGGGCGTCGACGGCCCCCTGGAGGGTCTCCAGCCGGTTGCCCAGGTTGGAGCCGAGGGCGATCACGGCCGTCTTGGGGTTGGAGAGGGTGGTGTCGGCGGCGTCGACCTGCCGGACGACGGCGGTGGGAACCGGCTGTACGGTCGGGTCGCTCTGTCCCTCGGTCGAGAACGCGGTCATGATCGGCTCCGGGTGATGGTGACGGTGACGTCGTCGAAGGGGACGGTGATCGGTGCGTCCGGCTTGTGCACCACGACCTCGACCTCCTCGACGCCGTCGTGCTTCAGGCACTGCTGGGCGATGCGCTCGGCGAGCGTCTCGATCAGGTCCACCGGCTCGCCGGACACCACGGCGACGACCTCCTCGGCCACCACGCCGTAGTGCACGGTGCGGGTCAGATCGTCGGTGGCCGCCGCGGGGCGGGTGTCGAGGCCGAGCACCAGGTCGACGATGAAGGTCTGGCCCTCCTCCCGCTCCCGGGGGAAGACGCCGTGGTGCCCGCGGGCCTTGAGGCCGCGCAGCGCGACACGATCCACGCGAATCACTCCTGCTGTCGTTGGTCCAGAGGCGCCCCGGCCGCGTGCGGGCGGCGAGGCGCCGTCGTGCGAATCTACTGCGAGCACCGGGGGTGCTCGTCCGTGGGGGCCGCGCGCCGCGCCTCGTGGGGCTGGAAGCCGCCCCTACCCGGCGGCCCGGGTTTCCATCCCTACCGGTCCCGTACCCACTCGTACGGGTGTTTCCTCCTCGGGGGACCTTTGGCTGTGCTTTCGCTCAGGAGGAGGTCTCCCCGTCGTCCTCGTCGGAGTCGGCCAGGACGGGCGATCCGTGGTGGGACCAGAGCTTCCAGCCGTCCGCCGTGTGCCGGAACACGTTGGTGGCGACGACGAGCCGCCCCACCAGCGGGCCCAGCGCGTCGCCCTCCTCGGCCGGGCCGCCGCTGAGGATGTTCTCGGTGCAGGTGACCAGGGCGGTGGCGCCGGTCATCGCGACGTTGACGTCGGTGAGGAAGAACTGGATGTAGTCGGTGTTCGCCATGATCAGGGCGTAGCTGCGCAGGACGTCGCGGCGGCCCGTGAGCACCGGCCACCCGGGGTGGACGCAGGAGACGGTCAGGTCCTCGCCCGGCAGCCAGCAGTCGGAGAGGGCGTCGAGGTCGCCGCGTTCCAGCGCCTCGTAGAAGGCGGCGTTGGCCGCCTCGACCTCCGCGATGTCGGCGGCCGCCCGCGCGTGCTCCTCGTTCACGCGGCTCCCTCGACCGCGCGGGCCACGCGGACCGCGTCGGCGGTGGCCCGCACCTCGTGGACCCGGACCGCCCAGGCGCCGGCCGCCGCGGAGAGCGCGGAGACGGCCGCCGTCGCCGCGTCGCGTTCGCGGGCGGGCGGCGGGGCCGCGCCGGGGCCCGCCAGGACGTGTCCGAGGAACCGTTTGCGGGAGGCGGCCACCAGCAGCGGGCGGCCCAGCGTGTGCAGCCCGTCCAGGCGGGCGACCAGCGCCAGGTCGTGGGCGGCGTCCTTCGCGAAGCCGAGGCCGGGATCGATCACGACGCGGTCCGGGGCGATCCCGCCCGCGACCACCGCGTCCATCCGCTGCCGCAGCTCGTCGAGGACCTCGGCGACGACGTCCCCGTAGACCGCGCGGCTGTTCATCGACTCGCTGAAGCCGCGCCAGTGCATCACGACGAACGGGACGTCGGCGTCGGCGACCGCCGGGACCATGTCCGGGTCGGCGAGGCCGCCGCTGACGTCGTTGACCAGGGCGGCCCCGGCGGCGACGGCCTGTTCCGCGACGCGGGCGCGCATGGTGTCCACGGAGACGGTGACGCCTTCGGAGGCCAGGCCCCGCACGACCGGGACGACCCGGCGCAGCTCCTCGGCCTCGTCGACCCGGCTGGCGCCCGGCCGGGTGGACTCGCCGCCCACGTCGACCAGGTCCGCGCCCTCGGAGACCAGGTGCAGGCCGCGTTTGACGGCGGTCGTGGTGTCGAACCAGCGGCCGCCGTCGGAGAAGGAGTCGGGGGTGACGTTGACGACCCCCATGACCGCACAGCGGTCCCACTCCGGCAGTCCTCGGACCGTGCCCCGCGTGCGTGACGTACTCATACGACCAGACTAGAACCTGCCGCACCCGGCGGCTGCGCCGTCATGCCGCGCTCACCTCGTGCTCGGGCTGCGTCCGCGCGGTGTGGCCGCACGGGCGGGCGGGGCGGGCGCGGAACGGGCGGGGCGGCGAGAGGTTCACGAAGCCCTCCGCCCGCATCGCCGCGATCCCGATGCGGGGCAGGTCGCGGCTGGTGCGGAAGACCACGAAGCGGGGCTCCCAGCGCGGCTGGAACTTGGCGTTGAACTTGTACAGCGACTCGATCTGGAACCAGCGCGACAGGAAGATCAGCAGCCCGCGCCAGCAGCGCAGCACCGGTCCCGCGCCGAGCCGTTCGCCGCGGGCGAGCGCGGAGCGGAACATGGCGAAGTTCAGCGAGACCCGGTCGACGCCGAGCCTCTCGGCGGCCTGGAGGGAGGCGACGATCAGCAGTTCGTTCATGCCGGGGTCGGCCGAGCGGTCGCGGCGCATCAGCTCCAGCGACATCCCGTCGCGCCCCCAGGGGACGAAATGGAGGACCGCCTTCAGGTCGCCGTGCGGGGCGTCCTGCGTACCGGAGCCGGGCAGGTGGGCGGTGGCGATCACGCAGTCGCCGTCGGCCGGGTCGCCGATCCGGCCCAGCGCCATGGAGAAGCCGCGCTCGGTGTCGGTGCCGCGCCAGTCGGCGGCGGCGTGCCGGATGCGGTCCAGTTCGGTGTCGCCGATGTCACGTGCCCGCCGGACCCGGGTCTCGTAGCCGGCCCGCTCGATGCGCTTGACCATCTGGCGCACGTTCCGCATGGCCCGTCCGGAGAGGGAGAAATCCGCGGCGTCCACCACCGCCTCGTCCCCGAGCTCCAGGGCGGTGAGCCCGGTCTCCCGGGTCCAGACCTGGCCGCCGGTCTCGCTGCAGCCCATCACGGCGGGGGTCCAGGAGTGCGCCCGCGCCTCGTCCATGAAGCGCTCGATCGCGCCCGGCCACGCCTCCACGTCTCCGATCGGGTCGCCGCCGGCCAGCATCACCCCGGAGACGACCCGGTAGCAGACGGCGGCCTTGCCGCTGGGGGAGAAGACGACGGCCTTGTCGCGGCGGAGCGCGAAGTGGCCGAGCGAGTCCCGGCCGCCGTGCCGCTCCAGGAGGGCCCGCAGCCGGGCCTCGTCGTCCTCGGTGAGGCGGGCGGCCGGGTGCTCGGGGCGGAAGGCGAAGTAGACGGTGGTGACGGCGGTCAGCAGGCCGAGCGCGCCCAGCGAGCAGGCCACCGTCCAGCTGGTCCGCCCGGCGTAGTCGACGGGCCCCTCGACGCCGAACAGGCCGTACAGCACGTGTTGGAGGCGGTCGGCGATGGACGGGTCCCCGACGACGCGGCCGGGGTGGGCGCTGACGATGATCAGTCCGAGCCCCAGCGAACCGGCCCCGAGCAGCACGAAGTTGACGAGCGCGCGCCAGCGGCTGCGCGGGTCGGGCAGGGCCCGGAACTGGTCGCGGTGGCGCACCAGCAGCCAGCAGAGCACCAGCGGGACGAGTACCCCGACGACCGAGTGGCGGTACGCGAACTGGGCCGCGGCCCCCGCGGGCAGCAGGGCCACCGCCGCCCGCCAGGCCCGCCGCTTGTGCCGCTTCAGCCCGTGTGCGAGCAGGAGCAGGAGGACGCCCGCGCTGAGGGAGAGCGCGGCGGCGAACGGGCCGAGCGCGCCGGGGAGCACTTCGGCGATGGAGTGCATACGGCTGTGCCGGAAGCGGGGGAAGACCCCGGCGGCGACGTCGATCAGCCCGACGACGGTGCAGGCGGTGCCGACGATCGCCGGTACGGATTCGGGGCGCGGCCCGTGGAGCGACCGGCGGACGCGCCGCGGAACCGATATCGACTTATCCCCATCTAGCGTGACAGACATCGCTTCCCGTGGCTTCGCGTGAGATTTCCTGAGTCCGCCGACCGGAGCCGCTCGGACGATGTGCGCCCTCTAGGACGGGGGCCGGGGAGCGGGGGTTCACCCACATTCCGGAAATTTCCCGCATCCGGCCCCGGTCCGGCCCTGCGCCGGACCTCGTCCGCCCCGGTACGGAGAACACGGAGAAAGCACGCTCATGGGTCTCACCAGCACCGCGGTCCTCGCGGTCGTGGCGGCGACGGCCGTCGCGCTGTTCGCCGCCACGGTCCGGTTCTGGCCGCGGTTGGCCCGCCCCGGCGCGGTCGCGGTCTCGGGCCGGATCGGACTGCTGCTGGCGACCCAGCTGACGCTGTTCGCCGCGGTGGGCCTGGCGGCCAACAACGCCTTTCTCTTCTACGGCTCCTGGGCCGACCTCTTCGGGCGGGAGCAGGAGTTGGGGGTCGTCACCGACCACGCGGAGGGTGTGGCCGGCTCGCCGCACCTGGCGCGGATCGCCACCCGGCGCCCGGACGTGCCGGGCGGGCGGACGCCCTCGGCCGGCGGGCGGATCGACCAGGTGGTGGTCTCGGGGCGCAGGTCGGGCATCGAGGCGCCCGCGTACGTCTATCTGCCGCCGGAGTACTTCCGGGCGGCGTACGCCGGGCGGACGTTCCCGGCGGCGGTGGTCCTGACGGGGTACCCGGGCACGGCCGAGAACCTCCTGAAGGGCCTGCGCTACCCGCAGACGGCGCATGAGCGGGTGAGGGCGGGGAAGGCCCGGCCGATGATCCTGGTGATGCTGCGTCCGACGGTCGCGCCGCCCCGGGACACCGAGTGCGTGGACGTCCCGGGAGGCCCGCAGACGGAGACGTTCTTCGCGAAGGACCTCCCGGAGGCGGTGGCGGACTCCTACCGGGTCGGGAAGGAGGCCCGTGACTGGGGGATCATCGGCAACTCCACGGGCGGCTACTGCGCGTTGAAGATCGGGATGCTCCACCCGGACCGGTACGCGGCGAGCGCCGGGCTCTCCGCGTACTACGAGGCGGCCGAGGACCCGACGACGGGCGACCTGTTCCACGGGCGGCGGGAGCTGCGCGACCGCGCCGACCTGATGTGGAACCTGGAGAACCGGCCGCCGAGGGGCGGGTCCTTCCTGGTGACGACGTCCCGGGAGGGCGAGGACAACCTCAGGAGCACGATGAGGTTCATCGAGAAGGTGAAGGCGCCCGCGCGGGTCTCCTCCATCGTGCTCGACAGCGGCGGGCACAACTTCACGACCTGGCGGCGGGAGATCCCGCCGGCCCTGGAGTGGCTGAGCGCCCGCCTCGGCGGGAGCCGGGCCCCGGAATGACCGGGGCCGGTCCTCAGGAGGTCCGGGCGACCGTCGCGACCGTCTCCACGGCGACCTCCGCGCGCGGTACGTCCTGGGCGTCCGCGTCGATCGAGCGGCGCAGGGCCTCGTGCAGGCGGGCGGGGGTCAGCACGCCGAGGAAGCGGCCCCCGCCCTCCTCGTCGACGACCGCGATCCAGCCCGCGTCGTGCTGGAGCATGGTGGCGAACCCCTGCTTGAGGGGCGCGCCGAGCGGGAGCCACGCCTCCATCCGGCGGGCGTGGTCGCGGACGGCGCCCCCGGCGGCCCCCCGCGCGGTGGCGTCGGCGGGGATCCAGCCGTGGAGGTTGTCGCGGCCGTCCAGGACGACCGCCCAGCGCGCGCCCTGGGACCTGAGCCGTTCGGTGGCCGTGGCCAGCGGGTCGTCGAGGTGGACGACCGGCGGCTGATCGAGGTCGCTCTCCTCCACGGGCGTCACCGAGAGCCGCTTGAGGCCGCGGTCCGCACCGACGAAATCGGCCACGTAGGGGGTCGCCGGGGCTCCCAGCACGGTGGCGGGGGAGTCGAACTGCTCGATGCGGCCCTGCCCGTAGACGGCGATCCGGTCGCCCAGGCGGACGGCCTCCTCGATGTCGTGCGTGACGAACAGCACGGTCTTGCGGACCTGGGCCTGGAGTTTCAGGAATTCGTTCTGGAGGCGTTCGCGGACGACGGGATCGACCGCTCCGAAAGGCTCGTCCATCAGGAGGACGGGCGGGTCGGCGGCCAATGCCCGAGCCACGCCCACACGTTGGCGCTGACCACCGGAAAGCTGCTCCGGATAGCGGTCGCCATGAACGGAAGGATCGAGTCCGACGAGGTCGAGGAGTTCGGCGGCGCGTTCGCGTCCCTTTCCGCGCTTCCAGCCCAGCAGATGGGGAACGGTCGCGGTGTTCTCCAGCACCGTCCTGTGCGGGAAGAGGCCGACCTGTTGGATCACATAGCCGATTCTGCGGCGCAGTCGGACGGGATCGATGGTGGATATGTCGTCCCCGTCGAGGAATATCCGGCCCTCGGTCGGTTCGATCAGCCGGTTCACCATCTTCATGGTGGTCGTCTTGCCGCAACCGGACGGTCCGACGAGCGTGACCAGTTCACCCTCGGCGACCTCGAAGGAAAGGTCGTCGACGGCGGTGGTGCCGTCGGCGTACCGCTTGGTGACATGCTCGAAACGGATCATGGTTCCCCATTGTGGAGGGCGTTTCGTGAAGGGCGTGTTGCCGGAATGCGACAGCCCTCCGCGATTGTCGGTGGTCGAGGATAGGCTCGCCAGTCATCAGTTCGATCCGGTGCGATCCGGGGGCCGCGGGGTTCCGGGCGGAGCGCCGGGGCGGTTTCCCGGAGCGTTCCCGGGCGATGAGGACGGGCAGGAGGTGGAGGGCGGATGGCCGGACGGAGCTGTCTGGCGACGAACGACTGGATCTGCGGGGAGTATCTGCGCTCCCGGAGCCAGGAGTTGACGGACGCGACCGTGCAACACGTGGGGATCACGGCCGTCTCGGTGCTGATCGGGCTCGCGGTGGCCTTTCCGCTGGCCCTGCTCGCCCGCCGGGGCCGGGGGTTCGCCGGGCCGGTGCTCGGGCTGACGACCGTGCTCTACACCGTGCCCTCGCTGGCGATGTTCTCGTTGCTGCTGCCCCTGTTCGGGCTGTCGGCCTCGCTCGTCGTGACCGGCCTGGTGCTCTATTCGCTGACCATCCTCGTGCGCAACATCCTGGCCGGGCTCGAAGCGGTGCCGCAGGAGGCCAGGGAAGCCGCCCGCGGCATGGGGTACGGGCCGGCGAGGCTGCTGTGGGAGGTGGAGCTGCCGCTGGCGCTGCCCGCGGTGATGGCGGGGGTGCGGATAGCCACCGTGTCGACGGTCGCGCTGACCACGGTCGGTTCGCTCGTCGGCAAGGGCGGCCTCGGCAACCTCATCGAGGACGCGTTGCCCAGCTTCTTCAAGGCCCAGGTGCTCACCGCCTCGGTGCTGTGCGTGCTGCTCGCGGTGGCGGCGGACCTGCTGCTGCTCGGCCTCCAGCGGCTGCTGACGCCCTGGACGCGTCTCTCCGGGGCGGGCCGGCCGGGCGCGGCGACGACGGACGCCGGGCCGCGGGCCCCGGCGGTGACGGACGCGGGGCCTCCCGCCCCGGCGAAGGCGGAGGTGGGCTGACCCGTGGGAGTCGTCGGCGACGCCTGGACCTGGCTGACCACCGGGGCCAACTGGTCGGGGGAGGGCGGGGCCGCGCACCGGCTCGGCGAGCACCTGTACGTGAGCGGGGTCGCCCTCGCGGCGGCCTGCGCGATAGCCCTGCCGCTCGCCCTGTACCTGGGGCACATCGGCAGGGGCGGCCCGCTGGCGGTGAACATCTCCAACGTGGGGCGGGCCGTCCCCGTCTTCGCGGTGCTGGCCCTGTTCATGGTCACGCCCCTGCGCAACGCGGGGTACTGGCCCACCATCATCGCGCTGGTCCTGTTCGCGGTTCCGCCGCTGCTGACCAACGCCTACGTCGGCATGCGGGAGGTGGACCGGGCGGTGGTGGAGGCGGCGCGCGGCATGGGGATGTCGGGTCTCCAGCTCTTCGTCCGGGTCGAACTGCCGCTCGCCCACCCGATGATCATGACGGGGCTGCGGTCCGCCGCCGTCCAGGTCGTGGCCACCGCGTCGATCGCCGCGATGGTCGGCCTCGGCGGTCTCGGCCGGATCATCACCGCCGGGTTCAACACCTACGACACCGCCCAGGTCTTCGCGGGCGCCGTCCTGGTCGCCGGGCTCGCCCTGGTGGTGGAGGGCGTGCTGGTGGGCCTGGACCGGCTGCTCTCCCCGCTCCGCCGCCGCCGGCCCACGCCCCCCGCCCGCCGCGCACGACCCGCATGACGCGCACGGGTGTGAACGCCGGGCCCGCGGACACGCTTCCTGCGGACGCCGCCCCCGGGCTGCTCCGCCCGGGCACGCCCTCGGTCGCTTTCTTCTGATCACTTCCCTCTGTTCGGACGGAGAACAACACATATGAGCAGGACCTCGCGGATAGCCGGTGCGGTCGTCGGCATGGTGGCGCTGGCCGGGTCGCTCGCGGCCTGCGGCGGCGACAGCCTGGAGCAGGAGAAGGGCGGCCCGGCCTCCTCCGGCGGGGGCGGCGGGAAGGGCTCCCTGGTCGTCGGTTCGGCCGCGTTCACCGAGTCCAAGGTGCTCGCCGAGCTGTACGCGCAGATCCTGGGCGACGCCGGATACAGCACCTCCGTCACCACGGTGAAGAACCGTGAGCTGTACGAGCCGTCGCTGGAGAAGGGCGAGATCGACGTCGTACCGGAGTACGCGGCCACCATCGCCGAGTTCCTCAACGCCAAGGTCAACGGCGCCGACAAGGCCCAGGAGAAGCCCGTGGCCTCCGGGGACGTCGGGGCCACCGTCTCCGCGTTGAAGCGGCTCGCCGAACCGCTGGGCCTCACGGTCCTCCCGCCCGGAAAGGCCGTCGACCAGAACGCCTTCGCGGTATCGGAGGAATTCGCCGAGAAGAACGACCTCGCCTCCCTTTCCGATCTGGGGAAGGCGAAGATCAAGGTCAGGATCGCGGCGGGCGACGAGTGCGAGGTGCGGCCCTTCTGCGCACCGGGTCTCAAGGAGACGTACGGCATCGACGTCACCGGTATCGACCCGAAGGGCGTCGGCACCCCGCAGTCCAAGCAGGCGGTCCGCGACGGCAAGGCCCAACTGGTCCTGACGACCACGACGGACGCCGTGCTGGACGGACTGGTGTTCCTGAAGGACGACAAGAAGCTCCAGAACGCGGACAACGTCCTTCCGGTTCTGCATACGAAGGACGCGGGCGCGCCGGAGATCGCCGACGCCCTCGGCAAGCTCACCGCCGCGCTCACGACGGAAGATCTCGCCGAGCTGAACCGGAAGGTGGACGCCGAGCGGGCCAAGCCCGCCGACGTCGCCAAGGAGTATCTGGAGTCGAAGGGACTGATCGGGAAGTAGCGTTCGGGCCCGGAGAAAAGAGCCGGGCGAGCGCCTTCGGGGGGCCGTGAGGTAACCGGCGGGGAACAGATTTCCGGGCGGCCCCCCACATGGTCCGTGCACACGGTAAATTTCAGGCCATGCCCCGTGGACGCCACCGCCATTCGCCGCCCCTCCACAAAATCCTGCCCCCCTCCGTGGTGGCGGGCGTTTCGGTCGTCGGCGCCGCCGGCGCCTGGCTGCCGGCCGAACCCCTGGCCCTGCGCGGCCTGGTGGCCGTCGTGGCGGCCGCCGCCGTCACCGGCGCGTATCTGATGCGGAGCTGGGACCGGGCGGCGGGGCTGCGGGTCGCCGAGCTGACGCGCGCCCGCACCCGCGACGAATGGCGGGCCGAGGAGCGGATCGCCGAGCTGGAGCAGGACCTGGAGGAGTCGCGCGAGCTGCGCACCCGTCTGGAGGCCAAGCTCCGCCGCAAGCGGGTGGAGCTGGCCGGGCTGCGCGGTGAGCACGCCGGACTGCTGCGCCGTTACGCCAACGCCGAGACCGAGCGGGCCAGCGCGCTGGAGGGCCGGCGGCAGCTCGCCGTCGAGGCGGCCGCCCCCAAGGAGCTGCTGCCCGCACGCTCCACGCCGACCCCCGAGTCGTACCGGCGCGCGGACGAGGCCCTGATGAACCTCACGCGCAACGCGAAGATCCAGGAGGCCCGCCGCACGGCGGAGTTGGTCCGGCAGCGCGCCCTCGCCGGGCGCTCCCAGACGACGGACCCGGCGGTCCCGGAGGTCCCGGAGACGGCGGGCCCGCGGGCTTCGGCCGCCTCCGAACTCGCCCCCGCGACGGTGCCGCGCGCGCCCCGGTCCGCCTCGTCCGTCGTCCCGTACGCGGCACGCCGCCACCCGGCGCCCCAGGGAAACTTCGACTACTTCGGCACCCAGGGCGCCCGCACCGCCCGGAGCGCCCGGAGCGCCCGCAGCCCCCAGGACGCCGCGAGCCCGCAGGGCGGCGAGGGTGCCCAGGACGACGCGGGCGCCCAGGACGGCCCGGCTCCCCGGACCGTCCCGGCCGTCCGGGGCGCCCAGCGGGCGAAGTCCGCGATCGAGTCCGTGCAGAACGAGGACCTCGCGGACGTCGTCGGCGAGGAGGCGCTCGCCGCCCACCGCACGGGGGCCGTCGACCACCGCGCGGTCGGCAAGGTCATCGATCTCACCGCGCATGACGAGACCGAGCAGATCGACGTGGCACGCCTGCGCGGCGCCGTCTCCTGACCGGGCGCCGCACGCGCGGCGTACCGACGCCGCCCGGCCCCGGCCGCACGCGCGCCGGTACGCGGCTACTTGTCGATGTCCCCGACGACGAAGAACAGCGAGCCCAGGATCGCCACCATGTCTGCGACCAGCGTGCCCGGCAACAGCTCCGTGAGCGCCTGGATGTTGTTGAACGAGGCCGAGCGCAGCTTCAGCCGGTAGGGCGTCTTCTCACCCTTGGAGACCAGGTAGTAGCCGTTGACGCCGAGCGGGTTCTCCGTCCAGGCGTAGGTGTGGCCCTCCGGGGCCTTGAGCACCTTGGGCAGCCGTTGGTTGACCGGGCCGGGCGCCAGGCCGGCCATCCGGTCCAGGCAGGCGTCGGCCAGGTCCAGCGAGTTGAGGGTCTGCTCCAGCAGGCACTCGAAGCGGGCCAGGCAGTCGCCCTCGCTCCGGGTGACGACCTCCAGGGTGTCCAGCAGCTCCCCGTACGCGAGGTACGGCTCGTCGCGCCGCAGGTCGAAGTCGACGCCCGAGGCGCGGGCGATCGGCCCCGACACCCCGTACCCGTACACCGCTTCGGCGGACAGCACGCCGACATCGCGCGTACGGCCCCGGAAGATCTCGTTGCCGAGGACGAGGTCCTCGTACACGCCCATCCGGGAGCGGACCGAGGCGACCGCGTCGCGGACCCGGCCGGTCCACCCCGCCGGGACGTCCTCCTTGAGGCCGCCGACCCGGTTGAACATGTAGTGCATCCGGCCGCCCGACACCTCCTCCATCACCGCCTGGAGCTCCTCGCGCTCCCGGAAGGCGTGGAAGACCGGGGTGATGCCGCCGAGTTCGAGGGGGTAGGAGCCGAGGAACATCAGGTGGTTGAGGACCCGGTTCAGCTCGGCGAGCAGCGTCCGCGTCCACACCGCGCGCTCGGGGACCTCCATGCCGAGCATCCGCTCGACGGCCATCACCACGCCCAGCTCGTTCGAGAACGCCGAGAGCCAGTCGTGGCGGTTGGCGAGCATGACGATCTGCCGGTAGTCCCGCGCCTCGAACAGCTTCTCCGCGCCCCGGTGCATGTAGCCGACGACCGGCTCCGCGTGCTGGACGCGCTCGCCGTCCAGCACGATCCGCAACCGGAGGACGCCGTGCGTCGAGGGGTGCTGGGGACCGATGTTCAGCACCATGTCGGTGCTCTCCGCCGCTCCGCCGATACCGATCGTGGTCGTCTCCGTCATGCGGGACAGTATTCCCCCTGATCCTCCTGAACCCCCCGTCCCCCTTGCTCCCCCTGATCCCCCCTGCCCCCCTGATCCCCCCTACCCCCCCCGGCTCCGTCGCGCCGGGGCTCCCCCCGGGCCCCGCCGGGCCGCGCCCCGGCGGTCACCCGTGGTCCGGCAGGCCCACCCGGTGCAGCAGCCAGCCGAAGTCGCCGAGGCCGCCGCGTGCGGTCAGCTCCGCCGCCTCGCCGGCCGCCGCCAGCGCGGAGAGGTATCCCGCCGGATCGGTGGCGGCCAGGCTCAGCGGCGGCCGGTCGCCGCCGACGCCCAGCCGGCGCAGCATCGTCCGCTGGTCGGTCAGTTCGGCGCGCGCGTACGGGACCGCCGCCGCGCAGGCGTCCAGCGCCACGTGCGCGGTCAGGTCCCGGGAGCCGTCCGGCACCGGCCGCACCTCGCGCCCGCCCCGGAAGCCGGTCAGCGTTCCGAAGGGCGGCCGCGCGCCCCGTACATGGGCGTAGTCCACCGCCACCGCGAGCCCGGCGGCCACGCACCCCGCCGCCCGCGCCCAGGCCGCGTCGCGGGGCCGCCCGATCTCCGCCCGCTCGCCCGGCTCGGACAGCGGCCACCAGCGCTCCAGCCACGCCGCGTCCGCCCCGGCCACCGGGTCGCCCAGCCGCTCCGCGCCGTCCGAGGTCCGCACCCGGACGTACCGGGGGACGCCGTCCGCGTCCGCCTCCGCCACCTCCGCCGGAACGTTGTCCAGCCACTCGTTGGCGAACAGCAGCCCGGTGATCCCGGCAGGCGGTTCCGCGCACCACTCGATCCGCGGGTCCAGGCCCGGGGGCCGGGCGGCGACCTCCACGGCGTACGGGACCACCTCCAGCCCCTCGGGCAGCGCGGCCAGCACACCGGTCAGCAGCTCCCCCCGCCCCGCGCCCACGTCGACCAGGGCGATCGTGCCGGTGTCCAGCTCCCGCGCGATCCCGGCCAGCAGCCGGGCCACCGCCGCCGCGAAGAGGGGCGAGGCGTGCACCGACGTACGGAAATGGCCCGCGGGCCCCTCCGGGCGGCGGTAGAAGCCCTCGTCCCCGTACAGGGCGGCCTGAACCGCCTCCCGCCACCCGCGCCACTCGTCCGTCACGTCCGTCACCCGGCCAAGTCTCCTGCCTCCGGGGCGGGCGGGCCTCCACCGCCGGTCCCCTCCCCGGCGAGCGGGCCTCCACCCCGGGGAGCCGGGCGGGCCTCCACCTTGGGGAGTACGGCCCCGCACCCGGATCGACCCTCCGGTTGACCCGGCGCCGATCGGCGGTCCTTACGCTTGGTCACGTGCAGCGCCTCTACGACTTCATCCGCAGACACCCGACGGGCGTCGACGTCTTCTGGGCCGTCTTCCTCCTCGGGCTCTCCGGGATGTCGATGGTGTCGGGCATGTACGACGCGGGGCGCGAGGAGATCGTCGCCGTCCCGGTCGCGCTCGGTCTCTCCACGGTCGTGGCGCTGCGCCGCAGGGCCCCCGAGAAGATGCTGCTCCTCGCCGTCCTGGTGGGCCTCGTGCAGCTGGTGTTCGACGTCCGGCCCGGCATCGGGGACTTCGCGATGCTGGTGATCACGTACACCGTGGCCACGATCGGGGAGCGGTGGGCGTCCCGGCTCGCCCTGGCCTGCAGCCTGAGCGCGGCGGCCTTGTCCCAGCTGCGGTGGGATCCCGAACCCGGTGGATCCTGGCCGCAGGTGGTCTTCGTGACGATCATCATGACCGTGCCGTTCGTGCTGGCCTGGGTGCTGGGGGACTCGCTGCGGACCCGGCGCGCCTACTTCGACCAGCTGGAGGAGCGTGCGGCCCGGCTGGAGCGGGAACGCGAGGCGCAGTCCAAGGTCGCGGTCGCCGCCGAGCGCGCCCGGATCGCCCGGGAACTGCACGACGTCGTCGCGCACAACGTGTCCGTGATGGTGGTCCAGGCCGACGGCGCCGCGTACGTCATGGACGCCGCCCCCGACCAGGCCCGCCAGGCCCTGGAGACCATCTCCAGCACCGGCCGCCAGGCGCTCGCCGAGATGCGGCGGCTGCTCGGGGTGCTGCGGACCGGCGACGGCCCGGAGAGCGGGGAGTACGTCCCCCAGCCCGATGTGGAGCAGATCGAGGACCTGGTCGCCCAGGTCCGGCAGACCGGCCTGGAGGTCGACTTCAAGGTCGAGGGCACGCCCCGCCCGCTGCCCAGCGGTGTGGAGCTGACCGCGTACCGGGTCGTCCAGGAGGCCCTGACGAACACCCGCAAGCACGGCGGCCCCGACGCCGGGGCGAGCGTCCGGCTGGTCTACTTCGACGACGGCCTCGGCCTGCTGATCGAGGACGACGGCCGGGGAGCCGCGCACGAACTGTACGAGGACGGCGGCGCGGACGGCGCCGGGCACGGGATGATCGGGATGCGGGAGCGCGTCGGCATGGTCGGCGGCACGCTGGACGCGGGGCCCCGGCCCGGCGGAGGCTTCCGGATCAGCGCCCTGCTGCCGCTCAAGCCCCCGAGCTGACCGCCCCGCCCCGCCACCCCCGCCACCGCCCCCGCCACGACCCAGGACAGGACACGATCCCCATGACCCCCGCCATCCGCGTGATGCTCGTCGACGACCAGGTGCTGCTGCGGACCGGGTTCCGGATGGTGCTCGCGGCCCAGCCCGACATGGAGGTCGTGGCCGAGGCCGGGGACGGGGCGGAGGCGATCGAGCTGCTGCGGTCCACCGCCGTCGACGTGGTGCTGATGGACGTCCGCATGCCCCGGCTCGACGGCGTCGAGGCGACCCGCCGCATCTGCGCGCAGCAGGACCCGCCGAAGGTGCTCATCCTGACCACCTTCGACCTCGACGAGTACGCCTTCTCCGGGCTGAAGGCGGGGGCCAGCGGCTTCATGCTCAAGGACGTGCCGCCCGCGGAGCTGCTCGCCGCGATCCGCTCGGTGCACAGCGGGGACGCGGTCGTCGCCCCGTCCACCACCCGCCGGCTGCTCGACCGCTTCTCGCCGATGCTGCCCAGCGGCGAGAAGGAGCCCGGGAACAAGCACGTCGGCAAGCTCACCGAACGCGAACGGGAAGTCATGCTCCTGGTCGCCCAGGGCCTCTCCAACGGGGAGATCGCCTCCCGCCTCGTCCTCTCCGAGGCCACGGTCAAGACGCACGTGGGCCGCATCCTCACCAAGCTGAACCTCCGCGACCGGGTCCAGGTCGTCGTCCTCGCCTACGAGTCCGGCCTGGTCCGGGCCGGGGGCGGCGCGGGCTGAGGAAGCGCCGCCCGCTCAGCGCAGGACGCCCTCCAGGAAGTCGCTGCCGAGCCGGGCGACGACCGTCAGGTCCAGCTGGTGCAGGACGTAGCGGCCGCGGCGGCGCGTCGTGACCAGCCCCGCCTTCTTGAGCACGGAGAGGTGCCGGGAGACCTCGGGGGAGGTGATGCCGTGGGAGTCGGCCAGTTCACCCGTGGTGTACGGGGAGCGGGCCAGATTGCGGCAGAGGCGCATCCGCATCGGGTGGGCCAGCGCCTCCAGGCGGAGCCGGAGCAGTTCCACGGAGGCGGGCGCCGGCAGGTCGGGCAGGTGGACCGGGTAGTGGATGACCGGCCGCCAGCCCGGGGCGTGCAGCACCATCAGGTGCGGCCAGCCGAAGCTGGTGGGGATGAGCGTCAGACCCCGCCCCACGCTCGGGTCCAGGGCGGTGGTCCGGCCTTCGGACAGCTTGTCGACGCTGATCCGGCCCGCCTCCTCGTCCAGCGTCACGGCGGCGGAGACCGCCCCGACCGCGTCGGCCAGCCCCTTGCGCCGCAGCAGCTCCGTCTTGTGCCGGGCGTCCGCGACCAGCTGGACGGAGACCCGCCGCCAGGTGTCCGCGAAGAACGCCTGGTCGCAGTCCTCGAACAGCCGCCGCACCCAGCCGCGTACGGAGGCGGGGTCGGCCAGCAGCCGCCGGGTGAAGTCCACCTGCTGCGGGCCGCGCGCCGCCGCCAGGTCCAGGGCGCGCACCCGCATCGCCTCGTCGTGCAGCGGTGACGGCGACCCGGCCCCGTAATGGCTGGCGCAGGTGAACTCCAGCGCGGCGGCGACGAACCGTTCGTCGTCCAGCCGGTCCAGCAGGTCCAGGTCCTCCGTGAGCGTGGCCCCGGTCCTGCCGTCGCCGCCCCGGATGCCGGAGAACGGCATGAACACGTCGGAGAAGGTGTTCCGCCACAGGAACTCCGCCTCCAGCATCCGGTCCGCGAGGCCGGGCTCCAGCGCCGCCGCGGTCGCGGTGGCCCAGCCGTGCAGCCCCGGGTGGTGGCCGGGCTCGGAGAGCGCGTGCAGGGCCAGGCCCAGCTCGGCCAGCGGAGAGGTCGCGAAAACGACCTGGTCGGTGGGGAGTCCCCCGATGTCTATGTGCACGCTCACGCCTCCATGGTGGAGGAACGCGCCCGGGCCGTCGCCCCATTTGACGGCCCCCGTCAATCAGCGGCCGACGGATTGACGGGCCCCGTCAACCGGCGGGCGGCGGGCGGCGCGGCCTTCGCAGGCTGTGCCGTATGAGCGCCCTCCAGCAGCATCTGCTCGACGCCCACCGCGCGGCCCGGCTGTCCCGGCCCGCGCCTCCGCCCCCGGGCCGCCACGACGGCCCCCTCCTGCGCGCGCTGTACCGCCGCGTCCGCCCCGCCGGGCGGACCGCCCCGCCCGGCGCCTCCCGCCCGTCCGCCCCGCCCGGCCCGTCCGGCGGGTGAGGAGGGCGCCCCGGGGTCCGGGGCGCCGCGGGCCTATCCCACGTACCGCACGAACCCCGCCACCGCCTCCCGTACGTCCCGCGCCGTCCACTCCAGCCCGTCCGCCGCCACCGTCACCTCGGTGAACGAGACCCCGGGCGGCAGCCCCGTCCCGGCCGCCCCCGCGGACCAGCGCCGGAAGAGCGCCACGCCCGTCTCCTCGGCCTGCCGCACCGACGCCTCGTCCAGCACCTCGGGCCCGTACGGCAGCCAGACCTGGAACTGGTGCGTGTGCGGCGGCTCCGGCCACACCCGGAACCACGGCGCCCCCGACGCCGCGAACCCCTCCGCCAGCGCCCCGGCCACCACCTTCGCGTGCGCCACGTACGACGGCAGCCTGGGCAGCTCCCGCTCCAGGCCGAGCAGGGCGGAGAGCGCGGCCGGGAACTGCTGGAACACCTGGCCCCCGTAGCGGTGGCGCCACACCCGGGCCTCCTCCACCAGCGTCTGCGGACCCGCCAGCACCGCCCCCGACAGCCCGCCCAGGGACTTGTAGAACGACACGTACACGCTGTCCGCCAGCGCGGCGATCTCCGAGAGCCCCCGCCCGAAGTGCGGCCCGCACTCCCACAGCCGCGCCCCGTCGAGATGGACCACCGCGTCCCGCTCCCGGGCCGCCTCCACCACCGCCGTCAGCTCCTCCCAGGACGGCAGCACGAACCCGGCGTCCCGCAACGGCAGCTCCAGCATCAGCGTCCCGAACGGCTCGGGGAACTCCCGTACCTCGTCCGCGTCCGGCAGCCTCGGCTCCGTCGTGGGACGCACCGTCCGCAACCCGCTCACGGCCCCCAGCGCCCCGCCCTCGTGCAGCTCCGGATGGGAGAGGGGGTGGAGCGCCACGGTCGCGTTCCCCGTACGCCCCGCCCAGCACCGCAGCGCGACCTGCTGGGCCATCGTCCCGGTCGGGAAGAACGCCGCCGCCTCCATGCCCAGCAGCCCCGCCACCCGCCGCTCCAGATCGGCGACGACCCCGCCCCCGTACACATCGGTCCAGTCGTCCGGATCGTGTACGGAGGAGGCGTCGGCCGCCAGCGCCGCCAGCCGCTCGCCCACCGTCGCGTCCGCACCCGTCCGGGCCAGCACCTTCGACCCCCGCCACGCGCTCAGCCCGCGCCGCCGCTTTTCCCGCTCGTCCGTCGTCGCCATGGGACGATCATCGCCCGGCGCCGGGGCGGGGCGCCCCCGGTATCCGGACGCCCGGCGGCGGGTTCCGAAAGTTATCCACAGGCTGTGGGCAGCGGATGAGATCCGCCGAAACGCTGGCGTAGCATGCAGAGAAATCGTCCGGTACCCCCTGCGGACTGGAACGGAAGGCCATCGCCGCGTGAACGCATCAGTTTCGAAGGAACCCCTCGACGCGAGGGACCGCCCCGCCCGGCTCACGGTCGGCGTCGTCGGCGCGGGACGGGTCGGACCCGCCCTGGCCGCGTCCCTCCAGCTCGCCGGGCACCGCCCCGTCGCCGTGTCCGCGGTCTCCGACGCCTCCCGCCGCCGTGCCGCGGCCCTGCTCCCCGGGGTGCCCGTGGTGGAGCCCGCCGAGGTGCTGGCCCGCGCCGACCTGGTGCTGCTGACCGTCCCCGACGACGTCCTGCCCACGCTGGTCGAGGGCCTCGCCGAGACCGGCGCGGTACGGCCGGGCCACCTGCTCGTCCACACCTCCGGGCGGTACGGGGCACGGGTGCTGGACCCCGCGCTGCGGGCGGGGGCGCTGCCGCTCGCGCTGCACCCCGCGATGACGTTCACCGGGACCGCCGTGGACGTCCAGCGGCTGGCGGGCTGCTCGTTCGGGGTCACCGCCCCCGAGGAGCTGCGGCTCGCCGCCGAGGCCCTGGTCATCGAGATGGGCGGCGAGCCCGAGTGGATCGCCGAGGAGTCCCGCCCGCTCTACCACGCGGCCCTCGCCCTCGGGGCGAACCACCTGGTCACCCTGGTCGCCCAGTCGATGGAGCTGTTGGCCGCGGCAGGGGTCTCGGCGCCCGACCGGATGCTCGGCCCGCTGCTCGGCGCGGCCCTGGACAACGCCCTGCGCTCCGGCGACGCCGCGCTGACGGGCCCGGTCGCGCGGGGGGACGCGGGCACGGTCGCCGCCCACATCGACGAACTGCGCGCCCACGCCCCGCAGGCGGTGGCCGGTTATGTCGCGATGGCCCGCACCACGGCCGACCGGGCGCTCGCCCACGGCCTGCTCAAGGCGGAGCTGGCCGAGGACCTGCTCGTGGTCCTGGCCGACCGGGAAGGCCGCCCCGGCGGCCCCGGAGCGGAGGAGACCCGATGACCGCCACCGGCCGTACGGGAGACGGGAGCACCGCCCCCGCCCCGACCCCGGGCACGCCCCCGGCCTCCGCCCCGGGCACGCCCCCGGCCTCCGCTTCGGCGCCGGGCCCGGCCGCCCCCGCTCCGACCGCCCCCGCCCCGGACCCGGGCGTTCCGGCGTCCCCCCGCCGCCCCGCTCCGCCCGTCCTCCTGCGCACCGCCGCCGAGTTGGACGCGCTGGAGCGGCCGGCCGGGGCCGAGCGGGCCGTCGTCATGACGATGGGCGCGCTCCACGAGGGGCACGCCGCCCTGATCCGGGCCGCCCGTGCGGCGGCCGGCGCGGACGGCCAGGTCGTGGTCACCGTCTTCGTGAACCCGTTGCAGTTCGGCGAGGCCGCCGACCTGGACCGCTACCCGCGCACCCTGGACGCCGACCTGGAGATCGCCGCCGCGGCCGGGGCCGACGCGGTCTTCGCCCCCGGCGTCGAGGAGGTGTACCCCGGCGGCGAGCCCCAGGTCCGGATCACCGCGGGCCCCATGGGCGAGCGGCTCGAAGGCGCGGCCCGCCCCGGGCACTTCGACGGGATGCTCACCGTCGTCGCCAAGCTCCTCCACCTCACCCGGCCCGACGAGGCGTTCTACGGGCAGAAGGACGCCCAGCAGCTCGCCCTGATCCGCCGCATGGTCCGCGACCTGGACTTCGGCGTCCGGATCACCGGCGTCCCCACCGTCCGCGACCCGGACGGCCTCGCCCTCTCCAGCCGCAACCGCTTCCTCTCCGCCCGGGAGCGGCACACCGCGCTCGCCCTGCCCCGCGCCCTGTTCGCGGCCCGCGACCGGCTCGCCGCCCAGCAGGCCCTGCACGAGCGGGCCCGCGCCACCGCACCCGGCGGCGACCGGGCCGCCGGGCTCAACAAGCTCGGCGAGGTGCGCGCCGCCGCCGACGCCCAGGCCGTGGCGCTGGTCCGGCCGGGCGGGGCGCCCGCCGCCGTCCGCGCCGCCGCCCGGCTGGTGCTGGACGAGGCCGCCGAGCGGGGACGGCCGCCCCTGCGTGTGGACTACCTGGCCCTGGTCGACCCGGCGGACTTCACCGAGATCCCGGACGACCGCGAGAGCGGGGAGGCCATCCTCGCCGTCGCGGCCCGGGTCGGGGACACCCGCCTCATCGACAACATCCCCCTCACCTTCGGAGCCCTGACGTGACCGGTATACGGCTGACCGCCCCCGCCCCCGGCTGGGCCATCGACGCGGACGTCGTGGTGGTCGGCTCCGGCGTGGCCGGGCTCACCGCCGCGCTGCGCTGCGCCGCCGCCGGCCTGGACACCGTCGTCGTCACCAAGGCCCGCCTGGACGACGGCTCGACCCGCTGGGCCCAGGGCGGCATCGCCGCCGCGCTCGGCGAGGGCGACACCCCCGAGCAGCACCTCGACGACACCCTCGTCGCGGGTGCGGGCCTCTGCGACGAGGAGGCCGTGCGCACCCTGGTCACCGAGGGCCCCGACGCCGTACGCCGGCTGATCGAGACCGGCGCGCACTTCGACACCACCGACAGCGGGGCCATCGCGCTGACCCGCGAGGGCGGCCACCACCGCCGCCGCATCGCCCACGCCGGCGGCGACGCGACCGGCGCGGAGATCTCCCGCGCCCTGGTGGAAGCGGTCCGCGAGGCCGCCCTGCACACCATCGAGAACGCCCTCGTCCTGGACCTGCTCACCGACGCCGAAGGCCGTACGGCCGGCGTCTCGCTGCACGTCATGGGCGAGGGCCAGCACGACGGCGTCGGCGCGGTCCGGGCCCCCTCGGTGGTCCTCGCCACCGGCGGCATGGGCCAGGTCTTCTCCGCCACCACCAACCCCTCCGTCTCCACCGGCGACGGGGTGGCGCTCGCGCTGCGGGCCGGGGCGGAGGTCTCCGACCTGGAGTTCGTCCAGTTCCACCCCACCGTCCTGTTCCTCGGCGCGGACTCCGAGGGCCAGCAGCCGCTGGTCTCCGAAGCCGTACGCGGCGAGGGCGCCCACCTCGTCGACGGCGACGGCGTGCGCTTCATGGCCGGGCAGCACGAGCTGGCCGAGCTGGCCCCCCGCGACATCGTCGCCAAGGGCATCACGCGCCGGATGCACGAGAAGGGCGCCGAGCACATGTACCTGGACGCCCGGCACTTCGGGGCGGCCATGTGGGAGCAGCGCTTCCCGACCATCCTGGCCGCCTGCCGGGCCCACGGCGTCGACCCGGTGACCGAGCCGATCCCCGTCGCCCCGGCCGCGCACTACGCCTCCGGGGGCGTGCGCACCGACCTGCGGGGCCGCACCACCGTCCCCGGCCTGTACGCCTGCGGCGAGGTCGCCTGTACCGGGGTGCACGGGGCCAACCGCCTCGCGTCCAACTCCCTCCTGGAGGGACTGGTCTTCGCCGAGCGCATCGCCGCCGACATCGCGAAGACCCGCCCGCCCCGCACCGGACCGGTCGCGGCCCCGGACGGCGTCGGCCCGGTCGCGCTGCCGGCCCCCGAGGCCCGTACGGCGATCCAGCGCACCATGAGCCGGGGCGCCGGGGTGCTGCGCTCCGCCGCCAGCCTGGCCGCGGCCGCCGAGGAGCTGGAGGCCCTGCACCGCGAGGCCGCCGCCGGCGCGGACGGGGCGGGCGCGGACGGGGCGGGCGCCAAGGCGGTCGTCCCCGGGGTCGAGGCGTGGGAGGTCGCCAACCTCCTCCTGGTCTCCCGCGTCCTGGTCGCCGCCGCCCGGGACCGCGAGGAGACCCGGGGCTGCCACTGGCGCGAGGACCGGCCCGACCGCGACGACGTCCACGGCCGCCGCCACCTGGTCGTCCGCCTCGCGCCGGACCGCGCCCCGGTGGTCCACCGCACGGAGACCGCCGCGTTCCCGCCCGTACGCCCGTCCGATTGAGCAGACTGCCGGGAGCACCCGCTCCGCCGCACCGGGCGGGGCGTCCCCGCACCGCACGTTCCACCCGCACCACCCGCCACACCCCCGAGGAGCCGTCACCGTGAGCACGCCCGAAGAGAATCCGCGCCCCACACCCGTGGACGTACCGCTGATCCGGGTCGGCGCGCCCGCAGCGTCCGCACCGGCGGAAGGCGGCTGCGGCGACGGCTGCGGCTGCGGCGGCGAGGACGGGATGGGCCCCGAGGCCCTGGAGTGCGGGCTCGACCCCGCGCTCGCCCTGCTGCTGGCCCAAGCCGGCCTCGACCCCGTCCAGGTCGAGGACGTCGCCCATGTGGCGATCGAGGAGGACCTCGACGGAGGGGTGGACGTCACGACCGTGGCGACCGTTCCCGAGGACGCCGTGACCACCGGGGACTTCACCGCCCGCGAGGCGGGCGTGGTCGCCGGGCTCCGGGTCGCGGAGGCGGTCCTGTCGATCGTCTGCACCGAGGAGTTCGAGGTCGAGCGGCACGTCGAGGACGGCGACCGGGTCGCCCCCGGCCAGAAGCTGCTGACCGTCACCACCCGCACGCGCGACCTGCTGACCGGCGAGCGCAGCGCGCTCAACCTGCTCTGCCGCCTCTCCGGCATCGCGACCGCCACCCGCGCCTGGGCGGACGTGCTGGAGGGCTCCAGGGCGAAGGTCCGCGACACCCGCAAGACGACGGCGGGCCTGCGCGCGCTGGAGAAGTACGCGGTGCGCTGCGGCGGCGGCGTCAACCACCGGATGTCGCTCTCCGACGCGGCCCTGGTCAAGGACAACCACGTGATCGCGGCGGGCGGCGTGGCGGAGGCGTTCACCCGGGTCCGCGACACCTTCCCCGACCTGCCCATCGAGGTCGAGGTCGACACGATGGAGCAGGTCCGCGAGGTGCTGGACGCGGGCGCCGATCTGATCCTGCTGGACAACTTCACCCCGGCCGAGACCGCCGAGGCGGTCGCCCTGGTGGACGGCCGGGCGGTCCTGGAGTCCTCCGGCCGCCTCACCCTCGACTCGGCCCGCGCCTACGCCGACGCGGGCGTCGACTACCTCGCTGTCGGGGCGCTCACCCACTCCGCGCCGATCCTCGACATCGGCCTGGACTTCCGCGACGCCGCCTCGGCCGGGGACGGGGCCGACGCCTGATGCTGCTCACCATCGACGTCGGCAACACCCACACGGTCCTCGGCCTCTTCGACGGCGAGGAGATCGTCGAGCACTGGCGAATCTCCACCGACCCCCGCCGCACCGCCGACGAGCTGGCCGTCCTGCTCCAGGGCCTGATGGGCATGCACCCCCTGCTCGGCATGGAGCTGGGCGACGGCATCGAGGGCATCGCGATCTGCGCCACGGTCCCCTCGGTCCTGCACGAGCTGCGCGAGGTCACCCGCCGCTACTACGGCGACGTCCCCGCCGTCCTGGTGGAGCCCGGCGTGAAGACGGGCGTGCCGATCCTGATGGACAACCCCAAGGAGGTCGGCGCGGACCGGATCATCAACGCGGTCGCCGCCGTCGAGCTGTACGGAGGCCCGGCGATCGTCGTCGACTTCGGCACCGCCACCACCTTCGACGCGGTCTCCGCGCGCGGGGAGTACACGGGCGGGGTGATCGCCCCCGGCATCGAGATCTCCGTCGAGGCGCTCGGCGTCCGGGGCGCCCAGCTCCGCAAGATCGAGCTGGCCCGGCCGCGCAGCGTGATCGGCAAGAACACCGTCGAGGCCATGCAGTCCGGCATCGTCTACGGCTTCGCGGGCCAGGTCGACGGGGTGGTGGCCCGGATGAAGAAGGAGCTGGCCGCCGACCCGGACGACGTCACCGTGATCGCGACGGGCGGCCTTGCTCCGATGGTGTTGGGGGAGTCCTCCGCCATCGACGAGCACGAGCCGTGGCTGACCCTCATCGGGCTGCGCCTGGTGTACGAGCGGAACACGTCCCGGCCGTAGCACAAGCGCCTCCGGGGCCCGGCGTACCTGCGGGAACGGCCGGGCCCCGGGCCCCGGGGGCCGCCCCGGCGCCGCGACACCGGCGACCAGCTAAACGGATTTTGTCCATTTAGCACGTATTGTCGCGCTATGCCCACGCCCTACGGTTCACGAGGCGGCATGGCGTTCAGCGCGGACGAGCTGCGGGTGCTCCGACGTGCCCTCGCCATCGCCCTCCACCCCATGTCCCTGTCCGACGAGGACGTCCAGGACTGCCTGCGGCTCGCGGGCTCCGTGGACGAGGCGGTCGCCGAGGCGGGTCGGCTGCGAGCGTTCCTCCTCGCCGACCTCGCCCGCTACCGCCACGCCCTCCCCGGCTCCGCCGTCGGCTACCTGGAACTGCTCCAGGACGCCCTGGCCGCCGGGTACGACCCCCGGCCGGACGACCTGGCCGCCCTGCGGGCCCTGCGCGGCGGACCGCTCGCCGCGTCCCTCCTGGAGCGGTGCCAGGTGCTCGCCGAGCGCTCGGTACGGGCCCGGCTCGCCGGCCGCACCGCCGGAGCGGCGGCCCCCGGCCCCCGCGGCAGGCTGCTCGCCCTGCCCGGCGGTCGCGCCGCCGCCGGGCAGGAGGCGGACCGGCCCGCGACCCCGGCGGTCCCGGGCCGCCCGCCGAAGCCCGGGGCCCGCCCGGCGCCCAAGCCGTCGGAGGTCTTCCCGCCGCGCCGCCGTCCCGCCCCGCCGCCCTCCGAGGAGCGGGCGGCCGGCTGACGCCCGCCCCTCCCGCCGGCGTCCGACGCGGCGGCCTCCACCGGGAGGTCGCCGCGTCCGGCCGTCCGGGGCTCGCTACTCTGGACGGCATGGACTATGTATCCGCGCTCGTGCCCCCCGTGGTGATGGCCGTCTTCTTCATCGCCCTGATCGTGATCATCGTCAAGAGCCAGGGCGGTCCGAACAAGACCAAGGAGGACGGTTTCGTCGACGCGGCGCTCGCCCGCGCGGAATCCGCGAAGCAGACCGCTCGTCCGGAGAACGGCTGAATCGCGGGAGCGGCCCGCCCCTCCCGGCGCCTTCCCGGAGCGCGCCTCCCGAGCGCACGACTCACCCGAGCCGTGCGCTCTTTTGCTGCGCGAATACCGGAACATCCAGGACATAAGGCACTAAAGTGATCCCGTGCCCCGTCAATTGGGAGACCTCGAAGACGCCGTGATGACGCGCGTCTGGCAATGGAACCGGCCGGTCACGGTGCGGGAAGTCCTTGAGGACCTTCAGGAGGAACGCTCCATCGCCTACACGACCGTGATGACGGTAATGGACAATCTCCATCAGAAGGGCTGGGTGCGCAGGGAAGTCGACGGCCGCGCCTATCGATATACGGCCGTCTCCACCAGGGCCGCCTACTCGGCCGCACTGATGAACGAAGCCTGGTCACGCAGTGACAACCCCGCCGCAGCGCTTGTCGCGTTCTTCGGCATGATGTCGCCGGAGCAGCGCGAAGCGCTCCGCGACGCCGTTCGCATGGTTTCCCCCGACCTCGCCGAAATCGCTCCCGGCGACCCCGGGGAACCGACCGCCGGGTCCGCCGGGAGCGGCGCCCCGGCCGATGGGACGGCCCGGGAGAGCGGGCGATAGCGTCGGGGCATGTCCTCAGACCAGCCGCAAAGCGACCCGGATACCGAACTCCATACCGACCCGTCGGTAAATAAGCCCGCCATCACCGTGAGGCGGGCCAGGACGAGTGATGTCGCGTCCGTGCGCGCGCTCCTCGACGGGTACGTGTCCGGAGGCATCCTGCTCGACAAAGCGACCGTCACCCTTTACGAGGACATCCAGGAGTTCTGGGTCGCGGAACGCGACGAGGACGCGCGGGTCATCGGCTGCGGCGCACTTCACGTCATGTGGGAAGACCTGGCGGAAGTCCGGACCCTCGCTGTGGATCCCCGGATCAAGGGCGCCGGAGTAGGGCACCAGGTGCTGGACAAGCTCTTGCAGACCGCCCGTTGGCTCGGCGTCCGCAAGGTCTTCTGCCTCACCTTCGAAGTCGACTTCTTCGCGAAGCACGGCTTCGTGGAGATCGGAGAGACGCCCGTGGACACCGATGTCCACAGCGAGCTGCTGCGTTCCTACGACGAGGGCGTCGCGGAGTTCCTCGGTCTCGAACGAGTGAAGCCGAACACCTTGGGCAACAGCCGGATGCTTCTGCGCCTGTGATGCGGAAGGACCTGCAACCCTATGTCCGAATCGCGCACGTTTCCCGTCTTCCCGAGCCGCGGAACCTCTCCCGAGGGTTTGTGTTTTCGAGAGAAAAGCGGTTTCCTTTCCGCGTACTCCATTTCCGATGAAAGGAAATCCCGTGGCACAGAAGGTTCAGGTCCTTCTTGTCGATGACCTCGACGGTGTCGAGGCCGATGAGACGGTCACGTTCGCCCTTGACGGCAAGACGTACGAGATCGACCTCACCACGGCCAACGCGGACAAGCTCCGCAGTCTTCTCGAGCCCTACACCAAGGGCGGGCGTCGTACCGGCGGTCGCGCGGCCACGGGGCGCGGCAAGGGCCGTGCCGTGTCCGGCGGTAACAAGGACACCGCGGAAATCCGCCGGTGGGCCCGCGAGAACGGCCACAACGTGAATGACCGGGGCCGCGTCCCCGCCGAGATCCGCGAGGCTTACGAGAAGGCCAACGGCTGATCCGCCGAATCCCTTGTCGACGCCCCGGAACGGGCGCGTGACAGCCGGACCCGATGGCATTCGGTAGCCGCCGCGTCCACCAGGCGTACGAGGTCGGGGGCCTCGCCCCCACCGCTCCCGAAGCCCGCGAGGGCCGGCAGCGCGGGCTCGGGCCCACGCCTCGGCTCTGGGGGCCGCAGCCACGCGGCGGCCCCCGGCGAGCCCCCGGGAGCGCCCGGGAGAGGCGGGGCCGCGACCCGGCCGCCCGCCCCCACGGCGGTCAGGTCCGGTACGAGGGGGCCCCACTCCAGCCAGTCGAGCAGCCCCGGCAGCTCGTCGGCGCCGCCCGCGGCGACCAGCAGCCCCATCCGCGCGCCGGCCAGCAGTACGGGGCCGGTGCGCACCCCGCGCCGCAGTACGGCGTGACCCGCTTCGGCGGGCAGCTCCAGCACGTCGAAGTCCACCCCGGTGAGCAGGCTCAGCGGAGCGCGCCCGACCGCGGCCCAGCCCAGCTCCCTCGCGTACCGCAGGGCGAGGGCGGCGTCCGCGGAGGCCGTAGCGGCGTCGGGCGACGGACGGGGGGACGGGACGGCGGGTCTCATGTCCGATGAACCGCCGAACCGCTCGCGGAGTTACGCGCCCCCCGGTTATGGCGGAGAGTTCCCGGGCCGTCGCTCTCCGTGCCGCTCGCGGGGGCGCTCGGGAGCGTTCGGCAGCGCAAGGGTGTTCGCCCGTAGCGGAGGGAACAGGGGTGCGCCGCATGGACTGTCGGTGGTTGCGGGTAAGACTTCCCTAGTGGGAAGGGGCGACACGCCCGCCGGGACGCCCCACGTTCGCCATCGGCGTACTGGCGAAAGGGGTATCTGCCTGGCCTGCGGGAACATCGTCTCGCACCATCGGGTTGGAGCAGTTGTCAGCTGTTCGGCAGTAAGAATCCCCGCCGGTGCGGGGTGATCCGGACGGATGTCGGCAGTTGGAATGAGCTGTCCCGTCCTGCGGGACTAGCATGCGGAAGGACTGGGAGGGGACCGACCCCTCACTGACCGACCGCTCTGAGGAGCGATTAACGATGTTCGAGAGGTTCACCGACCGCGCGCGGCGGGTTGTCGTCCTGGCTCAGGAAGAAGCCCGGATGCTCAACCACAACTACATCGGCACCGAGCACATCCTCCTGGGCCTGATCCACGAGGGTGAGGGTGTCGCCGCTAAGGCCCTGGAGAGCCTCGGGATTTCGCTCGAGGCGGTCCGCCAGCAGGTGGAGGAGATCATCGGGCAGGGGCAGCAGGCTCCTTCCGGGCACATCCCCTTCACCCCGCGAGCCAAGAAGGTCCTGGAGCTGTCGCTCCGCGAGGCCCTTCAGCTGGGCCACAACTACATCGGCACCGAGCACATCCTGCTCGGCCTGATCCGCGAGGGCGAGGGCGTCGCCGCCCAGGTCCTCGTGAAGCTGGGCGCCGACCTGAACCGGGTCCGGCAGCAGGTCATCCAGCTTCTTTCCGGGTACTCGGGCAGCAAGGAGGCGGCCACCGCCGGCGGTCCCGCCGAAGGCACGCCCTCCACGTCCCTGGTGCTCGACCAGTTCGGCCGGAACCTCACCCAGGCCGCTCGTGAGTCCAAGCTCGACCCGGTCATCGGGCGCGAGAAGGAGATCGAGCGGGTCATGCAGGTGCTGTCCCGCCGGACCAAGAACAACCCGGTGCTCATCGGCGAGCCCGGCGTCGGCAAGACGGCGGTCGTCGAGGGCCTGGCCCAGGCGATCGTCAAGGGCGAGGTGCCCGAGACCCTCAAGGACAAGCACCTCTACACCCTGGACCTCGGCGCCCTGGTCGCCGGTTCGCGGTACCGGGGTGACTTCGAGGAGCGCCTGAAGAAGGTCCTCAAGGAGATCCGCACCCGCGGCGACATCATCCTGTTCATCGACGAGCTCCACACGCTGGTCGGTGCGGGCGCCGCCGAGGGCGCGATCGACGCGGCCAGCATCCTCAAGCCCATGCTGGCGCGCGGTGAGCTCCAGACCATCGGCGCCACCACGCTCGACGAGTACCGCAAGCACCTGGAGAAGGACGCGGCCCTGGAGCGCCGCTTCCAGCCCATCCAGGTCGCGGAGCCGTCGCTGCCGCACACCATCGAGATCCTCAAGGGTCTGCGCGACCGTTACGAGGCCCACCACCGGGTCTCCATCACGGACGAGGCCCTCGTCCAGGCCGCGACCCTGGCCGACCGGTACATCTCGGACCGCTTCCTGCCGGACAAGGCGATCGACCTGATCGACGAGGCCGGTTCCAGGATGCGCATCCGCCGGATGACCGCGCCGCCGGACCTCCGCGAGTTCGACGAGAAGATCGCGGGCGTCCGCCGCGACAAGGAGTCGGCCATCGACTCCCAGGACTTCGAGAAGGCGGCTTCCCTCCGCGACAAGGAGAAGCAGCTGCTGGCGGCGAAGGCCAAGCGCGAGAAGGAGTGGAAGGCCGGCGACATGGACGTCGTCGCCGAGGTCGACGGCGAGCTGATCGCCGAAGTCCTGGCCACGGCCACCGGCATCCCGGTCTTCAAGCTGACGGAGGAGGAGTCCTCCCGTCTGCTGCGCATGGAGGACGAGCTCCACAAGCGCGTCATCGGGCAGAAGGACGCCATCAAGGCCCTTTCTCAGGCGATCCGCCGTACGCGGGCCGGCCTGAAGGACCCGAAGCGCCCCGGCGGCTCGTTCATCTTCGCCGGCCCCTCCGGTGTCGGTAAGACCGAGCTCTCCAAGACGCTCGCCGAATTCCTCTTCGGAGACGAGGACGCGCTGATCTCCCTCGACATGTCGGAGTTCAGCGAGAAGCACACGGTTTCCCGCCTCTTCGGTTCGCCCCCCGGCTACGTGGGTTACGAGGAGGGCGGCCAGCTCACCGAGAAGGTGCGCCGCAAGCCGTTCTCCGTCGTCCTCTTCGACGAGGTCGAGAAGGCCCACCCCGATATCTTCAATTCCCTGCTCCAGATCCTGGAGGACGGTCGCCTGACCGACTCCCAGGGCCGGGTCGTGGACTTCAAGAACACGGTCATCATCATGACGACCAACCTCGGGACCCGGGACATCTCGAAGGGCTTCAACCTGGGCTTCGCCGCCCAGGGCGACGTCAAGACGAACTACGAGCGGATGAAGATCAAGGTCAACGAAGAGCTCAAGCAGCACTTCCGGCCGGAATTCCTCAACCGTGTCGACGACACGGTGGTCTTCCACCAGCTGACCGAGGAAGACATCATCCAGATCGTCGACCTCATGATCGCCAAGGTCGACGAGCGTCTCAAGGACCGCGACATGGGCATCGAGCTCAGCGGCGAGGCCAAGACGCTGCTCGCCAAGAAGGGCTACGACCCCGTGATGGGCGCCCGGCCGCTGCGCCGGACGATCCAGCGGCAGATCGAGGACATCCTCTCCGAGAAGATCCTCTTCGGCGAGCTGCGTCCCGGTCACATCGTGGTCGTGGGCACCGAGGGCGAGGGCGACGACAAGGCGTTCACCTTCCGCGGCGAGGAGAAGTCGGCTCTGCCCGACGTCCCCCCGATCGAGCAGGCGGCAGGCGGCGCCGGCCCGAACCTCACGAAGGACGCGTGACGCGCCCGTAGGGCGTGAGCCCGAGCGCTGTGAAGGGGCTGCCCCGGAACCGGTATCCGTACCGGTCCGGGGCAGCCCCTTTTCCTGTGCTCACGTCAGGGGCAGGACCGTGAGCCGGTCGCCCAGTTCCTCCGCCCCGGTGAGCAGGAACCGCTCGTCCGTGTGGACGGTCACCGTGATCCCGGACCAGTCGTGGAGCGGTGAGAGGTCCAGCGCCCCCTGGTCCGCGGCGACCCTGATGACCAGGCGTTCCAGCCGCGGAAAGAGGTCGCGCAGCAGGGCCGGACTCCGGCCGTTCCCGGGCGAGGGCACCGTCAGGTCCTCGACGGACGGGACCGCCGGTGTGCCGCTGAAGTCGGCGTGCCAGGGAAACACGGTGACCGCGAGAGCAGTGATCCCCGCGTGGGCGCGCACCTCACCGAGCGCGGCGTCGAAGTCGCCGAGCTCGAAGACCTCCAGCCTCTTCAGGGACCGCCAGGCGCCCAGCCCGTCCAGTGCGAGGGGGCACCGGGTGTCCAGCCGCAGCTGGGTGAGGCCGGTATGCGGGGCGAGGTCACCGAGCCGCTCCAGCGTCAGATTCTCCAGCCACAGGGCGTCCAGCCCGTCGGGCAGTCCGGCGACGGCCCCCCGGGTGGAAGACATCCCCGCGGCGTCCAGGAACAGAGCCCCCAGGGCGCTGAACTCCTTCAGCGGCCCCAGGTCCCGCACCCCCGGGCACTCGTCCAGGGACAGCAACTCCAGCGAGGCGCGCACGGGGCGCAGGCAGGAGAGGTCGGTGAGGAGCCGGTTGCCCCCGATGAAGAGGTTCTGGAGTCGCGGCGTCTTCTCCAGGGCCTCGCTGATCTCCCGCTCGGGCAGGTCCGTACTCAGGGAGATGTCTTCGACCAGGGGGATGTGGCGCAGTGCCCTGAGCCGGTCGCGGTCGCTGATTACCCACAGAACCGAGGAGCGGTCGCCGTGGGCGAGGACCTGGGAGGCGTACTCCTCCGCGGGGAAATTCCGCCAGCTGTGGACGAACGAACTGGCCAGGCCGGGATGGGCGAGGAACCAGGCTCGGGCGTGAGGAATGGCCTCCCTCCCTCCGATCGCGGTGATCAGGTCTGCCATGTGTTCGGCGGACGGGTGCTCCGTCGCCATGGTGTCCGGTCCGGGCAGGAGGCCGAGCACTGCCGCACCCAGTCGGGCCAGTGAGCCCACCTGGACGCTGCCCGTGGGAGGAAGCAGACCGGCGAGGGACGTGCGAACCCGCTCCCGCACCGTGCCGTCCAGCCAGGAGGCGTACTGGGCGCACAGGGCGGCCAGGACGTGCAGGTCGGTGCGGAGGGGTGACTTCTCCCCGTGCTTCTCTCCCGCGTCCAGCAAACCCTCGACGAGCTGCGCCAGTTGGCGGCGTCCGCAGTGCCCCGCCGCCAGCAGGATCACGTCCTGCCAGGTCTCCTCCTCAGCGTGCCGGAGCAGTTCGCCCAGGTGGTCGTCCTCGACGAGTTCCTTGGCGGCCAGGTAGTCCTGGAAGGTGCGGTGGATGAACTGGTAGACGTCGTCGCCGTGTTCCTGGAGCAGGCCGCTGCGGTTGAGCAGGTGGGTGAGGATCCGTTCGGGCGGGCCCTGGGCGCTCACCCGGTCCATCCCCGCCAGCGCGCGGCCGAGTTGGCGCAGCGCCTGGTCCCGCGTGAACTCCGACTGGCCCTCCCGGACCAGCCAGACGGCGATCCTCTGGAGAAGCTGGGTGTGTTCCTCGACTTCCAGGACGACGCCTTCGGGCTCGCCGATCCTGCGGCGGCGGTCGCGGTGGCCGAGCAGCATCTCCAGAGCCGAGCGGTAGAGCTTCCAGCGGGTCTCCGGGAGGAAGCCGTCGCGTTGACGGTGCAGGGCGCAGATCACCGCGCAGAGCAGCGGCGTACGGGCCAGGTCGCGGAGCGCGGGGTTCTGCTCGAACTGGCGCGAGAGGTCCCGCTCCAGTTCGTCCAGCCGTTCGGCGTCGTCCTGCTCGGTGGACCGGGCGGCCCGGTGCCAGCAGGCCACGAACGTCTGGATGTCCTCGTTCCGCATCGGCAGCAGCCGCAGTTCCGCGAAGTGCTCCGAGCGCAGCCAGTCCGCCTCGACGGCGAGCGGGCGTACGGTCGCGATGCACCGGGTGCCCGGATAGCGGGCCAGCAGCTGCGAGAGCCAGGTGTGCGCCTGCTCACGGTCCTCCGGCGGCACCTCGTCCAGGCCGTCCACCAGCAGCAACGCCCGCCCGGACTCCAGGACCCGGCCCACCCAGCCCTCCGGGGCCGTGTCGACCATCAGACCGGCCGCGCCGTGCAGCTCGGCGGGGCCCGGGAACGTCACCCCACGGGCCCGCAGAGTGCGCAGCGGGACGACGAAGGGGATCAGACCGTTCAGCGGGGCCAGCGCGTCGCCGAGGGTGCGGGCCGAGGCGTGGGCGGCCAGCCACCACAGCAGCGTCGTCTTGCCCGCGCCCGCCTCGCCGCGCAGCAGGACCCGCGGGCGGTCGGTGAGGAGGTCGTCGATGCGCTGGGGGAGGGGCGGGGCGCCTTGGGAAGCCGGGTCCTGGGGCTGCGCCTGCGCCTCCAGGCTCAGGTAGGCCGTGTCCAGGTCCCACTCGGAGTCGTGCCGGCTCAGCTCGTCCAGGCCGAAGACCTTCGTGCGGCGGTACGCGACGCCGAGCGCCTGCGCGTACTCCGTCTCGTAGCGCAGGTCCCTCGGGAAGCTGCCGTGCACGCGTTCCTCGCGCAGGTCGACCCCGGTCCGCCGGTAGACCAGGCGGAAGGGCTTCGCGGCCAGGACCGGTCCGAGCGGGACGCATTCGACCCGGCGCCCGTCGCGCTGCCTCGGGACCTGCCGGGCGACGCCCAGCAGCACGTCCCCCATGAAGACCGGGCCGCCCGAGAGCCCGGCCAGAGCCGCCGACTCGTCGTCCGGGTGGGCGGCGGGCGAACCGTCCAGGTCGCAGACCAGCAGGTCGCGGACCCGGCCCGCCAGGGGCAGGACCGTCGCCGTGTACTGGTCCGCCTCCAGCCGCCGGTCGGGGCCGTACCGCTGGACGCGCGGGAAGCCGGTGATCTCGCAGTCGGGTATCGCCTGGCGTGTGTCGACCACGCCGAGGCGTACGGGAGGGACGGGCCGCACCGGTTCGACGGCCTGGAGGAGCGCCACGTCCAAGCGGTAGTCGATCCAGGCGACCGTGGCGCGGACGCGGTCCGGGCTGTCCGGGTGGGCCACGTGGACGCTCCCGGTCTTGACCACGTGGGCGCAGGTCAGGATCAGCAGGTCGGTGAGGAGGACGCCGCTGCCCTGGCGGGCCCCGGTGACGACCACCGTGCGGTCGGCGGGGTGGGTCGGGACGGTGTGGGGCGGGATCGCGGTGGACCCCCTCACGGCCGGCCGGGCCCGTCACCGAACCCCGCCGCGGAGCCGTGTCCCTCCCCCGCGCTTCGGCCGAACCCCGCCGTGGACCCGTCGTCGTCGGTCCCCACCTCCCACGCCTCCCCGGTCACGGCGTCGCGCGGGGTCAGGGTGAAGGCCACCTTGTGCGTGCGGCCCGAGACGAGGGCGGCGTCCGCGCCCGCCTCGACCACCCAGGCCCTCACCTTGCCGCCTGCCTTCGCCTCCCGCCGCAGTTCGAGGGTGAACTCCATCTGGATGTCGCCGACCGCGAAGGAGACCGGGTGGTCCGTGGCCCGGGCGGCCGCCTCGACCAGCTGGTTGCGGATGGATGCGACGGCGTCGGCCAGCTCGATGCCGTCCAGCGCATGGGTGTTCTCGGCTGTCATGGGATCCCCCGGAGTGCGGTGCCGCTTTCCCGTCAGCGTAGTGAAGGAGCGCGCCGAAGGTCCCGAAACGGAAGGACCAAGGTCCCACCGGCGGTGACAAGGCGCACAGGGCGAAACGTGCCTACTACCCGGGCTAGGAGGAGCGGCCGGGAGGGGGCGGGGGACCTTCGGCCCGGTGTCGGCGGGCCCTTCCGGGGTTTCGTCCGATACGGACGTTTCTCGGTGCCTTGTCCGGAAAGGTGCCCGTGGAACAGGCGTTAAACCTCTTCCGCGGGAAGGATTCCGTGGCCCGTCAGAGCGCCTCATAACGGGACAACTCCTCCTCATTCCCGGGGCCCCTTCTACGGCTTTTCTTCGTAGAAGGGGTGTTTGAGCCCCGGCGGGGACGCGGGTTACCAAGGTGGAGCAAGCCCGGACAGCACGCCGGGTCCACTCACCTTCGGAGGACTTCCCCGTATGAAGCGCGCAACGAACCAGCACACCGTCCGCCCGTCCGCCTTCCGCGTCCGTGGCGCCGTCCTGGCCGCCGGCCTGGGGGCGTCCGTGGTGCTGGGTGCCGGTACGGCGTTCGCCTCCGGTGGCGCCGAGGCCGCCGCCGCCCCCCTCACCGCGAGCACCACCGCCGACGGGGTCGCCGCCCAGGCCGCCGCGCAGGGCAAGGCCGCCGACGCGGCCAAGAAGAAGGCGTCCGACGCGAAGAAGAAGGCCGAGGACAAGAAGAAGGCCGCGAAGAAGAACGCCGCCTCCTGGAAGACCCCGGTCAAGAAGTACACGCTGACCGCCAGCTACGGCACCGGTGGCGCCCGCTGGGCCGCCAAGCACTCCGGCCAGGACTTCGCGGTGCCGATCGGCACCACGGTCACGGCCGCCCACACCGGCACCGTCGTGAAGGCCGGCCCGAACGGCGCCGGCGACGGCCCCGCGTACGGCAACGCCGTCGTGATCAAGCACTCCAACGGCAAGTACTCGCAGTACGCGCACCTGTCGAAGGTCAACGTGAAGATCGGCCAGCACGTCAAGACGGGCCAGAAGATCGCCCTGTCCGGCAACACCGGCAACTCCAGCGGCCCGCACCTGCACTTCGAGATCCGCACCACCCCGAACTACGGCTCGGCGCTGAACCCGGCCGCGTTCCTCCGCTCGGTGCACGTCTCCATCTGATCCGACCGGCCTGACCGCGCGGCCCCACGGCGTCCGCCGGCGGACCACGCCCGGCGCCCGGCCGGCCGCGCAGCACAACCGAAGAAGCGTTCAGTGGACCCGTTACACCCCGGTACCCGGGGCGTGCGCCCGGGTCACCCGACCGACGGCGACGTCGAGGACGGCCTCACGGCCCACTCCTCGGGGTCGCCGTCGGCGTTCCCGCACCCTGCCCCCGCCGGGGCGAGCCGCTCAGTCCGGGGGCCGCGGCCGGTCCGCCGCCCGCAGCACCGGGAAGCTCCCGGTCACCGTCGGCGCGTGCTCGGGCAGCCACAGCACCGCGATCGCCCCGCCCGCGCCCGCCGCGGACCCCGAGGGCGCCGCGTTGCGGAAGGTCAGCCGGGCCCCCAGCACCCGCGCCTGGCCCGCCGCGATCGTCAGACCGAGGCCGTGCCCATGCCCGGCCCGGTCCACGCTCCCCGTACGGAACCGGCTCGGCCCGTCCCGCAGCAGCTCCTCCGGGAAGCCCGGACCGTGGTCGCGGACCCGTACCACCCGGCCCTCGACCGTGACCTCCACCGGGGTCGAACCGTGCCTGGCGGCGTTCCCGAGCAGATTGCCGAGGATGCGCTCCAGCCGGCGCGGATCGGTGGAGACCCACGACTCGTGCACCACCCGCACGGTCACATCGGGGTCCAACCGCCCGATCCGCCTGCTGACGAACTCCCCGAGCGGGAGCATCTGGAGCTCCGCCCGCTCCGAAGCGCTGTCCAGCCGGGCCACCTCCAGCACGTCCTCGACCAGCGTGCGCATCGCCTGCGCCCGGTCCCGCACCAGCTCGGTGGGGCGTCCCGGCGGCAGCAGCTCGGCCGCCGTGAGCAGCCCGGTCACCGGGGTGCGCAGCTCATGGGCGATGTCCGCGGTGACCCGGCGCTCCGCCTCGATCCGCTCGTTCAGCGCGTCGGTCAGCGCGTCGACCGCCCGCGCCAGCTCGTCCGTCTCGTCGCGGACGACCCCGCCGACGGCGTCCCCGACCCGTACGTCCGTCTGCCCCTGGGCGACCAGGCCCGCCGCGGCCGCCGCCTTGCGCAGCCGGCGCGAGAGCCGGCCGCCGATGAGCACGCCGAGCGCGCAGCCGCCGAAGACCACCGAGACCGATCCGATGATCAGGGCCCGGTCGAGATCGTCCATGATCGCGGCGGAGCGGTCGGCGAAGCGGGTGTGGAGCGAGAGCACGTCCCCGTTGGCCAGCGGCAGGGCCGCCCAGACCTCGGGAACGCCGTCGGCGCCCTGCTCGACGTGGGTGGCCCGGCGGTTCTTGCGGACCTCCTCGCGCAGGGTCGGCGGCAGCGTCGGGTCGTTGAGCTGGGCCCCGAACTTCGGGCCGCCCTTCTGCATGCTCGTCGCCTCGTAGAAGCGCTGGGCGCCGAGCAGCCGCTCCAACTGCACCTCGCGGGCGTTCTCGATCATCGAGACGCGGGCCGCGTTGTGCACCACGAGGCTCAGCGCCACCGCGATGAGCGCGCCGACCGCCGCGATGGCGATGCTGATCTTCCAGCGGACGCCCGTCCGCAGAGCCGGGCGCCTCATCCGTGCCTCACCGGACGCTCCACGACGCGTCAGCCGCGCAGCTTGTAGCCGAAGCCGCGGACCGTGTCGATCCGGTCCTGGCCGATCTTGGTGCGCAGTCGCTGGACGTGGACGTCCACGACCCGGGTGTCGCCGCCCCACCCGTAGTCCCAGACCCGCTCCAGGAGCCGGTCGCGGGACAGGACGGTCCCCGGCGCGGAGGAGAACTCCAGCAGCAGCCGCATCTCGGTGGGCGTCAGCGCCACCTGCTCACCGGCGCGCCGCACCTCCATGCCGTCCGTGTCGACCTCCAGGTCGCCGAAGACCAGCACTCCGTCCAGCGCCTCGGAGTCCTCCTCCGCACCGCCCTGGCCCGGCCCGTCCGGCCCGGCCGCGTGGCCGAAGCGGCGCAGCACCGCCCGGATGCGGGCGACCAGGACCGCGCCGTCGAAGGGCTTGGTGACGTAGTCGTCGGCCCCGGCCTCCAGGCCCAGCACCACGTCGATGGCGTCGGCCCGCGCGGAGAGCATGATCACCGGCACGGTCGACTCGTCCCGGATGCGGCGGCAGAGGCTGACGCCGTCCAGCCCGGGCACCATCACGTCGAGCAGCGCGATGTCCGGCCGGTCGGCGCGGAACGCCTCCAGTCCCAGGAGCCCGTCGGGCATCGCGGTGACCGTGAAGCCCACCCGCTCCAGGGCGAGCTGGGTGGCCTCCCGGATGACGTCGTCGTCCTCGACGAAGAGGACGTGGGTCTCGGCCATGGGGCTGCTTCTCGCTTTCCGTTCCCGCCCGGTCGCACCGGCTCGCCTGTGTTCCCGCCGGGTCCTGCCGGCGTGTGGTCCCGCGTCCCCGCCGGGTCGCACCGGCGGGTGGTCCTTCGTTCCCGCCCGGTCCTGCCGACGGGTGGTCCTTCGCTCCCGCCGGGCTCCGGTACGCGTATCCCGCCCCGGCAGGCCCGGTCCCGGCGCGTTCTCAGTTCCCGCCCGGACGCGCCGGATCGTCCGTCGGGACCGGTTCCACCGGCTCGGACTGCACGGGCAGGTCGCCGTCCGTGCCCTCGACGGCACGGCTGAACTCGTTGTGCACCCGGTCGTGCTCGGTGAAGCGGTCGTTGGTCCAACGGTAGGTGACCACCTCGGAGCCGGACGGGTAGGCCAGCGGATCCTTCGACCCGTAGACCTGGGTCGTCACCACCAGGTCGCCCCGGTCGATCGTGCCGTAGACGGCGGGGACCTCGACCGCGAAGACGTTCTCGTAGGAGCCCTTCTCGTCCGCCCGGTACACGTACGTCCCCACGCTCACCGAGTCGGCGCAGCTCATCACGTTGACCACCACGTCGGCGGAGCGGCCGCCGGTCATCGACCCGTAGGAGGTGTCGACCGGGTAGCTCCTGCCCGCGCAGGGCTTGAGCCCCTCCCTGATCCGCTCGCCCACCTCGGGGTCGTTCTTGAGCAGCTTCACGGCGTCGACCCGGCGGACGGGCGTGGCCGTCCCGGTCGGGCCGGTGCGCGGGCTGGCCTGGGCGACCGGCTGACCGCCCGCCGGGCCCTCGTCCCGGGTTCCGGCGCCTCCGGAGGAGCAGCCGACGGCGAACAGCCCGAAGGCGGCGAGTCCGGCCAAGGCCGTGCCGCTCGCCGCCGTACCCGCCCGCAAGCCCCGCCCGCGGTTCCGGCTCCGCTCCGGTCCGCCCGGGACGGAGCCGCCGCCCGGTCTCCCGGAGCCGCCCGGGGAGGGCGGGGCGGGGGACGTGCCGTTCCCGCGGGGACCGCCCGGGAAACCGTCCCGGTGACCGCCTCCGCCGACGCTGCTGCCGCTCAGGCCGCGCACCGCTCCATCCCCCGCTCGTCGTGACGCCTGTTCCGCTGCGCCGGTGTACGCGCCCCCGCCCCCGGCACCGTCGTGAGCGGCGACCGCTGGGAGGGGACACGGGAGGAAGCGGCCGGCGCCATGCTCCGGCGGCCGGCGTGCTCCCGGGCCACCGCCTCGCGGCTGTCCAGCTCGCGGCTCTCCAGCTCCTGGCGCAGTCGCGCCAGGGCCCGGTGCAGCGTGCTCTTGACCGTACCGGCCGACATGCCGAGCGCCGCGGCCGTCTCCTCCGTGCTCATCTGCTCCCAGTGTCGCAGCACGACGACGCTGCGCTGCTTGGGAGCCAGAATGCCCAGGATGTCCATCAGCAGGGCGCGGTCGGCGCGCTGCTCGCTGCCGTCGTCGACGCTCGCATCGGGCAGCTGCTCGGTCGGGACCTCTTCGAGCTTGCGCGCCCGCCACCACTCCGTACGGGTGTTGATCATGACGCGGCGCAGATAGGCGTCGGCCAGCGACTTGTCGGCGATGCCGTCCCAGCGGCCGTACGTGCGCACCAGGGCGGTCTGCAGCAGGTCCTGGGCGTCCACGGGGTCGGGGACCAGACGGCGTGCGCTGCGCAGCAGCGCGTCCTGCCGTGTGCGTACGTAATCCTCGAACGCGAGCACCTCGCCCTGCGCCATGACAACCGCCTCCGTCCCCGGACATCCCCGTGTACCGCCGGGCCGCGGTGGTCTCCGCGGTCCCGGCCGTCCTGCCGTCCTGCTGTCGCAGACGCTACGGAGGCGTTGTCACGACGATGTGCGGAGCAGCCGTAGGCCGGTGCACGGCTGTCCATCGGTTGTGTAACAGCGGGGGAGCGGGGGAAGGGCTCCCGGCGGTGCGGGGATCAGGACATCGGCAGCCGGTACCGGCCGTCGGCCAGCGGCTCGACGAGCCCGTCGGCGACCAGCCCGTCCAGCGCCCTGGCCCGCTGCACCGGTTCCTCCCACACCGCGTCCAGCGCGGCCTGCGGCACCGGGGCCACCGCGTCCCGCAGCACCGCCAGCAGCCGCCCGCGCACCTGGCGGTCGGTCCCGGCGTAGGTCTGGCCCTTGCGCGGCGGCCCCTGGTGCGCGGGCTTCCCCGCCAGCCGCCAGGAACACCGCGCGGCGATGGGGCACCGGTCGCAGTCCTCGTTGCGCGCGGTGCACACGAGGGCGCCCAGCTCCATCGTGGCCGCCGCCCACTTCGCCGCCCGCTCGTCCTCCTCGGGCAGCAGCGCCCGCGCGAGTTTGCGCTCGGCGGCGGTGGTCGCGTTCGGCGGGTACTGGACGCCGGTCGCGGCGCGGGCGAACACCCGGCGGACGTTCGTGTCGAGCACCGCGTGCCGCTGCCCGTACGCGAACGAGGCCACGGCCGCCGCCGTGTACTCGCCGATCCCGGGCAGCGCCAGCAGTTGGGCGTGCTCGCTCGGCACATCGCCGCCGTGCCGTTCCGTTATCGCCTGCGCGGCCCCGTGCAGGCGCAGCGCGCGGCGCGGGTAGCCGAGCCGGCCCCAGGCGCGGACCGCCTCGCCGGGCGCCTCGGCGGCCAGGTCGGCGGGGCGGGGCCAGCGGGCGAGCCACTGCTCGTACACCGGCAGGACCCGGTTCACCGGGGTCTGCTGCAGCATGAACTCGCTGACCATCACACCCCAGGCGCCCGCTTCGGGGCGGCGCCAGGGCAGATCGCGGGCGTGCTGTTCGAACCACCCGATGACGGGGGTGTGAAGGGAATGGGCGGCGACGGGGGGCGTCTGGGCTGAGGGCGAAGTCATGGCAGTCATGGCACTGACGATCCTGGCACGGAAGGCGGTGCGGGCGTCACGGACGCGGGGGTGTCGGCCCGCGCGGCGGCCCACGGGGTGACAACGCCACCCGTTCTGTCCCCTGTGACCGGCTCGCGACACCGTTTCCATGATGATGATCGGCAAAACTTGTGAGCGGAGCGGCGGGTGGGGCCGGAGAAGGCCCGGATCTCTCGTAGAGTTCTGAGCGTGGGATCTATGCGCAATCCGGTCGGTCCGCTTCCCTCCAGCATCTACTGGCGACGAAGGGCGGTAGCGGGGCTTCTGGTTGCGCTCCTCGCCGCGTTGATCGCCTGGGCCGTGACGTCCGCGGGCGGTGGGGGGAGCCGGGACGACGGCAAGCCGGGCGGCTCCGACCCGGTCGAGTCGATCACCCCCGGCCCGGGCGGTTCCGGTCCCGCGATCAGCCAACAGCCGGGCGGGCGCGACGAGTCGGACGACGGGGGCGGCTCCGGCGGCCCGGCAGGCGCGGGCGGCTCCTCCGACGGCGCAAGCGGGGACGGCGCGTCCGACGCCACGTCAACAGGCGGTACGGGCACGGGCGGTGCGGACACGTCCGGCGCGGGCACGGCGGGCGCGGACAGCGACGGCGGCGCGGGCCGGCAGGTGCCGGCCGGCTCCCCGCTCCCCGAATGCAAGCCCACCCAGCTCCGGTTGAGCCTGCGCACGAAGGTCAGCTACGGCCCCGACGACAAGCCGGAGTTCGAACTGATCGCGAAGAACACCTCGTCGACCACGTGCAAGGCCGACTTCGGGCCGAAGAACGCGGTGCTCACGGTGACCGAGGCCGGGGGCGAGGACGACGACCCGATCTGGTCCTCCAAGGACTGCCCCGCGGCGGCGGGCCCGCTGTTCCTGAGGGTCCCGGCGGGTGCGACGGTCGTGCACACGGTGGACTGGAACCGGACGCCGTCCGCCCCGCGCTGTGCGACGCCGCCGGCCGGGAAGGCGGGGCCGGGCACGTACCTCCTGGAGGCGAAGGCCCCGGGCATCCCGGTCCAGCGAGCGTCCTTCGTCCTCGCGAAGGACTGACCCCCGCCCCCAGGCCCGTCCGGCGGTCCTCTCCAGCCCGTCCGGCGTTCGAGGACGAAACCGTTCACGCGGACGGACGGGGGACGTGCGGTGCGGGCGGGCCCGGAGACCCCGGGCGCCCGGACGGGCCGGTGGGTGCGGGCGCCCGCCCGGAAGCGCCGGGCGGCCCGGGGCGGCGCCGGACCCGCCGCGCGAGCCTCAGACGTACCGCTCCAGGATCGACGACTCCGCCAGCCGCGACAGCCCTTCCCGCACGCTGCGTGCCCGCGCCTCGCCGACGCCGTCCACCGCCTGGAGGTCGTCCACGCTCGCCGCCAGCAGCTTCTGCAGGCCGCCGAAGTGCTCCACCAGCCGCTCGATGATCGCCCCCGGCAGCCGCGGCACCTTCGCCAGCAGCCGGAAGCCCCGCGGGGACACCGCCGAGTCCAGCGTCTCGGGCGACCCGCTGTAGCCCAGCGCCCGCGCCACCACCGGCAGCTCCAGCAGCTCCGTGTGGCTCAGCGCGTCCAGCTCCGTCAGCGCCTCGGCCACCGTGCGCGACCGCTTCGCCGTCGGCTCGGGGACGTAGTCGCGGACGACCAGCTCCCGCTCCGGCTCCACGCCCGCGATCAGCTCGTCCAGCTGGAGCGACAGGAGGCGCCCGTCGGTGCCCAGCTCGACCACGTACTCCGCGATCTCCGTCGCGATCCGCCGCACCATCTCCAGCCGCTGCGCCACCGCCGTCACGTCCCGGACGGTGACCAGGTCCTCGATCTCCAGGGCGGACAGCGTGCCCGCCACCTCGTCGAGGCGCAGCTTGTACCGCTCCAGCGTGGCGAGCGCCTGGTTGGCCCGCGACAGGATCGCGGAGGACTCCTCCAGGACCCGCCGCTCCCCGTCCACGTACAGCGCGATCAGCCGCATCGACTGCGAGACCGAGACGACGGGGAAGCCGCACGCCTTGGAGACCCGGTCCGCCGTACGGTGCCGGGTTCCCGTCTCCTCCGTGGGGATCGAGGCGTCCGGGACCAGCTGCACGCCCGCCCGCAGGATCTTCGTCATGTCCTTGTCGAGGATCAGCGCTCCGTCGAGCTTGCACAGCTCACGCAGGCGCGTCGCCGTGAACTCGACGTCCAGCACGAACCCGCCGGTGCACATCGACTCGACGGTCTTGTCCATGCCCAGCACGATCAGGCCGCCGGTATTGCCGCGGAGAATGCGCTCCAGGCCGTCCCGCAGGGCCATACCGGGCGCGACGGCGCTCAACGAGGCGCGCATCAACGCCTCGTTGCCGGTGCCTTGGCCGGACTTTCCGGGCGTCGTCGCCCGGTCGTTGGCTGCCACTGCACTCCTCCGGTCACAGGTCTGCGGTGCTCTCGCGTCCACCGTGCCCTGTCCACGGGCGGGCGAGACCAGGGCAAAGTCTACCGGCGCGCGCCGTCCTCCTGTGGTGCCTCCTGGCGAGCCCTGCGCGGCAGGACCCGCAGAGCGTCGCCCATGTCGGCGACTTCCGTGACCTTCATACCGGCCGGGACCTTGCCCGGGTCCGTCGGAACGAGGGCGTGGGTGAAGCCCAGACGGTGCGCCTCGGCCAGCCTCCGCTGCACCCCGGTGACCCGCCTGACCTCGCCCGCGAGCCCCACTTCGCCGATCGCGACCAGGTTCTTGGGGAGGGGGGTGTCGCTGGCCGCGCTGGCCAGCGCGAGCGCGATGGCCAGGTCGGCGGCGGGCTCGGTGAGCTTCACGCCGCCCACCGTCGCGCTGTAGATGTCCCGCTTGCCGAGCGCGCTGATCCGGCCGCGCTGCTCCAGCACGGCGAGCATCATCGACACCCGGGAGGTCTCCAGGCCGGAGGTGGTGCGCCGGGGCGAGGGGATCTGCGAATCGACGGTCAGCGCCTGCACCTCGGCGACCAGGGGCCGCTTGCCCTCCAGCGTCACCGTCAGGCAGGTGCCCGGCACCGCCACGTCGCGGCGGGTCAGAAAGAGGCCCGAGGGGTCGGTGAGACCGGTGATGCCCTCGTCGTGCAGTTCGAAGCAGCCGACCTCGTCGGTCGCCCCGTAGCGGTTCTTGACGCCGCGCACCAGCCGCAGCCGGGCGTGCCGGTCGCCCTCGAAGGAGAGCACCACGTCCACCAGGTGCTCCAGCAGCCGGGGACCGGCGATCGCCCCGTCCTTGGTGACGTGGCCGACCAGCAGCGTGGCCATCCCGCGCTCCTTGGACGCCCGGATCAGCGCCCCCGCGACCTCCCGGACCTGGGCCATCCCCCCGGGCGCGCCGTCGATCTCGGGCGAGGCGACCGTCTGCACCGAGTCCAGGACCAGCAGCGACGGCTTGACCTCGTCCAGATGCGCGAGCACCGTCGACAGATCGGTCTCCGCCGCCAAGTAGAGGTGGTCGTTGATCGCCTTGATCCGGTCGGCCCGCAGCCGGACCTGGCTCGCGGACTCCTCGGCGGTCACGTACAGCGTGCGGTGGTCCTCGCTCGCCGCCTTCGCCGCCACGTCCAGCAGCAGCGTCGACTTGCCGACGCCCGGCTCGCCCGCCAGCAGCACGACCGCGCCGGGCACGAGCCCCCCGCCGAGCACCCGGTCCAGCTCGCCGACGCCGGTCGAGCGGGCGGTGGCCGTCCGGCTGTCGACCTGGCCGATCGGCAGCGCGGCCGTGGAGACCCGGCCGGCGGCGGTGGTGCGCACGGCGGGCGCGCCGCCGAACTCCTCGACCGTCCCCCACGCCTGGCACTCGGGGCACCGGCCGAGCCACTTGGCGGTGGTCCAGCCGCATTCGGTGCAGCGGTAGGAGGGCCGGTCCTTCGCGGATTTCGTACGGGCAGCCATGGCGCCACCGTATCGGTGGGGTACGACAACGCCGCCCGCGCGACCGGTCCGCACCCTCCGTCCGCCCCCTGCGCGCGCCGACCCCTCGCACGCAGGGCGCACGGAGGCACACCGGGCGCGCACGCCCGTTTCCCCGACCTCTGTCCTCTTTCGAGGGATACGTTCACCCGTAAGGATTAAATGTGCTCAAGGGGCGCTTGGGGTGTGCGTTCCTCTGCCTACGGTCGCCGGGTGATGAGCAGCAGGCTGGAGATCCCGACGCACACCACCGGCGCACACCGGGCGCATCGCCGAGCAGCCCGCCCCACGGCCCAGCGCCCGCCCGCACGCTACGAGCCGTATCTCGACGGCCTCTTCACCTACTGCCTCTCCGTGCTCTGCCACCACGACGCGGCCGCCGACGCGCTCGGCGCCGCCCTGGCGATCGCGGACCGGCAGGACGCCCGGGGGCCCACGCCCGAGGAGGAGCGCCAGTCCTGGCTGTACGCGCTGGCCCGCTGGGCCTGTCTGCGCACCCTCGCCGAGCGTGCCCGGGGGCGCCGGGCCCACCGCCGCCCCACCGGCCCGGCCCGGCCGCCCCGTACGGCCCAGGCGCCCGAACCCCACCGCCACCAGGGGGCGCGCACCGCCCGGCGCACGCCGGAGCACACCCCGCCCGCCCCGGGCCCCGGCCCCGACCCCGGCCCGCCCGAGCCCGCGGCCCCCGCCGCCTCCGTCGCCTCCGAGCACCCGGCACACGCCACCCCCGAGGACGCCGCCGTCCCCGCTCCCGCGGAGTCGCCGGCCGCCGAGGCCCGCCGGCGGGAGCTGGCCACCCTCGCCTGGCCCGAAGCCGCGGGCACCACGCCGGAGCAGCGCGAAGCCCTCGAACTGGCCGTACGCCACCGGCTCGCCCCGCGCGCCGTCGCAGCCGTCCTCGGGCTGGAGCCGGCCGCCGCCCGGGAGCTGCTGGCCGGGGCGGCCTGCGAGGTGGAGCGCACCCGCGCGGCCCTCGCAGTCGTGGAGACCGGCGGCTGCCCCACCGTCGCCCGGCTCACCGGCGACCACCGGGTCCTGCTCTCCGCCGCCCTGCGCCGCGAACTGGTCCGGCACGTCGACGACTGCCCCCGCTGCCGCCGCGCCGCCGAACGGGCGGACGCCGCCGGGCCCTGGCCCGGGGCGGTCCCGGCCCCGGCCGCCGCCCTGCCCCTGGTCGAGGCCCCCCGCCCGTCCGTGTACGTCGCGATGGCGCAGGCCCAGCGCGCCCGGGCCGCCGGACCGCGCTTCGACCGGTCCGGGTTCCCGCTCGACCCCAAGGACCAGGCCGCCCGCCGCGACCGGCTGCGGGCCCGGGTCGTGACGACGACGGTCGTCGCGACGGTGGTCGCCGCCCCCGTGATCGCCCTGTGGGCCGCGTACCGGGGAGCCCCGCTGACCGGCGAGGGCCACGACGGCACGACCGTCACCGCCACCGAGGTGGACGGCGCGGGCGGGATGGACGGCGACCCCGCCGAGAACGGCGGCCCTCCCGGCGACCGCTTCGGCGCCCGGGCCCCGGACGTCTCCGCCGAGGTCGTCAGCGTCGGCGGCGCCCGCCACAGCGGCACCCGCCTGACGGTGACGGCCCGTACGTCGGGGACCGTCACGACGCTCACGCTGACCGCCGCGGGCGGGAAACCGGTGACCTGGTCGGCGGCGGCGGACGCGCACTGGCTGCGCCTGAGCCGTACGTCGGGCACGCTCGCGGCGGGGCGGTCCACGACGGTCGCGGTCTCGGTGATCCGGCACGCGCAGCCGGTCGGCCCGTGGCGGGCCCGGATCTCGCTGACGCCCTCGGACTCCGCCGTGCTCATCGACGGTTACGGAGGCGTCGCCCCGACGACGGGCGGCCCGCGTCCCACCCGCCCCGCCACCCACGCGCCGCGCCCCACGGACCCGGGCGCGACCGCCCCCGGCCCGACCGGGCCGGGCCCCACCGCCCCCGGCCCGACCGACCCCGGGCCCACGGAACCGGGCCCCGGCCCGACCGACCCCACGGATCCGCCCGGGCCGACCGGTCCGCCGGGCCCCACGGACCCCCCGGAACCGACCCCGGGCGCGACCGGCCCGACGGACCCGGCCCCCACGGACCCGGCCCCGACCGCCCCGGACCCGACGACGGCGTGAGGCCCGCACGAGGCCCGCCTGAGGCCCCGGGGCGCACGCCCGCAGAGCGCCCCGGGGCCTCTCAGCGCTTCTTCTTCACCTGTGCCAAAAGCGGCGGGTCCGCCGGGTGCGGGGCCATCGGCAGCAGCGCGGAGAGCCGCTCCTCGCACAGCTCGACCAGCCGGTCGTACCCCTCCTCGCCCATCAGCTCGATCAGCTCCGGGCGGTAGGAGACGTACACCGGCTCGCCCGCCCCGTGCGCCGAGGTGGCGGAGGTGCACCACCAGTGCAGGTCGTGGCCGCCCGGGCCCCAGCCCCGGCGGTCGTACTCCCCGATCGTCACCTGGAGGACCCGGGTGTCGTCGGGCCGGTCGATCCAGTCGTAGGTCCGCCGCACCGGCAGCTGCCAGCACACGTCCGGCTTGGTCTCCAGCGGCTCCTTGCCCTCCCGCAGCGCCAGGATGTGCAGCGAGCAGCCCGCCCCCGCGGGGAACCCCGGCCGGTTCTGGAAGATGCAGGAGCCCTCCCAGCGGCGCGTCTGGCGTTCACCGTCGTCGTCGACGCCGACCCAGCCCGTCTCCGTGCCCACGTCGTGGAACTGCCACAGCTCCGGGGTGAGCCGGGCCACGTGCCCCGCCACCCGCTTCTCGTCGTCCTCGTCCGAGAAGTGCGCGCCCAGCGTGCAGCAGCCGTCGTCCGCGCGGCCCGCCTGGATGCCCTGGCAACCGCTGCCGAAAATGCAGGTCCATCGTGAGGTCAGCCAGGTCAGGTCGCAGCGGAAGACCTGTTCGTCGTCGGCCGGGTCGGGGAACTCCACCCAGGCGCGCGCGAAGTCGACGCCCTTCTCGTCGGCCGGGTCCGGTCCGCCCGCCTCCGCCCGTGACGCCCCTTGGGGCGCCTTCTGCTTCTTCGTGGCTTTGTCCGGCTTAGCCTTTTTCGTCTTTGGCACGCGCCCAGCGTAAGTCCGACCGGCGCACGGGCGGCGCCCGGCGGCGCAGTAGCGTTCCCGTATGAGACTCGGAGTCCTCGACGTCGGATCGAACACGGTCCACCTGCTGGTGGTCGACGCCCACCCGGGCGCGCGCCCGCTGCCCGCGCACTCGCACAAGGCCGAGCTCCGGCTCGCCGAACTCCTCGACGGGGACGGTGCGATCGGCCCGCTCGGCGTGGACCGGCTGGTGGCGGCGGTCACCGAAGCGGTCCAGGCGGCCGAGGACAAGGGGTGCGAGGACGTCCTGCCCTTCGCCACCTCCGCCGTGCGCGAGGCGACCAACGCGGACCGGGTGCTGGAGCGCGTACGGATCGAGACCGGCGTCGACCTCGCCGTCCTCAGCGGCGAGGAGGAGGCCCGGCTGACCTTCCTCGCCGCCCGCCGCTGGTTCGGCTGGTCGGCGGGCAAGCTGCTGGTCCTGGACATCGGCGGCGGCTCCCTGGAGATAGCCGTCGGCATCGACGAGGAGCCCGACACCGCCGTCTCCCTGCCGCTGGGCGCGGGCCGCCTCACCGGGGCCTGGCTGCCGGACGACCCGGCGCGGCCCGAGCAGGTGCGGGCGTTGCGCCGGCACGTGCGGGCCGGCATCGCGCGGACGGTGGGGGAGTTCAGCCGCTCCGGCCGCCCCGACCACGTCGTCGCCACCTCCAAGACCTTCAAGCAGCTCGCCCGCATAGCCGGGGCCGCCCGCTCCGCCGAGGGCCTGTACGTCCAGCGCTCGCTGAGCCGCAAGGCGCTGGAGGAATGGGTGCCGAAGCTGGCCGCGATGACCGTCGAGGAGCGCGGCCGGCTCCCCGGCGTCTCCGAGGGCCGGGCCGCCCAGCTGCTCGCCGGGGCCCTGGTGGCCGAGGGGGCGATGGACCTCTTCGGCGTCGAGGAGCTGGAGATCTGCCCCTGGGCCCTGCGCGAGGGGGTCATCCTGCGCCGCCTGGACCACCTTCCGACGGAACGCCCCGCGCTGCCGGGATGACGGCCCGCGGCGGAGGACGTACCGCCGGAACGTTTCGCTCCGCCCGCGTGCGAGGCGCCGCCGGAGCGATCCGTGCCGCCCCCGGCCGGACGGCGTACGGGCGGAACGTTCCGCCCGCCCGGGGTGCGGGGAGCGCCCCATGGCCCTGATCACTTTCCGCCGGGAGCCCTCGGCCCGGCGCACGGCTGCCCGTACCCTGTCCAGGTGGCAGAACCAGTGGTGCGCGTCCCCGATGCGAAGGTCGCCCTGTCTACGGCCTCGGTCTACCCCGAGTCCACCGCGACGGCCTTCGAGATCGCCGCGCGCCTCGGCTACGACGGCGTCGAGGTCATGGTCTGGACCGACCCCGTCAGCCAGGACGTCGAGGCCCTGCGCAGGCTCTCCGACTACCACCGGGTGCCGATCCTCGCGGTGCACGCCCCCTGCCTCCTGATCACCCAGCGCGTCTGGTCCACCGACCCCTGGGTGAAGCTCCGGCGGGCGAAGGCGGCGGCCGAGAAGCTCGGCGCCTCCACCGTCGTGGTGCACCCGCCGTTCCGGTGGCAGCGCACCTACGCCCGCGACTTCGTGAACGGGATCTGGCGGATGGCCGACGAGACCGACGTCCGGTTCGCCGTCGAGAACATGTACCCCTGGCGCTACCGGGACCGCGAGATGCTCGCCTACGCCCCCGCCTGGGACGTCACCCATGACGACTACCGGCACTTCACGGTCGACCTCTCGCACACCGCGACCGCCCGCACCGAGGCGCTCGCCATGGTGGACCGGATGGGCGACCGGCTCGCCCACGTCCACCTCGCCGACGGCAAGGGCTCGGCCAAGGACGAGCACCTGGTGCCCGGCCGCGGCGACCAGCCGTGCGCGGAGCTGCTGGAGCGGCTGGCCCGTACGGGCTTCGACGGGCACGTCGTCATCGAGGTCAACACCCGCCGCGCGATGTCCTCCGCCGAACGCGAGGCCGACCTCGCCGAGGCGCTGGCCTTCACCCGCCTCCACCTCGCCGCCTCCGCCTCCGCCGACCCGGCCTCCGGAATCCACCGCCCGTGACCGGGGACGCCGGCGCGCGGCCCGCCGACGCGGACGGGGCTGCCGGACCGCCGGACGGGACCGGCGGAACCGGGGCGGGAGAGGCCGGGGAGACCGGGGCCGGTGGGGCCGCCCCGCGCCGCCGGGGCCGCCCCTCCCGCAAAGCCGCGACCGAGGGCCCCGGCGCCCGTACGCGCATCCTGGAGGCGGCCCGCACGGAGTTCGCCGAGCGCGGCTACGACAAGACGTCGGTCCGGGGCATCGCCAAGGCCGCCGGGGTCGACGCGGCCCTCGTCCACCACTACTTCGGCACGAAGGACGGGGTCTTCGCCGCCGCCGTCGAGGTCACCTTCGAACCCGCCCTGGTCCTCCCGGCCGTGCTGGGCGGGCCGCCGGAAGGCCTGGGGGAGCGGCTGGCGGCCTTCTTCCTCTCCGTGTGGGAGGACCCCGCGACCCGTACGCCCCTGCTCGCGGTCCTGCGGTCGGCGGTCACCCACGAGGCGGCGGCGAACGTCCTGCGCGACTTCGTGCTGCGGCGGCTGCTGGAGCGGATCGCGGCCGAACTGGACGTACCGGACCCGACCCTCCGCGCCGAACTGGCCGCCTCGCACATGCTCGGCATCGTGATGCTGCGGTACGTGCTCCGAGCCGAACCGCTCGCCTCGGCGGACCCGGCGGAGATCGTCGCGATGACCGCGCCCACGCTCCAGCGATACTTGGGCGAGCGCTGAGGGGCGGTCCGGGAGGCCGGAAGACGCCGCCCGGGCCCCCGGCCGCCCCGCGACCCGAACGGGCCGCCCCCGCCCGGGGCGGCGCCCGCCCCCCGGCCACCACGTCCCGCATTCCGGACAGCCTGTCCAGATCTTGGATTCGGGGCGTAGGCTCGAAGGCAGCCTTTTCTTCACTGTCGTAGGCAGGCCCCCTGCCGAAGGAGCGAGCGACGATGCCGCAGCTGAGGTCCCGCACGGTCACCCACGGACGCAACATGGCGGGCGCGCGCGCCCTTATGCGCGCGTCGGGCGTAGCGAGCGCGGACATCGGCAAGCCGATCATCGCCGTCGCCAACTCGTTCACCGAGTTCGTCCCCGGCCACACCCACCTCGCCCCGGTCGGCCGGATCGTCTCCGAGGCGATCTCGGCGGCGGGCGCGGTCCCGCGCGAGTTCAACACGATCGCCGTGGACGACGGCATCGCCATGGGCCACGGCGGCATGCTCTACAGCCTGCCCTCCCGCGACCTGATCGCCGACTCCGTGGAGTACATGGTCGAGGCGCACTGCGCGGACGCCCTGGTCTGCATCTCCAACTGCGACAAGATCACCCCGGGCATGCTGATGGCCGCCATGCGCCTCAACATCCCGACCGTCTTCGTCTCGGGCGGCCCGATGGAGGCCGGCAAGGCCACCCTCGTCGACGGCACGGTCCGCAAGCTCGACCTGGTCAACGCGATCAGCGACGCGGTCGACGAGAGCGTCTCCGACGAGGACATCCTCCGCATCGAGGAGAACGCCTGCCCCACCTGCGGCAGCTGTTCCGGCATGTTCACCGCCAACTCGATGAACTGCCTGACCGAGGTCCTCGGCCTCTCCCTCCCCGGCAACGGCTCGGTTCTCGCCACCCACACCGCCCGCAAGGCGCTGTACGAGGACGCCGGCCGCACGGTCGTCGAGATCACCAAGCGCTACTACGAGCAGGACGACGAGACGGTCCTGCCGCGCTCCATCGGCACCCGCGCCGCGTTCGACAACGCGATGGCGCTGGACATCGCCATGGGCGGCTCGACCAACACGATCCTGCACCTGCTGGCCGCAGCCCAGGAGGCGGAGCTGGCGTACGACCTCGACGACATCAACGAGGTCTCGCGCCGCGTCCCCTGCCTCTCCAAGGTCGCCCCCAACGTGGCCCCCGGCGGCACGTACTACATGGAGGACGTCCACCGCGCCGGCGGCATCCCCGCCCTCCTCGGCGAACTGCACCGCGGCGGACTGCTCAACGAGGACGTCCACTCCGTCCACTCCGACACCCTCGCCGAGTGGCTGAAGAACTGGGACGTCCGCGGCGGCTCCCCGTCCCCCGAGGCCGTCGAGCTGTGGCACGCCGCCCCCGGCTGCGTCCGCTCCGCGACCGCCTTCTCCCAGTCCGAGCGGTGGGACACCCTGGACCTGGACGCGGCGGGCGGCTGCATCCGCGACGTCGAGCACGCCTACTCCAAGGACGGCGGCCTCGCCGTCCTCAAGGGCAACCTCGCCGAGGACGGCTGCGTCGTGAAGACGGCCGGCGTCGACGAGTCGATCTGGACCTTCGAGGGCCCGGCCGTCGTCTGCGAATCGCAGGACGAGGCCGTCGACAAGATCCTCCGCAAGGAGATCCGGCCGGGCGACGTCGTCGTCATCCGCTACGAGGGCCCGCGCGGCGGACCCGGCATGCAGGAGATGCTCTACCCCACCTCCTTCCTCAAGGGCCGCGGCCTGGGCAAGGTCTGCGCGCTGGTCACCGACGGCCGCTTCTCCGGCGGCACGTCGGGCCTCTCCATCGGCCACGCCTCGCCCGAGGCGGCGTCCGGCGGCGCCATCGCCCTCGTCGAGGACGGCGACCGGATCCGCATCGACATCCCGAACCGCTCCATCGAGCTGCTCGTCGACGACGCCGAACTGGCCGCCCGCCGCGAGGCGTTGAACGGGGTGTACGCGCCGAAGAACCGCGATCGCAAGGTCTCGGCCGCGCTGCGCGCCTACGCGGCGATGGCGACGAGCGCCGACCGGGGCGCGGTCCGCGACGTCTCCAAGCTGGGCTGAGCCCCCGGGGTACGAGACCCCGGCCCGCGGCACACGGACCCGGGCGGCCTCCTCACCAGGCCCCCGGGTCCGCCCCGTCCAGGGCGAAGACCGAACCGTCCGGCGCACTGCCCACGACCAGCCGCCCCATCGCCACCGGCGCGGGCAGGTCCGAGGCGTGGGCGAGCTTCCCGCCGCTCAGCCGGGCGCGGCTCTGCCCCACCAGCGCGCCCCGTTCCGTATCGACCGCCAGCAGCCGTCCGTCGGCGGCGGAGAAGTACAGACGGCCGTCCTCGCCGAGCACCGGGGCGGACGCCCGCCCGACCCCCGTCTCCAGCCGCCACAGCTCGGCCTTCCCGCCGCCCGCCCCCGTGGCCGCGGTGTCGACGGCGAGCAGCGAACCGCCCCGCGCCAGCAGGTACGCCGCGTCCCCGGCCATCGCCACCTGCGGCCCGTCCAGGGCGAAGGGCAGCGCGATCCGGGTGGACGCGCCGGTCGCGGGGGCGTACCGGACCAGCTCCGCGGTGTCGGAGTTCTCGTCCATCGCCGTCAGCACCAGGTCCCCGGACCCGGCCGTGGAGACCGGGGTCAGCACCCCCTCCAGGCTCCGCTGCCAGGCGGCCCGGCCGCTCGCGGCGTCCACCGCCGTGACCAGGGTCGAGGCGCCGGAAGGCGTGTGCTCGAAGGCGTAGGCGAGCCCGGAGCCCCCGTCGTACAGCGAGAAATCGGGCCGCACGTGTCCCACCAGCGGCTTCTTCCAGCGGGCCGCCCCGCTCGCCCCGTCCAGCGCGGTCACCGTGCCGTTCTCCGCGACGGTCAGCAGGACGCCGCCCGCCGGGAACGCCTCCCCGGGGCGCGCGGGCAGCGCGGCGTCCCGTACGGCGGCCCCCTTCACCGGGTCGAGGGCGCGCAGCCTTCCGTCCGGCCCGGCGGACAGCACGACCGGGCCCGAGACGACCGGGGCCCGGACCTCCGCGGCCGAGGAGGGGGCCGACCACAGCACACGCCCGTCCGCCGGGTCGATCCTGACCGTGCCGGCCCCGGCCGCCGAGCAGTACAGCGCCTCCGGCGAACCGCCGGCCGAGCAGACGGGCGTGCCGCCCCCGCCCCGCAGCGCGGTACGCCACGGGGTGGCCGCGCCCTCGCCCGCCGCCCCCGCCCGGCCCTCCGCACCGGCCCGGCCCGGGTCCGCACCGCCCCCGCCCCACACCGCGTACGCCCCCGCGCCCGCGCTCGCCACCAGCAGCAGGAGCGCCGCCGCCACGACCAGCCGGACGCGCGGCAACCGGCGGCGGACCGGAGGCGCGCCGCGCACATGCGTGTCCTCCTCCGCACCGCCCCGCCGCCCGTCCGGCACCACCGCCTCGACCGCCGGCCGCCGCCGCTGCGCCGGTACGAACGCCTCGGCCTCGTACGACGGGGGCAGCAGCGCCTCCATCACCTCGTCCGGCGTCGGCCGGTCCGCCGGGTCCTTCGCCAGGCAGCGGGCGACCAGCGGCGCCAGCTCCTCGGGCACCCCGCCCAGATCCGGCTGGTCGTGCACCACCTGGTACGCCACGATGTACGGGCTGTCCGAGTCGAACGGGCCCCGGCCCGTCGCCGCGTGGACGATCACCGCCCCCAGCGCGAACACGTCCACCGGCGGACCGACCTCGCGCGGCCGCTGGAACTGCTCGGGGGCCATGTAGGGCGGCGAGCCGATCAGCTTGCCGGTCTCGGTGCGCAGATCGCTGTCGTACGGCCGGGAGATCCCGAAGTCGATGACCTTCGGTCCCCCGTCGGTCAGCAGGACGTTGCTCGGCTTCAGATCGCGGTGGATCACCCCCGCCCGGTGGATGTCCCGCAGCGCCTCGGCCAGCCCGGCGGTCAGCCTGCGCAGCGCGGCGGGGGACATTGGGCCGTTCCGCTTCACCTGATCGGCGAGTGTGGGGCCGGGGACGTAGAGGGTGGCCATCCAGGGCCGGTCGGCCTCCGGGTCGGCGTCCACCACGGGCGCGGTGAACGCCCCGCTGACCCGCCGGGCGGCCGCGACCTCCTGCCGGAACCGCGCCCTGAACTCGGGGTCCGCCGCGTACGGCGCGTGCACCACCTTCACCGCGAGCTGCATCCCCGAGGCCGAGCGCGCCAGATGCACGACCCCCATGCCGCCCGAGCCGAGACGGGCTTCGAGACGGTAGGCGCCGGCGTACTGCGGAAACTCCGCTTCCGGATGCGCTCCGGGCTCGCGCAGCGGCGGCATCCGCCCACCCCCGTGTGTTCGTGCGCATGCGACGCACGGAGCCTAATGGATGGTGCGTTCGAGAAGCACGGGGCTTGCTAGCCTGCGCGTCGTACGCGTCGGCGTACGCGATTCTCAACGGGGGAGAACCACATGAGCGTTGAAGAGAGCACGCGGGAACCGGCGGCGGCCGGGGCCGTGGACGGGCCCGTCGGGACGGCCGCGGTCGCGGCGGAGGCCGCCGCGACCGGCACCCGCTATCCGATCGCCCCGGGCCACCGGGTCAACGTCCGCACCGGTCCGGGCACCGGCTACCGCATCGTCAGGACCCTGCCGTACGACCAGAAGATCCCGATCTACTGCCAGAAGCCGGGGGAGTGGGTCACCGGCCCGTACGGCACGTCGAACCTCTGGGACAACATCGCCAACGGCCAGTTCGTCGCGGACGCCTACGTCTACACGGGGCGTGACGGCTACATCGCGCCGCGCTGCGACTGACGGCTCCGCCCCGGGGGCCCGGCCCCCGGGGCGTCCGGCGGATCGGGGCCGGCCCGCGGCATCCGGCACGGCGCCGCGCGGCACCTCCGAAACGCCCGAACCGTCCCGGGGCGGCGGCGCCCCGGCGCCTCGCGACGCACCGCACCGGACGCCGCGTCCCGCCCGGCCCCGATCCGCCGGACGGCCCGGCGGGGATAATCGGCCGCGTGAGCGAGAACAGCGCAGCCCCCGGCACCCCGCCCGCCGGAGGAACACCCTCCGGGACCACCACCCCCTCCGGCCCGCGGCCCGAGCCCCTCCGCTTCTTCGGCACGACCTGGGTCGACCACGACGGCGGTTACCGCCTCCGGCGCGTCGGCGTCTCCGTCGGCTCGCTGGCCGCCGCGGCGGCCTCCTGCTTCGTCCTCCGCTTCGCCTACGAGGGGCTGGAGATCGCGGACGTCGGCGGCTTCGTCGGGGTGCTGGTCATCGCGATGTTCTCCGTCTGCAGCGCCATCGCCTTCCGCAAGACCTGGGAGGGGTTCGGCGCCCGCCCGAAGGACCCGGCCCGCGAGGACGCCCTGCGCGGCCTGAAGTCGATCGGCTTCATCGGCTCGCTCCTCGCCTACTTCGTCCGCTCGCTCACCGAGGCCCCGGGCGAGAGGCTGCGCCGCACCGAGTACGAGAAGGCCCGCGCCCAGTTCGAGAAGCGCCGATCGACCCGCACGGGGAACCCGGCGACCCGCAAGCGGCCGAAACGCCGCTGACCCCCTCCGCCCCCGCCCGGCCCACCGCGTACGTCCCACGGACCGCCGGGCCCCGCGCCCACTCCCCAAGCGGCGCGCACCCGGGGCGGCACACCCCTGCGCCCCGCACAAGCCCCACGCCCCGCACAAGCCCCACGTCCCCCGTCCACGCGCTGCCCGCCGAACCGCGCCGCCCCCTCTCCTCCCCGGCCCGCCGACACCACGTCGGCGGGCCGGGCCGTTTCCCGGCCCCCC
>NZ_LIVT01000017.1:71274-74373 GCF_001905905.1 Streptomyces sp. CB02366
CCGCACAACCCCCCCCCCCCCCACAACCCCCACGCCCCCCGCCCCCGCGCTGCCCGCCGACCCGCGCCGCCCCCTCCCCCCCCCGCCCCGCCGACACCACGTCGGCGGGCCGGGCCGTTTCCCGGCCCCCCGCCCCCGCCCCCCGCGTTCCGGGCGAGCAGTCCCCCCTTGACGAGCGGGCCCGCCGCGAGAAGAATTCATCACATGATGAATTACGAGCGCACGTCTCCGCCCCCACCACCTCCCGACCCCGCGATCGAGGCACGCGGCCTCACCGTCGTCCGGGGCGGCCGCACCGTCCTGCACGCCGTGGACCTCACCGTCCGCCCCGGCCGCATCACCGGCCTCCTCGGCCCCTCGGGCTGCGGAAAGACGACACTCATGCGCGCGGTGGTCGGCGCCCAGGCCAAGGCCACCGGCGCCCTGGACGTCCTGGGCCGCCCCGCCGGGGATCCGGCCCTGCGCCCCCGCATCGGCTACGTCACCCAGGCGCCCTCCGTCTACACCGATCTCACCGTCCGACAGAACCTCGACTACTTCGCCGCCGTCCTGCACCCCGGCCGCGCCCACCGGAACACCCGCCGCGACGCCGTCGCCCGCGCCATCGGGGACGTCGATCTCACGAGCCGCGCCGACGCCCTCACCGGTGCGCTCTCCGGCGGCCAGCGCAGCCGGGTCTCCCTGGCGGTCGCCCTCCTCTCCACCCCGGACCTGCTGGTCCTGGACGAGCCGACCGTCGGGCTCGACCCCGTACTCCGCCGGGACCTCTGGGATCTCTTCCACCGCCTGGCCGCCGACCGCGGCACCGCGCTGCTGATCTCCTCGCACGTGATGGACGAGGCCGAACGCTGCCACCGCCTCCTCCTGATGCGGGAGGGCCGGATCCTCGCCGAGGACACACCCGAGGCCCTGCGCCGCCGCACCGGCACGGAGACCGTCGAGGACGCGTTCCTCCACCTGGTCGACGAAGCCGCACCCCGCACCGAGGGAGTCCGAGGATGACCGCCACCGCCGGCCGCGTCCTGCGCCAGCTGACCCACGACCCCCGCACGATCGCGCTCCTGGTGGTCGTCCCGGTCCTGCTGATCACCCTGCTCCGGTACGTCTTCGACGGCGCGGCCGGGATCTTCGACTCCACCGGGGCCTCGCTGCTCGGGATCTTCCCGCTGATCACGATGTTCCTGGTGACCTCGATCGCCACCCTGCGCGAGAGGACCTCGGGCACCCTCGAACGCCTCCTGGCCCTGCCGCTCGGCAAGGGCGGCCTGATCGGGGGGTACGCCCTCGCGTTCGGCGCGGTCGCGGTCGTCCAGTCGGCGTTCGCCACGGCGGTCTCCGTCCTGCTGCTGGGGCTGGACGTGGCCGGCTCGGCCTGGCTGCTGCTCCTGGTCGCCCTGCTCGACGCCCTGCTCGGCACCGCACTGGGCCTGTTCGTCTCGGCGTTCGCCGCCTCCGAGTTCCAGGCGGTCCAGTTCATGCCGGCCGTGATCTTCCCCCAGCTCCTGCTCTGCGGCCTGTTCACCCCGCGCGAGGCGATGCACCCGGTCCTGGAGGCGATCTCCCATGCCCTCCCCATGTCGTACGCCGTGGACGGCATGAACCAGGTCCTCCACCACACCGGGATCACCGGCGACTTCGTGCGCGACATCACCGTGGTCGCGGGCAGCGCCCTCCTCGTCCTCTGCCTCGGCGCGATCACTCTCCGCCGCCGGACACCGTGAACACCCCGATGCGAGGATGACGGGGAAGCAGCACGGTCCGGCCCAGAGCACAGCCCAGCACCGCCCGGAGGGTGAACGCATGACCCAGACAGTCGCAGTCCTCGGCACCGGAAAGATCGGCGAGGCCCTGCTCAGCGGGATGATCCGGGCAGGCTGGCGACCGGCCCACCTGCTGGTGACCACCCGCCGGGACGAACGCGCCCGGGAACTGCACACGCGGTACGGGGTCGAGTCCGTCACCAACGCGGAGGCGGCCAAGAACGCCGACGTCCTCATCCTCGCGGTCAAGCCGCAGGACATGGGCAAGCTCCTGGACGAGCTCGCCCCGCACGTCACCGCCGACCGGCTGGTCATCAGCGCCGCGGCCGGCATCACCACCGCGTTCATCGAGGACCGGCTCGCCTCCGGCACCCCGGTCGTCCGGGTCATGCCGAACACGCCGGTCCTCGTCGACGAGGGCATGTCCGTCATCTCCGCCGGCAGCCACGCCACCGGCGCGCACCTGGCCACCGCCGAGGAGATCTTCGGAGGCGTCGGCAAAACCCTGCGCGTACCGGAGTCCCAGCAGGACGCGGCCACCGCCCTTTCCGGCTCCGGCCCCGCCTACTTCTACTTCCTGGTCGAGGCCATGACCGACGCGGGCATCCTGCTCGGCCTGCCCCGCGCCCAGGCACACGACCTCATCGTCCAGGCCGCCATCGGCGCGGCCGTCATGCTCCGGGACAGCGGTGAGCACCCGGTCAAGCTGCGCGAGGCCGTCACCAGCCCGGCCGGCACGACGATCAGCGCCATCCGGGAACTGGAGAACCACGGGGTGCGCGCGGCCCTCATCGCCGCCCTGGAAGCGGCCCGCGACCGCAGCCGCGCCCTGGCCTCCGGCAACGGCTGAGCCCTGCCCGGGCGCACCGCCCGCCCCCGGCCGCAGGCGCTACCGGCCGGGGGTTGACACGCCCAGGACGCATCCGTAGTGTGCTCCGAGTTGTCCGACGTGAGCGCCGACCCCGGTCGGTCCCCGGACAGCCATTCCGCAGTAACCACGACAGACACGCGACTTCGGGTCGCATGTCTTTTCGTGCGCCTATGCGAAATGAGGAATCCGCGTTCGAAGGAACGCACCCCGATTAGCGTCGGGGCGCAGGAATCCGCTAAAGTCTCACTCGTCGGAACGGCCCAACGGCCGGGAAGACGAATCCCGCTGACTGGGAATCAGGCCCGAAAGGATCTGATAGAGTCGGACTCGCCGGAAAGGGAGAACGCGGAAGCGGGGAACCTGGAAAGCGAAAAGGCAGGGCCCGCTTCGACCGGGAATCGGACACGGAAGAGTCTGATAGAGTCGGAAACGCAGGACAGCAAGACAAAAAAGAAGTGAAACGAAGGG
>NZ_LIVT01000018.1 GCF_001905905.1 Streptomyces sp. CB02366
GGGAGCGGCCACAACCACGGACGGTCGTCCGAAGAGCACGGACCCCTCGGACGACTGCCAGACGTCCGGTCAGCCGGCCTGGGCCTTCAGGTGGCGGCGCAGGTACTCGCCGGTGAGGGAGGAATCCGCGGCGAGCAGGTCCTTCGGCGTACCGGTGAAGACGATCTCCCCGCCTTCCCGTCCGCCGTCGGGGCCAAGGTCGATGATCCAGTCGGCCTGCTGCACCACATCGAGGTTGTGCTCGATGACCACGACGGTGTTGCCCGCCTCGACGAGACCGTCCAGGAGCGCCAGCAGGGTGTCCACGTCCGACATGTGCAGCCCGGTGGTGGGCTCGTCCAGGACGTAGACCGTGCCCGTGCGGTGCAGCTGGTCGGCGAGCTTGATGCGCTGCAGCTCACCACCGGAGAGGCTGGAGAGCGGCTGACCCAGGCTGAGGTACCCGAGGCCGACGTCCACGAGGGCGCGCAGCTTGGGCAGCAGCGCCTTCTCGGTGAAGAACTCGACGGCCTCGTCGGCGGGCAGCTCCAGGACGTCCGCGATGGACTTGCCGCGAAGCTTGTGCTCCAGGACCTCGGGCTTGAAGCGGCGCCCCTCACAGACACCGCAGTGGGTGGTCACGGGGTCCATGAAGGCCAGCTCGGTGATGATGACCCCGCGGCCCTGGCACTCCTCGCACGAGCCCTTCGAGTTGAAGCTGAACAGTGAGGCGTTCGCGCCGGTCTCCTTCGCGAACAGCTTGCGCAGCGGGTCCATCAGACCGAGGTAGGACACCGGTGTGGAGCGCGAGGAGGCGGCGATCGCGGACTGGTCGACGAACACGGCGTCGGGGTGCGCCTCCATGAAGGCCCCGGAGATCAGGCTGCTCTTGCCGGAACCCGCCACCCCGGTCACCGCGGTCAGCACGCCGGTGGGTACGGCCACGGAGACCTGCTTCAGGTTGTGCAGATCCGCGTTCTCCACGGTCAGCTCCCCCGTGGGCGGGCGGACCTCCTCCTTCACGCGTGCCCCGCGCCGCAGTGCCTCCCCCGTCCGGGTCTTCGCCTTCCGCAGCTCCGCGAAGGACCCCTCGAACACGATTTCGCCACCGTGCACCCCGGCCCCGGGGCCGACGTCGACGATGTGGTCGGCGATCTCGATCACATCGGGGTCGTGCTCGACGACCAGCACGGTGTTCCCCTTGTCGCGCAGCGCGCGCAGCAGCTCGTTGAGCCGTCCCACGTCGCGCGGGTGCAGGCCGATGCTGGGCTCGTCGAAGATGTAGGTGAGCCCGGCCAGACCACTGCCGAGGTGGCGGACCATCTTCAGCCGCTGCCCCTCGCCCCCGGAGAGGTCGGCCGTGGGCCGGTCCAGGGTCAGGTAGCCGAGCCCGATGGACACGATCCGCTCCAGGGCCGTGCGCGCGGCCTTCGCGAGGGGAGCCGCGGCCGGCTCTGTGACGCCGGTGAGCACCTCCGTGAGGTCGCGGACCTCCATGCTCGAGTAGTCGGCGATGTTCTTGCCGTCGATCCGCACGTCGAGCGCGGCGGCGTTGAGCCGCGCCCCCCGGCAGGAGGGGCAGACGCCGTCGGTGACGAAGCGTTCGATGACCTCGCGCTTACGATCACTCAGGGCGCTGAGGTCGCGCTTGAGGTTGAGCCGCTCGAACCGGTCGGCCAGCCCTTCGTAGTTCGTCTGGAACTCGGTGCTCTTGGTCTTCAGCGTCACCTTCCCGCCGGTGCCGCGCAGCAGGGTGTCCAATTCCTCGGCGCTGTACTCGGCGATCGGCTTGGCCGGATCCAGACGGCCTGACTTCGCCCAGATCTGCCAGTCGGGGCTGCCCACCTTGTACTCGGGGAAGAGAACCGCCCCGTCGTCCAGGGACTTCGAGCGGTCCAGCATCTTGTCCAGGTCGAGGGCGATGCTCTGGCCGAGACCGTCGCAGTCCGGGCACATGCCCTGGGGGTCGTTGAACGAGAACGCGGAGACGCCGAGCGAGGACGGCTTCTTGTCCGTCGTCGTGCCGAACCGGGCGAACAGGGCCCGGATCATGGGCTGCACGTCGGTCATGGTGCCCACCGTGGACCGGGCGTTGCCCCCCACCGGCTTCTGGTCGACGATCACCGGGGTGGTGAGGTTCTCGATCGCCTCGGCCTGCGGACGTTCGTACTTCGGGAGCTGGTTGCGGATGTACCAGCTGAAGGTGGAGTTCAGCTGCCGCTGGGCCTCCACGGCCACCGTGTCGAAGACGATCGACGACTTGCCCGATCCCGAGACCCCCGTGAAGACCGTGATCTGGTTGCGGGGGATCGTCAGCGAGACATCCTTGAGATTGTGGATCCGCGCGCCCGCGATACGGATGCCGTCTCCCGGACCGGATGCGGTGTCCGCGCCGGGGGTGGGGTCGGTGACGCTCACAGAGTTCTCCTCCTGGTTCCGTACATGAGTCACCGTTCCGCCGGACGGACCGGCGGAACGGTAACCACCTAGCCTGCACTCAGGAGGTGTCCGCGGTCTTCTCCTGCCGTGCTGACTTGGGCGGCGGCCCGCCCGAGAAGGCGGGCTCGGTGCTCCAGCCGGCCAGCCGCTCCTCCCGCTCCTGCTCGTCGCTCTCGAAAGCGATCCGGCTGCTCGCCCAGCGCAGGAGCGGCGGCGCCGACACCGAGGTGATGAGGGCGATCAGCACGATGATCGTGAAGGTGACGGTGTCCAGTACGCCGATGCGCAGCCCGACCAGGGCGATCACCACCTCGATCATCCCGCGCGAGTTCATCCCCGCCCCGAGCGCCAGCCCCTCGTACCGGCTCATCCCGCCGCTGCGGGCGGCGACGTACGCACCGGCGAACTTGCCGAGCGTGGCCACGAAGAGGACGACGACACCGGTGAGGAGGACCGACGGCTCCGCGAGCGCCGTCAGGTCCATGCGCAGCCCCACACTGCCCAGGAACACCGGGGCGAACACGGCCATGACCAGGGTGCGCAGCGGAGCCAGCCGCGCCGGGTCGATGTGCCGGAGCAGGGTGGCCCCGGCCACGAACGCCCCGAACAGCGCCTCCATCCCGGCCGCCGCGGTCAGCGCCCCGTACAGGACGACGACGGCCACGCCGACGGTGATGGCCGACACCGGAACCCGGCCGCCCCCGGTACGGGACATCCGCCTGCCGATCGGGCCGCCCACCGCGCACGCCGCGGCGATGAACACGGCGGTCCAGGCCATTGTGGTCAGGACCACGGGCCCGCCGGCCCCCCCGCTGGCCAACGCCGTCACCAGGGCGAGCAGCAGCCAGCCCACCGCATCGTCGAACACGGCGGCCGCGATGAGCAACTGGCCGACGTTGCGGTGCGTGAGGTTCAGGTCCGCGAGCGTCTTGGCGATCACCGGGAGCGCGGTGACGCACATGGCGACCCCGAGGAACAGCGCGAAGACGCCCCGTTCTCCGGAGTCCGTCAGCAGCGAGGCCGGCACCAGGTACCCGGTGGCGATACCCAGCCCCAGAGGCACCAGGAGACCGGCCAGGCTCACCCGGGCAGCCAGCCCCCCGCGCCTGCGCAGGATCAGGGGGTCGAACTGAGCCCCGGCGATGGCCACCAGCAGCAGGATGCCGAACTGGCAGAACGCGTCGAGCAGGTGCGCCTGCGACATGTCCGCGGGGAACAGCCGGCCGGAGAGCCCCGGTGCGATCTGCCCCAGCAGCGTCGGCCCCAGCAGCACCCCCGCGGTCAGTTCCCCCACCAGGGGCGGTAGGCCGACCCGGGCGCCCAGCCGCCCCAGACCGTAGGCGCAGACGAGGAGTACGCCGACCTGGAGCAGGAAGACGGTCAGCGGCTCCCCGCCCAGCGGCGACGTGGCGGCGGCGAGCGCCGCCACGTCAGGACCGTGCATGGGGAACCCAGCCCAGTCCGTCCGTCGACGCGGCCAGGCCCCCCTGCCTGACCGGTCGCTCGGCCCCCGCCTCGTCGCCGAGCAGCGCCCGCGCCTGCAGGGCGGCGCCCTGCTCCATGAGACGGCCCACCACCTTTCCCGGCACGGCGCCGTGCGGCCCGCCGGTGTCGTCCGCGGCGGTGTGCGTCATGCCGGCCATCTCGTCCGACGCCTCGGCGAACCGCTGCCTGGCCCGCGCCGCGTCGGCGAACTCGTCGGAGGAGACCCCGCCGATCAGCTCGACGAACGACTCCAGGTCGGAGTCCGCGGTGTTGGAGATCTTCCGGGCCTGCCAGAAGTAGGAGTCCTCCGAATGGTGCATGTCGTAGAAGCCGACGAGGAACTCGTAGAAGCGGCTGTACTCCAGCCGGTAGCGCGCCTCGAACTCCTCGAACGCGGTGGTCTCGTCGACCGTCCCGTCCAGGCAGGAGTTGAGCGAGCGCGCGGCCAGCAGCCCGCTGTAGGTGGCGAGGTGGACCCCGGAGGAGAACACCGGGTCGACGAAGCACGCGGCGTCCCCGATCAGGGCCATGCCCGGCGCCCAGAACTTCGTGTTGCTGTACGACCAGTCCTTGCGGACCCGCAGCTCGCCGTAGGGGCCCTCGGTCACCCGGGTGGCCTCGGAGAGCTTCTCCGCGATCAGCGGGCAGGCCGCGATGAACGACTCCATCGCCTTCTCGGGGTCGCCCTGCACCAGGCTCGCCGAGTCCCGGTTCACCACCGCGCCGACGCTGGTCAGGTCGGGGGTCAGGGGGATGTACCAGAACCAGCCGTGCTCGAAGGCGCAGGTGAAGATGTTCCCGGAGTTCGGCTTGGGCAGCCGCTTGCCGCCGTTGAAGTAGCCGAACAGGGCGAGGTTGCGGAAGAAGGGCGAGTACTCGCGCTTGGAGCCGGACTTCTTGTACAGCCCGCCGGTGTTGCCGGAGGCGTCCACGACGAAGCGGGCGCTCACCTCGTGCTCACGCCCCTCGGCGTCCCGGTAGCGCACCCCCCGGACCCGGCCGTCCTCGGCCTTGAGCACGTCGAGGACGTCGCTGTTCTCCCGTACCTCCACCCCGTGCTTGCGAGCGTTGTCGAGGAGGATCTTGTCGAACTTCATGCGTTCGACCTGGTAGGCGTACCCCGTCGCACCGGGCATCCGGCGCGAGACGGCGAAGTCGAACGTCCAGGGCTCGGGGTTGGCGCCCCACTTGAACGTCCCGCCGTGCTTGATCGTGAAAGAGGCCTTCTTCAGCTCGTCGGAGACGTCGAGGAGATGCGCGATGCCGTGGACGGTGGCGGGGAGGAGGGACTCACCGATCTGGTAGCGCGGGAAGGTCTCCTTCTCCAACTGGAGCACCCGGTGACCCCTCTTGCGGACCAGCGTGGACACGGTCGAGCCCGCCGGGCCACCGCCCACCACGATGACGTCGTACTGCGCTGACACGTCCACGGAGTCTCCTTCTCGCGCGTCGGGAAGCGGCGTCTCACATTCGCTGGAATCCTCCGGCCCGCCGCGGGGGCGCCGCATCTCCGGGATTGCGAAGTCGTGGGCATTCTGCGAGAAGCGCGTACCGCGCGGTCCGGTCTACAGTGACGTGGAATTTCAGTGATTGCGCTGAAGGGCGGAACACAATGAAGGCACTTGTACTGTCGGGCGGTTCGGGAACCCGCCTGCGCCCGATCAGTTACGCCATGCCGAAGCAGCTTGTTCCGATCGCCGGGAAGCCGGTCCTGGAATACGTTCTGGAGAATATTCGCGACCTCGATATCAAAGAGGTCGGTATTGTCGTCGGCGACTGGGCTCAGGAAATCATTGAGGCGATCGGGGACGGCAGCCGTTTCGGTCTGCGCATCACCTACATACGCCAGGACCAACCCCTGGGCATCGCGCACTGCGTGAAACTGGCCCGCGAGTTCCTCGACGAGGACGACTTCGTCCTGTACCTGGGCGACATCATGCTCGACGGGGACCTGCCGGCGCAGGCCCGGGAGTTCCTCCGGGCCCGCCCCGCCGCGCGGATCGTCGTGCGCCAGGTGCCCGACCCCCGGGCCTTCGGCGTGATCGAGCTGGACGCCCAGGGACAGGTGCTGCGCCTGGTGGAGAAGCCCCGGGAACCGCGCAGCGACCTGGCGGCGATCGGCGTGTACTTCTTCACCGCCGACGTGCACCGCGCCGTCGACGCGATCCGGCCGAGCGCCCGCGGGGAGCTGGAGATCACCGACGCGATCCAGTGGCTCCTGGAGCACGGCTCGCGGGTCGAGGCCGGCCGCTACACCGACTACTGGAAGGACACCGGCCGGGTCGAGGACGTCGTGGAGTGCAACCGCCGAATGCTCGGCCGGCTGGCCCGCCGGGTGTCGGGCGAGGTGGGCCCGGAGAGCGAACTGCTGGGCGGTGTGGTCGTCGAGGAGGGCGCGCGCGTGACACGTTCGCGGATCGTGGGGCCCGCGGTGATCGGTGCGGGGACGGTCGTCGAGGACAGCCAGATCGGACCGTACGCCTCCATCGGCCGGCACTGCACGGTGCGGGCCTCCCGGCTCTCCGACTCCATCGTCCTGGACGACGCCTCGATCCTCGCGGTGGCCGGACTGCACGGCTCGCTGATCGGGCGGGGCGCCCGGGTCGGGCCGGGGGCCCGGGGCGAGGCCCGGCACCGCCTGGTCGTCGGCGACCACGTACAGATCGAGATCGCGGCCTGACGCCCGCCTGCCGGGACCCCGGGGGGAGGTCCGGCAGGGGCGTCAGGCCGCGAAGGGCGCTGCCGGGACGGGTGCGACCCGCCCCGGCAGCACACAGGTCCCCGGTCCGCGGAACCGGGGGCCACGGTTCGATCAGCCGAAGGTCAGAGCCACGTGGCCGAGGTCGAGACCGGAGTTGCCGGCGCCGAGGTTGCACGCGTCGGTCGCGCAGTCGACGTTGCCGACCGGCGTGCCGGTGGGCGTGCTGCCCGCGTACGTCTTGCGCACGACGAAGCTGAACGACGCCGCTCCGGACGCGTCCGTGGTGAAGGAGGTGGCGGTCGCCGGGTTGCACGCCTCCTGGCCGCCGACCGGCGCACACTGCGCGATGTAGTAGGTCTCACCCGCGGCCGCACCGCTGACCGACACCGAGACGCTCTGCCCGTCGCTCAGGCCCGACGCGGGGCTGGCCGAGAAGGAGGGCGCGGCGAAGGCCACGGACTGCGCGGCGGCGGCCAGCCCGATGGACGCGACAGCCACGACGCCGAACCTGGAGGCACGGCGGGACATGTGACGTAACGACATGCGGATACTCCATTTCGAGGAGGGGGTTGATCACTCCCTGAAAGGATCACCTCGAATGGCTGCCGCCTGCATCTTCTTCTGTGCTGTCATTCCCCTGGGGCACCGTGCTCCCGTCGACGGCCGCGCGGACGATACGGCAGACTCCCCGTACCTCCTTCGGCCCCACGGCCGTGCCGGTGGGCAGTGACAGCACCCGCTCGGTGAGCGCCTCCACCTTCGGGAGCGGATCGGGCGCGTGGCGCGCGGGGTCGGACCGGTAGGGCTCGCAGCTGTGGCAGCCGGGGCTGAAGTAGGCGCGGGCCAGCACATTGTGCCGCTTGAGCACCTCCTGGAGCTCGTCGCGGTGCAGTCCGGCCCGGTCGGCGTCCACCTCGATGACGACGTACTGGCAGTTCGACAGCTCGCCCTGCTCCTGCGGGCGGACCCGGACGCCGGGCAGGTCGTCCAGGTACTCCTCGTACAGCCGGTAGTTGCGCCGGTTGACCTCGGTGAAGTGGTCGGCCGACTCCAGGGAGGTGAGGCCCATGGCCGCGCTGATCTCGTGCATCCGGGCGACCGTTCCGCTGCCGGTGATCTCGTGCGCGGCGTTGAGGCCCTGGTGGCGCATGGCCCGGAGCCGGTCGGCCAGCGCGTCGTCGTCGGTGACGATCGCACCGCCCTCGAAGCTGTTCACGAACTTCGTCGCCTGGAAGCTGAAGATCTCCGCCGTGCCGAATCCGCCGATCGGCTTGGACCGGTAGGTGCAGCCGAAGGCGTGGGCGGCGTCGAAGAGCAGCGGGAGCCCGTGCTCCTCGGCCAGCTTGGTCAGCTCGTCGATCCGGGCGGGCCTGCCGAAGACGTGCACGTCCAGGATGGCGCGGGTGCGCGGGCCGATCAGCCGCTCCACGTGCGCCACGTCGGCGGTGCCGGTCTCCTCGTCCAGTTCGCAGAAGACGGGCACCGCACCGATCCAGTCCAGCGCGTGGGCGGTGGCGACCCAGGTGAAGGAGGGGACGATCACCTCATCCCCCGGGCCGATGCCCAGGGCCTTCGCGGCGACCTGGATGCCGGTGGTGGCGTTCGACACGGCGACGCAGTGCCTGACCTCGGTGAGCTCGGCCACGCGGGCCTCGAACTCCCGGACCAGAGGGCCGTCGTTGGTGAACCACAGCCGCTCCAGCGCTCCGTCGATCCGTTCGATCAACCGGTCGCGGGAGCCCACGTTCGGGCGTCCGACGTGCAGCGGTTCGCTGAAGTAGGGCGTGGGCAGGGACTCGAGACGCACCGGGCCGCCGCTCATGCCGTGCGCACGCCGACGAAGAGGCCGGGGCTGTTGGGCCGGCCGTCGGCCAGCCGGAAGCCCGGCACGAACCTCACCGAGAGGCCCGCCGACTCGAAGGCGTCGGCGTACTGCTCGCGGGTGAACAGGCTGGAGGTCAGGACCTCGGAGAACTCGCTGAACCCGGAGGCGTCCGCGACCCGGAACCGGACCTCCAGACGCGACTTGTCGCCCTGGCGCACGGAGTGCGTCATCCGCGTGATGACGCGGCCCTCCTCACGGTGCAGATGGCCGCCGACATGCCCGTCGAGGAAGTTCTCGGGGAAGTACCAGGGCTCGGCGACCAGGACACCGCCGGGGTTCAGGTGCTGGGCCATGGCCGACACCGCGGCCTTGAGCTCGGTGACGGACCCCATCTCGCCGAGCGCGTTGCCCATGCAGGTGATCGCGTCGAAGGTGCGGCCCAGGTCGAAGGAGCGCATGTCGCCGGCGTGCAGCGGGACGCCGGGCAGCCGGCCGGCCGCCTGCTCCAGCATCGCGGGCGCGTACTCCAGGCCCTCCACGTGGCCGAAGAGCGTGGCGAGCGTCTCCAGGTGGGCGCCGGTGCCGCAGGCGACGTCCAGGAGCGATACGGCGTCGGGGCGGTCGGCGAGGATCAGCTCGGTGAGCCCGCGGGCCTCCAGGTCGAAGTCCTTGCCGCGGCTGCGGAACACGAGGTCGTAGAACTTCGCGTGCTCGGGGCCGTACTCCATCAGACGAGCTCCTTCGCTGACTGGGCGGAGATGATCCTGGGCTCCGGGATGGGAACGATGAACTTCCCTCCCGCCTCGAGGAAGCGGCGCTCCTTGCGGACGACCTCTTCGGTGTAGTTCCACGCGAGGAGGAGGTAGTAGTCCGGTTCGGTGGCGGCGACCTCGTCCGGCGGAAGGACGGGGATGCGGTTTCCCGGCAGCAGCTTGCCGTGCTTGAGGGGCGTGGTGTCGCCGCAGACGGTGATGTCGTCGGCGGTCAGGCCGCAGGCCATCAGCAGCTGGGTGCCCTTGGACGGCGCCCCGTAGCCGGCCACGCGGTGGCCGTCCGCCGCCAGGCCGCGGACGAGCGTGCGCACCGCCTCGGTCACGTGCGTCACCCGCTCGGCGAAGGCCCGGTAGGGGGCCTCCGTCAGCAGTCCGCGCTCCTCCTCCAGGCCGAGCAGCGCGGCGACCGACGGCTCCGGGGTCCGCGCGGCCGACTCGCGTGCGGCGACGACGGCGATCGAACCGCCGTGGACGGCGACCCGCTCCACGTCGATGATCCGCAGGCCGTGCATGCCGAAGAGGTGGCGCAGCGTGTGCAGGGAGAAGTACGACAGGTGCTCGTGGTAGATCGTGTCGAACTGGTTCTCGTCGAGCAGGTTCAGCAGGTACGGCACCTCGATGACCAGGACGCCGTCGTCGTCGAGCACCGCGTCGACGCCGTCCAGGATGCGGTGTACGTCGTCGATGTGCGCGAAGCACTGGCGGCCGATGACGGCTTTGGCCCGGCCCTGCTCGGAGGCGATGCGGCCCGCGGGGCCGGGGCCGAAGAAGTCCGGGTCGGTGGGGACGCCCCGCGCGTTGGCGATCTCGGCGAGGTTGGCCGCCGGGTCGACCCCGGCCACCCGCATGCCCGCCTCCTGGAACATCGCGAGCTGGGTGCCGACGTTGCTGCCCAGCTCCACGACCAGGTCGCCGGAGGCGAGGCCCGCCCGGCGGGTGGCCAGCTCGACGATGTGCGCCATGTGCTCGCGGATCTGGTCGGAGTCGGAGGAGACGTAGACGTAGTGCTTGAACAGCGCCTCGGGGTCGACGACATGCCGCAGCGTCATCAGCCGGCACGACCGGCACACGATGACGTCGAGCGGGAAGACGTCCTGCGCCTCGTCGGCGTCGGCCGGGTCGACGAAACCGTTGGCGAGCGGTAGCGAACCGAACGAGATGACCTCGGTCCAGTCGTCCGCACCGCATACACGGCAGGTCTCGTCCCGCCTGCATTTCTCCAGCATGAAGTCTCCTGACGGCGAAAGCCGACGCATCGGGCCCGTCGGTCCGGGGACGTCAATCTAGAGTTCCGGCCGACGGGCGCTCCACTTCGTGTGTGCCCTAGTGCTTCAGCGCAGCGGACGGGTGAACGACCGGACGTCCTCGACGAGGAGCTGCGGCTGCTCCATGGCGGCGAAGTGCCCGCCGCGGTCGAACTCGGTCCACCGCGTCAGGGTCGGCAGGATGCCCTCGGCGAACGACCGGATCGGCCGGGTGGCGTCGTCCGGGAACACCGCGACGCCGACAGGGGCGCTCAGGGGCCAGGGCCCGCCCCAGGTGCGGGCGAAGTCCGCCATGCCGCGAGCCGACTCGTAGTACAGCTGGGCGCTGGACCCGGCGGTCGCGGTCAGCCAGTAGATCATCACGTGGGTGAGCAGCCGGTCGCGCGGGATGGCCTCCTCCACGTTCTTGCCGCCGCTCCACTCCTGGAACTTGTCGAGTATCCAGGCGAGTTGGCCGACCGGCGAGTCGGTGAGCCCGTAGGCCAGGGTCTGCGGTCGGGTGGCCTGGATGCGCTGCCAGCCGATGCCGGTGTCGGCGAACTCCCCGCCGTGCGCCAGCTTGCCCAGGTCGCTCTCGTCCAGGCGCCCGATGGCCTCCGGGTCGTCCTGCGGCGGGAAGGTCACCAGCATGTTCAGGTGGACGCCGGCCACGTGCTCGGGGTCGGCCAGCCCCAGCTCCAGCGAGACGACCTTGCCCCAGTCGCCGCCCTGGGCGACGTAGCGCTCGTAGCCGAGCCGGTTCATCAGCTCAGCCCAGGCGCGTGCGATGCGCCGCACGTCCCAGCCCGGCTCGGTCGTCGGGCCGGAGAACCCGTAGCCCGGCATGGAGGGGACGACCACGTGGAACGCGTCCGCCGGGTCGCCGCCGTGTGCGCGCGGGTCGCTCAGGGGGCCGATGACGTCGAGGAACTCGGCCACCGAGCCGGGCCAGCCGTGGGTGAGGATCAGCGGGACCGCGTCCGGCTCGGGCGAGCGCACGTGCAGGAAGTGCACGTCGGCGCCGTCGATGGTGGTGACGAACTGGGGGAACGCGTTCAGCTCGGTCTCCGCGGCCCGCCAGTCGTAACCGTGGCGCCAGTGCTCGGTGAGCTCCTTGAGGTAGGACAGCGGTACTCCGCGGTCCCATCCGGATCCGGGTATCTCCGACGGCCACCGGGTCGCGTCGATCCGGCGGTGCAGGTCGTCGATGTCGGACTGGGCGATCTCGATACGGAAGGGACGCACAGTGAATCCACCCTCGTGATTGTGGGAGCGGGCGGCGCGAAGCGGCCGTCCCGCCGTGATCGGGGACCGTGCTCAGGCTGCTTCGGCCGGTGCGGCCGCGCAGTCCCGTGCGGTGAAGGACCGCATGGAGGCCAGGAAGTTGCGGATCATCGGCATGCCGTGTTCGGTGCGGAAGCTCTCCGGATGGAACTGGACGGACTCCACCGGCAGCGAACGGTGGCGCAGGCCCATCACGTAGCCGTCGTCCGTGGAGTGCGCGGTGACCTCCAGGGACGGCGGGACCGTGCCCTCCGGCACGATCAGCGAGTGGTAGCGGGTCGCGGAGAACCCTGCGGGCAGCCCGGTGAACACTCCGCGCCCGTCGTGCGTGATCCGGCTCGTCTTTCCGTGCATGAGATGCCGGGCGGGGACGGTGGCGGCGCCGTAGGCGCGGGCGACGGCCTGATGGCCCAGGCACACCCCGAGCAGCGGAACCCGGCCGGCGAACGCCTGGACGATCTCGACGTGCCCGGAGGTGTCGGGGTGGCCGGGGCCCGGTCCCAGCAGGACCGCGTCGGGCCGCATCAGCCCCATCTCGTCCGGGGTCATGCGGTGCGACCGCACCATGACCGGCTCCGCGCCGGCGGACATCAGGTACTGGCGCAGGATGTCGACGAAGCTGTCGAACGCGTCGACCACCAGGACCCGCGGGGCGTCGGCGCCTCCCCCCGATCCGTCGGGAGACCGCAAGCTCACAGCAACTCCTCTCCGGTGACCGCCCAGTGCGTGGCGCTCATCTTGGCCAGCGTCTCGGTCCACTCCGCCCCCGGTTCGGAATCGGCGACGATTCCGGCCGAGGCCCGGGTGCGGTAGACGCCCTCGTGGTGGAACAGGGTGCGGATGCACAGGGCGAGGTTGGTGTATCCGCCCACGTCGAGGAGGCCGAGCGCCCCCGCGTACAGGCCGCGGCGGCTACGCTCGACGGACTCGATGATCTCCATGGCGCGGATCTTGGGTGCGCCCGTCATGGTGCCGGCGGGGAACAGGGCGGCGATGCTGTCGAAGGCGTCGGTGTCCGCCCGCGCCCGGCCGACCACCGTGGAGACCAGGTGCATCACGTGGGAGTAGCCCTCCACGTCCAACTGGTCGGGTACGTCGAGCGTGTTCGGCCGGGCGATCCGTCCGATGTCGTTGCGGCAGAGGTCCACCAGCATGGTGTGTTCGGCGATCTCCTTGGGATCGGACCGCAGCCGGACTCCCGCGGCGGTGCCGCCGTCCGGGCCGGACCGCGGCACCGTGCCCGCGATCGGCCGCATCGTGACCTCGCCGTCCTCGATGCGTACGAACAGCTCGGGGCTGGCGCCGATCAGGCGGTGCCCGTCGATGCCCGCCAGGTACATGTACGGGGAGGCGTTCCGCCGGCGCAGGCGCTGGTAGACGTCCGCGGGGTCGGCCGCCGAGCGGATGGAGAGCTCGTGGCCGATCTGCACCTGGTAGATGTCGCCGACGGCGATGTGCTTCAAACACCGCTCGACGTCGTTCGCGAACACCTCGGGGGCGCTGTCGTCGGTGACCGCCGAGGCGGGGAATCCGTCGACGGACGGGTCGGGCCAGGACCGCTCGGCGTCGGCGAGGAGCCCGGTGACGGTCTCCGCCGCGAGGGCGGGCCAGTACGGGGACTCGTGGAGCAGCAGTTCGCTCCGGCCGGTGGCGAGATCGGTGACCACGCTGCCCTGGTGCAGGACCATGCGTACGTCGGGCAGGTCCGGCCGGGTCTCGATGAGGTGGGGCAGCTCCTCGATGTAGCGGGCCGTGTCGTACCCGAAGAAGCCGAGGAACCCGAAGCGGAAGCCGGACGCGGACCCCTCGGCGTCGAACATGTCCCGCATGGCCCGCAGCAGCGACCACAACCCGGCCGCGGTACGCAGCCGCAGCCCCTGGGGGCCGTCCTCCAGCAGCGCGCCGGCCCGCTCCAGGAGCAGGCCCTGCAGGGCGGGTACGCCCTCGACGCGCACCGCCCGGTCGGTGACCGAGAGCGAGAGCAGCGCGCCGAAGCCGACGAACTGGTGCCTGCGGTCGCGGCTCGGGCCGGCCGCGGACTCCAGGAGGTAGACCTCGTCGGGGCCGAAGTGCTCGGCCAGCGCGCGGTAGGCGGGCAGGGAGCCCGTCTCCTTCACATCGAGGCGTCGTGTCCGCACCCGCACCGGGGCCGAGACCATGCACTGGTCGGTCATCCTGGGTCCTCCGGATCACGTGGTGATGGCGTAGCGGTGTGCCACCTGACGGGCGGTCAGTACCGCCCGGTCGGGGCCGGAGCGGTTGTCGACGACGCGCGCGGCCTTCCAACTGACGAAGGAGCCGGTGTGGGTCACCGGGTCGAGGTCGGTGTCCACGACGATGCCGGCGTGCGCCCCGGTCCGCTCCCGGAGCCTGGCGGCGACGGCCTCGCCGATGCCCTGCCGTTCCCCGTCGGCGCCGGCCAGCAGGTCCATGCGCACGGTGACGGCGTCGCTGCCGTCGTCCTGCCGGTCGATGACGACCTGGTAGCCGAGGCAGCCGCCGACCCCGTCGAGGATCGCGGCTTCCAGCTCGGCGGGCTGGAGGGTCACATCGCCCAGGGGGATGCGGTCCGAGACCCGGCCGATGACCTGGATCCGCGGGCCCGGCAGCGGGTCTCCGGGGCTCGCCGGAAGGATGCGGACCAGGTCCCCGGTACGGTAGCGGATCAGCGGTTTGATGCCGTCCACCAGCATGGTGAGAACGAGTTCGCCCTCACCGGTGTCGCCGACCACGGCGCCGGTGTCCGGTTCGACGAGTTCGACCAGGTAGTTGGGCTGGGCGAGGTGGAGCGCTCCGGTGTCCGCGCCGGTGGCGATGCACAGGGCTTCCTGGGAGCCGTAGAGCGTGGGCCGCACGACGGCCTGCGGCCACAGGGTCGCCACGTTGTCGGCGAACTGAGGGGTGCAGATCTCCCCCAGCGTGAGGAAGAGCTTCACCGGCAGGTCGGCCAGGTCGTAGCCGTAGTGCAGGGCCGCCTTGGCCAGGCTCAGGCACAGGGCCGGAGCACAGACGACGACCTCGACCTCCAGCTCCTCGATCAGCCGCAGCGCCTTGCGGAACCCCACCCTGGGGGACTCGGGCCAGATCTTGACGTGGCAGGCTCCCAGCTCCCCCGCCACCGCGGTGAACACATCCCCGAACGCGTACAGTTCCGACGGCCCCATCAGGCCCACGACGGGCATCCGGTCCCCGAACCGGGCCTCCAGCATGCGGCGCCAGGACTCCCGGACGGCGATGTTGCTGGTCGCGATGTCCTTCTCGCCGCGCGGGCACGGGGTGGCGGCGCCGGTGGTTCCGGTGGTCTCGTAGTAGATGCGCGCTTCGTGCAGCGGACCCGACAGGACGTCGTGCATCTCCCGCCGCAGGTCGTCCTTGGTGGTGAAGGGCAGTTCCGCCAGGTTCGCGGGGGTGACCGCCTCGACGTCCACGCCGGCCAGGTGGCGGCGGTAGAACGGCGAGCGCCGGGTGACGTGGCGCAGTACGGCCGTCAGCCGCTCGCTCTCCCAGCGCTCGCGGTCGGCGGCGGTGAGGTCTCCGCGGTAGAACGCGTCGCTCACCTGCCCGTAGGCGGACCAGAAGCCGTCGTCCGCTTCGGCGCCCAGCGGCCCGGTCCGGGCGGGACCGGGCCGCCGGTCGTCTCTCACGGCTGCGCCTGGAGTTCGTTGAGAGCGAGGCCGACCCGCTCGTTGACCTCGCCGGAGGCCAGCGCGTCCGAACGGCCGGAGAGCCGACGGTGTTCGTCGAGCAGCTCCATCATGTCCGTCATCCTCTCGACCAGGCGCGAGACGTTGGTGAGGCCCTCCTCGTCCTTGAGCGCGTCGCCCCGGTGCAGGGCGTGCACCGTCGCCGGGAAACCGCTGCCCACCAGGATCATCCGGTTGAGCAGGGCGTTGACGGTCAGCTGGGCCCACACCTCACCGGCGCTGTAGCGCCGGGCGACCGAGATGATCCCGGCGACCTTGTTGCTCAGCGGCCGGTCGAAGCGCAGATATCCGACGCCGGCGCGCTCGATGAAGGTCTGCATGAGGCTGGCGGTGCCGAAGCCGTGCACGGGCGCCGCGAAGATGATCCCGTCCGCCGCGACCATCTTCGCCACGACCTCGGGCACCCCGTCGGCCAGGGTGCAGGCCACGGGCCTGTCGTTGCAGTCGCCGCACGGCCCGCACCGCTCCATCCTGATCGAGCGCAGGTCGACGGTCTCGAAGTCGACGCCGCGGTTCTCGGCGACGCGTGCCGCATGCCGCAGTACGTCGGCGGTGTTGCCGTCACGTTCCGAACCGTTGATCGCGAGGATCTTGAGTTGTGCGCTCACGGGGGCCTCCTTGGGGAGTCAGGTGCGCTCGGCGGTCGGCTCCGCGGGACTGTCGGGCCGACGCTGGTCCGGGATCCGCAGAGCCGGCTCGGCGGGGGCGGGAGGAAGGTTTCCCCGCGGTGGCCCGCCGCGTTCGCCGAACTTGATGAGAGGCTTCTCCACGAGATAGAAGCTGATGGTCGCCAGCACGACGCTGATCGAGATCGTGAAGAGGAACAGTTCCCAGAACCCCATGTCACCTCGGAATTCGGGCGTTGGCACGGGGGACTTGCCGAAGATGCTGCCGTTCCTGAGCCAGAGGTTGATCACGATCTCGTGCCAGAGGTAGACGCCGAGGGAGATCTGGCCGAGGAAGAGGATCGGCTTGCTGGTGAAGAGCGCGTCCGAGAACCGGGACTCTGCCCCGGGGACCGTCATCGGCGCCAGGAGCAGCAGGGTGAAGGCGGTCAGGATGAAGTGGTCGACGAGCTCCTGGGCCAGGGCCGCGTTGTCGCCCAGGCCCGGGATGCCGATGGGCTTGGTGGCGTAGAGGAGGTACAGGGGGATGAGCGGCGCCCAGCAGACCAGCGGACGCCGGATCACGAACCGGTAGAAGCCCGGGGTCCCGGGAAGCGCCTCGGCGTACGCGGCGTAGATGGCCAGCGCCATGCCCGCGGCGAAGCAGCCGGCGTAGTAGGGCGGCCAGTACCACTGCATCGTCGCGCCGGTGGAGGGGAGGTTGGTGTACGTGACCCAGCCGATGGCCATGACTTCCAGCGCGGCCAGGGGCAGCAGCAGGCGGCGGGCCTTCTGGGCGGGGGTGCTTCCGCCCCGCGCGAGCCGGTGGCCGATCCAGGCGATCAGCGGCAGGGCCAGGTAGAACGTGAACTCGGCGGGGACCGTCCAGGTGGGCTCGATGCCGTGCATCGGCTGCCCCTCGGGCAGGTAGAAGTGCATGAGGAGCACGGGCCGCAGGACGTCGCTGACGCTGTCGATCTCGAACCAGTTGTAGCCGGGGATCGCGAAGACGAGCAACAGGTAGTAGGCGGGCAGGATGCGCAGGGCCCGGCGCTTGAGGAACCGTCCGGTGGCGGGGCGCTTCGTCCCGCTGATGGTGACGCGGGCGTAGGGCTTGTACAGCATCATTCCGGACAGAGCGAAGAAGGGGGGAAGGCAGACCCCCAGACCGTCCGCGAGGACGCCCCAGAACGGTTTGCCCGGCTCACCGACGAAGCTGCCCACTCCGGCCTGGAACGCGACGTGGTAGACGACCACACCCAGTGCGAGGACACCTCGCAGTCCCTCGAACTTCGGTATTCGCTTACTTTTTGCGCCACCTGTGTCGCGAAGGACGTCCCCCATGGAACAGTCCCCTTTCCCTTGGCACTTGCTCGTTGACTTCCCGAAATAGTCAGGTCTGCGGCGTGTGAGCCGCATCTCCAATCGTGCTGTTCCGGTGCTCAGGACGACTTATTTCGGCCGGAGTGGGAAGGCAGCCACCCCAGCCGCCCCGCCTCGGTCAGACCGGGGGCCGAGGAGTCCCGTTCCGAGAGGATCGGAGTGACCTCCGGCGGCCAGCCGATGCCCACCTCCGGATCCAGCGGATTCAAGCCATGTTCGAGCCGGGGGTCGTAGGCCGCCGAGCACAGGTAGGCGATCACCGCCTCGTCGCTCAGCGTGAGGAAACCGAAGCCCAGGCCCGCGGAGACGTACAGCGCCCGCCCCGTGGCCTCGTCGAGTTCGACGGTCCGCCAGTCCCCGAACGTGGGCGACCCCACCCGGATGTCGACGACGGCGCCGAGCACCCTGCCGCGCAGGCAGCTGAAGTACTTGGCCTGGCCGGGTACGCCTCCGGCGAAGTGGATGCCGCGCAGCACCCCCCGGGAGGAGATCGCGCAGTTCGCCTGCCGCAGATCGAAGGGGTGGCCGACGGTGCGGCGGAAGGGCTCGTCCTGGAACCACTCGCGGAACGAGCCCCGTTCGTCGCGGAAGATCTTCTTCTCGTCCGTCCACGCTCCCGAGATCCCGATCGGCTTCATCGCTCGTCCCTTCTCTCGACGACTCGCGGGAGGCGGCCGAAGGGTCCGCCGGGCCCGTCGAAACGCCGCAGTCTAGGCGGGCGGCGCGGCGGACAGGGGCGTGCGGCGCCCGGCCGTCCCAGCTCAGCACACCGGGAGATGCAGGTCGGTGACACGCGACGTGACGATGCAACGGTCCGAGGCCCGGTTGCCCGGACGACGGCCCACAGGAGCCATCGGAGCCATCGGAGCCAACGGAGGCGGACCGCAGATGACCAAGCACGCCCGTGACCGCGCGGTAGTCCTCGGTGCAGGGATGGCGGGGCTGCTCGCCGCGCGCGTCCTGTCCGAGACGTACAAGGAAGTGCTGGTGATCGACCGGGACCGGTTGGGCGGCAAGGAGCAGCGCCGCGGTGTCCCGCACGGCCGCCACGCCCATGCCCTGCTGGCCAAGGGGCAGCAGATCCTCAACGAGCTCTTCCCCGGTCTCGACACCGAACTCACCTCGGCCGGGATCCCCGCCGGGGACATCGCGGGCAACCTGCGGTGGTACTTCAACGGCCGCCGGCTCCAGCCCTCGAACACCGGGTTGATCAGCGTCTCGGCCACGCGGCCCGAGCTGGAGTCCCACGTGCGCGACCGGGTCGCCGCGCTGCCGCAGGTGACGATCATGGACGGGTGCGTCATCCGCGGCCTGACCGCCTCGGCCGACCGCAGCCGCGTCACCGGCGTCGAGGTGGTCGACGAGTCGGGCACGGACACTCCCGCGCACCTGGAGGCCGACCTCGTCGTCGACGTCACGGGGCGCGGCTCGCGAACCCCCGCCTGGCTGGAGGAGTTCGGGTACGAGCGGCCCGCGGAGGACCGCTTCAAGATCGACCTGGCCTACACCACGCGCCACTTCAAGCTCAAGGAAGACCCGTACGGCACGGACCTGTCGATCAACCCGGTGGCGTCGCCGAGCAACCCCCGCGGCGCGTTCTTCCCCCGGCTCGCCGACGGCAGCTCCCAGCTCTCCCTGACCGGAATCCTCGGCGACCACCCGCCCACCGACGACGAGGGCTTCCTGGCCTTCGCCAAGTCGCTGGCCGCGCCGGAGATCTACCGGGCCGTCCGCGACGCCGAGCCCCTCGACGAACCGGTCACCTTCCGCTTCCCGGCGAGCGTCCGCCGCCGCTACGAGCGGCTGCGCCGCTTCCCCGGAGGGTTCCTCGTCATGGGCGACGGCGTGTGCAGCTTCAACCCCGTCTACGGCCAGGGCATGACGGTCGCCGCGCTGGAGGCCGTGGCGCTGCGCGACCACCTGCGGGACGCCCCGGTCCCCGACGCGCTGCGTTTCTTCCGGCGCATCTCCACGGTCATCGACGTCCCGTGGGACATCGCCGCCGGAGCGGACCTGAACTTCCCCGGGGTGGAGGGCCCCCGGACCATGAAGGTGAAGATGGCCAACGCCTACATGGCCCGCCTGCACGCGGCGGCGGCCGTCGACGGCGAGGTGACCGGGGCGTTCTTCCGGGTGGCCGGACTGGTGGACCCCCCGCAGGCCCTGATGCGGCCCGGCCTCGCCATGCGGGTCATGCGGAACTCCTCGGCCAAGCAGTCGGGGGCGGCCGTATGACCGCGCGGGCCGTCCGGGCCGGCCGCCGGGGGCTGGAGCCGACATGCGGGTGATGATCACGGTTTTCCCGGCGCGGGCGCACTTCCTGCCCCTGGTGCCCTACGCCTGGGCCCTGCAGAGCGCCGGCCACGAGGTGTGCGTCGTGGCGCCCCCGGGCTATCCCACCGGTGTGGCCGACCCCGACTTCCACGAGGCCGTCACCGCGGCCGGCCTGAAGTCGGTGACCTGCGGGCAGCCTCAGCCGCTGGCGGTCCACGACCGCGACGACCCCGGCTACGCGGCGATGCTGCCGACCGCGGCAGAGTCCGAGAGCTTCGTGCGCGCGCTCGGAATCAGCGACGAGGAGCGCCCCACCTGGGACGTCTTCTACCACTTCACCCTGCTGGCGATCCGCGACTACCACCCGCCCCGGCCGCGGCAGGACGTGGACCAGGTGATCGAGTTCGCCCGGGTCTGGCAGCCCGATCTGGTGCTGTGGGACGCCTGGTTCCCCTCCGGCGCCGTCGCGGCGCGGGTCACCGGCGCGGCGCACGCACGGGTGCTCGTCGCCCCCGACTACACCGGCTGGGTCACCGAGCGGTTCGCCGCCGCGGGGCCCGCGGCGGGGGTCGCCAATCCCCTGGCCGAGACGATGCGGCCGCTGGCGGAGCGGTACGGGGTGGAGGTCGACGACGACCTCCTGCTCGGGCAGTGGACGGTCAATCCGTTCCCGGCGCCGATGAACCCGCCGACCCGGCTTACGAACGTCCCGGTGCGCTACGTGCCCTACACCGGCGCCAGCGTCATGCCCACGTGGCTGTACGCCCGGCCGTCGCGGCCGCGGGTGGCGCTGTCGCTCGGGGTGTCGGCGCGGGCGTTCCTCAAGGGGGACTGGGGGCGCACCGCCAAGCTGCTGGAAGCGGTCGCGGAGCTGGACATCGAGGTGATCGCCACGCTCAACGACAACCAACTGGCGGAGAGCGGGCCCCTGCCGGACAACGTCCACACCCTCGACTACGTACCGCTCGACCAGCTGCTGCCGACCTGCTCGGCCGTCATCCACCACGGATCGACGGGCACCTTCGCCGCGGCGAGCGCCGCCGGGCTGCCCCAGGTGGTCTGCGACACCGACGAGCCCCTGCTGCTGTTCGGCGAGGACACCCCGGGCGGTATCGCGTGGGACTTCACCTGCCAGAAGCAGCTCACCGCGACGCTCACCTCCCGCGTCGTCACCGACTACGGGGCGGGAGTGCGCATCGACCACCAGAAGCAGTCCGCCGGACAGATCCGTGAGGCACTACGCAGGGTGCTCACCGAACCCTCCTTCCGCGAAGGCGCGCAGAGGATCCGGGAAGACCGGAACTCGGCCCCCAGCCCGGTCGAACTCGTGCCCCTCCTGGTAGAACTGACGAAGCGTCATCGCCATGACGAGGAGGCGACCCGATGAGGATGCTGGTGACGGGCGGAGCCGGTTTCATCGGCTCGCAGTTCGTACGGGCCACGCTGCGCGGCGAGTTGCCGGGTACCGAGGACGCCCATGTGACGGTCCTGGACAAGCTGACGTACTCCGGCAACCCGGCCAACCTCATCTCCGTCGCGGCCCATCCGCGCTACAGCTTCGTCCAGGGCGACACCGTCGACCCGCGCGTGGTCGACGAGGTGGTGGCGGGCCACGACGTCGTCGTCCACTTCGCGGCCGAGTCGCACGTGGACCGTTCGATCGACACCGCCACCCGGTTCGTCACGACCAACGTGCTCGGCACCCAGACGCTGCTGGAGGCGGCTCTGCGGCACGGCGTCGGCCGGTTCGTCCACGTGTCCACCGACGAGGTCTACGGTTCGATCGCCTCCGGCTCGTGGACCGAGGACACCCCGCTCGCCCCCAACGTCCCCTACGCGGCGTCGAAGGCCGGCTCGGACCTGATGGCGCTGGCCTGGCACCGCACCCGGGGCCTGGACGTCGTCGTCACCCGGTGCACCAACAACTACGGGCCCTACCAGTACCCCGAGAAGGTGATCCCGCTCTTCGTCACCAACATCCTCGACGGCATGCGGGTGCCCCTGTACGGGGACGGCGCCCACCGCCGGGACTGGCTGCACGTGTCCGACCACTGCCGGGCGATCCAGATGGTCATGAACTCCGGCCGGGCCGGGGAGGTCTACCACATCGGGGGCGGCACCGAACTCTCCAACGAGGAGCTCACCGACCTGCTGCTCACCGCGTGCGGCGCCGACTGGTCCTGCGTGGACCGGGTGGCCGACCGGCAGGGGCACGACCGCCGCTACTCGCTCGACATCACCAAGATCCACCAGGAACTGGGCTACGAGCCCCTGGTCGCCTTCGAGGACGGCTTGGCCGCGACGGTGAAGTGGTATCACGAGAACCGCCCGTGGTGGCAGCCGCTGAAGGCCGCGGCCGGCCTCCTGGACGCCGTCGGCTGACGGCACGCACTGCTCAGCACCCCCCAGGAAAGGAGCCACCTCCGTGACAGCCGTCAAGGAGCCGACGCCCCGCGCCGGACGGCGGGAGTGGATCGCTCTCGCCGTCCTCTCCCTGCCCACCATGCTGTTGATGCTGGACATCAACGTCCTGATGCTGGCCCTGCCGCAACTGAGCGAGGACCTCGGCGCGAGCAGTACGCAACAGCTGTGGATCACCGACATCTACGGATTCGCGATCGCCGGATTCCTGGTGACGATGGGCACTCTCGGCGACCGGATCGGCCGCCGCAGACTGCTGCTCGGCGGCGCGGCCGTGTTCGCGGTCGTGTCCGCCGTCGCCGCGTTCTCCGACAGCGCGGAGATGCTCGTCGTCAGCCGCGCCGTGCTCGGCGTCGCCGGGGCCACGGTGATGCCCTCCACGCTCGCGCTCATCAGCAACATGTTCCAGGACCCCAAGGAGCGGGGCACCGCCATCGCCATGTGGGCGAGCGCGATGATGGCCGGGGTCGCCCTCGGGCCCGCGGTGGGCGGTCTGGTCCTCGCCGCGTTCTGGTGGGGATCGGTGTTCCTCATCGCCGTGCCGGTGATGCTGCTGGTGGTGGTCACCGGACCGGTGCTGCTGACCGAGTCCCGCGACCCGGACGCCGGGCGGCTGGACCTGCTGAGCGCGGTGCTCTCCCTCGCGACCGTGCTGCCGGTGATCTACGGGCTGAAGGAGCTCGCCCGGAGCGGGTGGGATCCGCTCGCCGCCGGTGCGGTGGTGCTCGGCGTGGTCTTCGGCGCGCTGTTCGTCCAGCGCCAGCGGCGGCTGGCCGACCCCATGCTGGACCTGGGCCTCTTCGCCGACCGCACCCTGCGGGCCGGACTGACGGTCAGTATGGTCAACGCCGTCATCATGGGCGGGACCGGCCTCATGGTCGCCCTGTACCTCCAGACGATCGCCGGCCACTCCCCGCTGGCCGCCGGACTGTGGCTCCTGATCCCGGCCTGCGTGCTCGTGGTGGGCGTGCAGGTGTCGAACCTGCTGGCCCAGCGGATGCCCCCGTCCCGGGTCCTGCTGGGCGGCCTGCTGATCGCGGCCGTCGGGCAGCTCCTGATCACCCGGGTGGACGGCGACGACACCGTCCTCCTCATCACGGCCACCACCCTGATCTACTTCGGCGCCTCCCCGGTGGGGCCGATCACCACGGGCGCGATCATGGGGGCCGCGCCTCCGGAGAAGGCCGGCGCCGCCTCGTCGCTGTCCGCCACCGGCGGCGAGTTCGGCGTCGCCCTCGGCATCGCGGGTCTGGGCAGTCTGAGCACCGTGGTGTACAGCGCCCGGGTCGAGGTGCCGGACGAGGCCGGGCCCGCCGCCGGCGACGCCGCGCAGGAGAGCATCGCCGGCGCCCTGCACACGGCCGGGCAGTTGGGACCGGACAGCGCCGGCGCCCTGCTGGACTCCGCACGCGCGGCCTTCACCAGCGGCGTGCAGTCCGTCGCCGCCGTCTGCGCCGTGTTCTCCGTCGCCCTGGCCGTCCTGATCGGCACCCGGCTGCGGGACATCTCCGCGATGGACCACGGGCACGGCGAGGAGCCGGCCGAGAACGACGCGCAACCAGCCACATGAGCGCATTTCCGGAGATGCACGGGCCGCCGTCGAGGCATGAGGATCACCTTCTGGGGTGCACGTGCACGGCAACGGAGGCGTAGTGGAGTACTGGAACAGCACGGCGGAGACCATGCCCCGCCAGGAACTTGAACAGTGGAAGTGGCGCAGGCTTCAGGCCGCGATGGACCACGCCCGAAGGCTCTCCCCCTTCTGGCGAGAACGTCTCCCCGAGAACATCACCTCCATGGAGGACTACGCGGCGCGGGTTCCGCTCCTGCGCAAGGCCGATCTCCTCGCCGCGGAAGCCACGTCTCCCCCGTACGGAACCTGGCCCTCGCTCGATCCGGCGCTCGGGGTGCGCCACCACCAGACCAGCGGGACCAGCGGCAACCCCCCCATCCGGACGTTCGACACCGAACGCGACTGGGCCTGGTGCGTGGACACGTTCTGCACGGCGCTCCACAGCATGGGCGTGCGCCCGCACCACAAGGGCCTGGTGGCGTTCGGGTACGGGCTGTTCGCCGGCTTCTGGGGCATGCACTACGGCCTCGAGCGCATGGGAGCCACGGTCATCCCGGCCGGCGGCCTCGACTCCCGCTCCCGGGTACGGCTGCTGGTCGACTACCAGATCGAGGTGCTCGGCCTCACACCGAGCTACGCGATGCGGCTGATCGAGACGGCCCGGGAGATGGGCGTCGACCTCGCCCGCGAGGCGAACGTCCAGATCATCCTGGCCGGTGCGGAGCCGCGCTCCGCCTTCACCACCCGCACCATCGAGGAGGCTTTCGGCGCCCGGGTCTTCAACGCCGCGGGCACCACCGAGTTCGGCGGGGTGTTCATGTTCGAGTGCACCGCCCGACGCGAGGCCTGCCACATCATCGAGCCCTCGTGCATCGAGGAGGTGCTCGACCCGGTGACCGAACAGCCCGTCGGCTACGGCGAGGAGGGCGTCCGGGTCACCACCGGGCTGAACCGCGAGGGGATGCAGCTCTTCCGGCACTGGACCGAGGACGTCGTGGTCAAGCGGCCCCACACCGAGTGCGGTTGCGGCCGGACGTGGGACTTCTACGACGGCGGCATCCTGCGGCGGGTGGACGACATGCGCAAGATACGCGGGGTCTCGATCACCCCGGTGATGATCGAGGACGTGCTGCGCGGATTCGACGAGGTGAACGAGTTCCACTCGTCCATCAGGACCGTCCGCGGACTCGACACGATCCACGTCAAGGTCGAGGCGGGGGACATCTCGGGCGAGGCGGGCGAGAGCCTGTGCGGCCGCATCACCGAGGAGTTCAAGCGTGAGATAGGCATACGGCCCCAGGTGGAGCTGACCCCCGCGGGCAGCCTCCCCCGATCGAAGTGGAAGGCGGCACGACTTCATGACGAGCGCGAACTCGCCCCTCAGGCCTGAGCAGGTGGAGCAGCTCCTGGGGAGCTACCGGAGCCTGGGCGCGCTGGAGGGCAGTTGCACGGTCCCGGCCGTGCTCGCCGCGGTCAGGGCGGCCCGCGCGGAACTCCGCATCGCCCTGGACGGCCAGGCCGTGGAGTTCGACTACTACCGGGGGCACGACGACAGCCTCGTGGCCTGAACCCATCCCCCGGCTCGCCGGGTCAGACGAAAGGGAGACCGGTGTCCCACGGTGCAGAGCGCGAAACGAGCCCGGCCGATGAGAGTTCCGGCACCCGGCCGCTGACCGGCGAGGAGTACCTGGAGAGTCTGCGGGACGCGCGGGAGGTGTACCTCGACGGCAACCGCGTCAAGGACGTCACCGCGCATCCCGCGTTCCACAACCCGGCCCGGATGACGGCCCGGCTGTACGACAGCCTTCACGACCCCGACCAGAAGGCGGTCCTGACGGCGCCCACCGATTCCGGAGACGGGTTCACCCACCGCTTCTTCACCGCGCCGCGCAGTGTCGACGACCTGGTCAAGGACCAGGCCGCCATCGCGTCCTGGGCGCGCAAGAGTTACGGCTGGATGGGGCGCAGCCCCGACTACAAGGCGTCGTTCCTCGGCACGCTGGGGGCCAACGCCGACTTCTACGAGCCCTTCGCGGACAACGCCCGGCGCTGGTACCGGGAGTCGCAGGAGAAGGTGCTGTACTGGAACCACGCCTTCCTCCACCCCCCGGTGGACCGGTCGCTGCCGGCCGACGAGGTGGGCGACGTCTTCATCCACGTCGAGCGGGAGACCGACGCGGGTCTGGTGGTGAGCGGGGCCAAGGTCGTCGCGACCGGCTCGGCCCTCACCCACGCGGCGTTCATCTCGCACTGGGGACTTCCCATCAAGGACCGGAAGTTCGCCCTGGTGGCCACCGTGCCGATGGACGCGGACGGACTCAAGGTGATCTGCCGGCCCTCCTACTCCGCGACCGCGGCGATGACGGGCAGCCCGTTCGACAACCCGCTCTCCTCACGGCTCGACGAGAACGACGCCATCCTCGTCCTGGACCAGGTGCTGATCCCGTGGGAGAACGTGTTCGTCTACGGCAACCTGGGCAAGGTGCACCTCCTCGCCGGGCAGTCCGGGATGATCGAGCGGGCCACCTTCCACGGGTGCACGCGGCTCGCCGTGAAGCTGGAGTTCATCGCCGGACTGCTGGCCAAGGCGCTGGACATCACCGGGGCGAAGGACTTCCGCGGCGTGCAGACCCGGCTGGGCGAGGTCCTGGCCTGGCGCAACCTCTTCTGGTCGCTGTCGGACGCGGCGGCCCGCAACCCCGTCCCCTGGAAGAACGGCACGCTCCTGCCCAACCCCCAGGCGGGCATGGCCTACCGCTGGTTCATGCAGATCGGCTATCCGAGGGTGCTGGAGATCGTCCAGCAGGACGTGGCCAGTGGACTGATGTACGTCAACTCCTCCACCGAGGACTTCCGCAACCCCGAGACCGGCCCCTACCTGGAGAAGTACCTCCGAGGCAGTGACGGCGCCGGCGCCGACGAGCGGGTCAAGGTGATGAAGCTGCTGTGGGACGCGGTGGGCTCCGACTTCGGCGGCCGCCACGAACTCTACGAGCGGAACTACTCCGGCAACCACGAGAACACCCGGATCGAACTGCTGCTCTCGCAGACGGCGAGCGGCAAACTGGACTCCTACAAGGACTTCGCCCAGGCCTGCATGGACGAGTACGACCTGGACGGCTGGACCGCTCCCGACCTGGAGTCGTTCCCGGACCTGCGCTCCGCCTCCCGTGACCTGCTCGGAGGACGGTAGCCGCCCCCGCCGACGACGTACCGCGGCCCCCGGACGAGATGTCCGGGGGCCGCTTCACGTACGCCGTCGGGTGAGGAGGGGGACTCAGCCGCGCAGGAACTCGATGAGCTCGGGGGCGAGCTTCTTGGGCGCCATGGCCACGGCGCCGTGGTTGAGCCCGTTCAGCGTGCGGTGGCTCGCGTCGGGGAGCACTCCGGTGAGTTCCTTCGCGGCACGCTGGAAGCCCTCGGGGCTCTTGGAACCGGTCAGCACCAGGGTCGGAGCCGAGGCCGCCGACCACGGCTCGGCGGGGAGCGGCTTGCCCTGCTGGGTGTCGCCCATGACCGCGATGTCGTAGGGCAGCGTGTTGGCCAGACCCTTGAGGTTGGACCAGACACCGGGCATCAGGCGCATCGCGCCGACCATGAACGAGGGCATGCCCTGCGCCTTGACCATGAAGGCCTTGACCGCGTCGCTGCGCCGGTCCTCCGCCAGCAGGGCGTCGATCTGCCCGGCGAAGCCGGCGGGCGGGCCGAAGCCGTCCGGGGCGACGGAGAACGGCGGCTCGTAGACTGCGAGCTTGTTCACTTTCAGGCCGGCGGCGGCGGCTCGCAGGGCGAGCACCGCGCCGGACGAGCTGCCGAACAGGGACGCCGAACCGCCGACCTGGTCGATCAGCGCCGCGATGTCCTCGATCTCGCGCTCGACCGCGTACGCCGAACCGTCGGCGCTGGCGCCGCGGCCCCGCCGGTCGTAGTTGACCACCGTGAAGTGCTCGGCGAGGAGAGCGGCGAGCCTCTTGGCGTCGGAGCGGTCGGCCAGGGCGGAGGCCACCAGGATCACCGCCGGCCCCTCGCCCGACTTGTCGAAGGCGATCGTGGTGCCGTCGGCCGATACCGTCGTCGATTCCACCTTGGCTGCTTTCTCGCGGGTTGAAGACATGCTTTCCCTCAGATCACGTTGTGGGGCGTGCTGCCGACAATAGAGACCGGCGTCCGGCGGGAAAGTAGTCGGTCCTGCCGGAATTGAGGGGTCCGGAGGGCACGCCGGCCGCTGCACGACGGCGTGCCCGGACCTTCCGGACATTGTCGTGTCCTCAGGCGCGGCTCGCATCTTCAGGAATGCTCAGTGCTCCGTGTGGCGGAAAAGGGACGGCGATTTCGTCAGTCGTTGCCGCGCGGGCTGTTCTGGTAGGCGGCCAGACGCCACTGCCCGTCCTGCTCGACGGCCAGCCACGAGGCCCGGACGGCGCCGTCGCCGCTCGCCTCGGTCTCACCCGGGGCCAGGATGCCGCCCTCGGTGATCAGCAGAGCGACCCCGTCGCCGAGCAGACGCGCGTCGATGGGGCTGCCGATGACGCGCGTGCCCTTGTACGGGCCCGCGAACGCGGCCGCCATGTGGGTGCGGATGTTCTCACGGCCCTTCCGGTAGAGGCCCGGGAGGATCATCGTCCCGTCCTCGGCGAAGACGTCGGCGAACCGGTCGGCGTCGTGGTCGGCCCACGCGGCCACGATGCGCCCCGGCAGGGCGGCTACCGCGGCCAGGGCCGCGTTCGGAGCGGAGGTGGTCGAGTCGGTGCTGGTCATATCTCGGTTCCCGTCCGTTGGATGGCGGTTTCGGCACGGCCGTCAGACCTGCCTGGGCCCGACGCTGGCAGTCGGCCCCGCCGCCGGGCATCTCCTGCGTTGCGCCCCACGCCAGTCACTTCACGGCCAGAACAAGTCGCGCATTCTGGAAGAAGCTGAGGCCCGGAACCCGGTGCGACGATCTGCGGTGTCAAGGACTTCGCACACGTTTACGCACGGAGGCTCGATGCCCGCTGTCAATGGATCGGTGCAGCCAGGTCAATCGCACCGACGCTCCGTCGTGGCGACGGTGGTGGGCAACTTCGTGGAGTCGTTCGACTGGCTCGCCTACGGGCTCTTCGCTCCCCTCTTCGCGGCTCAGTTCTTCCCCTCGTCCAACCAGTTCACCTCCCTGCTCGGCGCGTTCGCGGTCTTCGGCACGGGCATGCTGTTCCGGCCGATCGGCGGAATCCTGTTGGGCCGCCTCGCCGACCGGCGCGGCCGCCGGCCCGCCCTGATGCTGGCGATCGGACTGATGACCGGCGGCTCGACGCTGATCGCCGTCGTCCCCACCTACGAGCACATCGGGATCATCGCCCCGCTGCTGCTCCTGCTCGCCCGGCTCGCCCAGGGCGTCTCCTCGGGCGGGGAGTGGACGGCGGCGGCCACCTACCTGATGGAGATCGCGCCGAAGAACCGCCGGTGCCTCTACAGCAGCCTCTTCTCCGTGACGACCATGGCGGGCCCCTTCGTCGCCTCGCTGCTCGGCGCCGGTCTCGGCGTGTGGCTGGGGACCGCGACGATGGAGGCATGGGGCTGGCGGGTGCCGTTCCTCCTCGGCGGCGTCTTCGGCGTGATCCTGCTGGTCCTGCGCCGCCGGCTCACCGAGACCGAGGTCTTCCGCCGCGAGGTGCGCCCCCGGGCCCGGCGCGGCTCACTGCGCCAACTGATAGGCGCTCACCGCCGCCAGGTGGTGCTGGCCGTGATGTTCGTGGCCGGGCTCGGCGTCATCGGGGGAACGTGGTCGACCGCGGTCCCGGCGATGGGCCACCGCCTGATCGGATCGCAGACGATGTTCTGGGTGGTGGTCTGCGTGACCGGCTCGGTCATCCTGCTGCAGGTCCCCCTGGGGCTGCTCGCCGACCGGGTGGAGCCGGGCAGGTTCCTGATCGTCTCCAGCGTCGTCTTCGCCGCCGTGGGCTCGTACGCCTACCTCACCGTCCAGGACTCCTTCGCGAGCCTGGCGTTCACCTACAGCACCGGAGTGATCTTCCTCGGCTGTGTCACCATGGTGCTGCCCAAGATGCTCTCCAGGATCTTCCCTCCGCAGATACGCGGCCTGGGCATCGGCCTGCCGCACGCCTCGACCACCGCGCTCCTCGGCGGAGCGGGGCCGCTGCTGGCCGCCTACTCCGACGACCGGGGCGCCTCGGGCTGGTTCATCGCCGCCGTAATGGCCGCGGTCCTGCTCGTCTGGCCGGCCACCCTGTGGGAGCGACGGCTCTTCCGTGCCCAGCCGGCCCCGGGCGGCGACCCGGTGCCCGAACCCGCCGTCGCCCGCCCCGTCGGGTGACCGTCCGCTGTTCCGTCACCCCGTCCGGCACCGAGCGCCGGCGACGTTCCCGATGAGAGGTTGACACCATGACGACGTCCGACACCACCGACCGGTCCCAGGACGGTACGGCGCCGCCGCTCTCCTTCCACCAGGAGTTCCTGTGCATGTTCGACAGCGGGAACGACGGCGCCGACGTGGGCCCGTTCGGCCCCATGTACCACATCGTCGGAGCCTGGCGGCTGACCGGCGGGATCGACGAGGAGACGCTGCGCGAGGCGCTGGGCGACGTCGTCGTGCGCCACGAGGCCCTGCGCACCTCGCTGGTCCGCGAGGGCGGCACGCACCGTCCGGAGGTCCTGCCCGCGGGGCCCGCCTCGCTGGAGGTGCGCGACCTCGGCGGCGTCGACGAGTCGGAGCGGGTGCGGCGCGGTGAGGAACTGCTCAACGAGGTCGAGTCGACCGGTCTGAGCGTGCGGGAACTGCCCCTGCTGCGCGCCGTCCTCGGGCGCTTCGACCAGAAGGACTCGGTGCTGGTCCTCATAGCCCACCACACCGCGGCGGACGCCTGGGCCATGCACGTCATCGCCCGCGACCTGCTCCACCTGTACGCCGCCAGGCGCGGGAACCCGGTTCCCGCGCTGCCCGAGCCGACCCAGCACGCGGAGTTCGCCCGTTGGGAGCGCGAGGCGGCGGAGGCGCCGCGGGTCGCGGTTTCGAAGGAGTTCTGGCGCAAGCGCCTCCAGGGGGCGCGGATCATCGGGCTCGAGACGGACATGCCGCGCTCGGCGGGGCTGCCCAAGGGCACCGCGTGGCAGCGGTTCGCCGTGCGCGGGGAGCTGGCCGACTCCGTCGTGGAGTTCTCGCGGGCGGCCAAGTGCTCCCCGTTCATGACCATGTTCGCCGCCTACCAGGTGCTGCTGCACCGCAGGACGGGTGAGCTGGACATCACCGTGCCGACCTTCTCCGGGGGCCGCAACAACTCCCGGTTCGAGGACACCGTGGGGTCCTTCATCAACTTCCTGCCGCTGCGCACCGACCTCTCCGGGTGCTCCTCCTTCCGCGACGTCGTGCTGCGCACCCGCACCACCTGCGGAGAGGCGTTCACCCACGAGCTGCCGTTCTCCCGGCTGATCCCCGAGGTGCCGGAGCTGATGGCGTCGGCGGCCTCCGACGACCACCAGATCTCGGTCTTCCAGGCGGTGCACGCGCCCGCGTCCGACGGGCCCGAGCAGGCCGGGGACCTGACGTACTCGAAGATCTGGGAGCGGCAGCTCTCGCAGTCGGAGGGCTCCGACATCCCCGACGGGGTGCTCTGGTCGATCCACATCGACCCCTCGGGCTCCATGGCCGGCAGCCTCGGGTACAACACCAACCGCTTCAAGGACGAGACGATGGCGGCCTTCCTGGCCGACTACCTCGACCTGCTGGAGAAGTCGGTGGCCCGGCCGGACGCCCCCTTCACCTCCTGACCCAGCTCCGGCAGCGGCGAACCCGCCCGAAGAAAGGAAAGCCAGTGTCCACCGTTTCCGACACAACGGCCGGATCCTCGCTGGAGGAGAAGGTGACCCGGATCTGGACGGGTGTTCTCGGCACGTCCGGTGAGGAAGGCGCGACGTTCATCGAGCTCGGCGGGCAGTCGGTCTCCGCCGTGCGCATCGCCACGCGCATCCAGGAGGAGCTGGACCTCTGGGTCGACATCGGCGTCCTCTTCGACGACCCGGATCTGCCGACCTTCATCGCGGCGGTCGTCCGCACGGCCGAGGCCGCGGGGACCGACGGCTCCGGGACGGGGTGAGACGCGCCGGGCGCCGTCTCCCCGCGGCGCCCGGCACCACATGGCTGAGGCGGTTCACCCGGCACCGGGTGAACCGCCTCAGCCATGTGGTGCCGGGGTGCGGTCAGTGCAGCTGGACGTCCGTCTCGCGGGTGATCGCCCGGAGGAACTCGGCGCGGGACAGCGCGTCGGCCACCAGCTCGATGTCGTCGGCCATGTACCGGTCGACGCCCAGCGTCGGAACCAGCGCGCGCACCGCCTCGTACGTGGCCTTCGCGGCCGGGCTCAGGCCGTCGAACCGGCCGGAGATGTCGACCGCCTGGGCGGCGGCCAGGTACTCCACCGCGAGGATCTTGTTGTTGTTCGACAGGACCCGGCGGGCGTTGCGGGCCGCGATCAGGCCCATGCTCACCACGTCCTGGTTGTCCCCGTTGGACGGGACGCTCTGGGTGCTGGCCGGGCCGATCGTCCGGTTCTCGGCGACCAGCGCGGTGGCCGGGTACTGGGCGCCGGCGAATCCGCTGTGCAGCCCCGGATCCCCGGAGACGAGGAACTCCGGGAGGCCGTAGCTGAGGTGACGGTTGAGGACCCGGTTGATCTGCCGCTCGGCCAGGACGCCGAGCTGGGTGAGGGCGATGGTCACGAAGTCCATCGCGAACGCGATCGGCTGACCGTGGAAGTTCGCCCCGTGGAAGATCTCCTTGCCTTCGAAGAAGAGCGGGTTGTCGTTGGCCGAGTTGAGCTCGATGTGCAGCTTGTGCCGCGCGTGGTACAAGGTGTCGCGCACCGCGCCGACGACCTGCGGGATGGCCCGCAGCGAGTACGCCTTCTGCAGGTAGATCTCCGAGCGCTGGACGTCCTTGCCGGCCTCCTTGTCCTTCTGCAGCTCGCGGCGCAGGTCGGCGTGCTCGACCGTCAGCCCGCTGCCCCGCATCAGGGCCCGCATGTTGGCCGCCGTGTCGATCTGGCCCTCGTGCGGCCGGGCTATGTCGTGCCCCTCCGCGAGGAAGGGGCTGGTCGAGCCGCGTACTGCCTCGATGAGCAGCGCCGTGACGATCTCGGCCTGCTGGGCCTGCTCCAGGGCGCGTCCGACGACCAGCGAGCCCAGACCGGTCATCCCGGAGGTGCCGTTGATCAGCGCGAGCCCCTCCTTGAAGCGCAGTTCGAGCGGCTCGATGCCCCGCTCGGCCAACACCTGGGCGGTCTTCACCGGCTGCCCGTCGCGCAGGACGTAGCCCTCGCCGATGAGGGTGCTCGCGACGTGGGAGAGCGGCGCCAGGTCGCCGCTCGCCCCCAGCGACCCGATCTCGGGTATGGCCGGGGTGATGCCCTCGTTCAGGTACTGCGCGAGGCGTTCGAGGATCACGGGGCGTACTGCGGAGTGGCCCTTGGCCAGGGTGTTCAGCCGGGCGGCGACGATCGCCCGCGCCTCGTCCTCGGCGAACAGGGGGCCGACGCCCGCGCTGTGGCTGCGGACGAGGTTGGTCTGCAGTTCGACTTCCTTCGACTTGTCGACCTGCATGTAGATCATCTCGCCGTACCCCGTGGTCACCCCGTAGATGGGGATGTTCTGCTCGGCGATCCCCTCGAAGATCTCCCGGCTCTTCTGGGCCTTCGCGATGGATTCGGCCGGTACGTCGACCGCCGCGCGCTCCTCCGCGACGCGGCGTACGGCGTCGACGGTCAGGGTCTCGCCGTCGATGGAAACCGGGACGATCTCGGTCTCGACTTGAGTCAATGCCATCACTCCATGGGTAGCGGCCGAGGCCGGTGTACGACAGGTCAGGGGGTGGGTTCGTGAGGCGCGGCGGCTCAGCGGGTGAGCTGGGAGCGGTCCACCTTCCCCGCGGCGTTGCGCGGCAGGCGCGAGGACAGGCGGGTGAAGACGGCGGGCAGCGTGAGGGGGCCGAACTGGCCGCGCAGATGGGACCGCCAGGCCCGGACGTCCGCGTTCACGTCCCCCTCGCCGTCCCCCCGCGGCACCACGTACACCGCGAGGCGGGTCACCAGGCCCTGGCCGTTGACGTGGGGGAGGACCGCGCACTCCAGGACCGAGGGGTCGCGGTTCAGCGCGGCCTCGATCTCGGTGAGTTCCACGCGGTTGCCGAACAGCTTGACCTGGAAGTCGCTGCGGCCCCGGAACTCCAGGGCGCCGTCGAACCGCACCCGCGCCAGATCCCCGGTCCGGTACCACCGGTCGCCGTCCGGGGCGAAGCCGGCGACGGGTGCGAACAGCGCGCCGTGGTCCGGGCCGCCCTCGACGGCGAGGTACCCCGGCGTCACGTACGGGGAGCGGACCACCAGTTCGCCGGTGACGCCGGCCGGGCTCGGCCGGTCGTGTTCGTCCACGACGAGGACCTGACGGCCGGGGAGCGGGCGCCCGATCGGGACCTGGCCCGCGACCGGTCCGGTGATCTCGTGCCAGGTCGCGGCGATCGTCTCGGTGGGCCCGTACAGATTGATCAGGCGGGTCCGGGGCAGGGCCGCGCGCAGCCCGTCCACCAGTTCGCCCGGCAGCGCCTCCCCCATCAGGAGCAGGTGGCTCAGGGCGTCGGGCCGCCGGTCGGGGCCGGAGCCGGTGATCACGCCGAGGAGGTCCCGGGCGAAGCTGGGCACGGTCTGGATGTGGGTGATGCCCTCCTGGACGAGCCAGGGCACCAGCTTGTCGGGGTTGACCCTGACGCGCTCCGGTACCGGACAGAGCGTGCCGCCGGCCACGAGCGTCGCGAAGACCTCGGCCAGCGCCGGGTCGTGCTCCGGGGAGACCCACTGGGCCACCCGCGCGCCCGGCCCCATCGCGAACTGCTCGCCCATCCAGCCGGCGAACTGGGCCAGCGCGGCGTGGGACTGGACGATCCCCTTGGGGCGCCCCGTCGAACCGGAGGTGAACGCCACGTAGGCGAGGTCCTCCGGGTCCGGCCGGGCCCCGGCCGCCGCGTCCGCACCGGGAGCGGCGGAGGGGGAGCCGAGCACCTGGGAGGCGTCCAGCAGACGGGCGCCCGGTTCACCGGCGTACCAGAGCGCCAGCGGATCCTCCTGCGGACCGCCGTCGAGCACCATGCACGACGGGCGCAGATCGCGGAGCATCGACCGGTGGCGTTCGCCCCCGCCGTCCGGCGCGAACCACGCCAGGTGGGCGCCCGCTTCCAGGACTCCCAGCAGCACCGCGATCCGGTGGGCGCCCGGTCGCATCCGCACCGCCACCGGCGAGCCGGGCCCCGCGCCGGCCGCGGTGAGGGCCGAGGCGACGCGGGCCGCGTGCGCCGTCAGTTCGGCGTAGCCCGTGCTTACGCCGCCGAACGAGACGGCGGTGCCGTCCTGTCCGGCGTGGCCGCGCACCGAGACGTGCACCGGCGGTGTCACGTGTCCGCGGGGCGCCCGGCGGTCCGAGGCGCGCAGGGCGCGGTCCCGGTGGCGCTCGTCGTCCAGCGGGAGTCCGCCCACGGGCGCGTCCGGATCGGCGGTCGCGGCTGCCAGGAGGGTGGCCAGCTGATCCAGCAGCCGTCGGGCCGAGGCAGGTTCGAACAGTGCGGCGCGGTACTCCAGGAAGCCGGCGACGCAGGGCGCGGTGTCCTGGAGGACCAGGGCCAGATCGGCGGCGGCCGTGCCGTTGTGCACGGACAGCTGCCGCACCTCGGCGCCCGGTATCCGCAGGGCCGCCCGCTCCCGGTGGACGAACACGGCGTCGGCCCCCTCGATACGGCAGGGCTTCGAGGCCGGGTCCGGCACCGTGCGCAGCAGCTCCCTGAAGGCGGTGGACAGCGTGCCGTCGTCCTGTCCGGCATAGCGGTGGACGAGGGCGCGGAATCCGGCCAGCACCACGGCCGCGGGCGTGACCCCTGCCGCCTCGGCCAGCCGGGCCGTACGGAAGCCGAGGTCCGGGCTCCAGGTGAAGGCGACGGCGCCCCCCGCGTGCGGGGGCAGGTGCGGGCGGTTCCGGTCGGCGGGCAGGACCAGACCGGCGGCGGTCGCCGAGGGCTCCTCGCCCCCACGTGTCCCGGGCGCCGGCCGAAGGGGCGGGGCGGAGGGCCGACCGCCGGTCACGACGGCGCGGTACGCGTCGGACAGGGCGGCCGGCAGGGCCCCGGACGGTCCTTCCCAGGCCCCGGAGTGGGAGGCGGCCAGGAGCAGCAGGTGCTCGCGCGGGCCTCTGCGGGCGAGGTGGAGCCGGGCCGGCGCGTCGCCTTCGGCGAAGGGACGGGCCGCCCACCGGGCGCAGAGTTCCTCGTCCCCGAACCCCTCGCCGGCGGTCTGCCCGACCGCCGCCGGCTCCACGGGAGCACCGTCCCCGGCGACCGCCCGCCAGGCCGTTCGCAGGGCGTCCAGGTCGAGTCCGCCGGTCACGTGGTAGGCCGCGTACCGGTGCAACGCCGCAGATCCGGAGGCCGGCAGAAGCCCCCGGTCCGGATCGGTCACAGTCACGTCATTCGCCACGACGCCCATCTTGAGGCGGTGGCGCACGGGACGCTTCTCCTTGTGTGCGGAGCTCCGCATGCCGGCCGAAGGACCCCGCCAAACCTTGTTCGACCAACTCCGCAATCTGGAAGTTGACGTCTTCCAGGGGGAGTTGGGAACGATGGAGGACCCCGCCGGCCGCGTCGGAACGGCCGTGCAGTGCGGCCCTCCCGGCACTCTCGGCCACCGCGGAATCCGAACGTGCCCGAAGGAGCCCCCCTTGCAAGCCTGGTTCAAGCGCACCAGCGGTGTGCCCGGTGACAGACGTGGAAAGTGGCTGGTCCTGGCCGCCTGGCTCATCATCGCGATGGCGCTGGGCCCCTTGGCGGGCAAGCTCGCCGACGTCCAGGACTCCAGTGCCAACGCCTTCCTTCCGCGCAGCTCGGAATCCGCGAAGCTGAACAAGGAACTGGAGAAGTTCCGCGCCGACGAGCTGATGCCCGCCGTGGTGGTCTACAGCGCCGACGGCTCGCTGCCCGCCGAGGGGCGGGCCAAGGCCGAGAAGGACATAGCCGCTTTCCAGGAACTGGCAGCCGAGGGCGAGAAGGTCGAGGCGCCCCTGGAGTCGAAGGACGGCCAGGCGCTCATGGTCGTCGTTCCGCTGATCAGCGACGCCGACATCGTCGCCACGACGAAGAAGGTCCGCGACATCGCCGACGCCAACGCCCCGCCGGGCGTCGCCGTCGAGGTGGGCGGGCCCGCCGGTTCGACGACCGACGCCGCCGGCGCCTTCGAGTCCCTCGACTCCATGCTGATGATGGTCACCGGTCTCGTGGTCGCGGTCCTGCTGCTGATCACCTACCGCTCCCCCATCCTGTGGCTGCTGCCCCTGCTCTCCGTCGGCTTCGCCTCCGTGCTGACCCAGGTCGGCACCTACATGCTCGCCAAGTACGCCGGGCTGCCGGTCGACCCGCAGAGCTCCGGCGTCCTGATGGTCCTCGTGTTCGGCGTCGGCACCGACTACGCCCTGCTGCTCATCGCCCGCTACCGCGAGGAACTGCGCCGCGAGCAGGACCGGCACATCGCCATGAAGACCGCGCTGCGACGGTCGGGTCCGGCCATCCTGGCCTCGGCCGGCACCATCGCCATCGGCCTCGTCTGCCTGGTCCTCGCGGACGTCAACTCCTCCCGGTCCATGGGCCTGGTCGGCGCGATCGGCGTGGTCTGCGCCTTCCTCGCCATGGTCACGATCCTGCCCGCGCTGCTGGTCATCCTGGGCCGCTGGGTGTTCTGGCCCTTCGTGCCCCGCTGGACGGCTGAGGCCGCCGCCGCTCCCGAGGCCCCCGCGTCCCACAGCCGCTGGGAGCGCATCGGTTCCGTCACGGCCGCCCGGCCACGCCGCGCCTGGGTGCTGTCGCTGGCCGCGACGGGGCTTCTCGCCCTCAGCTCCCTCGGCCTCGACATGGGACTCACCCAGAGCGAACTGCTCCAGACGAAGCCCGAGTCCGTCGTCGCCCAGGAGCGGATCTCCGCGCACTACCCGTCCGGCTCCTCCGACCCCGCCACCGTCGTCACGCCCACCGCGGACGCGGCCGAGGTGCGGCGGGCCGCCGAGGGGACCGAGGGCGTGGTGTCCGTCGAGGACGGCCCCACCACTCCCGACGGAGAGCTCACCCTGCTGTCCGTGGTGCTCAAGGACGTGCCCGACAGCGCCGGGGCCAAGGACACCGTCGACGCCCTGCGCGACAACACCGACGCCCTCGTGGGCGGAACGACCGCCCAGAGCCTGGACACCCAGCGCGCCTCGGTCCGCGACCTGTGGGTCACCGTCCCCGCGGTCCTGCTCGTGGTCCTGCTCGTCCTGATCTGGCTCCTGCGGTCGGTCGCCGGGCCGCTGATCATGCTCGGCACCGTGGTCGTGTCGTTCTTCGCGGCCCTGGGCGCGTCCAACCTGCTCTTCGAGCACGTGATGGGGCACGCCGGCGTCGACTGGTCGGTGCCGCTCCTCGGGTTCGTGTACCTGGTCGCCCTCGGAATCGACTACAACATCTTCCTCATGCACCGCGTGAAGGAGGAAGTCGCCCTGCACGGCCACGCCAAGGGCGTGCTCACCGGCCTGACCACCACCGGCGGCGTCATCACCAGCGCCGGTGTGGTCCTGGCCGCGACGTTCGCCGTCATCGCCTCGCTGCCGCTGGTCCCGATGGCGCAGATGGGCGTCGTGGTCGGCCTGGGCATCCTGCTGGACACCTTCCTCGTCCGGACGATCCTCCTGCCGGCCCTGGCGCTCGACCTGGGGCCCCGGTTCTGGTGGCCGGGCGCGCTGTCGAAGGCGGCCGGGGGCCCGACTCCCGTCCGTGAGGACCGCACGTCCCAGCCCGTGGGCTGAGACCGGCCCGGGAAGACCCGTACGGCGGGCGGCCGGTTCCCCCGGGCCGCCCGCCGTACGACTGCGCAATCCAGAAGATGGGACGCCCGCGACTTGGCGTCACGATGGTGGCCCACCGGCCGAAGGCCGATTCCCCGGAAGGACACGCCGTGTTGGGCGATGAGGACGGCAAGGCCGCCGAACTGTGGTCGATGGCGAACCTGGGTACCCCGATGGCCGTGCGCGTCGCCGCGACACTGCGCATCGCCGACCACATCACGGCCGGAGCGCGCACCGCCCGCGAACTCGCCGAGGCGGCCGCCGTGCACGAGGACTCCCTCGACCGGCTGCTGCGCTACCTCGCCGTCCGGGGCCTGCTGGACCGCGACGAGCTCGGCCGGTACACCCTGACCCCCCTGGGCCGGCCGCTGTGCGAGGACCACCCGGCGGGCGTCCGGGCCTGGTTCGACATGGAGGGGGCGGGACGCGGAGAGCTGTCGTTCGTCGACCTGCTGCACAGCGTACGGACCGGGAAGGCCGCCTTCCCGCTGCGCTACGGCCGTTCCTTCTGGGAAGATCTGGCGGACGACCCCCGGCGCGCGGAATCGTTCAACCGGCTGCTCGGCCAGGACGTCGCCACCCGCGCTCCGGCCGTCGTGGCCGGTTTCGACTGGGCGTCCACCGGCCATGTGATCGACCTCGGAGGCGGCGACGGCTCCCTGCTGACCGCGCTGCTGACCGCCTACCCGTCGCTGCGCGGCACGGTCCTGGACCTGCCCGACGCGGTGCAGCGCGCCAAGGAGTCCTTCGCGGCGTCCGGACTGGACGACCGGGCGAACGCGGTCACGGGCAGCTTCTTCGACCCTCTCCCCGCCGGCGCGGGCGCCTACGTGCTCTCCCTGGTCCTGCACGACTGGGACGACGAGGCGTCCGTCGCGATCCTGCGGCGCTGCGCCGAGGCGGCGGGCCGGACGGGATCGGTGTTCGTGATCGAGTCGACCGGTTCGGCGGGCGACGCCCCGCACACCGGCATGGACCTGCGCATGCTGTGCGTCTACGGAGCCAAGGAACGCGGCGTCGAGGCGTTCACGGAGCTGGCGGGCCGGGCCGGGCTCCGGGTCGTCGCCGTCCACCCCGCGGGTTCCTCCGCGATCATCCAGATGTCCGTGGTCTGACGCACGCCGCCCCGGCCGAACGCGGCGCGGGGTACGGCAGACAAGGAGAGAGCGTATGGCCGGCACGGTCATGTCGCCGGTCGAGGCGCTCGACGCGCTGGGCACGGTGCGGGGCCGCCAGGACCCCTACCCCCTCTACGAGGCGATCCGCGCGCACGGGCAGGCGGTCCCCACGAAACCCGGCCGCTTCGTGGTGGTCGGCCACGACGCGTGCGACCGGGCGCTGCGGGAGCCGGCCCTGCGCGTCCAGGACGGCAGGAGCTACGACGTCGTCTTCCCGTCGTGGCGGTCGCACTCCTCGGTCCGGGGGTTCACGAGCTCCATGCTCTACAGCAACCCGCCCGACCACGGCCGGTTGCGCCAGGTGGTGAGCTTCGCGTTCACCCCGCCCAAGGTGCGCCGGATGCACGGGGTGATCGAGGAGATGACCGACCGGCTCCTCGACCGGATGGCGCGGCTCGGCTCCGACGGCTCCCCGGTCGACCTCGTCGCCGAGTTCGCCGCCCGGCTGCCCGTCGCGGTGATCAGCGAGATGATCGGCTTCCCGGAGAAGGACCAGGTGTGGTTCCGCGACATGGCCTCCCGGGTCGCCGTGGCGACGGACGGCTTCACCGACCCCGGCGCGCTCGCGGGGGCCGACGCCGCCATGGACGAGATGAGCGCCTACTTCGACGACCTCCTGGACCACCGCCGCCGCGTCCCCGCCGACGACCTGGTCACCCTGCTCGCCGAGGCCCACGACGGCTCCCCCCGGCGCCTGGACCACGACGAGCTGATGGGCACCATGATGGTGCTGCTCACGGCCGGGTTCGAGACCACGAGCTTCCTGATCGGCCACGGGGTGATGCTCGCCCTCGAACACCGGGCGTACGCGGCCCGGCTGCGGGCCGAACCGGACTTCGCCGACGGCTACGTCGAGGAGATCCTCCGGTTCGAGCCGCCGGTCCACGTCACCAGCCGGTGGGCTGCCGAGGACCTCGATCTGCTGGGCCTGCCCGTCCCTGCGGGCTCCAAGCTGGTCCTCATCCTGGCCGCCGCGAACCGGGATCCCGACCGCCACCGCGATCCCGGCCGCTTCGACCCCGACCGCTACGCGCCCCGCCGGGACGGCTCCGAGGCCGCCAGGCCGCTGAGCTTCGGCGCGGGCGGCCACTTCTGCCTGGGCGCTCCGCTGGCCCGCCTGGAGGCGCGGATCGCGCTGCCGCGGCTGCTGCGCCGGTTCCCGGAACTGACCGTCTCCCAGCCGCCCGTCTACCGCGACCGCTGGGTCGTCCGCGGCCTCGACACCTTCCCCGTGACCCTGAGCCCCGAGTCCTGAACCCCGGCTCCCGAGCACCCCGCCGGCCGGAACACGGCGACCGTCCCGGCCGGTGGTGCGCCCCTCTCAGACGTACAGGGTGTTGGGCCCCTGCCCGCACAGCACCCGGCCGTACAGCTCCAGGTTGGTGCTCGGGTTCATGAGCGCGTGCAGCGTGATGCTCTGGGCGTCGCGCTGCACGCGCTGGATCGGGACGTCGTTGTAGATCGAGGAACCGCCGCTCGCCTGCGCGAGGATGTCCACCGACTCCTTGCCCAGGCGGCAGGCCCGCCCCAGCAGGCCGCGGCACAGCACCCGCTCCTCCAGCGTCCAGGCCTCGCCCGAGGCCCCCTTGGAGTCGACCAGGTCGGCCAGCCGGTGGGCGTGGAACCGCGCCTCGTCGGCCAGCAGGCTCGCCTCGCCCAACTGGAGGTGGGTGATCGGCGCCGCGCCCTGCTCCTCGTACTCGGTGTAGGTGATCTTCCGGCCCGGCAGCCGGCCGCGGAAGACGTCCTGGGCCGCCGCGGCCAGTCCGGTCATGGTGCCGACCGACGAGGCCGAGGCCACGGCCAGCATCGGCGCGCGGAACATCGGCGAGGCGGCGTTGAGTTCGGAGGCGTACTGCTGCTGGAGCACCGCGCCCAGCGGAAGGACCCGATCCTGGGGGACGAAGACGTCCGAGGCGATGGTGGTGACGCTTCCGGACCCCCGAAGACCCGAGGTGTACCAGTCGTCGACGATCTGCAGCTGGTCCGTCGGCACCAGAGCCATCACGGGCTGCATGGCGCCGTCGGGGGTGGGCGAGACGGCGATCAGGACCTGCCAGTGGCTGTGCCAGGCGCCGCTGATGAAGCCCCACTTGCCGTTCACCACGACGCCGCCGTCGACCGGGGCCGCCATCCCGCCGGGGCTGAGGGTGCCGGAGACCCGGACGTCCGGCCGGGAGAACACCTCGTCCTGCACGTGGTCCGGGAAGAGGCCCGCCATCCAGGTGGGGATCCACCACACCGACGCCGTCCACGCGGCCGATCCGTCGCCGCGAGCCAGTTCGGCGGCCACGTCCACCAGGGTGCGGGCGTCGGACTCGTAGCCGCCGTAGCGGGCCGGCACGCGCATGCGGAAGATCCCGGCCGCGGCCATCGCCTCGACCGACTCCTCGTGCAACCGCCGGTTCTCCTCGGTCCATGCCGCGTGGGACTGGAGCAGCGGCCTCAACTTCGAGGCACGTTCAACCAGTTCGGTGCGGGCGGGCGTAGGCGTCTGGTCCACTCGGTCCTCCAGGAATCATGAGGCGCCCTGTCCGCGCTGTGCGGAAGCAGGCGTCTGCGCGCATCGGTCAGGACGGCGTCGCCCTGCTCCCGCATGGTTCACCGAGTCGTACGGGCGTCGCATCTCCTTGATTGCCGGTCGCCTCCGCCGATGCCGACCGGGCCTGGGCGAGAGCGCATCCCACGAGAAGGCCGCGACCGGCCCGAGGATCGAGAATGTGCTTCTCGGCCGGAGCCACGGCCGGCGCCGGCGCCCGTCGCCGACAACGCCGGGCCGGTGCCCGGATCCGTCAGGGAGGCAGCCCATGAGCGACAGCGACCGCCCGTCCCGGGTGTCGACCGCAGTGGCACCCGCCACCGCGAGGCCGTCGGCCGACACGGTCCTCGCCACCGCGGCGGCCTCGCCCGCCGCGTACAGCGCGGCCACCGCGCAGGAAGCGGCGACCGCGCTGGTCCGCATGCTGATGGAACAGATGGTGCTCGGTCCGGGCGCCGTGGAGCCGGAGACCCGCGCGGACGATCCGGGGTCGGGGCCGCACGGCCCCGACGGCTGCCCGCCGCCGCGGACCGGACAGGACCTGCCGGGCGAACCGCCGTCGGCGAGGGCGCCGAGCTTCGACAACGGGAAGGGAAGGCGACGATGAGGCCGCTTGTGCGGGCAGTGCTGCGGGGATCCCTGCGGCAGGTGAGGTACGTGGACGTGGTCGCCCCCCGCCAGGCCCGCGGCCTGGTGGCCCGGGTGTACCGGGAGACGGAGGAGCAGTTCGGCGTGCTCGCGCCGCCCCTGGCCCTCCACTCGCCCGCCGCGGCGTCGCTGGCCGCGGCGTGGCTGATGCTGCGGGAGACCCTGCTGGTCGACGGGCGGGTGAGCCGGGCGGTGAAGGAGACGGTCGCCACCGAGGTCTCCCGCGCCAACGACTGCCCGTACTGTGTCCAGGTGCACCAGGCGGTTCTCGGAACCCTGCCCCCGGACGGGGTCGGCGCCGGGCTCCTGCGGTGGGTCCGGGAGGCGGGACGGCAGCCGGGGGACGGGGTGGCGGACGGCGGGGAGCCGTTTCCGCTCAGCGGTGAACAGGCGCCGGAACTGTGCGGCGTCGTGGTCACGTTCCACTACATCAACCGCATGGTGTCGTTCTTCCTGGCCGACTCCCCCATGCCGGCCCGGACGCCGACGCCGCTGCGCGGCCCCATCATGCGGACCACCGCCCTGGCCATGCGTCCGGTCGCACCGGGTCCGCTGGCGCCGGGCGACTCGCTCGACCTGCTGCCCCCGGCGCCCCTGCCGCCGGGGCTGGAGTGGGCCGAGGGCAGCCCCTTCGTGGCCCAGGCCCTGGGACGTGCCGTCACCGCCGTGGACCAGGGGGCGCACTGGGTGCCCGAGCCGGTCCGGGAGCGGCTGCGCACGCGTCTGGACGCGTGGGACGGATCGGCGCCGGGTCTCGGCCGGGGGTGGCTGGACGAGGCCGTAGCCGGCCTGCCGGCCCAGGACGTGCCCGCGGCACGGCTGGCGCTGCTGACGGCCTTCGCCCCCTACCAGGTGCTCCCGCAGGACGTCGAGGCGTTCAGGCGGCGATGGTCCACCGACCGCGAACTCGTCGAGCTCACGTCCTACGCCGCGTTGACCACCGCCGTGCGCGTAGGCAGCCGGCTCGCCGTGTCCGGTGCCGCCGGGCGGGGGTGAACGGCCTCGCAGCGGGTGGCGGTCTCAGGGGCGCAGGCGTACGCCGGTGAGGCGCTCGGACTCCTCCCACAGGCGGCGCCGGGCCTGGGGGTCGAGGGCCGTTCTGCCGGGGCGTACGAGCCCGGGCGCGCCCCGGGTCTCGGTCACGCCGAGGGGCCCGTAGAACTCGCCTCCGCGCGCGTCGGGATCGGTCGCGGCCCGCAGAGCGGGCAGCATTCCCGCCGCGGCCGGCTGGAGGAACAGGGGGGCGAGCGGGGAGCCGAACCTGCGCACGGGTGCGGGAAAGCCCCGGCCCAGGCCGGTCGCGGCCAGCCCGGGATGGGCGGCGAGCGAGGCCAGTTCCGCGCCCGACTCCGCCAGCCTGTGGTGGAGTTCGAGCGCGAACATGAGGTTGGCCAGCTTGGACTGGTTGTAGGCCCGGTACCGGCTGTAGCGGCGTTCGCCGTGCAGGTCGCGGAAGTCGATGCGCCCCAGCCGGTGCAGGTAGCTGCTGATCGTCACGACCCGCGCGCCGGATGCGGCCCGCAGGGAGTCCAGGAGCAGACCGGTGAGGGCGAAGTGCCCCAGGTGGTTCGTGGCGAACTGGAGTTCGTGTCCGTCCGGGGTGCGGGCCCGGTCGGTCCACATCACGCCCGCGTTGTTGACCAGCAGGTCGATGCGGGGGAAGCGGTCGCGCAGTTCCTCGGCGCCGGCACGCACCGACGCGAGACTGGAGAGGTCGAGCCGGCGGACCGTCAGCTCGACCGACGGCGCCTGGGCCCGGATGCGGGCCGCCGCGGCGATCCCGCGGTCGGGATCGCGTACGGCCAGCACCACGTGGGCGCCGTGCCGGGCGAGTTCCTGGGCCAGGTGCAGTCCGATGCCGGAGCTCGCACCGGTGACCACCGCGGTGGTGCCGGTGCGGTCCGGGACATCGGCGGTGCTCCACCGTCGCCGCGTGCTCATCCGTCGTCCCTCTCCGGGGAGGCGTCAGCCGGCCTGGGCCATCGCGGCGCGGTAGCCGTCGGCGACGATCTGCCGGGCGGAGTGCTCGTAGTACTCGCCGTCCTTCGGCAGCTCGGTGGCGAGGCAGCTCACGTAGCGGTTGAACATGCAGAAGGCGGCGGCGATCAGGACGGTGTCGTGCAGAGCGGTGTCGTCCGCCCCTTCGGCCCGCGCCGAGGCGATCGCCTCGGCGGAGACCGGGCGCGCCGCGTCCTGGACCTCGGCGGCGACGGCCAGCAGCGCGCGCATCCGCCCGTCGACGGGCGCGGTCGCGGGATCGGCCAGGACGGCCTCGACCAGCTTCCGGCCCCCGCTCAGCTGCGCGGCGGCGAAGGCCCCGTGGGAGGCGGAGCAGAACTCGGTGGCGTTGAGGTGCGAGACGTACGCCGCGATGAGCTCGCGCTCCCCCGGTTCGAGCGAGGACGGCGCCCGCAGCAGGGCGTTCGCGAGATCGCCCAGCGGAGCGGCGGTGTCGGGGCGGTGAGCCATCAGGCCGCTGATACCGGGGAGGTCGTTGTCGAGTGCGATATGGGGCACGGATCTTCCTTCCGGGAGGGCGAGGGGCGGACGGCGGGGGATCAGGGCCATTCGACCTCGTCGTCGGCGCGGATGCTGGCGAAGGGCCATTCCACGTCTTCTCCCGCCGTTGCGGCGTGGGCGGAGGTCGTGGCGAGGAGGGTGACGAGTCCGAACGTGCCGATGAGGAGGGACAGTCGGGCAACGTGAAGTGCGGTACCCATGCGAGCTCCTAGCGAGGGCGGCGTGACCGCGGGACGGTGAGACCTCGTGATGCCAGGAAGCTAGTGAATCGGACTCGCAGTGGCAACGATATGCCAGACTTTGGCAACTTGCCTGGGTATCAGTCGGACTGTCGGCCGCTCGTGAAGACGGAGCGGCGGGATCCCGCGACCGCGTCGCTGAGCAGCAGCGTCTGCTCCCCCAGGGTCGGGGCGGCCAGCATGTCGCGCACCGGAAGCGTGACGCCCAGCTCACGGTCGATCCTGCGGACCAGCCGGGTGATCAGCAGGGAGTCCCCGCCGTGCGCGAAGAAGTCGGCGCCCTCCGAGGGGTTCGGGAAGCCGAGCAGATCACCCCAGCCCCGCGCCAGCACCCGGCGGATGTCGCGCGTGGTGACGGTCGGCCGACGGGAGCCGCGGCGGGCCGAGCGCAGCCGCGAGGCGTGCACCAGCGCCACCTGGTCGCCGAGGTTGCGCCGCGACAGTTCGCGCAGCGACACCGCGACGCCGAACCTCTCGGTGATCCTGCGGACCAGCCGGGTGATCAGCAGCGTGTCCCCGCCGCGTGCGAAGAAGTCCGAATGCTCGGTGAGATCGGAGCGGCCGAGGAGCTCGCTCCACACGCCGATCATGAACTCCCGTACGTCGCCGAGCCGGTACTCGTCGCCTTCGCGGCCCTTCGACGCGCCGGACCCCGCGGAACGGTTCCGGCCGGAGACGGCAGAGCGGTCACTGGCCATTGTCGCCACCTCCATGGACATGTGTCGGCTGCATCGACTCCCTGTCACGGTACGGGAGCACATGCTCTGTGGCAATATTTTTCCAAGCTGCGGGCAAGTCTACTTGCCATTCAGGCCCAGGAGTTGGGCGAGATGTGTAGGTCTTCGAGGTCGACAGGTTTGCCAAGCCGCGCGCGACCGGCATAGTCTCTGGCACAACTGGAAGGAACAGCGTGGCAGGCCACGGGGACCGGGCCGAGCCAGAAACCTTCGTCCTCCATCCATTCGTTGGGGCGTGCACGTGTTGGAGCAGCCATCTTTCGGCCGTCGTCTGAGGCAGCTGAGGACCGAGCGGGGCCTGTCCCAGGCCGCGCTCGCGGGGGACGGCATGTCCACGGGCTATCTCTCGCGCCTGGAGTCGGGTGCACGGCAGCCCACGGACCGCGCCGTCGCCCACCTGGCCGGACAACTCGGCATCAGTCCCTCGGAGTTCGAGGGATCCCGGGCCACATCGCTCGCCCAGATCCTCTCCCTGGCCACCTCCCTGGAGTCCGACGAGACCAGTGAGCTGCTCGCCGAGGCGGTGCGTTCCGCATACGGTCAGGACCCGATGCTCCGCTGGCAGGCCCTGTGGCTGCTGGGGCAGTGGAAGCGCCGGCACGGCGACTCGGCCGGCGAGCGCGGCTACCTCGAGCGGCTGGTGACGCTGAGTGAGGAGATCGGTCTGGCCGAGTTGCGCGCGCGGGCCCTGACCCAGTTCGCCCGGTCCCTGCGCGTGCTGGGCGAGATCGTCCCGGCGGTGGAGGCGGCCGGCACCGCCCACCGGCTCGCGGTCGACCACGCGCTGTCCGGTCAGGACAGGGCCGCGGCCCTGCTGGTCCTGGTGTCGGTGGAGGCCGAGGCGGGACGGATGCCCGACGCCCGGCGCCACGCCGACGAGCTGATCGCTCTGGTGAGGGGGCGGTCCGACACCCTGTGGGCCGAGGCGTTGTGGACGGCGGGCGCGCTGAAGGTGCGGCAGGGCGAGTTCGCCGCGGCGCAGGTCCTCTTCCAGGAGGCGCTGGACGGATTCGACAGCCGGGAGAACCTGACGATCTGGCTGCGGCTGCGCATCGCGATGGCCGAACTCCACCTCCAGAAGCTTCCCCCCGAACCCGACGCCGCGCAGCGCTGCATCGAGGCGGCGGAGGCGGCTCTCCCCTTCGCCCGCACACCCGCCCTGGAACAGTCCCTCGCCGCGCTGCGGGCGCGCCTCGCCTTCCACGAGGGCAGGTTCGCCGATGCCCGCGCGCTGCTGGAGAGGCTCGGTCGGACCGAGCTCCGGCTGCCCTATCAGAGCCGGATCCGCCTGGAGGTCCTCAGCCATCAGCTGCGCATCCTGAGCGGGGAGGAGGACGAGGGCCTGGCCGGCCTCCAGCTCCTGGCCGAGCAGGCGCAGGAGAACTCCAACATCAACCTCGCCGCGGAGATCTGGCGGCTCGCGGCGGAATGTCTCATGCGGGCACGCGGGAAGGTCGGGGGAGGCGCCGGCGGCTGAGGCCGCTTCGGACCGCGAGGTCCGTCGCCCCGCCGTGCCCGCCGCCGTCGGCGCGAGGCGCCGCCGCGTGCGGTCCCCCCGTACCGCCGCGGCCGTTCGCCCCCGGTTCTGCGTCTGCTGACGCATGTGTACCTCCTGCATCGGTCACTTTGTTGCCGAAATTATCGAACGCGCTGGCAATTACTTGCCTTTGGTGAAGGGGCGTGCTGATATGCAAGCCGAGTAGCCCTCCTCCGACCTCGGGCGGCCATGATGGGGAACATCGAGTTGATCGGCGAAAATGCTTGCCAGTGCTGGTGTGTTGTTGCAGCAATGAACGTTGAGAACTTTGGCAAGTTATTGCCAAAAACTGGTACATGCCTGTCCGTGCCGGACACCCACCGACGCCCGGGGGGCGATGCTCCGGCGCGGATCCGGTCCCACGTCGCACGGCCGACGGGCCGCGCCGTGCGGAACGAGGCGCCGGTGTGCGTCCGCTGACCGGTACAGCGGCTCCGGCCGTAGCAGGTTTCCACCGAGAAGAAGGCCGAGGCCCCGCCGTGAACCACGAGATGTCCCAGCGTGCCCTGTTGGAGGCGGCGGCCGAGGGACTGCGGCGGCTGGCCGGCGACGCGCGGTGCAGGACCGCTTTCGCCGCCCCCTCCTCGGCACTGCGGGACATGCTCTCCCCCGCCGCCCGCCGCTACGTGCTCGCCTCGGACCGCGCGGGCTTCCTCGAACAGGCCGCCCGGCTGCGCTCCCGGGGCTACCGCGTGAGCGCGGAGTTCGCCGGCCCCGATCAGGGGGCCACCGACGCCGTCCGTGCGGAGCACGTGGTCGAGGAGCATCTGCGGCTGCTCGACCACGAACCGGCCCCGGACCGGATCGGTCTGGACCTGTCCCGGATCGGCCTCGCCCACTCGGCGGAGGCCGCCCTGCGCAACGTCGGCCGGCTGGCGGCCGCCGCGGCGCTCCGCGGCAGCGAGGTCGTGCTGCTCGTGGAGGGTTCCGAGGACATCGACACCGTCCTGGCCGTCCACGACGCACTGGCGACCCGCTACGACAACCTCGGAATCACCCTTCAGGCGCACCTGCACCGCACCGGGGACGACGCCATGGCCGTAGCGGGGCCGGGCCGCACCATCCGGCTGGTCATGGGCTCCTCGCCCGAACCACCGGATGTGGCCCTGGCCCGGGGCCCGGCCCTCGACGACCGGTACCTCGATCTCGCGGAGCTCCTCCTGGACCGGGGCGTCGAGCTGAGCCTGGCCACGCAGGACGCCGAGGTCCTGGCCGCGGCGCAGGAGCGCGGGCTGCTGGAACACGTCCAGGACATCGAGATGCTCTACGGTGTCCGGCCCGAACTGCTGCGCCGCCACCGGGTGGCGGGCCGCACCTGCCGCATCCACGCGACCTACGGGGTGAACTGGTGGCTTCCCCTGCTGCGGAGACTGGCCGACAACCCCCCGATGGTGCTCAACGCCCTAGCCGACATCGGCCGGGACCGGGAACCCGCCGAAGCCGCCGCCCACCAGGCGTACTGACCGGCCGTGGGGAGACGGGCGGGAGCCCCCGGCGCCCGGCCCCGGGGCGCCGGTCAGCTCCCGGTCGCCGCGAACTGTCCGGGCTTGCGCCCCTCGCCCGCCGGCCCCCGGTAGGCCTGGGCGATGTCCAGCCACCGCTCCGCCTCCTGGCCCGACGCGGTCAGGGCCAGGTCGTCGCGGTGGCGGCGGCGGGTGACCAGCAGGCAGAAGTCGTGCGCGGGACCGCTGATCGTGTCGGTGGCGTCCTCGGGGCCGACCGTCCAGACCTCGCCCGAGGGGGCGGTCAGCTCGAAGCGGAACGGCTCGGCCGGCGGGGTCAGACCGTGCGACTCGTAGCCGAAGTCGCGTGTCAGCCAGGCGAAGTCCACGATGTTGCGGAGCCGCTCCGTGGGCGTGCGCCGGACCCCCAGGGCATCGGCGATGTCCTGGCCGTGGGCGAACACCTCCATGATCCCGGCGCAGCCCAGGACGACCGGCGGCAGCGGGTTGACCAGCCACGGGACGATCTGGCCGGCCGGCACCGCGGCGAGTGCCTCGACCGAGGCCCGGCCCATGGCCCGGAAGCGGGTGAGCAGCTCCTGCGGCGGGAAGTCCTTGAACTGCTTCAGGGCCGCGTTCACCGCTCCGTCGAAGTTCCCGGCCGCGGCGGCGGTGACGGCCTTGAACTCCGCCGGCGCGGCCGCCGCGGTCCTGGCCAGGTTGAAGACGAAGGTGAGATGCGCGATCTGGTCGGTGACGGTCCAGCCGGGAGCCGGCGTCGGGGTGGACCAGGCGTCCTCGTCGATCTTCTCGACCAGCTGCGCCAGCTCCTCGATGTCGGTGGCCAGGTGGTTGAGGACGTCGTCGAGCGTGTTCATCTCGTACTCCTTCACAGGGTGTGTTCCAGGACGGGGACGGGGTTGCCCACCGGGTGGGCCGGGTGGCCGTCGGGACGGGGTCGCCGCGGGGCGCCGGCGGTCGACGACAAGGCGGCGCAGGAGCGGGCCGGGCGCAGCGAGCTCCACGTGGTCCGAATGGGAGGCTCTGGGGCGTGTTTCGAAAGGAGCGCCGTCCGCCCGGACGCCGCCGAGCAGGCGGGACTTTCGAAACCCGCCCTAGGCGGCGCGGCCCACGGAGGAGCCGGCCCGGTCGGAATAGGGTGCGAGCGCCTCGGCCAGGGCCTCGGGTATCAGGGTCGGCACGGTCGCCGTGTTGGGGCCGCGCATGCAGGCGATGCGCTGCCGCCCCCGCGCCACCAGGGTCTCGCCGCCGTCGCCGCCCAGCTTGATGTAGTCGAAGGTGAACTCCAGCTGGGTCTGCCGCAGCTCCGAGAGCCTCATGCGGATCGACAGCTCGTCGAAGGCGGTGATCTCGGCGAAGAACTCGCAGTCCACCTTGAGCGTGAAGAGCTTGAGGTCCTCCTGGACCTCGGCGAGCACCGAAGGGGCCCTCTCCTTGAGGAAGAGCTCGCGGCAACGTCCCTGCCAACGAAGGTAGTTGACGTAGTAGACGTTGCCGACGAGGTTCGTCTCCTCGAAGCCGACGGTGTGACGGAGCTCGAAGTAGTCGGGGATCGTCGCGGTCATCGGTCTGTGCCCTTCGTCGTCGGGGCCGGTCATCGCACCGAGTTGCGTGATGCAACCCACTGGCCGCGAGAACCTGCGGGGTCGGTGGCCCGCGCTCCGGGCGGAGAGCGCGGGCGGGGGCGCCGGTCGGCGCGCGGGATCAGCCGCGTGCCGACGGCAACAGCGGGAGGACCTTGTTACGGCCGCTCGCGGAACCGTCGGGGGCCGGTGCGCCGTAGGTGACGGAGACGCCCCGGCTCTGCGCGGCGCGCACGATCCCCGGCATCGCGCGTTCGGCGAGCGCCGCGATGGTCATCGCGGGGTTGACCGTCAGCGCGCCGGGCACCGACGAGCCGTCGGTGACGAAGATGCCCGGGTGGTCGCGGAGTTCGTTGCTGTCGTCCAGGGCGGAGGTGTGCGGGTCGTCGCCCATCCGGCAGGAGGCGAGCGGATGGACGGTGTACGCGCCGACCAGGTCGTTGGTCCACGGCATGACCTTGGCCAGGCCGTCCTTCTCCAGGATCTCCTTGACCTCGGCGTCGGACGCGGCCCAGGCGCCCAGGGTGTTCTTCGTCGGTTCGTAGCGCAGGTTGCCCCGGCCCAGCATCTGCTGGGAGATGCGGTGGGCGTTGCCCGTGGCGGGAGGCGGTCCGAAGACGCCCTCGTTGTCGTCCTCGATCATCGTGAAGATCGTGAGCCAGGAGGTCCACTGCTTCAGGATCTCCTTCTTCTCCTTGCCGAACCAGGAGGGGCCGGTGGCGCCGGGCACCTGGGCGAGGATCGTGCCGAGGCCCGGCGGGAAGTAGAGCTGCTCCAGCGAGTAGCGGGAGTACTCGGGCAGCGAACCGTCCAGCCTGTCCCAGCTGGCCACGGTGGGGCCCTTGCCGATCTGGTTGGCCGCGTAGGCCAGCCCGTCGCCCCGGTCCAGACCGAACAGCTCGGCCGCCTTCGCCTCGTCGATGATGGCGGTGTTGAGCCGCTCGCCGTTGCCGGAGAAGTAGCGGCCGACCGCTCGGGGCATCGTGCCCAGGTGGGCCTCGCTGCGCTGGAGGATCACCGGGGTCGCGCCCGCGCCGGCCGCCATGACCACGATCTTCGCCTCGATGACGCCGCTGCCCGCCTGCAGGCGGTAGTCGTCGTCGTGCACGACGTTGTAGTGCACCCGGTAGGAGCCCTCGGGGGTGCGCGTGAGGTACTGCACCTCGTGCAGCGGCCGGATGCGCGCCCCATGGGCGATGGCGGCGGGCAGGTAGTTGACCAGAAGGGACTGCTTGGCCTCGAAACGGCAGCCGGCCATCATCCAGTTGCAGTTCACGCACTTGGTGTTGTCGATGGCGACGGCGAGGGGGTTGGCGGTGCGACCGGCGTGGTTGCACGCCGCGGCCCAGAGCCCGCCGGCGTAACTCACGTCGTTCCAGTCCTGCCGGGTGACGGAGAGGGATTCCTCGACCCGGTCGTACCAGGGGTCCAGGGTGTCGCGGCTCACTGCCTGCGGCCACATCCGGCGTCCTATGGACCCCTGCCGGTCGAAGACGAAGCGCGGGGCGCGGGGCATCGCGGCGAAGTAGACGACGCTGCCGCCGCCCACGCAGTTCCCGCCGAGGATGCTCATGCCGTCCCCGACCGTGAAGTCGAACGCCCTGGTGTAGGAGGAGCCGAGCTTGTAGTCGTGCTCGAACTCCTTGCTCTCCAGCCACGGACCGCGTTCCAGGACGGTGACGTCCGCGCCCCCCGCCGCCAGGTGGTACGCGGCGATCGCGCCGCCGAATCCGCTGCCGATGACGAGGACGTCCGTGCGCTCGGCCGTGGTGCTCATGCGGGGCTCCCGGTGGACGTGGTGTCGGGGTGGAGGCGGGCGAACTCGCGCCCGTAGCTGTAATCCTGGAATCGCCACAGGCCGTCGGCGTCCGGCGTGCTCAGGCCCATGGCCTCCAGTCCCGGATGCCCGTCGGCCATCGCCTGCGCCGTGTTGAGGTGCGCGGCCGAGTCGAAGGCCATGTTGCAGAAGAGGGAGAGCAGTACCCAGAACTCCTTCTCGGGGTGGCCCGGCGTCGTCAGCCGCTGGATCAGGGCGGCCCGGTCCGGGTACTCCAGCGCCACGAAGGGCGGCACCGTCGGATCCGGGGCCAGACCCCGCTCCGCCGCGTAGGCCAGGGCATGCTCGTTGACCAGGCGCACCAGGTCGTCCAGACCCTCGTGTATGCCGGTCGCATCCCATTGCAGGAGTTCCAGGGCCCCCGCCTGGACGGCGCCGCCGCCGGTGGCCACTCCCGCGATGGCCCGGTCGTCCGCGGAGCGTTTCTGACCCGGCACGATCGTGTCGGCGTAGGCCTCCAGGGTCATGGTCCGGATGTCGCCGGCCGGCGCCCCTCGCTCATTGTCGTCGCGCAACTCGCTCTCCATTCTCGCAGTCCGGAGTGGGATGCCTTGCGGCGAGGAGAAAACTAGGTTCGTTCGACCGGTTCAAGCAACTAGCCAAAGTGGAGGCGACCTTGAAACCGACTCCACGGAGTTGGCGCGAAGCGGCGGATGGATTACGCGCGCGGGCGAGCGGCTCACTAGTCTGGCCGCACGGATGTCTTCATCACCTGCACGTGGAAACGCTTCTGCACGGGCACCGCATGTGGAAGTGAGCCCTGGTCTCATGTCTTGGGGGAAACGTGAAAAGTGACTCTGCCCAACGCGTCGTGGAGCGTTCACGGCGTGTCGTACGGATCGATGAACTCATTCCCGCCGATTCCCCACGCCTGAACGGAATCGATCGTTCCCATGTACAGCGCCTCGCGACCGTCTACGCGTCCCTGCCGCCGGTCCTGGTCCACCGGCCGACCATGCGGGTCGTCGACGGCATGCACCGCATCGGCGCGGCCCGCCTGAAGGGGCTGGACACCGTCGAGGTCACCTTCTTCGAGGGGGCCGAGGAGCAGGTGTTCCTGCGGTCCGTCGCGGCGAACATCACCAACGGACTGCCGCTGTCGGTCGCCGACCGCAAGACCGCCGCGGCCCGCATCCTGGCCTCGCACCCGACCCTGTCCGACCGCGCGGTCGCCGCGCACGTGGGACTCGACGCCAAGACCGTGGCGGGTGTGCGGACGTGTTCAGCCGCGGGTTCTCCGCTGCTGAACGTGCGAACCGGGGCGGACGGCCGCATCCACCCGCTGGACCGCACCGCCGAACGCCTGCACGCCGCGGCGCTGCTGACCCAGGACCCGGCGCTCCCGCTGCGCTCCGTCGTCGAGCAGACCGGGCTGTCGCTGGGCACGGCGCACGACGTCCGCCGCCGGTTGCTGCGGGGCGAGGACCCGGTCCCGCAGAACCGGCAGAGCGCGATGCTGGAGACGGGGCCCGCCCGCCAGAAGCAGGCGGCGGCCAAGCCGCCCGTCGGCGCGGTCGTCCGGACGAGCCCGAAGGCGCCGCCCGCCGTCGCCGGGAGACCGCCGGTGTCCCCGCGGTCCCGGGCGCCGCTGGAGGCGCTGCGCAGGCTCTCCAACGACCCTTCCATGCGCCACTCCGACCAGGGGCGCGAACTCATGCGCTGGCTGCACAACCGGTTCGTCGTCGACGAGGCCTGGCGCCGGCGCGCGGACGCGGTCCCCGCCCACTGCGTCGACTCGATGGCGGACCTGGCGCAGCACTGCTCGGACGCCTGGCGCCGGTTCGCCGAGGAGATGGTCCGGCGCCGGCACAGCGCCGCGGCCGACAGCCCGGAACTCCGTACCACTCAGCCACCTCGCCGTTGACGGCCTACTTCGACAGGGAGTTACGGTGACCACGAACACCATCGAGGACGCGGTCCGCCGGGTCGTCGAGTACATGCACGTCAACCTCGGTCAGAACCTCACGATCGACGACATGGCGCGCACGGCGATGTTCAGCAAGTTCCATTTCACCCGCATCTTCCGTGAAGTCACCGGTACCTCTCCCGGGCGTTTCCTGTCCGCCTTACGGATTCAGGAGGCCAAGCGACTTCTGGTGCATACTGCACTCAGTGTGGCCGATATCAGCAGCCAGGTCGGCTACAGCAGCGTCGGTACCTTCAGCTCGCGGTTCAAGGCCTGTGTGGGCCTTTCCCCGAGCGCCTATCGCGACTTCGGCGGGGTGCAGCCGGGATTCCCCTCCCCCGCGAGCCGTATTACCTCCGTCGCCCACAACCTCTCGTTACGCGGACGCATTCATTCCGCTCCGGGCGAGAGGCCGGAGCGGGTCTTCGTGGGCCTGTTCCCCGGCAGGATGCGCCAGGGCCGGCCGGCGCGCTGGACCACTCTGGAGAGCCCCGGGGCCTTCGAGCTCCGGGACGTCCCCGTGGGCACCTGGCACATCCTGGCCCACTCCTACTCCGTCGGCCACCAGCCCCACCGGCTCGACTCCGAACCGCTGCTCCTCGGGCACAGCGGACCGCTCGTGGTGCACCCCGGCGCGCTGCTCCGTCCGGTGGACATCCTCCTGCGTAAGGTGGACGCCCTCGATCCACCGGTCCTGCTGGCCCACTTCGCCCTCGAGAGCCGGCTCACCTCGCCGCACTCACCGTCATCGGTAGCCCTCCGCGCATCCGCAGGGAGAGCATGGGTTCGGCAACCGCCCGGTGTCCGGCGACAGTACGCAGATCGAGATCGCGGGTGACCAGGGCCGTGACGAACACCGCCTCCATCATCCCGAGGTTGCTGCCGACGCAGAATCGGGGCCCCGCGCCGAACGGGATGTACGCGTACCGGGGCCGGGCGGCCACCTGCCCGGGTTCGAACCGATCCGGGTCGAAGCGCTCGGGATCGTCCCACAGGCCCGGGTGGCGGTGCATGATGTACGGGCAGACCAGCACGTCCGAGCCGGCGGTCACCGTGTAGCCGCCCACCACGTCGCTCCGCTGGGCGACCCTGGGCAGGATCCACACGGGAGGGAACAGCCGCATCGCCTCCTGCACCACCATCGTCGTGTACGGCAGCCGGTGCAGGTCCTCCAGCCGGGGGACGCGGTCGCCGAGGGCGGCGCGGGCCTCGGCGCGGACCCGGTCGCGCGCCTCGGGGTGACGCTCCAGCAGATGCAGGGTCCAGCCGAGCGTACTGGCCGTGGTCTCGTGTCCCGCCAGCAGCAGGGTGACCAGCTCCTCGCGCAGCCTGCGGCGGGTTCCGGCCGGATCGCCCCGCCGCCGGTCGGCCGCGACGATGATCCGGGCCAGCGCGTCGTCGTCCGCCTCCCCGCCGGCCATCCTGGAGCGCCGGTCGGCCACCAGCAGGTCGGCCACCCGGTACAGCTCCCGGCGGGCGCGCCGGAAGCGCGCCTGCGGAGGCAGCGGCAGCCAGCCGGGCACCATGCCCTGGCTCACCATCTCCAGCATGGCCTGGTCCTGGACCTCCTCGAAGGAATGGGCGAGCGACTCGTGCGCGGTGAGGTCCGAGTCGAGCAGCGTGCGGCCCAGCACGCCCAGGGTGAGGCCGGTGACCTCCTGGAGGACGTCCACGGGCCCGCCCCCCTCGTGACCGCGCAGCAGGGCGACCAGCTTCACCGCCTCCTCCGCGACGGCGGCCGCCTGCTGGTTGATGCGGCCCGGCTTGAACGCCGGCTGCACGGCCCTGCGCTGTTCGCGCCACGTCTCACCGTCACTGGTGAGCAGACCGTCGCCCAGCACCCGGCGGGACTGCACCAGACCGATGCCCTTGTGGTAGTTGTCGCTGTTGTCCGCCAGGACGTGCTTGGCGTAGTCGGGACGGTTGAAGACGTACAGCTTCTTGGGCCCCATGGAGACGCGGACGGCGTCCCCGAGGTCGGCCGCGTCCTGCATCATGCCGAGGCGGTCCACCGCCAGCTTCCTCAGCAGTCCCGGAAGCGCCCTGAGCGGCGGGCCGGGCGGATCGATCCTCATGCCGCCCTTCCTTCGCCCGCATCCGGTGCGAACCGGCGGAAGCGGCCGCCGGAGAACAGCATCCCCTCGCGGACCGGCCAGCGCGTCGCCGTGATCACTTCGCCGAGGAAGATCGTGTGGTCGCCACCGTCGTAGAGCCGGTGCTTCGCGCATTCCAGGTGGGCCACCGCACCCGCGATCAGCGGTGCGCCGGACGCCTCCCCGAGCAGCCAGTCCACCGAGTCGAACTGGTCGGCGCCCGGCGGACGGGAGCGGTCCGCGAAATGCCTGGCGGCCTTCTCCTGCCCGGCTTCCAGAACCGATACGGCGAACGTCGGCAGGGCGGTGAGGCGCTGGTGCATCACGGCGTCCTTGCCGACGCAGATCAGCACCAGCGGCGGTGAGAGCGAGACGGACGTGAACGAGTTGGCCGTCATGCCCCGGGGCTCGCTCCCGCCGACGGTCACCACGGTGACGCCGGTCGGGAAGTCCCCGAACACCCTCCTGAGCTGTACGCGGTCGTTCGGGTCGACTAGCTCCGCGGGCGGAGCGGTGATCGGACTCATTTCTGCCTCCCTGCCGGCGGCCGGGGCCCGGCTCGGTGGTGTGCCGACGGATCGGGGGATCGATGGGGAAGGGAGCCCGGGGCGGGCGGGGGCTCGGCGCTGCTCCCCCGCCCGCACCGGGTCCGTGCTCATGTGCGGGCCCTCCCGGGGGCCGGTTCCTCCGCGCCGTCGGTGAGGAAGGCGAGCACCACGGGTTCCTCGACGTGCCGCAGCGTGGTGGCGAAGGTCGCGATGCGCAGCGTGCCCGCCGTCAGAACCACCCACCCGCTCCTGGCCTGCGGGGCCAGGGTGAGAGGCACCCCGGCCGGCAGGCCCGCCTTCTTCAGGCACTCGACGGCCGTCCACACGCGGGTCGCCGCGGTGTCCGCCTCCTCCCCGGTCTCCTTGACCACCAGGGCGGCCAGGTTCCCGTGTTCGCCGAGCAACCCCTCCCACGCCTCCGCACCGCGTACGGTGACCGCCTCGATGTCGCAGGCCACGGTGGCCGTACCGACGACGCCCAGGGTCACCCCCGGGCCGTGCGCCGCCGACAGGCGGCGCACACCGTCGAGTTCGGGCCGGCCGTCGGGCCGGTAGCGCACCTTCACGCTCTCGCCCAGCGCCCGCTGGACGACCCGTGCGGTCGCCTTGCGGCGATCGGCCACCGACCCCCCGGAGCCCGCCGGGACCGGCTCCACGGCGACGTCGATATGGGCGCCGAGCACTTCCTCCAGGGTCCGTTCCAGATAGGAGCCGAGCAGCGGCGCGACCCACGGCCCGGAGCCGTCCGACTTGCGCACGGCGTGCAGGGTGAGCCCCTCCCACCGCTCGACGACGGCGCCGTCGGGAGTCCGCACGGCGATGTCGTACACATAGGTGTCGCCGTCCCGGTGGCGCTCGGTCGCGCAGTAGCGGACCAGCTCCGGAAGATCCTCGCCGCCCGCCATCGGATACAGCCGCTCGATGCCGGACGGCAGCAGGGTCGCGTCGGGGACGCACACCTGGTTCCCGTGCATCAGGGCGTCACGCATCCCCGGGTCCGCGAGCAGCAGCGTGCCCGGCAGGAAGCCGGCGAACCAGCCGGACGGCGCGTCGAGCGCCACGTCGGCGTCGACGTGCCGTGCGGCGGCCCGGTGGAAGCGCCGCAGCCGTTGGAAGCGCTCGCCCTGGAAGAGCACCCCGCCGTACAGGTCGGTCGCGGGATCCAGCGGGGCGTCCGGCACCTTCGGGCCCACCTGGTCGGGGGCGCCCTCCGGGATCGCCGCGCCCCCGTAGACCAGCCGCGCCCGGAAGTGCTCCGCCGCGAAACCGGTGTCCTGCGCGTGGACGGCCACGTCCACACGGTCGGAGCCGGTGACGGTGGCCGCGATCCGGATGCGGGTCGTGCCGCCGGGCGGCACCACGATCGGGCGCAGGAACCGCGCGTTTTCGATGACCGGCACGTCCTGGCGGCCGGTGACGGCGGAGCCGACCTGGACCATGGCCTCCATGCCGATCACCGCGGGCAGCAGCAGATTGCCGTCCAGCAGGTGGTCGGAGAGGTAGAGGTCCGTGCCGGCGTTCAGCTCGGCCTCGGTGACGAGCTCCACACCGTGGTAGCGCACCAGCGGTTCCCCGGTGAAGCGCAGCAACGGCAGCGGGGGCTGCTCGCGCCGGACGGTTCCGATGCCTTCCGTCCGGCCGCTGATCACCGTCACCACGGGGGCGTCGGGGTCGGAGATCAGTCGCAGCAGGATCTCGATGCCCTGGTCGGGCGAGACCGGCACGATGCCCTCACGGGTGAGGGACTCGACGACCGATAGCTTCTCGCCCATGCCGACGCCGGACCAGACGGACCACTCCATGCACAGCGCCCGGCAGCCCGGGTTCCGGCGGGCCACGTCCTCGGTGAGCCCGGCCAGCCACTCGTTGGCGGTGGCGTAATGGGCCTCCCCCCGCAGTCCCGCCCGGCCGATGATGCTGCCGAAGGTGACCAGGAGCTTGAGGTTCTCCTCGCCGACTACGTCCAGCACATGGCGCAGCCCGTCGACCTTCGGGGCGAGCGTGCTGCGGACGGCGGCCATGTCGAGCCCGCCGAGCGCCGTCGGCTCGTTGCGCCCCGCCCCGTGGAGGAGGGCGGTCACGGGGCCGAGGGCCCCGGTCAGTTCGGCGACCGCCTCGGCGACGCGCACCGGATCGGTGACGTCGGCGGCCGCGTAGGCGACGCGGACACCGCTCTCCTGCATCCGCCCGAGGTTCGCGGCGAGGTCCTGGTCGCTGCCGGGGTCCGAGCGGCCCAGCACCGCCAGCGCCGCCCCGGTCCGCTCGGCGACGGCCAGCGCGCACTCGGCGGTGATGCCCTTGCCGCCGCCTGTGACGAGCAGGACGTCGTCCGGACCCAGCACCTGGTCGGTACGGTCCGGGGCGAAGGGCAGGGCCCGCAGCACGGGCACCCGCCGGGCGCCGTCCTCGGCGAGGTGCACCTCGCTGAAGTGCGTGGTCGCCGCGACCTCGGCGGCCACCCGGTCCGCGGCCCCGTCGGCCACCGGGGTGTGGACGACGGTGGTCCGAAGGTGGGGGGCCTCCAGGTGCAGGGTCTTGGCCAGACCCGCCGCGCCCCGGTCGTGCTGCACCAGGACGAAGCGGCCCTCCCGGCTGCCCGCCAGGGCCGACCTCGCCCCGTCCAGCGCGAGTTCGAGCTGGTCCGCGGAGCATTCCGGCGGCAGGCACACCAGGACCCCGGAGCCCACCGCGGCGTTCTGGAGAGCGTGCCGGACATCGTGGGCGAAGGGGTGGTCGGCGGAGGTGAACAACTCCCACGTGCCGCCCTTCTCGTCCGCCACGGCCGCGGGGAGGGGCAGTTCGTCGAGGTCGACGGAGAAGGGCCGTGCCCAGGCCGCGGCACCCGTCACGACAGGCGCCGCCGTCGTGTCCGCCCCGGTCTCGACCAGGGTGGTGAGAGCAGAAGCCAGCTCCGCCACGGTCGCCGTGGCGAAGTTGGTCGGGATACTGGAAGGGGAGAGGCCGAGCCGGACAGCCGTCTGGTTGACGATCTGACCGACCGTGATCGAGCTCATGTGCAGATCGTCGAGGAGACTGCTGTTCTCGTCGACCAACTCGGTCGGCAGCTCAGCCCGTTCGGCCACCAGCGCGCGCAGCACGTCGAGCGCCGACTCCCCCGCCGAACCGCCGGCCTCCGCGGCCTCCGGGGCCTCGGACTCCTGGACGAGCGGACCGCGAGCGGCCGCGGGAAGCGTGAACTCCGGGGCCTGCTCGCAGGGGCTGGCCAGGAAGTGGAACTCCTTCCCCACCTCCAGCGGCCGGGTCAGCCGGTCGTTGAAGAGCCGTTCGGGGATGATCGGCGCCCCGAGCACGAACGCGGCGCCGACCACCTGCAGCAGACCGCGCAACGACTCGTCGTCGGTGTTCAGCGCGACGGCGGGCTTCCCGGCGGTCTCCGCCGCCAGGGTGCTCAGGACCCGGCCGGGCCCGACCTCGACGAACAGGTCCACCTCGGCCGCCGCCGCCCGGACCGCCTGGGTGAACAGCACCGGGTCGGTGATCTGCTGCCGCAGCAGCTTGGCGAGGTCGGTGTCGCTCTCCAGCTCCGTACCGGTGACGGTGGAGACGACCCGGCGCCCCACTCCGCCCAGCCGCGCCTCCGCCAGCCAGTCGCCGAAGGACTCGGCGGCCGGGGCGACGAGGGGCGAGTGGAAGGCGTGCGACACGGCCAGGCGGGTGAAGGCGATCCCCGCGGCCGCCGCCCGCTCCCCCACGCTCTCCACGGCCTCGACGGTCCCGGCGACCACCGTCTGACGGGGGCCGTTGTACCCGGAGATCACGACCGGGAGCCCCTCGACGAGCCTCCCGGCCTCCTCCGGGGTGGCGGTCAGCGAGGCCATCGTGCCCGAAGCGCTGTGCGCGGCCATGGCCGCGCCGCGGGTGCGTGCGGCCTGCAGCAGGGTGGCCGCGTCCAGGGCTCCCGCCCAGTGCAGGGCGGAGAGTTCGCCCAGACTGTGGCCGAGCGCGATGTCGGCCTCGATGCCCAGAGCCTCCAGCACCCGCAGCCCGGCCGTCGAACCGGTGACGATCCGCGGCTGGGCCACGTGGGTGGCGACCATGTCCCCGGCGGTGGGCAGTGCGGCGCGCGCGTAGACCTCGGCGGCCTCGGTGAACCGGCGGGCGAGCGCGCCCCCGGCCGTTGACGTGCCGGAACCCTGCCCCGGGAAGAGGAAGCCGATGCGGGCTCCCTCGACGGCGGCGCCGAGGAAGGCACGGCCGTCCGGGGTGAAGACCGGGCCGTCGTCGGGCACCCGGGCCCCGGCGGTGCCGGCGAGGTCGCGAAGCCTGACCTCGGCGTCCTCGGGCGAGGTGACCACGACAGCGGCCCGGTGGGGCAGGTCGCGCAGTTCCCGCTGGAGGGTCGCGGCCAGGTCGCCGAGCTGGGCGTAGGAGACCTGCGCGGCGAAGTCGGCCACCTGCGTCAGCCGCTGGGCCAGCGCCGCGGGCGAGTCCCCGTCCAGGAGCAGCAGTTCGGAGTCCTGGAGGGAGTTGGCCAGCAGCGTGGTCCGGCGGTTGACGGCAGGGCGGCGCCCGGAGGCGTCCGACCTGTCGAGGACGACATGGGTGTTGATCCCGCCGAAGCCCATGGCGGTGATGCCGGCCCGCAGCGGTGCGCCCTCGGGCCACGCCTCCGCCTTGCGCAGGACGCGAAGGTTGGCGGACTCGTCGGTGAGCAGGTCGTGGGGGTCCACGCAGCCGATGGCGGGGGGCAGCACCCCGGAGTCCAGGGCCATCACGGCCTTGATGAGTCCGGCGATCCCCGCGGCCGCCTTGGTGTGGCCGATCATGCCCTTGATGGAGGTGATGACGGCGCTCGGGGCCTGCGGGTCGGCAGCGGCGCGGGCGCCCATGATCGCCCGGAGCTCGGTGGCGTCACCGACGGCGGTACCGGTGCCGTGGCCTTCGAACAGCGGCACGGTCTCGATGCCGAAGCCCGCCCGGTCGTAGGCGCGCGACAGCGCGAGCTGGTACCCGCTCACCTCGGGTCGGGTGATGCCTCCCTGACCGTCGGAGGAGATGCCCCAGCCGGCGATCGAGGCGTACACGCGGTGCCCGGCGGCGACCGCGTCCTCCTCGCGCATGAGCACGACCATGCCGCAGCCCTCGCCCGGCCAGAACCCGTTGGAGCCGCGGTCGTAGAGCCGCATCTCCTTCCGGGCGAGCGCACCGGTCTTGGCGAAGCCGATGATCTCGAAGGGGTCGATGGACAGGTCGACACCGCCGGCGATGGCGACGTCGAGGTCGCCGCTCTGCAGCGAGGTCGCCGCGGTGGTGATGGACAGCAGGGAGGAGGAGCAGGCGCCGTCGACGGTGTAACCGCCGCCGTTCAGGTCGAAGTGGTTGCAGATCCGGCCGGCGATGGTGTTGGAGAGGCCGCCCGCGAGGGTGTCCTCGTCGACGGCGGGGAAGGGCCTCTTGTAGGCCTCCTCCACCCCCTGGAGGAACGCGCCGAGCCGGTCGTCGTCCCAGTCCTGCCCCTGGAGCGCGTCCGCGAGCACCCTGCGTACGTAGGGCCAGCGCAGCCGCATGCCGTTGGCACGGGAGAACTCGCCGGTCAGCGTGTTGCCGACGACGACTCCGGTGCGCTCGGCGGGCAGTCCCTCACCGGCCGGGAAGCCCGCGTCCGCCAGCGCCCGGGTCGCCGTGTCCAGGGCGAGCCAGTGGGTCAGGTCGGTGGAGCGGTAGGTGCTGCCGGCGATCCGGTGGGCGACGCGGTCGAACTCCCAGCCCTCCAGGACCGCGGCGTTGCGGGCGTAGAAGGTGTCGGGGACCGCGGGGTCCGGGTTCCAGTAGTCGTCCAGGCGCATTCGGACGTCGGGCAGTCTGCGGAAGGCGCGCCGTCCGGCGACGGCGTTCTCCCAGAGCTCCCGGGGTGTGGTGGCGTCGGGGTACGTGCAGGCGACCCCGACGATGGCTATTCGGCTCATACAGGCACCGCCGCCTTGTTCTTCGTGGCTCGTTCGGCTGCGCACTTGCCGTGGAAGCAGGTGCCGTCCTTGCAGGGGTCGCCCGAGAGGACGACCGTCGCCGGCTGCGGCGCGGCGCCTCCCGCTACGGACCCGGTCGCCGGGGCCGCCGGGGCGGCCACGAGCTGTTCGACCGGGGCGTCCTGGCGGTCGTGGGCGCCGTGGACGGCAGGCGCCTGCCGCTCCTGCGCCTCTCGCTGCTTGGCGAGGAAGTGCAGACCCCACAGGTAGCCTCCGCGGATCAGGCAGACCAGGGCGGTGGCGAAGAAGATGCCGTAGGCGATGCCGAGGCCGGTCAGCACGCCGTACATCGCCGCCACCCCGGCTCCGAAGAAGATCTGGGAGGACCGCTTGGAGGGCGAGGTGCCGGGGTCGGTGACCATGTAGTTGGTGAAGAGCACGAAGGCGACACCGGTCATCATGCCGAGCGCCGCCGGGATGGAGGTGCCCATCACCAGCCCTCGGACGACGGCCTGCACCACGAAGCCGCCGAGCCAGGCCATGATCAGCCACATGCGGCCGGTCAGCTTCGCGTTCAGCATGGTGCCCAGGACCAGGATGATCGCGGGGAGGACCCAGTCGGCCGGGCCGTACAGGTACTCGGTGAAGTGGTAGGGCGGCGCGATGCTCGCCCAGGGGAAGAGGAGCAGGATCACCGCGATGCCGAAGTTCGACGGGTTCATGTAGTGCCGCATGCGGCCCTTGAGCGGGGCCCGCAGCACCCACTTCGTGCCGACGGCCACGACGACGCCGAAGACCATGACCCAGACGCGGTCGTTGACGTAGGTCAGCATGTTCACGGCGAGACCGGTGATGTGGGCGGGGAAGAGGAACTCGACCATCCCCTTGAACCCCCCGCCGGCGTAGCGGGGGGCCCGCTTGTCGACGCGGGCGCTGACGGCCTCCAGCGCGATCTCCACCACGTAGGCGGTGAAGATCGCGATGAAGGGCCACAACCAGGGCTGTTCGAAGCCGAGGAAGGTGTACCCGGCGATGTTGAGGATCGAGATCGAGATCGCGAACCGGCGCAGGGCGGTGGTGACCTTCACGTCGTGCCGGGGGGCGGCCGTGAGCGTCTTGGTTTCGGGCACGGTCACTTCTCCTTCACGTCGGCGCCGAGTTCCAGCGAGTGCCTGCCGGGAGCCAGCTGGAGGTCCTTGTTGCGCACCTGCCCGGTGCGGTCACGCCAGGTCAGACGGGTCTGCACCGGGCCGTCGACCTCGTGGCCGAGCCCGATGTGCACGTCCTGGCTGCGCTTGCCGGAGTGGCCGCTGCCGCCGTCGACCCGGCCCAGGCGGGTACTGCCGTCGGACAGGGTCACGGCGACCTGTGCGCCGATCACGGGCGACCCGGCCGCGTCGGTGAGACTGAGGTTGAGGTGGTCGCCGGTCTCCGGGCTCATGTTGCAGTAGAAGACCGGGTCCTCCCACTGCCGGGCCACCACCATGTCCAGGCGGCCGTCCCCGTCGGCGTCGCCGGTGGCGATGCCACGGCTGGGCACGGGCACGGCCAGACCGAGCTGTTTGGACAGGTCGCTGTAGGCCTCGCCGTCCTTGTCCTGGACGAAGAAGCGCAGGTGCTGGTCGCCGGCGAGGTCGTCGCCCTCCTCCACCCGGGGCCAGAAGCGGGGGTGCTTGACCAGGGAGTCGTTGGCGGTGGCGAGCTCCTGGAGCTGCGCCCAGCGGTTGCGCTTGCCCTTGACGAAGCCGACCGCCTGGGTGATCTCCTGGACGCCGTTGTTGTCGAAGTCGCCCATCTTCACGTCCCAGCCCCAGCCGGACCAGGCGAGGTTGAGGGGCGAGCTCTCGTCCTTGTACGGAGCGACGCCGTCACGGAACTTGGCCCGCAGGTCCGCCTTGTCACGCGCGGTCGCGACGAAGGCGAAGTTCGACTCCTGGATGCCGAAGGACGTGGTGATGTTGGAGACGAAGGCGTCGTACAGGCCGTCGTTGTCCAGATCGCCGAAGTCGACGCCCATGCCCTTGAAGGAGCTGCGGCCCATCTCCTTGGACTTCGGAGTGGTCGCGGTGTGGACGGCCTTGACCTCGCTGAACTTGAACGTGCCGGGGGTCGACCTGTTGTACAGCAGGGCCGAGGTCCCGAAGTCGTGCGCCAGGTACATCTCGGGGCGCTGGTCGCCGTCCAGGTCGGTGGCCGAGACGGCCAGGGTCCAGCCCCGGTCGATGCCCTTCGGCAGGACGTTCTTGATCTCCTCGAAACCGGAGGGGGTCCAGCGGAAGAAGTGGCCGCCGCCGCCGTTCTGGGCGTGCGAGAGCGAGTCGTTCATCGTCACGCCGCCGTGCACGCTGTCGTCCAGGACGGGGCTGTTGGGGAAGTAGTTCCCGATGTAGATGTCGTTGTGCCCGTCACCGTCGAAGTCGGCGACGGTCGCGGCGTTGGAGTTCCACAGGGGCCCCTTGTAGGTGCTGCCACTGCTGCCGGGGACCAGTTCGACGGGCTCGAAGCACTTCGGGTCCATCGTCGTGGTGTCCTTGCCGGGTTCCTTCTTCGCCTGGAAGATCACCGGGGTGCGGCCCCAGTAGTAGACGAGCAGGTCCATCGCGCCGTCCTCGTTGAAGTCCCCGGGGACACAGCCGATCGGCGCCATGATGTCGCTCTTGGGCAGCGGGGCCGGGTCGAGCACGAAGGGGGCGTACGAGGCGCTCTTGCGGCCGGGCGCCGGGGCGGGCGTGACGACGGCCTGGTCGATCTGCGGATCGGTGATGCAGAGGTCGTTGGGCAGGCCGTCCCCGTCGATGTCGTTCATGGCGACCCCGGCGCCGACCGAGGAGATCCACGCCTCGATGTGCTTGTAGGCCTTGTTCACTTTACGGACGCTCTGCTTCTTGTAACCGCCCGGCATGGATATCGCCATCGGCTCGAAAGCGAAACTCTCCGCCATTTCCCTTTTCTCGGCGGCGCTGGACTCCGACGGCTTCACCGCGTAGAAAGTGCCGACCATGACAGCGAGTGCGACGACCCCCGGAGCCTGCTTCCGCAGCCAGGAAATTGGATGTGTCATGCGACGGCGCCCTTCTGCGTGTGGGGAACAGAACTGATGGTGGCGGCGACCTGCCGCCGCCAGATCTCGAAGGCCGGGGTCTCCCCGCCGGCGCAGGTGGCGGGCCGCGCGTCGGTGCACACCCGCGCGGCCTCCGCCGGGGTCCGCCCGCCGCACAGGATCTGGGCGGCCAGGTGCGTGTGGGCGATCGTCGTCCCCGCCCGCTCCCGCGCCTCGCAGGCGAACGCGGAACCCTGTACGAGGCTGGGCAGGTGGTCGCCCGCGTGCTTGGCGAAGCGCCGCAGCTCGTCCCCGTCCACGCTTCCCGCGTAGGTGCAGGCCAGCCCGGCGCCCGCGTAGAGGTCGGCGTGGCGGTGCTCGGGGAACGCGCCGATGAGGTCGGCCACGACGTCGGGATCGGTGCCCCCGACGAACCACATGGCCCGCCCGATGCCCTGGTCGATGGCGCGCGCACTGTAGGCGTCCGGGCCGCCCTTCCAGGTGAAGGGATGCTCGGCGGCGGGGTCGCGGACGTAGGAGTCCGTCTTGAAGTACGCCTGGTGGAAGCCGTACCCGTCCAGGATCAGCCAGCGCAGCACCGGGTCGGTCGCGGTCACGTCGGGCCACAGGAATTTGGGGAGCCGGGCCATCGCCCACCCGATGCCGACGTAGATCATGTAGTTGTGCCGCCGGCCCTCGCCCTCCAGGATCCCGGTCAGCCTCCGGCTGCCCCCGGTGAGGGAGTCGAGCATGACGGCGCCCATGCCGGCGCCCTCGTAGGCGAACCCGCGAAAGGCCCGGGGCACAGTCTCCAGCCAGTCCACGGCCTGGTTCGCCGAACGCGCCTCGACCGCGTACGCGTACCCCTGCAGGAAGCTCGTCCCGACCGTCTCCAACTGGTGCTTGGCCTCCGCGTCCTTGATGTGGAAGCCCCGTGTTTCCAGCCGTGTTTCCCGAACATTGGGAGTGAGAACTCGGCGCCTCAGCGCACGCAACATGGACACCAGGAAGACCGCCCCTCGATTCTTTTGCCTGACATTCCTATTCGTTCAGCCGAACATATTCAATTGGGGTGCCCGAATGTCTACTCCGGAAATGCTCAAGGGGAATTCACCGGAAGCTTTTCACGGACCGATCTGCGCCAGATCTCATAGCTGGGAACACCGTCGCCGGCGCCCGAGGGGGGCGCGGCGTCGTCGGCCAGGCCGGCGGCGGACTCGACGGTGAGGCCGGCCAGCGCGTGCAGCGCGGTCCGGGTGTGCTCGGGAACGGTCTTGGAGAAGTGGCGCGCCTTCGCGGCGAAGACGGCGCCCTGGGCGACATGCCCGGCCAGTTCGCCCGACCGGGCGCGCAGCGCGTCCAGTTCGGCCGCGGTGGAACACCCGGCGAACGTGGCCGCGAGCCCGACGCCCGCCCACAGGTCCGGCCTGCGCTCGGAGGCGAACCGGTCGACCGCGGCGCACACGGCCTCCACCCGGGCGCCGTGGATGAACCACAGGGCGCGCCCGATGCCCTGGTCCACCGCCCGCTGGAAGTAGTCGGGCCGGCCCTCCCAGGCGTACGGGGTGTCCAGGCGCTGGCCGTCCACCCAGCGCTTCGGGTCGAAGTAGGCGCGGTCGAAGCCGTACCCGTCCACCGCGAGCCAGCTCATCGGCGGGTAGAAGTCCTCGCCGTCGAGCGCGGGCATGACCTTCTTCCACAGCGGCCTCGGCAGCTTGGCCATCGCGAACCCGATGCCGATGTAGTTGAGGAAGATGTGGCCGCGTCCGGTCCCCTGGAGCAGTTCCGCGGTGCGGCCCCCCCGGCCGGGCATCGAGTCCCGGATCACCGAGGCCATGGTCGCGCCCTCGTAGGCGAAGCCCCGCAGCTCCTCGTCGACCAGGGAGAGCCGTCGCTCGGTCTCCCACAGGCTCTTCGACTCGATGCCCCACTCGAAACCGGTCACCACCGTCTGGGGGATGGTCTCCAGCTGGCGGGTCGCGGCGGTCTCGGCCACCGGGAACCCCCGGCCCGCGAAGCTCACGTCGAACAGGGACGGAGCCATGAGAAGTCTGCGCAGAGATCCCGTCGCCGATGCCACGCGTGTGCCTCCCTCGACCGGCCACCAGGGGGGTGGCGAAGGGCCTCATGGTCGGCTCGCTGCAAAGATCAGGGCATCTTCGCAAATGCGCAACACCCTTGTGCCATAAGGGGTTTGGGTGTAGATGAACGCGTCAGCAACTCATGTCGTGCGGCATGCGGGCCCGCCCTCGCGGGCCCCGATCAGCACGCTCGGCGCCGGCCCGGGATCAGCGCATCCGGCGCACCGCCACCTCGTCCTCGTGGACGTCGCGCCCGCAGGATGTGCAGTCCAGCCGCACCCGCACGCCGCCGTCGCACCCGACGTGCTGCGCCTGGCGGGGCGGCCCCAGCTCCGCGGGAAGGTTCCGGTCGCCCCACTGCATCAGCGCGACCACGGCGACGGTGAGTTCACGGCCCATGGGCGTGAGCGGGTACTCGTGGCGTACCGGCTTCTCCTGGTACACGACCCGCCGCATGACGCCCAGATCGACGAGGCGGCCGAGCCGGTCGGCCAACACGTTCCGGGAGATCGGCATCTGGCGCAGGAACTCGTCGTACCGTCCGACGCCCAGCAGGGCGGAGCGGACGATCAGCAGGTTCCAGCGCTCCCCGATCACCTCCAGGGAACGGGCCAGCGAGCAGTCCTGTCCTTCGTACGTCCGTGGCAGCATGCCCGACCGTACCGTTCGGGTTGCTTCACAGGACCCACGGGACGGTCAGGTGACAGGAAAGAGAGCACGTTGGAAGAGGCTCGCGTGTGTGAGGACTGGTGTGATGAGCGATTGTTCCCCTCCCACCCAGACCGTGGAGGTCAGGCATGGCCATCAGTACCGGAACGTCACCTCTCACCTTTCGCGGCGGGCTCGACGCCGTCAACACCCGTCACCACCAACTCGGCCTGCGTGTGTTCCTGTTCATCGTTGTGGCGCACTGGGCGGAGCACCTGGTCC
>NZ_LIVT01000019.1 GCF_001905905.1 Streptomyces sp. CB02366
CCGAACCCGGAACGGTTCAAAGCCACCGCTTGGAACAATCTCGGCAACGCTCTGAAATCGCTGCGCCGCTTCGACGAGGCCCACCACGCTCTCGAAACCGCCCGCGACCTCCACCAACAGACCGGCGACACCCACGGCGAAGCCAACGCCTGGAACAACCTCGGCACCGCACTCAAGGAACTGCGCCGCTTCGACGACGCTCTCCACGCTCTCGAAACCGCCCGCAACCTCTACCAACAGAGCGGCGACACCCACGGCGAAGCCATTGCCTGGAACAACCTCGGCACCGCGTACCGGGGCCTGGGCCGCTTTGATGAGGCTGTCGTGGCGGGGAAGCAGGCTGTTGCCATGCTGGCGGCGGCAAGGGACTGGTTCCGTACGGGTGAGGCGTGGGGCGAGGTGGCCACCACGTTGACCGCCGCCGGTGCGGATGCGGTTCAGGTGCGTGAGGCCTGGGAGCAGTCCGCCCATGCGTATACCCGGGCTGGTGCGGATGAGGAAGCAGACGCTTCCCGGGAGCACGCCACCAGCACGGAGACGGTGGAAGCTCAGCTGCCCGCAGATGCGGTGCGGTCCGAAGAAGAGGTGGGCTCGCAGTCCGGCTGAACCATCAGCCGGTCTTCGGCAGCATTGGACGCATCATGCCCTCGTCCTCCCCGGCCCAGGCGCCCGGAGGCGGACCGCACCGCCCCGACGGCATTCGACTCGCCCCCCTTGGAGAGAAGGGGTTACGCGGTTTGCCCCGGCGCAGTGCAAGGGGGGCGGGGCGGGAGATCGTCGCTCAGAACGGCGCTGAGAGCGGACCGAGGGTGCCGGCCACGTCCGTGCCCAGGGCCCGAGCTGCTGCGCCGGGGGCCCAGTGCCGGCGGCCAAACTGCCGCCGGCACCAGGGGTCCGGGCCGTACTCCGGGGACCTGGACCTGTCCCGCACACCCATACGGCGCGGTCTGCCCCGCACCCTACCCAGCACCGGCCTGACCGGTCAGCTACCGGCAGCATCCCGGTCTCCCGTACCTCCGCCACGACGGCGCCGGTCGCCGCGTCACGGTAGACGGGGACGTGCAGCGCCCACTCGGCCCGGTCCTTGGCCGTGAACCACTCCCCGAGCCAGGAGCCACCGGTAGTCACGAGCATGAGACCGGCGAGCGGGGCGCCCACGAAGTGAACGATCACGATGCCTCCAGCGGGGCTAGAGCCCGCCCTTCAACAGCCGCGTTCTAGGTCTGCGGGACCTCATCGTTCACGGCACCGACGCCGAGGGCCCGACGCGTGCCCGCGGCCCCAGGGGGACGGGCCCCGACCACCCCACGCGCCCGTAGTTCAACAAGGTCCGGCAGGCTTATGCCGGGCAGGGCGCCGCTGATGTCGGCTTCGGCTGCGCGGATACTGCTGGGCCCGGAAGCTTCGGGGCCCGCGCCAAGGGCGCGGGGAGTGGTCACGGGAGCATCGTAGGGGCGTCAACCACCCCCCAGACCACGAACGACCGGGCGGCCTTACTGATCGTTTCAGAATGCCGCCCTGCGGAGACGCTGGCTGCCCATGGAACAATCCCCTTCAACCACGGGCTCAGGGGGATGACGCCGTATGGAACGGGTTGGGGATGCACGAGGGCTCGTCCTTGGTTACGTCGACGCTCTGAAGGCAGTTGACGCGGCCATGAGGGCTGCGATCCCTTCGCTTGAGCGACTCGCAGAGGTCCTCGGCCTGGTACGTTCGCACCGAATCATCAACCGGAGTGGGCGGGTCGGCACCTACTCCTACTCGGTTCATGGGGCCGGGTGCCGCTTCGTCAGTGACGACGGCATCGAGGTCGATGTCGACTTCGCATCCGACGGAAGCGAGATCTTCGACCTCTGGCGGCTGCGCTGGTACGGGCTGAGCCTGCCTGAGCCTCTTGACGTCACGGATCAGGACCTGCGGACCGCCGTGCGGTCTCTTCAACCGCTTCTGACCGAGGTGCGACCGGGGTGGTTCAGTGTCGCTAGCTGATCGCTTCAGGATGAGGTGCGCAGGCGGCGCAGGCATATGAGGCTGCAGGCAAGTTCGAGCAGGCCCTGGTGGAGATCGGCGCGTCGTTCGTAGCGGGTGCGGAGCCGTTTGAATTGGTGCAGCCAGGCGAAGGCACGCTCGACGACCCAGCGCACCTTGCCCAGTCCAGAGCCGTGAGCGACGCCGCGTCGGGCGATCATCGGCTTGATGCCGCGTTTCCACAGCATGCGGCGGTACTTGTCGAAGTCGTAGCCCCGGTCGGCATACAGGCGCCGGGGCTTGCGGCGGGGACGCCCCCGCAGACCCCGAATCGACGGAACGGCGTCGAGCAGGGGCAGGAGCTGGGTGACGTCGTGCCGGTTGCCACCGGTGAGCGTGACGGCGAGCGGGGTTCCGTGACGGTCGACGATCAGGTGGTGCTTCGAGCCAGAGCGGGCCCGATCGACGGGCGAGGGTCCGACGTGGTCCCCCCTTTCAGCGCCCGGACGTGTGATCCGTCCACGGAGCAGTCGTCCAGGTCCAGCAGGCTGGCGCGACGAAGCTCGGTCAACAGGGCGGCGTGCAGGCGCGGCCAGACGCCGGCCTCGGTCCAGTCCCGCAGTCGGCGCCAGGCCGTCACACCTGAACAGCCCACTGCCTCCGCGGGGACGTCACGCCACGCGACACCGGTCCGCAGTACGTACATGACGCCAGCGAGCGCTACTCGATCGGGGACACGCAGCCGCCCCGGGTGGCGGTGGCGCCGTTCGGGGGCAGGCGGCAATAGCGGGGCCACCCGCTCCCACAGGTCATCCGGAACAAGATCAGCACGCACGCCGGACACCCTGCCGACCAAGATCGTCGAGCGCAAGACCCACGGCTCAACTCATTCTGAAACGATCAGTTAGAGGTTGTCCCGTAAATGATCTGAGGCGTGCAGGCTGACCTGCTTGTTTGCCTGTCATCCGGTGAGGGTGGGGTCGTGCGGGCGGGCGATGCCGAGCATGGCGTGGTGGACGCCGTCGTCCTTGAGGCGGCGGTCGCGGAGGATCTTCCAGTTCTTCATGTGGGCGAAGGTGTGCTCGACGCGGGCCCGCATTTTGCGGTGGGAGGTGTTGTGTTTCTCCTTCCAGGCCGGCAGTTCCTCGTTCTTGTGGCGGCGGTAGTGCGGGATGGTCAGCCCGGTGCTCCGGTAGCCGCCGTCGGCGATCGCCGTGGGGGTGGTGCCGACGGCGGCCTTCGCTCCGGAGTCCTGCCGGGCCCGGCAGTCGTTGAGGTTGCCGGGCAGCGGCTTGCCGACGGCGACGATGGGGCGGGTGTCGGCGTCGATGACGACCTGGTGGTTGGTGGAGTAGCGGTAGTTCTTGCTGGAGGCGGCCACGGTCCGGTCGCGGGTGGGGACCAGGGTGCCGTCCACGATCAGCACGGTGGTCTTGCGGAACCGCCGCCGGGGCTGAAGGGCGAGAGCGGGTCCGAGGTGGGCGACGATCCGGTCGGCCGCCGATTTCGAGACGCCGAACAGCGGGGCGAGGTGACGCGGGGTGAGGTTGGTGCGCCAGTACGCGGCCACCAGCAGTACCCGGCCCTCGAGAGGCAGCGACCACGGTCGGCCCTTGCGGACCGGATCGGCCCCTCACGCCGCAGCGCGGTGATCAGCTTGTTGAACTGGCGGGGGCTCAGCCCGGTGAACGGGCCTGTCCACGAGGGCTTCGACGCCGTGATCACACCAGCCACGGCAAGATCATCTCACCTCTGACCAGCAGTTACGGGACAACCTCTAGGGCCGGTGAAAGGCAGCGGGTGGCGGGAGGAATGGGCTACTGGGTGTGGAACGTGTCAGGGGCAGCTGACGAGGACGATGGAGAGGGCGGTGCAGGTGATGGCCGCGCTGTCGTTGGCCGGGTTGGGGTCGACGGGTGCGGAGGCGGTGCGCACGCCGGTGACGGCGACCGGGCCGATTTTCAGCAGGCTCAAGGGGATGCGGAAGGTCTTGCTCGCGCTCGCGCCGGCGGCGATGGGGCCGTAGGTGCAGGTAACTGTGTTGGTCGCGGAGGTGCATCCGGGGGCGAGGTTGGTGGCCGAGGCGCCGGCGGGAAGTGTGGCGGTGAGGGTGGCCGAGGTGAGGGCGCCGGGGCCGGTGTTGCGGGCGGTGAGGGTGTAGCTGAGATAGGGCGTCAGGATGCCCAGGTGCGGTTGGGCGGTGAGATCGACGTCGATGTCCGAGGTGGGCGGCGCGGGCCTGAAGGCCAGGCCGTAGGGGCCGGTGAACCCGGCGATCGTCGTGGTGACCGTGTTGGTGGCGGTGTCGATCACCGAGACGGTGTTGCCGGACTGGTTGGTGGCGTAGACGGCCGTGCCGGACGGGTTGACCCTGGCCTGCGCCGGGTTGTTGCCGACCGGGACGGTCGCGGTGACGGTGCTGGTCGCGGTGTCGACGACGGACACCGTGGAGCTGCCGTAGTCGGCTACGTAGGCCCGCGTGCCGGCCGCGTTGAACGATACGCCGTTGGGAGCGATGCCGACCGGGACGGTGGCGCTGACCGTGTTGGTGGCGGTGTCGATGACGGAGACGGTGGAGCCTCCGTTGTTCGTGACGTACGCGAAGGTTCCGGTAGGGCTGACGGTCACGCCCGAGGGGGCGCTGCCAACCGGAATGGTCGCGGTGACCGTGTTGGTGGCGGTGTCGATGGCCGAGACCGTGTCGGCGTAGTTGTTCGTGACGTACGCGGTGGTGCCCGACGGGTCGACCGCTACCCCGTTCGGGCCGCTTCCGACCGTGACGGTGGCGCTGACGGCCGTGGTCGCGGTGTCGATGACCGAGACGGTGTTCGTACCGTTGTTCGTGACGTACGCGAGTGCTCCGGACGGGGTCAGTGCCACCGTGAGCGGGTTGCTGCCGACGGGGACGGTCGCGGTCACCGCGTTGGTCGCCGTGTCGAACACCGAGACGGTGTTGCTTCCTAGATTGGTGACGTATGCCTGGGTGCCGACGGGAGAGACGGCCACATTGGCAGGACTGCTGCCGACCGTGACACTGGCGGTGACGGCGTTGGTACTCGTGTCGATCACCGAGACGGTGTTGCCTCCGATGTTGGCGATGTAGGCGAGCGGGCCGGTGGCAGCGTGCGCGGGCGCGCTCAGCGCCACCACCCCCGTGAGCGCCAGGGCGCCGCCCATGGTCAAGGAGCTCAAGCGGCGTCTCCAGACGGAGAAGGGCCGGCGTATACGGGCAGGTGCAGAAGGCAAAGGACTCCCCTTCATCAGTACCGCGCGCCGACGGCGGGTCCGAAGGACCCGGCAACCGGCGGTCGCGCGGCCGTGCGACTCCACCGCCGAAGGCCGCTGAGCCGAGGTCGGCGGAGCTCTGGCAGTACTCCGTACATCGCGCACCGCACCCCCACGGTCTCGACTCCTTATGGGCGCGGCATACACGTCGCCCACCACCAAGGCAGGAACCGGAGCAGCGGCAGCCTCCTCCGACCGGACAGCAGCCAGGCCGCTCCCCCGCGAAGTCACCAGAATCATCCCGACCCCACACCAGGAACATTGCAGAACATCCAGAGTTGTCTGTATTCCATTCGGAAAGATGACGACAGAAAACCTTGACACCCCACCAGCCCGTTCCACACCAAGATCTCCGGTCGACGCACCCGTCGCGGCCGACACCAAAGGTGCGTCTGCGGGTAGCAACGGACAGGATCGCCGGGGCGCTCGGCAAGCCGAACACGCACGAGCAGAAGGCGTCGGCCGCCTCATTCGTGGTCTGTCGGTTCATCGCACGCAGCCTGCTGGTCGACCTGCCACCCATCGAGTTGACCCCCAGTGACATGAGATGCCTTGGTGGTCAGCCCGCCCCGGGACCGGCCGAGGGCCTGGCGTGCTTGCGAGCGGCCCGGATCTTCCAGTTCGTCCCGTCTGCGGCCCCTTTTTGCGGGCGCCGGCCGTGTGCTGGTGGGCCCGGTTGATCGTGGAGTCGATGGAGACGGTCCACTTCCCCGGCCCACCGCGTCGGCGCGGGCCTGAATGTGTTCCAGCAGCTTCGCCCAGGTCCGTCCGCTTGCCAGCGGGCGGACCGCTCGTAGGCGGTCTGCCAGGGTCTGTACCGCGCGGGCATATCGCGCCACGGGGCCCTGGCCCGCAGCCGCCACAGCACTCCGTTGATCGCCTGGCGGTGATCACGCCACGGACGGCCACGCCCATCCACCCACGGCGACAGGGGCTCTATTCGCTTCCACGCCGCATCCGTCGACTCACCTCGACCTGCCACAAGATCAATGATCAGAGTGCTCGTGCTCGGACTCTCGCGTGGGATCCGTCACGAAACGGCTCAGCCGGTAGGTGGTCGGCAGCTCCAGGCGCCCGCAGAGCGTGTCGATCCGGATCATCGACCCGTCGACTCCTGCTTCCCGAAGACAGCGCAACCTCGTCCGTATCTCCGCCTGGTCCAGGGTCTCAACGACCACTTCCCACTGTCCCGCGTCTGGCGCGGCGCGAACAGCAAGCCGCTGCCGCGCGTCCTCCTGCCGCCGCCTCCTCTTTCCCCGTCCTGGCACCTGCCCACCCGCCCCTCGCTCGGCTCCCTGATCAAGCAGACCACCGCCCGCGACTACCGCCTGCCGTCGCCTGCCGCCGGCGAAGGACCGCAGCTTCCGCTTCCGGCGGTCACTCGGCACCTGGCCGGGGCCGACCTGACCCTGGTGGAGGCGAAGGTGACCGCCCAGCACACCACGATGGCCGAGCTCAGAGCCTGGCTGTCCATCCCGGTCTTCGCCCGGCCCGACACCGGGCTCTCCTACCGCCAGCAGATGAAGATTCTGGAGAAGGCGTACGTCCAGACCCTGCCGGAAGATGTGACGGTCACCAGTCGGCTCGTCGTCGTCGCCCAACGGGGCGGGGGCCGGCGTGAACAGCGACTCATGGCGTGGACGTACCGGACTGCGGCCGGACCGCAGCCGCATCCTCGGCATGGCCGGGCCGGGGCCCTGGGGTGCGGCGTCAGCCGAAGCGGGTGGCCTGGCTCACCGCACGGGCGATGCGGGGACCGACCAGCCGTTCGGCATCCGCGAGCGGAACCCCGGCAGCGCCGGTCACCTCCGCTTCCTGAATCTGCCCCACGTCCGCCCATTCCGTCGTGAACGCCTACCCCAGGCCGAGGTGGAAGTGATCCGGCTCCCCCTTCTCGGGGCGCGCCGGGACACGTCCGTACTCGACATACGCGGGCACCGGATCCGCCAGCGTCACTCCCGCCGGGTCGAGGCCGGTCTCCTCGGCGAGTTCGCGCACGGCCGCGTCGACCAGCGTGGCGTCTGTTGGCTCGAGATGGCCTCCCGGCTGCAGGGTGATCTCATAGGCCCGATGCTCGATCAGCAGGATCTCGCGGCCGCCGCGGACCAGGAGCGCGCCACCGGCACATGCATCGGGAAGCTGCGCCGCGAGGCGAAGCCACCGGTGCCCGCGATCGTCCGCAGGGGCGCGGACAGTGCCGCGGTCTCCTCCGGGTAGCGCTCCAGGTAGGCGGCCAGGGCCTGCGAGATGTCGGCGTCAGCGATCCCCACTGGCCACCTCCCTTGCGGCGGCGCGGGTAAGCGAGCAGGTGCACAGTGAGCTCCAGCAGGTGTTCCTGGCGTACGGGGAAGGTCGCCCTCTACCAGCCGGGCGGGGTGGCGCGTCGGTGCTTCGAGGCGAGTCCGGAGTATCGGATCACACCGCAAGTCCTCACCCGTCGGGCTCCGTTGCCCGCCGGGGCGCACGACTTCTCGGTGCCGCTCACGATCACGTCGAGCAGATGCCAGCTCCGTACAAACAGGTGCGCCGGCCCGCCGCCCCCCCCTATTTCGTCGCGTCCAACTAAGCCCTGCCGCGAAAGCTCTCTGCCGCCGCTCCCGGCCGGAGGGCTGGCACGCGAATCACTCTCCGCCCGCCAGCCCCGGAGAACAGGGGTTCGAGGTTCGGCTGAAAGTCGTGTGCTCGAACTGCGCCCGTTCTCGTTGGACCGCAACCCCAACACCGCATGACAGGAGTGACGTTGCCGCCTTCCGGCGCACGCCGCAGGACCGTCCCGCGTACGCGGGAAGCTCACCGCAGCAGCGGTTCGGTCATCGGACCACGCTAACGCTCCTGGCCGGACGCTCCCGGAGTGCGGTCAGTGGCGGCGTCTGGCCCGGCGGGTGGCGACGAGGACCGATCCGCCGGCGGCCACCAGCGCTGCCGCGATGGACCCGAGGATCCATTCGCCGCCCTTGGCCCCGGTCCCGGGCAGCTCACCCGGGTGGCTGGGCGAGGGCGTGGGGTGCGGCGTGGGCGTCGGCTCGGTGGGGCCGGGCGTCGGGGCCGTGGGGGTCGGGGTCGGCTCGGACCGCGTCGGCGTCGGGTGCGGCGTGGGCGTCGGGTGCGGCGTGGGCGTCGGTGTGGGCGTCGGGGCCGTGGGGTGCGGCGTGGGATGCGTCGGCCTGGGCGTCGGCTCGCTGGGGCGGGGCGTCGGGGCCGTGGGGGTCGGGGTCGGCTCGGACGGCGTCGGCGTCGGACTCGGCGGTGTGGGGGTCGGCTCGGGGGGACACGACGGCTCTTCGCCGCCGTACGCGTCGTCCTCCCCCCCGCCGGAGGAGTACGCGTCTTCCTCGCCACCTGGGGAGTACGCGTCGTGATCCTCGCCGCCCGCGTGACCGCCCGGGGGGTAGGCGTCGCCCTCCTCGCCGCCCGCGTGACCGCCCGGGGTGTGGGGGAGCGAATCCGCGGCGGGGAGGCTGTCGTTGTCGCCGCTCGTGGTGCTACTCGCCGGCTGCTCCGCCGGACCGCTCCCCTCGGACCGCGCCGGACCGGCCGGGGCGGGATCGGCGGTGTCCGGCGGCGTCCCCCGCGAGCCGCTGCCGGGGGCGCCGGCGTTGTCGGCCCGAGGAGCCGGCTGCGAGGCCGTCTGTGCGGCCCCTCCCCTCTCGTCCATGCCCCTCTTGGCCACGTCGAACCGGCCGACAGCGGCGGTCTTGCCGTCCGTCTCGGCCGGCAACGGATCCGCGCCGACGATCGGGGCCAGCACGCCCACCATCGCCGCGGCCGTCGCCACTGTTACTGCTGCCCGGATCGTGTTACCGCGCCTGCGCGCCCTCTGTTCCATGCCGCGCAATATGCATGGTCATCACTTTGTCGTTTTGTATGACACGCCGCTTTTATATTGCTTTGTAGATCTATGGGAGTCTTCTTCGGCGCGACACGCGCGGAAAGCACCGCTCGGTGCGACCTTCGGAACTCACAGCGCCAGCAGCTTCGCCTCCAGTTCCGGGGCGAGGCCGACAGCCGGTCGGTCGGGCGCGGAAGGCGGCGACGAACAGCTCAGGTCACAGCGGGCGGTTCGACGTGTTGGTGACCGGCCGAGCGAAGCGAACGCCCGAGCTCTCCGGTGAGGATGCGGGGGTGTCGCCGCCACCACCACAGGTCGGGGCCAGGCAGCCTGTGGAATTGGTCGAGTGCTTGGCCGTCGTCGTCGACGGTCGCGGCCTTGTACCGATCGTCTAGCTCTTTGATCTGCGGAGTCCAGAGCTGGACGATGTGTTCGTCCAGCAGGAGCCACGCCTCGTGCAGCCAGTTTCGGCAATAGAGGTCGTTGGTGTACTCGTAGACGTCGTCGTCGTAGCCACGCTCGATGACGCTCACCAGGGCGGCCCACGCGTTCACCCTTTCAGCGACTGTGAATGCCGTCCGCCAGCCGCGCTGGTGCAACAGCTCTCCCACCTCGGTTTCAGTAGCCACGGGCGTGAGGCTCTCACGCTGAATCCGTCCGGGCGACCGACATACGTCCCGCCAGAGGCTGCGGGCTCGGAGCGTGATCAAGGTGAGACGATCCCGCCGTGGCTGGTGTGATCACGGCGTCGGAACTCTCCTGGATAGCCCCGTTTACCGGGCTGAGCCCGCGACAGTTCGGGAAGCTCGTGACCGCGTTGCGGCGGGAGGGCACTGACCCGGTGCGCAGAGGTCGCCCCTGGGGCCTGCCGCTGGAAGACAGAGTCTTGCTGGTGGCTGCGTACTGGCAGACGAACCTCACCTTGCGGCAGCTCGCTCCGCTGTTCGGGGTTTCCAAGTCCGCCGCGGACCGGATCATCGCCCATCTCGGGCCGTTGCTCGCCCGCCACCACGGCCGCCGCGAGCACATGAGCGACATCATCCAATCCGTTGCCGGGCTGCTCTCGCACCAGCAAGTCGCCACGGCGAGCGGTACGCGAACGTGAACACATCCCCCGGCCCTCGGCTCTCGACGCGCTACCGCCAACCATGCACGAGGTCGTTAGGACGGAGAGGGAGAACTGCCGCCCGCCGCAGGGGCTACCGGCTGTTGCGGGGTGCTGGGATCCTGGGCAGGAGCTCCCACAGTGGACGGCCGCCGCTCGCCCACGTCGCGAGGACCCGCCGGTCGGCGAGGTGCATGTGCAGTTGCTGGGCCAGCGGGGCGCAGCGGGTGGAGAAGCGGCCGTTGGTGACGACGAGGACGACGTCGGCGCCGTAGAGCTGGCGGGCGGTGCCGTTGACGCGTTGGAGGTCGGGGGTGCCCACGGCCGAGCCGCGGTCGCCGTCGCGGCGGTGTTTGCACTGGATGACCCAGGTGCGGCCGAGGGGGTCGGTGGCCAGGACGTCGGCGCCGTTGTCGCCGGCCCCGCCGATCTGCCGGGCATCGGTGCACCCGTCGCGGAGCATCAGGTCGCGGACCGCGTACTCGAAGTCGCGGTGGTGCAGGGCGTCCAGTTCGGGCAGCCCGTAGCGCAGGGCCTGCTGGCGTACGCGGTCCCAGGCCCGACGTTGCTGGCGCCGGTGGATCCACCCGGCCGCGACGACTGCGGCCACCGCCCCGAGGACGACCAGTACCCACCAGTTCTTCACGAGCCAGGAGACCACCGCCCACGCGGCGGCCGCGGCCAGGACCGCCCCGGCGAACACCAGGACCTGGAGGTCGAACTGCCGGCCGCGCCGACGCGACCAGCGCCGCGGGCCGGGACGGTAAGGGGTTCGGCGGGGCGGTGCGCTTCGTCGGACGGGACGCCGGCGGGCGGGGCGCCCTCGGGCGGGCCGGCGGCGGGGGTAGGGGCGGGTGGCCATCGGGGCTCCGGGCGGTGGGGGTCAGCGGGAAGAATCGGTGATGCCGGAGGCGAGCTGGCCCAGGAAGTCGCCGATGCCTTCCCCGACCGGGGTGGGCGCGATGACGACACCGAGCGCGAGCACGATGACGACAGTGAGCTTCTCGTCGTTCCGGCTCCGGGCCTCGGTCCGGCGGCGCAGCCGCAGCAGGACGATGATGGCGAGCAGCACTCCCACGTTGATCGTCAACACTCTGGCTCCGCCCCTTGATCTTCTCGGCCTGGTCCGACCCTCCTGTGTAGCTGCAACCCCGCAGCTACACCTTCAAGTCACCGGATGATGACGCAAAGTGACTGGTTGGCCGGATCGCGCACATCACCGCAGGCGGCAGGGGGCGGGGCCTCCAGCGGAGGGCTTCCAGCACGTCTTGGTCGGGCATGACGTCTTTGCTGATCCGCCAGGGCTGATGGTCCTCCAGTTGGCACATCGCTCATAGCCCTGCCTGTTGGTTCGCTCACCGGTTCAACCAGCTGGGGTGCCCGCCGCGGAGAAGTGCGGGTGGGACGTCACCTCCATTTCAAAACGGCGCGGGAAGGGGTTGCCGGGCCTCTTGGGCTTCACGGACTGATCCGGAAACCGCCGCGAGGTCCGGATACTGTGCGGCCAGCTCGGCCCGCAGGCGGGCGGTCTCCTCGTTCTCGGCCTGCTGATGGGCGGCGCGCTCCTGGTCCTGGTGGCGCAGTTCGGCACGCTCTGCGGCCTCTTGGTAGGCGGCCTCCTCGTCGAGGTCGAGGGCCAGAGCTGCGGCCCTGGCCCGGTCGGCCTGGCATTGCGCGGCCTCCTGGTCCAGTTGCTCGGCAAGGCGCCGGCCCGCGTCTTCGGCCTCCTTCCGGCATCTGGCGCACTCGCCGTTCACGGGGGGCGCGCCCTTGCCCGGGTCGTCGCAGACCGTGCAGACCCACCAGCCCGGCCGGAGGGCCGCCGGCCGGGGGGCGGGGACGCGTCGTCCCGCTTCGGTAGCGGCCTTTCGTGCGGCTCGGCGCTCCGCGCGGCGTTCCTCGCACGCCCGGCACTCCCGCCCGGTGTCGATGTCCGTGCCGTCCTCGCAGCGGACGTACTCGCACGGGCCCGACTTGAGCAGCGCGAGGGCCACGCCCACCGGGCGGCCGATGCCCTTGCCGTCGGCCGAGTGGTGAGCGTCGGCATATCCGTGCTGGACCCATCGGCGGGCCACACGCTCGATCACCTGCTCCGCGGTACGCCCCGCCATAGCCTCCAGCGCCTTCGCCCGGTTCCGCTTGGGCAAAGTTCCGTGGGGCAGCAACGCCACCAGTTCGGCCGGCATCGAGGACACCACCTGTTTCACTACCGCGACCTGCTCACCGGACAGCTCCCCCGGCGCCTGGATCCGCGGCCCCGGGACCGCCTCGGCCGGGGCGGGCTTCTTCCGCACTTCCGGCAACGACTCCTCCTCCTCCGACGCGGCGCAGCCGCTGCTCACGCTCCCGCGCGCCCTACTACCTGCACCAGTCCTGCGGACGTCACCGGCGCTACGCGCCGCAGGCGCTGGTTCTGTCTCGGATGGTGTCTCGGAAGGTGACTCAGAAGGTGACTCAGAAGGTTGGGGGACTACAAGTCCCTGGGGTAGGGACTTGTAGTCCCCACCCCCCGGACTTGTAGTCCCTACCCCCCTGTCGTCTGCGTCCGGTTTGCCCCGGGGACTTGTAGTCCCCGGGGCAGTGGTCGTCGCAGCCTCCTGCGGCTTCTTCGGGCGCTTGACCCCCTTGTCCGCCCGGGCCTTTTTCGGCGGAGCCGGCGCGAGAGGCGGGCGGTTCTGTGGAGTGATCGCAGGGCGGCCGAGGCCCGCCCGCTGCTCGTTGATGCTCTCCAGCTGGGCCGGGCTCCACCATTCAGCCGGGATCATCACCTCCCAGATCACCGGCCGCTGCTCCTTGGGGATGGAGAGCCAGACGCGGGAGCGGTGCTTGTCCTGGCGGCGCAGAAGCCCCCGGGCCTCCATCGCGCGGCACTTGCGTCCGGCGGTCTTGGCGTCGACCCGCGCGGCGGCGGCCAGGGTGGGGTAGGAGCGGAAGCAGTTCATGCCGTCGAAGTCGCCCTTGACGACCAGGGCGACCAGGACGGCGCGCTCCTCGGCGTCGCAGACCGGAGCGTGGTCGATGGCCCACAGGACCGGGTACATGCTCATCGCGTCGCCCTCGGGGCCGGACGGGCGGGCATCGTACGGAAGGGCGGGCTGGGGCTGGAATCGATCGGCATATCCAGCCCAAGGGCCGATCCGGGACCGATCGTGACGCAGCTTGTGGAGGAATTTTCCCGCGCGGCTGCTCGGGGCCGGCGGGAGCGGTGCGGGTGGTGCATGGGCGGATCTCCCCGGATCGGGGAATCGCGGCCGGGGGGATGTGACCTGCGGATGGTGGCGTCCCGCGTGGCGGGCCCCGTATTCTGGGTAGAGGTGACCACGCGGCCCCCTCACGGGGCCACGGGAATCACCCCGGCGAGGTCACCTCACCGGACACGACTCGGATTGCTTGGAACGCGGCGAGTCGATTGCTAGGGAGCGGGTTCCGTTGTGGCGACGGGGCCCGCTTCGGCGTTTCTAGGGCGGCACGTCAGTCCGTTCCCCCTGGTGTACGCCACGAGCGCAGGCGGTCGGCTACGTCGTAGACGCTCAGGCGCAGGGCCTGAATGTCCCTGATCAGGTCGCGCCAGGATTCGTAGGCCGCGTCTACCGACTCGCCGGATGCCTCGATGTAGGCCATAGCGACGCCGTACCCGAACAGCTCGCTCCGGACCGGGAGCGGGCGCAGCAGCACGATCTGCTCCAGCAGGGCCGCCGCCCGCCAGAAAGCGTCAGGCGCACCCTCTTCCAGGCTGGGCGTGTTGACCCGGTGGCGGGCGACGGCGGCGACCAGGGCGGAGTAGTCCCGCACGGTCAGCTCTTTGCCGAGCAGCTCCTCCTGGCGGTCGAGGAGCCAGCGGATGTCGACGTGAAGGTCCAAGGCGTCAGGCCACCCGGTGCTGGGGGAGGCCGCCGAAATCACGGTCGAAGGCTTCCGCGACTCCGGGACGCGTCACGGCGGCCCGGAAGGAGTTCGTCGCGTGCCCCAGTGCGACCTGGTTCAGCTCTTCTATCGCCAGGTCGGCGAGGTAGCCCTTGACGGTCTGTCCGCGGGCGGCGGCGACGGCGGCGAAACGGTCCCGCGTTTCCGTGTCGATCTTGACAGTGGTATCAGCCATAACCTCAGCATACCCAGAGGGATACTCCTTGGCTGCCGCCCAGAGGGAAAGGCGTGGCACCGACCGAGATGCCGCAACGAGGTCGAGCGGACCACCAACCGACTAAAGAACTCCCGCGTGGTCCCTGCCCGTGACGATAAGAGGACCCGCGTCTCCCACAGCACAGCCCCGCAACGGCAGTCCGATCATGGCTCCGTCCGCGGTCCGCCGGACAGCGCCTAAGACCGTGTCCTATGTGGTGAGGCGGTCGTTGGGCTGGTCATGGGGCGGAGTACGTGGAGTTGGATTGTTCCGGATGGGCTGTGGGAGATCGCGAAGCCGCTGATCCCGCCGTCCAGGGTGCGGCCGCAGGGCGGCGGGACGCAGGACACGCCTGATGAGACGCTGTTCGCCGCGATCATCTACGTGCTGGTCAGCGGCTGCGCCTGGCGGGCCTTGCCGCCCTGCTTCGGGATATCGAAGTCGACGGCCCATCGCCGGTTCCTGATCTGGTCGCGTGCCGGAGTGTGGGCGCGGCTGCACGAGGAGATCCTGCACCGCCTCGACGACGCCGGCCTGCTCGACCTGTCCAGAGCGGTCCTCGACTCGGCCCATGTGAGGGCGAAAAAGGGGGTGAACTCACCGGCCCGAGCCCCGTGGACCGGGGCAAAGCGGGTTCCAAGATGCACGTCCTGTCGGACGCGAACGGCCTGCCCCTCCTCGTCGGCCTCTCGGCCGCCAACACCCACGACAGCCAGGCCTTGAAGCCCATGGTTCTCGGCCACCAAACGAGACACGACCCCCACCGCGGCCGCTATTTCAAGCCCCAGCGCCTGCACGCCGACAAGGCCTATGACGTCCCTGAGATGCGGAAATGGCTCTGCGGGAAACGCATCGGCGTCCGCATCGCGCGCAAGGGCATCGAGTCCAGTGAACGACTCGGGCGCCGCAGGTGGGTGATCGAGCGGACCATGTCCTGGCTGACCGGCTACCGCCGGCTCAACCATCGCTACGAACGCCATCCCCGCAACTACCTGGCCTTTCTCGGCCTCGCCGCAGCCATCTGCTGCTACAAACGACTCGTCCGCCTCACCACATAGGACACGGTCTAAGTAGGTGTTTTTGAACTCTGACCGTGAGATCTGCTCTAGCACCCGGGTGCTAGGCGACTGGATCTGGGCGACTCTCGAAGCCGTCACTGTGCGAGGGCGGGTACGGGACGCTCAAGAGCCGCGGTCAGCTCCGTCAGGAGATGGTGTGGTGGGTTCTGCGGTCAGCACGAGGTTGGAGCGGTAGGTGTGGCGTTCGTTGTCCCAGTCGGCGCAGGTGATCAATGTGAGGGTGGGGGTCATGGCCGGGCCGTAGACGCGCCGGGAGGGGAAGTCGTCCTTGGCCCAGACTTCCATCGCGCTGACGGTGAAGTGCGCGGTGCTCCCGTCGCGGCGGGTGACCATGATCCGGGACCCCTTGCGCAGGGCGCCCAGGCCGTAGAAGGCCGCGGGTCCGGAACGGGAGTCGACGTGGCCGACGATGATGGTGTTGCCGTTCTCGCCCGGGGTGGCTGAGCCGGTGTACCAGCCGGCGTGGTCCGGGTCCGGTGGCATGTCCACGGACCCGTCGGTGGCCCTGGTGACCTTGTCGATCTGCGTCCGCACGCCGATCTTGGGGATGCGGATGTCTCTCGGTTCCGAGCGGGGCAGGGGTGAGCTGCCCGGTTCGGGGGCTTTGGGCTCGCCGAGGGGTTTGGCGCGGGCGGTGTCCGGCAGGGCCGGCGGCGGCTGCGGCCCCGTGACGGCTGTGGCCAGGAGGACCAGCGCGCTGGTGGTGAAGGCGGTGGCCGCCGCGGTGTAGACACCGCGGCGGCCAACGGGCCGGAAGCCGGTCATGCGTGCCGGTCAGCTCTGGCGGCTGCTGCGGCGGCGCAGGTACAGCGTGCCCGCGGCGGCGGTCAGCAGGCCGCCGGCGGCGGTCAGTGCCACCGTGTCACTGCTCTGCGCTCCGCCCATGCCACCGGCGACCGCTCCTGCGGGGGCCATCTTGAGCGGGCCGCACAGGGCGGGGTTGGTGGCCTCGGAGGGCAGCTTGGGGTCGAGGTCGCTGGCGCCGAGGACGTCGTCGTACTTGCCGTTGCCGTTGAAGTCGATGCCGTGGACGACCACGACGGCGTTCTCGTTGCGCAGGCTCTTGGCGGTTTCGTCGTCGACGGTGATGGTGCGGTGGTAGGTGTACGAGGCACCCTTGGGGAAGCGGTCGACCGCGAGGGCCGAGTGGTCGGCTCCGGTGTCGCCGGTGGTGGTGAGCGAGGCACCGATCTTGCCGTAGAACGGCAGACCGTCCGTGGTGTTGAGACTCAGCTGGCCGTTGTGCCGCTTGGCCGCGGAAGCCGGCGGGCACTGGCCCTTGGCCCCGATGTGGAAGTGCTGGGCGTGCGGCGCGTCCGCGAGCAGGCCCTGCGTCTTGATCGTCACGGTGGCCTGGTTCCCCTTGAGGTGCACCATCGCCGTGCCCGAGCCGGTCACCTTGCTCGTGGGGATCGGTGAGAGTGCCGCGTGCAGTTCGCCGTCGTGCGAGGCACCGTCCGCGAACGCCACAGGAGCCAGGACCATCCCGGAAGCTATCGCCGCCAGGGCAACGACAGAGGTGGCCGTCGTCTTCTTCATGCGTACTCCAGCTGAGAGTCGGGACCGGCTACCCAGAGACGGGGCACTCATCGGATGAGCGCATACCGGTGCTTACGCGACATGCTGGGTTCCCCGTGGTGAGGTAGCCATCTCAGGCGGGCATTCGGGGGACGGGTGGAAGGCCGCTGGTCAGCCCCAGGATGCGTTCGTTCAGTGGTCACTGTGAACGATCCACGAACGGATGCTTCCGCCGCCGCCAGGCCCTCACGACACACCGCCGCGAGCAGTAACGAGCGTCCGAGCGGCGATCGACACCCGCGACCCATCGGGCCCCGCACTCCGGGCACTCGACCACGCCGACCTCGTCCCGGACGGCCGCCAAACGCCGACGGAGCCGCTGTTCCTTCCGCCACTGCCTGGAACGACACACCAACGAACAGAAACACAGCACCGGGCCGGGTGTTCGGCCTCAGCCGTTCACCACAGGCCCGACAGTGCCTCTCCTCGCCCCCTCTACTGCCCCTGAACACCAGCCCAGCCTAGGGCGCAAATCTCCACAGAACCGAGGATCGAAAACAGCTACTAAGGGCTGTCCCGCAATTCCCGGTGGGTCAGCGTGGAGCGTTAGATGCGGTGCATCGCAAGGCGGAGGGGCATCCGCATACGGGATGTACGGGGATGTTCCGACAACGCGGCGAGGTGCCGTAGCCGTCGTCGCGCGCCCGCCGAGAATTGCGGGACAGCCCTTAACTGTTGTACGCCGCGACCATTCCTAGGATGACCAGGGCCACCACGAACATCGCAATGCAGCCGCACGCGGCACTGGATACTTCGTCGATGACGCCCCTTGGCTTTGGCTGTGACCTCTGATGTTCCCTGAGTTCCCGAGCCACCGCGCGCCTGATCTCGTCTTCGTTCACGCGAATCTTCCCCCGGCTTCTAGGCGTTGATCAACGCACGTCAACCTACCGTCAGCGCAGCTTCGGCCTGGAGCTGTCACGGTTCGCACGTCCGCTGGTCTTACCCACCACTCGCCCCAGCTCCAGTCTCTGCAACTTCTTCGTCTGTCGATGTCACGCTCCCGGCCTTCCTGCTCCTTGGGGTGGGTGAGGGGCGGCGCTCGGCCGCCCGGCGCGGAAGGCGGGGCGGCGGTGGGTTGCATCGTTGAGGGCGGGGCGCGGTGGGGCGAAGGCGGCCAGGGCGGTCGCAGCCGTCGGGAGGCCGGTGCCGAGGTGCTGGTGGGGTGGTGCGGGTGGCTGTGCGCGGTGGTGTTCGTGGTCGGGCTGCTGCGCGGCTGGTGGTGGGGCGGGGATCTGCGGAACCTGCTGTGGGGGCTGGGTGATCCGGCGGCCGAGGCGGTCGAGGAGCGGCGTGGGTGGCCGATGGTTCCGGTGCTGTCTGCGGTGCTGGGTGCGGTGGGGGCGCGGCGGTGCTGGCTGGCGGCCGCGGACATGGTGCTCGGGACAAGGCCCCGTATTCGGCGGCGTAGTGGTGCGGGGCGCGGGTGATGGGGGCCGGGGTGACGTTGCTCGACGGCGTGGACGTGGTCGTCTCCGCGGTGTGGGCGGTGTGGGGGTGGTTGCTCCTGTTGCTCGTCGTCGCGGGGGCCGGCGGGGCGGGGGTCAGGGCCTGGTGGGTGTGGCGGGCGCGGGAGGCGTTGCGGGAGCGGTGCGTCGTGGCGTTGGTGCCGGCGGCCGGGTTCGACCCGACGCGGGAGGAGATCGGGCGCCATGCGGTGCGCCTGGCGCGGATTCCCGCTTCGGCGGGGTGGGGGCCCCGGCGGGCGGCCGGGGTGCGGGTCCGTCTGGTGAGTGTGGAGGGGCAGCTCGCGTACCGGCTGGAAGGGCCGGCTGCGGGGGCGGCGCTGCTGCGGATGCCGTCGTTCACCGATGTCGATGTGGCCGATGAGGACAGCGGGAGGAGCGTTGCCGTGCCGCGGATCCGGTTCGACGGCGTCCCGCCGCTGCCCGGGGACGAGGACCAGGGCGAGGGGGCGTGAGCGGGATGGTGTCGTTGAGGAAGAAGCACGGCCCGAGGGGCGAGGGCGGTTCGGGCGGCGGCGGACAGCGGTATGTGGCTCGGGCGGAGTTGGTGCTGGCCCGGCCCGACCATCAGCAGTTGGCGGCGCCGGGCCTTGACCCGGACCCGTTGCAGATGATGGCCGCTGCCTGCGCGCAGGTGGACAGCGGGCGCGGCGAGGAGGCCGAGCTGGTTCTCGACCTGGTCCCGGTGTCCGGGTGGAGGGTGGCCCGGTGGCGGCGGCGGCTGATACGGCGTGCGCAGACGCGGGGGCCGTCCGCGTACGGGAAGCAGCTCGGTGGGAGCGGCGGGGGCGGGTGGTGGTCGGTGGTGTCCGCGGGGTTGAGCGGCGGCTCCAGCGGTGCGGGGGCGAGCCGGAGGTCCTTGCCTCGTAAGACCGATCTGGCCGAGGGGGTGGGGAAGTTCCTGCCGGCGGCGGACATGCAGGTCTTCGCGGTGCAGGTGCTGATCCGGGTGAGCGCTGCCCACCCGGCCCGTGCGCAGGCCCGGCTGCATCAGGTGATGTCGGTGATGGACGCCTGGTCGGGCGAGAACTGGTTCCGCCCCGTGGGCCCGCGCCTGGCCGGCTGGCGGCCCTACAGCAGTGTGTGGTGGCGGCGGCGTTCCTTTGACCGGCGGTTCGCGTCGGGCGAGTTCGCCCCGGCGCGCCGGCAGTGGGTCACCGGGCAGGAGATCGCGGCGTTGCTCAAGCCGCCGTCGGCGCACTGCGCGGCCCCGAACGTGCTTCGGACGGGCGGGGTGGTGCCCCCGGCGCCGGCCGACTTGCCGGAGTGGACCGGGCAGGCGGGCATGGTGCCGCTCGGGCTGGTGACCGGGACGGCCGGGAAGCGGTACCTGGCGGCGGTGCCGCAGAAGAACGTGCTGTTCGCCGCCTCGTTCGGGAAGTCGGGGTTCGGGAAGTCGGAGTTGGCGCTGCTCCAGCTCCTCGCCCTGGCCTACGGCGGGCTCGGGGGGTGGTTCCTGGACCCGCACGGGGCCGCCGTCCAGCGGGCGCTGCCCTACCTGACCCATCCTGCCGTCGCGGACCGGGTCGTGCTGATCGACCTGAGCGCGAAGGACCCGGCGGCGCGGATCGCGGCGTGGAACCCGCTGTCGATGGAGGGGCGGGACGCCTCCCAGATCCAGGACGTGGTCGGCGCGGTCGTCGGCGGGCTCGCCTCCGCCCAGGGGTGGGGAGACCGGGCGCCGCGGGCCCGGTCGATCCTCTCCCACGCCGTGCAGATCCTCGCCTACCTCGCGCTGCGGATGTGCGAGGCGGGGCGGCCGGACCTCCAGCCCACGATCTTCTCCATCCCTCGGCTGCTCACCGACGAGGACTGGCGGGAGGGGGTGCTGCGGCACGTCCCCCCGCGCATGGCCCGGTTCTGGAGGACGACGTTCCCGAAGTACGAGAGCGGGGCGGTTCCGGTGGTGACGCAGACGCTGGAGCAGCTGGAGACCTCCGACTCGCTGCGCGCGTTCCTCGGCCAGCCCCGCTCCAGCTACGACGTGCGGCGGGCGATGGACGAGAACAAGGTGGTGCTGCTGCGGTGCTCGGGCACCGGCGGCGGGGACCAGATCATCACCAGCCTGCTGCTGTTCGACCTGTTCCTGGCCGGGCTCTCCCGGGAGGGGGTGCCGCCCGAGGACCTGGAGACGATGTTCGCGTACGCGGACGAGTTGACGGCGATCGACGGGGCGTCGCGCGGCTACGTGGCTGCGATCCTGGAGCAGCTGCGCAAGTACGAGGTCCGCCTGACCGGGATGACGCAGATGGTCATGCGGCTGTCGGAGGAGACCCGCCAGGCCCTCATGCAGAACCAGTCGCTCCTTTCGGCGACGGCCGCGGACAGCGACGAGGCGTCCTTCGTCGCCAAGCGGTTCCCCGGCATCGCGCCGGCCACGATCGAGCAGCTGTCGAAATACGAGTACGTGATGTCCACGATGCTGAACGGCCGCCGCACCACCCCCTTCCGGGTTCGGGGCGTGGCGGTCCATCAGGTCCTGGCCGACTACTGCCGGCCCGATCTGCTGCCGGAGCTCTTCGCCACGATCGACGCCACCATGGGGCGCCGGACGATCGGCGAGATCCTGCGCCGCCTCGACGGGGGCGAGGGGGAGCCGGGCCTGGACGACGAACTCCTCTCCCGCCTTTGCACCGGCTCCGGCGCCCGGCCCGTATCCGTGCCCGCCGGGGCGTACGACACCACCACACGAAGCGAGGTCTCCTGATGCCGCGGTCGGGCCTGTCCCGGTTCGGGCAGATGCTGCTGCCCGTCCTCTACCAGCACCGGCTGCTCGCCACCGGGCAGCTCCACCGGCTCCTGAGCCCGCACACCGCGCGCCCCGTCTACTTGCTGCGGCAGCTCGGGGAGCTGCGGGCGATGGGCCTGGCGGAGTCCACCGACCGGCGTACCAGCCGGATGGGCCGGTGCGAGCAGCTCTGGTACATCACTCCGCTGGGCTGTGAGGTCGTCGAGGCCGGCGGGGAGGTGCAGCCCCGCTCGTACCGCATCACGCCGAAGGCCGCCGCCTCGCCGCTCCAGGAGCACACCTTGGCCGTCGGGGAGACCGGGATCGTGTTCTGCGAGTGGGCCCGCCGCTACGGCGACGACTGCGGGCCGCTGGACTGGGAGCCGGAGTTGGCCCACCGGGTCCGCGACGGCGACAGCCGGCTCGGGGACGACGCCTTCCTCATCCCCGACGCGGTCCTGCGCTACACCCGCGACCAGGACGGCCGCCGGCAGATGATGACGTTCTTCCTGGAGATCGACCGCTCCACCATGGAAGTCGCCCGGCTGGGCAGGAAGCTGAGCACCTATGCCCGCTACAGCACCTACTTCCCCCACTCCCCCGGGCGCCGGGCCCGGGCGGCGATCCGGGAGGCGTGGCGGGAGCGCTACCCGGCTTTCCCCCGGCTGCTGATCGTCCTGTCCGGGGCGAAGGAAGCCGTTCTGGAGCGTCGGATCGATGACCTTCGGGCTCTTGCCGCCGCGGACTCCCGGGTCACGGCGGGCGGGTATCTGCGGGCCGGGGTGACGACGATTCAGCTCCTGTCCGAGCGCGGGCCGTTCGCCCCGGTGGTCACTTCCGTTCTCGGCGATCCGAAACCGACCGACGTGCGGCTCACGGCGATGTCCGAGGTCCCCGCCGCGGGGTGAATGAGGAATCGAATTGAGGGCGCGCTTTCAAAAAGCACCGGCCATCGTGCCGATGAGTCGACATTCAGAGGGAGGGTTTTGTGTGCTCTGCGGCAAGTGACGTGCAGTCAATTTCCAAATCGGAAGAACCTTTGTCCGCAATGGCCCTTTATGTCACGATAATTGATCTAGAGGGCGAGATGGTCGCCGCTGACCGGTGCGTAAGCTACGGAACCAGACCGCGCGGTTGGTTTCGGTTCCCTCAAGATCCGATCCCGCAGAGTCGCCCGAGGTCAGATGACGGCTTGGCATATGCACTGGAGGTGCAGTGATCAGTTCAGCGCATGCGAATCAGGGAACACGGCCCGGCCGCAACCGAACGCGACCGGCCGGTCTGCTCATGGCCGCCTGTGTGCTCATCGCACTTCCGGCGTGCTCCTCGAATAAGTCCCCTTCCAACGACGCGAAAGCGACCGTGTCGCCTTCCGCGTCCCCCTCCGCGACAAAGTCCCTGGACCCGTCCGAGGCGGCGGAAGCAGAGGCGGTAAAAGCCTATTCCGGTTACTGGCGGGAGATGGAGCGCGCCTACGCCGCAGCGGACGTCGACGCCTCCAAGCTCAAGGACTATGCGAACGGCGTTGCCCTGGTGAAGGCCCAGGTGGACACCGAGCGCATGAAGAAGAAGGGCAGCACCCTGTCCGGCGGGGTCACGATCACCAACGCCACCGTCACCCGGCTCGACGACAGCAAGAAGCTGCTCAAGGCGGAGCTGTCCAGCTGCCTGGACGTCACGAAGTGGATCTCGCTGGACAAGGAGGGCAAGCCCGTCGCCCTGCCCTCCACGCGGGTGACCAAGTACGTGGCCACGGCGACCATGGAGCGCTGGACGGACGGCTGGAGGGTCCTCACGGCTCAGCCTCACGCGGACCAGCCGTGCTGACCCGCAAGGCCATCACGGCCCTGGCCGCCGTGTCCCTCCTGTGCGCGGCGCCTGCCGCGGTGGTTGATGAACCCGACATCGACGTCGGGGGGTGCAGCACGGAGTGGATCTGCGCCGAAGTCGGCACGGGCGGCAAGCCCGGCGGGCGCCCCTCGGGAAGCGGTGGGGGAAGCGGGGCGGGAAGCAGCGCCGGCGGGAAGCCCTCAGGCGCCGGAAGCAGCAAGCCTCCCAACTTCATGCCGTGCGAGATCCGCAAGCTCGACCCGCAGCCGGGGCCCGGCAGCGACCTGTGGGAGGGCCACAAGCCCGGCGACGGGGCCATCTACGTCAACACCTGCGCGAGTTCGGGGATGGGCGAGGGCACGGACGGGGCGGTGGGGCTCGCCTTCTGGGCCGCCGACCAGCCGCCGCCCGGCGTGCCCCCGGAGGTCCTGGCCCAGCGCGCCGTCGACCAGATGCTCCTCAAGGGCCCCGCGATCGGGATCACGCCGAAGCCCGGCGGCAGGGGGGTGGTCGGCATGCCGGTGTACCTGTGGACCGAGAAGGGCCCGGAGACGTACGGGCCGAACACCGCGAGCGCGTCGGCCGGCGGCATCACCGTGACGGCGACCGCGAAGGTCAGCCGGATCGTGTGGCAGATGGGCGACGGGAAGACGGTCACCTGCACCACCGCCGGCACCCCCTACAAGGCCGCGTACGGCAAGAAGCCCTCCCCGGACTGCGGGCACCGCTACGAGGCCCCCTCCTCGACCACCGGCTCCGGCACGTACCACGTGACCGCGACGTCGACCTGGACGATCGGGTGGGAGGCCACCAGCGGGCAGAGCGGCCAGCTCACCGAGGTACGCGACAGCGCCGTGGACATCACGGTCGCCGAGGTCCAGGTCCTCAACTAGCCATCTCCAGCACCACGTAGAAGGACACGAAGCCCATGGAATCCCCTGCCGCGCCGACGGTGCCGCGCCCGGCCGCCCCGTCGGCCGCCCGGCCCGAACTTCCCATCACCGCCGCTGTGCCGGTCAAGCGGGAGCGGCGCTGGTCGGTCGCCGCCCTCTGCGTCGTTCTCGCAGCCGTCGCCGGACTTGGGGCGGCGGCCGCCGTCACCTCGGCGGGCGACCGTACGAAAGTGCTGGCGGTCGCCCGCGACGTCCCGGCCGGCCAGGCGCTGACCGAAGCGGACCTGGCCGTCGCCGAGGTCAGCTCCGACGCCGCCCTGGGCCCGGTTCCCGCCGGGCAGAAGACGTCGATGCTCGGCAAGCGCACCGCGGTCGATCTGCGCAAGGGCGGACTGCTCACCGCCACGCAGCTCACGGCGGGGACCGGGCTGGGGGACGACAAGCAGCAGGTGGGCGTGCAGGTGAAGCGCGGTCAGGCCCCGGCCGGCACGCTCGCTCCGGGCGACCGGGTCCTCGCCGTCACCACCCCCGCCCAGGGCGAGCAGCAGGCCGGGGCGGCCGAAGCCCCGCCCTCGACGATCGGCGCGGTCGTCGTGACGGTCTCCCGGCCCGACGCGTCGGGCAACGTGGTCGTCAACCTGGCCGTCGCCCAGAACAAGGGCCCGCTGCTGGCCACCCGGGCCGCCCAGGGCCGTATCGCTCTCGTCCGCGAACCGCGAGGGCAGTGACCATGCCCGTCACCGCTCTGGTCTCCGCGAAGTCCTGCGGGGTCACCACCTCCGCCCTCGCGCTCACCCTCGCCTCGAAGAGGCCCACGCTGCTGGCCGAGTGCGACCCGGCCGGAGGCACGATCCGCGCCGGGTTCCTCCAGGGGGAGGTCGGCGCCGGGTACGGCCTGTACCACCTGGCCACCGCCGAGCGGACCGGGCCCGACGCGCTGGCCAACGCCTTCGCCAGCCACCTGTGGCCCATGGACGAAGCCGGGCACCGCAAGCTGCTGCCCGGCCTGACCGACCCGGGGCAAGCCGCGGCGCTCACCCGGACCTGGCCCGCCCTGTCGGAGGTGGTGCACGTCCTGGCCGACGACGCCGACTACGACGTCTTCGTCGACGCAGGCCGCCTCGCCCTGGAATCCGGCCGGCTCCACCCGATGCTGACCCCGGCCCCGATGCTCCACCGCGCCGACCTCGTCCTGCTGGTCGTGCGCGGCACCGAGCAGTCCCTCACCCTGGCCCGGCACCTGGTGGACCCGCTGCGGACCGAACTCACCGAACGCGGCTCGGGCGCCGAGGCCCTCGGGCTCCTTCTCATCGAGGACGGCCCCTACCGTGCCCACCAGATCACCGAGTCCCTCAAAATCCCCGTGCTCGCCGCCCTTCCGAACGATCCCGCCACCGCGGGCTACTTCACCCACGGGGGCCGGCCGCCGCGCGGCTACGGCCGCAGCCCGCTGCTGCGGCACGCCCGCACCGCGACCGAGCAGTTCGAGGCGGCCGTCTCCCGCCGCAAGATCCAGCGCCAGTACCCGCCGCGCGCGGCGAACCCGCAGCTGGCCGGAGCGCTCAAGCGGCTCACCGACAGGGGCAGGTCCCATGGCTGACACCCAGCAGCGGCCCGGCGGCGGCCAGCCCGCCCCCATGGGCCGCGACGACATCGCCGGGCTCCTGAGCGGAAGGCTGGCCCAGCGCCGCCAGCCCGAACCGGCCCCCGCGGCCCCCGCGGCTGCGGCGGCGCCGAGCGTGCCGCTCGCCGCCGCCCAGGCGCACGCCGCCGCCGTCCCGCGTCTGGCCGGGCTCCCCGGCGAGATCCCCGTGGGCTGGGACGTGATCGAGGACCTCCAGGCCCAGGTCTCCAAGAACCTCAGCGCCAACGACCCGGACAAGCTCCTGGAGGAGAGCGACCGCAGGGCCCTGGCCAAGTCCCTGGTGCGCACCGCGGTCGCGGACTGGGCCACCAAGTACGCCCAGGGCAACACCCCGCTGAGCGCCGAGCAGGAGACGGCGATCGGCAGCGCCGTCTTCGACTCCATGTACCGGGGCGGGCGCCTGCAATCGCTCCTGGACCAGGAGGGCGTCGAGGACGTCATGGTCGACGGGCTGAAAGCCCATGTGGAGTACCACGACCGGCCCCGGCGCACGATCGAGAAGGTCGCCGACAGCCACGAAGAGCTGATCACGTGGGTCAACCGGATGGCCCGCCTCTCCGGCCACGGGGAGCGGTCCCTGACCCAGGCGACGCCGATGGTCGGGTTCCGGATGCCCGACGGCTCCCGTGTCACCGCCTCCCTCCTGACGACGCGGCCCTCCGTCGTGATCCGACGCCACCGCATCCGCCAGCACGGCATCGTCGAGCTGGTGCGGTGGGGCACCCTGAACCCGTTGCTGGAGCGGTTCCTGATCGCCGCCGTCCACGCCAAAATGAACGTTTTGGTCGTCGGGGACATGGGGGCCGGCAAGACGTCCCTGCTGCGTGCGCTGGGGCGGGAGATCCCGGCGGCGGAGCGGCTCATCACGCTGGAGTCCGACCGGGAGCTCTACCTGGACGAGCCGGGCCCCAAGCCCGGCCCGGTGACCTTCGCGTTCGAGGCCCGGCAGTCCAACGGCGAGGTCCGGGTGGGCACCAACGCGGGCGAAGTCACCATCAGCGACATGTTCTCCACCGCTCTGCGGTACAACGCCACCCGCGTCATCGTCGGCGAGGTCCGCTCCACCGAAGTCCTGCCGATGCTGCAAGCGATGTCCGCCGGCGGGTCCGGGTCGATGTGCACCCTGCACGTACGGCGGCCGCACGCCATCGTCAGCCGGCTGGTCCAGCTGTGCACCGAGGCCGGGATGCAGACCGAGGCCGCCCATCACCTCATCGCCTCCAGCATCGACCTCGTCGTCTACCTCACCTACCTGGACGAAACCGCGATCGGCGGGCGCAAGCACCGCTTCGCCAGCCACATCTACGAGGTCCACGACGTCGTCGGCGAAGGCGGCCGGCCCGTCACCACCGAACTCTTCGCCCCCCAGGGGCCGGAGCCGCGCGCCGTGTACAAGAACATGCCCACCTTCATCGACGACCTGGAGCGCACCGGGCAGTTCCACCGGCACTGGCTCACCGAGAACCCGCTGGGGGCGTGGCTGGGGCCGCTGGAGACGGTGGGTGCGCGATGACGTCCTCCCAGCTCGCTCTCGTCGCCGCCTGCTGCACCGTGGTGGCTCTCCTGGGAGTTCTCGCGGCCGTGCGGGAGTTCCGCGGCCGGGTCGTGGACCCGTCGAAGCCGGCGTCCCGTGCGGCCGGCCGTCTGGCGCGCGCCAAGGCGGAGCTGCCCGCCCGGTGGCAGCAGCGGTGGCGGCACCTCCTGGTCACCGCCGGGGTCGTCGCGCTGCTGGTGTGGGCGTGGACGGGGTGGCCGGTGCACGGCTTCCTGGCCGGCGCCGCCGTGGTGGGGCTGCCCTACGTGCTGAACCCGGGTACCGCGGCGACGCTGCGTATCGAGCGCCTGGAGGCGCTGGGGCAGTGGCTCAACCACCTGGCCGGGGTCCACCAGGCCGGTATCAGCCTGACGCAGACGATCCGGGCGTCCGCGAAGGCGGCCCCCGCCCCGATCGCGCCGAACGTGCGGGCGCTGGCCGGCCGGTTGAGCGCGGGCATGGAGGCGGGCGACGCGTTCTCCCTGCTGGCCGACGAGCTGGCCGACGGCGTCTCCGACCACGTCGTGCTGCTCCTCCAGTCCCACGCCGTGTACAAGGGGCTCGGGCTCTCCGATGCTCTGGAGGCGCTGGCCGTCACCATCCATCAGCAGGCCGCAGACGCCCGCGACATCGAGGCCGACCGGGCCAAGGTCCGCAAGAGCTCGCGGATGGTCTCCACGGTGATCTGCGTCGTCGTGGTCGGCTGCATGCTCAACGACGCCTGGTCGGGGTGGTACCAGTCGCCGGTCGGGCAGCTCGTCCTGGCCGCCCTCGGCGCCCTGTTCGCCTACACGCTGCGCTGGCTGCGGAAGATCGCCCGGACGCAGCCCGACCCGCGGCTCATCGACCCGCTGCCCGAGGACCGGCGCCTGCGTCTGCTCTCGGCGGGCCAGTTCGGCCCCGGGCAGCAGGCCCGTCCCGCTCTGGAGGATGTCCGGTGATCCCGATGGAAGCCGTTGTGCCCGCAGCCGCCGCCGGGGCTCTGATCGGTCTCGCCGTACGGGCGGCCCTGCCCGCGCGGCGCGACCTCACCTCGGCCCTGGAGCGTCTGGACGTCGCCACGAGCAGCCCGGCGCTGCCCCCGGTGGCCGCGTCGGCGGCGGCCGGCGGGTTCCAGGACCGGGTGGGGGCCCGGCTGCTGAGGGAGTTCGGGGGCCGCATCACCCTGCCCCACCACGATCTGAACCTGCTGAGGATCAGCCCGGCCGCGCACCTGGGGAAGCGGTTCCTGTTCGCCCTGTACGGGCTGCTGCTCCCCCAGCTGCTACAGGCCCTCCTCGCCGCGGCCGGGACTCCCTTCCCCTACGCGGTGCCGGTGCTGGTGTCGCTCGCTCTCGCCGCCCTGTTCTGGTTCTGGCCGGTGAAGGAGGTCGCCCGGGAGGCTGCTGCCGCCCGGCTGATCGTGCGGCACGCCGCCGCCTCCTACCTGGAGCGGGTGGCGCTCGCCCGCATCGCGAACTCCGGCGCCGCGCAGGCCCTGACCCAGACCGCCGAAGTCGGCGACGGGTGGATCTTCGTCCGGATGCGGCAGGTGTTCCACCAGGCCGACCTCGCGGGCGTCACCGTCTGGGACGCGCTGAAGCAGCTCGGCGAGGAACTCGACATCCCCGAACTGACCCGCCCGGCCGACACCCTCGCCCTCGCCGGTGACGGGGCCGCCGTCTACACCACGCTCCAAGCGCAGGCCCGGCAGCTGCGCGTCGCTCTGCTCTCGGACGCGAAGGCCCAGGTCAACGAGGCCAGCGAGGCCATGGTCCTGCCGGTCACCCTCGGCGTCGTCCTCATGCTCACCTTCGTGATGATCCCCGTCACGATGACCATTCTCGGAAGCTGAAAAGGAAGCACCCATGGACATTCAGACCCTGACCGTGTGGATCCAGGGCCGCTACGCGGCGCTCAAGGCCGGCAAGGACGCCGGGGCGACCTCCACCGAACTGGCCGTCATCACCGGAGCGCTCCTGCTGGGCGCGGGCCTCCTCGTCGTCGCGGTGCGCACGAAGCTGGCGGAGAAGATCGGCATCATCAACGGCGGCTGAACGGCCGTCGAGGAGACAGCTCACATGAAAGGGGGACACGCAGTGACGGCAGGGAAGCCCAGAGGCGTACGCGGCTGGCGGCTGCGGGCCCGGGGCGACCGCGGGTTCGGCAGCGTGGAGCTCGCCGTCCTGGCCCTCGTCGTTCTCGCGTTGGCCTTCACCGCCCTCCAGGCGGGCCTGTACTTCCACGGGCGCAAGGCGGCGCAGTCCGCCGCCCGCCACGGAGTCGAGTCCGGGCGCCAGTTCGGCTCCGGGCCGGGCGACGGCGTCGCCCAGGCGCAGGCGTTCCTGGCCCGGTTCGGCGGCAGCGTGGAAGGGGCCAGCGTGTCCTCGTCGGGCAGCAGCGCCCAGCAGATCCGCATCACCGTGCGGGGGAAGGTCGCCACGCTCGTGCCCGGTCTGACGCTGGAGATCGTCCAGCACGCCGAAGCACCCGTCGAACGGTGGACCACCCCATGAGCATCCGTGCCCGCCTCCGGTCCGCCCGGCCGGGGCTGTGCCGTGACCGGGGGTCCTACGCCCTGGAGACGGCGGTCCTCGCCCCCGTCATGATCAGCCTGCTGCTGCTGCTGATCGCGTTCGGGCGCGTCACCGACGCCGACGGGGCCGTCGACTCCGCAGCCCGCGCGGCCGCCCGCGCCGCGTCCCTGGAGCGCGACGCGGGCACAGCCCAGAGCGCGGCGCGGGCGGCCGCGGACCGCAGCCTCCACGGAGAGGGCATCACGTGCACGGTCTCCAGCGTCGACGTCGACACCGGCGGTTTCTCCCTGGACCTCGGCGTGGACGCGACGGTCACGGCGAAGGTCGCGTGCACGGCGCCCCTGTCCGACCTCGGGCTGCCGGGCCTGCCCGGCACCAAGACCCTCACCGCTTCGTGGTCCAGTCCCATCGACACCTACCGGGGGCGCGGATGACCACCCGTACCCGGCGCTGGGCACGGGCGCGCCTCGATGCGCTGTCGGCGGGCGGCCGGCGTGAGGAAGGGTCGGTGTCGATGTTCTTCGCCCTGGCCACGATCGCGGTCCTGATGGTGATGGGGCTCCTCGTCGACGGCGGCGGGGCGCTGAACGCGGCGAACCGTGCCACGTCCGTCGCGCAGGAAGCCGCCCGTACCGCCGGGCAGCAGATCGACCCCGCTCAGGCGATCGAGGGCACCGCCATCACGATCGACCCGGACGCCGCCGTCGGGGCGGCCCAGGACTACCTGGCCGCCGCCGGCGTCCAGGGCGACGTACAGGTCACCGACGGCGGGCAGGGCCTCCGCGTCACCGTCCACGACACCTACACCACCCTGTTCGCCCAGTTCGTGGGCAGGGGCACCATCCACGTCACCGGCACCGCGACCGCCCAACTGATGACCCAAGCTGGAGGCTGACCCATGCCCCGCACCCCCGCCCCGCTGCGCACCGCCGGTGTCCTGCTGCGGGCCCTGCTCGGCCTGGCCCTCCTGTTGGCCCTCATCGCCGGTGCCCCCTACCTGCTCCTGGCCGTGGGGCACCAGCCCACCGAACTGTCCGGCGGCCTGGACCTGCTGATGCAGCAGGACGACGGAACCCTGTTCCTCGTCGTCCTCACCTGCCTGGGCTGGGCCGGGTGGGCGCTGTTCACCCTCTCCGCCCTGGTCGAGTTCGTCGCCGTGCTCCGCCGCCGCTCCGCCCCCAGGATCAAGGGGCTCGGCGGCATTCAGTCACTCGCCTCGTTCCTCATCGGCAGCATCGTGCTCCTGGCCCCCACCGCGGCCTCCGCCGCGACCAGCACGCCCGCCGTCGCCGTCAGCACCGTCCACGTCGCCCAGGCCGGACCCCACTCCCCCGCAGGCGCAGGGGCTACCGCGGCGGCCCAGGAAGCGGACCGGCCCCAGCACACCGTCCAGTCCGCCACCGAACTGCCCTGGGACCTCGCCGAGGAGTACCTGGGCGACGGGAAGCGGTGGAAGGACATCGCCGCCCTCAACCCGCACATCCCGCAGCTCGCCACCGGCGACCAGTTCCTTCCCCAGGGCGCCGTCCTCCACCTGCCCGCCGACGCCCGCCCCGCCGCTCCGGCCAGGAGCACCGCCCCGGTGGCCAACTCCACCGCCGATCGCGACGAGGCCCCCCGCACGCCCGCCCACACCTCGTACAGCGGGGCCGCGGGCGCGGGCGCCGCGCAGCCGGACCGGACAGCCGCGGACGAGGCCCCGGCCGCTCAGCGGCAGTACACCGTCGAGGCCGGTGACAGCCTGTTCGGCATCGCGCAGGACCAGCTCGGCGACGGTGAGCGGTGGACCGATCTGTACGAGGAGAACCGGGGCAGCAAGCAGCCGAACGGGCAGACGTTCACCGACCCCGACCTGATCTACCCCGGCCAGGAACTCGTCCTGCCGCATGCCGGGCCCGCCGGCGTCGAGGACGCCGCCCTGGAGAGGAGCACCCCGCCGCCCGACCGGACGGCGCCCCCGCAGGCGGAGGCGGACATCGGGGCGGAGGAGACCCCGGACCGGCAGGAGCCGGACTCGGCTGCCCCGGCACCGGGGCCGAGCCGTACGGCGAAGCCCACTCCCCCGGCCCCCGCCCCGTCCACGGCCCTGCCCTCGACCCCTCCCAGCACCTACCCGGCGCCCGCCGCGCCCAGCACCGCCCCCGCCGCCTCCACGGACGGCGCCGAAGACCAGGAGCGGGCGGGCTCCCGCGTCGGGGTGCTCGGGCTGGCCGCTACCGGCGCCCTGGCCGCCGGAATCCTCGCCGCTGTCGGCGCCCGCCGGATCCTCCAGCAACGCCGCCGCCGGCCCGGGCGGCGGATCGCGATGCCCCAGGGGCAGGCCGCCCGGACGGAAACGGCGCTGCGCTCCGCCGACGCCGGCGTGGAACTCGCCCTGCTGGGCGCAGCCCTGCGAACCGCCGCCCTGCACCTGGCCGACGAGGGCCGCCCGCTGCCGGACCTGGCCGCCGTCCAGCTCGGGGCAGAAGGAATCCGGCTCCACCTGGACGCCCCCGCCCCGCCCTGCCCGCCGTTCACCGCGGGCCCTCAGCAGAGCATCCGGTGGTGGTGCCCGGCCGGCTCCCAGGAGCTGCTGCCCGAGGACGAACTCCGCGAAGTCGACGCCCCCTACCCCGGGCTCGTCGCCCTGGGCCAGGACGAGGACGGCGCGATCGTCCTGGTCGACCTCGAACACCTCGGGGCCCTGCACCTGACCGGGGCCGCCCGGATCGACGTGCTGCGCACCCTGGCCGTCACACTCGCGCTGTCCCCGCTCGCGGGTCAGCTCGACCTCGCCGTCGCGGGTGAGGACACCGCCCCGGGGCTGTCGATGCTCGACGGCGACCGCATCACCCCCTACCCCGATCTCGCCGGGGCGGTGGAGGCGATGACCCGTCACCACGACGAGCAGCAGCAGGTCCTGGAGGCGCTCGGGGAGCAGGGGACGCTGGGCCAGGCCCGCCCGTGCGAGGACGTCGGTGAGCTGTGGCCGCTCGTCGTCGTCGCGGACCTCGACACCTGCAACGCCACCCCGGAGGCGGTGGAGGGTCTGTGGGAGCGGCTCGGCGGACCGGTGCGCACGGCCATGGCGATCATCACCAGCAGTACCGGCACACCGCCGGACGACGTCGCATGGTCGGTCGACACGGACGCGCCGGCCGTCACGGTGCCGGGCACCGACGTCAGCGTGATGCTGTCGGCGTGCTCCGCCGAGGAGTACGCCGACATCCTGGAGCTGGCGCTCACCGCGGACTCCCCCACCGACGTCCCCGCCCCCGCACCGGCACAGCAGCCCCGCGGTGACGAACGGTCGGAGAGCGACACAGCCGAGAGCGACACGGCGGCGCCGGGGCCCGCCGCGCCCGCCGAGGCGGGGGCGGCCGACGGTGAGGCGCCGCTGAAGGGTGATCGGCGTAGTGCTCTCGCCGACCTTGCCGACCTGGAGGACGAAGCCCCCGACGAGGAAGAAGGAGAGGAGAAGAAGGAGGAGGAGGGCGGGGCGGGTGCCGAGGCGGGGCGGCAGGAGGCGGCTTCGCGGAGGAAGCCCTCCCCCGCCGCCGCGGCGGCCTCCCTCTCGGACGTCGTACTGCCGGCGGTTGTCTCCGCGCCGCGCGTCAGCGCCCGCATCCCCCTGCCCACCGAGCCGGAACAGGACGCCGCCCCTGTGGTGCGGGTGCTGGGACCGGTGGATGTACAGGGCGCGCGCGGCACCGTGGCCTCCAACCGCCGCACGCTCGCCCTGGAACTGACGGTCTGGTTGGCCCTGCACCCCGGGGCCACCAACCACCAGATCGACGAAGTCCTCGCCCCCGGCGGCCGGGTCACCCGCGACACCCGCAACTCCCGGGTCGGCGACGTCCGCCGGTGGCTGGGAGCGGACGCGGACGGGAACCGCTACCTCCCCCACGTCAGTACCCAGCCGGACAAGCTCTACCGGCTCGCCGCCGATGTGGACTGCGACTGGACACGCTTTCAGCGCCTCGTCGCCCAGAGCCACGCCACCGCCGACGCCGAGACGGGCCGGCGTCTTCTGCACCAGGCGCTCGACCTGGTCGCCGGGCGCCCGTTCTCCGGGATCCCGCCCCGCCGCTACGTGTGGGCCGAACCGCTGGTGCAGGACATGATCTCCGCGATCGTCGACGCCGCCGACGACCTCGCCGCCCAGTACCTCGACCAGGAAGATGGCCGCGGCGCCCTGTGGGCGGCGGCCCGGGGCCTGGACGCAGCGCGGGAAGTGGAAAGCCTGTGGCGGCACAAGTTCCGCGCCCTGGCACTCCTGGGTGACGACAACGGCCTGGAGACCGCTGTCCGCCAGCTCGAAGCGCTCCTCCTCGACCTCGGCTGCACCATGAGCGAAGAGACCGGAGCCATCCTCCAGGCGCTCCAGGCCACCCGCCGCTGACAACGCCGGGGAGAGGGCGTGCCGCTGACCCGATTCCTGACCCTCGCAGGTCAGCGGGCACATCCCCGCCCTGCTGGCACCGCTGACCCAAGCGCTGCCCCAAGCCGTCATCGAACAAGGGTTCCTCACAGGGCCGGATCGTTCTCCCGCTTCAAGAAGTCAGGAAACGGAGGATCCCGCCGCTGGCCCCTGTGCCTCACAGCGCGTACAAGGGCCCGGCGGACACCCACCGGTGTCACGGCCGCTCGCGTCGGTGGCGAGGCCGCCGGGCGGGCTGACCGCTGCGAGCAGGAGAAACGGGCGCGACCCACGGTTAACAGTGCTCCCGCCACTCCCCGCGTCACCCCAGCCCCCGGGGGGGATAGCCAGCGCAACCGCCCAGCCCCGACGCCTGCGGCTCTGAACCTCACCGCCGACTCGCCGAGCGCCAGGCCGTGGCGCCCCGCGAACGGCAGGCCATGGTGACGTGCGAGCGCAAAGTGCCCCGACCTGGGGTGGTGAGTGGAACTGACCACCTGCGGGAATGGAGGGCGCGGGCAGGAGGAAAGGTGGCGGGGCCCGGGGCGAGCAGCCGACGTGTGGCAGGACGAGCTGGAACGTCTGGGTGCCGCCTTCGGCTTCGCCTTCTCCATCCTCTTCCGGCCCCCGCCGGAGCACGCCGCGATGCTGCGACGTACCTGCAGAACGCCCGTCGGCTGCTGCATGAGGGCGAGTTCGACAAGGCGATCGGCCGCGCCCGCCAGGCCATGGAGCGCATCTTGGAAGTGGCCGACTGGCCCCAGATCAGCAAGAACGACGACCTCCACTAACGAGTTGGTGCGTGATAGCGGGTGGCGTGTGTTTGGCCTGGGCGTGGCCTGTCTTCAGGTGGTGACGGTGCGGTCTGAGACGAGGCCGACGATGGCGCGGTAGGTGTCGGGGAGGCGGTCGCGGCGGTGGGTCCAGCGCGTCAGTTGCTTCCATCGTTTGTGGTCGGCGAGGGCGTGCTCGACGCTGATGCGGTCAAAAGAGTGGCCGTGGCGGTCGCGTTCCCACTGCTGGACTCTGCCGGGCAGCGCTCCCGACCGCGGCTTTCTGGGCGGGGTGATCGCTTGCCCGCAGTGGTCTCGGCTCAGGTCGGGGTAGCCGTCGTCCAGGAGGGCCTCGACGTCGGGAAAGTGTTGGAAGCAGACGGCGATGCCTTCGTTGCGGGCGGCTGTGGCATCGTGCATACGTCCAGGCCGCAAGGTATCGGTCCATAGTGTGCGGCCACGCCAGTCAGTAATGACGGTGGCCTTCATGGTGTTCTGCTTCTTCTTGCCCGAGACGAACGCACGTCGTCCGCCGCGGTTGGCCGGTGGTCTGCGGACCTGGATCTCGGTGGCGTCCAGCCGCAGCTCGATGCCTTCGGCCTGGGCATAGGCGAACACGTCCGTCAGCGTCCGCAGACGCAGGCCGGGGCGGTCGGGGACCGCGCACCCCCGCTCGGCCAGAAGCGCGCGTATCTCCTGGACGGCCCGGGTGATGGTGGAGCGATCGACGCCGAACAACAGGCCCAGGACCGAGTGCGGCAGATCATGGCACAGATGGATCAGCGTGGCCACCAGCCGGTCGACGAACACCAGTCGGTGACGGGCGCCGGCACCAGCAGCCCGCTTCCTGCCCCCACCCCGCGCAGCATGGCGGCGGCCTTCGACACCGGCCTGCCATGGCACGGCCAACTCCTCGATCAGGCGAGCCAGATGATGCCGCGAGATTCCGGTGAACAGCCGATGCGCCAGGACCGCTCGATTGACCTTGATCGCCACAACCGGATCATGCCACCTGCCAGCAAGGGCACCTCACCCACTACCACGCACCAACTCGTTAGCGACCGATCGAGTGGACACCGCCCCTGGAAGCCGGGAAGCGCACGAACTGGCCGATCAGGGGTGAAACGCGATGCGGCGTTGCACCCTTAGACAGCCGGGGACGGGGTGGCCTCCAGGGCCATCCGGGCGTTCGTGCTGGGAGCGAGGGGGTGGTGCTGGACACAGCGCACGGTGCCCTCCTGCGTCGTGGGCAGCCGGCCTTCTGTCTCCCGCAGGACGACCTCGGCGAGCGTCTGGGGCCCTGTCCTTCAGCCGCTGGTAGGCGGGGCGCCGAATCTCGGCGGGACGGCGTGAGTTCCTGCCGCTGGTGAGCATGCAGTCACCAGTGGGCACCGCGGGTCAGCGTCGAGGCCACCAACGGTGGTGCGGGCGGGTGGGAAAGCTGACCGTCGCGCTGTGGCGGTGGGGAGCGATGACGTGGACCGGTGAGTGGTCGCCGACAGTGATGTTGATCGTCTGCGCCGCTTGGTGCACCTGGCCCACTGTGGGCTCTGACTCTCCCGGTTCCATGGTGGCGCGCAGTTCGGCGACGAACTCCAGCAGCCGGTTGCGAACCTGTTCGAGGATGTCGTGGAGGGCCGAGGCGTGAACCGACCAGTAGATTCTCTCCACCACCACCCCCTGCCCGGAGCGCTCGCTGGTCATCAGACGAGCCAGTTCCGCACTGCCGGGTAGGCCAAATTTGAACGGTGTATGAGGGTCCTGATTGGCAATCAGGTTCTGGATCTTGCCAACGCTGAAGGTGACGGGCAGCTGCTCGGATACCAGGTCGTGGGCAACATCGGGGAGGGCGAGGACACTGATGGTCTCGTTGCGTCCCTGCGAGAAGCGGGAATGCGAGTCCATCTGCAAAGGCGCGGTGATCGTCCGGTAGGTGGGCAGCGGCATGCCGGGACCGGGGTAGCCCTGCAGTTCGTTGCGCGCCCAGAGGCGCAAGGGCTCAGAGAACGCGCGACCGCCCAGGACGATCACGAGCCGCAAGAGTTGCTGGATGGGAACCGACTCGTCCAAGACGTCCTGCTCGAACTTGTCCAGGGGCGGTTGCTTGCTCATGCGGACTACTCGCTTCTTGCCTACGGAACGGACAGGACCCCAAGACCTGTTACCGGGGGAGCTCCAGTGGGGCGTCGGCCGGGACGGTGGCGGTGGCGTCCTGTTCCGCGTAGGCAACCGGTGCGCTCACGGTCACCGGGGAGTTGTCCCCGACGGTGATGTGGATGCTGGTGAAGGCACGCTGGACCTGCTCGGACGTCGGCTCTTCCTCTCCGTTCGGCAGGGCAGAGCGCAGTTCGGCAACGAATTCAGTGAGCCGTGTGCGTATCTGATCGAGGATGCCTTCCAGGGTCGCCGTACTGACGGACCAGTACACCGACGTAACGACCAAGAAGGGATTGCCCTGCCGCTGACGCTGGTCACGGGTCATCAGCCGGGCAACCTGCGCCATGTTCGTTCCCCCGAGTCGGATGTGCTCCCCTTCCCTGGAGCCCGCGGTCACCTGGATCTCGTGGACACCCCAGGCGATCGTGACCTCGTTCCCGACGTCCTCCACTGTTTCGGGCAGGTCCCGGGGGCTGATGTCCTGCCCCTTGAAGTGGTCCCTTCCCGCGAGCGTGTCGGCTTTCAGTTGCGCCGGGACCTTCCGGTATGCCGGCACCTCGCCCGTAGGGTCGCTGTATCCCTTCAGCTCCTGTTGGGCCCATGTGCGCAGAGAGGCGGAGGAGGCGTGCGCACCCATGATCAGAACTTGGCGCAGGATCGAAGCGAGCGCGACTGAGTCGTCCAGGACGTCGCGCTCAAGACGCGCCAGCATGCTGAGGGATTGGTCCACGAGGAGGGCTTCCTGGTCGGAGGAGTGCGCGTGGGGGCTGACGTAGGACGGTTCAGGACATCTCGAGGAGGGCGACGACCGCAGCAACCACAGCAGCAACCGAGCCGACGGCCGTCCAGACAACGGCGGAGCGGTGCCACCACGGCGGGGCAGGGGCAGGTTGCGCCGTCGGATTGACGCTGATGCTGGCAGTACCCCCCTGCTCGGCGTAGGAGAAGGGCGCCGACACGTTGACTGGAGAATGATCTCCTCCAGTGATGTCGATGCGCTGTCCCGCCCCTGAACGAGACGGCGAAGACGAGGGATCGGCCACGGGTTCAGGATCGGAAGTCATACCGCCTCATTCCAACAACATCAGTTCGCCGGACCATAACAGCCGACACCGACATTGCTACCTGCCCTCAGGCCCCGTGGTCGTGACTCCGCCCCCAGCAAGGGTGGTGAGCCCGAAACGGAGATCGCTCCGGATTGGAACTGCCTCTCGCCGACCTCGTCGACGCCGACGACTTGCCCTAATATCGAGCCGGGCGTCGTCTTCGAGGACGATGACCTCGAAACGTGGCGGCGACAGCAACAGGAACCGGACACCTGGGCGCAGTTGTCGAACGAGCAGCGCGAGCGCCTGACCGCCCTGGGCATCCGCGGTGCCGCGCTTCCCGTGTCGGCCGCCGCCCCGGCAGAACTCCCTGCGGCGCCGACCGACGCGGCCAGGGCGCGCGCAAGGCCGGGAGCAACGCGCAGGCGGCGTTCCAGCGGGGCCTGGCAGCCCTCACGCAGTGGGTCGAGCGGGAAGGCACCCACCAGCCGGTGCCGCGTGGCGCGGTCGTCGAGGTCGCCGTCGGCGGAGGCCGGAACACGAGGTCGAAGGCCAGCCACGGGGTGCGCTCCTTGGCCTTGTCGCTCTTCGCCGACTGGTTGTGCTCGATGGGCCTGCCCAGCACGGTCGCCCGCCGAGCCTGCGCCGGGCTCTTGCCCTGGTCCAGGAGCTCGCGCTCGATCCGGTCGGCATCGGGGTGCCGGCCTTCCCCCAGGAGGAGCTCGGCCTGCCGCTCGCTCACCACGTCCCCGGCCGTCAGGCCGAGCGCGGCCAGGCCCCGGCCCTTCCACACGCCGGGCGGGGCACCGACCTCGTCCTGGGCGGCGCGCAGCGGCGTGCCTACGGCGCGGTGGCCGTCGCCGACCATCACGCCACGGAAGAGGTAGCGCACCCCGGCCCCCGGGCGAACTGGCGACATGCTGATCATCAGCCCATGGAACCCCTGCGCTGACCTGCATAAAAGCGTGATCCGGGGTCCTTCCCACCGGACGGGAGACCATCACCAGATCTTTACCGGGGCGCCCGCCGGGCGGTCCGTCGGTTCAGCCCGAGACAGTAAGCCACCGGTGTGTGCACTCTCCTGCGCATGGAAATCATCCGAGCCGGAATCCCCTGTCCTCTCTGCCCCGCGATCACCGGGGAGCTGGTGTACCTGGTCCTCAGCGCCGAGTTCTCCTTTCCCCAGCGAGAGGTCGTCAGGGACCGGTGGTGTCCCGCCGACTGCCACCTGCTCCACCCCGACCGCTGGAGGGAGGAGATGCCGCCGCTCCCCGGCGACGAGGACGTCTGACGACGCCGTGCGAATACTGCGCCGCAACCACACGAGCCCCACCAGCCCCAAAATCGCCATGCAAGCGACTCCACCGTCGTCGAGCGCACGCCAGCACACCGCTACCCCGAAAACCCATCACGACTGAGCGCCACGTCACCAACGCCCTTCAACACGACCAGCCACCACCGCCCCCGGCCGACCGGCCGGGGGCTTCGTGCGTCCTGGAGGAGTTCGCCGTGCCCACGTACGAGACCCTGCCCCGCTTCGCTGCCGACCTGGACCGCCTCACCCCGGAACAACGCCGCAAGTTCCGTCAGACCGTGGCGGCCTTCGTCGAGGACCTGCGTGCCGGAGGACGCTTCCGCGCCGGGCTGCGGATGAAGCGCGTCCGCTGCTCCCCCGGCGTCTACGAACTCACCTGGTCCGCGGGCAGTGGCCCAGCAGGGCGCGCCACGTGGCAGTACGGAGCCCCATGCCGTCCCGGCACCCCGCACGTCATCTGGCGTCGCATCGGCACCCACGACATCCTCACCGGCCCGTAGCGCCTCACCGGGTCGCGTCCGAGTCGAGAGGCGGAGCGCCTGCGGCCCTGTGCCGAGGGGGTGGATCAAGGGCGTCGATGGCCCGTCGGGTCGCGGAAGCTCTCGAAGTGCCGGAGCCGCACTGCGACCGGGTGACATCACCGACGAGATGTTCCGGGCCATGGACACGGCCAGGTGGCAGGGACTGCAGAAGGATCTGTGCGCCCTTGCCGCCAACGTCCGCGCCGACGCCGAAGGCCGGTGCAACAGCGCGGAACCCGGGTGGCGGGCCGGAGTCGAGTGGACTTTGCTGTAGATCGAGAACACCGCCGCCCAGCTGACCGAGGGCAGGCCGGGCGGGGGGGCGGCCCGGGGTCAGGGCGTGTCGCCGGAGTAGTAGAAGCGGCAGCTGACGCCGGGGCCGGAAGTGCGGGGCTCGCCGGGCTGCGGGTCGTACAGCGCCCGGCCGCCGGGCCACCGGGCCAGCTCGGGGGTCAGGGCGACGCCGTCGTCGACTTCCTCGGTGCGCCAGCCGTGGATGTCGAGCAGCAGGCCGTCCAGCGGGCCGCCGACCAGTTCGGCGTAGGTCCGGTGCGGGAGCGGGCCGGCGTTCGGGTCGTCGTGGTCCGCGCCGTAGACGCGACCGTCCAGCAGCTGCTCGTCACCGTTCATCCGACCAGCCGGCACCGACAACGGGGGTGCGGAGACGGCGTCGGGCCCGGCCGGTGTGGCCGGGCCCGAGGCGGGAACGATGCGGTGCTACTGGGCCTGGAGGGCGCCGCAGCGGATCGGTTCAGCGGGTTGCGGCCTCGTCGGCGTGGCGGTCGCGCTGGCATTGGTGGCGGTCGTCGCCCGGCCGTGGCCGGTGACGGGACTGTGAGCGGGGCGGAAGGCCGCTGGGGCGAAGAGAGCGGTCGGCTGTGTTCAGCCGGTCGCGGACCTGGCGGGCGAAGTTCGGTCCCGGCAGCGGGATCTCACTGTCCGGTTCGCGAAGGTAGCCGCTGGCCACGGCGAGGGGCATGTAGGCCATCAACTCCATTACGACGGAGGAGCGTTGACGGGTGACGTGTCGGGCAAGCTGCCTCAGGACGCGCAGCAGGGTGGTGGTCGAGACGCCGTCACCAGCCTGCAGGAGGGCGGGGAGGCCGGGATCGTCGGCGCAGCGAATCTCGGTGCGCGCCGCAGGGGCTCGGGAGGCGGGTTTGCAGGTGCCAGCTTCGTTGGTCTGGGTGTGCCACCAGCTGGCGACGTGGGTCTCGCCGAGGGCGAGGTGGTGGAGGTAGAGGCAGTAGGCGGCGGCAGGTTGTCCGGCGCCGGCGGCGTACTGCCACCAGAAGCGAGCGCCGTCGTCGGTGTCGCTGAGCTGGAGCACGCAGGCCAGGACCAGGGCGGCGCGGGGTGCGGGGATCTGGTCGGTGACGAACTCGCCGACGGCGGTGGCCGGGGTGTGCCGCACCACGGTCTCGCACAGCGCGCGCAGGTCGTCGGCCGCCGACTCGGTCGTCTGCCTCGGAGTGACGGCACCTCGCCAGGTCGTGTCACGAGTGGGGACGGTGTCACGTGGAACGGTGCGGTCGAAGGCGAGCAGCGCCCGGGAGAGGACGGCGTCCAGTGTGGTCATGGGGTGGGTCCTTCGGTCAGGTGCAGCTCGGTGGTCTCGGTGATGAAGCGTCGGGCATGGCGTTCGTCGGACCGTACGGCGGCGATCGGCACTCCGAGGAGATCTGAGGTCTCCCGGATGCAGAAGCCGCACAGGTGCCGCAGCACCATGACGTCCATGTGGTTGTCGGGCAGCCTGCTGATCGCGAGGAACAGCTCGATGCTCTCCGCCAGCTGGTCCGTCCGCGCTTCGGAGTCGGTCTCCTCGAGGAGAGCGAGGGTGTCGAAGGCGCCCTGCACGAGCAGCGGTCGGTCGTCGCGGTGAGCGGCGCGGGCCTTGACCGTAGCGCGCAGGAGGTTCCAGGCATAGCGACGGATGTCGGGGCTGGCGAGGGCCTCGTCGAAGCTGAGCCAGAGGATCGCGAAGGTGTCTTCCACCGCTTGGTCGCGGGCGTCGCCGGTGAGGAAGACGCTGGCATAGCGGACGTAGCCGCCTTCGACGGTGGCGCGCAGGGCGTCGTGGGCAAGGGGCGGACGGCCGGAACCGGCAGTGGTGACAGTGGGTCCGCCTTCGCCGGAGCGGTCGATCCAGTCGCTGTTCTTGCCCACGTCCAGAGCGGCCTGCTGCCACAGCCGGTACAGCGGCCAGCGGGGGACGTCCAGGACGGTAGCGACGCGGTGTATGACCTCCCAGCGCGGATAGTGCCCCACTCCGCGCAGGAGCTCGGAGAGCTTCGACTTGGCAAGGACGACGTGGAGGCTGAGGTCGGCCAGGGTGTAGCCGCTGGCGAGGTAGCGATCGCGGGTCGGCTCCAGCCACGCGGCGTGGGTGGAGCCGACGGTGGGGGCGATGGGTCCGAGCTTGCGGCCGGGACGGACCGGAACCGGCCCGGAGGCGGGCCCCGGTGCGGGGAGCATCGTCACAGGGTGCCGTCCTCATCGTCAGGCACCGCCGCAACCCGGCGTCCGGAGGCCGGCGTGGTCCGGGCGCGGTAACCGCCCAGGACCTGGGTGACGGTCAGTCCGAGAACCGGGGCGAGCCCGGCGATCAGGGCCGCGTGGCCCATCGCCGCCATCACCAGGCTCCACGTCAGCACCACCACGAGCGCCAGCATCATTGCCGCCGCTATCTGTTTCCTACTCATCACCCATCCTCGGTATCGGGAGTCGGCCGGCGCGGCATCCGGAAGTGCCACCGCGCCATGAAGGGATCTCCATCAACGAGCGGGTGCCGTGCCGCTGCTGATGGGCCCTCAGCATGGACCCGCTCCCATCAGCAACGCTACGTGATCATGGAATTACGGAACATTAGAAATCGCAGACGATCAGTCACGAGCGCGGAACAGACCATTCCGGGGGACGTCCAGCACACCGGGCACGTCCTGTGGGTGAAGTTCCCGGTTTTCCTTGCAAACCGATCCCGTACGTCGTCCCATGGGGGAGGACACCTCGGTGTCGGTCCTTCCATCCGGAAGAACGGTGCGCCCCCGTGCCGAAGAAAGAGGGGATCGCGCCACCTGCCCTGCCCGGCCTGTCGTATAGGCCGGGCAGGGCAGACCCCTGGCACGGAGGGGAAGACGACCGTAGCGCAGCCCGCTGACAGCACTCCGCGCTGTTGCGGTCTTCATCCTCGGTCGCAGCCCACCCTGGGCACCAGGACGCGACCAGCACGCAGCCGGGGCCGGGACTCCGGACCCCTCGGCTACCGGCGGCGGCCGATGCCGAACCGGCCGCAAGGCCTCGCCACCAGCGCTTCGGCCCCCGCGCGTTCGGCCTTCTCCGCCTGGCGGCGCGCAGCGCGCTCCGCCTCTACGCGATCGTCGGCCTGTTCTGCGCACAACCCGCACAGCCCGCACCGCTGGCCGTGCCACGAGGACCGAGCCGTGTATCGAAAGTGGATCAAGGTGGTGGTGGGGCCGTGGTGCGGGGCTAGGCTCACCGGTCTGGTGTCGATCTGAGGAGACGGACGAGTTGGCTGTTGTGGTGCTTGTTCACGGCCTGTATCACCGTCCCGAGCACTTTGCGGTGGTGGCGGAAGGATTGCGGGCAAGCGGAATCGAGGTTGCTGTGCCCGAGCTCCACCGCGGTTCTTTGGCTGCTGACACCGTCGCCGTCCAGGCCGTCATCGACGCGTTGCTCGAGCCGCCGGTCGTCCTCGGCCACTCCTACGGAGGGTCGGTGATCACCAGGATCCGCAGGGCGGCACACCTGGTCTACCTGGCAGCGTTCGTGCTGGATGTCGGCGAGAGCGCGGCCAGACTGGGTGGCGCGTCCCAACGACTCAAGGACGCCATCGTCACCGAGCCGGACGGCTCAACCAGCTTGCACCCCGGCCTGGCCATCGGCACCCTCTACGGCGACTGCCTTGAACCCCTCGCCGCGCGGGCGGTCGACCTGCTGCGTACTCAAGCTCCAGGCTGCGGACGAGGAGTTCCCCAGCGCCACAGCTGGAAAACGACTCCCTCTACCTACGTCATCTGCGCGCTGGACCGGGCAATCGACCCCAGCCTCCAACGGACCATGGCCGCGCGCTGCACCGACGGGCGCGAATGGCAGGCAGGCCACTCGCCGTTCCTGGGGCAGCCTGACCTCGTCGTGGAACTCCTGCGAGAACTCCTCCCCACCCGCAGCGCGTCCCGGTGAAACCGGGATGTCCCGCGAGCCAGCGCGCGAACCCGCCCCGGCCGGACGGTGCTTCGGGCCGGGCCGACGCGGTGATGTGCGGGAGCAACGAGCGGCCCCTGGCCGGGGTGAGGGCTCCGGCCCGGGCCAGGCGCAGCAACGCGTCCAACGCGCCCGGGCCCCGGCAGCGACCTGTCCGGCGCGAGCGGCCAGCCAGGGGTGGGCAGTGTCTGGGGCGGTGGTGTTCAGGTGCTCGAGGAACGAGGCGGCCAGCCACACGGCGTTCTCCTCGTCGGCGAGCAGCAGGTACCCGGCGTGCTCGTCCAGCACGCCCAGCCACGCCGGGGACGGAGCGGAAGAAGAACCCGGTAGCGCGTGGGGCCGCCCCGCTCCCGAGCCGCCGCCAGGACTCCCCCGTCCAAGGCAGGAGCGCGGGCCCGGTCGGCTCCGGTGCCGTGCAGGATGCCCGACGTCTTCCCGTACACCTCGCCCTACACATCCAGGGCCCGCTCCTGCGCACCGCCCAACGCCATCCACGTCAGCCAATACGGCAATCCCCGCCACCCGCGGCCAGTGAAAGCCACCCGGCCGCTTCAGATGCCCACGCAAGACCTCCGCCACTTCCCGTACCCGCTGCACCGCGTCAGCGGTCGGGTCCGCGCCCACCCCGTCGGCGGGTGCCTCAAGGCTCTCGTCGGCGGACGGCGCCGGCGCCGTATCAGCCGCCCGGGCCGGGGCACGGTCCATGGTTGCCGCACGCCCGGCTGGCACCAAGTCGTCCGGCCCGGCGCCGACGGCAGACTCCCCGACGGGCAGAGCAGTCAACGGGAGGGCGGGCCGGCCAGGGCGTTCACCGCCTCCAGCAGGGCTGCGGCCGCGGGCTTCAGGCCCACCGTGACCGGGGTGCCCGGCAAACACAGCAGGGCGTCCGCCGCGCCGCGCAGGCACGACTTGGCCAGACCCTCCCCATCGGAGCCACAGACAGCTCCGACCTCGCAGCCTCCAACAGCCCCTCCCCCGGAAACGCCCGGCCGGAGCAAGCTCCTGGCCAGAGCGTTCGTCAGCGCGAGGTCAAAGGGTGTCACCCGCTCCGGGGCGAGGGCCGGTCCGTGAGAGACCGCTAACAATTGGTCTGTACCTGTCGGGGCAGAAGGTCGACATGAGCGACAACAAGATCTCCATCGCAGTCGAACTGCACGGCGGGCCCCTGGACGGCCTGACAGCCTCCATAGCCCTCACCGAGGAAGACCCCTGGGTTGCGCTTCCCAACGACGGCTGCACCTTCCCGGGCGGAAGAAGCATCTACGCACCCGACATCAACGGCCGCTGGGTATGGCAGGACGACCAGCCGGCCGACCCCCAGTAGCCCCCGCTCGCACTCCCCCGGCACCACGGCAGCACCCGGAGGAAAGAAGTGGACCGCATACTCATGACAGCCGCTTGGCCGACCGGCTTCAGGCTGGCCTTGCTGCACAGGCAAGAGGAAATACTCCTCGGAGTTCTTCAGCAACCCGACTACCCCTCGCTCATGCCCTGCCCGGTCTGCGAAAGACATCCGGAAAGTGTCACGTCAAATTCCGAGACCCAAGCCTTCGGCGGGCGCGCAGTGGTCCTCGTGAACTTCAAACCCTGCCGGCATAGCATTCGGATTCCCACCCATGAGTAACCGGCCGCCTGAGTAACCGACCATAACGTCATGCCTCACCCAACAGCCCCGTGGGTGATGAGCGGTGCGACGTCCAGTTCTTGAGAGTCTCCACTTCCTGGGGTACCAGCCGCGGATGGCTGAACAGCAGGTCCACATGGTCCTGCGGGGTTCTGTCTCCCGCACCCGGGCGGCCCGGCCCCTCGCTCCCGGCCCAGCCCTCTCTGGAAGCAGGGCAGGGCCCGACGCCCCTGCCGACCTTCCCGGCGGGGGAGACGGTCAGGTCAGACGGCCAGCGTGTAACAGACGATGGTGTCCTCGCACGGCCCCACTGCGTAAACCTTCAGCGCTTCGATCTCACGGTCGTCCGCTGTGAGCTGCCAGCGGAGCTTGGTGGCCACCCACTCCCCCACGTACCGGCACTGCGCGTCCGGGGATGGCGGCATCCAGTCCGCCGTATCCTGCTCCGACTTCTACCGGTTGCTGCGCGCGGTCACCGCGACGAGGGAGGTGTGCGCGCCCTGGTCGTTCGCGTACATTTCCCGCCGGACCGCCGTCCAGGTCGAGGCACCGGAATCCCAGGCTTCGGCGAGCGGGATCATGTGGTCGATGTCCAAGGGAGCCGGCGCTGGTGACCTCCTGGTCGTCGTAGTAGGACCGCCAGGCGCCCCCGCTGCGCTTGCAGCCGGCTTCCACCGTCGGGGCGACGATCGCCTCGGCCAGAAGGACTTCGGCGCAGGTGTTGCACCCGTCGGTCGCGTCCTCGCCCGAGTTCCAGTGCTTGAACTTTGTGCGGGTGTATCCGATCCAGCGCTGGGCCGACCACAAGGACTCCCGCACCACCCAGTGCTACAACCGCCGCAAGGAACTCCTCGACCACAGCCCCGGCTACGCCCTCGGCGCCGACCTTGCTGGCGCACGACGAGAGCTGAGCGTTCAAGGCCGTCGGTGATCACCCGGCGTCGGCGGCCCCGTGCTGGCGGGCGATGGCGAGGGCGGCGGGGCGGCTGAAGTGGTAGGGGCTGCTGGTCGCGCCCGTGGGCTGCCAGCAGGTGCCGCCCCAGTGAGCTCCCGGGTACCGTCCTCGAACAGGGCCTACCGGACGGTGAGTCCGGGGTCACGGACGACGATGTACGCGCCATCGCTCTGCTGGCGCGGGATGAGGACCACCACCGTCTGTTGCGCGAAATCGGCACCACTGACATACACGAATGATCCGCGGTGGCGCCGTCTGGGCCCGGCTACGTCCCTGGAGCGATCTCCAGCCTGCAGAAATTCGCTCGGCCGACCTCATCCGCTTCGAACACCGTCGCCTCGGACGCACCGGATGAACCACATGCCCAAGCCGCAGCCGCGCGCGACCCTACGCATCCACTCCCCCGGACCCTCACCGACCTGTACGAGCACCTACCAGCTGTCGTCGACGGCATCAGCTCCCGCGTCGCCCTTCCTGCCTGCCGGCTGGTCCACCTACGTTGACCTCCCAGCCTTCGGTCTTCGGGCCAGACGTCTCCGGCCTGCTGACGGCATCGTCCATCGACTCCCCCTCGACGGTCGTGAGGGTAACTTTCGCCGTCTGGGGACCGCTCTCGGTCAGGCGGTAACCCGCTACCACCCCGGCATCGCCGGATCAGCGTCGACTTTTCCGGAATCCCCTACTCGGCGCAGAGGGGCGGCCCCACTCCCGTGGGGCCGCCCCTCTGCGATTCGCTGGAGTTTTCCAGCCTCGCGGCAACTACACGTCGGCGCGCAGACCTTCCGCCACCTTCTGAAGGATCTCTGCAAGTGAGGATCTCTGGTCGGCAGGGAGGTCTCCCCTCATGTCCACCGTGACGGCCTCGACTCCAGTGCTGCGCTGGAAGTAGCGAAGGATGAAAGCGCTTCGCTGCGCGTCGTCGAGCTGGTCGAAGGCCGCATCCATGAGGGCTTCGCCCTGCTGTCGGGACGGCGCGAGGGAGGACGTGTCTTCCTTTCGACCGGTCTCTTGCCTCGTGTCTGTGGATTCGGCTGCTGTGGGTTCAGCGCCCGGAGCGTCATCGTGGCTCGAGGCGGGCATCATTACAGCGTAATAATCCTGGGCCGGGGGAGTGGGGGCCGGGATAGACGGAGGCTCCGCAGGTGCACTCTTCCGTGGAGCCTTCCTCGCCCTTTCCTTGAGCTGGCGGAGGTGCGCTTCCTGCTCCTCAGGTTTCTTCTTTCCGACCCGTCGCAGCAGCGCTGCGGACTCTTCACCGGACTGCAGCTTCTGCTTCAGCTCCGGCGTCAGGCCAAGGAGCGCCAGACGCTGCGAGATCCATCCTTGAGACCGGTGGAGGCGGGCGGCGAGAGCTTCCTGGGTTTTGTGAATCTCCAGGAGCCGCTGAAGGACCTTCGCTTCGTCGAGCGGATCGAGGTCCTGGCGGTGGACGTTCGCGACGAACGCGGATTCGAGGATCTCATCGGGGTTGCTTCCGAGGTCGTCGTCCAGCATCACCTTGATCTCAGTGAGGCCGGCTTCGCGGGCGGCGGCGAGGCGGGTGTTGCCGTCGATGACGACGTACTTGGTTCCCTCTTCCAGGTCGTTCTTCCGGTCGGGATTGCCTTCCAGATAGGCGAACCGGCTCATGATGCTGATGGCGGTCTTCTGCCCGTGGTCTCGGAGGCTGGCTCCGAGGTCGGTCAGGTCACCCAGTTCTTCCCGAGGGTTGTCGGGGTTGAGGCTGATGACGTCGACGGGGAGCTTGAGCGGCGGGGGAGCACCCTCGGTGGGGGCGGCGGCGGCGGCTTCGATTGCGGCGCGGCGGGCGCTGATGCCTCCCCTGGCTTGGTGGAAGGACGCGCTTGCCCGCAGGGTGTCTGCCTTGCTCATGAGATCTCCCTGGTGAGTGCGCGCATGCCGACGGCCTGGTCGCAGCGGGGCGCGTAGGCGAGGAGGGGCCGCTTCAGGCGGACGGTCTCCTTCTGCTCCTTGAGGTCTCCGATGACGCCGACGACCCGCGGGTCCTTTATGTCGATCCAGGACTGGAGGGAGGAGGTGGCGATGTAGCCGCGGCGGGCGTCGTAGTGGTTAACGACGATACCGAGGTAGTCGAGTGTGACGGTCATGTCGCCGCGGAGGTCCTCGATCTGGTCGGTGAGGAGTTTGTACGCGTCGGCGGAGCTGTCTTCGGCCTGGACGATGATGAGGATGCCCGAGTTGCCGGGGGCCTCGCCGTCGCGGCGGCGCCCGTAGTAGGCGGCGGCGTCCATGCTGAGGCCGAGGCTCGGGGGGCAGTCGATGATGATGACGTCGTAGTCGCCTTCAACTGCTCCAAGGACGCGTTCGAGGGCTGCTTCGCGAGCGCGGACGCTGGAGAGTTTCACGTCGAGGAGGAAGGCGTCGGTGCAGGCGGGCAGGAGATGTAGCCGGTCACCGAAGCATGGTTCCTCGATGGGGACGATGAGGTCCTTGAGGTCGCCCTTGGCCTCGCCAGCCATGTGCTTGGTGAGGGAGTCGCCCTCGAGGGGCAGTGGGACGTGGCCGAGCTGGTTGGTGAGGTGGCACTGCGGATCGAAGTCGACGAGGAGAACGCGGAGTCCGAGCCCAGGGAGGTCCTCGTAGTCGAGGGGAGAGGCAGGCTCGTCGTCGGGGTTGAGGAGGGCGGCGGCGAAGTGCTTGGAGATGCGCACGGGGTACAGCTGGTCACTGTCCTCCGCGAAGGCTTCACCGACGCCGGCGGCGAGCGCGGTCTTGCCTACGCCGCCCTTCTGGTTGCAGATGATGATCCGCTTGGGGTGCTCCGGGCGGACGACCCCGGGGGCGGGGTTGGTGTCGAGCCAGAACAGTACGGACTGTGTGAGTCCTTGAATGATTGAGACTCCGCGGGAGGCACAAGCTTCGCGGAACTCGTCCCACTGGCCAGGGGGGAGGAAGGTGGCGAACGGTTTCGCGCCTGCCGTGTCGGCAGCGGGGAGGTTCGCTCCGAGTCGGCGCCACGCGGTGATGCCTGCTTCGACAGCGTGCTGGATGTCGGTGCCGTGCTGGGCGGCGCGGACCTTCAGGGCTTGCTGGAGGGCGGGGGGCAGCTTGGAGACGACCTTCTCGCGGTCGCCTGCGTCAGACGAAGTCATGCACGTACCTTACTAACGTTGAAGATCGACTCGCGTACCGCCACGTTAGTTTATTCATCAAGACGTCATTACGGCTGCGGTATTACGGCGTAATACCGCAGCCGCACACCCGGAGGCGGAGCACCCAAAGCCACAAAAACGCCTGTGAGGCCCCCTGGCGGCCCCGCAGGTGACGACGCATCCGATCACACCGGCACCATCGGGTTCCCCCGCCAGAACCCCCTTCACAGAGGTCGCATTTTTCCTAGAAGTAGCTTTTGTTCCAAACGGGTTCCAGAATCAACACCCTCTCCGCCCAGCACGGCAGTGAGCCGGTCGTGGTCCTGCTGGATGTGCTGGGGGGGGTGAGCGGCCCGACGCACAGGGGGGTGAAGCCCTCGAGATCGTCGTCGCGTTGGCGGGCCTCGGTGGAGAGGGCATAGTGCACCCGGGAACGTGCCGACAACATCGCGCAGGAGAAAGTTCTCGACGGCGTGGGTGAGCATCGCGTAGCCGGGTTGTCAGATGCCGAGGATCACCGTGGGCCGACCGTGTCCGATGTGGTCGAGGGGCGGGCCTTCCGATGGGCGGCGGTGGGCGGTGTGGTGGGGCGGGCCAGGACGATGGTGATCAGGCCGGGGCCGTCCTACGAACGGCCCCCGCACACAGCGATGTCCAGGGAGCCGACGTCAGGCGTCCAGGGCGCAGGGGTTGCGCAGGGCGGTGAACATCGAGCGGAATCGGTTGATAACGGCCGGGTCCTCGGACGTGATGCCGCCGGGCGCGTTGCCACAACAGCGGAACAGATGACGCCTCATCGGGCGGCCCCTTCCTTCGAGGGCGCGGCAGGGGCACCGGTGGGCGTCTTGAGTACGCGCGGCAGGTGGGCATGGAGGTGCTTGACTTCGACCTCCCGGCCCCGCTTCCGGAGTTCGCGGGCAAGGATTTCGATGAGGCCGCATGCACGGTGCCTGCCTCCCGCACATCCGATGGCAATGCTGCGGGGGCTGGCGGGGAGGTCGGCGTAGTCGGCGAGGTTGTCGAGCAGTTCGCGGGCACCGGGGGTGTTCAGGACGACGTCCTGGACGCGGGGGTGGTGGCCGTCGAGGTCGAGGATGTCGCGGGCTGCGGCGGGGTCGCGGAGCCGGTCGCGGACGTCTTCGATCCGGTCGGCGGCGGGCGGGACCGGGGAGCCGTCCGGGCCGGTGGGCAGGTGGAGGTAGCCGAACGAGATCAGGCGGATCGGGTGCACCAGAGGTCTCCTGCTCGGATGAAGAGGTGGGTATGGGCAGAGGACAGAGCGCCGCTCCTCGAGGGACGCGGCGCTCTGTGGGTGGTGCTGTCGCGGGGGGCCACTCGCCGCTGGCGGCCTGGCACTGCTCGAACGCGTCGAGAAGCGCGCTGATCTCATCCGGTTCGGTCAGGGAGCCGACCCACGTTCCGGTCTCGGTGAAGACGTCCACGGTGGGGGTGCCGGCGTCGAACCAGCCGAGGTAGGGGCCGTAGCGCTCCAGCACCACCGTGGCGTCGAGGGCCGGGTCGGTGAGGAGGGGGAGCGGTGTCCAGTACGGCGAGCGTGGTAACGGCCAGCCGCATCGGCTCGTCGGGTGTGCGGGGGATGTGGAGGTGGCCGGTGACGCGGAGCTTGTCGCCGGGGGCCAGGTCGTGGAGGACGGCGTGGGCGAGTGCCGGGTCGGTGACGGTGCAGGGCAGAACCGTCTCGTCGGTGCGTTCGTCGGTGGGGGAGAGGGTGAGGCGGAACCGGGCCGTCGACCCGTGGAGGTCGCCGGGGATGGTGGCGTTTTCCAGGAAGCCGTCCAGGACTATGGCGCCGGTGTTCATGGGGTCAGCCGGCCTTCCGGGCAGTGGCCTGGTGGGCGGCGTCGTACGCCTCCTGGATTCGCTTGGGCACCATGCCCTGGTCGGCGACCTGGTGGCCGTGGGCGCGCGCCCACGGCCTGATCGCGGCGAGTTCTTCCCTGCTGCGGCTGCTGCCCGATCCCGTACGAGCAGCGGTGGGCCCGGCGGCCGTGGTGCGGGTGCGGGCCTTCACGATCCGCAGTTCCTCCTGCGCCCGTTCCAGTTCGGCCTTGGCCCGGGCGACTTTCTCTTCGGCTTCGCCTGCGCGGCTTCGGTGTTGCGGCGCTCGGTCAGCTCGCCCAGGTCGGCGGTGATGCGGGCGGCGTGGCTGCGGACGGCGGCGGCCGGGTGGGCGGTGGCCCAGTCCAGGAGTTCCTGCACGGGGTGGGAGGCGGGGAGCGGGGTGACGGGGACGTCGATGGCTTCGGTTGCCCGGGCCGGCGTTGCGGCTTCGGCGACGGGGACAGGTTTTGATCCAGTACAGGTGAGGCCATGACCCCTCCTCTCTGGAGGGTGTTTTGTCTATCCGGTGCGCTTGTTCCGCCCTGGCGTGCAAAATCGCCGGCCGGAGGAAGAGACAGAAGGCAACCCGCAGCAGATGCCGCTCCCGGACGCCGGGCAACAGCAGGCATCCTCTCCTGTCGAGGAGCGTTTGATGCGCGCGTGCGCGAGCCCGTACGTAAATGGTGTGCGTTTCGTGGCCGTCTCTCCGATGCACTTCCTGAACGCCTGGTCGCGTAGCTGAGTGATAGAGCCGTCCGAGCCTCAAGGGCCGATCCGTGGAGGCTGGTTATCCAGCGCGCTGCGTCGCTTCCCCTGCCTGGGCGGGGACGACGGGCAGGGGGACGGTGCAGGACGCGCAGCGTCGGGCCTGGGCAGGGACGGGGCTGAGGCATTCGGGGCAGTCCCGCTTCGGGGCCTGGACATCCTGGTGCGGGGCGAGACGCTCGTGCAGCTTGTTGATGGGCAGCACGACCAAGAAGTACAGGGCGCTGGCCAGGAGGACGAAACTGATCGTCGCGTTGATGAAGGTGCCGTAGGGGAATTCGGTGGCGCCCACGGTGAAGGTTCTGCGGCTCATGTCCCCGCTGGCACCGGTGGCCAGTCCTACGAGAGGTGTTAGGAAGGCACCGACGAAGCCGTTCACTACGGCGGTGAACGCGGCCCCGATGACGATGCCGACGGCCAAGTCGACCACGTTGCCGCGCAGGATGAAGCTGCGGAAGCCCTTCACCTTCTCACTCCTTGGGGATGTGACGTCTAGGGCATGTCCGGCGGATCATGTGACTTTCTGACTGGTCGCTCGTTGGTTGGGGCATGGGTCGGGAGGATCTGACGAATCGTGAGTGGTCGCTGCTGGAGCCGCATCTGCCTTCGCCGGGTGGCCGGGGCGGCCGGTGGAACGATCACCGGACCGTGCTCAACGGGATTCTGTTCCGGGTCCGCACCGGTGTTCCGTGGCGTGACCTGCCGGAACGCTATGGCTCGTGGAAGACCGTGTATGAACGGCATCGCCGCTGGTCGGCGGATGGTACCTGGGACCGGCTCCTGCAGGCGGTCCAGGCCGACGCCGACCTTGCCGGGCGGATCGACTGGTCGATGGTGGGCGTCGACTCGACGTCCTGCCGGGCCCATCAGCACGCGGCCGGCGCCCGCAGGGTCGGACCGCGGATCCCGAAAAAAGGACGAGGCCCCGGCACCACCGCCCCGATGAGGGACTCGGACGGTCCCGGGGCGGTCTGACCTCCAAGATCCACCTCGCCGGTGAAGGCGGCTGCCGCCCCATGGCTCTACTGATCACCCCAGGCCAGTGGGGTGACGCCCCGCAGATGATCGAGGTCCTGGACCGGATCCGGGTTCCCCGGCCGCTGGGCGGACGGCCCCGGACCAGGCCCGACCATGTCAGCGGCGACAAGGCTTACAGCTCACGCCGAAATCGCCGCTACCTGCGAAGACGGCGCATCACACACACGATCCCCGAGCCGAAGGACCAGCGGGCCAACCGCCGGCGCAGAGGCAGCGCGGGCGGCAGACCTGCCGGCTTCGACCGCGAGCGCTACCGGCGCCGCAACGAGGTCGAGCGGACCATCAACCGGCTCAAGAACTCCCGCGCGGTCGCCACCCGTTACGACAAAAGGGCCTACGTCTTCCACGGCACCGTCACCGCAGCAGCAGTCCGCCTATGGCTCCGCCCATGATCCGCCGGACAGTGCCTAGGGGCGGAAGCCAGCGGCGCTGTCACCCGCTGGCGGGCGTGGGGCCAGACAGCGTCGGCGCGTGGGGGCAGGGCGTGTCAGCTGTGATCGTGGGGATGCACATCCGGCGCAGGAGATCACGGGTGGTGCGCAGGCTCAGCGTGCTGCGCCAGGCGAGACCCGGGTGGCGGGAGCGCAGGTGCGAAAGAGCCCGGGTGCCCAGGCCGGTGCTGTGGAAGCGTTCGTCGATGGTGATGGTGGTGATGACGCCTTGGGCGCAGTCGGTGCAGATCCGGTAGTGGACCCGGCCGACGACTTGGCGGATGTGGACGAGGAGCAGACATTCCTCGCCTGGCCCGGAGTGGTCGGGGATGTGCGTGGAGAGGAAGCCGATGGCCCGGTATGCGAGGAGTCGGCGACGCAGGCGGCCGGTGGGGCGGCCTCGGCGGGAGTGCTTGGCAGCGGCTGGGGCGGTCGACGGGGCCTGGGTCGTGGGGGACGGGCCGAACACGGTGGTCGTGGGACGCGCATGTTGTCCGGGCATGAGTTCCGTGTGCCCCACCCGGGGAGCGATACCCACTCCGGATGTCCGGGTCCTGCTGGTCGGCTCGTCTCTTGACTGCGGTGAGGTACTGCCGACGCGACTCGACGGCGAATGCCGGCTTTCTACCTGTGCCGGCGTTCGCCGTCGCGGTGCGGATTGAGGGAGGCGAGCTTGTTCCCGTACTGCTCGAGGTGGACGTCGGTTTCCCGCAGGGCCGGGTCCTGAAACGAGGCATGCAGCTCGGCCTGCTTCGAGACCCCGTTGGACAACAGTTTTGCCACCGCCATGGAGGGGATCCCGGCTGCCGCGGCCTTACGGCCCCACCAGCCCCCACCCGTCGCCATGATCACGGCAGCCTCCCACCAGAGCTTGGTGTGCTCGGCCGCTTTCTCGACCGGCGGTAGCAACTGGCGGGCCCGGGCGGAGTCCCATGCGGCCATCCGTCGTGTTAGCCGATAATCACCGCTGCGCAGGGATGCCAGGAGTTCTATGCCTCGCCGCATGCCCGCTCGCGGCCGCGCCACACGGTCCTCACTGGAGGCGACGGCGGTCTTCATCACTCCACTTCCGCGTGTCCCGGGGCTCGACGTAGGGCTCCTCGTCTTCGGGGTGACCGCCGGCGATGGCGCGCTGTCGGACCATCTCGGCGTCGAACTCCAGGCCGAGGAGGATCGCCAGGTTCGTGATCCACAGCCAGACCAGGAAGATGATGACGCCGGCGAGGGCGCCGTACGTCTTGTTGTACGAGCCGAAGTTCGCAACATAGAAGGCGAAACCGGCCGAGGCGATCATCCAGATCACCAGCGCCAGGAAACTTCCCGGGGTGACCCACTTGAACCCGCGGCCCTTGGCATTGGGCGCAGCCCAGTACAGGATCGCGATCATGATCGTCACCAGCAGGACGAGGACCGGCCACTTCGCAATCGACCACACCGTGAGTGCCGTGTCACCGATGCCGAGGGCGGCTCCAGCCTGCCGGGCCAGCCCGCCGGTGAACACCACGATGAGGGCACTGACCACCGCGAGGATCATCAACGTGATCGTCAGCGCCAGCCGTAGGGGCAGCACCTTCCAGACCGGACGGCCCTCGGGCATGTCATAGACGGCGTTCGAAGCACGGATGAACGCGGCGACGTACCCCGAGGCGGACCAGATCGCCGCCGCCAGACCGACGAGGGCCAGAATGGAGCCGACACCACTATTGCCCTGGAGCTGCTCCACCGCGTTGCTGATCACGTCACGTGCAGAGCCCGGGGTCAGCTTCTGCAGATTGTCCAGCACCTGCTTCGTCGCGGATTCACCCGCGATACCCAGCAGTGACACCAGCACCAGAAGCGCCGGGAAGAGCGCCAACACCCCGTAATAGGTCAAGGCCGCGGCCCGGTCGGCCAGCTCGTCGTCCTTGAACTCCTTCAGCGTGCCGCGCAGCACCGCCATCCACGAGCGCGTCGGCAGCTGGGAAAGCCGATCCGGCGCCCGCTCCTCAACCTGCTCATCAGGGCCCACGCTGCCCGTCCCTCCCGCGCCGGGGTCGCAGTCCTCGCCGGGCTCTGGTTTCGGCATACGTGTCATACCTGGCACCTTTCCGCTCGCACCCATCCCATGCACTGACCGGGAGGCCGGGCGGCCCGGGACCAGGACGAGCCCGCCTCCGGCGATCGAAGACGAGGCGGGCGCTGCCGCTGCCACCGGCGTCCTGCTGCGACGAGGGCAAGATCCTCGCCCACATGGGCATCCCGAAGATCCACTCCTTCCACATGATGCTGGCGTACTCACGCGACCCGTTTTCGACCGCGGGTACGACCACGACATCTACCGCAACCAGGTCCGCCAACGCCGCATCGTGCCGGTCATCGTCCCCTGCGGCACCCTCCACGGCACCGGACGGGGAACCTACCGCCGGGCCGTCGAGCTCGGTACGAGGCAGAGCGTTCCATCGGGGTCGGTGAACCAGAAGCACCCACACAGCAAGATGTCCGGGGCGGTGGGGACAGGGTTGTCGTAGGTGCCGGTGTCGTTCATCGGGCGGGGCGCCTTCCGGTAGGGAGGCCCGATGGCCGAGTCAGGGAGCTGCGGCCGCCAGGCCGTAGGGAGCTCAGGTCGCGTGGCGGTACTCGGTGGTCATGTCGTCCAAGGCGCGCAGCAGCCGGGCGGCGCGGTCGAGGAACGCCTGCGTCTGCGATCGGGGGCCGCCGTCGAGGTCGACGTCGAGGGCCTGGTCGAGGAGGCCGGCGGCATCGCCGAGCTGGTCGCCACCGGTGATCTGGGCCCGGTTGAGACGTTCTTCGGCCTCCCGGAGCTGGTCGATGAGGTCGGCCCCCGTCTCGGCGAGCGGTTCTGAGGTGAGGGAGGCGAGGGCCGTGGCGTGCTGGGTGATCAGACCGGCGCTCGGGACGGGGGCGTGGTGGTCGTGTTCGCCATAGCAGCAGGTTCCTTCTCTGCTCGTAGGTGAGGGGGGCGTCCTCGTCGGAGTTGAGGGGCCACTGCGTCCGTCCCGGGCCCGGTGGTTGCGGGTGCGGGGCGGCGCAGAGTGCGCTCAACTCAGTCGGGCTCCGGTGGCCGCTCGGTGATCAGGAGGTGGTGGTCAGGGCGAGGGCGGTGACGACGAGGACCAGGACGTGCGCGGTCTGGTCGACGTGTGCGGCTCCGCCGTTCTGTGCCCAGGCCGTCTGGCGGGCGATGCGCATCCAGTGGGCGACGGGCCACCGGCGGTCGATGACCGCGTGGGTGCCTGCGATCCCGACGAGGGCGAGCAGTGCGGGCAGGACTCCGATGGGGAGGTCGAGGATGGTGGTGGCGGCGACCAGGGCGAGCGCGGTGGTGGCGGCGTGGGTTGCGGCGTGGGCCAGATTGGCTCGCCATCCGGCGGCGCACCGGTCGGACTTGTGCTTGGCCTGGTGGTCGGTTTGGAGCGGGTAGTCGGCGGCGAGGTGCGCGGCGTACAGCAGCACGAACAGCGATGCGAACACGAGGATCTCCTTGGAGGGCCGTCACCGGTGCGGCTTCAGGTGCACGACCGGTGGCGGCGCTTCGTCGACCGGTGCCACTGCGGCGCGGCGCGCGTTCCGGGCGGCGGGGGGTCGTACGTACGGCAGGCGGTCGGCGTGAGAAGGGGGGCGCGGGCCGCAGTGGTCAGGGGGCCTGTCCGGTCCTCACCCCCGGGGTGAGGACCGGAGGTGAGGGCCAGGCAGGCGACCGGCGCAGTGGTGGTGCCGGGGAATGCGGTGCCCCGTCGGCAGAGGGCCGACGGGGCACGGTGTTGCGGTGGGCGGTCAACCGCCCAGAGGGGGGCGGGGGTCAGGCTCCGCCGTCCCGGCGGGCGGCGCGCGCGAGCTCTTCCGCGAGGGCCCGGCTGGCCCGCTCCTGCTCCTCGGCGGCCTTGCGGAGCTGCTCTGCGACGTCGTCGGACATGGGGGGATCCCTTCGTTCGGGGGCGGCGGGTGCCGCCGGTGGTCCGGCAGTGGGGCGGGCGGCGGGGTCTTGGCGGTGGCGGCTGCCTGCCCGGGGGTCAGGAGTCGGGCCGCCCGAGGTAGCGCAGGCCCTGCTCGTACTTCCGGCGGATGCTCGACTGGGCGGTGGCGTCACCGCGTACGGCTTCCGCGATTCGCTTCCAGCCGACCTTGTACTGGTCGTGGAGCTCGACGGTCTGGGTAGCGGAGCGGCGGTCCAGGAGGCGGGCGGCCTCCGAGGTGCTGTAGGCGGCGGCCAGGGCCTGGGCCTCGGTGGTCCCCCGTTCCTGGAAGCGGGTACCGGCGATGGCTTCCAGGACGTGGGCCAGGCGGTCGGTCTCGACGAGTTTGGCGATGTGCCCTTGCGGGTCGTCGGTCTGCGGATCCCAGGTGATCTCCGCGCGGCCGCCGCCCGTCTTGGTCACGGTCACGCCCATGGTGCTCTCCGTCTCGTCGACTGTGTGATCGAAGAGACGCTACTTCTTCTTCTTGGCGTCCTTGAGGGCGGCGATCACCCGGTCGGCCTGGGACTCGCCGAGGCGGCGGTCCGCCTCGCGCTGCTCGGCGCTCTTGCCGCCGACGTGGATGGTGCCGTGGAAGGTGCCGCCCGTGATGCCGGTGTTCTCGCCGCCGTAGTGGCCGCCGCTGACGGTGCTGTTGTCGCGTCGGAACCTGCCCATGGTGAACCTCCAGAACCTTAGGGTGCGCTTTGTGCACCCCTTCGTGTCCTCAGAATGGCACGGGGGGTGCGCAATGCGCAACCCTGGGGGCGGGCAGCTGCGGACTACCCCTGGACCGGGGCGCCGACGGGTCGCGGAGCGGTGCGCCCGTGGTCCTCCGGACCGTCGGGGAAGCCGGGGAAGTCGCCCCATCCGCCACCGTCGCCGTGAGGGTGGTCGCAGCAGGGGCAGATGTTGTCCTGCCAGAGACGGCCGTCCTCCCACCACCGGTGCGCAAGGCCCCCCGCGGCGTCCATGCCGGTGCTGACGGCCCCGTAGAGGAACGCCGCCGACCACCCCCAGTGGGGGCGGTACTCGCCGGCGTAGGCGGCCAGGCCCATGAGAGCGAAGGGGAGTAGCCCGTACCAGGGGCGGTGAGCGCGCCCCAGCAGCCACTGCGAGGGGTCGGCGCACCGGCCTGCTGATCCGGCCCCAGAGGGTGTTTAGCCGGTCCACGGGGGCCTCCCAGCGGGGGTGCCCCGGCGGGGGCCGGGGCGCGCGGTGAGGTGGACGGGGGTATGCATGGGCGATGTCCTCTCGGGTCAGGGGGGCCGGCAGGTCAGGCGGCCAAGTGGTGCGTGGTCGGCGCGGTGGTGAGGAAGTAGGTGCCGGGGGAGGGTTCGTATCCCTGGGCGCAGGGGTCGCAGGAGCCCACGGTGCGCAGGGGTAAGACAGCGGAAATAGCGTCGGCCACACGGACCGGGACATGTCTGGCGCTGGGCCATCGCCCTGTCGAGCGCGGCTTCCTTCGCCAGCGTCATCGGGAGCTTCGGCTTCGCCAGGTCGATCCGGTACAGCCACGCGAAGCGCTTGCCGCCGTGGCACTCGGTGCGGGCGACGGGCTCCTGGCCACCGGGGCGCAAAGAGGGCGGGTTCGCAGATTCCCGAAGGGGTGCTGCGCCGAACCTGCCCGTCTGAGCGTTCAGGGCTGCTCTCGACGGACGGGTTGAGACGTCTGTCTAGGACGGTCCTCTTTGGCCCCACCATGACGGCCTCAGCTGGCCCCGGGCAGGAACGGTTTGAACTGGCCCCGCCCGGCTTCCAGGAGGCCCTGTCGACGTCAATGTCGGTGGGGACACCTATCTTTTACTCATGACTGATCAGCAGTGGGCGGGTGTCCGTCAACGGGTCGAGGCTCTGAAGGCATGCCCCGCGAGCAACGACGTGTTCGGGGCCCGGGGGCACCGATGGGTTCTGGAGCAGCCGCTCAGTCATGCCGAGCTCGCGGAGCTCGAGGCGCAGATGAAGGTGACGCTGCCGCAGGAGTTCCAGGCATTCCTCCTTCTTGTCGGCGCGGGTGGTGCCGGTCCCGCCCATGGCATGTTCCCGGTGAGGCGAGTACAGGGCCGCTGGCGGTGGGAGGGCGACGGCGCGGACATGGCAGACCTGTCCCAGCTCGCCGAGCCGTTTCCCGAGCAGGGCCCGAACCCCGAGATCGTCGACGCGCTCCTCGCCGAACGCCCCGAGGAAGAGGACTTCGACGAGATCGAGGAGTTCGACGACGCCATCGAGGCATGGGACGAACGATGGGACGCCGTCATGTTCGCCCCCGATCGCACCGTCGGCGCGATCGTGATCTGCCACCTGGGGTGCGCCCAACGGGAGTGGCTGATCATCAGCGGCAGCCACCGCGGCACCATCTGGTCAGACTGCCGGGTGGACGACGTCGACCTCGCACCGCTCCTTGGCCACGACGGAAAGCCGGTGACCTTCGCGCAGTGGTACCTCGACTGGCTGCGCCAAGCCGAGCGCACAGCGCTGGAAGCAATCTGAGCACCTGGACCTGATCGCCTCGTGGTCGCAGTGATGTCTCCGGACTGCGTGGTGGCGCGGGCGATGTGGGTGCGGCCGAGGTGGACGTCGCCGGACTGGGTCCGGACGGTGATGTCGGTGGGGATGTCGCCGGACTGGGTAGCGGCCTGCACGGAGGCGCTTTCTTAGAGGGTGGTTCGTGAGTCTTTGAGTGGCTCTGCTGTCGCCTGATGGTGTGGGCGGGGCGGAATCTGCCGGTCCGCGGGTACAGATCTGGTGATGTGATCGGGTGAGTGAACGCAAGCCGTACCCGAGTGACTTATCGGACGAGCAGTGGGCGTTGATCGAGCCGGTGATCACCGCGTGGAAGGACCGGCACCGCTCGGTCAGCGGCCACCAGGGCGCCTACGACATGCGGGAGATCGTGAACGCGATCCTCTACCAGGGGCGGACCGGCTGTCAGTGGGCCTACCTCCCGCACGACCTGCCGCAGAAGAGCGCGACCTACTATTACTTCGCCGCATGGCGGGACGACGGCACCGACCAGGTCATCCATGAGCTCCTGCGCTGCCAGGTCCGTGAACGCGCCCGCCGATTAGAGGACCCGACTCTGGTGGTCCTGGACACCCAGAGTGTTCATGTGGCCGCCGGGGTCCCCGCCTCCACGACCGGCCACGATTCCGCCAAGCGGGTGCCCGGCCGCAAACGCGGCCTGGCCGTGGACGTCCTCGGCCTGGTCATCGCAGTCGTCGTCCTCGCCGCGAACACCCACGACAACGCCGCGGGCATCGTCCTGCTGGACCAGGTTGCCGAGCAAGCCGGCGGAAGTGTCCGCAAAGCCCTGGTCGACCAGGGCTTCAAGAACCAGGTCGTCCTGCACGGCGCCGGCCTGGGCATCGACGTTGAGATCGTCCAACGCAACCCGCAGGTCAAGGGGTTCGTGCCGCAGCCGAAGCGATGGAGGGTCGAGCAGACCTATGGAATCCTGATACTGCACCGGCGCCTGGTCCGTGACTACGAGCACCACCCCTCCTCCTCCGCCTCCCGCGTCTACTGGGCAATGACCCACGTCATGACCCGACGCCTCACCGGCGCGAACGTCCCCGCCTGGCGCGATACGCAAATGGTGGCAGCGTGAATCTCCAGCCCCTGCTCGACGCCCTGGAACTCCAGGAAGACGCCGCCCGGGCCCTGGCCGACGACCTCCGCGCACAGATCGACGACCTGCAGACCCGGTTGCGGGAGGCCGAGACGCACCTGGAGCACCTCGCGATCACCCGCACGACTGTCACCGGCCTCGCCGACCGGCTCCCGGCCGGCCCACTAGATCTGCCCGAGCACCCGGACTACCCCCGCATCCTCGACGCCTTCAACCAGACGACCGGGCCGCTACGGGCCAAGGACATCTGCGAAGCCCTCGGCCACGAACTACTGCCGAAGAACGTCGAAGGGCACCCGCGCCAAGCTGAAACGCCTGGTCAAACTCGGCATTCTCACCGAGGCCGACACCGACAACTTCGCCAGGAAGCAATAGCCGACAGGACCTCCACCGGCGGCTTCGCCCTCACCTCAGCCAGAAAAGGACATTGCATTACGAACCACCCACTTAAAGCGTTTCGGATCAACAAACTCTGCCGTCACGCGATCAGGCAGCACCCCCGCAGGGGACGAAAAAGGCTGATTTGTCCAGCGTGGCGTCAATCTTTCGGTCGCGTCAATTTATCCATTCGCCTGCTCTCACATCCAGGAGGTTGGCTCTACCTGCGAGAACTGAAGGCGTGTCTGCGAAAACGAGTCAGCGGACCCTACGAGCTTCCGCTAGTTATCGAGATGGTTCTGGTTGCAGGGCCGCGTCCAGGGCACCATGCTTCTACTTAAGGCCATAGGCGGCCAAAGTAAATCTGGGAGTACGTACATCTCAGGACTTTTCGTGCAGTGCTGAGGTCTCGGCAGGGAGGGCCGCCGCGGAGTACTCCGCGCGCGGTGACGGGTTGCTCCCGGTTCGCGTTGGACGGTACACGGCGTCGACAGCAGGTGAGTGGGGTGAGACGGATAACCGCGCCACTCAATCACGTCAACCTCGGTTGCCGCCCCGAGCCCGGGCGGAATCTCGCACCAAGCGACCATAGGTATTAGGAGAGTCGATGACGACGAAGACGATGAGAACCGTCCGGCGCGCCGCGGTGGCCACTACGGCGGCGGTGGTCGCGGTGGTGGCCTTCGCCCCCACCGCGCAGGCCTACACCAGCGTCGAGGCCGGACGATTGCTGTCGCCCTGCCTGCCGTACCTAACGAACAGTGCCAACGCGCCAAGCAGCCAGTGCGCATCCAGCTTCCGGTCTCTGCGGGTGGCCTCCAAACCCGCCAACCTCGCCGCAGACACCCAGGCGATCTACCAAGCGCTGAAAAGCACTCAGCTCTCCATCAGCCCCGTGCGCGCCGCCGCGCTTCCCGCCGCAGTTGGGGTGCCCGTTTTCCCCGCCTGGACAGCTGCCGCCACCTGCCTGGCCGTCCCGCCGACTAGCGGAGTGTGCACACCAACCTGACGGAAGAGGTTCTCCGGAACCTCTTTCATCCTGTGCTGGAGGGTGAAAGAGGCTGGTCAGCGGGGGTGGTGACGAGACAGGGCCCCTTGTCGTTGGCGTGGTGATTCCACTCATCACACCGGCGACCGAAGGGGCCCTGTTGTTTCCGTATGCTGCCACGCTCGACGTCCCTCATGAGCTGGTCGAGCATGTCGCATGGCTGCTGCACGAGCACCGCCGGGCCCGCAACACCCGCTGGCGCAAGCTCGGCTGCTTCAAGCAGGCGTTGCTCACGCTGGTGCACCTGCGGAAGAACGAGACGTTCTCGCAGCTCGGGGCCGGTTTCGGGAGATCCCAGGCCACCGCCTGGCGTTACGTCGACGAGACCTTGGACGTGCTGGCCTCCTGGGCGCCGGGCCTCCACGAAGCACTCACCGGTCTCGGTGAGGGCGATCACGTCATCGTTGACGGCACGCTGATCCCGATCGACCCGATCGGCGCGGACGAGCCGTACTACTCGATGAAACACCGCAAGCATGGGATGAACGTGCAGGTCATCGCCCGTCCCCACGGCACACCTCTGTGGTTCTCCCGCGCGACACCCGGCCGGCCCCACGACCTGACCGCGGCCCCGCCCCGCAGCCGTCGTCCAGGCCTGCCTCACCCGGCAGATCCTCGTCCTCGCCGACCGTGCCTACCAGGGCGCCGGCGCCACCCTCCGCACCCCGTACTACCACCACCGCGAACAGCCCGCTCACTATCAGCAGTTCAACCGCGACCACGCACGGCTGAGAGCACCCGGCGAACGCGCCTTCGCACAGCTGAAGCCCTGGCACATCCTCCGCCGAGCCCGATGCTCCACCCGACGCATCGGCACCATCGTCCAAGCCGCCCACACGTTGCTGACCTGCAACTATCCAGGATGAAAGAGGCTCAGTGAACTTGGAGACGTGAAGGCCAGGTGCCATCCGCTGAATATTGGCCAAGAGCGTTGTCCTGCCCCAAATGAGTTCCACGCTTCGCGCAAGGCTGCTGATATTTTACTGCCGGTTCGCGCCGTGGCGGCGAAGGCTCGGTCTGCTCTTCGGTCTCCGCGCCCGGCGCTCTATCTGCGACGCTGAGGTAGGGCACCGAAGTGGCGGGCAATCGCCTCGGCGCGTCCCGAAACCTCTAGCTTCCGGTAAATGGAATGCAGATTATTCTTCACCGTGCGCTCAGCGATTCCGAGTTTGCGGCCTATCTGACGGTTCGACATTCCGGTCACCAGAAGCCGTAAAACCTCGCTCTCGCGGGTTGTGAGCGATTCGATTCTGGCAGCAGGTATAGCTGATTCAGCTTCGGACGGATCGACTTTTTGACCGCTCTCTTGAGCTAATATCCGCAACAAACGGATAATTTCTTCGGCGTCACGGATTAGCGCCCGAAGAATGCATAACGTTTCTTGGCAGCAGGGTTCTTCTCGGTCGGGCACGCCGATCCCCCCAGAGGGTAGGCCAGTTGCTTATAGCGTTTCAGCCGTACTGGCGTCGACAAGCGACAAAGATCTCATTCCCCGATTCGACAGTCGGGAACCTATATTTGAGAAAAAGCGTTGGAGTCTTTTCCCGCCCGATGGCTCCTTTTGCGTGCCGGGCGCACCTACGGAAAGATGAAGCTTCTGGTGAAAGGGTGCACGACCAAGATCCACCGTTCCTCAGGAGCTTCGCATGCTTGCCTGCCCTTATTGATCGTTTCAGAATGAGTTCG
>NZ_LIVT01000002.1:0-656595 GCF_001905905.1 Streptomyces sp. CB02366
CGGAAAGTCGATCTCCTCCACTTAGTGCCGGCCGCCCTCGGAGGAGTCGCCGGGCCCGTCGAGGCTCGACATCTGCCGGCCGATCTCGTCGCGCGCGTAGTTCGACACGCCCTCGATGTGCCGCCCGTTGGCCAGGACCGCCTGCCGCAGCCCCCAGAACGCGCCGCTGACCGCCCTGATCAGGTCCAGGCACGCCTGGTTGTTGGCGTCGTACTTGGGCCGCACCGTCTGGGCGAACTCGTCGGTGTACCCCGCCCAGCCCCGGTAGTTCTGCATGTCGGAGATGAAGTTGTCGGCGATCTTCTCCGCCATCAGGGGCAGCTCCTCCATCCTCTCGCCGCCCTCGCGCACACGACCGGGGTTCGCGATGAACTTGCCTGTGGCCATGAATACCTCCCTCGTCGTCCTGCGGTGCACGCCCCGGTCCCGGGGTGCACGTCCTGCTGCTGCGGTTCGGTCACCGGCGCCGCGGTGTACGTCCTGGCGGCGCGGTGTACGTCAGTCCTCGTGGATCTCGTCGTGCAGTCGGGCCGACGAGCGCCTCCCGCCGCCGTGCGGGTCGTCGAGGGCCGAGCCGAAGGCCCGGTCCCAGTCGATGTCCACGCCTCTGATGCCCGTCGCCCGGCCGGTGGTCCGCGTGAGCGGCTCGAAGACGTCCATCACCTTGCGGGCCATCTCCGAACGGCCCTCCTGCACCGCCTCCAGGATCGAGGCGGCGAGTTGAGGGCCCGTCATGGACCGGTGCCGGTTGTCCGGGAACTTCAGCGCCGTCAGTTCGCCCTGCGGGCCGACCGTCACCTCCACGGCGCGGTCCCGGGACCTGACCGTCGCCGACGACTGTCCCAGTTCGCCCTCGGCGCGCGCCACGGCCTCCTGCACAGCCGTGAGTTCGGCCATGGCCGCGGCCAACTTCTTCTCCATCGAGTCGCTCAACAGTCGCCCTTCCACCTGCGCGTACACCATTCTGTCGTACGCGTGTGCGTGCTACGAACTCCCCCGCGCCCGAACGGTTCCGGAGCGGCTCCGCTGTCTCTCCCCCGGCCCGTTCGGGCGCCGGCCGTGACCGTTGGGCGGCCCTCAGCGTCCGATCACCGCCGGCGCGCCCCCTTCGTCGGTGCCCCAGACGTCCTCGTCCTCCGGCACCCAGGAGTCGCGGGTGCGCTCGCCGCTCTGGGTCGCGGTCTGGCCGGGCGCGCCGCCCCCGCCCGGGGCGCCGGCCATCGGCGGGAGGAAGGGGGAGCTGCCGGCGGTGGGGCCTCCGGCGGCCACCCGCACCTCGTCGTCGGCGTACCGGCCGCCCGGGCCGGGAACACCGGCGCCGGGCCGCCCGCGGCGGTTCCTGGACACCGTTCCGTCGATGACGTTGCGGACGCGCTCGCCGGAGTCCGACTGGCCTCCGCCCCCGCCCATACCGCCGCCCATACCGCCGCCCATGCCCCCGCCCATCGGGGCTCCGCCCATCGGCGCGCCGCTGCCGCCGCCGTCGCCCGGGGAGCCGCCGGGGCCGGGGAACGGCCCGCTGTTCAGGAACGGGCGGTTGTGGCTCGGGGCGCCCGACCCGCCGGAGGCCCCGTTGCCCGCCAGGGGCGACTCGTACGGCCTGTCGTCGAACAGTTCCTCCTCGTAGGAGGCGGGGTCGTACGAGGGAGGCGTGTGTCCGGGCAGTCCGCCGCCGAGCGAACCGAGGTCGAGGGAGCCGGGGTTGAGCCGCCCGGAGTCGAAGCGGGACGGTCCGGACTCGTCCAGGTACCCGGAGACGGTGGAGCCGTCGGGCCGGGTGACGGTGGTGGTGCCGGTGTCCGGGTTGATGGTCTGGGTGGAGCCGTCCGGGAACTCCGTGACCACGTTGCCGCCGGGGTCCAGGTGCGTGACGCTGCCGCCGGGGTTGGTCAGCAGGTCCCCGGTGTTGAGCGGGCCGGAGATGACGGAGCCGTCGGGCCGGGTGACGGTCGAGGAGTGGGTGTTCGGGTCGATGGTGACCTTGGAGCCGTCCGGGTACTCGGTGATCACCCGGCCGTCCGCGTCGATCCGCGACTCGCCGCCGCCGGGGAGTTCGAGGGGGCCGTCGTTGACGGGACCGGTGATGGGGGTGGACGACAGATCGGGGAACTCGCCCCCGCCGAAGAGGTCGCGCCGGGAGCTGTCGAACCTGGCCTCCGCCTCGGCCTGCTTGCGCTCCTGTTCGGCCCGGACTTCCTCCTGCTTGGCCTCGGCTTCCTTCTGCCTGGCCTCCTGCTCGGCCCGGACCTCGTTCTGCTTGGCTTCCTGTTCCTCGCGGAGCCGGTCCTGCTTGGCCTCCTGCTCCTCGCGGATGCGGTCCGCCTTGGCCTCGGCCTCGGCCTGCTTCTGCTCGGCCTCCTTCTGCCTGGCCTCCTGCTCGGCCCTGGCCTCCGCCTCCTTCGCCTCCTGCTTCGCCTCCTGCTCCGCCTGCTTCTGCTCGGCCTTCGCCTCGGCCTCGGCCTGCTTCTTCTCCTGCTCGGCCTGCTGCTGCTCCTGGCGGTCCTCCTGCTCGGTGCGGATGCGGTCCGCCTTCGCCTCGGCCTCGGCCTGCTTCTGCTCCGCTTCCTTCTCCTTGGCGGCCTGTTCGGCCTTGGCCTCGGCCTCCTTCGCCTCCTGCTTGGCCTCCTGTTCGGCCTGCTTCTGCTCGGCCTCCCGCTCCTTCGCCTCCTGTTCGGCCTTGGCCTCGGCCTCCTTGGCCTCCTGCTCGGCCCTGGCCTCGGCCTCCTTCGCCTCCTGCTCCTTCTTCGCCTCCTCCTGCTGGGTCCTGGCCTGATTCATCTGCATGAACTGCATGTTCTCCGCACGGGCCTGGGCCTCGGCCTGCTTGGCCTCCTGCTCCTTGCGGACCTGCTCCTGCTTGGCCTCCTGCTCAGCCCGGAGCCGCTCCTGCTTGGCCTCCTGTTCGGCCTGCTTCTGCTCCGCCTCCTTCTCCTTGGCCTCCTGCTCGGCCTTGGCCTCCGCCTCCTTGGCCTCCGCCTTCGCCTCCGCTTCGGCCGCCTTGGCCTCCGCCTCCTTCTCCTTGGCCTCCTGCTTGGCCTCCTGCTCGGCCTCCTTGGCCGCCGCCTTGGCCTCCGCCTCCTTCTCCTTGCGCTCCGCCTCGGCCTTGGCCTCGGCCTCCTTGCGCTCGGCCTCCGCCTTGGCTTCCTTCTCCTTGCGCTCGGCCTCCGCCTTGGCCTCGGCCGCCTTGCGCTCGGCCTCCTCCTTCTCCTTCTTCCGTTCCGCCTCGGCCTTGGCGGCCTGGTCCTTCTGCCACTGGATGAACTCGGCCTGCTTCCGGGCGGCCTCCTCGGCGGCGGCCTTGGCCGCGGCGGCGTCGGCGGCCGCCTTCTCCTCGGCGAGTTCGGCCTTCTCCTCCTTGTAGTCGGACTCCAGGGTGCTGCTGGTCCCCCGGGACTTCACGGACCCCAGCTCGAACTTGCTGTTGCTCCAGCTGTCGCGGACCTTCGTCATGGCCGTGACCGCAGCGGTGTCGAGGTGGTCCTCGACGGTCTGCTTCCACATGAGGAGGGCCTTGTTGCCGATCTTCACCCAGGTGTCGAGCTCCTTGAGCTCACCGAACTCCTCCGCCGCGACGGTCAGGGCCATGTCGCCCTTGCCCGTGATCTCGTCGATGGCGGCCTGGTTGCTGAAGTGCTCCTCCGAGATGTAGTTCGTGTAGCTGCTGTAGCCGCCGCCGTACGTCCCGTAGGTCTCGATCTCGTACGTGATCTTCGTGATGTTGTTGTCCCACACGTACTTCATGACCGCCGACAGCAGCGTGTGCAGCACCGTGAGCGGATTCCCGTACTGCCACTGCCACTTCATCCACACGCTGTGGAGCTCCGACACCGCGGCCCGGAAGTCCTTCTTCGCCTGCCGGATCTCGTCGCCCTGCTTCGATCCGACCGTGCCGCCCCCGCCGGGCTTCATGTCGTCGGCGTAGTCCGTGTACTGCTCGTTGATCTTGTTGATCAGGTCCCAGAAGACACCGGCGGCCTTGCCCCGCCACGCCTTGTCCTTCTCCGTCCCGACCCTCCTCTGCCATTCCTCCACGATCTTCTGCTGGGCCGAGAAGAACTCGGCGACGCGGTCGAACGCCCCGGCCACCACGTCGAAGTTGGCGAGGGTCACCGAGTCGGGGTCCTTCACGGGCGACGCGTTCCAGCTGAACCCGTGGGTACCTTCCTTCTCGTTGTTGAGCAGTTCCTCCAGGGCGAGCCCGGTGCCGTAGGCGTAGCGCGCGGTCGGCGTGGTGTCCCAGGTCGGCTTGCCGTCCATCCCGAGGTGGCCGTCGATGGTGCTGGAGAACTTCCCGCCCTCCTGGTACCCCTGGCTCGGCACCCGGCCGTCGCCCTTGCTGCCGAGCAGCGTGATGCGCGCCTTGTACATCGACACGTCGGAGCCCGCGCCGCCCTTGGCGTGGTAGAAGGGGATGACGAAGTCGGTGTTGTTGATGTCGGAACCGGCGTTCTCGTAGAGCCAGTTCAGGTCCTCGGTGTCGACGTAGTCGACGTAGCCGACGTCGGAGATCTCCACCTTCATCAGGGGGATGCCCTCGTTGCCGACGAGCGCGTCGAACAGGTCGTCCCGCTTCGGCGCCATGAATCCCGTGAAGAAGCCGACCGCCTCGGCCCACTGGTCGTTGGAACCGCCGAGGTCTTCGGTGACCTTGCTGGAGTCGAGCGCCATGCCGGGATGCCTTTTCGTCGGAGGAGACGGACAGGGGGACAGAAGGACGGGGTGCGGGGTGCCGGCCGGCGGCCCGGCCGGCGGCGGTGGCGGTGGCTAGTCGTCGTCCTCGTCGCCGTCGGAGCCTCCGCCGGAGGATTCGGAGAGCACCTCGTCCACGCCTTCGAAGAAGTCGATCATGTCCTTGCCGTCGATCTTCTCCAGGTTGCCGTCCTGGGTCTTGAACAGCTTCTCGATCGTGTCCTCCAGGTCCTCCTCGATCTGCTCGAAGAGGTCGACCTGGAGTTTGAGGATGTCGTCGAGCTGGTCGACCATCTCGTTCAGGCACTTGACCAGGTAGCCGCCGTTGGTGCGGCCCTTCTCGTCGGCCGCCATCGTCCCGATCGCGAGCGGCGTGGCCTGTCCGTCGTGGAAGCCGGCCGCGGTCTTGGAGCCGTCGGTGCCGCCCTGCAGCGTGGGGATCCCGGGCACGGTCACCCCGTCGGACGTGGTGCCGTCGTCCCGCATCTTCTTGACCGCGGCGAGGAACGGTTTGACGTCGTCGTCGAGGAAGTTCTGCAGCCACGCCTTGTTGAGATTGAGCGGGGGTGCTTCCGCCATGTCGCACTTCTCCTGTCGTCCGAGGTGTCCGTGTGCCCACGGGGCCGGCGCCCGGCTGCCGGCTGTCCGCCGGGCGCGCGGGGCGGCGCACCGGCCCGGCGGGAGCGGGCGGCCGATCGCGCGGAGGTCGCGCGCGGACGGCCGCCCACTGCCGGACCGGGGGCGTGCCGCCCGTGGTCAGCCGCCGATGCGTACGCTCTCCCAGAGCGACTTCAGGGAGTTCTCGCTGTACTGGTAGCTGCCCGAGACGTCGTTCAGCAGGGCCGAGTGCTCGGCGAGGATGCGCTTCATCTCCTCGACGGCGTTGTTCCAGGCCGCCTGCTTCTCGGTGTACACCGCCTTGTCCTCACCTTCCCAGCTGCGCTGGAGCTCCTGGAGCTCGGCTTCCAGGTTGGTGAGGATGCTGTCGATGGCCTTGGTCTGCTGGACCATGTCGTCGGCGGCGTTCTCCATGTGGGAGTAGTCGACGTAGATCTGGCCGTCGGTGAAGTCAAGCGGGGGGGTCATGGTCTTCCTCGTCTCGCGGCAGGTGCGTCAGGGACAGGGGCGTGCGGGGTCCGGTCACCGGTCAGGGCTCCGGGCGCCGAAGGGGTGGTCAGCGGCCCGCGGTGGAGCCGGCGAGCGCGTTGAAGACCTCCTCGGAGCGGTTGAACGCCTGCTGGATCGCGTCGTTCGAGTTGTTCTGCTGGATGCCCTGCGCGCGCATGGTCTCCTCCAGCGTGGTGATCATGTCGCGGAGGTTGCTGGAGATGATCTCCGCCTGCTGGTCCCACCGGTCGAGCAGCTTCTGGAACGCGCCACCGTCGCTGCCGGCGTAGCCGGAGGCGAGGTTGTGCTTCATGTTCTCCACGTCCTGACGGCTGTTCTGCACGCCGGTGAAGGCCATCTCCAGCGCGGTGACACCGTTCTGAGTGGCTGACGCCAGTGACTGCTGTGTGCCCGTACCTGCCATGTTGCTGCGCCTCCTGATGTGTCGCGCCGCCGGGATCCGGTCCCGCGTGGCGCGGTGCCTGGCCGGACGCGGCCGGAGGACCGGCGTCCGCGTGGTCTGGACGAACGGAGCCTAAGGAAAAGGGTGTTGACGATTCAATGGCTTGCGTCATCTTCTCGGCCCCGGCCCCGCTTTTGGGGTGATTCGCGAAGGAGATTTGATCTGGATCTGAGGTAGACCCCTTGCGGAATCACATTCCGAATGAATCCGTTTCCCCGTGCCCGAACGGGCAACGCCCGCCCCACGGCACGGTATTGACGGAACCATTCGGGCAAGAAGACGGCGGATCGCCGCCTGCCGTTGTCACGGCACGGGCGTTTATCAGCAGAGCCACAAGAAATTCACCTCCTCCGGTACAACCTTCCGGCGGTTGCTCAGGACCGCGTGCAGCGGGGGGCCGTGTTCGTGTTCCGGCCCAGGGCGGCGGCCTCCTCGCTGAGGTCCGGCCCGGTCGGCAGCATGGCCAGCAGCGGCGCCGGCAGCCCTCGCGCCCGGCCCTCGTCGTAGCCGAGGGCGGCGAGCCCCTCGGCGGTGGTGACCCGGTACTTCATCCCCGTGTCGGTCACCAGGTAGACGGTGGTGCCGACCGTGCTCCCGCTCGCCCCGAGCGCGCGCACCAGGGCCCCGCCGCCCGGCCGCACGGTGATCGTGCCGACCGGCATGCAGGCCGGGGTGAGGCCCTCGGGCGGGGCCTGCGCGGCGGGTCCCAGGGCGCCCGTCCCGGTCAGCGCCACGCTGATGCGCGGTCCGCGCTCGGTCGGCTGGACGCGGATGCACACGGTGCGGTCCTCCCCGAGGGCCACCGCCTCCGGCGGCTCCGGGGGCAGGTCTGCCTCCTCCGCGCCGGGGGCCAGCCGGCCGCTCAGCGCGTCCGCGCCCAGGGTCACGACGTTCGCCGCGTTTCCCCCGTACACCTTCTCGCGGGTCTCCGGGTCGCCGAGCACCAGCGCGGCACCGGTCGCCGTCAGCGGGCTCAGCCCCTCCTTGCGCAGCAGGTAGTAGCGGTCGGAGGAGCCCGGGACGGTGACCCGGAAGACCTGGCCGATACGGGACTCCGCGCCGCCCAGCGAGGGCCCCTTCCCGCCCTTGCCGGGGACGTGCGGCGGGCTCAGATCGGGTCCGGTGGGCAGGGCGTTCAGGAAGGCGGCGGAGACGGGGAGTCGCGGTGTGGAGCCGTAGCCGAGGGCTTCGCGGGCGCGGGCGCCGGTGTCGAGCAGCAGCTTGCTGCCGCGCCAGACCAGGTAGTCGGCCTTGTCCGGTCCCCTGACCAGCATGGCCTGGTCGGTGGGCAGCCCGGTGGCGTCCGCGGGCAGGCCCACCGCGACGGTGGTGGCGGTCCTGCCGGTCCCGCTGCCCGAACAGACCTGCCAGGGGCCCGTGTCCAGATCCGCGCTCCCGGGCAGGGCGTCCGGGGCGCCGCTGATGCCGATGGGCGACCCGTGCGGGGTGCCGCTCAGGGACGTGGAGCCGACCGTGACCGCCTTCATGTCGGCGCCCGCGAGCAGCCGCGCCGAGGCGTAGTTGCGCACCGGGCGCAGCCGCCCCTCCAGGTAGAGGTAGCGCGATCCGGTGTCCTTGTTCACGACGAGGGTTCCGGCCGCCCGCCAGGAGTCCTTGGCGCCGGGCTTGAGGAGGCCGAGGACGAAGGAGCCGGCGGACAGCAGGACGGCGATCACGACGCCGATCACCACGCCCCGGTTGGTCCGGCCCTGCGGGCTCTCCGGGGCGTCGGGGTCGGCCCGGAGCAGGCCGGAGGTCAGCCGGCCCATGACGAACATGTGGGCCTGGACCTGGTCGCGTTTGGACTGCACGGCAGCGGGTCTCCCTTTCGGTCAGCCGTTGATGGACCGCAGGGCGCCGTACACGCCGAGCACCCACAGGGCGAGCGGGAGCACGGCGATCGCCAGGGCCGAGTGGAGCAGTTCGCCCGCGCGGCCCCAGTACGGGACGAGCCGGCGCCCGGGCACGGTCCAGGCGGCGATGGCGACCGCCGCCGCCGTCGCGAGCAGGCCCGCGGCCGTGACCAGGCGGTTGCCCGGGGTCGCGACGGGGGTGGCGACCAGCACCAGCAGGAGCAGCCCCAGCACCCCCGGGACCACCAGGGCCATGCGCTGCCAGATGTTGCCGAGGCCCCGGGCGTGCAGGACGAGCAGCAGGCACAGCGCCACCGTCATGATGATCTCGGCGAGTTCGCGCTCCCGGGCCAGGACGACCACGCACGCGGCGCCGACCAGGCCCACCGCTCCGTAGAGCGACGTCATCCAGCCGTCGGCGAGGACGGCGCGGGCCGAGACCGCGGAGGCGGCGTGCGGCTCGATGCCCTCCTGCAACTGCTGGGCGTTGGTCGGCAGCGGGGGCATCCGCATCCCGGACATCCGGAACGCCAGGGAGGGGACGAACGCCCCCAGGACCACCGCGAGGACGGCGAGGATACCGGCGGCGTGCACCGGCGCCAGGTCCGTGGTCAGGAGCAGGACGGCGGCGACGGCGGCGAACAGCGAGACGACGGCGACGCTGAGGAAGAGCGCGGCGAACGAGGCCACGACGGCGAGCGCGAGCACCGCGCCGCCGGCCATCGCCGCGCTGGAGGCGAGCAGCCGCGCCCCCAGCGTCTCGTAGGCGTGCGGCCCGCCGAGCGTTCCGCCGGGCAGCAGCCAGCCGGCCAGTGCCAGGTAGGGCCCGACCATGAAGCCGAGCGCGGCTCCGGCGCCCGCGTCGCCGACCGCACGGCTCGCCGCGCCGGCGCCCGCGAGCAGGAGGAGGCCGGCGGCGGTGGCGAAGACGGACCGGGACAGCGGCGATCCGCCGGGCCAGGCGATCACGAGGACGCCGCCGACGAGCACCGCGACAACGATGCCGAGCAGCACCCGGCGGCTCACCTTGGGGGTCCAGCCGAAGGGGTGGTCGCGCATCGTGGTGGCGATGCCGTCGACCAGGTCGTCGAGGTGCACCTCGGGCAGGGCCTCGGCGCGTGGCCGGAGGTAGAGGGTGTCGCCGTCGCGCAGGCCGTACGAGTCGAGGGTGAGTTCCTCGTCCAGGGGTTCGCCGCCGAGCCGCTGGAGCACCCAGCCGCCGTGGTCGATGCCGGCTTCTTCGAGGTTGTCGCCCGCGTAGCCCAGCACGGCGGGCAGCAGGTCCGCCACGGGGACGTCGGCGGGCACGGCGAGATCGATGCTCCTGGCAGGAGCTCGTACCGTCAGACGGCACAGCTCGGCCACCTGAGTGTCAGTCATCGGGATGGCTCACGCTTCTCCGGTTACTGCTGAGAACGGGCGGGGGGAACAAGGGGCGGCGGTCCGGTGGACAACCTGCTTCGGCGGGGTTGCCAAACCGATTGGCGGTGAAGGTTGTTGACGACCGATACGGCGATCGTAATATCAGCGGCCTAGTCTGGGCCACGTGGCCCACGCCACGGAATACGAAACTTCCGTCCGCGGCCGGTGAATTGCGGCGTGGTGGACCGTTCGGCACGAAGGGCGGTTCGGTATGCGCGGTTTCGGCCGCGGAAGCGGTTCGGCACGCGTTGTTCCGTCGCGGGAAAAGCCCGTGCGGCATGGCTTCGGAGCGGCGCTGTAGCAGAACTGTGACACGGCGGTCCGGCGCCCGCGGCCGTCCGGCGCGGACGTGCCGGGCGGGCCTTCGGGCCCGTCCGGAGCGCGGCGTAGGGTGCGTGCACGGCGAGGGCCCGTCCGCGTCCCGGCTCCGGTCGGCGGCGGACGGCGTGTCCGGCGTCGGCGTCTGCGCCGTTCCGCCCGCCCTCCCCTCTTGTTGTCCCCGAAGGAGACGGTTCCTTGAGCGTGATCCTGTTCCGCCGCCCGGCCCGACGCCGGGGTCCGGAGATGCCCGACGGGGAGCTGAATCTCCAGGAACCGCCGATCCTCCCGGAGACGGTGCCCGACACCTCCGCGGTGTGGACGTACCTGCCCATGGCGCTGATGTCGGTCTCCATGATGTTCATGTTCATGCGGCCCGGCATGACCCGGGGTTCCGGGGGGTTCATCTACATAGCCCTGGGGCTGATGGTCCTCGGCGCCGCCGCGATGTTCATCGGCCAGTTCATGCGCCGGGCGGCGGAGCGCAAGCAGAAGCTCAAGGGCGAGCGCAGGGACTACCTGCGCTACCTCACCCAGATCCGGCGCAAGGTGCGCGGTGCGGTCGTGGACCAGCAACTGGCCCTGGCCTGGCGGCACCCCGAGCCCGCCGCGCTGTGGTCGATGACCGGGACCACCCGGCTGTGGGAGCGGCGTCCGCGGGACGAGGACTTCGGCGAGATCCGCATGGCCGTGGGCGAGCAGAAGCTCGGCCTGAAGCTGACCTCGACCTCGACGAACCCGGTGGAGGACCTGGAGCCGCTCAGCGCCCACGCGTTGCGCAGCTTCATCCGCGCCTACTCCACGGTGCCGGACCAGCCCATCGCGATCTACCTGCGGGCGTGGGCGCGGGTGCTGTTCCAGGGCGACGAGGAGCGGATACGTTCCCTGGCGCGGGCGCTGGTGGCCCAGGTGGCCACGTTCCACTCGCCGGACGACGTGTGGATCGCGCTGTGCGTCTCCGACGAGCGGCGCGCGGACTGGGAGTGGACGAAATGGCTCCCCCACAGCCTCCATCCGCACGACACCGACGGCGCGGGCCCGACCCGGATGACCGTCTCCGCGTGGGGCGAGCTGGAGAACCTCCTGGGGGCCGAGTTCATGGAGCGTCCGCAGTTCGACCCGGACGCGGTGCCCGGACGCGAGGAGCCGTTCACGGTGATCGTCGTGGACGGAGGGGTCGTCCCCGCGGGCCACCGCCTGGACGGCCCCGGCTTCCGCAACACGGTCGTCCTGGACCTGAGCGGCGCGCTCTCCTGGCGGCCCGGCCGCATCACGCTGCGCTTCACAGTCGACGAGGACGGGCTCGGCCTGGTGCGCACCGACCGCGAGCGCAAGGAGCAGATCACCCGGCTCGGCCGGCCCGACGGCCTCGGGCCGACCGGTGCGTTGGCGCTGGCCCGGCGGCTCGCCCCCTACCGCATGGGTCTGGGCTCGGCGTCGGACTCCTCCGAACCGCTGTCCAGCAATGTGGAGCTCACCACGCTGCTGGGCATCCCCGACCTGCACCGCCACGACCCGAACACGCTGTGGCAGCAGCACACCGGGCCCAACCGGCTGAAGGTGCCGATCGCGGTGGGCGCGGACGGCGAGCCGGTCGAGCTGGACATCAAGGAGTCCGCCCAGGGCGGCACCGGTCCGCACGGGATGCTGATCGGCGCCACCGGTTCCGGCAAGAGCGAGCTGCTGCGGACCCTGGTCCTCTCGCTCGCCCTGACCAACTCCTCGGAGACGCTCAACTTCGTCCTGGTCGACTTCAAGGGCGGCGCCACCTTCCTGGGTCTCGACGAACTTCCCCACACCTCCGCCGTCATCACCAACCTGGCGGGCGAGGCCGCGCTGGTCGGGCGCATGCAGGACGCCCTGCACGGAGAGCTGATGCGGCGTCAGGAGCTGCTGCGTTCGGCGGGCAACTACACCTCCGCGCTGGACTACGAGAAGGCCCGCGCCTCGGGCGTGCCGCTGGAGCCGCTGCCCAGCCTGTTCGTCGTCGTCGACGAGTTCAGCGAACTGCTGGCGGCCCACCGCGAGTTCATGGAGCTGTTCGTGATGATCGGCCGCCTCGGCCGGTCCCTCGGGGTGCACCTGCTCCTCGCCTCGCAGCGGCTGGACGAGGGCCGTATGCACCAGTTGGAGAGCCACCTCTCCTACCGGATCGGTCTGCGCACGTTCTCCGCGATGGAGAGCCGCGGCGTGCTCGGCGTGCCCGACGCCTACCAGTTGCCCTCGGCGCCCGGCAGCGGCTTCCTCAAGTCGGGTGTGGAGGCGCTGACCCGGTTCCGCGCCGCCTACGTCTCCGGCCCGTACCAGCAGCGCCGCGGCAGCGCCGACCAGGCGCGGGTGGCCAGCCAGACCGTGCCGTGGACCAGCGCGTACGTCGTACCGCGTCAGCTCCCCGACGCGCCGGAGCCCGAGCCCGAGCAGCAGGAGGAGACCGGTGACACCCTGCTCTCGGTCGCCGTGGAGCGGCTGCTGACCGCCGGTCCCCCCGCCCACCAGGTGTGGCTGCCGCCGCTGGACCTCCCCGCCACGCTCGACCAGGTGCTGCCGCCGCTCACCCCGCACCCCGAGTACGGGCTGACGACCGACGCGGCCCACCGCGGGCGGCTCACCGTCCCTCTCGGCATCATCGACCGCCCCTTCGACCAGCTCCGCGACCTGCTGACCGTCGACCTCTCGGGCGCGGGCGGGCACATCGCCATCGCGGGCGGCCCGCAGAGCGGCAAGAGCACCATGGTCCGGACGATCATCACCGCGCTGGCGCTCACCCACACCCCCCGCGAAGTCCAGTTCTACTGCCTCGACTTCGGCGGCGGCACGCTCGCCGCCCTGGCCGGCCTGCCGCACGTCAGCGGAGTCGCGGCGCGGCTGGACGCCGAGCGGGTGGGCCGTACGATCTCCGAGGTCACCGCCCTGCTGGCGGAGCGCGAGCGGTTCTTCCTGGACCACGGCATCGACTCCATGGCGACGTTCCGCCGCCGCCTGGCCGCCGGGGAGTTCCCCGAGCACCGGCACGGCGACGTGTTCCTGGTGATCGACGGCTGGTCCACGGTGCGCCAGGACTTCGACCGGTACATCCAGACGTTCGGGGCGATCGCCGCGCGCGGTCTGAACTACGGCATCCACCTGATCGTCACCACCGCCCGCTGGGTGGAGGTGACCTCCGCGATCCGGGACCAGGCCGCGACCCACCTGGAGTTGCGGATGGGCGACCCGATGGACTCCGAGATCGACAACCGGCGCGCCGCGACCGTGCCCCGGCTGCCGGGGCGCGGCCTGACCCGGGACGCCAAGCTGCACTACCTCACCGCGCTGCCGCGCATCGACGGCGTCGAGTCCGCCGACGACCTCTCCGATGGGGTGGCCGGCCTGGTGGCGGCGGTGCGGGAGAGCTGGCAGGGCCCGCCCGCGCCGCCGGTGCGGATGCTGCCGACCCGGCTCAAGCTGTCGGAACTCCCGGCTCCCAAGGGTGACTTCAAGATGCCCATCGGTCTGGAGGAGGAGCGTCTGTCGACGGTGTGGCACGACTTCTCCGAGACCCCCCACATGATCGTGGTCGGGGACACCGAGAGCGGCAAGACCAACATGCTCCGGATGACGGCCAAGGCGATCATGGACCGGTACACCCCGGCCGAGGCGCGGATCATGGTCGTGGACTACCGCCGCGCCCTGGTGGAGGCCATCCCGGACTCCTACCGGCTCGGGCACGCGGTGTCCATGGACGCCCTGAAGGAGCTGATCGGCGGCGCCGCGCGGGCGGTCGCGGCCCGCGTGCCGGGCCCGGAGATCACTCCGGCCCGGATGCGGACGTGCGACTGGTGGGACGGTCCCCGGCTGTTCATCCTGGTGGACGACTACGACATGCTCGGCACCAGTGCGATGAACGCGCCGTTCGACCCGCTGCTGAACCATCTCGCGCTCGGCTACGAGGTCGGCCTGCACATGGTCGTCGCCCGCTCGGCCGCCGGTGCGGGCCGCGGCCTGGGGGAACCCGTGCTGCGGCGCATGCAGGAGGTCAACACCCCGACGCTGCTGCTGTCGTGCCCGCCGTCGGAGGGCTTCATCCTGGGCAGCGTCAAGGGCCGCAACCTGCCGCCGGGCCGAGGCACGCGGGTGACGCGCCGCAAGCAGATCCAGGTGCAGACGGCCGTGCTGGAGGACGACGGGTCCTGAGCGCCGGACCGGGGCGTTCCCGGCGCCCCGGCCGGGCCGGGGGGGCCGCGCCCCGGGCCGGACCGGGACGCCCGCACCCCGGCCCCTCGGCGGGCCGGGGGCGTCCCCGCTCCCCCGGTCCGGGCCCGCGGCGGCCCCCGCTACGGCCCCGTCAGCGCCCCGCGGGACGCCAGCCGCGGGCCCGGCCGCGCGGGATCACCACGGCGGCCGCCGCGACCAGCAGCACCACGCCGCCGCCCACGCCCGCCGCGATCAGCGCGCGGGTGCGGGGCTCCGCCGCGGGCGGCGGCGGGACCTCCGCCCGCTCCGGCCGGGGCGCCGCCCCCTTCTCCTCCGTCAGGACGGCCGTCAGCGCGGCGTACGGGTCCAGTCGCGGCGGACTCGCCGGGTAGGCCGCCTCGGTCAGGCGGCGCGCCACCTCGGCGGCCGGGAGCTTCGGGTGGCGCGCCCGCACCTGGGCCGCCGCCCCCGCGACGTGGGCGGCGGCGAACGAGGCTCCGTAGCCGATGAAGTGGCCCGAGCCCTCGGGGCCGATGCTCACCACCGCGTCGCCGGGCGCGGCCAGGTCCGCTCCGCCCACCACGGGCGCGTTGACGGGCCGCTGCCCGTCCGGCCCGTAGTCCGTCACGCCGATCGCCCCGGGGGCGGCGGCGGGCCAGTACCAGGGGGCGGGCCGGGCGTCCCTCGGCAGCGCGTCCGGGGCGAGGGGGGCCACGACCAGCGCGTCCTTGTCGCTCGCGTAGGCGACGGCCTTCGTCAGCTCGGCCCGGCCGTCGGCCAGGGCGGCGGCGACGTAGATGACGGACGCGCCCTCGTCGGCCGCCGTGCGTATCCCCGCGGCGACCTGGTCCACCGTGGACCCGCCGCGCTCGTCGGCCCCCCGTACGGCGAGGATGCGCGCCTCGGGAGCCAGCCCGGCCGGTCCCCCGTCGCCGGCCGGGGCCGCCGCGATCAGGCCGGCGGCGAACGTGCCGTGCCCGACGCAGTCCCGGCCCGCGTCCCCGATCGCGGTCACCCGGCCCGAGAGCGCCGGGGCCGACTCCGCGACCCCCGTGTCGACCACCGCGACCGTCTGCCCGGCCCCCCGGGAGAGCGGCCGTGCGCGGGCCGTTCCCAGCGCGCCCGCGGTCCAGGGCTCGGACCGGGCCTTCACCTTCGAGGCTTCGACGCAGGTGTCGTCCTCCGCCAGCGCGGAGCGCACGACGGGGAGTCCCACGGAATCGGCCGACGCCGGTCCGGCGCCGGCCGCGCCCAGCGCGGTCGGGAGCACGGTCAGCGTCAGGGCGGCGGCGACCGCCGCGGCCCGGGGGCGGCGGGGGCGAACTCGGGCAGGGGGCATGGCGCGCATGATAGGCCGGACGGGTGACGGCGCGTCGGCCGGCACCCGTCGCTCCGCACGCCGCGTCCGGCCCGAACTCTCCTGTCCCACCTGGAACATCGCGGCACCGGTCCCGTAGCCTTCGTCGCGTGCGCACAGCTGCGCGTACCCGACGCGACCCGGTTCCCCGCCGGCCCCCCGGCGGGAGAGGCGCGCAGCGGCACCACAAGGAGGAGGATCGGGCGTGTCACGGCAATTGCTCAGGGTCGGGTCGGACCAACCGGACAGCTTCCGGACGATCGGTGAAGCCCTGGACAAGGCACGCACGGGTGCGGTGATCCGCGTGCACCCCGGCCGCTACCCGGAGAACCTCACGGTCAGGACGCGCGTCACCATCGTCGCCGACGGGGAACCGGGCAGCGTCGAGATATGCCCGCGCCGGGGCACCGCCGTCATCCTGGTCGCCGACGCGGTGATGCTCACCGATCTGACCCTGCGCGGCGGGAGCGAGGACCTGCCGGTGGTCGACGCCCCGCGCGGCCAGGTCGCGATGGACGGCTGCACGGTCGTCGGCTCCGGCTGGACGGCCGTACTGGCCAGGGAATCGGGCTCGGTCGCCATGCGCGACTGCCAGGTCAGCAACCCCAAGGGGGCCGGGATCGTCGACTCCGCCCCCACCGGCAGCGTCATCGCGGGCTGCCGCATAGCGAACCTCGGCACCTCCGGCGTCGTCATCGGCGCGGAGGCCCGGACGACGGTGCGGGACTGCCGGATCCTCGACGCCCGGGCCAACGGCGTACTGACCTCGGACGAGGCCCAGGGCCTGGTGGAGGACTGCGACATCTCCGGCACGGACAAGCCGTCCATCGCCCTGGAGGGCCGCAGCGGCACCCGGGTCCTGCGCACCACGGTGCACGACACCTCGGTCGGCGTCTACATCACCAGCTCCGCCCGCCCCTCCCTGGAGAACGTCTCCGTCAGCGACACCTCGGGCCCCGGCATCATGCTGGCCGTGAGCGCCGACCCCGAGTTCCTCGACTGCCGGACCTCGCGCACCAAGGGCGGCGGCCTCGTGGTCGGCGAGCGCTCCCGGGGCACCTTCCAGCACTGCGAGTTCGACACCTCGGCCGCCCCGGCCGTCCGGGTGGTCGGCTCCAGCTCGCCCACCCTGATCGGCTGCGCGGTGCGCGACTGCGCGGACGCGAACGGGGCCGTGCTGCTGGAGGAGGATTCGACCGCGGAGTTCGACGAACTGCTGGTCAGCGACGCGGCCGGGGTCGCCGTCCGCATCCGCACCGGGGCCGACCCGCTGCTGCGCCGCCTGCGGATCACCTCGCCGGGCGGCCACGGCGTGGAGGTGGCCGAGGACGGACGCGGCCGGCTGGAGCACTGCGAGATCGACCGGGCGGGCGGTTCGGCGGTGCGGATCGCCTCGGGCGGCAACCCCGACATCCGCGACACGGTCATGCGAGCGGCCGAGGACACCACCGTCTCGGTCGGTACGGAGGGGCGGGGCGCCGTCCGGGACTGCGCGATCGAGTTCGCCGCGGCGGGCGGCATCACGGTGGACAACGGCGGTCAACTCACCGTCCTGCGCGTCCACATCACCGACTCCGGCGCCCACGGCGTCCTGCTCGCCAACGGCTCCCGCGCCACCCTCACCTCCTCGCAGGTCATCGGCAGCGTCGGCGACGGCATCCGCATCGACAGCGCTGAGCCCGTCACCGTCGCCGACTGCACCGTCCGCGACAACCGGGGCGCGGGCCTGCGGCAGACCCGTATCAACGAACGCCTCACCGTCGAGGGGCTGAACAGCGCCGGCAACGCGGTCCCGGACGCCTGGGGCGACACCCTCCCGGCGGACGTCGCGGGCGGCGGTCCGGACTCCGCGAAGAAGGGGCCCGAAGGGCCGCTGGAGGAGCTGGAGTCCCTCGTCGGCCTCTCCGAGGTCAAGAGCCAGGTGCGCAACCTGGTCAACCTCAACCAGCTCAACCAGCGCCGCGCCCAGCTCGGCATGCCCGTCGCCCAGGTCAGCCGCCACCTCGTCTTCTCCGGTCCGCCCGGCACCGGCAAGACCACGGTGGCCCGGCTGTACGGCGGCATCCTGGCCGACCTCGGCGTGCTGCGGTCGGGCCACCTCGTGGAGGTCTCCCGCGCCGACCTGGTCGCGCAGGTGATCGGCGGTACGGCCATCAAGACCACCGAGGCGTTCAACGAGGCGCTGGGCGGCGTGCTGTTCATCGACGAGGCGTACACCCTGCTCTCCGACAGCAAGGGCTCCGGGGCCGACTTCGGCCGGGAGGCGGTCGACACGCTGCTCAAGCTGATGGAGGACCACCGCGACGACGTCGCCGTGATCGCCGCCGGGTACACCGGGGAGATGGAGAGCTTCCTCTCCTCCAACCCGGGCCTGGCCTCCCGGTTCACCCGGACCATCGACTTCGCCAACTACTCGGTGGACGAGCTGGTGACCATCACCGAGAACATGTGCACCGGCCACCGCTACGAACTCGCCCCGCAGACCCGTGAGGCGCTCGCCCGGCACTACGAACGGATGCCGCGCGACGCCACGTTCGGCAACGGCCGCGCCGCGCGCCGGGTGTTCGAGGAGATGGTGGACCGCCAGGCGTCCCGGTTCGCCACCATGAAGAACCCCGCCGAGAGCGATCTGGCCCTCCTGCTGCCCGAGGACGTGGGGCCCGACACGGGCACGCCCGCGGACGACGGCCCCGGCTCCGAGGAGCTCCTCGCCCAGCTCCACGCCATGATCGGACTGACGGCGGTCAAGAACGAGGTGACCGCGCTGGTCAACCTGCTCACCGCGACGAAGCAGCGCAAGGCCGCCGGGCTGCCCACCCCGAAGATCAGCAACCACCTGATCTTCTCCGGGCCTCCCGGCACGGGCAAGACGACGATCGCCCGCCTGTACGCGGACCTGCTGCGCTCCCTCGGGGTGCTGCCCAAGGGCCAGTTGGTCGAGGTGGCGCGCGCCGACCTGGTCGGCCGCTACGTGGGCCACACGGCGCAGTTGACCAAGGAGGCGTTCGAACGCGCCATCGGCGGTGTGCTGTTCGTCGACGAGGCGTACACGCTCACCCCGGAGGGCGCGGCCTCCGACTTCGGCCGGGAGGCGGTCGACACGCTGCTGAAGCTGATGGAGGACCACCGCGACGAGGTCGTCGTCATCGCCGCCGGATACACCCGCGAGATGCGCCGCTTCCTCGACTCCAACCCGGGCCTGGCCTCGCGGTTCTCGCGCACCGTGGAGTTCGAGAGCTATTCCACCGACGACCTGCTGCTGATCCTGTCCCAGCAGGCCGCCGGCTACGGCTACGACTGCGCCCCGGAGACGGTCGCCGCGCTGTACGCCTACGTGGACTCCCTGCCCCGTGACCACTCCTTCGGCAACGCGCGGACGGCCCGCCAGATCCTGGAGGCGATGATGACGCGCCAGGCGGGCAGGCTCGGCGCGATGTCCGCCCCGAGCCTGGACGACCTGCGCCTGCTGCTCCCCGACGACCTGCCGCCGGAGGTGGCGGCGGTGGGGCGCTGAGGCGTGTTGCGAAAGTAGCGCCGCCCGGCCGGCGGGCGGGGAACCCGGATCCGGTCCGGGACCTCGGCCGGCCGCGGGGCGGCGCCCCACCGGCCCGGAGTGGCCGACAGAGCCCCGGGCCGCCCCGGCGCCGCCCGAGCCCCCGTCGGGGCGGCGGTGCCGGGGCGTCGTCCTTTTCCAGAACCGCGGCCTGACCTTGCGGGCGTCGGCCGCGTGCACCGCGCCCAGCCACTATACATCGGATGTATACATGCAATGTATAGTTCCGGATCATGGCTTCCCTGACCGCGTCCCGACGCGACACCCTCAACACCCCCGCCGCCGTTCTCACCGCGTCCGCTCTCTTCGGACTGCTGCTCGGCTGGGCGACGTACGCCCTGCACGGACTGACCCCCGTGCTGGACCGGGCCACCAACTCGACGTCCACCTGGATCATCTGGACCGCCGTAGCCGGTGCGCTGATTCGTTCCCGGTGGGCCGCCGTCTGGGGCGGGGCGTTGATGATGCTCGCCACCTGCTGCGGCTACTACGCGGCGTCCGCGCTCGGGGGCACCTTCGGGAGCGGAGGGCTCGGAACCGCCGCCGTCTGGTCGGTGGCCGGACTGGCCGGAGGCCCCCTGCTGGGATGGGCGGGGTGGACCGTACGACGTGGGCGGGGTGACCTGCGGGCGGTCGCCGGGGCGGTCATCGCCATGGTGGTGCTGGGCGAGGGGCTCTGGATGGGGCTGGCACTTCGCTACTGGGGAGAGGCGGCCGTCTTCCTCACCGTGGGCGCGCTGCTCGCCGCCCTCCTCACCGTCTACCTGGCGCGCACCGGGGCACGCCGCTACTGGCTGTGCGCCGTGCTCGCCCCCGTGGGCGGTCTCGTCTTCTACCTCGCCGAGAAGACCATCCTCAACAGCCTGATCGGAACGGTGTGACGCCGACCGGCCCCCCGCTCGTCGAACGCGCCGGCCGCAGTCGCTCCTTCCGCACCCGGAGAGCGGTGCGAGCGCCGGCTCTCCCGGGCCGGTCCCCGGAACGCGTCGGAGTGGGCCGTCCGTCATGGACGCCATCGTTCCGTTCCGGACGCGTTCGTGGACGGATCCGGCCCCGCGCGGACGGCATTCCGGTCACCGCAGTCGAACCGCGACCGCGCGACCTCGACGAATGCGCGACTGTTCGGATCTGTGCGAACGGCACCGGCCAGATCGCGGGGTCCGGCGAAGTGGCCGGTCCGCACGTCGACGCATTAGGTGCCTGAAGCATCCAATTGGGTGTGAGGTCCGGAGCGGCCCGCTTCGGACCTATCACCGAGCACTGCGAGGCGACCGATCCCATGACGGAATCCACGACGGAACCGGCCCGCCAGGACGCCACCCTCACCGGCACCATCACCGAACCGACCTCCGCCCCGCCGTTCCCGCAGGACCGCGAATGCCCCTACCACCCGCCCGCCGGGTACGAACCACTGCGCGCGGAAAGGCCGTTGAGCCGGGTCACGCTCTATGACGGGCGCCCGGTCTGGGCCGTCACCGGGCACGCCCTGGCCCGCCGGCTCCTGGCCGACCCCCGGCTCTCCACCGACCGTGCCCACCCCGCCTTCCCCATCCCGGCCGAGCGGTTCGCGCGGACCCGGCAGCGGCGCGTGGCCCTGCTCGGCGTCGACGACCCCGAGCACAACACCCAGCGCAGGATGCTCATCCCGAGCTTCTCCGTGAAACGGATCGCCGCACTGCGCCCCCACATCCAGCAGACGGTGGACCGGTTGCTGGACGCCATGGAGCGGCAGGGGCCGCCGTCCGAACTGGTCGCCGACTTCGCGCTGCCGGTCCCCTCCATGGTGATCTGCGCCCTCCTCGGCGTGCCCTACGCCGACCACGCCCTCTTCGAGGACTGTTCGCGGCGGCTCCTGCGCGGTCCGGGCGCGGACGACGTGGAGGCGGCCCGCATCGAACTGGAGGAGTACCTGGGCACGTTGATCGACCGCAAACGCGCCGATCCGGGGGAAGGGCTGCTGGACGAGCTGATCCACCGGGACCGTCCGGACGGACCCGTGAGCCGCGACGACCTCGTCTCCTTCGCCCTGATCCTGCTCGTCGCCGGACACGAGACGACGGCGAACATGATCTCGCTCGGTACGTTCACCCTGCTGCGCCACCCCGGCCAACTGGCGGCGCTGCGCTCGGGGGAGACGACGACGGCCGTCGTGGTCGAGGAGCTGCTGCGGTTCCTCTCCATCGCCGATGGGCTGCAACGCCTGGCGATCGAGGACATCGAGGTGGACGGGGCGACGATCCGCAAGGGGGAGGGCGTCTTCTTCTCCACCTCGCTCGTCAACCGCGACGCCGACGTGTTCGCGAACCCGGAGGCCCTGGACTGGGAGCGGTCCGCCCGCCACCACCTCGCGTTCGGCTTCGGCGTCCACCAGTGCCTGGGCCAGAACCTGGCCCGCCTCGAACTCGACATCGCGCTCCGCACGCTCTTCGAACGGCTGCCCGCGCTCAGGCTCGCCGTACCGGCGGACGAGGTGAGGCACAAACCCGGCGACACGATCCAGGGCCTGCTCGAACTGCCCGTGGCCTGGTGAGCGGCATGGACGTCCACGTCGACAAGGAACGCTGCGTGGGAGCCGGCATGTGCGCCCTGACGGCCCCGGACGTGTTCACGCAGGACGACGACGGGTTCAGCGAGGTGCTTCCCGGCGGCCCGGCCGCCGCGGCCGGCCACACGCTGGTACGGGAAGCCGCCCGGGCCTGCCCGGTCGGGGCGGTGGCCCTGACCGACGACTGACCCCCACGGGTCCGGACGCCGGACCGCGGCCCGGCGGGACGCGTGGGCACGCGCCCCACCGGGTTCGCGGTCATCGGTGTGTGTCCGGCGGGGTGTGTCCGGCGGATCGGGATCGGATGCGCGGTACAGCGGCGAGCATGTCGAGCGGGCGCCGTCAGCTTCGACGTCTCCTGTGGAAGACGGTCGCGGTAACGGCACCGAGGGCCTTCCCCGCACACGTGCCGACGGAATCCGAGAGGACTGACGAACCATGCGGGACGACGCCGAGCAGATCCGAGCGCTCATCGAAAGGTGGGCCGAAGCAGTGCACCGGGGCCGTATCGACACCGTCGTGGCGGATCATGCCGCGGACATCGTGATGTTCGACGTCCCGCCGCCCTACCGCGGCGTACGCGGAGCCGACGCCTACCGGCAGGTCTGGCCGGCCTTCTTCGAGTGGCAGGCCCAGGGCGCCGCCTTCGACATCGAGGAGCTGGAGGTCGCCGCCGGCGTGGACGTCGCCTTCGCCCACGCGCTCGTACGCTGCGGCACGGAGGACGAACTCGCGGCGCGCCCCGGGCTCCGGCTGCGGCTCACCCTGGGGCTCCGCAAGGAGGCGGACCGCTGGGTGATCGCCCATGAGCACCACTCGTTCCCCGATCTGAGCAGTCCCGGCGCCGAGGGGTAGGGCGTACCGGGCACGACCACTGGTTCGGCGGGACCGCGGCGGCCTCCCCGGCGCCCGGGGGAACCGCATGACCGCCGCGGCGGGCCGCCCGGGCCACCGGATATTCCGCTCGCGGGGGCCGGGGTCCGGCCGCTACCGTCCTCCGGACGCCGTGGACCGCCCGGCGCGTGACGAGGAGGAGCTGCGCATGAGCGGCCAGGGTCAGCGGACCGACCGGCTGGGCATCCTGATCGACCAGTTCGACCAGGCCCGGGAGATGGCCGAGGTCCGGCTGCGGGGGCTCGGGGACGAGGAGTACCTCTGGGAGCCCGCACCGGGCAGCTGGTCGATCCGCCGCCGCGAGGAGGCGGTGACGCCCCGGGCGTACGGGCCGGGCGCCTGGGTCCTCGACAAGGGCGCTCCGGAGATCCCGGCGAGCGAGTACGCGGAGGTCGCGCGGCAGGCGGCGGACGGGATGTCCGTCGAGAAGATCGCCGAGGACTGGAGCGTGAGCGTCGAACGGGTCGAGGAGGTCCTGGCGTTCACCGGCGAGCCGGAGCCCGACGTCGTACCGATCACGACCATCGCGTGGCGGCTCGGCCATCTGCACTCGGACTTCGCCGGCCGGTGGGAGTGGACCTTCGGCGAACGACGCCGCGATCCCCACCTCCTGGTCGACTTCACCCCGTCCGCGTCGCTCGCGGTCGAACGCCTGTGGGAAACGCTCGACCGCCACCGCGCCAGCGTGGCGGCCCTCACCGAGGAGCAGCTCGACACGGTCGGCCTCTCCCAGTACCCGTACGGCTCCGACCCGGACGACGCGTACATCGGCACGCTGGCCAACGCCAACCTGGAGCTGATCCACCACATGGCCGAGATCGCCCTGCTCCGCGACCTGTGGCGGGCCCGCCGGGCCTCGTAGCCGCCGGGGCCCCCGGGCCTCGTGCGCAGCCGGGGGCCGGGGCTCGTAGCCACGGGGGCGCCGGGCCTGGTGCTCAGCCGGGGGCCGGGTCTCAGCCCGCCAGCTCCCACACCAGCAGCTCGGCGGGCCCCTCCCCCGCGACCGCCGCCAGGTCCCGCGCACCGGTGATCCGGGCGGCGTCGCCGGGCCCCAGCTCCTCGCCGCCCAGGGCGGCCCTCCCCCGCACCACGTGCGCGTACAGCCGTTCCGCGTCCGGGAGCGCCGTGCGCTCGCCCCCGGCCGGCCGGCGGACGTGGAGGACCGCGCCCGCGCCGGGCAGCGCGTACGGGGTGGATTCGGCGATGCCGGGCACGACCGTGTACGAGGGTGCGCCGCCCGGCTCCAGGGGGGCCAGCCACATCTGGAGGAACGTCAACGGGCCCGTGCCGTCGTTGCGTTCGACGTGCCGGACCCCGGAGGCGGCGCTCAGGTGGGCCACGTCCCCGGCGCGGACGACGGTGGAGTGCCCGGCCGAGTCGCGGTGGGTCAGCTCGCCCTCGACGACCCAGGTGACGATCTCCGTATGGCTGTGCGGATGCTCCTCGAACCCGGCGCCCGGGGCCAGCCGCTCCTCGTTGCAGGCCAGGATCGGCCCGAAGCGGAGGTTGTCCGGGTCGTAGAAGGGGCCGAAGGACAGGGCGTGCCGGGTGTCGATCCCGGCGGCCTCGTCCCCGCCCCGGTAGCGGTCCTCGGACCGGTGCACGGATATCACCGGACCACGGTAGCCCGGCGCACGGGCCCGCGCCCGGGGGCCCCGTACGGCTCCGGGGCGGCACTACACCGCCCCGTCACCGTGGCCGCCGTTCACGGACGCGGCTGCACCGCCGGTTCCGGCCTCGGTTCGGGCCTCGGCTCCGGCCTCGGTTCCGGCTTCGCCCTCCGGAGGCGGCTGCCGCCCAGCTCCGGCGGGGTCAGGCACTCGAACCAGATGGTCTTCCCGACCTGGTCCCACTGCTTCACGATGCCCCAGTCGTCGGTGACGGCGTTGACGAGCACGAGCCCCCGGCCCCCTTCCTCCATCGGGTCGCCCTTGACGGCGAGCGGCAGGACGGGGCTGTCGTCCGCGACCTCGACGCGGACGCCCTCACGGTCCGGCAGTCGGAAGATGTAGGTCCGGCCGCGTCGGCCGGGGACGTGCCGTACGACGTTGGCGATCAGTTCGGTGAGCGCCAACTCCGCCGCGTCGGCGAGGAACGGCAGCTCCCACGTCGTGAGGTAGAGCCGCAGGACGCGGCGCAGGTGCCGGGCGGAGTGCTCGCTGAGAGCCAGGTCGGCACGGTAGACGGGCTCCCCGGGATTCCTCCGGGGGACGAGTACGTGATTCATGTCACCAGGCTGCGACGTACTGGCTACGCTCGGCTACGTACCGAAACGAACGCCGCGAGGCGTTGCACCCGGAGGTCCGCACGGTGGCCAACATCCAGACGCTTGATCCCGACGCCTCCCCGCTGAACTACTTCGGCTGGGAGTTGCGCCGCCAGCGTGAGGCCGCCGGTCTGACGCAACCGCAGTTGGGCAACATCATCTTCTGCACCGGCTCACTGGTCGGCCAGGTCGAGACGACGAAGAAGATCCCGACGCGCGACTTCTCGGAGCGCGTGGACATGGCACTGGGCACGGACGGGGTGTTCTCACGGCTGGTGGGCCTGGTGCTGCGGAGCCAACTGCCGACCTGGTTCCAGGCGTACGCGGACATGGAGGCGAAGGCCGCGTACATCTCGACGTACCAGGCGCAGTTGGTCTACGGGCTGCTCCAGACGGAGGAGTACGCGCGGGCGGTGCTGGCCACCGGCATGCCCAAGGATCTCGATGGTCTGCTCGCGGCCCGGATGGAGCGCCAGCGCGTCCTGCAGAAGGAGAAACCGCCGCTGGCGTGGGCGATCCTGGACGAGGCCGTGCTGTACCGGCCGATCGGCGGCGAAGAGGTGATGCGGGCCCAACTCCAGAAGCTGTTGGACTTCGCGGACCACCGCTGGGTGCGCATCCAGGTGCTGCCGTTCGAGGCGGGCGAACACGCTAGCTTGGATGGTTCGTTCACCGGTATGCGCTTCGACGACGACCCGGACATCATCTACACCGAGGACCTCATCTCCGGCCATATGACGGCCAACCCGGAGACGGTCAGGGAGTCCTCGCTCCGATACGCTCATCTCCAGGCCACCGCACTCTCCGTCGAGAAATCGGTGGAGCGGATCCGCCGCGTGATGGAGGAGCGTTATGGAGCACGGCCCTGACCTGACGAACGCGGACTGGCGCAAGTCCAGCTACAGCGGAAGCACCGGCGGCGAGTGCGTCGAGTGCACCGTGACCGATGGCGCGGCCTGGCGGAAGTCCTCGTACAGCGGCACGAACGGCGGCGACTGCGTCGAATGCACCGTGACCGAAGGCGCGGCCTGGCAGAAGTCCTCGTACAGCGGAAACACCGGCGGTTGCTGCGTCGAGACCGCCGTCGACTCCGCCTGCGGGTCCGTCCCCGTGCGCGACAGCAAGAACCCGACCGGCCCCGCCATCGTCCTGGGGGCCCACGCCTGGCAGGCGTTCGTGGACGGGCTGCGCTGACACGGTCTTCGCCAACGGCGGGGCGGTAGGGGCGACTCGCCCCGATACCGCCCCGCTCCGCGTCGTGTCCCGACCGCTCCCCCGTACGGGAAGCGGCAGTCGTCCACTGCTAGATTCATCCGCCATGCGATCACGAGACTACGACCTCGAATTCCGGGAGCGGGCCGCCCGCACACGTGATGTGGGAGCCCTTCTCCTGGTGGTCGCGGGCGTGTTGTGGGGCTGGTGCGCCATCCTGCTGATGACGGAGTACTCGATCGAGACGGCCGGCGGCAACGAGAGGGAGTGCGCGGCCCGCCTGTTCACGGACCGGGGCACCGCCAACGAAGGCGTCTACAACGGCGACTACTGCGCCGACGAACGCGACTGGCCCGAGGCGCTGCTCGTCCTCGGGCTCTCCATCCCCGTGGCGCTGGCGGGGACCGCTCTGGTCACCACCGGCAGCGTGAGTCGCAGAATGAGCAGCCACGCCCAGGCGATGCGCGAACTGGACCGGCTGGCGGACGAGCGCGAGAAGCGGACCGGGGCCTGACCGCACCCCGGCCGGGCCCCGCCCCGGCCGGCGCGTGCCGGGGGCGTACGTACGGCGACGATGACCGCGGCCACGACAACGGGGGCCGCGCCCCGACGACAGCGCTCCGGACCGGTCGCGGCGGCCCCGCCAGGTGTTCCGCTACCCACCGGTACGGGGCTGTCACGCCCCGGCCCGCCGATCCACCGGCCCGATAAGGCAGTCTTGTCCTCGTGCCCCGACCCGATCCTGAGCAGCCCCCCGCCCACGACGCCCACCTGCATGCCGCGACGCTGAAACGGCTGGAGCAGTCCTCCGGCCGACTGGCCGCGAACGCGATTGCCCGCATGGACGAATCGCTGCCGTGGTACCGGGCGATGCCCCCGGAGAACCGGTCCTGGATCGGCCTGGTCGCCCAGGCCGGCATCGCCGCGTTCACCGAGTGGTTCCGGCATCCCGAGACCCCGCAGGCCATCTCGACCGACGTGTTCGGCACCGCCCCGCGCGAACTGACCCGGGCCATCACCCTGCGGCAGACCGTGGAGATGGTGCGCACCACGATCGAGGTCATGGAGGCCGCGATCGACGAGGTGGCCGCCCCCGGCGACGAGTCGGTGCTGCGGGAGGCGCTGCTCGTCTACGCGCGCGAGATCGCCTTCGCCACCGCCCAGGTCTACGCGCAGGCCGCCGAGGCCCGCGGCGCCTGGGACGCCCGGCTGGAGTCGCTGGTGGTGAACGCGGTGCTCTCCGGCGAGGCCGACGAGGGGGCCGTGTCCCGGGCCGCCGCGCTCGGCTGGAACTCGCCCGAGCACGTGTGCGTCGTCCTCGGCACCGCGCCGGACGGGGACAGCGAGCTGACCGTCGAGGCGATCAGGCGCGCCGCCCGGCACGCCAAGCTCCAGGTCCTCACCGGCGTCCTCGGCCACCGGCTCGTGGTCATCGCGGGCGGCAGCGACAACCCGCTCCAGGTGGCGAAGGGCCTGATCGGCCCGTACGCGGCCGGGCCGGTCGTCGCCGGTCCCGTCGTGCCGGACCTGCTCGCGGCCAGCCGGTCCGCACAGGCGGCGGCGGCCGGGCTGAAAGCGTGCTCGGCGTGGCAGGACGCGCCGCGCCCGGTGCTGGCGGACGATCTCCTCCCGGAGCGCGCGATGGCCGGAGACCCGGCAGCGCGCGACCAGTTGGTGGAGGAGATCTACAGACCGCTGGAGGAAGCCGGTTCGGCCCTGCTGGAAACGCTGAGCGTCTACCTGGAGCAGGCGAGCAGTCTGGAGGGCGCCGCCCGGATGCTCTTCGTGCACCCCAACACCGTGCGCTACCGGCTGCGACGTGTGACGGACGTCACCGGATGGTCACCCTCCGATGTGCGGTCCGCCTTCACGCTGCGGATCGCCCTGATCCTGGGGCGCTTGGCCGCAGCCGATCCTCAGTCCTAGACTTTTGTCGGACTTCAACAATTCCCCTGACGGTTCTTCGTCCCTGTCCCCACGGGCGTACCGGGCCGTCCACAAGAGAGAGTGTGAGGGTGCTCGTACTCGTCGCTCCCGGCCAAGGCGCTCAGACGCCCGGCTTCCTGACTCCCTGGCTCGACCTCCCCGGTGCCGCCGACCGCATCGCGGCCTGGTCCGACGCCATCGGGCTCGACCTTGCCCACTACGGCACGAAGGCCGACGCGGACGAGATCCGCGACACGGCCGTGGCGCAGCCGCTCCTGGTGGCTGCCGGACTGCTCTCGGCGTCCGCTCTGGACGCCGCCGCCCCGGACGTCGTCGCGGGCCACAGCGTCGGTGAGATCACCGCCGCCGCGCTCGCCGGCGTCATCGACGACGAGGCCGCGCTGCGCTTCGTGCGGACCCGGGGGCTCGGCATGGCCGAGGCCGCCGCCGTCACCGAGACCGGGATGGCCGCCCTCCTCGGCGGCGACCCGGCCGTCACGGTCCCGCACCTGGAGGGGCTGGGGCTCACCCCGGCCAACGTCAACGGCGGCGGCCAGATCGTCGCCGCCGGCACCGCCGCCCAGATCGCGGCCCTGGAGGCCGACAAGCCCGAGGGCGTCAGGCGGATCGTTCCGCTGAAGGTGGCCGGCGCGTTCCACACGCACCACATGGCCCCGGCCGTGGAGAAGCTGCGCGCGGCGGTCGGCGATCTGACGGTCTCCGACCCGACCGTGCGTTACGTTTCCAACGCCGACGGCCACACCGTGGCCACCGGCACCGAGGTCGTCGCCCGGCTGGTCGGGCAGGTCGCCAACCCGGTCCGCTGGGACCTGTGCATGGAGACCTTCCAGTCCCTGGGCGTCACCGCACTCGTCGAGCTGAGCCCCGGCGGCACACTGACCGGTCTCGCCAAGCGGGCGCTGCCCGGCGTGCGGACGCTCGCGCTCAAGACCCCCGACGACCTCGACGCGGCCCGCGCGCTCATTTCCGAGCACGCGGGCGTCTAAGGAGCGAGCATGTCGAAGATCAAGCCCAGCAAGGGCGCCCCGTACGCGCGGATCATCGGTGTCGGCGGCTACCGCCCGACCCGGGTCGTGCCGAACGAGGTGATCCTCGAGACGATCGACTCGTCCGACGAGTGGATCCGCTCCCGCTCCGGCATCGTCACCCGCCACTGGGCCTCCGAGGAGGAGACCGTGGCCGCGATGTCGATCGAGGCGTCCGGCAAGGCCATCGCCGACGCGGGCATCGACCCCGACCGGATCGGCGCGGTCGTCGTCTCGACCGTCTCGCACTTCAAGCAGACCCCGGCCGTGGCGACCGAGATCGCGCACAAGATCGGCGCGGGCAGGCCCGCCGCCTTCGACATCTCCGCCGGGTGCGCGGGCTTCGGCTACGGCCTGACCCTCGCCAAGGGCATGATCGTCGAGGGTTCGGCGGAGTACGTCCTGGTCATCGGCGTGGAGCGGCTCAGCGACCTGACCGATCTGGAGGACCGCGCGACGGCCTTCCTGTTCGGCGACGGCGCGGGCGCGGTCGTCGTCGGCCCCTCCCAGGAGCCGGCCATCGGCCCGACCGTGTGGGGCTCCGAGGGCGACAAGTCCGAGACCATCAAGCAGACGGTGGCCTGGAACGACCTGCACGTCGGAGACGTCTCCACGCTGCCGCTCGACTCCAAGGGCGAGATCAAGTTCCCCGCCATCACGCAGGAGGGCCAAGCGGTCTTCCGCTGGGCCGTCTTCGAGATGGCGAAGGTCGCCCAGCAGGCGCTGGACGCGGCCGGGATCTCCCCGGAGGACCTGGACGTCTTCATCCCGCACCAGGCCAACATGCGGATCATCGACTCGATGGTGAAGACCCTGAAACTGCCGGAACACGTCACGGTCGCCCGTGACATCGAGTCCACCGGCAACACGTCCGCCGCCTCGATCCCGCTCGCGATGGAGCGGCTCCTGGCGACCGGTCAGGCGAAGAGCGGCGACACCGCGCTCGTCATCGGCTTCGGGGCGGGTCTCGTCTACGCCGCGACGGTCGTTACCCTCCCCTAGGCACACCGGACCTTTTGGCCCGGGCGCACGTACACCGAACAAACCCACCGAAGGAGCGCCAAGATGGCCGCCACGCAGGAAGAGATCGTCACCGGTCTCGCCGAGATCGTCAATGAGATCGCCGGTATCCCGGTCGAGGACGTCCAGCTGGACAAGTCCTTCACCGACGACCTGGACGTCGACTCGCTGTCCATGGTCGAGGTCGTCGTCGCCGCCGAGGAGCGCTTCGACGTCAAGATCCCCGACGAGGACGTCAAGAACCTCAAGACGGTCGGCGACGCCGCCGACTACATCCTGAAGCACCAGGGCTGACCCCAGCCCGGCTGTGTCGCCACCCGGCGGTGGCGCCGCTGATTCACGACCCTCTACACGTGGAGAAGATTTTCCAGTGAACTCGACCAATCGCACCGTGGTCGTCACCGGTATCGGCGCAACCACTCCGCTGGGTGGCGACTCCGCATCGACCTGGGAAGGTCTGATGGCCGGCCGGTCCGGCGTCAAGCCTCTCGAAGGCGAGCGCTTCGCCGAACTGCCCGTCCGGATCGCCGCCCTCGCGGCCGTCGACCCGGGCGACGTGCTCCCCCGCCCCCTGGCCCGCAAGCTGGACCGCTCCGCGCAGTTCGCGCTGATCGCGGCCCGCGAGGCCTGGGCGGACGCGGGCTTCACCGCCAAGGCCGGCGAGGACGAGTCCATCGCCCCCGAGCGCCTCGGTTCGGTCATCGCCTCCGGCATCGGCGGCGTGATCACCCTGCTCGACCAGTACGACGTGCTCAAGGAGAAGGGCGTACGCCGCGTCTCCCCGCACACCGTTCCCATGCTCATGCCCAACGGCCCGGCGGCCAACGTCGGCCTGGAGGTCAACGCCCAGGCCGGCGTCCACACGCCCGTCTCCGCCTGCGCCTCGGGCGCGGAGGCGATCGGGTACGCCGTCGAGATGATCCGTACCGGCCGGGCCGACGTGGTCGTCGCCGGTGGCACGGAGGCGGCGATCCACCCGCTGCCGATCGCCGCGTTCGCCAACATGATGGCGATGTCCAAGAGCAACGACGAGCCCGAGAAGGCGTCGCGTCCGTACGACACCGGCCGGGACGGCTTCGTCCTCGGCGAGGGCGCGGGCGTCGTCGTCCTGGAGTCCGCCGACCACGCGGCCAAGCGCGGCGCGAAGGTCTACTGCGAGGTGCTGGGCCAGGGCCTGTCGGCCGACGCCCACCACATCGCGCAGCCCGAGCCGAGCGGGCGGGGCATCGCCGCCGCGATGCAGAACCTGCTGGACTCCAGCGACCTCAAGCCGTCCGAGGTGGTCCACCTCAACGCGCACGCCACCTCGACGCCGCAGGGCGACATCGCGGAGATCAAGGCGCTGCGCAAGGTGCTGGGCGAGGACCTGGACCACGTCGCGATCTCCGCGACGAAGTCGATGACGGGTCACCTGCTGGGCGGTGCGGGCGGCATCGAGACGGTGGCCACCGTCCTCGCGCTGCACCACCGCACGGCCCCGCCGACCATCAACGTCGAGGACCTGGACGCGGAGATCGACGCGGACATCGTGCGCGGCGAGCCCCGGGCGCTGCCCGAGGGATCGATCGCGGCGATCAACAACTCGTTCGGGTTCGGCGGCCACAACGTGGTGCTGGCCTTCCGGTCGGTGTGACCCCCGCCTTAGGGCTGAAGCCCGCCTCCCGGTTCCCGGGAGGCGGGCTTCGTCATGCGATCGGGGTCATGTGATCGGGCCGGTGCGGTGGGCGCCGGGCGGGGTCACACCACTTGGTGCAGCCAGCGGACGGGCGCGCCCTCGCCGGCGTGGCGGAAGGACTCCAGCTCGTCGTCCCACGGCTTGCCGAGCAGGGCGGAGATCTCTGTCTCCAGGTCGCTCTCGCCGCGTACCGAGCGCGCCAGGGCGGCCCGCAGCCGGTCTTCGGGGACCAGGATGTCGCCGTGCAGGCCGGTGACGGCGTGGAAGATGCCGAGGCCGGGGGTGGAGCTGTAGCGCTCGCCCTCGGCGGTGGCGCACGGCTCGGCCGTCACCTCGAAGCGCAGCAGGTCCCAGCCGCGCAGGGCGGAGGCGAGCTGCGAGGCGGTGCCGACGCGGCCCTGCCAGGAGAATTCGGACCGCCAGGTGCCGGGCGCGGCCGGCTGTCTGATCCAGTCCAGCTGCACCCGCACACCGAGGACGCCCCCCACCGCCCACTCGACGTGTGGGCACAGCGCGCGCGGTGCGGAGTGAACGTACAGGACTCCACGTGTCGTCACCGGAACCTCCCGTGTGGGACGAAGTACGCCTTCCCCAACGGCCTCGCGTCCGGACCGCCTCTTTTCGGCCGAACTCCGAGGTTGTCATCAGTAAACAGCATCGGGAGTTAATCTCCTGAAAAGGGACAGTATGTGACGAGATGTAATGTACCGGAGCCACCCCGGTGCACGCGGGCGGGCGGGACGCCACTGGTTCGACGGGGAAAAGCTACCGTGCGCCGGGGCCGTCCGTGTGACGTACGGTCGGTCTCGGGCCTCCGATCCACCGGGTTTCACCCGGCAGGGCGCGCACAGCCCCGACCTGGGGTTCGTGCGTGTGCCGGGGGCATGACCAGAGGCATACGCCACGGGGTGGCCGGAGGGGGTCCGAACGATGCGGGAGCGTGCGACACGCCCACGAACGCGTAACGCCGTCGCCGCGTTGACGGCGCTCGCGTGCCTCGGCACGGCCGCTTTGGCCGGATGTGGCGGCGGTGGGGCGGAGGGCGGCGTGTCGGAGAACGCGCCGACCGCCTCGCGCGGCGCGTCGCCGTCCCCCTCCCCCACCCCGGACTGGAACCCCCGGCCCCGGTCGATCGCGGCGGTCGGGGACTCGATCACCCGGGGCTTCGACGCCTGCTCGGTGCTGGCCGACTGCCCGGAGGCGTCGTGGGCGACCGGCACGGACGCCTCGGTGCGCTCCCTCGCGGTCCGGCTGCTCGGCCCGTCGAAGGCGGCGGGGAGAAGCTGGAACCACGCGGTGTCGGGCTCCCGGATGGTGCAGCTGCCCGAGCAGATGGCGCGGGCGGCGAAGGAGCGCCCGGAGCTGGTGACGGTGATGACGGGCGCGAACGACGCGTGCCGGGACTCCGAGCGGCTGATGACGCCGGTGGCCGATTTCCGTACGTACTTCGAGGCGTCGATGCGGCAGTTGCGGGCCGGGGCGCCGAAGGCGCGGGTGTACGTCTCCAGCGTGCCGGACCTGAAGCGGCTCTGGTCGACGGGGCGGACGAGCGAGCTGGGCAAGAAGATCTGGCAGCTCGGGATCTGCCGGTCGATGCTGGCCGACGCGGACGACCTGGGCCCGGCGGCGGTGGCCCGGCGCGAGGCGGTGCGGGACCGGGTGGTGGCGTACAACGAGGTGCTGCGGGACGTGTGCGCGAAGGACCGCTACTGCCGGTACGACGGCGGGGCGGTGTTCGCCTACCGGTTCACGGGCACGCAACTGAGCCCGTGGGACTGGTTCCACCCGAGCCGGGACGGCCAGGCCCGGCTGGCGGAGATCGCCTACCGCGCCATCACGGCGCCGGAGCCGCCCGCGTAGGGTCGGTGACCATGACCATCGGCACGGACACGGGCACGGGCACGGACGCGCACACGGACACGACGGTGCGGACGGAGGACGCCGGCGCTCTCGCGGACGGTTCGCCCGTGGCCCGGTGGACGCTGGAGCGGGACGGGGTCCGCGTACGGATCCTCACCTACGGTGCGATCGTGCAGTCGGTGGAGGCGCCGGGCCGGGACGGCTCCCGGGCCCCGGTCGCGCTCGGGCTGCCGGAGGTCGCGGGGTACGAGGAGTTCCCGGCCCCCTACTTCGGCGCGGTGGTGGGGCGGTACGCGAACCGGATCGGGGGCGCGTCGTTCGTCCTGGACGGCAGGACGCACCGGTTGACGGCCAACGAGGGCGCCACCCATCTGCACGGCGGGGCGCGGGGCTTCGACAAGCGGGTGTGGGACGCGGTGGAGGCGCCGGGCGGGGTGCGGCTCCGCCTGGTCTCGGCGGACGGGGACGAGGGGTATCCGGGACGGCTCGACTTCTCGGTGACGTACACCCTGGGGCCGGGCGGGGCGCTGCGGCTGGCGTACCGGGCGGTGACGGACGCGCCGACCGTGCTGAACCCGACGAACCACCTGTACTGGAACCTGGCGGGCGCGGACAGCGGGAGCGCGCTGGGGCAGCAGCTGCGGATCGCGGCGCGGCACATCACCCCGGTGGACGCGGCCTCGGTCCCGACCGGCGGGGTGGCGCCGGTGGCCGGAACCCGGTTCGACTTCCGGAGCATGCGGGCCGTGGGCACCGGCTACGACCACAACTTCGTGCTGGAGAAGGGTACGGAGGAGGGCGGCGCGGACCCCGTCGCCGCCGAGCTGTACGACGCGTGGTCCGGGCGGGTGCTGACCGTACGGACCACCGAGCCGGGGCTCCAGCTGTACACGGCGGACCATTTCGACGGGCGGCCGTTCGGGCCGTGCGCCGGGATCGCCCTGGAGACCCAGCACTTCCCGGACTCGCCGAACCGGCCGGAGTTCCCCTCCACGGTGCTGCGGCCGGGCGAGGAGTTCGTCTCGCGCACCGAGTACGCGTTCTCGGTGCGCTGAGTACGCCCGTGGTCCCCGGCCGCCGGGTTCCGCGGGTCAGCCGGCCTGAGCCGGGCGGGCCGGTGCGCCGCCGCTGTCGGCCGCGCCGGGGGCGGGGCCCTTGTCCGGGGCGGGAGCGGGGCCGGCCAGGTCGCGGGCGAGGAGGGTGGCCCCGGCGACGGCTCCGGGCATCAGGAACACCGCGACGACCGGGATGAGGAAGGCGAGGGTCAGCGGGACGCCGAAGCCGAGGACCAGCGTCCGGCGGCCCCGCAGCAGGGCGAGGCGGTCCTTGAGGACCATGCCCCGGCGCTGGAGGGCGACGGCGGTCAGCTCCTCGGCCAGGAAGTAGCCGGAGACGCAGAAGCCGATGGCGGGGACCGCGGTCTGTCCGACGACGGGGATGAAGCCGCAGGCGAAGAGGATGATCCCGTACAGGGCGACGCGCAGCAGGATGCGCACGGAGTCGCGGGCGGAGATCCACAGTTCGCGCCAGAACGGCAGTCCGGACTCGGGGACGTCGCCGCCCTCACTGCGCTCGACCTCCTCGGAGAGCGATTCGTAGAAGGGCTGGCCGACCAGCAGGGTGACGGCGGTGAAGGTGATGACCGCGAGGAACAGGCCGAAGACGAAGACGAGCGCGGTCAGCCCGGTGCGCAGCATCCCCTGCCAGGGTGAGGACCAGTCGTCGGCGAACGGGGTCGCCCAGCCGACGAGGTCGTCGGCCCCGTAACCGAGGCCGACCAGGGCGCCGGCGTAGACGACGAGGGTGACCAGTCCGGGCAGCAGTCCGAATCCGAACCACCGTCCGTGCCGGGCAACCCAGCGCTGCCCCTTCACCAAGTAACCGAAACCCGCCCCGAGATCGCTCATGGGCGTCAGCGTACTGGCGTGCGGAAACGCGCGAGGACCGCACCTCGGGGCGGGGTGCGGCCCTCGTACGGAAGCCGTGACCGGTCAGGCGACCGAGAGCTCGACCTTGATGTTGCCGCGGGTGGCGTTCGAGTACGGGCAGACCTGGTGGGCCTTCTCGACGAGCGCCTGCGCGGTGGCGGCGTCGACGTTCGGGATGGAGGCGCTGATCGCGACCTCCAGGCCGAAGCCGCCGGCCTCCGTCTTGCCGATCGAGACCGAGGCGGTCACGGTCGAGCCGGAGACGTCGGCCTTCTCCTGGCGGGCGACGACGCCCAGCGCGCCCTGGAAGCAGGCGCTGTAGCCCGCCGCAAAAAGCTGCTCCGGGTTGGTGCCCGCGCCGCTGCCGCCCATGGCCTTCGGCGGGTTCACGACGACGTCGAGCTGACCGTCGTCGGAGGAGACCCGGCCGTCGCGGCCGTTCTCGGCGGTGGCGACGGCGGTGTAGGAGACGTCGATCTTCTGGATGGTCATGGTGTGAGCATTCCTCCGGTTGGTGCGCCGCGACTCGCGCCCACGATCGCGACGGCCTGGCCCTGAGCCTAACGGGTGACCGCGGCCGGAGGCGGGGTCAGGCCAGGGAGACGATCATCTTGCCGGTGTTCTCGCCGCGCAGCAGGCCCATGAAGGCGTCGTAGCCGTTCTCGATGCCCTCGACCTTGGTCTCCTGGTACTTCAGCTCGCCCGAGGCCAGCCAGCCGGCGACGTCCTGGACGAACTGCGGCTGGAGGTCGGCGTGGTCGCCGACGAGCATGCCCTGCAGGCGCAGCCGCTTGCCGATGATCAGCGCCATGTTGCTCGGGCCGGGGGTCGGCTCGGTGGAGTTGTACTGGGCGATCATGCCGCAGATGGTGGCGCGGCCGTGCACGTTGAACGAGGAGATCGCGGCTTCGAGGTGGTCGCCGCCGACGTTGTCGAAGTAGACGTCGATGCCGTCGGGGGCGGCTTCCTTGAGCTGGTCGCGGACCGGCCCGTTCTTGTAGTTGAACGCGGCGTCGAAGCCGTACTCCTCGGTGAGGAGCTTGACCTTCTCGTCGGAGCCGGCGGAGCCGATGACCCGGGAGGCGCCCTTGATCTTCGCCATCTGGCCGACCTGGCTGCCCACGGCCCCGGCGGCGCCGGAGACGAAGACCGCGTCGCCCTCCTTGAAGGAGGCGACGTCGAACAGGCCCGCGTAGGCGGTGAGGCCGGTCATGCCGAGCACGCCGAGGTAGGCGGAGAGCGGGGCGAGGTCGGGGTCGACCTTGACCGCGTGCTTGGCGGGCACGTCGGCGATCTCGCGCCAGCCCAGGCCGTGCAGGACGTGGTCGCCCACGGCGAAGCCCTCGGCGTTCGACGCGATGACCTCGCCGACCGCGCCGCCGTCCATCGGGTGGTCGAGCTTGAAGGGCGGGGTGTACGACTTCACGTCGTTCATCCGGCCGCGCATGTAGGGGTCGACGGAGAAGAACTTGTTGCGGACGAGGATGCGGCCTTCGGCCGGAGCGGCCACCTCGGCCTCGCGCAGCGCGAAGTCATCGGCCTGGGGCCAGCCGTGGGGACGGGCGACGAGGTGCCATTCGCGGCTGGAGGTGGGGAGTGCTGCAGACATGGGCTCGGGTTCTCCTCGATGTCCTACGGGGGTGGGCCTCCGCGCTCGACGGCGCGAAAAGCTTCATGACATGAAACAACCATGCTCCTGAATATTTCATGATGTCAAGCAAATCGGTACGCTGTCGTCCATGGCCACTCGCACAGACCCCCTGACCCTCGAGGTCGTCGAACTCATCGGCTCCGTCGTGGCGCGCTATCACGAGGAGTACGACCGGGCCGCCGCCGAGCACTCCCTCACCGGCGCGCAGGCGCGGGTCCTCGGGCTGCTCTCCCTCGCTCCGCTGCCGATGCGGAAGATCGCGGTCAGGCTGAAGTGCGAGCCGTCGAACGTCACCGGGATCGTCGACCGGCTGGAGGCGCGCGGGCTGGTCGAGCGCCGGCCCGATCCGGCCGACCGGCGGGTGAAGCTGGCCGCCGCGACGGACGAGGGCCGCCGTACGGCGCGGGAGCTGCGGGACGCGCTGGACTTCGCCCGGGAGCCGCTGGCCGGTCTCTCGGACGCGGAGCGCACGGTGCTGCGGGACCTGCTGCGCCGGATGCTGGGCGAGGAGCCCGCCGCCTGAGGGCTGCCCCGCAGTTCCCGGCGGCGGGGGGGCCGCTTGGGGGCGCACTCCACCCGCGCCGCTCCCCCGGCGCGTATCGCACCCGGGAGGCGCCGCGCCTCCTACGCGTATCGCACCCGGGACGCGTCGCTCCTCCTACGTGCACCACCACAGGAAGCGGGTGCAGCTCGGGGACGGCGTCGGGGTGGGCGTCGGCTCGACCGGGGGCGGCGGGGGCGCGGGGGCGGACGTCGGCCGCTCCGGCCCGCCCGGCCCCGGCGGAGCGGTGGACGGGCCGGGGGTGGTGCCGGACGGGGCCGGCTCGTCGGGCGGAGTGGCGGTGGGCCCGTCCGGCGCCGGGACTTCGGGGCTCGACGTGTCCACCGGGCCCGAGGGACGCCCCTCGGGGCCCTCGGTGGGCGGGGCGTCCGGGCCGGGGCCCGTGGCCGTCCCGGCCCGGGAGGCGACCGGGCCGGGATCGCGGGGGGCCGCGGCGGTGGGCTCGGCGGGCGGGGCCCCGGTGGGGCCGCCCGGAGCCTCGCGTACGAAGTCGGCGGCGGTGTCGTCCCGCCCGGGGTCTCCGGCCAGCTCCGCCAGGGTCGGCGCGCCCGCCGCGAGCAGCAGTCCGAGGGCCCCGAGCAGAACGGCCCGGCCGCGTCGGCGGCGCCCGTCGCGGCCCCTCCGCCGCCGCGCACCGGTACGGACGGCCCCGGCCCCGCCGTCGCGCGCCGCGTCCGCCTCGCCGCCGCGTGCCGCGCCTCGCCGGGTTGCGCGCCGGGGCGTGCCTGCGGTGGCGGACCGGCCACCCTCCCCCGGCCCCCGGCCGGAGCCGCCCCGGGCCGTGGACCGGCCTTCGCGCGCGTCGGAGGGGGAGGCCGCCCCGTGCCCCTCGCCCGGTACGGGACCGGCGGGTTCGGGCACGGCACAGGGGGACAGCGCCTGGGCCGGCGTTCCGCACCCGGCGCAGGCCAGGGCCCCGTTGAGGTGCCGTCGGCACGGGTGGCAGTAGTCCATGGCGCCCGCAGACTAGGCGGGCGCGGAGCAACCGGGGAAGCCGCCCGGGTGAGGATTGTGTGAGGAAGATCGAATTCCGGTGACGGCCGGTCCGATACGCCTGACACGCGGAAGGATGGGCCGCATGACCGTTCCCGCCCCCTTCGGCCCCCTGGCGTCCCGGGCCGTCCGGCTCCGCCGGTCGGCCGGCCACCGGGGGTGGCCGGTCCGGCGTCCGGCCGGGAACGGGGGATGGAGTCCGGCCGGGGCCGGCCCCCTCAGCCGCTTCCGGAGTGGGCGGAAGGGGAGCTGATCGCCCGTCAGCTCCTCTCCTCTTACGGCGCAGCTCAACGCGCGCGACGGCTCGGACGGCGCGACCATGCAAGGAGAGACCGGCTGCCCGCCGGTGCCACCGTCCGCGCGCTCGGGAGAACCGCCGTGACCGTCAGCCTTGAGCAGTTGCAGCGTTGCCATGTCGCCGTCGACCTCGGGGCCGCGAGGACCCGGGTGTACATCAAGGGGCTCGGGCTCGTCGTGGACGAACCGAGCGTCGCCGCCGTCAACACCCGTACCGGCTCCCTCATCGCCGTCGGCGCGCTCGCCGAGCAGATGACGGGCCGCACCCCCGACTACATCCGGGTGGCCCGCCCGGTCTCCGGCGGCACGGTCGTCGACATCGAGATGGCCCAGCGGATGCTGCGGCACCTCTTGGGCGACAAGCTCCGCCGCCAACTGCGTCGCAAGCCCCGGCTGCGCGCCGCCGCCTGCACCCCGCACGAGGCCGATCCGCTGGCCCAGCGGGCGACGGTGGAGACCCTGGTCGGCCTCGGGGCCCGCCGGGTCGAGCTGGTGGACACCCTGATCGCGGCGGCCGTGGGCTGCGGCCTGCCGGTCGAGCAGCCGACCGCCACCATGATCATGGTGTGCGGGGCCGCCACCACCCAGATCGCGGTGCTCTCGCTCGGCTCGATCGTGACCGCCGTACGCATCCCGGTGGGCGGCAACGCGATCGACGAGGCGATCATCCAGCACCTGCGCCAGCACCACCAGCTGCTGCTCCCGAGCCAGTCGGTGCGCCCGCTCCAGCTGGCCCTGCACGGCAACGGCCTCCAGCTCACCGGTCCCGCCCTCACCGAGATCCACGGCCGCGACGTGGCGACGGGCCTGGCACGCTCGGCGCAGGTCGACACCGCCGCCGTACGGCAGGCCATCCACACCCCGCTCACGGCGGTGCTCGACGGGGTCGGCAAGGTGCTCCGCGAGTGCCCGCCGGACCTGGTGGCCGACCTGGCGGACCGCGGGATCATGATGGTGGGCGGCAGCGCGCTGCTGCCGGGTCTCGACCAGATGCTGCGCGACGCGACCGGGATGCCGGTGCACATCGCCGAGCGCCCGGACGCCTGCTCGGTGCTCGGGCTGGGGGCGATGCTGGAGGGCAAGATCCAGCCGATGGTCCTCAACCCGCTGGCGGGGTGAGGCCGTCGGCGCGGGCCGGACGGCGGAGCCGACGACCGGAACGGCCCGTGCGACACGGACAGTGCGGACGGCACGGATGAAGGGGACCGCGGGGCCCGAGCGCGACGAGCCCGGTGGGGACGGGCCCGGTGGGAACGAGCCCGGTGGGGACAAGCCCGGCGCGGACGCCGTCGAGCGGCTGCCGATGCTGCTGGAGGCGGTCCTCGACGTCGGCAGCGACCTGGAGCTGGGCTCCACCCTCCAGCAGATCGTGGACACCGCCGCCGCGCTCACCGGGGCCCGCAGGGGGGCGCTCGGGGTGCTGGACCCCGACCGGGACCGGGTCGACGCCCTGTACACCGTCGGCATGACGGAGGCGGAACGGCAGCGCCTCGACCTCTTCCCCGACGCCCCCGCACGCCCCCCGGGCCCGGCACCCGCCGTGCTCGGGACGCCCCGCCCGGACTCCGCGCCCGATCCCGCCCCGCACACCCCCTCGCCCGACGCCGCGCACCCCGCCCCGCCCTCCGGGCCGGCCCCCGCCCCGGACCGCCCCGCGCACCCCGCTCCAGACCGCTCCCCCGGCCTTCCGGCGGGACGGGACCTGCTGCGGGCCCCGATCCTCGTGCACACCGAGGTGTTCGGCCGGCTCCACCTCTCCGGGAAGCCGTCCGGCCCGTTCACCGACATCGACCTGGCCCTGCTGCGGGCCCTGGCCGCCCAGGCGGGCATCGCGATCGGCAACGCCCGGCTGTACGCGACGGCCCGGCAGCGCGAGCGGTGGATCACGGGGGCGGCGGCCGTCACCACCGCCCTGCTGACCGGCACCGACGCGGCCGACGCGTTGATGACGGTGGCCGAACGGGCCCGGGTGCTGGCGGACGCCTCGGCCGGGGTGATCCTCCAGCCCACCGAGGAGGGCGGCATGGAGATCGTCACCGCGTCCACCCGGGACGACCCGGCGGGCATCGTCGGCACGGTGATCGAGCCCGGTTCCGCCGTGCTGGTCCAGTTGCTCGGCGGCGAACCGGTCTTCATCGACGACTCGGCCACCGACCCCCGCATGACCACCGGCGTACGTTCCCGCTTCGGGCCGAGCATGATGCTGCCGTTGCAGAGCGGCGGACGGCTCATCGGCACCCTCGCTCTGCCCCGGCGGCGCGGCGAGCGTCCCTACGCGGATCTGGACCGGCTGCTGGCGACCCAGTTCGCCTCGCAGGCGGCCCTCGCCCTGGTCCTGGCGGACGCGCAGGCCGACCGGGAACAGCTCGCGGTGTACGAGGACCGCGACCGGATCGCCCGTGACCTGCACGATCTGGTGGTCCAGCGGCTCTTCGCCACCGAGATGATGCTGGAGTCGACCCGTCGCAGGGCCGCCGCGGGGGTGAACGGCGCGGAGACCGGGGCGGGCGGCGCGGGTGCGGGGCCCGGGGCCGATGCGGGCACGGGAGCTGGCCCGGAAGCCGGGGCGGGGGATCTGCTGGGCAGGGCGGTGGACGAACTGGACTCCACGATCCAGGAGGTCCGCACCGCGATCTTCGCCCTCCAGCAGCCGCCCGCCGAGGCCCCCGCCACCTTCCGGGGCCGGGTGCTGCGGGAGACCGGGGGCGCGGCGGCACTCCTCGGCTTCCCGCCGTCGGTCCGGTTCGCCGGGGCGGTGGACGCGCTGGTGGACGAGGAGACGGGCCGGGAGCTGCTGGCCGCCCTGCGCGGGGCGCTGGCCGCCGCGCACCGCCGGGCCGGGGTAACGGCCATCGAGGTGGAGGTGGACGCCACGGTCCGGCTGCCGGACGGGCGGGCGGGGGTACGGCTGATGGTCGCGGACGACGGGCGCGGCGAGGACGGCCGACCGACGACGGTGACCTGGCAGTCCCCGCTCCGACCGGGGCGGTAGGGCCCGGCGGCCGGCGCGCACCGAGGGGGGTCCGCGCACGCTCGGCCTCCGGCGCGGAGCGCGATCGGCGCTGCGGAACCGGGGGCGCTCGGGAACCGGGGGCGCTCCAGAACCGGGGGCGTTAGGGAGCCCGGGGCCGATGGCGCTCAGATCCGCGTCGGTGACGTTCAGACCCCGGGACGGTGACGTTCAGGCCCCGGCCCGCGGGCGCTCAGTGCTTCGGGGCCGCGCGCAGGGCGATCCGGGTGGTGGAGTGGGCGACGCCCGCCTCCCGTTTCAACCGGCGCAGCAGGGTGTCCAGCGCCCCCGGGTCGGCGGCGGTGGCCCGCAGGAGGTAGTCGTGGCCGCCCGTCAGGTGCACCACCTCGGTGATGCCGGGCAGCACCAGCACCGACCGCTCGAACTCCTCGTTCGTCGTGTCGAGGCGCAGCGTCACATCGATGAAGGCGACCAGGCCCGAACGGGTGTCGGCGGCCGGGTCGACGATCACGGTGAAGCCGCGGATGACGCCGTCGCGGCGCATCCGGCGGACCCGGTCGCCCGCCGCGTTGGCGCTGAGCCCCACGCGTACGCCCAGATCCCGGTACGAGATACGGGCGTCCTCCTGGAGGATGCCGAGGATTTCCCTGTCCAGCCGATCCATAGGTCGATTGTCCCAGCTTATGGCGATATCGGCCGGAGGGGGCGTCCGGCCGCCCGGTCGGCGCAGCCCGGCGGGCCGCCGACCGCCCCGCCGAGCTTCCGATGCCACCAGGGCCGGAGCGGGCTGGGCGGACCGGGTCCAGGGGGACCGGGTCCAGGGGGACCGGGTCCAGGGGGACCGGGGCCTGGAGCGGGGCGGACCGGGCGGGGGCCCAGGCCGGGTCGCGTCTGGTTCCTCCGGTTACGGGCTGGACGGATCGGGCCGGGTGCCGACCGGCTGCGTGACGCTCCCCTCATGGGCGCCGGAGCCCGCACGGGAACCGGTGCGACGCCCTAGGCTTCCCGGCGTGACCTCCCTCCTGCTTCCCGCGCTCCAGTCCCCCACCGGCCCGGCGGCCACCCGGGAGGCCGTCCGCTTCGGCGACCTCTCCCTGACCTACGGCCGGCTGGCCGAGGCGTCCGCCGCGCTCGCCGCCCGTATCGCGGACGCGGGCCGGGTCGCCGTCTGGGCCACCCCGACGGCGGAGACGGTGCTCGCGGTGGTGGCGGCCCTGCGCGCCGGAATCCCGGCGGTGCCGCTCAACCCCCGTACCGGAGAAAGCGAGTTGGCGCACATCCTGGCCGACAGCGCGCCCACGGCCGTACTGGCGGGCCCGGGCGACGCGCTGCCGCCCGCGCTGGCGGAGCTGCGGCGGGTGACGGTGGACGCCGGGGCGGCGGCGACGGCCGAAGCCGCGGAGGGGCACGAGGGTGGGGAGGCCCGTCCCGAGACGCCCGCCCTCATCGTCTACACCTCCGGCACCACCGGGCCGCCGAAGGGGGCGGTCCTGCCCCGCCGGGCCATCGCCGCCTCCCTGGACGCGTTGGAGGACGCCTGGGGGTGGACCGGCGACGACGTCCTGGTGCACGCGCTTCCGCTGTTCCACGTGCACGGGCTGATCCTGGGCGTGCTCGGTCCGCTGCGGCGCGGCGGTTCCGTACGCCATCTGGGGAAGTTCTCGCCGGACGGCGTGGTCCGGGAGCTGGGGTCCGGCGGAACCATGCTGTTCGGGGTGCCGACGATGTACCACCGGCTGGCGGAGCTGCTGGACGGAAGGGGCCGGACGTCCCCGGCGGGCGGCCCCGTGCCGGACGCGTCCGGCACGTCGGCCGACGCGCTGGCGGCGGCGCTGGCCGGGGCCCGGCTGCTGGTCTCCGGGTCGGCGGCGCTGCCCGTGCACGACCACGAACGCATCGCGGCGGCGACCGGGCGGCGGGTGATCGAACGGTACGGGATGACGGAGACACTGATGAACACGGGGATCCGGGCGGACGGGGCCCCGCGCCCCGGCACGGTGGGCCCGCCGCTCGCCGGGGTGGAGCTGCGGCTGGTGGAGGACGACGGCACGGTGCTCGACGCCCCCGGGGCGATCGGGGAGATCCAGGTCCGGGGCCCGAACCTCTTCACTGGCTACCTCAACCGGCCCGACGCCACCGCCGCCGCGCTCACGGCGGACGGCTACTTCCGTACGGGCGACGTGGGCACCGTGGACGAGGACGGATACGTCACCCTCGTCGGGCGCAAGGCCACCGACCTGATCAAGAGCGGCGGCTACAAGATCGGCGCGGGCGAGATCGAGAACGCGCTCCTCGCCCACCCCGGGGTCCGGGAGGCGGCGGTCACCGGCGAGGCCGACCCGGACCTCGGCGAGCGGGTGGTGGCCTGGGTGGTCGCCTCGGCCCCCGACTCTCCACCCTCTGCCGAGGAGTTGGCGGATCACGTGGCCGCCCAGCTCGCGCCGCACAAACGCCCGCGCACCGTGCGCTATCTGGACGCCCTGCCCCGCAACGACCTGGGCAAGATCATGAAGAGGTCGCTCCGTGCCTGACGAGACCCCCGCCCCGGCGACGGCCCGGGAGATGATCGCGCTGCTCACCGGCGGGACGGGCTTCACCGAACACCGCCCGGCGCCGCGTTCCCAGCCGCCGGACGGCCCGCTCGGCTGGGCCGGGTACGACGCGGCACGCGAACGTGCCACGGCCCGGACCGGCGAGGAAGAGTCGGTCGTGTACGGCACCGGGGCCGTCGGGGACCGCGCCTGCGTCCTGATCTCCTTCGAATTCGGTTTCCTGGGCGGCTCGTTGGGCGGGCTGACGGGTGACCGGCTGACGGCCGCGTACGAGCTGGCCCTGACCCGTCGGCTCCCCCTGCTCGCGCTGGTCGCCACCGGGGGCAGCCGGATGCAGGAGGGCATGATCGCGCTCACCCAGCTCCAGCGGGTAGCAGCCGCCTCCGCCCGGCTGCGCGCGGCCGGCCTCCCGCAGATCGCGGTGGTCCGCGACCCGACGACCGGCGGCGGCTGGGCCACGGTGGGCGCGGGCGCCGATGTGGTGCTGGCGCTGCCGGGCGCGCAGATCGGCTTCGCCGGTTCCCGGGTACGGCCGCCGGACGCCGACCCGTACGCGTACGGGGCCGAGGGCCAGTTCGCGGCGGGCCAGGTGGACGCGGTCGTCCCGGCCGACGAGCTGGCCGCCACCGTGGAGCACTGGCTGCGCGCCCTCGGCCCGCACGAAGCCCTCCCCGCCGCCCCGGTACCGCGCGCGCTGCCGACGACCGGAGCGCAGGCGGCGACCCGTGCGCCGTCGGCGACCGGAGCCGAGGCGGCGACCGGAGCCGGACCGCTGCCGCACGAGCGGACGGCGGCGCGGCTGCCCCGGACCGGGCGGGAGGCGGTGGCGCGGGCGCGGAATCCTCGACGGCCGCGTGCGGAGGCGTACCTGGCCGACTACCTCACCGTGCGGCTCCCCCTCCACGGGGACCGCTGCGGCGGCACGGACCCGGGCCTGCTGAGCGGCTTCGGGCTGCGCGCGGACGGGCTGCCCGTGGCGTACGTCGCCCAGTGCGGGACGCCCACCCGCCCGGCGGGATACCGCGCGGCGGCCCGGACGATCCGGCTGGCGGACCGGCTCGGCGTCCCCGTCCTGACCCTGGTCGACACCCCGGGCGCGGCCAATGACGCCGAGGCGGAACGGGCCGGCGCGGGCGCGGCCATCGCGGAGGCCTTCGCGGCGGTCGCGGCGGCCCGGGTGCCGGTGACGACGCTGGTGATCGGCGAAGGCGGCTCGGGCGGCGCGCTGGCCCTCGCGGCCCCGGACAACACCCATGTCACGGCGGACGGTTACTTCTCCGTCATAGCCCCGGAACTGGCCGCCGCGATCCTCAAGCGTCCGTCCTCGGAGACCGGAGCCACCGCCGACCAGCTGCGGCTGCGCCCGCAGGACCTGGTGGACCTGGGCGTCGCCCGCTCGATCGTGGAGTAGTCCGTACGCGGCCGTGCGACGGGACCGCGCGGCCGTGGGGCGGGGGCGCTCAGGGCTGCGGGTCGCGGGCGTCATAGCGGGCGAAGGCGCGCCACTTCAGGGCGAGCAGGGCCACCCCCGTCACGCACAGCAGGCCGCCGCCGGTGACGGCGACCGCGGGTGTGGCGAGGTCGGCCACCGACCCGGCCAGGAAGTCGCCGAGCCGGGGCCCGCCCGCCACGACGACGATGAACACGCCCTGGAGCCGGCCGCGCAGTTCGTCGGGCACGGCCGCCTGGAGCATGGTGTTGCGGAAGACCATGGAGACGGTGTCGGCGCACCCGGCGAGGGCCAGGAACAGCAGCCCGAGCCAGAGGTTGCGGGTCAGCCCGAAGACGGCGACGGCCGCGCCCCAGGAGCCCACGGCCAGCAGGATCGCGAGCCCGTGCCGCCGGACGCGGCCGAGCCATCCGGAGAACACCCCGCCGAGCAGCGCCCCCAGGGCCGGAGCGGCGACGAGCAGTCCGGTGGTCCGCGCGTCGCCCCCGTACCAGAGGACGGCGACGACCGGGAAGAGGGCGCGGGGGTGGGCCAGGACCATGGCGCACAGGTCGGTGAAGAAGGTCATCCGCAGGTTGGGCCGGGTTCCGAGGAACCGCAGCCCGTCCAGGACGGAGGCCCGCTTGCCCGCCCCGCCGCCCTCGCGGTCGGGCAGCATCGAGGGCAGGCGCCACATCGCGTACAGGGAGGCGGTGAAGCAGACGGCGTCCACGGTGTACGCGGCCCGGTAGCCCCACCAGCCGACGATCAGCCCGCCCAGCATCGGCCCGACGAGTGTGCCCGTCGTACTGGTCATGGTGGTCAACGCGTTGGCCGCGGGCAGCTGTTCGGCCGGCAGCAGCCGCGCGATCATCGAGGAGCGGGCCGGTGCGTTGAGGGCGAAGCAGACGGCCTGGAGGGCGACGATCGCGTACAGCGGAGCGACGTGGTCGACGCCCACGACGGCCGTCGCCACCAGGAGGAGGGAGAGGCCGAACGATCCGAAGGCGCTGAACAGCCCGAGCTTGCGCCGGTCGACGGTGTCGGCGACGGCCCCTCCGTAGAGCCCGAAGACGACGAGCGGCACGAGCGAGCAGAACCCGATGAGCCCGACCGAGAAGGCGGACCCGGTGATGTCGTAGACCTGGAGCGACACCGCCAGCGCCGTCATGCCCTGCCCGATCCAGGAAACGGTGTTCCCGAACCAGAGCCGCCGGTAGTCGGGCGAGGTCCGCAGAGGTGTGAGGTCGGCGAGTATGTGGCTGCGTGATGCACGGGGTTCGGCTGATTCGGTCACAGGGGATGGTAGCCAGGGTCTTCGCCCGGGCGGGGCCGGGAGCTGTCGGCGTACACGGCGGTCGCCATGCCGGTGAACGCCGCCGGACGCGGAAGCGGGCAAACCGCTGGATCGCAGGACGACAGGGACCGCCGCTTCCGAAACCTCCACGAGATGGTCACGACCACCGTCCAGGGATCGGACTGCTCCCGAGGTGAACACCTGGTCCAGTTGCTAGCTTGGCTCGAAGCAGAGGCGCCCACCGGGCGCGACAGCACACAGCGGGTGCGCGGGGGAAGGGTTCTTCATGGCATGGGACGAGTGGGAGCAGCTGAAGGCGGACGCCGTTCAGCGTCAGGCCCCGGGAATGCGGTTGAACCAGCTCGACCCCGGGGACGGCCGCTCCGCTGCCCTGCCCGGGCAGACCGGCGACCTCAAGGTGAGCAACGGCGACCTGGTGAAGATCGGCAGCCAGGCGCACGGCCTCTACGACCAGCTCTGGGGCAAGGCCCGGGTGGCCGTCCCCAGCAGCGACAAGGCGGCCGGTGATCTGAGCGGCCAGGGCTTCGCGCTGGGCGGCGGGCTCAAGCACGTGGCGAAACGGTGGGACGAACAGCTGAAGTCGCTCATGGACGCGTGCGCCCACATCGCCAACCACATGCAGGTCACCAAGAAGGTGCACGCCGGGGACCACCACTACATCCAACGCCAGATGAGCAGCATCGACACCCTGGACGCCGGGTTCGACGAGCGGGTCGGCGAGCCGGGGAAGAAGAACCCGGCGTACGAGCAGAAGAAGTAGCGGCGCGACCGCCGAGACGTAACAGGAGAATCGACCACCCATGGATCTCGACGCGCTGCGCTTCGGCAACTTCGCCACGCTCGACGAAGCGGTCACCGACTGGGGCCTGCTCGTACGCAATCTCGCGCAGCTGAAGAAGCAGGCCCAGGACGGGTTGCGCAAAGCCGCCAACGCGGCCGACTGGGCCGGCCTGAACGCTCAGGTCACCAAGGAGTTCGTCGGCAAGACCGCGGGTGAGTTCGCCGATGCCCACACCCAGGCCGACACCATCCACAAGATCCTCACCGACACCCGCGACGAGCTGCGGCAGTACAAGAAGGATCTGGAGGAGGCCATCAGCCGCGGGGCCCGGAAGAATCTGACCGTCACCAGCACCGGCGGCGGTGGTTTCACGGTCACGATGAACATCCACCCGGACCGCGCGGCGAAGGGCACGTCCGTCCCCGAGCACGGCGAGAGCGATGTCACCGCGCTGCGGGACGAGGTGCAGGGCATCCTCAAGAAGGCCACGGAGAGCGACAACTCGGCGAGCAAGGTCCTGACCGCGCTGGCCGACCAGGCCAGGACGGGCTTCTCGGGCGCCTCCTACAAGGATCGTGACTCCGCGGTCGAGGCCGTGGAGGCGGCCGAGGGCCTCGCCAGGATCGCGGCGAAGAATCCCGAGGACCTCACGCCCGCCGACATCGACAAGATCAACAGCGGTCTGGCCAGGTACAAGGACGACCCGCTGTTCGCCGAGCGGTTCGCCACGGAACTCGGGCCCAAGAAGACCCTGGAGTTCTGGCAGGGCGTCAACGACCACGCCGTGAATCCGCACGTCGGCCGCGAACGGCTCGACAAGCTCGACGACCTCCAGCGCAATCTCGGCCTCACGCTCGCCACCGCCACCCAGAGCGACTCCGCCGACATGACGAGCTGGAAGGGCAACATGATCAAGCTCGGCGAGCAGCCCATCGGCCGGGACGGCGGCGGCCCCATGGGCTTCCAGGTCATGAGCAACCTGATGCGGACCGGCGACTACGACGACCAGTTCCTCAAGAGCTACGGCACCAAGCTCATGGAGACGGAACGCAGGCTCACCGGCAACGGCGAACACGAGAACATGGCGTGGCAGCACCTGGGGCCGGACCCGTGGCTCAACCGGATCGGCGAGGACAGCGGCGACGACCCGCTGACCGGCTACCTCAAGGGACTGTCCAACAGTCCGGCCGCGGCGACCGACTTCTTCAACCAGGAGTACGTGTCCAAGGAGGACTCCCCCTTCGAGCGCGACACGGACGGCAACGGCAAGAACGGAAAGATCCCGCTCTCCAACTTCCAGTACCTCTTCGAGGAGCGGGAGTGGCCGCAGGAGACCAACTTCAAGGGCGACGACGACAACACCGGCCGCAACACCCTCGCCCTCGCTCTGGAGGCCGCCACGACCGGGCACCCGGCGGGCGAATTGCCGACAGCGGACACCCCGGCCCACAACGAGGGGCAGACCAAGCTCTTCGAGTCGCTCGTGGCCTCCGTCGCGGACGACAACGAACGGCTCACCAAGCACAACTACATGGCCGACAGCATCGGGCAGATCACCTCGGAGTACCTGCCGGACATCAACCGGGCCATGACGAACGACTCGGACGAGGAGACGGACAAGCTGTTCCCCGTCGCCGGAAGCTCCGCCCAGCTCAACCACCGTGACGTGAACGCCCTGTTGCTGACCGTGGGCCAGAACCCCGAGGGGTACGCGGCCGTGGAGGTGGCCAACAAGCAGTACATGGCGAACCTCATGGACTACCACATGAACCCGGACCTGCCGGCGGACAAGGTCTACTCGAAGGACACCGAGTTCGCCGTCCGTGAGATCGCCCACGGTTCGGGCGAAGTGTCCGGCACGCTGGCCATCGGTCGCCAGGAGGAGGTCGCCGGCGACGCCGAGGAGAAGGACAAGAAGTACGAGCAGTCCGTGGCACAGTGGAAGAACGCCATCTCCGGGGGGATCGGTACGGGTATCGGCGTCGGAACGTCGTTCGTCGCCAGCCCCGTCGGCGGCGCGGTGGCCGGCGGGGTGGCGGAGACGGCGAGCAGCATGATCCTCGAATCCTTCTTCAAGGACGCCGAGGGGAAGGCCAAGGACGACGCCGGCCCTGTCATGGGCGAATTGTGGGAGAGCGGTGTCGAGAAGAACTCGGAGTACACCGAGCAAGCCGTGGAGGCAGCGGCGAAGGCGCACGGCCGTGACGACCTGGTGGACAACAGCATCGACGAGAAGGCGCGCAGGGCCGCCCAGGACGGGTTCATGGCCGCCGGTACCAGCACCACGCAAATGAACCCCCATTTGAAGACGGACATCTGACCACATCCTGGGACGGTGCCTGCCGCGTCTTCCCCCCTCCCGCATCGAAAGGCTTCTCGCGTTGTCTGCCCGTGGAACTCTTCGGCGTCGTCGGTTCATCGGCGGGGTCTTCTCTCTGTCGGCCGCCGTCGCTCTCGCTGCCACTCTGTCGGCGTGCTCCGGCGATGAACCGCCCAAGAAGGCTTACACCGTGCCCAGCTCCTTGTGCGGGATCTCCCTGGACCCCGCGCTGGTGAAGGCCGTGCTGCCCGGCGGCGACTCCCTGACCACGGCCACTCAGAAGCCGAACGGTGGAACGATCCGCTGCAACCTGTCCGTGGACGGCAAGCTGGTCCTCAGCCTCGCCCAGGCCTGGTGGAGTGAGGGGAAGACCACGGCAGCGGTAGCGCCGGCGTACCCCGGTACGAAGGACGGAACGATGTCCGAAGACGAACGCTTCATCTACAGCGGGCAGGCGGGTGTCGGCAGGACCGTCTCTTCCTGCAAGACGTCGGAACACCCGGAGCAGGACCTCTACACAGCGGTCGAGACCCGCGACACCGGCGTCGACGACCCGGAAGCCATCGAGAAGCTGCTCGTCGCCTACACCAAGGCGGTCGAGGGGTCAGCGGCCTGCCGGGAGCCCGCCGCCGGATCTTGAGCCGAGCGGCTGAAGCGGGGGCCGCCGGTGTGGAGCGGCGGCCCCCGTCTCACGTTCCCGCAGGCGGCAACGGTTCTCCACGAGATCCGGACTGGGAAGGGGGTGGGACTCGAACCCCTCTGCGGACGGCTCTCACCTGCCAGGCTGCCGGTGAGGTTGTGACAGCCCGCACGCGGCCCGTGCCCTCACCTGTGAGACGCCCGCCCGGTCGTGCGGGCGGACGTCCCGTGCCGGAAAGTCCGGCGAACGGCGCCCCGGCCCCCGGTCACTTGGCGAGGAACGCGAGGAGGGCGTCGGTGACTTCCTGCGCGTGGGTCCACAGCAGGCCGTGGGGAGCGCCGTCGATGACGACGTAGTCGGCCTGCGGGAGCGCCCGGTGGAAGCGGTCTCCGGTGGCCTCGATGGGCAGGATGCGGTCGGCGGTGCCGTGCAGGATGAGGGTCGGCACGTCGATCTTGGGCAGGTCGGCGCGGAAGTCGGTGGACCAGGTGGCCACGCAGGCCAGGGAGGCGTAGGAGGAGGCTCCGGCGGCGACGTTCCAGCTGTTGCGGACGGCTTCCTCGCTGATGCGGGTGCCGAGGTTCTCGTCGAGGTTGTAGAAGTTCTCGTAGAACTCGGTGAAGTAGGCGTAGCGGTCGGCGGTGACGGCGCCTTCGATGTCCTTGAAGATCGTGCCGTCGACGCCGTCGGGGTTGTCGTCGGTCTTCAGGAGGAAGGGTTCGAGGGAGGCGAGGAAGGCGGCCTTGGCGATCCGGTCGGAGCCGTAGGCGCCCAGGTACCGGCCGACCTCGCCGGTGCCCATGGAGAAGCCCACCAGAACGACGTCGCTGAGGTCGAGGGTCTCCAGGACCACGTTCAGGTCGGCGGCGAAGGTGTCGTAGTCGTAGCCGGTGGTGGGCCGGCTGGAGCGGCCGAAACCGCGCCGGTCGTACGTGATCACGCGGTAGCCGGCCGACAGGAGCGCGGCGGACTGCTTCTCCCAGGAGTGGCCGTCCAGGGGGTAGCCGTGGATCAGCACGACCGGCTGCCCCGTGCCGTGGTCCTCGTAGTACAGCTCGACGCTGGTGGAGTTTTCCTGGTCGACGGTGATGAACGCCATGGTGGTCACTGTCCTTCGGTGTGAATGGGTCCGGGGGTGGGGTGCCCGGGCGGGCACGGCTGTGCGGTGGGGTGAGCGATGAGCGGCGGGGAGGAGCCGTCGGTCATCGGACCGTGCGGGCCGCCTGCTCGACGATGCGGACGACGGCTGCGGGACGGGACACGGAGACCGCGTGCGACGCGTCGACGGTCGTCGTGCGGGCCTTGGCGCGGGCCGACATGAAGCGCTGGGCGGCCACGGGGATGTTGCGGTCCTGCGTGGTCACCAGCGACCAGGAGGGGATCGACTTCCACGCGGCCTCGGTGGACTTCTCCTCCAGAGCGGCGGCGGCGATCGGCCTCTGCCCGGCCGCCATGAGCCCGGCCTCGTCCGCCGGCACGTCCGCGGCGAACTGGTGGCGGAACTTCTCGGGCTTGATGTACACGTCGGCGCCCCGACCGCCGTCGGGCAGGGAGTAGTCGACGGACTCGACGGCCTCGCCGAGGGTGCTGCCGGGGAACTTGTCCGTCAGTCCGATCGAGCTCTCGCCCGCGGCGGGCAGGAAGGCCGCGATGTAGACGAGAGCCTTCACCTTGGTCTCCAGGCCCGCGGCGGCCTGACTGATGACGGTACCGCCGTAGGAGTGGCCGACCAGGACCACCGGCCCGTCGATGTGGTCGAGGACGCTGCGCAGGTACGCGGCATCGGTCGCCGGACCGCGCAGGGGGTTGGCGGCGGCCACCACCGGGTAGCCGGCGCGCTGGAGCCGGGCGACGACGCCGTCCCAGCTCGCGGCGTCGGCGAACGCTCCGTGTTCCAGGACGATCGTCGGCCGTGGCGTGTGGTGGGGCGCCGCGCCCGCTGTCCCGGGCAGGGTAACCGCGGCGATGGACAGGTAGGCGACCGCGGTGACACCGAGCAGCACGGATCTGCGGCTCGGACGGGGCGGGCGGGTGATGCGCATGCGTGAAGATCCTCTTGATCGGTTGGTGGTCCTCGACGGACCGTGAAGGCGAAGAAGCGGCCGGTGCGTCCGGGGGACAGGGCCCCGGGTCGTCCTGTCGGCGGCTGAGTCCGCGTACGTCCGTCCGCGCCGGGCGACCGGCGCGGACCGGACCGCCGGTGGCCGTCGTCGGCAGCGGTACGCGGAGCGCTGCCGCGGGTGTGCGGCTCGACGGGTCCCGGGGGCCTCGCTCCCGCCCGGCCCCCGGGAGTGGAGCGCCCCGCATCTCGTACGACGACCGGGCGGCCGGGCCGGTTCACCGGAGAACGGGCTGCTCGTCCGCGGTCGCCGCGCACGCCCCGCAGGCGCTCGCGGCGGTGCGGGCCCTGCCCGGCACCGGCGGTCCCGCCCCGTGCCGACAGCGTGCGGCGCTTGCGGCGGCGGTCGGCGGGACTGCCGCAGCCGGCCCGCGGGGCCCGGCGGGGCCGCACGCGGAGCCGCCTGCCGAGCCGGGGACCGGGCGCACGTCAGCTGGTGGATTCCAGGACTGCGTAGACCCGCTCGATGTACTCGTGAGTGCGCTCCGAGCCGAGGATTCCGTCGCCCACCCGGTTCATCGTGTACGAGAACGTGACCCCCCGGTCGAGGTCCATCATGACGATCGAACCGCCCCGGCCGACCCAGAAGCAGATGCGGCCGGTGGGCATGTGCGGCATCGTCCTCGGGTCGGCGAGTGCGTAGCCGAGACCCCAGCGCACGGGGACGCCCAGGAACAGGTCGACTCCGTCGGCCTGCACGTCGAACACCTTGTCCACCGTCTCCTCGGAGAGGAGCCGCAGGCCGTTCACCCGGCCACGCCGTGAAATGACGGAGAGGGCACGGGCCATGCCTCGTGCGTTGCCGTGGCCGTTGACGGCTCCGAGTTCGGCGGAGCGCCACTGCGGGGTGTCCACGTGCTCGTCGCGGGCGGGGCTTCCGAGCAGCGTCCTGGTGAAGATCCCTTCGGGGTCGAGGCCGGCGGGTATCCCGGAAAGGCGCTCGGGGGCCACCAGCTCGGCGATGCGCGGCCAGTCGGCCCGGCGCGCGCCGATCTGGACATCGGCTTGCGTCGGCCCGGCGATCTCGGTGTCGACGAACTCCGTCAACGTACGGCCGCTGACCCGCCGGACGAGTTCTCCCACCAGTTGTCCTTGGGTCTGCACGTGGTAGCCCGAAGCGGTGCCCGGCTCCCACCACGGGGCCTGCGCGGCCAGCCGGGCGCTCGCGGTGGGCCAGTCGTACAGGTCTTCCACGGAGAAGGGCTGTTCCCAGCCGGAAAGCCCCGAGGTGTGGGACAGGACGTGCCGCACCTCGATGTGCTCCTTTCCCCGGGCGGCGAACTCGGGCCAGTAGTGCGCCACGGGGCGGTGCGGATCCAGCACCCCCCGGTCGACGAGGAGGAGGGCCGCGAGACTGGTGAGGGTCTTCGTGGTCGACCACATGCTCACCACGGTGTCCCGCTGCCACGGAACGGTCCGCGCCCGGTCCGCGTGGCCGCCCCACAGATCGACTTCCATGACCCCGTCCACATCGACGGCGATCGACGCCCCCAGCTCCTCGCCGGCTTCGAGGTGCGCTGCCAGCGCCGCTCGTACCGGTTCGAACCGGGCGGTACTCGTTCCCTCGACGACCATGTTCTTCCCCACTCCTGACGACAACCGTTCGCTCGGTCAACGGGCCGAACGGCACCGTGGTTCACGTATCACCCCAGGTCATGACATCTTTTGGCATACCGCTGCCGCGAGGTTCGGCACCGGGACCCCGGGAGGGCCCCCTGGTCCGGGCGGCGCATCGCGCAGTTGACGAAGGCCGCGGCGGGAGGCGGCCCTGCTAATGTCCTGTTCGATATGCGGGCAGTGGACGACGGCGTCCTCGTCGCTCCCGGCCCCGGAGCCTCCGCGACACGACACCCGGGGTCGCCCGGGGGCGAGGCCCCCGTCGATCACCGAGCGGCCAGGTCGTCCCTGGGCCGGGCCGTGGTCGGGCGGGCGCCGGGAGTGACGCCGTGAAGCGGGATTCGGCTGGGTACGGTGAGTACGGTGGGGCAACACCTTGACTTCGGGCTGCTGGGTCCGCTGGAGGTGCGGCGGGCGGGGACCGTACTGGATCCGGGTCGGCGCAGGCAGCGGCTGCTGCTGATCCGCCTGCTGCTCGCCGACGGCCGGGCGGTCTCGCCGCAGACGCTGTGCGAGGAGCTGTGGCCCCGGCAGCCGGGCCGGGCGCCGGAAGCGGCGCTGGGCTCCCTGCACGCCCACATCAGCAAGATACGCGCGGTCCTGGAGCCCCGGCGTCTTCGCCCCCGGGGCTCCTTCGAGACGCTGGTCACCGAGCCCCTGGGCTATGCCCTGCGGGTGGCGCCGGAGAACCGCGACACCGTGCGCTTCGAGCGCTCCGTCGCCCAAGCACTCCGGTTCATGGACCAGGGCAGACCCGATCGCGCCGTGGACGAGGCCCACAAGGCCCTGGCCATGTGGCGCGGCGCGGCGTTCGCCGACGCCGCGCACCACCTGTTCGCCGCCCAGGAGACGGCACGACTGGAAGAGCTTCGGCAGACCACTCTCGAAGTCCGTGCCACGGGCCTGCTCCTGCGGGGCCGGATCACCGAAGCCCTGCACGCGGCACAGGAGATGACCGCGCGGAACCCCCTGCGGGAAACCGGCTGGGCCCTGCTGCTGCGGGCCCTGTACCTGGCCGGACGGCACCCTGAAGCGCTGCAGTGCTATACCGATGTGCGGCGGCGCCTGGCCGACGAGCTGGGCCTCGAACCGGGTCCGGAACTGCGCGCCCTGCACCAGGGCATCCTCCATCACGACCTGCCGCCGCTCCACCCGGCGGGCCGGCCGGACGGCACGGCGGCCGACCTCGTCCACCAGCCGGACGGGACCGGCACGAACGGGACCGGCACGAACGGGGCCGGCACGGCCGGGGCCGGCACGGCCGGGGCGTCGGACGGGGGCGGGGCGGCCTCGTCGACCGGTCCGGCCGCCGACCGGCCCGAGGGCGCGGAAGCCGAGTCCGGCGCCCGGGGGGCAGTGCCCGCGGACGGCGGAGGAACAGCGTCCCTCCCTCGGCCCGGGGCACGTCCGGCGCAACTACCGCGCGGCCTGCCGGTGTTCGCGGGACGGGCGGCCGAAGGCGCGTGGCTGTCCGCCGTCAGCGGGGCACCGGGCCGCCCCGGGCCCGCCGCCCCCGCCGTGGTCATCAGCGGTACACCCGGTGTCGGCAAAACGACCTTCGCCGTGCACCACGCACACCGCGTCGCCTCCTCGTTCCCCGACGGGCAGCTCTTCGTCGACCTGCGCGGATTCCACCCGCACGCGTCCGCCGTCGAACCCGGCGACGCCCTGCACGGCTTCCTCACCGCCCTGGGCGTCCCCGCCTCCCGCATCCCCGAAGACACCGCCGACCGCAGCACGCTCTTCCGCAGCCTCCTCGCCGACAGGCGGATCCTCCTCGTCCTGGACAACGCCCGCGACGAGCAGCAGGTGCGCCCGCTGCTTCCCGCAGGAGCGGGCTGCCTCACCCTGATCACCAGCCGCAACCAGCTTCCCGGTCTCATCGCCACCGAAGGCGCCAAGCCCCTTCGGCTCGCGCTGCCCTCCCCCACCGAGGCGCACGAAGCCCTCGAACGGCGCCTGGGAACCGAACGGCTCGCCGCCGAGCCCGCCGCCGCGGCCGACGTCATCCGTCTGTGCGGACGGCTTCCCCTGGCCATGGCCGTGGTCGCGGCCCGCGCGGAACTCGATCCCTCGCTGCCCCTACGCGCCGTGGTCGACGACCTCCGGCACACCCACGGCGGACTCGAAGCGTTCACCGGCTCCGACACCACCACCGACGTGCGCACCGTCTTCTCCTGGTCCTACCGGTCACTGGACGAGCAGGCCGCCCGGCTCTTCCGCCTGCTGGCCCTGCACCCCGGCCCCCACATCACCGCCCCCGCCGCGGCCAGCCTCGCCGGCCTCCCCCTGCCCCGGACGCGCCGTGCACTCGCCGAACTGCTCGGCTCCTGCCTCGTGGAACAACCGCTGCCCGGGCGCTACGGCCTGCACGACCTCCTGCGCGGCTACGCCACCGAGCTCGCTCACACCCACGACACCGAAGAGGGGCGCCGCCAGGCCACTCTCCGGGGCCTGGACCACTACATGTTCACCGCCTGCAAGGGGAACCGGTTCCTCAAACAGGACATATCCCACGACCTCGAACTAGGTGCACCCCGTTCGGGCGTCACGCCGGAAGAACTCGCCACCGCCGCGGAGGCGACCCGCTGGTTCACCGCCGAACAGGCCGTACTGACCGCCATGCTCCACACCGCCGTCGGGCAGCGACTCGACGACCACACCACCGGGCTCGCCTGGTCGCTCAAGGAATACCTCAACCGTCGGGAGTTCTGGCCCGAGGCCGTCGCCGCGCTGACCCCGGCCCTCGAAGTGGCCCGGCGTCGCGGCGACCTCCTCGAAGAGGGCCGGTGCCTCCGGCACCTGGGCGGCGTCAACGGCTACCTCGGCCATCAGGAGCAAGCCCTGCACCAGCTGCACCACGCGACAGCAATCTTCGAAGAGCTCGGCGACATCGGTGAGCAGGCACGAGCCCACTACGTCACGGCCTGTGCGCTGTTCCTGTTCGGGCGGACGGCGGAAGCCGTGGCGGCCTCCGAGCGGGGACTGGAACTCTCCCGCGAGACGGACGAAGAGTTGTGGCTGGCCGAATGCCTCCTCGAACTCGCCTGGTTCCACTCCAACCTGGGGAACCTCGAGAAGAGCCTCCTCTACAGCGAGGAGGGCATCGCCTTGTTCCACCGCCTCGACGCCCCCTGGCAGCTCGCCCAGGCGTGGGACATCCTGGGCCACAACCTCCGTCTGCTCGGCCGTTACCAGGACTCGGTGACGACCTATCAGCGGGCGTCGAAGGCGTTCGGCGAACTGGGCGACCACAGGAACGCCATCGGTACGCTGATGCGGCTCGGCGACACCCGGTTCTCCATGGGCGACCGGGAAGGCGCACGGGTGGACTGGGCCGGGGCCCTCGAAGCGGCCGAGGCGCGGGAGATGGCGTACACCGCTCAGCAGGTCCGTGACCGGCTCACCGCCCTCGACATGGATGAGGACCCCACGCCCCCCGTGCCGGAGAGAGCGGTCGGGAAGCACGAGCTCCCCGTTCCCAGGGGTCAAGGTCCTGCGCTCTGACCCCGGGCACGGGCCACCGCCCTTCCTCATTCGTTCCCGCGGAAACGTGCCGCGGCCCGTTTCCGCGGAGCGTGATGAGTCCGAGGCCGAGGGCCGACCCGCGATTCCCGGTTCCTGCGCCGCGCGGTGGAGAGGGTGGTCACACCCCCGAGATCCCCTGCTTCTCCAGCGCTTTGCGCAACGCCCGCACGGCGTAGAAGGCGCGGCTCTTGACGGTGCCGGCCGGTATACCGAGGTGTTCGGCCGCTTGGGCGACGCTGCATTCCAGGTAGTACATGAGGCAGATGACGGACCGCTGCTGCTCGTTCAGTTCCGCCAGGGCCTGCGACACCGCGTGGGAGTCGAGCGCGGATGCCGTGCTGTCGCTCGATGCGTCCGACTCCTCGACGGCCATGTGCTCCAACGGCCTCACCTGGCGCGCTCGGTGGTGGTCGATGACGAGGTTCCTCGCCACGGTGAACAACCACGGCCGAAGGCTCTCGTGGCGGGTGCCCAGGAACCGGGCGTGTTTCCAGGCGCGGGCCGCGGTCTCCTGGAAGATGTCCTCCCCCTTGTGCCAGTCGCCGTCCAGCAGGCGCGCGGCGTACCGGACGAGCAGAGGCCCGTACTGGTCGTAGATGTCTCTGACGAAGGTCTCGCCGTCGACATCGGACGCGGGGTTCCGGTCGTGCGACCGGGTCGGAGCGGAGGCGGTGGTCCGCGTTTCCATGATCCCGTTCATGCGTGGTGCTCGATCCTGTCCAGGTGTTCCGTGGCGTGCCCGGCCGCACACGCGACCGGACGACTCACACGGTCGCCGGAGGCCCTTGGCGAGACCTTGTGGGTTTCTTGCCGTTCCGTAGGAGCGGGGGCGGCTCCGGCCTCCGGAGAGAGGGGAGCGGCTCCCCGGGGCGAGCCTTGCGCCGGGTCGGCACGGCGGGATTCCCGTGGCCGCCGACAAGGGCGCTCCCGTGGTGAACGGGGGCGCCCTTCTCCCCGTTTCGCTGATGGGACGTGCGTGCGTCCCGGGGCGCCGCCGCGCGCTGCGGCCCTCGGCGGCGCCCCACCCCCAGGAAAGGAACACCTCACCAGTGAAGCGCTTCATCACACGCCTCGCGGTGGTCTCGGCTGCCGCGGCCATGGCCGTCGTGCTGCCCGCCTCGGCGGCGTCCGCCATCAACCGCACCGATTGCAACGGACTGGGTCTCCTGTCGCTTCACAACGCGGGCGGCTCCCTCTGCTTCGCCAACGCGGGCGAGCAGAGCGTGGCGATCTACGGCGTGGACCGGATCTGGACCGGAGACAACAAGGTCACCTTCGAGTACGTGCCCCGGCTGGGCGCTCCGGCGACCACCGCGACCGTGGACAAGTGGCATTTCGGCAACGTCCCCGGCGAGCCCATCCACAAGATCACGAAGATCAGGATCTGGTAACGGCCGCCGACGCGAACGAGGCGGCGACGGGACCTCGCCGGCGATGACCTCGCCGCGAGGGGGCCATGGAGCCTTCCGGCGTCGCCTCTCCAGAGCCCGAGCCGTGGCGGCGACGTCCGTTGTTACGGCTCGGGCCACAGCCACGCAGAGAACGCCCTCGACGTAATGCGAGCCCACGTCCGCCCCACCTCCGCGAGGCGGACGCCTGACGCGGAAAGCCCCCGGAAAACGCGTATCCCCAGGCAAGAACGATTCTGCCTGGGGACGCTCGGTGGGGCGGGTGGGACTCGAACCCACGGCCGACGGATTATGAGTCCGCTGCTCTAACCGGCTGAGCTACCGCCCCGTTTCGGCGTGGCGCGTACACGTGTGCGCCCCGTCTGCCGCAGCATAGCCGGTCATACGATCTCTTGCTTCGGATGGTCGACTTCGCCTGATCTTGAGGACGGCGCTGCGTGCTGCCCGGTTGCGGTCGGGGCGAAGGAGACCCCAAAGGGTGATCGCGGGGCCGCTCCGGCCCGGTCGGGTGGGCGGTGTCGGCCAGACGCGAAAGAGGACCCCGAAGGGTCCTCTTCCGTTCCGCTCCCCCGACTGGACTCGAACCAGTAACCCTCCGGTTAACAGCCGAATGCTCTGCCAATTGAGCTACAGGGGATCGCGCTCCCCCGACTGGACTCGAACCAGTAACCTGCCGGTTAACAGCCGGCTGCTCTGCCAATTGAGCTACAGGGGATTGCTGCGTTGCCTCGAAATCGTACCTGCCTGGCGGCTGCCGGGCGGCGCGCGTTCGCTGCGACACATACATTAGCGCAAGCAGGGGGGTGCTCCGCCAATCGGTATCGCCCGGGGTGATCTCGGGCGCCTGCGGGTAGGCGGGCTGCACACGTCGCACCAAGCGTAGGAAGGGTGGCAGCCATGCGGTACCGGCTCACGTTCATCGCCGGAGTGGCCCTCGGTTACGTGCTCGGCACGCGAGCCGGGCGCGAGCGTTACGAGCAGCTGAAGAAGTCGGCCCGGCGGTTCGCGGAGAACCCCGCCGTCCGCAACGCCGCCGAGACCGCCGCGCACAGCGGGCGGGAGGTGGCGGGCAAGGCGTACCACTCGGTCGGCGACAAGGTCGGGGACAGGGTGCCCGCCTCCGTCGCGGAGCGGGTCCGGTCGCTGCGGGAGCGCAGCAGCCGGAACGGGCTGGAGGACGACTGGGGGACGACGAACACGTAGCGGCCCGCGGGGGCCCGCGGCGGGGGCTCCGGGGGACGTGAGGCGAGTTACGGGAACGTCCCCCGGTGCGGCAGAATCTCCGTATGGGCATAGTCGCGGGGCTGGACAGTTCGTCCGCATTCACTCACATCGTCGTCTGCGACACGGACTCGGGCGCCGTGCTCCGGGAGGGGTACGCCGCCCATCCGGTCGAGGCCAAGGCCGTCGAGGTCGATCCGCAGGCGTGGCTGCTCTCGCTCGGCGAGGCGGCTTCCGGCGGTCTGCTCGAAGGCGTGCAGGCCATCGGGGTCTCCGCGCAGCAGCACGGGCTCGTCCCCCTGGACCGGCAGGGCAATCTCGTGCGCCCGGCCCTGCTCGGCAACGACCGGCGCGCGCAGGTCGCCGCCGCCGACCTGGTCGACGCGCTCGGCGGGCGGCAGGCGTGGGCGGAGGCCGTCGGGGCCGTGCCGAGCGCCGCGCAGCCGGTCGCGAAGCTGCGGTGGCTGACGCGGAGCGAGCCGGAGAACGCCCAGCGGGTGGCGTCCGTGCTCCAGCCGCACGACTGGCTCGTGTGGCAGTTGCTGGGCCGGCCCGCCCGGCGGACCACGGACCGGGGCGCGGCCTCGGGCACCGGGTACTGGTCGGCCGGGTCCGCCTCCTACCGGCCCGACCTGGTGGAGCTCGCCCTCGGGCACGCCGCCGCGCTGCCCGAGGTGCTCGGGCCCGCGGAGTCCGCCGGGATGACGCCGGAGGGGCTGCTGATCTCGGCGGGTACCGGCGAGACCATGGCCGCCGCCTTCGGGCTCGGGGTCTCGGTGGGCGACGCGGTGGTGTCGCTGGGGGCCTCCGGTTCCGTGATGGCCGTGCACCACGAGGCGCTCGCCGATCCGAGCGGGATGATCACCTCGTTCGCCGACGCCACCGGGATGCACCTGCCGGTCGTCCACCTCTCCAACGCCGTGCGCGCGCTGCGCGGGACCGCCGAGATGCTGGGTGTGGAGGGGCTGGAGGAGCTGTCCGCGCTGGCGCTCAAGTCGACGCCCGGCGCCTCGGGCCTCGTCCTGCTTCCGTACCTGGAGGGTGAGCGCACCCCGCAGCTCCCGCACGCCGCCGGCACGCTCTGCGGTCTGCGGCGCGAGTCGATGAAGCCCGAGCACCTGGCGCGGGCCTCGTTCGAGGGCATGCTGTGCTCGCTGGCCGACGCGCTGGACGTCCTGCGCGGGCGAGGGGTGGAGGTGCGGCGGGTGTTCCTGCTGGGGGCCGCCGCCGAGCTGCCCGCCGTGCAGGCGCTGGCTCCGGCGGTGTTCGGCACCCAGGTCGTGGTGCCGCAGCCCGCGCAGTACGCGGCGATCGGCGCGGCCCGGCAGGCGGCGTGGGCGCTCGGCGTCTCGCAGGGCTCGCTGGACCCGCGCACCCCCCCGGCCTGGCGGGGCGCGGCGGCCCAGGTGCTGGAGCCGGGCGACGAGCTGGCGGTGGGCGGTGCGGTGCGTCAGCAGTACACCGCGACCCGGGAGCAGATCCACCCCGGGGCCTTCGGAGGCGTCCACCCGGAGTGAGGGCGCGGCGGGCGGCCGGGCCGCGGCGCTCCGGCGTGCGCTCCGCGCCATCGGTCGGCCGCCCGCTCCCCGCACATCCGGTGTGAGCCCGGGGCGTGTTCGACCGCCCGCGCCCGGCCGCGCGCCCCGGGCGAGCCCCGTGGGCGGAGCGCGCGGTTCCCTTCCCGCGCACTCCAGGTTTGACCCGGGTTTGGGGAAAAGGGTTCGCTCCCGGAGTACGGCGTACGCGAAACTGGGTCGGCCTCTGCCTGCCGCCGATTCCGAGAGACACGCGTGCTCATACAACTCCTGCGGGTCCATCTGGGCCCGTACAAGAAACCCATCGCGCTGCTGGTGCTCCTCCAGCTGCTGCAGACCTGCGCCACCCTGTATCTGCCCAGCCTGAACGCCGACATCATCGACAACGGTGTCGTCGAGGGCGACACCGGCTACATCCTGGAGTTCGGCGGTCTCATGATCGTCGTCAGCGTCCTCCAGATCGTCTGCAACGTGGGGGCCGTGTACTACGGCGCCCGCACGGCCTCCGCGCTCGGCCGCGACGTGCGGGCCGCCGTCTTCGACCGGGTGCAGTCCTTCTCCGCCCGTGAGCTGGGGCGGTTCGGGGCGCCCTCGCTGATCACCCGGACCACCAACGACGTCCAGCAGATCCAGATGCTGGTGCTGCTGGCGTTCACCCTGATGGTGTCGGCCCCGATCATGTGCGTCGGCGGCATCATCATGGCGCTCGGGCAGGACGTGCCGCTCTCCGCGGTGCTGCTGGCGGTGGTGCCGGTGCTCGGCGTCTCGGTGGGGCTGATCGTGAAGCGGATGGGCCCCCTGTTCCGCACCATGCAGGAGCGGCTGGACGGCGTGAACCGGGTGCTGCGCGAGCAGATCACCGGCAACCGGGTCATCCGGGCCTTCGTCCGGGACAAGTACGAGGAGGAGCGGTTCCGGGGTGCGAACACCGAGCTGACCGACGTGTCGGTGGCGACCGGGCGGCTGATGGCGCTGATGTTCCCGACCGTGATGACGGTGGTGAACCTGTCGTCGATCGCGGTGGTGTGGTTCGGGGCGCACCGCATCGACGGCGGCGGAATGCAGATCGGCGCGCTGACCGCGTTCCTCGCCTACCTGATGCAGATCGTGATGGCCGTGATGATGGCCACCTTCATGTTCATGATGGTGCCGCGCGCCGAGGTGTGCGCCGAGCGCGTCGAGGAGGTCCTGAGGACCGAGACGAGCGTCGTACCGCCGCTCGCGCCCGTCACCGAACTGCGGCGCCACGGTCATCTGGAGGTGCGCGGGGCGGAGTTCCGCTACCCGGGCGCGGAGGAGCCGGTGCTGCGGAACGTGGACCTGGTGGCCCGGCCCGGGGAGACGACCGCGGTCATCGGGTCGACGGGCAGCGGGAAGTCCACGCTGCTCGGGCTCGTGCCCCGGCTGTTCGACGTGACGGGCGGCGAGGTGCTGGTCGACGGCGAGGACGTGCGGACGCTCGATCCGGCGCTGCTGGCGAAGACGGTGTCCCTGGTGCCGCAGAAGCCGTACCTGTTCTCGGGGACGGTGGCGACGAACCTGCGGTACGGGAATCCGGACGCCACCGACGAGGAGCTGTGGCACGCGCTGGAGGTGGCGCAGGCCAAGGAGTTCGTCGAGGCGCTGGAGCACGGGCTCGACGCTCCGATCGCGCAGGGCGGCACCAACGTGTCCGGCGGCCAGCGGCAGCGGCTCGCGATCGCCCGCACGCTGGTGCAGCGGCCGGAGATCTACCTGTTCGACGACTCGTTCTCGGCGCTGGACTACGCGACCGACGCGGCGCTGCGGGCGGCGCTGGGGCGGGAGACGGCCGGGGCGACCGTGGTGATCGTGGCGCAGCGGGTGTCCACCATCCGTGACGCGGACCGCATCCTGGTGCTGGACGAGGGCCGGCTCGTGGGGTCCGGAACCCATCACGAGCTGATGGACGGCAATGAAACGTACCGGGAGATCGTGCTCTCCCAGCTGACGGAAGCGGAGGCCGCGTAATGGCCGGTCCGGGCGGACGGATGATGGCCGGGGGCGCTCCCACCGACCGGTCGATGGACTTCAAGGGGTCGGGCAAGCGGCTGCTGAAGCGGTTCGGCCGGGAGAAGGCGTCGCTGTACCTGATGCTGGCCGCGGTGACGGTGAGCGTCGCCCTGGCGGTGGCCGGCCCGAAGATCCTCGGCATGGCGACCGACCTGATCTTCGCCGGTGTGGTGGGGCGCGGGATGCCCGACGGCACGACGAAGGCGCAGGCGATCGAGGCGCTGCGGGAGGACGGCCGGGGGTCGATGGCCGACATGCTGTCGGGCGTGGACTTCACCCCCGGCGAGGGCATCGACTTCGGTGCGGTGGGGAACGTCCTGCTGGTGGCCCTGGTGATCTACGTCGGGGCCGGGCTGCTGATGCTGGTCGCGACGCGGACCTCGATCCGGGTGATCAACCGCATCGTGTTCCAGCTGCGGGAGGACCTCCAGACGAAGCTGGCGCGGCTGCCGCTGTCGTACTTCGACCGGGCCAAGCGCGGTGAGGTGCTGAGCCGGGCGACGAACGACATCGACAACATCTCCCAGACGCTCCAGCAGACGATGGGCCAGCTCATCAACTCGCTGCTGACGATCGTCGGCGTGCTGGTGATGATGTTCTGGATCTCGCCGCTGCTGGCGCTGGTCGCGCTGGTGACGGTCCCGCTGTCGGTGGTCGTGGCGACACAGGTCGGCAAGCGGTCGCAGCCGCAGTTCGTGCGGCAGTGGCGGGTGACGGGCACGCTGAACGCCCATGTCGAGGAGATGTACACCGGGCACGCCCTGGTGAAGGTCTTCGGCCGGCAGGAGGAGTCCGCGCGGGACTTCGCCGAGCAGAACGAGGCGCTGTACGAGGCGGGCTTCAAGGCCCAGTTCGCCAGCGGGCTCATGCAGCCGCTGATGTTCTTCATCTCCAACATCAACTACGTGCTGGTCGCGGTGGTCGGCGGGCTCCGGGTCGCCTCGGGGTCGCTGTCGATCGGTGACGTCCAGGCGTTCATCCAGTACTCGCGGCAGTTCTCGATGCCGCTGACGCAGGTCGCCTCGATGGCCAACCTCATCCAGTCCGGCATCGCGTCGGCGGAGCGGGTCTTCGAGCTGCTGGACGCCGAGGAGCAGGAGGCGGACCCGGAGCACGGGGAGCGCCCGGAGGCGCTGGAGGGCCGGGTCTCGCTGGAGAAGGTGTCGTTCCGCTACGAGCCGGACAAGCCGCTGATCGAGGATCTGTCGCTGAGCGTGGAGCCGGGGCAGACCGTGGCGATCGTCGGTCCGACTGGGGCGGGCAAGACGACGCTGGTCAATCTGCTGATGCGGTTCTACGAGGTGACCGGCGGGCGGATCGCGCTCGACGGGGTCGACGTGGCGCGGATGTCGCGGGCCGAACTGCGGTCCTCGATCGGCATGGTGCTCCAGGACACCTGGCTGTTCGGGGGGACGATCGCGGAGAACATCGCGTACGGCGCTTCGCGCGAGGTCACCCGGGAGGAGATCGAGGAGGCGGCGAGGGCGGCGCACGCGGACCGGTTCATCCGGACGCTGCCCGACGGGTACGACTCGGTGATCGACGACGAGGGCACCGGGGTCAGCGCGGGCGAGAAGCAGCTGATCACGATCGCGCGGGCGTTCCTGTCCGATCCGGTCATCCTGGTGCTGGACGAGGCGACCAGTTCGGTGGACACCCGGACCGAGGTGCTGATCCAGAAGGCGATGGCGCGGCTGGCCCACGGGCGTACGTCGTTCGTGATCGCGCACCGGCTCTCCACGATCCGGGACGCGGACGTGATCCTGGTGATGGAGAACGGGTCGATCGTGGAGCAGGGCACGCACGAGGAGCTGCTGGCGCGCGGCGGCGCCTATGCGCGGTTGTACGCGGCGCAGTTCGCCCAGGCGCTGGCCGAGGTCGACTGACTCCCCTCGCGCGGATCAGTCGAGGTAGCCGCGGAGCTGGTCGGCGTAGGCGTGGTCCCGCAGTCTGGTGAGGGTCTTGGACTCGATCTGGCGGATGCGTTCGCGCGTCACGCCGAAGATCCGTCCTATCTCCTCCAGGGTGCGGGGCCGCCCGTCCTCCAGGCCGTACCGCAGTTGGACCACCTTGCGTTCGCGTTCGCCGAGGGTGGAGAGCACCGCCTCCAGGTGTTCGCGCAGCAGCAGGAAGGCGGCGGACTCCACGGGCGAGGGGGCGTCGCCGTCCTCGATGAGGTCGCCGAAGGAGACGTCGTCCTCCTCGCCGACGGGGGCGTGCAGGGAGACCGGTTCCTGGGCCAGGCGCAGGACTTCGGTGACCCGTTCGGGCGTCAGGTCCAGCTCGGCGGCGATGTCCTCGGCGGTCGGCTCGACGCCGCGTTCCTGGAGGAGCCGGCGCTGGACGCGCACCACGCGGTTGATCAGCTCCACCACGTGGACCGGGACGCGGATGGTGCGGGCCTGGTCGGCCAGGGCGCGGGACATGGCCTGGCGGATCCACCAGGTCGCGTACGTGGAGAACTTGTAGCCCCGCGCGTAGTCGAACTTCTCCACCGCCCGGATCAGCCCGAGGTTCCCCTCCTGGACCAGGTCGAGCATGGTCAGCCCGCGGCCCACGTAGCGTTTGGCGACGGATACGACGAGGCGGAGGTTGGCCTCGATGAGGCGGCGCTTGGCGGTGCGGCCCATCACCACGAGCCGGTCCAGGTCCCCGGCGAGGCGGGAGTCGAGATCGGGGGTGCCCGCGAGGCGCTCCTCGGCGAAGAGTCCGGCCTCCACCCGGCGGGCCAGCTCGACCTCCTCGGCGGCGGTGAGCAGCGGGATGCGGCCGATCTCGCGCAGGTACTGCCGGAACAGGTCGGAGGTGGGGCCGCCGGAGTCCGCGCGGCCCCGGGGCTCCGGGGGTTCGGGGAGGTGCGTCGCTTCGACCATGACTGCCTCGGGGGCGTATCCGGACGGGCCGGCTGTGGTCTCCGGGTGGTGCCGGGCCCTGTGCTGCGCCGGGATGGCCGCGATGGGCTCGGTCGTGGTCGTCACGGTCCGGGTCTGCACGGGGGCGACCTCCAGGTGATCGCGGCCGGATGACGGGGTGGAGGTCGGTCCGGGCGCGGGTGTTCCCCTGCGGACCGGCGTGCTCCCTTGCCTCAGACATTCCCCAGTGTGGGGTACGGCACACGACTGCCACGAGGGGCGTGCGGGGACTTTCTGGTTCCGGTCCGTCACCGGCCGGTTACCCGTGGGGGCCGCGAGGGGCTCAGAGCGCGGCGGCGCCGTGGGCGCGCAGGGACTGGGCGTACTGCTGGAGCACCCAGACCTCGTTCTGCGCGGCGGCCAGGTCCTGGGGGGCGACGTTGGTGCCGAGACGGGCCAGGCTGCTCTGGACGTCGGCGATCCGGCGGTCGACGGCGCGCAGCCGTACGTGGACGAGGTGCATGCCCGCGTAGGTCTCGTCGATGGACCTGCCGTGGAAGACCTCGACGGCCAGCTCGGTGACGAGGCTGCGGACGGTGTTGTCGGGTGCGGCGTCCAGGACCGCGCCCAGGTACGCCCGGTCGTCGACGACGCCCTGCTCGGCGCCGCCCGCCTCCTCGATGCACCGGCGTACGGCGGCGTAGGGCGGGGCGGTGAACTCGTCCACGCCGTAGGCGTCGAACGCCGGGGAGACCAGGGCGGGCTTCTGGAGGGCGAGCTTGAGCAGTTCGCGCTCGGTGCGGTGGGCGGGGCTGCGGAGGTTGAGCGCGGGGCCGGAGAAGCCGGGGGCGGGGGCGGTCCGCTGGGGGGCGGTGCCGCGCGGGTCGCGGGCGCCCGGGGGGCCGCCGCGGGCGCCGCGCTCGCCGCCCTTGTCGCGGGCCCAGCGGGCGAGCTGGGCGACGCGGCGGACGACGAACTCCTGGTCGAGGATGCCGACGAGGCCGGCGAGCTGGACGGCGACCTCGCGCTGCACGCTGCTCGTCTTGATCTTGGCGACGACGGCGGCGGCCTCGTCCAGGGCGGCGGCGCGGCCGGCCGGGGTCTCCAGGTCGTAGCGGCCGACGATCTGGCGCAGCGCGAACTCGAAGAGCGGGGTGCGCGGCTCCACGAGGTCGCGCACGGCGTCGTCGCCCTTGACGAGGCGCAGGTCGCAGGGGTCCATGCCGTCCGGGGCGATGGCGATGTACGTCTCGGCGGCGAACTTCTGGTCGTCCTCGAAGGCGCGCAGGGCGGCCTTCTGCCCGGCCGCGTCGCCGTCGAAGGTGAAGATCACGCGGGCGCTGCCGTTGTCCATGAGGAGGCGGCGCAGGATCTTGATGTGGTCGTTGCCGAAGGCGGTGCCGCAGGTGGCGATGGCGGTGGTGACCCCGGCGAGGTGGCAGGCCATGACGTCGGTGTAGCCCTCGACGACCACGGCGCGGCTGGCCTTGGCGATGTCCTTCTTGGCCAGGTCGATGCCGTACAGCACCTGGGACTTCTTGTAGACCGGGGTCTCGGGGGTGTTCAGGTATTTGGGGCCGTTGTCGTCGTCGCGCAGCTTGCGGGCGCCGAAGCCGACGATGTCGCCGGCGGTGTCGCTGATGGGCCACATGAGCCGGCCGCGGAAGCGGTCGATGGGGCCGCGCCGGCCGTCCTGGGAGAGGCCGGAGGTGATCAGCTCCTTGTCGCTGAACCCCTTGCCGCGCAGATAGCGGGTGAGGTGGTCCCAGCCGGCCGGGCTGTAGCCGACCCGGAAGCGGGCGGCGGCGTCCTGGTCGAATCCGCGTTCGGCGAGGAACTTCCGGCCGATCTCGGCCTCGGGGCTCTCCAGGGCGCGGACGTAGAACTCGGCGGCGGCCTGGTGGGCCTCGATCAGCCGGATGCGTTCGCCGCGCTGGTGGGAGGGGTTGTAGCCGCCCTCCTCGTAGCGCAGGGTGATGCCCGCCTTGGCGGCGAGGCGCTCGACCGTCTCCGAGAAGGAGAGGTGGTCGATCTTCATCACGAAGGCGATCGTGTCGCCGCCCTCCTGGCAGCCGAAGCAGTGGAAGAGGCCCTTGGCGGGGCTGACCTGGAAGGAGGGGGACTTCTCGTCGTGGAAGGGGCAGAGGCCCTTGAGGTTCCCGCCGCCCGCGTTGCGCAGCTGGAGGTATTCGGACACGACGGAGTCGATCGGGACGGCGTCCCGTACCGCCTTCACGTCGTCGTCGTTGATCCTGCCGGCCACGGGTGAAGTCTACGGGTGGCCGCGGACAGCCGGACCCGCGGCAGGCGGCTCCGCCGGGGCGCGGGCGGCGGGGTCCGCGCCCCGGCCGGGGGCTCAGAGCAGGGAGTCCAGGGGGACGGACGGGTCCGCGAGGGCTTCCGGGTCGTGCTGCCGGCGGGCCCGGATCAGCTCCTGGACCGTTTCGGTGACATCCCACACGTTGACGTTCATCCCGGCGAGGACGCGGCGGTCCTTGAGCCAGAACGCGATGAACTCCCGCTTCCCGGCGTCGCCCCGGATGATCACCTCGTCGTAGGAGCCGGGCGGGGCCCAGCCGCTGTACTCCAGGCCCAGGTCGTACTGGTCGGAGAAGAAGTACGGCACGCGGTCGTACGTCACGTCCCGGCCGAGCATGGCGCGGGCGGCGGCCGGTCCGCCGTTGAGGGCGTTGGCCCAGTGTTCGACGCGCAGCCGGGAGCCGAGCAGCGGGTGGAAGGCGGCGGCGACGTCCCCGGCGGCGTAGATGTGCGGGTCGGAGGTGCGCAGCGAGGCGTCCACGGCGATGCCGCCGCCGTGGGCGCGGTCGGCCATCTCCAGCCCGGCGGCCTCGGCGAGGGCGGCGCGGGGGGCGGCGCCGATCGCGGCGAGCACGTCGTGGGCGGGGTGCTCCTCGCCGTCGTCGGTGCGGGCGGCCAGCACCATGCCGTCCTGGCCGATGATCTCGGTGAGGCGGGCCCCGAAGTGGAAGCGGACGCCGTGCGCGCTGTGCAGCTCGGTGAAGATCTGGCCCAGCTCCGGGCCGATGACCTGGTGGAGCGGGGTGGGCTCGGCCTCGACGACGGTGACCTCGGCCCCGTAGCCGCGGGCGGCGGCGGCGACCTCCAGGCCGATCCAGCCGGCCCCGGCGATGACCAGGTGGCCGTTGTCGCGGCCGAGGGCGGCGAGCACGTTGCGCAGCCGGTCGGCGTGGGCGAGGCGGCGCAGGTGGTGGACGCCGGCCAGGTCGGTGCCGGGGACGTCCAGGCGGCGCGGTTCGGAGCCGGTGGCCAGCAGCAGCTTGTCGTAGTGGATGACGCTGTTGTCGCCGAGCTGCACGGTCTTGGCGTACCGGTCGAGCGCGGTGACCGGCTGGCCGAGGTGCAGCTCGATGTCCGCGCCGGCGTACCAGGGGCGTTCGTGGGTGAAGACGGTGTCGCGTTCGGCCTTGCCCTCCAGGAACCCTTTGGAGAGCGGGGGACGTTCGTAGGGGTGGTCGCGCTCGTCGCCGATGAGGATCACGCGGCCGGTGAACCCTTCGGCGCGCAGTGTTTCGGCCGCCTTCGCCCCTGCGAGTCCCGCTCCGACGATGACGAACGTCTGGTGTGCGTCGACCACGTGATGCCTCCTCAGTGCTGTGCTGCGCGGCGCCCCCACTGCTGCGAGCGTCCCGCACGCAGCGTGATGGCGAAAGAGGGTGTGCCCCGGACGGGACACACCCGGTGGTCAGGTGTCCGGCCCCTTCCAGTCTGCCGGTCAGCCGCGAGGGGCGGTGAGCGCGGCGTGCAGGGATCGTGCGGAGGCGTCGGTCAGGGCGGCGATCTGGTCGACCAGGACGCGCTTGCGGGCGTGGTCGTCGGACGCCTGGTCGAACAGGGCGCGGAAGTGCGGCTCCAGCCCCTCGGGGGCGCGGGCGGTGAGGGCGGCGGCCAGCTCGGCGATCACGACGCGCTGGTCGGCGCGGAGGGTCTCCTGTTCGGCGCGCTGCATCACGTACCGGTCGGCCACCGCCTTGAGCACCGCGCACTCGTGGCGCACCTCGCGCGGGACGACCAGCTCGGCGGCGTACCGGCCGAGGCGTCCGGGGCCGTACACCGCGCGGGTGGCGGTCTCGGCCTTCAGGCAGAACCGGCCGATGAGCTGGCTGGTGGCGTCCTTCAGGCGGGCCTGGGCCACGGCGGAGCCGTCGTAGCCGTGCGGCCACCACTCCTGGTCGATCAGCCGGTCCAGGGCTTCGGCCAGCTCCCGCGGGTCGGTGTCGGCGGGGACGTAGCGGCCGAGGGCGACGGCCCAGATCTCCTCGCGTTCCGGCTCGGCGTAGAGGCAGGCGGGGTCGATGTGCCCGGCGTGCAGCCCGTCCTCGAAGTCGTGCACGGAGTACGCCACGTCGTCGGACCAGTCCATGACCTGGGCCTCGAAGCAGGTGCGGGCTTCGGGCGCGCCCTCGCGGGCCCAGGTGAAGACCGGGAGGTCGTCGGCGTACACGCCGAACTTCACCGCGTGCGGGTCGGCGGGGTGCGCGCCGCGCGGCCAGGGGTACTTGGTGGCGGCGTCCAGGGCGGCCCGGGTGAGGTTGAGGCCGACGCTGACCAGGTCTCCGGTGCGCGGGTCGTGGACGAACCGCTTGGGCTCCAGGCGGGACAGCAGGCGCAGCGACTGGGCGTTGCCCTCGAAGCCGCCGCAGTCGGAGGCGAAGTCGTCGAGCGCCTGTTCGCCGTTGTGGCCGAAGGGCGGGTGGCCCAGGTCGTGGGCGAGGCACGCCGTCTCCACCAGGTCCGGGTCGCAGCCGAGGGCCGCGCCCAGCTCGCGGCCGACCTGAGCGCACTCCAGGGAGTGGGTGAGCCGGGTGCGGGGGCTGGCGTCCCACAGGGGGGAACGGGTGCCGGGCGTGACGACCTGCGTCTTCCCGGCGAGGCGGCGCAGGGCGGCGGAGTGCAGGACCCGGGCGCGGTCGCGCTGGAAGGCGGTGCGGCCGGGGCGCTTGTCCTCCTCGGTGTCGAACCGCTCGGTGTCGGCGGGCCCGTAGGGGCTCGCCCCCCGGCCGCCCGGCGCGTGCCGTACGGTCTGCGCGCCGTGTACGCCGTGTACGCCGGGAGCACCGGTCGCCCGGTCCGTCCCGGGTGCTCCCTGGGTGTCCTGTGTGCCTTCCATGCTCCCGACAGTAGCGACCGGGACGGACAGGGCGGCGTGCGCGGGCCGGGGTGTCAGGCGGAAGCGAGCGAAGCCGCCGTGTCGGCCGGGGTGCTCGCGGCCGGCGCCCGGTCGTAGCGGTGCAGGACGAGGCGGGCCATCGCCGGGTGGGCGCCGAGCGGGGCCGCGGCCCGGCTCGGCAGGGCGGCGGCGCAGGCGGTCGCGAAGCGGCCGGGGGCGGTGAAGTACGAGGCGACGAAGGCCCGGTGGCGTCCTCGGGCGGCGAGCGCGCGCAGGGCGGTGGGGACGGTGGGCGCGGCGGCGGAGGCGTAGGCGGGGACGACGGGGACGCCGAGGCGTTCGGCGAGCAGGCGGGCGGTGCTCCGGGTGTCCTGGGCGGAGTCGGGGTCTCGGGATCCGGCGGCGGCGAGGACCACGGCGGCATGTCGGCCGCCCCGGTCGGCGGGGTTCCAGCCGGCGTCGAGGAGCCGCCCGTACAGCGCCTCCACGAGCAGGGGGTGCGGGCCGAGGGGGGCGGCGATCCTGGTGCGTACGGCGGGGGCGGCGGCGGCCGTGGCGGGCAGGTCGTGCTTGACGTGGTGGCCGCGCCCCAGGAGCAGCGGCACGAGGACGGCGTCGGCCCCGCGCAGGCCGTCCAGGGTGTCCGGGAGCAGGGGCGCGTTCAGTTCGATGTGGCCGAGCCGGACGTCGAGCCCGGGACGCTGCTCGCGCACCAGGTCCAGGAGGTCCAGCACGGTGCGCAGGGCTGCCGGGTCGCGGCTGCCGTGTGCCACGGCGACCAGGGCGGGGGCGGGGTGTCGCGGGGCGTGCTCCGTCATGGAGCGATGGTGCCGGGCGGAGGTTGCCCGGCCGTTGCGCCGGGGTCACGGGGGTTTTCCACCGCCTCACAGCGGGGGCGGGAGCGGTGTGCGAAGGGTTTCTCCGCCCGGTTCGCGGACCTCTTGCGGCGGGGGCGGGAGCGGGGTGCGGGGGTCGTGCCGCCCGGTTCGCCGCCGGTGTCGGACGCCACAACCGGGGCGGGGGGCGAACCTTCACGGTGTTCCGGTCGTCAGGTGGTGTGGGGGGGCGCCGGGCGCGCACGGCGCGGCGCGGCGGACGGAATCTATGGGCGGGGGTCGCGGTGCGGGGAACGAGGGACGCGCGGGAAACGGGCGGGACGCGCGAGGAGGGACGGAAGCGGTCCGGGACGCTGCGGGGGCGGGCGGCGTCGCCGGAGCCGGGACCGGGGGAACGGCTCGGTGCGCCGGGGCCGCGCGAGCGGGCGGCGGCTGTGCGGGCGGCGGGCGTGCGGGGGTGGCGGCGGCTCACTGCCCTGCGGCCGCCGCGTACCCGGCGGGGGCGGCGGCGGCTGGTGCAGGGCGTGGCGGCCGTCTGCGTGCTGGCGCTCGTGCCCGCCACCTGGATGCGTCTGGAGGCCGGGGGCCGGGTGGGCACGGTGGCCGACGCCCCGGCCCGGGAGGTCGCCGTGGTCTTCGGCGCGGGGCTGTGGAAGGGCCGGCCGACCCCGTACCTCGCCCACCGGCTGGACGCGGCGGCCGAGCTCTACCGCGCCGGGAAGGTGCGGGTCGTGCTGGTCACCGGGGACAACAGCCGCGTCGAGTACGACGAGCCGGACGCGATGCGCGCGTACCTCACCGGGCACGGGGTGCCGGACGAGCGGATCGTGAGCGACTACGCCGGGTTCGACAGCTGGGACTCCTGCGTCCGGGCCAAGAAGGTCTTCGGGGTCGACCGGGCGGTGCTGGTGAGCCAGGGCTTCCACATCCACCGGGCGGTCGCGCTGTGCCGGACCGCCGGGATCGACGCCTACGGCGTGGGCGTCGACGAACCGCGGGACGCCACCTGGTACTACGGCGGCGCCCGGGAACTGGCGGCCTCGGGCAAGGCGGCCCTGGACGCCCTGCTCCGGCCCGACCCGCACTTCCTGGGGCCGCGGGAGCCGGGGGTGGCGGAGGCCCTGGCGACCGGGGCGCGGTGACGGGCCGTCCGGCGGGCGGGCGCCGGACCGGCCCGGCGCCCGCTCGCCGGACCGGCCCGGCGCCCGGCGCCGCCCGCGTCCCGCTGCCCCGCCGTCCGTACGGGGCCCGGCGCCGCGCGGGCCCCGTACGGTCCCGCAGGAGCAGCGCGGGGCGGGGCGGGGTTCGGCCGGGAGCGAGGTCCCGGCCACGAGGAGGGACGGCTCGGCGCCGGCGGGGCGGTCGCCCGGCACGGACGTGGTCGCCGCCGCCGTCACAGGGCTGCCGGGGGCGCCGTCTCCGCCGTCACCCAGCCGAGGTAGCGGGCGCTGCCCCGGACCACCGGCAGGGCGATGACCTCCGGCGTGTCGTAGTCGTGCTCCCGGTGGATGTGCTCCTCCAGCTCGTCGTAGCGTTCCGCCGTCGTCTTGAGGAAGATCTGCCACTCCTCGTTCGTCTCGACGGCGTTCTGCCAGCGGTAGACGGAGGTGACGGGGGCGGAGATCTGCGCGCAGGCCGCCAGCCTGGCCTCCACCGCCGACCGCGCCAGGGCGTGGGCCTTGGCCTCGCTGTCGGTCGTGGTCAGTACGGTCAGCCAGGCCGGCGGCGCTGTCATCGTCCATCTCCTCGGAGTACGGCGGGCTCCCTGCCCGTGGGTCCTCGGTGCGATTGTCGGCCCACGGCGGGCCGGGCGCCGTACGAACGGGTGGTTCAGACGCCGTACGGGCGGAGGCTCCTGGCGTCGCGCAGCGCGGCGCCCCACCACACCAGCTGGTCCAGCAGCGTCTTGGCGGCCGCGTCGGCGGGCCCGGGGTCCAGATGGCGGCCCTGGTCGTCGAAGAGGACCCCGGCGTTGTGGAAGGACACGGTGTCGCGGACGGTGACGGTGTGCAGCTCGGCGAAGACCTGCCGGAGGTGTTCGACGGCGCGCAGTCCGCCGGAGATGCCGCCGTAGGCGACGAAGGCGACGGGCTTGGCCCGCCATTCGGCGCTGTGCCAGTCGATGAGGTTCTTGAGCGGCGCGGGGAACGAGTGGTTGTACTCGGGCGTGAGGACGACGAAGGCGTCGGCGGCGGCGAGCCGGGCGGAGACCGCGCCGAGGCGGGCCGCCTCCTCGGGCCCGGGGCTGAAGGTGATGGCAGGGGGCAGGCCGGCCTCGGCGACGTCGATCAGGTCGGTCTCGATGCCGGGGTGGCCCGCCGCCCGGGCCAGGAACCAGGCGGCGACGACGGGGCCGAAGCGGCCGTCGCGGTTGCTGCCGAGGATGACGGCGACCTTGAGCGGGGCGGCCGGCTCGGTGGACGCGGCGGGCTGCGTGGACGCGGCTGTGGTGGTCATGGGGACGACCTTTCCGCCTCAAGCGCGGTTGAGGTCAAGCCCGTCCTCCGGAGGGTTCGCCCGGCGTACGGTGGCCGCATGACGACGCGCCCTCCCGAGGCCCCGGAAACGCCGCACGCACCCGTGCCCTACATCGAGTTCGACGGCCGGCCGGCTACCGAGGAGGACCTGCGGGTTCCCGCCCTGCACGGTTTCGGCCACTTCACCGCCCTCCAGGTGCGGTCCGGCGCGGCGCGCGGTCTGGCCGTGCACCTGGACCGGTTGGACACCGCGAACCGGGAGCTGTTCGAGCTGCCGCTGGACGGCGGCCGGGTGCGGGAACTGGTCCGGCACGCCCTGGCCGGGGCGGGGCGGACGGACGCCTCGGTGCGCGTCCACGCCTATCTGCCGCCGGGGGCGGCGGCGACGGCCCTGATGGTGACGGTCCGGGAGCCCGCCGCCCCGCCGGCCGGGGCGCGGAGCCTGATGTCGGTCCCGTACGCGCGCACCGTCCCGCACATCAAGCGGCCGGGCGAGTTCGGGCAGATGTACTACGCGACGCTGGCCGGGCGGGCGGGTTACGACGAGGCTCTGCTGACCCTGCCCGGCGGCGTGGTGACCGAAGGCACGACCACGAACATCGGTTTCTGGGACGGCACTTCGGTGGTGTGGCCGGACGCCCCCGCACTCACCGGCACCACGATGACGCTGCTGGAACGGGGGCTCGAACGGGCCGGGCGGCCCCCGGTGCGCCGTCCGGTGACGCTGGAGGGCCCGGACGGGGTGGGCCGTTTCCCCGCCGCCTTCGTCTGCAACTCGCAGGGGATCGCCCCCGTGCGGCGGATCGACGACACCGTGTTCGCGGTCGACGAGGAGCTGACGCGGGAGCTGCGCGCCGTGTACGAGGCCGCCCCGGCCGACGCCGTGTGACGCCCCGCCGGGAAGGGCCCGTACGCGAGGAGCCGCACGGAAGGGGCCGTACGGAAGGCTCTTGTACGGAAGGGGCGGAGGCCGCCGGTCCGCGCCGTGCCGGACCATGGGGTCCATGCAGATCCATATCGAGGCATCGGACCTCCCCGGCCGCGACTGCGGTCCGGACGGCGACTTCCCGGGGTACGAGAACGTCCACGTCGGCGTCCAGCGCAAGGACCGGCCAGGCGAACTGCTCGACCCGCACCCCGGGGACGCCCCCCGCGCCTCGTGGGTCCTCGACTGCACGGCCGTCCCCGCCGCGGACGGGGTCGAGGTGTCGGGGCCCTACGTCCAGAACCGGCTGGGCGGCCGGTTCGTCTACCTGTCCTGGGGCACGGTGGACGGGGGCGGGGTCTTCACCATGTTCCGGCGCGCCAAACTGATGTTCGCCGACATCGAGCCGGGCGTCCTGGCTTCCGCCGCGCGCACCGGCCGTCTCACCGGACGGCTCGGGCTCAGCGATGACCGGGGGCGGCCGCTGTGCGGCCGGGTACGTCCGCCGCGGATCGTCTGGAGCGCCGCGGACGGGAGCTGAGCCCCGCCCTCGGGGCGGGGGTCGGCCATCACGTGCGGGGAGTGCCCCACGGGCCGGATCGGCCGCCCCCGCCCGGCCCGGGGGGGGATGGGCCGGGGATCCGGCCCCGGCCCCGCCGGTCCTGGGGGGGGGTGGACCGGCGGGGGCGGGCGCCGTGGGGGCGGGGGATCCGTCCCGTGGGGGGTGTCTTACGTGTGCCCGGCGCCTCCGAGGTCACACATGTGACCTGCGTCACACTCTGCGTACCGCCTCACCCGATCGGCACCCGGCCCGCCGGTACGGACCGAACGGCCCAGCCGCACCGCCCCGACCTGCGGTGATCCCCCGCGGCAAGGGTGCCGCGCCGGTCCGTGCGGGTGAAAGCTGATCCGGTGTCAGGAGGCGTGGGCGGCCGCGCCCCCGTTGGGTCGGGTTCAGGACACACCCGCTCGCGCCGTCTGCCCGGAGGATCCCCATGCGCAGTCCTGCCCGCCTCGTGACCGGCACCGTCGGTGCCGCGTTCACCGTCATCGCGTTGGGTCTCACCGCCGCCGCTCCGTCCGCGTACGCGGGTGACTTCGGCCGCCTGGAGATCACCCCCTCCACCGCGGCCCCCGGCGCCACCGTCACCGTGAACACCACCGCCTGCGACCCCAAGGGCTCCGGCATCGGCGACGCCAACGAACTGGACGCCGGAGATTTCGAGATGCGCCCCGGCACCCACAAGGAAGTCCTGGTCGGCCAGTTCACCGTGCCGCACGACACCCGCCCCGGCGTCTACGAGATCGTCGTCTCCTGCGACAACGGCAAGGACGCGGTCGGCGACCTCAAGGTGATCGGCGGGGGCAAACCCGACAAGCCGATCCACGACCGCCCCTCCGGTCATGTGCGGACCGGGGTCGGCGGCAGCGTCGAACCGAACTCCACGCAGGTCGCGCTCGGCGTCGGCGTGATCGGCCTGGCCGCCGTCGGCGGCCTGTGGCTGCTGCGCCGCCGCTCCGAGGGCGCCGAAGGCAGCTGAAGCGCGGCGCCGGGCAGCCTGGCCCGGCGGGCCCGCAGGGGCCCGGCCCGGGGCGCCGGAAGCGGCTGGACCGACGGCGCGGAAGCCGGACCGCCGCTGCCTCCCCCGACCGGGCGGGGCGCGTCCCCGAGCGCGCCCCGCCCGCCCCGCACCACCGACCGAGGACGACGCCGTGTCCCCAAGCGCGCAGAAGGCCAAGGGCTGGCTGGTGGGCATCGCCGTGCTGTGCGGCATCTGGCTCATCCAGAACGGCCCCGGCGGCCAGCTGATCCCGCCGCAGCCCTCCAGCGCCCAGGCGTTCGCCGCCGGGCCGCAGCTCCGGCCCGGCTCGCCGGTCGCCGAACCGATGGACCGCTCCGAACCGGTCCGCGTCCGCATCCCGGCCATCGCGGTGGACGCGCCGATGACCCGGCTGGGACTGGCCGCCGACGGCAGCCTCGACGTACCGCCGGACGAGGACCGCAACCTCGCCGGCTGGTACGGGGGCGGCGTCCCGCCCGGCGCGCGGGGCACCGCGATCGTCGCGGGGCACGTGGACAACGCGGACGGCCCGGCCGTCTTCTACGCCCTGGGGTCCCTGGCCAAGGGGAACACCGTCGAGGTGGACCGCGAGGACGGGCGCACGGCCGTGTTCTCGATCGACGCGATCGAGGTCTACGACAACGACGCCTTCCCCGACCAGCGCGTCTACGGCGACGTGCCGCACGCCGCGCTGCGGCTGATCACCTGCGGTGGCGGGTTCTCCGAGGAGACCGGCTACCAGGGCAACGTGGTGGCGTACGCGCACCTCACCGGCGTGCGCTGAAAAGGACCGGTCCCTCGGCGGCGGGCGCCGGGCGGGCGGGCGTCCCTCACGCGTTCCACTGGTCGAAGCCCAACTTGGCCACCAGCGAGAACACCACCGTCAGCAGCACCGCCCGGACGAAGCCGCTCCCCCGGCTCAGCGCCATCCGGGCCCCGATCATCCCGCCCGCCAGGTTGAAGACGGCCATCACGGCCGCGAGCTGCCACAGGACGGTGCCCTGGTACGCGAACATCGCCAGCGCCCCCGCGTTGGTGCACACGTTGACGATCTTCGCCGTGGCCGACGCGGTCACCAGGTCCAGATGCAGCACGGCGGTCAGGGCCAGCACGAGGAAGGTGCCGGTGCCCGGGCCGAACAGCCCGTCGTAGAAGCCGATGCCGCCGCCGACCAGCACGATCGCCGTGACGATCCGGGCCCGGGTGACGGGCCGGTCCGTGCCGTCGCCCGCCGCGGCCGTGCCGAAGGCCGGGCGCAGCATGACGAAGGCCGCGACCCCGAGCAGCACCACCATGATCACCGGGCGGAGCACATCGCTGCTGATCCCGGCGGCGAAGAACGCCCCGGTCATCGATCCCGCGAGCGCCGTCAGCCCGACCCGTACCGCGAGTCCCACCCGTACCGGGGCCTTGCGCAGATAGGTCACCGCCGCACCCGAGGTGCCCACGATGGCGACGGCCTTGTTGGTGCCGAGGACATGGGCCGCGGGGACGTGCGGGAGGCCGAGCAGCAGGGCGGGCAGGAGCAGCAGTCCGCCGCCGCCCACCACCGCGTCGATCCAGCCGGCGGCGGCCGCGGCGAGGCAGAGGAGGATCAGCGTGGTCAGGGATATGTCGGGCACGCCCCGACCTTAAAGGCTGTCCCGGACGTGGGACCCGCCCGCCTGCCGCCGCCCCGTGTCCCGGACCGGCCGCGCCCCGCCCAGGCCCCGCGCCCCGCCCAGGCCCCACGCCACGCCCCGCCCCGGCCCCGGGCGCCTCCCTCACAGGCCCCCGCCCTCTCCGCTGAGCGCAAGGTTCCGCCCGGGAAACAGCCGGGATGCGGCCGGGTAACACCCGCCGCCCACCCTCGGGGCATGAGGACAACCGACGGAGGCCACTGAGATGCCGGAGCCCACCTTCGACCCGAGCGCCGCCGCCCCGGCCGCCGCGCCGCGAGGCGTCCCGGAAGCCGCCGCCCCCTCGGACGCCCCGCCCGCGCCCGGCCGCGTCCCGACGATCGTGGTCGTCGGGCACGGCATGGTCGGCCAGCGGTTCCTGGAGGCCCTGGCCGAGCGCGGCCTGTCCCCGGCGTCCGGCGGCCCCCGGGTCGTCGTGCTCTGCGAGGAGCCCCGTCCCGCCTACGACCGGGTGCGCCTCACCTCGTACTTCGACGGCCGCAGCCCCGACGACCTCTCCCTGGTGGAGCCGGACTTCCCTGGCCGGCACGGCTTCGAGCTGTACGTGGGCGACCCGGCGACGGGCGTCGACCGGGCCGGGCGGACGGTGACCGCGCGGTCCGGGGCGGTCTTCCCGTACGACACGCTGGTGCTGGCGACGGGCTCGTACCCCTTCGTGCCGCCGGTGCCGGGGAAGGACGCCCGGGGCTGCTTCGTGTACCGCACCATCGAGGACCTGCTCGCGATCGAGGAGTACGCCGAGGGCGCGGCCACCGGCGCCGTGGTCGGCGGCGGGCTGCTGGGCCTGGAGGCCGCCGGGGCGTTGAAGGGGCTCGGGCTCGCCACCCACGTCGTGGAGTTCGCGCCCCGGCTGATGCCGGTCCAGGTGGACGGGGGCGGCGGCGCGGCGCTGCTGCGGACGGTCCAGGAGATGGGTCTGACCGTGCACACGGGGGTCGGTACGCGGGAGATCACCGTGGACGGGAGCGGCGCGGTGGCCGGAATGGCCCTGTCCGACGGGTCCTCGCTCGCCGTCGACCTCGTCGTCTTCTCGGCGGGCGTACGGCCCCGGGACCGACTGGCCCGGGAGTGCGGCCTCGCGGTCGGGGAGCGCGGCGGGATCGTCGTGGACGAGGAGTGCCGGACGTCGGACCCGGCGGTGTTCGCGATCGGCGAGTGCGCGCTGGCCGCCGACGGCCGGGTGTACGGGCTGGTCGCACCGGGGTACGAGATGGCCCGGACGGCGGCCGAGGTCATCGCGGGCGGGCGGGCCGCGTTCACGGGGGCGGACCCGTCGACGAAGCTGAAGCTGCTCGGGGTGGACGTGGCCTCGTTCGGGGACGCGCACGGGACGGCCGAGGGGTCGCTCGACGTGGTCTACTCCGACGCCCGGACGGGGGTCTACAAGAAGCTGGTGGTCGGTGCGGACGGAACCCTGCTGGGCGGGGTGCTGGTCGGGGACGCGGAGCAGTACGGCACGCTGCGGGCGATGACCGGCACGGTGCCGCCGCTCGCCCCCGAGCAGTTGGTGCTGCCGGCCGGGGCGGGCGGCGGCCCGGCGGTGCTGGGCCCCGCCGCGCTGCCGGACGAGGCCGTGGTCTGCTCCTGCCACAACGTGACCAAAGGCGCGATCCGCGGGCACACCACGCTGCCGGACGTGAAGAGGTGCACCAAGGCCGGTACGGGGTGCGGAAGTTGCCTCAAGGCGATCGGGCAGCTGATGCCGCCGCCCGGGGACGCGGGGCTGTGCGGCTGCTTCCCGTACGGTCGCGGCGAGTTGTACGAGATCGTCCGCACCCTGCGCGTCACCTCGTTCGCCGCGCTGCTCGACTCGCACGGCCGCGAGGAGGCGCGGGGCGGGGACGGCTGCGAGGTCTGCAAGCCGACGATCGGTTCGGTCATCGCCTCGCTCGCCCCCACGGTCGGCGCGAGCGGCTATGTGCTGGACGGCGAGCAGGCGGCGCTCCAGGACACCAACGACCACTTCCTGGCCAACCTCCAGCGCAACGGCTCGTACTCGGTCGTGCCGCGCGTCCCGGGCGGCGAGATCACGCCGGAGAAGCTCGTCGTCATCGGCGAGGTGGCCCGCGACTTCGGCCTCTACACGAAAATCACCGGCGGCCAGCGCATCGACCTCTTCGGCGCCCGCGTCGACCAACTCCCCCTGATATGGGCCCGCCTGGTGGACGCGGGCTTCGAGTCGGGCCACGCGTACGGGAAATCGCTGCGTACGGTGAAGTCGTGCGTGGGGCAGACCTGGTGCCGCTACGGGGTGCAGGACTCCGTGCGGATGGCGATCGACCTGGAGCTGCGCTACCGGGGGCTGCGCGCGCCGCACAAGCTGAAGTCGGCGGTCTCCGGCTGCGCCCGCGAGTGCGCGGAGGCCCGGGGCAAGGACTTCGGGGTCATCGCCACCGCCCAGGGCTGGAACCTGTACGTCGGCGGCAATGGCGGGGCCGCCCCGCGCCACGCCGACCTGCTGGCCCAGGACCTGTCGGACGCCGAACTGGTGCGGCTGATCGACCGGTTCCTGATGTTCTACATCCGCACCGCCGACCGCCTGGAGCGCACCTCGGCCTGGCTGGAGCGGATCGACGGCGGCCTGGACCACGTCCGGGACGTGGTCGTCCACGACGCGCTGGGGCTCTGCGAGGAGCTGGAACGCCTGATGGCCGACCATGTCGCGGGCTACCGCGACGAGTGGGCCGAGACCATCGGCGATCCGGAACGGCTGCGGCGGTTCGTCAGCTTCGTCAACGCCCCCGGCACCCCCGACCCCTCGGTGAGGTTCGTTCCGGAGCGGGACCAGGTCAAGCCCGATCTGGAGCTGCTCGCGGGGCCCGTGCTCGCCGTCCGCACCCTCGAAGGGACCGCATCCCGATGACCACCGCGACGATCACGACCGCGCGGGAGACCGCGCCCCCCGCCGCGCCCGCCGCCGGGACCGTCCGGCTCGCCCACGGGGACGGCTGGTCGGCGGTCTGCGACCGGGCGCTGCTGACCCCCGGGCGGGGCGTCGCCGTGCTGCTGCCGGACGGGGACCAGGCGGCCGTCTTCACGGACCGGGCGGGCCGGGTGTACGCGATCGGCAACCAGGACCCGTTCACCGGGGCGTACGTCCTCGCGCGCGGGCTGCTCGGCTCGGCCGGGGGGCGGCCCTTCATCGCCTCGCCGCTGCTGAAACAGCGGTTCGACCTGACGACGGGCGCGTGCCTGGACGACGAGGAGGCGTCGGTCCCGGTGTTCCGCGTACGCGTGGACTGACCCGGCGGGGGGGGCCTGCGCAACTCCTCCGCTGCCCGTTCACCTGAACGTGACACTCTGTCAACTCCGTGCTCCTACAGTCCTGACGCGCGACCCGCCGGTCCGACCGGAGCGGTGGGCCCTCACTCATGCGTGGAGTGATCGTGGAACGTCGGAACTTCTTGCGCACCGCGGTGATCGGCAGCTCGGCGGCGGCCTTCGGCGGCACCCTGTGGCGGGGTGCCGCCTTCGCCGACCCGGCCCAGCCGGCCACCGGCCCCTACGGCGCGCTCCAAGCGGCCAACAGCGACGGCATCCTGCTGCCGCGCGGCTTCACCAGCCGGGTCGTCGCCCGCTCCGGGCAGACCGTGCCCGGCACCTCCTACCGCTGGCACAGCGCCCCGGACGGCGGCGCGACGTACGCCGACGGATCGGGCTGGATCTACGTCTCCAACGCCGAGGTGTCCCCGAGCAGCGGGGGCGGGGCGAGCGCCGTGCGGTTCGACTCCTCGGGGACGGTGACCGCCGCGTACCGCATCCTGGGCAACACGAACAACAACTGCGCGGGCGGCGCCACCCCGTGGAAGACCTGGCTGTCCTGCGAGGAGGTCACCCGGGGGTACGTGTACGAGACCGACCCCTGGGGCGTGAACGCGGCGGTGCGGCGTCCGGCGATGGGGCGCTTCAAGCACGAGGCCGCCGCCGCCGACCCGGACCACGGGTACGTCTACCTCACCGAGGACGAGAGCGACGGCCGCTTCTACCGCTTCCGGCCCGCGGCCTGGGGCGACCTCTCCACGGGCACGCTCCAGGTGCTGGTGGCGGGCTCCGCCACCTCGGGGCCGGTGACCTGGGCGAACGTGCCCGATCCGGCCGCCTCCTCCACCCAGACGCGGTACCAGGTGTCCGGGGCGAAGGTGTTCAACGGCGGCGAGGGCTGCTTCTACGCGGCGGGCACCTGCTGGTTCACCACCAAGGGCGACAACCGGGTGTGGGCGTACGACGCGAACACCTCGTCGATCTCGCTCGCCTACGACGACTCGCTGGTGACGGGCGGCTCCGCCCCGCTGACCGGCGTGGACAACGTCACCCGGTCCGGCTCCGGCGACCTCTACGTCGCGGAGGACGGCGGGAACATGGAGATCTGCCTGATCACACCGGACGACACGGTGGCCCCGTTCCTGCGGATCACCGGCCAGTCCGGTTCCGAGATCACCGGGCCCGCCTTCTCGCCGGACGGCACCCGGCTCTACTTCTCCTCGCAGCGCGGGACGAGCGGAAGCTCCTCCGGCGGCATCACGTACGAGGTGAAGGGGCCGTTCCGCAGCTGACACCGTGCCCGCGTGCGCCGGCGGCCCTCGGCGGTCCCGGCGCACGTCCCGCGGCGCGGCGCACCCCGCTGCTCAGCCCTGCTCACCGGCGGCGGCCGGGTCCATCCAGACGACCTCCCAGATGTGGTGGTCGGGGTCCTGGAACGAGCGGCCGTACATGAAGCCCAGGTCCTGGGTCTCGCCCGCCGGGAACCCTCCGGAGGCCAGGGCCGCGTCCGCGAGGCGGTCGACCTCCTCACGGCTGTCGCAACTCAGGGTCAGGATGACCTCGGCGGTCTTCGAGGCGTCGGCCACGTCCTTCCGGGTGAATCCCTTGAAGCGCGGCTCGGTCATCAGCATGGCGAAGATCGTGTCGCTGATGACCAGACAGGCGGTCCTGTCGTCGCTGAACGCCGGGTTGAAGCCGTAGCCGAGCTTCTCGAAGAAGCCCTTGGTGGTCTCCAGCTCCTTCACCGGCAGGTTCACGAAGATCATCTGAGCCATAGTCGTTCCCTCTTCTCTCGGTCCCCCGGCGCCCGCCGTGCTCCGTCCGGCGCCGTCGAGGGGTGGACGGCGGAGCCGCCCGGAACTCATCGGTGTACGGGCGGAAGACTGGCACGGCCCACTGACAACGCCCCGGACAGCGCCCCCGGCCGGGCAAGCGCCGGACGGGCGGCTCAGGCCCGCTCAGCCCCCCTCACGCCTCCTCAGGCCCCCTCGGGCAACGCGTGCGGGGCGCCGCCGCGCAGCAGGGAACCGCCCAGCGGGGTCAACGTGTGCAGCACCGAGCTGCCGTGGCGCAGCGTCAGGACCAGGCCCGCCTCGCGCAGTACGGAGGCGTGCTGGCTGGCGGAGGCGAGCGACACCCCGGCCCGGCGGGCCAGTTCGCTGGTGGTGCAGCCGGCGCCTATGGAGGACAGGACGGCCGACCGGGTGTGCCCGACGAGCCGGCCGAGCCAGGGGCCCGGTTCGGCGAAGACCGGGGCGCCGGGGTGGGCCACCGGGTAGACGAGCACCGGCCGGAGCGAGGGGTCGCGGTAGACGACCGGGGTGCCCCGGCAGAAGAACGACGGCTGGAGCAGCAGCCCGCGCCCGTCCAGGTGGAGATCGCGGTCGACCGGGTAGTCCGCCTCCAGCACGGGGGCGCGCCACCGGATCATCGGCGGGAGGGCGGCCAGCAGGCCGTCCGTACCGCCGTCCAGCAGGGCCCGGCCGCGCACGGCGCGGTCCGCCTCGACGCTGGCCCGGATGTGCGGCCAGTAGGGCTCGACGGCCGCACGGTGGTAGCTGCGGAGGGCGCCGATGAGCCGGGCGGGCGGCCCGGCCCGGCCGTCCACCAGCGCGGCGGGCAGCGCCGCGCCCGCCGCGCCCCCCGCGCCCGTCCGGGCCCCCCGGCCGCACTGACCGACCGGCCGGTCTGCCCGCTGCCGCACACGGCCGGCGGCCATCAGCTCCAGCTCGGCGTGGACGCGGTCGGCGGGGGTGTCGCGCAGCGCCTCCATTCCGGCGTCGAAACCGAATGGCTCCGCGCCCCCCTGGGAGGGCGTCAGGAAATCCGGGAAATATCCGCGGGGCGGAACGACCGCCGCCAGCAACTGTGCTTCACCATTCAACCGCGCCCGGGATTCCGAACGCCATTTTCCGAACACCGTCGAAGCGCGCCGGTCCCTGAGCCGGTGAAAACTGAGAACGGTTTCCCACAGCGCGTCCGGCCTCGTGGCCATCCGCACCCGCGAAAGGTCCAGCCTGGACACATGGATACGCAGCACTGCTCCCCCACCTGTTGCATCCGCAATTACCCACACCAAAGGGTATGCGGGCCGTCACAGGAGGTCACCACGGGGTTTCGGCCAGAAGTGAAAGGTCTCGCCCCGTGCCGCGTCACCCGAAAAGCTGTACGACGTCGGGTACGCATCCGGCGACCACCGGATGAGCACGTGAAGGCCGTGGGGGGCTTTGCGCGTTCGGCGGCGGTGGGCGGCGGTGCGGCTCCGTACCCGATGGGGGTAAGCCGGGTGCGGTCCATGGGTGGGGATCCATGGGCCGCACCCCGGTCTCCCGCCGGACACCCGAATTTCTTTGCGGATTAAACGACGCAACGGGGCAATGTGCTCTGCGCCACATTCCTCGCCCCGTATTCGGTGCTCGCTCCTGACGGCTTCTCGCTGCCGCCGGTCATTTCCGCGCACGGCGAAGCGGCGGCGTACGACGAAGCGGCGGCGCCCCCGCACAGGGCGCCGCCGCTTCTCGGTGCTCCGGGGCCGCCGCGGGGCCGGTGCGCCCGGTGAGGGCCGGGTTTCGGCTTCCTGCTACGGCCCCGGAGGGGCAGGCCGTCCATACGGCCGTGGTCGGTGGGCAGGGCTGTTCGTGCAGCCCTGCCCAGGAGGTCCGGGGTGTTCGTGCACCCAGGACCGGTGAGTCCGGGTCAGCGGCTGTCACTGCCCTTGGACTCGGCTGCGGCCCGGCCCGCCTCCAGGCGGGCTACCGGGATACGGAAGGGCGAGCAGGACACGTAGTCCAGGCCCACCTCGTGGAAGAAGTGCACCGACTCCGGGTCACCGCCGTGCTCGCCGCAGACGCCGAGCTTGAGGTCGGGGCGGGTGGCCCGGCCGGCCTCGACGGCGCTGCGGACCAGCGCGCCGACGCCGTCCTTGTCGATCGTCTCGAACGGGGAGACCCCGAAGATGCCCTTCTCCAGGTACGCGGTGAAGAACGAGGCCTCCACGTCGTCGCGGGAGAAGCCCCACACCGTCTGGGTCAGGTCGTTCGTGCCGAAGGAGAAGAACTGCGCGGCCTCGGCGATCTGGCCCGCCGTCAGCGCGGCGCGCGGCAGCTCGATCATGGTGCCGATGGTCAGCTTGAGGTCGGTACCGGTGGCGGCCTGGACCTCCGCGATGACCCGGTCGGCCTCCTCCCGGACGATCTCCAGCTCCTGGACCGTGCCGACGAGCGGGATCATGATCTCGGCGCGCGGGTCGCCCTTGGCGTTCTTGCGGTGGGCGGCGGCCTCGGCGATCGCCCGTACCTGCATGGCGAAGAGGCCGGGGATGACCAGGCCGAGGCGCACGCCCCGCAGACCCAGCATCGGGTTCTGCTCGTGCAGCTTGTGCACGGCCTGGAGGAGGCGCAGGTCGTTCTCGTTGGCGTCCTTGCGGGACTCGGCGAGCGCGACGCGGACCGACAGCTCGGTGATGTCGGGCAGGAACTCGTGCAGCGGCGGGTCCAGCAGCCGGACGGTGACGGGGAGCCCGTCCATCGACTCGAACAGCTCGATGAAGTCGGCCTTCTGGAGCGGGAGGAGGGCGGCCAGCGCGCTCTCGCGCTCGTCGTCGGTGTCCGCGAGGATCAGCTTCTCGACCATCTCGCGGCGCTCGCCGAGGAACATGTGCTCGGTACGGCACAGGCCGATGCCCTGGGCGCCGAAGCGGCGGGCGCGCAGGGCGTCCTCGGCGTTGTCGGCGTTGGCCCGCACGCGCAGCCGGCGCACCCGGTCCGCGTACGCCATGATCCGGTGCACGGCGGCGACCAGTTCGTCGGCGTCGTCGGCCCCGGCGTGCATCCGGCCCTCGAAGTACTCGACGACCGGGGACGGCACGACGGGCACCTCGCCCCGGTAGACCTTGCCGGTGGAGCCGTCGATCGAGACGAGGTCGCCCTCCTCGATCACGATGCCGCCGACCGTCATCCGGCGGCGCTTGGTGTCGACCTCCAGGTCCTCGGCGCCGCAGACACAGGTCTTGCCCATGCCGCGCGCCACGACCGCCGCGTGGGAGGTCTTGCCGCCGCGCGAGGTCAGGATGCCCTCGGCGGCGATCATGCCTTCGAGGTCGTCGGGGTTGGTCTCGCGGCGGATGAGGATGACCTTCTCGCCGGAGCGGGACCACTTGATCGCGGTGTACGAGTCGAAGACGGCCTTGCCGACCGCCGCGCCGGGCGAGGCGGCGATGCCCCGGCCGAGCAGCTCGGTCTTCGCCGCGTCGTCGAAGCGGGGGAACATCAGCTGGGCGAGCTGGGCGCCGTTGACCCGCTGGAGCGCCTCGGCCTCGTCGATCAGGCCCTGGTCCACGAGCTGGGTGGCGATCCGGAAGGCGGCTCCGGCGGTGCGCTTGCCGACCCGGGTCTGGAGCATCCAGAGCTGGCCGCGCTCGATGGTGAACTCGATGTCGCAGAGATCCTTGTAGTGGTTCTCCAGGGTCTCCATGATCTGCATGAGCTGGTCGTACGACTTCTTGTCGATCGACTCCAGGTCCGCGAGCGGCACCGTGTTGCGGATGCCGGCGACGACGTCCTCGCCCTGCGCGTTCTGGAGGTAGTCGCCGTAGACGCCCTGGTGGCCGCTGGCCGGGTCGCGGGTGAAGGCGACGCCGGTGCCGGAGTCGGGGCCGAGGTTGCCGAAGACCATCGAGCAGACGTTGACGGCCGTGCCGAGGTCGCCGGGGATGCGCTCCTGGCGGCGGTAGAGCTTGGCGCGGTCGGTGTTCCACGAGTCGAAGACCGCGTTTATGGCGAGGTCCATCTGCTCGCGCGCGTCCTGCGGGAACTCGCGCCCGGCCTCGGACTCGACGATCTTCTTGAACTGCTTGACCAGCTTCTTGAGGTCCGCCGCGGCGAGGTCGGTGTCGACCGTGACCTTCTTCGCGTGCTTGGCGGCCTCCAGGGCCTCCTCGAAGAGGTCGCCGTCGACGCCGAGGACGGTCTTGCCGAACATCTGGATCAGGCGGCGGTAGGAGTCCCAGGCGAAGCGCTCGTCGCCGGACTGGGTGGCGAGGCCGGCCACCGAGGCGTCGGAGAGGCCGATGTTGAGAACCGTGTCCATCATGCCCGGCATGGAGAACTTGGCGCCGGAGCGTACGGAGACCAGCAGCGGGTCGTCGGCCTGGCCGAGCCGCTTGCCCATGCGCTCTTCCAGCGCCTTGAGGTGCGCGCTCACCTCGTCGCGCAGCTCGGTCGGCGCGTCGCCGCTGTCGAGGTAGACCTTGCACGCCTCGGTGGTGATGGTGAAGCCCGGAGGGACGGGCAACCCGAGGTTGGTCATCTCGGCGAGGTTGGCGCCCTTGCCGCCCAGAAGATCCTTCAGATCCTTGTTGCCCTCGGTGAAGTCGTAGACGAACTTCTGGGGATCTTTGTTTTCCGACACGGGTCTCGACTCCTCGAGGACGCGGTGGCTGCCCTGACGGCGAGGAACATACCCAGATCGAAGGCGTATGGGTACGTCCACCTGGTCGTCATATGGCCGCAACCACCCGTCCGCCAGCAGATCTAAAGGGTCGTCCGGCCGGAGCACGGAAATCCTTGGCTTCACCTCCCGAAGGCGACATGGCCGAAACTTGACCTGAACCGCTCATTTGAGCGAGCCCCGGGGCAGGTGAGTCCACTTCTCGAACACAACGAGGTGGCACTGAGTGCCACGTCTTTCAGAAGTGCAGTCGCCTCCATTTCGCTCATCTGAGCGCAACCCCGATCAGGGGTGGCGTGAATCACGCTCGATTCGGGCTGCGTATGTCAGGATCCGGACGCCTCGGAACGCCTCGGGCAGTCGCCGGGCACCCCGGGACCGGCCTCTTCCAGGCTACGGGCGAAGGTCCTCCCGCGCGCGGGCTGCACCGGCGGCGGCGAGGTTGCGAGCGGGCGCCGCGCACCCCGCGGCGTGCGCGGACGCGGCGAGGTGCGCGGACACGCGGCGAGGTGCGCGGCGCCGTCCGGGAGAGGCCGAGCAGGACCCGTTCGGCCGGCGAGGGGCTTCCCCTCGGCCGTGGGCGACGAACGAGGACGGTGGTGGTCCCGGGCGAGGACCGAAGGCGACGGTGACCCGGGCGGGAGCCGCACACAGCGGATCTCCTCGCGGAGCGAGAGCCGCACCTTGGCATCGAGTGCCGAGAGCGGTTCGACCGGCGGCGGCGCCTGGCGGCACGGGTGAGCGGGCGGACGGACGAGCGCCGCCGGGCGGGCCCGGGCGCCGCGGGCCGAGGCCCTGCCCGGCCCGGGTGCCGGGGAGGAGCGGGCGGGACCGGGCCCGCCGGCGCTCAGCCGCCGGAGGTGTCCAGCTCGGCGTCGGCGCCGACGCCCGCGCAGTCGTACGGGTCCTTGAGCCAGCCGTCCGGCAGGACCACCCGGTTGTTGCCCGAGGTCCGCCCGCGCGGGCCGTCCGCACCGTCCGGCCAGGGCTGGTCGAGATCCAGCTCGTGCAGCTGGGAGGACAGCTCCTCCAGCGAGGAGGTGACGGCCAGCTTCTTGCGCATCTCGGAGCCGACCGCGAAGCCCTTGAGGTACCAGGCGACGTGCTTGCGGAAGTCGATCACGCCCCGGGCCTCGTCGCCGATCCACTCCCCCAGCAGCGTCGCGTGGCGCACCATGACGTCCGCGACCTCGCGCAGGGTGGGCGCGTACCGGGTCGCGCGGCCCTCCATCGCGCTCACCAGGTCGGCGAAGAGCCAGGGCCGCCCGAGGCACCCGCGTCCCACGACGACGCCGTCGCAGCCGGTCTCGCGCATCATCCGCAGGGCGTCGTCGGCGCACCAGATGTCGCCGTTGCCGAGGACCGGGATCTCCGGCACGTGCTCCTTGAGCCGGGCGATGGCGTCCCAGTCGGCGGTGCCGCCGTAGTGCTGGGCGGTGGTGCGCCCGTGCAGGGCGACGGCGGTGACGCCCTCCTCGACGGCGATGCGGCCCGCGTCGAGGAAGGTGAGGTGGTCGTCGTCGATGCCCTTGCGCATCTTGATGGTGACGGGGAGGTCCCCGGCTCCCGAGACGGCCTCCCGGAGGATGGCCCGCAGCAGGGGGCGCTTGTACGGGAGCGCGGAGCCGCCGCCCTTGCGGGTGACCTTGGGGACCGGGCAGCCGAAGTTGAGGTCGATGTGGTCGGCCAGGTCCTCGTCCACGATCATGCGGACGGCCTTGCCGACGGTGGCCGGGTCCACTCCGTACAGCTGGATCGAGCGCGGCGTCTCGGACGCGTCGAAGTGGACGAGCTGAAGGGTCTTCTCATTGCGCTCGACCAGCGCCCGCGTGGTGATCATCTCGCTGACGAACAGCCCCTTGCCCCCGGAAAACTCCCGGCACAGCGTCCGGAACGGGGCGTTGGTGATGCCGGCCATCGGGGCCAGCACGACCGGCGGCTGCACGGTGTGCGGGCCGATGCGGAGCTGCGGGGAGGCGGGGGCGAGCGTGGTCATGGCCCCATTGTCGCGTACGCCGGACGGGTGGCCCGTCGCCCGCTACGCGACCGGGGCCCGCCACCGCCCCCGCCCCTGCGCCCGGGGGCGGTCGCGCCCCGGCCCGCACCCCCCGGCCCGTCGCGCGCCCGGGCCCGGTCACCCCCGCCCGTACGCCCTAAGCCGCCGTGCCGTAGTCCTCCGGGTCGTCCTCGCAGCAGCCGTCGCACGCCTCCGGGGCGGGGACGCCGTCGCGGCCGGGCCGCCGGGCCTCCCGGTCCCGGCGCTTCTGCTCGGCCCGCAGCAGCGCCCAGACGGCCAGCAGCACTCCGGTCAGCGCCCAGGAGCCGATCCAGGCCGCCGGCCACCAGCCGGCCGGTGGCCGGAGCACGGCTTCGGCGGCGGTGAGCGCCAGGGCGATCGCGTGCGTCCAGCAGAGCAGGGCCCCCATCCGGCCGGTGGCGCGGTCCGTTCCCCCCGCTCCGCCCGCCGCCCGGAAACCGGAACTCGTTCTCGGCCCGTCCTGTTCCATGATCCCCCGTTTCGTCATGTCCGTTCTTTGCCCGACTGTGATGGTTCATGCGTTCGAAGGCGAGAACCTGTGAGCGACATGGTCGTTTTCCGGCCCCATGTGGTTGACGGTGAAACAGTTGCACCAGGGAAACGGGAACGCGTAAAGGCCCACACCGGAGGAAACGTCGCATATAACTCGACTGAAACGGTCTCCTGTGCGTGCGTACTGTCGAGATTGCGTCGGGGTGCCGTGAAGGCGCCGGGACAGCCTCCGGCCCCCCGCCCGGATCGTTCCGGGCTCGTGCGCGTACGGAGACGCGCATCGGTCCGAGCCCCGCCACTGCGGACGTGGCGGGGCTCGGACCGCGGGTCGTGCGAACCGTACGGGGAGGGGCCGCGGGTCACCCGGTGGCGAGGACGGCGCCGAGGACCATTCCGCCGACCAGGCCGACGGCGCTGACCACGATGGCCACCGTGGCGAGCCGTTCGTGCCGCACGACCTTGGCGATGATGGCCATGATCAGGCCGCCGAGGGCGAAGACGATCGGCAGGAAGACGAGCCCGATCACGCCCAGGACCATGGCGATGATGCTGAAGACGTTGCTTTCGGCCCCGCCCTTCGGCGCGTGGTGATGCTGCCGGCCGGTCGACTGGTCGCTGTACTGCGTAGCCATCTTCTCGCTCCTTCGGGTCGGTCGCTCCGGATCCGGTCGCGAAGCGGACCGGCCTATCGACCGAGTGCCCCCAACTCCCTTGCCTACACAGCCGTTTGCCGGCCGATCAGCCGACTGCCCGCCGTTCGCCGTTCGCGCGCGCCCTCGGCCCGCGGGGTCAGAAGACGGACAGCCCGGTGAGCGTGGTGAAGCGGTCGAGGGCCGCCACGCCCGCCACCGAGTTGCCGCGCCGGTCGAGGCCCGGGCTCCAGACGCACAGGGTGCACTCCCCCGGCACGATGGCGATGATGCCCCCGCCGACGCCGCTCTTGCCCGGCAGTCCCACCCGGTAGGCGAACTCCCCGGCGGCGTCGTAGGTCCCGCAGGTGAGCATGACCGCGTTGACCTGCTTCGCCTGGCTGCCGGTCAGCAGCGCGGAACCGTCGGCGCGGACGCCGTGTCGGGCGAGGAAGCCCGCGGAGAGGGCCAGGTCCGCGCAGGAGGCCTCGATCGAGCACTGCCGGAAGTAGGCGGTGAGCAGATCGGGGACCGGGTGCGTGACGTTGCCGTAGGAGGCCATGAAGTGGGCCAGGGCGGCGTTGCGGTCGCCGTGGGCCGCTTCGGACGCGGCGACCTCCGGCACGAAGTCGATGGCGGGGTTGCCGCTCTCCCGGCGCAGCAGCTCCCGCACCTGGCCGGCGGCGTCCCCCGTCAGCGCCTGCAACCGGTCGGTGACCACCAGGGCCCCGGCGTTGATGAACGGGTTGCGGGGGATGCCGTTCTCGTACTCCAACTGCACCAGGGAGTTGAAGGGGTTGCCCGAGGGCTCGCGGCCCACCCCCCGCCAGATCCGCTCGCCGTCCAGGGAGAGCACCAGGGCCAGGGCGAACACCTTGGAGATGGACTGCGTCGAGAACGGCTGCCGCCACTCCCCCACCCCGTACACGGTCCCGTCCGGCTCCGCGACGGCCATGCCGAAGCGCCGGGGGTCGGCGTCGGCGAGCATCGGGATGTAGTCGGCGGGGACGCCGTGGTCGTCGCGGGCGGCCGTCTCCTCGGCTATGCGGCGGAGGACGGCGCCGAAGCGGTGCCCGTCGGGGCGCGGCGGGGCGGCGGTGCTCGCCCCGAGGGCGGCGGAGGGGTGGGACACGGCGGTTCCTGAGGGGGAGAGGAGCGGGGCCCGGCGGGCGGGAGGCGTCCTCAAGTCTGACCCGCCCGCCGGGAGCGGCCAAAACGCCCCCTCAGGACCTCAGAGCTGCGGGGGGTGGCCGCCGTCGCCCTCGACGACGAGGCGGTCGGCGCCGGGCTCCTCCGCTCCTTCGACCACCGTCACGTCGACCGTGCCGTCGCCGGTGGTGTCGAACTGGTAGAGGTCCGCTCTGCCGTCGCCGGTCGTGTCCGTCATCCACACATCCGGCTTGCCGTCACCGTTGGTGTCGGCGCTGAGGAGGAGGTGGTGCTCGTCGCCCTGGGTGGGAGCCGCTTCTTCGGTGCTGGGGTGGGTGTCCATGGCGGCCGGTTGCCCCGGGGAAGGCGTTCGAAACCGTGCGGCCCGCCGGGCGCGGAGGGCGCGCCTACCATGGCGGGGTGACCACGGACGAAGGGGCCCGGCTGGGCGAGGAGGCCGCGCGCAGGCTGGCCCGGCAGGGGCGCGTCGACATCCGCCCCGGCCTCACGGACGCCGAGTTCGCGCGGGTCGAGGAGGAGTTCGGGTTCGCGTTCGGCGACGACCACCGGGCGTTCCTGGCGGTGGGGCTGCCCGTCGGCGGCCCTTCCCCGGCGCGGCGGGGGCAGCCGTGGCCGAACTGGCGGACCGGGAGCCGCGACGACCTGCGCGCACGCCTGGCGGGCCCGGTGGAGGGCGTGCTGTTCGACGTGGAGCACAACGCCTTCTGGTCCCCCGAGTGGGGCGCCAGGCCGGACGCCCCCACCGAAGCCCTGGAGGCGGCCCGCGCGAAGCTGGCCGGCGTCCCGCAGATGGTCCCGGTCTACTCGCACCGCTACCTCCCGGCCGGACGCGGCGCCCACGGGCACCCCGTGCTGTCGATGCACCAGACGGACGTCGTCTTCTACGGAGCCGACCTGGCCGACTACATCGACCACGAGTTCAACGGCGTCCCGCGCGGGGACGGCACTCCCCCACCGCGGGCGACGGTTCCGTTCTGGCGTGATCTCGTGGGGTGACCGGCCCTTCCGGCAGGGGCGCGCCACGCGGCGGGGCCCGGAAGACCGGTCCCTCCTCCGACGCCCGCTCCCCCGGCGGGACGGGGACCGCACGCCTGCCGTAGGTTCCCGCCATGGACGCGGAGACGCCGGACACGACGCCGCCGGACCCGGCGAACCCGGACACGGAGGCCCCGGACACGACGAACCCGGAGACGGGGACCTCGGGCAGGACGCCACCGCCCGACGCGTTGGAGCTGATCCACCTGGCCGACGTCGTTCAGAGCGTCAGCGTCCGGCTGACCTCGACCGCACCGGCCGTGGTGAACCCTCGGGGGCTGAAGTACTACTACGCCGTCGCCACCGTCACGAGCGGCTTCCTGAGCGGGTCCACCCATCTCGGGTTCACCTCCGATGAACTCGCGGACTGGGGGCGGTTGCTGGACGCGATGGACGAGGCCGTGGACGACCCCGCCGCCGACCCGGACGAGCCCTTCACGGCCGACTGGCCCCTCTCGGGCGGCTCGGCCCACCTCCGCTTCTTCGCCCGCCGCCCGTACGCCGGGCACCCGTACGTGGTGGAGGTGCGCGACGAGTCCGGCACGGGGATCGTCGTCTCCGTCCCGCTCGACATGGACTACGGGTGGAGAGCCGACGCCCGACGCCGCCTGGCCGCCGTACGCGCCGCGCTGGGCGAGTAGGGCGTCCGCGCCTCCTCGGACCGGCACGCGCGGGCCCCGGATCGCGAGCACGACGCTGTCGCCGTCTGCTCTCCGCGCCGGGCGCGCCGTCCGTCGACCGGCTTACGGGGGCCTCTGGCGCGAGGACCGCACGAAGCCGTCCGCGAAGGAGAAACGTGCGGCGGCGGCTGCGGGCGAGGTCCCCTGGCGGCGTCCCGGCACGTCGTGGACGGCCGTCGCCCCCTCGGAACGGATGCGGTCGGCATCCGCTTCCCGGCTCATCACGGCCGCGTAGGCGCGGACTTCGGCCGCTGTGAGGTCCGCGCGTCCCCGCTCGGTGTACTGCTGGAGGAGGTCGGTGACGTCCGGGGCGAAACGCAGCACGGTCACGGGGGCGTCGAAGCGGCGGGCGATGGCGATGAGCCGTGTGCGCGCCCCGGGCGTGACGTTCGTCGATTCGGCGATCACGGTGTGCCCGGTCGCGAGCCGCGCGGTGATCCTGCGGTCGCGTTCCTCGAAGATCCGCGCGTCCACCGCGTCGGACTCCCCCGGCTCGGACGAGGCGTCGAACAGCTCCGCGCGGATCCCGTCGCTGGACACCACGGCCGCCGCCTCGATCCGTCCCCGCTCCACCAGTGCCCGGACGAAACTCGTCTTGCCCGAGGCGGGCGGACCCACGAGGACGACGAGCCCGGCCGGAATCCGGATCAGCGGCGTCGGGCCACCGGGGGGCGGGCAGCCGCCCGGGCGGCCGACGAGGGCCGGCGGAGATCCGTTCGACGGCCCGCCGAGCGGCACACCGTCTCCGTCGTCGTGGGGCGGTCGGCAACCCGGGGAGTCCATCGGCACGGACCCATGGTGCCGGGTCCACGACGGCCCCTGCTACGGACCGCTGCTCGCGGTCGAGGTCGCCGAAGACACGTCGGCCGCCGAAAGCACGCCCCCCCACACACACGCCCAGGGCGTGACCGGGCGGTCTGACCCGCGGGATAAAACCGGGTGCGGCCGGACGCCGTGTTGGTGTCGGATGCGGGGCATGACGATCGTTCTGAGCAGGCCCGGCGTCGACGAGCTGATCGGGGCCGTGAACGCCCTCCGCGCCTGGCAGGACGACCGCACACCGCTGCAACTCCATCCGGGGGACCTCGGCTGGGCCTGGGCGCTGGGCGCGGAGAGACTGGCCGCGGCCGTCCGCACCTGGAGCACGGGCGGACGGATCGTCGCCGTCGGCTACCTGGACGGACCCGATGTGCTGCGCCTGACGACCGCACCGGACCTGCGACAGGACGGTGACCTGGCACGCCGACTGCGGGCGGACCTCGACGATCCGGAGCGCGGGGTCCTGCCGCCCGGGAAGGTCGGCGTCGAGATTCCCCACGGCGCGCTGCTCCGCGAGGTCCTCCTGGAGAAGGGCTGGCATCCGGATGAACCGTGGACGCCCCTGCGCCGCGACCTCACGGAGCCGGTGCGGGACTGCGGCCTGCGGATCGAGGTGGCCGGTCCGGAGACGGCGGGGGTACGGACGGCGGTGCACCGCTCGGCGTTCGGCGGTCCGAAGTTCACCGAGGAGGTCTGGCACGTCCTCGCGGCCGGGCCGGTCTACGCCGACGCCCGCTGCCTGATCGGCTACGACGACCGGGACAACGCGGTGGCCGCGGCGACGGTCTGGTCGGCGGGCCCCGGCAAGCCCGGCCTGCTGGAACCGATGGGCGTGCACGCCGACCATCGCGGTCACGGCTATGGGACGGCGATCAGCGTCGCCGCCGCTGCGGCACTGCGGGAACTGGGAGCGTCGAGCGCCCTCGTCAGCACCCCGAGCTCGAACACCGCCGCCGTCGCCGCCTACAGGGCGGCCGGATACGTTCCGTCACCCGAACGGCTGGACGTCGGCCGAGCCGCCTGAACAAGGATCGGGCGGCAGTATCCGACCGGCCGTGCCGGGCTACGGCGGTCCCACGGAATCCGCGAGGCCGGCCTCGCTACCGCCGGTGCCAGACCAGCGTGTAGCGCCAGAACAGGCGGCGGCGCAATCGTGCGCCGGGTAGCGCCCGGTGGGCGTCGAGAACGATGTCTGCGAAGGACATGGTCGCCGCTCGGGTGGGAGCGGTCATCGAAGCGGGTCGCGCCCCCTTGCTTCCCCTGTTCTTGATCCAGGCCATGACGATGTTCGCCGGAACGGCCACGGCGTCGAGCAGGTGGTCGCTCGGGGACTGGGGGCGGTAGACGCCGACGATGACGAGGGTCCCGCCGGGTGACAAGTGCCGACGGAAGCGGGTGAGGGCGTCGCGGAGCGGCATGTGGTGGACGGCGGCGACGCAGGTGATGACGTCGTAGGGGCCGGGCGGCACTTCCTTCAGTACGTCCCCGACAGTGAAGGTCACCGGGGCGGCGGCGTCCGTGAGCTCCCGCGCACGGTCGACGATCGTGGGGTCGATGTCGATGCCGCGCACTGCTCCGGCCCGTGAGGCCAGGAGTCGGGCGAGGTCGCCGCTGCCCGATCCGACGTCCAGAGCCCTGCTGAACCGGCTGGGGAGCCGACGCAGAATCCACCGGTGGTAGTGGGCGTTGTGATCCCAGGGGTGGGTGGCATGGAACCGCTCAAGTGCGTGCAGGAGACGGGTCAGCAAGGTCGCCATGACGTCAGTCCATCAGCCTTCGGCCGCCTGCGAAACCACGGCCGGGACTGATGCGAGCGGCCCGGGGCGCCCGGCTGGAACGACCGACACGACGGCTCGGCCAGGTATCTGGCCGAGCCGCTGTCCGGCCTGCTCGCCACGTCAGACCGTGCCGAACGCCCCACCTTGCACCCCCGCGACGAACGCCGCGAACGCGGTGACGGGAACGGCGACCACGGGCCCGTCCGCCACCTTGGAGTCACGGACCGGAACGATGCCGCGAGCGGCGGCGAAGTTGGCGGCGACCTCAATGCAGTTGCCGCCGTTGTCACTGTACGAGGACTTGAACCAATGGGGGGAGTCGGTCGTCACGGGGCGCCCTTTCGCCGCAGGTGCCCCCACCATGCAGGCTGCGGCCGGAGGGGCGCCAGAGGGCCCCGGCAGGCGAACGCCCCACCCTGCGCGGCACGGTGGGGCGATCACGCTGCTCGGTTCCTCAGACGGTGTCGAACGTGCCGCCCTGCACACCCGCGACGAACGCCGCGAACGCGGTAACGGGAACGGCGACCACGGGCCCGTCCGCCACCTTGGAGTCACGGACCGGAACGATGCCGCGAGCGGCGGCGAAGTTGGCCGCCACCTCGACGCAGTCGCCGCCGTTCGAGCTGTACGAGGACTTGAACCACTTGGGAGATTCGGTCGTCACGGGGCGCCCTTTCGCAACTCGCTGATCTTGGCCACAGACGCCGCCTTCGACAGCGCCTCGCTCTGGAACTGATGGTAGGCCGTGAGCATGGGCACCACGAACGAGGTTTCGCGCTCAACGCTCCCCTGCGTCTGCGATTCGGCGTACGCGACGATGGACCGGTCCGCCATCGTCAGCAGATTGACCGGCAGGTTAAACGCCCTGCGCGCCCCCAGACTGAACGGCGCTACCTGGATGATCCAGTTGGGCCGTGTGGACATCTCGATCAGCCGTTGGAGCTGCGCGTCCATGACGTCCAGTCCGCCGACCACCTGATGCAGACAGCTCTCATCCATGACGGCGAACACCATGGGTGGCCGTGGCCGCACGAGTGCAGCCTGCCGCTCTGCCAGGAACGCGACGCGCTCATTGGCCTGTTCCACGGTGATAGAGCCGCGCTCCACGTCTCCGAATGCCACCGCCCGCGCATACTCCGGCGTCTGCAACAACCCAGGGATAAGTCCAACTTGGAACAGTCTGATCTCGACCGCCCGGCCCTCGTACCCCACGTACTCCGGGAAGCCTTCCAGCAGGTTCCCGTGCTTCATCTCCTGCCATTGGCGCTCGAACGACTGGTCCGACCCGATGAGATCGAATAACCGGTCCGCTTTCCTCGCGAAAGGCAGAGTCGCCGGTTTGCGGCCAGTTTCGATCGCCGAGATGTGCCGACCCGAGCAGCCGAGCATGTCGGCCAGCTGATCCTGGATCCAACCTCGCTCCTCGCGCATCCTGCGCAAACGCGCACCGAAGGCCGCCTGCGGGCTCGCCTCGGGGTTCAACTGCTTGATGTTTGCCAACGTGCCCTCCCAGATCCCCACGTTGAAGACGTTCCGACCCTAGGTCACCCTGAATCGCCCCGGTAGCCAAACGGCTACGGAGAGGAGCGATCGATGGACGGCGAGAACGTACGCCCGATTACCCCCACGCCCTCCGACACCCCCGCCCCGGCCCCCGCCCCGGCCCCCGCCCCCGGAACCCTCCTGGTCGACACCAGCCGCGCCGACCGCGTGGGCGAGTTCCGTGGCGTGGCCGGCCCCTACTGGTCGTTGCGGCCGGTCGGCGGCGGTGTCGAGTGGGAGGTCGAGCCCCGCCATGTGCGACCCGCCGTCCTGATAGAGCAGCTCCGCGCCCGTACCGCACGGCTCAACGCCCGTAGCCGGGGCGAGGTCCTGTGAGGCCCCGCCACCCGGTTGCGGGGCCGGGCATCCCGCCACTCGACCAGGAGTTGAACGCCGTGCTCCAGTGCACCGCCGTGACCGCCCTCCCACCCGAGGACCTGCTGCGCCTCCTCGCCGCCGACGAGGACGGCCCCGTGGACCCCGAGCCGTACGTCCTGTGCGAACTCGGTGCGCACGACGACCAGGGCACCGAACACGCCGCCTACCTCGTACCGGGGCGTACGCCCGACTCGCCCGCCCTGTGGTTCTTCTGGATCGGCAGCGAGCCGGAGCGCGCCCATCGGACCGCGTACGTCCCCTGGTGCCCCGTCATCCTCCGCCAGGTCGCGACGGGGATCGTACGGCGGTGCACGCTGCACGAGGGGCACAGCGCGGCCCACTCCTGGGATGTGGCCGACCCGCTCGGCGACCTGGTCGCGGAACGGCTCGTCCTCGGCGACTCCCCGAAGGGCGACCCGTACCCGTGAACCAGTGCACCGCCGTCGCCCTGCTGCCGCCCCCGACGTACGCGGTCGCCCTCGCGGCCCCCGGGCAGAGCCCCGAGCCCGGACACGTCCTCTGCGAACTCGGGGAGGACCACGAGGAGGCCCACGCCGCGATGCTGTGGGAGCACCACCAGAACGGGCGGCCCGGAATCGCCGTCTGGGCCCGGTGGGGCGCGGGGGCCGCCCGGCTCGCGCCGCTCTCCTGGTGCGGCGTGCTCGACCCCCGGGACGCGGACACCGCCTGCGGCCTGTTCGCCGGGCATCCGGCCGCGCACGACTGGGAGATCACAGACCCCACCTACGAGGCGATCACCCGGGAGTTGGCACGACACCACCCGCACCTGTTTCGCTGACTCCCCCTCATCAAGGGCACGTGCGAACTCACATGCGGGATCTCAGCACGTCCACCTCGCAACCCGGCGCGAACGGGTCGAAGCCGTGCTCGACCAGCCAGCGCACCGCCAGCAGGCTGCGCGCCGACCACCAGGCGTGGATCACGTCGAGGTCGACGTCGTCGCCGTAGCCCGCGAGGACGTCGTCGAGATGGTCCTCGTGGCCGAGGGTGAAGGTGGCGAGGTCGTACAGGGCGTCCCCCCGGCCCGCCTCGGACCAGTCGATGATGCCCGTGACCTCGTCGCCGTCGAGGAAGACGTGGGCGATCTGGAGGTCGCCGTGCGTGAACGCCGGGGTCCAGGGCCGCAGCGCGGCCTCGGCGACGCGGCGGTTGCGGGCGACCAGGTCGGCGGGCAGGACGCCGTTCGCCACGAGGAGGGCGCACTCGGCGTCGAGTTCCGCCCCCAGCGCGGCGGCGCTCCGGCCGGCCCGGCCGGTCCGGGGCGGCGGCGGTGCGTCGTGCAGCGTCCGGATGGCGGCCCCCGCCGCCGCCCATCCGGCCGCCGACCCGGTCGCCCGACCGCCGAGCCGTCCGAGCGTCGCCCCCGGAACCGCGGCGAGCGCCAGCACGGGCGGCTTGCGCCACAGGATCGCCGGGGTCGGGACCGGGGCCAGGGACATCGCCTCGACCTCGGCATCGGTCCGCGCCCGGTCGGCGTCCACCTTCAGGAACACGTCACCGACGCGGAGAGTCGCCCGCTCGGCGTGGGCGACGACGACCTCGACCTCATCCATGCCGGCCAGTTTCCCGGAAGGTGAGGACGAGAGGCCATCGCGTTTCGCCCCCGCAGGCGTACGGAACGTGCGAGGTCCTGCCGCCCCGGCGTCCACTCCGCGCGGCGGACACGTTCGGGTCGGCCGGCCCGGCGGCCGGGGCCGTCGCACGGCTGTGGGCCCGGATCACGGATGATCCGGGCCCACGGCCGTACGGGACGTACGGGGTCCTACCGCTGGGACGTCAGCTCTGCGCGGGGGACGCGTCCTGGTCGGCCGGCCCGGCGGCCGGGGCCGTCTGGGCCTCGGCGCGCTCGCGCATCTTGCGGACCAGCTCCTGCTTCTTGTCCTCGGCGACCTTGCGGTCGGCCTCGCGCGCGGAGCCCGCGCCCTGCTGGTCGGCGCGGGACAGCTTCTTGCGCTGCCCGCCGACGCCGAGGAGGTTGTTGCGGCTCTTGGCCATGGTGTTCTCCCGTGGGGAAGGTGAAGTGAGTCAGGACAGGTGATCGGGTCCGGTCACACCGGTCCCCGGCCGCAGCGGGGTGTCGGCACCCGCCGCGCTCTCACTCGTAGATCTGGAAGAACGAAGACATGCGGAAACCGTACCCCGCGCCCCGAGCGCGCCGCACCGGTTTTTCCGGCCGCGGGCCCGGCGTACGGCCGCGCCGCACGACGAGGCCCCCGGCTCCGGAGAGCCGGGGGCCTCACCTGTCGTACGGGTGTCAGCAGCCGAGCAGACGCGCACCCAGGTACGCCTGGATCTGGTCCAGCGAGACGCGCTCCTGCTTCATGGTGTCGCGCTCGCGCACGGTCACCGCGTTGTCGTCGAGGGTGTCGAAGTCGACGGTGACGCAGAACGGGGTGCCGATCTCGTCCTGGCGGCGGTAGCGGCGGCCGATGGCGCCGGCGTCGTCGAACTCGATGTTCCAGTTCTTGCGCAGGTCGGCGGCGAGGCCCTTGGCCTTCGGCGAGAGCTGCTGGTTGCGCGAGAGCGGCAGGACCGCGACCTTGACCGGGGCCAGGCGGTGGTCCAGGCGCATCACGGTGCGCTTCTCCATGACGCCCTTGGCGTTGGGGGCCTCGTCCTCGACGTAGGCGTCGAGCAGGAACGCCAGCATCGCGCGGCCGACACCGGCCGCGGGCTCGATGACGTACGGCGTCCAGCGCTCGTTGGCCTCCTGGTCGTAGTAGACGAGGTCGGTGCCCGACGCCTCGGAGTGCGCCTTGAGGTCGTAGTCGGTGCGGTTGGCCACGCCCTCCAGCTCGCCCCACTCGCTGCCGCCGAAGCGGAAGCGGTACTCGATGTCGGCGGTGCGCTTGGAGTAGTGGGAGAGCTTCTCCTTCGGGTGCTCGAACCAGCGCATGTTCTCCTCGCGCATGCCCAGGTCCGTGTACCAGTTCCAGCGCTGGTCCATCCAGTACTGCTGCCACTCCTCGTCCTCGCCCGGCTTGACGAAGAACTCCATCTCCATCTGCTCGAACTCGCGGGTCCGGAAGATGAAGTTGCCCGGAGTGATCTCGTTCCGGAAGGACTTGCCCATCTGCGCGATGCCGAACGGCGGCTTCTTGCGCGAGGTCTGCTGCACCTGGCCGAAGTTGGTGAAGATGCCCTGGGCGGTCTCGGGACGCAGGTAGGCGACGGAGCCGGAGTCCTGGGTCGGGCCGAGGTGGGTGGAGAGCAGACCCGAGAACTGCTTGGGCTCGGTGAAGGTGCCCTTGTTGCCGCAGTTGGGGCAGTTGAGGTCGGCGAGGCCGTTGACCGGCGGCTTGCCGTGCTTCTCCTCGTACGCCTCCTCCAGGTGGTCGGCGCGGTAGCGCTTGTGGCAGGAGGTGCACTCGGTCAGCGGGTCCGAGAAGGTGGCGACGTGGCCGGAGGCGACCCAGACCTCGGGGGCGAGGATGACCGACGAGTCGATGCCGACCACGTCCTCGCGCGCGGTGACCATGTAGCGCCACCACTGGCGCTTCAGGTTCTCCTTCATCTCGACGCCCAGCGGCCCGTAGTCCCAGGCGGCCTTCTGGCCGCCGTAGATCTCGCTGCAGGGGTAGACGAAGCCACGGCGCTTGCTCAGGCTGACGATGGTGTCGATCTTGTCGGCGGCCACGGTGCTCTCTTCATACGACGATGACGAACGGCGAATGACTCAGGTTACCGGCGGCCTCACCCCCCGGATCAAATCGGTGGGGGCATACGGAGCCTCCCGGCCACCACCTCGTGATCTTCCGGGCATCTCATCAGCCTTGTTGACAATCGTTTCCACTTTTGTTGAAAATGACTGTCATGAACGTACGCCGCCTCATACCCACCACCGCCGTCGCCGGAGCAGTCGTCCTCGGTCTGACCGCTCTCTCCGCCTGCTCCACCTCCGACGCGGCGGACGGGGGCGACGGCGGCAAGCTCAAGGTCACCGCGTCGTTCTACCCGATGCAGTTCCTGGCCGAGCGGATCGGCGGCGAGCACGTCGCGGTCACCAGCCTCACCAAGCCGGGCGTCGAGCCGCACGACCTGGAGCTCACCCCGCGCCAGATCGGCTCCATCAGCGAGTCCGACTACGTCCTGTACCTCAAGGGCGTCCAGCCTGTCGTGGACGAGGCGATCAAGCAGTCCGGTGTGAAGAACACCGTCGACGCCGCGACCCTCACCACGCTGGAGAACCACGGCTCCGAGGTCAGCGGCCACGACCACTCCCACGAGGGTGAGGGCGAGGGCGAGGAGGCGCACGCCGACGAGCACGGCCACGAGGGCGAGGAAGCCCACGGGGAGCACTCCGAGGGCGACGGCCACAACCACGGCGAGGAGGGCGGCGCCGACCCGCACATCTGGCTCGACCCGGTGAAGTACGCCGAGGTCGCCAAGGGGGTCGGGAAGTCCCTGGAGAAGGCCGACCCCGACCACGCAGCCGCCTACCGGAAGAACACCGACGCCCTGGTCGCTGACCTGGGCGAGCTGGACACGGCGTACGAGACCGGGCTGAAGGACCCCGCCACCCGGACCTTCATCACCACCCACTCCGCCTTCGGCTACCTCGCCGAGCGCTACGGGCTCACCCAGCAGGGCATCGCGGGCATCGACCCCGAGGCCGAGCCGAGCCCGGCGCGCATCCAGGAGATCCACACCATCGCGGAGAAGGAGAAGGCCACCACGGTCTTCTTCGAGACGCTCGCCAGCGACCGGACCGCCAAGACCCTCGCGAAGGACACCGGCCTGAAGACCGGCGTCCTGGACCCGCTGGAGGGAATCACGGACCGGTCCCGGGGCGCTGACTACATCGAGGTCATGGAGTCCAACCTCGCCGCGCTGAAGAAGGCCCTAGGCGCGAAGTGACCCGTACCACCCGCACCACCACCGGATCGGAGGCGCTCGTGCCGGAGCGTGAGAGCACCCCCCGCGAGACGGCCCACGAGGCCCTCCAGGAGCCCGTCATAGCCCTGCACGGCGCCACGGCCACCCTCGGCGCGCGCCCCGTGCTGCGCGGCGTGGACCTGGCCGTGCACCGCGGCGAGGTCGTCGCCCTGCTGGGCGCCAACGGTTCCGGCAAGTCCACCGCCGTACGGTCGGTCATCGGGCAGGTCCCGCTGACCGGCGGCGGCGTGGAGCTGTTCGGCACCGAGCTGCGCCGCTTCCGCCGGTGGGACCGGATCGGCTACGTCCCGCAGCGCACCACCGCGGCGGGCGGCGTGCCCGCCACGGTCCGCGAGGTCGTCGCCTCCGGCCGGCTGTCCCGCACGGGGCTGCGCTGGCCGGGGAAGGCGGACCGGGCGGCCGTGGACCGCGCCATCGGGCTGGTGGGGCTGGCCGACCGCGCCAGGGACTCCGTGAACGCCCTGTCGGGCGGCCAGCACCAGCGGGTCCTGATCGCCCGCGCCCTGGCCTCCGAGCCGGAGGTGCTGATCATGGACGAGCCGATGGCGGGGGTGGACCTGGCCAGCCAGGAGATCCTCGCCTCGACCCTGCGGCAGCAGGTGGCCGAGGGCGCGTCCGTGCTGCTGGTGCTGCACGAGCTGGGCCCGCTGGAGCCCCTGATCGACCGGGCGGTCGTCCTGCGCGACGGCTGTGTGACGCACGACGGGCCGCCGCCCGAGGCGGTCGGCCAGCACGCCCTGCCCGGCCACGACCACGTACACCCCCACGCGGCCGCCGAGCCCGTACGGACGGGACTGCTGACCTGATGCTCCTCGAATTCCTCAACCCCCCCTTCATGCAGCGGGCGCTCATCGCGGCCGTGCTGGTCGGCGTCACCGCGCCCGCCATCGGCATCTTCCTGGTGCAGCGGCGGCAGGCCCTGATGGGCGACGGCATCGGGCACATCGCGATGACCGGCGTCGGCCTCGGCTTCCTGCTCTCCACCAGCCCCGTCTGGATGGCGACCGCCGTCGCGGTGGCCGGCGCCGTCGTGATGGAGCTGATCCGCTGGTACGGGCACACGCGCGGCGACCTCGCCCTGGCGATGCTGTTCTACGGCGGCATGGCGGGCGGCGTCATGCTGATCAACCTCTCCGACTCGGGCTCCAACGCCAATCTGACCTCGTACCTCTTCGGGTCGCTCGCCACCGTCTCCGAGTCGGACGTCGTCGCGATCTGCGTCCTGGCGGCCTTCGTGGTGCTGGTCACCGTGGGGCTGCGGCGGCAGTTGTTCGCGGTCAGCCAGGACGAGGAGTTCGCCCGGGTCTCCGGGCTGCCGGTGCGGGTGCTGAACCTGCTGATCGCCGTCACCGCCGCCGTGACCGTGACCGTCGCGATGCGGGTCGTCGGCCTGCTGCTGGTCAGCGCGCTGATGGTGGTACCGGTGGCGGCCGCCCAGCAGATCACCCGGTCCTTCAAGGTCACCTTCGTGCTGTCCGTGGTGATCGGCACCGCCGTCACCCTTACCGGCACCGTCACCTCGTACTACCAGGACGTTCCGCCGGGCGCGACGATCGTGCTGCTGGCCATCGCGGTGTTCGTCGCGCTGACCGCGCTCGCCGCCCCGCTCGCGCGGCGCGGGGCGCGGGCGAGCGAGGCCAAGGGCGCCGAGTGCACCCTGGAGGTGCCGCCGGCCCGCCGGGACCGGGACGACGTGCGGGTGTGACGCCGGTGAGGGGCCCGGGAGGCGCGCCCGTGACGGCGTCGCACCGTACGCGTTCGCCGGGGGCGGGCGGCCGGGCTGGCACAATGGCCCGACACATGTACGGGCGACACGAGGAGGCACCTGTGGCCACGGCGCCGATCAGTGGCACGAACGCAGCGCCGGTACGCGGCCGGTCCACCCGGCAGCGGGCGGCGGTGGCGGCGGCGCTCGACGAGGTCGACGAATTCCGCAGCGCCCAGGAGCTGCACGACGTCCTCAAGCACCGCGGTGACTCCGTGGGCCTGACCACGGTCTACCGGACCCTGCAGTCCCTCGCCGACGCGGGCGAGGTCGACGTCCTGCGCACCACCGAGGGCGAGGCCGTCTACCGGCGGTGCTCGACCGGCGACCACCACCACCACCTGGTCTGCCGCCTCTGCGGCAAGGCGGTGGAGGTCGAGGGCCCGGCCGTCGAGCAGTGGGCCGAGGCGATCGCCGCCCAGCACGGCTATGTGAACGTCGCGCACACCGTCGAGATCTTCGGCACCTGCGCGGAGTGCGCCGCCGGCAAGGCGTAACCGGCACGGGGAAGGGGCGGGCCCGGAACGCGGTCGCGTTCCGGGCCCGCCCCTTCCCCGTGCTCACCGGGCGGCTTCCGCCGCCTCCGCCCCGCCGAAGCGGCGGTCGCGCTGGGCGTACTCCAGGCAGGCCCGCCACAGGTCGCGACGGTCGAAATCCGGCCACAGGACGTCCTGGAAGACCATCTCCGCGTACGCGCTCTGCCAGATCAGGTAGTTCGAGGTGCGCTGCTCCCCGCTGGGACGCACGAAGAGGTCCACGTCCGGCATGTCCGGGTAGTAGATGTACTTCTGGAAGGTCTTCTCGTTGACCTTCGACGGGTCCAGCCTCCCCGCCGCCACATCCTGCGCGATGCGCTGCGCGGCGTCCGCGATCTCGGCACGGCCGCCGTAGTTGACGCAGAAGTACAGCGTCATCGCGTCGTTGTCCTCGGTCTGCTCCTGGGCGACCTGGAGCTCCTGGACGACGGACTTCCACAGCTTGGGCATGCGGCCCACCCAGCGGATGCGGATGCCCAGTTCGTCCATCTCGTCGCGGCGGCGGCGGATCACGTCGCGGTTGAAGTTCATCAGGAACTTCACCTCCTCCGGCGAGCGCTTCCAGTTCTCGGTGGAGAAGGCGTACAGGGAGAGGTTCTTCACGCCCATCTCGATGCAGCCCTTGAGCACGTCCATGACGACGCCCTCGCCGACCTTGTGGCCCTCGGTGCGGGGCAGCCCCCGCTCCTTGGCCCAGCGGCCGTTGCCGTCCATCACGACGGCGACGTGCCGGGGCACCAGCTCTCCGGGGATCTTCGGAGGCGTCGCGCCCGAGGGGTGCGGCTCGGGGGTCTTGTACGTGCGCCGGTTACGGCCGCCGAGGATCCCGCGTACTGCCATGAGCTTCTCAGTCTCCCTGTGTCACTTCTCTACGTACCGCAGCGAGCGCAGGCCGCGCTCCAGATGCCAGTGCAGATAGGCGGACACCAGCCCGCTCCCCTCCCTGACATGACGCGCCTCGCACGCGTCCGCCGTCGCCCAGTCGCCGCTGAGCAGCGCGCTCAGCAGTTCCAGGGCCTGTGCCGAGGGTACGACGCTCCCGGGAACCCGGCAGTCACCGCAGACGACGCCCCCCGCCCCGACGGAGAAGAACCGGTTCGGGCCGGGCATTCCGCATCTGGCGCAGTCCTCGAAGCTGGGCGCGTACCCGTTCACCGCGAGCGAGCGCAGCAGGAACGCGTCCAGGATCAGGTGGGGGGCGTGCTCGCCCCGGGCGAGGGTCCGCAGGCCGCCGACGAGCAGCAGGTACTGCTGGACGGCCGGTTCGCCCTCGTGGTCGGTGAACCGCTCGGCGGTCTCCAGCATCGCGGTACCGGCGGTGTAGCGGGCGTAGTCCGCGACGATCCCGCCGCCGTACGGGGCGATCGTCTCGCTCTGGGTGCAGAGCGGCAGCCCGCGGCCCACCAGCTCGCTGCCGCGGGCGAAGAACTGCACGTCCACGTGGGAGAACGGCTCCAGGCGGGCGCCGAACTTGGACTTGGTGCGGCGCACCCCGCGGGCGACGGCGCGGACCCGGCCGTGGCCGCGGGTCAGGATCGTGATGATCCGGTCGGCCTCGCCCAGTTTCTGCGTACGCAGCACGATGCCGTCGTCCCGGAACAAGCTCATACGACCATTGTCGCCCACCGGGGGCCGGTGGCGGGCGGGCGGTGCGGGGGCGGTTACGAGGGCGTGCGGGCGGCTGCCGCCAGCAGGCGGGCGACGTCCTCGGCGGGGAGCCGGAGGGCGGCGCCGACCGTCGTGAGGACCTGGCGCTCGGCGGCGCGGTAGGGCCCGTCCGCCAGCGCGATCCGGGCGCCCTGGAGGAGGAGGGACTCGCGGCCGGGGACGGCCAGGTGCGGGGCGAGGGGGGCCAGCACCTCGTGCAGCTCGATGGCGAGGGTCGGGCCGCACGCCTCGGCGGCCGGGTCGGCGCCGGAGCCGTACCCGGTGTCGGCGGCCAGCACCTCCACGACCGTGTACAGCTGCTCCTGGGTGCAGTCGTCGAGCCCGGCGTCGCGCACCGTGGCGACGGCGGCCGCCAGGACGGTGCGGGAGGTGGTGCCCCCGGCGGCGAGGACGGCCAGGGTGACGGTGTGGACGGCCTCGCGCAGCATCGTCGAGAACCGGGCCGTGGTCGGGTGGTCCAGGGCCTCGGGGGTGCAGCGGGCGAGGCAGGCGGTGCACTCGACGACGGGCTCGGCCGCGCCCCGGCGGGCCAGCGGGACGCCGAGGACGGTGAGGCGGCGGCGGCCGGCGAGCCGGCGGTAGTTGCGGTCCCCACCGCAGCCGGCGCAGAAGAAGACGCCGTCGCCGACGGCGTCCCAGACGGTGCGAACGCCGCAGAGGACCGGCCTCAGAGCGCGTTGTCCCTTGGCTGACCGCACGTCGCACACCTCCGTAACGCTCCGGCAACATTGCCGTGTAGTGGACGTGATGTTAGCCACATGCGCGACGCGGCGTCAGCCTCTCGGACGTCACAACCCCCGGATATGGCCGAAACCCCGGCCGCCCGACGCGGGCGACCGGGGTCCGGCGGCTGCCGTCGCGGCGTCAGCGGGCCGCGCGGTTGACGGCGGAGACGACCGCCTTCAGCGAGGCGCGGGTGGTGTTGGCGTCGATGCCGATGCCCCACAGGACCTTGCCGTCGATGGCGCACTCGATGTACGAGGCGGCCTGGGCGCTGGCGCCCTCGCTCATCGTGTGCTCGGTGTAGTCCAGCAGCCGGGCGTCGATGCCGATGGCCTGCAGCGCCTCGAAGAACGCGGAGATCGGCCCGTTGCCGGAACCCGTCAGAACGGTGTCGACGCCGTCCACGACCGCCTCGACGGTCAGGGTGTCGGTGCCGTCGGTGTCGGAGGTGGTCTGGCCGGACCGCAGCTGGATACGGCCCCAACGGGCCCCCGCGTCATCCGGGTTGGGCAGGTACTCGTCCTGGAAGGCGGTCCAGATCTGCGTCGGCGTGACCTCGCCGCCCTCGGCGTCGGTCTTGGCCTGAATGATCCGGGAGAACTCGATCTGCATCCGGCGCGGCAGGTCCAGCTTGTGGTCGTTCTTCAGGACGTAGGCGATACCGCCCTTGCCGGACTGCGAGTTGACCCGGATGACGGCCTCGTAGGAGCGGCCGACGTCCTTCGGGTCGATCGGCAGGTACGGCACGGCCCACTCGATGTCGTCCACGGTCCTGCCCTGGGCCGCCGCGTCCTTCTCCATCGCGTCGAAGCCCTTCTTGATGGCGTCCTGGTGGGAGCCGGAGAAGGCGGTGTAGACCAGGTCGCCCGCGTAGGGGTGGCGCGGGTGGACCTCCATCTGGTTGCAGTACTCGCTGGTGCGGCGGATCTCGTCGATTTGGGAGAAGTCGATCTGCGGGTCGACGCCCTGGGAGAACAGGTTCATGCCCAGGGTGACCAGGTCGACGTTGCCGGTGCGCTCGCCCTGGCCGAACAGGCAGCCCTCGATGCGGTCGGCGCCGGCCATGATGGCCAGCTCGGCGGCGGCGACGGCGGTGCCCCGGTCGTTGTGCGGGTGGACCGACAGGCAGATGTGCTCGCGGCGGGTCAGGTGGCGGGACATCCACTCGAACCGGTCCGCGTGCGTGGAGGGCGTCGAACGCTCCACGGTGGCGGGCAGGTTGAGGATGATCTCGCGGCCCTCCTCCGGCTGCCACACGTCGCAGACGGCCTCGCAGACCTCCAGGGCGAAGTCCAGCTCGGTGTCGGTGAAGATCTCCGGGCTGTACTGGTAGCCGAAGACCGTCTCGGGGCCCAGGATCTTCTCGGCGTACTCCATGACCAGCCGGGTGCCGTCCACCGCGATCTGCTTGACCTCCTCGCGCGAGCCGCGGAAGACGACGCGGCGGAAGGTCGGGGCGGTGGCGTTGTACAGGTGCACGGTGGCGCGGCGGGCGCCGACCAGCGACTCCACGGTGCGCTCGATCAGCTCCTCGCGGGCCTGCGTCAGGACGGAGATCGTCACGTCCTCGGGGATCGCGCCCTCTTCGATGATGGAGCGCACGAACGCGAAGTCGGTCTCGCCGGAGGAGGGGAAGCCGACCTCGATCTCCTTGTAACCCATCTTCACCAGCAGGTCGAACATCTCGCGCTTGCGGGCGGGGGACATCGGGTCGATCAGCGCCTGGTTGCCGTCGCGCAGATCGGTGGACAGCCAACGGGGCGCCACGGTGATCCGGTTGTCCGGCCAGGTGCGGTCGGCGATGTCGACGGCCTCGTAACCGCGGTACTTGTGGACCGGCATCCCGGACGGCTTCTGCAGCTGCGTCGCGTTGGTGACCGGGGTGGGACGGCCGACGGCGTGGGCGGCGGGGTTCACGGGGATGGTCATGGCGTAGGGCTCCTCGGGGGTCCGACGTGGGGTCGGCCGACGGTGTCGCTGCAGCACCAGACTCCGCGGGGAGGGGGTCGGCCTACGACTACAGGCCCTCGCCGCGGCAGCTAAGGAGAAGCAGCCCGAAACGCATGATGCGACGAGCGTAACCGAGGGTGGCCCGTGGTGTCGGTCCGTATCAGTATGCGGGATCGGGCATCCATGACGGGAAAACGGTGACTCATCACTCCATTTCGTCAATCACCGTCGCAACCGGTGACAGGACGGTGACGGAATGCCACAGTCGTTGTATGCACCTTCGAACCGACAGCGAGTTGAACCCCGTCTTCTGCACCATCGTTCCGCCCCACCTCCTCGACCACCTGTCCCGGTCGGCCGAGCCCCGGCTCGCCGTCCCGGCGCGGCGCACGCTGGAGGCCGACGCCCTGCGCCGCGACCGCCGCCGGATCACGGCGCTCGCCGCGACACCGGTCCGGCACACCGCGGGCGCGGTCCCCACCAAGCCGCACCGCACCCTGTACGACTGCGAGAACGGCACCGCGCTGCCGGGTGCCAAGGTCCGCGACGAGGGCGACAAGGCCACCTCCGACGCCAGCGTCAACCGCGCCTACGCCGGACTCGGGGCCACCTTCGAACTGCTGCTCTCGGCGTACGGGCGCAGCTCGATCGACGGCAGGGGCCTGCCGCTGATCGGCTCCGTGCACTACGGCCGGGAGTACAACAACGCGTTCTTCGACGGCGAGCAGATGGTCTTCGGGGACGGCGACGGCGAGGTCTTCCTCGACTTCACCGTCGCGGTCGACGTCATCGCCCACGAACTGGCCCACGGCCTCACGCAGTACACCGCCAACCTCCGCTACGAGGGCCAGTCCGGCGCGCTCAACGAGTCCGTGTCCGACGTCTTCGGCTCGCTGGTGAAGCAGTACTCGCTGGGTCAGAGCGCCGAGCAGGCGGACTGGCTGATCGGCGCCGGGCTCCTCGCCCCCGCGGTCGAGGGGAAGGCGCTGCGCTCGATGAAGGCCCCGGGCACGGCGTACGACGACGACGTCCTCGGCAAGGACCCCCAGCCCGGCTCCATGGCGGACTACATCGAGACGGAGGAGGACAACGGCGGGGTCCACCTCAACTCCGGCATCCCCAACCGGGCGTTCTACCTCACGGCCACCGCGCTGGGGGGCAACTCCTGGGAGCGCGCCGGACAGATCTGGTTCGACGTGCTGACCGGCGGCGAGCTGGCGGCCGACGCGGACTTCGCGCAGTTCGCCCGGCTGACGGTCGCGGCGGCGGGCGACCGCTTCGGCGAGGCGGACGAGCGGGAGGCGGTCCTCAAGGCCTGGTCCGAAGTGGGCGTCCCCACCCGGTCCTGACCCCGCCCCGGGGCGGGCGGGCCCCGACCCGCCCGTTCCCGGCCCCCGTCCCGGCGGGCTCGCCCCGGTGGGGCGGGCTGCGCGGCCCGGCGCGGTGGGCGGCGCCGCGTCCTCGTTCCGGCGGGCCGGTTCGGCGGCGCGTCCACTGGGGCGGGGTTGAACCGCCGCACGGCCCCCGATAGACAGGACCCCATGCGTATTCAGGTCAGCCGGACCGGCGGCTTCGCCGGAATCGCCCGGCGCGGCGAACTCGACACCGAGGGCCGGGCGGACGCCTCCGCGTGGCGGACGCTCGTCGAGCAGGCGCTCTCCTCCGCCCGGGACACCCCGCCCACCGGGACGCCGGACGGGTTCCGGTACGAGATCACGGTCGACGGCGCCACCCTGTACTGCGCTGACCCCGATCTGACCGGGGCGCAGCGCACGCTGATCTCACGCGTCCTCCGGGAGGGCGCGTGAGATCGGCCCCGGGGGCGGACGGCCGGCGCTGCTCTCGGAAGACGCCCTGAGGGCTGTCGCCGAACTGCCGCCTGCCGGGCGACGACGGCAGTGTGACGACAGGCCCTAGAAGCCGAGCTTGCGCAGCTGCTTGGGGTCGCGCTGCCAGTCCTTGGCCACCTTCACGTGCAGGTCCAGGTAGACCGGGGTGCCGAGCAGCGCCTCGATGTGCTTGCGGGACTTGGTGCCGACGTCCTTGAGCCGCTTGCCCTTGGGGCCGATGATGATGCCCTTCTGGCTGGGGCGCTCGATGTAGACGTTGGCGTGGATGTCCAGCAGCGGCTTGTCCGCCGGGCGGTCCTCGCGGGGCAGCATCTCCTCGACGACGACCGCGATCGAATGCGGCAGCTCGTCGCGTACGCCCTCTAGCGCCGCCTCGCGGATCAGCTCCGCGACCATGACCATCTCCGGCTCGTCGGTGAGGTCGCCCTCCGGGTAGAGCGGCGGGCTCTCGGGGAGCAGCGGGGCGATGAGGTCCGCCAGCAGGCCGACCTGCTGGTCCCCGACCGCCGAGACGGGAACGATCTCGGCCCACTCGAAGCCCAGTTCCTCCGCGAGCGCGGAGACGGCGATGAGCTGTTCTGCCAGCGTCTTGGAGTCGACCAGGTCGGTCTTGGTGATGATGGCGATCTTGGGGGTCTTCCTGATCCCCGCCAGCTCCTTGACGATGTACTTGTCGCCGGGGCCGAGCTTCTGGTCGGCCGGCAGGCAGAAGCCGATGACGTCGACCTCGGCCCAGGTGGTGCGCACGACGTCGTTGAGCCGCTCGCCCAGCAGCGTGCGCGGCTTGTGGAGGCCGGGGGTGTCGACCAGGATCAGCTGCGCGTCGTCACGGTGCACGATGCCGCGCACCGTGTGCCGGGTGGTCTGGGGGCGATTGGAGGTGATCGCCACCTTCTGACCGACCAGAGCGTTCGTGAGGGTGGACTTGCCCGCGTTGGGGCGGCCCACGAAGCAGGCGAAGCCGGCCCGGTGGGGGGAGGTGGTCTCCGCCTGCGGAACAGCGGATTCGTGGTTCGGTCGAGCGCTCATGGCGCCCATTCTCCCCGATCCCGGTGACGCACTCGCACAGCGGTACGCCGGGACGCGCCGGGAAGCCGGAAGGAGTCGCGCCCGGGGCGGGACGCGACCGGCCCGGAAGGGCGGGCGGAGAAGCGCGGGAGGTGCGGGGGGAACGGCCGCCCCGGCGGTCCTTCAGCCCGCGGTGACGCGGACCCGCACCACCCCGTCCGGGCCCGCGAGCAGTACCGGGGTGTCCGGGCCGCCGAGGTCCCGCACCGCGGCACGGTCGTCGTCGGAGAGCTGTTCCGCGGCCGAGACGACGGCGGCGGCCTCCAGCGAGGCGGCGCCGCTCGCCACCGCCATGGCGACGGCGGTCTGCAGCGCGCTGAGCTTCAACGACTCCAGCGCCACCGTGCCCGCGACGTACGTACGTCCCGTTTCGTCGCGGACGGCCGCGCCCTCGGGCACTCCGTTGCGGGCCCGGGCGCTGCGCGCCAGCGTGACGATCTTGCGGTCCTCGGCGTCGAGGTCGGTGGTGCCGGTGGTGTCGGTCATGGCACGAGCATACGAAGCGGGCGTACGGCCCGCACCGGCCGCCCCGGCCCGTACGCCTCGGCGGCGGGCGGCGGCGGAGCGCCCGCCGGCACGCGGGCGGGCCCGCTCCTCCCGGGGAGGAGCGGGCCCGTTCCGTACGCCTGCGTCGAGGAGGTCCGGCGAAGCCGCGTCCGTGCCCTACGGCCGGTCCAGGCGGAGCCGTTCCGCCTTCGGGAGGCCGGCGACCACCAGGTCGTAGGAGTCCTCGATCAGCTCGCGCAGCAGCCGGTCGGGGACGCCGGAGACGGTGACCGTGTTCCAGTGGCGCTTGTTCATGTGCCAGCCGGGCACGATCGCGGGGTGCGTCCCGCGCAGCCGGATCGCCTCGTCGGGATCGCACTTGAGGTTGATCGTGAGCGGCCGGGCCTCCAGCGCGGTGAGGGCGAACATCTTGCCGCGCACCTTGAAGACCGAGGTCTCCGGGCCGAACGGGAACTCCTCCGCGCTCGCGTTGAACTCCCGGCAGAAGGCCCGCAGCCGCTCCGGCGTCATTCCGCTTCCTTCTCCTCGGACTCGGCGGGCTCGGGCTCCACGAGCACCGTGACGATCTTGTTGCGGCGGCCGGCCGGGGACTCCGCGGTGAGCCGGAGCCGGCGGCCGTCGGGCAGTTCGACCCCGGCCGACGCCCCGGCGATCGGAACCCGGCCGAGCGCCTTGGCGAGCAGTCCGCCGACGGTCTCCACGTCCTCGTCGTCGTACTCGTCGAGTCCGAAGAGGTCGCCGAGGTCCCCGATGTCGAGGCGGGCGGTGACCCGGTAGCAGCCGTTCTCCAGCTCCTGGACGGGCGGCAGCTCCCGGTCGTACTCGTCGGTGATCTCGCCGACGATCTCCTCCAGGATGTCCTCGATGGTGACGATGCCCGCCGTGCCGCCGTACTCGTCGATGACGACTGCGACGTGGCTGCGGTCCCGCTGCATCTCGCGCAGCAGGTCGCCGGCGTTCTTGGTGTCGGGGACGAAGGCGGCGGGGCGCATGGCGGTGGAGACCGGGTCGGACTCGGACTCGCGGTTGATGTGCGTCTTGCGGACCAGGTCCTTGAGGTAGACGATCCCGACGACGTCGTCCTCGTTCTCGCCGGTGACCGGTATCCGGGAGAAGCCGGAGCGCAGGGCGAGCGTGAGGGCCTGGCGGATCGTCTTGAAGCGCTCGATGCAGACGAGGTCGGTGCGGGGCACCATGACCTCGCGGACCAGGGTGTCGCCCAGCTCGAAGACGGAGTGCACCATGCGGCGCTCGTCGTCCTCGATGAGCGACTCCGCCTCGGCCAGGTCGACCATGGCCCGCAGTTCGGCCTCGCTGGCGAACGGGCCCTTGCGGAACCCCTTGCCCGGGGTCAGCGCGTTGCCGACGAGGATCAGCAGCTGGGGGATCGGCCCCATGATCCGGGCCAGCGGCAGCAGGACGTACGCCGCCGCCGTGGCCGTGTTCAGCGGGTGCTGGCGGCCGATGGTGCGCGGGGAGACGCCGATGGCGACGTAACTCACCAGGACCATCACGCCCATCGCGACGGCCAGCGCCTCCCAGGTCTCGGGGAGTTCCTGGAGGCAGGCGTAGGTGACGAGGACCCCGGCCGACATCTCGCAGGCCACCCGCACCAGCAGGGCGACGTTGAGGTAGCGGGTCGGGTCGGCGGCGATCTGCGCCAGCTTCGCGCTGCCGCGCCGGCCGGAGCGGACGGCCTCCGCCGCCCGGAAGCTGGAGGTGCGGGCGATCCCGGCCTCCGCGCAGGCGGCGAGCCAGCCGACGACGACCAGCAGGGCCACGCCGACGATCAGGGGCGCGCTCACGAGACGGTCGGGGCGGGGGACGGACCGGTGAGGCCCCGCTCGCCGCGCCAGCCGTCCACGATGGCGGCCTGGAGACCGAACATCTCGGCCTTCTCGTCCGGCTCCTCGTGGTCGTACCCCAGCAGGTGCAGCACCCCGTGGACGGTCAGGAGCTGGAGCTCCTCGTCCATGGAGTGCTGCGTCGGGGCCTCCTCGCCCTGCCTCTTGGCGACCTCCGGGCAGAGCACGATGTCGCCCAGGAGCCCCTGCGGGGGCTCCTGGTCGTCCTTGGCCGGCGGACGCAGCTCGTCCATCGGGAAGGACATGACATCGGTGGGACCGGGGAGGTCCATCCACTGGATGTGCAGCTGCTCCATGGCGTCGGTGTCCACCACGATCACCGAGAGCTCGGACAGCGGGTGGATCCGCATCCGGGCCAGTGCGTAGCGGGCGATGTCGAGGATCGCCTGCTCGTCGACCTCGGTTCCGGACTCGTTGTTGACGTCGATCGACATGGTGCGCTGCGACTACTTCCCTTTTCGGCGGTCGCGCCGGCCGTCTTCGCGGCCGTCCGACTGACCGTCTCGTTGACCGTTTCGGCTGTCGTACTTCTCGTACGCGTCGACGATACGGCCGACGAGCTTGTGCCGGACGACATCCTGGGAGCTGAGCCGGGAGAAGTGCACGTCCTCCACGTCCTCCAGGATCTCCTGGACCTGCCGCAGCCCGCTCTTGGTGCCGCTCGGCAGGTCGACCTGGGTGACGTCGCCGGTGATGACGATCTTGGAGTCGAAGCCGAGGCGGGTGAGGAACATCTTCATCTGCTCGGCGCTGGTGTTCTGCGCCTCGTCCAGGATGATGAAGGCGTCATTGAGCGTCCGGCCCCGCATGTACGCCAGCGGCGCGACCTCGATCGTGCCCGCCGCCATCAGCCGCGGGATCGAGTCGGGGTCGAGCATGTCGTGCAGGGCGTCGTAGAGCGGGCGCAGATACGGGTCGATCTTGTCGAACAGGGTGCCCGGCAGGAAGCCGAGCCGCTCCCCCGCCTCGACCGCCGGCCGGGTCAGGATGATCCGGCTGACCTGCTTGGCCTGGAGGGCCTGGACGGCCTTGGCCATGGCGAGGTAGGTCTTGCCCGTACCGGCGGGGCCGATGCCGAACACGATCGTGTGCCGGTCGATCGCGTCCACGTACCGCTTCTGGTTGAGCGTCTTGGGGCGGATGGTACGGCCGCGGTTGGAGAGGATGTTCTGCGTGAGCACCTCGGCGGGCGTCTCGCCCTCGGGGCCGCCCTGTCCGTCGCCGGCCGCCCTGAGCATGGCGATCGACCGTTCCACTGCGTCCTCCGTCATCGGCGCTCCGGTGCGGAGCACGAGCATCATCTCGTCGAACAGGCGCTGGATGAGGGCGACGTCGGCGGCCTCGCCCGTGGCACTGATCTCGTTGCCCCGGACATGGATGTCGGCTGCCGGGAAAGCCTCTTCGATCACGCGCAACAGCGAGTCGCCCGATCCGAGGAGCATCACCATGGGGTGTGCGGCCGGGATCCTGATCTGGGCACGCGCCTGCGGCTGTGTGGGTGACTGAGTCATGGGCCGGCCCTATGGCCTGCGCATACCTCCCGTTGCAGGGTTCTCGCCGTTCGACAACCTCTGGACTACCCAGCGTACGACCTGCCGGTGACAACACGGAGCGCTTTTACCGTGCGTGTGTGCGAACCGGCCGGGTTCCGTGCGGGCGGCCCGGCCGGCGCCCCCGGGAGCGCCCCGTCCCGGGGGCGGTCACTGGCGGAAGCCGATCGTGGGCACCGCGCGCCGCAGCGGCCAGGCGCGGGCCGTGGTGGGCAGCAGGTCGTCCAGGAAGGCGTAGCGCTCCAGAGCGGCGGGGTTCTGGCGGTCGCAGGTGCGGACCAGCTGCCACCAGGCGGCGATCTCGGCCCAGCCGGGCGCGGAGAGCGATCCGCCGAACTCCTGGACGGAGAGGGCGGCGGTGAGCCCCGCGAACGCGAGCCGGTCGGCGAGCGGCCAGTCGGCGAGGGTGCCGGTCACGAAGCCGGCGACGAACACGTCCCCCGCACCGGTCGGGTCCAGCGCCTCCACCTCGATGGCGGGCACCTCGGCGGCGGCCCCGGTACGCCCGTCCACGGCGTACGCGCCCTCGGCGCCCAGGGTGACCACGGCGAGCGGGACGCGTTCGGCGAGCGCGTGGGCGGCGGTGCGCGGGCAGTCGGTGCGGGTGTAGCGCATCGCCTCCTCCGCGTTGGGCAGGAACGCCTCGCAGTGCGCCAGGTCGGGCAGGGCGCCCAGGTCCCAGCGGCCGGTCTCGTCCCAGCCGACGTCGGCGAAGATCAGCGCCCCGTTGCGGGCGGCGGCGGCCACCCAGGGCTCGCTGCGGCCCGGCACGAGCGAGGCGATGGCGGCGCGGGCGCGCGGCGGGCAGAGCGGGAAGACCGGGCGGCGCCCGGCGGCGGATGCGGCGGGCCCGTCGGACGCCGCGGGCCCGCCGGGGGCCGCCGCCGCCGGAGCGCCGGGGGCCGGGGGCCCGGCGGGAGGGGGCGCCTCGTGGCCGTGCGAGACCATCGTGCGCTCGCCCTCGTACGCCATGGAGACGGTGACCGGGGAGTGCCAGCCGGGGACGGTGTGCGACATCGACAGGTCGATCCCCTCGCCCTGTTCGAGAGCGTCCCAGCAGTACGTCCCGTAGTGGTCGTCCCCGAAGGCGGCGGCGAGGGAGGTGTGCAGGCCGAGGCGGGCCAGCGCGGTGGCCATGTTGGCGACGCCGCCGGGGCTGGAGCCCATCCCGCGGGCCCAGGACTCGGTCCCGCGCACGGGGGCGCTGTCGAGACCGGTGAAGACGATGTCGAGGAAGACCGTGCCGGTCAGGAAGACGTCGCAGGCGGGGTCGCGGGGGGCGCGCAGCGCCAGCAGCGGGTCGATGCCCGGAGTCTCTGTGCTCACCGTGGGCTCCCGGGGTCGTGCGGCGGATCTCGGCTCGGGCCGGACTCGGTCCGGACCGTGTGAGGTGCGGACCGCGAGGCGGTCCGGACCGGGTGGAGTGCGGCCAGTCTGCCCGATCCGGCGAGGGGAACACACTGTTCGAGCCCAGGTGTTCGCAGCACGCCTGACCTGCATAAACATGCGCTAATACCCGTCCTGAGCCCGCATAAACACATAAGTGACTCAGATCACAGCGAGGCGGCTTCCGGGGGGCCGGAAGCGCTTGATACAAATTGCCCCGCGAGCACCTTCGGGCGCCTTGTCCGACGAGAGCCGCGATCTCCCGGCATATCGCCTTACCTCCGCAGCACCCCCACGCCTTCTCTCCGTACCCCCTGTTTCGCCGTGCCTTCCCGCAGTACCCCTCCCCTCCCCTCCCCTCCCCCTGCCTGCTCAGGCATGTCTTCAGGAACGCCCATGTCCTCGCGCCCTGGCGCCGTGTGGCCCCTGGTGGCCGTGTTCACCGCCGGTTACCTCGCCTCCTACCTCCTGCCCACCATCGTCGGGCGGCTCAGCGCCCAGCTCGGGCTCAGTCCCGCCCAGGCGGGGCTGGTCGGCAGCGCCCTGCTGCTCAGCTCGGCCGGCGCCGGCTTCGCCCTGGCGGGCCGGGTCGAGCGGTTCGGCCCCCGCGCCTCCGCCCGCACCGGACTGGTGCTGGCCGCCACCGGATACGGCTTCGCCGCCCTCACCGGGTCCGTGCCGCTGGTGGTGCTCGGCGTGGTGGTCGGCGGCCTCGGATCGGGCACGGCGACCGCGGTCGCCGCCGCCGGGACGGCCGCCCGCCCCGATCCGCACCGGACGTCCTCGCTCGGGCTGCTCACCGTCTCCGCCACCGCGGGCGTGCTCTACCTGACGATCCCCCACCTCGGCGGCGGCCACCGGCTCCCGTTCGCCGCGATCGCCGCGGTGGCCCTGCTCGTCTGGCCCGCGACCGCCCGGCTCGGCGGGGCGACGGCGGCGCAGGGCGCGGCGTCGCCGGTCACCGGCCGGCTGCCGCACCGCCGCTCCGGCCTCGTCCTGGCGGGCGGCATGCTCGTCTGGTCCATGGCGCAGAACGCGCTGTGGGGCGTGAGCAGCCGCATCGGGGTGGTCCAGGCGGGACTGTCCGAGGTGACGGTCGGGGCGGTGTTCGCCGCCGCGCTCGGCGCGGGGCTGCTCGGGGTGGCGGGCGCCGGGCTGCTCGGCGGCCGGCTCGGCCGGGCGGTGCCCATCGGGCTGGGCACGGTGATCATCGCCGGGAGCATCGTGCTCAGCTCCTCGGCCCGGGACCTCGGGTCGTTCGCGACCGGCGAGATCCTGTGGAACGCCGTCTACCCGGTGGTCCTGTCCTATCTGATCGGGCTGGCCGCCTCCCTGGACGTACGCGGTCGCTGGGCGGTGCTGGCGGGCTCGGCCTCCTCGGTGGGGGTGGCCTGCGGCCCGCTGCTGGGCAGCGTGCTCTCCGAGGAGGCCGGATATCCGGCGATGGGCCTGGTCCTGGGGGCGGCCACCCTGCTGGTCGCCGCCCCGGTGACCGCCGTGGCGCTGCACACCGGCGGCCGTCCGCTGGTGCCCGGTTCGGTGCGCCGCCGCGGTGGCGCGCCGGCCGCCCTGCTGGCCGCCACCGCCACGGGCAGCCTGCCCGGCGCGGTGCCGAAGCTCGGCGCACCGGAGCAGCCCGTCACGGAGCTGCGGGTACCGGCGCTGCGTCGCGGACGGCTGGTGCGCAGCGCGATCCGGACGGCCGGTCCGGACGGCGCGTCCGGCCAGGCGGACGCCTGACCGCCCCCCGGACCGACCCGGTTCAGTCGAACGTGTGGGCCTCGACCTCGGCCAGGTAGCGCGCCCGGCGCTCCTCGTCGTGGTCGAGGAAGGCCGCCTCGAACGAGTTGCGGGCCAGGGTGCGCAGTTGCTCCGGGCCGAGGGCGAGCGCGTCGCGGACGGCGTCGAAGTTGTCCCCGGCGTAGCCGCCGAAGTAGGCGGGGTCGTCGGAGTTCACCGTGCAGTGGAGTCCGGCGGCCAGCATCGCCGGCAGCGGGTGGTCCGCGAGCCGGTCGACGGCGCGCAGCCGTACGTTGGAGAGCGGGCAGAGCGTGAGCGGCACCCGGTCGGCGGCCAGCCGCGCCACCAGCTCCGGGTCCTCCATGCAGCGCAGCCCGTGGTCGATGCGCTCGACGCCCAGGACGTCCAGGGCCTCCCGGATGTACTCCGGCGGGCCCTCCTCCCCCGCGTGGGCGACCTTGCGCAGGCCGAGCGCGGTGGCCGCCTCGTACACCTCGCGGAACTTGGCGGGCGGATGGCCGGCCTCGGCGGAGTCCAGGCCGATCGCGCTGATCCGGTGCAGGTACGGCTTCGCCGCGTCCAGGGTGCCGAGGGCCGACTCGGCGGACAGGTCGCGCAGGAAGCACATGATGAGCTGGGTGGAGACGCCGTGGGTCTCCTCGCTGCGCTCCAGCGCCCGGCCGAGCCCTTCGACGACCGTGCCGATCGGGACGCCCCGCGCGGTGTGGGCCTGCGGGTCGAAGAAGATCTCGGCGTGCCGGACGCCCTGGGCGGCGGCGCGGGCGAGGTAGGCGTCGACGAGTTCGGCGAAGTCCCCCTCGGTGCGCAGGACGGCCATCAGCGCGTAGTAGAGGTCCAGGAAGGACTGGAGGTCGTCGAACCGGTAGGCGGCGCGCAGTTCGTCCGTGGTGGCGTACGGGAGGGCCACCCCGTTGCGCTCCGCGAGGGCGAAGGCCAGTTCGGGTTCGAGGGTGCCCTCGATGTGGAGGTGGAGTTCTGCCTTGGGGAGGTGCACGGTGTCTCGCAAACGGTGGTGCCGGCGGGGTCGGTCGGGCCGGGTGAGGTCAGTGGTGCCGGGTGGGGACCGGGACGCGGATGAGGTCCTGGGCGACGGTGAGTTCGCCGTCGAACCCGGCGGCGCGGGCCTGGGCCCCGAACAGGTCGGGGTCGCTGTAGCGCTGGGAGAAGTGGGTCAGCACGAGGTGCCGTACACCCGCCTCCTTCGCGACCCGGGCGGCCTGTCCGGCGGTCAGGTGGCCGTGGTCGACGGCCAGTCCCTCGTCCTCGTCGAGGAAGGTGGACTCGATGACGAGCATGTCGCAGCCCTCCGCGAGCGCGTACACCCCGTCGCAGAGCCGGGTGTCCATGACGAACGCGAACCGCTGCCCGCGCCGGTGCTCGGAGACCTGCTCCAGAGTGACGCCGCCGAGGGAGCCCTCGCGCCGGAGGCGGCCGACGTCCGGTCCGGCGATGCCGTGCTCCGCGAGGAGGGCGGGCAGCATGCGGCGGGTGTCGGGCTCGGTGAGGCGGTAGCCGTACGACTCGACGGGGTGCGAGAGCCGGTGGCAGTCCAGCGTGTAGGCGGGGGTGGCGGCGAGGATCCCGCCGTCCCCGGTGGCCGGGACCTGGGCCAGCTCGACGGTCTCGCGGTAGGCGGTGGCGTAGCGCAGCCGGTCGAAGAAGTGCTGCCCGCTCGCCGGGTGGTGCGCGGTCACCGGGTGGGGCACCTGGTCGAGGTTGATCCGCTGGATCACCCCTGCGAGCCCGAGGGAGTGGTCCCCGTGGAAGTGGGTGACGCAGATCCGGTGGACGTCGTGCGCGGCGACCCCGGCCCGGAGCATCTGGCGCTGGGTGCCCTCGCCGGGGTCGAAGAGGATGCCTTCGCCGTCCCAGCGCAGCAGGTAGCCGTTGTGGTTGCGGTGCCGGGTGGGGACCTGGCTGGCGGTGCCGAGCACCACCAGCTCGCGTACGGACATGGGGAGGACGCTCCTGCGGTACGGGGGTTATCCGGGGGGCCACTGGAGGCCGCGGCCTCCCAGGACGTGGGCGTGCGCGTGGAAGACGGTCTGGCCGGCGCCGGACCCGGTGTTGAGGATGATCCGGTAGCCGGTGGAGTCGATCTTCTCGTCGACGGCGACCGCTCCGGCCTCGGTCAGCACGTCGGCGGCGACCTGCGGCTCGGCGGCGGCGAGGGAGGCGGCGTCCGGGTAGTGGGCCTTGGGGATGACCAGGACGTGGGTCGGCGCCTGCGGGTTGATGTCGCGGAAGGCGACGGTGGTCTCGCTCTCGCGGACGATGGTCGCCGGGATCTCTCCCGAGACGATCTTGCAGAACAGGCAGTCGGACTGCGGCGCTCCCGCCATGGCTCCGGGCCTCCTCGGTCGCTGGTGCGTCGGTACGGGTGATCGGGTGATCGGTACAGGGGCATGCTATCCCCGGCCGATCGGGCCCCCTCAGCCCCAGCGGCCGGTGCGGCCCAGCAGCAGCGCGGTCGCCGCGGTCCCGGCGGTGGAGGTGCGCAGCACGCTGCGGCCGAGCCGGTAGGGGCGGGCGCCCGCCTCGGCGAAGGCGGCCAGTTCCTGCGGGGAGACGCCGCCCTCGGGGCCGACGACGAGCACGATGGAGCCGGCGGCCGGGAGTGCTGCGGTGGCCAGGGGGGTGCTGTCGTGGTCCCGGTCCTCGTGCAGGACCCCGGCGAAGTCGGCGTCGGCGAGCAGGGCGGCGACCTGCTTGGTCGTCGCCGCGTCGGCCACCTCGGGGAAGCGGACGCGGCGGGACTGCTTGCCGGCCTCCCGGGCCGTGGCGCGCCACTTGGCCAGGGACTTCGCGCCCCGGTCGCCCTTCCACTGGGTGATGCAGCGGGCGGCCTGCCAGGGCACGATCGCGTCGACGCCGGTCTCGGTCATCGTCTCGACGGCGAGTTCGCCGCGGTCGCCCTTGGGCAGGGCCTGGACGACGGTGATCCGGGGCGCGGGCTCCGGCTCCTCCCGGACGCCCGTGCGGAGGGCGACGGTCAGGCGGTCCTTGCCCTCGGCGGCGTGGACGACGCCCTCCGCCCAGCGGCCGAGCCCGTCGGTGAGGACGACGTCCTCGCCGGGCTGGAGGCGGCGGACGGAGACGGCGTGCCGCCCCTCGGGACCGTCCAGGACGAACTCCGGCCCGGTGGGCATCCGTTCGACGACGAAGACCGGTGCGGTCACCGGGGGCTCCTCATGCTCAGGGCCGCCCGGGCGGCCTCCAGTTCGGCGGCGAGCAGTTCGATCAGCTCGCCGGCGGGCAGTTCGCGGGCCATGCGGTGGCCCTGTCCGGCCCACAGGGCCATGCCCTGGGCGTCCCCGGCCTTGGCGGCGGCCTGGCGCAGCCCGCTGGTGACGTAGTGGACCTGGGGGTAGGCGGCGGGGGCGTACGGGCCGTGTTCGCGGACGAAGCGGTTGACCAGGCCGCGGGCGGGCCGCCCGGAGAAGGCGCGGGTCAGCTCGGTGCGGACGAACAGCGGGTTGGTCAGCGCCTGTTTGTGCAGCGGGTGCGCGCCGGACTCGGGGCAGATCAGGAAGGCGGTGCCGAGCTGGGCGGCGTCCGCGCCGGCCGCGAGGGCGGCGGCGATCTGGGAACCGCGCATCAGTCCGCCGGCGGCGATGATCGGGAGCTGCACGGTCTCGCGGACCTGGGCGATGAGGGAGAGCAGCCCGGTGCCGGTCTGGTCGACCTGCGGGTCGTCGCGGTGGGTGGACTGGTGGCCGCCCGCCTCGACGCCCTGGACGCAGACGGTGTCGGCCCCGGCCCACTGGGCGCTTTGGGCCTCCTCGGCGGAGGTGACCGTGACGATGGTGTGCGTCCCCGCGCGGGCGAAGGCGTCGAGGGTGTCGCGGGTGGGGCAGCCGAAAGTGAAGGAGACGACCGGGACGGGGTCCTCCAGCAGGATGGCGACCTTCGCCTCGTACCCGTCGTCGCCGCTGCCGTCCGGGTCGCCGAGCGGGGTCTCGTACCAGGCGGCCTCTCCGGCGAGCTGGTGGCGGTAGACCTCGACGGCGCTGGGGTCGGCGAGGGCGGGCTGCGGCATGAAGAGGTTCACGCCGAACGGCCCTGCGGTGAGCCTGCGGACCTCTTTGACCTCGTGGTACATCCCGTCCGCCGTCTTGTACCCGGCGGCCAGGAAACCGAGCCCGCCGGCCTCGGTGACGGCCCCGGCGAGCCGGGGTCCGGACGCGCCGCCCGCCATCGGGGCCTGCACGATCGGATACCGGCAGAGATCGGTCAACTCGGAGGACATGACCGCATCGTGCCACGTCCCGCACAACGGGGCCGAATCAGCCAGTCGCCTGCTTGACCGGTTCCCCTCCGTACGCCGCACCGCCCGCCGGTAGGAAACCGGCGGGCGGTGCGGTGAAAGGCGGAAAGCGGTTCAGCGGCCGTTGAACGCGTCCTTCAGACGGGAGAAGAGGCCCTGCTGACCTGGCTGGAATTGACCCAAGGGTCGCTCCTCGCCGCGGAGCTTGGCCAGCTCCCGCAGCAGCCGCTCCTGCTCCGGGTCGAGCTTGGAGGGGGTCATCACCTCGACGTGCACGATCAGGTCGCCCCGGCCGCCCCCGCGCAGGTGGGTGATCCCCCGCCCGTGGAGCGGGACGGACTGGCCGGACTGGGTGCCGGGCCGGATGTCGATCTCCTCCATGCCGTCCAGCGTCTCCAGCGGGCACTTGGTGCCGAGGGCCGCGGCCGTCATGGGGATGGTGACCGTGCAGTGCAGGTCGTCGCCGCGCCGCTGGAAGACCGGGTGCGCGAGCTCGTGGATCTCCACGTAGAGGTCGCCGGGCGGGCCGCCGCCGGGGCCGACCTCGCCCTCGCCGGCGAGCTGGATGCGGGTGCCGTTGTCGACGCCCGCGGGGATCTTGACCGTGAGCGTGCGCCGCGAGCGGATGCGGCCGTCGCCGGCGCACTCCGGGCACGGGGTGGGCACGACCGTGCCGAAGCCCTGGCACTGGGGGCAGGGCCGCGAGGTCATGACCTGGCCGAGGAAGGACCGGGTGACCTGCGAGACCTCGCCGCGACCGCGACACATGTCACAGGTCTGGGCGGAGGTGCCGGGGGCCGCGCCCTCGCCGCTGCAGGTGGTGCAGACGACGGCCGTGTCGACCTGGATGTCCTTGGTGGTGCCGAAGGCCGCCTCGTTGAGGTCGATCTCCAGGCGGATCATGGCGTCCTGGCCGCGCCGGGTCCGCGAGCGGGGCCCGCGCTGCGCGGCGTTGCCGAAGAAGGCGTCCATGATGTCGGAGAAGTTGCCGAAGCCGCCGGCTCCGAAACCGCCCGCCCCGCCACCGCCGCCGCCGTTGGCGGAGAGCGGGTCGCCGCCGAGGTCGTAGACCTGCTTCTTCTGCGGGTCCGACAGCACCTCGTAAGCGGCGTTGATCTCCTTGAACCGCTCCTGGGTCTTCGGATCCGGGTTGACATCCGGGTGCAGCTCGCGGGCGAGCCGGCGGAATGCCTTCTTGATCTCGTCCTGGGAGGCGTCGCGGCGCACGCCGAGTACGGCGTAGTAGTCCGTGGCCACTTACGACTCCGCCAGGATCTGTCCGACGTAACGTGCCACTGCGCGTACCGCTCCCATCGTTCCGGGGTAGTCCATGCGGGTCGGTCCGACCACGCCGAGTTTGGCGACTGCCTCGTCGCCCGAACCGTAGCCGACCGCGACGACGGATGTGGAGTTGAGCCCCTCGTGGGCGTTCTCGTGCCCGATCCGTACGGTCATGCCCGAGTCCGTCGCCTCACCGAGCAGCTTCAACAGGACGACCTGTTCCTCCAGTGCTTCCAGCACCGGCCGGATCATCACCGGGAAGTCGTGTCCGAAGCGGGTGAGGTTGGAGGTGCCGCCGATGATCAGCCGCTCCTCCGTCTCCTCGACCAGGGTTTCGAGGAGGGTGGAGAGAACCGTGGAGACCGTCCCCCGGTCCTCGCTGTCGAAGGATTCCGGCAGCTCCCGCACCAGGGGCGGGACGTCCGCGAAGCGGCGTCCGACGACCCGGCTGTTGAGCCGGGCCCGCAGATCCGCGAGCGATGCCTCGCCGAACGGCGCGGGGCAGTCGATCATACGCTGTTCGACCCGGCCGGTGTCCGTGATCAGGACGAGCATCAGCCGGGCGGGGGCCAGCGACAGCAGCTCCACGTGCCGCACCGTCGAACGGGTCAGCGAGGGGTACTGCACGACGGCGACCTGCCGGGTCAGCTGCGCGAGCAGCCGCACCGTCCGGCCGACCACGTCGTCGAGGTCGACCGCGCCGTCGAGGAAGTTCTGGATGGCCCGGCGCTCGGGCGAGGAGAGCGGCTTGACGCCCGCGAGCTTGTCGACGAAGAGGCGGTACCCCTTGTCGGTCGGGATGCGTCCCGCGCTCGTGTGCGGCTGGGCGATGAAGCCCTCCTCCTCCAGCACCGCCATGTCGTTGCGGACGGTGGCCGGGGAGACCCCCAGCCGGTGCCGTTCGGTGAGCGCCTTGGAGCCGACGGGCTCCTCGGTGCCGACATAGTCCTGGACGATGGCGCGCAGCACTTCGAGTCTGCGTTCGCTGAGCATCGCGCACACCTCCAGCTGTGGTTCCCGGTGTCCCTGCCTGGCACTCGGTGCGTACGAGTGCCAGCCATTCCGTCGTCAGTGTACGGGGGTGGGGTGGGGCCGGGGCAAGGGCGACCGGCCCCGGCCCGCCGGGACCGCGCAGGTCGTCGCCGCCGCGGGGGCCGATGCCGATAGCGTCCCGGCATGGACGTCGCTTGGGAAGACTTCGGGTGGGAGCGGTTGGGCCGCGGTGCCGGAAGGCGGCGGCTGCCCGGCTGGGACGCCACCGCCGGGCTGGTCGCCGGTACGGAGGGGGTGCTGCTGTACGACACGGGTTCGACGCTGCGCGAGGGCGTCGAGCTGCGGCGGCAGGCCGAGGCGCTGCTCGGCCGCAGGGTGACGCATATCGCACTGAGCCACCCGCATTTCGATCACGTCCTGGGCACGGCGGCGTTCGCCGGGGCGCGGGTGTACGGCGCGGTGGGCCTGGGCGACCTGCTGCGCGGCGGGGCGGAGAGCCTGTACGCGTCGGCGGTGCGCCACGGGGTGGCGGAGGACGAGGCGGCCCGGTCGGCGGACACGCTGGTGGCCCCGGGCCACGAGGTGAGCGGCGAGCGGACGCTGGACCTGGGCGGTGGCCGCCGGGTGCTGCTGGCGAACGTGGGCCCGGGCCACAGCGGCCACGACCTGGCGGTACTGGCGCCCGATCCGGACGGCGGGCCCCCGGTGGTGTTCTGCGGGGACCTGGTGGAGGAGTCGGGCGAGCCGCAGGCGGGCGACGACGCGGTCGTCTCGCGCTGGCCGGCCGCGCTGGACCGGCTGCTGGAGCTGGGCGGCGAGGACGCGCTGTACGTGCCGGGGCACGGGGCGGTGGTGGACGCGGCGTTCGTCCGGGCGCAGCGGGCGGAGTTGGCGGAGCGGTTCGCGGCGTGAGGGCCTCCCGGGAGCGCCGTGCGGGGGCGTGCGGCGCTCCGGGGCGGCGGGCTGCGCTTCCCGGCGGCGCGCCGATTATCGTCGGGCCATGCGCAGCTACCAGCCGGACCTGACCCCGCCGTGGAAGCGGTCCGCCCCCGTGCCCGAGGTGCCCGCCGAACCCGATCTGGTCGTGGAGGAGGTCGCCACCGGTTTCTGCGGGGCGGTGGTCCGCTGCGAGAAGACCGCCCAGGGTCCGACGGTGACCCTGGAGGACCGCTTCGGCAAGCACCGGGTGTTCCCGATGGAGCCGCGCGGCTTCCTGCTGGAGGGCGCGGTCGTCACGCTGGTGCGCCCTTCGGCGGGCGGCCCGGCGCGCCCCGCCCGTACGGCCTCCGGTTCGCTGGCGGTGCCCGGCGCCCGGGCGCGGGTGGCGCGGGCCGGCCGGATCTACGTGGAGGGCCGGCACGACGCCGAGCTGGTGGAGCGGGTGTGGGGCGACGACCTACGCATCGAGGGCGTGGTCGTGGAGTACCTGGAGGGCGTCGACGACCTTCCGGCGATCGTCGGGGAGTTCGCGCCCGGCCCCGACGCCCGGCTGGGGGTGCTGGTGGACCATCTGGTGCCCGGCTCCAAGGAGTCCCGGATCGCCGCCGGGGTGACCGGGGACCACGTGCTGGTGGTGGGGCACCCGTACATCGACGTGTGGGAGGCGGTGAAGCCGTCCTCGGTGGGGATCGACGCCTGGCCGGCGGTACCGAAGGGGCAGGACTGGAAGACGGGCGTGTGCCGGGCGCTGGGGTGGCCGGAGAACACCGGGGCGGCCTGGCAGCACATCCTGTCCAAGGTTCGCAGCTACAAGGACCTGGAGCCCCAACTCCTGGGCCGGGTGGAGGAATTGATCGACTTCGTCACTGTTCCGGACTGATGTCCGGGGGCTGACGCCGATCCGTCCGCGACGATCACGTGCCGATCCCTAGGAATGCCTGCGTCCCAAACGCACCATCGGTTAGAGGTGGGGGCGGGCAGGCGGTTCACGGGCCGGAGGGCTCACGGGGGAAGGGCACGGGCGATGGCGCGCGAGGTCTGGCGGGACAGTGCGGACAACGAGGCGGCGTCGGCCGTCTTCCACCTGATGCAGCAGTTGATCGACCGGTACCGGGTCAACCGGCCGGTGATGCCGCTGGTGGTGGTCCAGGCGGCGGACGCGGCGGCCGGGCCGGAGATCGACGCGCGGGTGGAGCAGCTGGTCCACCAGGTGCACCGGGCCAACGAGTTGCGCCGCGTTCCCGTGCGGCTGCTGGACGGCGAGGGGCCGACCCCGTACGAGGCGGCGCTCGGCATGGTGCGCACGCTCTCCGAGAAGCCGTGGGAGACCCGCGAGAACACCCAGTACAAGAACTTCTCCTTCCCCCGCTCCCGGCTCCTCGGGGCGATCGAGCAGGCCACCGCGGCCGTGGTCGGACAGCCCGACGGGAACACCTCCGAGGTCCGCGAGGAGAGGATTCTGGAGCAGTTGAGCCGGCTGCGCTGGCGGTCGGGACGGCCGCGCGGGGCGACCCGGTGGGACGCGCTGCGGCAGTCGGTGCGGCCCGAGACGTTCGTCGGCGCGCTGTTCATCGCCCTGCTCAGCGTGTTGCTCGGGGAGATCGGCTGGCTGCTGACGGCCCTGGTGGCGGCCACCGCGCTGATCGGGCTCGCCGTGGTCGGGCTGGCGAGCCGGGCCGCGCCGCCGCTGCTGTGGCTGCGCCGGGCGAGCCGCTGGTTCGCCACCACCTCCTCGCTGGCCGCGTCCAGCACCGGGTACCCCTCGGACGGCTGGTCGTGGTTCTCGCCGAGCGGTTCGTGGCGGGTGATCCGGGCGCGGGCGGCGGCGGTCGCGGAGCGGGTGGCGGACGCGGGGGCGGGAGACGAGTACGCGCGCCAGTTCCACCTGGAGCTGCGGGTGCAGGCCCTCCTGGAGGACCTGCGGCACAACTACCGCCCGCACTCCCTGGACTGGCGGCGCAGCAAGCGCACGGTGCCGCCGGTGGTGTTCCTGCCCCGGGCCACGCAGGACAACGGCGGCATCCTGCTGATCAACGCGATCAACAACGTGCGGTCGCGGCGCAGCGAGGTGGATCCGCTGCTGCTGCTCGCCTCGCTGCCGGCCCCCGAGATCATGCGGCACACCCCGCCGCTGCCCCCGGAGCGGCCGGGCCCCGGATCGCCGACCGGTTCCTCCGGGGCGCGGGCCCGTTACGAGCGCTGGGTGGACGACCTGAGCCTGGGCCAGTCGCCGGTGGCGGCGGCGACCCTGGCGTGGGTGCTGCTGCTGCCGCTGTCGACCGAGAAGCTGACCCATGAGCACGCGCACGCCCAGCTCGTCACCCACCGGGTGCGGCGGACGTGGGCGTGGTGGGTGATGTCGCGGGCGGCCGTCGCGGGGGTCGTGGTGGGTTCGCTGCTGGGGGCGTTCCTGTGGGCGGGGCACTGGCGCGACACCTACTGCCACGGTCCGCTGACCGACCGCAACACGGACGCGGTCTGGGCGGGGCGGGACGGGGAGCGGGAGTGCGTGGGCGTGGCGACCGCGCCCGAGGTGCTGTTCGCGGACGGCAACGACCTGGAGCTGAACGGGGCGGGCAAGGGCATCACGTTCGAGCGGATCGAGCGGGCGATACGTGAGGAGAACGACGACATCGAGGCGGACGACGCGTATGTGACGGTCGTGTACGCCGGTCCGCTCACCGCCCCGGGCAACGACCGGGAGGCCACCCGCAAAGGGCTGGAGGAGCTGACCGGCGTCTACCTCCAGCAGCGGGCGGTGAACAAGACCGTGCGCCGCTCGGTGAAGCTGCGGGTGCTGACCGCCAACGGCGGCGAGGGCATGCTGCGGCAGCTCACCGCCGTACGGAAGATCATCGAGGTGGCCCGGCGGGATCCCACGGTGGTCGGCGTGGTCGGGCTCGGCCGCAACACCGAGGAGAGCGACGACGCGGTGAACCTGTTGCGCGAGGCCGGGCTGCCGGTGGTGAACACGACGAACTCCAGCAGCGATCTGCCCCGCGACTTCCCCAACTACTTCGGTCTCGCGGCGACGGACGAGGAGCAGACGCACGTGCTCGGGCTGGTCGCCCGGCAGATCGCGAAGGGTCTGGACCGCCCCCACGCGATCGTGCTGTCGCGCGAGGGCCGCAACGGGGACCTGGACCGGTACACCGCCGAGCAGCGCGCCGCGGGCAAGGAGATGCTGCGCAGATCGGGGTTCTCGCTGGGCGACGACGTGGAGTACGACCTCGCGGGCGGGGCGAGTCTGAACGCCCCGCTGACCACGATCTGCCAGGCCGAGAGGGTGCCGGACGCGCTGTACTTCGCCGGGCGGGTCGAGGACGTGCCGACGCTGATGCGGGGGTTGTCGGAGACCACCGGGTGTTCGGACCGGCGGATGACGGTGTTCACCGGGGACGACCTGACGAAGGGCACGTTCGACGACTCCACCTCGATCGCCGCCAACGTCACGCTCTACCACTCCTCGCTCGCCCCGCTGGACCGGGGGAAGAACCTCGGTTTCTACGGGGACGCGTACCGCACCCTGCGGCGGCTGCACCCCGAGGGGGAGGTCACGGCACTGGCCTCGGGGCAGCCGGCGTACGAGGACGACCTGTTCGCCAGCGGGCAGACCGTCATCTCCTACAGCGCGACGGCGGCCCTGTACGACGCGGCGGCGCGCGGCGACAAGCGGCGGAGCGCGGCGGAGACCTGGGCGACGCTGCACACGGTGGACCTCAACAACATGCCCACGGGGACGATCTCGTTCAGCCGGGCGCGGTCCTCGGTCTCGGACAACGTGCACGGCCTCAACATCGTCAAGGTGGTCCGGCCGGGGCCGAGCGCCGAGCGGACCCTGGTGTGCGGCAAACCGGCCGGGGTCGCGCCGCCGCTGACGGCGAAGGACTGCCGGCCGTGAGGTCCGGGCTCGCGGCCCGGATTGGGCGGAGGGCCGCGAGCGGCGGGGGCCGGCGTCCGGCCGGGGTCAGTCGACCAGGTCGCGGACGACGGCGTCGGCCAGGAGCCGTCCGCGCAGGGTGAGGACCGCGCGGCCCTTCCCGTACGGCTCCGGTTCCAGCAGCCCGTCGTCCACGGCGCGGCGGGAGGCGGTGAGACCGTCGGGCTTCAGCAGGTCGAGCGGACAGCCGTCGATCAGGCGCAGCTCCAGCAGGACGCGCTCGACCCGGCGGTCCTCCTCGCTCAGCACCTCGCGGCCCGCGCCGGGCGACCGGCCCTCGGCGAGCGCCTGGGCGTACGCGCCGGGGTGCTTCACGTTCCACCAGCGCACGCCCCCGACGTGGCTGTGCGCTCCGGGGCCCGCGCCCCACCAGTCGGCGCCGCGCCAGTACAGCTCGTTGTGCAGGCAGCGGCCGGCCTCGGTGGTGGCCCAGTTGGAGACCTCGTACCAGTGGAAACCGGCGGCGGCGAACGCCTCGTCCGCGATGAGGTAGCGGTCGGCGTGCGCGTCGTCGTCGGTCATGGGGATCTCGCCGCGCCGGATGCGGTGGGCGAGCCGGGTGCCCTCCTCGACGATCAGGGCGTACGCGGAGACGTGGTCGGGGCCCGCGCCGATCGCGGCGTCCAGGGAGGCCCGCCAGTCGTCGTCGGACTCGCCGGGGGTGCCGTAGATCAGGTCGAGGTTGACGTGGTCGAAGCCCGCCGCGCGTGCCTCGGCGACGCAGGCCTCGGGGCGGCCGGGGGTGTGGGTGCGGTCCAGGATCCTCAGGACGTGCTGCTTGGCGCTCTGCATGCCGAAGGAGACCCGGTTGAAGCCGCCCTCGCGCAGGGCGGAGAGGTAGGCCGGGTCGACGGACTCGGGGTTGGCCTCGGTGGTGATCTCCGCGTCGTCGGCGAGGCCGAACTCCTCGCGGATCGCCGCCAGCATCCTCACCAGGTCGGCGGCGGGCAGCAGGGTGGGGGTGCCGCCGCCGACGAAGACCGTGCGGACGGGGCGGGGGTCGTCGCCGAGCACCTCGCGGGCCCGGCGGACCTCCTCGATCAGGTGGGCGGCGTAGTTGTCGCGGGAGGCCAGGGCGCCGCCGGAGCCGCGCAGCTCGGTGGCGGTGTAGGTGTTGAAGTCGCAGTAACCGCAGCGGGTCGCGCAGTACGGGACGTGCAGGTAGAAGCCGAGCGGGCGGTCGGCCGCGCCTTCCAGGGCGTGGCGGGGCAGCGCCCCGTCGTCGGGTACGGGTTCACCATCGGGCAGTACGGAAGGCATACCGCCCATTGTCGCCCGTCGCGGGGGCGTAGTGTCCCGCTCACTCCGCGTGCAGGACCAGCAGGGCCATGTCGTCGTCCGGGGGCTGCTCGGCGAACGCGTGGACGGCCCGCCGCAGCCGCTCGGCGGTGGCGTCGGCGGACAGCCCGGCGCAGCCGGACAGCGCCCGGGCCAGCCCGTCCCCGTCGTCGAACATCAGCGGGCCCGACCGCCGCTCGGTCACCCCGTCCGTGACGCAGAGCAGGGTGTCCCCCGGCGCGAGGTCGAAGGCCTGGCTCTCGTACGCCACGTCCTCGACGACCCCGAGGAGCACCTGGGGCTCGGCGGCCGGGCGTACGGAACCGTCCGGGCGCAGCAGCAGCGGCAGCGGGTGCCCGGCACTGGCCACCGTGCAGCGGACCCCTCCGCCGGGGAGCGGCACGACCTCCCCGTACAGCAGGGAGAGGAACCGGGGCTGGGCGCCGTCGTGGAGCTGCCGGCCCCCGGCCGCGGCGACCATCAGGGCGGCGGCCTCGGCGGCCTCCATCGCGTCGTCCAGGAGCAGCCGGTTGAGCCGGTCCAGCACCTCCCCGGCGCCGAAGCCCTCGCGGGAGAGGAGCCGCAGCCAGGGGCGGGCGAGGCCGGTGACGACGGCGGCCTCGGGGCCGGACCCCTGGACGTCGCCGAGGACGAAGCACCAGCGGTCGCCGGGGCACGGGAAGATGTCGTAGAAGTCGCCGCCGACCACGCCGTCGTCGCTCGGTTCGTAGACGAGGGCGCTGGTGACGCCGGGGATCTCGGCGACCTTGCTGGGGAGCAGTCCGCGCTGGAGGATGCGGCTGATGGTGGCCTGCCGGGTGTAGGCGCGGGCGGCCCCCACGGCGGGGCCGAGCCGGCGGACGAAGTCCTCGATGAGCGAGGCGACGGCCTCGGGCACCCGGGCGGCGCCCTCCCGGCCGACGAGGACGGTGCCGAGCGCCCGGCCGCCGGCGACGATCCGGAACGCCAGCGCGGCCCCGTCGCGGCCACCGGGGTGCGGAGCGTCACCGAACCCGCCGGGCAGGGAGGCGGGGCCGGAGGCGGCGTCCGCCCCGTCCGCCTCCGCCGCCGGGACGGGCCAGGGGACGAGGACCGGTACGGGGCCCGGGCCCGCCGCCGGGGAGAGCTTGAGGGGGGCCGCCTCCAGGACGGCGCGCAGGGCGTCGGCGCCGGCCTCGTCGCTGTGCCAGACCCGGGCGAGGCGGGGTTCGGCGGCCGGTCCCCCGCCCTCGGCCTCCAGCCAGATCGCGCACCAGTCGGCCAGCCGGGGCACCAGGAGCTGGCCCGCTATGGCGGCCACCAGATCCTCGTCGAGCTGCCCGGCGAGCAGGTCGGACGCCTCGGCGAGGAAGGCCGGGGCGCCCCGGCTGTCCCAGACCGTGTCGTCGCGCTCGGTGCGCCGGGCGGCGGGGGCGAGGAGTCCGGCGGCGCGCAGGCCCTGTCGGAGGGCGTCCTCGTCGGGCGGGGCGGCCGGGGCGCTCCAGCCCTCGACGGGGAGGCGGGCCCAGACCGTCTTGCGGCCGGTGCGGTAGGTGATGCCCCAGGAGTCGGCGAGGGTGGCGACGAGCTGGAGGCCGCGTCCGTACTCGGCGGGGTCGGGCGCCTCTCCGGCGGGCGGCTCGGGCTCCGGCGCGGGGTCGTCGCCGCTGACCGAGCGGGCCGGGTGGTGGTCGGTGACCTCCAGGACGAGGGCGGCGGACGGGTCGTCTCCGCCTTCCTCCTCCAGCGCGAGGACGAGGTCGACGGTGGTCCCGGCGTGCACGACGGCGTTGGTGACCAGCTCGTTGGCGACGGTCACGGCGTCGTCGGCGAGCCGGTCGCCGATCCCCGCGGCGGCGGGCGTCCCGAGCCCGGCCCACTCCGCGAGGACGGCCCGCACGAACCGCCGGGCGGCGGACGGGGTGAGGGGTATCCCGGGCAGGCTGGTACGGCCGGCCAGGCGCGGGCCGTGCGTGTACCCGGCACGGGTGGTGCCGGGACGCTGCACGAGGTCCCGCTGCAAGGGAAGGGGCGCCACGGTACGGCTCCTACGGTCCGACGACACCGACAGAGTGACAGACGGGCGGCGTCCATAAGCACCGAGTCACCGAAGTGAGCAGAAAATCGAGCACGGTGAACACGCGGCTCCCCGCGGCCGAGGCGGTAGCGTCCCCTTCCGTGACCGCCCTCGGCGCGCTCGTCCGGGGCCGCACGGAAGAAGCCGTCCGCGATGCGGGGTCCGGACCCCGGGGGGGGAGGGGATCGGGCGATGACCCTGCGTTCCGATCTGACGCGGCTGCTCGCGGGGGCCGCCGCCCTCGACATGGACGTCGGGGCCGGAACATCGCGAGGAACCGGGGCGGCGGGGACGGCACGACGGGCGGGGCTCCGGCTCCCCGAAGGGGTCCGGAGCCCCGCCCGTGCCCGCCCGGGACCGAGCCCCCGGACGGTTCGCGCGAGCGGCTCCTAGGATCTGTCGTCGCACTGCCGCCTGCCGGGCGACGACGGCAGTGCGACGACAGCCTCTAGGCCTCGCGCGTGCCCGCGTACATCTCGTCGATGAGCCCCCGGTACTCGCGCTCGACGACCGGCCGCTTCAGCTTGAGGCTGGGGGTCAGCTCGCCGTGCTCGACGTCCAGGTCGCGCGGCAGGAGGCGGAACTTCTTGATGGTCTGCCAGCGCTGGAGGCCCTCGTTGAGCTGCTTGACGTACCCGTCGATCAGCTCGACCGTCTGCGGGGCCGCGACGACCTCCGCGTATGACTTGCCCTTCATGCCGTTCTCGGCGGCCCAGCCGAGGAGGGTGGGCTCGTCGAGGGCGATGAGCGCGGTGCAGAAGTTGCGGTCCGCGCCGTGCACCAGGATGTTGGAGACGAACGGGCAGACCGCCTTGAACTGGCCCTCGACCTCCGCCGGGGCGACGTACTTGCCGCCCGACGTCTTGATCAGGTCCTTCTTGCGGTCGGTGATACGGAGGTAGCCGTCGGCCGACAGCTCGCCGATGTCACCGGTGTGGAACCAGCCGTCCGACTCCAGGACCTCCTCGGTCTTGTCGGCCAGCTTGTGGTAGCCCTGCATGATGCCGGGGCCGCGCAGCAGGATCTCGCCGTCGTCCGCGATGCGCACCTCGGTGCCGGGGAGCGGCTTGCCGACGGTCCCGGTGCGGTAGGCCTCGCCCGGGTTGACGAAGGAGGCGGCGCTGGACTCGGTGAGGCCGTAGCCCTCCAGGATGTGGATGCCCGCGCCCGCGAAGAAGTAGCCGATGTCCGGGGCGAGGGCGGCGGAGCCGGAGATGCAGGCGCGCAGCCGGCCGCCGAACGCCTCGCGGATCTTGGAGAAGACGAGCGCGTCGGCGATCTTGTGCTTGGCGCCGAGCGCGAAGGGCACGGAGGCGTTGCCGGTGCGCCGGAAGTTGTCCTGGGAGACCTTGGCGTACTCGCGGGCCACCCCGGCCGCCCACTGGAAGATCTTGTACTTGGCGCCGCCGCCCGCACGGGCCTTGGAGGCGACCCCGTTGTAGACCTTCTCGAAGATCCGGGGCACGGCGGCCATGTAGGTCGGCTGGACGACCGGCAGGTTCTCGATGATCTTGTCGATGCGGCCGTCGACCGCGGTGACGTGGCCGACCTCGATCTGCCCGGAGGTGAGGACCTTGCCGAAGACGTGGGCGAGCGGCAGCCAGAGGTACTGCACGTCCTCGGCGGTGATGAGCCCGGTCGCCACGGTGGCCTTGGCCATGTACGACCAGTTGTCGTGCGGCAGCCGTACGCCCTTGGGGCGGCCGGTGGTGCCCGAGGTGTAGATCAGGGTGGCGAGCTGGTCGGAGGTGATCGCGGCGACCCGCTCGGTGACCGCGTCCGGGGTCTTGGCCAGCAGCTCGTCGCCCCGGGCCTCCAGGTCGGCGAGGGTGATGATCCAGCCCTCGGGGTCGCCCTCGGCCGGCTCGACCCCGGTCGGGTCGATGACGACGACGTGGGCGAGGTCCGGCAGGTCCGCCCGGGTCTTCCGGGCCTTGGCCAGCTGCTCGGCGTCCTCCGCGACGAGGATGCGGCTCTCGGAGTCGGACAGGATGAAAGCGGACTCCTCGGCGTTCGTCGAGGGGTAGACCGTGGTGGTCGCGGCGCCCGCGCACATCACGCCGAGGTCGACGAGGATCCACTCCACCCGGGTGGCCGAGGAGAGAGCGACGCGCTCCTCCGGCCGCACGCCGAGCGCGATGAGGCCCGCGGCGATGGCGAAGACCCGCTCGGCGGCCTGGCCCCAGCTCAGGGACTTCCAGACGTCGGGCCCCTGGCCCGAGGCCGACGGCACCGGATAGCGGTACGCCTCCCTGTCGGGGGTCGCCGCCACGCGGTCGATGAAGAGGGACGCCACGGAGGGCGGCCGGTTGTCGATCAAGGTCTGTGTGTCGCTCACGACGTCCTCCGGGCCTGCGGCATTGCTACGACCGGCTTCTTCGGTACAGCGGTCGGCTGCTGTCGTCCCGCCGCCCGCTGCTTCTCGTTGCTCTCGCTGTCCTTGTCCTACTGCGTCCTACTGCTCAACCTGCGTGTTCCGCTTGTTTAACTGGTCAGTAACCATCAAGACGTGATCAGAGTAAAGCGCGCGTGTCCGCCGCGTAAGAGGCAACGGGCCGCCGCTTCATAACGAAAGGGACCACGCCGAGAGGGCCCCCGGCCGGGCGGGCGGCGGCGAAGGAGCCGAGTAGCCGGCGGCGAAGGAGGCGGGCGGCCGGCGGCGGAGAGGCGAACGGTCCACGGCCGGGAGGGGCCGACGGCGAAGGGCCCCCGCTCCGCGCGGCGCTGCGGTGCGGGGGCCCTCGGAACCGCCGGAAGGCGGCGCCGGTACCTCGGGGACGGCGGCGGGAACGCCGCGCCGGGCTACTTCTTGCCCTTGCTCTCTCCCGCGGACTCGTCGGTCGACAGGACGGAGATGAAGGCGTCCTGCGGAACCTCCACGTTGCCGACCATCTTCATCCGCTTCTTGCCCTCCTTCTGCTTCTCCAGCAGCTTCCGCTTGCGGGAGATGTCACCGCCGTAGCACTTGGCGAGGACGTCCTTGCGGATGGCGCGGACGGTCTCACGGGCGATGACCCGGGCGCCGATGGCCGCCTGGATCGGCACCTCGAAGTTCTGGCGCGGGATGAGCTTCTGCAGCTTGGCGACGAGCCGGACGCCGTACGCGTACGCCTTGTCCTTGTGGGTGACCGCGGAGAACGCGTCCACCTTGTCGCCGTGCAGCAGGATGTCCACCTTGACGAGGTTGGCCGTCTGCTCGCCGGTGGGCTCGTAGTCGAGGGAGGCGTACCCCCGCGTCTTGGACTTCAGCTGGTCGAAGAAGTCGAAGACGATCTCCGCGAGGGGGAGGGTGTAGCGGATCTCGACCCGGTCCTCGGAGAGGTAGTCCATGCCGAGCAGGGTGCCGCGACGGCCCTGGCACAGCTCCATGATCGCGCCGATGAACTCGCTCGGGGCCAGCACCGTGGCGCGGACGACCGGCTCGTGCACCTTGTCGATCTTGCCCTCGGGGAACTCGCTCGGGTTGGTGACGACGTGCTCGGTGCCGTCCTCCATCTCGACGCGGTAGACCACGTTGGGGGCGGTGGCGATCAGGTCGAGCCCGAACTCGCGCTCCAGCCGCTCGCGGACCACGTCGAGGTGGAGCAGGCCGAGGAAGCCGACGCGGAAGCCGAAGCCGAGTGCGGCGGAGGTCTCCGGCTCGTAGACCAGGGCGGCGTCGTTGAGCTGGAGCTTGTCGAGCGCCTCGCGCAGGTCCGGGTAGTCGGAGCCGTCCAGCGGGTAGAGCCCCGAGAACACCATCGGCTTCGGGTCCTTGTACCCGCCCAGCGCCTCGGTCGCCCCGTTGCTCAGCGAGGTGATCGTGTCACCGACCTTGGACTGCCGGACGTCCTTCACGCCGGTGATGATGTAGCCGACCTCGCCCACGCCGATGCCGTCCGCCGGGGTCATCTCCGGGGAGGACACCCCGATCTCCAGCAGCTCGTGGGTGGCGCCGGTCGACATCATCCGGATGCGCTCGCGCTTGTTGAGCTGACCGTCCACGACACGGACGTAGGTGACGACACCGCGGTACGAGTCGTAGACCGAGTCGAAGATCATCGCGCGGGCGGGGGCGTCCGCGACGCCGACCGGGGCCGGCACCTCCCGTACGACCCGGTCGAGCAGCGCGTCCACGCCGACGCCGGTCTTGGCGGAGACCTTGAGCACGTCCTCGGGCTGACAGCCGATGAGGTTGGCCAGCTCCTCGGAGAACTTCTCCGGCTGCGCGGCGGGGAGGTCGATCTTGTTGAGCACCGGGACGATGGTGAGGTCGTTCTCCATCGCGAGGTAGAGGTTGGCCAGCGTCTGGGCCTCGATGCCCTGTGCGGCGTCGACCAGCAGGATCGTGCCCTCGCAGGCGGCGAGCGAGCGGGACACCTCGTACGTGAAGTCCACGTGGCCCGGGGTGTCGATCATGTTGAGGATGTGGGTCAGACCCTTGTCCTCACCCTCGGTGGGCGCCCAGGGCAGCCGGACCGCCTGGGACTTGATGGTGATGCCGCGCTCGCGCTCGATGTCCATCCGGTCGAGGTACTGAGCACGCATCTGCCGCTGGTCGACCACACCGGTCAGCTGGAGCATCCGGTCGGCAAGGGTCGACTTGCCGTGGTCGATGTGCGCGATGATGCAGAAGTTGCGGATCAGCGCCGGGTCGGTACGGCTCGGCTCGGGCACGTTGGAAGGAGTCGCGGGCACGCAGGGTCCTGATTCTTGAGACGCCGAACGCCGTGTCTCGGGTCGATGTCGGGTCGGTCGGATCGATACGTAGGCTCCATCGTCCCACGCCCGTCGCGCTGCGACCGGTTTGGGCCGGTCGGAGGGTGACTGCTACCGTGGACAGCTGTGCCCCGTGGCTCTCACGAGCGGCGGGGCTCACCTGGAAGATCCAACGAACCTGAAAAGGCTCTTTTCGTGGCGAACATCAAGTCCCAGATCAAGCGGAACAAGACCAACGAGAAGGCGCGCCTGCGCAACAAGGCCGTCAAGTCGTCGCTCAAGACCGCGATCCGCAAGGCCCGCGAGGCCGTCGTCGCCGGTGACGTCGAGAAGGCCACCACGGCCGCTCGCGACGCCTCCCGTCAGCTCGACAAGGCTGTCTCGAAGGGTGTCATCCACAAGAACGCCGCCGCCAACAAGAAGTCGGCGCTGGCGTCCAAGGTTGCCTCCCTGCAGGCCTGAGCTTCTTCCCGGAGCTCACTGATGTGAACGCCGGAACGGACCAGCGGGCCCTCTACCCCGCCCCTGCCCGGCCCCCGCGCCGCACACCGAACCTGCGTTCGCCACGCGGGTGCGGCGCACCCAGAGCATGAACCGGAAGCCCCGGCCCCCGATCTCCCCAGATCGAGGACCGGGGCTTCCGCGTGCCCCGGGGGCCCCGATCGAGGACCGGGACTCCCGTGCGTCCCGGGAGCCCTGTGCGTACGGGGCTCCCGCTCGTACAGGACTTTCGCGCGTACGGGCTTCCGCTGGTACAGGCTTCCGCCCGTAGAGGTTTCCGCCCGTACGGGGAGGGCGGTTCGAGCCCGGCCGGCGTGTGAGGACGGCTCCGGCGCGCCCTCAGCAGGCCGGCGCGTCCCCGGCACTACCGGGGCGGGGGCGTTCCCGGCCCGCCCGGGGCATGAGGACGGCACCGGTGTTCACGCGGGCCTGCGCCCAGCGGCGCCCACCGCGACGAGCCGCCCACCGCACTCCGGGAGGGCTACCGCCCCGCCCTGGCGGCGCGGGCGATCACCACGACGGCCTTCTCCAACGCGTACTCGGGATCGTCTCCGCCGCCCTTCACCCCGGCGTCCGCCGCCGCCACCGCCCGCAGGGCCACCGCGACCCCGTCCGGCGTCCATCCCCGCATCTGCTGGCGCACCCGGTCGATCTTCCACGGCGGCATGCCCAGCTCCCGGGCCAGGTCGGCGGGCCGGCCGCCCCGGGCCGAGGACAGCTTCCCGATCGCCCGCACCCCCTGCGCCAGCGCGCTCGTGATCAGAACGGGCGGAACCCCGGTCGACAGGGACCACCGCAGCGCCTCCAGCGCCTCCGCCGCGCGCCCCTCGACGGCCCGGTCGGCGACGGTGAACGACGAGGCTTCCGCACGCCCGGTGTAGTAGCGCCCGACGACCGCCTCGTCGATCGTGCCCTCGACGTCCGCGATCAGCTGGGACACCGCGCTCGCCAGCTCCCGCAGGTCGCTGCCGATGGAGTCGACCAGCGCCTGGCACGCCTCCGGCGTCGCGGACCGCCCGTGCGTCCGGAACTCCGACCGTACGAACGAGAGCCGCTCGGCCGGTTTGGTGGTCTTGGGGCAGGCGACCTCCCGGGCCCCCGCCTTGCGCGCCGCGTCCAGCAGCCCCTTGCCCTTGGCCCCGCCGGCGTGCAGCAGGACGAGCGTGATCTCCTCGGCCGGCGAGCCGAGGTACGCCTTGACGTCCTTGACCGTGTCGGCCGAGAGGTCCTGTGCGTTGCGCACGATCACGACCTTGCGCTCGGCGAAGAGCGAGGGGCTGGTCAACTCGGCGAGCGTGCCGGGCTGCAACTGGTCGGACGCCAGATCGCGTACGTCCGTATCGGCGTCGGCAGCACGCGCGGCCGCCACCACCTGCTGCACCGCACGGTCCAGGAGGAGGTCCTCCTGGCCCACGGCGAGGGTGAGGGGGGCGAGCGGATCGTCGGTGGAATTCTTCCTGGTGGCCATCGCCGACCAGGATCCCACGCCCCGCTGACAACCCCCGCAACCGGCCGCCCGCACGCCTGCGGCCCGGCCCCGGGGCAACGGACCCCGGGCACAGGCGCCCGTGCCGGAGAATGGCCGGGTGAGCGATGTGAGACATGTGCTGGTGCTGCCCGACCGCGACGCGGCACAGGAGGTGGCCGAGGAGCTGGGGGACCGCTTCGGGGTCGCCGAGGAGCCCCAGCTCGTACGGGACGCGCTGGCCGGCGAGGACGACGCCGAGGACGCCCAGTGGCTGGTGGTCGTGGAGGATCCCGCCGGGCGCTTGGACCCGGCCGCGCTGGACGCGTTCGCCGAGGAGTACGAGGGCTGGCTGGAGAAGCCGTGAGCGGCGGCCCGGGGAGCCCGCCGGGGCTCAGCCCTTGGGCACGATCTGGATGTCCAGGTCGATGACGATGCTCGGCCCCACCACCGCGATGCCCCGCGCCAGCATGGTCTGCCAGGTCAGCGTGAAGTCCTCGCGGTGCAGTTCGGTGGTGGCCCGGCAGGCGGCGCGGGTCTCGCCCTCCAGGCCGGTGCCGATACCGAGGTACTGGGTGTCCAACGTCACGGTCCGGCTCACCCCGTGCAGGGTGAGCGCCCCCGTGACGCCCCAGCGACTGCCGCCCCGGTGGACGAAGCGCTCGCTGTAGAACTCCAGCGTCGGATACCGGCCGACGTCGAGGAAGTCGCTGGAGCGCAGGTGATCGTCGCGCATCTGCACATTGGTGTCGATCGACGCCGCGTCGATGACCACGTGCATGGCGGAGTCCTCCATGCGGTCGGCGATCCGGACCGCCCCGGCGAAGGTGTTGAACCTGCCGTGGATGCGGGCGAGCCCGATGTGCCGGGCGGTGAAGCCGATCTGCGAGTGGTTCGGCTCGATGTCCCAGTCGCCGGGGTCGGGCAGCGGGGGGAGCTGCGCCACCTGGAGCGTCACATCGCCCAGATGGGCGTGCACCCCCTCGGTCACCGTCACCGCCCCGTGGAAGGGGGTGAAGCCCTCGGCCGTGACCGCGAGGCGGTGGTCTCCGGCCGGAACCGTGGCGAGAACACGGCCGAAGGGGTCCGTCTCACCGCCCGTCACCCTGCGGCCCGCGCTGTCGGTCACGACGAACTCGGCCTGCGGTACGGGTTCGTTGACCGGATCCAGCACCCGGCAGCTGAGCACGCCCGCGGTGCGGGGCACCTGGAATCCGGCGAGGGCCCCACTACGCCCACCCGCCTGGCCTCTGTTTCCCAGCCAACGGCCGAACATCTCTTACCTACTCCCAGGGGCACTGCGCACTCCGGGCCCCGACCGGTCGACGCCCTTCCCGGACCTGCCGGACGTCTCCGTCGCTCCGTCTGGACGTCTCTGTCGGATCAGCGGCCCGCCGACGAGCATGCATTCGATCACTATTGCGGCGTTCGAGCAAACTGAGTAGCTCAGAAGGTCTTGTGCTGAGATGCAACGAGGTGTAATGAGGCATGCCGTTTTTCCGGCTACCTTCCCGGATCCACGACGGCGGCCGACGCCTCGCCCGGCGAACGCCTCGCACCGCGAACGACTCGCCTCGCCTCGGGAGCCACCGGATCTAGGTCTCCTGCCCGAGGGCTGTGGCCCGAGGCGCCGCGTGATCACCGCTTCTACTCTGTCGGGCATGACCGAGCCCCGTCCCGCCCGCAGCCGGGAGCAGCGCAAACAGGACGTTCTGGCCCGTCTGCGGCAGGACGACGACGCGTGGGTGGGGACGGCCTCCCGGAAGGGCGTCCCCACTCTGGTGCCCCTGTCGTTCTCCTGGGACGACGACACCGGCGTCCTGGTGATGTGCACCCGGCGTACCAACCCGACCGCCGTCAACGTCACCCCCGCCGGCCCGATCCGGGTCACCGTCGGCCACACCCGCGACGTGGTGCTGATCGAGGGCGACGCACGGGTCGTGGAAGGAAAGGACCTGCCTCCGGCGTTGGGCGACGCGTTCGCCGCCAAGCTCAGCTGGGATCCACGCAAGGGATCCCGCTGGGTGTTCCTGCTCATCACCCCCCGCACGCTGCGCGCCTGGCGCGAGGAGAACGAACTCCCCGGCCGCGACCTGATGGCCCACGGCGTCTGGCTCGTCTGACCCGGGCGCCCGGGACCGGGGGCGAGTGGGGCCTGGCCCGCCCGGGACCGGGGACGAGGGGATCCGGGCCCGCCCAGGACCAGAGGCAAGGGGGGCCGGGCCCGCCCGGGACCGCCGGGACCGCGACCGCGACCGCCGGGACCGGGCGTTCCCGCACGGGTTCCGTCCGACCCGGAGCCGGGCCCGGCCGTCCCGGCGCGGCTTCCGTCCATCCGGCCCGGCCCGCTCCACCCCTGCCTCGCCCCCGGCCCGCCCCCTGCCTCGCCCCCGGCCCGCCCCCGGCCCCGTCCCGCCGGGGTCACGACCGGCTCACCGCCCGCAGCTCCTTCCCGGCGCCCGTCACCGCGATCGGCCCGTCGGTGTCGGTACGCAGGACCCTGGCCCCCGCCGCCCGAAGGGCGCCCACCGTGCGGGGCGAGGGATGGCCGTACGGGTTGTCCGCGCCGCAGGAGATGAGCGCCAGCCTCGGCCGTACGGTGTGGAGCAGCCCGGCGTCCTGGAAGGCCGAACCGTGGTGGGCCACCTTGAGGACGTCCACCGGGCCCGATACCTCCCCACTCCGCAGCAACTCCCGCTGGGCCAGGGGTTCGAGGTCGCCGAGGAGCAGCAGCGCCACCCCTCCCGCCGCCCGTACGCGCAGGGTCACGCTGGAATCGTTCGGCTCCCGCACCCCCGATCCCGCTCCCGCGGACTCCGGGCGGGGCCAGAGGACCCGCCAGTCGACCGGGCCCGACCGGCGGTGCTCACCGGCCACGGCCCGCACCGTCGGAACCCGCGCCTTCGCGGCCGTCCGCCGCACGAACGCGGCCTGTTCGGGCGGGGCTTCGAGGCTCGTCGTCTGGATCGCGCCCACCGCCCTGCCCCGCAGCACGCCCGGCAGCCCGCGTACGTGGTCGGCGTGGAAGTGGGTCAGGACGACGAGCGGCACCCGGGTCACCGCGAGGTCGCGCAGGCACCGGTCGACCGCGCGAGGGTCGGGTCCGGCGTCGACGACCACCCCCGTCCCCTCCCCCGCCGCGAGGACCATCGCATCGCCCTGTCCCACGTCGCAGAGGGCGAACGCCCAGCCGGGCGGCGGCCATCCGGTCACGATCCGGGTCAGGGGGGCCGGCCGAAGCACCACCAGCACGAGGAGCAGCCCGATGACCGCGCAGGCCCAGGGGCGGCGGACCAGCCTCGGGGCCAGGAGCACGAGCAGCACCGTGAGACCGGCCAGCAGCGCCGCACCCGGCCACCCCCCGGGCCACCGAGCCTCCGCTCCCGGAAGCTCCGCCCCCGTGCGGGCGACCGCGGCGATCCACCCGACCGGCCAGCTCGCGATCCGGGCCAGCACCTCAGCCCCTGCCGGGGCGACCGGAGCGACGGCGAGTGCCGCGAACCCGAGCACCGTCGCCGGGGCCACCGCGAACTCCGCCAGCAGATTGCACGGGACCGCCACCAGGCTGACCCGGGACGCCAGGACCACCACCACGGGGGCGCACACCGCCTGCGCTGCCGCCGCCGCGGCCAGTACCTCGGCGAGCCTGCCCGGCACCCGCCGCGCGCGCAGGGCGAGGCTCCACTTCGGAGCGAGCGTCAGCAGCGCCCCGGTGGCCAGGACCGACAGCAGGAAGCCGTAACTCCGGGCGAGCCAGGGGTCGTAGAGCACCAGCAGGACGACTGCCGCCGCCAGGGCGGGAATCAGCGATCTCCGGCGGCCCGTTCCGATCGCGAGCAGCGTGATGAGCCCGCAGGCGGCGGCGCGGAGCACGCTCGGCTCGGGGCGGCACACGACGATGAACGCGAGCGTCATCGCCCCGCCGATCACTGCGGTCGCCCGTAGCGAAAGCCCCAACAGCGGTGCCAGGCCGCGCCTTTCCGCGCTCAGCGCCGTCCCCGGCGGTCCGACGAGAAGGAAGAGGAGGATCGATAAATTGGCTCCGGAAACGCTCAACAAGTGCGTCAGATCGGTCGCCTTGAACGCTTCGTGGAGGTCCGGCGGGACGCGGGAGGTGTCACCGACCACCAGCCCCGGCAGCAGCGCACGCGCATCCGCGTCCAGGCCGTCCGTCGCCTCTCGCAGTCCGGCCCGCAGCTCCCCCGCCGTCCGCTGGAGCCACGTCGGAGGCTCGACGATCCGGGGCGCTCCTCCGCGGTCCACCCGCAGGAGGGCCGCGCGCCGTTCACCTCCGTGCTCGGGGGGCGACAGTCGTCCGCGCAGCCGGAGCCCGGTGGAGGGCAACAGCTTCTGCCAGTCCGCCCGGTGGTCGTCGGCCGCGACCACGACCAACACCGGGGTACGGACCCGGGCGCTCCTCCCGTGGGCCGTCCGCACCTCCATGACCTCCGCGTCGAGCAGGAGAAGCGGAGGAGCGCTGCGGCTGCCCCGCGTCGCCGGGCGCGCCGTCCGGGGGTCGGAGGTCACGCGGACGACGGCGTCGACCCGCGCGTACTCCCGCGCCAGGGCGGGGACCGGCCCGCGACGCACATCGGCCCCGTGCAGGCCGGCCACCGTCGCACCCCCCGCCGCGCACAGCAGCACGGCTCCCCCGGCGGCGGCGAGCCGGACCCCTCCGGCCGTCCTCCCCGTGGTGCGAGGGGTCCGCACTGCCTGCGGGGCCTGGGGGCGCGAGGCCGCCGCCAGCAGGGCGAGCGCGGGAACCGCGCAGGCGACGGCCACCGCTGCCGCCCACCTCCCCGGCAGCCCCAGGGCCACCGCGGCGGCGGCCCAGACTGCCAGGGCGGGCGGAACGAGTCTCAGGTCCGCAGGCCCCTCCCACCTCGCTCCGGCCTCCCCCGCGGCACCCGGGGCGCCCGGCGGCTCCGCCGTCGGCGGTACGGATGGTGTCCCGGGGCCCGCGCTGGCGGCCCCGCCCCTCCCCGCGTCCGCGTCTCGGCGGTGGTCGTGCCGCGTCGCCCGGCCGCTCATGGCCGTACCAGTGGTTGGAGGTCGGCGAAACGGCGGTCGCCGATCCCGTTGACCTGGCGGAGTTCGTCGACGGACCGGAACCCGTTGTTCTCCGTGCGGTAGTCGATCATGTGCCGGGCCAGCACGGGCCCGACCCCCGGCAGGGTTTCGAGTTGTTCGGCGGTCGCCGTGTTCAGGCTCAGCGGCGTCGTGGGCCCGGGCCCGCCGGGCGCACCGGCCTGCCCGCCTCCTCCGGTCCCTCCACCGGCGGTGGCGGCGAAGGGCGGGCCGGGCGGAAGGCCGACGATCACCTGCTCCCCGTCCGTGAGGACCCGCGCCCGGTTGAGCCCTGTCAGATCCGTGCCGGCGCGCACACCGCCCGCCGCTTCGAGCGCGTCCGCCACCCGCGAGCCCATCGGCAGCCGCCGGACCCCCGGCCGGTGCACCTTGCCGCTCACATCGACGACGATCTGTCCGCTCCCGCCGCTGTCCCCCCTCGCGGAGGACGGCTCCCCGCCAACCGGACGGGGCACCGGATCGGGAGCGCCGGACCGTAACGCTTCCGGTTCCGCTCCGGCCGCCGCCACCTCCTCCCCGACCGGTTCCGGTGCGTGCACGGTCTGGGGGCGCGCGGACCAGAAGTGGAACGCCGCCGCGGCCACGGCGGCGAGCAGTACCAGGCCGAGCACCACGGGCGTACGCGGAGCCATCCCGCACCGCAGCCGCAGCCGCAGCCACCACGGCAACCGCTCGCGGACCGCCGAGACGAGACGGCGCACCGGGGAGGCGTCTCCCGCCGCCCGCCCCTCCCCGGCCGCGACCTCGGACACGGGCACGGCCGCGACGAGGGGTTCCCTGTCGGTTTCGGACGCCCTCTCCCCCATGGACACGGCTGCGGATCCGCGCGCCCCCGCCACGGGCACAGGCCCGGCCGCCGTCTCACGTGCGGGTCCGGCTCCAGCGCCCTCCCCGGGGCCGGACGTGCCGGACGCATCGAACGCACCGGTCATCAGCGCGTCCGCACGACGACGTGCTGCAGCCGATGCGAGGGCGGAACGCCGCACGGCCCGCCGTCCGCCCCGGCCCGGACCGGAACGCGTGCCGGGGCCCGTCCCCGCCCGGCCGCCCGGGCGCGTACCGGCCGCGTGCCGACCCCGTGCGAGCCGCCGCCCGGACAACGGGTCGGCCGACGGCAGAACCGCGGACGGGGAACCGGGCGGGGAGGCGAACGCGGAAGTAGATGGGGACGTGAGCCCGGCAGGAGACGGCGGGGCGAGCACGTGGGCGGGCGACGGGTCGGACGGAGGGGCAGCTGCGGTCGGAGCGCCGGGAGCCGGCGCCCAAGAGGTTCGAAGGGCCATGCCTCACGACGTTAGGCACCTCCGCCCGACCTCGCTGAGCAGCGCCGAATTCTGTGGACAGCCCGGCAGTTGTGGATATCTCCGCCACTCCGGCGGGTGAAATCCACGCTACCCACCCGTCCGAAACGCAGCGGAACGCGCTGACCGATCTGCCCGCCCGTCCGAAGGACAGCGGAACGCGCCGCCCGCCCCGAGATCACCGCAGCGAGATCACCGCACCGAGGAGCCCCGGCCCCGTGTGTGCCCCGATCACCGCGCCGACCTCACTGACGTGGAGGTCGGCGAGGCCCGGCACGCGTTCGCGCAGCCGCTCGGCCAGGCGCTCCGCGCGTTCGGGGGCGGCGAGGTGGTGGACGGCGATGTCCACCGGGGCCGTACCCGCCCGCTCGGCGACGATCTCTTCCAGGCGGGCGATGGCCCTGGACGCCGTCCTCACCTTCTCCAGCATCCCGATCCGGCCCCCGTCGAGTTCCAGGATCGGCTTCACCGCCAGTGCGGAGCCCAGGAGGGCCTGAGCGGTGCCGATGCGGCCGCCCCGGCGCAGGTAGTCGAGCGTGTCGACATAGAAATACGCCGAGGTGTCCGCGGCCCGCTTCTCCGCGGCCGCGACCGCCTCGTCCGGGCCGCCGCCCGCCTCGACGGTCTCCGCCGCCGCGAGCGCGCAGAACCCCAGCGCCATGGCGACCATGCCGGTGTCCACCACGCGTACCGGAACCGGGGCGCTCTTCGACGCCACCAGCGCGGCGTCGTACGTACCCGAGAACTCCGCCGACAGGTGGAGCGACACCACCGCGTCCGCCCCGGCCTCGGCCGCCGCCCGGTAGGTCTCGGCGAAGACGGCGGGGCTGGGGCGGGAGGTGGTCACGGAGTGGCGTTTCTGCAGAGCCTGCGCAAGCGAGCGGGCCGAGATCTCGGTGCCCTCCTCCAGTGCCCGGTCGCCCAGGACGACGGTCAGCGGCACCGCGGTGATGCCGTGCCGTTCCATCGTCGGGCGCGGCAGGTAGGCCGTGGAATCGGTGACGATAGCGACATGGCGGGACATGAGCCGGAGGTTACCTGGCGTGGTGGGAGCGCGGCAGCCCGGGCCCGGCGCGCTGATCGTCCACGGCCGCTTCGGAGCGTATCCGCCCGCCCGTGGCCGTGCCCCGTCCTCGCGGGCGCGGCCGCCCCGCCCCATCGGTCACGCGTGGCGCCCATGCGCCCCCTCGCGTGTGAGGGCCCCACGTCGCCGGGCGGGTGGAGCGGCCCCGCGCCCCGCTCCCGCGGGCGTCAGTTCGTCGTCTCCGGGCGGGTGGACTTCTGCCAGGGGTAGGTGGTGCGCAGCCGCGGGTCCGGAGCGGTGATCGCCTGAGGGCTCTCCTCGCGGGCCGGTTCGGACCAGGCGTCCTCGGCCGTGCCGCTGTGCGCCGCCGAGAGGTCCGCGGGGGCGGCCGGCTCGGGCCAGTCCGTCCCGGGGTCCTGCGCCCGGGAACCGGCGCTCCCCCCGGCACTCGTCCGCGATGACTCGTCCGTGGTCCAGTGCCGCAGCGCGCCGGCCTCGATGTCGATCTGCGCGTTCAGCGCGTCCAGGTCGTCGTCGGCGAACTGCCGTGCCCGGTCCCGCGCCGCCCAGCGCAGCGACTCCGCAGAGTGCGTGATCTGCTGCGTGCGCTCCCTCAGCTTGGGCAGCAGGCTCGCCACCGTCGTCCGGTCCGGCTCGCGCTCCAGCCGCTTGAGCTCGTCGTCCAGCTCCAGACCGTGCGCGCTCAGCCTCCGGAACAGGGCCACCGACTCGGCCAGCGACGCGTCCTCGGCGGCTCCGGCGTGCAGGGCGTCCTGGGTGGCCCGCATGGAGGTGCGCAGGGCGAGCCGGAGCTGCGCGAGCTCGCCCGCGACCCCCGGCTGCCCGAAGCTCTTGGCCCGAAGGGTGGTGTCCTCCACCGTGCGGCGGGCCTGGGTGATCGTGCGGTCCACGCCGCGCTTGGCCGCGCCGACCGCCTTCACGGTCGCGTAGACGCCCAGGGCGATGAACGCGACCAGGAGCAACGCCAGGATCGTGATCGCGGCTTCCATGAATGCCCCTCGGTGTCTCGATGCGTCCGCCGGTACGGGTCGCCCCCTTCACCGTAAACGGTACGGGCAGGCCGAGGGTTCCTTCGGAACCCGCAACCTGCCCGTAGGGGATGGCCCTGACCGCGCGCGCCGAGCGTTACGCGGGGACGATGTTCACCAGCTTCGGCGCGCGCACGATCACCTTGCGGATGCCCGCCCCGCCCAGCGCCGCGACGACCGCCTCGTCGGCCAGCGCCAGCGCCTCCAGCTCCTCGTCCGTGATCGACGGCGAGATCTCCAGGCGCGCCCGGACCTTGCCCTTGACCTGGACCACACAGGTGACGGTCTCGTCCACGACGTACGCCGGGTCCGCCACCGGGAAGTCCTGGTGGACGACCGATTCGGTGTGGCCCAGCCGCCGCCACAGCTCCTCCGCGATGTGCGGGGCCAGCGGGGCGACCAGCAGGACCAGCCGCTCGGCCACGGACCGCGGCAGCGGGCCGCCCGCCTTCGTCAGGTGGTTGTTCAGCTCGGTGACCTTGGCGATGGCGGTGTTGAACCGCATGCCCGCCATGTCCTGGCCGACCCCGTCGATCGCCTTGTGCAGGGCGCGCAGCGTGTCCTCGTCCGGCTCCGTGTCGACGACGGTGACCTCGCCGGTCTCCTCGTCGACGACATTGCGCCACAGGCGCTGCAGCAGCCGGTACTGACCGACGACGGCGCGGGTGTCCCAGGGACGCGACACGTCCAGGGGGCCCATCGCCATCTCGTACAGGCGCAGGGTGTCCGCGCCGTACTCCGCGCAGATCTCGTCCGGTGTGACCGCGTTCTTCAGGGACTTGCCCATCTTGCCCAGGACGCGGCTGACCTTCTCGCCCTCGTGGTAGAAGGCGCCGTCGCGCTCCTCCACCTCGGCGGCCGGGACGGCGATGCCCCGGCTGTCGCGATAGACGAACGCCTGGATCATGCCCTGGTTGTACAGCTTGTGGAACGGCTCTGCGGACGAGATGTGGCCCAGGTCGAACAGCACCTTCGACCAGAAGCGCGCGTACAGCAGGTGCAGTACGGCGTGCTCGGCGCCGCCGACGTACAGGTCGACGCCGCCGGTGGGCTGCCCCTCGCGCGGCCCCATCCAGTACTGCTCGATCGCCGGGTCGACCAGCTGACGGTCGTTGTTCGGGTCCAGGTAGCGCAGCTCGTACCAGCAGGAACCGGCCCAGTTGGGCATGGTGTTGGTCTCGCGGCGGTATTTCTTCGGTCCGTCGCCCAGGTCCAGCGTGACGTTCACCCAGTCGGCGTTGCGCGACAGCGGGGTCTCGGGCTGGGCCGTCGCGTCGTCCGGGTCGAAGGTGCGCGGCGAGTAGTCCTCGACCTCGGGCAGCTCCAGCGGCAGCATCGACTCGGGCAGCGGGTGGGCGATGCCGTCCTCGTCGTACACGATCGGGAAGGGCTCGCCCCAGTAGCGCTGCCGGCTGAACAGCCAGTCGCGCAGCCGGAAGTTGACGGTGCCCTCGCCGACGCCGTGCTCCCGCAGCCACTCCGTGATCTTCGCCTTGGCCTCGACGACGCCCAGGCCGTCCAGCGAGATCTCGTCGTTCGCGGAGTTGACCAGCTTCGCGTCGTACGAACTGAAGGCGTCGTCCCACGTGGCGGGGTCGGTGCCGCGGTCATCGGAGGGCTGGACCACGCAGCGCATCGGCAGCTCGAAGGCGCGCGCGAAGGCGAAGTCGCGCGTGTCGTGCGCCGGTACGGCCATGATCGCGCCGGTGCCGTAGCCCATCAGGACGTAGTCCGCGATGAAGACGGGGACCTTTGCGCCGCTGACGGGGTTGGTGGCGTACGCGCCGGTGAAGACACCGGTCTTGTCCTTGGCCTCGGCCTGCCGCTCGACGTCGGACTTGGCGGCGGCCTGCTTGCGGTAGGCGGTGACGGCCTCGGCCGGGGTCGCGTGGCCCCCGGTCCACACCGGGTGGGTGCCCTCGGGCCAGGCGGCCGGAATGATCCGCTCCACCATGTCGTGCTCGGGCGCCAGCACCATGTACGTGGCGCCGAACAGGGTGTCCTGCCGGGTGGTGAAGACGGTGATGCCGCCCGCGGTGTCCACCGGGAACTCGACGCGGGCGCCCTCGGAGCGGCCGATCCAGTTGCGCTGCTGCAGCTTGATGGCCTCGGGCCAGTCCAGCCCGTCCAGGTCGTTCAGCAGCCGGTCCGCGTAGGCGGTGATGCGCATGTTCCACTGGCGCAGCTTGGCCTTGAAGACGGGGAAGTTCCCGCGCTCGGAGCGGCCGTCGGCGGTGACCTCCTCGTTGGCCAGCACGGTGCCCAGGCCGGGCGCCCAGTTCACGGGGGCGTCGGAGGCGTACGCCAGGCGGTACTCGCTCAGCAGGTCCGCGCGCTCGGTGGCGCTCAGCGCGCCCCACTCACGGCCGTCGGGGGTGGGACGGGCACCGCTCTCGAACTGCTCGACCAGCTCGGCGATCGGGCGGGCCCGGTCGGCCTCGGTGTCGTACCAGGAGTTGAAGATCTGCAGGAAGATCCACTGCGTCCACTTGTAGTACTCCGCGTCGATCGTCGCGAAGGAGCGGCGCTTGTCGTGCCCCAGGCCCAGCCGACGCAGCTGGACCTTCATGTTCTCCATGTTGGCCTCGGTGGAGACCCGGGGGTGCGTGCCGGTCTGGACCGCGTACTGCTCGGCGGGCAGGCCGAACGCGTCGAAGCCCAGGGTGTGCAGCACGTTGTGGCCGGTCATCCGCTGGTGGCGGGCGTAGACGTCGGTCGCGATGTAGCCCAGCGGGTGTCCGACGTGCAGCCCCGCACCCGAGGGGTACGGGAACATGTCCATGATGAACTTCTTCGGCTTGGCGGCCTCGTCCGGGTCGCCCGCCAGATCACCGGTGGGGTTCGGCGCCTCGTAGGTCCCCTCGGCGTCCCAGAAGTCCTGCCAGCGTGCTTCGATGTCGGCGGCCATGGCCGCCGTGTAGCGGTGCGGCGCGGCCGTCTCGGCAGCGGAATTCGTCTCGCTCATGATCCTCAAAGCTCCATCGATCGTCATCTGCCGGGAAACGAAAAATCCCCTCGCACAGGAGGGGACGCCGCGCTGACTCCGACCAGGCGTTCTCACCGGTCGGGACTGTTCAGCGCGGCTCGCTAAGCAGAAGGCGTACGGCACGCATGGCGTCAGGGTACCGCACGGCCCCCGAGGGCCGTGGGGAGTGACCGAGGGGCGAGAGGCCGGCGATCGGCCGGCCGCTCCGCCGGGAACGCGACCCGCTCCGCCCCCGCCCCGGGCGACGGGCGGCCGCCCCGGGCAGAAGCCGGACCGGGCCGAAGCGGAGGGAGGCAGTCAGGACAAAAGAAGCGGACCACCCGATCCGGATGGTCCGCTTCTTCACTGTCGAACAAGTGGAGCTAAGGAGAATTGAACTCCTGACCTCCTGCATGCCATGCAGGCGCTCTACCAACTGAGCTATAGCCCCGTGCTGTGTTCCGCCCGGTTTCCCTTGGCGACATCGAGAACACTACACGGTCACCCTGGTACTTCACCAAATCGTTTCCGGTTTGAACTGCTATGCCCGAATCATCCGAAGTGAAGGATCTTCCACCGCAGGTCAGACGGGTGCGGGCGGGCGGCGGTGGAGGGCAGCCATCCGGCCCGACGATCAGGCGGTCGCGAAGGAGTAGAAGCGCTTGAGCGTGCAGTGCTCCTCCAGGAGCCGCCCGTAGATCGGCTCCCCCTCCAGCTCCCGATAGGTCTCGATGGGGTCGCCTTTTATGATCAGCGCCCGCGCGCACTCCTCGCACCAGTACTGGTACTCGGCGTTGACCGGGTCCATGTCCCTGACAATGGGGGTCCCGCTGCCGCACCAGTCGCACTTACGCCTGTGTGCACCCATCAGTCAGCTCCAGCTGTGGCCGCAGGCCGTGCACACGTAGGAGACCCCTCCGTTGTCACCCAGCACCTGGGCGACATGGGACGAACCGCAGGACGGACAGCCGAGACGGAATCGATCGTCGGACGTTACGGGGCCGGGGAGCGGGGCGGTGACAAGGCGCCAGCCGGGAAGGTGGTCGCGACTCGCAGGCATCGCGCTCCCTCCCGATCGGTACGTCGCCCCCTCCGGCGTTCCGATTCTGCCATGGCCCCGCAAGAGGGTCAGCCCGCCCGGCGCCCCCCATGCAGAAGATCCCGTCCCCTGGTGGGGACGGGATCCTGATTGTGGAGCTAAGGAGAATTGAACTCCTGACCTCCTGCATGCCATGCAGGCGCTCTACCAACTGAGCTATAGCCCCGCTGTTCGCTGTGTTTCCCGGCGTTTCCGCCCTGCGAACAAGAAGAACTCTAGCCTGCGACCGGCCGGAAAGTGAAATCCGGCCGGAGCCGCCCGAAGGCAGTCCCCGAGCCGCCCCCTCAACGCCCCGGGACGACCGTCCGCCGGGCCGTCCAGGGCGCGTCCGGCTCCGATCCGCCGGACGGGCGCGGCCTATCCGCCGGACGGGCGTGCCCTAGTCGTCGTCGCCGAGCACCGGCTCCGGAAGCGTGCCGGCGTTGTGCTCCAGCAGACGCCAGCCGCGCGCGCCTTCCCCTAGGACGGACCAGCAGCAGTTGGACAGCCCGCCGAGCCCTTCCCAGTGGTACGCCTCCAGGCCGAGCAGTCGGCCGATCGTCGTCCTGATCGTGCCGCCGTGGCTGACCACGACGAGCGTGCCGTTCTCCGGGAGCTTCTCGACGTGCTCCAGGACGACCGGGGCCGCCCGGTCGGCGACCTCGGTCTCCAGCTCGCCACCGCCCCGGCGGACGGGCTCGCCGCGCTTCCAGGCGGCGTACTGCTCGCCGTAGCGCTCGATGATCTCCTCGTGGGTCAGCCCCTGCCAGGCGCCCGCGTACGTCTCACGGAGTGCGGCGTCATGGGCGACCGGCAGACCGCTGACGGCGGACAGCTCGGCGGCCGTGGCCGCCGCACGTCGCAGGTCGGACGCCACGATGGCGTCCGGCTTCAGCGAGGCGAGCAGCCGGGCGGCGCGGCGGGCCTGCCCGACACCGGTCTCGGTGAGCTCGATGTCCGTGGAACCCTGGAAGCGGCGCTCCAGGTTCCACGCCGTCTGGCCGTGCCGCCAGAGGACGATCCTGCGGCCCTTGCCGCTCCTGCTGCCGTTCAGCTCCGGTCACCTTCCGTGCCGCCGTTGAGCTGCGCGTGCTCCTCGGCCTTGCCGCGGGTCTTGACCGCGTCCTCGGGGAGGGCGATCTCGGGGCAGTCCTTCCACAGGCGCTCCAGCGCGTAGAAGACGCGCTCCTCGCTGTGCTGGACGTGGATGACGATGTCGACGTAGTCGAGGAGGATCCAGCGGGCGTCGCGGTCGCCCTCGCGGCGCACCGGCTTGGCGCCGAGCTCCTTCTGGAGCCGCTCCTCGATCTCGTCGACGATCGACTTGACCTGGCGGTCGTTGGGGGCCGAGGCGAGCAGGAAGGCGTCGGTGATCGACAGCACGTCGCTGACGTCGTAGGCGATGATGTCGTGCGCGAGCCGGTCGGCGGCCGCCTGAGCGGCGGCGTTGATGAGCTCGATGGAGCGGTCCGTGGCGGTCACATGCAGGCTTTCGTCGGCGGTCGGATACAACCTCCAGGGTCTCACGGACCGCCGACAGAGCCTTACTGCTTTCTCCTCGGGCCCACCGGACGGCGTCGGAGCGCCGTCCGGTGGGCCCGAGCGGGCTACGGGAGCTTGTAGTCCTGCCCGAGGACCGCGGTCACGTCGGCGTTGGCGGCCGGCTCGCCCTTCCTCACGTCACCTGCGGAAAGACCCAGGGTCTTGGCCACCTCGACGGCCTTCTCCTTGTCCTCGGCGGCGCGGTAGAGCACGACGGACGACGCCTCGGACGCCGCCTTGCCGCTGGCCACGAACGCGTAACCGCCGTTGACGAGCTGGACCCGGGCCGCCTCCGCGGCCTTCTGGTTCCCGCTGGCGTTGCGCACGGCGACCCGGAGCGGAGCGCCCGCCTCGGGGGCCTTCACCGTGCCGCCGAGGACGTTCTCGACGACGTCGCGGGTGTCGGCCTCGGTGAGCGTGCCGTCCGCCTGGACCGGCAGCACGGCCGTCTTGTAGTCGCCGACCTTCGCGCGGGAGGCCAGCTTGGCGAGCGACGCCCCGAGGTCCTTCTCGGGCAGCGACGGGTCGAGCACCTGGAGCAGCGTCTCGACGGTGACGGTCGCGGCCTTCGGATCCTCGGAGATCTTGCGCAGGGTGGCCCGCATGACCTCGCCGAATCGCGCCAGCTGCTTGGCCTCCGGCTCGCCCTCCGCGCGGTAGGTGGCGTACGCGACGGCCATCGGGCCGCTGAGCGTCTGGGCCTCGCCCTTGTTCACGAGGGGCGATTCGCCCTTCTTCGCGCCGGGCACATCGGTGTCGGTGTCGACCTCGATGTTGCCGACCAGCTCGACGAGGTTCTCCAGGTACGGGGTGTCCAGCCGCCAGGTGCCGGTGATCCGGGTGCCCAGGAGGGTGTCGATCGCCTCGCGGGTACCGGTCCTGCCGTCGTCCTCGACGGACTTGCCGAGCGTGGTGGTGGTCCCGTCGTCGCCCGCGACGGCGAGCGAGTTGGGCAGCAGGACGGTGGTGCCCTGCTTGGTCGTGGAGTTGTCGACGAGCAGCGCCGTCGAGGTGCCGCCGTTCTTCGTGTCGTGCAGGTGCACCACGATCATGTCGCGCTGCTGGGCGCCGGCGGCGACGGCCTTCTTCTCGTCCGAACCGGACAGGCCGGGGATCATGTCGGCGGACCACAGGTAGCCGGCCCCGCCGACGACGACGAGAACGGCCACGACGATCAGGGCGATCATCCGGTTGCGGCCCTTGCGCCGGGCCTCCTCGCGCCGTTCGCTGCGGCTCTCGGTGAACTTGAGCCAGTCGATGACGTCCTCGGAGTCCTCGTCGGGCTCCTCGATGAACGAGAACTGCTCGGTGCGGTAGTCGGCCGCGGGCTCGCGCTGCCCGGGAAGCACGGCCTCCGCTTCCGCCGTGTCCGGCGCCTGCCGCCGCGCGGAGGGCTGCTGGACGGGGGACGGCGGCCCGGTCTGTTCCGGCTCCGGGACGCCGCCCTGCTGCGGAATGCTCCAGTGCTCGCCGGTGTCCACGGCGGCGGGCTGCTGCTGCCCGGTGGTGTAGCCGTAGCCGGCGTACGAGCCGTAGCCGTACCCCTGCCCGCTCCCCTGTCCCTGCTGCGCCTGGCCGTACTGCGCGGGGGCCTGCTGCGCCCCGCCGTGCTCCTGGCCGGCGTACGGGTCGTAACTCTGCGGCTGCGGCAGGGGGTTGCCGTACGCGTCGTATCCGTAGCCGTGACCGGCGTCCCGGGCCTGCGGCTCCTGGCCCTGGCCCTGATGGGCGGCGTAGGGGTCGTAGCCCTGGCCCTGCTGGCCCTGCTGGTCGTACTGCTGGTGGCCCTGTCCCTGGTAGACCGGCTGCCCGTACGCGTCGTAGCCGACGATCTGCGGCTCCTGGTAGTACGGGTCGTACGGGTTCTGCGGGTCGTTCACCGGTGCCCCTCTCCGTGGCTCATTCGCCGCGGTACAGCTGGCGCTTGTCGATGTAGCGGACCACGCCGTCCGGCACCAGGTACCAGACCGGCTCCCCCTGCGCGACCCTCTCACGACAGTCCGTGGACGAGATCGCCAGTGCGGGCACCTCCACGAGGGAGACGCCGCCCTCGGGCAGCCCGTCGTCCGTGAGCACGTGACCCGGACGGGTCACACCGATGAAGTGGGAGAGCGAGAACAGCTCCTCCGCGTCGCGCCAGGTGAGGATCTGGGCCAACGCGTCGGCGCCGGTGATGAAGAAGAGGTCCGCGTCGCCGTGGACCTCGCGCAGGTCCCGCAGCGTATCGATGGTGTACGTCGGTCCGCCACGGTCGATGTCACTGCGGCTGACGGAGAACTGCGGATTGGACGCGGTGGCGATGACCGTCATCAGGTAGCGGTCCTCGGCCGGGGAGACCTTCTTGTGGCTCTTCTGCCACGGCTGCCCGGTCGGCACGAAGACGACCTCGTCCAGATGGAACTGGGCGGCCACTTCACTGGCCGCCACCAGGTGTCCATGGTGGATCGGGTCGAATGTCCCGCCCATCACGCCGATACGGCGCTTGCCGGGGCCGGTAGGCACTTCCTGCTCTCCCATGCGTGCAGAGCCTACTGGCACAGCCGTACGCCCCGGCTCAGCGGTCGCGGTTGAAGCGCGTGGTGATCCACAGCAGCAGCATCAGCGCGATGAAGGCCCCGGCGCCGACGACGTAGGGGTTGAGACTTTCGTGGTTGCCGCCGCCCTCACCGCCGCCGGAGGCGAGAGTGGCCAGCTGGTGTGCGGTGCTCGTGAGGCTCATCTTCGGCAGGACCTATCGATCGTGAATCGGAAGGAAGACGTCGGGGCCATCGTATGCGGCGGCTTCGGGCACGCTCACGGCGACTCAGTCGTTGTCGTGGTCGTTGCGGTATCCACGCAGCAGGAACCAGGCGAGCAGCGCCGCTCCGAGAATCGAGACGAGCAGGACGATCCGGAGGGTGTCGCCCGGTCCCTGCTCCTCGGACGCGGCGGCGAGCAGTACGGCGGTGTGCGGCATTTCGGGCGCTCCTCACAGTTATCCACAGCCCCCCGCACACCGTAGCGCCAGCGCATACGCTGGCGTCCGTCCGGGGGACGAGCGACGTCTCGTACGAACAGGGGGCCATCCATGACCGAAAGCAGTCACGAGAACGTGCCGAGCAGGCAGCGCCGGCGATTCCCCGGGATCTCCTCCCGGGCCTACGAGCACCCGGCCGACCGCTCGGCCCTGGTGGCTCTGCGCAAGCTGACCGGGTTCGACACCGTGTTCAAGGCGCTCAGCGGGCTGCTCCCGGAGCGCAGCCTGCGACTGCTCTTCCTCTCCGACTCCGTCCGGGTGAGCGACGCGCAGTTCGCCCACCTCAACGACATGCTGCGCGACGCCTGTTACATCCTGGACCTGGAGAAGGTCCCGCCGATGTACGTGAAGCAGGACCCGCAGCCCAACGCCATGTGCATCGGCCTGGACGAGCCGATCATCGTGGTCACCACGGGTCTGGTCGAACTGCTCGACGAGGAGGAGATGCGGGCGGTAGTGGGCCACGAGGTGGGCCACGCCCTCTCCGGCCACTCGGTGTACCGGACGATACTGCTGTTCCTGACCAACCTCGCCGTGAAGGTCGCCTGGATCCCGCTGGGCAATGTGGCGATCATGGCGATAGTGACGGCGCTGCGCGAGTGGTTCCGCAAGTCGGAGCTGTCGGCGGACCGGGCCGGGCTCCTGGTCGGCCAGGACATACAGGCGTCCATGCGCGGTCTGATGAAGATCGCGGGCGGCAACCACCTCCACGAGATGAACGTGGACGCGTTCCTCGCCCAGGCCGACGAGTACGAGAAGGGCGGCGACCTCCGCGACTCCGTCCTCAAGATCCTCAACGTGCTGCCCCGGACGCATCCGTTCACCACCGTGCGGGCGGCCGAGCTGAAGAAGTGGTCGGAGACCCGCGAGTTCCAGCGGCTCATGGACGGCCACTACCCCCGGCGCGACGAGGACAAGGACGCCTCGGTGACCGACTCGTTCCGCGAGTCCGCTTCGCACTACGCGGACTCGGTGCGCACCAGCAAGGACCCGCTGATGAAGCTGGTGGGCGACATCGCCGGCGGCGCGGGAGACCTGGGCGGCAAGTTGCGCGACAAGTTCACCGGGGCGGGATCCGGCGGCGCCGCTACGAACGGGGGCGGTGCGCCGGGCCGGCCCCAGGACCCGGAGGAGGAGGGCCCGGGGGCGACGGGGCCGTCGCGGGGCTGAGGGCCGCCAGGGTTCCGCACAGGGCCGCCGTGGGCGATCCCGTGGCGTAGGGATCGGTGGCGGCGGGGCCGCGGGCGTCCGCCCGCTCCCCGGCCAGGAGCGGGTGGAACATCGCCGCCGCGTCGGCCGAGCAGGGCTGCGGCCCCGCTTGGACGTGGGCGGTCCGCACCTCCAGGCGGTGCAGCCGAAGGTCCTCCCGGTCGAAGCGGAAGTGCAGTTCGCGCCGCACGGTGAACAGGGAGGCGTCGCCGTCGCGCGGGGAGGCGTCCGCCGGACGCAGGACGTAGGTGAAGGTGTGGTCCGAGACCACGCCGAGAACGCCCGCGGCCTCCTCCTCGTAGCCGAGGGTGCCCCGGACCCGGACCTCGGGGTCCGCGAGCTCCACCCGCGCCGGGTCGAAGCGCACCAGCCATCCGGTGGCGGCATGGCTCCCGTCGGCCTCCGGGCTGCTCAGGCTGCGCTCGAACTGGGCGCGCTGGTCCGGGTCGAGAAGGTGCTCCACGGGCCGGCGCACGGAGCCGGTGAGGACGTCGGGGTTCAGGGACGACTCCACCAGGTAGTCCTTGACCGTGGCGAGGGCGGCGGTGATCTGGCTGTCGGAGAAGTTCTGCGTGCGCTCCACGGCGGGGAAGTTGATGCCCGCCGCGCCCGAGCGGAAGCCGGAGACCGGTTCGGCCCGGTACAGCCGCTCGGGTGAACCGCCCGGTACGGCGCCCCGGGGGGCCAGGGGGACCACGGTCGTCCGCAGGGGTTCGGCCCGGCGGACGGCCGGCTGGGGGTACGGGCTCCGGAAGCCGATGTAGACGGCCACCGTGAAGGCGACGGCGATGAGGACGACCAGGGCTATCGCGGCCCGGGAGCTGCTGCCGCCGCCTCGGACGAGGACCTGTTCCTCGGGCAGGGTCCGGACGGCGCGGGCGTGCCGGCCCATCCGTTCCTCGGCGGAGTACTCCTGCATCCGGGCAGCCTGGATGAACGATTCGTCGAAGACGAGCGAGCGGTATTCGTCATCGCCGCCCGCAGGGTCCTCGGGCGGGCCGTCCGGCGGTTGTGAGCGGCCTGTCATGACTTCTCTCCCGGTCTCCACACCGGTCGGTTCGGTGCGCAACGGTCTGCTTCGGCCCGGCGGCGTCCGGCAGCGAGAAGCCCCCCTGGGAGCGAGGGGTCACACCTTGAGGGTAGGTCGATTGCGGCTCACGTAAACGCGGAGACCGCCGGGAACCGTGGGAACCCCGGGGCGGTCGTCGGCGATCGGGTGACAGGAGGGGGCGCGGGCCAGGACGGAGGGATCGGATCAGGCCAGGGAGCGAGGAGCCGGGGTCCGGGCGCGAGGAGGCGGAGTCAGACCGGGCGGGGGCACGGGACGCGGGACGGGACGCGGGACGGGACGCGGGACAAGCCGGGCACAGGGCGCGCGGGGCCTGGCCGGGGAGGTGCGTGCGGCGGGCGGGAGCACCGGGACAGGCGGGCACGCGGCCGGGCCGGGCGGCCGTTCAGGGGACCCTGGGCTCGGCGGAGACCGTGGGCCGGGAGTAGTCGGCGGAGGCGGAGGGGGCGGCCCCGGGCTTGTCCACCCCGCTGCTGGCGGGGGGCGGCACCTGGTCCTCGCGGTTGTTCGAGGCGCCCCGGTAGACCGCGGTGAAGGCCAGGGAGACCATGCCGACGCCCATCACCAGGGCCAGCAGCCAGGCGACCGGCCGGTGCCAGCGGGCGGAGTTGCGGTAGGGGCGCAGGGAGCCGCCGGGGCGGCCGTAGGGCGCCGGGCCGTACGCGTCGTCCCCGGCGCCGTGCCCCGGGTCGTAGTCGAGGTCCTGGGGATCGTGGTAGCCCCGGGGACCGTCGTAGGGGTCGTCCGGGTCGTCGTGGGCGCGGCGGCTTCGGCGGGCGCGGGCCTCGTCGGCTTCGGCACGGGCCTCGGCGGCGGCGAGAAGACGCTCCACGGCGGTGGGCTCGTGGACGGGCGCCGATCGGACGAAGTCCTCGTCGAACACCACGGAGGCGAAGTCCTCGTCCGCGCCCCCGCGGTCGTCGTCGGGCTCCCGGCCGTCAGGAAACGGCTTGCCCCCCACGTCGTCCGGCACGGATTCAGCGTAGCCCGGACGGGGCCTTTTCGGCAGGGATCCGACGAACTCCCCCGGACCGCCCCGGGGGAGCCAGCCCGGGCGCGCCGACCGGCGCGCCCGGCGTCACGGGGCGACGGGACCGCCGCCCGGGCAGCGGCTAGCGGACGTGCCCGTCCCCCGTGACGATGTACTTCGTCGAGGTCAGCTCGGGCAGGCCCATCGGACCCCGGGCGTGCAGCTTCTGCGTGGAGATGCCGATCTCCGCACCGAAGCCGAACTGCCCGCCGTCCGTGAAGCGGGTGGAGGCGTTCACGGCGACCGTGGTCGAATCCACCAACTGGGTGAACCGGCGGGCGGCGGCCTGCGAGGTGGTGACGATCGCCTCGGTGTGGCCGGAGGACCAGAGCCGGATGTGGGCGACCGCCGCGTCCAGGGAGTCGACGACCGCCGCGGCGATGTCGTAGGAGAGGTATTCGGTCTCCCAGTCCTCCTCCGTGGCGGCGACGACGGTGGCCTTCGACGCCTCGGCGTGGGCGAGGACGTGTTCGTCGCCGTGGACGGTGACGCCGGCCTCGGCGAGGGCGTCCAGGGCGAGCGGCAGGAAGGCGTCCGCCACGTCCTTGTGGACGAGGAGCGTCTCGGCCGCGTTGCAGACGCTGGGGCGCTGGGCCTTGGAGTTGACGAGGATGTCGACGGCCGTGGCCAGATCCGTCTGCGCGTCGACGTAGACGTGGCAGTTGCCGGTGCCGGTCTCGATGACGGGGACGGTGGACTCCTCGACGACCGTGCGGATCAGCGAGGCGCCGCCGCGCGGGATGAGGACGTCGACCAGGCCGCGGGCGCGCATCAGTTCGCGTACGGACTCCCGGCTCCGGCCCGGGACGAGCTGCACCGCGTCGGCGGGCAGCCCGGAGCCGCCGACCGCGTCGCGCAGCACCCGGACGAGCGCGGTGTTGGAGGCGTGGGCGGAGGAGGAGCCGCGCAGCAGGACCGCGTTGCCGGACTTGAGGCAGAGGGCGGCCGCGTCGACGGTGACGTTGGGCCGGGCCTCGTAGATGATGCCGACCACGCCGAGCGGAACCCGCACCTGGCGGAGGTCGATGCCGTTGGGCAGGGTGGAGCCGCGCACCACCTCGCCGACCGGGTCGGGCAGGGAGGCCACGCCCCGTACGTCGGCGGCGATGGCGCGGACGCGTTCCGGGGTGAGGGTCAGTCGGTCGATGACGCCGTCGCTCGTCGCGGCCTCGCGGGCGCGCTCGACGTCCTGAGCGTTGGCCTCGACGATCTCGGCGGTGCGCACTTCGAGGGCGTCGGCGATGGCCAGCAGCGCGTCGTCCTTGGCCGCGCGCGGGAGGGGCGCGAGGTCGGCGGCGGCCGCACGGGCCCGGTAGGCCGTCTGCGCGACCGGGGAGAGGTTGTCGTAGGGCGAGAGCGTGGTCATGCCCGCAGGGTAATGCGCGCTCTGCGGGCGTCCGTCGCCTATCCCGTGATGCGAGACGACCGGATCGGGTGGCGGGCGTCCCGCGCCCGCCCCGCCGAAGCGGCCCGCCCCTGCCCTTCCACCGGCCCGCGCGGGCCCGGGACGGACGTGCGGGCGGGGCCCGGGCGGGCCGCGTCGGTCAGTAGGGGTGCACGCCCACGGGGGCGGCGGGCGGTGGCCCGTACCCCTCGGCGACCCGCAGGTGGTAGGTCTCGCGGTCGATGACCTCCAGGCCGACGATCGTCCAGGGCGGGAGCTGGGCGCTGGAGCGGTGCTCGCCCCACAGCCGCAGCGCCACGGCGGCCGCGTCGTGCAGATCGCGGGCCTCTTCCCAGTAGCGGATCTCGGCGTGGTCGTTGGCGTAGCGGCTGGTCAGCAGGAACGGATGGTCGTGCGCGAGCTGTTCCAGGCCGCGCCTGACCTCCGCCAGCGGGGCCTCGGCGCCCGAGACGCTGAGGGTGACGTGCCAGAGCTTGGACTGCGGAGGCTCCTTCCGCGCCGTCGTGACCGGCTCCCGCTGGGCGGTGTCGGACGGGCGTGGATTCCGGTCGGCATCCGTCCCCGTTCCGACACTCGTCAGGGTTCGGTCGGCCGTGCCTCGGGGCGGCGCCCCCGGGCGCGCTCGTCTCACCGGCGGCCTCCTGTGGTCTGTTGCTGTGCGGTACCCCTGGTTCCCCACGACAAAGTGGACCAGTCCACGGCGGGGCGTGGGGTGGTTTTGGGGAAGGTGCTCGCCCGAAGACCGGACTTTCAGCCGTTTCAGGGGGTGAGGCGCGGCGTGAGAATGACGAGATCGTCCCTGTGTACGACCTCGCGCTCGTAGGCGGGCCCCAGTTCGCGGGCCAGCTCCCGGGTGGAACGGCCGAGCAGTTGGGGGATCTCCTTCGCGTCGAAGTTGACGAGCCCGCGTGCGATGGGGACGCCTTGCGGGTCGCGCAGTTCGACGGGGTCGCCGGCGCTGAACTCGCCCTCGACGGCCGAGATTCCCGCGGGCAGCAGGGAGGTGCGCCGGTCCACCACGGCCCGTACGGCGCCGTCGTCGAGAACGAGCGCCCCCTGCGGGGTGGAGGCGTGGGCCAGCCACAGGAGCCGGTCGGCGGAGCGGCGGCCGGTGCGGTGGAAATACGTGCCCGTGTCGCGTCCCGCGAGGGCGTCGGCGGCCCGGCTGGCGGAGGTGAGGACGACGGGGATCCCGGCGGCGGTGGCGATGTTGGCCGCCTCGACCTTGGTGACCATGCCGCCGGTGCCCACGCCCGCCTTGCCGGCGCTGCCGATGGTGACGCCGGTCAGGTCGCCGGGGCCGGTGACCTCGGCGATCCGGGAGGCGCCGGGGGTGCCGGGCGGCCCGTCGTAGAGGCCGTCGACGTCGGAGAGCAGGACGAGGAGGTCGGCGTGGACGAGGTGGGCGACGAGGGCGGCGAGCCGGTCGTTGTCGCCGAAGCGGATCTCGTCGGTGGCGACGGTGTCGTTCTCGTTGACGACGGGGACCGCGCCCATCTCCAGGAGCTGGTCCAGGGTGCTGTAGGCGTTGCGGTAATGGCCGCGGCGGCTGGTGTCGTCGGCGGTGAGGAGCACTTGGCCGACGCGGACGCCGTAGCGGGCGAAGGAAGCGGTGTAGCGGGCCACGAGGAGGCCCTGGCCGACGCTGGCGGCGGCCTGCTGGCGGGCCAGGTCCTTGGGTCTGCGGACGAGGCCGAGCGGGGCGAGTCCGGCGGCGATGGCTCCGCTGGAGACGAGGACGACCTCGCGTTCCCCGCCGTCCCGGACCTTGGCGAGGACGTCGACGAGGGCGTCGACCCGGTCCGCGTCGAGGCCGCCGGAGGCGGTGGTGAGCGAGGAGGAACCGACCTTGACGACGATCCTGCGGGCGCCGGTCACTGCCGTCTCGCGGTGTGACGGCCTCTGCTCTGCCACGTGCTTCCTCGCTCTGGATCGCCCCGGTGTCCCTCGGGGCCTCGTGCCGCCCCCGGCACAGCACAGTACGCGAGCGGCCGCCCGCGCCGCCCGTCCGTTCCGGTCGGTGGACGCCGCGGAACCCGCGGGGGCGGGGTGCGGCGGGCGGTGCGGGCGGCCGGTGGGCTCAGCCCTGCTGTTCGTCCTTGATCGCGAGCATCCGGTCGACGACCCGGGCGGCGGCGCGGCCGTCGGAGGGCTCGCAGAAGTCGACGCGGAACTGGGCGTACTTCTCCTTGTACTCCTCGCTGACCGCGTCGATGTTCCGGATCGCGGAGACCAGGTCCTCGGAGGTCTTGATCAGCGGCCCGGGGGCGCGGGAGGTGAAGTCGAAGTAGAAGCCGCGCAGGGTGTCGCGGTAGTGCTCCAGGTCGTACGTGAAGAAGAGCATCGGCCGCCCGGAGTGCGCGAAGTCGAACAGCACCGAGGAGTAGTCCGTGATCAGCACGTCGGCGATCAGGTAGAGGTCGGCGATGTCCGGGTAGTACGTGACGTCGTAGACGAAGCCCTGTCCGGCGCCGGGGATGGAGTCGAGGACCTTGTGGTGCTTGCGGTACAGCAGCACGTGGTCCTCGCCCAGTTCGCGCCGGGCGGCCTCGACGTCGATCCGGTTGTCGAGCTTGAAGCGGCGGCCGCCGTAGCGCTGGTCGTCGCGCCAGGTGGGCGCGTACAGGACGACCTTCTTGCCCGCGGGGATGCCGAGCTTCTCGCGCACGGCCGCGGCGCGCTTGACGCGGTCGGGGGCGTGGAAGACGTCGTTGCGCGGGTAGCCCGCTTCCAGGACCTCGCACTGGAGGCGGAAGGAGTTGGTCATGATCGGGGTGGTGAAGGCGTTCGGCGTGATGAACAGGCTGTACTGGCGCGAGCGCTGCGGGAGGCTCGCGATGTAGGCCAGGTTCGCCTTCGGGGTGCCGAGCAGGTCGGCGCCGATGCGCTTGAGCGGGGTGCCGTGCCAGGTCTGGACCACGACCTGGCCCTCGCGGCGGACGAACCACTCGCGGATGCCGCCGTTGGTGACGACGTACCGGCTGCGGGCCAGCGCCTCGTACCACTCCTTGCTGCCCCACTCGACGCCACGGACGCCGGGCGGCAGCACGACCTGCTGGTCGTGGACCATCGCGATGTGCTCGACGTCGGTGCCGCGGCGCTTGAGCTCCTCGTAGACCGCGCGGGGCGAGTCGGAGAACTGCTTGCCGCCGAAGCTGTTGTAGAGCACGGCCTCGCGCAGCGGCAGTTTGCGCTGCTCGGGGGTGTAGACGTCGCGCATGAGGCGCTGGCGGTAGGCGCCGCGCAGCTCGGGGGCGAGGACGGGGCCGGACTCGACGAAGATCCGGTCGAAGTCGACCCGCTCGACGGTGTACGTGCGGTGCTCGCCCCGGTGGGACAGCGGCAGCGTGGCCACGAGGTCGGGGCGGATGGTGACGGGCACGTCGCGGGTGTGGTCCCACTCGGTGCGCAGCCGCAGGCGCGGCATCCAGCGGCCGGCGCGCAGCGACACGGTGCCCTCGTAGGTGGGCATGGCGTCCGGGCGCAGCCGGGCGGTGAAGCGGCCGTCGGCGAACTCGACGGGCAGCGGGCGGTCCTCGTTGCGGCCGGTGTGGCGCAGGACCATCTTCATCTGCTCGGCGGGTCCGGTGTAGACGCCGGAGAGGACCAGCTCGCCGTCCGCGGTCCATTCGACGGCGTCGACGAGGGGCTGGACGGTGCGCAGTTGCGGGGTGAAGTTGCCCGCGCCGTCGGTGAGGATCGCGAGTTCGCGGCCCTCGGCCAGCGGGTGGACGCCGGTGACGTCGGCGGCGCCGTTGGTGGCGCGGCGGGTGGTGCCGTCCGCGAAGACGATCTGGGCGCGGTACTTGACGGCCTTGCCGGGGCGTACGCCGTCGGCGGGCAGGTCCGCGAAGTCCAGGCGGGCGGTGTGGCGCAGCCAGCCGTCCTCGCCGGTCTCGCCCTGCTGGAGGGGGAGGTCGGTGGTGAAGCCGCTCGCCTCGTGGTCGATGCGCAGGGCCGTGGGGTACTTGCCCGCCGGGGTGGTGACGCGGGAGCGCAGGGTGACGGTCATGCCCTCGCCGTCGCCCTCCTGGGCGACGACCTCGGCGGGGACGACGTCCACGGAGAGTTTCAGGCGGTTGCGGTCGAACCCGGCGACGAGCCGGACGCCGTCGTCCAGGGCGCGGGTGAAGCTGTGGCCGGCCGCGCCCGCGTTGTTCTTGGTGACGCTGCCGACCGACATGCCGCCGGGGCGCGGGATGCCGATGCCCAGCCGCCAGGTGCCGGACTGCCACTGGCCGCGTACGCGGAGGCGGGACGGGTCGATGCCGATCTCGAAGCCGGACCAGTCGTAGTTGTGCAGGGCGCCCTTGGCCTCGGAGGTGGCGCGGGGCTCCTGGACGGTGCGCAGGCGCAGCGGGAGGGTGGAACGGCTGCCCTGGCGGCGGAGCACGGCGACGCGCAGCGAGCGCTTGCCGGTGGCCGAGGGAACGTTGGGGATGTAGGCGTAGCCCTTGACGAGGAGCTTGCCGTCCTCCCAGACGAGGTCGAGGAGCTTGCCGCGCACGGGGAGTTCGCTGCGGTTGAAGTTGCGCACCGAGGGGGGCAGCGAGGAGCTCTCGACGCCGGGCAGCTCGATGCGGGCGCGCCGCAGGCCGCGGACGGAGAAGGCTCCCGGGTTCTCCCGCTCGTAGTGCAGCAGTTCCACCAGCTCGTCGCCGCGACCGCTGGCCGCGAGGTGCCACTTGACCCGGGCCATCGGCGAGAACTGCCGTACGACCTTGGGGGCGGCGTGGGCCAGGAAGTCCTTGGCGGCCCGGTGGAACTCGGGGCGCTCCTCGACCGGAGTCTCCGGGAAGTACTTCATGAGCCGGCTGAGCTCGTCGGGGATCGCTTCGAGGGACGCCACGGGGGAAGGGCCTTTCCGGGGGGACGTGCAGATGATGAACCCCAGCAGGACGGGGCGTTAATGAGACGTCTCCAACCGTCTCATGGTTGCCCCACAGTATGACGTGACACCTCTCACAGAACGAACCCGCCCCGGCGTTCACCGGGGCGGGGAGGGTGTTCGAGCGCTCCCCCGCAGGCGTCCGGGGAACCCCCGGGGAGCCGGGAGCGTTCCGGGCGGGCGGCGGGGCCCGCCGGGTGCCGGGCGCCGGTCGGACGCGGCTGGCGCCGGGTGCCGGTCAGACGCGGTGGGCGCGCAGGGCGCCGAGCACGGTGCGGCGGGCCTTGCGGACCACGCGCCGGGCGAAGGAGGCGCGGGGCCGCTGCCGCGGCGGATCGATCCTGCGGCCGCCGACCCACTCCGTGACGGTCACCTCGTAGGCCCCCTCGGGGAGGACGGCGCTCTCGCCGAAGTGCGGGTAGGCGAGGTGGAGGCGGGGCGGGCCGCCCCGGCGGACCACCTCGGGCTCCTCCCCGGCGCGCAGGAAGGCGGCGATGTCCAGGAGCAGGTCGAGCCGGCCCTCGGCCACGCACGTCAGCCGGAGGCGTTCGTTCACCTTCAGGTTGCGGGCGAGCCCCGGCGTCCAGTAGGCCTCCATGAGGGGGGCGGCGAGGGCCATCTTCCGCTCGCGGACCTCGGGCCTCTGCTTCACCAGCCCGGGGCCGAACTGGGGCAGCAGGGTGATGACGAAGGGCCGCACCATCAGCGCGTCGCGCCGGGGGCCCGGGGGCACGTGCTCGGCGATGAGCTCCATGAGCGCGCGGGCCGATGCGAAGCGGTGCCGGTAGCCGCCCTTCTTGGTCATCTGGTTGCGGTCCTCGCGGCCCACCAGGTAGTAGCAGGTGTAGTCGGCGACGACGGAGATCCCGTTGCCGCGCAGGTACGCCTCCATCGTGAACAGGGCGTCCTCGCCCGTCTTCAGCTTCTCGTCGAAGGCCATGCCGAGGCGGACGAGGAGCTCGCGGCGGAACAGCTTCTGCGCGCTCAGGGTGAACTTGACGTTGGAGGAGAACAGGTCGGCGTGTTCGACCGTCTCCTTCCACATCGACTTCGCGGCCCCGCGGTTGACGCCGACGATCTTCCCGAGGACCACGTCCGTGCCCGCCCGGTCCCCCATGGCGACCATGCGCTCCAGGGCTTCCTCGCCGAAGTAGTCGTCCGCGTCGAGGAAGAAGACGTACCGGCCCCGGGCGAGGGCGAGGCCCCGGTTGCGCGGGCCGCTGGGCCCCCCGGAGTTCTCCTGCCGGACGACTCGCGTGGGGATCGCGGTCCGGGCGGCGAACTCCTCCAGGTACGCGCCGGTGCCGTCGGTGGAACCGTCGTCGATCGCGACGATCTCCATGCGGCCGGGGCCGATGGTCTGCGCTTCCACGGACTCCAGGCACCGGATCAGGTAAGGCATCGCGTCATAGGCCCCGATGATCACACTGACATCGGGCTCGTCGGCCGTCCTGGACGTGTCGAACATGTGCACCTGTCGATTTGATCACGAAAGAGGGAAGATCGCCCGATCCTGCACTCTTTTGCGCATTACGACACCGAACGACCCGTACGCCCCTCCCTCAGGGGAGACGTACGGGTCGCGTTCGGGGTTGCCCGTCGTTCGGTTATTCGATCAGTTGTGCGCCGCCCGGCGGTGCGCACACCGGGGTACGCGGCGCACGGGTTCCGGCCGGAACCCGTCAGAGCGCCGGCGAGGTCCCTTCGGTGAGGGCGGTCTCCGCCTCCATCTGCTCCGGGTCGGCCGCCGGGGCGTCCGGGTCCGCGGCGGCGGTGGCCGCGGCCACCGCCTGCGGGTCGATGCCCCCGGCCCCGCTGGTGGCGGCCTCCTCGTCCAACGCGGCCACGGCCACGGCCTGGTCGCCGAGACGCTGGGCGACGCCCAGGTTGCGGGCCTCGGCCTTGGCGGCCAGCGCCCGGACGGCGGCGTTGAACTGCTCCATGGAGGTCGGCTCGTCCGGCCCCAGCAGGTAGGTCTTCAGCTCGCGGCGGGCGCCCGCCAGGACGTCGGCGGCCGGGTCGGCCACCGCGGCCAGCAGCTCGTCCAGTTCCTCGGCCGTGTTGGACAGGATGACCGCGGCGCGCACGGCGGTGTTCTGCCGCTTGAACTCCGCGGCCCCGAGCGCCGCCGAGTCGGTCACCGCGTAGGGCTTGCCGCTCGCGATGAAGTCGGAGACCACACTGGAGATGTCCGAGACCATGGCGTCGGACTCGTTGAAGCAGTCGTACAGCTTGGGCTGCGCGCCGGTCACCGTACGGTGCTCCCACCAGCCGAAGGAGCGCCAGTAGGCGTCGTTCCACTCGGCCCGCAGCCGGGCGGCCTCCGCCTCGCGGGCCGGGTCGGCGAGCGAGATCCGCGACTCCTCCGCCTCGTCGCCGCCCGCGTGCCCGGAGGTCGCGAGCTTCGCCAGCCGCGCCTCGATCCGGACCAGCTCGGCCCGGGCGGCGCTGTGCCCGGCGGCGGCCGAGGACGTCTCCTTCGCCCAGCGGGGGTCGGCCGCGCGCTCGGCGGCGGCCTTCTCCAGCATCGCCTGGATGCGGGCGTCGACGGCCTTGGCCTTGCGGCTGCGGATACCGGTGAAGGGGTGCGGCTTGTAGATGATCCGGACCGGGTCCGCGGCGTTCAGCAGGCGGCGCACGATGTTCTCGCCCGCCAGCAGCAGGGAGGTGTTGCCCGGGTTGTCGTCCCAGCCCTCCCAGGTGGGCGCGTACAGGACGGTCGGGATGGGGTTCTTGGCGGCGCCCGTCCAGCTCTTGATGGGCTCCAGCTGCGGGCGGCCGACCTCGACGATGTCCTCGTCACGGACGCCCACGTCGGCCAGCGCGTAGCGGTCGCGGCCGGCCCGGCCCGCGGTCCAGACCTCGTCGTACACCTTCGAGTACGGGTTGACGCTGGCGAGCTTGTCGCTGTCGCCGTGGCCGATGAAGACGTGCTTCATCGTCGGAACCCGCAGGATGTGGATGTTCTTGCCGACGTTGGCGGGGTACAGGCAGACCCGGACGGTCGAGAGGTCCAGGTTCATCAGGTGGGTGCCGGCCGGGACGCAGAGGACCGGGACGGAGGTCTCGGCGAGCTGCGGTACGAGACCGCGCTCCCGCATCACGATCAGCGGGCGGCCCTCGACGCGGGCCATGGTCTCCAGCCACATGTTGCCCTGGTAGGCGGACTCGTTGGAGCCGGAGAAGTAGAGGACCACGGTCGGCTGGTACTCGCGCAGCCAGGTGTCGACGGCCTTGAGCACGACGGGGGCCGGGGGGGCCAGACGGCCGCGGCGCACGTAGGGGACGAGCGCCGCGAGGTAGGCCAGGGCGAGCAGCAGCGTCAGGCCGAGGCCCGCGTAGCCGATGACGTCGTCGCCGGTGCCGGCGGCGATCAGGACGCCCGCGACGGCCGGGATGTCCAGGTGCAGCATCTTCTCGGCGGAGCGCCGCAGCAGCACGCCGGGCGGGGCGTCGGGGATGCGGACCGCGTGCAGGTCCACGTTGCGGGTGACGACCGGCATGGTGCGGCGCATCCGGATCAGGGTGGTCAACGCCCCGTGCGGCGCCTGGAGCCCGTAGAAGAGCAGGAAGCAGGCGACCGCCGCGTAGAACAGCGGCGTCTCGGCGAGATCCAGGCGGGCCAGCAGCAGGATGACCATCAACTGCCGCAGCAGGAAGCGGATCGACAGCCCCGCCCGCACCTTGCCGAGGCGGTTGACCAGATAGCTCCCCTTCTGGTGCAGGTACCAGTCGGCCGCGTACGTGACGGCGGCGGCCGCCGCGAAGAACCAGATGTGGGGGATGAGCGCGGCGAGCATGACGCAGGGGTATCCGAGCCCCATCAACAACGCTGCCGCCAGTTCCGACCTGCTGCCCACACGGGCCAGGCGAATGGCTGTCGAGATCACGAAGAACCTGCTCCAGGGGGTGCCGGATGATTCACGTATAGGCGGAAATGTGAAGGTGCGGCTTCACGCATTCGGGCCTCTGCCGTCGCGCGGAGCGACAACAGAGGCCCGTAAAAACACATTTGTCAAGAATTATTACACATCTGCTTGACGGTCCAGCACCGAGGCCAGCGCCTGCTCGAACCCGGAGGATTCGGCGGCTCCCGCGGTCGGGTCCTGCTGGCGTACGTCGATGACGTGACCGGTCAGCGCGGACAGCAGGACGTCCAGCGAGGTGCGCGCCACGGCCTCCGAGGAGAGCAGCGAGCCCTCGGGCTCCTGGCCGAACGCCTTGGTGCGCATCGGCGTCGCGGTCCGCTCCGGGTTCACGCAGTTGACCCGGATGCCCTCCCCCGCCCACTCGTCGGCGAGCGCCTGGGTGAGGTTGACCATGGCGGCCTTGGTCGAGGAGTACAGGCTGTACTCGGCGCGGCCGCGGGTGTAGCTGCTGGAGGTGTAGAGCAGCAACTGGCCCTTGGTCTCGGCGAGGTACTTGTACGAGGCGCGGGCGATCTGGACGGGGGCCAGGTAGTTGACGTTCAGGGCTTCCTGGATCGTCGTGTTGTCGGTCTCGGCCAGCTTGCCGATCCGCAGCACGCCCGCGGTGTTGATGACGTAGTCGATCCGCCCCGTCTCGCCGTACGCCGTGGAGAGCGCGTCGTCCACGTGCTCCGGGTTCTCCACGTGCGTGCCGGTGGTGGAGCGGCCCAGCGCGTAGACCTTGGCCCCGTAGTTCTCGGCCAGCGTCGCGATGTCGGCGCCGATGCCGTACGAACCGCCGAAGACGACGAGGGTCTTGCCGGTGAGCAGCTCCCGGTAGGCGGCCTCGTCGGCCTGGCGGGGGGCGGCGGTGGAGGCCAGCTGGAAGAGCTTGTCGGTGATGAAGACGTCGACCGGCTGGGTCACCTTCATGTTGTACTCGTCGCCCGCGACCACGTAGATCGGCACGTCGGGCAGGTACTTGAGGACCACCGAGCAGTCGTCGGTGGCCTGGAAGTTGGGGTCGCCCGACGCGATCTCGTACGCCTTGCGGATCGTGGAGAGCTTGAACGCCTGCGGCGTCTGGCCCCGGCGCAGCCGGGAGCGGTCGGGGACGTCGGTGATGAACTCGCCGTCCTCGCCGTGCGTGCGGGTCACGATGATCGTGTCCGCGGACGGGATGGCGACGTCGACGGCCTGGTAGCGGTCGAGGGCGTCCACGCAGTCCTTGATCACGCGCTGTGACAGCAGGGGGCGCACCGCGTCATGGAAGAGGACATTGCGGTCCTCGCCCTCGGCGAGCCCCTCCCCGAGGGCCGCGATGGCGCGCTCGGTGGTCTCGTTGCGGGTGTTCCCGCCCTCGATGACGCGGGTGACCTTGGTCAGTCCGGCCTTCTCGACGATCTTCTCGACGTCGGGCACGAACCCGGGCGCCATCAGCACGATGACGTCGTCGATGCCCTCGGCGTTCTCGAAGATGGTCAGCGTGTGCTCGATGACGGCCTTGCCGGCGATCTTCAACAACTGCTTGGGGATCGACAGGCCCACGCGCTGGCCGGTCCCACCGGCGAGCACGACCGCTGTGGTCCGGGGCTTGGCTTCATGCGGCACAGACACAGACGACCTACCTTGCTATGACGGGGGAACAGTGTGATGGTCGCACTCTCCGTGACCGTCTCGCAAGGTGGACGCCGGCCGTCGCTCGCCTCGCCGATGCCCGCAGTTCACCCTCTGGCCAGGGAGGTTGGGCGCTTCCGGGTGCCACGCGGGGTGACCGACCCCACAGATGTGTTGCGCAATCGGCACATGAGCAGCACCTGCACCCGGTGTGACCGGCGGAAACCGCCGACGCCCGGGGCCAGAATCTACCGGACGGCCCGCCTCCGCGGAGACGGGCCGTCCGGTGGGGGCCTTCAGGAGGCGCGGGGCGGCGCCTTCGGGAGGAGGCCGCCCCGGAAGGGGGCCGCCCCGGAAGGGGGCCGCCTCCGGGGAAGGGCTCCGGAAACGGCTCCGAAGGCTCCCCCTAGAAGGGGTCGAACTCGTCGTACTCCTTCTGCGCGTCGTCGCGTTCGGCCTCGCGGTCCCGACGGCGCTGGGCGGCCGGGCGCGGCTCCTCCAGGCGGTGGTCCTCGCCCCGGCGGCCGAGCATCTCGGCGCCGGCCTGCACGGTCGGCTCCCAGTCGAAGACGACCGCGTTGTCCTCGGAACCGATCGCGACGCCGTCGCCGGCCCGGGCCCCGGCCTTCATCAAGGCCGCCTCGACGCCGAGGCGGTTGAGCCGGTCGGCGAGGTAGCCGACGGCCTCGTCGTTGTTGAAGTCGGTCTGGCGCACCCAGCGCTCGGGCTTCTCGCCGCGCACCCGGTAGAGGTCCTCGCCCTCGGCGGTGACCGTGAAGCCGGCGTCGTCGACGGCCTTGGGGCGGATGACGATGCGCGTCGCCTCCTCCTTCGGCTTGGTGGCGCGCGCCTCGGCGATGATCCCGGCGAGCGCGAAGGAGAGCTCCTTGAGCCCCTTGTGCGCGATCGCGGAGACCTCGAAGACGCGGTAGCCGCGGGCCTCCAGGTCCGGGCGGATCATGTCGGCGAGGTCCTGGCCGTCCGGGATGTCGACCTTGTTGAGGGCGACGATGCGGGGCCGGTTCTCCAGGCCGCCGTAGAGCCTCAGCTCCTCCTCGATCATGTCGAGGTCGGAGACGGGGTCGCGGTCGGACTCCAGGGTCGCGGTGTCCAGGACGTGCACGAGCACCGAGCAGCGCTCCACGTGCCGCAGGAACTCCAGGCCGAGGCCCTTGCCCTGGCTGGCGCCGGGGATGAGGCCGGGGACGTCCGCGATGGTGTAGACGGTGGACCCGGCGGTGACGACGCCCAGGTTCGGCACGAGGGTGGTGAACGGGTAGTCCGCGATCTTCGGCTTGGCCGCCGAGAGCACCGAGATCAGCGAGGACTTGCCGGCGCTCGGGTAGCCGACGAGCGCCACGTCGGCGACGGTCTTGAGCTCCAGGACGATGTCCCGGCTCTCCCCCGGCTCGCCGAGCAGTGCGAAGCCCGGGGCCTTGCGGCGGGCCGAGGCCAGCGCCGCGTTGCCGAGGCCGCCGCGGCCGCCCTGGCCGGCCACGAAGGTGGTGCCCTGGCCGACGAGGTCGGCGAGGACGTTCCCGGCCTTGTCGAGCACCACGGTGCCGTCCGGCACGGGCAGGACCAGGTCCTGGCCGTCCTTGCCGGAACGGTTGTCGCCGGCGCCGGGCTGGCCGTTGGTGGCCTTGCGGTGGGGGTGGTGGTGGTAGTCGAGCAGGGTGGTCACGGCCTGCTCGACGACGAGGATCACATCGCCGCCCCGTCCGCCGTTGCCCCCGTCGGGGCCTCCCAGCGGCTTGAACTTCTCACGGTGTACGGAGGCGCAGCCGTGGCCCCCGTTACCCGCGGCGGCATGCAGCTCGACGCGGTCCACGAAGGTGGTCATGGTCAGGGCCTCCAGGTACAGCGGAAAAAGCGGAATTGTCTCTGTCGTAACACGCCGAGGGCGGACCCGCTTCCCCGTTCACCGGGAAAGCCGCGATCCGCCCTCGGAAGGTGCTGTGTCGTTCTGCGCGCGCCGGGAAGAACTCAGACGGCGAGCGGAACGATGTTCACGACCTTGCGGCCGCGGTGCGTGCCGAACTCCACCGCACCGGCGGCGAGCGCGAACAGCGTGTCGTCGCCGCCACGGCCGACGCCCGTGCCCGGGTGGAAGTGGGTGCCGCGCTGGCGGACCAGGATCTCACCGGCGTTGACGGCCTGGCCGCCGAAGCGCTTCACGCCGAGCCGCTGAGCATTGGAGTCGCGCCCGTTCCGAGTGGAAGATGCGCCCTTCTTGTGTGCCATGTGTTCTCAGTCCCTTACTTCGCAGCCGCGGGGATACCGGTGACCTTGATCGCCGTGTACTGCTGGCGGTGACCCTGGCGACGGCGGTAGCCGGTCTTGTTCTTGTAGCGAAGGATGTCGATCTTCGCGCCCTTGTGGTGGTCCACGACCTCGGCCGTGACCTTGATGCCGTCGAGCACCCACGGGTCGCTGGTGACCGCGTCACCGTCGACAACGAGCAGGGTCGAGAGCTCGACCGTGTCGCCAACCTTGGCAGTGGAAATCTTGTCAACCTCAACGATGTCGCCGACAGCAACCTTGTGCTGGCGACCACCGCTGCGCACGATGGCGTACACGCGGATCTCTCTCTCGCTCGGAACGGAACCCCTGATGCCAGCCGCCCGCACGGGCCGGGGCCCGGGTCGATCCGGAAGGATGAGCGGCCTCTCCTGACGGACGGCGCGAACACCGACCGTGACCGGGAGGGATGTGCTCAGGGGTGGGTGCGTCGAAGAAACACACCGAGGGTCAAGGTTACGGGGCGGGGGTGTGGGGGTCAAACCGGGGTGCGGGCGGACGGCGGGCCCGCGCCCGGGGACCGGGCGGACCTCCCCCGTATGCTTTCCGGGCGCATCAGCTCTCCGAAAGGCATGCCGTGAACTACAGGGTCCAGCCCACCGCCCAGGTCGACGAGACCGCCGAGATCGGGGCCGGCTCCAGCGTCTGGGAGCTGGCGCAGATCCGCGAGGGGGCCAGGCTCGGCGAGGGCTGCGTCGTCGGCCGCGGCGCGTACGTCGGCACCGGTGTGCGCATCGGCGACAACGTGAAGCTGCAGAACTACGCCCTCGTGTACGAGCCCGCCGAGCTCGGCGACGGTGTCTTCGTCGGCCCCGCGGTCGTCCTCACCAACGACCACAACCCGCGCTCGGTCGACCCGGACGGCAAGCAGAAGCGCGGCGGCGACTGGGAGGCGGTCGGCGTGAAGGTCGCCGAGGGGGCCTCGCTCGGCGCCCGCTCGGTCTGCGTCGCCCCGGTCCGTATCGGCCGGTGGGCCATGGTCGCGGCCGGCGCGGTAGTCACCAAGGACGTCCCCGACTTCGCCCTGGTGGTCGGCGTGCCGGCCCGGCAGATCGGCTGGGTCGGCCGCAGCGGTGTCCGGCTGGTCGAGCGCGAGGGCGAGCCGGGGGCGTGGGAGTGCCCGCAGAGCGGAGCGCGGTACGAGGAGAAGGACGGGATGCTCGTCGAAGCGGCCGTGTAGGGCGCGCAGACTTGGTCGCCTCTTGATCTCGGTTCGGGATCTCGATCCGGGTCCTCCCGCCGTGGGGGCCCGCTGGTGCTCTCCCGGCTCGTGCACCGCTACGTCGAACGGCCTTCCGTGCGATGGCCGCGCACGAAGCTCCGGCACCTCCCCGCCGAACGCGTCAGGGCCCCGTACCGGTTTCCGGTTCGGGGCCCTGAGGTCTCCGGGGCTCAGGCGCGGGCGTCGGCCTTGGGCTCCGAGGACGCCGCGGGCACCCTGGCGCGGTCCGGCAGCAGGCGGCTGTAGATGCCGTCGAGGATCTCCGCCTGCGCCTCCCAGGTCCACTTCTCCAGCAGGCCCGGCGTGTCATAGGCGGCGCGGTAGCGCTCGGGGTCGGCCAGCACGGCCTTCACCGCCCGCACGTAGTCCTCGGTGTCCTGGGCGCGGAAGACCTCACCCTGGCCCGTCGACCTGACCATCTCGGACATCGTGCGGATATCGCTGACGACCTGCGGAAGCCGTGCCTGCGAGTACTCGAAGAACTTGTTGCTGAGCGCCAGTTCGTGGTTGGCGAGGTGGTGCAGCGGGCTGACGGCCGCGTCGGCCGGCGCCACGAACTCGGCGACCTGCCAGTGCGGGACGAACGGCAGGAAGTGCACCCGGTCGCCGACCCCGAGCTCGGCGACGAGCTTGCGGATCGTGGCCGTCGCCGCATACGGCTTGCCCGGCGGTACGGAGACCATCGCGACGTGCACGTCCGGCATCCGGGTCAGGCCCTCGATGATCGTCTCCACGCCGCGGACGGGGTTGATGCCACCGACGTACGCGAGCAGCGGGGTGTCCGGGCCCACACCGCACAGTTCCCGCAGGTCCGGTACGGGGTCCGCCCCCGCCACCTCGTCCGCGCCCGGCGAGATCACCGGAGCGTTCAGCACGACCGTGGGCAGCTCGGTGAGCTGGTGGCCCTCCTTCAGCAGCTCCGCGAGGGCCGGGGAGACCGTGACCACCGCGTCGGCGAACACGGCGTGCTCCTTCTCCCACGCCACGTGGGCGGGCAGCCACCGTCCGTGCCGCGGGGGCAGGCCCGGGACGTACTCGTGGGCGTCCCAGACGAGCTTCACGGGCCGTCCGGCCGCCCGTGCGCGCACAGCGGCCCGGGCGCCGACGCCGAGCATCTTGAAGTCGTGGGCGTGGATGAGGTCGGGCTTCAGGGCGTCGATGTGCTTGGCGAAGGCCAGCTCGAAGTCCCACAGGTTCGGCATCAGGCGGCGCCAGGAGCGCTGCCCCATCAGCTTCTGCCACAGGGCGGTCGCACACCGGTCGAGAGGGGCGTCCAGCATCGACCGGCGTTCCTGCAGATTCGTCGTCTCACGGGCGCGCAGCGCGACCCACTTGCCGTAGATCCTGGAACTCACCCGCGGCACCAGGAGCCGCCCCTTGGATCCACTCGCGCTGCGGCCCGGGTGCCCGGCCGCCGCCGCCTTCGCGGCCGCCTGCCGGAAGCTCAGGTCCGAGCGCCACGCCTTGACCGCCTGCACCCGGTAACGCGCCACCTGGGGCGACCGGTAGGCGAGCGGGCGGCGCGGGAAGGGGCGGCGCAGGTCGTGCCGGCGCGGCCTGAGGGGGTTGGGCTTGGGGATCAGGCGCACCTCGGCGTCGCCGATCTTCCAGGAGTGCTTCTCGCTGTTCGGGGAGACTCCGAAGAGCACGACGTCCCAACCGGCGTCCGCCGCGGACCTGGCCGCCTTCTGGACCCGGGAATCGCCTTTGACCCCGTTGTCCACGAGCATGACCACTCGTCCCCGGGACTTGTGCCGCGTGGTGCTGTCGGGCTCCATGTACGCGCCTTTCCTGATAGCCGCCGTCACGGCCTTCTCCCCGCCGCAGACATACCGCAGCCAGCGAGCATACCGGCCGCGCGGCACCCTGCGGTGCCCCTGCCCCGCAAGGCCCCACGTACCATCGGGAGCGGCCCGCAACGGGCCCGGCAAGCCTCCAAGGAGTAGAACAACGTGAAGGTCCTCAGCGTCGTCGGAGCACGGCCGCAGCTCGTGAAACTCGCCCCCATCGCCGCGGCCTTCGCCGGGACGCCCCATCAGCACGTCATCGTGCACACCGGCCAGCACTACGACGCCGATCTGTCCGACGTGTTCTTCGACGGGCTGGGCATCCCGGCGCCGGACGTCCACCTCGGGGTGGGCTCCGGAAGCCACGGAGTGCAGACCGGGGCGGTGCTCGCCGCCATGGACAAGGTCCTGGAGGACGAGCGTCCGGACTGGGTCCTGGTCTACGGGGACACCAACTCCACCGTCGCCGGAGCACTGTCCGCGGTGAAGATGCACCTGCCGGTCGCCCACCTCGAAGCCGGGCTGCGCTCCTTCAACCGCCGGATGCCCGAGGAGCACAACCGGGTCCTCACCGACCACTGTGCCGATCTGCTGCTGGCCCCCACCGAGGAGGCCATGCGCCACCTGGCGGCCGAGGGGCTGGCGGAGCGGTCCCGGCTCGCGGGCGATGTGATGGTCGACATCTGCCTGCGCATCCGTGACGCGGTGGCCGCCGGGGAACACCCCGCGCCGGCGCTGCCCGAGGGCATCGACCCGTCGAAGCCGTTCCTCCTCGCCACGCTCCACCGGCCGGACAACACCGACGATCCGGAGCGGCTCTCGGCCATCCTGGCGTCACTGGCCGCCCTGCCCGTGCCGGTGGCTCTGCTCGCCCACCCCCGGCTGGTGGCACGCGCCGAGGAGCACGGCATCAAGCTGGCGCAGGGCAACCTGCATGTCGGCCGTCCGCTGCCGTACGCCGGTCTGGTCGCCGCGGTGGTGGCGTCGGCCGGCGTCGTCACCGACTCGGGCGGTCTGCAGAAGGAAGCGTTCCTGCTCGGCCGTGCTTGCACGACGATCCGTCCCGAGACGGAGTGGGTCGAGACCCTGGAGGGCGGCTGGAACGTCCTCGTGCCGGACCCGCACGCGATGCCGTCGGACGAGTTCGCGGCGCTGGCCACCCGTCCGGCTCCGCGGACCGTACGGGGCGCCCCGTACGGCGAGGGCACTGCGGCCGTACGGGTCGTGGAACTGATGGAGCAGGCGCTCCGCGGCTGACCCCGCCCCGTTCCGTGAACAGGAGAACTCCCCGGCCGAGGCGGCCGGGGAGTTCTCCTGTTCACTGGGGGCCGGACGCGGTTCCTCTCCCCGGGCGCGTCCCGCCGGAGACGCCCTAACGGGTCAGGAAGGCGTCCAGCGCACGTGCCGTGGCGGTGCCGTCGTGGTACTTCCGCGCGAACGCCGCCGACTCGACGCCGAGCCGCGCCGTGCCCTCGCGGTCGGCGAGCAGGGCCTCCATGACGGAGTCCAGCGTCTCCGGGGTCGCGTTGACGATCGGCGGAGTCACCCCGCACGCGGCGATCGACTCCTTGTCGAGGTACGCGACGACGGGCTTGCCGGCGGCCATGCCCTCGCAGGCGAACGTGCCGTAGGTACCGATGGCGAACTGGTCGATGATGATGTCCGCCTCCATCACCATCTCCCGGACGGTGTTCCAGGAGACCTGCTCCGCCAGCCGGAAATCGATCCGGCCGCGGTCGTGGAGGTCCTGGAGCACCGGCAGCACCCGGTCGGTGCCCTTGGTCCAGCGTGCCGAGGGGGCGTGCAGGACCACCGGGCGCTCGCGCTCCATGACCGGCCGGTCGCAGGCCCAGGCGTCGACGTCGACGACGAGCGGCGCCCAGGTCGCCATCGGCAGGTCGAGCAGCAGATCGGGCGTCGTGACGAAGACCGGAAGACCGCTCTCACGTGCGATGCGACGATTCTGCTCCGCGATGGCGGCGAGCTTCTCCTCGTAGCCTTCGGGCGCGTCGAGGAAGAGGGAGTACGGGTTGCGCTGCCGGTGAAGCGCGGGGTCGCGGACCTCGCTGCCGTGGGCGAGCAGCGCGACCTTCACCTTTCCCTTGCGGAGCGCGGGCAGGTCGCCCTCGATGCTGTCGCCGTTGAGCCCGCCGAAGACGGGGCGGAAGGCGTCGGCGATGAGGTGCGTGTAGCGCGGCAGGATCCGCTGCACCTGTTCGAGCTGGACGTCGAGGTTCTTGAGGGTCTTGCCGTCGACGTAGACGTCGGCGGGGTAGTCGTGGGTCCGCGCCGTGCGGTGCTTCACCACTTCCGCCGAGACGTCGGCGCGCTGACGGGTGACGGCCTGGGCGAAGGCGGCGAGCTGCCCGGCGTAGTTGGCCGGGGCGAGGCCGAGCTTGATCGGGGTCTTGCCGAGCGGGGTCCAGCCTCGCTCCAGCTCCGCGCGCGGCTGCTCGTCCGCGTCGGCGGCGGTGACCGCGCGTTCGACGGCCTCCCAGGAGAACCCCGGCTCGGCGGGGGGCGGGGTGAGACCCGAGATGTCGCTGTAGAGCGCCATCAGGCCCTCGCACTGATGCTCCCAGGAGAGCTCGGTGAGGATGTCCTCGCTGATGTGCCCCTTCATGTCCGCGATGTGCGCGAAACCGCGCGTGACGGCCTCGGCGAACGAGTCCGCGTCGCCGGAGACGAACACCTGGCCGACCCCGTGCTCGCGCACGAACGCGCTGAGGGTCTGCACGTCGCTGGCGATGATCGGCAGTCCCGCGTGCAGGTACTCGGCCGTCTTGGTCGGCAGCGACAGCTCGTAGTTGATCGTCCGCTGGGAGCAGATCAGTCCCAGGTCGGCGGTGGAGAGGTAATCCGCCACCTCGTGCTGGGCCACGTAGGGCACCACATGGATCCGGTCCCGTACGCCGGTCTCCTCGGCCAGGGCGAGCAGCCTCACCAGCTCCGGGCTGCGCTTTCCGGCGACGATCGCGAGGTGGTGGCCGGGCAGCTGGGCCAGGCCCTCCACGGCGGTGCCGAGGCCGCGTTCGGAGGAGATCCACCCGGAGTACACCATCAGCGGGACATCGTCGCCCAGACCGCAGGCCTGGCGGACCGACACCCGTCCGCCGGCTCCCCCGATCGTCTCGCGGATCGGGGTGTTGCGAACCACCAGAGGCGTCTTGGCCAGGCCGTAATCCTTGCGGATGACCTCGGCGATCTCCGGGGAGACCGTCACCACCGCGTCGGCCTTGGCGATGAACTCCTTCTCCACGGCGGGGAAGGCGCTGTCCATCCGCGGCTGGGGCCACTCGACCCCCGCGACGTACTCGTGGGCGTCGTAGAGCCAGGCGCACTTGCGTCCGCTCGCCCGCAGCCGTGCCGCGGCCATGGCCCCCACGTTGATCGCGGTGATGTCGTTGGCGTGGATGACGTCGGGCGCGAGCTTCTCGATGACGGGACCGAACGCGAGGTCGATGTCGAGCAGGGCCGGCCAGTCCTTGCGCCACTCGCCCGTGGGCTGCTGCTCGGGCTTGCGCCGCTCCTCCCACTTGTACGCCTTCATCCGCAGCTTGTGCGCGCTGCGCCGGGCACGCACCACTGCCTTGAGGCCCACCGCCGCCGGGACGGTGTAGGCCGGGGACTGGCTCAGCCACCCGATCCTGGCGGTCTTCTCCCGTACCCAGGTGCTGTGCGCGGCGCGCAACTGCTCCAGGGCGGCGCGGTCCTTGATACCGAACTGCGTCAGGTGGGCGCGGGCGGTCCCCTGACCGGCACGGGCCGCCACACGACGCTTGATGTGCGAAGAGACCGGTACCCGAACGACCTTGACCGGTCCGAACCAGGAACGTTCCGTGTGCTTGGACGAGCTGCGACCGATGAGAGTGACGTCCCACCCGGCGCGCGCCGCGGCGAGCGCCGTCTTCTGCACCCGGGAGTCCCCAGTGATGCCGTTGGCGACGATGACGGCAAGTTTGGGGCGGGCTACAGATGTTGACATGCTTCAATCCTTACACGACAAAAGCTCTATTCCGGACATATCATTTCAACCACCGATGACCACGCGGCGCACGCCCGCCCAGTTGGCCGGGTCCGTGGTGCGGCGGCCGTCGACCAGGACGCGGACGTCCGGGAGGTCGGCGGCGGACAGCTCGCGGTACTCGGCGTGGTCGGCCTGGAGGATCGCGGCGGTGACGGCCTGGTGGCCGTCGTGCGGGACGAGACCCAGGGCGGTCAGCTCCTCGGGGGTGTACATCGGGTCCGAGACGAACGGCACCGCGCCGCGCGCCTTCAGGGCCTCGACGACGCCGAAGACGCCGGAGAACGCGGTCTCCTTGACGCCGCCGCGGTAGGCCGCGCCCAGCACCAGGACCCCGACGCCGTCCAGGTCGCCGTAGGCGGCGGCCAGCAGGTCGACGGCGTAGGCGGGCATCGCGGCGTTGGCCTCGCGGGCCGAGCGCACGACGGTCGCCTCCGGGTCGTTCCACAGGTACATCCGCGGGTAGATCGGGATGCAGTGGCCGCCGACGGCGATGCCGGGCTGGTGGATGTGGCTGTAGGGCTGGCTGTTGCAGGCCTCGATGACCTTCTTGACGTCGATGTCGTTCTGGTCGGCGAACCGGGCGAACTGGTTGGCCAGGCCGATGTTGACGTCGCGGTAGGTGGTCTCGGCGAGCTTCGCCAGCTCGGACGCCTCCGCCGTGCCGAGGTCCCAGACGCCGTTGGGGCGGGGCAGGTCCTCGCGCTCGTCGAAGTCGAGCACGGACTCGTAGAAGGCGACGCCGGCCGCGGCGGACGCCTCGTCGATGCCGCCGACGAGCTTGGGGTAGCGGCGCAGGTCGGCGAAGACCCGGCCGGTGAGCACCCGCTCCGGCGAGAAGACCAGGTGGAAGTCCTCGCCGGGGGTCAGGCCGGAGCCCTCGGCCAGCATCGGCGCCCAGCGCGTACGGGTGGTGCCCACCGGCAGCGTGGTCTCGTAGCTGACCAGCGTGCCGGGCTTCAGGCCCGCCGCGATGGCCCGGGTGGCGGCGTCCATCCACCCGAAGTCCGGGGTTCCCTCGGCGTCCACGAAGAGCGGGACGACGACCACGACGGCGTCGGACGCGGCGACCGCGGCCGTGGTGTCCGTCGTGGCGGAGAGCAGACCGGCGCCGACGGTCTCCTTGAGCTTCACGTCGAGGTCGTGCTCGCCGGGGAACGGCTCGGTGGCCGCGTTGACGAGTTCGACGACCCTCTCGTTGACGTCCGCGCCGATGACCCGGTGGCCCTTGGCGGCGAACTGCACGGCGAGCGGAAGCCCGATCTTGCCGAGCGCGACTACACAGATGTTCATCGGGTTACTTCCTCTTCGACCTTGACAGCGTTCGGCGCAGCCGCGCGCCCACGCTGGGCTTCGGTTCCCACAAGGGGGCCGTCGTGATCACGAGTCGCCCCTTGGAGTTGGGGCGCGCCGCCACCCGGTAGGGGGTACGGCTGCCCCAACGACGCGCCAACGGCATCGGCAGGCCCTCGGTGCGGACGGGGATCTCGTACGTGGAGCCGGCGACGTCGACGTGGACGCGCACGCCGCGCTTGGCCCGGACCGGCTCGATCGGGATGCGGGCGCTCAGCAGGGTGCCCGTGCCGTCCTCGGCGGGCTCCCGGGCGAACTCTCCGACCGCCTTCGGGCGCGCGGCGTCCGCGGGCAGCTTGCGGGCACCGGCCTTGTCGGCGGTCTTCGGCATGGCGCCCTGCGCGAGGACGACCACGGCCGACGACGTGTCGCCGACGACACCGAGTCGCAGTTCCAGGGCGAGGGTGAGCTGCTCGCCGCTCTGCTCCCACCGCGCCGACTCCAGCGTGGTGCCGGACGCGAGTCTGCCCGCGACCGTCTCGCGGGCCTCGTACCAGCGCTCGTCCAGGCCGACCGCCGGATCCCGGAAGCCCGGGTAGGCGGCGAAGGCCCTCCGACCCTCCAGCAGGAAGGGCGGGGGCCCGTGCTCGTCCTCCTCCGCGATGGCGCGGGTCAGCTCCTCGACCGCGCCGCTGCGGGCGAGGCCGAAGCGCACCCGGCGCTTGACGCCGGTGCGGTCCCGCAGGCCGTCGGTGAAGTACGCGTCCACCAGCGCGCCGACGCCCTCGCACACCTCGCGGCGGGTGTCGGCGTCGAGCAGGGGGAAGTCCTCCTGCAGGAGCTTGGTCAGCTCCCAGTCGAAATGCCGCTTGAACACAGCGTCGCGCCGCGTACCGGCGGGGATCAGCGCGGCCGTGTGCTCCATGATCCGCTGGACGCAGCGGAGCCGGGCCAGGTGGTCCGCCCGGTAGGTGATGTTGCTGGCGTCGCCGCGCTTGACCGCGTAGTAGCAGGTGTAGTCGGAGATCACGGAGATCTTCCGGGCCCGGACGCACGCCTCGATGGTGAACGGCTGGTCGCTGCCGACCGGCATGTCCTCGGGGAAGCGGAGCTTGTGCTTCTCCACCAGCTCCCGGCGGAACAGTTTGGTGTTGGCCAGCGTGAAGGGAAGCGCGGGGTCGTCGAGGGTGACGTCCCGGTTCCCGGTGTACAGCTTCTGGTGGACGTAGCGCCCGTTGGTGCCGACCATCTTGCCGATGACCACGTCGGACCCGTTGGCGTCGGCGCAGGCGACCATCCGCTCCAGCGCCTCCTCGCCGAGGTGGTCGTCGGAGCCGATGAAGTAGACGTAACGGCCGGTCGCCAGCTCCAGCGCGCGGTTGCTGGGAGCGGCCGGACCGCCGGAGTTCGCCTGGTGAAGGACCTTGACCGTGCCGGGGTACAGCTCCGCGAACCGGTCCAGTTCCTTGCCGCTGTCGTCCGTGGACCCGTCGTCCACGGCGATGACCTCGAGCCGCTCCTTGCCGATGCTCTGCCCCACGAGCGAGTTCAGGCACTCGGTGAGATAGGGCATGGTGTTGTACACGGCGACGACGACGGTGACCGCCGGCTCGGTCAACTGGCCACCTCCGCGGCGAGGAGGTCCTCGTCCTGCAACGGGACCGAGAGTCCGGTGGACGCCGAACGCAGCACCGCCGCCGCCACCTCGACGGTGCGCAGCCCCTGCCGCAGGGTGCAGATGTCGGCGGGCAGGCCCCGTACCGCGTCGCGGAACAGTTCGTGCTCGACGAGCAGCGGCTCGCGCTTGGGAATGGCGTAGCGGACCATGTCGCCCTCGGAGACCCCGCGGAAGGCGCGCAGCGCCTCCCATTCGGTGGTGACCGCGGCGTTGGAGTGGAAGGTGAGGTCGGCGGTGAGGGTGTCGGCGATGAAGCAGCCGCGCTCGCCGGTGACCGAGGTGAACCGCTCCTTGAGCGGGCTCAGCCAGTTGACCAGGTGGTTGACCATGGTGCCGTCGGAGAGCTGGCCCACCGCGGAGACCATGTCCTCGTGCGGGCGGCCCGACTTGGAGACGGTGTGCGCGGCGATCGAGGTGTACGCCTGGCCGGTGACCCAGCCCGTCAGGTCGATGTCGTGCGTGGCGAGGTCCTTGACCACGCCGACGTCCGCGATCCGGTGCGGGAAGGGGCCCTGGCGGCGGGTGACGACCTGGTAGACGTCGCCCAGCTCGCCGGCCTCCAGGCGGGCGCGGAGCGAGAGGAGGGCCGGGTTGCAGCGCTCGATGTGGCCGACGCCGGCCACCAGGCCGCGCGACTCGAAGGCGTCGACGAGGCGGCGGGCGCCCTCGACGGTGTCCGCGAGCGGCTTCTCGATCAGGGCGCAGATCCCGGCGTCGGCGAGCTGGAGGCCGACCTCCTCGTGCAGCGCGGTCGGGCAGGCGACGACGGCGTAGTCGATGCCGAGGGCGATCAGCTCCTCGACGGTGGACAGGACGGGGGCGCCCTGGGCCCAGCCGTTCTTGTCGCCCATCGGGTCGACGACGCCGACCAGCTCGACGCCCTCCAGGCCGGCGAGGACCCGGGCGTGGTGGCGGCCCATGGAACCGAGGCCGACGAGACCGGCTTTCAGTACGGCGCTCACAGGCTCTCCCCCAGGGAGTTCACGGCGGTCACGATGCGCGCCAGGTCGCCCTCGGTGAGCGAGGGGTGGACGGGCAGCGAGACGACCTCGGCGGCGGCCTTCTCGGTCTCGGGCAGGTCCCAGGTGCGGCCCGCCTTCTGGTCCGGCTCCCAGTAGGGCTTGAGCCGGTGGATCGGCGTCGGGTAGTAGACCGCGTTGCCGACGCCCGCCTCGGTGAGCCGGGCCATCGCGGCGTCCCGGTCACCCTGGATGCGCACGGTGTACTGGTGGTAGATGTGCCGGGCGCCCTCGGCCACCGGCGGCGTGATGACGTTCGGCGCGGTGATGTGGGCGTCGAGGTACGCGGCGTTGGCGCGGCGCTGCTCGGTCCAGCCCTCCAGCTTGGCGAGCTGTACGCGGCCGACGGCGGCGGACACGTCGGTCATCCGCATGTTGGCGCCGACGATCTCGTTGGCGTACCGCTGCTCCATGCCCTGGTTGCGCAGCAGGCGCAGGGTGCGGGCCAGTTCGGCGTCGGCCGTGCTGACCATGCCGCCCTCGAGCGAGTGCATGTTCTTGGTCGGGTAGAAGCTGAAGGTGCCGCCCGCGCCGAAGGCGCCGACCGGGGTGCCGTTCAGCGCGGCGGCGTGGGCCTGGCAGGCGTCCTCGACGACGGCGAGCTTGTGCTTCTCCGCGATGGGCATGAGCTTGTCCATCGCGGCGGGGTGGCCGTAGAGGTGGACGGGCATGATCGCGGCGGTGCGCGGCGTGATCGCGGCTTCGACCGCCGCCGGGTCGAGGCCGAAGCTGCCCGGCTCGATGTCGGCGAACACGACGTCGGCGCCGACGAGGCGGACCGCGTTCGCGGAGGCGGCGAAGGAGAAGGAGGGGACGATCACCTCGTCGCCCGGACCGATGCCCAGGGCGAGAAGGAGCAGGTGGAGGGCCGAGGTGCCCGAGTTGACGGCGACGCAGTGCCGGCCGTCGACCAGGCGCGAGAAGCCCTCCTCGAAAGCCGCGACCTCGGGGCCCTGCACGACGCGGCCGCTGCGCAGCACGCGCACCGCGGCCTCGATCTCGTCTTCCCCGATGACCGGACGGGCAGCAGGGATCGGCTGCTCGTTGATGCTCGTCATGGACGTCCTCCTTGAACACCGCAAGAGCTCGTTACCAGGCAGAGCTTTGAGGTGCGGGACGTCTTACCGAGGTCGCGCGAAACCCCACCGGCGCGATGCCGACGCCCTGCCGAGGAATGGCGGCCCGGTCGTGTCACCGGGCCTGTCACCAACCGTAGTTCCCGTGGAGCACATCCACCGGCATGGCAACCGCCGTCACATTATCAGGGATTTCTCGACCCATTTCGGGCCGGTTAACCAACGCTTGCATCAGTTCCGAAACAAAACAGGCGTCCCGCCCCCATGTGCTCGGAGCGGGACGCCTGAAAACGAACAACCGGTCACGGATGTGTCAGCCGGCCGACGACTCGCCCTCCCCGGAAGACGCGGGAGCCGTCACGGACGGCGACGACTGCTGCTCGGCGGCGACGGTCTTCTTCGTCGTCTTCTTCGCGGCGGTCTTCGTCGTCGTCTTCTTGGCGGTGGTCTTCTTGGCCGCCGTCTTCTTGGCCGCCGCCTTCTTGGCCGGGGCCTTCTTGGCGGCCGTCTTGCGGGCCGCCTTCTTCGCCGGGGCGGCTTCCTCGGATTCGGACTCCGCCGTTCCGCTTCCCGGCGTTCCCTCGGAGACCGGGACCTCGGAAACCGGGGCTCCGGAAGCCGGGGCCTTCGCCTCGGAGGCCGAGTCGACCACGACGATCGCCGCGTCGGCCGATCCGGTGGGCGAACCCGCCGGAGCGGTGACCTTGCGGGTCACCCGGCGCCGGGCACGCGGCGGGGCGGCCACGGGGGCCTCGGCCTCGGGGGCCTCCTCCGCCGGAGCCTCGGATGCCTCCGGAGCCTCGGACGCGGCCGGTGCGTCGGACGCCGTCGGAGCCGGAACCTCGGCGGCCGGCGGCTCGACCACCGGGTCCTCGACCGCGACCGGGTCCGCAGCGGGCTCGGCCGGCTGAAGCGGCTCCGCCGCCTCGGCCTGCTTCGGCGCGCCCGCCGGGGCGGTCGCCTTGCGGGTGGCCCGCCGACGCGTACGGCCCTGGGGCGCGGCCTCGGCCGGGACCTCGGCAGCGGGCGCTTCCGCGGCCGGGGTCTCGGCCACGGGGGCTTCGACGGCCGGAGCCTCGGCGGGCGTGTCGCGGACCGGCTCGGTGGCGGGGGCCTCGGCAGCCGCCTCGGCCTTCGGGGCGCCGACCGGGGCGGACGCCCTGCGGGAGGCACGGCGGCGGCCACGGCCGCGCGTGGCGGCCGCCTCCGCCTCGGCGGGGCTGCCGTAGAACTCGTCGTCCTCCCCGACCGCGGGCTCCACGGCCACCGGGGCGGCGACCTCGGCGGCCAGCTCGGCCTCCGTCTCGGTCTCCACGGGCTCGGCGGACGCGTGGTCCTCGGCGCCGTGGTCGTGACCGTGCTCGTGGTCCTGGCCCGCACCACCGCGGCGCTTCTTGGACTTCTTGCCGCCGCCACCGCCGCCGACGGACGTCGGCTGCTCCATGTGGACGATGACACCGCGCCCGTTGCAGTGGACGCAGGTCTCGGAGAAGGACTCCAGGAGCCCCTGGCCCACCCGCTTGCGGGTCATCTGGACCAGGCCGAGCGAGGTGACCTCGGCGACCTGGTGCTTGGTGCGGTCACGGCCCAGGCACTCCAGGAGCCGGCGCAGGACCAGGTCCCGGTTGGACTCCAGCACCATGTCGATGAAGTCGACGACGACGATGCCGCCGAGGTCGCGCAGCCGCAGCTGGCGCACGATCTCCTCGGCCGCCTCCAGGTTGTTCCTGGTGACGGTCTCCTCCAGGTTGCCGCCCTGGCCGGTGAACTTGCCGGTGTTGACGTCGACGACGACCATCGCCTCGGTCTTGTCGATCACCAGCGAACCGCCGCTGGGCAGGTAGACCTTGCGGTCCAGCGCCTTCATCAGCTGCTCGTCGATGCGGTACGTCGCGAAGACGTCGACCTCGGAGGTCCAGCGGGAGAGCCGATCGGTGAGGTCGGGCGCGACGTGCGAGACGTACCCGTGAATGGTCTCCCATGCCTCGTCGCCGCTGACGATGACCTTGGAGAAGTCCTCGTTGAAGATGTCGCGGACCACCCGGACGGTCATGTCCGGCTCGCCGTAGAGCAGCGTGGGTGCGTTGGAGGAGCTGGTGCCCTTGGCCTTCTTCTGGATCTCCTCCCACTGCTGCTGGAGCCGCTCGACGTCACGGCGCAGCTCGTCCTCGCTCGCGCCCTCGGCGGCGGTGCGCACGATGACGCCCGCGTCCTCGGGAACGATCTTCTTGAGGATCGTCTTCAGGCGGGAGCGCTCGGTGTCGGGCAGCTTGCGGCTGATCCCGGTCATCGAGCCTTCGGGCACGTACACCAGGTAGCGGCCGGGCAGCGAGACCTGGCTGGTCAGCCGCGCGCCCTTGTGGCCGATCGGGTCCTTGGTGACCTGGACCAGGACCGACTGGCCGGACTTGAGGGCGGTCTCGATGCGGCGCGGCCCGTGGGCCATGCCGAGCGCCTCGAAGTTGACCTCCCCGGCGTACAGGACGGCGTTGCGGCCCTTGCCGATGTCGACGAAGGCGGCCTCCATGGACGGCAGCACGTTCTGGACCTTGCCCAGGTAGACGTTGCCGACGTAGCTGGTGGACTGCTCCTTGTTGACGTAGTGCTCGACGAGCACGTTGTCCTCGAGGACGCCGATCTGGGTGCGCTCGCCGTTCTGGCGGACGACCATCACCCGCTCGACGGCCTCGCGGCGGGCGAGGAACTCCGCCTCGGTGATGATCGGAACCCGGCGGCGGCCCTGCTCGCGGCCCTCGCGGCGGCGCTGCTTCTTGGCCTCCATCCGGGTCGAGCCCTTGATGGACTGGACCTCGTCGAAGCCGGTGCCCGGCTCGCGCTCCTCCTTCTTGCGGGGCTCGCGGACCTTGACGACCGTGCGCTCCGGGTCGTCGGCGGTGCCGTGCTCGGCGTCGGCGACGGCGTCACCGCTGCGGCGGCGGCGACGGCGGCGACGGCGGGAGCTGCTGCTCGAACCGGAGGCCGAGGAGTCGTCGTCCTCGTCGTCCTCGTCGGCGGCCTCCTGGGTCCGGCCGCGGCCCCCGTCCTGCTCGTCCTCGGAGCGGGGCTCCTCGGCGCGGGGCTCGGCGGGCGCGTCGTCGGTGTGCTGCTCGTCGTCCAGGTCGTGGGCCTCACCGCGACGGCGGCGGCGGCCGCCCCGGCGACGGCGGCGCGAGGGGCGGTCGCCGTACTCGTCGGCGTCGTCGCCTTCGTGCTCCTCCGGCTCGGCCTCGGGGGCCTCGTCGGCGGGCGCCTCCACCGCAGCGGCGGGCTCGGCGGCCTGCTCGGCGGCGTCGGACTCGCCGCGGCGGCGGCGACGGCGGCGCGAGCCGCCCTGCGGCGCGGGCGCGGCGCTCTGCGCGGGCTCGACCGCGGGCTGTGCCTCGACCTCGTCGGCCTCGTCGGCCTCGTCGTACGCGGAGCCGGCGGCGGCAGCCGCGGCGGCGGCCGTCTCGGGGGTCTGGAACATCGGCTCGGCGAAGACCGGGGCCTGGAAGACGGCGACGGCGGGGCGCGTCGCCCGTCGGCTCTTCCGGGTCGGCTCCTCGGTCTTCGCGGTGAACTCGGGGCTGCCGGCGGTGGCGGTGGCCCGGCGACGGCGGCGTCCGCGCGGGGCGGCCTCCTCGACCTCGTCCACCTCGGCGGCGAGCTCCTCGGCGACGGCGGCGGGCAGGCTCTCGCCGGACTCGGCGGGCTCCTCCGCGACGGCGGCGGACTCGGCGGGCTCGGTCGGCTGCGGCGGACCGGCGGGCGCGGAGGCCTTGCGGGACGTCCTGCGGCGGGCGCGCGGGGCCGGGGCCTCTTCGGCGGTCTCGGCTTCGAGCGCCTCGGGCTCGGCGGCCTCGGCCTCGGCGGCCGGCTGCGGCTCGCTCACGGGCGCGGCGGCCTGCGGGGCGCCGGCCGGGGCGGAGGCGCGGCGGCGGGTACGGCCACGCGGGGCGGCCGGCTCGGCGGCGGGCGCGGCCTCCGCGACGGCGGGCTCGGGCTCGGCGGCCGGGGCGGCCTCCGCGACGGTGGGCTCCACCACGACGGCGGCCTCGGCGGACTGCGGAGCGCCGGCCGGGGAGGTGGCCTTGCGGGAGGCGCGGCGGCGGCGGGGCGCCGGGGCCTCGTCGGGGATCTCCACGGCGGCCACGGCCTCTTCCTCGGGGTCGGGCGCGGCGGCGTCCTCGGCCAGCGCCTCGACGGTCTCGGCGGCCTCCGGCGGACCGGCCGGAGCCGTCGCCTTGCGGACCGCACGGCGGCGGGTGCGCGGCGCGGGCGCGGCAGGCTCCTCGTCGGCGGCGGGCCGCACGGGGGCCTCCGCGGCGGGTGCGGGCTCGGCGGCCGCCGCGGGCGCCGGCTCGACGGGCTCCGCCTGCTGCGGGGCGCCGGCGGGGGCGGTGGACTTGCGCACGGCACGGCGGCGGGCGCGGGCGGGCGCGGCGGTTTCGGTGACCGTCTCCCCGGGCGTGTCGTCGGCTGCCGGGGCGGCGGTCTCAGCGGCCGGTATGGCCGGCGTGACGTCCTCGGCGGCGGGCGCGGCGCCGCCGGGCGGGCCGGCCGGGCGGGAGGCGGCGCGGCGCCTGCGGCGCGGCGGCAGCTTGTCGCCGGGGGTGTTCTCTTCGTTGTTCCCGGTCGTGCCGGGTTCGTTCGGCTGAGGCATGCGGGCGTTTCTCCCGTCGTGCTCCCGGGCGCCGCGTCGGATTCCGGTCCGGCCGGTCCGCAGTGGTGCGATACCGCCGTCCGGGGCGCGGGCGCCGCACGGGAGCTGATGTCTGGCTCGCCGGTTCCGTATGCGGTGTGCGTACGGCCTGGCGAAAGTCTTGTGGGTCAGTGCGCGGCCCGACCCAGGTGGCTCCCGAGTCGGAGGGCTGCGCTACGACGACCGCCTTACGCGGAACCTGCACCTTCCGGCGCCGTCGCGACGGCTGCCCCGGCGACCGCGGGATATGCGGTCGGGGCGGCCTCGCGGTCGGGCGCGAGCGGGTCGGTCACCGTGCCGGACTCCTCGTCGAAGAGCCCCTGCGCCAGCCTGGTCACCGCGGCGGGGACAGGCGGCGCCAGGTCGGCCACAGCTCGGAGACCGGACAGGACGTCGTCGGGTCGCACGGCAGGTGTCACGTGCCGCACAACCAGGCGCAGTATCGCACAGGGCCGCTCGCCCGGCCTATCGGCCGGAGCGTCCACGACCCGCAGGTCGGCGACGGCCGCGCGGGCGTCGAAGGTCCGGATGCCGTTCTTCGCCTTGCGCTGGACCTCGACGCTCCCGGCGGCGTTGAAGGCGGCCACCGCGGGGCGGGCGTCCTCGGCGTCGACGCCGTCGAGGCGCATCTCCCAGACGGAGGCGGTGAGCCGTTCGGCCAGGCCGGATGTCCGGGCCTCCACCGCGTCGACGATGTCGAGGCCGGTGGGCATCGAGGCGTCGAGCATGGCGCGCAGGGTGTCGGGGTCACGCGCCTCGGTGAGGGCGATCTCCAGGAACTCGGCCTCGCTGCCCGTGCCGGTGGGTGCGGCGTTGGCGTAGGAGACCTTGGGGTGCGGGGTGAAGCCCGCGGAGTACGCCATCGGCACCTCGGAGCGGCGCAGTGCCCGCTCGAAGGCCCGCTGGAAGTCTCGGTGACTGGTGAACCGGAGGCGGCCGCGCTTCGTGTAGCGCAAGCGGATGCGCTGCACTGCCGGTGCGGGCGGCGGGCCTTCGGGCTGTCGCTTGCCCAGTGGTTCTTCTCCTCGGTGCGGGGCGGGCGCGGTGGCGCGCCGCCCACGAGATTTCGGGTCGCCCCGGGGTGCCGCTCCGGCCCGCCCCCGCTCGACGAGTTTCTCGCCGCCCGGAGGGGTCTCGGTCGCCTGCGCCGCGCTGGGGACAGTCGGTGTACTACCCAGAGTACGCGCAGCGATCCCTCGCGGTTCCCCGGACCGTGCGGCGGCCGGGGAACCGGCGAGCGCCCGCCAGGCGTCGCGGCGCGCCCGCCGCACGGTTTCCCGTGCGCTCGCGAGGGCGGCGCGGGCGGCCCGGCCCGCTTCGACGGCGGCGCGTCGGGCCGGGGCCAGCAGGGCGGTGCCGATCCGGCGCAGGCCGTGACCCGGCGGAGTGGGGACGGCCCGGTACAGCCGGGCGGCCGGCGCGGCGATGCCGTAGCGGGCGACGGGGGCGACCACGTACCGCCACAGGCCGGTCCAGGGCCACAGGAGAAGGGCGACGGCCAGCCGGCGGGCGGCCTTGCCGAGTGGTGTCAGGACCCAGGTGTACAGCCGGGCCAGCGGGGTCGGGACCAGCGCCTCCCCCAGCCACAGCAGGCCCGGCCGAGCGGGCGCAGCAGGACGCGGTCGGCGCCGTGCCGGAGCGCGGTGAGCGCGTCCCCGGCCATGCGGACCGGCAGGACGAGCACCAGGACGACGAGCCGCACCGGGATCCTGATCAGCGTGGTCAGGGCGCCCTCGCCCGGTTCGTGCCTCCGGGGCGCCCGGTGCCTGCTGTGGTCCGCCATGCCGCGGGGGACGCGTCAGGCCCGGTCCGGGGTTGCCGGGCCGGGCCTGCGGTGCGTCCGGGGACGCGCTACTTGTTGACGACGCTGAGCGGCAGGAGCTTCTTGCCGGTCGGGCCGATCTGGATGTCCAGGTCGAGCTGCGGGCAGACGCCGCAGTCGAAGCAGGGGGTCCAGCGGCAGTCCTCGACCTCGGTCTCGTCGAGCGCGTCCTGCCAGTCCTCCCAGAGCCAGTCCTTGTCCAGACCGGAGTCGAGGTGGTCCCAGGGCAGGACCTCCTCGTAGGTGCGCTCGCGGGTGGTGTACCAGTCGACGTCCACGCCGAAGCCGGGCAGCGTCTTCTCGGCGCAGTTCATCCAGAGGTCGTAGCTGAAGTGCTCGCGCCAGCCGTCGAAGCGGCCGCCGGCCTCGTAGACCGCGCGGATGACGGAGCCGACGCGGCGGTCGCCGCGCGAGAGCAGGCCCTCGACGATGCCGGGCTTGCCGTCGTGGTAGCGGAAGCCGATGGAGCGGCCGTACTTCTTGTCGTCCCGGATCTTGTCCCGGAGCTTCTTCAGCCGCGCGTCGGTCTCCTCGGCGCTGAGCTGCGGGGCCCACTGGAAGGGGGTGTGCGGCTTGGGCACGAACCCGCCGATGGAGACGGTGCAGCGGATGTCGTTCTGGCCGGAGACCTCGCGGCCCTTGGCGATGACGTTCACCGCCATGTCGCCGATCTGGAGGACGTCCTCGTCGGTCTCGGTGGGCAGGCCACACATGAAGTACAGCTTCACCTGGCGCCAGCCGTTGCCGTAGGCGGTGGCGACCGTGCGGATCAGGTCCTCCTCCGAGACCATCTTGTTGATGACCTTGCGCATGCGCTCGGAACCGCCCTCGGGGGCGAAGGTGAGACCGGAGCGGCGGCCGTTGCGGGTCAGCTCGTTGGCCAGGTCCACGTTGAACGCGTCGACGCGGGTGGAGGGCAGCGAGAGACCGATCTTGTCCTCGGTGTAGCGGTCCGCGAGGCCCTTGGCGATGTCGCCGATCTCGCTGTGGTCGGCGGAGGAGAGCGAGAGCAGGCCGACCTCCTCGAAGCCGGTCGCCTTGAGGCCCTTGTCGACCATTTCGCCGATGCCGGTGATGCTTCGCTCCCGCACGGGGCGCGTGATCATGCCGGCCTGGCAGAAACGGCAGCCGCGGGTGCAGCCGCGGAAGATCTCCACGGACATCCGCTCGTGCACGGTCTCCGCGAGCGGGACGAGGGGCTGCTTGGGGTAGGGCCACTCGTCGAGGTCCATCACCGTGTGCTTGGAGACCCGCCACGGCACGCCGGACCGGTTGGGCACGACGCGGCCGATGCGGCCGTCGGGGAGGTACTCGACGTCGTAGAAGCGCGGGACGTAGACGCCGCCGGTCTTCGAGAGCCGGAACAGCACCTCGTCGCGGCCGCCGGGGCGGCCCTCGGCCTTCCAGGCGCGGATGATCTCGGTGATCTCCAGGACCGCCTGCTCGCCGTCGCCGACGACCGCGCAGTCGATGAAGTCCGCGATCGGCTCGGGGTTGAACGCGGCGTGGCCGCCCGCGAGGACGATCGGGTGGTCCACCGTGCGGTCCTTGGACTCCAGCGGGATGCCCGCGAGGTCCAGGGCGGTGAGCATGTTGGTGTAGCCCAGCTCGGTGGAGAAGCTGAGTCCGAACACGTCGAACGCGCCGACCGGGCGGTGGCTGTCCACGGTGAACTGGGGCACGTCGTGCTCGCGCATCAGCTCTTCGAGGTCGGGCCACACGCTGTACGTGCGCTCCGCGAGGACGCCCTCGCGTTCGTTCAGTACCTCGTAGAGGATCATGACGCCCTGATTGGGGAGCCCGACCTCGTAGGCGTCGGGGTACATCAGGGTCCAGCGGACGTCACAGCTGTCCCAGTCCTTGACGGTGGAGTTCAGCTCACCGCCGACGTACTGGATGGGCTTCTGCACATGCGGGAGCAGAGCTTCGAGCTGTGGGAAGACCGATGCGGCAGACATCTCGCGAACCTTCGTGAGCCGGCAGGGGTGACCATCCAGCGTACCCCGCTCACCGGTGCTTCAGATCCGCGCGCAGTCGGCGGCCGGCCGCGCGGGCCCAGACCGCGGGCAGTTCGCGCTCCCGGGCCTCGGCGGCGGCCTCCTCCCGCCCGTACAGGAGGCCCCAGGTGAAGGCGGTCTCGCCCGCCGCGTGGGCCTGGATGCCGAGGGTGCGCAGGGCCTCGCGGGCGACGACGCTGTCCTGGTGGTCGCCGAGGAGGGACTGCACGGCCTTCACCCGCTTCGCGAAGCGCCTGGCGGGTTTGCCGAGGGCGGGGCGGGCCGCCTCGCCCGCGTACCGGGCGCGCTTGGCCGCCTTGCGGGCCTCGTGCAGCGCGACGTCCCGCTCGGGTCCGGGCGGCAGCGCGAGGGCGTGCTCGACGCGGGCCGTGAGGCGCTGGTGGTCCTTGAGCACCACCCGCGGCAGAACCTTCCCGGGCTTGCGGGAGGCGGCGGGGCGCAGCGGCGGGTCGGCGCTCAGCGCGTGGAGCGCGTCCAGGAGGTCGAGGTACCGCTTCCCGTCCAGTACGTCGATGATCCTGCTGCGGGCCCCGGTGCGGCGGGCGGCCGACCAGGCGCGGAGCCGGCCGCGCACCGGGCCGAGGGCGAGAGCGGTGGGCAGTTCCCCGACGTGGGAGCCGAGCCGTCCGTCCAGGACCTCCTGGTCGCGGTCGAGGCCCAGTTCGGCGGCGAGCCACTTGAGCTCCGCGCCGAGGGGGTCGGTGACCTCGCGGTCGAGGATCGTGCGGTGGGTCTTGAAGGTGCTGCGCAGTCGGCGGGTCGCGACGCGCATCTTGTGGACGGAGTCGGGAAGGTCGCGGCGGACGGCCGGGTCGAGCCGGACGATCGCGTCGATCTGTTCGCGTACGTAGGCGAGGACGTGGTCGCCCGCGGTGCGCCCGGAGGGCCGGTCACGGCCGTTCTCCTCGCGGCCCGGCGTCGTCTCCGCCAGCGCCCTCGCCAGCTTCGACGAGGACTCCGCGGGGCGCACCCCGGCCTTGCGGAGCCGCTTCTCGACGGCGTCCAGGAAGGCCGGGTCGCCGTCGTCCGCCAGCTCGACCTCGATCTCGGTCCAGGTGGCGGTGGCGCCGGCGCCCTCTCCCGCCAGGCGCTCCGCGAGGACCGTGTCGACGCTCACCTCGGCCAGAAGCGTGCCGTCCGCGGCCAGCAGATGGTGGACGTCGCGGGAGGAGAGCAGCCGGACGACGGGGGCGATCTCCGCGTGCCGGACCCGGGAGCGGAGCAACGCGGCCAGCGTGGGCGGCAGCGTGTCGGAGAGGGGTTCGTGGATCTCGTCCCGGACGCCGACGGCGACGGGGAACTTCACGTGCCAGCCCTCGTCGGCCCCGCCGGTCCTGCGGCGCAGGGTGAGGCCGTCGGCGGCGAGGCGGAGGCCGGGGGTGTCCCAGTAGACGGCGTCCAGCTCGGTCCGCCCGCGTGGGACGGTCCGGGCGACCCCGGCCACCCGGTCCAGGTCGGGCAGCCGGGTGGCGTCGGTGGCCTCGTACTTCCGCTCGATTTCGCGCTTGGTGTCCGCCATGTACGGACACCTACCCGCGACGGCCGGGGTTCAGGCGGACATCGGCCGTTGCACCCTGATCGACTGGAGCAGTCCGATCGCCACCCAGACGGCGAACATCGAGGACCCTCCGTAGGAGACGAAGGGCAGCGGGAGCCCGGCGACCGGCATGATGCCGAGCGTCATGCCGATGTTCTCGAAGGACTGGAAGGCGAACCAGGCGATGATCCCGGCGGCGACGACCGTGCCGTACAGCTCGGTGGTCTCGCGGGCGATCCGGCAGGCGCGCCACAGGACGACGCCCAGCAGCACGATGATCAGCCCGGCGCCGAGGAAGCCCAGCTCCTCGCCGGCGACGGTGAAGACGAAGTCGGTCTGCTGCTCGGGCACGAACTGACCGGTGGTCTGCGTGCCCTCGAAGAGGCCGGTGCCGGTGAGGCCGCCGGAGCCGATCGCGATGCGGGCCTGGTTGGTGTTGTAGCCGACGCCGGCCGGGTCGAGCGCGGGGTTGGCGAAGGCGGCGAACCGGGCGATCTGGTACTCGTCGAGCAGACCGAGCTGCCAGACGGCGACGGCGCCGCTCGCCCCCGCCCCGAGGAGGCCGAAGACCCAGCGGTTGGAGGCGCCGGAGGCCAGCAGGACGCCGAGGACGATGACGGCCATGACCATCACCGAGCCGAGGTCCGGCATCAGCATGACGATGGCCATCGGGACGGCCGCGAGCCCCAGCGCCTTGGCGACGGTGCGGTGGTCGGGGTGGGCCTGGTCGCCCGCGTCGACCCGGGCGGCCAGCAGCATCGCCATCACGAGGATGATGGTGATCTTGGTGAACTCGGACGGCTGGATCGAGAAGCCGGCCGGCAGCTTGATCCACGCGTGGGCGCCGTTGACCGTGGTGCCGAGCGGGGTGAGGACCGCCAGGACCAGCAGCACCGAGATGCCGTAGAGGACCGGGACGGCCCCGCGCAGCGTGCGGTGGCCGAGCCAGATCGTGCCGATCATCAGGGCGAGCCCGATGCCGGTGTTGAGGGCGTGCCGGACGAGGAAGAAGTACGGGTCGCCCTGGGTGAGGTGGTCGCGGTTGCGGGTCGCGGACCACACGAGCAGCGCGCCCATGAACGAGAGCGCGAGCGCGGCCCCCAGCAGGGGCCAGTCCAGCCGCCGCACGAGGGAGTCGCGGGCGGTCAGCTTGGCCCAGGAGCCCTGGTCGGGGCCGTACCGGGAGACGGAGAATCCACCTGCCATCAGGGCTGCCTCCCCGTCGAAGCGGGCGCTCCGGTGAGTCCGGGCTGGCCTCCGGGCCGCAGCGGGAGCTGGGGCTCCTGCCCGCCGGGCTGCTGCTCGGGCGTGACCGGGGCGGGGTCGTAGGGCTTGACCTTCGGCGCGCGGATCGAGCCGTCGGGCTGGATCTTCGGCAGCGCCTTCTGGGGCTTCGGCAGCAAGGCCCTCTTCTTGTCCTGGTTGCCCTCGGCGTCGAGGCCGTAGAGCGCGTCGTAGATCTTGCGGACGGCGGGACCGGCGGCGCCGGAGCCGGTGCCGCCCTGGGAGATCGTCATGACGATCGTGTAGTCGTCGGTGTAGGTCGCGAACCAGGCGGTGGTCTGCTTGCCGTACACCTGGGCCGTACCGGTCTTGGCGCGCATCGGGATCTTGTCCTGCGGCCAGCCGCCGAACCGCCAGGCGGCGGTGCCGCCCGGCTCGACGACCGAGCGCAGGCCCTTGTCGAGGTCCTTGATGGTCTGGGCGTCGACCGGCAGCTTCCCGCTGACCTTGGGTGTGATCTCCCGGACGGACTTGCCGTCGGGGCTGATCACGGCCTTGCCGACGGTCGGCTCGTGGAGGGTTCCGCCGTTGCTGATGGCCGCGTAGGCGGTGGCCATCTGGATGGGCGTGACGAGCACGTCACCCTGGCCGATCGCGTAGTTGATGCTGTCGTAGGCCTTGAGCTGGTTGCCTTCGAGGCAGCTCTCGTACGCGATCTGCTGGACGTAGGTGCCGCCCTTCTTGCCCTCCTTGCACCAGGCGTCCTTGTTGGCCTTCCAGAAGTCCTGCTTCCACTGGCGGTCCGGGATGCGGCCCTTGACCTCGTTGGGCAGGTCGATGCCGGTCTCGGAGCCGAGGCCGAAGTCGCGGGCGGTGCGGTAGAACCAGTTCTTGGCGTCCTTCTTGGGCTTTATGCCGCCGTCCTTGACCCACTCGTCGTGGCCGAGGCGGTAGAAGACCGTGTTGCAGGAGTACTTGAGCGCGTCCCCGAGGGTGATGGGGCCGTGGCCCTTGGACTCGAAGTTCGCGAAGGTCTGGTTGCCGAGGCTGTAGGAGCTGCTGCACTCGTACAGGTCGTTGAAGGCGTGGCCGCCGCGCACGGCGGCGCTGGCCGACACCACCTTGAAGATCGAGCCGGCCGGGGCCTGGCCCTGGATGCCCCGGTTGAGGAGCGGGTAGTTGGACTTCTTGCTGGTGAGCTTGGCGTACTGCTTGCCGGAGATGCCGCCGACCCAGTCGTTGGGGTCGTAGTCGGGCTGGGACGCCATCGAGACGACACGGCCGGTCTTGGACTCCATGACGACCACCGCGCCGGAGTCGGCCTCGTACTTCCGGCCGGTGATCTTGTCGGTCTCCTGCCGGACGGTCTTCATGGCCTGCGCCAGCTCGTACTCGGCCACCGCCTGCACCCGCGCGTCCAGGCTGGTGACGAGGGTGGAACCGGCCACGGCCGGGTCGTTCTCCGCCTCGCCCATGACGCGGCCGAGGTTGTCGACCTCGTAGCGGGTGACGCCCGCCTTGCCGCGCAGCTCCTTGTCGTAGGTGCGCTCGATGCCCGAGCGGCCGACCTGGTCGGAGCGCAGGTAGGGCGACGGTCCGTCCTGGGCCTGCTGGATCTCCTCGTCGGTGACGGGCGAGAGGTAGCCGAGGACCTGCGCGGTCCTCGCCTTGGCGGGGGCGGCGTAGCGGCGTACGGCGGTGGGTTCGGCGGTGATGCCGGGGAAGTCCTCGGCGCGCTCGCGGATCTGGAGGGCCTGCTGGGTGGTGGCCTCGTCGGTGACCGGGATCGGCTGGTAGGGCGATCCGTTCCAGCAGGGCTGGGGGGTCTTGGAGTCGCAGAGGCGGACCTTGTCCCGGACCTCCTTCGGCTCCATGTCCAGGACCTCGGCGAGGCGGGTGAGGACGCCTTCGCCGTCGTCCTTCATCTTCAGCAGCTCGGTGCGGCTGGCGGAGACGACGAGGCGGGTCTCGTTGTCGGCGAGGGGCACACCGCGGGCGTCGAGGATCGAGCCGCGCACGGCGGGCTGGACGACCTGCTGCACGCCGTTGCCGGCGGCTTCGGCGGTGTACTCGTCGCCGTTGCGGATCTGGAGGTACCAGAGGCGGCCGCCGAGGGTGAGCAGCAGCGAGAAGACGAGGACCTGGATGACGATGAGCCGGATCTGGACCCGCTGGGTCCGCCCGGTCTCGGGAATGTTGCTCACGCGGCGCCCCCGCTGACGGTCCGGCCGGGGGTACGGGGGTCCCCCGGGAAGTACAGCCTCACGCGGCGCCCCCGGCGTCCTCGGTGATGTACGGGATCACAGTCGCTTGACCCCTTTGATCCTGCCCGCGCGGGCGGCGCGGCTGCGGGCGGCCTTCACGCGCAGGCCGCCGCGCTGGTTGCCGATCCGCAGGCCGGTGCCCGAGGCGAGCCAGCCGGCGGCGACGTCGTTGCCGCCGGCGGACGCCTCGGCGATCGGGTCGTTCTCGGTGCGTCTGGCCAGCGCCATGATGACGGGCACCGTGAAGGGCGCCAGCAGCAGGTCGTAGACCACGGCCGTGAACAGGAGGCTGCCCAGCCCCACGTGGCGGGCGGCCGTGTCGCCGACGAGCGCGCCGACGCCCGCGTACAGCAGGGTCGATCCGATCGCGGCGGCGACGACCGCGGCCATCGGGGCGAACGCCGACCGCAGTTGTCCGTTCTCCGGCCGGATCAGCCCCGCCAGATAGCCGATGACGCAGAGCACCAGGGCGTACCGGCCCACGGCGTGGTCGGCGGGCGGGGCGAGGTCGGCGAGGAGGCCCGCGCCGAACCCGATGACGGCGCCGCTCACCGGCCCGTACACGAAGGCGAGTCCGAGGACGGTGAGCAGCAGCAGGTCGGGGACGGCGCCGGGGAGCTGGAGGCGGGCGAGGACGGAGACCTGGACGACCAGGGCGACGACGACCAGGGCGGTGGAGAGCAGAGTCCGGTTGATGCGCATGGGATCAGCCCTGCTCCTGGTCGTCGGCCGCGTTGTCGGGTTGCTGGGCGGGGTCCTGCTGGTCGCCCGCCGCGTTGCCGGCGGCGTCGCCGTTCTCGTTGACGTTGCCGACGACCTTGCCCGAGCCGTCCACCAGGTCGCCGTTGGGCTGGACGGTGACGGTGACCGTGGGAGTCGGCTTCGGCTTGGCCTTGGCCGGCTGCTTGGGCAGCACCGCGTCGCGCGGGTCCTCGCGGGGCGCCTGGACGACGACCCCGACGATGTCGAGCTTGGTGAACCCGACGTACGGCTTGACGTAGACGGTCCGGGTCAGCGCGCCGCCCGAGGGGTCGACGCGGACAACCTCGCCGACCGGCACGCCGGGCACGAAGGGCTTGTCCTTGCTGGATCCGAAGGTGACGAGCCGGTCGCCCGGCTTCACCTCGGCCTTCCCGTTGAGGAACTGCACCGACAGCGGGCGCGAGCCCTGCCCGGTGGCGAACCCGAGCTCGTCGGTCTTCTCCATCCGGGTGCCGACGGTGAAGTCGGGGTCATTGGCGAGCAGGACCGTGGCGGTGCCGGGGCCGACGGTGGTGACCCGGCCGACCAGCCCCTCCCCGTTGAGGACGGTCATGTCGCGGCGGATGCCGTCGTTCGAACCGACGTCGATGGTGATCGTCCAGGAGAAGCCCTGGGCCGCTCCTATGGCGATGACCTCGGCGCCCTTGATGCCGTACTGCCCGGCGCCGGCCTTCTTCAGCATGGCGTCGAGCTGGCGGACGCGGCTGTTGGTGCGGTCGTCGCTGCCGAGCCTGGCCTTCAGCGCGGCGTTCTCCTTCTCCAGGACGGAGATCCGGTCGTGCCGGCTGCCGGAGTCGCGGACCGCCCCTATGGCGTTGCCGACCGGGTCGACCGCCGCTGATACGCCGTTCTCGATCGGCCCGAAGACGGTGGCCGCGGCCTGCCGCGCGCCATCGACCGGTGACTCCTCGCCGCCTCGGATATCCACCGTGATCAGGGCGAATGCGATGGCGATCAAGAGCACCAGAAGCAGCCGGCTCTCTCGTGTGTCCCTCACGTGCGGCGGCCGTGCCTTCCTCGTCGGAATGTTCGTGCCCGTGTACGTCTCCGTACGGGTACCGGTGCGGTGAGTCCCGCCCCGGCGCCCGTACAGCAACGATCTATATCAACGATCCGGCGGACGGAGCGTCAGCGTCCGCTCTCCGGATCGGGTGTGTCCCGCAGGACGGCTAGCGGCGGGGCTGGGCGTCCAGCACCTGCTGGAGCGCCTCGAACTCCTCGACGCACTTGCCGGAGCCGAGCGCCACCGAGTCCAGCGGGTCCTCGGCGATGTGGATCGGCATGCCCGTCTCGTTGCGCAGCCGCTCGTCCAGCCCGCGCAGCAGCGCGCCGCCGCCGGTGAGGACGATGCCGCGGTCCATGACGTCGCCGGACAGCTCGGGCGGGCACTTGTCGAGCGTCGTCTTCACGGCGTCGACGATCGCGTTGACCGGCTCCTCGATGGCCTTGCGGACCTCGGCGGCCGAGATGACGACCGTCTTGGGCAGACCGGAGACCAGGTCGCGGCCGCGGATCTCGGTGTGCTCGTCCTTCTCCAGGTCGTACGCCGAACCGATCGTGATCTTGATCTGCTCGGCGGTCCGCTCGCCCAGGAGGAGCGAGTACTCCTTCTTGATGTGCTGGATGATCGCGTTGTCCAGCTCGTCGCCGGCGGTGCGGATCGACTGCGCGGTGACGATGCCGCCGAGCGAGATGACGGCGACCTCGGTGGTGCCGCCGCCGATGTCGACGACCATGTTGCCGGTGGCCTCGTGGACCGGCAGACCGGAGCCGATGGCCGCGGCCATGGGCTCCTCGATGATGTGCACCTGGCGCGCGCCGGCCTGGGTGGACGCCTCGATGACGGCGCGGCGCTCGACCCCGGTGATACCGGAGGGCACGCAGACGACGACCCGGGGGCGGGCCAGGTAGCGGCGCTTGTGGATCTTGAGGATGAAGTAGCGGAGCATCCGCTCGGTGATCTCGAAGTCGGCGATCACGCCGTCCTTCAGGGGTCGCACGGCGACGATGTTGCCCGGCGTGCGCCCGATCATCTTCTTGGCCTCGGAGCCGACCGCCAGGATTCCGCCGGTGTTGGTGTTGATGGCCACGACGGACGGCTCGTTCAGGACGATGCCGCGCCCCCTGACGTACACCAGCGTGTTGGCAGTCCCGAGGTCGATAGCCATGTCACGGCCGATGAACGACATTGAGTTCCCCTTGTTCCCCATGAGGATGCGTCGGGCCTTCCCAAGAAACGAAGATGGCTTGTTCTGGTAGGCGAGGTTGGCGCTGCGGGCGTGGAAGCTTCCATCGTAGTGCCGTATGCACGGACACCACGCGAGGGTCCTTCGCCAGGACGAGCGGAACGCGTACCCGTTCCACCCATGGTGACGTTACGTCGGAGGGATGCGTTCCCGCGACACCGAACCCTATGCCGAGGGGCGACCGAATTACTTCGGTCGCCCCAGGCGTACAGCGCTGTTTGGCCGATCGGGTCAGGAAAGTCCCGGAAAGAAAAGCTTCAGTTCTCGCTCTGCGGACTTCTCCGAGTCCGAGGCGTGGATGAGGTTCTCCCGCGTGATCGTGCCGAAGTCGCCGCGGATCGAACCGGGCGCGGCGGCGATCGGGTCGGTGGGGCCGGCCAGGGCGCGGACGCCCTCGATGACCCGCTCGCCCTCGGCCACCAGGGCGACGACGGGGCCGGAGGCCATGAACTCCATGAGCGGCTCGTAGAACGGGCGGCCCTTGTGCTCGCCGTAGTGCTGCTCCAGCGTCTCGTGGTCCAGGGTGCGCAGCTCCAGCGCGGTGATCCGCCAGCCCGCCTTCCGCTCGATACGGCCGACGATCTCGCCGATCAGGCCACGACGGACCGCGTCGGGCTTGAGCAGGACGAGGGTGCGCTGGGTCATGTACGGGCTCCTTGCAAGACCGGGCTGTGCGGGTGCGGTGAGGGCGAGATTACAGGGGTACGGAGACGGGTTTGCGCCGGGGTTCACCCAGGGTCACCTTCACGCCCCCCGGAACGGCCGGAACCCGGGGCCGGCCCGGGGGTGTCGGCCGGGCTCCGGGAGCACGGGGGCGGGAGGCCCGGCGGCCCCGGCACGGCGGCCCGGGGCCCGGACCCGGCTCCCCCCGGGCGCGGCGGCGCCGGGGGCCGGGGCGGTCGGCGCCCGCGGGCACCGGGGGTCAGGCGGCGGCTTCGCCGGCCTCCTGCGCGGCCCAGCGCGCCTTGGCCTCGTCGATCTTGCGGCCGTAGTGGATCGAGGCCCACCACAACGCGCCGAAGGCCAGGCCCAGGACGAACATCACCGGGACCACGAAACCGCTGAGCACCAGAGCGATCTGGAGCGCCCAGCCGAGCTGGATGCCGCCGGGCCGGGTGAGCATGCCGCACAGCAGCACGGACAGGGCCATGCCGATGCCGCACACCGTCCAGACCACGCCCATGGAGGCGTCGTCCATCTTCATCGCGACGAGACCGGCGAAGCCGATCACGAAGAACTCACTGATCAGCGTCGAGGCGCAGAGCGTCCGCATGCTTCTTCTCAGCCCCTTCCCAGCAGCAGCCGGGCTTCGCCGACCGTGATCACGGACCCGGTCACCAGCACCCCGGCGCCCGCGTACTCGTCCTCCTCCTCGGCCAGCGTGATCGCCGCCTCCAACGCGTCGTCGAGGCGCGGTTCGACCTGGACCCGGTCGTCGCCGAAGACCTCGACGGCGATCGCGGCCAACTCGTCCGCGTCCATCGCACGCGGGGTGGAGTTCTGCGTGACGACGATCTCGGCGAAGATCGGCTCGAACGCCTCCAGGAGCCCCCGGACGTCCTTGTCGCCGCTCGTGCCGACCACGCCGATCAGCCGGGAGAAGCTGAACGCCTCGGAGACGCCCTCCGCCGCCGCCTTGGCCCCGGCCGGGTTGTGCGCGGCGTCCAGGACGACGGTCGGGCTGGAGCGCACGACCTCCAGGCGGCCCGGCGAGAGCACCGAGGCGAACGCCTTGCGGATGGCGTCGATGTCGAGGGAGCGGGCCTGCTCGGCGCCGATGCCGAAGAACGCCTCGACGGCGGCGAGCGCGACGGCCGCGTTGTGCGCCTGGTGGGCCCCGTACAGCGGGAGGAAGATCTGGTCGTACTCGCCGCCGAGTCCGCGCAGGGTCAACAGCTGCCCGCCCACCGCGATCTCGCGGGAGACGACGCCGAACTCCATGCCCTCGCGGGCCACGGTGGCGTCCACCTCGACGGCCTTCTTCAGCATCACCTGCGCGGCGTCCACCGGCTGCTGCGCCAGGATGACCGTGGCGCCCGGCTTGATGATCCCGGACTTCTCCCCGGCGATCTCGGCGGGGGTGGTGCCGAGCCGGTCGGTGTGGTCCAGCGAGATCGGGGTGACGACGGCGACCGTGGAGTCGATGACGTTGGTGGCGTCCCAGGCGCCGCCCATGCCGACCTCGACGACCGCGACGTCGACGGGCGCGTCGGCGAAGGCCGCGTACGCCATCCCGGTGAGGACCTCGAAGAAGGAGAGCCGGTAGGGCTGCTGGGCGTCGACCATCTCGACGTACGGCTTGACGTCCTCGTACGTCTCGACGAACCGCTCGGGCGCGATCGGGGAGCCGTCGAGGCTGATCCGCTCGGTGATCGACTGGACGTGCGGGGAGGTGTAGCGGCCGGTGCGCAGCTCGAAGGCATTGAGCAGGGCCTCGATCATGCGGGCCGTGCTGGTCTTGCCGTTGGTGCCGGTGATGTGGATCGAGGGGTAGGCGCGCTGCGGCTCGCCGAGGACGTCCATCAGCGCGGCGATGCGCGTGACGGACGGCTCCAGCTTGGTCTCGCCCCAGCGCCCGGCGAGCTCCTGCTCCACCGCCCGCAGCGCCTTGTCGGTCTCGGGGTCGGCCGGGCGGGCCGGGACCGCTTCGCCCTGCGGCTGTCCCGAGTAGGCGCGCAGCGTGCGGCTCCCGGCCTCGATCACCGCCAGGTCGGGGTCGCGCTGGGTCGCCTCGTCGACGATCCCCTCGAAGGTGTCGTCGGGATCGGGCGCGTCGTGCCGGTCTGAAGGGCGGGGCTCACTCACGGGCCCAGTCTACGGATGGGGCCGGGCGTCGCACGCAGCGCCCGGCCGACTCCGCCCGAGCCGGTACGGCGAAGCCCCCGCGCGCCCGGTCGGTCGGGTGCGCGGGGGCTCCGCCCTCAGCTCATCAGCTCTGCGGGAGACCCGCCAGCTGGGCGCCGAGCCGCTCGATGTCGGCCTCGGCCTTGGCGAGCCGGCCGCGGATCTTGTCGACCACCTGGTCCGGCGCCTTGGCGAGGAACGCCTCGTTGCCGAGCTTGCCCTCCGCCTGGGCCTTCTCCTTCTTCGCCGCCTCCAGGTCCTTGGTGAGGCGCTTGCGCTCGGCCGCCACGTCGATGGTGCCGGACAGGTCCAGCGCGACGGTGGCCCCGGCGACCGGGAGGGAGGCGGTGGCGCTGAAGCCGTCCCCGGCCGCCTCCAGGCGCAGCAGCTGACGGATCGCGGGCTCGTGCGGGGCGAGCGCCGTGCCGGTCAGGGTCAGCTCGGCCGGGACCTTCTGGCCGGGCTTGAGGCCCTGGTCGCCCTTGAAGCGGCGGACCTCGGTGACGACCTGCTGGACCAGCTCGATCTCCTTCTCGGCCGCCTCGTCGCGGAAGCCGGAGTCGGCGGGCCACGCGGCGACGACGACGGACTCGCCGCCGGTCAGCGTGGTCCACAGCGTCTCCGTGACGAACGGGACGATCGGGTGGAGCAGGCGCAGGGTCACGTCGAGGACCTCGCCGAGGACCCGGCCGGAGACCTTGGCCTGCTCGCCGCCGGCGAAGAACGTCGTCTTCGACAGCTCGACGTACCAGTCGAAGACCTCGTCCCACGCGAAGTGGTAGAGCGCGTCGGAGATCTTCGCGAACTGGAAGTCCTCGTAGTAGCGGTCGACGTCCGCGACGGTCTCGTTGAGCCGGGAGAGGATCCAGCGGTCGGTGGCCGTCATCCGCGACGGGTCCGGCAGCGGGCCCTCGATCGTCGCGCCGTTCATCAGGGCGAAGCGGGTGGCGTTCCAGATCTTGTTGGCGAAGTTCCGGGAGGCCTTGACCCAGTCCTCGCCGATCGGGACGTCGGCGCCCGGGTTGGCGCCGTTGGCCAGAGTGAAGCGGACGGCGTCGGAGCCGTAGGCGTCCATCCACTCGATGGGGTCGACCGCGTTCGGGTTGGACTTCGACATCTTCTTGCCGAACTCGTCGCGGACCAGGCCGGTGAGGGCGACCGTCTTGAACGGCACCTCGCCGTCCATCGCGTACAGGCCGAACATCATCATCCGGACGACCCAGAAGAAGATGATGTCGTGGCCGGTGAGCAGGACGTCGGTGGAGTAGAACTTCTCCAGGTCCGGGGTCTGCTCGGGCCAGCCGAGCGTGGAGAACGGCCACAGGCCGGAGGAGAACCAGGTGTCGAGGACGTCCTCGTCCTGGGTCCAGCCCTCGCCGGTGGGCGGCTCCTCGTCGGGGCCGACGCAGACGACCTCGCCGTCCGGGCCGTACCAGACGGGGATGCGGTGGCCCCACCAGAGCTGGCGGGAGATGCACCAGTCGTTGAGGTTGTCGACCCAGTCGAAGTACCGCTTCTCCATCTCCTTGGGGTGAAGGGCGACCCGTCCGTCGCGGACCGCGTCGCCGGCGGCCTTGGCGAGCGTCTCGACCTTGACCCACCACTGGAGGGAGAGGCGCGGCTCGATGGTGGTCTTGCAGCGGGAGCAGTGCCCGACCGAGTGGACGTACGGACGCTTCTCGGCGACGACCCGGCCCTGTTCGCGCAGCGCCGCGACGATGGCGGAACGCGCCTCGAAGCGGTCGAGTCCCTGGAAGGGGCCGGGCACGGTGATGACACCGCGCTCGTCCATGATCGTCAGGGACTCCAGGTCGTGGCGCTGGCCGATCGCGAAGTCGTTCGGGTCGTGCGCCGGGGTCACCTTGACGGCGCCCGTGCCGAACTCCGGGTCGACGTGGGTGTCGGCGACGACCGGGATCGTGCGGTCGGTGAGCGGCAGCTTGATGCGCTTGCCGATCAGGTGGGCGTACCGCTCGTCGTCGGGGTGGACGGCGACGGCGGTGTCACCGAGCATCGTCTCGACCCGGGTGGTGGCGACGACCAGGGTCTCGTCGCCCTCGCCGTACCGGAGGGAGACCAGCTCGCCGTCGTCCTCCTGGTAGTCCACCTCGATGTCCGAGATGGCCGTGAGACAGCGCGGGCACCAGTTGATGATGCGCTCGGCGCGGTAGATCAGACCGTCGTCGTAGAGGTCCTTGAAGATCTTCTGGACGGCGCGGGAGAGCCCTTCGTCCATGGTGAACCGCTCGCGCGACCAGTCGAGGCCGGCGCCGAGGCGGCGCAGCTGGCCGAGGATGCGCCCGCCGTACTCGTCCTTCCACTGCCAGACGCGCTCGGTGAAGGCTTCCCGGCCGATGTCGTGGCGGGACTTGCCCTCCTCGCCGAGCTGCTGCTCCACCTTGTTCTGGGTGGCGATGCCGGCGTGGTCCATGCCGGGCAGCCACAGCGTCTCGAAGCCCTGCATCCGCTTGCGGCGGGTCAGGGCGTCCATCAGCGTGATCTGGAAGGCGTGGCCCAGGTGGAGGGCGCCGGTGACGTTGGGCGGCGGGATGACGATGGTGTACGGAGGCTTCTCGCTCTTCGCGTCGGCCTCGAAGTAACCGCGTTCCACCCAGCGCTCGTACAGCTTCCCCTCTACGTCGGCCGGCGCGTACGTGGTCGGCAGTTCGGGGTTGCTGGCTGGCTGCTGCGATGAGTTCTCGGTCACGGGGACAGTTTAGGGCCGTCACAGGACTGCACTGAAACGGATTGGTTCGGTAACGGTGTCCGGCCCGGTCGCCCGTGCCGGGGCGGCTTCCGTCAGGATGTTCGCAACGCATAAGGGCTGCCCTCCCCGTGTCGGTCGGCCCGAGACGATCTGGAGGGGACACCCCGATGAGCTACAACCAGCCGGGCCCGTACGGCGGGCAGCCGCCGCAGGGCCAGCCCGGACCGTACGGACAGCAGCCGGGTCCGTACGGAGCCCCGCCGCCGCAGGGCCGGCCCGGCTACGGCTACCCGCAGCAGGCCCCGCAGGGCGTCCCCCCGCAGCAGCCGAACCCGTACGCGCAGCCGCAGCAGCAGCCGGGCTACGGCTACCCGCAGGCACAGCAGCCGGGCCCGTACGGTCAGCAGCCGCCCGGTCCGCAGTACGGGGGGCAGCCTCCGTACGGGGGACAGCCTCCCTACGGCGGGCCGCCGCCGCAGCCGAAGAAGAAGACCGGGCTGATCATCGGGGTCGCCGTGGTGGCGCTGGCGGTCATCGCGGGCGGGGTGTACTTCCTCACCTCGGGCGAGAAGGTCAGCAACTCGGACGTGTCCGAGGCGACCAAGGGCTACAAGATCACGCCGCCGGACGCGGTCGACGCCTACAAGCGGGACGTCTCGAAGCCCGTTCTCAGCGCTCCTCTGACCGGCAGCGAGAAGACGGAGGTCGAGGCGCTGGGGATCAAGAACCCCAGCACCGCCAAGGCCGACTACTCGGTGGGCACCGGGAGCGCCGCCACCAAGGTGATCAACTTCCAGGGCTTCTGGGGTGAGATCGAGGACCCGGCCAAGGTGGTCAACAACGCCTTCGTGGACGCGGAGAAGGACGCGAAGTCGGGCGGCGAGGACGTGGAGATCGAACTCGTCGGTTCGGCCGAGGTCTTCGAGCCGGAGGGTTTCGAGGGGGCGGTGATGAAGTGCCAGGACCTCAGGATGACCAACAAGAAGGCCGACGCCGCCGCCGCGAAGGGGCCCCAGTCCTTCGTGCTCGCGATCTGCGTCTGGGCCGACTACAGCACGGCCGGTGTCACGACGTCCGCGGACAAGCTCCTGGCGCTGGCCGGGAAGGGCGTGCCCAAGGAGGACGCCGCCGCGCTCACCGCCAAGCTCTACAACACCGCCCGCACCAAGATCTGACCGCCCGACGCCGAAGGGGCGCCCGCCGGTCGAACCGGTGGGCGCCCCTTCGGCGTACGCGTCTCGGGTACGGCTACGCGGACTTCTCGTGCCGGCCGCCGTCGTTCTTGCCGATCGTGCGCGGCTCCCGCGGGACCAGCGTCGGGTTGACGTGGTCGCGGACGACGTCCGGGGTGATGACGACACGGGCGACGTCCTTGCGGGACGGGACCTCGTACATCACGGACTGGAGGACTTCCTCCATGATGGCGCGCAGACCGCGCGCACCGGTCTGGCGCAGGATCGCCTGGTCGGCGATGGCCTCCAGCGCCTCGCGCTCGAAGTCCAGCTCCACACCGTCGAGTTCGAAGAGGCGCTGGTACTGCTTGACCAGCGCGTTGCGCGGCTCGATGAGGATCTGGAGCAGCGCCTCGCGATCCAGGTTGTGGACCGAGGTCAGCACGGGGAGACGGCCGATGAACTCGGGGATCATCCCGAACTTCACCAGGTCCTCCGGCATGACCTCCTGGAACTGGTCGCTCGCCTGGATCTCCCGCTTGGAACGGATCGTGGCCCCGAAACCGATGCCCTTGGCCCCGGCCCGCGACTCGATGATCTTCTCCAGGCCGGAGAACGCGCCGCCCACGATGAACAGCACGTTCGTCGTGTCGATCTGGATGAACTCCTGGTGCGGGTGCTTGCGTCCGCCCTGCGGCGGGACGGAGGCGGTGGTGCCCTCCAGGATCTTCAGCAGCGCCTGCTGCACGCCCTCGCCCGAGACGTCGCGGGTGATCGACGGGTTCTCGCTCTTGCGGGCGACCTTGTCGATCTCGTCGATGTAGATGATCCCGGTCTCGGCCTTCTTGACGTCGTAGTCCGCCGCCTGGATCAGCTTGAGCAGGATGTTCTCGACGTCCTCGCCGACGTAGCCGGCCTCCGTCAGCGCGGTGGCGTCCGCGATGGCGAACGGGACGTTGAGCATGCGGGCCAGCGTCTGCGCGAGCAGCGTCTTGCCGGAACCCGTGGGGCCCAGCAGGAGGATGTTCGACTTGGCCAGCTCGATCGCGTCCTCACGACCCGAACCGCCGCCGTTCTCCCCGGCCTGGACCCGCTTGTAGTGGTTGTACACCGCGACGGAGAGGGCCTTCTTCGCGGGCTCCTGCCCGACGACGTACCCCTCCAGGAACTCGTAGATCTCGCGGGGCTTGGGAAGCTCCTCCCAGCGCACCTCGCTCGTCTCCGCGAGCTCCTCCTCGATGATCTCGTTGCAGAGATCGATGCACTCGTCGCAGATGTACACACCAGGACCCGCGATGAGCTTCTTCACCTGCTTCTGGCTCTTTCCGCAGAACGAGCACTTGAGCAGGTCGCCGCCATCACCGATGCGTGCCACGAGGTGCTTCCCCTTCGCCTGGGAGACGCCTGGTTCAGCGGCTCCTGGTGCCTCTATTCGACGGTACCTTGCCTGGGCCCCCGTTCGGGCCCCCCTTGGCACGGTTCACACGGCCGGGCCGTGGACACGGAATGTGCCAAGGGGAAAGACCGACGTCAGAGCGATGCGCCCGCGGTGGTCTTGCGGGTGGAAACGATCTGGTCCACCAGACCGTACGCCAGAGCGTCCTCGGCCGTCAGGATCTTGTCGCGCTCGATGTCCTCGCGGATCTTCTCCAGCGGGGTCGTCGAGTGCCGGGCCAGCATCTCCTCCAGCTGCGAGCGCATGCGGAGGATCTCGTTGGCCGCGATCTCCAGGTCGGAGAGCTGCTCACGTCCCGTCTGCGAGGACGGCTGGTGGATGAGCACCCGGGCGTGCGGGAGCGCCATGCGCTTGCCCGGGGTGCCCGCGGCGAGCAGGACGGCGGCGGCGGAGGCCGCCTGGCCCATGCAGACCGTCTGGATGTCGGGCTTCACGAACTGCATCGTGTCGTAGATCGCGGTGAGCGCGGTGAACGAGCCGCCGGGGCTGTTGATGTAGATCGAGATGTCCCGGTCGGGGTCCATCGACTCCAGGCACAGCAGCTGCGCCATGACGTCGTTGGCCGAGGCGTCGTCGATCTGGACGCCCAGGAAGATCACGCGCTCCTCGAAGAGCTTCGCGTACGGGTCGTACTCGCGCACGCCCTGCGAGGTGCGCTCCACGAAGCGCGGGACGACGTAGCGGTTGTCCACCTGCGGGCCGGTGTAGAGGCCGCTCGCGGAGGCGCCGGAGAAGTTGTTCATGTGGGTGTTCACCATCCTGGTGGCGTTCTGGGGCTGGAGGTCTCGGCGTACGAGAGGGGGGGGCGGGAGTGCCGCCGGTCCGGTGGGAGCCGGATCAGGCGCCGGTGCCGCCGCCGCCCGGGATGCCCGACGCGACCGTGATGATCTCGTCGATGAGGCCGTAGTCCTTGGCCTCCTCCGCCGTGTACCAGCGGTCGCGGTCGCCGTCGCGGATGATCGTCTCGACGGTCTGGCCGGAGTGGTGCGCGGTGATCTCGGCCATGCGCGTCTTGGTGCGGAGCAGGTACTGGGCCTGGATCTTGATGTCCGAAGCCGTACCGCCGATGCCGGCCGAACCCTGGTGCATCAGGATGTCGGTGTTCGGGAGCGCGAAGCGCTTGCCCGCGGCGCCGCCGGTGAGCAGGAACTGGCCCATGGAGGCGGCCATGCCCATGCCGATGGTGACGACGTCGTTCGGGATGTACTGCATGGTGTCGTAGACGGCCATGCCGGCCGTCACCGAACCACCGGGGCTGTTGATGTAGAGGTAGATGTCCTTGTCGGGTTCGGCGGCAAGGAGGAGGAGCTGTGCGGTGATCTTGTTGGCGATGTCATCGTCGACCTGCTGACCGAGGAAGATGATGCGCTCGCCGAGCAGTCGGCTGTAGACCTGGTCACCGAGGCCTCCACCGAGGGACGGCTCTCCGGCGGCGTAGGGCATCAGATTCGTCACGTATCCACCTGCTCGTCTCTGACGGCTCCGGCCGTCTCAGCGTCTTCGTACCGGGCGGGTGAAGTCACTGCCCCACCCTTCCTCTTCATGGACCCTAACGCGCAGGTGGGACAACGCCATCCCGCTTCCCCAACTGTTCGCTGGGAGCGCAAGCTCGGCAGTGCGCACACGGGTTCCGGGGCCGTACGGCGATGCGACGCGGTACGGCGACGGGCCCCGGACGCGCGGTGCGTCCGGGGCCCGTCGTGACGGTCAGCGCGAGGCTGCCGCGGAGGAGAGCGAGGCTCAGGCCTCGTTCTTCTCCTCAGCCTTGTCGTCCGCCTTCTCGTCGGCGGCGGCCTCGGCCGTCTCCGTGGACTCGGCGGCCTCGGCGGCCTCGTCCTCGTCGTCCTCCAGGTCGACGACCTCGCCGTTGGTGTCGACGACCTTGGCGGCCTCGACGACGACGGCGAGCGCCTTGCCGCGGGCGACCTCGCCGACGAGCATCGGCACCTGGCCGCCCTCGACGACGGCCTGGGCGAACTGGTCGGGGCTCATGCCGGAGGAGGCGGCACGGCGCATGAGGTGCTCGGTGAGCTCCTCCTGGTTGACGTTCAGCTTCTCCTTGTTGACGATCTCGTCGAGGAGGAACTGGGTCTTGATGCCCTTGACGGCCTGCTCGGAGGTCTCGTTCTCGAACTCCTCCAGGGACTTGCCCTGGATCTCGAGGTACTTCTCCAGGTCGAGGCCCATCTGACCGAGCTGGTGGTGCTCCAGGTTGTGCTTGCGGGTCTGGACCTCGTCCGCGAGCAGCTTCTCCGGGATCGGGACCTCGGCGAGCTTCAGCAGCTCCTCCAGGACCCGCTCCTGGGCCTGGGTGGCCTGGTCGTACTGCTTGGTGGTCTCCAGGCGCTTGCGGCTGTCGGCCTTCAGCTCCTCCAGCGTGTCGAACTCGCTGGCCATCTGGGCGAAGTCGTCGTCCAGCTCGGGGAGCTCGCGGGAGGCGACGGCGGTGACCTTGACGGTGACCTCCGCGTCCTTGCCCTCGGCGGAGCCGCCCTTCAGCTGCGAGGTGAAGGTGGCCTCGCCGCCGGCCTCCAGGCCGGTCACGGCCTCGTCGATGCCGTCGAGGAGCTCGCCGGAACCGATGGTGTACGAGACACCGTCGGCCACGCCGTCCTCCAGGACCTCGCCGTCGACCTTGGCCTGCAGGTCGATCGTGACGACGTCGCCTTCGGCGGCGGCGCGCTCGACCGGGTTGGTGGAGGCGAAGCGCTCGCGGAGCTGCTCCACGGCCTTCTCGACCTCTTCGTCGGTGACCTCGAGGGCGTCGACGGTGACCTCGATGCCGGAGTAGTCCGGGATCTCGATCTCGGGGCGTACGTCGACCTCGGCGGTGAAGGCCAGCAGCTCGCCGTCCTTCAGCTCGGTGATGTCGACCTCGGGCTGGCCGAGGACGTTCAGCTCACCCTCGTTGACCGCCTCGGTGTAGAACTTCGGGAGGGCGTCGTTGACGGCCTCCTCCAGCACCGCACCGCGGCCGAACCGCTGGTCGATGACCCGGGCGGGGATCTTGCCCTTGCGGAAGCCCTTCACCGTGACCTGCTGGTTGATCTTCTTGTACGCCGCGTCGAGGCTGTCCTTGAGCTCCTCGAAGGGCACCTCGATGCTGAGCCGAACCCGGGTCGGGTTCAGGGTCTCCACGGCGCTCTTCACGGTTCGGTCTCCTTGGTGGCTGACTTCTTGGGGTTCTGCTGGGCCGCCGAGTGGCGGCTTCGCGGACCGAGCCCGGTACATCAGACACACGGGCACGCATTTTGCATAGTAACGGCAAGGAGGATGACTCCCACAACGCGATCTTGCCGGTGGTCGGGGTGGCCGGATTCGAACCGACGACCTTCCGCTCCCAAAGCGGACGCGCTACCAAGCTGCGCCACACCCCGTCGGTGCGACACGTAGGGTACATGGACGACGACCGGGGATACGCCGCTTTACGGGGCGGCTCCACCGGGTCCGGTGCGGTGCGGGTCCGGTACCGCGTCCGGCGGTCGGAGCGACAGGTGTGCGGACACCGCCGCCGACCCGCTACGATGCTCTTCGTGCCGCGGTCCACGGACCTGCGGTGCGGTGCATGCGGGCGTAGCTCAATGGTAGAGCCCTAGTCTTCCAAACTAGCTACGCGGGTTCGATTCCCGTCGCCCGCTCCATGTGGCCGAGGGCCGGGCCGGAGGATCATCCTCCGGCCCGGCCCTCGCGCGTCGTGCACACCGGCGGGGGCGGTCCGCCGCACCCGGCGGGCCGCCCCTGCCCGGAAGCCGATCAGAAGCTGATCTGGTTGATGGTGTCGGCTATCGAGTTCATGAACCTGTTGATCGACGGCGCCATGCCGGTCGAGGCCAGGAAGAAGCCGAAGAGCACGGCGACGAGCGCGGGGCCGGGCTTGATGGAGCCGCTACGGATCATTACCACCAGGATGACCGCGAACAGCAGCACCATCGACAGTGAAATAGCCACGTCTGATCACACCTTCGGTCGGTCCGCCTTGCCGGCCCGGAAGCGTGCACCGCCGCGCGCCCCGTCGCCCCCCATCGTGCCACCAACTCCCCCGTGGGTGCTGCCGGGTGACGGAACGGGGTGACGGAATCCCGCCATCCTTCACGGCCGTCGCCCGCGCCCGGCCCAGGGGGCGGGGACGGGCGGACCGAGCCCGGAGGCCGCTCGGCGCAAGGGACGCGACCGGGGCCGGACGACGGCCAGACGCTCCGGGCCCGCCCTGTGCGGCAGCTGTGAAATCGCGGCGGCCGAATATCGGCTCCGGCGATCGTTTCCGCATCCCCACACTTTATTCACAGCCCACGGACAGAATGGGTGCGACGTAATTCACCCTCCTCAACGCCCAGGCGGTATGCACCATTTCATGGGGATCAATGGTGCCATATCGGACCGTGTTCGACGGTTTCACATTCGAATAGAGGGGAACACGCGATATCTCCCCGCGGTTTTACGCACGGCAATCGACCGGTCTAAGGTGCCTGAGATGTTCCAAGCTCCGAGCGTATTTCAGAGGGCCCCGCTCCCCCCGGCGACCCGGGAGCCGGAGCCCAGACGCGAGCAGACGCTCACCGCCACCGCACCCCGGCCCGCCCCGGTCGGCGGCGCCCCCCGCGCCACCGCTCCGGCGCCCGCGCCGACGAGGAAACGCGATCCCTACTTCGACAATGTGAAATATCTGGCCATCGTTCTCGTGGCGGTGGCCCACGCCTGGGAACCCGTGATGGACGGCAGTCGCGCCACCCGGGCGCTGTACATGATCGTGTACGCGTTCCACATGCCGGCCTTCATCCTCGTCTCGGGCTACTTCTCCCGGAACTTCGACATGACGGCGCCCAAGGTGAAGCGCCTGATCACCGGTGTCGTGGTGCCGTACGTGCTCTTCGAGACGGCCTATTCGCTCTTCAAGCGGTACGCGGACGATTCGCCGGACATGGCCATCAGCCTGGTCGACCCGTTCTTCCTGACCTGGTTCCTCATCGCCCTGTTCATCTGGCGGGTGACCACGCCGATCTGGCTGTCCCTGCGCCACCCGCTGCCGGTGGCGCTCGCCATCGCGGCGCTCGCCTCGATCTCCCCCGAGATCGGCGACGACCTCGATCTCCAGCGGGTGCTGCAGTTCCTGCCCTTCTTCGTGCTCGGCCTGCTGCTGAAGCCGGAGCACTTCCAGCTGGTCAGGCGGCGCGAGGTGCGGCTGCTGTCCGTGCCCCTCTTCGCGGGCGCCCTCCTCTTCGCGTACTGGATCGCCCCGCACATGCAGCTCGGCTGGCTCTACCGCGCCAACAGCGCGCAGGAGATGGGCGCGCCGTGGTGGTCGGGCGCGGTGATGACGCTCGCGATGTTCGGCTGCGCACTGGCCCTGACGATCGGCTTCCTGGCCTGGGCGCCCGGCGGGGCCCGGTGGTTCACGGTGCTCGGCGCCGGAACGATCTGCGGCTACCTGCTGCACGGCTTCCTGATCAAGGGGGCCGGGTACGCGGGCCTGTTCGACCGCCACGCCTGGCTCTCCGACCCGGTGGGCCTCGTCGTCGTCTCCCTCGCGGCGGCGGCCGCGGTGACCCTCATGTGCACCCCGCAGGTGGGCCGGGCCCTGAAGTGGGCCACCGAGCCGGAGCTGTCCTGGGCGTTCCGGAAGGCTCCCGCGAAGCGGTGAACCGTCGACCCGTCGCCCGCCCGGGCGAGGGGCCGCCCCCGCCCTCTCGCGCTGATCCACCCGCGGCCCGGCCGCGGGTGGATCAGCGCGTTCCCGGGTGGATCAGTGCGTTCCCGGGTTGGCCGAATCCTTTCGGTCCGGGGGCGGTTCGCCCCCGGGCAGCCCCAACAGGCCCCGTACCTGCGCATACTTCGCCGCCAGCCGGGTAAGCGTCGCCGTTTCCAGGGCCGCGAGACGGTCGGGATCGGCGTTGTGGGCGAGGTCCGCCTCCTTGACCAGCAACGCGCCGGGGGTGGCCAGAATCCGGGCGGTGTACGAGGTCAGCGCCTCGCCAGGCCGCTTGGTCACCGCCAGGACCATGTCCTTCACCCGCCGGGGCAGGGCGGCGGCCTCCAGCCACTCCGCGGAGAGTGCGCCGTCCTCGATCGCGTCGTGCAGCCAGGCCGCCGCGATCTGCCCGTCGTCGCCGCCGCGCACCCGTACGCCTTCGGCCACGGCCGCCAGATGCTCCGCGTACGGGCGGCCCGCCTTGTCGGACTGGCGCGCGTGGGCCTCACGGGCGATCGACTCCACCTCGAAGACGCTCAACTGGTGTCCGGTCATGGGCCGACCCTACGGCCGCCCCCGCAGCCGAACCCGAACTCGCGGCGGCCGGGAGCCGGTTGACGTGCCGCCCCCGCCGAGCAGGGCAGACAAAACCTGACAATACGAACAACCCGTAGTTGCAGAGTTAATCGTTCGGTAAACTAATTACTGATGGATTCTTGACGCCCTCTTGACCCGTACGTGACCCCACCCCGAAGGAACAGGCTCATCGGACACGCAGACACCCTCCTCGCCATGGGTGGCGCCTTCCTGGCCGCCGCCGTCCTCGCCCGCCTCGGTGGCCGTATCGGGCTGCCGACGATCCCCCTGTTCATCCTGGCCGGGATCCTCCTCGGCCCGCACACCCCCGGGTACACCCTCCTCTCCAACCCGCACGACCTGGAGATGCTCTCCGCGCTGGGACTCGTCCTCCTGCTCTTCTACCTGGGGCTCGAGTTCCACATGGACGACCTCAGGACGGGCGGCCGGAAGATGGCCGTCGCGGGCGGGACGTACCTCGCCCTGAACGTCGGCGCCGGTCTCGCCTTCGGTTTCGCGCTGGGCTGGGGCACCTCGGAGGCGCTGGTCCTCGCCGGTGTCCTCGGCATCTCCTCGTCCGCGATCGTCACCAAGATCCTGGTGGACCTCGGGCGCATCGGTAATCCGGAGACCCGGCCGATCCTCGGCATCATCGTGGTCGAGGACATCTTCCTCGCCCTCTACCTGGCCGCCCTCCAGCCGATCCTGTCCGGCGCGGACAGCCTCTCCACCGCGCTGGTCGACGGCGGCAAGGCGTTCGGGTTCCTGCTGCTGCTGGCGCTGGCGGCCCGGTTCGGCACGAAGATCATCGGCAAGCTCATGAACACCAAGGACGACGAGCTGCTCGTCATCTCGTTCCTGGGGGTGGCGGTCTTCGTCGCCGGCGTCTCCGAGATGTTCGGCGTGGCCGACGCGATCGGCGCCTTCATGGTGGGCCTGATGCTCGGCTCCACCTCGTCCGGCGACCGCATCCTCAAACTGGTGCACCCGCTGCGGGACGCCTTCGGCGCCATATTCTTCTTCGCCTTCGGCCTCTCCATCGACCCGGGCGACCTCCCGAGCGTGCTGTGGCCGGTGCTGGCGGCCGTCGCGCTGACGCTCGCCATGAACGTCGCGGCCGGTTTCGCGGCGGCGAAGGTGTACTCCTTCGGCGCGCAGGCCACCGCCAACATCGCCACCACCCTGGTGGCCCGGGGCGAGTTCGCGCTCATCCTCGCCACGATGGCGGCCGCCGCCGGACTGGACGAGCGGCTTTCGCCGTTCATCGCCGGCTACGTCCTCCTGCTCGCCGTCCTCGCGCCGCTGGCCGCCGGACGCTCGCACTGGCTGGCCCGCATCCTGCCGGGCGGCCGTGCGAAGGACGACCACCAGGACCGGGATCAGGTCCCCGTGTCGGTCTGAGCGGCTCCGAACGACGGAGAGGCGCCCCCGGGCCGGGCCTCGGGGCGCCTCTCCGTCGTTCGGGGCCCGGTGCCGTGCCGGCTCCCCCGGTGCGCGGCCCCTCCGGGGGACGCGAGGGGTGCGGGGCCCGCTGCGCCCCCCGGCCCCGGCGACCGTGCCGGAAGCGGTCCGGACCCGAGGAGACGGCGGCGGTCGCGGGCTACCGGCCGAGCGGGGCGGCCGCGGCCGTTCAGGCCCGACGGGAGAGCAGCAGCAGGGCCCGGTCGTCGTTGACGTCCTTGGCGCACGCCTCGATGAGGTGCCAGGCCGCGCCCTCGAAGCCGGTGGAGACATAGCGGTCGGCCTCGCCGGTCAGCCGGTCGATGCCCTCGGCGATGTCCCGGTCGGACGCCTCCACGAGGCCGTCGGTGAACAGCATCAGCACATCGCCCGGCGCGAGCGACCCCTTCACCGCGTCGAACTCGGCCCCGTCGTAGACGCCGAGCAGGGGCCCCTCCCCCGACTTCTCCTCCCACCGGCCGCTGCCCGCGTGCAGTTGGAGGGCGGGCGGATGGCCCGCGGAGTAGATCTCGTAGTCGCCCGACTCCAGGTCCAGCACCAGGTGGATCGATGTGGCGAAGCCCTCGTCCCAGTCCTGGCGCAGCAGGTAGCCGTTGGCGGCCGGCAGGAAGGCGTGCGGGGGCAGCGAGCCGAGGAGGCCGCCGAAGGCGCCGGACAGCAGCAGGGCCCGGGAGCCCGCGTCCATGCCCTTGCCGGACACGTCGGTGAGCACGGCTTCCAGGGTGCGGCCCCCGTGGGTGCGGGCCGCGACGACGAAGTCCCCGGAGAACGACTGGCCGCCGGCCGGGCGCAGGGCCATCTCGCGGTGCCAGCCCTGGGGCAGCCGGGGCAGGGAGCTCTGGACCCGGATGCGTTCGCGCAGGTCGAAGAGCATCGTGCCGCCGCGCCGCCAGGGCACGCCGACCCGGGCCCGGAACTGGGCGAGGACCAGCCCGAAGAACCCGCAGGCGGCGACCACCAGCACCGTGCCCGGGGTGACCCGGGCGGGGCCCTCCAGGTAGGGGCCCAGGGTGAGCGCCTCGGCGATCAGTGCGCCGGCGGCCGTCGCGTACAGGCCGAGCAGGCTGGCGGGGCGCAGCAGCAGGCCGCCCGCCACGATGGGCAGGGCGAGGGCTGCGGGGTCGAACCAGACGGGGCTGACGACGGTGGCGAGGGTGATGGCCGGGATCGTCAGCAGCAGACCGGCCAGGGCGATCCAGTCGGAGCCGTCGCCGCGGAAGTAGTCGACCCCGGATCTGCGCAGCCCGTTGCGGACCCGGTGCACGTTCTTGCGCCACCGGGCCCAGAAGTCGTCTACTCCTCCGCTGCGGGCCACTGCCCGGACCCTATCCACCCGGACGCCTCCGGTGCAGGGGGCCCCGGTGACAAGATGCGCGAAAAGGGATCGCCCGCACGTTCCCGGCGGCCTTCTTCGAGTGGTTTTCAGCCTTTTTCTCCACCGGGGAGGCCCGGGGGCTGGCACCGGGGGCACCAGAAGAGGTTGCGCGAGACGAGGTCCGCGGTGCGGATCGGCGTACCGCAGATGTGGCAGGGCAGGTTCGCCCTCCGGTAGACGTAGACCTCGCCGCCGTGGTCGTCCTCGCGGGGCGGGCGGCCCATGGCCTCGGGGAGGTGTTCGGGCCGGACGGTGTCGATCCGGTTGTTCGCCACGCCCTCGCGCATCAGCTCCCCCAGGTCCGCCCAGAGGGCGTCCCATTCGGCGCGGGTGAGGTCGCGGCCCGTCCGGTAGGGGTCGATGCCGTGGCGGAAGAGGACCTCGGCCCGGTAGACGTTGCCGACGCCGGCGATGACCTTCTGGTCCATCAGCAGGGCGGCGACGGTGGTGCGGCTGCGGGAGATCCGCTGCCAGGCTCGCTCCCCGTCCTCGTCGCCGCGCAGCGGGTCCGGGCCCAGGCGCTCGTGTATCGCGCGCTTCTCGGGCTCGGTGATCAGGGCGCAGGCGGTGGGGCCGCGCAGGTCCGCGTAGTGGCCGGTGTTGACGAGGCGCAGCCGGACGGTGTCGGTGGGCGGCGGGGGCGGGGCGGCGCCGAAGCCGAGCTTGCCGAAGAGGCCGAGGTGGATGTGGACCCAGCCGGCTTCGCCGAAGCCGAGGAAGAGGTGCTTGCCGTGGGCGTCGGCGGCGGTGAGGGTGCGCCCGTCGAGGAGGGCCGCGCTGTCGGAGAACCTGCCCTGGGGACTGCTCACCCGGACCGGTGCGCCGACGAACCGTTCGGCGTGGTCGTCGGCGAGGCGGCGGATGGTGTGTCCCTCGGGCACGGCGGGCTGCTCCCTGTGGCGCTGGTGGCGGGCGGTGACACGGCCGTGCCGCCGGGTCGGGGACCCGGCGGCACGGGAAGGCGGGGGGTGCGGCGGGAGGTCAGTCCTGCTGCGGGTGGTGGGCCGGGACCGGGGGCAGCTCGCCGGTGTTCTCGTACGCCGTGAGCATCTCGATGCGGCGCGTGTGGCGCTCCTCGTTCGAGTACGGGGTGGAGAGGAAGATCTCGACGAACTTCGTGGACTCCTCGACCGTGTGCATCCGGCCGCCGATCGCGACGACGTTGGCGTTGTTGTGCTCGCGGCCGAGGGCGGCGGTCTGCTCGCTCCAGGCCAGTGCGGCGCGGACGCCCTTGACCTTGTTGGCGGCGATCTGCTCGCCGTTGCCGGAGCCGCCGATCACGATGCCGAGGCTGTCCGGGTCGGCCGCCGTCTTCTCGGCGGCGCGCAGGCAGAACGGCGGGTAGTCGTCCTGGGCGTCGTAGATGTGGGGGCCGCAGTCGACGGCCTCGTGGCCGTGGGTGCCGAGCCACTCGACGAGGTGGTTCTTGAGTTCGTAACCGGCATGGTCGGATCCGAGGTACACGCGCATGGTGGGAAGTGTGGCACGAACTTCGGCGGGTAACCGTCAGCGGGGTCCGGGCTTCCCGCCCGCCGCGCGCGGTGTGGTCGACGCCACGCGGGCAACGATCGGGCAAATGATCTGGAAGAGGGGGTTCCGCTTCTGCCCCTTTCCGGGCTTCAATGCGTGGCCCTGTCTTCGCACCACCCCACCGCGGAGCAGGGCGCACCCTCAGGTTCGAAAACGTAAAGGACTCCCCCCATGACGTCGCAGACGACGCTGGCGAAGCCGGGCCAAGAGCCCGGTGAGCCGGGCCGGCCGGACTCGTCGGACGGGCTTCAGGCAGGCCTGAAGAACCGCCACCTCTCGATGATCGCGATCGGCGGTGTGATCGGCGCCGGGCTCTTCGTCGGTTCCAGCGCGGGCATCGCGGCGGCGGGCCCGGCGATCCTCATCTCGTACGCGATGGTCGGTCTGATGGTCGTCCTCGTGATGCGGATGCTCGGCGAGATGGCGGCCGCCCGCCCCAGCTCGGGCTCCTTCTCCGCCTACGCCGACCAGGCGCTCGGCCGGTGGGCCGGCTTCTCCATCGGCTGGCTCTACTGGTTCTTCTGGGTCGTGGTGCTCGCGGTGGAGGCCACGGCGGGCGCGAAGATCCTGGAGGGCTGGATCCCCGGGGTGCCGCAGTGGGCCTGGGCGCTGATCGTGATGGTCGTGCTGACCGCCACCAACCTGGTCTCGGTGGGCAGTTACGGCGAGTTCGAGTTCTGGTTCGCCGGGATCAAGGTCGTGGCGATCGGCGCGTTCGTGGTCGTCGGCCTCCTCGCGGTCTTCGGGTTCCTGCCCGGGTCGGACAACCCGGGGTCGGGCCTCGCCCATCTGACGGACTCCGGCGGGTTCTTCCCCGAGGGCCCGGGCGCGATCCTCACCGGTGTGCTGATGGTCGTCTTCTCGTTCATGGGCAGTGAGATCGTGACGCTGGCCGCCGGGGAGTCCACGGACCCGCAGCGGGCCGTCTCGAAGGCCACCAACAGCGTGATCTGGCGCATCGCCGTCTTCTACCTCGGCTCGATCTTCGTGGTGCTGACCCTGCTGCCGTGGAACGACCCCTCGATCGTCGAGAAGGGCAGCTACGTCGCCGCCCTCGACTCGATCGGCATCCCGCACGCGGGCCAGGTCATGGACTTCATCGTGCTGACGGCCGTGCTGTCCTGCCTCAACTCCGGCCTCTACACCGCCTCCCGGATGGCGTTCTCGCTCGGCGAGCGGGGCGACGCGCCGAAGTCCTTCGCCAAGGTCAACCGGCGGGGCGTGCCGCAGGCGGCGATCCTGTCGTCGGTGGTCTTCGGCTTCGTGGCGGTGTTCTTCAACTACCAGTGGCCCGACACGGTGTTCCAGTTCCTGCTGAACTCCTCCGGGGCGGTCGCGCTCTTCGTGTGGCTGGTCATCTGCTTCACCCAGCTGCGGATGCGCGGGATCATCCTGCGCGAGAACCCCGGCAAGCTGGTCGTGCGGATGTGGCTCTTCCCGTACCTCACCTGGGCGACGATCGCGATGATCTCCTTCGTCCTGGTCTACATGCTGACCGACGACGCCGCCCGCGAGCAGGTCGTGCTGTCGCTTCTGGTCGCGGCCCTGGTGGTGGGCGTCTCGCTGGTACGCGAGTGGCGCGGCCGTAAGGCCGTCGCGGGGTGACACCCCCGGTCCGTACGCGATCCGCACCCGCGTGATCCATACCTGACGGAGGTTGTCAGGTATGCCGGGGAAGCTCTCCCTCGCACCGCAGAAACGCGAGCGAAGGAGAGCTTTCCCATGTCGTCCCAGCACCGGTCCCCGTCCTCGGCCCAGGGGTCCGTCCCCGTCAGCTTCCAGACCGGTTTCCCGATCCGTCCCGGCCGGGTGGTGGAGGCCCGTACCGCCGCCGACGTGCGGGAGGCCGTGGCGTACGCCGCCGAGCGCGGGCTCCGGGTGACCGCGCACGCCACCGGGCACGGGCTGGCCGGCGCGATCGAGGGCGGGGTCCTCGTGGCCACCGGCGCCCTGGACCCGGTCACCGTCGACCCGGTCGCCCGCACCGCCAGGGTCGGCGCGGGCGCGACCTGGGGCGCGGTGGCCGCCGCCGCGGCCCCGCACGGCCTCGCCCCGCTCAACGGCTCGTCGCCCTCGGTGGGCGCCGTCTCGTACACGCTGGGCGGCGGACTGGGCATCCTGGCCCGGGAGTTCGGGTACGCGGCCGACCGGGTCCGGGCGCTGGAGGTGGTGACCGCCGACGGCGTCCTGCGCCGGGTCACCCCGGAGCGGGAGCCGGAGCTTTTCTGGGGGCTGCGCGGCGGCGGCCACCGGCTGGGGGTGGTGACGGCCCTGGACATCGGTCTGGTGGCGGTGGAGCGGCTGTACGGGGGTTCGATCGCGTTCGACGGGGAGCGGGCCGCCGAGGTGGTGGCGGCCTATCTGGAGTGGACCAGGACCGTGCCCCGGACGCTGACCTCCTCGCTGGCCGCGCTGGTCTACCCGGACATGCCGCAGCTTCCCGAGGGGCTGCGGGGGCGGTACGTCGTCTCGGTGCGGGTCGCCTTCACGGGGGACGCGGCCGAGGGCGAGCGGCTGGTGGCCCCGCTGCGGGCGATCGGCCCCGCTCTGGCGGACTCGCTGCGGGAGATGCCGTACGCGGAGAGCCCCACCATCCACAACGACCCGCCGTTCCCGCACGCGTACTACGGGGACGGGCTGATGCTGCGGGAGCTGGACGCCGAGAGGGCCGCACGGGTGCTGGAGGCGACCGGGCCCGGCGCGCCGATGATGACCGTGGTCCAGCTCAACCACCTCGGCGGCGCGCTGGCCGAGCGGCCGGAGACGGCGAGCGCGGTCCCCCACCGGGACGCGGGGTTCCTGCTGCGGGTCCTGTCGCCGCTGGACGGTACGGACGTGGCGGCGGTGCGCTCGCTGTACGGGGAGGTGGCCGGGGTGCTGGGGCCGCTGGTGCTGGGGCGGTCGCTGAACTTCTCCTTCGGCGGCGGGGACCGCACCGCCGGTCTCCACGAGCCGGAAACGGCGAAGAGGCTCGCCGGTCTGGTCTCCCAGTACGATCCGGCGGGCCTCTTCGGGGGCCCGTACGAGAGCTGAGCCCTCGGGGGGTCAGCCGCGGTGGCCGAGGAGCTTCCACGTGGTGGGCAGCAGGCCCATGGCCAGAGCCGCCTTGAGGGCGTCGCCGATCAGGAACGGGACGAGGCCGGCCGCGACGGCGGCGCTCAGCGACATCCCCGTGGACAGGGCGAGGTAGGGCACGCCGATGGCGTAGATGATCGCGGAGCCGAGGACCATCGTGCCCGCCGTGCGCGGCACCGAGCGGTCGCCGCCGCGCCGGGCGAGGGCGCCGACGACGGTGGCGGCCAGGAGCATGCCGAAGACGTAGCCGAGGGACGGCATGCTCCAGCCGGAGGACGCCTCGGCGAACCACGGCACGCCGGCCATGCCCACGAGGGCGTACAGGGCGAGCGAGAGGAAGCCCCGGCGGGCGCCGAGGGCGGTGCCGATGAGGAGCGCGGCGAAGGTCTGGCCGGTGACCGGGACCGGGGAGCCGGGGACCGGCACGGCGATCTGGGCGGCGATGCCGGTCAGGGCGGCGCCGCCGAGGACCAGGGCCGCGTCCACGGCGTAGCGGTGGCGGGCCGCGGGCAGCAGGTCGGCGAGGACCGCTCCGGAGCGGACGGGGGCGGCAGCAGTGCTCATCGGGACTCCGCGGGTGAGGGCGGTCGGGCCTGGGCGGCCCCCGCCGTGCAGGGTGGGGTCGGGCTCCCGCCGACGTTAGCCCACGGGCCCACGCTCGATCACCATCAGCCGCCCACAAAGCGGCGGTTGATGGCTTGGTGGGATTCACACAAAGACCGCGCCGCAATCCCGTTCGCGCGTGACACGCGTCACGGAGGTGAGGGCGTTGTCGGCGCGTTTTGGCGAGGAGGGCGCCGGAAGGCGAGACTGTAGCTTCCCCATAAACGATCAGTTCGCTCTGATCGCCCCCGAACGACGGCCGCGCGGCCCCGGCCCACCGGCCGGCCGCCCTCGCACGACCCGCTGATCCGAGAGTGATCCCTCCCCCATGCCCGAGGTTCCTCCCTCCCCCACCCCTCCTCCCGTCCCGACGGCCGCCCCGCCGCCCGAGCCGCTGGCGCACGGGCTCAAGCAGCGCCATCTGACGATGCTGGGGCTCGGCGGGGTGATCGGAGCCGGCCTCTTCGTCGGCTCGGGCGCCGGCATCGCGGTGGCGGGGCCCGCGATCGTCGTGTCCTATCTGATCGCGGGGGCGCTCGCGATGCTGGTGATGCGGATGCTGGGCGAGATGTCCGCGGCGATGCCCGCCTCCGGTTCGTTCTCCGTGCACGCCGAGCGGGCGCTGGGACGGTGGGCCGGGTTCAGCGTCGGGTGGCTGTACTGGTTCCTGCTGGTGGTGGTCCTCGCGGTGGAGGCGACGGCCGCCGCGCAGATCGCCCACGGCTGGGTTCCGGCCGTCGAACCCTGGGCGTGGGTCCTGCTGTTCATGGTGGTCTTCACCGCGGCGAACCTGACGGCGGTGAAGAACTTCGGGGAGTTCGAGTTCTGGTTCGCCGCCTTGAAGGTCGGCGCGATCGTCGTCTTCCTGGTGCTCGGGCTGCTGGCGGTCCTCGGCCTGCTCCCGGACACCGATCCGGTCGGGACGGCCAACCTGACCGGCCGGGGCGGCTTCCTGCCGAACGGCTGGAGCGGGGTCGTCTCCGGCGTGCTGACCGTGGTCTTCGCCTTCGGCGGCTTGGAGGTCGTCACGATCGCCGCCGCCGAGACGGACGACCCGGCGCGCGCGGTGGGGCGTGCGGTGCGCAGCGCGGTGGTGCGCATCCTCTTCTTCTACGTCGGATCGATGCTGGTGATCGTCACCGTGCTGCCGTGGACCGCGCAGCGGGCCGGGCTGAGCCCGTACGTGAAGGTGCTGGACGCGATCGGGGTGCCGTCGGCGGGGCAGATCATGAACATCGTGGTGTTCGTGGCGCTGCTCTCCGCGCTCAACGCCAATCTGTACGGCTCCTCCCGCATGATCTTCTCCCTGGCGGAGCGCGGGGAGGCCCCGCGCGGGCTGCTGAAGGTCTCGGGCGGGAAGCGCGCGGCGGGAGGGCGTTCCCCGGGGCGGGCGGGCGGGGTGCCCCGGCGGGCGGTGCTGGCCTCGGTGGCCTTCGGTTTCGTCTCCGTCCTGCTCAACCTGCTGTGGCCGGACACGGTCTTCCTCTACCTGCTCAACTCGGTCGGTGCGGTGCTGCTGTTCGTCTGGGCGCTGATCGCCGCCTCGCAACTGCGGCTGCGCGCCCGGCTGGAGCGGGAGGCCCCCGAGGCGCTGTCCCTGCGCATGTGGTGCTTCCCCTTTCTGACCTGGCTGACGCTGGCGGGGCTGCTCGGAGTACTGGTGCTGATGCTGACCGACGACGCGGCGCGTCCGCAGGTGCTGTGGTCCACCGGGGCGACGGCGCTGGTCCTGCTGGTGGCGTTGGGGCGCGGGCGGCGGGAGCGCGGGAAGAGGGCCTGACGGCGCCGATCGGGGCGAGCACGCGAACGGCCCGCCCGCGGGCGGGCCGGGGCGGGCGGACGGGTACGGAAGGGGGAACGGCCGGGCGGATGCGGGAGGGCGGGCGGGCGCGGGGCGCGGAACGGCGTCCGCGCCGTGTTCACCGACCGGTAGGCGGGTGTGCACCTTGTGTGAGCCTGGTGACCGTATAGCGGACACTCTTTCCGTGTGAGCGGTGCGGATGCCCAGACTGTGGTTCCACTCCCGTCTCGCCTACCGAACAGAGCTTGTCCATGCCTCGGACTCCCGCGTCTCCCCCCACCGCTGACGCCGCGGCCCCCGCCGCCCCCTCGGCGGACTCCGCGCTCACCCACGGCCTCAAACAGCGGCACCTGTCGATGATCGCCCTCGGCGGGGTGATCGGCGCCGGCCTCTTCGTCGGCTCGGGGGCGGGCATCGCCGCCGCGGGGCCCTCGATCATCGTCGCGTACGCCATCTCCGGCCTGCTCGTCATGATGGTGATGCGCATGCTCGGCGAGATGTCGGCCGCCAACCCGGCGTCCGGCTCCTTCTCCGTGCACGCCGAGCGGGCGATCGGCCCCTGGGCCGGGTTCACCGCGGGCTGGTCCTTCTGGTTCCTGCTCTGCGTCGCCGTGGGCCTGGAGGGCATCGGGGCCGCGCAGATCGTCAGCGGCTGGCTGCCGGGGACCCCGGAGTGGGCCTGGGTCGCCCTCTTCATGGTGGTCTTCCTGGGGACGAACCTGGCGGCGGTCAAGAACTTCGGCGAGTTCGAGTTCTGGTTCGCCGCGCTCAAGGTCGGCGCGATCACGCTGTTCCTGGTCCTCGGCCTGCTGGCGATCCTCGGCCTGCTGCCCGACACGGACGCGCCCGGCCTGACCAACCTCTCGGGGGACGGCGGCTTCCTGCCCAAGGGGATGGACGGCTTCATCATCGGGCTCCTCGCCTCCGTCTTCGCCTACGGCGGGCTGGAGACGGTCACCATCGCGGCGGCCGAGTCCGAGAACCCGGTACGGGGCGTCGCCAAGGCGGTCCGTACGGCGATGTGGCGCATCGCCGTCTTCTACATCGGCTCCATGGCGGTCATCGTCACGCTGGTCCCCTGGGACGACCCGAAGGTCGCCGACGTCGGCCCGTTCTACGCGATGCTCGACCACCTGGGCATCGGGAGCGCCGCGCAGATCATGAACGTGGTCATCCTCATCGCCCTGCTCTCCGCGATGAACGCCAACATCTACGGCGCGTCCCGCATGGCCCGCTCGCTGGTCGCCCGCGGCCAGGGCCCGTCCGTGCTCGGCAGGATCTCCTCCGGGGTGCCGCGCAACGCCGTGATGTTCTCCTCGGTCTTCGGCTTCCTGTGCGTGCTGCTCAGCTACTGGCGGCCGGACGACGTCTTCCCCTGGCTGCTGAACATGATCGGCGCGGTGATCCTGGTCGTGTGGATCTTCATCGCCGTCTCCCAGCTGATCCTGCGCAAGCGCACCGAGCGGGAGGCGCCCGGGACGCTGGTCGTGCGGATGTGGTTCTTCCCCGTCGGCACGATCCTCGCCCTGGCGGCCATGGCGGGCATCTTCCTGCTGATGCTGCGCCAGCCGGACACCCGTGACCAGCTGCTCGCCACGGGGGCGCTGACCGTGGTGCTGATCGGCGTCGGACTCGTACGCCAGCGCCGGCGGGGTGCCGACGACGCCGACGGCACCGACGACGGGACCGGCGCCGCGGCCCCGGCGCGGCAGCGGTAGCCCGCCCCCTTCCCGCACGGCCTCCACGGACGCCGGGCTCCTCCTCGTACGATCGGGGCGGGGCCCGGCGTTTCGGCGTCCGGGGCCCCGGCGGCCGGTGGCGGCGCCGCGCGCATCCGTGGCCGACAGGACATCGCGGGGCCGGTCGCCGTACCCCGGGCCGTCACCCGTACTCGCTTCCGTGATGGCTCACCCCACCCGAGGAGCCGTCATGCCCGTTGCCCCCAGGCGCCGTTCGATCCTCCTGGCCACGGCCGCCGTGACCGCCGCGGCCACCGCCCCGGCGGTCGCCGCCCCCGCCGCGGGCCGGCGACCCCACCGCCCTTCCGGTCCCCTGGTCATCGGCCATCGCGGGGCGGCGGGCTGGCGGCCCGAGCACACCGCCGACGCGTACACCTACGCCGTCCGGGCCGGGGCCGACTGGATCGAGCCGGACCTCGTCCCGACGAAGGACCACGTCCTGGTCGTCCGGCACGAGAACGAGATCGGCGGGACGACGGACGTCGCCGACCACCCCGGGTTCACGGACCGCCGCACCACGAAGACGGTCGACGGCAAGGCGGTGACCGGCTGGTTCACCGAGGACTTCACACTGCGCGAGCTGCGGACGCTGCGCACGGTGGAGCGGCTTCCGCTGGTCCGCGACCGCAACACGGTCTTCGACGGGCGGGGCCGGGTGATGACGTTCCAGGAGGTCGTGGACCTGGCCCGGCGGCTGTCGCGGGAGTCGGGCCGGCGGATCGCGGTCTTCCCGGAGACCAAGCACCCGACGTACTTCCGTTCGATCGGGCTGCCGCTGGAGGAGGAGCTGATCCGGGTGATCCGCCGGAACCGGCTGACCGCCCGCGACTGCGTCGTCCAGTCCTTCGAGCCCACCAGCCTGCGCCGGGTGGCCGCCGCCCGCCTCGGCCTCCCGCTGTGGCAGGCGCTGGGCACGAGCGGCGGCCCGTACGGCCACGGGATCACCTACCGCGAGATGACGACCCCGGCCGGGCTGCGCGAGATCGCCTCGTACGCGGACTGGATCGGCCCGGACAAGTCCTCGCTGGTCCCGCCGAGCACGCTGCTGGCGGACGCCCACGCGGCGGGCCTGAAGGTCGGCGCGTACACCTTCCGGGCGGAGAACCAGTACCTCCCGGCCGCGTACCGCCGGGGCTCCGACCCCCACGCCTTCGGCGACGCGTTCGGGGAGTACGCCTTCCACTACGGGCAGGGCGTGGACGCGGTGGTGACGGACTTCCCGGACATCGCGGCGCAGGCCAGGGACGATCTGCGGGGGCAGGGCCTCTAGGTGTATTGATCGCGAGCGTGGTCGACGCCGGCCGGTCCTGATCACGGCGAAGGCCTCCGTGCGCGGCGGAGGCCGTCGTCGACGCGCGGGAGCACGGCCGGGAGGGGTGGAGGGCGGCCCTGCCCGGGTTCGGCTTCCCCGGCCGGCCCACCGGCTTGCCGGACGTCGGCTCCGGGAAGGCCGCCGGCCTCCGGCACGCTCCGGCGGCCCCGCTCCGTGCCTTCCGGCCGCGGGCCCCGGGCGGGTGGCCCGGGGCCCGCGGCCGGAAGTCGCTCAGCGGGTGGTGCGGCGGCTCGCCGTGGTCTTCTTGACCGCCTTCTTCGCGGTCTTCTTCGCCGGAGCGGGCAGTGCCGTCTTCTTGGCCGGGGTGCGCTTGGCGGCGGCCGCCTTCGGGGACGCGGCCTCGGCCGCCGCCTCCTCGGTGTCGGCGCCGGTGGTCGACAGCGCACCGGAGCCGGACTCCAGGTGGGCGCGGACGAACCACTGGAACTGCTCCAGGCCGCGCAGGTGCTCGATGAGCAGGTCCTCGGTGACGGGGTCGATATCGGCGGCCTTCTCGGCCGCCGCGCGGTGGTCCTCGATGATCCCGGTGTAGACGAGGTCCAGGGCGCCGAGGTGGGCGATGGCGTCGGCGCGCCCGACGCTGTAGTCGTCCCAGGTCCGTTCCCTGACCAGGGCGCCCGGGGTGCCGTTCGGCTCGCCGCCGAGGGCGGAGATGCGCTCGGCGGCGGTGTCCGCCATGTCCCGTACGGCGGCGGTCTGGGGGTCCAGCATCTCGTGGACGGCGATGAAGTGGGGGCCGACCACGTTCCAGTGGATGTGCTTGAGGGTGAGCGCGAGGTCGTTGAGGGCGTGCAGACGCGGGGTCAGCAGGTCGATGACCTGGCGGCCCTCGTCGACGCCGAGGCCGGGGACGGTGTAGCGGGGGGTGCGTGCGCGGGACATGGGGCTCCTCTTCATGGAGACGGTCGGTTCTTCGGGTGACGGCCGGTTCTTCACGGCGCCGGCCGGGCAGGGGTGGCTTCTCCGAGGGGCGGGCCGCTCAGCCGGCGTCCCCGGTGCCGCCCTCGGTGGGGGCCGATCCGGGGCGCTCGCCGCCGGGCCGGACGGGTCCGGCCGCCGCGCGGATGCTCTCCCGTGCGGCCTCGGCGACCGCGGCGGGCGTGATGCCGAACTCCTCGTACAGCCGCTCGTAGGGGGCGGACGCGCCGAAGTGCTCCAGGCTGACCATGCGGCCCGCGTCCCCCACCACGTCGCGCCAGCCCTGGGCGACGGCGGCCTCGACGCTGACCCGGGCCCGGACCCCGGGCGGCAGCACCTCGTCCTGGTACGCGTACGGCTGCTCGGCGAACCACTCGCGGCACGGCAGCGAGACCACCCGGGCGTCGTGCCCGTCGGCGGCCAGCAACTCCCGTGCTTCCAGCGCGATGTGTACCTCCGAACCGGTCGCGACGAGGATGACGTCGGGTGTGTCGCCCCGGCTGTCGGCGAGGACGTACCCGCCGCGCGCGGCTCCTTCGGCCGAGGCGTAGGCGCCGTCGCCGTCACCCCGCTCCAGGACGGGCAGCGGCTGCCGGGTCAGGGCGAGTCCGGCGGGCCGGTCGTGGTGCTCCAGGACGGTGCGCCAGCAGACGGCGGTCTCGTTCGCGTCGGCGGGCCGTACGACGTCGAGTCCGGGGATCGCGCGGAGCGCGGCCAGCTGCTCGACCGGCTGGTGGGTGGGGCCGTCCTCGCCCAGGCCGATCGAGTCGTGGGTCCAGACGTAGGCGACCGGCAGCTTCATCAGGGCGGCGAGCCGGACGGCCGGACGCATGTAGTCGCTGAAGATCAGGAACGTACCGCCGTAGGGGCGGGTGAGGCTCTGGAGGGCGATGCCGTTGAGGATCGCGCCCATGGCGTGCTCGCGGATGCCGAAGTGGAGCGTGCGGCCGTACGGGTTGCCGGGGAACTCGCCGGTCTGCCTGGACTCCGGCACGAAGGACGGCTCGCCCTCCATGGTGGTGTTGTTGCTCCCCGCCAGGTCGGCCGATCCGCCCCACAGTTCGGGCAGCACGGGGGCCAGCGCGGTGAGCACGTCGCCGGACGCCTTGCGGGTGGCGATGCCCTTGGGGTCGGGGGCGAAGACGGGGAGGCTGTCGGTCCAGCCGTCGGGAAGCCGCTGTTCCCGCAGCCGGTCGAGGAGTTCGGCGCGTTCGGGGTGGGCTGAGCGCCATTCCCGGTAGCCGGGCTCCCAGGCGCGGTGGGCCTCGGCGCCGCGCTCGCGGACCGCGCGGGCGTGCTCCAGTACGTCGTCCTCGACGGCGAAGTCGGCCTCCGGGTCGAAGCCGAGCAGCTTCTTGGTGGCGGCGACCTCGTCGTCGCCGAGCGCGGAGCCGTGGGCCTTGCCGGTGTTCTGCTTGGTGGGCGCGGGCCAGCCGATGATCGTGCGCAGCAGGATCAGGGAGGGCCGGCCGGTCTCGTCCTTGGCGGCCTCGACGGCGGCGAGCAGGGCGTCGACGTCCTCGACGTAGTCACCGGTCCGGGTGAAGTCGACCGTCTGGACGTGCCAGCCGTACGACGCGTAGCGGGCGGCGACGTCCTCGCTGAAGGAGATGTCGGTGTCGTCCTCGATGGAGATGTGGTTGGAGTCGTAGAAGACGATCAGGTTGCCCAGCTCCTGATGCCCCGCCAGGGAACTGGCCTCGGACGTCACGCCCTCCATCAGGTCGCCGTCGGAGGCGATGACGTACACGTGGTGGTCGAAGGGGCTCGTGCCGGTGGGCGCGTCCGGGTCGAGGAGGCCGCGCTCGCGCCGCCCGGCCATGGCCATGCCCACGGCGGAGGCGAGGCCCTGGCCCAGCGGTCCGGTGGTGATCTCGACGCCCCGGGTGTGGCGGTACTCGGGGTGGCCGGGGGTGGCCGACCCCCAGGTGCGCAGCGCTTCCAGGTCCGCCAGTTCCATGCCGTACCCGCTGAGGTACAGCTGGATGTAGAGGGTGAGGCTGGAGTGGCCGCAGGAGAGCACGAAGCGGTCGCGGCCGATCCACTGGTCGTCGGCCGGGTCGTGCCGCATCACCTGCTGGAACAGCAGGTACGCCAGCGGGGCCAGGCTCATCGCGGTGCCGGGGTGGCCGTGGCCCGCCTTCTGCACGGCGTCGGCGGCGAGCACCCGCGCGGTGTCGACGGCGCGGACGTCGAGCTCCCCCCACCCCGCCGCGTCCGCACGGGGCGGGGCCAGGCGCGGATCGCGGCCCCGGGCGCCGGGGTTGCTCGCTCCAGGGCCGCCCGAGGCGGCGTTCGGGCCGTTGGGCGTTTCGGGGGGTGCCATCGAGTCCTCCTGATCAGCGGGGTGGGCGGGCCGCGGGCGGCGCGCACGCGGTCCCGCCGCCGGCCGCCCGGCTGCTTGGCCGAGTCCCCCGGAACGACGGGACCAAACGCGCGCCGGCATACGCAGCACGCGAGAAGGAGCAAACCACCTTTGCACGACAAAACGGAGAAGAGGGGAAGCGACGTCGCCGGTTCCCGGGCCTGTTGTCACCCTGCCGCCCGCCGGGCGATGACGGCGGCGCGACGACGGGTCCTAGGCCGAAGGGCTGATCACCCCGGAGCACTCCTGCTGTTAGCCTGCTCCTGCATATAGGTTGCAATAACAACTGGACGGCATTCCCAGCAGTCGGAGGGCACGCATCATGGCCACGTACACGCTCCCGGAACTTCCGTACGATTACGCGGCGCTCGAACCGGTCATCAACCCGCAGATCATCGAGCTGCACCACGACAAGCACCACGCCGCGTACGTCAAGGGGGCGAACGACACCCTGGAGCAGCTGGAGGAGGCCCGGGACAAGGAGGCGTGGGGCGCGATCAACGGCCTCCAGAAGAACCTCGCGTTCCACCTCTCGGGCCACATCCTGCACTCGATCTACTGGCACAACATGACCGGCGACGGCGGCGGCGAGCCCCTGGCCGCGGACGGCGTGGGCGACCTCGCCGACGCGATCACCGAGTCCTTCGGCTCCTTCGCGGGCTTCAAGTCCCAGCTGACGAAGGCGTCGGCCACCACCCAGGGTTCCGGCTGGGGCGTGCTCGCGTACGAGCCCCTGAGCGGCAGGCTGATCGTCGAGCAGGTCTACGACCACCAGGGCAACGTCGGCCAGGGATCGGTTCCGATCCTGGTCTTCGACGCCTGGGAGCACGCCTTCTACCTGCAGTACAAGAACCAGAAGGTGGACTTCATCGAGGCGATGTGGCAGGTCGTCAACTGGCAGGACGTGGCGAAGCGCTACGCCGCCGCCAAGGAGCGGCAGGACGTGCTGCTGCTCGCCCCCTGAGGCGACGCCGGCACACCACGAACGCCCTGCCCCGTGATCGTCTTCTCAACCTTCACCCCGGCAGGCGGAACACCGGAGAGCCCCCGCGAGGACGTGACTCGCGGGGGCTCCCCCATGGGGGCTGTTTAGCTATTTAGCTCATGTGCTAAACATGCGTCATGGAATCACCCGCCGCAGACGAGGCGAGCGCCTTCCGCGCGCTCGCCGATCCCACCCGCCGCCAGATCCTGGAGGACCTGCGGGGCGGTGAGCTGGCCGCCGGGGAGATCGCGAGCCGGTTCTCGATCAGTGCCCCGTCCATCTCGCGCCACCTGGGCGTGCTCAAGGGGGCCGGGCTCGTCACCGAGCGCCGGGACGCCAACCGCATCCTCTACTCCCTCGCCGAGGAGCGGCTCGCCATGTGCGTGGGGCGCTTCCTGAGCGCCGTGTGCCCCGAACAGATCGTGCTCCGCCACACGAAGTGGCGCCCTGCCCCGGAAGGCGAAGCCTCGTGATCGGATCCCGGCTCACCAGCGTCATCGAACGCCGACTGCTGGTGAACTACCGCGTCGACCCGCACATCGCGGCGGCCCTGCTGCCGACGCCGCTGCGGCCCCACCTCGTGCGCGGCCGGGCGGTGGCGGGCATCTGCCTGTTGCGGATCGGCGGCGTCCGGCCCGGCTGGGCGCCGGCGGCGGCCGGGCTGACCAGTGAGAACGCGGCGCACCGGATCTCGGTCGAGTGGGACGGGCCGGCCGGCGTCGAACACGGCGTGTACATCCCGCGCCGCGACACCGCCTCCCGTCTGAACGCCTTCGCGGGCGGTCGGCTCTACCCGGGCGAGCACGGCCGCGCGGACTTCACGGTGCGCGAGGACGCCGACGCCGTGCGAGTGGCCTTCGCGACCCGGGACGGGGAGGTGGAGGTGGACGCCACGGTGGAGCCCGCCGACGAACTGCGCGGCAGCGAGTTGTTCACGGACCTGGCGGAGGCGTCGGAGTTCTTCCGCCTCGGCAACCGGGGGCTTTCCCCGCGCGCCGGGGGCACGCACCTGGACGTCCTCGAACTCTCCACGGACGCCTGGAAGGTGGCGGCGGGCCGGCCCCGTTCCGTACGCTCCACGTTCTTCGAGGACCTGGACCGCTTCCCGCCGGGCAGCGCGGTGCTGGACAGCGCGCTGGTGATGCGGGGCGTGCCGGCGGACTGGTCGCAGCGCGAGCCGTTCCGGCTGGGGTGCGGGGCGGGGGTGGCGGCGTAGAAGGGCGCGGCGGGCGCAGGGACGTTACGAGGAGGTGGCACGGCCGGGCTCGTACAGGGCGGGCGGGGCGTGACGGCCGCTGCGGGGAACGGGGCGGGGGAGGCGTGACGATCGTCGCGGGTGGAGGAGCGGGCGGGACGTGACGACCGTTGCGGGTGGGGGGCGGACGGGTCGGCCAGGTCACAGAGGTCGGCGGGGCGCGGCACCCGGCTCCCGTCGCCTGCTTCGATCCCGTCCGGCGCCACCGCCGCCTCGGCGTACCCCGGCGGAGCCGAAAATATCCGCGCCCCACCGCCCCCGGCTGTCACGATGGCCACCCCACGCCCCCTGCCCCCGCTCCGGAAGTGCTGCCATGACTTCTCCCTCCGCTCCCGCCCCTGCGGACCCCACCGTCCTGCACCCGATGCCCGGCCAGCCGCGCGTGGTGCAGCTGAAGCCCCTGGTCACCTCGGAGCTGGTGGAGGTGGGGGACTACTCGTACTACGACGACCCCGAGCACGCCACGGAGTTCGAGACCCGCAACGTGCTCTACCACTACGGCCCGGAACGCCTGGTCATCGGCAAGTTCTGCGCGCTCGGCACGGGGGTGCGGTTCATCATGAACGGCGCCAACCACCGGATGGACGGGCCGTCCACGTTCCCCTTCCCGACCCTCGGCGGTTCCTGGGCCGACCACTTCGACCTGTTGACGGGCCTCCCGAACCGGGGCGACACCGTGATCGGCAACGACGTCTGGATCGGGTACGAGGCGGTGATCATGCCAGGGGTCCGCATCGGGCACGGCGCGATCATCAGCTCCCAGTCCGTGGTGGTCTCGGACGTCCCGGACTACGGCATCGTCGGCGGCAACCCGGCCCGCCTGATCCGCACCCGGTACGAGGAGCCGGAGGTCGCCCGTCTGCTGGCGGTGGCCTGGTGGGACTGGCCGGCCGAGCACCTGACGCGCCATATCCGTACGGTCATGTCGGGCACGGTGGCGGAGCTGGAGGCGGCGGCGCCGGGGGCGGAGGCGGAGCGACCGGCCTGAGCCCACCGCTCCTCCTGCGACCGCTCCGGGCCCTCCCGGCCCCGGGGCGCTCTCAGGGCGTCCGGCTGCGACGCCTGCGGACCGCCCACACCGCGACGCCCGCACCGAGCAGGACGGCGGCGCCGGCCCCGATGGCGATTCCCACGGTGGCCGTGTCGCCGTCGTCGTCGCCGGACGCGGCCGGACCGGCGGCCGGCTCGGCAGAGTCCTTCGCAGCCTTCGAGGGCTGCGAAGACGAGGGCGCGGGGGCCTTCGCGGCCAGGTCGGGCAGCGGGTACTCGTCGGCCGGGCCCGGATCACCCGGTTCCGTGAGCGCGATCCGGGGGCGGACGACGCCGTAGCCGATGACGTCGTCGCGGCTCAGCCCCTTGTCGTTGCCACTGGCCGTCTGGAGCAGAACCCGGAGCACCTGGTAGTTGGTCCAGTCGGGGTGCTGCGACCAGAGGAGCGCGGCAGAGGCGGAGGCTAGGGCGGTGGCCATACTCGTACCGTCTCCCCCGCAGATCTGGCTGCTGTTCGGGCAGGCGCTGACCACATCCACGGCGGGGGCTGCCAAGTCGACCTGGGGGCCCCATTGAGAGTCCTTGTACGGCTTGGCGTGCCGGTCCACTCCGGCCACACCAACGACACCTGGGGTTGCTGCCGGATACCGTGTTTCGTTCCTGAGGTCGCCGCTGTTTCCGACTGCCGCGAAAATCAACTTCCCCTTGCCCAAAGCATAATTCACAGCAGCGGTCAGCTTTGGGTTACTCATGGGCCCGCTCATGGAAATATTGATGATCTTCGCGTCAGAGTCGGCAGCGAAACGAATGGCCAGAGCCATTTTTTCAGTGAACCCCCCCTCCTTCCCCGCACCCCTTTCCCATTCATACGGCAATCTGATGGGAAGGATCTTGGCATCTGGCGCCAGGCCGTAAGTTCCGGAGTCCTTGCCGCTCGCTCCCGTTGCAGCGATCAAAGCGGCCATCTGAGTGCCATGTTCCACCAGATCGGTGTGTTCGTCACCTTTCTGCTCGGAGTAGTCGATTCCGTCAAGGACCTGACCACGCAGATCTACCGCGTTCTTGTCGACTCCGGAGTCGAGCACGGCAACCGTGATGCCCTCTCCGGTGCTCGTCCTCCACATCTTCTCGGCATGCATCGCATCGAGATGCCACTGCTGCTCCCGAGCGGTTTCGGCGTGCGCAGGGGCCGTCGCAACACCCGTCAGCACCAGCCCCATGACGGTTGTCAGGGCAAATCGCTGCCCGGCGTACAGCCTGCTGATACGCATCTCGTTTCTACCTCTTACGGATTCGGGGGCGGACGTCACTCGACGACCGGGGGGACGATACGGCGTCCGTTCTTCCAGTTTTCCTCGTCCTCAATGAGGTAGTCGGGGCGGTCGGAGCCTCGTTTTTCACCGCGACCGGGGGGCGTGGTCGAGACCGGCCTCGCCATCGCTCCGCCTCCCACAACCGGGGGGACTCCTGGGCGGCTTGTCTGCCGTGGATTACCTGCGCCGATTCCTCCGGTCTCGTAGGCGTAGCGGCGACCCCCGCCAGACGCTCCCGGTCGCGCTCCCCCGTTTCCTGGCCCCATCGCGGGGGTATGCCCGATCGGGCCCCGGCCCCCTGCGGTTCCCTCACCGCCGACGACCAGACCACGCGGCATCCCTTTCCCCGCCCCCGTCGCGTTCGGGGGCATCGGACGACCGCCGACGATTCCGCTGTCGTGCGGCAGGCGTCCGGCGGCCCCCGGCCCCACCGGCCCTTGGACCGGCAGGGCCGGTGGCCGTCCACCGATCTGGCCGGGTCGCCCCGTGACGGGCGGCGCAGACTGCCAGGACGCCTTCGCACCGCCCGAACCCGCCACGGGAAGCGTCGGTGTGGGCTGCATGTCCAATGGAGCAGTGGCACCGACAGGGGGCGGGCTCGCCGGGGACGGACCCGAAGACGGCGGTGTGGCAGTCGGCAGCGCGGCGAGACCGTCGATCTCCATCCGCGTCAGAGGCTCCACGGGCGAGGGCTGCTCCGACGGGCCGCCGATCTCGGATCGCGGCAGGTCCGCCACCGAGCCAGAACGCACGGGACGGGTCGCGCCGGTCACGGATTCCTCACCGGTCATCGGCCTCGCGGATGCAGCCGGGCCTTCGCCGATCGCCGAACTTCCGTCCGCCGCTCTGCTCCCGCCCGGGGGCCGCCGGTACGCCTCGTTGTCATTCCACCCCGGCCCGAACGCCGCCGGCGGCGGAAACGTCGGCGGCGTCTCCGCGTTCACCTGATGGGCGGTGAACTCATACGTCTGCGCCAACTTCCGCAACCGCAGCGCCGCCTCGCCCCGCAGCGCGTCGATCCGGGCCTCCGCCGCGGCGGCGTCCGATTGAGCGGTGCGGGCCAGGCCTCGCGCGTCCGGGTCGTTGCGGTTGGCCGGGTCGGTCGCGGTGTCGTACGCCCCGTCGGCCTTCGTCAGCGCGTTCCGCGCCTGTGTGGTCTCGGAAACCGGCGGCATCGCGGCCTTCGCCTCACCGATCGCCAGGGCCACCTCTTCCATCCACCGCGACGCGCCTTTGCTGTACTCCCCCAGGCGGAGCGTCGCGCTCGCCGTCTGCCCGCCCCAGGCGCGGAACGCGTCCCCGCCCTCTCCGTGCCACGGCAGAGCCGCCACATACGCCTTCAGGTCCTCACCGATCTTCGTGATCGTGGAGGACGCCTGGGACAGCCTCGACGCCAGGTTCGACGCACCGGCCGGGTTCGCCGAGGCGATCAGGGCGGCCAGCTGTTGGTGCGTCATCGACTCGAAGTCGGTGCGTCGCGGCTGCGGCTTCCCGCCGCTTGCTCCCTCCGCCATCAGAAGCCCGCCTCCTTCTCCGCCTTCTTCTCCTTCGACGCGTCCTCGACGAACGGGTCGCGTTCCCGGTGGTAGTGCGATGTGACTTCCGCGTTGATCGCCCTCATCCGCTCCCGGATGTCCTGGTCGATGTTGGCGTATCCCACGCGGGAGGAGTGGACCGCCAGCCCCATGCCCTCGATCTGCGCCCCCAGCACCTTCGACAGCTTCTCCAGCTCGTCGTGGACGACCGTGTACGACTCGTACAGGTACTGCGCCTCACCGAACTCCGCAGCGCCCAACTGCGCGCGGGTCACCCGGCCGTCGCCCATGCGGTCCGGGGACGCCTCGGAACCGCCCAGGGCGGTGAGCAGATCGTCGACCCTCTTCTTGAAGGCCTTCATCTTCTGGGCCTCGATCGCCAGAGCCTGCTGCGGATTCACCGCGTACAGGCTGTCGAACGACTTCCCCGTGTCCGGAACAGCCCCGTCTTCCCCCTGCGCCACAGCGCCCTCCCCCGTACAGCAAAAGCTCAAAGGGCGATCCTGGCAGATCCTCGACGGGGATTCACAGGAGCAATGGAGCCAGAACGTGGTCACATTGAGTCATTTCTCCTGGGAAAAGCTCACTTCCTCCCTCCCTCCTGGACCCTGCCGGGCGCCGGAGTCGAAGAAACTTCACCGTCGCGCACGGCACGGCACGGCACGGCCCGGCCCCACACACACGACGCCATACGGGAAGGCCACGTCCCGCCCGGTCCTCTCACGAACCGCCCGGCAGCCGGGACCAGAAGTGGTCCACGATGTGCTCGATGTAGCGGCGGCCGTCCTCGCCCGACGCCGTGGTGCCGCCCGCCCGGCTCAGGGTGGCCGCCATGAGGGCCTGGTACTCCTGCTGCATGGCGGACAACGGGGCCTTCAGGTCCCGGCGGTCCATCGAGACGAGCTTGGCGATGGCGCGCACGTGGGCCTGCCAGCGGGTGGTGACGGCCTCGGCGAGGAGGCCGGACAGTTCCTCCTCCAGGCCGGTGATGGCGATGAAGTCGCGTGCGGGCAGGGCGAGGACCTCGCCGAGCCTGACCGACTGCCCTTTGTCGCCGGTCCACCGCCCGGCCTCCTCCATGACCAGGTACGCCTCGAAGGGGAGGCCGGTGGCGCGCGCGACCTCCTCGGCCGGGACGCCGCGCGCGATGCGGTGTTCGAGCAAGGTACGGGGACGCCCCATGAGTTCACTGGGCCGGCACCACAACGCCGCCGCCAGGGCGGTGAGTTCGGTCGGGTCCGGCACATGGGTTCCGCGCTCCCACGCGATCACGTGCTCGGGGCTGACGTGGGTCGTACCGAAGGACGCGCGCATGCCGTACGCCACATGCCCGGGTTCCATCCCGAGCTTCTCGCGCAAGGCACGCGCCGCCCGCGCGTTGAAGGGGAGTGGTGGGTGCACATACGGAGCGTAGGAGCGTTGTCACCGAAACTTCCATGCCCCTTGTCGGCTGCCTGCCGGTTTGGCGGCAAAGGTCGCCGTCGATTCCGTAGGAAGCCACAGGGCCGAAAAGGCATCAACTACGCGCTCTACGCGGGTAGTTGCACTCCTGCCGGTGCCGCGTATGATCCGCTCGCAAGGTGCCGCATGTGCGTTCGCACAGGGGCCTGCCACGCACATCGGGCAGCACCGGCGCCCTCCTTTCCCTTCCTCGTCCGCAGGTCCAGGAGATCAGCCATGCACTCCAGCACGACCGGTCCGCCGCCCGACGTCAAGCCCACCGGATCAGGGGGCGCCGCCGCCGGGTCAGGGGGCGCCGTCGACCGGTTCTTCCGCATCAGCGAACGCGGTTCGACCTACATACGGGAGATACGCGGCGGATTCGCCACGTTCTTCACGATGGCATACATCCTCGTGCTCAACCCGATCATCCTCGGCGGGGCCGAGGACAAGTTCGGGGAGCAGCTGGACAGCGTGCAGTTGGTCACCGCCACCGCCCTGGTCGCCGCGGTGATGACGCTGATCATGGGGGTGGGCGGCAATCTGCCGCTGGCCCTGGCGGCGGGTCTGGGGATCAACGCCGTCGTCGCCTTCCAGATCGCTCCGCTGATGAGCTGGGAAGACGCGATGGGCCTCATCGTGCTGGAGGGCCTGCTGATCTGCGTCCTGGTGGTGACGGGGCTGCGCGAGGCGATCATGCACGCCATCCCTCAGCCCCTCAAGCAGGCCATCAGCGTGGGCATCGGCCTGTTCATCGCCTTCATCGGCTTCGTGGACGCCGGGTTCGTCACCCGTATCCCCGATGCCGCGAACTCCACCGTGCCCGTCCAGCTCGGCACCGGCACCCTCACGGGCTGGCCGATGCTCGTCTTCTGCCTCGGCGTGCTCCTGACGATCGTCCTGCTCGCCCGGAAGGCGAAGGGCGCGATCCTCATCAGCATCGTCCTGATGACCGTCGTCGCGATCGTCGTCAACGAGCTCGCCGACATCAAGACCTGGGGCCTGACCTCGCCCTCGATCCCCGGCAACCCCGTCGCCGCGCCCGACTTCGGGCTGCTGGGCCGGTTCGACCTGTTCGGTTCGTTCGGTCAGGTCAGCGTGCTGACGGTCGTGCTGCTCATCTTCACCCTCATCCTCTCCGACTTCTTCGACACGATGGGCACCGTCGTGGGCGTCACGGCGGAGGCCGGCCTCCTCGACGAGCGGGGCCAGGTGCCCGGTCTCGGCCGCGTCCTGCTCATCGACGGCGCGGCGGCCGTCGCCGGTGGCGCCACGTCCGCGTCGTCGGCCACCACCTACATCGAGTCCGCCGCCGGTGTCGGCGAGGGCGCCCGTACCGGCTTCGCCAACATGGTCACCGGCGGCCTGTTCGCGCTCGCGCTCTTCCTCACGCCCGTCCTGACGATCGTGCCGATGCAGGCGGCGGCCCCGGCCCTCGTCGCGGTCGGGTTCCTGATGATGACCCAGGTCAAGCACATCGACTGGGACCGCTACGAGGTCGCCGTCCCGGCCTTCCTCACCATCGTCGTCATGCCGTTCACCTACTCCATCACCAACGGCATCGGCGCCGGCTTCGTCGCCTACGTGGTCATCAAGGCGTGCCTCGGCAAGGCGCGCGAGGTCCACTGGCTGCTGTGGGGCACCGCGGCGCTCTTCCTCGTGTACTTCCTCATCGACCCGCTGGAGCAGGTCCTCGGCCTCAAGTAGGCCGTTCCCGGTGCGGGTGGGCCCCGGGGCGACCGCCCCGGGGCCCACGGCCGCCCTCGTCAGTGGGCGCCCGCGTCGGCGAGGCAGAACTCGTTGCCCTCCGGGTCCTTGAGGACGGTCCAGGACATCCCCTGCATCGACTGCTCGCCGACGACGGCCGCCCCCAGCTTCGCCAGGCGCTCCACGTCGGCCGGGCGGTCCGGCGAGGAGAAGTCGATGTGCACCCGGTTCTTGCCGGGCCTGGGCTCGGGCACCCGCTGGAAGCCGAGGACCAGCGGGGTGGCCGCGAGGACGACGAAGGCCCCGTAGTCCTGGACGTCGTCGACTCCCAGCGCCTCCGCCCACCAGGCGGCCAGGGTCTGGGGGTCGGCGCAGTCGATCGTGATCATCTCCGGTGAGATTCGCATGCTCCTCACCGTACGATCCGCCACTGACAACGGCCCCCGGACGGCGTCCGGGGGCCGGGGGCGGCTCGCGGGGCGGTGACGCGTACGCGGTCACCCGCCGGCGTCAGTCGAAGACCGGGCCCTGCGTCCGGGTCCGCTTGATCTCGTAGAAGCCCGGGACGGAGGCGACGAGCAGCGTGCCGTCCCAGAGCTTCGCGGCCTCCTCGCCCTTGGGCGCGGGGGTGACGACCGGGCCGAAGAAGGCGATCTGCTCCCCGTCCGGGCCGGGAACGGCGATGACCGGGGTGCCGACGTCCTGGCCCACCTTCTCGATGCCCTCCCGGTGGGAGGCGCGCAGTTCGGTGTCGTACCGGTCGGAGTCGGCGTACTCCGCGAGCTCGGCGGGCAGGCCGACGTCCTTCAGCGCGGCGGCCACGGCCTCCGGGGTGGGGCCCTCGCCGTTGTTGTGGAAGCGGGTGCCGAGCGCGGTGTAGAGGGGGCCGACGACGGCGTCCCCGTGGAGCTGCTGGGCGGCGATGACGACCCGGACCGGGCCCCACGCCTGGTTCTCCAGCATGTCGCGGTACTCCTCCGGCAGCTCGTCCAGCCTGTCCTCGTTCAGGACGGCCAGGCTCATCACGTGCCAGCGGACCTCGACGTCGCGGACCTTCTCCACCTCCAGCATCCAGCGCGAGGTCATCCACGCCCAGGGGCAGAGGGGGTCGAACCAGAAGTCGACCGGGGTCGTGCCGTTCGCCGGAGTGTTCTCGGGCATGTCTCTCCTCAGAAGAACGCGGTACACCTGCGGGCGAGAACGCCTCCGGGGGGCGGGCCATTCCCCGCATGCCGCCGCTCGGGGACGCATGCAAGGATCAATGGGTTCGAACACGACACATGACGCGCGTCACGAAGGAGTGCCCGTGCCCGGTGAAAACCTGTCCCGCGACGAGGCCCGGAAGAGAGCCGAACTGCTCACCGTCGACGGATACGAGGTCGAGCTCGACCTGCGGTCCGCCGTCGGCGAGCCCGGGGGGACCGACGGGGGCGAGGAGGAGGCCGGTCCGCGGACCTTCCGCTCGCTGACCACGATCCGGTTCCGCTCGGCCCGCGCGGGCGCCTCCACCTTCGCCGACCTGGTGGCCCCGGCCGTGGACGCGGTGACCCTGAACGGGACGGCCCTCGACCCGGCCGTCGTGTTCGACGGGACGCGGGTGGCGCTGGACGGGCTCGTCGAGGGCGAGAACGTGCTCGTGGTCGACGCCCGCTGCGCGTACAGCCGGACCGGCGAGGGCATGCACCGCTTCGTCGACCCGGAGGACGGCGAGGTCTACCTCTACACGCAGTACGAGCCGGCCGACGCCCGCCGCGTCTTCGCCAATTTCGAACAGCCCGACCTCAAGGCGCCCTTCCGGTTCCAGGTCACCGCTCCCGAGGGCTGGCACGTGTGGTCCAACGGGGCCGAGGAGTCGCGCGAGGGCGAGGTCTGGCGGTTCGCCGAGACGAAACCGATCTCCACGTACATCACGGCCGTCGTCGCCGGCCCGTACCACTACGTGCGGGACTACTACAGCCGTACGTTCGACGACGGCACCACGCTGGAGATCCCGCTCGGCGCGATGTGCCGCAAGGGGCTCGCCAAGTACTTCGACGCGGACGACGTCTTCCTGGTCACCAAGCAGGGCCTGGACTTCTTCCACGACCACTTCGACTACCCGTACCCCTTCGGCAAGTACGACCAGGCGTTCGTGCCCGAGTACAACCTCGGCGCCATGGAGAACCCGGGCATGGTCACCTTCCGCGAGGAGTACATCTACCGCGGCAAGGTCACCTCGGCGGCCTACGAGCGGCGGGCCAACGTCATCCTGCACGAGATGGCGCACATGTGGTTCGGCGACCTGGTCACCATGGAGTGGTGGGACGACCTGTGGCTGAAGGAGTCCTTCGCGGACTTCATGGGCTCCTTCTCGATGGTCGAGGCGACCCGCTTCACCAACGGGTGGATCACCTTCGCCAACAACCGCAAGGCGTGGGCCTACCGCGCCGACCAGCTGCCCTCCACGCACCCGATCACGGCCGACATCCGTGACCTGGAGGACGCCAAGCTGAACTTCGACGGGATCACGTACGCCAAGGGCGCCTCGGTGCTGAAGCAGCTGGTGGCGTACGTGGGGCGCGACGCGTTCCTGGAGGGCGCCCGGCGCTACTTCAAGCAGCACGCGTACGGCAACACGCGCCTGGGCGATCTGCTGTCGGTGCTCGCCGAGACGTCGGGCCGGGACATGACCGCCTGGTCGCGCTCCTGGCTCCAGACGGCGGGCGTCAACGTGCTCACCCCCGTGCCGGCGTACGACGCGGACGGCGTGCTCACCGAGCTGGCCGTCGTCCAGGAGGCCGCCCCCTCCCACCCGGAGCTGCGCCCGCACCGGGTCGCGGTCGGCCTGTACCGGCGTACGCCGGAGGGCGAGCTGACGCGGTACGCGCGCGCCGAGGTGGACGTGGCCGGCGAGCGGACCGTGGTGGAGGAGCTGGCCGGTTCCGAGCGGCCCGACCTGATCCTGGTCAACGACGACGACCTGACGTACTGCAAGGTCCGCTTCGACGAGGGGTCGCTGGCCACGCTCCGGGACCACCTGGGTGACATCACCGACCCGCTGGCCCGCGCCCTGTGCTGGTCGGCCCTGTGGAACCTGACCCGGGACGCGGTTCTGCCGGCCCGCGACTTCGTCGCGCTGGTGCTGGCGTTCGCCGGGCGGGAGAGCGACATCGGCGTCCTGCAGATGCTGCACGCCTGGACGCAGTCCGCGCTGGTCCACTACGCGGCGCCGGAGTGGCGCGAGGAGGGCGGCCGGGCCGCTGCCGAGGGTGCGCTGCGCGAGCTGCGGGGTGCCGAGCCGGGCAGCCAGCACCAGCTGACCTGGGCCCGCTTCTTCGCGGCGGTCGCCTCGTCCGAGGAGGACTTCCGGCTGCTGGGCGGGCTGCTGGAGGGCACGGCGAAGATCGGCGGTCTCGACGTCGACCAGGAGCTGCGCTGGGCCTTCCTCTCGCCGCTCGCCTCGCACGGGGTGGCGGACGAGGCGGCGATCGACGCCGAACTGGCCCGCGACGACACGGCGTCCGGCAAGCGCCACCACGTACGGTGCCTGGCCTCGCGTCCCTCGGAGGCGGTCAAGGCGCAGGCGTGGGCGGCCGTGGTGGAGTCGGACAAGCTGTCCAACGCGCTGGTCGAGGCGACGATCAACGGCTTCGAGCAGCCTTCGCAGCGGGAGCTTCTCGCCCCGTACGCGCCGCGCTACTTCGAGGTGATCGAGCGGATCTGGGCGGAGCGGTCCATCCAGATCGGCATGCACGTGGTGAGGGGGCTGTTCCCCGGGCTCCAGGACGGTCCCGGAACGCTCGCGGCGACCGACGCCTGGCTGGAGGAGCACGCGGAGGCGGCCCCGGCGCTGCGGCGGCTGGTGCTGGAGGCCCGTGACGACCTCGCGCGGGCGCTGCGCGGCCAGGAGTGCGACCGCACGGCGTGAGCGGGCGGGGGGCCTGCGCGGGGCGTCGCCGAGGACGTCACCGCGCGGGCCGGGGCCCGCGTCACCACGCGGCGTCACCGCGCGGGGCCGCCGAGCGGCATCACCGTACGGGGGCGTGAACAGCGTGCAGGAGGAGCGCTCGGGCAGGGCGTACGCGCGGCGCGAAAGCAGCGCTCGCACATCCGTCCGTAGCGCCCCACCCCCGATTCCCGGCGCGACGGCGCATTTCGATTGCCGAACGTCCGTGCATGAGGACGGTGTTGTCCGGGATTGTCGACGGGCGTGTAACAGGGGTTAGGACCCCCTCCGGGGGCGGGAAATCAGGGGGCATGACCCAGAACACCCCGCTCTCCTCCCGCCTCCCCCTCCACCCCGAGGACGTCACGCTCCGTGTCCTGTCCGCCGCCCAGCTGCGGGCGCGCGGGGTGTCCGCCGCACAGACGTCCGCCCAGTGCCTGCCCGGCGGTCCCTGGCAGCAGATCCTGCCGGGGGTCTACCTGCTGCACCCGGGGCCGCCCACCGGCCGGGAGCGGCTGCACGGGGCGCTGCTGTACGCGGGACGCCCGCCGGCCTCCGCGCGGCGCGCGCCCGCCGGCCCGTCGGAGACGGGGTGCGGGTACGGCGAGGCGATGGTCACCGGAGTCGCCGCCCTGGCGCTGCACGGCTTCGCCGGGGCGGGGCCCCTCGGGGCGCTGCACCGGATCGACGTGCTGGTCCCGCGCACCCGGCGGCTGCGGTCCACCCGGTTCGTGGAGGTGCTGCGCACCGCCGTGATGCCGCGCGCGGTGCGGGTGGGCGAGGTGCCCGTCGCACCGGTGGAGCGGGCCCTGGCGGACGCGGTGGCGGCCACGGCGGAGGCGGCCGACGTCCGGCGGCTGCTGGTCGGGGCGGTGCGCGAGGGGCACTGCGAGCCGGGGGCCGTGGTACGGGAGCTGAGCGAGGCGAAGCTGCTGGGGCGGCCCGCCGTGGTGGGCGCGGTGGACGCGCTGCTGGCCGAGGGGCGTGCGGCGGCGGAGGCCCGGCTTTACGCGATGGTGCGGGAGCACGGGCTGCCGGATCCGGTGTGGAACGTGGAGTTGCGCCTGCCGGGCGGGCCCCGGCTCGGCGCGGTCGACGCCTACTGGCCGGATCACGCCGTCGCGGTGGAGCTGGACGCGCGGGCGCCCCGCTACGGCGTGCCGGAGCGGAGGGGCCGGGCGGAGGACGACCCGCAGTGGGCCGCGTATGCCGCGAAGCGGGAGCAACTGGAACGGCTCGGGGTCACGGTCGTCCACCTCACACCGAGGAAGCTGCGCGAGGCGGCGGACCAGCAGGCGACGGTGGTGCGGACGGCGCTGATGGCGGCGGCGGACCGGGAGCCGGCCGCGTACGTGATGGCACTGCCGCGCTGAGCAGGGCGGCGGACCGGGAGGGCGGGTCCGGCGACCGGTCCGGGAGGCGGGGCGCGGAGGGGGCCGGGCGGCGCGCGGCCCCCGGTGCCGGCGCCGCGCGCGGGTCCCGACCGGGAGCCGGCAGGTCCGGACCGAAAAGATAGGGAGCAACGCCCGCCCCGGGGGCCACCCGCGTACCGTTTGACCTCGTTCCTCCCTCGTGGCGCATCACGCACTCTGGCGGATCTCTGCCATGTCCCTGACTCGTCTCCGTCAACTCTCCACAAACCCCTGTCATTTACGACAGGCTGAGCGGTCATCCGGTACCGAATTCCGGACTCTCTCTTTCAAGTACAGGGATGCTGATGACCAAGGAATCCCCCAGCTCCATACCCGGGGCGAGACGAGCAGCTCGTATCGCGGCCGCGGCCGGCCTGGCCGCCGCGCTGGCCGCCTCCGGCGCCGCACCGGTCTTCGCCGCCGACGACCCGGCTCCGGCCCCGGTCAAACCGGCCGCCACGAGCGACCGGGGCGACAAGCTCGGCAAGGCCGACGCCGACGTCCTGGCGAAGGCCGAGGCCAAGGGCGAGAAGAACGTCACCATGATGGTCGCCACCGCCCCCGGGGCGACCGAGCAGGTCAGCAAGCAGCTGGACGCCGTCGAGGGGTCCGTGCTCGGCCAGACCTACGACAAGCTCGGCTACGTGCGCGCGACGGTCCCGACGAAGAGCGCCGAGGCCACCATCAAGGCGGCTTCGAAGCTCTCCTCCGTCCTCGGCATCGACCTCAAGCAGGAGGTCAAGCTGGACGACCCGACGCCCGCGGGCGACCGGGCGGCGGGGGCGAAGCAGCCGAAGGCCACCGGCAGTTACCCGGCGCCGGGCAAGAAGACCCCGGCGAAGAACCCGTACAACCCCTCCTTCGAGACGGGCGCGGTCGACTTCGTCGAGAAGCACCCCGAGGCGGACGGCCGCGGGATCACCATCGGCATCCTGGACTCCGGCGTCGACCTCGGTCACCCGGCCCTGAGGAAGACCACCACCGGCGAGCGCAAGATCGTCGACTGGGTGACCGCCACCGACCCGGTCAGCGACGGCGACGGTACCTGGCTGCGGATGTCCGACACCGTCACCGGCCCGACGTTCACCTCCGGCGGGAAGACCTACTCGGCCCCGGCGGGCGGCTACCGGTTCGCCACCTTCGCCGAGTCGGCCACCACCGGCGGCGACATGGCGGGCGACCTCAACCGCGACGGTGACACCACCGACACCTGGGGCGTGCTGTACGACCCGGTCACCGGCACCACGCGGGTCGACCTGAACGGCAACGCGGACTTCTCCGACGACACGGTCCTCAAGCCGTACAAGGACAAGTTCCAGGTCTCCTACTTCGGCGAGGACGACCCGCGCACGCCGGTCGTCGAGCGCATCCCGTTCGTCGTCGAGACCCGTAAGAACGTGGTCTACAACGCGGCCGGCGCGAAGGCCGACTTCGTCAACATCGGCGTCATCGAGGGCTCGCACGGCACGCACGTCGCGGGCATCACCGCGGCCAACGGGCTGTTCGGCGGCGAGATGAACGGCGCCGCCCCCGGCGCCAAGATCGTCTCCTCGCGCGCCTGCACCTGGTCCGGCGGCTGCACCAACATCGCGCTGACCGAGGGCATGATCGACCTCGTCGTCAACCGCGGCGTCGACATCGTCAACATGTCGATCGGCGGCCTGCCGCCGCTGAACGACGGCAACAACGCCCGCGCCGAGCTGTACAAGCGCCTGGTCGACATCTACGGCGTGCAGCTGGTCATCTCGGCCGGCAACAGCGGGCCGGGGCTCAACACCATCGGCGACCCGGCGCTCGCCGACCACGTGATCTCGGTCGGCGCCTCGATCTCCAAGGAGACGTGGGCGGCCAACTACGGCTCCAACGTCACCAAGAAGTACGACATGCTGCCCTTCTCCTCGCGCGGTCCGCGTGAGGACGGCGGCTTCACCCCGATCCTCTCGGCGCCGGGTGCGGCCATCAACACCACCCAGACGTGGGCTCCGGGCGGCCCGGTCAAGGAGGCGGGTTACGACCTGCCGGCCGGCTACTCCATGCTCCAGGGCACCTCGATGGCCTCCCCGCAGGCCGCGGGCGCCGCGGCGCTGCTGCTGTCGGCGGCGAAGCAGAAGGGCATCGAGCTTCCCCCGGCCGACCTGCGCACGGCGCTGACCAGCACCGCCGGCCACATCGAGGACGTGCCCGCGCACGTCCAGGGCTCCGGTCTGATCGACATCGTCAAGGCGTGGAAGCAGATCGCCAAGCAGGGCAAGCCCGCGCACGAGTTCTCGGTGAAGGCCCCGGTCGACACCGCGATCGACTTCGCGCTCAAGGACCCGGGCTTCGGCACCGGCCTCTACGACCGCGAGGGCGGCCTGAAGGCCGGCCAGAGCAAGGTCTACGACGTCGTCGTCACCCGCACCACGGGGCCGGACCGCGACGTCCAGCACAAGCTGTCGTGGAAGAACAACGACGGAACCTTCGAGCTGAGCAGCCCGCAGTACGTCTCGCTGCCGCTCGACACGCCGGTCAAGCTCAAGGTCAGGGCCAAGGCGAAGACCGCCGGGGTGCACAGCGCCATCCTCCAGGTCGACGACAAGAAGACCTCCGGCGTCGACCACCAGATCATGACCACGGTCGTCGTCGCCCAGGAGCTGCAGGCGCCCGGTTACGCCTACAAGGCGTCCGGCTCGGTCCAGCGCAACGGCACCACGTCGTACTTCGTCAACGTGCCGGAGGGCGCGAAGACCCTGGAGGTCGCCCTCAGCGCGCTGCGCTCGGGCAGCCAGACCCGGTTCGTCGCCCTGCACCCGTACGGGACGCCGGTCGACCCGACCTCCACGGTCAACTGCTACCCGAACTACGAGAACCCGGCCAACACCTGCCGTCCGGACGCGCGCTCCTACAAGGACCCGCAGCCCGGCGTCTGGGAGATCGAGGTCGAGTCGCGCCGTACGTCGCCGCTGCTGGACAACCCGTACAAGCTGGACGTCTCGCTGCTCGGCGTGGAGTTCGACCCGGCGGTGCGCACCCTCGCCGAGGCGAAGATCGGCGCGCCGGCCGCGGTCGACTGGAAGGTCACCAACAAGGCCGCCGCCCTCCAGGGCAAGCTCCAGGGCGGTTCGCTGGGCTCGGCCAAGGTGGCCAAGCCGTCGATCTCCACGGGCCAGACCCGAGAGACCACGGTGACCATCGGCGCGGGCGTCGAGAAGCTCGACTTCGCCATCGGCGGCACGTCGGACGCCAACGCCGACCTCGACCTGTACGTCTTCCGGGGCGCCACCCAGGTCGGCAGCGCCACCACCGCCGGCTCCGAGGAGGCGGTCAGCCTGGTGAAGCCCGCCGCGGGCACGTACACCGTCGTCGTCGACGGTTACTCGGTCCCGGCCGGGTCGACCACGTACGACTACCGCGACGTGTACTACGCGGCGTCGCTCGGCACGATCAAGGTCGACGCCTCCAAGGCGGTGAACCTGGCCAACGGCGCGTCCGCCCAGGTCGGCGCCGAGGTCGTGGTCGCCGGGGCGGCCCCCGAGGGCCGTCAGTTCTTCGGTGAGGTCCGGCTGGTGAACGCGCGCGGCACCGCCGCGGGCACCGGCAGCGTCGTGATCGAGAAGGTCACGCCGTAACGGACCACCGCTGTACGGCGGCGGGGCGGGCGCTCATCGCGAGCACCCGCCCCGCCGTGCGTGTTCCCGGTCACAGCACGGGTCGGCCGCCGTAAATGTTCCCCCGCGCACGCGCGGCGGACGCGGAATGTGCGGTCCTCGCGCGAAGAGTCCGCAGGTCGGACAATGGATTGGACAAGGCGGGGCAGGACATACGCATCATGGTGCGGTGAACGGGCCGTACAGCAGCACGGCCGGGTGGCCGTCCGCGGCCGGGCCGCACCGCGGCACGGGCCGGGCAGCCGCCCTCCGCGCAGAACATCCGTGCAGAACAGAGGAGTCCTCGTGAAGGTCGGAATCGTCGGCGCCACCGGTCAGGTCGGCACAGTCATGCTCAGGATCCTGGCCGACCGGGACTTCCCGGTCGACGAGCTGCGGCTGTTCGCCTCCGCCCGGTCCGCGGGTTCCACGATCGACTTCCGGGGTTCCCCCGTCACCGTCGAGGACGCCTCCGCGGCCGACTACACGGGCCTGGACATCGTGCTGTTCTCCGCCGGGGGCGCGACCTCGAAGGCGCTGGCCGAGAAGGTCGCGTCCCAGGGCGCCGTGGTGATCGACAACTCCTCCGCCTGGCGCAAGGACCCCGACGTCCCCCTCGTCGTCTCCGAGGTCAACCCGCACGCGGCCAAGGTCCGTCCCAAGGGCATCATCGCCAACCCGAACTGCACCACGATGGCCGCGATGCCCGTGCTGCGCCCGCTGCACGAGGAGGCCGGTCTCGAAGCGCTGACCGTCGCCACCTACCAGGCCGTCTCCGGCTCCGGGCTCGCCGGGGTCGCCGAGCTGCACGGCCAGGCGGCCAAGGTCGTCGCCGACGCGGAGAAGCTGGTCCACGACGGCGAGGCGGTGGACTTCCCCGAGCCCGAGGTCTACAAGCGTCCGATCGCCTTCAACGTGCTGCCGCTGGCCGGTTCGATCGTGGACGACGGGTCGTTCGAGACGGACGAAGAGCAGAAGCTCCGCAACGAGTCCCGCAAGATCCTGGAGATCCCCGGGCTGAAGGTCTCGGGCACCTGCGTCCGGGTTCCGGTCTTCTCCGGCCACTCGCTCCAGATCAACGCCCGCTTCGCCCGCCCGATCGGCGTGGAGCGCGCCTACGAGCTGCTGAAGGACGCCGAGGGCGTCGAGCTCTCCGAGATCCCGACGCCGCTCCAGGCCGCCGGGAAGGACGCCAGTTACGTCGGCCGCATCCGGGTCGACGAGACGGTGGACCACGGCCTCGCCCTGTTCGTCTCCAACGACAACCTCCGCAAGGGCGCCGCGCTGAACGCCGTGCAGATCGCGGAGCTGGTGGCGGCCGAGCTGAAGGGCTGACCGCAGCCGTATACGTACGCCGGAGGGGCGGCTGCCGGAGGGTACCGGCGGCCGCCCCTCGGGCGTCGGCCGGAGGACGGGGTCGCGGCGAGGGGCCCTGGCCGGCCCGGACTCACGTGGCCGGGGAGCCGCACCGACGCGTTGCGGCGCCCGCTGCGGTGGGCTCCCGCCCCCGACCTGCTCGCACGGGGCCGTGGAGTCCTGCGGGAGGCCGCTCACCGCCGCACCTCGAAGTGGAAGCACCCGTACTCCACGGCCCGCACGTGCGCCAGCACCACCTCCGGGTCCGCGAAAGCCTCGTCCAGGGCCGCGTCGAAGCCCTTCTCCGGGTCGGCCGGGAGCTCCAGGAGCCGGCCGCCGACGATGTGGCCGCGCGCGTCGTAGCGGCGGACCGTGCGCAGCGCGCCCGCCCGGGCGAAGGGGTACCCGGGGCGCCGCGCGTCGGGGCCCGCGCACGGCTCGGCGTGGATGAAGACGGGGCCCTGCTCGTCGTACGCCCCCGGACTCGCCCCGGTCGCGGCGGCCCAGCGGCGCAGCGGGGCGTAGGAGACCAGGGCGATGCGCTCCCCCGGCTCGTTGCCCCGCAGACAGCAGCGCAGGGGGTGGCCGCCTTCGGACGCCGTGTAGAGGCGGCAGGGGCGGCCCGCGTCGTCGGTGGCGCGGAGCTCGGCGAGGGCGGCGGGGCCGATGGGGCGGGGCTGGTGTCCGGTCATGGTCTGAGCGTGCCTGCCGAGGCCGTCCGCGTCCGGCGGAAAACGGACATCGCGCTGAGGGTGCGGTACGTGGAAGGATGGCCGGAAACGCCGCTTATCAAGTCGCACACCTAGGAGATGACCGCGTGCCTGGCACGAATCTGACCCGCGAAGAGGCACAGGAGCGGGCGCGCCTGCTGACCGTGGACGCGTACGAGATCGATCTCGACCTCTCCGGAGCACAGGAGGGCGGCACCTACCGGTCCGTGACCACCGTGCGCTTCGACTGCGCCGAGGCGGGTGCGGAGTCCTTCATCGACCTGGTCGCCCCGGCCGTCCACGACGTCGTGCTGAACGGCGAGGCCCTCGACGCGGCCGCCGCCTTCCGCGACTCCCGGATCGCGCTGCCCGGCCTGCGCGAGGGCGCCAACGAGCTGAAGGTCGTCGCGGACTGCGCGTACACCAACACCGGCGAGGGGCTGCACCGCTTCGTCGACCCGGTCGACGAGCAGGCCTACCTGTACACCCAGTTCGAGGTCCCGGACGCCCGCCGGGTGTTCGCCTCGTTCGAGCAGCCGGACCTGAAGGCGACCTTCCGGTTCACCGTGAAGGCCCCCTCCGGCTGGACCGTCATCTCGAACTCGCCGACGCCCAAGCCCGAGGGCGACGTCTGGTCGTTCGAGCCGACGCCGCGCATCTCCACGTACATCACGGCTCTCATCGCCGGCCCGTACCACGCGGTGCACAGCAGCTACGAGAAGGACGGCCAGAGCGTCCCGCTCGGCGTCTACTGCCGCCCCTCCCTCGCGGAGTACCTGGACGCGGACGAGATCTTCGCCGTGACCCGGCAGGGCTTCGAGTGGTTCCAGGAGAAGTTCGACTACGCGTACCCGTTCGCCAAGTACGACCAGCTCTTCGTCCCGGAGTTCAACGCGGGTGCGATGGAGAACGCGGGCGCGGTCACCATCCGCGACCAGTACGTCTTCCGCTCCAAGGTGACGGACGCGGCGTACGAGGTGCGGGCCGAGACGATCCTGCACGAGCTGGCCCACATGTGGTTCGGCGACCTCGTGACGATGGAGTGGTGGAACGACCTCTGGCTGAACGAGTCGTTCGCCACCTACACCTCGATCGCCTGCCAGGCCGACGCGGCGGGCTCGAAGTGGCCGCACTCGTGGACCACGTTCGCCAACTCCATGAAGACCTGGGCGTACCGGCAGGACCAGCTGCCCTCCACGCACCCGATCATGGCGGACATCAGCGACCTGGACGACGTCCTCGTCAACTTCGACGGGATCACGTACGCCAAGGGCGCCTCGGTGCTCAAGCAGCTCGTGGCGTACGTCGGCAAGGACGCCTTCTTCCAGGGCGTGCAGGCCTACTTCAAGGCGCACGCCTTCGGCAACACCCGCCTGTCCGACCTGCTGGGCGCGCTGGAGAAGACCTCCGGCCGCGACCTGAGGACCTGGTCGAAGGCGTGGCTGGAGACGGCCGGCATCAACGTCCTGCGCCCGGAGATCGAGACCGACGCGGAGGGGCGGATCACCTCCTTCACCGTGCTCCAGGAAGCCCCCGCGCTGCCCGCCGGGGCGAAGGGCGAGCCGACGCTGCGCCCGCACCGCATCGCCATCGGGGCCTACGACCTCGGCGCGGACGGCAAGCTCGTGCGCACCGACCGGATCGAGCTGGACGTCGACGGCGAGCGCACCGACGTGCCGGCCCTGGTGGGCCGGGCCCGCCCGGCCGTCCTCCTGCTCAACGACGACGACCTCTCGTACGCGAAGGTCCGCCTCGACGAGGAGTCGCTGCGGGTCGTCACCGAGCACCTGGGCGACTTCACCGAGTCGCTGCCGCGCGCCCTGTGCTGGGCCTCGGCCTGGGACATGACGCGCGACGGCGAGCTGGCGACCCGCGACTACCTCTCCCTGGTGCTCTCCGGCATCGGCAAGGAGTCGGACATCGGCGTGGTGCAGTCGCTGCACCGCCAGGTGAAGACGGCGCTCGACCTGTACGCGGCCCCGGAGACCCGTGAGGGCGCGCTCAACCAGTGGACCGACGCCACGCTGGCGCACCTGCGCGCCTCGGAGCCGGGCAGCGACCACCAGCTCGCCTGGGCCCGCGCCTTCGCGGCCACCGCCCGCAACCCGCAGCAGCTGGACCTGCTCCAGTCGCTGCTGGACGGCACCGAGTCGATCGAGGGCCTGACCGTCGACACCGAGCTGCGGTGGGCGTTCGTGCAGCGGCTGGCGGCGGCCGGGCTGCTGGACGAGGAGGAGATCGCCGCCGAGTACGAGCGGGACAGGACGGCGGCGGGCGAACGCCACGCGGCCTCCGCGCGGGCGGCGCAGCCGTCGGAGGAGGCCAAGGCGGAGGCGTGGGCCTCGGTCGTGGAGTCCGACAAGCTGCCGAACTCGCTCCAGGAAGCGGTCATCGGCGGCTTCGTCCAGACGGACCAGCGCGAGCTGCTGGCCCCGTACACGGAGAAGTTCTTCGCCGCGGTGAAGGACGTCTGGGACTCGCGCAGCCACGAGATGGCCCAGCAGATCGCGGTGGGCCTCTACCCGGCCCTCCAGGTCTCGCAGGAGACGCTGGACGCCACGGACGCCTGGCTGGCCTCGGCGGAGCCGAGCGCGGCCCTGCGCCGGCTGGTGTCGGAGTCGCGCTCCGGTGTGGAGCGCGCGCTGAAGGCCCAGGCGGCGGACGCTGCGGCGGCAACCGCGTAGCGGTCCGTACGGCCCCGGGGCGCCCTCTCCGCATCGGCGGAGGGGGCGCCCCTCGCGTGGTGCGGGGGCCGGGGCCGGGCGAGGACGGGATCAGCCGCCCGGCGGAGCCAGGACGAGCGGCCATTCCTCCCCGGAGCGGACCAGCGCCACGGCTTCCTCGGCGGAGGCGCCGGCCGGCACCGTGAGGAGCAGGGTCTCCTCCGGGGCCCGCGCGTACGCGGCGGGGTCGACCCGGGCCTCCACCCGCAACAGTCGCAGCACATGGGGGGCGTACGAGGAGCGGGCGGTGAACTTCGCCCGGTCCACCTCCAGCCCCCTGAGCAGCGCGGGGTGGGCGACGATGTCCACGGTCAGCAGGTCGCCGTCCAGCCGTCGTTCGGCCCAGCCGTCCGTCTGCACCAGGTAGAAGCACCCATCGCCCTCGTAGCCGCACGTCGCCAGGCGGGCCGCGGCGCGCTCGTGGTGGTCCGGCGCCTCCGCGACGACCACGACGACCGTCTCGGCGTCCGGGTCATCGGGGTCCAGGCCGGTGCACAGCAGAATCCCTGCCATCCGGTGCCTCCCGGGGCGTGGTAGCGGGTCCGAGGGTCCGCAGACTAGTGGACGGTCCGCGGCCCTTCGGCTCCGCCCTCTCCCGTCCGGTCGGCCGACCGGGCTCGGATGCCCGGCACCGCCGCCGTCCCGGTCGCGGCGCCTCTGTGCGCGGGTCCGCCGGCGGGCCGGTTGGAAGCCGCCCGGCGGACGGGCGGCTTCCGCGCAGCCGTCCGCCGGGCGGAGTCGGGGACCGTCGGGGCTGACCCGAGGGCGGTACGGGGTCTACGCGCCGGACTCCTCGTAGCGGCGGGCCAGCTCGGCCGCGCCGGACTCGGTGAGCGAGCCGTGCAGCCGCATCCGGGCCACGCCGCCGTCGGGGAAGGCGTCGAGGCGGACGTGGGTGACGACGGCCTGGGCGCGCAGCACGAAGCGGTGGAGGGTGTCGGGCTGGAGGCGGGTGCGCGGGATGATCTCGAACCACTCGCCGGTGTCGCCGTTGCGGCCGTGGAGAGCGATCCAGCCGGCGGAATTGCCCTTGAGGTAGGCGGTGTCGATCTCGACCGCGCGGACCGCGCCCTGGGCGGCGAGGCGGAAGCGGACCCAGTCGTTGGTGTCGCGGACCCGGCGGCGGCGGTTCTCCCAGCCGTCGTCCATCTTGCGGGAGGTGCCCGGCAGGATGATCTGGGTGGGCGAGGAGTAGAAGCGGTCGGAAGCGTCCTCGTAACGGCCTCCGTTGAGGACCGAGACCAGGTCGACGGTGCCGAGCACGGCGAGCCAGGCCGGGTCCGGGACGACCTCGCCGTGCACGCGGAGGCGGGCGATGCCGCCGTCGGGGTGCTGGCAGAGGCGCAGGTGGGTGTAGCGGCGGCCGCCGGTGATCTCGAAGGCGTTGGCGGCGTGACCGCGCACGGGCGTGGGGGGCAGGATCTCCTCCCACTTCACGTCGTCGGCGAGCAGTTGCTCGGGGCTCGGGGCGCCTTCGACGGAGGTGGCCTGCACCGATACGCGCTGCGGGTAGTTGCCGCGGAAATGGGCGGTGTCCACGATCAGACCGCGGACGATGCCGGGGGCGCCGAGGCGGACGATGGCCCAGTCGTGGTCCTCGGGGGCCGGGAAGGGGTGGCCCGCGTCCGCGCCGCGACGGCGGCGGGTCTCCCAGCCGTCCATGACCTTGCCCTTGTGTCCGAAGCGCTCGGGGTCGAAGACGGCCCGTTCGCGGATCAGCAGGTTCTCGCGCTCGGCGAAGAACTCGTCGTTGGCGGCGATCACGCCCGCCCCGAGGCGGCGGTCCGCGAGGTCGACCAGGTCGGTGAAGGGGAGGTCACCGGCCTCCCGGTAGTCGGCGTAGGGGTCGCCGCCGCCGTAGGGCGCGGCGTCGTTGGCGTGGGGGTCGGCGTCGGGTTCCTGGTAGGCGGTCTCGCTCGCGTCGAAGGTCATGGCCCTACCCTGACGTCCTGTGACTCATCGGGTCCATCGAAAGTTTCCGCACGTACTGTTCAGTTCAGCTGAACGATCGGGCGGTCTCGGTGAGCGCCGTGAGGACGCGGGCCACGGCGGGACCGCTCTCCGCCCCGTGGCGTACGGCCGCGACCACGTGGCGGCGCGGCCGGTCCGCCTCCAGCACCCGCATCACGACGTCCTCGCGGCGCTCGCGGGCGGCCATCCGGGGCACCAGCGCGACCCCCATGCCGGCCTCGACGAGGGCGAGGATCGCGGTCCACCCGGCGGCGCTGTGGGCCTGCTCGGGGACGAAGCCCGCCGCCTCGCAGGCAGCGGTGGTGATCTCGGACCAGGGGCCCGAACCGCCGAAGATCCAGCGGTCGGCGGCCAGGTCCGCCAGGCGCAGCGCGGGCGCGCCGGCCAGCGGGTGGCCGACGGGGAGCGCCACGTCCAGCGGGTCCGCGAGCAGGGGGAAGAGGCTGAAGCGGGGGTCGCGGGCGGTCGGCGCGTGGGCCGCCAGCGACAGCGCCACGTCCACCTCGCCCGCCGTGAGCAGGTCGTACGCCTGGGCGGCCTCGGCCTCCCGGACGCGGACGTCGGGCCCCGGGCGGCCTTGGGCGCGCAGCAGCCGGACGGCGGGAACGAGGAGGGCGGGCACGGCGGTGGAGAACGCGGCGACCCTGACCTCGCCCGCCTCGCCGCGCAGATAGCCGGTCAGCTCGGCGTCCGCCCGCTCCAGCTGGGCGAAGACCGCTTCGGCGTGGCGCAGGACGAGGTGGGCGGCGTCGGTGAGGCGGACCCGGCGGCCCTGCGCTTCCAGGAGGTCCACGCCGAGCTGTCTGGCCAGGTTGGTGAGCTGCTGGGAGACGGCGGAGGGGGTCATCAGCAGCGCTTCGGCGGTGGCCGTCACCGTGCCCCGGTCGCGCAGGGTGCGCAGGATGCGGAGCTTCTTGACGTCCCACTCGGTCATGGGCGGCAACCTACCGGCCCCCGCCTCGCGGGGGCGTGCGCGGACCGGGCGCGGACCTCCGGGGCGTGCGCGTGGGGCCGCACGCGCGGGTGCGCCGCCGGTGGTCCCCACCGGCGGCGCACCCTACGGGCATGTCGTGCCGGTGCGGGTCAGACCTGCTTCTTGGACTTGTCCAGGACCATGACCAGGGCCGTGATCACCACGAACAGGCCGATGGGCGCGACCACGTAGAGACCGAGGGTCTCCATCACGCTCAGGCGCGGAGCCGGGTCGTCACCGTCGTCGGGCGTGAGCGCGAGCGCCGGGTTCGACATGAGCAGCATCATCAGCGTCGTCCCGGCCGCAACGACGCCGGCGCGCATAGCGTTCTTCTTGTCCACGGTGCCAACGTAGCGAACGCCTAGGGGCGACGCTCGCCCGGGGGTGCCGTATGAGGCTTTCGGGGCCCCATGACCTCCATCAGCGCGTGCAGCCGGGGGGAGGCGGTGATCTCCTCCAGGGTGGCCGGGCGCCCCTCGGCGTCCGCGATCGGGAGCCGCCAGTTCGGGTACTGGTCCCAGGTGCCGGGCAGGTTCTGCGGGCGGCGGTCGCCCACGGTGTCGGGGAGCCAGACGCCGGTCATCAGCGCGGGGGTGCGCAGCAGGAAGCGGTGGACGGCCCGGACGGCGGCCTCCTCGTCCCCGTCGCCCTCGGGGAGCATCCGCAGCCGGGCGAGGAGGCCCAGCCACTCGGCGGTGTCGGTGACGTCCTCGGTCAGCTCCTCCTCCAGGGAGCGGGTGAGCAGGCCGAGGCGGTGGCGCAGCGTCACGTGGTCGCCGGTCAGCCGGGCGGCGGTGGAGGGCAGATCGTGGGTGGTCGCGGTGGCCAGGCAGGCGCGACGCCACTTCTCCGGCGCGATCGGCCGCCCGTCGCCCTCCCAGTCCCGCTCGAACCAGAGCACCGAGGTGCCGAGCACCCCGCGCCGGGCCAGGGCCTCGCGGACCCCTGGCTCGACGGTGCCCAGGTCTTCCCCGACGACGGCGGCGCCGGCCCGGTGGGCCTCCAGGACGAGGACGGCGAGCATCGCCTCGGCGTCGTACGCGACATAGGCGCCGTCCGTGGGCGGGCGGCCTTCGGGCACCCACCAGAGCCGGAAGAGGCCCATGACGTGGTCGATGCGCAGGGCCCCGGCGTGGGCGAGCTGCGCGCGGAGCAGGCCCCGGTAGGCGGCGTAGCCGGTGGCGGCGAGGGTGTCGGGCCGCCAGGGCGGCAGCCCCCAGTCCTGGCCGCGCGCGTTGAAGGCGTCGGGCGGTGCGCCCACGGACATGCCGCGGGCGAAGGCGTCCTGCTGGGCCCAGGTGTCGGCGCCGGACGGGTGCACGCCGACGGCCAGGTCGTGGATGACGCCGACGTCCATTCCGGCGTCCTCGGCGGCCCGTTGGGCGTCGGCGAGCTGGCCGGCGGTCAGCCAGGCGAGGCGGCAGTGGAAGTCGACCCGGTCCAGCAGGCCGGTCCGGGCCCGGGCGGCGCCCGGGGACCGGGGGTCGCGCAGCTCCTCGGGCCATGTGCGCCAGTCGGGGCCGTGCACCTCCGCGAGGGCGCACCACAGGGCGTGGTCCTCCAGCGCCTGCCCCTGCTCGGCCAAAAAGTCGCAGTAGTCGGCCCGGCGGCCGGGGCTCAGGGGCACCTGGACGACCAGCTCCAGGGCCTGGCGTTTCAGCTCCCAGACGGCATCCCGGTCGATCAGCGCGCCCTTGTTCAGCACGGCTTCGCCGAGGGCGGCGGCGTCCTGCCGGAGGTCGTCCAGGGTGGCCCGGTCGCGGACGTGCCCGTACTCCGGGATCGACTCGACGCGCAGGTGCACCGGGTCGGGGAAGCGGCGGGAGGAGGGGCGGTACGGGGAGGGGTCGGTGGGGCGGCCCGGAACGGCCGCGTGCAAGGGGTTGACCTGGATGAACCCGCAGCCCAGGGTGCGCCCCGCCCAGGCGGCGAGGTCCGCCAGGTCGCCGAGGTCGCCCATACCCCAGGAGCGGGCGGAGAGCAGGGAGTAGAGCTGGACGAGAAAGCCGTGGGTGCGCTCGGCCGGCTGGGGGACGCGGGCGGGCGCGGCGATGAGGGTGGCGGAGCCCCGGCGGTGGTCCGGCGTACGGACGTGGATGCGGTGGACGCCGTACGGCGGCGGGATCCACCAGGCGGGGGTGGCGCCTCCCGCCGGTGCGGAGCCATTCGCCGCCGCTCTCTCTGCCGCGGGCGCGGGAGCGTCCGGCCCGTCCGGCGGGGGCGCCACGGGATGGGCTCGCGCCGCCGCGGCGGGGGCCGGGGGCGTGGTGGAGGGGTCCGGCGCCGCCGGTGCCGGGGGCGTCGTGGAGGCAGCCGGGGCGGGGGCCGCCACCCGGGAGCGCATGTTCAGCGGGGCGGGCCGACGAGCCGGGGGGCGCCCCGGGGGGCCGACCGCCTCCGGCTCGACCGTGACGGTCGAGCCGGGGGGCAGGCCGGCCAGAGCGGCCGGCAGGGGCTCGCCGGCCCACGCCACCAGGGTCGGCGGCAGCAGGCGCGGGTCGGACTCCGCGGCGGCGAGGCTCCTCCGTACGTCCTCCGGAGTGCCGGCGTCGACGCCCAGCGCGGCGAGCACGGCGATGACCGTGTCGTCGGGGACGGACACCGTGACATCCGGCGACGGGGAGTAGGAGGTGGCGACACCGTGCAGTGCGGCGAGCCGGGACAAGCCCATTCAGACTCCTGGGAACTCCAAGCCCCCTGCGGTGCCGGGTGCGGTCGGCTCGCTGGTCAGAGGGGCGACGGCGGCGAGCGGAGGCTCGCTCGTGAGAGGGGTGGCGTCGGCGAGCGGGGGCTCGCTGGTCAGGGGCGCGGAATCGGAGAACGAGGGTGCGCCGAGCAGGAGGGAGACGTCGGCGAGCGGCGGGCCGCTGATCAGGTGCCGGACGTCGGACAGGGGGAGTTCACTGGTCAGCGGGGCGGGATCGGACGGGGCGGGTACCTGTTTGGAGAGGGCGGAGAGCAGGAGCTGCGCGGCGGCGGGCATGGTGGCCTCCTGGCCATGGAGAACAGGACACAGCAAGCCCTACCCAAGCCACGCCGTGGCAGACGTGGACGTGATGTAGGCGTTACGACCAACGAGCCCAACGTGCTCCAGGTCACATTCCGTTCCCCTGGACGGCAGGTATGGGCCGTTTTCAGCCAGTCCCGCCCGCCTCTTCCGCCCCGGGAGACCCGAAGTCACCGCCATTCCCGGCAAAAAACGCAGAACGGCCATGCTCATTGACACCCTCGCGCCCGGGTGGTGGGCTCGGAGCCCTCCCGGCGTCGATCGGCGGGGGCACCTACGAACGTCGACCGGCAGTGGATACGTACGAAGGGGAGCGCGACGTGCGGTTCGGGCGCAGAAGGCAGGCGACGGCTGTCGCCGCCGCCGTGATCGGCGGCCTCCTCGGTTCCGTCTCGATCGCCCCGGCCGCGACGGCGGCGCCCGCCGCCCCGGCGGAGCCGGCCAGGTCCTCCGCCGACGGGGCCGGCCGCGCCGACCACGCCCCGCCGCCGGCCGTGTGGCCCCGCCCGCAGAGCATGAGGACCACCGGACCCGCCGTGAGGCTGGGCTCCGAGGCCACCCTCGTCGCCGCACCCGACGCCGACCCGTACGCCGTGGAGCAGGCCCGCACGCTGCTGCGCGGGGCGGGGGCGCGGACCCTGCACGAGAGCCTGCCGGGCGGCGGCCCCGTCGTCCGGCTCGGCGGCGCGGGGGCCGGTGCGGCGTTGCGGGCGCTGCGCGCCCCCGACCGGGGCGACCTGCCCTCCGGCGGCTACCGGATCGCGGTCGGCGAGATCGCCGGGCGGGCCACCGTGGCACTGGACGGGCACGGCGCGGACGGCCTCTTCCACGCCGTCCAGACCCTGCGTCAACTGGTCTCCGGGGGCGCGGTGGCGGGCGTGACGGTCCGGGACTGGCCGGGAACCGCCGTACGCGGCATGGCCGAGGGCTTCTACGGGCAGCCGTGGACGCGTGAGGAGCGGCTCGACCAGATCTCCTTCATGGGGCGCACCAAGCAGAACCGCTACCTCTACGCGGCGGGCGACGACCCCTACCGGCTGGCGCGCTGGCGCGAGCCCTACCCGGCCCGCGAGCGGGCCGGTTTCCGGGCGCTGGCGGAGCGGGCGCGCGCCGAGCACGTCACGCTGGGCTGGGCCGTCTCCCCCGGTCAGGCGATGTGCATGGCCTCCGACCGGGACATGGGGGCCCTGACGGAGAAGATCGACGCGATGTGGGCGCTGGGCGTCCGGGTCTTCCAGCTCCAGTTCCAGGACGTCAGCTACAGCGAGTGGCACTGCGACCGGGACGCGGAGACCTTCGGCGACGGCCCGAAGGCCGCCGCCCGCGCGCAGGCCCGGGTCGCGGGGGCCCTCTCCCGGCATCTGGAGGAGCGGTACCCGGGGGCGGCCCCGCTGTCGGTGCTGCCGACGGAGTTCTACCAGGACGGGACCACGGACTACCGCACCGCGCTGGCGGCCGAGCTGGACGACCGGGTCCAGGTGGCCTGGACCGGGGTCGGGGTGGTGCCCGAGAAGATCACCGGGAGCGAGCTGGCCGGGGCCCGCGCCGCGTTCCGCCACCCGCTGGTGACGATGGACAACTACCCGGTCAACGACTACGCCCAGGACCGCGTCTTCCTCGGCCCGTACACCGGCCGGGAACCGGCGGTGGCGAGCGGTTCGGCGGCGCTGCTGGCCAACGCGATGGAGCAGGCGGCCGCCTCCCGGATCCCTCTGTTCACGGCCGCCGACTTCGCCTGGAACCCGAGGGCGTACGACCCCGACGCTTCCTGGCGGGCGGCCGTCGACGACCTGGCGGGCGGGGACGCCGCCGCCCGGGACGCGCTGCTGGCCCTGGCCGGGAACAGCGCGGGCTCGGTGCTCGGCGCGCAGGAGTCCGCCTACCTCCGGCCCCTGTTCGACGCGTTCTGGGGCTCCCGCGCCGCCGCCTCCCGCCGCGACCGGGCGGCGGCGGACCTGCGTGCGGCGTTCTCCGTGATGCGAGGGGCCCCGGGTCGGCTGAAGGCCCCCGCCGAGGGCCGGCTCGCCGACGAGGTGCGCCCCTGGACGGAGCAGTTGGCCCGTTACGGCCGGGCGGGCGAGCTGGCCGTCGACCTCCTCCAGGCGCAGGCCGCCGGGGACGGGGCCGCCGCCTGGCGCCTCCAGCTGGCCCTGGAACCGCTGCGCGAGGAGATCGAGGCGGCCCGGGCCACGGTCGGCAAGGGCGTGCTGGACCCGTTCCTGGACCGGGTGGCGAAGGCGGCCGCCGGGTGGAACGGCGCCGACCGCGCCTCGGGCCGGGTCGTCGAGGACGCCCACAGCCATACGGTCCTGCTGGACGCCCCCCGCCCGGTGGAGGCCGTCACGGCGCTCGCCGAGCCCGGGGCCTCCCTGGCGGACGCCGTCGTGGAGGCCCGGGTGCCCGGCGAGGGGTGGCGGACCCTCGGGAAGCTCTCGCCCAGCGGCTTCACCCAGACCGCCGCGAAGGGGTTGCGGGCGGACGCCGTACGGGTGTCGGCGCCCCGGGCCCCCCGCGCCGCCCGGCCTCCGTACCTGAGCCCGGACCTGCCCGCCGCCCCCGCCGTCGTCCCGGACACCCCGCGGGTGCGCGCCCTGGTGCCGTGGTTCGGGGACGAACCGGCCGCCACTCTCGACCTGAAGCACGGCGAGACGGATGCGGAGATCGGCGGCGGCCCCCAGCGGGTGGCGGCGCGGCTGGCCGGCCGGCGCCCGGCCGAGGTCAAGGGCAAACTCACCGCGAAGGCGCCGAAGGGCATCGAGGTGCGGGTTCCGAAGCAGACGACCGTGCCGCGCGGCTCCCGTACGGAGGTGCCCGTGGACATCACCGTCCCGGCGGACACCCCGGTGGGCGAGTACGAGGTGCCGCTGGCCTTCGGCGGGCAGCGGTCCACGCTGACCGTGCGGGCCTTCCCCCGTACGGGCGGCCCGGATCTGGTGCGTACCGCCAAGGCGTCCTCGTCCGGCGACGAGACCCCGGACTTCCCCGCGTCGGCGGCCGCCGACGGCGACCCGGAGACCCGGTGGTCCTCGCCGGTGGAGGACGGCGCGTGGTGGCAGGCGGAGCTGCCGGAGCCGGTGCGCCTGGGCCAGGTGGTGCTGGGCTGGCAGGACGCGTACGCGGCGCGCTACCGCGTCCAGGTCTCCGCCGACGGCCGTACCTGGCGCACCGCGGCGACCGTGGCGGAGGGCGGGGGCGGGCGCGAAGCGGTCCGGATGGACGAGAAGGACACCCGGTACATCCGGGTGCGGGGCGAGAGCCGGGCGACGCGGTACGGCTACTCGCTCTGGTCGGTGGAGGCGTACGCCGTCGCGGACGACTGAGCCGCAGGACGCGCGCCGGGCCGGGGCAGCACGCCGGACGGCGGGAGCCCGGGACCGGCGGGGCCCCGGGAGCGGGAGAGGCCCGGTCTCAGGCGGAAACGCCGTCGATCCGGGCCACCGCGTCGTCCGCGCCGAACGGTTGCAGGTACGGCAGCCAGCGCGGGTCGCGGTGTCCGGTCCCGATGATCCGCCAGGCCAGGCCGGTCGGCGGGGCGGGCTGATGGCGCAGTCGCCAGCCCAGCTCGGGCAGGTGGCGGTCGGCCTTGACGTGGTTGCAGCGGCGGCAGGCCGCCACCACGTTGTCCCAGGCGTGCTGTCCGCCCCGGCTGCGCGGGATGACGTGGTCGACGCTGGTGGCGGCGGCCCCGCAGTACATGCAGCGTCCGCCGTCCCGGGCGAACAGCGCCCGCCGCGTCAGGGGCACCGGACCCCGGTAGGGGATGCGGACGAAGCGCTTGAGGCGGACCACGCTGGGGGCGGGCACGGCCCGGGTGGCACTGTGCAGGAAGGAGCCGGACTCCTCCAGGCAGATGGCCTTGTTCTCCAGGACGAGGACGAGTGCGCGGCGGAGCGGTACGACGCCGAGGGGCTCGTACGACGCGTTGAGAACCAGGACGTGCGGCACGGTGGATGCCTCCTTGTACGCCGGCGGCGCGTGGCTCGCGCCGGGACGATCCGATCTCAGTCTCTCCTCATGCCTGGTCGGAGCGCCACCACGTACGGGTAACGGGCCGGGAGGATTTTTCTCACTCCGGGCCCCGCGCACCGTCCGTCGGCGCCGAGCAGGTGCTTCACCTGGGCGGCCGTCCGCGATGTGCGATCGGCCACAGCGGGGGTGTTCCCGGTGAGACCCGTCTCTCCTCTCCGTACGGCAACGATCCACTCCCCCGGCTTCGTTACTGTTACTGACCAGCCGTCTTCCCCCTGGAGGTCCCCGTCGTGTCCTTGTCCGCCCTCTTGGCCGCAGCCCCGTCTCCCGAGCCGGTCGGCTCGTTGGGCGAAGCCGCCGAACAGGCCGGGAACGCCGCGGGCTGGGTCGAGGAGAACTGGTCCACCTGGCTGAGCACCGGTCTGCGCATCCTGCTGATCGTCGCGGTCGCGATCACGCTGCGCTATCTGATCCGCCGCGCCCTGACCAACCTCATCGACCGGATGAACCGCAGCGCCCAGGCCGTGGAGGGCACGGCGCTCGGCGGGCTGCTGGTGAACGCGGAACGCAGACGCCAGCGCTCGGAGGCCATCGGCTCCGTCCTGCGCTCGGTGGCCTCGTTCCTGATCATGGGCACGGCCGCCCTGATGGTCCTGGGCGCCTTCAAGATCAACCTGGCTCCGCTGCTCGCCTCGGCCGGCGTCGCCGGTGTGGCCCTCGGCTTCGGCGCCCGCAACCTGGTCACCGACTTCCTCTCCGGCGTCTTCATGATCCTGGAGGACCAGTACGGGGTGGGCGACACGGTCGACGCGGGGGTGGCCTCCGGCGAGGTCATCGAGGTGGGGCTGCGCGTCACCAAGCTGCGCGGCGACAACGGCGAGATCTGGTACGTCCGCAACGGCGAGGTGAAGCGGATCGGCAACCTCAGCCAGGGCTGGTCCACGGCCGGGGTCGACGTCACGGTGCGCCCGACCGAGGACCTGGAGCGGGTCCGCGAGGCGATCACCACCGCCGCCGACGCGATGTCCAAGGAAGAGCCCTGGTCGGAGCGGCTGTGGGGCCCGGTGGAGGTGCTGGGTCTGGACGCGGTCCTGCTGGACTCGATGACGGTCCGGGTGACCGCGAAGACGATGCCGGGCAAGTCGGTCGGCGTGGAGCGCGAGCTGCGCTGGCGGATCAAGCGGGCGCTGGACGAGGCGGGCATCCGGATGATCGGCCCGGCCCCGCTCCCCGTGGACGGCGAGTCCACGGCGGACCCGACGGCGGCGATGGCGGCCCCCTCCGCGTACGCCTCGGCGACCTCCCCGCAGTCCCTGGCGACCACCCCGATACCGCCGTCGACGAACCTGAACAAGTAGCGGCCGGCGTCGAAGGGGCGCTCCACCGGGTCCGGTGGAGCGCCCCTTCGACGTCGGGGCGCGACGGTCGCCCCTGCTCGCCCTCAGTAACACTTTGGTGGTCCGACAGCCGTCCCCATTGACGCCCCGGTGGCCTGCGCTCTAACGTCCTCTCAACCAAACAGGAAACTTTCCTAACAGAGTCGCGGGCGTACCTGCCCGGCAGAGGGCGGTGCATCCACGATGGCGGGAAACCTTCCCGGCCCACCCCACACCCCGGGCACCCCCCGGGTGCTGCGGGCCATGAACGACCGCGCCGCCCTCGACCTGCTGCTGGAGCACGGTCCGCTCTCCCGGACCCGGATCGGGAAGCTGACCGGGCTCTCCAAGCCCACCGCCTCCCAGCTGCTGGCCCGGCTGGAGGCGGCCGGGCTCGTCGTCGCCACCGGGACCAGCGAGGGGCGCCCCGGGCCCAACGCCCAGCTCTACACGGTGAACGCGCGGGCCGCCCACGTCGCCGGGCTCGATGTGAACGGACGGCGCATCGCCGCCGCCGTCGCGGACGTGACCGGGCGGACGGTCGGAGAGTTCGAGCTGGCCACCCCGGGGCGGCGCGCCGACAGCGTGGTGCGCCAGGTCGCCGAAGCGCTGGACGGGGCGGTGAAGGACGCGGGGCTCACCCGCGCGGACGTCCACCGGATCGTCATCGGCACCCCGGGGGCGTTCGACCCGGGCACCGGGCGGCTGCGGTACGCCTCGCACCTGCCCGGCTGGCACTCCCCCACCCTGCTGGACGAACTGGCCGCGTCCCTGCCGATGCCGGTGGAGTACGAGAACGACGTCAACCTGGTCGCCGTCGCCGAGCAGCGCCTCGGCGCGGCCCGCGGCCACGAGGACTTCGTCCTGCTGTGGAACGAGGAGGGCCTGGGCGCCGCCCTCGTCATCAACGGCCGGCTGCACCGGGGCTTCACCGGCGGGGCGGGCGAGGTCGGTTTCCTGCCGGTGCCGGGCACCCCGCTCGTACGCCAGGTCGTCAAAGCCAACAGCGGCGGCTTCCAGGAGCTGGCGGGCGCCCAGTCGGTGCCCCGGCTCGCCAGGTCGCTGGGCATCGACACCCCGCAGCAGCCGTACGCGCGGGTCGCCGCCGGCCTGCTGGCGCGGGCGGCCGCGGCGCACGAGGAGGACGAGGCGCTCGCCGAGCTGCTGCACCAGTACGCCCAGCGGCTGGCCACCGGGCTCGCCTCCGTCACCGCCGTCCTGGACCCCGGGCTGATCGTGCTCGCCGGCGGGGCGGTCGCGGCGGGCGGCGAGGTCCTGCGCTCCCTGATCCAGTCCGAGCTGGCCGAACTCGCCGCCTCCCGGCCCCGCCTGGTGGTCGGCGAGATCGACCGCACCCCCGTCCTGCGCGGCGCCCTGGAGAGGGCGCTCGCCGACACCCGCGACGAAGTGTTCGACACCTCGCGCTGAACCACGCCCCTTCCCCGTCCCGCCGTCTGATTCTCTTCCCCGTCCCTGGGAGTTCCGTCATGCGCACCAGCCGTCTCACCACCACCGCCGTCGCCGTGGCCGCGATATCGGTGCTCGCCACCGCGTGCACCGGCCAGTCCGAGGCCGGCGCCTCCGACGACCCGAACGCGAAGACCACGATCAACTTCTGGCACGGCTGGAGCGCGCCCGCCGAGGTGAAGGCGGTCCAGGACAACATCGACCGGTTCGAGAAGGCCCACCCGAACATCACGGTGAAGGTCTCCGGCAACATCAACGACGACAAGCTGAACCAGGCGCTGCGCGCGGGCGGTTCGAACGGACCCGACGTGGTCTCCTCGTTCACCACCTCCAACGTCGGCAAGTTCTGCTCGTCCGGCGCCTTCGCGGACCTGAAGCCGTTCATCGAGAAGTCGAAGCTCGACCTGGAGAAGACCTTCCCGAAGGTCCTCCTGGACTACACCCAGTTCGAGGGCAAGCGCTGCGCCCTGCCGCTGCTCACCGACGCCTACGGCCTCTACTACAACAAGGACGCCTTCGAGAAGGCCGGGATCACCGCCCCGCCGAAGACGATGTCGGAGCTGGCGAGCGTCGCGAAGAAGCTCACGGTCGAGAAGGGCGACAGCTACCAGCAGCTCGGGTTCATGCCGACCTTCCACGGCTACGAGACCGTCGCCGACCACTACATGTCCTCGTGGGACCACGCGTACTTCGACGAGAACGGCAAGTCCAACGTCGCCAAGGACCCGGCGTTCGCGGAGATGTTCACCTACCAGAAGAAGCTCGTCGAGGACCTCGGCGGCTACGCCAAACTGGAGAAGTACCGGGGCACCTTCGGTGACGAGTGGGGCGCCAAGCACCCGTTCCACACCGGGCAGGTCGCCATGCAGCTGGACGGCGAGTGGCGGCTCGGGATGGCCGAGGACGCCGGGGTCGGCTTCGAGATCGGCGTGGCGCCGATGCCGGTCGCCGACGACGAGGCCGACAGCTACGGCAAGGGCTTCCTCTCCGGCACGATCGTGGGCATCGCCCCGGCCAGCAAGAAGCAGAACGCGGCCTGGGAGCTGGTCAAGTACATGACCAGTGACACCAAGGCGGTGGTGGAGTTCGCCAACGGCATCCGCAACGTGCCCTCCACGTTCGAGGCGCTGAAGTCGCCGGACCTGAAGTTCGACCCGCGCTTCAAGACCTTCCTGGACATCGCCCAGCACCCGAAGTCCAACACGCCCGACGGGGCCGTCAACGGCTCCACGTACCAGCTGACCCTCCAGGACTTCGGCTACCAGTACGAGAAGGGCGCGGTGAAGGACCTCCAGGCCGGTCTGGAGAGGACCGCGAAGCAGATCGACACCGACATCGCCAAGGCCAAGTAGCCCCCGATGACGACGCACACGCTCCGCTCGAAGCGCCGCAGGTCGGCGCTGCGCACGGCGGCCTTCATGTCGCCGTGGCTGATCGGGTTCTCGGTCTTCTTCGCGTATCCGATGGTCTCGACGATCTACTTCTCGTTCATGGAGTACGACGGGTTCGGGGCGCCGGTCTTCAACGGACTGGCGAACTGGACGTACGTCTTCCAGGACTACCCGATGTTCTGGCCCTCGCTGCGCAACACCCTGTGGCTGGTACTCGTCATGGTCACCTGCCGGGTCGTCTTCGGCCTCGGCATCGGGATGCTGATCACGAGGATCAAGACGGGGACCGGGGTCTTCCGGACCCTGTTCTACCTGCCCTACCTGGCCCCGCCGGTCGCCGCGACGCTCGCCTTCGTCTTCCTGCTGAACCCGGGCACCGGTCCGGTCAACTCGGTCCTCGGGGAACTGGGGCTGCCGACGCCCGGCTGGTTCAACGACGCCTCCTGGTCCAAGCCGGCGCTCACCATGCTCGCGGTGTGGGGCATCGGGGACCTGATGGTGATCTTCATGGCCGCGCTGCTGGACGTACCCACCGAGCAGTACGAGGCAGCGGAGCTGGACGGCGCGTCCGCCTGGCAGAAGTTCCGCTTCGTGACCCTGCCGAACATCTCGCCCATCGTGCTGTTCGCGGTGGTGACGGGCGTCATCCAGGCGATGCAGTACTACACGCAGCCCCTGGTCGCCGGGAAGGTCGCCTCCGGCGTCATCGGCGGCTCCGGACAGTCCTTCGAACCCGGCTATCCCGACAAGTCGACACTGACGCTCCCGCAGCTCGTCTACAACCTGGGCTTCCAGCGCTTCGACTACGGCGCCGCCTGTGCCGTCGCCCTCGTCCTGTTCGCCCTGGCCATGGCCTTCACCGCACTGCTGATGCGGGGCCGCAACAACCTGATCTCGGCCGGTGACTGAGCCATGACCCATCTCGTCGAAAAGACCGCGGCCCCCGCCTCCGCCCCGGCCCCCGCGCCCCGGACGCCGGCCTCCCGCACCGCCCGCCGCAAGGCGCTGCTGCACTGGATCGCCGTGCACTCCCTCGGGGTCGCCGCCGCGCTCTTCTTCGTGCTGCCGTTCGTCTTCGTGGTGCTGACCTCGCTGATGAGCGACCAGCAGGCGCTCACCCGCGACCTCACCCCGAACACCTGGGAGTGGGACAACTACACGCGGGTCTTCCACACCGACGGCTTCCTGGTCTGGTGGCGCAACACCCTGCTGTACGCGGGCGTGGGCACCGTCCTCACCGTGGTGTCGTCGATCCCGGTGGCGTACGCGCTGGCGAAGTTCCGCTTCCGGGGCCGCAGGCTGTCGCTGATGCTCGTCATCTCGATGATGATGCTGCCGCCGCAGGTCGTCATCATCCCGATGTACCTGTTCTGGGCCAAGCAGATGGACCTCTCCGGCACCCTGTGGCCGCTGATCATCCCGATGGCCTTCGGCGACGCGTTCTCCATCTTCCTGCTGCGGCAGTTCCTGCTGACCATCCCGAACGAGTACCTGGACGCGGCGAAGGTCGACGGCTGCGGCGAGTTCCGCACGCTGGTCAAGGTCGTCCTCCCGATGGCCAGGCCGGGCATCGCGGCCATCGCCCTCTTCCAGTTCTTCGCCGCCTGGAACGACTACTTCGGACCACAGATCTACGCCTCGGAGAACCCGGCCGCCTGGACGCTCAGTTACGGCCTGGAATCCTTCAAGGGCGCGCACCACACCGACTGGAACCTGACCATGGCCGCGACCGTCCTGGTCATGGCCCCCGTGATCGCCGTCTTCTTCTTCGCCCAGAAGGCATTCGTCGAGGGCGTCACACTGACCGGAGTAAAGGGCTGACATGAAGCTCGCAGTAGTGGGTGGCGGGTCCACCTACACCCCTGAACTGATCGACGGATTCGCCCGGCTGCGGGACACGCTGCCGATCGAGGAGCTGGTGCTCGTCGATCCGGCGGCCGACCGCCTGGAGCTCGTCGGCGGCCTCGCCCGGCGGATCTTCGCCAAGCAGGACCACGCGGGGAGGATCACGACCACGACCGACGTGGACGCGGGCGTGGCCGACGCCGACGCGGTCCTGCTCCAACTGCGCGTCGGCGGGCAGGCCGCGCGCGAACGGGACGAGACCTGGCCGCTGGAGTGCGGCTGCGTCGGCCAGGAGACCACCGGCGCCGGCGGCCTCGCCAAGGCGCTGCGCACCGTGCCCGTCGTCCTGGACATCGCCGAGCGGGTCCGCCGCGCCAACCCGGACGCCTGGATCATCGACTTCACCAACCCGGTCGGCATCGTCACCCGCGCCCTCCTGCAGGCCGGGCACAAGGCGGTCGGCCTGTGCAACGTGGCGATCGGCTTCCAGCGCAAGTTCGCCCGGCTGCTGGACGTGAACCCCTCCGAGGTGCACCTCGACCACGTCGGCCTCAACCACCTGACGTGGGAGCTGGGGGTGCGGCTCGGCGGCCCGGACGGCGAGGACGTCCTGCCCCGGCTGCTCGCGGAGCACGGCGACGCCGTCGCCGCCGACCTCCGCATGGACCGGCGGATCGTGGACCGGCTCGGCGTCGTCCCCTCGTACTACCTGCGCTACTTCTACGCCCACGACGAGGTGGTGAAGGAGTTGGGCTCCAAGCCGTCGCGGGCCGCCGAGGTCGCGGCGATGGAGAAGGAACTCCTCGCGATGTACGGCGACCCGTCGCTGGACGAGAAGCCCGAACTGCTGGCCAAGCGGGGCGGCGCGTTCTACTCCGAGGCGGCCGTGGACCTGGCGGCCTCCCTCCTGGGCGACGGCGGATCGCCGGTCCAGGTGGTCAACACGTACAACCGGGGCACCCTGCCGTTCCTCCCGGACGACGCGGTGATCGAGGTCCAGGCCCGGGTCGGGCGCGACGGCGCGGTCCCCCTGGCAGTCCCGGCACTGGACCCGCTGTACGCCGGTCTCATCGCCAACGTGACGGCGTACGAGGACCTCGCCCTGGACGCCGCGCTGCGCGGTGGCCGGGACCGGGTCTTCAAGGCGCTGCTCGCCCACCCGCTGATCGGCCAGTTCGATCACGCCGAGGGCCTCACCGACCGCCTGATCGCCCACAACCGGGAGCACCTGGCGTGGGCGTGAACGTGTCGGTCGTCGCCATCGACGCGGGCAACAGCAAGACCGACGTGGCACTGATCGGTGAGGACGGCACGGTGCTGTCCACGGCGCGCGGCGGCGGTTTCCAGCCGCCCGTGGTCGGGGTGGAGACCGCGATCGACGTGCTGGCCGAGACGCTGGGGCGAGCGGTCGCGGAGCTGCCGGGAGGCGGCGGGCCGCACGCCCCGCTCGCCCCGCCGGGCTCCTCGGTACACGTCTCCGCGTGCCTGGCCAACGCCGATCTGCCGGTCGAGGAGGCCGAGTTGGCGGCGGCCCTGGAGGCCCGCGGCTGGGGCTCCTCGGTGGAGGTGCGCAACGACACCTTCGCGATCCTGCGCGCCGGGGTGGACGAGCCCCGGGGCGTCGCGGTGGTGTGCGGGGCCGGGATCAACTGCGTGGGCATGACCCCGGACGGGCGGTCCGCCCGCTTCCCCGCCATCGGACGGATATCCGGTGACTGGGGCGGCGGTTCGGGGCTCGCCGAGGAGGCGCTGTGGTTCGCCGCGCGCGCCGAGGACGGGCGCGGCGAGGCGTCCGAGCTGGCCCGGGCGCTGCCGGCCCACTTCGGGCTCGACTCGATGTACGCGCTGATCGAGGCGCTGCACCGGGGCTCCGTTCCGATGGTGCGGCGGCACGAGTTGACGCCGGTGCTGTTCGCCACGGCCGCGGCCGGGGACGCGGTGGCCCTGGCGCTGGTGGAGCGGCTGGCCGACGAGGTGGTGGCGATGGCCTCGGTCGCGCTGTCCCGGCTCGACCTGCTGGAGGAGGAGGTCCCGGTGCTGCTGGGCGGCAGCGTGCTGGCCGCCCGTCACCCGCAGCTCGACGACCGCATCGCCGTGCTCCTGGCGGCCCGCGCCCCGAAGGCGGAGGTGCGCGTGGTCTCCGAACCGCCGGTGCTGGGCGCGGCGTTGCTGGGCCTGGACCGCACGGGGGCGGGGCCGGAGGTCCACCGGCGGCTGCGCGGGCAGTACGTCTGAGGTTCCGGGCCGGGCGGGGCCCGGCGGGACGTCCCCCCACGCGGTGCGCGTGGGGGGACGCTCCGTGTGCGCTCCCCGTACGGGTGAACGCCCGGCGTACGGGGGGGCGGGAGGGAACCGATCGGGCCCGTGGAACGTGTACCTGATGGGAAGTCCGTTCGCTTATGGGGATGTATCCGGGCGCGTTGCGCCGCTTGCCTTGATCGGCTGCGCCCGCCCTGGTCGAATGCGGGGACGGGCGACGGGGAGCGGACAACGGGACGGGGACGGCGCCCGTCGTCGGCGACCGAGGGGGAGGGCGAGTGACACACCCGCCGAGCGGCGGCTCGCAGACGTTGCGCGCACCGGACCCGGTGCCCGCGCCCACCGCCGTGCCCGCCCGGCCCCGCGCCGCTCGGACCGTCCAGGTGGAACGGCTGCGCGCGGCGGCGACGACCGAGCCCGGCCGGCTCCGGATCATCGGGGCCGTCCTGGCGCTGCTGGTCGTGGCGTTCGGCGCGGTGACCACCCTGGAGATCTCGCAGCGGGCCGCCGCCGCGGACGACGTGGCCGGCCGCAGCCAGCCGCTCAGCGCCGACGCGGCGGACGTCTACCGCTCCCTGGCGGACGCCGACACCACGGCGGCCGGCGGGTTCCTCGCCGGAGCGCAGGAGCCCGAAGCCGTGCGGGAGCGGTACCGCGAGGACATCGAGGAGGCGGCCCGGCTGCTGGTGAAGGCATCGGGGAACACCGAGCCGGGCAGCGCCTCCAGCCGTGAGATAGCCGCCCTCAACAAGCTGCTGCCGGTCTACACGGGCCTGATCGAGCGTGCCCGCGCCAACAACCGCCAGGGCCTGCCGCTGGGCGGCGCCTATCTCCGGTACGCGAACCGGAAGATGGCCGGCGAGATGCTGCCGGCCGCCGAGCGGCTGTACGCGGCGGAGACGGGCCGACTGGAGGCGGACTCCGCCGACGCCCGGCGCCTGCCCCTGCTGTCGGTCGGCGCGGGGATCGTGGTGCTCGGCGCCCTGGTGTGGATGCAGCGGCGCACCTACCGCCGGACCAACCGGGTGCTGAACCGCGGGCTGCTGGCGGCGACGGCCGCCGCCTCGGTGGTGGTGCTCTGGGCGGTCGCGGGGCACACGGTGGCCCGTGCGGAGCTGCGCGCGGCGATGGTGCACGGCCAGGCGTCCCTGGACGTGCTCAACGACGCCCGGATCAGCTCCCTCAAGGCGCGTGCCAACGAGAACCTCACCCTGGTGGCGCGCGGCGCGGTGCTGACCCCCGACGGCTCCGCCGACCAGTACGAGGCGGACTACGGCACGGGGATGAGGACGCTGGAGGACCGGCTGGGGAAAGCCGGGCGGCTCGCGGACGACGCGGGCGGGAAGGCCCCCGTGGCCGACGCGGCCGAGGCCGTGGCCCAGTGGCAAACCCGCCACCGCGAGGCCCGTGCCACGGACGACCGGGGCGACTACGACGGCGCTCTGGAGCGGGTCATCGGGACCGGGAAGTCCACCGGGCAGTCCTTCCGGCAGGTGGACACCGCGTTGGAGAAGGCGCTGGCCCATGAGGAGGGCGAGTTCGCGTCGGCGGCGAAGGACGGGCGCGGGGCTCTGCGGGGTCTGCCCACGGGGGCCGTCGTGCTGGCGGTCCTGGGGGCCGCCGCGGTGATCGCCGGGGTCAACCGCAGGCTCGCGGAGTACCGGTGAGAGGGGCAGCGATGAGCAGGTCGAAGGGCCGGCCCGCGCGCCGTCTGCGCGGCTGGGGCGGCGTGACGGGGATGGCGGCGGCGTGCGCGTTCACCGCCGCGGTCACCTTGCTGCCGCTGGCGAACCACGGCGGCGGGGCGGCCGGGGCGGGCCTCCCGGGCGGCGGGGTGGTGACCGCCGAGGGGGCGCGCGCGCAGGCGTGCACCGAGCCGGAGGCGAGCCTGCGCCCGTCCGGCGGCGACGGGCCGAACATCGACCGGATCAAGCGGCGCGGCAAGCTGATCGCGGGCGTCGACCAGAACAGCTTCCGCTGGGGTTACCGCAACCCGGAGAGCCGGCAGCTCGAAGGGTTCGACATCGATCTGGTGCGGGCCATCGCCGGGGACGTGCTGGGCGATCCGGACGCGGTGGTCTTCCGCGCGATCCCCACCAACCAGCGCATCGCCGCCCTGGAGCACGGCCGGGTCGACGTGGTGGTGCGGACGATGACGATCAACTGCAAGCGGCTCGAACAGGTCTCCTTCTCCACCGCCTACTTCCGGACCGGGCAGCAGGTGCTCGCCCCGAAGGAGTCGGCGATCACCGGGTACGACGCCTCGCTCCAGGGCAAGCGGGTCTGTTCGGCGGAGGGCTCCACGGCGTACGAGGCGTTGGAGAAGCAGTCGTTCGGGGCGCTCTACAAGGACGCCTACGACGGCACCGAGCGCGATCCGGACCTGCTGACCGTGCCCAACCAGCTGGACTGCCTGGTGCGGCTCCAGCTGGGCGAGGTCGACGCGGTGGTCACGGACAACGCCCTGGCGGCCGGTCAGGCGGCGCAGGACCCGGCGGTGGAGCTCAAGGGGAAGGCCCCGTTCACCACCGAGTACTACGGCGTCGCGGTGAAGAAGGGCGCCGACGACCTGGTGGCCCGGGTGAACAAGGTCCTCGTCGACTTCCGGGCGGGCGGCGACGACAGCGCGTGGATGACGTCCTACCGGCGGTGGCTGGCGGCCGGGCTGCCCGGGATATCCGGGCCGCCCGCCCCCGCGTACCGCGGCGACTGACCCGGAGCTCCTCCGGGCGGGCCGGGGCGAGCGGGCCGGAGCCGGACCCAAGCAGACCGATCCCGCCGGGCCCACCGGCCCGGCGGGGAGAGCGGAGAGGTGATCGATGGGCGTCGCGGGATCCTTCCCCGGCTTCACGGGGAGTCCCCCCGGACCGGTCCTGGACCGGGAGGAGGCGGACCGTGCGCTGGCCCGGCTCGGCGCGGAGCACGAGGCGATCGAGACCTCGCTCCTCGCGCTCCAGGACCATGCCGGCCGCCGGCTGCTGGAGGGGGCCGAGCTGACCGGCGTCACCCGGGAGCGCTGGGCCACGACCGAGCGGTCGATCACCCTGCTGTGGGCGTACTTCGACGCGTACGCGGGGGCGCTGGCCGAGGCCCGGGAGATCCGTGCGCGCCGCCGGCACCCGAACCGGGAGGACCTTCTGGCGTTGACGGAGTTGCTGCGCGGCGAGGCGGTCACCGTCGCCAACGCGGGCGCGGTGCCGCCGCCCCCGGCCGCGGGCCCGGCCCGGCTCTCCGAGCGGTTCTCGCTCCAGGAGCTGGTGGCCCGGATGAACGAGCTGTACGCCAGGTCGCTGGACATGGTCGTCGCCTCCGACGCGGTCTGGTCGGCGCTGCCCGCCCGGATCGACCTGCTCGCGGCCGAACTGCACCGGACGCGTTCGCTGGCGCACTCGGTGGGGGTGCGGCCCGGTGAGCATCCGGCCGGGGACGACCTGGTGGCGATCACCGAGGAGCTGACCACGCTGCGGGCGCAGGTGGTCTCCGACCCCCTGGCGTTCTGGCTGCCGGGCCCCGGCAGCGCCGCGCCGGGCGGCGGCCGCCCCGACACCTCGCGCTACGACCGGGCGGCCCGCGCCCTGGAGGACGTACGGCGGGAGATCGAGGCGGTCCTCTCGGTGCGCCAGGACGCGGAGGCGCGCCTGGCGCGGTTGCGGGACGTGCTCTCGCGGGCCGACCGGACCCTGAGCGAGGCGCGGGCGGCGCGGGGCGAGGTGCTGGCCAAGATCGCCGCCTCCGAGGTGCCGGCGGTCAGCGGGCCGCCGACCGCCCTCCAGGAGCGGCTGGCGGCGGCGTCGGACCACCGCAGGCGTGCCCGGTGGCACCGGTTGTCGCCGCTGCTGGAGGCGCTGGAGCAGGAGGCCGAGGAGGAACTGCTGCGTGCCCGCGAGTCGTTGACGTCGGTGACCGCTCCGCTGGCGGTCCGTGCGGAGTTGCGCGGCCGGCTGGACGCGTACAAGGCGAAGGCGGCCCGGCACGGTCTGGCGGAGGACCTGGTGCTGATCGAGCGGTACGACGCGGCCCGCCGCATGCTGTGGAGCGCTCCGTGCGATCTGCGCGCCGCCGAGCAGGCCGTCCTGCGCTACCAGCACGCGGTCGCGGACGCGCTGACGCCCCACCGGTCCGAGGAGCCCGAGGACCGGTGGGGCGCGGGCGGACAGGGGGAGAGACGATGAGTACGCGGTGCCAGCGGCCCTCCTGCGAGGGGGCCTACGAGGACATGGGCGGCGGTGAGCTGTACTGCGACACCTGCGGTCTGGCGCCGGTCGTCTCGCCGACGGGCATGGTCTCCTCGCCGCCCACCGGGATCGCCGGGGGCGGGCGGCCCGGCGGGCCGGACAGTTCCTCGCAGCGGTCGGGCTCCCGCGCCTCCGCCCGGTCCTCGTCCCGTTCGTCGTCCTCGCGCCGTTCGGTCTCCGGCCGGCTGTCGCGCTCGCTGCCCGGGGCGTCCGCCTCCCGGTCGGTCTCGGTGCGCTCCTCCGGCTCGACCTCGGCCGCCTCGGCGCGGGGGCGGCTGGGCGCCGGACTGGTCCAGGTGCCGGACGTGCCCCGGCACGATCCGCGCACGGCGGTGATGGAGCACGCGGAGGTGCCGGAGCGGAAGCGGTTCTGCTCCCGTTCGGACTGCGGCGCTCCGGTGGGGCGGGCGCGCGGTGGGCGGCCGGGGCGCACCGAGGGGTTCTGCACCAAGTGCGGGCACCCCTACTCCTTCGTGCCGAAGCTGAACAGCGGTGACGTCGTGCACGGCCAGTACGAGGTCGTGGGCTGCCTGGCGCACGGCGGGCTCGGCTGGGTGTATCTGGCGGTGGACCGGGCCGTGTCGGACCGCTGGGTGGTCCTCAAGGGCCTGCTGGACACCGGCGACCAGGACGCGATGGCCGCCGCGATCTCCGAGCGCCGCTTCCTCGCCGAGATCGAGCACGCCAACATCGTGCGGATCTACAACTTCGTCGAGCACCTGGACCAGCGGACGGGTTCGCTGGACGGCTACATCGTGATGGAGTACGTCGGCGGCAAGTCGCTCAAGGAGATCGCCAACGAGCGCCGCACCCCGGCCGGGAAGCGCGACCCGCTGCCGGTGGAGCAGGCGTGCGCGTACGGGATCGAGGCGCTGGAGGCGCTGGGCCACCTGCACAGCCGCAACCTCCTGTACTGCGACTTCAAGGTCGACAACGCGATCCAGACCGAAGACCAGCTCAAGCTGATCGACATGGGCGCGGTGCGCCGGATGGACGACGACGAGTCGGCGATCTACGGCACGGTGGGCTACCAGGCCCCGGAGGTCGCGGAGCTGGGCCCCTCGGTCGCCTCCGACCTGTACACGGTGGCCCGGACGCTGGCGGTCCTCACCTTCGACTTCCAGGGGTACACGAACGTCTACATCGACGCCCTCCCCGACCCGGACACGATCGAGGTGTTCCGCGCCTACGAGTCGTTCTACCGGCTGCTGGTGCGGGCCACCGATCCGGACCCGGGCCGCCGTTTCGCCTCGGCGGCGGAGATGGCCGAGCAGTTGACGGGGGTGCTGCGGGAGGTGGTGGCGCTGCAGACCGGCCGGCCGCGTCCGGCGCTGTCGACGCTGTTCGGCGCGGAACTGCGCGTGGTCGACACGGAGCTGTTCGCCCCGCAGACCGACGACGTCTCGCTGCTGGGCGGCCGGGACACCGGCGCGGCGCGCGGGCCGGGGGGCCGGCGCGGGGGCCGCGGGCGTCCGGTCCCCGGCGTTCCGGCGCGGGGCTCCGCCGGGCAGGCGCAGCCGGTCGCTCCGGGGGCCGTGGCCTCGGCGGTGGCCGGGGCGATGCCGGTGGGCGCGCAGCCGCACGGCCCGGCGGGGGGCGGCGCGCCCGGGCCGGGGGCCGCTCCGCTGGCCGTGGAGCCGACCCACGTCCGGGGTTCCGCGCCGGGCGGCGGGGCTCCGCTCCCGTACCCCCCCTCGGCGCACGCCCCTGTACCGGGGCCCCGGGCGGCCGAGCCCGTCCCGGACCCGCCCGCCGGACCGTACGTCGTGCCGGCCGGCCCGTACGGTTCCTCCGGGGGCGCCCGGCTCGCCCCGTTCGACACCCGGGGCGCCTCGTTGGCGCTGCCGGTCCCCCGGGTCGACGCGACGGACCCGAACGCCGGTTTCCTGGCCGGGCTCATGGCCTCCGCCCCGGCCGAGCTGATCACCGCCCTGCACACGGTTCCGGCCCCTTCGCTGGAGACCCGGCTGCGGGAGCTGCGGGCCCGTCTGGAGATGCGGGACCTGGACTCGGCCGCCCGCGCGCTGTCCACTCTGGAGGGTGAACACCCCGACGACTGGCGGGTGGTCTGGTACCGCGGGATCGCCTCGCTGGTGACCGGCGACCACGAGTCGGCGGCGCTCTCCTTCGACGCGGTCTACGACGCGTTCCCCGGTGAGACCGCGCCCAAGCTGGCGCTGGGGATCTGTGCGGAGGTGCTGGGCCAGCTGGACAACGCCGCCGAGTACTACCGCCTGGTGTGGGCGACCGACCCGGGGTTCGTCAGCGCCGCGTTCGGCCTGGCCCGGGTGCGGATGGCGGCCGGTGAGCGGGGGGCGGCGGTGGCCGCCCTGGAGTCGGTGCCGGAGGCGTCGATCCACTACACGGCGGCGCGGGTGGCCGCCGTCCGGGCGCGGTTGCGCGAGCGCTCGCACCACGAGCCGCTGCGGGCCGATCTGACGGCCGCCGGGGACCAGGTGACGGCGCTGGCGGCCTTCGGTCTGGACCCGGTGCGCCACGAGCAGTTGTCGACCGAGGTACTGGGCAAGGCGCTGGACTGGGTACTCTCCGGTAGTCCCGGTGTCCAGGGGTCGGGCGGACCGGCCGCCGGTGCGCCGGGCGGTGCACGGAAGCTGCTCGGCGCCGAACTGGACGAACGGGGACTGCGGTTCGGGCTCGAACGCTCGTACCGCATGCTCGCCCGGCTCGCGCAGCGGGGCGACGAGAGGATCGAACTGGTGGAGCGGGCCAACCGTTTCCGCCCCCGGACGTGGGTGTGAAGATGTCACAGAGCCACCAGCAGCCCGCCCTGGCGAGGTGCCCCGGCTGCGAGGAGCCGCTGGATACGGGCGACCGCTTCTGCGGAGCGTGCGGCTACGACCTCTCGGCCGTGCCGACGCGCCCCGGCGACCGGCCCACGATGGCCCTCACCGTGCCCCCGGCCGGGCCGGACGGGGCGCCGGACCACGAGGCCGAGGCCGTCCGCGTACGCCACGACCACCGAGGGGCCCCGGGCGGAGCGGCGGCTGCGGACGCTGCGGCGGCCGCGGGGGGCGTCGCGCCCCCGGCCGGTGCGGCCGACCCGCACGGTGCGGCCGACCCGCACGGTGCGGCGGACTCCGGTGACTTCCCGTTGGCCGCGCCCGACCCCCGTACGGCGGAACACGCCCCGGCCGCCCCCGCCGTCCCCGCCTCCGGGGCGAAGGTCTGTGTGGCGTGCCGCTCCGGCCGGGTGGACCCCGACGGCTACTGCGAGAACTGCGGGCACGCCCAGCCCCGCGAGCGCGACCACATGGAGCAGGAGCTCGACGCGGTGGCCGCCGTCAGCGACCGGGGGCTGCGCCACCACCGCAACGAGGACTCCTTCGCGGTCTCCTCGACCGCGTTGCCGGACGGTTCGCCGGCCATCGTCGCGATCGTCTGCGACGGAGTCTCCTCGGCGAGCCGCCCGGACGAGGCGTCGGCCGCCGCCGCGAGCGCCGCCAACGAGGCGCTGCTGGAGTCCCTGCCGCGCGGTACGCACCCGCAGCAGGCGATGCACGAGGCGATCGTCGCCGCGTCCGAAGCGGTCAACGCCCTGGCACAGGAGCCGGCCGGGGCGATGGAGCACGACACGCACCGCCATCAGAACGCCCCGGCCTGCACCCTGGTCGGCGCGGTCGTGGCGGATGACCTGCTGATCATCGGCTGGGTCGGCGACAGCCGCGCCTACTGGGTGCCTCAGGACCGGTCCCGGCCCACCGCCCGGCTCACCGAGGACGACTCCTGGGCCGCGCAGATGGTGGCGGCGGGCCTGATGAACGAGGCGGAGGCCTACGCGGACGACCGCGCCCACGCCATCACCGGCTGGCTCGGCGCCGACGCGTACGAACTGGAGCCGCACACCGCCGCGTTCAAACCGGACCGGCCGGGCCTGGTGGTGGTGTGCACGGACGGCCTGTGGAACTACGCGGAGTCCGCCGAGGAGATGGCCGCCGTCGTCCCGGACGACGCCCAGGAGCGTCCGCTGCACGCCGCCCGGGTGCTCGTGGGACACGCGCTCGACGGCGGGGGCCACGACAACGTAACAGTGGCGCTGCTGCCGTTCGCCGTACGCCCGCAAGGGGCAGGATCGGCCCGCGAAGCCGTTTGAGCCCCACCGGCCCTCCGCTCGGATCGGGCCGGACCCGGGGCGGGGCCCGGAGCGTGCGGGTGCGAGACGGAGGAGGGGCCCGGCCGGGGCCTCCCCGCTGGAACGGGATCGAGGGGCCGGGGAAGGGAGCACGGGCGACTGACGACAACGCCGCAGGGGCCCTCCCCCTGCTCGCGCGAAGCCGAGAAGCCCGGGGAGCGCGTGCCGGCCCCCCGCGAGCCCGGCCCGATCCGAACGAGAGGCCCTAGGACGTGTTTCGAAAGTCCCGCCTGTTCGGCGACGCCCGGCACGCACGCTCGCCGCGTTGTCGGGACCGCCCCGATACATCCGGTATCGGGGCGGCTCTCCGCCTTGCGATCGCACGCACCGGACGCCGCCGAACCCGCCCTCCGGGCGGACGGCGCTACTTCCGAAACACGCCCTAGGAGCCGACCATGGCCAACTTCTCCAAGTCGAACGTGCCGCAGTTCTCCGTCGAGGTCTACCAGAACGCGTTCCTGCCCGAGGGCGGACGCGAGGTCAACGCCGTCGTGACCGTCACATCGACCGGCGGGGGCACCACCGGCGGGATACCCCTGGCGGGCTCGGGGCCCGCGCACGGGGCGAGGCGGGGGCCGGGCGCCGCCGTCGTGCTGATGGTCGACTGCTCGGGCTCGATGGACTACCCGCCGACGAAGATGCGCCACGCGCGCGACGCGACGGCCGCGGCCGTCGACACCCTGCGCGATGGCACCCTGTTCGCGGTGGTCGCCGGGACGCACGTGGCCAAGGACGTCTACCCGGGCGACGGCCGGCTCGCGGTCGCCGACGCGCACACGAAGGCCGCGGCCAAGGAGGCTCTGCGCAGGCTCCGCGCGGGCGGCGGCACCGCCATCGGCACCTGGCTGCAGCTGGCCGACCGGCTGCTGGGCTCGGCCGACGCGGACATCCGGCACGGCATCCTGCTGACCGACGGCCGCAACGAGCACGAGGCGCCCGAGGACCTGCGGGCGGCTCTGGAAACCTGTGCGGGCCGGTTCACCTGCGACGCCCGCGGGGTGGGCACCGACTGGGAGGTGAAGGAGGTCGCCGGCGTCGCCGCCGCCCTCCTCGGCACGGCCGACATCGTCGCCGACCCCTCGGGCCTGGCCGCGGACTTCAGGCGGATGATGGAGAACGCCATGGGCAAGGAGGTCGCGGACGTGGCGCTGCGGCTCTGGACGCCCGTGGGGGTGGAGATCCGATTCGTGAAGCAGGTCGCGCCGACCGTGGCGGACCTGACCGGGCGGCGCACCGGGACGGGCCCCCGGACCGGGGACTACCCGACCGGTTCGTGGGGGGACGAGTCACGGGACTACCACGTGTGCGTGCGGGTTCCGGAGGCCGGGATCGGCCAGGAGATGCTGGCGGCCCGGGTCTCGCTGGTCCTGCCCGACCCCGCGGGCGCTCCGCGGCCCCTGGCTCAGGGGCTCGTACGGGCCGTGTGGACGGACGACATGGCGGCGTCCACCTCGATCAATCCGCAGGTCGCGCACTACACGGGCCAGGCGGAGCTGGCCCAGGTCATCCAGCAGGGCCTGGAAGCACGCAAGTCGGGTGATTTCGACGGCGCGACGGCCCAGCTGGGGCGTGCGGTGCAGCTGGCGTCGGCCTCCGGGAACCAGGAGACCGCACGGCTGCTCTCGAAGGTGGTCGACGTCGTCGATGCCGCGACCGGTACTGTGCGACTGAAGGCGAAGGTCGCGGAAGCGGACGAGATGACTCTCGAAACGCGCTCGACCAAGACCGTTCGCGTCAAGAAGCAACACGGCCCGGTCATCCGATGACCACAGGCCGTGAGAACCGAACAGCCCGACGTATTCGCTGAGCGACGATGCCGCGATCGACAGCAAGGACGGCCCCCGGGGCCGGAAGAGGAGAGGGGGAAGCGCCGACATGCCGACCTGCCCGAACGGACACCAGTCGGGTTCCGAGGACTGGTGCGAGGTCTGCGGACACCGCATGACCCCGGGCGGTGCGCCCGCGGGCGCCGTGCCCCCGCCGCCCCCTCCGCCGCCCGCGCCCGGTTACGGCTACCCGCAGCCGGATTCCGGTACCGGTGGCGGCCCGCCCACGATGCAGGCGGAGCTGTGTCCGCAGTGCCGCACGCCGCGTGAGGCGATGGCGCCGTTCTGCGAGGAGTGCCGCTGGAACTTCCTCACCAACAAGGCGACCTCCTACACCCCGCTCGCCCCGCAGCACGGCACGCCCGACGGCCCGCCGCCCGGCCTCCATCTGCCGCCCGGCTTCCAGGCGCAGAGTCAGGGCGGACAGGGCGGACAGCACGGGCCCGGTGGGCACGGTGGCCCCGGTGGGCAGCCCGGCCCCGGCGCACAGGGCGGCCCCGGCGCGCCCCAGGCGCACGATCCGTTCGACTACCAGGGCTCGCGCCCTTCGCAGATGAACCGTCCCGCCGAGCCGCTCGCCCCCGAGCGGAACGGCCCGCACGGGGACGGGACCCCCGGGGGGAACGGCGGACCGCACGGGAACGGCGGCCAGGGCGGTCCTCCTCCGCAGGCGTTCCGGCAGGGCCCCCCGCCCCCCTCGTTCCAGCAGCAGGGCAGCCCTCCGCGGCAGCAGCCGGCCCCCGCGCCGTTCGAGCCGCAGCAGCAGTCGGCTCCCTCGCCGTTCGAGCCGCAGCAGCGGTCCGCGCCCCCGGCCCCCTCGCCGTTCGAGCCCCAGCAGTCCTCGCCCTTCGCCCCGCCGCAGCAGCACTCGGGACCGCCCGCGCCGCCGCGCTCCTCGGGGCGCCCGGCCGGTGAGGACGACTGGATGCTGCCGCCGCCCTCCCAGGCGCAGCCTCCGCAGCCGCCCCAGCACTTCCAGCAGCCGGGTTCCCACCAGGGCCCGGACCAGGGCGTGGGACAGGACCAGAGCCCTCGGGGCCCCGGTGGCCAGGACCAGGGGTATGCGGGTCACGGCCGGAGCGGCCAGGACCAGGGATACGAACAGGGATACGACCAGGGCGGTCAGGGTCAGGGGTACGACCAAGGCGGCCAGGACCAGGGGTACGACCAGGGCGGCCGGCAGCACACCGGGGAGCCCGGCCGGGGCGGCCCGCAGCAGCCCGCCTCCTGGACGGCCGTGATCGCTCCGGACCGCGAGTACTTCCTGGCGATGATGCAGCGCAGCGGCCCCGAGGCCAGCGGGCTCAACCTGCCCGCGTACTCCCCGGAGCAGCGCCTTCCGCTCACCGGCGGCCAGATCACCATCGGGCGTCGGCGGCAGAGCACCGGCGAGTCCCCCGACGTCGACCTCTCGGTGCCTCCGGAGGACCCGGGCGTCTCGCACCAGCACGCGGTGCTGGTGCAGCAGCCGGACGGCGGCTGGGCGGTCGTCGACCAGAACTCCACCAACGGCACCACGCTGAACGGCTCCGAGGACCCGATCCAGCCCTACGTCCCCGTACCGCTCCAGGACGGCGACCGGGTGCACGTCGGGGCGTGGACGACGATCACGGTCCGCCGGGACTGAGCGGCGCCCCCGCTCCGCCGGGACCGACGACGGCGCCCGTCCTGCCCTCCGGGGCCGGGCGGGCGCCGTCTCATGCGGCGGGGAGCGGCCAGGTGTACGGGCCCTGCGGGTCGTCGAGCCACGCCCACTGCCGCCCCCGGGCGACCGTGATGCCGTACCTCTCCCGCTGCGGGCGCCCCTCGCGTTCCCAGAGGGAGAGGACCTCGTGCGGATCGAGCGCGCCCGCCGTCAGGGTCAGCAGGAACCGGAACAGGTCGTCCCCCGCCACCCGGCCCGGCAGCCCGCCGGGGCGCGGAAGGGGACCGGCGTCCGGGTGCGCCCCGCGCAGGGGCACGAAATACGCCGGGGTGTGAAGGAAGTGCCCCTCCGCGAGCGGGCCGTGCGCCGTCGCGCGGACCCGGAGCGAGACCAGCCCCGTGGCGAGCGGTGCGATGATCCGCGCCCCCGGACGGCACTGTTCCGGCCAGCTCGACGGCAGGGACGGCAGGGTGCAGGTCGCGATGATCCGGTCGTACGGAGCGTGTGCCGGGCAGCCCCGCGCGCCGTCGCCGGTGACCACTGCGGGGTGGAAGCCGGCCGCGGCGAGGTGGCCGCGTGCCGCGTCCGTGATCTCCGGGTCCAGATCGACGGTGGTCACCGCCTGTTCGCCGAGCCGGTGGGAGAGCAGGCCCGCGTTGTAGCCGGGGCCGGTTCCGATCTCCAGGACGGTGTGTCCGTCCGCCACGTCGAGGGCGTCGAGCATCAGGGCCATCAGGGACGGCTGGCTGGAGGACGAGACGAGTTCGCCGTCCTTGAGGCGGGTGGCCAGCGCCCCGTCCGCGTACACCCCGCGCAGCCAGCGGGAGCGGCGTTCGGGGTCGGGGTCCTCGCCCCAGAGGCGTTCGTAACCCCGGATCCCGTGCACGTAGAAGAACGGCACGAACAGATGGCGGGGGACCTCCGCGAAGGCGGTGCGCCAGGCGGGGTCGGTGAACGCGCCCTGTGCGGCGATCTCCCGTACCAGGGCCGCCCGCGCCGCGTCGGCCTCGGCGTCGCCGGAGGGGGGCGGGGTGGATCCGTACCGGTGTGCGCCCATACCTCCACTGTCCTGCGCCGGAGCCGTGCGGGCGAGCGGTGCGCGGCGGACGGCGAACAGCGCGGCGAGCGCGGACCGGACCGGTGTCCGCGGACCGGGCCGGTGCCCGCCCGGTCCGCCCGCCCTTGGTCCTAGGACCCCCGTCCTCGGCCGGGACGTCTGCGACCATGGACGGGTGACTGAGATTCCGCGCGACACGCTTCAGGAGCAGACCTTCTACGAGCAGGTCGGCGGCGAGGCGACCTTCCGGCGCCTGGTCCACCGCTTCTACCAGGGCGTGGCGGGCGACGAGCTGCTGCGGCCGATGTACCCGGAGGAGGACCTGGGCCCGGCCGAGGAGCGGTTCGCGCTGTTCCTGATGCAGTACTGGGGCGGTCCGCGCACCTACAGCGACCACCGGGGCCACCCCCGGCTGCGGATGCGACACGCGCCGTTCCGGGTGGACCGGGCGGCCCATGACGCCTGGCTCACCCACATGCGGGCGGCGCTGGACGAGTTGGAGCTCGCGCCGGAGCACGAGCGGCAGTTGTGGGACTACATGACGTACGCCGCCGCCTCGATGATCAACACTGCCGACTGAGCGGCGCCGCCGACCGCCCGCCGGCCCCTCGGCACCGCTGACCGGCCGCCGCCGACGGATGCGCCGCGCCCCGATCGACCGGACCGGACGGCGCCGCCCTGCGGCCGCCCGGACCGGGCGACGGTGCGCCGCGGTCAGTCCGTCCCGGCGTCGATGCCGGCCGATCACGCTCCGGCCCCTCCGCCCCACCTGAGCGTGACGGGAGAACGATCCGTGACCGGGCGGCTCCGGGCGGCTGCGGAATCCGGCGTTCCGTCTCCGCATAACGATCACGATCGCATCAAGGTGTACCGGCAAGCGGTTACCGAACCCCGGTCGCCTCTGAAAGCATCACCGGTACGCCGGGGGGCGTGCGCATGCGGTGTTTCGGGGCTGGGGGGCAAGTGACGGGTTTCGTCCTTCTGCGGGTGCGGGCTCATCGCCTGCTGCTCTCCGCGGCCCTCCTCGCCGTCCTGCTGACCACGTCCGTCCTGGCCGCGCTCACCGCGTTCTCCGGTTCCGTGGGCGACGCGGCCCTGCGCCACACGCTCACCCACGGCTCGGCCGCCTCCGCCTCCCTCGTGGTGACCGCCTCCGTGGGCCACGAGCGGCGCGCCGAGGCCGACGAGACCGTCCGCGCGGTCTCCCGGAACGCCTTCGACGGACTGCCCGTGACGGTGGGGAAGCTGGAGAGTTCGGGGTCGTACGCCCTGCCGCGCACCCTCCAGGACCCGGCCGCCCGGCGCGGCGAGCCGGACCTGACCCAGTTCGCCGCCCTCGACCGCACCCGGGTGCGGATCACCGAGGGCAGGGCTCCCGAGGCCGCCCCCGGAGACGGCGGGCCCGTCCGGGTCGCCCTGCCCGTCGTCGCCGCCGAGGCGCTGAAGCTGAAGCCGGGCGAGCGGTTCACCGTCACCGACCGGCTGCGCGACGAGAAGCGGCAGGTCCTGGTCACCGGCGTCTACGAGGCCGCCGACCAGTCCGATCCGTACTGGCAGCTCGATCCGCTCGGCGGACGCGGGGTGCGGAAGCTGGCGTTCACCACGTACGGCCCGCTGCTCACCGACCCCTCGGTCCTCGCCTCCGGCGCCCTCAGCGGCGGGAACACGGCGTGGCTGGCCACCGCCGACTTCGCCGGGCTGACCACCGGCTCCATGGAGGGGCTGCGCGAGGCGTCGGCCGCCGCCCCCGGGGCGCTGACCGCCGCACCGGTCTTCTCCTCCGGCGTCACCGCGCGTACGGCGCTGCCGACCGTGCTCGACCAGCTCGACCGGGCCCTGCTGGTCTCCCGTTCCACCTTGATGATCGTGGCGGTGCAGTTGGTGCTGCTCGCCGCGTACGCCCTGCTGCTGGTGGCACGGCTGCTGAACAGCGAGCGCGACGGCGAACGCGAACTGCTGCGGGCCCGGGGCGGTTCCCGCGGCCGGATCACCTCGTTCGCCGCGCTGGAGGCGCTGCTGCTCGCCGTGCCCGCCGCCGTGGTCGCGCCGCTGCTGGCGGGGCCGTTGACCGGGCTGCTGGCCGACCGCAGCGCCCTGTCCCGGATCGGACTGCGGGTCGGCGAGTCCTCGGCCTCCACCGTCTGGCTGGTCTCCGCGGGCGTCGCGCTGGCCTGCGCGCTGGCCGTGGTGGCCCCGTCGCTGGCGGCCGGGGCGGGCGGGCGCAGGACCCGGGCCGCTTCGCTGCCCGGCCCGGTGCGGGCGGGCGCGGACGTCGGGCTCCTCCTGATCGCGGCGGTTGCGTACTGGCAGCTCGACCGGCAGGCCGGCGGCGGGGCGCTCACCGGCGACCGGGACGGCGACCTCGGGGTGGACCCCCTGCTGGTGGCCGCCCCGGCCCTGGCGCTGCTCGCCGGAACGGTCCTGACCCTGCGTCTGCTGCCGCCCGCCGCGAAGCTCGCCGAGCGGTGGGCGGCCAGGGGCCGGGGGCTGCCGGCGGCCCTGGCGGGCTGGCAGTTCAGCCGCCGCCCGCTGCGCGGCGCGGGCCCGGTGCTGCTGCTGGTCCTGTCGGTGGCGATGGGCATGCTGGCGATCGGGCAGAGCGCCTCGTGGAACCGTTCGCAGTCCGACCAGGCCGACTTCGCCTCCGGCGCCTCGGTGCGGATGGTGAGCGGGCCCGGGGGCGGACCGGCGACGGCCGGCGCCTACACCGCCCTGCCCGGGGTGCGGCAGGCCGCTCCCGCCTTCCGGACCGACGTGGAGGTCTCCGGCGGGCGCACGGCCGAGGTCCTCGCCCTGGACACGGCCCACGCGGACGAGCGGATGCTGATGCGCTCCGACCTCTCCGAGGAGAGCCCCCGCCGGCTGTTCGAGACCATCGCCCCCGGGCCCGCCCCGCGCCCCGGGCTCGTCCTGCCCAAGGACGGCACCCGGCTGAAGCTGGACCTGCGGATCACCGCGGTGGCGCCGAAGGGGGCCGCGCCGGGACCGGACGAGGAGCCGCCGGTGGCCACCCTGCTCCTGGAGGACCGCTACGGCCTCCCCTACCGCGCCCTCGCCGGTCCGGTGCCCGTGGACGGCGGTCCGGTCGCGGTGTCCGTACCGGTGTCGGCGGCGGGCGGCCTGGCCCTGACCGGCGTCGAGGTGGACGGACAGCCGCCGGGGGACCGCGCACGGCGGCAGCGGGTCTCCCTGAGCGACGTGCGGGTGGTCACCGCGTCCGGCACCGAACGCCCGGTCACCGCGTCCGCTCCGGTGCGCTGGGAGGGGTCCATGGCGTTCACCGAGGGGGGCGAGGTCCGGCGCGGCGAAGCGCCGGTGCGCAACGGGGCGTCGGACCTGCCGGACTTCACGTACGGCACCGGGGCGGGCGACGAGGAGTCCTGGGAGCCGGTCACCAGCACCCTGCGGATCACCGCCGCCCGGCCGAAGGCCACGTCCGTCAAGGCGGTGGCGACGGACGCCTACCTGAAGAGCACCAACGCGAAGCTGGGCGACGGGATCGACGTCACCCTGGCCGGGAACACCGTCCGGGTGGAGCTGGCCGCCTCCGTGCGGCGGCTGCCCACCACGGAGGCGGTGGAGCCGTCCGGGGCCGAGGACCCGGTGAGCGGCGGCGGTGCGCTGCTGATGGACCTCAAGGCCGTCACCCAGGTCCTGGCCCTCCGGCCGACCGCGACGATCGAGGCGTCCGAGTGGTGGCTGAGCGCCGCCCCCGGCGGCGCCGCGAAGACGGCCGCCGCCCTGCGCGCCCTGCCGGACACCGACCCGGCGCAGGTCCTGGTCCGCGCGGAGGCCGCCCAGCGGCTGGTGGACGACCCGCTGGGGGCCGGGCCGCAGTCGGCGCTGTCGGCCGTCGCGGTGGTCGCCGCCGCGCTGGCGGCGGTCGGCTTCGCGGTCAGCGCCTCGGGCTCCCGACGCGAACGGTCGGCCGAGCTGGGCGTGTTGCGGGCACTGGGCGCCCCGCGCCGCCGGCTGGCCCGCATGGTCGCCGCCGAGCAGGGTGTGCTGATCGTCCTCGCCCTGCTGATCGGGCTCGGCATCGGCACGGTGCTGACCCGGGCCGTCGTCCCGCTCATCGTGTTGACCGGACAGGCCGGGCGGCCCGTTCCACCGGTGCTGGTCGAGCTGCCCGCCGGGCAGATCGCGGCACTGCTGGCGGGGGTCGCCGCCCTGCCGCTCGTGATCGTCGCGGCGATGGCGCTGCGCCGCGGGAACCCGGCGGTCACGCTGCGCCACCAGGGGGACCACTGATATGAGCGACGACAAGCGGGCCGCCGAGGCCCCCTGGATCCGTACCCGGCTGCGGACCGCGCCCGGTGCGGCGTCGGCCCTGGCGGTGCTGGTGCTGGTGACGGCGTTCCTCGCCGCGGCGTTCCCGCGCGCCGTGGACGCGTACGAGACGGAGGGGCTGCGCCACGACATCCTGACGGCCGCCGCGAGCCGCAGCGTCGTGGAGGTGTCCCGTCCGCAGCCCGGTCTCGAACTGCCGCAGGGGCAGCGGGAAGCCGAGACGCGGAGCCCCGTGCTGGCGCGGATCGGGGCGGGGCTCCTGAAGGCGCTGCCGGCGCCGCTGCGCGCCGACACCGCGTCGGTCGCGTACGGGGTGCGCACCACGAAGCCGACCGTCGCGGACGAGCCCTGGCTGCCCAGGCCGGAGGCGTTGCCGCCGCGGCTCATGTACGCGGCGCAGTCGGGTCTGAAGGAGCACGCCACCCTGACCTCGGGCGCCTGGCCGACGACTCCCCGGCAGGTGACCTCGGCCACCCGTGCGGTGCAGGGCGCGGTCACCGAGGAGACGGCGGCCGAGCTGAAGGTGAAGGTCGGCGCGACCGTCACGCTGCTCACCGCGGCCCAGGAACCCATCACCGTGACGATCACCGGCATCGTGGCTCCGCGCGACCCGCGGGGAAGCTACTGGTCCGCCGATCCGCTGCTGCGCACCCCGTCCCTGGTCATGGACCCCGCGAGCCCCTTCCCGCAGCACTACTGGACCGGCGCCGTCCTGCTGGCCGAGGACGCCGGTCCCGCGCTCCTGAGCACGGCCGCCGAGCCCGTCCTCTACTGGCGCATCCCGCCCGACCCGGCCGGGCTGACCGGCCCCGACGGCGCGCGGCTGACGTCCGCCATCGCCTCGCTGGAGAGCGGCCCCGGGCTGCTGAAGGTGCGCGAGATCGCCGGCGGCACCGCGGTGGTCTCCACCGGCCTCGGCCACATCGTGGAGGCCAACGGGCGGATGCGCGACGCGATCAGCCCCGTCATCGCGGTCGCCGCCCTCGGGATCGGCTCGGTGGCCGCCGTCGTCCTGCTGATGACGGGCGCCCTGATCGCCGGCCGCCGCCGCGCCGAACTGGCGCTGATGCGCTCGCGCGGCGGCTCGCTGCGCGGCATCGGCGGCCGGCTGCTCGCGGAGACCGCGGTGACCGTCCTGCCCGCGAGCGCGCTCGGTCTGCTGCTCGCGACGCTGCTCGTGGGCGAGGGCCGGTGGTGGCCGGGGGCGCTGGCCGCGGCCGGGGTCGGGCTGCTGGTGTGCGTCGCCCTGCCGCTGCGCACGACGCTCCAGCACATCCGGCCCGTCCTGGGCACACCGCGCGAGGACATGGTGAGTGCGCGGCCGTCGCGCCGCCGCACCGTCGTCGAACTGACCCTGGTCGTGCTGGCCGCCGGCGCGGTGACGGCGCTGCGCCGACGGGGTACGGCCGCCGAGGGCGGCGCCGACCTGCTGGTCAGCGCCGCGCCCGTGCTGGTCGCGCTGATCGCGGCGCTGGTGCTGGTGCGGCTCCACCCGCTGCCCCTGCGGCTCGCCGCCCGCCCCGTGGCCCGGCTGCGGGGGGCGATCGGCTTCCTCTCGCTGGCCCGCGCCGGGCGGTCCTCGGCCGGTGGGGCGCTGCCGCTGCTCGCCCTGCTGCTGGCGCTGGCCACGGCGGCGTTCGGCGGTTCGGTGATCGCCGGTATCGGGGACGCGCGGGACGACGCGGCGCTGGCGGCGGTCGGGGCGGACGCCCGGGTCAGCGGCCGGAGCGAGCGCACGACGCTCCCCGACGAGGTGGTCCGCACGGTGAGCCGGCTGGAGGGCGTACGGGACGCGGCGCCGGTACGGATCGAGTACGGCGTGGTCCTGCCCGAGGCGGCTCCCGGCGGGACCGGGGCCGGGGCCACCGACGAGAGCGACGACGACGGTACGGAGGCGGGCGCCGGTGCGGTTTCCGGTACGGACACGGGGGCGGCCACCGACTCCAGGACGGCGACCCTGGTGGGCGTCGATCCCCTCTCGTACGCGCGGGCGGCCCGCGTCGCGGGGCTCCCGGACCTCCCGGCCGACCGGCTGAGGTTCACCGGCGCCACGGCCCGCCCGGTCGAGGAGGGCGAGGGCGGGCCCGAACAGGTCCTGCCGGTCATCGCCTCCCCGGGGGTGGCGGCCCGGCTGGGCAAGGAGCCGCGCGCGATCAGGACGCTGTCCGGCAACTTCGCGGTACGGGTCGTGGGGACCACGCAGCGCGCCGCGGCCGTCCCCTCCACCGACTTCCTGATCGTGAACTCCGCCTCCCTGGAGCAGGGCGCGCCCACCACGCTGCTCCTCGCCGGGACGCCGGAGGCCGGAAAGCTGCGTGCGGCGGTCGCGGAGAGCGGCGAGGAGTACGCCGTGAAGCTGCGTTCCGAGGAGCGCGCCAGGTATGTGGACACCCCGATGCAGGCGGGGGCCGAGCGGATCTACCTCGCGGCCGTCGCGGCGGGCGCCGGGTACGCACTGCTGGCCGTCCTGCTGTCGCTGCTCCAGACCGCGCCGGAGCGCAAGACCCTGCTGGCACGGCTGCGCACGATGGGGCTCACCACCGCGCAGGGGAGGCGGCTGCTGGCCTTCGAGGCGACACCGCAGGCGCTGCTGGCGGCGGGCGGCGGCCTGTTCACCGGCTGGGCGACCATAGCCCTGCTCTCCCCCGGCATCGACCTGGTGCCGCTGGCGCTCGCGGGCGTCGCCGGATCGGAGACGGGCCCCGTCGCACTGCGCGCCGACCTCTGGTCGCTGGGACTGCCCGCCGCCGGGGTGGTGGCGCTCGCCGCGGCGGTCGCGGGTGTGCAGGCCTGGTGGGCGAGCCGCCGCGGATCGATCACCGAACTCAGGGCAGGAGACTCCCGATGACCTCGTCCACCGAGACGGCGGGCACGGCCGGAACGGCCAAAGCAGCCGGAGCAGCCGGAGCAGCCGGAGCAGCCGGAACGACGCTGGCGGAGCTGGAGCGGCGGGCGGCGGCCCGCCGGGACCGCCCCTCCTACGGGCACGACGCGCTGATCGCCTGCGACCGCGTGGTGCGGATCTTCACCACGGACGGCGTGGAGGTGCAGGCGCTCCAGGGCCTCGACCTGCTGGTCCAGGAGGGCGAGTTGATGGCCCTGGTGGGGGCGTCGGGCAGCGGGAAGTCGACGCTGATGAACATCCTGGCGGGCCTGGACGTGCCGACCGCCGGTTCGGCGAAGGTCGCGGGATGCGACCTGCTGTCGATGGGCCCGAAGGAGCGGCTGCGCTACCGCCGGGACGTGGTCGGGTTCGTCTGGCAGCAGACCGCCCGCAACCTGCTCCCCTACCTCACCGCGATCCAGAACATCACCCTGCCCATGCAGTTGCGCGGCGGGATCGGCAAGCGCGAACGGGCGGCCCGCGCCGAGTCGCTGCTCACCATGCTCGACATCGAGCAGTGCCGCGACCGGCGCCCCCAGCAGCTGTCCGGCGGCCAGCAGCAGCGGGTGGCCATCGCGGTGGCGCTGGCCAACACCCCGTCCGTGCTGCTGGCGGACGAGCCGACCGGGGAACTGGACTCGGCCACCGGGGAGCAGGTCTTCGCCGCGTTCCGCCGGGCCAACGAGGAGTTGGGGACCTCGATCGTGATCGTCACCCACGATCAGGCGGTCGCGAACGAGGTGCGGCGTACGGTCGCCATCCGCGACGGCCGTACGTCCTCCGAGGTGCTGCGCCGCACGGAGGTGGACGCGGCGACGGGCCAGGAGTCGCAGGTGGCCCGGGAGTACGCGATGCTCGACCGGGCGGGGCGGCTCCAACTGCCCGCGGACCACACGCGGGCGCTGGGCATGGAGCACCGGGTGCTGCTGGAGCTGGAGCAGGACCACATCGGCGTCTGGCCGGACGCGCACGGAACGCGGGAGAAGACGGACGGGCCCGCACAGGACGGGCCCGCGCAGGAGGCTTCGGCCGAGGAGTGACGGGGCCGACTGCCCCGGGCACGCCCGGCTGCCTCGGCCGCCGCGCCCGACCGCCTCGGCCGGGTCCGCCTCCCGGACGCGCACGGCCGTCCGGTCTGCCCTCAGCCGCGTCCGACCGAGAGGCCGAGCCCGCCGGGACCGCCCAGGCCGCCGACCGGGTCGCGGCGCAGGGCGATCGAGCCGAACGGCGTCCGCAGCCGCAGCCAGCCGCCCGCCGAGAGCAGCGAGACGGGGAAGTCCGGGTCGGGGCGGAGGAAGCCGAGGGACTGCGCGGCGTGCACGGCGCGCAGGGGCAGCCCGGTCGCGCCGACCTGTCGCGACCAGATCTCGCGGCCCATGCGGTCCCGTTCGGCGCGGGTGCGCAGTTCGTCGGGGAGCGCCTCGTCCCGGGTGCGGAATTCGGCGACGGCCAGGCCGAGCGCGGTGCGCAGGGCATCGGGTCCGGGCAGCCCGGCCTCCTCCCGCCAGGGCCCCCGGGGCGGCAGGACGCCGGTCCAGGGCGGCCCGGTGACAGGAGCGGGCAGCGCACCGCCCGTACCGCTGGCGTCCTCCGTACCGGGGGCGGGGGCGTCGAGGGATTCCAGCAGCTCGCCGGCCGACACCGTGACGTCGAGCGTCGCGGGGCCGGCCAGGCGGGCCGTACGGATGGCGAGGACCTCGAAGGAGGGCGGGCGGCCGAACACGGCGAGCGCGTCGCCGCCGCCCGCCTGCAACCGGACCGCCGCGGCCCGGTCGTAGTGGAGCAGCCGGCCGAGGAAGGCGGCGAGATCCGCCGCCTCCCTCGCGTCGGCGAACCGCAGCGACTGCACGGGCACGGTCATGCCGCGGCGGGCTCTTCTGCCAGGTACTGCTGGAGGAAGAACTTCTCCTCCGGGGTGATCCGCCGGGGCCGCCCGGCCGCGAGGTCGTAGGGCACGACGACGGTCGAGGCGCGTACGTACACCTGGTCGGGGTCCTTGACCTCGTAGGCGATCGTCAGCGACGCGGCACCGATCTTGGTGACCCAGGACTCGACGGTCACCGGCTCGTGCCGGTGGACCAGCGGCCGTACGTAGTCGATCTCGTGACGGGCCACGACGGACCCGCCCGAGAACGACGGCGAACCGTCCCCGGGCGCCAGCCGGAACATGAAGTCGATGCGCGCCTCCTCCAGGTAGCGGAGGAAGACCACGTTGTTGACGTGGCCGAAGGCGTCCATGTCCGACCAGCGCAGGGGGCAGCTGTAGAGGTGACGGGCCAAGACGATCAGCCTCGCGTGAGCTTCTTGTACGTGGCGCGGTGCGGACGGGCCGCGTCCGCGCCGAGCCGCTCGACCTTGTTCTTCTCGTACGACTCGAAGTTGCCCTCGAACCAGTACCACTTGGAGTCGCCCTCGTAGGCGAGGATGTGCGTGGCCACCCGGTCCAGGAACCAGCGGTCGTGGGAGATGACCACCGCCGCGCCCGGGAACTCCAGGAGGGCGTTCTCCAGCGAGGACAGGGTCTCGACGTCGAGGTCGTTGGTGGGCTCGTCGAGGAGCAGCAGGTTGCCGCCCTCCTTGAGCGTCAGCGCCAGGTTGAGGCGGTTGCGCTCACCACCGGAGAGGACTCCGGCCGGCTTCTGCTGGTCCGGGCCCTTGAAGCCGAACGCGGAGACGTAGGCGCGGGACGGCATCTCGACCTGGCCGACGTTGATGTAGTCCAGCTCGTCCGAGACGACGGCCCAGAGGGTCTTCTTCGGGTCGATGTTGGCGCGGGACTGGTCGACGTAGGAGATCTTGACCGTGTCGCCGATCTTGACCGAGCCGCTGTCCGGCGTCTCCAGGCCCTGGATCATCTTGAACAGCGTGGTCTTGCCCGCGCCGTTCGGACCGATGACGCCGACGATGCCGTTACGGGGCAGCGTGAACGACAGGTCGTCGATGAGGACCTTGTCGCCGAAGGCCTTCGAGAGGTGCTCGACCTCGACGACGATGGAACCGAGGCGCGGGCCCGGCGGGATCTGGATCTCCTCGAAGTCCAGCTTCCGCATCTTGTCGGCCTCGGCCGCCATCTCCTCGTACCGGGCGAGACGGGCCTTGGACTTGGTCTGGCGCCCCTTGGCGTTCGACCGCACCCACTCCAGCTCCTCCTTGAGGCGCTTCTGGCGCTTCTCGTCCTTGCGGCCCTCGACCTTGAGGCGGGCGGCCTTCTTGTCGAGGTAGGTGGAGTAGTTGCCCTCGTAGGGGATCGCGCGGCCGCGGTCGAGCTCCAGGATCCACTCGGCGACGTTGTTCAGGAAGTACCGGTCGTGGGTGACCGCGACGACGGCGCCCGCGTACTTCGAGAGGTGCTGCTCCAGCCAGTTCACCGACTCGGCGTCGAGGTGGTTGGTGGGCTCGTCGAGGAGGAGCAGGTCCGGGGCCTCGATGAGGAGCTTGCAGAGCGCCACGCGGCGCTTCTCGCCACCGGAGAGGTTGGTGACCGGCCAGTCGCCGGGCGGGCAGCCCAGGGCGTCCATGGCCTGCTCCAGCTGGGCGTCCAGGTCCCACGCGTTCGCGTGGTCCAGGTCCTCCTGGAGCTTGCCCATCTCCTCCATCAGCGCGTCGGAGTAGTCGGTCGCCATCAGCTCGGCGACCTCGTTGAAGCGCTTGAGCTTGCCCATGATCTCGGCGGCGCCGTCCTGGACGTTCTCCAGGACGGTCTTCGACTCGTCGAGCTTCGGCTCCTGCATGAGGATGCCGACGGTGAAGCCGGGCGACAGGAACGCGTCGCCGTTGGACGGCTGCTCCAGGCCCGCCATGATCTTCAGCACCGTGGACTTGCCGGCGCCGTTGGGGCCCACGACACCGATCTTCGCACCGGGCAGGAAGTTCAGATTGACGTCATCGAGAATCACCTTGTCGCCGTGCGCTTTGCGCGTCTTGCGCATGGTGTAGATGTACTCAGCCAAGAGAAACCGTCCGGCAGCAATAGAGGTGTGGGCAGATACATCCATCTTGCCTGACACCGGCCCCCGGACGGAAACCCGTCCGGGGGCCGGTGTCAGGGCGGCGGCGGGCGGCCGGGCCCGGACGCTCACTCACCGTCGGTGTGCGGCTGCTTCCTGCGGAGGAGGAAGACCGCGCCGCCGCCCACGACGAGCAGGCCGATGGCGACGGCCGCGACCATCGAGGTGGCACTGGAACCGCCGGTCGCGGCGAGGTCGCCCTCCAGCCCCGCCGTGCCGGAGCCGGTGGTGGCGGGGACGGACCGCTGGGCGCTTTGAGTACCGACGTCGTTGCCCGCGCCGGCCGTCTCCTCGCCCTCCTCCTCCAGGACGCTGCCGCTGGTGGCGCAGTCCAGCACCCCGGTGAAGGTACGGCTGAACCCGGCGGCCCCGGTGATGGTGACGTCGTACGCCTGGTCCTCGGCGACCGGGACCGTCACCGTGCGGGTCTCCCCGGCGGCGACGGTGTGCTCGGCCCCGGCCAGCTCGAAGGTGAACGGCTCGTCGCCCCGGTTGGCGGCCGTGACGTCCACCCCGCCCTCGGCGCAGTTCTTCCGGGCGGTCAGCGCGGGAGCGGCGCCGGTCTCGGCCCAGGTGGCGGTGGCGCGGGCGGAGACAGTGGATTCGCTGGACCCGGCCAGGATCTGGGTCTGGGTGCGGCCGGCCCCGGCGAAGGCCCGGCCGACCGGCACGGAGGTGGTGGCCTGGACGCCCAGGGAGGCGGTGCCGTCGCCGGCGCCCTTCGGCACGTCGAAGTAGAGGCGGTCCCCGTCCGTCGCGTCGGTGACGGGGGCGCCCTTCTCGTCGGTGATCCGGACTCCGCCGGCCGCCGCGCCGGCGGGGGGCGCCACCGAGACCTGGTCCGCGTCGGTGCGTACGGTCACGGGGCCGAGCCGCTCGCCGGCCCGGCCCGAGACGGCGGCCGGTTCCAGGGTCAGCGAGGGCCGGGGCTCCTTCACCGTGCGCGCGCTGCGGTGCAGCCAGTCGGCGAGCTTCTCCGCCTGCTTGTCCGCCGCGGTGACGTCGGCGCCGTCCGAGTAGCGCCAGATGGCGACCTGGGTCCCGGCGGCGGCGGTCCGCTCGGTCAGCGGACCGGTGCCCGCCGCCTTCGCGAGCGCGGCCAGGTCGTCGACCCGCGGGTAGGAGTGCTGGAGGATCCAGCGGATCTTCCCCGCGTCCCGGTTGCTGTTGAGCGAGGTCTCGGCCCAGGGGGTCTCCAGGTACTTCGCCTGGTCCTGGGTGGGGTTGTGGAGGTCGATGCAGTAGGTCTTGAGCTTGCCGCCGCCGTCCACCGTCATCTCGAAGAGCCCGGCGGGGACCTCCTGGGTCCGGTCGGGTGCGCCGTTCCTCCCCTTGACGCGGAGCACGGCGCTGTCGAAGGTCTTCAGCCCGTCGAGCACCGCGGCCGCGCCGCCGTGGTGGCGGCCCGGGTCGTCCGCCGCCGCCGGCCCCGCGCCCACGAGCACGGTCGCCGCGACGAGGCCGGAGAGCAGCAGCGCGGCGGCCGGGCGGCGGATTCCGCGTCCGGGGGACGCCCCCGTCGTGCCGGACGGCGCAGCGGACCCTGAAGACGCAGAAAACACAGAATTCCCCTCCGGGCGAGGCCCTGGCGCGTGGTGCGCGTGTGGGGAATGCCTCGCCAGCAGACCCAAGTGACCCGTGAGCAGTGGAATCCTAAAGAACGGGCGAAGGTGCGTCCCCCGTACCGCCCTCCACCAACCATTCCGAATCGGAATCGTTATCCCCGGACACCCTCCCGGAACAGCCTTTTCAAGACACCGCGGCCGGGGCGGCGGCGTGTTCCAGCTGTTTCGACGCACCTTTCGCGTCGCCCTCCGTGACTCGCTCCGGACGCACCGTCAGATCGCTTTCCGGTCGGGCCGTCCGGCGGAAGGCGGTCGTGCCCCGGCTCAGGTCGTGGCCGACGGCGATGGCCTCGACGTCGACGAACGTACGCCGCTGACCGGCCTGTTCCTCCTCGCGCACCTTCAACCGGCCGTGCACCAGCAGAGGTTCCCCCACCGAAACGGAAGCGGCGAGATGGGCGGCGAGCGCCCGCCAGGACCAGACGGTGTAGAAGCTGGTGCGACCGTCCGCCCAGAGTTGTTTCTCGCGATCCCAGCGCCGCGGAGTCACCGCGAAACGGAATCGCGCCATTCCTCCGGTGGCCGTCTCCCGGAACTCCACCGCCGTCGCGGCGTTACCCACCAGGGTCACCAAGGTCTCGTTCATTTCCCGCCCCCGCTTTCCTTGTCGCACGGCTTCCCACGGCGTCGTACCGCTTCGCACGGCGTCGGGCGGCGCCGTGCCGCGTGGGACTCCATGGTGGACGCCGGACGGGAATCGCGTCGGAGCCTGTGGACTACCGGCCGGTTGTGGAGAACTCCGTCACCGTCACGTACCGCTCGCGCACTTCCCGGTACCGGGCCAGCTCGGCCGAGACCGGGTCCAGCACCCTGGCCCGGCCGCATCCGGCCGCCGCCTCGCGCAGCCGCCGTTCGGCGTCCTGCCCGTACCGCCTGGCCGGCCCCCGGATCGCGGCGGCGCAGGCCCACTCCACCAGCGGGCCGCCGACGACTCCGGCCAGCATGACGAGGGCGGGGACGACGAGCCCCGGCTCCAGGACCCCGACGATCTGGCCGACCAGCCACAGGCCGCCGAAGATCTGCAGGAGCGTCATCGACGCCTGGGCCAGCACGGCGGCCGGCCACCACGCGGGCCGGGGCGGCTTGGCCGGCCGCCCGCCGGGCAGAGCGCCGCCGGCCGTGTTCCGCCCCGTCTCCGTCCCCCCGCCCCGCTTGCCGGCTCCGGGGGCCCCGGCCTTGACCGCCAGATCGTCCAGCGCCTCGGACAGCCCCTGCGCCCCGGTGAACGCGGCCTCGCGCACCGCCTGCGCCCAGGGGCCGGGCAGCCCGCCCGCCGCGTCGTCCGCGACGATCCGCACCGCCTGCTCGACCCGCTGCCGGGCCGTCGGCTCCTCCTCGGGCGGGGTGAGCGCCTGGCCCATCCGGTCCAGGCTGCCGGGCAGGCCCCGGTTCTCGTACCAGCGCCAGAGCCTCAGCCACGGCGTCCCGCAGGCCCGGCTCGCGTTCCTGCGCCACTCGCGCTCGGCGGCCTGTCCGGCGGCGGTCGCGCCGACCGCCTCGGCCAGCCGGTCGGTGAACTCCTCGCGCGCCGACTCCCCGAGACCGGGACGGCCCTCCGCCACGTACACCGGGCGCAGCCGTCCCGCCGCCGCGTCGATGTCGGCGGAGAGGCGGCGGGCGGCGGCGGTGCGGTCCTGGACGAAGCGGCCGATCAGCTCGCGGAGCTCGGGCACCCCGTCGCCGGTGAGCGCGGACAGGGACATGACGGTGGCGCCGGGTTCGCCGTGCTCGCCGAGGGCGATGCCGTCCTCGTCGAGGAGGCGGCGCAGGTCGTCGAGGACGAGGTCGGCCGCCTCCCCGGGCAGCCGGTCGGTCTGGTTGAGGACGACGAAGGTGACCTCCGCATAGCCGGCGAGCGGGCGCAGGTAGCGCTCGTGGAGCGCCGCGTCGGCGTACTTCTCCGGGTCGACGACCCAGATCACCGCGTCGACCAGGGCCAGGACCCGGTCCACCTGTTCGCGGTGCTCGGTGGCGGCCGAGTCGTGGTCGGGCAGGTCGACCAGGACGAGCCCCTGCAACGCCTCGTCAAAGGCGGCGGGGCCGGGGTGGGGCCGGCGGCGCAGCCGGCCGGGGACGGCCAGGCGGTCCAGCAGCCCGGCGGCCCCGTCGGTCCAACTGCACGCGATGGGCTGGGAGGTGGTGGGGCGGCGCAGCCCGGTGTCGGAGATCGGCGCCCCGGCGAGCGCGTTGAACAGGGTCGACTTTCCGCTGCCGGTGGCGCCCGCGACGGCGATGACCGTGTGCCGGGAGGAGAGCCGCTGCCGGGCGGCGGCCTCGTCGAGCACGCGTCCCGCCTCGGCGAGGGTCTCCCGGTCGAGCCGGGCGCGGGAGAGGCCGACGAGTTCGCGCAGGGCGTCGAGCCGGGTGGGCAGCGGCCCCCCGGCGGGGGCGTACGCCTCGACCTGGAGGTCCGCCTCGTCGTCGTCGGGTGTGCGGGGGGCGGGGTCGGCGGCCCGGCGGGTCCTGGCCGCCGCCGCGCGACGGGCGATGAGCCCGTCGTCCCAGCGCCCGTCGCGCTTGCGCGTGCCGCTGCCCTTGCTCTGGTCCTCGTCCGTGACGGCAGTCATCGCTGCCACCTCTCCTTCTGCAGTACGGAAAGCGCGGCGATCAGTTCGGCCTGGGGCTCGGGGGCGACGTCGAGCGCGTCGAGCGGGGCGAGGCGGCGGTCGCGTTCGCCGCCGAGGACCTGGTCGAGGTAGGTCGTCAGCAGCTCGCCCCCCTTGTCGCGCAGGCGCAGCGCGCCCTGGACGCCGATGCGTTCGGCGAGCTGCTCCCCCGCCGCGCGGGCGCGCCGCCCTCCGAGGAGGGCGGCGGCGAGCAGGGCGGCGACGTTCTCGGGGGCGGGAGCGACGCTGCGGTCGAGCCGGCGCACCTCCTCCTCGGCCAGCTCCTCCAGGACCCGTCGCCACCGGCGTACGGCGACGGCGATCCGCCCTTCGACGTCCTCGGCGGGGCCCCAGCCCCCGGCCTCCCGCCCGGCGTCCTCGAAGCGGAAGCGGCTCCCGGCGGGTTCGCGGCGCCACTGGGTCCGGATCTGTTCGTCGGCGGCGGAGACCGAGCACTGGAGCAGGGCCGCCAGGCTGTCGACCAGGGCGTCGAGGAGTTCCTCGGGCGAGCTGTAGAGCGGGAAGCCGCGCCAGCGGGTCCGCGCGCCGCCGGAGAGGACCGCGCCGTTCTTGAGCCGCCGGCGGATGCGGGCGGCCTCCTTGCCGTACGCCTCCTCGACCACGCCGGTCAGCCGTACGGAGGCGGCGTACTGGGCGGCGACGGCGGAGGCCAGGGCGGGCACCCGCACGGTGAGCGACTCGATGACGCCGGAGGCGGTGCGCCCCACGGCCTGCTGCCGGGCGGCGGGGTCCTGGGCCCGGTGGGCGAGCCAGGCGCGCAGCGGGGCGACGGCGCTGGCGGGGAGGAGCCCGCTGCCGCCGCCGGTGGACTCGGGCAGTTCGGGGATGGTGAACCGGGGCACCTCCCCGAGTCCGGCCCGGGTCAGCAGCGCGGCGTACTGCCGGGAGACCTCGGCGATCACCTGGTGGGGCACCCGGTCGAGGACGGTGACGAGGGCGGCGTCGTACTCCTTCGCGGTACGCAGCAGGTGCCAGGGCACCGCGTCGGCGTAGCGGGAGGCGGTGGTGACCATCACCCAGACGTCGGCGGCGCAGAGGAGTTCGGCGGCGAGGACGCGGTTGCGCACGACGAGGGAGTCGATGTCGGGGGCGTCCAGGAGCGCGAGTCCCCGGGGCAGGCTGACCGCGGTCTCCACCCGCAGGGCGTCCTCCCCGTCCCCGCCCCGCGCGGCGAGGTCGTCCAGCCCGTCCGGGTCGGCCGTCTGCCCCGGGGGCAGCCAGATCCGGGTGAGCTGCGGCAGCACGCGCGCCCCGGCGAACCAGTGGTGGTCGTCCGGGTGGCAGACCAGCACCGGGGTCCGGGTGGTGGGCCGCAGCACCCCGGCCTCGCTGACCCGGCATCCCACCAGGGAATTGACCAGGGTGGACTTCCCGGCCCCGGTGGATCCGCCGATCACGGCGAGCAGCGGCGCCTCGGGGTCCTTGAGGCGCGGCAGGAGGTAGTCGTCGAGCTGGGCGAGGAGTTCGGCCCGGGTCTGCCGGGCGCGTTCGGCCCCCGGCAGGGGCAGGGGGAGGCGCACGGCGGCGACACGGTCGCGCAGGGCGGAAAGTGCGTCGATGAGCTGAGGCCGTACGTCCATGGTCACCACATGTGAAGAATGCCCAATTTTGAAGCCTTTTTGAAGCGTATGGGCCTCTCTGCGCGGCGGTTCCACCCTCTTGACAGAGGCCGGACAGAGGGGGCGGGCGGGGCGGAGGCATAACGAGTGCACAACACCCGGCGCGAGGGGAGCGAAAACCGGTGCAGGAATCGCACCTACCTGCGATTATCGGTTCGCTTCACCGAACCTCCACATCGTGCCACGCAGGTGAAGCAACCGGGTCCAGACGATCGGAGCTCTATCCTTGTCCCGGCACGGCCAGGGAACCACCGATCAGGACACCCGGCCCCCGTAGCTCAGTGGATAGAGCAGGCGCCTTCTAAGCGCTTGGCCGCAGGTTCGAGTCCTGCCGGGGGCGCCACCGACGTCGCACCAGACAGGCGACGTCTTCGCAGGTCGGACTATGCCTGTTCGGCCTTCGAGATGAATCGGGCCTTCGCGCTCCGCCGGCGCGGGAGTCCGGCCGACACCGGCGTAAGCCGGCTTCCCACCGGCGTCCGCCCCTCCATGTGCCCCCCAGAACCAGGCTTTCCGGGGAGCCGCTCCAGCCCCTCCCGAGCACAGGGAAGCGGCCCCGGAACCCCCTCTTCACAGCGTTCCGGGGCCGCCCTTCACGCCTCCGCCTTCGTTCCGCACCGGCGCTGTCGGCGCGGAACGGTCAGGCGGGCAGATCGCCGTCGCCGCCGAGGTTGGCGACCATGCGCCGAAGGACGTTGACCGTGGTCACGAAGTCGGCCGTGTCGACGCCTTCGTGTATCCGCCGGTGCATGTGCGCGTTGCGCTCCGCGGCCCGGATGCGCCCCGCCTCTCCCGCCTCGGTCAGCGTCATGCCTTGTGCGTCCTCGGTCAGCCAGCCACGGTCGGCCAGATCGTCGAAGACGCCGTCGAAGTCGATCCCGAGGTCGTCCCATTCCGCCAGCCGCTCCGTCAGCGCCGCACGGGTCCACCTGCCCGGCTTTCCCGCCACGTGGTTCAGCGTCCACCAATGGGGCTGGGTGAGACCCTCCACCGCCAACTGCTCGCGCAGAGCGCCGACCACCAGCCGACACGCCACGCCCGTCCACGCCCCGATGGGCTGCGCGGCCAACTCCCGCTGCGAGTACTCCTTGAGCACCACGTTCACGTTCCCCTCCTCGTGATCGACGGAACACGAGCAACGTAGAACCTCAAGAACAGTTGAGGTCAAGGCGGACCCGTCGGCTCCTGAGCGGCTCCCGCGGGAACGGGACGGCCCGCCACGCGACGGCGGTGTCCCCCGAGAGCCTCCAGCACCTGCCGCAGCCCCTCGGCGGTGCTCGCGGCCAGGTCGCGGTCCGCGGCGGTGGGCCACGCGCCGATCATCGAGATTTCATCGCTCCTCCTTAGCGTGAATCCGTTCGGAACGACGGGCTGCACCCGAGGGGGAGGACGGCGATGCCGCACAGGAGATACCGGGCGAGACTGCCACGGGTGGTCGTGGCCGCGCTGGTGGTGATGAGCACTCTGGCGGCCACCGCTTCGACGGCGCAGGGGAGGACCGCCGCGGGGACCGGGCCGGAAAAGCCGACCATCCGCTACACCGAGTACGGCATTCCGCACATCATCGCCTCGGACTGGGAGGGACTGGGGACGGGCTACGGGTACGCGTCGGCCAAGGACAACATCTGCACCCTCGCCGACACCTATCTGATGGTCGACGCCCGGCGGTCACGCCACCTGGGCCCCGACGGCAGGGCGAGTCCCGGCCAGAACCAGAACACCACCACCAATCTCCACAGCGACCTGTACTTCCAGCGGCTCAAGGACGACCGCGTGGTGGAGCGGCTCCTCGAACAGCCCGCCCCCGACGGGCCGGCGCCGGAAGTCCGACAAGCCATCCGGGGCTACGTCCAGGGGTACAACAGGTACCTGGCGGAGACCGGTGCGGACGGCATCTCCGACCCCGCCTGCCGCGGCGCGGCCTGGGTGCGGCCGATCACGGAACTGGACGTCTACCGGCACGCGCACGCCGAGATCATCATGGGCACCGCCGACGCGCTCCTGGACGGCATGGTGACCGCCGCGCCTCCGGGAGCCTCGGCGGCCGCCCGGCCCGCCGCGCCCTCGAAGGACGCGGCGAAGGCCGCGAAGAAGTCCGCCGCGAGGACCGCGGAGAAGATCCGCGAGGCGATGGCGGTGAGCCGTCAGCAGAGCATGGGAAGCAACGCGCTGGCCGTCGGTTCGCAGGGGGTCTCGGGCGGTAGGAGCATGCTGCTGGCCAACCCGCACTTCCCGTGGCAGGGCAAGAACCGCATGTGGCAGAGCCAGCTGACGATTCCGGGCGAGGTCAACGTCTCCGGGGCCGGCCTGCTCGGATTCCCGGCGGTGAACATCGGCTACAACGAGAACGTGGCCTGGAGCCACACGGTCGCCACGGTCGCCCCGTTCGGGCTGTTCGACGTGCAGGTGGATCCGCTGAACCCCACCTCGTACCTCGTGGACGGCGTGTGGGAGCGGATGACCTCGCAGCAGGTCGGGGTCGACGTGCTCAAGCCGGACGGCTCGCTCTCCAGGGTCACCCGGACCCTGTGGTCCACCCGCTACGGCCCCATCACCACCTCGGTCCACGGCCAGGCGCTGCCCTGGGTGGTGAGCGCGCACGCGGTACGCGATGTGAACATGCACAACCTGCGGGCGCTGAACACCTGGTTCCGCCTCGACCAGGCCACGGACGTGCACGACGTGGTGGACATCCTGGAGACCACCCAGGGCATCCCGTTCTTCAACACCGTCGCCTCCGACCGCAAGGGCGACGCCCTGTACGCGGACATCCAGGCCACCCCGAACATCACCGACGAGCTGGCGGAGTCGTGCCTCACGCTCACCGGCCGACTGCTGTTCCACCAGACGCTGCGGCTGCCGAACGTGCCGCCGGTCTCCATCCTCGACGGAAAGCGCAGCGCGTGCGACTGGCCCGACGACCCGGACGCGGCCGCTCCCGGACTGCTGGCCCCGCACAGGCAACCCCGCCTGATCCGTTCCGACTTCGCGGGCAACGCCAACGACAGCGCCTGGCTGGCCAACCCCGAGGAGCCGCTCGCCTTCCCCCGCGTGATGGGCGACACCTCGGCGCCGCGGTCGCTGCGCACGCAGGAGCTCATCCTCACCGCGCAGAAGCGGATCAACGGCACCGACGGCCTGTCGGGCAGGGGCTTCACACCGGAGACCATGGGGAAGCTGCTGTTCTCCGACAACAGCAGGGCTGCCGACCTGGCCCTCAACGCGACCGTGACCATGTGCCGGAACGCCCCCTTCGGGCACATCCTGGTGGACGGGGTCCTCGTCAACGTCAGCGAGGCGTGCCCGATCCTGGCCGCCTGGACCAGCCACGACTACTCGGCGGACAGCCGGGGCTCCTGGCTCTTCGCCAACTACTGGGCCTACCTGCTCAACGGGCGGGGCGTGGAGAAACTGCCGTGGCGGGTCCCCTTCGACCCCAAGAACCCGGTCCACACGCCGAATTCGCTGGACGCCGGCCACTCCGACGTCAGCGCCGCGTTCGCCCGGGCGGTGCTCGCCCTGCGCAAGGCGGGCATTCCCCTGGGCGCCCCGCTCTCGGACGTCCAGAAGATCACCCGGAACGGGGAACGGATCCCGATCCACGGTGCGCTCGGCCAGCTGGGCGTGCTCAACGTGATCACCCCCGGCCAGGTCGACGGAAAATTCGACGTCGTCTTCGGATCCAGCTTCGTCCAGCAGGTGCGGTTCACCGCGGAGGGCCCCCCGGAGGCGTACTCCGTCATGGCCTACTCCCAGTCGGCCGATCCGACCTCCGAGCACTACGCCGACCAGACCAGATTGTTCTCGGCCGGAACGTGGGTGACGGAGCGGTTCACGGAGGAACAGATCGCGGCTTCCCCGAAGCTGCGGACCAAGGTCCTGGAATGAGCACGCGGAAGCCTCGGAAGCGGAAGCCTCGAAAAGGGAGAACGCAGTGAAGAGAACAGTTCCTCGGTGGCGGCTCGCACTGGTGTGGACGCTCGCCGCCGTGGCGACCGTGGTCGCACCGGCAAGTCCGGCCGGCGCCTCCGGCCCGGCCACCGCGCCCCCGACGATGCCGGACGGCTTCGGCCTGACCCAGGTCGGCGCGGCGGTCGGCGACGCCCACGACTTCTACCTCACGGTGAACACGCCCCAGGTCAAGGGCGAGCAGCACATCAAGATCATCCTGCCGAGCGGCTACTACGACGATCCGGACCGGCGCTATCCGGTGATGTACTTCCTGCACGGCTCGCCCGACGACCCGGTCGGCCAGACGTATCCGGCCCTGAAGACGTCGGACCGGATGATCACCGTGATCCCGGACGGCGGCCCGCGGGGCTGGTACGCCAACTGGCTGAACCAGAAGACCGCGGCCGGCGCCCAGAACTGGGAGACCTTCCACCTCGACCAGGTGATCCCGTTCATCGACGCCAACCTGCGGACCGTCCCCACCAAGAAGGGCAGGGCCATCGCCGGCGTCTCCATGGGCGGGTTCGGCGCCTTCCACTACGCCCAGGCCCGTCCCGACCTGTTCCGCCACACGGCGTCCCTCTCCGGGGACATCGACCTGTCGGCCCGGTCCATGGACCTCCGGATGGCGGTGGTCGCCACGCTCATCGACGCGCAGGGCGTCGCCTGCGCCTCGGCGTCCGGGGTCTGCGACCCCGCCGACTCCCCCTACAAGCCGGGGGTGGACAGTGACGCCGCGTTCGGTTCCCCCTACCCGGTGTTCAACGCCGACTGGCGGTGGAACCAGGTCGATCCGTCCCAGCACATGGCCAAGCTGGCCAAGGGCGGGGTCGGAGTCTCCATCTACGTGGGCGAGGGCAACGGCACGATCTTCGACCTGGAGTTCTGGGTCGCGGGCGCGGCCAAGAACGTCAAGGCGGCCATGGACGCGCTGGGCATGTCCTACTACTACGTCAACTACGGCGACGGAGCCGGCTGGGGCACCCGGTGCGACGGCGGCCACAACGGCGGCTGCTGGGAGGAGGACCTGCGCGACCTGATCCCCCGGCTGGAGAAGGAGTTCGCCTCCTGAGAACGGCCGCCCTCCGTCGCCCGCCGCCGCGGGCGGCGGAGGGCGCGGTCCGTTCCCGGCCGCCGGGCTCCATCCGGCGTGGAATGCCGGGCGGCTCCACCCGCTCGGGGCAGGGGCGCGCCGTCGTCGGTGCGGTCAGGAGCGGGCGCGCAGTACCGTGCGCTGGGCCCGTCGCAGCACCGGTCCCGGAGCGACCCCCAGATCGTCGGCGAGGCGGCGGCGGGCACGCTCGAACACCGTCAGGGCCTCGGCCTGGCGCCCGTTCCGGTGCAGTGCCCGGATCAGCAGGGCCGCCAGCGGCTCGTGGAGGGGGTACGCCGCCGTGAGCGCGAACAACTCGGCCGTGGCCTCCGCGTGCTGACCGAGCCGCAGCTGTGCCTCCAGCTTCCCCTGCGTGAGGGCGATCCTGCGCTCGGTGAGCCGCAGCCGCTCTCCTTCGGCGAACGGCCCGGGGAGCCCGGCCAGCGGCTCCCCCCGGAAGAGCCCCAGTGCCTGGGCGCACAGGCTCACCACCGCACGGGGTTCGCCCGCCCGCTCCGCCTGTGCGACGGCGGCGGACAGCTGCTCGAACCGTGCCACGTCCACGTCGACCGCCTCGGAGGCCAGCCGGTAGCCGCGGGCGCCGTGCTCGATGACCGGGTCCGGCCCACCGGCGGTGCACAGGGCCTTCCGCAGCCGGTAGACGTAGACGGGCACCACGTTCCCGGTCGGCGGCTCCGCGCCCCACACCCCGTCGAGCAGTTCCCGCCGGCTGAAGGACCGCCCGGCGCCCAGCGCCAGGACCGCCAGGACCGCTTGCTGACGCAGATGCCCCGCGTCCAGTCGCCGCCCTTCCTGCCGGACCCGCAGGGGACCGAGCAGCGAGACCCGGAGCCGGCCGGCCGCCGTCGGCGGAGCCGGGGCCTGCGGGGGCGGCCTGTGGGCGGGGGTGCGGACGCCGCGTCCGGGGACGACCAGTCCGCAGTCGAAGGCGTGCACGATGGCGGCGTCCCGGTCACGGAGACCGAGCTTCACCAGGACGCCCGCGAGGTGCTCGGCGACGCTCTCCTCGGAGAGGGCGAGGGCGGTCGCGATCTCGTCGTCCCGCAGGCCGCAGCCGACCGCCGCGAGCACCCGGCGCTCCGGGGGCGAAAGCCGGGTGGCGGCGGGGTGGCCGGTGACGGCGGTCGTCGGCATCCCTGTACCCCCGGGCTCCGTTCGGACGGCTCTCTTGCGGTGCGGTGGTCAGGCTAGGGAGGGGCCGCCGGGCCGGGTATCCGGAACGATCCGGAGTGACAGGCTTCCGGAGGCCGCACCGGACGCCCCGGGCCCGGCGCCCCGCACCGGGGGCGCCGCCGGCCCGTCCGCCCCGGTGGGCGGGGGCGCCGCCGTTCGGCCGGGGCCTTCCGAGGGGCCGGTGCACCAGGGGAGGGCCGGGTGGTCCTTCGTGCGGACGGCGGGGAGCCAGGCCGTGGAGTGCCCGTGCTCGCCGGGAAGGCGGATCCGGAACCAGAGGGTGGAGTGCAGGTCCGCCTCGTCGATGATGGGCCAGCCGTCGCGCAGCCGGCAGTCCGTTTCGAGGACGTCCCCGTGCCACACCCGCGTCGGCACCACGTTCTCGGCCGTGTAGGGCCGGTGCGGATCGATCGCGAGGCCCAGACTGCACGCCGGGTGGCGGCCCTCGCGGTCCTGGCAGCCCCGCTCGGCGTTGAACACCCGGATGCGCACGGGAGGACGTCCGGCGTCCTCTCCGCCCCACATCCACCAGAGCCCGCCGGTGAGCGTCCCCGCGCACGCGACGAGGGCGGCGAGGACGCCGAACCGGGAGGGGAACCGGGGGCGCGGCGACCGGCGGCCGGGACTCGGCGCGGCGGCCATGATCCGTTCGAGCAGGCTCTCGGCGGTGTGCGCGGCACGGGCCTCGTGCGTGGGGGCGAGGCAGTCGGCTGCCAGAGTGCGCCAGAACTCCGGTACGGCGTGGTCCATCCGCAAGGCCGCCCGGCCCTCGCCGTACTCCTGCACGGCGGCTCCTCGCGTGATGGGGGTGGCGCCGGGAAACGGCGAGACCCCCGCGGCGAACACCTCGTGGATCACGATCCCGAGAGCCCAGATGTCGGCCGTGGGCCGGACCTGGACGCCGCGCTCCCCCAGTGGCTGCCGCCACCGCTCGGGGGGCAGGTAGTCCGGGGTGCCCACGGGGGCCGCGTAGCCGTGGGTTCCGCTGAGTTCGATGGCGAAGCCGAAGTCCGAGAGCCGCACCCCGCCGTCCCGGTGGACGAGGATGTTCTCGGGTTTGAGGTCGGTGTGCACCCAGCCGCTGCGGTGGAGGTGGGCCAGGCCCTCGCAGACGCCGGTGATGATCCGGCCGCCCTCCTCCTCGGTGATCCCGGCGGCGAGCAGTTCGCGCAGGCTGCACCTGGCCCGCTCCATGACCAGGACGATCGCCCCGTCGAGCGCGGGCCGGTCCGGGGCGTCCAGTACGAGGGTGTCGAGGAGCCTGATGAGTCTCGGGTGGGGCGCCCGCCGGCCGAGTTCGACCTCGCGGCTCGCCGCTTCGGCCACGTCGCGGGCCTGGCGGGGCGCCAGTCCGGCGGTGGGCATGACCTTGAGGGCGACTTCGGGGCCGTCCGGCCGGTCCGCCGGCCGTGCGGCGTAGACGGTGGCCCAGCCTCCGGAACCGATCTGCTCGGTGACGGTCCACTCGCCCACGCGGTACCCGGGGGGCAGGATTCCGGACCGGTCGCCGCTTTCGGACGCGGCCCGGTGCTGCGGGGGCACCGCGGCCTACCGCCCGGTCGGGGGCTGGACTCTGCGCGGCAGGAGCGCGAGGTGCTGCTCCCCCACGATGCCGAATCTCAGAGCGATCGCCACCACGGCCTCGCGCTTGCCGTTCCGGCGCTCCGTCCGCCCGGCGCCGTCGGCCGCGGGGACGTCCACCCTCAGCTTCTCGTCCGCCAGGTAGTCGATGTGCGAACTGACCGCACGCGCCGTCAGTCTGGCGCACGCCGGGTGGCCCCGGAGCCGTTCGACGACCTGGGGGGTGGTGGGGACCGCGACGGGCCAGGCGTCCCGCAGCCACGGTTCGCACAGTGCGACGAGCACCAGGAAGTAGGTGGAGGTCTCGTCCAGCGAGTACGCCGTCAGGGTGCGGCTCTCCCCCGATCCGTCCGTGAACCGCGGATCGAGGTAGACGTGGTCGGGGGCGAACACCTGGAAGCTGACCGGGGTGTCGCTGCGGGAGGGCAGCACCACCCGGGAGAACTCGAAGGGGATCGAGGCCCCGAGGCGGCGCGGCGGAACCCGGAGGTACTCCCCCGCCCCTTCCGGGTTCTCCACGAGATAGCTGTGGGTGCTGCTGAGATTGCTCAACTGCCAGTGGTCGTCGGTCGCCCGGATCTCCCCGGCGAGGCGGGACACGGTGGACTCGGCCAGGCGGAGTTCGACCGGCGTGGTGGCCGAGCCGCGGCCGAAGCGCGCGCTCTCTCCGGGGCCGAGCCGGAGCGTCACGGGAGCGCTCTCGGCCCCGCCCGGCAGATGCACGACAATCCCGCTCAACGCTCCCCCGTCCCCCACGGTTTCCCAACGGCATGGGGCACGCTACCGCCTGTGAGCACCGTCCTACCGAGTGGTATCAGTCACGTTTAGGACAGCTGCGGGGAGGCGGACGGGCAGTCGGCCCGTCAGGGGGCGGGGGCTCCCGAACGCAGCGGAGCCACGGCGCGGTCGCCGAAGGGGGCCCAGGGCTGCCAGCCGCCGCCCGGCCGGGCCTGCACGCGGGTACGCACCCGGCCCTCGGTGGAGACCGTGAAGACGTGGATCCGCCCGGTCGCGTCCATGGCGGCGGCGGGGGCGGCGGCGAGGAGGCCGCCGGGCTCGCCGAACTCGCCTCCGGGATCCCAGCCCCCGCCGGGCGCGTACTGCCACCGGTGATCGAGCCGATCGCCCCCCGGTGACAGCGCGAAGGCCTCCAGCCGGCCGTCGGCGCCGGGCAGGAGCAGCGGAGTCCCGGCCGACCAGCCGAACAGGGGCAGCCAGTCGTCCCACCCTCCGCTCGGTGCGGACTGGCGGCGGTGGAACGCCCCCGCACCGGACGGTCCGAGGGCGGAGACGGTGAGCCGCCCGCTGCCGTCGCGCGCCACGCGCGGGGCCGCGCCGGCCGCGGTGCCGAAGCGGGCCCACGAGGACCAGGAGCCGCCCGGCGACAGCTGCCACCGGTGGCGGATCTCCGCGCCTCCGGGCTGGAGGCTGAACACCTCCAACCGCCCGTCGGTATGGGCGGCGACGACGGGCGGGGCTCCCGCCGGGCCGCCGAATCCGGGCTCCCACGCGTCCCACGTGAGGGCCCCGGGCGACCCCTGCCGACGCCGGGAGACCACGGCGCCGCCGGGGCTCAGGGCGAAGACCTCCAAGCGGCCGGCGGCGTCGCGCGCGACGGCGGGGGCGGCGCCGGCCGGTCCGCCGAACTCCTCCCAGTCGTACCAGCCTCCGTCCGGCCGCTGGACCCGGTGGTGCAGGTGGGCGCCGCCGGGGGCGAGGGAGAAGACCTCCAGCCTGCCGTTGGTGTTGCGGCCGAGGGTGGGGACCGCGCCGGCCGGCCCGCCGAACTCCTCCCACGCCGACCAGGTGTCGGTGTCCGGGTCGAGCTGGACGCGCCGCAGCATCGAGCGGTCCGCGTCGTCGAGGGCGAAGACGTTCAGGCGGCCCTGGGCGTCCTGGGCGGCGACCGGATTGTCCGGGCTCTGCCAGAAGGGCGGCGTGTCCTGCCAGTGCAGCGGGGCCAGGTACAGGCCGCGCCCGAACCAGCCGGCGGCGCTCGCGTACCAGCGGTCCCCGTCGGCCACCGGCTCGACGGCGTGCCCGGCCACATGTCCGGCGTAGCCGTCCAGGCCGAAGCGGAAGGGGTCGCGGGAGACGAGGACGTCGGTGCCGGTGTATCCGCCGCGGGGCCCGATGAACAGGTAGTACCAGCCGTCCTTCGCGGTCACGAAGGGCGATTCGGTGACGGAGACCCCGGAGGCGGCGGTGCTGGGGTCGGCGTAGGCGATGCCCGGCTCGCCCCAGTGGAGCAGGTCGTCGGAGCGGCGGTAGCAGACCAGGTGGCGGCCGTCGGAGGCGGCCAGCTCGGTGTAGTACATGACCCACTCGGCGCCGATCCGCACCACCATGGGGTCGCGCGCGGCGCGCCCCCGGAAGAGGGGACCCGAGGGGATGCGGGTCCAGGTGAAGAGGTCCGGGGAGGTGGCGAGGTTGATCGCGGCCCCGGCGGCGCCTCCCGCGGCGTAGAACATCCAGTACCGGCCATCGGCCTCGATGACGTGCGGGGCCCACAGGTGCTGTTCGCCGTGGTAGGCCGGGGCGACGGTCAGCGCGTCGGCATGGCTGGTCCAGGGCCCGTACGGGTGGGGGGCAGAGGCGTGGACGAAGGAGGTCTCGGCGGAGCTGTCCGGTACCTGACCGGGGGCGACGCTGTCCCCGACGATGCCGAAGAGGTGCCATCGGCCGTTCGCCCTGATCAGGGTGTGGTCGTTGAGGTAGCGGCGGCGGCCGGGGGTGGAGGGGTCGTAGACATGGGTGAAGGAGCCGGCGCCCACCCACTGCGCCTGGAGAGCGGTCGCGGCGGTCGCGGCGGTCGCGGCGGTCGCGGCGGTCGCGGCGGTCGCGGCGGTCGCGGCGGTCGCGGCGGTCGCGGCACGGGCCGTGAGCGGAAGCATGAGGGCTCCCGCTCCGGCCGCGCGCAGCAGGCGCCGCCTGCTGATCGATTGCACGGGACACTCCAGGGGGTGCGGCGGGCCGTCAGTCGATTCCGGGTCCGGCGGTGTCCCTGAGCCAGCCCCACTGGGACCAGCTGGAGAACCCGGTCTGCCAGCGGTGGTGGACTCCGGCGGGGCTGGTGCCGAACACTTCGATCCGGCCGTCCGCGTTGGCCACCGCGGTGATCTCCGTGCCCCCGGTGCCGAAGGACTCCCACGGCCCGTAAGCGGCGTTCACCCCGGTCTGCCACATGTGCTGGGCCGCGTCACCGTTGATCGCGAAGACCTCGACCCGGCCGTCCACCGTCCGCTGAGTCGTCAGCTGCGCGTTCGCGAGCCCTCCGGTCTCCTCCCAGCCCGACCAGCCGGAAGGACCCGTCTGATACCGGTGGAACACCCCCACCGGCCCCGAAGCGAACACCTCCAGACGACCGTCCTGGTTCTGGTCCACCGTCAGGTCATGACCGCCCTCGCCGAACTTCTCCCAAGCCGACCAACCGCCGCTGACGGCCTTCTGGTACTGGTGCTCGAAGACCTCGCCGTTCAGCGCGAACACCTCAAGGCGGCCGTCCGGCGCCTTCCCCATCTCGATCCGGCTGCTGCCCGGACCACCACCGGTCCCCTCCCAACCGGACCAACCACCGTTCGGCGCCGTCTGATACCGGTGGAACACATCCTCCGGACCCGACGCGAACACCTCCAAGCGGCCATCCCCGTTGGAGCCCACCGCGAGATCCCGGCCACCCTCACCGAACTTCTCCCAGCCCGACCAACCACCCGACGGCCGACTCTGATACCGGTGCTGCAAAACCTCACCGTTCAACGCGAACACCTCAAGACGACCGTCCGCGTTGGACCCGATCGCCAACTCCGCACCACCCGGCCCCGCGACGGACTCCCACGCCGACCAACCACCGTTGACCGACTCCTGCCACGCGTGATGCACACCGTTCGCACCGGCCGCGAACACCTCGAGACGCCCGTCCGCCGACCGCGCCGACACCACCCGACCCGACTCCGCCGGATACACCAACGGCACGGGACCGGGGCCCGGATGTCCGAGACGGTCCACCGCGGCGCGCGCGGTGTCCCAGTGCCGCCGGTGGTGGCCCTGGTTGTAGGTGGACCAGGGGCTCCAGTCGGTGCCCGCGGAGGAGATCCGGAAGGCTTCGTTCGCGTTGCACTGCGCGTCGTAGGCGCAGGCGTCGCTGACCTCGGCATGCCAGTAGTCGTTGATCTGCCACAGGCCGCGGTCGGTGGACGGGGGCGTGTTGTTCGTGACGTTGTACGCCTGCGGATTGCAGCTGGACTCCGCGAGGGCGACGGCGACGGCGGTCACCAGGCTGTCGCCCCGGAACCCCGCCTTGTATCCGACGTCCGCGCACAGGTCGCTGGCGGCGGCGAAGGCCGGCTGTGCGGTGCCGACGAGGATGCCCGCCGCCACAGACAGGGAGACGAGTACGGACAGAACAATGCGGTACGGCGCTCCACAAGCGCGCTGGACGGCTCTCACCTGCTGTCTCCTCAGTCGATTCCGGGTCCGGCGGTGTCCCTGAGCCAGCCCCACGGGGACCAGCTCGAAAATCCGGTCTGCCAGCGGTGGTGGACTCCGGCGGGGCTGGTGCCGAACACTTCGATCCGGCCGTCCGCGTTGGCCACCGCAGTGATCTCCGTACCACCCGTACCGAAGGACTCCCACGTCCCGTAAGCGGCGTTCACCCCGGTCTGCCACATGTGCTGGGCCGCGTCACCGTTGATCGCGAAGACCTCGACCCGGCCGTCCACCGTCCGCTGGCTGGTCAGCTGCGCGTTCGCCAGGCCTCCGGTCTCCTCCCAGCCCGACCAGCCGGAAGGACCCGTCTGATACCGGTGGAACACCCCCACCGGTCCCGAAGCGAACACCTCCAGGCGCCCGTCGGCGTTGTGGTCCACGGTCAGGTCGTGGCCACCCTCCCCGAAGTGCTCCCAGCCGGCCCAGCCGCCGTTGGGAGAGAGCTGGTACGTGTGCTCGAAGACGGAACCGCTGAGGGCGAACACCTCAAGGCGGCCGTCCGGCGCCTTCCCCATCTCGATCCGGCTGCTGCCCGGACCACCACCGGTCCCCTCCCAACCGGACCAACCACCGTTCGGCGCCGTCTGATACCGGTGGAACACATCCTCCGGACCCGACGCGAACACCTCCAAGCGGCCATCCCCGTTGGAGCCCACCGCGAGATCCCGGCCACCCTCACCGAACTTCTCCCAGCCCGACCAACCACCCGACGGCCGACTCTGATACCGGTGCTGCAAAACCTCACCGTTCAACGCGAACACCTCAAGACGACCGTCCGCGTTGGACCCGATCGCCAACTCCGCACCACCCGGCCCCGCGACGGACTCCCACGCCGACCAACCACCGTTGACCGACTCCTGCCACGCGTGATGCACACCGTTCGCACCGGCCGCGAACACCTCGAGACGCCCGTCCGCCGACCGCGCCGACACCACCCGACCCGACTCCGCCGGATACACCAACAGCGCGGGACCGGGCCCACTGCCGGGTGTGCAGGGCATGTCGACGCCGCGCTCCGCCAGGTAGGGGATCGGATCGACCCGCACGGACGCACCCGCGTTCCCCCAGACCCGGAGGTGGAGATGCGGGCCGCTGGACTGGCCCTCGCTGCCCATCAGCGCGATTTGCTGCCCGGCCCTGACCCGGTCGCTCACCCGGACGTCCCGCTGGTACATGTGGCCGTACTCGGTGATGGTGCCGTCGGGGTGCAGGATGCGGATCCACTGCCCGTAGCCGGGTTCGTACCCCGAGATGGTCACCTCGCCGTCACCCACGGCGTGGATCGGGGTGCCGTAGTCGTTGGCGACGTCGATGCCGTTGTGCTCCCAGCTGTAGTACTGGGAGATGTAGCCGGCGGCCGGGCAGGCGGCGGCGAAGCCGGCGGCCCGGGGCGGGGCGGAAGCGGTCTCCGGCCCGGCCGGTGAGGCGACGGCCGGGCCCGGCGCGAGGAGGAGCACGGCGAGGGCGAGCAGGAGCCCGAGCACCCGTCCGGGCAGGGGCCCGGGTCGGCTTCGGGAAGGGGTGGGTATCACGCGATGCCTTCCGTCATGCCTTGCGCAGGCGGGCGATCACGCCGTTGATGTCGCGCTCCAGCAGGTCCCGGCGGACCCAGTGTCCGCCGTCCACCTCATGCGGTTCGTAGCCGATGCCGGCGCGGTCGAGGTGCCACTTGAACTCCCGCTGGGTGTTGAGCACCGTGACCTCGTTGGCGTATCCCTGGATGTCCTGGGGGCTGGTGCCGGCGACCAGGAAGACCCGCTTGTGCCGGTAGCTCTCGATGCGCTCGCACGGGTTGTCCGCGCTGACCCGCGCCTGGTCCCAGAAGGGCGCGCCGTAGACGGTTCCGCCGTTCAGTTCCACGGCGGCGGAGGAGGCGTTGGCCCAGTGGGTCACCAGGTCGCCGTTGCCTCCGCGCAGGTTGGCCGGGCCGGAGTGGGCGCTGACCGAGGCGAAGTGGCCGTAGTACTTGGCCGCGTACTTCAGGGCGCCGAAGCCGCCCATGGAGAAGCCGGAGACGGCTCGGCCGTCGTACTCGGCGTAGGTACGGAAGTTGGCGTCGATCCACGGGATCAGCTGGGCGATGTGGAAGTGCTCCCAGTTGCGAGCTCCGATGTTGGAGCTCACCGGGTTCGAGTACCAGCCGGCGCGACCGCCGTCGGGCATCACGACGATGAGGTTCTTCCAGGCGGTCAGTCCCCGGATGTCGTGATGCGCGTCGAAGGTGATGAAGTCCTCCAGGCCCCCGTGGAGGAGGTACAGGACGGGGTAGCGGCGCCCGCTGGTGTGGTAGCCGTCGGGGAGCAGCACGTTGACGGCCGGGGTCCAGCCGCCGATGGCGGAGGTCTGGAACCGGTAGTACCACATCCGGTGGTCGTGCTCGCCGCGTTCCGTGATGCGCAGTCCGAAGCCGTCGCCGACCGCCGCGGCCGGGGAGGCCGAGGCGAGAACACCTCCGGCGCCCAGGGCCGCCGCGGCGGTGAGTCCGCCGACGGACTTGAGGATGTTCCTGCGGGTGGGGTTCTGCGCGGTCAAGGCGACCTCCTGTGGGCGAGCGGGCACGGCCGGGGGCCCGGCCTCCGTTCCGGCGGGCCCGGCGGTTCGGAAGGTAGCGACGCCCACCCCGAAGAGGCACCCGGAACCTTACGGACTGACAGTGGGGGGCCGTGTCCTCTAGGGCGGGTTTCGCCAGAGGCCGCGACGGCCCCCGGGGGGATGGGGCCCGGCGATGGCTCCGGCGCGGGCGGCGGGCGGCCGGAACACCGCGGGCGTCGGCGGAAACGGCCGCGGGCGTCAGTCCGTAAGGTTCCGGATTCCACCGCCCCGGCGCCCCGTGTAGACCTGGCGTTCCCCCATCGCCACGGCTGCTCCCCCCTCGGGGCGGCCCGACCGGGCGGCGTCCGCCGGAGGCCGGCCGCAGGATGCCGACCGGCGACGGCCACCGGTCACGCCCGCCGGGGTGCGACCGGACGTACGCGCGCCCCCTCCGGGCGTTCCGCTTGTCCGTACCACCGGACCCGCCGGTCCGGGCCCGGCCCGCCCGCGTCGCCCGACCCCTGGCGCACCGCGCGGCGGGGGCACTTCCCGCAGGCCCGTCGTACCTCTATCCGTCAGGAGCCCGAGTTGCGCGCACAGCATCCGACCCGCAGAGGCGTACTCAAGTCGATCGGCGGGATGTCCGCCGCCGCGGCACTCGCCGGCGCGGGGGTCCTCACGGCGGGTTCCCCGGCCGCCGCCGGACAACGCTCGGTCCAGCGCGTCCAGTCGGACGTGGGCGGCCCGATCACCCGCGACGAGATCCTCCTGCGCGCCCAGCACTGGGTGGATCTGAACGTCTACTACAACCAGAACGACGTGCATCCGGACCTGGGCGGCAAGCTGTACCGCACGGACTGTTCCGGCTTCGTCTCGATGGCACTGCACCTGAGCTACTCCCCCAGCACCGTGTACCTCGGCGACCACCTGGACCGGATCGGCTGGGAGGACCTGCGGCCCGGCGACGCCGTCGGCACCCTCGGTCCGGGCACCGGCGGCGACGCGGGGCACGTCGTGCTGTTCACCGGCTGGGCCAACCACCAGCACACGCGCTTCTTCACCATGGAGGAGATGGGCGGGAGGGGGTCCGTCAGGTACGAGCGGCCCATCAACTACACGACGGACGGGGGCCGGTTCACCGCCGCGCCGTACCGCTACAAGAAGGTCCTCGACGCCCCCGCCCGCCGCGCCGTGCACCCGTCCGAGTCGGGCCGCGTGGTGTCGGCGCGGTCGGCCGACGGGCGGCTGGAGACCTTCGCGGCCGGCGCCGGGGGCGTGTTCCACGCCTGGCAGACGGAGGCGAACGGACGCTGGTCGGCCTGGCAGCCGATGGGCGGCCCGGGGAACGCGCAGATGGCCATCGCGCCCAACGCCGACGGCAGACTGGAGCTCGTCGCCATCAACGGCGACGTCGCCCAGCACATCTACCAGACCGCGCCCTCCGGCGGCTGGTCCGGCTGGGAGGCGTTCGGCACCGGGGGGCGCCATGTCGCCGCCGGAACGAACGCCGACGGCCGGATCGAGGTGTTCGCCTCCGGCCCGAAGGGGATGTTCCACAAGTACCAGACCGCGCCCAACGCCGGCTGGTCGGGCTGGGAGGGCACCGGTGGCGGTCCCGTCGAAGCCCGCCTGGAGATGGAGAAGTCCCCCGACGGCCGCCTTGAGGTGTTCGCCCTCAACGGTTCCGTCTTCGAGCACACGTACCAGCTCTCCCCCAACGGCGGCTGGGCCGGCTGGGAGCACTTCGGGGAGGGCGGCCACGACCTGACCGTGGACCACAACGCCGACGGGCGCCTGGAGGTGTTCGCTTCGGGTCCGGTGGGGGTGTTCCACAAGTACCAGGAGAGCCCGACCTCCTGGTCGGGCTGGGTGGGGACCGGCGGGCCGGCCGACGCGAAGCTCACCAGCGAACGCAACCCGGACGGGCGGGTGGAGATCTTCGCGATCAACGGCGAGACCGCCGCCCACATCTGGCAGACCGGTATCAACGCCCCCTTCGGCGACTGGGCCGCCCTCGGCACCGGCGGCACCGCGATCACCGCGACCGCCAACGCCGACGGCCGCATCGAGGTCTTCGGAACCAGTCACATGGGCGTCTACCACACCTGGCAGACCGGCTTCGCCTCGTGGGCGCCGTGGGAATGGCTCAACGGCTCCGGTCCCGCGATCGACTGACCGGGGCGGGGCGGGCGGCGGGGCCGGAGCCGGTGGGCCGCGCCGCCCGCCCCGGCGGGCCGCTCAGCGCGGGGCGAGGTCCTCCGGGTGGAGGAGGCGCAGGTCGTCCAGGCTCGGTTCCGCGACCGTGCTCAGTCGGCGCGCCTGGTGCGTCATCATCCGCTCCAGCGTCTGGCGGGCCAGGCGGGCGTTGCCGAACGACGCTCCCCGGGGGACGGCGTCGAAGTGGGCCCGCAGCGCTTCCGCCGTGCCGGGGCCGCACTCGTAGCCGTTGTCGGCCGCGTGCGCGGAGACGATCGTGACCAGTTCGTCCGAGGAGTAGTCGGGGAACTCGACCCGGCGCGGGAAGCGGGAGTCCAGGCCCGGGTTGGAGTTCAGGAACCGGTCCATCTCCGCGGTGTACCCGGCCGCGATCACCACCACCTCGTCGCGGTGGTCCTCCATCAGCTTCAGCAGCGTCTCCACCGCCTCCTGGCCGTAGTCCGCGGAGCCGCCGGCCCCCTGCGGCGTCAGGGTGTACGCCTCGTCGACGAACAGGACGCCGCCCAGCGCCCGTTCGAACGCCTCCCGGGTCAACTGCGCGGTGTGCCCGACGTAACGGCCCACCAGGTCGGCGCGGGAGACCTCGACGAGCTGGCCGCGCGGCAGCACGCCCAGGGAGGCCAGCAGTTCGCCGTAGAGCCGGGCCACGGTCGTCTTGCCGGTGCCGGGCGGGCCCGCGAAGATCAGGTGGTTGCTGGTGCGGGGCGCGGGCAGGCCGGCCGCCCTGCGGCGGCTCGCGGCGGCGAGCAGATGGACCAGGTCGCCCACCTCGCGCTTGACGGACGCGAGCCCCACCAGGCTGTTCAGCCGCAGCAGCGGGTCCTCCGCCGCCTCGTCCTCCGGCACGCCGCCCGCCGGGACGTCCACGTCCTCCGCGGTCAGCAGGACGAGCTGCCGCTCGTCCGCGTCCGCCAGCGCGGCCAGCCGGGACGCCTGCCGGTCCACCATCTCCTCGAAGACCTTGCGGGCGGTGCGGCCGTTGCCGAAGCCCGCGTCGCGGGGGATGCGGTCGAAGCGGGTGACGAGAGCGGTGCGCGCCGCCGGGTCCAGCTCGTAGCGGTGGCCGGTGCACATCCGCTCCACGATCGTGACCAGTTCCCGGGAGGTGTAGTCGCTGAACTCGACGTTGCGGGTGAACCGCGAGGCGAGGCCCGGGTTGGACGCCAGGAACTCGGTCATCTCCTTCGGGTAGCCGGCCGCCACGACCACCACGTCGTCGCGGTGGTCCTCCATCAGCTTCACCAGGGTGTCGATCGCCTCGCGCCCGAAGTCGGCGCCGTTGCCGCCGCCGTCGGAGAGCAGGGTGTACGCCTCGTCGATGAACAGCACCCCGCCCAGCGCCCTGGTGAAGGTCTCGGTGGTCTTGATCGCCGTGCCGCCGATGATCTGCGCGACCAGGTCCGCCCGCGAGACCTCCACCAGGTGGCCGGAGCGCAGCACGCCGAGCGAGGCGAGGATCGAGCCGTACAGCCGGGCGACGGTGGTCTTGCCGGTGCCGGGCGGTCCCGCGAAGACCAGGTGGCGGCTCATGGGCGGGGCGGGCATCCCCATGCTGGCCCTGCGCTGCGCCATCCGGTTGAGGTTGATCAGCGTCAGCACCTGCTGCTTGACCTCGTCGAGGCCGATCAGCGACTCCAGCTCCGCCACCGGGCCCGTACCGGGCGGGGGTTCGGCCACCGGGGCGGCGCCACCGGGCAGTCGCCCGTCCCCCGCGGCCCGCGCCTGCTCCGCGGTGCCCCAGGCGTCCGGCGCGCCGTTCTCCGCGCTGACCAGCCCCTCGACGGCGAGGCGGTCGCCGGCCACCGTCTGGCGCACACCGCTGCCCCCGTTGGCACGGACGGTGCAGCCGGTCAGCGTCACGGCGTCGGGGCCCTCCACGCGTACGCCGTCGGCGCCCGAACCCGTCACCTCGCAGCCGTTGAGGGAGGCGCGGGCCCCGGCGGACACCCGGACGCCGCACTCGGCGGCGCCGGTCACCACGGCGCGTACGGCCGCCAGGTCGCCCTCGGCCTCGATGTGGACGCCGGTTCCGCCGGAGTCCTCCACCGCGGTGTCCCGCAGGGTGAGCGTGCCGAGCGGCCCGATGTGGACGCCCGTGCCGGTGGAGGAGCGCAGCCGGCCCTTGCCCACGAACACGTTGCCGTGGCCCGAGACGTGGACCGCCGACTCCCCCGACCGCTCGACGACGCACTCCTCCAGCCGCCCTCGGCCGTCCTTGAGGACCTGGACGCCGTGCGCGCCCGCCCCGGTGACGGTGGCCCGTTGCAGCAGCGGGTTGGCGCCGCTGCGGATCACGATGCCGCTGCCGCCGCTGCCGTGCACTTCGAGGCGGTCGAACTCGGCCGACGAGTCCTCGTCGAGCAGGACGCCGGTCCCCTCGGCGTCCCGGACGACCGTGTCCGACAGCACCGGCGAGGAGAAGCCGGTGATCCGCACGGCGGGTTCCCCGGCGGTCGCGAACGTACAGCCCGTGAAAGTGCCGCGACTGCGCTCGGCCACCAACAGGCCGTGGCCGCCCGTGCGTTCGGTGGCGCAGCGGGTCAGGGAGGGGGAGCTTCCGCCGCCCAGGACGAATCCGTGGCCGGTGGTGTCGCTGACCGCCACGTCCTCCAGGACGACCGCTCCCGTGGTGTTCACGAACACGCCGACGACGGCCTTGCGGACCGTGCCGCGGACCATCCGGACCGAACTCTCCTCCTCGACGGCGACGCCCGGCTTCCCGGTCGCCGACACGGCGCACTCCTCCAGGAGGACGCGGGCCTGCCCGTTGGTGAGGACGCCGTTGCCCCGGGTGTCCCTCAGTTCGCTGGACCGGACGGTGATCCTGCCCCGTTCGCCGGCCACCAGGGCGGAGGTTCCCAGGTGTTCGACGACGCACTTCTCCAGGAAGCTCTCGGCCGTGGAGGTGGAGACCACGCCCGCGCCCGCCGGGTTGCTGATCCGGCACTGCCGCAGCCCCAGCGATCCGCCCTCCCGCGCGTAGAGCGCCGCCCAGGCGGAGCCGTGGACGTCGCACCGGTCCATCGCCAGCTCTCCGCGCGGGGCGTCGACCACGGGGAGTTCGTCGTCGTGTCCGCGCAGCACGAGGTCCCGGACCATCACCGCGTCGCCGGTGAGCGTCAGCGCCGTCCCCCGCCGGGGCGCCAACTCGGCCGTCCCCGGGCCCTCGGAGGCGATCAGGGTGATCGCCGCGGAGACCGTCACGCACTCCTCGTACCGTCCCGGGGCGATGCTGACGACCGCCCCGGCGCGGGCCCTGGCGACGGCGTCCCCGACGGTGCGGTGGTCGCCCGTCCCGTCGGCGGCGACGATGAGCATCTGGCGTGACACGTTCGACCTCCCGGGCCCCCTGCGCCGTGGACACGGGCGGAGACGCGCGACATGTAGGGCGAGGGAAACTGCTGTTCCCATCATGCCTGTCATCGCAGGTCGGCCGCCATCTCGGTCGGGGTCCGGGGGCGCGGAGCACCGGTTCGCCGGTTTCGGAAGCGTGTTCCGGCCATGGGCGGAACGTCGTTACCATCGGCGCATGCGATCTTCGAGGTCCTCGGCGTCCCGCGCACTGGGACCGGCGGTTCTGGCGGCCCTGCTCCTGATACCCGCCGCCGCGGCCCCCGCGGGCGCGGCACCGGGGAAGCCGGGGAGGTCGGGGTACCCGGGGAATCTTGTGAACGAGGACAGCCCCTCGCTGCCGGGCATCCGCGCCACCCTCGCCGACGGCCGCCCGTGCACCGCGAAGTCCGCCAAGAGGTCGGCGCGGACCCCCTGGGCGCAGAGCTTCCTCGGGGTGGACCGGGCCTGGGAGTTGAGCCGGGGCGCCGGGGTGAAGGTCGCCGTCGTCAGCACCGGGGCGGACACGCGCCGGGCGCCCGCGCTGGACGGCCGGGTCGCCGGCGGCCGGGACGTGGTGGCCGGCGGGACCGTGCGGGACGACTGCGTGGGGTACGGGACGTTCCTCGCCGGCCTCGTCGCGGGCGGGCGGCAGGAGGGCATCGCGGCGGCCGGGGTCGCCCCGGAGGCACAGGTCGTCGCGGTCCGGGCCACCGACCGGGAGGGCCTGACCACGCCCGAGGCGCTGGCCGAGGGGATCAGGGCGGCCACCGCCTCCGGGGCGCGGATCATCCACGTGGCGTTGGCCGTTCCCTCCGCGCCACGGAAGTTGAAGGAGGCCGTCGCCGCCGCGCGGAAGGCCGGGGCGGTGGTGGTGGCGCCCGCCTCGGCGCGGGAGTGGGAGAGCGGATCGGGGGCGTCGAGCGCCGGGAGCGGCCCGGTCTATCCGGCGGCGCTGCCCGGCGTGCTGGCGGTCTCCTCGGTGGGGCCCGGCGGCGAGCCGGATGCGCAGGGCGCGGAGGGGGGGCGTACCCGGCCGGGGCTGAGCGCGCCCGGCGTCTCGGTGACGGGCCCGGGGCCGGGCGGGGGCGGGCAGTTCACCGGCGGCGGCGACGCCGTGGCCGGTGCGTTCGTGGCCGGTACGGCGGCCCTGGTCCTCTCCTACCACCCCCGGCTGAGCGGCGAGCAGCTCGCGCACCGGCTGGAGGCCACCGCGTACGGGGCGGGGGCCGGCGCCCCCGGTCCCGGCGCCGGGCCGGGGGTCCTCGATCCGGTCCGGGCGCTCTCCGCCGTGCTCCCCGAGGAGCACGCCTCACCGCCGTCCCCGTCCGACGCGCGGCGCCCCTCGGCCGCCCGGGCCGTTCCGCCGCTCGACCCGCCGACCGCGCGCGACCACGCGCTGGCCGTCGTGGGCGGGGCGGTCGCGGTCATGCTGCTGGTCGCGTTCCTCGCGTTCGTCCTGCCCCGGGGGCGCCGCCGGGGGTGGCGGGCGGGACCGGCCGGCGGGCCGGCCGCGGCGGCGGACTGAGCACCGGCCCCGCCGCGCACCGGCGGCCACCGGGCACCGGCGGGGCCGGCCGGTGGCCGCCTGCGGGGCCCCGCCCCGCCTACTCCCCCTCGCCCGCCGCGTCCGGAAGCAGCGGGGTCTGCACCTGGACCACTCCCCGGCGCGTGATCAGCTGCGCCCGGCCCGCCGGGAGCTGCTTCGGCTTGGTGTCGTTGAACAGGTAGCCCTCCGACGGCGGGCAGGAGAGCAGCGCGGCAGGCGTGTTGACCTCCATCAGCCGGCGCAGCAGCGGGTCGTTCATCGCCCGGGCCGCGCCGTTGGCGCTGCGCGCCACGATCAGGTGCAGACCCAGCTCCGCGCCCTGGGCGAGGTAGTCGAGCAGCGGCCCGAAGTGGTCGCTCATGCTGCCGCTGGAGACCATGTCGTAGTCGTCCACGACCATGAAGACCCGCGGACCGGACCACCAGTCCCGCCGCTTGAGCCGGGCGGGCGAGATGTCCGCGCCGGGCAGGCGCTCCTTCATGGCCCGCGCCAGGCCCTCCACCGCCTGCCTGAGGACGTCGACGGAGACCGCGTACCCGAGCCGGTGCGACTCGGGGACGCTCTCCAGCAGCCCGCGCCGGTAGTCGATCAGCAGGATCCGCGCCTCGTCGGGCGTGTAGCGGTCGGCGACCGCCCGGCAGACCGTGCGCAGCAGGTTGCTCTTGCCGGTCTCCGCGTCGCCCACCACCACCAGGTGCGGGGTCTGGGCGAAGTCGTGCCACATGACGTCCAGTTGACCTCCCTCCAGCCCCAGGGGAAGGCGCAGGTCGCCGTCCGCGCCGATCTCGGCGGGGGGCAGCTCGGAGGGGTCCAGCACGGCGGGCAGGGTACGGACCGGGGGTGCGGCCGGGCCCTGCCAGTGCTCGGCCACCCGGGCCACCGCGTCCGCGACGCCCGCCCCGAGGTCGGTGGCGCTGTCGCCGCCGTCCAGCCGGGGCAGGGCGGTGAGGAAGTGGTGCTTGGTCTCGGTCATGCCGCGGCCGGGCGCCTTCGGGATGGTCGCGGCGGCCCGCATGTTGATCATGGAGTCCATGCTGTCGCCGAGCCGCAGTTCGAAGCGGGTGCCGAGCTGGTCGCGCAGCGCGGTGGGGATCTCGGCCCAGCGGCTCGCCGCCACGACGAGGTGGACCCCGTAGTTGAGGCCCCGGGCCGCCAGCGCCGAGACGGTGTCCATGACCTCCATGAAGTCCTGGCGGATCGTGCCCCACCCGTCGACGACGAGGAACACGTCGCCGTACGGGTCCTCGGGGAACTCCCCGGCGGCCCGGCGGGCGCGCAGGGTGGCCATGGAGTCGATGCCCTCGTCGGCGAACTGCTTCTCGCGCCTGGCCACCAGCCCGTGCACCTCGGCCAGCGTGCGGTGCACCCGCTCCAGGTCGAGTCGGCCCGTGACCCCGCCCACATGCGGCAGATCGCGGAGCGCGCCGAGCGATCCGCCGCCGAAGTCCAGGCAGTAGAACTGGACTTCGCGCGGGGTGTGGGTGAGCGCCAGCGCCATGATGAGGTCGCGTACGAGGGTGGACTTGCCGCTCTGCGGGCCGCCCGCGATGCCGACGTGGCCGCCCGCGCCGGACAGTTCGGCGACCAGGGGTTCGCGGGCCTGGTCGAAGGGGCGGTCGATGATGCCCACCGGCACCGTCAACGCGCCGTGCAGGACCGGGTCGAGGGCGGTCAGGCCCCGCTCGGGGTGCGGCGCCACGCCCATCAGCAGGGTGTCCAGCGACAGCGGCCGGTCCAGCGGCGGCAGCCAGACCTGGTGGGCGGGCCTGCCGCCCTCCCGCATCCGGGAGACGGCCAGCGCCAGCAGGGTCTCCTCGCTCGCCTCCTCCCGCGCCACCGGTTCCGGTTCGGGTTCTGGGGCGGGGAGCCGGGGCGCGGTCCACTCCGTTCGGTACGGGACGACCTGTCCCGCGACGGCCGCGGCGGCGACCCTGCGGACGCCCTGGTAGGGGCCGGAGACGTACGCGGCCTTGAACCGGACCAGGGTGCCGGTGTCCTTCTTCAGGATGGCGCTGCCGGGCACGGAGGGGAGCTGGTAGGCGTCCGGTACGCCCAGGATGCCGCGGCTCTCCATCGAGGAGAACGTGCGCAGGGCGATCCGGTAGGACAGGTGCGATTCCAGCTGGGTCATGCGGCCCTCGTCCAACCGCTGCGAGGCGAGCAGCAGATGGACGCCGAGGCTGCGGCCCAGACGGCCCACCATCACGAACAGGTCCATGAAGTCGCGGTGGGAGGAGAGGAGTTCACTGAACTCGTCGACCACCACGAAGAGCGTCGGCAGCGGTTCCAGTACGGCGCCCGCCGCCCGGGCGGTCTCGTACTCGTACGCCGAGGTGTAGTTCCCCGCGCTGCGCAGCAGTTCCTGACGTCGCATCAACTCGCCGTGCAGGGCGTCCTGCATGCGGTCCACCAGGGCGGACTCGTCGGCGAGGTTGGTGATCACGGCCGAGGTGTGCGGCAGTTCCTCCAGGCCGAGGAAGGTGGCGCCGCCCTTGAAGTCGACGAGGACGAAGTTCAGCTTCTCCGACGAGTGGGTGAGGGCCAGCGCCAGCACCAGGGTGCGCAGCAGCTCGGACTTGCCGGAGCCCGTCGCGCCGATCAGCACGCCGTGCGGGCCCATTCCGCCCTGGGCCGCCTCCTTGATGTCCAGTTCGACCGGGCTGCCGTCGGCGGCGAGACCCAGCGGCACCCGCAGCCTGGCCCGCTCGCTGCGGTCCTCGCGCACGGCGTCCAGGTCGACGGTGTGCAGGTCCGTGATGCCGAGCAGGGTGGTCAGCTGGACGTCGGAGGTGAGCGCCTCGCCGTTGTCCGAGGTGACGCCCATCCGGCGGGGGGACATCAGGGTGGCCAGCGCCCTGGCCCGCCGCGGGCTCAGCGCGTCGGGCCTGCCGAGCGCGGAGGCGGTCTCCCTGCCCGACCGGTCGGTGCCGACCAGCTCCAGCCGCTGCCCGGCGGTGCGCAGCCGCAGCGTGTGGCGGAACGGCTTCCAGGGCAGGGAGCCGGAGACGTCCAACGTCACCGTGTTGCGGTAGCCGTCGGTGGCGAGCCGGGAGTCCTCGGGCGTCCGGGCGCTGTCCAGCACCACGACGCAGTAGGGCTCCTCGGCGCTCGGCACCGCGTCCGGTTCGAAGGGGGGCCGGCCGGTCAGCTCGTCGCCGAGCAGCGATTCGAGGCCGAGGACGGAGTCGGTGACGAGCCGGACGGGGCCGCCGCCGTCGACGTCGGCCGGGTGCTGGTTGTGCGGCAGCCACTTCACCCACTCCCACGCGTCCCGGCGGTCGCGGTCCGCGAGCACCACGATCCGCAGGTCCTGCGGGGCGTGGAAGACGCTGAGCTGGGCCAGCAGGGCGCGCACCATCGCGTGCGCGGCCTCCGTGTCGGACTGCAGCAGGACCCGGGCGTAGGTCCGCAGGTAGACCGCGACGGGCTGGTCGGGCACGGTCCCGTACGCCTTGATGAAGCGGCGCAGGGCGTGCGCGGACAGCGGCTCCAGGTCCTCCACCGGCTTGGTGCTCAAGGGCGTCAGCTTGGTCGCCAACTGCTGTTCGCCGACGCCGATCCGGACCTCGGCGAAGTCCGCGTGCGCGGCCCGCCGCTCCCACAGCCGGGACGTCGGCACCAGGCTCCACAGGGACTCGGGGTCGGGGTGCGACCACGCCTGCGCCTCGCGCTGCCGGTCGATCACCTTGCGGACGCGTCTGCGGCTGATCGCCAGGTAGCGCATGTAGTCGCGCCGCTCGCCGAGCAGCGCCCGCTTGCGGTCCCCGGAGGCCCGCACGATCTGCGAGACCAGCATGCCGACGGCCGACAGCGCCATCAGGCCGATGGCGACGTACATCATGGGGCCGCCGCCGCTGCCGGGGCGCAGGAAGATGAGCACCATGCCGAGCGAGCTGAGCGCCATCGGCATGTACGTGATCATGTTGCCCATCGCGCTCTGCGGCTCCGGCACCGACGGCGGCTCCTGGAGGCTCAGTTCGCCGTGGGGCATCTCGGGGCCAAGACGCCGGGGAGGCCTCTTGAAGAGGACCACGCTCAAAGGGAATCGCCTTCCTGAGGGATGCAGGCGGGTGCCGTGCCGTGCTGCGGGGTGACGGGAGGGTGAACGCCGGTGAGACGTCCGGCGAAACCCGGGAGACGGGCGAAGCGGAACCGTCGATCCCGGGCGGCACCCCACAACCTACAGAGTGCACACACAAGTTAATGTGATCAATCTGACCGCGTCGACCACTGTCCTGGAAGGCGATGAAACGCGCTTGACCGACATATCCGCGGCACTGCTGTGCCGTCTCACGGTGATGACGCCCGACCGCACCGTCGAACTCGCCGTACCGTCCGACATCGTGCTCGCCGACCTCCTGCCGACCATCGTCGACCACGGGGGAACCGACCTGTACGAGCGCGGTGCGCAGGCGGGCGGATGGGTGCTCCAGCGCCTCGGCCAGGAGCCCCTCGACGAGGAGAGGACGCTCGGCGACCTCGGTCTGCGCGACGGCGAGACCGTCCATCTGCGGCCTCGCCGGGACTCCCTCCCCGAGATCCACTACGACGACCTCGTCGACGGGCTCTCCAGCAGGCTGCGGGAGCGCGCCGACTCGTGGCGGCCGGTGTGGTCGCACCACCTCATGACCGGGCTCGCCCTGAGCGCGCTCGCCGCCGGCCTGCTGCTCCTGCTGCTGCCCGGCCCCGCGGGGCTCAGGGCGGTCTGCGCGGCGGCGACCGCGATCGTCCTGCTGGCCGGCGCGGCCGCCGCGTCGCGGGCGGTCGGCGACGTGGGGGCGGGCGGCTCGCTCGGCGCGGCGGCCGTCCCCTACCTCGCGCTGGCCGGGTCGCTGGTGCCGCAGGGGGCCTCGTCCGACGCGGAATGGGGGGCGCGGCTCCTCGCGGGCTGCTCGGCCGCGGCGGGCGCCGCCGTGCTCGCCGTGGCCGCCGTGGGCGCGTGCGCGCCGCTGTTCCTGGCCACCGCGCTGGCCGCGGCCCTCGGGGCGGTCGGCGGGGCCGTGATGCTCCTCGGCGTCCCGGCCCCCGGCACGGCGGCGGCGCTGATCCTCGTGGTCGTCCTGCTGGGGCACTTCCTGCCGTCGCTGGCGTTCCGCCTGTCCGGGCTGAAGGTGCCGCTGCTGCCCACCAACACGGGCCAGCTCCAGGAAGGCATCGACCCCACCCCGGACGAGGTGGTCACCGCGCGCGGCGCCGTCGCCGACCAGTACCTCACGGGCCTCTACGGCGCCACCGGGCTGGTGGCGGCGGGCTGCCTGACGGTGTCGGCGTTCCAGACGTCCTGGGCGCCGCTCACCCTGGCCGCGGTCCTGTGCGCGCTGATGTTCACCCACGCGCGGGCGATCGGGGGGGCCTGGCAGCGGCTCGCCGTCGTCCTGCCGGCCGCCTACGGCTCCGTGCTGCTGACGGTGCTCCTGGTCCTGGGGACCGGCGGGGGAACCCGGCCGCTGCTGCTCGCCGGGCTGCTGGCCGCCGCCGCCGTGCTCGCGATCACGGGCTGGACGCTCCCGGGACGCCGACTGGTGCCGTACTGGGGGCGGGCGGTCGATCTGCTCCACCTGTTCCTCGCCATCGCCCTCGTCCCGCTGGCCCTGCTCGTCACCGGTCTCTACGGATACCTGCGCGGCCTCAACAGTTGACCCCGGCGGCCGGCGGCTCCGGCGCGCCGGGCCCTCGCTCGCCGGGCCGATGCCCGGTCGGAAAGGCAAGGAATGCAGTCCAGGCGGGACCAGGTCCACGCGCACATGTTCGTCATGAGCCGGCTGTCGCTGGGCATGCTCCGGGACGACCCGGACGCCCCCGAGTCGCCGCACCGGCGGACCACGAAGGGGTACGTGATCGGCCTCGTGGTCGCGGCCCTGGCCGCGCTCGTCGTCACGGTGTACGGGCTGGTGGTGCCCGGCGGCTCGAACGCGTGGAAGGCCACCGGCACGCTGGTGCTCGACGAGCGTTCGGGCGCCCGCTACCTCACCGTCGACGGGGTCCTCCACCCGGTCCTCAACGAGACCTCGGCCAAGCTGCTGGCCGGCGAGCGCATGAAGGTGGTGAGCGTCGAGCCCGCCTCCATCGAGGACGCCCCGCGCGGTGCGGTCCTGGGGATCGTCGGAGCGCCGGACCCGCTCCCGCGGGCGGGTGCGCTGAGCCGCGACGCCTGGTCGGTGTGCGCCACCCGGCCCGACGCCGCCGAGGATCCGCTCCTCACGCTGGCCGTGGGCCTGACCGCCGAGGGCCGGCCCGTCACGTCGGGCCGGACCACGCTGGTCCGCACCGTCCCCGGCGACACCGCGTACCTGCTGTGGCACGGCACCCGCATGCGGGTGGACCCCGCGAACTACGCGGTCCAGTCGCTGGGTTACGACGCGGACGCGGCGTACCCGGTCCCGGAGGCGTTCCTCAACGCACTGCCGTCCGGACCGGACCTGGCCGTGCCCGAGGTGGCCGGCCGCGGCACGGCGGGCCCCGCGCTGGCGGGCCGCCCGACCCGGGTGGGGCAGCTCTTCGACGGCCCCGGCGGCCACTACCTGCTGACCCGGCACGGGTTGGCGAAGGTCACCGCCCTGGAGGAGGCGCTGCTGAAGGGCGATCCGCGCACCCAGCGCACCGCCTACGCCGGTGAGGCCGTGACCCTGCGCGGGATCGGCCCGGACGACCTGGCGCGCCATCGGAGCCCGCACACCGAGCGGCTCGTGGGCGTTGGTGGCGGCAAGGTCCCGACCGGTCTGCCCGAGCCCGGTCCGGTGCGCGCGGGCGAAGGCGTCTGCGCCGTCGTCGGCGCCGCGGACGGCAGGCCGACGGTCTCGGTCGTCCTGCCCCGGGCGGAGGCGGTGGCGGGCCGGGCGGTGTCCGACCAGCCGGGTGTCATCGCGGGCCCGGGGGCAGCGGACATGTTCGCCGCGCGCCCGGACGGCGGCGCCCTCGTCAGGGAGCTCTCTTCGGCGGGCGCCGGCACGGCTTACCACCTGGTGACCGCGGCGGGCGTCACGTACCCGATTCCCGGCGGCGAGAAAGGGCTTCAGCGGCTCGGCTACCGCGCCGACCAGTCCGTGCCCGTCCCGTCCGGCGTTCTCGGGATGCTGGCTTCGGGGCCCGCCCTGGACGGAACGGCGCTGCTGGCCGAGGGACTCGTGGAGGCGTCGAAGAGCGGGGCGGCCGATAAGCAGCCGACGGGCTCGGACAATTGAGCTGGATTTGAGCAAAGGGAGGCCGCGCCGGCCTTCGCGACACGACGTTCCCGCAGCTCACGCCCGTATCGAAGGTGAACTCTCAGGTAACCGGAGCCCTTTGGTTCCCACGCGCCCTACCGCGTATTAATCTGATGATCGCCGGCCCCCGGAGGGGGTAATTGCCGATGCGGTCGGCCCCGTCGTGCACCCGTGGTGCCACCGTGATCCCGCAGCGTCCAGGAGGACTCCCATGTTCGATGTCGCCGGTTTCAACATTAATTCGTCGGACGGTCTGTCCAACGACGAGACGGCGATGCTGGAGACGCTGCAGAAGATGGGCCGGCACCTCGACGACATGGAAGCGGCGGGCAAGCTGGTCGGCTCCATCAACAACGAGGTGCTGCAGGCGTACCGGGCCAGGTCCTCGCAGACCCACGCGAACGCCATCGAGGAGTGGATGAAGATCCACGCCCGCGTCACCGAGCGCACCCGGTTCTTCATGGAAGGCACCAGGATGGCCACGAACCTCCTCAAGGACGCCGAGGACGAGTCGAACACCCTGGCACTGGACATCGCCAACACGGTCAACCCCAAGTAGCCCCGGCGCTCGCCCCTTCCTCTCGTTTCCTTCCCTTCCCGAGGAGTTCCCCCATGTCCGTTCAGATCAGTCACTCGGCGCTCCAGGCCGCCATCAGCAAGATGAACATGGCACAGAAGGAGATGGTGGAGGGCCTCACCTGGATGGAGAACAACTTCGTCCGGCTGCGCGACACCCTGAACGGTGAGACCCGCCTCTCCTGGGAGGAGTTCCAGGCTGAGCTGAAGACGCTCAAGACCAACCTCAACACCCAGTACGAGACGGCCACCGCGACGCTCCAGAAGATGCACGCCCGGCAGAGCGAAGGGGACACGTCGGGCAGCCGCGTCGTGCGGAACGCCCAGGGCAGCTGACCCGACCCGCGAACGGACCTGGAGGCGCGAGCATGGCCGCGGATGAGATTCCTGGTGACATCTACCAGTCGACCGAGGGCGTCTACCTCGATTTCGCGAACAACAAGATCCCCACTTTCCGGCGCCATCTCACGGTCAACTCGCACTACGTGAGCATGGGCGCGAAGATCCCGCTCGGCCTCGGGAACCCCGAGAGGTGCACGCAGGCGAAAGCGCTCGACACCCAGTTCGAGACCTACCGCGCCGCCATGCGCGGCCGGTACGACACGGCCATCACCCTGCTGAACACCTTCTCGGCCGGCCTGCGGGACGTGGAGATGACCCACCGGGAAGCCGAGGACGACTCGGAGGGCATCGGCCAGACCCTCCTCGACGAGTTCTCCGAGATTCTGACGCCGAAGGGAAAGTGAAACCATGGTCGAGGTGCCCCCCGGGATGCCCGCCAAGTGGGAGGACATCCTCGCCATGTTTCACGACGGCACCACCAAGCTTCCCGACCGGAACGCGGTGGCGGGCCCCGGCGCCAAGTCCTGGGTCACCCGCACGGTGAACGGCAAATGGTTCGTCAGCGACGACCCGGCGGGAAAGGCCAAGGAGTGGGGCCTGGACGGATGGCACGCGTTCTCCTTCCCGGGTTACACCAGGAAGCTCATGTTCGGGTTCGGCTACGACTGGACGAACTTCGGCAATGACGGCGGGGCGCTGGCCGAATTCACCGGAGCGGCCGAACCGATTCTGACGTCGGTGTCGTCCGGGAAGAACAAGGACGCCAATCCGGTCCTGTCGAGCAATGCGGCCACGATCCTCAACAACATGGACGACTGGACCGATGGCTGGGCGAACCAGTTCAACCTCTGGGCGGAAAGCGTCGGTAACGGCGACGCGCAGCTGAAAGGGGAGACCGCCGAGCTCTTCGAAGCGACCCTCCTGGCGGTGAAGCGCGCGCTGCAGGAAACGTACTCCTATTACATGGACGGTGAGCTGCAGAATCAGCTCACCGCGGTGAGCACCCAGTTGGGGACCACCATCTGGACGCTGCGGAACAACGCCTGGAACTGGTTCAACACGACGCAGTCCATGGGGGGCTCCGGCCAGTCCGAGAGCGGCCCCGTCTCCATGGCCTTCACCCACCTGCAGACGAGCTTCCTGAAATCGGTCACTGCTCTCGTCCCCTTGTCGGACTACGACACGGCGAAGGAACCGGGACTCAACTGGGAGGCCATCCAGGCGGAGGCGAAGACGAATTGGCTCGCCGGGGTCGTGGAAGGGCTCGACAACAAGTCCGCCCAGACGATGTCCGACCTGGCGACCGCCTACGAGACGGCGACCATGAAGTTCTCCGACGCGAACGCCATCGTGAAGCCGAAGTTCACCATCTCCCTGACGGCGGACGAGCAGAAGGAGTTCTACGGCGCCGCGGGCCCGGGCGGTGAGGACGACGCGGGGACGGGCGGCACCGACGACATCCTCAACAAGTTCAAGGAGATGTTCGGCGGAGGCGGCGCCGGCACCGACGGCACCGGCACCGACGGCACCGGCACCGACGGGAGCGGCACCGACACCGACGTGGACGTCCCGCCCCCGGTCACCGGCCCGGGCGGCAGCACCTCCGGGTCCAACGTCCCCTCCGGCGCCAACCTTCCGAACACCAAGAACCTCCTCGCGCAGAACCCGGTCACCGGCCCGGGCGGCAGCACCTCGGGGACAGGCGGCGGCCTCTCGTCCCTGCCCGCCGGATCACGTATCGACCCCAGGACCGGCGCCGTCACCGATGCGCGGGGCAAGCCGGTCACCGGCCCGGACGGCCGGCCCCTGGTCGTACCGCCCGGCTCGACGCTGGGGCCGGGCGGTACGATCATCCCGCCGCCCACGACCAGTGTCCCGAAGGGGCCGACCCTGCCGAACGGCTCCTCCTCCGGGGGCCTGACGCACGGCCTCCGGGTCGACTCCAACGGGAACATCATCGTGCCCAAGGGGGTCAAGGTGGACGCCCAGGGGAATCTGATCGGCGCGGACGGCAAGCCGCTGACCAACGCGTACGGCGGAAAGCTCACCGTTCCGCCGGGCTCCCGCATCAACGCGGACGGGACCATCACCGACCCGCAGGGCAAGCAGATCACCCAGAACAGCAACAGCCTGAGGACCCGCAACCCCATGACGGTGGACGACCTGGTGAACCACCAGCGGCGTCCCTCCACGTCGAGCGGTGACGTCTTCGGCAGCTCGAAGGGGGGCTCCAGCGACCTCTTCGGCGGCTCGAAGGGGCTCGCCGACGGGTTGCGGAGGTCGGTCGACAGCAACGGCAACACGATCCGCGAGGCCGTGTCCGGCCCCTCCGGGCTCAGCAGCCGCGCCCGCGCCGCCCTGGGGCTGCCGGTGGTCCCCGCCGCGCCGACCCAGGGCACGCTGGCCACCCAGTCGGGCAACGTCCTCGGGCGGAGCGGGGCGCTCGGCGCGACGGGGAGCGGGATGCCGTTCATGCCGCCGATGGGCATGGGCGGCGGTGCGCCGGGCGGTGGAGGCGCCGGGAGCGGCAACGACCGCCAGCGCAACGTCTGGCTGTCGGAGGACGAAGAGGTGTGGGGCACGGAGCCCGAGGCCGGAACGGGTGTGATCGGACGATGAGTTCAGCGAGAGCCGCGACGGAGGGCACGCGGGCGCAGGCGGGGACCGGCGAGGCCGGCGCCGCCATGCCGCCGGTGCCGGACGACATCCGGGCGGCGGCGCGCACCGCGCCCGAGCACTGGTTCGGCACGGTCGACCCGGCGTGGCGCGGAGAGGGCGAACCGCCCCTGTGGGCGGTGATCGGCCAGTGGCGTTCCGACGCCCACGGCGAGATCATCGAGTGGCAGCGCAACGATGCCTACCGGCCGTCGCCCGGCATGCTCGGCTGGCCCGAGCCGACCGACGACGTGGACGCCGCCGTGCAGCTCGCGGCGACCGGTTACGGTCCGGTCGAGAACGTCGCCCTGGCCGCGATCGCGGCCGAACTGGCCGTGCTGACCGCTCCGGACGGCGGTGCGGTCAGCGCCTGCACCCCCGAGGGCGACCCGGTGGTCCCGGTGTTCACCTCCCCCGAGCATCTGAGGCGAGCGGGCGCCCTCGCCCACCGGGTGCTGCCCCTCTCCGAGGCGTTCGCCCTCGTCCCCGAGGGCCAGGACCTCTATCTCAACCCGACGGGCCCCGTCGCCCTGCGGCTGTCCGCGGACGACCTGTCCCGGGCGGTCGACGCACTGGAAGCCGCCGCGGAGCCGGAGGCCTCGGAAGCCTCCGCGTCGCCGGTGGCCGAGGAGGAGAACTGATGTCGTTCCAGGAGCAGCTCGCCGAGGCCATGACCCAGCTCGCGGAGCAGACGAAGAAGATCCAGGAGGTCCAGGAGGAGTTGGCCAGGACGTCCGCGTCGGCGACCTCCAAGGACCGGATGGTGACCGCGTCGGTCAACGCCCACGGCGAGATCGTCTCGTTCAAGTTCCACACCGAGGGCTACCGCACGATGCCGGCGGCCCAGCTCGCCGAGGTGCTGAAGATCACCGTCAACACGGCGCGCGCGGAGATGAGCACCAAGGTGAGCGGCACCGTACGGCCCCTGATGGGCGCGCAGGAGGAGTTGGCGAACGGCTTCTTCGGAGGCGGCGGCGAGCTGGACGACCTGCTGGCCCCGCTGCGCGCGATGCGGCCCGAGGGGCTGGCCGAGACGGTGCTGGGCAAGGACCGCAGGCCGTCCGCGAACCGTGGCGAGGAGGACGGTCTCTATGGCTGACGGGACGCTCAGTGTTCCGGGTGATCTCCCCCGGCGGTTCACCCAGTTCGGCGAGATCGCCAGGATCGTCAACGAGCTGGGCACGCTCAACGACCGCATCAATGTGGCCAACCGGACCGCGGGCGGCAAGGACGACGTGTACGCGAAGGAGTACCACAAGTTCGTCGACTCGACGGGCAAGGGGCTCACGTACGGCCTCGAAGGGCTCTCCGAGCTGCTCGACATGGTCGGCATCAACGGCAACACGGCCTCGATCATCCTGAACGACGCCGAAGAAGACGCCAACCACCTCGCCGCCGGCTGAGCCGGCCGTACTCCGAAGGCGCGGCACCACACCATGGCCATCGAGGTCCCCGAAGGCTGGGCGACATTCCTCAAGACCCTGACCGGGATGCCCTTCCCGCAGGCGAACGAGGACTCCTTGCGGCTGGTCAGCGACGACTACCGGCTGATGGCCGAGAAGTTCCAGGAGGTCGAGGAGCTCCTGCGGCAGGTCGTCAGCCGGGTGGACGAGGACTTCGAGGGGCAGACCGCGACGGAGTTCGTGGCGTACGCGCGGCAGTTCGTCGAGAGGACGAACGGCAACCAGAGCATCCTCGACAGGGCGTACGAGGACGCCCTGAAGCTGTCGAAGAACGCTCACAAGACGGCCGCCGACATCGAGTACACCAAATGGATGATCTTCGGCCAACTGGCGCTGCTGGTCGTGCAGATCGCCCTGGCGCAGGCGCTGATGTCGGTGACCGCCGGGCTGTCGGAGATCTGGGCGGCGGCGGCGATCGGCGCGTTCAAGGCCATGGCGCTGCTGATCCTCAAGTTCCTGGTGGCCCAGATCATCATGCAGACCATCACCGGTCTCGTCGGTGGTCTGCTGCTCGACAGCATCCTCCAGCTCACCCAGATGGGCCGGGGCGACCGGACCGAGTGGAACACCGACTTCACCAAGGACGCCGCGAAGTTCGCGGTCATCGGGGGTGTGCTCGGCGGGCCGTTCGCCCTGCTGGGCGGCGCGTTCGGCAAGCTGCTCGGCAACCTGGGCGGCAAGGGGCTGGGCAAGATCCTCGGCAACGACGCGGGGAACGTGCTGGCCAAGGGCCTGGCCGGCGGCGGCAAGGGCGTGGGAGCCGGAGCCGGCAAGGGCGGTGGCGCGCTCGGCAAGGGCGCGGGAGCCGGAGCGGGGCGGGGCGCGGGCGGCGCAGGAGCCGCAGCCGGAAAGGGCGCCGGTGGCGCAGGAGCCGCAGCCGGAAAGGGCACGGGCGGCGCAGGAGCCGCAGCCGGAAAGGGCACGGGCGGCGCAGGAGCCGCAGCCGGAAAGGGCACGGGCGGCGCGGGAGCCGCAGCCGGTAAAGGCGCGGGCGGCCTGGGCGAAGGCGTCGGCAAGGGCGTCAGCGGTGTCGGGGACGGTGTCGGCAAGGGCGTCAGCGGTGTGGGTGACGGGGCGGCCGGGGCCGGCGGGAGGTCCGGGGCGGGCGCCGCGGGCAACACGATCTCGGAGACCTCCGCCCGGGAGCTGGGCGAGCGCCTGGGCAACATCATGGGCCGCACCAACGAGTCCCTGAACCAGCTGGGCGCGGACGGCGTGCGGGGCGCGGCCGCCGGAGCGGTCGGCCGGGAGGTCGTCAAGGACTTCGCCAACGCCTTCGAGAAGCATCTCGGGGGCGCGCTGGGCAACGAGACCGCCAAGAACCTGGGCCGCGAGTACGGCGAGGCGCTGGTCAAGAACTGGGCCGGCAAGGCCGACTGGCAGGGCCTCACCCACGCGCTGGACGACGCGCTGAAACCGTTCGTGAAAGACCTGGGCGAGAGCGGCGTGCGGGCGCTCTCCCACGACCTGCCCGGCTCGTTCGTCCGGACCGTCGGGGGAAACCTGGGATTCCACGTCGGCAACTTCGTCGGCGAGATAGCCGGTGATTCGGCCCACGCCGTGGTCACCGAGGGCATGTACAACCTGATCTTCGGGCCCGACCACACCTTCACGGTCAGCGGTTGGACGGCGGCGGCGGGCGCCGCCGGCGGCATCATGGGCCGAGGCGTGGCCCACGGCTTCCAGTCGATGCACAACCTGGTCCAGGGCCCCCCGGCCGCTCCGCCGCCGCGCCCTCCGGCCTTCTCGTCCGACGCCCCCGCCCCCTCGGCCCCCGCGCCCCGGCCCAGCACCGAGTCCGGGCCGACGGTGCGCGACGGCTCCACCACGCCGAAGGACGACGCCGACAACCGCACGCTCACGGACTCCGGCTCGGAGACCGAGAGCCTGTACTACCTGGACGTGGACGACCTCTCGGACAGCGGGACGCTGTACGCGAAGGACGACGACGGGAGCGGGGACGCCGCCCCGACCGGCCTGCCCACGGCCTCCGCCCCCTCCTTCGCCACCAGCTCCGACGGCGCGGACTTCACGAGCGGCGGCGACTCCACGTCCGGTCCGAACCGGAGCGACACGTCCCACGGGAACGACGCCCCCCACGGGAACGACAGCCCGAGCGGGAACGACGTCCCTGCCGGGGGCGACGGCCGGTACGGGAACGACGTCCCGGGCGGGAACGAGACCCCGAGCGGGAACGGCCGCCCCAACACCACCGACAACTCCGGGTCCGGCGGCGGCACCGACACCGCCCCCGGCGCCGGCCCGGGCGAGCCGTCCGGCCCCCGGTCCCCCGCGCCCGAGCCCTCCGTACCGCCGGGCACGGTGTCCGAGCTGGACCTCCTGCTGAACAGCCTGCCGGACGTACCCGACGCCCCGCCGACCTCCCAGCCCGACCCGGAGCCGGTCCCGGGCCGGGCACCGGAGGACGTGACGCAGGACCTCACGGACCCGGAGTCGGTACCGGCGGACCTCCCCGACGTACCCGACACCCCGCTGGGCCCGGTGCTGACGCCACAGGAGCAGCGGTTGCTGGCGGATCTTCCCCCCGTACCGCAGAACAGTCCCGCACAGCCGTCCGGCGACGGGCCGGGCGCGTCCTCGTCCGGCGGCCGGACCGGTGGCTCCGAGTCGGGGAACCGGACTCCGAACGACCCCGACCAGCTCCTCCGGGAGCGCCTGGACCGGCTCAAGAACCAGCAGGACACGGACCCGGACCCTTCGGGTGCGGATCTGGCAGCCCGGCTGGCGAAGCTCCGCGAGGGCGGGTCCGACGACCTCGGCAGGCCCGCGCGGGTGGACGAGCTCCGCGAGCAGTACCGCGCGGCCCTGGACGAGGAGGGCACGGACGGACCGGACCACGACGGGACCGCGCTCCCGTACAACGCCACGGGGGGCGCCGCGACCCCGCCGCGCCCCGTCCCGACCGTCTCGGCGACACCCAACTCCGGCAACGGCAGCGCCGGTTCACGCCCCCAGACCCCTACGGGGGCCGACCCGGGCGGGCTCGACGCGCCGTTGCCCGACGTCCCCCAGGGCCCCCCGGGCTCCCGGCCGGCCCCCGCGGACGGGACGGACCTCGTCCTGCCCGACGTACCCCGGCACGAACCCGGCGCACGGCCCGGGACGGGGCGGACCGAGAGCGAGGGGAACGGCACGGACACGGACGACCCGTCGAGCCCGCCCCGTACGGAGTCGGCGGACGAGCTGCCCTTCCCCGGCGGTTTCGACGACGGGGGCGACCTCGACGCCCTGCTGGCACGCCTCGACGGGACCGGCGTCCTCACGGACGACCCGGTGAGCCGACTGGCCGACCTGCCCGACGTACCCGACGCCCTGTCCTCCGCCGAGCAGCGCAGGCTGGCCGCGGACGTGAGGCGGGAGACCGACGCCCTGCTGGCGGACGCGCGGCGGGTGGGCGTCGACCGGGAGACACGGCAGCGGCTCGGCGAGCGCATCCAGGACGACGTCCGGGCGGGCCGGCACGCCGACGCCGCCGAGGGGCTGCGGGAACTGAGCGACCTCGTCGCCCTGCACGGCCTCGGCGAACGGCTCCAGCAGTTCCGCCGCCACACGGACGGCGGATACGAGGGGCGCGCCGCGCAGTTGGGCATGCGCCGTACGGAGTGGCTGCGCCATGCGCTCGGCATCGAGGAGGCGGCGCTCAACGGCGATCCGCGCCGTACGACCCGGCTGCTGGACGATTTCGAGCAGCGGCTCGGCGCCCTGGGGGCCGAGCTGAAGGACCGCGCCGACCACTCTCCCGAGGCGTTGGAGAAGCGGATCGCCGACAGCCGGCGGGCCGACGCCGAGGACGCGGGCATGGACCGCGAGCGCATCCGTGCGTGGGAGGACCGTCTGGAGCAGGCGGCGACGCCCGAGGAGCACCACCGGTTGCAGGTCGAGTACGCCGCGGAGAAGGAGGCGACGCGCCGACTCGCCGAACTGCGGGAGCTGGGGGCGTCCGAGGCGGAACTGGCCTCCTGGAAGAGCCGGTTCGAGGGGCCGGGGCGCGGACCCGACCTCGACGCCCAGTACGAACGCCGCACGGCCGCCCTCAGCCGTGAGGCCGATCTGGCCGCGCTCCAGGGGCGGTTGGACGCCCTGCGCGAGGGCGGGCCCCAGCAGGAGCCCGCGCAGCCGCCGCCCCCGGCGCAGGGCGGGACCGGTGACGCCTCCCCCGCCGGCGGCCGGTCGGACGACTCCGGCCCCGCCCCGGACACCGACGCGGCGAACGACCTGGCGGACCTGGACGCCCGGCTCGATCGTCTGTTCGGTGGCGAGGACCATGCCGGGTTGTCCCGTGAGGAACAGCGCCAGTGGGCGGACCGGCACGCGCGGGCCGAGGACGACGCGGCGCGGCAGGAGGTCGAGCGCGCCCACGCGGACCGCATGGCGCAGGTGGAGCGCGAACGGCGGCTGAGGACCGTCGCGGACGGCGGCCCCGAGGGGGCGCGGCGCGGTCCCGACCGCCAGGAGGCGTGGCAGAGCAGGCTCGACGAGGCGGCGGACGACCCGCAGGCCCTCGACCGGGTGCTCGACGACTACGACGCGGAGACGGAGCAGCTGCGGCGCGAGGGGAAGGAGCGCCTGGAGCAGGAGTTGCGCGCCCCGGACCGTCTGCGGGACCTCGACCGGCGCATCGACCGCTCGCTGGACCGGTTGCCCGAGGAGGTGCGAGCCCGAGCCGCCCGGGACGCCCGCACGCTGGTGGAACGGCTGCGGGACCTGGCCGCCGTCACCGAGGAGGCCCCCGCCCCGAAGGCCGACGACGTCGTACCGGAGAAGGACGCCGACGCCCGGGACACGCAGCTGCCCCGCCCGACGTCCGTGCCGGAACCGACGCCCGTGCCGCACCGGGCGCCCGACCCCGCCCCGGCGTCCGCGCCGTCCCCGGACGCGCTCTCGGACTTCCCCTCGTCCCCGGCGCCCTCTTCGGACTCGTCCCCGGCGCCGACCCGCTCCCCTTCCCCGTCTCCGTCCACGTCCTCTTCCCCGGCCTCTTCCTCGTCCTCGGCTTCGTCCTCGGCTTCGTCCTCCCGTACGAACGCCGGCGAAGGGGGCGGCGGCGGGGGAACCCCGCGCCCCGCCGGTTCCGAACGGAGCCGGCGCGGTTCGGTGTCCTCCGACGACCAGGTGATGGAGACCCCGCGGCAGCGGAACGACGCGAGGGCGTCCGAGGACCGGGACGACCTCAGCACCCACACCCGGGACCACGACGAACTGTCCGAGCGGGAGAACCGCCGCGTCCCCACGGAGACTGAGGACGACGCGCTGCCGCCCTCCACGTCCCAGCGGGACGGCGACGCCCCTCACCTCTCCGACGACGCCGAATCCACCGCCTCCGCGCCCAAGGACCCCGAGAACACCGAGGCCTCCGAGAGCGCCGCGGACTCCGGGCGTCCCGAGCACGCCGGGGGCCCGGAGAACACCGGGAACTCGAAGAACCCGGAGAACCCCGAGAGCCCGGAGAGCCCGGAGAGCACCGGCGGTCCCGCGCAGGGGAAGGGGGCGTCGCAGGACGGCGACGGGTCCCAGGACGCGCCTTCCGGGAACGACCACCGGCCGGGCGGCCCGTCCGAGGAGCGGCAGCCGGGGCTCTCGGCGCGCGACACGGCTCTCAACGCCCTCTCGGCGGACGAGTTCGAGCAGCGCGTCTACCGCGCGCGGCGCGACCGGCCCGACCTGACGAGCGACGAGGCCCTGCGCGACGAGGTGTACCGCCGGATCAACGACCCCGGCGTGAAGGTGGAGAAGGAGGTGTCCCTCGCCGCTCCGCTGCTGACCGAGGGGGTGGAGCCGCCGCCGTCCGGGCGGTCCGGCACGTTCGTGACGTTCGACGACCAGGCGATGCTGCCCGCCTCCCTGCGGGGCCACGGGCACGGGCACCTCACCCTGCGGGGCGTGGACCGGCTGGTCGACGCCCTCACGATGCGCTGGCGTCTGCACCCGGACGGGATCGCGCAGGTGAGGCTGGTGCTCACCCAGAGCCCGCACACGCTGCTCGGCCCCCGGACGTTCGTCCTGCCGACCCTGGACGGCGGCCACCGGGAGGTCAGCCTCTCCCTGGACAGCTACGGGGACTGGCGCCGCTTCGCCGAGCCGACCCCCCTGGCCGTCCCGGATGACGAGGCCCAGCCCGTGCCCGCGACGGGCGAGGACGGTTCCCCCACGGTCACCACCACGCCGAAGCCCTCCCCGGCGCCCGCTCCCGCGTCACCGGCGGAGGGGTCCGGCGCCGCGACCGCCCCGAAGACCGACGCCACCCCCACGCCCAAGACCGACACCACCACCACGCCCCGGACCGACACCTCCGCCACCACACCCAAGACCGTCGAGGTCACATCCGACGCCACCGCCCCCAAGACCGACGCCTCCGACTCCGACGCCGTCAAGGCCGCCGAGGACGAGACCGCCGCCGACGCCCCCGTCAAGGTCGAGACCGAACTCCGCACCCGCCCCGGCACCACCGAGACCAAGACGCTCGGCACTTCCCGCGCCTTCGGGCTGGCCGTCCCGATCAGCGCCACCGGGACGCCCTTCGGCGCGCTCGGGTCCGTCTCCCTCAGCGGACGGCGTATGGAGGCCTCTTACACCTACACGCAGGAGAACCGCGCCCAGACCAGCGTGACCACGGTCGGCAAGGACGGCAGCCACCTCCACGTGAGCGACCTGCACATCGTGGCCGAGTCCGTGCGCGTCTGGGACAAGAAGGGCCGTGAGCTGCCCGCCGACCGGCAGCAGCCCGGCACCGCCGGCCGGCAGCACTACCGCATCCGGGACGGGGTCGCCTGGCGCGTCCCCGACAGCGTCACCGACCCGGCGATCCCGGACCGGCTGCCCACCGCCTTCACCTTCGCCCCCGGCGCCCGGCCGCACCTGCTCGCGCCGCTGAGCGTCACCACCAGAACCCGGTTGCTGGACTGGGCGCTCAGGAACTTCCCCGAGGCGGTCCCCGGCAGCTTCCTCCGCCGCCAACTGGCCGACCTCTTCGGGGAAGAGAGCCTGCGCACCATGATCGCGCAGAGCTCCGGGGAGACCGTGGTCACCGCTCCCCTCTTCGCCGGCCTGGGCGGCCGGTCGCTGGGCTCCGTCGAACTGCGGCTGGTCCCGGTCGACGCCACGCTGCTCCAGGCGTCCGACAAGACCGAGGTCAAGAAGGCCGACGCGCAGCGCTCCACCGGCACCACGGAGAAGAAGAACACCCAGGGCATCGGGATCGGGCTCACCGCCGGCCCCCAGTTCGGGCTGATCCCGGGCTCCAACGCCCTGAACCTCCAGATCGCGGGGGCCGTCGGCCTGACGACCCAGCGGGCCGAGAGCAGTTACAGCGGCAACACCGCCGAGTCCGTGCGCACCCTCAACAGCCGGGGCCACTCAGGGCTCTACGGCGTCCGCTTCCGGCTGGAGGTGCGCCGCCAGGGCGGTACGTGGGAGTCGCCCGCCCCGAACCGGCGGGAAGACCCGGCCCAGGGAGGCGCCCCGGCCGAGGACGACACGTTCCTCACCGCCACCGTGCAGCTCCCCCGGGCCGACGCGCGCAGGCTGGCCGGCTGGGACGACGGCACCGCGCCCGTCCCGGACGCCGAGGCGCCGCCCGCGCCCGCGTACCTGACCCCGTCGAACCCGGCGACGTTCGGCCTGCACGCGGTCGTGGACCTCGCGCCGGTCGGCGACGCGCAGGCGCCCCCGCCCCACACGTCCCTCACGGACGCGCTGGTCGACCGCATCCAGGCCGGCCTGCACCGGGCCTACCCCGACCTCGTGCTGCCGCCCGGGACGAACACCGCGCCCGCCGACGCCCGCCCGGGGGGCGGCGACCGTACGTACAACAACGCGGTGCGCAACACCCATCTGCTGCGCCAGGCACTCGCCCGTACGGTGCTGGAGGGCTCCCTCGACCGTTTGACGAGCACCGGACTGCGCATCCAGCTCGAACAGCTCGGCACCCTCAACAAGCGGTACGTCGTCGTCACCGTGCGGGCGCAGGCCACGGACCGCCGGTTCCTGGGCACCCACCACGATCTGGGGCTGGCCAACAGCGTCCTCTCCACCCGCCGCGCGGACAGCGCGACCACCCGGACGCACGGCTGGTCCATCGGCTTCGACGCGGGACTGACCGGGCTCGACCGCTTCGGCGGCTCCGGGAGCATCGGCTACCGGTACGGCAAGCAGACCGCGTACGGCATGACGTACGGTCCGACGCTGACCCCGGACGGCGGCATCACCAGCGCCGGATCGCAGCACCTGTGGTCGTACCACCTGGACTTCACCGCGGAGGCCACCAGCTTCACCCGCCCGCGCCAGACCGCCCGGACGATGTCCGGCGAGCTGCTCGGCACCCGGTGGTTCGTGAAGCAGGACGCCGGAACCGTCGACCTGCTGCGTACCGGAGAGACCGGACAGACCGGGCAGACGGGCGCCACCGCCCGGCCCCCCGTCGCCGGGCGGGTCACCCTCGCCGTGCCCGCCTCGCTGTCCGTGCCGTCCGCGCTGACCGTCGACCCGCCGCGGACCGCACCGGCCGCCACGCCGATGACCCCGGCCATGGCCGAACTGCTCTCCTCCGGGAAGCCCGTCCCCACCGGCGCCTGGACGTCCCACCCGCTGCTGGAGGGGCTGCACTCCGTGCAGAGCGTCACCTCGCCGCAGCTCGTGCAGCAGCACCTCAGGGAGCTGCTCGCCACCGTCTCCGGCGGCTCCTGGGTCTACGGGAACGACGGGACCCCCGCGTCCGGGGCGCTCGCCGAAGCCTTCGCCGTCGGCCGCAACGAAGCGGACTTCAGCGACGCGGCGCAGACCGGCAAGCACGTCAGCGACCTGTTCGGGCGGACGGCCGTCACCGACATCACCGCCTCGGTCAGCGCCTGGCCGCAGCTGCGCAGGCCGCGCGTGGTCGCGGTCGTCGACTCCAGCGACCTGGCCCTCTCCGCCGTCGGGTCGGGGACCAGCGGGGCGGGGCACTCGGTCGCCGGGGTCGCCAGCCACACCGTCTCCCTCCTGGGGGCGTTCCGGGCCAAGCACACCGACACGTTCCAGACGGCGGGCCTCTACGGGGCGACCTGGACGCCGTACCAGCGCACCAGCACCACGACCGAGGCCGCGACCTTCTCCGCGAACCCGGCCCACACGGTCCAGTACACCGGGCCGATGGCCCTGGTCAGCGCCGACGTGGCGTGGCACCTCGCGGCCCGTTCCCAGCCCTCCGGCCTGCTCCAGGGGCCGATGGAGCTGGCCCGCGGACGGAAGCCGGCGGGACGGATCGTGGAGGTCCCCGACGGTGTGCTCGTCTGGGTGCCGCTGGCGGAGGCCCGGAAGGCCGGGCTGTTCGACGACGGCCTCACCCCGCCGCCGCCCACGCGGCTGTACGCCCCCACCGACGCGGCGGCGCACGGCACGCTCACGGTCGGCCGCATCGACATGGCCGCGGCCATCGAGGCGTTCACGGACCGGCTGCTCACGACCCTGCCCCAGCACAAGAGCTGGCTCGGCCCGAAGAGCCTGCTCGCCGACCAGCTCGGCGGACTGGCACGGCAGATGACCGCCCTGTCGCCGTCCGGTATGCGCGCCCTCCAGACGGGCATGGAGAACGGCGGAACCTCCCTGCGGCTGGCCCGGAACAAGATCGGCCCGTCCAAGGACGCCAGCCTCACGGTGACCCTGCGGCGCACCGGCTTCACCCCCGGCCCGCTGCGCCACGACGTGAAGCCGACGATCGCCCGGCCCACGTCCACGGCGGAGACCGCCACCCAGAAGCTGGCACGCGGGTACGAGGCCGGGTACCGGCTCTCCGAAGTGCCCGGCGTCCAGAACGACCCGGTGGTCCGCAACGGCGGCTTCACCCTCGACGACAAGGCGGGGTCCTCCCGTTCGGCCTCCCTGGCGCACGCGGTCACCGACGCCGTCAGCGCCCAGGTGGCCTTCGAGGGGCCCGTGGTGACCGGCCGCACGACGTTCGAGGCCACCTTCACCCTGGAACTGCCCGACGGGACGGTGGTGACGCACACGCAGAGCGTCGGCGACGCCGAGGTGGTGCTGCCCCTGAGCCTCGCGCGACCGGGGACGACGACCGCGCCCACGGCCACCGGAACCACCGCTGCCGGTGCCGCCCCCGCGACCACCGGCGCGAGCGCGACCACCACGGCCAGCGGAGCGGCCGGCGCCACCGCCACGACCGCCGCCACCCCTGCGACGGCGTCGGCCGGGACGTCCGCGTCGAGCGCCGTGCGGCAGGCCCCCCGCCCGATGCTGCTGCCCCCACGGCAGCCGGGGGCCACGGCGTCGCGCGACCTCGGTTCGGCGGGCAGGAAGCTGTTCGCCGCCGGCCCGGAGAGCGTCGTCGTGACCACGGTCGGCGGCATCACGGTCCTGCGGGACGCCGCCGCGTACGCCCTCGACACCGCGGTCAAGGGACGCGGTACCAAGAGCGGCGGCGCGACGCCCATGCCCACCGACGCCCACGGCCGCTACGTGCGGAAGACGGCGTTGACGCGGCCCGGCACCGCGGCCGGGGAAGCGCTCAAGGGAGGCATCAGCACCGACGTGCTGAGCGCCTACCTCCCGCAGATGATCCACGACCACCTGACCGTCACCCTGCACGACACCACGTCCACGGTCGGCGGGACGGACGCCGTCCTCACGCTCTCCGCCGACATCGACCTCTCGCAGGCCGAACTGCTGGCGGTGGACGCGCAGGCGGGGCTCGGCGGCAGCCGGCGGACCTCGGAGAACGACACCTACACGGGCGACACCACCGACAGTCACACGCCCGCGATGACCGTGGGTCCGGCCTACCAGTCGCAGCCCCTGGTCCAGAGCACGGCCGCCGTGCCGGGCTGGGCGGACTCCGACGCGGCGGGCAGCGCCGCCGACCGCCGGACCTCCGCGCTGACCACGCTGAAGCCGTTCGCCGGCGGCGCGGTGCTCGTCCAGGCCCCCCTGCACGTGGTCCAGACGGCGAAGGCGTCGCACCGGGTCGCGGACCTGCCGATCGTCCCGGCGCCGCTCAGGCCGGGCTCCCGGCCGCCGGTCACCGTCGAGCACACGGTGCCGGGCGGGGTGACGATGTGGGTGTCGTTCGACGTCGCGAAGAAGCACGGGCTGCTGCCTCCCGAGGTCGAGGCGGCGGCGGGCGTCGTCAAGGAGCAGACCGAGAAGTACGTCGAAGCGGCCAAGGAGGCGGGGACGGCCGAACGGCGCCTGCGCGCCCTCGACAGCGAGGTCGCCGCCCTCCGGTCCCGCCTCCGCGACCTGCTCAGGACGCAGCCGCTCCCCGGAACGGAGGTGGCCGCCGCGCGGGAACACCTCGCCGCGGCCCGCACCCGGTACGCCGAGGCCCAGCGGGACCTGGCCAACCACCGGCGCGATCTCGCCACCGCCGAACAGCACCTCGCCGAGGCGTCCGAAGCCGCGTGGCAGGCCGTCGAGCACTACACGCTCACCGGTCCCCGGCCCGCCGGCACGCCGCCGGCCCCCTGGACCGCCCCGGACACGACCGCGAGCACGACGACGGGTTCGGCCGCCACCTCCGGGGAACACCCCGCCACGGTCCCCGGCTACCCGCCTCTCTCCGAGCTCCTCGCCGACTCCACGCCCCACACGGGCCCATCCGGCGGCCCCACCGCCACGAGCGCCACCGCCACCCCGCAGGACGTCCACGCCCGTACGGAGTTCTGGCTCGGCGAGACCGGTCCGCTGCCGGGCGGGGAGGCCGTACGCCGGGAACAGGCCAAGGCGGCCGCCTGGGCGGAGCACCTGCGGGCGGCGGACGCGGCCTACCGGGCGTCGGTGGAGGCCGTGCGGGCCGCCCGGCAGGAGCTGGACGCCGCCCTGCTGCGGGAGGCCCGCAGCGGGAAGACGGCGGCTCGGGACGCCTCCCCGGAACGGTTCGACGCGCTCGGGGCCGACGTGCGCACCGCCCGCACCGCCTATGACAAGGCGGTGGAACGGCTGACCGCCCACTACCGCGAACTCGGCCTCGTCCGCGCCGGTTTCGACGCCGTGGACACGGCCGTGCGCCCCCTCCTCGCACCGCGCCCCGAGAACAGCGCCCCCCTCGTCGTCACCCCCTGGCACCCGGCCCCGGAGCCCGAGGGGTACGTCCGGCCGACCGACACGCCCGCCCCCGACCCGTACACCTCCCAGGGCGAGGACGCCGAGGGCCGCCCGGTCACCCTGACGGACCCGGAGGGCCGCGTCCTCCAGCTCCTGGAACCGCCCTCCACGGGACCGGCGCACCTCGACCGCGGCACGAGCTTCCACCGCTCCCTCCTCGACGCGGTCGAGCGCGCCCACCCGGGGCTCCTCGCCGGGCTGGGGCTCCACGCCGCGGGCCGGGACCTCTCCGCCGCCGACGTCCAGCACCTGAGGCAGCGCTTGGCCGACCGGCTGGCGGCCGACCGCGACGAACTCGGCCCGTTCCTCGCCATCGACCCCCAGGAGCGTTTCACCGCACAGGAGCTGGCCGACGCGGGCATCGTCCTCACCCCGGCGGAAGCCGCCGAGCACACCGCCTCCCGCCACCGCCTGCCGGACACGGTGGCCGCCCGGCTCACCCCCGGCCAGCGGCTGGAGCTGGCCCGCACCACCCTGCTGCGCCCCGGCGACCAGCAGATCGGCGACCGCAACGACGCGGGCTGGAACCACTCCGCCGGGGACCTGGCCGCCCTGCTCGCGGCCCGGGTGCTCGGGGTTCCGGTCACCGTGGTGCACGCGGACCTGAACCACCTGACGTTCATCCCGGCGGGGACGGGCACGGCCGGGTCCGCCCGGTCGGGCGTGGTGCTGCACCTCGCGGACGGCCTGTACCGGCCGGCCGTGCCGGACACGACGGACCCCCTGCTGCTCAACACCGCCCCGGAGATCACCGGGCAGCGGGACCCGGCCGAACCGGAGACCACCGAGCAGCCGGCCGGGGCGGCCCCCGCCGAAAGCGGCTCGACCGCGCCGCCGCGCTCCGAGGGCCCGACCTACTACATGGGCAGCGGATCCGGCCCGCTCTCGCCCGTGCCCAAGCAGATCAACTTCATCTGGCTGGGCGGCGAGTTGACCCCGGCCGCCCGCGCCAACATCGAGAGGTGGGGGGCCAAGGCCCGAGCCGCCCAGTGGAAGCTGACGATCTGGACGGACACCGCCGCCGCCCGGAACAACGAGGCGTTCCTGCAGGAGTCGGCGGAGACCGGAGTCGCCCAGCACGGCAAGGTCAAGTCCTTGTTCGCCAAGGACAAGGTCCCTCTGTGGCAGAAGAATCCGCTCTCCAAGGCGCAGACCCTCTACGAGGCGGCCCTCGACCTCCAGAGCTTCGCGATGGCCTCCGACGTCGCCCGGTACGCGCTCCTCCACAAGCACGGCGGGGTGTACCTCGACGTGGACCTGGGGCCGGGAGCCGTGAACCTGCGCCCCGAGGGCGTGATGATGCCGATGGGCGACGACACCCTGCCGATGTTCGGCCCCCTGCTCCAGGACCTCGGCAGCGTACAGAAGAAGCTCAAGCTCCCCGAGGGTTCCGTGCCCACCCCGGAGCAGATCCAGCAGGCCGCCGAAATGGCTTACGAGGACGGGGACTTCGGGAACCACTTCATCATCGCGCATCCCGGAAGCGCCTTCATGGAGCAGGTTCTGGGGAACCTCCCGGACTACAACGTCAAGGACAAGCTGACCAAGGGCTACCTCGTGGCGGCCATGAAGTCGAAGAACGTGGCCAGCAAGACCGGGCCCCTCTTCCTCGTACGGCAGTTCATGGAGCACGCCACCAAGTTCCCGGCCCCGGAGGCGGCCGCGGTGTCGGGCGACGCACCGGCCGCGGAGAGCGACCGGGCGGCGGGCAAGAAGAAGTTCGCCTCCGCCCCGCACAACCGGTACCGGATCCGGACGGAGGACTGGGCGGACTGGACCCGGTTGGAGTGGCTGACGCCGGAGAGCGAGCACCAGGAGACCCCCACCACCACGTCCGCGCCCGCCCGGCAGGGAACGCTGGCCAAGCGCCTCGGCGGCACCCTCAAGAAGCTCAAGGACGTGTCGACGTGGGGCGGCGGCCGGTCCGGTTCGAACCCGACGCTGCCGAACGACGGCACGGTGCTGACCGGCTTCGACCCCGTGCCGGACCAAATCGACCCGCACAGCGGGACGGCGAAGGACGAACTCGTCGGCAAGGACGGCCGGAAGGTCTCCTTCGAGCGGATGCGGCAGAGCCTCCGGACGATCAAGGACGCCTCGGGCGAGGTCATCGGGTACGCCTCGCACAGCGACAAGGACTGGGCCCCGCGCAAGGACTTCTACGCGAACTACCGCGCCGGACAGGACGCGTACCTGGCCTACCGGCCGAACGGAGACGGCACGTTCACCGCCGTGTCCGGGGATCCGGCGGCCCCCCGTACCGTCCCCTGGCGCACCACCGCCGGGGCCGCCGGCACCGACAGCGCCTCGGGGCAGGGGCAGAAGACCCCCGGCCCGGTCTTCTTCGACGCGCACGGCTCCCGGCACGGCGTCAAGCTCCACATCGACGGCGAGCTGCCGCTGGAGGTGGACGGCGCCCAGTTCGCCCGCTTCATGGAGACGCTGGCCGACCCCGACGGGCCGCCGGCCCCGGTGGTGCTCGTGGCGTGCGACACGGGGACCGTCCGCTCCTCGGACGGCAGCAGCGTCGTCAGGGACGCGGCGCGGGCGGTGCCCGGACGCCGCTGGTACGCCCCCGACGTCGCGGTCGGCCACGTGAGCAAGCCGTCCGGAGCGGTGGGCGAAGCCACCGGCGTACTGGCCCTGCTCCAGGACGGGGCCACCGGACGCCCGGGCCGGTGGGTGACCGCCGGTGAACCCGACGCGCTGGACGCCCTGCTCGGGCAGGAGGGCGGGGGCGGCGACACGGTCGTCGGCGGCGGGAAGAGGTCCGCACCCGGTACCGGCCCGGTGCGGAGTCCGGACGAGCTGCTGGTGAACGTGCCGGACACGGACACGGCCACGCGGCAGGGCGCCGAATCGTCCAGGACAGCGGACGACGGCGTCGCGCCGGAACAGAAAGAGGGCTTCCACCAGCAGAGCGCACAGCTGTGGGACCGGATCGAGGGGATCGAGCCGCTCGCCGAGGACACGGCGTTCCGTCAGGGCGTGGACGCCTGGCTGAAGACCGTCGAATCGGACCTGGAGATGGCGCTGGCCGGGCGCCCGGGCAGGAACGAAGTCAACGAGTCCGCCATCGCCGCGATCATGCGGGGTTTCCGGTCCGACAAGGTGATGGGCCACCAGGTGAGTTACCTGTGGTTCCTTCGGCAGCAGGAGACAGGGGGCTTCGAGGGCGTCCTGCCGACGCGCGCCGCGGCATCGGCCGAACACGGCCAGATCTGGTCGAAGTTGGGCCCGGCCGAAGCGATCAGCACGGCCAACGTCGGAACCGGCGTGGCCTTGGAATCATCGGTCCAGGGCTACATCTTCGACGGTCTCGGATTCGGACTCCCCCACTGGGACGACTCCCCGACCATGGCCGAACTGTGGCGCCAGTTGTCCCGCACCTACGCCCAGGGCCTCACCAGCCGGGTCACCGCCCACGTGCTGGACGGAATCCACGACAGCAGCGTCCTCACCACCACGGAGTGGCCCGAGGCCAAGAAGCGCATCGAGAGCGGCGAAATCGACGGCCTGGACGTCGTCGTCTACACAGCCGTTCCCGGCGAGGAGCGCCACGAGCTGAAATATGTGGAGACCGTCACGGTACGGACCCAGGAAGAATTCGACCGGCTTCCCCGCGTGCCCGACACCGAGGAATGGCGAGAAAGGCAGCGGCAGGTCGACCTGGAACAGAAGGACGTACTGAAGGAGATCTACCAACGCGAGCTCCAGGTCAACCTCTTCAGCTCCTACGCGAAGAAGGCCCTCGGTGCGCAGGGCGGCGAGGACAGAACCCGCCTGCGCCCCCCGCGCGCACGGAACAACAGCATGACCGACGACGGGGCGAACCCCGGGGACGGCCCCGACGTGCTGCGGGGCGCGGATTTGACGCTGAACACGCTGAACACGCTGAACACGCTGAACACCGAGTCCGCGCAGATCGCGTCCGCCGATCCTCCCCGGCTGGCGGTGGGCGGCTACCAGGGCGAAGCGACGTCGATCCCGAAGCGTCTGAACTTCATCTGGCTGGGCGGCGAGATGACGGCCGCCGCCCGTGAGAACCTCCGGAACTGGGCGGAGAAGGCCGAGAACTCCGCCTGGGACATGCGTGTCTGGACGGACGAGAAGGGACGCGCCGCCAACAGCGGCTTTCTGGCGGAACTCGCCGGGCACGGGGTGGCGAGCCCGTCGGTGGCCACCGTGTTCGGCCCGAAGCAATTCTTCCGGTACACGGACCCGGTGCTGTCGCGGGCCGGAAACCTGTACGAGAAGGGCCAGGAGCTCCGGAGCTTCGCGCTGGCCTCGGACGCCGCCCGCTACGCCATCCTCTACCAGCAGGGGGGCGTGTACCTGGACGTGGACGTGGCGCCCGGGAACTTCGTACTGCCGGCCGGCGGCGTGCAGATGCCTTCGGGCGACAACCTCCCCATGTTCGGGCCCCGGCTGCGCGACGCGGCCAGTGTCCTCGGCACGAATCCGCCGCCGGACGCGGCGATCACCCTCGATGCCGTCCGGGCCAAGGCCGTGGAGATGTACGACAGAGGTGAACTGGGCAACCAGTTGATCGCGGCCCACCCGAACAACCCCTTCCTCGGCTACCTGCTGACGGAACTCGTCAAACTGAGTTCCCTGTCGGGTCTTGAGCGGGGCATCAAGCTGGACGAGATCAAGCAGCGGCAGGTTGCGCACATCACGGGGCCGACGTTCATCGACGGTCGGCTCAACGACTACAACCGTGCGTGGATGAGGAGGAACGACACGGCGAGCTACGGAGAGACGAGAGGCGCCGCCCGGTTCAGGCCCACGGAAGCGGCGCGGAACGTCTGGATCGACCTGGCCTGGGTGACCCCGGAGAGCGAGAACCAGGAGACCGCCTCCCTGCATGGGACGGAGCAGCCGGCGGAGGGGACGCTCACGCGTTCGGGCACCATGCGGAAGAAGTTGAAGAAGTTCGGCGACAGCCTCACCGGCACGTTCCGGAGCAGCCACCGGGAGGGCGGCGACGACGCCGGCTCGTCCTCCGGAACCCGGAAGTTCTTCTCCAACAGCCGGACCGACTCATCGGCAGGAGAGGGCCCCCTCCTGCACTCGGCCGCCTCTCTGCTGACCTCTCCGCCCGCCGGGGCGACGCCGGACGCCGTGCTCACGGGCAAGGACGGGCGCCAGGTCTCCTACGGCCAGGTCTACGAGGGCCTCACGGTGATCCGCGGCGCCGACGGCCGGACCCTGGGCTACGCCTCCCACTCCGCGCAGGACTGGGCGCCCCGGCGGGACTTCTACGCCGCGTACCGTCCGGACGAGGCCCTGTTCGCGCACTACCGGACCACCGAGGACGGGGACTTCGTCCTCGACACCGACAGCACGACGGACTCCCCCGCCGGGGAGGTCCCCTGGCGCACCGGCGCGGCGGCGCGGGACGCGCAGGAGCCGGTCACCCCGTTGTTCTTCGACGCCCACGGCACGGAGGACGGCGTCGAGTTCCCTCTGGCGGGCGCACAGCCGCTGGTCGTCGACGGCGCGCAGTTGGCACGCTTCATCGAGACGCTCAGAGACCCGGCGCGGCCCCCGGCCCCCGTCGTCCTGGTCGCGTGCGAGACGGCGAAGATCCGCAGTGGCGACGGCAGCAGCGTGGCGCTGGACGCCGCCCGCGCCCTGCCCGGACGCCTCTGGTACGCGCCCGACACCGAAGTGGGCCACGCCACGCCGTCCAGCGGTTCCGGGGGCGCCTCGGGCGTGCTGGGCCTGCTCGCGGACCCGGTGGCCCGGCGGCGCGGCGCATGGGTCGCGGCGGGCGAGGGGATGGCGGCCGACGCCGTCACTCCCCCCGCCCCCCGGGCGGAGGCGGAGCGCCCTCCCCTCTCGCTCGCGGACATGATCTTCGAGACGCTCAACTCGGCCTCGCCCAGCAGCGCGGAGCAGGCGGACGCCGCCCCCCCGGCCCCGAGCGACGCGGAGACCGGGCAGACGGAGCCCGCGCCACCCGCGCAGGTCCAGGCGGCAGCCGTTCAGCCGGCCCTCGGTCGACCGCTGAACATCACCTTCAAGGAGGGCGAGGGAGACGGCGCGACCCTGCGGGAGCTGGGCGCCGACGACGAGCAGGGGGTGCGCGCCTACGTCATCACCTCGCACGTCAAGGGGGACTACGACGCGATGCGGCTCATGCTGCACCGGTTGGGGGCGTCGGCCCCTCCGCCGCCCTATCTGGAGGAGCTGCGGGCGCTCGCCGACGAGTTGATGACGTCCAGCGAGCCCGCTCCCCCCGTGCCGACGCAGCTGCACTTCATCTGGCTCGGCAAGGACCTTCCCGCGGACGCGCTGAAGAACATCACCGCGTGGACCGCCAGGGCCCGCAGGGCCGACTGGACGGTGAACCTGTGGACGGACTCCCGGACGAGGCTGAGCCCCACGACGCAGATGAGCATCAGGTTCACGAAGGGACTCACCCGGATGCAGCTCGATCCCGTCATCCATGAGGACTTCAAGAAAGTCTTCGCGATCGCCACCGACCCCACGGGCGGGACCCAGGCGTACGCGTTCGCCTCCGACCTGGCGCGGTACAGCGTCCTGAAGCAGTACGGCGGGGTGTACGCCGACGTGGACCTGGGCCCCGGAACGTTCGAGTTCTCGGCCGTGGAGGCCCCCCGGCTCCGGCAGAACGACGTGCCGGTGCTCGGCCCGCTCCTGCGTGACCTGCGCGGGCTGGACGGGATCCTCCAGGAGGTCGCGGCGCGGGAAGGCGTTCCCCATGTGCCGGTGGCCGGGCAGCCGACCAGGGAACAGGTCGGCCGCGCGGTCGGCTTCCTGCTCGACACCGGCGGTTACGGCAACCACTTCATCACCGCGCAGAAGAACGCGCCCTTCATCGACCGGCTCATCCAGAAGATCGCCGGAACACTCTCCATGTTCGAGGACGCCGAGGAGATGAAGCAGGCGGGTGCGGCGGCCACGGGGCCGTTCCTCCTGCTCCAGGTGCTCAATGAGCACCTGGAGCAGGAGTTCGGGGTGAAGGACCCGGCGCGCGGCGAGTTCGGCCACTTCCAGGGCCAGGGGAGGCACTTCCACGAGCACCTGGACTGGCTGACGCCCGAGAGCGAACACCAGGAGTCCGAGCACCCGTGACGGCACGTCATGTCGCTCGGCGCGGAGGGGAACCGAACCCGCCCGGCGGCAATCGAAGAGGGCGAAGAAGACCCATGGCAGGAAACGAGAGGCGACCTGTGAAGCAACAGCGGTCCAGCGAGGAGAGCGAGCCCGGCGACGTCCGGGAGGCGGCCTCGGGGGAAACGGCGCCGGACAGTGCGCAGGGCTCAGGTCCGGGGAGCATAGGGGCCCCGTCCGCACCGCCGTCCCGGACGGCGACGCAGGGCGGGGACGTCCCGGTCGCCGGCGACGGGGACGGCGGTGGCGCGCGGACGCCGACCTCGTCCACACCCGGCCCGGAGGAGGCCGGGGAGCGGGAGGCCGGGGCCCCGGCGGCGGCACACGCGGTCGGCGTCTCCATCGGCAGGACCACGTCCGGGCCCGAGGAGGAGCCGGGCGGCGGGGAGGCCGCGGTCGCCCGGGAGGAGGCGGAGCCGGCGGCCGGCGGGACCGCCGTGGCGGCCACCACCGCGACGACCGCCGCCGAGGGCGCGGCCGAGGAGAAGGCCGAGGCGGAGGCGGCGTCCCCCGAGGCCCCCGCGGCAGCCGTGGTCGCGGCCGGTGCGTCCGAGGCCGCGGCTGCCGCGGAGCCGGGTTCCCCGAAGACCGGGACGGCGTCCCGGGAGGCCGCCGGGACCACCGGCGCCGAGGCGGCCGCATCCGGCGCACCGGCGACCGCGACCGCCACCGCCACGGCCGCCGCCGCGAGCCCGCCCGACGGCCCCGCGGCGGAGGGCGGTGCTCCGGAGCGCCCCGGCCGGGTGTCGCGTCCCATGGTGGTGGCCGCCGCTTTCGCGGGTGCGCTGCTCCTCGGGGCCCCGTTCGTCGTGGCGGCCGCCCAGAAGGACGACGTCGAGCCCACCCGCCGGGCGGCGGCGGCCGCGTGGAAGCAGGCCGGCCAGGAGGGCGGGTACGTGCCGGGCACCGACCCCGCGGGCCCCGACGGCGTACGGGTTCCCGGCGCCCCTCGGGAGGGCGCTCCGCCGGTCCGGGGCGACAAGGGCCCCGCCAACCACGTGGGCGCGGACGCGGGCGACGGACCGCGGCGGGCGAACGGTTCCTCCGGGGCGAAGGCCGAGAAGGACGGCGACGGCAAGGGCGCCACGGGTACCGGGACGGCGAAGGGCTCCACGGACGCGGCCGGTTCGACGGAGAAGAGCGGTTCCGGGGCGAAGGCTCCGGCGGCCGGGGGCTCGGACGGCTCCGCCAAGACGCCCACGACGGACACCACGCCCCAGTCGCAGTCCAAGTCGACGTCCACCGTCGTGTACAGCGGGGTGTCCGGCCCCGAGTGCCCCACCCAGCGCTTCCAGCGGGACGGCTACTACAGCGACGGGAAGGAGGGCTGGGCCACCCACAGCGGCGGTTTCGGCGGTTACGGCTGTGCGGGCAAGTACCTCTCCATGCCCATGTCCGGCAGCTCCTCCAAGGACTCGGGCGGTTCGGCGACCTGGCTGTTCGACCTGCCCGACTCGGCCAGGAAGTGCAGCATCTCCGTCCATGTGCCCGGCAGTTCGGACGTCGTGCGGGTCGGCGGCGACCCGAGCTACTACACGGTGTACGACCGGTTCCTGCCCCGGAGCGGCAACCTGGTGGGCTCCTTCTACCTCAACCAGCAGGACCGCCGGGGCACCTGGTACAACGTGCCGGGCACGTTCCCCATCGAGGCCAAGAAGCTCTCCGTGCGCATCCACGACCGGGGCCGGGACAGCAACTACGAGCACCACGCGATATCGGCGATCAAGGCGACCTGCACGAGCTGAGCAGCAGGCGCGGACGGCGCGGAGCCACCGGTTCCGCGCCGCCCCCGGCCCCGCACGCGGCCCCTCCGGGCCGGGTGCGGGGCCGGGGCGCGTCCGGGGAGCGGGCCAGGGCGTGCACGGAAGCGTGGCGGGGGCGCGCGAGGAGCGCGGGGGACGGCGGCGCGGCGGCGGCCGATGCGCCCCGGCCGGGGGCGTCGCTTCTTTCCGGGGGCCAAACCTCGGGCAGGAGTTCGGACCCGCCCGTCCGGGAGGTCGGGAAAGGCGAAACCTTCCGCCCGACGGGACGTTCGGCAGAGCGTGGAAACGGGCAAATCGATCGGAGAGGCCGATGGCGGATTCCCCACCCGAGAGCGCTCCCGGCCGCCGTTCCGTCCGGCGCGGCGGTCGCGGCTCCCCGGCCGCCGCCCCTCCGCCGGTCCCGCCCGGACGCACGCCGAAGCGCCCGCGTGATCTACGCACCACCAGGGAAAGGAGCGCCGCCATGGCGACGCCGTTGTCCGCCGACAAGCTGCTCAAAGCCCTCCGCGACGAAGGACTCCACGTCGTCGAGCACCGGAGCTGGCGCACCAACAACCGCAACCACAAGGGGCCCTGGGGCCCGACGCACGGGGTGATGATCCACCACACCGTCTCCTCGGGCACCGCGTCCTCCGTCGAGCTCTGCTACAACGGCCACTCCGCCCTGCCCGGCCCGCTCTGCCACGGCGTCATCGCCAAGGACGGGACCGTCCACCTCGTGGGGAACGGGCGGGCCAACCACGCCGGGCTCGGCGACGACGACGTCCTGCGCGCCGTCGTCGCGGAGAAGGCGCTGCCCCCCGACAACGAGGCCAACACCGACGGCAACCGGCACTTCTACGGCTTCGAGTGCATCAACCTCGGTGACGGCAAGGACCCTTGGCCGGCGGCCCAGTTGCTGGCGATCGAGCGGGCCGCGGCCGCCGTCTGCCGGGCGCACGGCTGGTCGGAGCGGTCGGTGATCGGCCATCTGGAGTGGCAGCCGGGCAAGGTCGATCCGCGCGGGTTCACCATGAACGCGATGCGCAGCCGGGTCGCCAAGCGGCTGGGCGGTGCGCCGGACGGCCCCGCCGATCCGCCGCCGAGACCGAAGTGCGAGCCGTTCCCGGGGTCCGCGTTCTTCGCGGTCGGCCGCAGGAGCGCGATCGTCACGGCGATGGGCAAGCGGCTGGTGGCCGAAGGGTGCGGCCGGTACACGGTGGGCCCGGGGCCCGCCTGGTCCGAGGCCGACCGGAAGTCGTACGCCGCCTGGCAGCGCAAGCTGGGTTACACGGGCGGGGACGCGGACGGCATCCCCGGGAAGAGCAGTTGGGACCGGCTCAAGGTGCCCAACGTGTGAGCCCCCCCGGGCGGGGCCTGGCGGACGGCGGGAAGCGCTGTCCGCCAGGCCCCGTGGCGCGGGCGGCTGTCACGGAAAGGGGTGGGCGGTCGCGTGGCCACTCGCATACCGTCGGACGGGCGGTCGGCCCAAGTGTTGTGCCGACCACGGCGGTTCGCGTCGCGGACGGCGGCGCGACGCCGGGCCGGGGTCCGGGCGAAGGCGGAGGGGCGGGGCGATGGCGACAGAGGTGGAGACGGTGGGGTCCGGGGAGCTGCTCCGGTACGCCGAGGGTGTCCGCGACGTGTACGCGCGGGCCTTCGCGGGCCCGCCCTGGCACGAGGACCCGGCGGCGGCCGACGGGTACGTCCGGCGGTTGGAGCAGGACGTGCTGCGGCCCGGGTTCACGGCGGCGGTGTCGGTGTCCGGCGGGGCGGTCGCCGGTTTCGCCACGGCCTGGATCACCCCGGAGGTCTTCCCGGCCGGGCGTAGCTACGGGCAGGTCGCCGAAGCTCTCGGTCCCGAGCGGACGCGGGCGTGGCTGTGCGAGGCGCTGGAGGTGAACGAGCTCGCGGTCGCGCCGGAGGCGCACGGGACGGGGCTCGGTGCGGCCCTGCTGGAGGCGGTGACCGGACGCGCCCCGGGAGGCCGCTGCTGGCTGCTGACCTCCGTACGGGCCGAGGCGGCGCTGCGGTTGTACGGGCGGGCCGGCTGGCGGCGGGTGGACGTGCCCGTACCCGGGAAGGCCGCTCTCGTGGTGCTGCTCGGCCCCGGCCACCCGGGCGGGGCCGGGCTGGAGGCGGGGGCGGGCGGCCGGTAGCCCCGCCGCCCCTCCCCCGGAGCCCTACAGCGCGACGGCCAGCAGGGCGCACGCCACCAGCGAGAACGCGGTGCGCACCTGGTGCAGCGTGTTCCAGCGGGGTTCGAAGGCGGCGCGGGCCGCGCTGTCGTCGCCGCCCTCGGAGGCGGCGAGGGCGTTGTTGAGCGGGATGTTGCCGATCACGGTGATCAGGTGCCCGATGATCACGCAGATCAGGGCCGCCAGGACGGCGGGCCCGGTCACCTCGTCGTGCTCGCCGAGGCCGGTGAGGAAGGCGGCGGCGGGCAGGGCGACGACGCCGAGGAACAGGACCAGGAAGGCCGGCCCGGGGACCTTCTCGTTGAAACGGCGCATGGCGGCGGCGAACTGCTGGTCCGTCAGTTCCGCGAGGCCGGGCATGATCGCGATCAGGAAGGTCAGCATGAAGCCCGCGTAGAGGCCGTTGACGATCGTGGCGAGCACCAGGAAGAGAGAGGTCATGGCGGACATCATGGCCGGGAACTGCCGTTCGCAGGGCATTGTTTCGACCGACTGTGCGAACCGGCCGGGCCGCCCGGCCCCGGCGGACGGGGGCGGGCGGTCCGGCCCCGGCGGACGGGGGCGGGCGGTCCGGCCCCCGGACCCCGGCCCGGCCGGGCGGCCCGCTCCGGGGTCCGAGGGACCGGTGCGGGCGGACGGACCGCGTCAGCCGATCTCGCCCTCGTCCGGTTCCGGCCCGCCGTCCCGGCCGGCGCCGCCCCTGAGGCGGTCCGCCTGGCCGATGGCCGTGGCCAGCTTCCGCACCGAGCTGTCCTCGGTCGCCTCCGCCAGATCGGCCGCCCGGGAGGCGAGTTCGTCCAGGCCGGGCGCGCCCGGCAGGTCGCCGCCCCGCAGGCGGTCGGCGAAGTAGGCGGCCACGGCGGCCACTTGCAGCCGGTCGCCGGCCCCGCCCCACAACGGCTCCTCCAGCGCCCCGGTCCGTACGGTCCCCGTCTCCTCGCGCGCTTCGCGGGTCTCGGGGTCGAGCCACCGCACCGTCGCCTCGGCCACCCTGCCGGACGCGCCCTCGCGCAGCCGTACGGCGTACAGAGCGGTCACCGTGTGGCCGGGGCCGACCTCGCCGCCGTCCACGCCGTCGTCGCGGAAGTCCTCGTCCGCGACCTTGCGGTTCTCGTAGCCGATCAGCCGGAACCGCTTCACCGTCTTCCGGTCGAACGCCACCTGGGCCTTGGCGTCGCGGGCCCGGATCTCCAGGTGGGCGGGGAGCTGGTCGACGAAGACCTTGCGGGCCTGTTCCTCGTCCCCGACGTAGGTGGTGTTGCCGTCGCCCTTGTTGGTGAGCCGCTCCATGAACGCGTCGCCGTAGTCGCTGCCGACGCCGACGCCGAAGAGGGTGATGCCGTACTCGCGGCGGGCCGAGTCGATCTTCTCCAGGATGCTGTCGGCCTCGGTGTCGCCGGTGTTGGCGAGGGCGTCGGAGAGCAGCACCACCCGGTTGGTCGCGCCCTTGCGGTGGCCCTCGACCGACTCCTCGTAGCCGCGGGTGATCCCCGCCCCGGCGTTGGTGGACCGGGCCGGGCTCATCTCCTCCACCACGTCCTTGATCCGGTTCCGGTTGCCCTTGATCCGGGTCATCGGCAGCCGGGTCTCGGCCTCGTCGCTGAAGGTGACCAGGGCGAGGGAGTCGTCGTCGCGCAGTTCGTCCGTGAGGATGCCCAGGGACTTCCGGACCAGGTCGAGACGGCCGGGCTCGGCCATGGAGCCCGAGATGTCCACGACGAACGTGAGGGCGGCGGGCGGCCGTTCAGCGGCCTTCGGAGCGGCCTCGGTGGCCAGGCCGACGCGGAGCAGCGACCAGTCGGAGGCTCCGCCTGCGCCGCCCCCGCCCTTCGCGGAGCCCATGCGCGCCCCGTCGACGTTCACCGTGAAGCCGGAGCCCTTCGGCCGTTCGTAGCCCTGGCGGAAGCTGTTGACGAACTCCTCGGGGCGGATGTCCCCGGGCGCGGGCAGCCGGCCGTCGCCCAGGGTGCGGCGGGCGTAACCGTAGCTGGCGGTGTCCACGTCCAGGGCGAAGGTCGAGAGGTAGTCGGGCGTCTCGGGCTTCGCCTCGGCGGCGCCGTCGGTCCCTTCGCCCCCCGGCGCGGCCGACCGGCCCGTCCCGGGCGGCACGGCGCCCGGCGCGGGCTGTCCGCCGCCGGACGGCCCCTGCCCCTGGCGCTTGCCCGAGCTGACGTCCCGGGTGCCGTCCGAGCTGCTGCCCCCGGCGCTGCACGCGGTGAGCGCCACCGCCCCCGCCAGCAGGAGCGCCACGGCCCCCGCCCGCCTCGCGTCCCGCTTCCCGTGTCGTCGGTCGGTCTGGTGCATGCGTAACCCCCCACGTCGTCACGATGTCCTCGACATCTGTGAATGTGACGTACGGGGCCGCCCGCCGGAGTCGACGAAAGCGTTGCGGAAGCGTCTCGATGCGGCAACAGCGGGCGGCCGGGGGCGGCGCGGGACCGGCCGGCGGACGGCGAACCCCGGAGCATCGGGTTCAGGACACGATGTCCTTACGGCTGAACCCGCGGAAGGCCAGCGCGAACAGCACCAGGGCGTACGCCACCGAGACGGCCGCGCCCTTGATCATGCCGCCCCACTCCAGGTGCGGCTGGAGCGCGTCGGCCCAGGCGAACTGCCAGTGCGCGGGCAGGAATTCGCGCCAGGAGCCGAGCGCGGTCACCGCGTCGAGCACATTGCCGACGATGGTGAGGAAGACCGCCCCGCCGACCGCGCCGAGCGGCGCGTCCGTCCTGGTGGAGAGCCAGAACGCGAGCCCGGCGGTGACCAGTTGGGAGACGAAGATGAACGCCACGACGATCGCCAGGCGCGGCACGGTGTCCCCGGCGGCCAGCTCTCCGCCGGTGGGCAGTTTCAGCGGGCCCCACCCGTAGGCGGCCGTGCCCGCCGCCAGCGCGACGACGGGCAGCAGCACCATCGCGGCCAGGCTGAAGCCCAGCGCGACGACGAGCTTGGACCACAGCAGCCGGACGCGCGGCACCGGTGCGGCCAGGAGGTAGCGCAGCGAGGACCAGCTCGCCTCGGAGGCGACGGTGTCCCCGCAGAACAGGGCCACCGGGATCACCAGCAGGAACCCGGCCGAGACGAACAGCGAGACGGCCGCGAAGTTGGCGGCGGACTCGGTGGCCACGTCCATGAGGTTGATCCGGCCGCCGCCCCGGCCGCCGCCGTCCTCGCCGTCCGGCGTGCCGCCGATCGCGAAGGCGATGATCAGGATGAACGGCAGGGCGGCGAGCACCCCGCCCATGAGCAGGGTGCGCCGCCTGCGCAGTTGCCGCATGGCCTCGACCCGGAGCGGGAGCGTGCGCCCGGCGCGGTAGCCGGGCGCCTCGGGATGCTCGGCCGCCACCCGGGCCTCGGGGGGCTGGACGGGGGCGCTCATGCTGCTCCTTGGGAGATCAGGGTGAGGAAGGCGTCCTCCAGGCGGCGGTGCGGGCCGACGCCGGTGACCGGGACGTCGAGCCGCACCAGGCCGGCGACGAGACGCGCGGTGGTGGCCCCGTCCAGGCGGACGAGGAGCCCGCGCCCGTCCTCGGTGCGGACGGCGGAGCCGATGCCGGGCAGGGCGGCGACCTTCTCCGCCAGCGGCTCGGACACCTCCTCCGCCGTGGTCACCAGGATCATGTCGCCGGAGCCGGTGATCTCCGCGACCGGACCGGCCTGGACGAGCCGGCCCCGGTCCATGACGACCAGGTGCGTGCAGGACTGCTCCACCTCGGACAGGAGGTGGCTGGAGACGATCACGGTCCGGCCGCCGGCCGCGTACCGGATCATCACGTCCCGCATCTCGCGGATCTGCGGCGGGTCGAGCCCGTTGGTCGGCTCGTCGAGGATCAGCAGATCCGGCAGCCCCAGCATGGCCTGGGCGATGGCGAGCCGCTGCCGCATGCCCTGGGAGTACGTCCGCACCGCACGGGCCAGCGCGTCGCCGAGCCCGGCGATCTCCAGGGCCTCGTCGATGTGGGCGTCCTCGGCGGGACGGCCGGTGGCCTGCCAGTACAGGTCGAGGTTGGCGCGTCCGGAGAGGTGCGGCAGGAAGCCGGCGCCCTCCACGAACGCGCCGACCCGGGAGAGCACCGGGGCGCCGGGCCGGACGGCCTGCCCGAAGACGCGGATCTCGCCCTCGTCGGGGCTGATGAGCCCCATCAGCATCCGCAACGTGGTCGTCTTGCCCGCTCCGTTGGGGCCGAGGAGCCCGAGGACCTGGCCCCGCTCGACGCGGAAGGACAGCTCACGCACCGCGTACCGGTCCACGGACTTGGCGTACTTCTTGGAGAGCCCGGTGATCCGGAGCGGTACGTCGGTGAGTTCGGGGTCCGGCGCCGGGGCCGCGGTGCGGCGGCGCGCGGTGAGCAGGAGTGCGGCGGCGATGACGAGGGCGGCGGCCGGGAGGCCCCAGGTCCACCAGGGCAGAGCGGCCGCGGCGGTCGTCACGGCGGGCGCGGTGGGGACGGTCAGGGGCCCGTCGGCGGTGACGGTGTAGGTGGCGGGTTCGGCCGGGGAGGCGTAGCCGAGGTCGGTGGCGGAGAACACCAGCCGCATCCGGTGCCCGGCGTCGAACTCGTGGTCCACGGCGGGCAGCGCCAGCTCGATCGGCCTGCCCTGCCGGTCGGGGGTGATCCGGTGGGGGGCGACGAGCTGGTGGGGCAGCACCTGCTGCCCGCCGTCCGGCGCCACGTCGTACACCTTGCCGAAGAGCACCGCGTCCCGGCCGCCGTCCGCCGTGACGTTCACCTTCACGGTGGGCGTGCCGGTGACGCGTACGGCGGTGTCCAGCGGGGCGGACTCGAAGCGGGCGGACTGGCCGGGGAAGTCGAGCGAGAGCCCGACGCCGAGGGAGGAGAGCCGGCCGAGGCCGCCGCCGACGCCGGGCACGGCGGAGATGGCGGGCGGCGCGGCCCCGGCCGGGTTGCGGAAGGTCTTGGTTCCGCCGTCGACGGCGATGTCCCGGCCGCCCCCGCGCAGCCCCGGATAGGCGTCGCCGGAGGCCCCGCGCAGGAGGGCGGCCCCGTCGGTGGAGTCGACGCCTCCGGTGCGGCTGACGCGGAAGGCGGGTCCGGTGCCGGCGCCGGTGTCCTCCTTGAGATACCGGTCGAACCAGGCGTTGACCCGGCTCTGGATCCGCCCGGTCTCGTCGTCGCCGCCGTCGTGGCCGCCCGCGATCCAGTCGACGGAGACGGGAGCGCCGTTGGCGCTGATGGCCTTCTGCATGGCGTCGGCATGGCCGAGCGGGAAGAGGGAGTCGGACTGGCCCTGGAGGAGCAGCGAGGGGACCGTGATGCGGTCGGCGACGGCGGACGGGGAGCGCTCGGTGAGCAGCTTCACCGCCTCCGCGTCGGGCTTGCCGCTGACGGCGACCCGTTCGTACATCGCGCAGAGCCGCTTCTCGAACCGCTCGCAGCCGCCGCCCGTGGAGATGAAGATCCCGGCCCAGAGCTTCTTGAACACCCCGTCCGGGAAGAGGGCGTCGGCGAGGTTCCAGTAGGTGATGGCGGGCGCGACGGCGTCGACCCGCTCGTCGTGTCCGGCGGCGAGCAGGGAGACCGCCCCGCCGTAGGAGGCGCCGGTGAGGCCGACGCGGGGGTCGCCCTCCTCGTCGAGCTGGACCTCGGGGCGCTCCGCGAGCCAGTCGATGAGCCGGGAGACGTCCTTGACCTCGTGGTCGGGGTCGTTGAGGGAGATCTCCCCGCCGGACCCGCCGAAGCCGCGCGCCGACCAGGTCAGCACCGCGTACCCGTCCGCCGCCAGCTTCTCCGCCTGGGCCCGTACGTCGTTCTTGCTGCCGCCGAAGCCGTGCCCGATGAGCACGGCGGGCCGCTTGCCGGAACCCCCGGCGTGGAAGTACGAGGTGTCGATGGGCACCCCGTCCATGCGCAGCGTCCGGTCCTCGCGCCGCACGGTGGGCGATCCGTCGTCGGCGACGGCGGCCCAGGCGCCGCCGCCCACGAGCACGGCGAGCGCGGCGCCGGCCGCGGCCCACCGGCCAGGTGTACGGGGCGGCAGCCGCCACCGTCGAACAGTAGGGGTCTCCATCCCTCGACCCTAAACGGAGGACGCGAGCCGCCCGGGGGCCGCCGGGGTGAGGTGCGTGGCCTCCCTGAGAGGTACGGTGCGCCCCGCCGTACTGCGGACGCGGTACACCGCGTCCCCGCAGCCCTTGCCGCTCCCACGGAGGCCCCGATGGACATCCGCCGCGCCACCGCCGTCACGGAACTGCTGGCCGCCGGCCACCTCTTCGACGCCCCGCCCCGCGAGGAGTGGGCCGCCCGCTTCCTCGCCGCGGACGGTCACGCCCTGCTGATCGCGTACGTGGAGGACGTCCCGGCGGGCTTCGTCTCGGGCATCGAGATGCTGCACCCGGACAAGGGCACGGAGATGTGCCTGTACGAACTCGCCGTCGACGGCCCGTACCGCCGCCGGGGCATCGGCACGGCCCTGACCCGCGCGCTGGTGGAGCTCGCCCGGGAGCGGGGGTGCTACGACGTGTGGGTCGGCGTCGAACCGGACGACGAGGCGGCGCTCGCGACGTACCGGTCGGCGGGGGCGGGGGACGACGGGCGGTTCGCGATGCTGGTGTGGGAGTTCGGGGACGGCCCCCAGGAGTAGGGGTGCTCTGCGGAGTCAACCCCTACGTTCGTCGGGGGCCGCACCTGCCCTTCGGCTCCCGCGCCCGGCCGCGTCGTCTCCGTACGTTCGCCGCATGGCACAGCACACACATCACCACCACGGGCCGGCCCGGTTGTTCGGGTCGGCCGCACTCCTGGGGGCGGCGGCGGCCGGGATCGGACTGCTGTGGCCCGGCGGTCCGGGGCGGCCCGGTCCGGTCGAGGTCACGGAGGGCGCGTCCGTCTCCGCCTACCGCTCGCTGACGGAGGCCGTCGACGACGCGCCGGGGTGGCTGGGCCACCTCCTGGAGCTGTGTTCGGAGGCCACGCTGATCGTCCTGGGCCTGCTCCTGCTCGGGGTCTGCTGGGGGGCGCTGCGCCGCAGGGACGCGGGCGCGGCGGCGGCGTCCGTCCTCGTCGGCGTCGGGACGGTGGTGGCGTACGCGGTCAGCGAGGCGTTGAAGCTGGTCGCCGACGAGGAACGGCCGTGCCGGGCGGTGGAGGGGGCCGGGGCGATCGCCGCCTGCCCCGAGCCGGGCGACTGGTCGTTCCCCAGCAACCACGCCACCCTGGCCGCCGCCCTGGCGGTGGGGTTGGCGGTGCGGCGGCCCCGGCTGGCCGCCGTGACGCTGCCGGTCGCGGTAGCGGCGGCGCTGCTGCGCGTCCTGGTGGGGGTCCACTACCCGCACGACGTGGTCGCGGGCGCTCTGCTCGGCGGGGCGGTCGTCGCGTCGGTGCTCCTGGCGCTGGGCCGCCCCGCCGAGCTGCTGGTCTCAGCGCTGCTCGGGCGGTGGTGGGGGCAGGATGCCGGCCTCGTGGGCGACGACGGCGGCCGCGGCGCGGTTGTCGACGCCGAGGCGGGCGAGGACGGAGCTGACGTGCGCCTTGACCGTGCCCTCGACCAGGTGCAGCCGCCGGGCGATCTGCCCGTTGGACAGTCCTCCGCCGAGGTGCGACAGCACTTCGCGTTCCCGGGGCGTCAGCCCGGCGATCCGCTCGCGGGCGGCGTTCCGCCGGCCGGCCCGCTCCCCGGCCCCGGTGGAGGCGAGGTGCGCCACCACCCGGGCGGCGACCTTCGGTGAGAGGTAGGCGGCGCCCTCGGCCACGGCCCGTACCCCGGCGAGGAGTTCCCCGGGTTCACCGGACTTGATCAGGAATCCGGCGGCCCCCGCGCCGAGCGCCCGCAGGATGTAGTCGTCCTCGCCGAACGTGGTCAGCATGACGACGCCGGTGGCGGGCAGGGCGCGCCGGATCTCGGCGGCGGCGTCGATGCCGTCGGTCCTCGGCATCCGCACGTCGAGGACGGCCACGTGCGGGCGGTGGGCCCGGACCAGTTCGACGGCCTCGTGCCCGTCGGCCGCCTCGGCGACGACCTCGATGCCGGGGTCGGTGGAAAGGACGGCGCGGACACCGGCCCGGATCATGGGCTCGTCGTCGGCGACCAGCACCCGGATCGGGTGGGGGCGGGCGGGGGCGCCGGCTCCGGCCGGCGCGCGGTCGCCGGGGTTCGACGGCTGGAGCCGGTCGGCATCGGGCAGGTCGGCGCCGCTCATCGGGGGCTCACGGCGTCAGCGCGTCGCGGGAGACCAGTCTGCCGTCGCGGAAGCAGAGCCGGTACGCGTCCCCGGACCGGTCGTCGAAGCGGTCCGCCGTCATCGCGTAGAACTCGCACGTCACCCCTCGTTCCTCCGGCCCGGTCCCGGTCGGCCGTTCCGCGGCCTGCCGGTCCGGCAGCACCTTCCGTACCTCCGACCGATCCTGCCCCACCCGCAGGCGCGCGTAGTCGCGCGGGTCGAGGACGGACCGGGAGGCGGCCACCGTCTCCCACGTCCCCACCACGGCGAGCAGGGCCGCGCCCACGGTCAGCGGCACGGCGAGCGCGGTGAGCAGGGTGCGCCGGACGCGGGTCCGGGCCAGCCGGTACCCGGTGGGCGCGCGCCCTTCCCCGGTGTCGGCGGGAGGCGTCGGGGAGTACGGTCGCGGCCGGGTCGGGGCGTGGTGGGGCAGCCGGGCGGTGAGGGCGAAGCCGCCGTCCCGCGGGCCGTGGTCGAGGGTGCCGCCGACGAGGCGGATGCGTTCGTCCAGCCCGATGAGTCCCCGTCCGCCACGCCCGGGCAGCGGGCCGGAGGTGTAGGCGGAAGGCAGCCCGGTCCGCGCCCCTGCTCCGGCGGGGGCGGAGGCGGTCCCGTTGCGGACCGTCACCCGCGTCCCGGTCGCCGTGTGCGAGAGCTCGACGTTCACCGGCGAGCCCGGCGCGTGCTTGGCGGCGTTGGTCAGGCCCTCCTGGACGACCCGGTACGCGGCGCGCCCGACGGCGGGCGGCAGCGCCTCTCCGGGCTCGCCGTCCACGGACAGTCCGACGGAGAGCCCGGAGGCGGCCGCGTCCCCGACGAGCCGGGCGATGTCGGGGTCCCCCGGCCCCCGCGGCGGTCCCTCGCTCTCCTCACGGAGCACGCCGACCACCTCTCCCAGCCGCTCCACCGCCGCAGCGGCTCTGCCCCGGATGTCCTGGGCGGCCTGCCGGTGCCCTTCGTCCAGGCCGGGGGCCAGTTGCAGCGCGCCGGCCGACAGGGCGATCAGGCTCAGGTCGTGGCCCAGCACGTCGTGCATGTCCTGGGCGATCCGGGCCCGCTCCAGCAGTCTCGCCTGCTCGGCGACCAACCGCCGCTCCCGCTCCATCTGTTCGGCCCGTTCCCAGCCGGCCCGGACCAGCTCCCGGTACTGGCGGGAGAACCGCCCCACGAACCAGGGCACCAGCACGGCGAGGACGACGACCGCGACGAACTGCGTGGCGAGCGCGAGCAGGGACGGCACGACGACCATCGCCGCCGCCCCGGCGACGAACGCCCCGGCCAGGCACAGGACGAGGGTCCGGCCGCGCCCCGGGCCCCGCCCGGCGGCGAACGCGGCGATCGCGGTCGGCAGGCCCCACCACCACCCCACCAGGCTCAGCGCGCCGAACGCCGCCGTGGCGGGCACCAGGAGACCTCCCGGGTCCGCCCAGCGCGGCCCGGTCCCCCGGGGGGAAGCTCCGGAAATCCTGTCGGGAAGGAGAAGGCTGTTCACCGGGGAGAGGCTACGGAGGTCCCGGGCCCCCCGGCACTGCCGAAAGTCACATCTCCGCGGCCGAGGGGGCGGCTGCCGCCGGCCGGGGGGCGGGGAGGTCGAGGGGCGTCTCCACGGGCAGCAGGGCGGCGGCGCGCTCCCGCTCCCCGGCCCGGACCGCCGCGTGCACCTCGCGGGCGAGGGGTGTCACGTCGCGGATGGCCACCGTCCACTCGTCGGCGTACCGCCGGGCCGCCTCGCCGCTCAGCCCGAGCTGGAGCGAGCGGTACGGGAGCGGATTCAGGCCGAGGTCGCGTTCGGGATCCCACTGGACCCGGGCGGGCGCGGTCCGCAGGCCGCGCTTCCACGCCGCCCGGTCGGCGTGCACGCCGGGTACGTAGTGGGAGAGCTCGGCGTGGGCCAGGGCCCATGCCAGGCCGGCGCGGTCGATGTCGACGGCGAGGACGACCTCCTGGCCCTCCTTCGCGCCCCAGCCGCAGCGGTACATCATCCACAGGAAGCTGGGCTTGATCCAGGTCATCCGGTCCCGCTTCCACACCTGCGGAAACCGTCCGTCGCGCGCGGCGGGCAGTCCGATGGCGGGCCGGTACGCCTGGTACACGGTGACGGTCGAGGCGGTCTGCCGGGCGCGGATCTCGTAGCGGGGCGGGCGGTCCGGATGGTCCGGGCGGGTCGGCCGGGTCGGGTCGTTCATGCGTCACAGGATGCGGGAGGCGTTCGCGGCGGGGCACCTGCTTTTCGCCGGGGGCGCGGCCGCCGTCCCCCGCCCGCGGCGTACGCGGACGGGGGACGGGGCGGGGCGGGATCAGTGGTTGCGCGGGAAGCCCAGGTCCACGCCGGCGGGGGCGTCCGCCGGGTCGGGCCAGCGGGTGGTGACGACCTTGCCGCGGGTGTAGAAGTGCACGCCGTCGTTGCCGTAGACGTGGTGGTCGCCGAAGAGGGAGTCCTTCCAGCCGCCGAAGGAGTGGTAGCCCACCGGGACCGGGATCGGGACGTTGACGCCGACCATGCCGGCCTCGACCTCCAGCTGGAAGCGGCGGGCCGCGCCGCCGTCGCGGGTGAAGATCGCGGTGCCGTTGCCGAACGGGGAGGCGTTCATGAGGGCGACGCCCTCCTCGTAGCTGTCCACGCGGAGCACGCACAGCACCGGGCCGAAGATCTCGTCCTTGTACGCGTCGGAGTCGGTGGAGACCTTGTCCAGGAGGGAGAGGCCGATCCAGTGCCCGTCCTCGAAGCCCTCGACGGTGTACCCGGTGCCGTCGAGGACGACCTCCGCGCCCTGGGCGGCGGCGCCCGTGACGTAGGAGGCGACCTTGTCGCGGTGGGCGGCGGTGATCAGCGGGCCCATCTCGGAGGCCGGGTCGTCGCCGGGGCCGATGACGATCTTCTCGGCGCGTTCGCGGATCTTCGCGACCAGTTCGTCGCCGATCGCGCCGACCGCGACGACGGCGGAGATCGCCATGCAGCGCTCACCGGCGGAGCCGTACGCCGCCGAGACCGCCGCGTCGGCCGCCGCGTCCAGGTCGGCGTCCGGGAGGACCAGCATGTGGTTCTTCGCACCGCCGAGCGCCTGCACCCGCTTGCCGTTGGCGGAGGCCGTGGCGTGGATGTACCGGGCGATGGGGGTGGAGCCGACGAAGGAGACGGCGGCCACGTCGGGGTGGGCGAGGAGGGCGTCCACCGCGACCTTGTCGCCGTGGACGACGTTGAGCACGCCGTCCGGGAGGCCGGCCTCCGACGCCAGCTCGGCCAGCAGGTTGGCGGCCGAGGGGTCCTTCTCGCTGGGCTTGAGCACGAACGTGTTGCCGCACGCGATGGCCAGCGGGAACATCCACATCGGCACCATGGCCGGGAAGTTGAACGGGGTGATGCCCGCGACGACGCCGAGCGGTTGGCGGATCGAGGAGACGTCGACCCGGCTGGAGACCTGGGTGGACAGCTCGCCCTTGAGCTGGGTGGTGATCCCGCAGGCCAGCTCGACGATCTCCAGGCCGCGCGCGACCTCGCCGAGCGCGTCCGAGTGCACCTTGCCGTGCTCGGCGGTGATCAGCGCGGCGATGTCGTCGCGGCGGGCGTCCAGCAGCGCGCGGTAGCGGAAGAGGACGGCGGTGCGCTGGGCGAGCGAGGAGGCGCCCCAGCTCGCGTACGCGGCCCTCGCCGCCGCGACCGCGGCGTCGACCTCCTCCGCGGAGGCGAGCGCGACCCGGGTGGTGACCGCGCCGGTGGCCGGGTCCGTGACGGGACCGTACTGGCCCGACGCGCCCTCCGCCGTCTTCCCGCCGATCCAGTGGTTGACGGTCTTCGTCATGACGTGCTCCTTCAGGCTTCGGGCAGGCGCGGGGCGGGTCTCACAGGTGGCGGCGGCGGGCGGCGGCCTGCCGGTCGTACTCCTGCCGGGCGCGGACCGCCGCCGGCCGGCTCGCGGTCTCGGCTACCGGAACATCCCACCACGCCTGTGCCGGAGGGGGGCCCGACACTGTGTCGGGCGTTTCGGTCTCGACGTAGACACAAGTGGGGTCCTGGGCGTCGCGCGCCTCGGAGAGCGCCTTGCGCAGTTCGTCGACGGTCGTGGCGCGCAGGACGCGCATGCCGAGGGAGGCCGCGTTGGCGGCCAGGTCCACGGGGAGCGGCGGGCCGGTGAAGCCGCCGTCCGCGTCGCGGTGGCGGTAGGCGGTGCCGAAGCGTTCGGCGCCGACCGCCTCGGAGAGCCCGCCGATGGAGGCGTACCCGTGGTTCTGGAGGATCAGCAGCTTCAGCGGCAGCCCCTCCTGGACGGCGGTGACGATCTCGGTGGGGTTCATCAGGTACGTGCCGTCGCCGACGAGGGCCCAGACCGGGCGGTGCGGGGCGTGGGCCCTGGTGGCGAGCAGGACGCCGATCGCCGCCGGGATCTCGTAGCCCATGCAGGAGTAGCCGTACTCCACGTGGTACTGGTCGCGGGAGCGGGTCCGCCAGAGTTTGTGGAGGTCGCCGGGGAGGGAGCCGGCGGCGTTGATGAGGATGTCGTCCTCGGTGACGAGGGTGTCCAGGAGGCCGAGGACCTGGGCCTGGGTGGGGCGCGCGGTGGGGGCGGGGGCGGCGAAGGACGCCTCGACCCGCTCCTCCCACGCCTCCTTCGCGCCGGTGTACTCCGTCTCGTACGCCGGATCGACCCGGTAGCCGCGTCCGGCGAGCGCCGCCGTCAGCGCCTCCAGGCCCGTGCGGGCGTCGGCCACCAGGGGGAGGGCGGCCAGCTTGTGGGCGTCGAAGGCGGCGATGTTGAGGTGGAGGAAGCGGACGGCGGGGTGGGCGAAGAGGGTGCCGGAGGCGGTGGTGAAGTCGGAGAAGCGGGTGCCGACGCCGATCACCAGGTCGGCGGTGCGGGCCAGTTCGTCGGCGGTGGCGGTGCCGGTGTGGCCGATGCCGCCGACGTCGGCCGGGTGGTCGTGGCGGAGCGCGCCCTTGCCTGCCTGGGTGGAGGCGACGGGGATGCGGGTCGCGGCGGTGAACGCGGCGAGCGTCTCCTCGGCGGCGCTGTGCCGGATGCCGCCGCCCGCGACGATCAGGGGGCGGCGGGCGGAGCGGACCGCCCGGACGGCCGCCTCCAGTTCGGCGGTGTCGGGGGCGGGCCTGCGGACGTGCCAGTCGCGCTCGGCGAAGAACTCCTCCGGCCAGTCGTACGCCTCCGCCTGTACGTCCTGGGGCAGGGCGAGCGTGACGGCCCCGGTCTCGACGGGGTCGGCGAGGACACGCATGGCCTGCAACGCGGCCGGGATCAGCGCCTCCGGCCGGGTGATCCGGTCGAAGTAGCGCGAGACGGGGCGCAGGCAGTCGTTGACCGACACGTCGCCCGCGCAGGGCACTTCGAGCTGTTGCAGCACGGGCTCGGCGGGCCGGGTCGCGAAGGTGTCGCCGGGCAGGAGGAGGACGGGCAGCCGGTTGACGGTGGCGAGGGCGGCCCCGGTGACGAGGTTGGTGGCCCCCGGGCCGATGGACGTGGTCACGGCGTGCGCGGAGAGCCGGCCCGACTGGCGGGCGTACCCCACGGCCGCGTGCACCATGGCCTGTTCGTTGCGGCCCTGGAGGAACGGCATGCGGTGACCGGGGCCGGGGCCCGCACCGCGCGAAGGCCCCGCCTCCAGGAGCGCCTGGCCGAGGCCGGCGACGTTGCCGTGGCCGAAGATGCCCCACGTGGCGCTGATGAGCCGCTGCCTGCGGCCGTCGCGCTCGGTGTACTGCCGGGCCAGGAAGGCGACCAGGGCCTGAGCGGTGGTCAGCCTGCGGGTCGGTCCGCGGGAGTCGGCGGGGCGGTGCGCGGGACGCGTCGGGCTCAAGGCATTACCTCCGGGCCGGGCGACGGATGCGCCGTGTGGAGGGGGAGTCTGCCGTCGATCGGCTCGCCCGGCCAGGTGTCGCGGATCCAGCGGTGGTCGGGATGGTCGCGGATCAGCCAGGCGCGCTCCTCCCCCGGCCCGGCCATCACGTTCAGGTAGTACAGCGTGCGGCCGGGCGGGGCGATGGAGGGACCGTGCCAGCCGTCGGGGATGAGGACGACGTCCCCGTCGCGCACTTCGGCGAGGACGTCCGTACCGCCCTCGCGCGACGGGGAGACCCGGTGGTAGCCGACCCCGCCGTCCGCCACCTCGAAGTAGTAGATCTCCTCCAGCTCGCACTCCTCGCCCGGCACGTCCTCGTCGTGTTTGTGGGGCGGGTAGGAGGACCAGTTGCCGCCGGGGGTGAGGACTTCCACGGCGATCAGCCGGTCGCAGGCGAAGGTGTCGGCGGCGGCGAAGTTGTTCACCTGGCGCGAGCAGGTTCCGGCGCCGCGCAGCTCGACGGGTACCTCCGGCGCGGGGCCGTAGCGAGCGGGGAGTCGTCGCTCGCACTTCGCTCCTGCCAGGGCGAAGCGGCCTCCCGCGCCGGAGGCGATCTGTGCCCGGGCGTCGCGCGGTACGTAGGCGAAGTCGGTGACCCCGCTGAACACGCTTTCCCTGCCCAGCAGTTCAAAGGCGTCACCTGCCGTACGCACCGTACAGCCACCGGCCAACGGCAGGACGATCCATTCACTACCGCCGGTGTCGAACGTGTGAACACCGCCCGCCTCCAGCTCCACCACGCGCAGAGCCGAACGCTCCCAGCCGGCCCGCCCCGGGTCGATGTCGACGGCGTACGCCCCGCGCGCGGCACTGCCGGAGGGCAGGTGGTGGCGGCCGGCTGAGCGGGAGCCGCCGGTCTCGCGCCCGGCCCGGCGCCCGTGCCCGGTCGGGTGTCCGTGGGGGTGTCCGTGCTCATGGTCGTGGGTGTCCATGTCCCCTGCCTACCCTTCCTCTCCCCGCGCCAGCAGCGACACGGCGGTGTCCACCGCGTGCGCCACGTCCCCGTCGGCCGGGTAGAGCAAGGAGCGCCCGGCCACGAGCCCCCGCACGGTGGGCAGCCGCAGCGCGTCGCGCCACCTCCCGTACGCGGCGTCCTGGTCGTCGCCGACCTCGCCGCCGAGCAGGACGGCGGGCAGCGTGGACGCCTCCATCACCCGGGCCATCGCCTCGGGTTCGTCGGTGACGGGGACCTTCAGCCAGGTGTAGGCGGACGTCCCGGCGAGACCCGAGGCGATGGCGATGGAGGTCACCACGGCAGCGGGGGCCAGGTCGTTGCGGAGGCGGCCGTCGACGCGGCGGCAGAGGAACGGTTCGACGAAGACGGGCAGCCGGTGCGCGGCCATCGCGTCGATGGTCCGGGCGGCGGCGTGCAGGGTGTCCAGCGATCCGGGGTCGTCGTGGTCGATGCGGAGCAGCAGCTTCCCCGCGTCGAACCCGTGGCGGACCAGGTCGTCGGGGCGGTGGCCGGTGAACCGGTCGTCGAGCTCGAACGCGGCGCCGGCCAGCCCGCCCCGGTTCATCGAGCCCATCACGACCTTGTCCTCCAGCGCGCCGAGGAGGAGCAGGTCGTCCAGGACGTCGGCGGAGGCGAGCACGCCGTCGACCCCGGGGCGGGAGAGGGCGAGGCGGAGCCGCTCCAGCAGTTCGAAGCGGTTGGCCATGGCGAAGGACCGGTCCCCCACGGCGAGCGCCCCGCGCGCGGGATGATCGGCCGCGACGATCATCAGCCGGTCTCCCGGACGCCGGACCAGCCGCCGCCGCTTCCGTCGCGCGGCGGCCTCGGCCACGGCTTCGGGCCGTTCGGCGCGCAGCTTGACGAGGGCGGAGAGGGAGGACGCGATCGGCGTCATGAACCCGCTCCGGGGCGGGCCGGGCCGGCGGGAGGAGCCGGCCGGTCGGCGGGGGCCGCCCGGCCGGTCGCGGCGGGTGGGCGGGCCGGGTCGGCGGGGTCCGGGGCGACGGCGCCCGCCGCGAGCGCCTTCTCCACCTCGTTGGGGAACGGCATCGCGGAGGAGCAGGCGAGCCGGGAGGCGACGATGGCGCCGGCCGCGTTCGCGTACCGCACGAGACGGTCGAGGGGCCACCCGGCGAGCAGCCCGTGGCAGAGGGCTCCCCCGAACGCGTCTCCCGCGCCGAGGCCGTTGACCACCTCGACCGGCAGCGGCGGGCAGTCGGCGGCGGTGCCGTCGCGGTGGACGGCGAGCACGCCCCGCGGGCCCTGTTTGACGACGGCGAGCTCCACCCCGGCGGCCAGCAGGGCGCGGGCCGCGGCGTACGGTTCGCGTTCGCCGGTCGCGACGGCGCACTCCTCGACGTTGCCGACGGCGACCGTGGCGTGGGCCAGCGCCTCGCGGTACCGCGCGGGCGCCTCGCCGCCGTCGTCGCCCTCCTCCCAGAACACGGGCCGCCAGTCGAGGTCGAAGACCGTCGCCGTACGCCCCGGGCCCGCCGGGCGGCCGGACCGCGCGGCGAGGGCGGCGAGCGTGGCGGTACGGCTCGGCTCGGCGGAGAGCCCGGTGCCCGTCATCCAGAAGATCCTGGCGTCGCGCACCGCGACCAGGTCCAGGTCCGGGGTGTGGATCTCCAGGTCGGGAGCCTTGGGCCGCCGGTAGAAGTGGAGGGGGAAGTCGTCCGGCGGGAAGATCTCGCAGAAGGTGACCGGCGTCGGGTACTCCGCCACCGCCGTCGCCCACCGGGGGTCCACGCCGAACCGTTCCAGTTCCTGGCGGAGGTAGGCGCCGAAGGCGTCCTCGCCGGTCCGGGTGATGACGGCCGTGCGCCGCCCCAGCCGGGAGGCCGCGACCGCGACGTTCGTCGGGGAACCGCCGAGGAACTTGCCGAACGTCTCGACCCGGGCGAGCGGCACCCCGACCTCCAGCGGGTAGAGGTCCACCCCGATCCGCCCCATGGTGATCACGTCGTACGGCTCAGGCATGCGCATCCCTTCGACCCGCCGACGGCCGGCTGGTCCCAGGTCTAGCCCCCTCCCGGGAGCCCTGTCAATATGTTGTCCGGACATAAGGACGTGCTCTTGACACCCTTCCGCGCGGGCCGTGAGGCTGGGCGTTATGACCCCCTCCGTCCAGCCCTCGGCCCGTATCCGCATCGGCTCGGCCCCCGACTCCTGGGGAGTGTGGTTCCCCGACGACCCGCGGCAGGTGCCCTGGCACCGCTTCCTCGACGAGGTCGCGGAGGCCGGATACGCCTGGATCGAGCTGGGCCCGTACGGCTATCTGCCCACCGACCCGGCCCGGTTGACGGACGAGACCCGCAGCCGGGGGCTCGCGGTCTCCGCCGGGACCGTTTTCACCGGGTTGCACCACGGCCCGGAGGTCTGGGACCGCACATGGGCGCATGTCGCGGACATCGCCCGGCTGACGCAGGCCATGGGCGCCGAGCACCTGGTCGTCATCCCGTCCTTCTGGCGCGACGACAAGACGGGCGAGGTGCTGGAGGACCGCACCCTCACCCCCGCGCAGTGGCGTGACCTGACCACGCAGACGGAACGGCTGGCACGGGAGGTGCGGGAACGGTTCGGGCTGCGCGTCGTCGTCCACCCGCACGCCGACACCCACATCGACACCGAGGAGAACGTCCACCGCTTCCTCGACGCCACCGACCCGGACCTCGTCTCGCTCTGCCTGGACACCGGGCACTACGCCTACTGCGGCGGCGACGCCGTCCGGCTCATCGAGACGTACGGGGAGCGCATCGGCTACCTCCACCTCAAGCAGGTCGACCCAGAGGTCCTGGCGGAGGTGGTGGCGGACGGGGTGCCCTTCGGTCCGGCGGTGGCGCGGGGCGTGATGTGCGAGCCGCCCGGCGGGATCCCCGCACTGGAGCCGGTCCTGGACGCGGCCCGCGCCCTGGACGTCGACCTGTTCGCGATCGTGGAGCAGGACATGTACCCGTGCCCCCCGGACCGGCCGCTTCCCATCGCCCGCCGGACCCGGGCGTTCCTCCGCTCCTGCGGACGCCCCGGCTCACCCCTCTGATCCGGGAGCCGCGGGCGCGGGAGCGGGCCGGGCCCCCCTCGCACCGGCGGCCCCCGGCCCCGTACGGGTCCTCAGCCCCACGTACGGTCCTCAGCCCGTGCGGCCGTCAGACCCCCGTACGGCCGTCGATCCGTTCGCGGATCAGGTCGGCGTGGCCGCAGTGCCGGGCGTACTCGCCGATCATGTGGGTGTAGATCCAGCGCAGCGTGACCCGCGCGCCGCCCATGAACGGGCTGGTGTCGTCGAGCGCCCGCGCCGCGCAGTTCTCCCGGGCCGCGGCCACCTCCGCCTCCCAGCGCGCCAGCGCCTGCTCGTAGGTGGCGTCCTCGGCGACCTCCCAGCCCCCTTCGCGCCCCTGGTCCGCGCCCCCGCCGCCGGCCGGGGGCGGGAAGAACGACGGGACGTCCTCCTGCGCGAGCACCCGGCGGAACCAGTTCCGCTCGACCTCCGCCAGGTGCTGGAGCAACCCGAGGAGGGTGATCGGCGAGGGGGCGGCGGGCGTCTCGCGCAACCCCTCCTCGGACAGGTCCGCGCATTTCTGCGCGAGGGTGGCGCGGTAGAAGTCGAGCCAGCCCGCCAGGGTGGCGCGCTCGTCGGCGTCCAGCGGGGGCATGGGGCGTTCGGCATTGCTCATGCCCTCCATCGTGACGCCCGGGTCTGACACGCCCGTGCCCCGCCCACTCCGCCCAGGACCGCGCCTCGCAACACCGGTCCCCGTTCACCCTTTCTGTCACAGGAGTAACCGTTTGGACACAGATATCTCCGTTACGCGGGCTTTCCGTCACGGCTGATCGACAGCCCCGCCCCACCCGCCGCGCGGGGACCCCGGCCCGGTCGGGGACTGAGTGATCATCAGCCATCAGCACGACGAGGCGCAGAGAGGTGTCACTGATGACGGACAGAACGCTGTGGTCCTACAAGGACATTGCCGCGCACATCCAGGTACAGCCGGACACCGTCCGCTCCTACCGCAAGCACGGGCTCCTGCCTCCGCCCGACGAGGTGCGCAACGGCAGACCGTACTGGTACGGGGACACCGTTCGCGCCTGGGTCGCCTCCCGCCCCCGCAACCGGGGCCGCTGAGGCCCGGGGCCGCGCCGACCGGCCCGTCACCCGCGGGCGGTCCGCACGGCCCCCGGCCGCGGGTGGACCGCACAAGTCCCTTACCCCTGGGCGGCCTTGCGGAAGAGGCCCGCCCAGAGGAACGGCTCGCCGAAGAGCGGGGACTCGGGGTCCTCGTCGTTCATCCGGCGCAGGTCGATCTCGGTCAGGTCCGAGAAGATGCCGCGCAACGCCTCGGCGGAGTAGGCGAGTCCGCCCTGGAGACCGCCCGTCCGGTACAGCTCGGCGTCCGGCAGTTCCGACCCCATGCCGCCCTCCCCGGCGGCGAAGCAGGTGAGGACGAAGTGGCCGCCGGGCGCGAGGCAGCGCTCCACCAGGGCGAGGTAGCTGATGCGCCGGTGGGGCGGCAGGTGGTGGAAGCAGCCGGAGTCGTTGATCAGGTCGTAGGGTCCGTCGAGGGCGGCCCCGGGCGCGGTCAGCACGAACGCGTCGCCGCGGTGAAACCGGACCTCGCCGGCCCCGGCGGGCGCTTTGGCGGCCCGTTCACGGGCCCAGCCGATCGCGGCCGGGGAGAGGTCGACCGCGTCGACGTCGAAGCCGAGCGCCGCCAGGTGCAGTGCGTTGCGGCCGGGCCCGCAACCGAGGTCGAGTGCGCGCCCCGGGGCGATCGGACCCCGCCGGACATACGCGTCGAGGCTCTCGTCGGGCTTCTCCACGAAGAACGGAACAGTCCTGGTCCGGTCGGCGTAGAAGCCGTCCCACCAGGCCGCCCCGCCCTCCGTCCAGCGGTCCGCCTCCGGTGCGAACAGCCCGTCCATCAGCGCCAGCACATTGTCGGTCGTGCGTACGTTCCGGTCCATCCGGCCCCCCTTTTCCGATGGGGCGATTCTACGGAGACGGACCATGAAATCCCAGGTCAGAGCCCTTTCAGCGAAGTCACTGGCACCCCTCTGCCGCCCTGGGGACCGAGGGACGGCCACGCCCCCTCCGACCCACCCGTTCCGTGGCGCACGCCCCTTCCAGCGCCCTCCACGGGCCCTTTCCCGGCCTCCCCCAGCACTGTTTCCGAACGGGTTTCCCCGCCTCTCCACCCGCTCCGCACTGCTCCCGGGCCGGGCTCCCGGGGCCGCCTCCCGGGCCGGTCCCGGCGTCCGTGCCCCCCGTGCCGGGCCCGGCACGACTGCCGGTCAGCGCCCCGCCGGGGCGGCGAACTCCGGGTCCGTGTCGGATTCGGCCGCACGCCGCCCGCCGCCGGAGGCCCCCCGCCCGACCGGGTCCTCTTCGGCCGCCGAGGGCCCCGCGGCGTCCGGGGAGTTCACCGCGGCCGGCGCCGGCTCCCCTTCGCTGAGGCCGAACGCCCGGTGGAAGGTCCGCAGGGGCGCGGGAGCCCACCAGGTGGAGCGGCCCATCAGCTTCATCACCGCGGGGACCAGCAGCCCGCGCACCACCATGGCGTCCATCAGGACGGCGAGGGCGATACCGAGCCCCAGCATCTTGGTGTTGGTGACCCGTGAGGTGCCGATGGCCACCATCACGACCGCGAGGATCACGGCGGCCGCGGTGATCAGCCCGCCCGTGTGCCGGAGCCCGAAGGTGACGGAGTGCTCGTGGTCGCCGGTGCGGTCGTACTCCTCCTTCATCCGGGATATGAGGAAGACGCCGTAGTCCATGGAGAGCCCGAAGGCGACGCAGAACATCAGGACCGGCAGCGTCGTCTCGATGTCGCCCGTACTGGTGAAGGCGAGCAGCCCGGAGAGGTTGCCGTCCTGGAAGACCCAGACCACCGCTCCGAACATCGCGGTCAGGCTGAGGGCGTTGAGCACGACCGCCTGGAGCGGAATGAGCAGACTGCCGGTGAGCAGGAAGACCAGGAGCAGGGTCACGAGGACGACGATCGCCAGCGCCCAGAGCAGCCGGTCGGCTATGGCGTCCTTGGAGTCGACGAGGACCGCCGCCGTGCCCGTCACCGAGGTGTCGAGGGCGGGGGCGGAGGGCAGGGCCCTCAGATCCCGTACGAGCTGCTGGGCCGCCTCGCCGACGGCTTCGCCCTCGGGCTGCACGTGGTAGTAGGCGGTGGCGCCCTCGGCGACCGGGCCCTCCACCCGCAGGACGCCGGGAACCCCTTCGATCCGGTCCTTCAGGTCCGCGTACTCGGCGGGGGTCCCCCTCCCCTCGGCCAGCACCTCCAGGCCGCCGCCGGGGCTGCCGGGGAAGCCGTCCCGGATGTGCTCCTGGACGACCCGGGACTGCGCGTCGGCCGGCAGCTGGCGGTCGTCCGCCGTACCGAAGGTGACGCCCAGGAAAGGCAGTCCGAGCAGCAGCAGCCCGGCGGTGGTGACGATGGCGAACAGCGGCGCGCGGCGCATCACCAACGCGGCCAGTCGCTCCCAGCCCCGGCCGGGCGCGCCCTTCTCGCGGCGGCGGAACAGCCGGCGCAGGTCCAGGGAGTCGACCCGGTGGCCGAGCAGCACGAGGGCGGCGGGCAGCAGGACCAACGCGGCAGCGGCGGCGAGGAGGACCACCGCGATCCCGGCGTAGGCGAAGGAGCGCAGGAAGTACTGGGGGAAGACGAGCATGGCCGACAGGGACACCGCCACGGTCAGCGCCGAGAACAGCACCGTGCGCCCGGCGGTCCGCAGGGTCGTGCCCACGGCGGTCCGGGGGTCCGCCCCGCCGGCCAGTTCCTCGCGGAAGCGGCGGACGATGAACAGGGCGTAGTCGATGGCGAGTCCGAGGCCAAGGGCCGTGGTGAGGTTCATCGCGAAGACCGAGACGTCCGTCAGCTCCGTCAGCCCCCGCAGGACGGCGTTGGTACCGAGGATGGCGACGATGCCGACGGCGAGCGGCAGCATCGCGGCGACGGCGCTGCCGAAGACCATGACCAGCAGGACGAGCGTCACCGGCAGGGCGATCAACTCGGCGCGCAGCAGGTCCTCCTGAATGATGGTCTGCATCTCGTGCTGCACGGCGAGGGGCCCGCCGACCGAGACCGTCACCGGCCCCCGCTCCCCCGCGAGCGCCGGGGCCACCCGGTCGAGGGTCTCCCCGGCGGTCTTCTCGTCGCCCCCGATCCGGGCGGCGATGATCGCCTCGCGCCCGTCCTCGGAGCGCAGGGCGGGCGATCCGGTCGCCCAGTAGGACCCGACGCCCGTGACCCCCGGTTCGGCGTCCAGCCGCTTCGCGAGGCGGGCCGCCTCGGCGGCCACTTCGGGATCGTCGACGGACGCGGGGCCGCTGTCCACCAGCAGCAGCAGGTTGGGGCGGGACTCGGGGAACTCCCGCGCCAGCACGTCGCTCGCGTAGGTCGACTCGGCGTCGGGGGCTTGCCAGCCGCCGCTGCCCATGCGGTCCGCCACCCCACTTCCGGCGAACACGGCGAGCGCGGTGATCACCAGGGCGGCCAGCAGCGCGAGCCGCGGCCGGGCGGTGACGAACCGGGTCCAGCCGCCGACCGGGGGCGGCACGGAGCGGTTGACTTCGGGCATGGTGCGGTGTCCCCTTCACCGAGACCCGGGCAGCACAGGGCAGCATGGGTCGGCCGTTGCCGTTTATCGTGGCAAACACGAGTAGTCGCTCGCGTTCCTCCAGAATGCGAGCGGGCACTCGTGTTTGTCAATCGCGTCATGAGAGCTGGGGATCGACCGTGCCGGAGGCCAGAGCCGACAAGAGCGCCGCGACGGGCGGAGCGGGCGGCGCACCCACCCCGGAAGCCGCCGCGGAGGCCGTCGGGGGAACCGCCGGGGCCGCGGGCGGACCCGCGGGCTCCGCCCGCCCCCGCCGCCGCCAGGCCCGGGGCGAGGCCCGCATCGCCCAACTGCTCCGGGCCGCCGCCAGCGTCTTCTGCGCCAACGGCTACACCGCGTCCAGCACCAACGCCATCGCCCGCGAGGCCGGAGTGTCGCCGGGCACGCTCTACCAGTTCTTCCCCAACAAGGAGGCCATCGCCGTCGAGCTGGGCGACCGGCTCCTCGCCCGCTGGCGGGAGACCTACGGGGCGGCCTTCGACCAGAGCCGGATCGAGCAGCCCCTCGACCGCATGCTGGACGCCGTCCTCGATCCGCTGATCGCCTTCAACTGCGAGAACCCGGCGTTCTCGGTCCTGATGCACGGCTCGGAGATCCCGGGGCGGATCACCGAGGAGCACGACACGCTGCACGCCACGATGCTGACGCGGGTGGAGTCGGTGCTCGCGGCCCACCTCCCGGACACGCCGGCCGCCCAGGTCCACCGCGTCGCCGACATGATCTTCATGATCTTCAAGGCCGGACTGGACCTGATCATGGCCCACGAGGGCGAGGAGCGCGCGGCCTACGTCCGGGAGCTGAAGGCCGCACTGTTCCGCTACCTGGCCCCCCTGGTCGGGGACGACTCACCGAGCCCCGCCCCGCAGGAGCCGTAGCGCCTCCCGCGCCGCCGCACGCACACGGCCCCACCCTGCCGCATTCATACCCCCTAGGGGTATAGTATCGAGCAGACGGGACGCCCCAGGGACCTGTGCGGCCCCCGCGTCCCGCCATGCCGCCGAAACGTGTTCGCGAAGAGGAGAAACGCCATGAACGCCGAGACCGAGACCCCCCAGTCCACCGGTTCCTGCTGCTCGCCCACCGGCTCCTGCCACGACGGCGCGACCGACGCGCAGAGCGGCCGGGCCGACGCCGTCACCACGGTGTACCAGGTCAAGGGGATGACCTGCGGCCACTGCGAGGGCGCCGTGTCGGAGGAGATCTCCGAGATCGCCGGCGTCACCTCGGTCACCGCCGTCGCCTCCACCGGCCTCGTCACCGTCACGTCCAAGGCCCCCCTGGCCGAGGACGCCGTGCGTGCCGCCGTGGACGAGGCCGGGTACGAGCTGATCGGCCCGGCCGCCTGAGACGGTCCGCGGCTCACGACCGCACCGCCCCGCCCGTCGTCGGGCCTTGCCCCACCAGCCGATACCGGTGGGGCAAGGCCCGATCCGCGTTGTTTCAGGAGTTCCGGTCATGGCCAGCACAGCAGAAGCCGACTTCCCGGCCGCCGACCCCTCCGAGGCCGAGCTGATCATCGGCGGGATGACCTGCGCCTCGTGCGCGGCCCGCGTCGAGAAGAAGCTCAACCGGATGGACGGCGTCACCGCCACGGTGAACTACGCGACGGAGAAGGCCCGCGTCACCTTCGGGGCGGGGCCGGCGATCGGGGACCTCGTCGCCACGGTCGAGAAGACCGGTTACACGGCCCGCCCGGCCCCGGACGCGTACACCGACAGCCGCGCCGGCGCCGGCGCCGGCGGTCAGGCGAAAACGGTCCCGGACGCCGTCGGCGAACCCGCGCCCGTCGCGGAGGAGGCGGAAGCCGGACAGGACGCCTCCCTCGCCGCGCTCCGGCAGCGGCTCGTCGTCTCGACCGTGCTGGCCGTCCCCGTCGTCCTGCTCGCCATGGTCCCGGCGTTCCAGTTCGACTTCTGGCAGTGGCTGAGCCTCACTCTCGCCGCGCCCGTCGTCGTCTGGGGCGGGCTGCCCTTCCACCGGGCCGCCTGGACCAACGCGAAGCACGGTGCGGCCACCATGGACACGCTGGTCTCGCTCGGCACGCTCGCCGCGTTCGGCTGGTCGCTGTGGGCCCTGTTCCTGGGCGACGCGGGCATGCCCGGCATGCGCCACGGGTTCGACCCGACCGTCCCGCGCGCCGACGCCGGCTCGACGATCTACCTGGAGGTGGCGGCCGGGGTCGTGACGTTCATCCTGCTCGGCCGCTACCTGGAGGCCCGCGCCAAGCGGAGGTCCGGGGCCGCGCTGCGGGCGCTGATGGGCCTGGGCGCCAAGGACGTCACCGTCCTCAGGGACGGCAGGGAGGTCCGCGTCCCGGCGAGCACGCTCGTCGTCGGCGATCGCTTCGCCGTCCGTCCCGGGGAGAAGATCGCGACGGACGGGACGGTGGTGGAGGGCTCGTCCGCCGTGGACGCCTCGATGCTCACCGGCGAATCCGTCCCCGTCGAGGTCACCACCGGCGACCCCGTCACCGGAGCCACCCTCAACGCCGAAGGACGCCTCGTCGTCGAAGCCACCCGCGTCGGCGCCGACACCCAACTCGCCCGCATGGCCCAACTCGTCGAAGACGCCCAGAACGGCAAAGCCTCCGCACAACGCCTCGCCGACCGCATCTCCGCCGTCTTCGTCCCCGTCGTCATCGCCCTCGCCCTCGCCACCCTCGGCTACTGGCTCGGCAACGGCGCCGGACTCACCGCCGCCTTCACCGCAGCCGTCGCCGTCCTCATCATCGCCTGCCCCTGCGCCCTCGGCCTCGCCACCCCCACCGCCCTCATGGTCGGCACCGGACGCGGCGCCCAACTCGGCATCCTCATCAAAGGCCCCGAAGTCCTCGAAACCACCCGCCGCGCCGAGGCGAAGCAGGCGGCCGAGGCCGCCGGGCGCACCGCGATCACGGTGGCCTGGGACGGAGAGGCGCGCGGTGCTCGAAGTCGCCGACGCGGTCAAGGACACCAGCACCGAAGCCGTGGCCGAACTGCGCGCCCTGGGTCTGCGGCCCGTGCTGCTGACCGGCGACAGCCGGGCGGTGGCGGATGCCGTGGCCCGCGAGGTCGGCATCGACGAGGTACACGCGGAGGTGCTTCCCGAGGGGAAGGTGGAGGTCGTACGGCGCCTTCAGGCCGAGGGCCGGGTCGTCGCGATGGTCGGGGACGGGGTCAACGACGCCGCCGCCCTCGCCACGGCGGATCTGGGGCTGGCGATGGGTACCGGGACGGATGTGGCGATCGAGGCGAGCGACCTCACACTGGTTCGTGGAGATCTCAAGGTGACGGCTGACGCGATTCGGCTGTCCCGGCGTACCCTTGCCACCATCAGGGGCAACCTCTTCTGGGCCTTCGGGTGCAACGTCGCGGCCTTGCCCCTGGCTGCAAGTGGCCTGCTCAACCCTATGATCGCGGGAGCCGCCATGGCGTTTTCGTCCGTGTTCGTCGTCACGAACAGCCTCCGGTTGCGTGCCTTCACGTAACTTCCACAAAGAGACTTAGATCACACTGGTTTCAGGGTAACCATCCAGCGGGTTCGCGAGTCTTAGAGTGCGACTGCCAAGGATGTCTTGGGGGACGTCCGACGGAGTGTCTTGGGGGACGCTCCCGATGGCATGCATGCGTTGGCCGGGGCACGTGCACCGGGGAGCTTTGAGCGGCCCTCCCGTGCGTACGTTCCCCGGCAGATCGCGGCACAACAGAACAACGGGGGCTTCGGCTCCCGGCAGACGCCCGGCCGGATCCCGTGGGGGGAATCCGCTCCGGGATATGGGAAGCGCCCCGTCCGTCGACCCGTGGGGGGATCGACGGCGGGGCGCTTCTCGCTTCTTCCGGCCCGGTGCGAGCCCTTCCCGCCCGGTACGAGCGCGGGGGCGGGGCGGGGCCCCGGCCCCGGGCGGAGCGCCCGCCCGTCCCCCGGAACGCCGAATCGCCCCGGACACCACTCTCTGTGCGAAGAGCGGTACGCGGGGCGAAGGCGGCCGGCCGAAGAGGCCGGGCGCTACGGGCGGCGAGGGATCCGGCGGTGCCGGCTCCCGCGGTACGGGGTCCGGGTCAGCGGCCCTCGACGGGGACGAAGTCGCGCAGGACCTCGCCGGTGTAGATCTGGCGCGGGCGGCCGATGCGGGAACCCGGCTCCTTGATCATCTCGTGCCACTGGGCGATCCAGCCGGGAAGGCGGCCGAGCGCGAAGAGCACGGTGAACATCTCGGTCGGGAAGCCCATGGCCCGGTAGATCAGACCGGTGTAGAAGTCCACGTTGGGGTAGAGGTTGCGCGAGACGAAGTAGTCGTCGGAGAGCGCGTGCTCCTCCAGCTTGAGCGCGATGTCGAGCAGCTCGTCGGACTTGCCGAGCGCGGACAGCACGTCGTGCGCGGCAGCCTTGATGATCTTGGCGCGCGGGTCGAAGGACTTGTACACCCGGTGGCCGAAGCCCATCAGGCGGACGCCGTCCTCCTTGTTCTTCACCTTGCGGATGAAGGAGTCGACGTCGCCGCCGTTGGCCTGGATGCCTTCCAGCATCTCCAGCACCGACTGGTTGGCGCCGCCGTGCAGCGGGCCCCACAGGGCGGAGATGCCGGCGGAGATCGAGGCGAACATGTTCGCCTGCGAGGAGCCGACCAGGCGCACGGTGGAGGTCGAACAGTTCTGCTCGTGGTCCGCGTGCAGGATGAGCAGCTTGTCCAGCGCCGAGACGACGACCGGGTCCAGCTCGTACTCCTGGGCGGGGACCGAGAAGGTCATGCGCAGGAAGTTCTCGACGTACCCGAGGTCGTTGCGCGGGTAGACGAAGGGGTGGCCGATCGACTTCTTGTAGGCGTACGCGGCGATCGTCGGGAGCTTCGCCAGGAGGCGGATCGTCGACAGGTGGCGCTGCTGCTCGTCGAACGGGTTGTGGCTGTCCTGGTAGAACGTGGACAGCGCGCTGACGACCGAGGACAGCATGGCCATCGGGTGGGCGTCGCGCGGGAAGCCGTCGAAGAACCGCTTGACGTCCTCGTGCAGCAGCGTGTGCTGGGTGATCTCGTTCTTGAAGGCGGCCAGCTCGTCGACCTTCGGCAGATCGCCGTTGATCAGGGTGTACGCGACCTCGAGGAACGACGAGCGCTCAGCGAGCTGCTCGATCGGGTAGCCGCGGTAGCGCAGGATGCCCTGCTCACCGTCGAGGTACGTGATGGCGGATTTATAGGCGGCGGTGTTGCCGTATCCGCTGTCCAGCGTCACCAGGCCGGTATTGGCCCGGAGCTTCCCGATGTCGAAGCCCTTGTCGCCGACGGTGCTGTCGATCACCGGGTAGGTGTACTCGTCATCGCCGTACCGCAGTACTACAGCGTTGTTGGTCTGCTCGCTCACGTCATCCCTCACCGACGTAGTGCCTCTTCTTCGAGGTGCCCTGACTGTCTCCACCCTCCCCCATTCGGCTCAGGAGAGTGCACTCGGGGTCGTCCATTGGACCTACTGGCGGCACTGAGTGCCGCCAACTTACTCATCCTGCCCCCTCGCCTGCGGTTCCGGAAGACCTCCGTGATGTTTCCCACCGTTTTGATCGATCATTTTCGCCCAGGGGTCACGCGAAGTCTTCTCCCGAGCCGCCCCGGAGCCGGAAATCCAGCGCCGTACAGCGCCTGCCTGCGGAAACCGTGCGGACCGCCTGGCCGATCGCCTTACGCGACCCGACGAGGACGACGAGCTTCTTGGCGCGCGTCACGGCCGTGTAGAGCAGGTTCCGCTGGAGCATCATCCAGGCGCCGGTGGTGACGGGGACGACGACGGCCGGGTACTCGCTGCCCTGGGACCGGTGGATGGTCATCGCGTACGCGTGGGCCAGTTCGTCCAGCTCGTCGAAGTCGTAGCCGATCTCCTCGTCCTCGTCGGTGTGGACGGTGAGCTTCTGTTCGTCCAGGTCGAGGCCGGTGACGACGCCGACGGTGCCGTTGAAGACGCCGTTCTCGCCCTTGTCGTAGTTGTTGCGGATCTGGGTGACCTTGTCGCCGACCCGGAAGACCCGCCCGCCGAACCGTTTCTCGGGGAGGTCGGGGCGGCCCGGGGTGACGGCCTGCTGGAGCAGTTCGTTCAGTCGGCCCGCCCCGGCCGGGCCCCGGTGCATCGGGGCGAGGACCTGCACGTCACGGCGGGCGTCGAGGCCGAACTTGGCCGGAATGCGGCGGGCCGCCACGTCGACGGCGAGTTTGCCCGCCTCCTCCGTCTCGTCCTCCACGAAGAGGAAGAAGTCGCTCAGCCCGTCGGTGAGCGGCGGCTTCCCCTCGTTGATCCGGTGTGCGTTCGTCACGACGCCGGACTGCTGGGCCTGGCGGAAGATCCGGGTGAGCCGGACGGCGGGGACGGGCCCGCCCTCCGCGAGCAGGTCCCTCAGCACCTCCCCCGCGCCCACCGAGGGCAGTTGGTCGACATCGCCCACGAGCAGCAGGTGGGCACCGGGTGCCACCGCCTTCACCAGCTTGTTGGCGAGGAGCAGGTCGAGCATCGACGCCTCGTCGACGACGACCAGATCGGCGTCGAGCGGGCGGTCCCGGTCGTACGCCGCGTCCCCGCCCGGCTTCAGCTCCAGCAGCCGGTGCACGGTGGACGCCTCGGCCCCGGTCAGCTCGGCGAGCCGCTTGGCGGCCCGCCCGGTGGGCGCGGCGAGCACCACCTTGGCCTTCTTCGCCCGGGCCAGCTCGACGATCGACCGGACGGTGAACGACTTCCCGCAGCCGGGTCCGCCGGTCAGGACGGCCACCTTCCGGCTGAGCGCGAGGCGTACGGCCTCCTCCTGCTCGGGCGCCAGCGAGGCCCCCGTACGCGTCGCGAGCCAGGCCAGCGCCTTGGTCCAGTCCACGTCCTGGAAGGCCGGCATCCGGTCTTCCTCCGTCCGCAGCAGCCGTCGCACCTGCCCGGCAAGGGACAGTTCGGCCCGGTGGAACGGGACGAGATAGACCGCCGTGACCGGCTCGCCGCCCTCGGGGGACGGCACCTTCTCCCGTACGACGCCCTCGGGGTCGGCGGCCAGCTCGGCCAGGCACTCGATGACCAGCCCGGTGTCGACCTGGAGCAGCTTGACGCCGTCCGCGATCAGCCGTTCCTCCGGGAGGTAGCAGTGCCCCTGGTCGGAGGACTGGGACAGGGCGTACTGGAGCCCGGCCCTGACCCGCTCGGGGCTGTCGTGCGGGATGCCGACGGCCTGGGCGATCCTGTCGGCGGTGAGGAAGCCGATGCCCCAGACGTCGGCGGCCAGCCGGTAGGGCTGGTTCCTCACGACGGAGATCGAGGCGTCCGCGTACTTCTTGTAGATGCGGACGGCGATGGAGGTGGAGACGCCGACGCCCTGGAGGAAGACCATGACCTCCTTGATCGCCTTCTGCTCCTCCCAGGCGGCGGCGATCATCTTCGTCCGCTTGGGGCCGAGGCCGGGGACCTCGACGAGCCGCTTCGGCTCGTTCTCGATGATGTCGAGGGTCTCGACGCCGAAGTGGGTGGTGATCCGGTCGGCCATCACCGGCCCGATGCCCTTGATGAGCCCGGAGCCGAGGTAGCGCCGGATGCCCTGGACGGTGGCGGGCAGCACGGTGGTGTAGTTCTCCACGGTGAACTGCTTGCCGTACTGGGAGTGCGAGCTCCACCGGCCCTCCATCCGCAGCGACTCGCCCACCTGGGCGCCGAGCAGCGCGCCGACCACGGTGAGGAGGTCGCCGGCTCCGCGTCCGGTGTCGACGCGCGCGACCGTGTACCCGTTCTCCTCGTTGGCGTAGGTGATCCGCTCCAGGACCCCTTCGAGGACGGCCATGTTGGACATGACCCGACGCTACCGGGTGGCGCCGACAGCGGGGGCCGGGCCGGGACGGCCGGGCTCGCCCCGGCCGTCTCCGGGGAGACGGAGGCGGCGGGACAGGTGCGGGCGGGCGTCGGACGACAGGGAGGGGCGGTCCGCCGTTTCCGTACTCGTTCGCCAACAGCGTGTCCACGGTGGCGCGCAGGGTGCCGAGGAAGTCCTCGAAGGGGTCCCGGAGCGGATCACCTACGCCAACGAGGAGTACGGGCCGAAGAACGCGACGGCCTTCGACCGGTTGCCGGGGCTGTTGCGCAGGGCCACCACCCGGCGGTCGGAGCTCTCGCGGGTACGGACGGTGCGCCCCGCCTGTCCGAGGTACTTCTCGTCCGGCCCGGCTCCCCCGCCCGCCCCGGTCCGGTTCGGTCCGGCAGGAGGGCTTCGGGGCTCGCCCCGCGGCTCTCCGCGACGCGCACGACCCGGCGCGGGGCCTCCGCTCAGCCCATGCTCGCGGCGACCTCGCTGCGCAGTTGCGGCAGCTTGTCGTGCAGCACCCCCGGGCAGAGCGTGTCGCCGAAGTCCTTGTGGCCGTAGATGCGGGCCGGGGCGATGCCGTACTGGTGGCAGGCGTACGCGCACAGCGCCACCAGGACCTCCCACTGGGCCCTCGGCGGCTGTGCGCCGTCGTGGTACGCGCCCTCGTTGGCGATCCCGAGGCCCACGCCGTTCTGGCCCGAGGTGTGCGCGCCCATGACGAAGTCCCGTCCGCCCCGCAGCGTGCCGAGGCTCTGGTGGCGGCCCTCGGTGATCCAGCCGCCCCGGCTGACGAGGAAGTGGTAACCGGTGTCGCTCCACCCGTTCTTGTCCATGTGCAGGTCCTGCACCCAGTGGGCGTGGCGGTGGGCCTGGGCGCGGGAGAGGTCCGAGGTGTTGGCGCTGACCGTGTGGTGCACGACGATCATCGTCGGCCGTTTCCCCACCAGCGCGATCGGGCCCTGCGGCGCACGGGCCCTCCACTGGGCCGTGCCGTCGATGTCCGGTTCGACGACGTCCCGGGAGCGGCCGAGGGCGTGGGCCGTGCCGGGGAGGGCGGCGGCGGCCAGACCGCCGGCCCCGGCGAGGAGGAGGCGGCGACGGGACGGCGGGGAAGGGTTCACGACTGTCTCCTGGCGTGGGGGCGACGGACTCGCCGGGGCGTTCGGGGCGGGACGGTGCTCGACGGGGGCGCGGTGCCGGCCGGGCGAGCCGGAGGGGGCGGCTCACCCGGCCGCCGCGCGAAGGCGCCCCAGGTGCATTGATCACGAGCGTGGCCAACGCCGCGGCTCGATACGGCTAGGCCGTGTTGTTGGCGAGGGCCTGGAGCCGGGTCATGCTGCCGTTGAACTTGTTGCGGTCCACGTCGCCGGAGACTCCGGAGACCCGCCCGGTGGCCGTGTACTGCCAGATCGTCCACGTGGGGAACCCGCTGGGGATGTTCGGGCTGGTGGTGCCCCAATGCGCCACCCAGAGCGGCGACTTGGTCGCCATACCGGTCCAGTTGCCGGTACAGGTGTTCCACCAGGAGGCCGTCGTGTAGATGACGACGTCCCGGGTGGTGCGGGCCTTGTACGTGTTGTAGAAGTCGTTGATCCAGGTGCGCATCTGCGTCGTGGAGAGCCCGTAGCACATGGCCCCGTACGGGTTGTGCTCGATGTCCAGCACACCGGGGAGGGTCTTGCCGTCCCTGGACCAGCCGCCGCCGTTGCTCGCGAAGTAGCCCGCCTGCGTCGCCCCGTTGGAGATGTCGGGGCGGGCGAAGTGGTACGCCCCCCGGATCAGGCCGGCGTTGTAGGAGCCGGTGTAGTTCGCGTTGAAGCTGCTGTCCTTGAAGCCGGTGCCCTCGGTGGCCTTCATGTAGGCGAAGTCGATGCCCGCCGCCTTCACCGAGCCCCAGTTGATCGTCCCCTGCCAGTGGGAGACGTCGATGCCCTGGACACCGCTGGTGTCCATCGGCGTCACGCCCGCCGCCGCGGATGCGGGGCCCTGCTCGATACGGGTGCCCGCGCCCATCCAGGCGTGCCCCTGCCGGACCGGCTGGTCGGGGGCGGGCGGCGCGGCGGAGGCCGGGCCCGCGCCGGTCAGGATCAGCGCGACGGCGCCGCCGAGTGCGGCGGCGGCCGACAGGGCCCTGGTGGATCTCTTGAGTCGTCGGGACGGAGCACGGGACATGGCGACCTCCGGGCACGGGGACGGGAGAGACCCATGGCCACCCGATGGGCAGGTGGCCATGAACATGTCATGAGTAAGGCATGGGCGGGGGAGGGCGTAAAGGGGTCATTCGGTCTAGACCTGTGCCGCCGCTCCTCACCTGGGAAAACGTCTCGCGACGGCGGGAATTTTCATTCCTGAAGGCGGCCCGCAGCCACCATCTCTCCATTGACCACAGTATTCAAACTTGACTAGAGTGCGAGCATGGCCGATACGACCATCCCGATGCTTCCCTGCCGGTCCTCCCTGATCGAGTCCGTGGTCGGCTTCTACACCGCCCTGGGTTTCCGGACGACGTACCTGCAGAAGAGCCCGTACGCGTACGCCGTGGTCGAACGGGGTTCGGTCGAGCTCCAGCTCTACGGCATGAAGGACTACGAGCCCGCCTCCTCCCACTCCGGGTGCTATGTCCTCACCGATGACGTGGACGGTCTGCACGCGGCGTTCCGGGCCGGGCTCAAGGCGGCCTGCGGGCGGGTTCCGACGCGGGGGCTGCCGCGCATCGGGCCGCTGAAGGACATGTCGTACGGCGTGCGGCAGTTCCTGATGACCGACCCGACCGGGAACACGCTCCGGATCGGACAGCCGATCGGCGGGGAACACGGCCACCGGCCCGCTCCGAAGGAGACGTTCGCCCGCGCCCTGCACCTCGCGGACCTCTTCGCGGACTCCAAGCAGGACCTGCCGGGCGCCGCGAAGATCATCGACCGGGTGCTGGGACTCACGGACGTGTCCCCCACCCCCGTGCAGAGGCTGCGGCTGCTCGTCCTGCGCGGGGACATCGCCCAGCGGATGGGCGAGGTGGAGCGAGCGGCAGGGCTGCTGGAAGCGGCGGCGCGGGTCGAACTCGACGCGGAGGAGCGGACCACGGCGGACGACGCGCTGAGGCGGCTTGCGGAGCTGGGGGGCTGAGGCGGCGGCCAGGGGGAAGTCGCCCGGTCCGGCGAGGGGGCCGGTACAGGGGCCGGAGCCGGTCCCGGCCGGCCGCCGGCGCGGAGCCTCAGACCGACGGCGTCAGCTTCTTCGCCGTACTGCAGTGCTCGGTCCGCTCGTGCCGCCGCAACTGCACGGCCGTCAGGGCGAACAGCGCCGTGAACGCCAGCAGGAAGACCCCCGCGATCTCGGCCTGCCGACCGCCCGCGTCCCGGTCCGCCTGGAGGACGAGAACCAGCAGGGAGATGAGCATCCCGCCGAGGTAGACCGGCCGGATCCGCCGCAACTGCCGTACGGCACGGGGTGCGAGAGCTACACGCTTCGAGGTGGCCATGGGCGCCGGGTACCCCGGAGGCGGCAGACCACTCACTCCGGACGGGGGCCGCACGGGAGGCCGTCCGCCCCGCCCCGGGGCCGCCGTGCTCACCGGCCGCCCCGGCACCCCGTTCCCGGTCTCCTGGACGCCCCGGGCCTCCGGACGGCCCCGGCCCCCCGGCCGCCCCGGCCCTCCAGCCCTCCAGCCCTCCGGTCGCCCCGGCCGTCGCCCGGCCCCTCCGCCCCACGCGTAATTCGGTGGCCGGTCGCGCGGGGACCTTGTTACGGTGCTCGCTCCTCGACCGCGGATCCGACCGCGGGTGACCTGTGGGCGTGAGCCCTGGAAAGCAGTTGATGTATGCCCCGGCCAGTGATTCCGAGCCTCCCTCGTCGCGCCTGTGGCGCCGGGGCGACCGGGCCTGACCGTCCGCGGCCGCCGTACGCGACCGACTGCTGACACCTCACGACCGGCTGGCATCGCACAGCCGTCCGGCTCCGCTCCACGCGCACACACCTCCGACGCGAGGGTGCTCGGTACTTCCCTGCTGCTTCGTTCCTCACCTTCGGCAAGGAGTATCCGGGTGTCACACGACAACCCCCAGCACCGCTCAGCCATGCCCTCCCCCTCTCCGATGTCCTCCCTGTCCACCTTCACCTGCGTCCGCTGCGGACTCACCGTCGCCGCGTACGCGCCCGACGGCAGCCGGCGCAACCACTGCCCCAGCTGCCTGCACTCCCAGCACCTCGTCGACCATGTCGAGGGCGGCCGTTCCGACTGCGAGGGCCGGATGGCCCCGATCTCGATCGCGGTGCTGCGGACCGGCGACTGGATGGTCGTCCACCGCTGCACCCGGTGCGACGAGCTGACCTCGAACCCGGTCTGCGGGGACGACAACCAGCTGATCCTGATGCGGATGGCCGTACGTCCGCTGGCCCAGCCGCCGTTTCCGCTCGAAGCCTTCGGTGACCTGTGAACCGGGCGGGCGGAGCCGGGGCCGGTCCCCTCGGCGTCACGGGCGCCGGCGGACGCGCTCCGGGCGGGAGGCTCCGATGACGCGACGCAGACCCCGGCGGTCCTCGGAGCGCCGTCCGCAGCGGCCCAAGGACGTGCTGCACGGCCCCGCCGGGGCGCGCGGCGACGCGTTCCGGTGCGTCGGGTGCCGACTCGACGTGCCCCTCGCGGCCCCGGGCACCGCGCACCGTAATCACTGCCCGTCCTGCCTGGTCAGCCTGCACGTGGACGGCCGGGTGCCGGGCGACCGGGCGGCGGGGTGCCGGGGGCGGATGGCGGCGCTGAGCCTGTCCGTGCGACAGGACGGCGAGTGGATGCTCATCCACCACTGCCTCGCGTGCGGGCGGCTCAGCGCCAACCGCATCGCGGGCGACGACAACGCGCTGGCGCTCATCCGGCTGGCCCTGCGCCCCCTCGCGGACGCGGGCGTCCCCACGCGGGCGATGCTCGCGCTGTGACCCCGGGCCGCCCGGTGCCCGCCGGGCGGCCCCGGGCGGGAACACCGTGCCTGCCGGGCGGCCCGGCCTCCGGGCCGCCCGGCGGCTCTCCGGCGGATGCGGGGGCGGAAAGCGGAATGGGGCCCGGCCTCGCGGCCGGACCCCCCTCGCTTTCCCCTCCCGTCGGGCCTTCCCGTTCCCCCCGGACCCCTCCCCGGAAGTCCCGACGCCCTGTGTGACCCGGGAAGGTACCCAAAGGTTGCAGCCCTTTGCGATCTCTTTACCCCCGGCCCGGCGCAGGGCTCTCAGCAGGCATGTCGCAGATAGCGGTCCGCCACTTCCGCGAGGACTTCCGCCCCGTCGCGGGCCCACAGCGCCTCGTTGAAGATCTCCACCTCGATCGGGCCGTCGAAGCCCGCGGCTTCCACCGCGCGCCGGAACGCACGGAAGTCCACGCTTCCGTCGCCCAGTTGGCCGCGGCCCAGCAGGACGCCCGCCGGGAGCGGGGTGATCCAGTCGGCCAACTGGAAGGAGTGGATGCGCCCGCCCGCCCCCGCCCGGGCGATCTCGGCCGGGGCCCGGTCGTCCCACCACAGGTGGTAGGTGTCGACGACCACGCCGACCCGCTCGGCCGGGAAGCGCTCCGCCAGCTCCAGCGCCTGGCCGAGGGTGGAGACCACGCAGCGGTCGGACGCGTACATCGGGTGCAGGGGCTCGATCGCCAGGCGCACACCGCGCTCGGCGGCGTACGGGGCCAGCTCCCCCAGGGCGTCCGCCACCCGCTCGCGGGCCCCGTGCAGATCGCGGCTGCCGGGCGGGAGGCCGCCGGAGACCAGGACCAGGGTGTCGGTGGACAGGGCCGCCGCCTCGTCGATCGCCGCCCGGTTGTCGTCCAGCGCGCGGGCGCGTTCGGCGGGGTCGAGGGCGGTGAGGAAACCGCCCCGGCAGAGGCTGGTGACGGTGAGCCCGGCAGCCGACAGGAGCCGCGCCGCGCGCTCGACGCCGTACGCCTGCACCGGGGCGCGCCACAGGCCCACCGCGCCGATGCCCGCCTTGGCGCACCCCTCGGCCAGCTCCTCCAACGACCACTGCTTGACGGTCTCCTGATTGATACTCAGGCGAGAGAGGTGGTGGTTCACCGGGTGCCTCCGTGGACGGCGAGCAGGGCCCGCACGCGGTGCGCCGCCAGCTCCGGGTCGGGGAACAGGCCGAGTCCGTCGGCCAGTTCGTACGCCTTCGTCAGGTGCGGCAGCGAGCGGGCCGACTGGAGTCCGCCCACCATCGTGAAGTGGTCCTGGTGACCGGCGAGCCAGGCCAGGAACACCACGCCCGTCTTGTAGAAGCGGGTGGGGGGCTGGAAGAGGTGGCGGGACAGTTCGACCGTGGGGTCCAGCAGGGCCCGGAAGCCCTCGGAGTCCCCCGTGTCCAGCACCCGCACCGCATGCGCGGCCAGCGGGCCCAGCGGGTCGAAGATGCCCAGCAGGGCATGGCTGAAGCCGCGTTCGTCGCCCGCGATCAGCTCGGGGTAGTGGAAGTCGTCGCCCGTGTAGCAGCGCACTCCGCCCGGCAGGCGGCGGCGGACGTCGATCTCGCGGGCCGCGTCCAGGAGGGAGATCTTGATGCCGTCGACCTTGTCCGGGTGTTCGGCGATCACCCCGAGGAAGGTGTCGGTGGCCTCGTCGAGGTCGGCGCTTCCCCAGTAGCCCTCCAGGGCCGGGTCGAACATCGGGCCCAGCCAGTGCAGGATCACCGGTTCGGACGCCTGGCGCAGGAGGTGGGCGTACGTCGCGAGGTAGTCCTCCGGGCCCTGCGCGGCGCGGGCCAGGGCGCGCGAGGCCATGAGGATGGGTTGGACGCCGTGCTCCTCGGCCAGCGCCAACTGCTCCTCGTACGCGGCGGTGACCTCCGCGAGGGTGGGCGCGGCGCCCTCGGGCAGCTGGTCGGCGCCGACGCCGCAGGCGATCCGGCCGCCCACCGCCTTCGCCTCGGTGGCGGAGCGGCGGATCAGTTCGGCCGCGCCCGCCCAGTCCAGGCCCATGCCGCGCTGGGCGGTGTCCATGGCCTCCGCGACGCCCAGGCCGTGGGCCCACAGGTGGCGGCGGAAGGCGAGCGTGGACTCCCAGTCGACGGCCGCGGGGTCGCCCGGCGCGATGTCCGCGCAAGGGTCGGCGACCACGTGCGCGGCCGAGAAGACGGTACGGGAGGTGGGCGCGACCGCCCCCGGGGCCAGGTCGAGCGGGGTGGCGCGGGGCGTGTAGGGGCCCTGCGGGAGGTGGAGCGTGGTCGTCGTCACGGCAGCGGCTCCCCGTCGGGGCGCCGCGCGGTCGGGCGGTACGTCACAGGGTCAGCTCCGGGAGGTCGAAGCGGCGGCCCTCGGCGGAGGACTTCAGCCCCAGTTCGGCCAGTTGGACGCCCCGGGCGCCGGCCAGCAGGTCCCAGGTGTACGGCTCGTCCAGGACCACGTGGCGCAGGAACAGCTCCCACTGCGCCTTGAAGCCGTTGTCGAACTCCTGGTTGTCCGGGACCTCCTGCCACTGGTCGCGGAAGGACTCGGTGACCGGGAGGTCCGGGTTCCAGACGGGCTTGGGGGTCGCCGAGCGGTGCTGGACACGGCAGTTGCGCAGTCCGGCGACCGCCGAGCCGTGGACGCCGTCGACCTGGAACTCGACCAGCTCGTCGCGGTTGACCCGTACCGTCCAGGAGGAGTTGATCTGGGCGACGGCCCCGCTCGCCAGCTGGAAGATGCCGTACGCGGCGTCGTCGGCGGTCGCCTCGTACGGCTCGCCCCGCTCGTCCCACCGCCGCGGAACGTGCGTCCGCACGTGGGCGGTGACGGAGGCGACCGGGCCGAACAGCTCGTGCAGCACGTACTCCCAGTGCGGGAACATGTCCACGACGATGCCGCCGCCGTCCTCCGCGCGGTAGTTCCACGAGGGGCGCTGGGCCTCCTGCCAGTCGCCCTCGAAGACCCAGTAGCCGAACTCCCCGCGCACGGACAGGATCTCGCCGAAGAAGCCGCCGTCGATGAGGCGCTTGAGCTTGCGCAGGCCCGGCAGGAAGATCTTGTCCTGGACCACGCCGTTCTTGACGCCGGCGTCCCGGGCGAGCCGGGCCAGGTCGAGGGCGCCCTCCAGGTCCGTGGCGGTCGGCTTCTCGGTGTAGACGTGCTTGCCCGCCGCGATCGCCTTCCTGATCGCCTCCACCCGGGCCGACGTGACCTGGGCGTCGAAGTAGACCTCGACCGTGTCGTCCGCCAGGACGGCGTCCAGGTCGGTGGACCACTCGGTCAGGCCGTGGCGCTCGGCGAGTTCCTCCAGGGCGTGGGCCCTGCGGCCGACGAGCACGGGCTCGGGCCACACCACATCGCCGCCGCCGAGATCGAGACCGCCCTGTTCGCGGATGGCGAGGATCGAGCGCACCAGGTGCTGCCGGTATCCCATGCGTCCCGTGACGCCGTTCATGGCGATGCGCACTGTCCTGCGTGTCACGAAAGTCCCTCCATACAGCGGTAGCAAGCGCTTTCTATCGGGGATGACGCTAGCCTGCCGCAAGCGGCCGGACAAGAGGGGGCCGCACGGCATCTCCACGGAGGACAGCGATGACAGTCACCCTGGCGGATGTGGCGGCGCGCGCCCGGGTGTCGCCCGCCACCGTCTCCCGCGTGCTGAACGGCAACTACCCGGTGGCGGCCTCGACGCGGGAGCGGGTCCTGCGTGCGGTGGACGACCTCGACTACGTGCTCAACGGGCCCGCCAGCTCCCTCGCGGCGGCCACGTCGGACCTGGTCGGCATCCTGGTCAACGACATCGCCGACCCGTTCTTCGGGATCATGGCGGGGGCGGCGCAGACGCAGATCGGCGGCCCCGGGGACGGTTCGGGGCGGGCGGGCGGCGAGAAGCTGGCCGTCATCTGCAACACCGGGGGCTCCCCGGAGCGCGAACTCACCTATCTCACACTCCTCCAGCGCCAGCGCGCCGCCGCCGTCGTCCTCACGGGGGGCGCGGTCGAGCTCCCGGCGCACCGGGCGGCGATCGCCGCGAAACTGGCGAAGCTCGCGGACGCGGGCACCCGGATCGTCTTCTGCGGGCGGCCCCCGCTGCCCGAGGGGGACGCGCTCGTCGCCGCGCTCGCCTTCGACAACCGGGGCGGGGGCCGGCGGCTCACCGAGCACCTGCTCTCGCTCGGCCACCGCAGGATCGGCTACGTCGCCGGGCCCCCGGAACGGACCACCACCCGGCACCGCCTGGAGGGGCACCGGGAGGCGCTGCGCACGGCCGGAATCACACCCGACCCGACGGGCTCCGGGGACGTCGGGGAGGAGGACCGGCTCACCGTGCACGGCCCCTACGACCGGCGCTCCGGCTACGAAGCCACCCTCGAACTCCTGCGCAGGGCACCGGACGTGACCGCGATCGTGGCCGCCAACGACACCGTGGCGCTGGGCGCGTGCGCCGCCGTACGGGATCAGGGGATGCGCATCCCCCAGGACATCTCGGTCGCGGGCTTCGACGATCTGCCGTTCTCGGTGGACGCGGTCCCGGCCCTGACGACGGTCCGGCTGCCGCTCTTCGAGGCGGGGGCCCGGGCCGGGCGGCTCGCGATGGGCAAGGAGAACCCCCCGCCGGGCGGCATCGCGACCATCGCGGCCGAACTGATGATCCGGGGCTCCACGGCGGCGCCGAGGGGGTGAGCCGGTCCGGGACCGGCGCCCGGGGACGGACGGCTCCACGGGTACGGACCCTCTCGCCGATCGGGCCGGCCGCCCCTGGTGCGCGCCGCCGCATCAGCCGGCGCGGGGCGGCCACCGGCGCCCGGCCACGGCGCACCGCGCCCTGACGGCCCGCCCGCTCACCTGACTGCCTGACTGCCTGGCTGCCTGGCTGCCTGGCTGGCTGGCTGCCCGCCCGTCTGGCTGGCTGACTGACTGCGGAGAGAGGGCGCCCCCTCTGACCTCGGCTATGACCTGGGAGGTAATCGACCCCGGCCCCGGCGACCGGGCATGTTGGTCGCACGGGCGGCGACGGGCCGCATCGGGCGGGACGAGACGAGGTACGGGATGTTCGCGCGTCGGCGTGGTGTGGTGGGAGCCGTGGTGGTGGCGGTCGTCGCAGGGGTGGCGACCTCTGCGGCGGCGCTACCGGGCGGAGAGAGGGCCGCCGCTCACGGCGACTGCCCGGACGTGCGGGCCGGGGTCGAGCGGCTGGAGGGCCGGATCACTCCGAACGCCTGCGCGTTCATGCGGCGCCAGATCGCCTTCGGTGAAATGCCGACCGCCGCTCCTCCGGCTGTCGGGGACCTGGACCATCCCCGCGTGAGGGCCTACCTCGACATCTTCGACGAGGACGCCACCCTCTGGGAGGCGGGCAGCGCCCCGCAGCGCGGCCGCACCGTGATCGGCACCTCGATCACCGGCTCCTTGAGACTGGTACCCGACCTGCGGTACCGGGGCACGGACGTGGTGGCCGACGGGGCTGCCGTGATGTTCGGCCAGTGGAACGAGGCCACGGTGAAAGGCCGCGAGGTGGCCTACCCCCAGATCGCGCGCAACGTCCTCGGGGACGACGGCAAGTCCCTCCAGGCCCGCCGCTACTACGACCGCCACGTGCTGTTCCGGGACACGGTCCCGGAGCTGGCGCCCCGGGGGCTGTTCGACGGTGTCGCGGACTCCGGCCCGGCTCCCTCCCGGGGCCCGGCGCCCGAGCGCTTCAGGGCCGAGGAGATCCCGGGCCGCCTCGCGGCGTGGAACGGGGAGGACGCGGACACCCTGCTCGCCCGCCTGGGCGACGCCCGGCTGTCCGGGCCGGGGCTGGACGCTCCGCTGAGGACGGAAGCCGGCAAGCGGGCCTACCTCCAGCGGTTCTTCGGAACGGCGGACGTCCGCTTCAAGGCCGGTCAGGCCGCCTTCGGCAGGACCACGGCCTACGTGGAGTGGCACGGCACGGCTTCCGGAGCGAAGGGCGAGGACATCCCGTTCGGGATCGTGGAGCGCTTCGGCCCGGACGGTGAGTGGGAGCTGACCTTCGACACCCTCCCGCTGGTCGCCGACCGGGGGGAGATCGACGCGCTCTTCCAGAAGCTGGCCCGGCCCTGAGGCCTCTCGTCGAGCTGCCGCCGTCGCCCGGCAGGCGGCGGCTCGACTCCGGGGCGCGGAGGTCTCGGCATCGGCGGCTCCTGCTGGGGCTGCCCGGCCGGAGCGTTCGGTGAGGTGAGGCCGGCGGTGGTGGTGGCGGGGCCGGCGGCCCGGCCGGTCGGCCGGACGGCGGCTCGGGTCTCTGTCGCCCGGAACGGTCCGTTGCGGTCTTACAGCCCCCCGTACGCTCTCGCCCTCGTCCCGCACGCGCGGGAGCCCCGTCGAGCAGCAACCCGAGGGCGCACGGCAGGTGGGAAACGGCCTTTCCTCGAATCCCCCGGCGGGTGGCCGGCATCCGCGGCCGGGGCGCCGCCGCGGGCCGGGGGGCGAAAGATGGGGGCGACGCCCCCATGCGCCCGTACCCTCTCCCCCGCCACGATGGACGCGGGCCGCCCGACCGGGGCGACCGGGAACGGGGAGGTGCTGAGCGGTGACGGAGAAGGACCTGATCGACAGAGGCACAAGCCGTCGCCCCGCCGCCGCGTCCCCCGCGGCCCCGCCCGCCCGGCCCTCTCTCCCCGCCCTCTCCCCCTTCGCGGACCGGGCCGGAGCACCCTGGTGGCTGCCCGGCCTCGTGGGGGGCCGGTCCTCCGGCGAGCCCGCCTGGGCGGCCTTCACCCGCGAGGCCGTGGCCGCCGCTCCGCGCGACGTGGTGGTCGCCGCCCGCCCCTACCCCGGCCTGAGCGGTTTCGGACCGATCGTCGCACCGTTCGTCGAGGCGGCGGCCGAGCGGCTTCGGGCCGCGTTCACGGCCTCCGGTCCCATGAGGGCCGACGCCGTGACGGGCGGCCCCGTGACGACCGGCTCCGTGACGGCCGGGGTGTCGGCGGGCGGGGCACCGGCACACGGGGCTTCCTCGGACGGGGCGGCTGGGGACGGCGGGCGCGCCACCCCCGGGGCCGCCCGGGGCGGACTTCCCGCGACCGGCTCCGCGGTGGACGCGTCCTCGCTCGTACTCGCCGACTTCCGGCGGCAGTTGACGCGCCGCCTCTCCCGGATCGCGGCGCGCACGCTCGTCACCGAACTGCACGGGGCACGACAGCAGGGTCGGTTGAGCGGCGAGGGGCCCGAGGAGCGCTTCCGCGACTTCGTCCGGCTGACCGCCCGCCGCGACGGCCTCGGCCCGCTCGTCACCGCCTACCCCGTACTGGCCCGCCTCCTGGCCACGACCTGCCTCAACACCAAGGACGCCTTCGCGGAGATGGCCGCCCGGCTCGCCGCCGACCGCCATCTCCTCGGTCCGGCAGGGGTGTTCGGAGACCGCGACGGCTCTCCTGACGGCGCACTCGGCACGGACGCCGGGCCCGGGGCGCTCATCGGCGTCGAGGCGGGGGCGGGCGACAGCCACCGCGGGGGCCGGTCGGTGATGCTGCTGCGGTTCGCCGGGGGCGGCCGGCTGGTCTACAAGCCGCGTCCGCTCGCGGCGCACCGGCACTTCAACACCGTGGCCGACTGGTTCGGTTCGCTGGACGGCGCCCCCGACCTGCGGGTGCCGCGCGTGCTGGACCGGGGGGAGTACGGCTGGGCCGAGTTCGTCGAGGAGCGGCCCTGCGCCACGGCGGCGGAGACCCGGCGGTTCTACTGGCGCCAGGGCGCCCTGCTGGCCCTGCTGCACGCGCTGGACGGTACGGATCTGCACCACGAGAACCTGATCGCCTGCGGCCCGCACCCGGTCCTGGTCGATGTGGAGACCCTGTTCCACCCGCCGCTGGGGCCCGCGCGCTCCTCCGACCCGGCCGCCCGCGCCCTGCACGACTCGGTCCACCGGGTGGGCCTGCTGCCGCAGTTGCTGGTCGGGGACACGACCGCGCTCGACATGTCCGCCATCGGCGGGGGCCGCGCCGCCTCGTCGCCCGTCGCGACCGCCGACTGGGCCGACGCCGGGACCGACCGGATGCGGCTGGTGCGGCGGGCGGGCCGCTTCGCGGAGTCCGCCAACCGGCCCCGGCGGGGCGGCGTCGCCGCCGACCCGTCCGCGTACACCGACGCGCTGTGCGGCGGCTTCAGCGCCGGGTACACCGCGATCGGCGAGCACCGCGACGAACTCCTCGGCGCGGACGGGCTGCTGAGCCTGTTCGCCCGGGACGAGGTGCGGGTCGTCCCCCGGCCGACCTGGACGTACACGACGCTGCTGGACGAGTCGACCCACCCCGACCTGATGCGGGACGCGGCCGAACGGCACCAGGTGCTGTCGCTGCTGCGCACCCCTCTCCTGGGCGCGCCCGCCCTGCCCGGCGTGGAGGACGAGGAGATCGCGGAGCTGTGGAGCGGTGACGTACCGGTGTTCGCCACCCGGCCGGGCGGTACGGAACTGTGGAGCGGCACCGGCCGTACGGTTTCGCCCCCCGCCGGTTTTGACGGCTCCTCCGGGCTCGCGCGGGTCGAGGCGAAGGTGCGCGCGATGGACACCGTGGACCGGCAGGACCAGGAGCGGATCATCCGGGCCGCCATGGTCAGCACCTCGCCCGAGCCCGCGCACCGGGCGGGGGCGGGCAGCCGGAAGCGGAGCGCGGAGCGGGCGCCGGAGCCCGAGCAGCTGCTGTCCGCCGCACGGTCGGTGGGCGACCAGCTGGTCTCCCTCGCCTACCGGCACGGGAGCCGCACCAACTGGATCGGGCTGGAACTGCTCGGGGAGCGCTACTGGCGGCTCACGCCGATGGCGGCGGACCTGGCGGCCGGTTACACCGGCCCCGCGCTCTTCCTGGCCCAACTCGCCGCGCTCACGGGCGTGTCCCGGTACGCGGAGACCGCCCGTGAGGCCCTGGACCCGGTCCCGGGACTGCTGGACGCCCTCCACGGGCGGGACGACGAACTCGGCCCCCTGGGGTCCGGCGCCTTCGCGGGCCTCGGCGGCATCGCGTACGCGCTGACCGAGGTGGGCACGCTGCTGGGCGACCGGGAGGTGCTGGACCTGGTCGGCCCCGCCGTCCGGCTGTGCTGTGCGGCGAGCGCGGCGGAGAGCGGGTACGGGGTGCGCGGCGGTGCGGCGGGCGGGCTGGCCTCGATGCTGGCGGTGCATCGCGCGACCGGCCGCCCGGAGGCCTGGCGGGGCGCCGTGCGGTGCGCCGACCGGCTCGTCGCCGCCCCGCTCCCGGGGACGGGGGGCTTCGCGGAAGGGGCGGCGGGCATCGGCTGGGCGCTGCTGCGTTTCGCCGGGGCCGGCGGTGAGGCCCGCTTCCGGGCGGCCGGGCTGCGGGCCCTGCGCCGGGCGACCGTTTCGGCGACCGCCGAGCCGGTCCGGGGGCCCGCCTGGTGCGACGGGGCGGCCGGGGTCGCGCTGGCGATCGCGGACAGCCCGCCCGCCCTCACGGACCCCGCCCTGTCCGGCTGGCTGGCGGACCACGCCCACGCGTCGGCGGACCTCGACCCGCTCGCCGACGACAGCCTGTGCCACGGGGAGTCGGGTCTGCTCGAACTCCTCGGCCACCGGGCCGCGCCCACCGCGCGATCCGCGTGGATGCGCCGGGCCGGGGCGCTGCTGGCCTCGGCGGACCGGACGGGCCCGCAGTGCGGGACGCCCGGCCGCGTACCGCACCCGGGGCTGCTCACCGGGCTCTCGGGCATCGGCCACGGGCTGCTGCGGGCCGGGTTCCCCGAACGGATCGGCTCCGCCCTGCTTCTGCGCCCCTCCCGCGCCCCCTGAACCGCGGCCCCGCCCACCGGGGCTCCCGGCGTACGGCGGTTCCGCACGCCGCCGTCCCACCGAAGCAGACCACGCTCCAGCGTCCGACGACCACCCACCACCAGAGGATGAGGCAGAGATGAAGCACTTCGGCGAAGCGGCCCTGCAGGCGTCCGGCGAGATCGCGCACGAGGGCTCCCCCGAGCACCCGGCCGGCCAGATCTCCTTGGGCGCCACCGGGGGCCTCGGTGCGCGCAGCAGACTCCTCAGCGCTTCGGAGGGCGAGAGCGGCTACAGCCACGACCTGCCCTGGACCACCATGACGGCCCCCTGGTGAACGAATCCGGCCAACTCGACGGTAATTGAGCCGAATCGGCCCGCTGCCCTGGGAGTTGTCGCTCCAGTAATCTGCGGCCATGCGAGCCACTTCGCCGGTCATCGTCGGGCGGGACGAGGAGATCGGACTCCTGAGCAGCGCCCTGGACGCCGTGCGACGGCGTTCGGGGCGCGCGCTGTTCCTCCTCGGGGACGCCGGGATCGGCAAGTCCCGGCTGGTGGGCGAGTGCGCCTACCGGGCCTACGGGCTCGGGATGCCGGTGCTGCGCGGCCGGGCCACCTCCACCGGTCTCGTCGTCCCCTTCCGCCCGCTGGCCGAGGCGCTGGCGTCCCGGTTCCGGGCGGCCGGCACCCCGACCGATCCCGAGCTGGCGCCGTACCATCCGGCGCTGGCGAGGCTGGTCCCGGAGTGGCGGCGGGGCGGCGCCCCCGGCTATCCGGAGACGGTCGTGGAGCTGGCCGAGGCGCTGCTGCGGCTGCTGTCCGTACTGGGCCGGGAGGCGGGCTGCGCGATCCTGCTGGAGGACCTGCACGACTGCGACACGGAGACCATCGCGGTCGTCGAGTACGTCATCGACAACCTGGCGGACCTGCCGATCCTGCTCCTGGGCACCCTCCGTCCCGAACCGGGCGCCGCCCTGGACCTCGTACGCTCCGCCGAGCGCCGACAGGTCGCGGCCGTACGGGAGATGGGACCGCTCCGGGACGCGCAGGTGCGGGCGCTGACCGGCGCGTGCCTGGAGGCGCGACCCGAGGAGATCCCCGAGCCGGTCCACCGCAGACTGGCCGAACGCGCCGCGGGCAACCCGTACTTGCTGGAGGTGCTGATCGCGGACCTGCTCGACACCGGCCGGCTCCGGCGGACCGGCGACGGGTGGGCGGCGGTGGAGCAGGAGGGCGGTCCGGTCCCCTCGGACATCGTGCGCAGCTGGGCCCGCAGGCTGGAGCGGCTGGACGACCCGGTGCGGGACCTCTTACTGGCGTCGGCCACGCTGGGCAGCCAGTTCTCGGTGTCCGTGCTCCAGACCGTCACCGGGTTCGAGGACCGGGCCCTGTTCACGCATCTGCGGTCGGCGGTGGAGGCCGGGGTCATCGCCCCCGACGGCGCGGCCCCCGACCGCTACACCTTCCGGCACTCGCTCACCGCCGAGGCCCTGATCTCCTCGCTCGCCCCGGCCGAGCGCGCGTCCCTGGCCCGTCGCGCCGCCGAAGCCGTCGAGCACTCCGGGCAGCCACTGGACGAGGACGGGCGGCAGCTCGTCGCCGCGCTGCAACTGGCGGCCGGCAACCGGGCGGGGGCGGCCCGCCAGTTCGCGGAGGCGGGGAGACGGATGCTCGCTTCGGGGGCGCACGGCTCGGCCGTGGTGCTGCTGGAGCGGGCGCACCCGCTGGCCGCCGAGACCGATCGGGCCGCCGTCGCCGAGTCGCTGGCGGTCGCCCGCGCCGAGGGCGGCGACCTGGACGGCGCGCTGGCGCTGGCGGACGCGCTGCCGCCGGTCCTGGCACGTTCCGAGGCCGCCGCCCGGCGCGGCCGGATCCATATCGAGCTGGCCTGGGCGGCGGTCATGGCCGAGCGCACCGCCGACGCCGCGCGCCAGGCCGGGACCGCCCGCGATCTGCTCGGCCCCTCCCCCCTGCCCGGCCCGCGGGCGGCGCTCGCCGTGGTCGACGGGCACCTGGCGCTGCTGCCCGGGCACGGGCGGCCGGACCGAGGCCCGGCGGAGACCGGACGGGCCGTCCAGCGGGCCGCGGAGACCGCCGAGGCCGAAGGGCTGCCCCAGGTCGCCTGCCAGGGCTGGCAGTTGCTGGCGCTCCTGCGGCGCGAGGAGGGGTTCGACGCCGCCGACGCCGCGCTGGAGCGGATGCTGTCGATCTCCACCGAACACGCCCTGCCGGTCTGGCGGGTGGAGGCGCTGGTGCGGTTGGGGGCGAACGCCTTCATGCGGACCGGGGACGCCTCCCGCCTGCTGTCCGCGCGGGCGGCGGCCACCGATCTGGGTGCGCTGCGGCTGACCCGCACGGTCGACGGGCTGCTCGCGATGAACGCGGTGATGTGCGCGCGGTGGGAGGAGGCGCAGGAGATCATCGACCGTTCGACGGAGGCCAGCGCCCGGGTCGGCGATCTGTCCACCCACCGCTATCTGCTGCTGGCCGGGGCGACGATGGCCGCGCACCGGGGACGGCGGCGGGAGATGGACCGGGCGCTGGCCGCGTTCCGGCGGGCCGGGGGCGAGCAGTCGCTGCTGGTGCCGCTCCGGTCGGGGCTGTGCCGGGGGTTCGGGGCGCTCCTGGAGGAGGACCGGGAGCGGGCCGCGGCGAGCCTGGACGAGGCGCTGGCCTGGGAGGCGGACCACCCGAGCTACTACTACCTGAGCGGGCGGTACGGGCTGCGCCCGCTGCTGCGGGTGCTGGCGGGCGCGGCGGACCGGGCGGAGCTGGAGGAGGCGCGGTCGGCCCCGGGGGGCTGCCTCGCCTGGAACCGGCAGTTCCTGGAGCTGGCCGACGCGGTGCTGCTGGGCCGGGAGGGCGACGCGGAGGGGGCGGCCCGGCTGATGGCGGCCTTCGACGCGCTCTCCGCGCCCTTCCCGGTCGCCCGCCATCTGGGCCTGCGGCTGGCGGCGGACCCGGCGCGCGCGGACGGGTGGGGCGAGCCGGTGGCGTGGCTGCGGGTGGCCGAGGAGTTCTTCTACGGGGCCGGGGTGCAGCCGGTCGCCTCCGCGTGCCGGGCCGCGCTGCGGCAGGCCGGGGCGAGCGTGGGCCAGCACCGGGGCGGCTGGGACCGGATCCCCTCCCCGCTGCGGACCAACGGGGTGACGCCGCGCGAGTACGAGGTGTTCGTGCTGCTGCCCGAGCGGCCGGGGAACCAGCAGATCGCCCGGCGGCTGTCCATCTCGCCCCGCACGGTGGAGAAGCACATGGCCAGCCTGCTGAGCAAGACGGGGCGGGCGGACCGGGCGGCGCTGTGCGAGTTCGCCGCCGAGTGCGCGGTCGAACCGGCCTGAGCGGCGGCGGGGCCGGACGCGGGGGCGTGCGGGGCCCGAGGACCGTCGGCCGGGCTGGAGAGCGTGCCGCCTCCGGACGCGGGGCGCCAGAGCCGGAGCGGGGCCCGCAGGCGGCCGGAGCCGAGGGGCGGTGCGGGCGGCCGGTGCGAGCGGCTGGTGCAGGCGGCCGGTCCCGGGGGCTGACGCGGGGGGCGCAGGGGGCCGCTGCGAGCGGCCGGTGTGTGCGGGGGGGGCGGGTCGGCGGTATGGGGGCGCCGGGCGGTTTCGGTCGGGTGTGCGGACGGAAAATGCGGGTGGCGCCCCGATGTGCGGGGGCCGGGCCCCACCGCACGATCGGGGCGTGCGTACGGCCCAGACCGCCGCCCGTCCCCCCTCCGGAGGCCCGCCGATGTCCCGACCTCCCGTCCCCACCGCTCCCGCCGGTGCGGTGTACTTCTCCCTCCTCGGCCCGCTCACCGCTCGGCTCGACGGCCGTGAGCTGCCGCTCGGCCCGCGCAAGCAGCGGCTCGTCCTCGCCACGCTGCTGTCCCGCCCCAACACTCCCGTACCGGTGGACGTGTTGACCGACGCCGTGTGGCCGGACGACCCGCCCCGCACCGCCCGGAAGAACCTCCAGGTGTACGTCAGCGCCGCCCGCGCCCTCCTCGGCCCGGCCGGGGACGGGGGCCGGGAGCGGGTGGTGCACGGGTGCGGGGGCTACCTCCTGCGCATCGCGGAGGGCGAGTTGGACACCCTGCGCTTCGGGTCGCTGGCCCGTGCGGGGCGGGCGGCGGCCGAGCGGGGCGATCTGCCGGGGGCGGCCCGGCTGCTGCGGGAGGCCCTCGATCTGTGGGAGGGCCCGCCGCTCAACGATCTGCGGGACTCGGCCGGGGTGGCCGAGGAGGCGGACCGACTGGAGGCCCGCTGTCTGACGGTGTACGAGGACTGGGCGGAGGCCGAGATCGAGCTGGGCCGGGCGGCCGTCGCGGTGGACGGGTTGCGGGACCTCGTGGAGCGCCACCCGCTGCGGGAGCGGCTGCGGGCCGCCTGGATGAACTCCCTGCACCAGTCGGGCCGGCAGGCCGAGGCGCTGGCGGTGTTCGACGACTACCGGCAGTTGATGGCCCGGGAGTTGGGCCTGGAGCCGAGTCCGGCGATGGCGGCGCTCTACCGCTCGATGCTCGGCCGGGGACGGGAGGCCCGGCGGCCCTCCGCCCCCCGGGGGCAGGCCGGCCCGGTGGCGCTGCCCGCCGGGACCGGGGCGTTCACGGGCCGCCGCGACGAACTGCGCGACCTGCTGGGCGTCCTGGGCGGCGGCGAGGGGCGGGTGGTGGTCGTCTCGGGCCCCGCCGGGGCGGGCAAGTCGGCGCTGGCGGTCCGGGCGGCGCACCTGCTGGCCGACCGCTTCCCGGACGGCCGGGTCCAGGTCCGGGTGCGCCGGGAGGACGGTACGGCGCGGAGCCGGGCGGAGGTCCTGGCGGAGCTGGGGCGGCTGTGCGGGGCGGCGGGGGCGGCCCCGGGGGCGGGGCAGCCGTCCGGGCCCGCCGCCGCTGACGCGCTCGCGGACGCCTGGCAGACGTGGCTGGCCCGCCGCCGCGCGCTGGTCGTCCTGGACGACGTCCCCGAGGAGGCGTCGGTACGGGACCTGCTGCCCCGGTCCGGGGCGAGTTCGGTCCTGGTCACCGCCCGGGGGCAGCTGCCCGGCCTCGCCCCGGTCCACCGGATCGCGCTGCCCGCGCTGGCGGACGGGGAGGCGCTGGAGCTGCTGGGGAAGCTGATCGGGGCCGGCCGGCTGCGTACGGACCCGGGGGCGGCGCTGCGGATCGTGCGGGCCGGCGGGGGGCTTCCGCTGGCGGTCGAGGTGAGCGGGATGCGGTTGGCGGTGCTGCGCCACCTGCCGTTGGCGGAGTACGCGGACCGGCTCGACGACCCCTCGGGCGCGCTGGACGAACTGGTCGCCGGGGACGTCTCCGTACGGCGGCGGATCGCGTCCGGGTGGCAGGACCTGGCGGACGGCGACCGGCGGGTGCTGGCGCGGCTGGCGGGGCTCGCGGCGGACGGGGGCTTCACCCTGGACCGGGCCACGGCGGCGCTGGGCTGCGGCGAGCGGGCGGCGATCCGGGCCGTCGAGTCGCTGATCGACGCCGGGGCGGTGACCTCCCCCGCCGGAGAGGTCACCGCCCATGCCGCCCTCTACGAAGTACCGCGCCTGCTGGGCCTGTTCGCCCGCGAGCAGGAGGACCGGGAGAGGCCGCGCGAGCAGGAGGGCCGGGAGGGGCCGGAGGCGGAGGGGCCGGAGGCGGCGGCCTCCGGCGCGCCGGAGGCCGCCGCCGTGGCGGGGCGCGTCCCGGGTCGCGCCCCGGCCCTGGGGGCGGCCCTCACCCCAGGGTGAGCAGCGTCAGCAGATCGCCCGGCCGGCGGCCGGAGCCCCCCGGGGCGACGGCCGCTCCGGCCTCCGTGCCGGTCTCCGCGTCCGCGCCTCCGCCGCGGCCCGGTCCCCCGTCCGGCCCGCCGTCCGCGGCGGCGTCGGCGTCCGCCAGGAAGTGCAGGGCCAGGAGCAGTCCCGCCGCCCCCGTGGCCAGGTCGGCGGAGCAGCGGCGCAGGCGGGCTCCCGGGACCAGGAGGCGGTCCCCGTCCGCGACCAGGTGCCAGGACAGATTGCGTACCGAGGCGCGCACTTCGGGCCCGGCGGGCCGACCGGGCTCCTCCAACTGCCGTGCGGTGGCGACGAGTCCGGCCCTCCCGGTGAACAGGCCCGGCTCGCGCACGAATTCGTTGCCGCAGCCCTTGCGCACCCCGGGCAGCAGGGAGGCGAGGGCGGGCGCCTCCTCCCGGGCCAGGTAGGCGCGCGCGACGAGGGCGAGGCCGCCGCTGCCCTGGTCGAGGTAGAGGAGGTGGCGGCGGCCGTCCTTGACCTGGACGGTGCCGTCGTCCATCGTCACGCAGTGCCCGGAGTCCCGGTACAGGGCGGTGCGGGCGGCGCGCAGCAGCCACTCCTCGCCGGTGAGCGCGTACAGGTCGAGGTGGAGCAGGGCGACGCCGCTGAGTCCGCGCAGCAGTCCGGCGGACGGCGGGACGGCCGGTCCGCCCGGCACGGTCTCGCCGCGCACCAGGCAGTCGAGCTGCCAGGCGGTGCGCAGGGCGGTGTCCACCAGCTCCTGGTCCGGCGCCCCGGGCCCGGCCGTGGCCAGGCGGAGGGCGGCCAGGGCGGTGCCCGCGCGCCCGGTCAGCAGGTCGGCCGAGGGCGAGGGGCGGCCGGCTTCGGCGGCCCGCGCGAACAGTTCGCGCCCCTCGTCGGGGCGGCCGAGCAGGGCCAGCGTCACGGCCGCGCCGGGCAGACCGTCGTACAGGCCGCCCGGGGAGGCGGGGTCGCGGCGGCGGGCGGCGTCGGCCAGCCAGTCGGTCCACCCCGCCGGGACGGGCGCCCCGACGCGGTGGAGGGCGTACAGGACTCCGGCGGCCCCGTGCGCGAGGTCGCAGCCGCCGGTGGCGAAGGCGTTCGGGTCGCCGGGGAAGAGCCGGTCGCGGCGCTCCGGTGTGGCGCCCGCGTGGATGCCCGCGATCAGCCGGGTCCGCAGTTCGGCCCAGTCCGGGGCGGGCCCGCCGAGGAGGGCCGCGATCTCGCCCTCCCGGTCGGCGGAGCGCCCGGCGGCCCGCAGCAGGGCGGGCCGGGCCGGGCCGGCGTCGGGTGCGAGGCCGTACCGCTCCCGGGCCCAGGACTCCAGCGACACGGCCTTGGCCCGGTCGTGGGAGGCCATCTCCGTCATCGGCATCAGCATGGTGAGCCAGGTCGCCCACAGGGCGTAGGCGTCGGCCTCGGCGCCCGGGGTGCCGGGCGGCGCCTGGAGACCGGGCGCTCCCGCCAACGGGGTGCGGTCGTCGTCGAGTCCGGTGGCGTACTCGAAGTCGACGAGTGCGAGGCGCCCGTCGGGCCGCAGGATGACGTTGGAGGGGTGCAGATCGCCGAAGCGCATCCCCCGGCCGTGGATCTCCCGCAAAGCGTCCGTGAGTTGGGCGGTGACGTGGTCCACCCAGGCGACGTATGGGGCGAGTTCGTCCGCAGTACGCGCTCCGCGCACCAGGGCGAAACGGGCCACGATCTCTTCGAGCAGCGTGGCGCCCTCCACGTACTCGGTCGTCAGGAACCGGTGCTCCCACACGGTCCGTACGCCGTACACCTCCGGTACGCAGTCGAGCCCGGCGAGCGCCGTCAGCGCCCGGTGCTCGCGCTCCAGCCGGGTCACCGCGTCGTCGCCCACGGCGTCGAGTCCGCAGTGCGGGCGGGCCTCGCGCAGCACCACCCGGTGGCCGGTCTCCCGGTGGCGGGCGAGGTAGATGCCGCCCGCGTTGGAGAACTGGAGGGCCTCGGTGACGGTGTACGGGAAGGAGTCGTCGCGGGCGGCGGCGCGGGCGGCGAGGTGGGGCCGCAGCAGCTCGGGAACCCGCACCCAGGCGGGCGTACGGAACACCACCCCGCGCTCGTCGGGCACGAGTTCGCCGGAGGGGTGGCGCAGGGCGGGCACGCGCTCGCCCCGGGCGTCCCGGCACCAGCGGTCGACGAAGGAGCCGTACCGTACGTAGACGGGGGCGTCGCCGATGCGCAGGTCGCTCAGGATGTACGGTCCCCGGCGGCCGGCCAGGACCCCGGTCAGCTCGTCGAGCAGGCGGGCCAGGGCCGCCTCGTCCGGCGGGTAGAGAGTGAGGAACTTCCCCGCGCTGCCCCGGGACATGTACTTCCCCGACATCAGCAGGAGCGCCTGCTCGCTGCGGAGGAACTTGAACGGCACCCGGTGCCGGAGGCAGATCCGCGCGGTGTCGCGGAGGGTGGCCGCCGCCTCGTCGGGGACGGTGGAGACGTGGATCTTCCAGCCCTGTTCGGCCGGTTCGCCGTCCTCGGGCAGCAGGGACGTCCACAGCCCGCCGGCCACCCGCCGCCATCCGGGGGGAGGTTCGGCCGTGTCGAGGGGGTAGCGGGTGTCCTGGTCGGGGAGGCGGGCCGGGGTGTCGTAGTAGCGGCGGTCGGCGAGGCAGTAGAGCTGGGTCTCCTGGATACCGGGCACGGCGTTCCTCCTCAGTCAGGATGCGACGCCGGGACCGGCGGCTTCGTGGGCGGGTCGGACCTCGTGGGCGGTGCGGGCCCCGGGGGCGGCGCCGGCCTCGTGGGGGGCGGGGGCCTCGTGGGTCGGAGGAGTCCCGGCGCCCTCGGTGCCCTCGGGGGACTCCGGCGTCGCGGGCGGCGGGACCGCGCCCTTGCGGACGGACGGGGCGAGCGTCATGACCGCCGCCGAGACGGCCAGCACCGCGCCGACCAGGCCGAAGGCGTTGCGCGGGCCGAGCGCGGTCAGCAGCGAGCCGCCCGCCAGCGGGCCGAACGGCTGGACGATCGAGGACAGGAAGGAGGCCGCGCTCTGCACCCGGCCGACCCGGTCCTCGGGGGTGACGACGAGCAGGGTCGACAGGAAGCCGATGCTGGCGACCGTCGACAGGCACATGCACACCGCGCACAGCAGCCCCGCCATCAGCGGGCTGCTGAGCCAGGCCAGTGCTCCGGCCGTCACCACGCAGCTCCAGCAGGTGACGACCAGCAGGGTCCGGATGTGGCGGTCCGGGGAGAGCCGGGGCGCGAGGAGCGCCCCGGCGAGCGCCCCGGCGGAGACGCAGGTGATGACGAAGCCGCCGCCGAGCCCCGACCGGCCGCCCTCGGAGAAGACGGCGAGCGCCGTGAAGGTGAGGGCGCCGAAGGCGAAGTTCATGCCGAGGCCGAAGACCAGCAGAACCGTCCGCAGGTAGGGGAGTCGCCAGAGGAAGCCGAGCCCTGCGGTGAGTTCGGCGCGGCTGAGGACCGAGCCGGCCTTCTTGCGGGCGGAGGAGCGGGTGCGGACGAGGGCCACGCAGACGGTCGACAGGAACAGTCCGAGGAACTGGGCGGCGAAGGGCAGCACGTCGTGGATTCCGAAGAGCGCGCCGCCGACGAGCGGGCCGACCAGCCGGACGGTGGCGGTACGCGCCTGGAGCCGGGCGGTCGCCGTGCCCATCTGGTCCGGCGGCACGACCGCGCGCAGCAGCCCGAAGGCCGCGGGGGCGTAGACGCTGTTGAGGACGGCCCCGGCGGTGGCGACCAGCAGGACGAGCGCCATGGGGGCGTGGCCGTTCCACACCGCGACGGTCAGCGCGGTGACCGCGAGCAGGCTCCCCACGTCGCACAGCCGCATCAGCCGCCGGCGTTCGACCCGGTCGGCCATGACCCCGCCGGGCAGCATCGTGATCAGCACGGCGCAGATGGACACGGTCCCCACCGTGCCGGCCTGCACGGGGGAGCCGGTCTCCTTGAGGATGAGCAGCGGCAGCGCGAGGGCCCCCATCTGGCTGCCCAGAACGGCGAACAGGCCGCTCATCCAGAGCAGCCGGAAGTCCCGGTTGGAGCGGAGAGGCGTGGCCATCGGCAGGCTCCCTGAGGTGCGCGGGCGGGTGGGCGGGCGGCATGACGTGCGGCGTGTGGAGCGGGGGTCGGGCGGTACGGAGGGGGCGCCGAAGCGCGGCGGGGCCGGGCGGTTCGGCGGCGGGGCGGGCGCGGCGGGGTCCGCGCGCGATGGGACGGCAGGGGCCGCGGAAGCCCGGCGGGGGCCGGACGGTGCACGGAAGCGCGGCGGGAAGGACGGTGCGCAGAAGCGCGGCGGGGGCCGGACGATGCACGGAAGCGCGGCGGGGCGGCTCCCGCCGGTCGCGGAGCCGCCCCGTACCGCCTGGCCGCCGGCCGGGCGCCGCGGGAGCGAGGTGTCGGCCTCGCCCGGCCGTGGCGCCCGGCCCGGGGGATCAGCGCTGCGCTTCGACGACGCTCAGCACGCTGATGCAGTTGCCGTCGGTCTGCTCGCCGCCCTGCACGGACGTCTCCTGGAGGTCCAGGACGGAGTGCGCCTCGACCTCGGGGGTCTCGTCGCCGGTGGGCTGGGTGTTCTCGGACATGGTGGTCTCCATCCACTCGTCACTGCGGGAAGGCCGGAAACCGGCCGGCGTCGCGGGAGGACCGCAGGCTCGTCGCCCTCCGCGGAGGAACCGGGACCGGAGCCCCGGGGAACACGGCCCCGGGTCCGGTGTGCGAGGCCCGTCGCGGGGGACGGGCCGGGGGAGATCAGTTCTCGACGACGCTCAGCACGCTGATGCAGTTGCCGGGGGGCGCGATGATGTCGCGGTCGCCGTGGACGGACGTCTCCTGGAGGTCCAGGACGGAGTGCGCCTCGACCTCGGGGGTCTCGTTGGTCTCGTCGCCGGCCGGCTTCGTGTTCTCGGACATGGTGGTCTCCATCCACTCGTCACTGCGGGACCCGGGACCGCGGGGGGCGGAGCCCTCCGGTGCCCGGTGCGGCGGGCCTGGTGCCTGCCGTTGCCGAGAACGTTAGGAAGCCGGGCCTGGCGATCGCTTCGCCGCCGGTATGGCAGCGGTATCGGGCCAGCTCGCGAGGGCGGGAGCACGCCGAGCAGGACCGGCCGGGACCTCGGAAGTCCGCTGTGACCTGGGCCCATACCGCTGCCGAAGCGCCGTCGGACCGTCCTCGAACCGGCGCGGCCCAGCCTGGGTACGCGCCCCACGCGCCCCGGCCCCGAAGGAGGCGGCCCGCATGGAACTCGCCGAACTCGTCGCACGGCGGCCCTTCCCGGCCGGCGGTCTGCTGATCGGCCTCACCCGGCGCTGCCCGCTGAGCTGCGCACACTGCTCGACCGGGTCCGGCCCGCTCACCCGCCAGGAGCCGGACCCCGCCCGACTGGAGCGGTTCGTCGCGTCGTTCACCGAGGAGGACCGGCCGGACGTGGTCATGCTCACGGGCGGCGAGCCGCTGCTCCTGCCCGCCGCGGTGGAGCGGTTGAGCACGCTGGCGCGGGACGCCGGTTCCCGTACGGCCCTGCTCAGCGGCATGTTCTTCGCCCGGGGCGGCCTCCGCGGGCGGAAGGCGGCGATCGCGCCCGCGATCCTGCGCGCGATCCGCTCCGTCGACCACTTCTCCGCCTCCCTCGACGTCCACCACGAACGCGAGGTGTCGCGCGCCGAGGTCTTCCGCGCCCTGCACCTCGTCCGGGAGGAGGGGGTGGCCGTGAGCCTCCACCTCACCGGCACGGGCGGCTCGGACCCGTACCTCGCCGGCCTCACCCGCGCCGTGCGGGAGGAGTTCGGGGGCGCGGTGCCGTGCCTGGTCAACGAGGTGCGGCCGTTCGGCCGGGCCGCCTCCTGGGCGCGGGCGGCCCGCACCGGCCCGGACCCCGCCGAGGCGTCCCCGTGCTCGATGGCGGCCTGGCCGGTGGTCGCCTTCGACGGCCGGGTGCTCGCCTGCTGCAACCAGGACACCGTCGACCGCAGGCCCGTACCGGCCCATCTGGACCTCGGCCATATCGCGGAGGACGACTGGGGAACGGTACGCCGCCGGGCCCTGGAGTCCCCGATGCTGCGCATGCTCCGCACGGTCGGGCCCGCGCATCTGGCCGCCCGGTACGGCTCCGGCCCCCGGCCGGGCTCCTACTGCGACGGCTGCCGGGCGCTCGGCGGCGACGGGGCGGCGGCGGCCGGAGCCCGGGCGGTGGCGAGCGGGGCGGCCGGGGCCCTGCTGGACCTGACGGCGGCGCTGCGCGGCTCCCGGGAGGGGGCGCGGGGCGTGGTCCGCCGCCACGGCTGCGCGGAGTACGCGCCCCTGGTCGTCGCGGGTCCCCCGGGACCGCCGGGCGCGGACGCCCCGGACGGCACGGGCACGGAGGACGTCCGATGAGCGCCCCGGCCCGCAGCGGTGCGAGGACCACCGGCCCGCGCTCCGCCGCCCCGGGCGCCTCCGCCCGGCTGCGGACCAAACTCCTGCTGCTGGAACCGGAGTTCCGGGGGGCGACGGCCCACATGTGGCGCGCCGAGGACCTGGTGGCGCGCTACCGGGCGTACCTGTGCGCCATGCACGCCGTCATCCGCGCCTCCGTCCCGCTGATGGGGCTGGCACTCGACCGCGCCCGGGACCGGGCCGCCGCGGGTGATCCGCTCGGGGGGCCGCTCGCCGCGTATCTGGAGGGGCACATCCGGGAGGAGGAGGGGCACGACGCCTGGCTGCTGGAAGACCTGCGGGCGGCGGGCGGCGCCCCCGAGGCGGCCCTCGGCCCGCTGCCCTCCCCGCTGATCGCCTCGCTCGTCGGCTCCCAGTACTACTGGATCGAGCACCACCACCCGGTCGCGCTCCTCGGCTACATCGCGGTGCTGGAGGGGTACGCCCCCGCCCCGGACCTGGCCGCCCGGGTCGCCCGGGTCACCGGGCTGCCCGCCGCCGCCCTGCGGACGGTGCGGGAGCACGCGGTGCTCGACTCGGAGCACCTGGACGACCTGTACGCGCTGCTGGACCGGCTGCCGCTCGGCCGGGACCGGGAAGCGGCCGTGGCCGTCAGCGCCCTGCACTCCCTCGACGCGCTCACCCGGCTTTTCGTCCGGCTCGGGCGCTCCGCGCCGACGCCGTCGCCGCGGGGAGCCGGACCCGTCCCACCGATGGGAGTCACACCATGACCGGACCACCCCCGAGCGGCGGACCTCCGCCGCTGCCCGAGGCGCTGTACGAGGCCGGGTTCCCCGTGGACCTGCTGACCGAGGAGCAGCGCGAGGTGCTGAGCGAGCTGACGCCGGAGGAGCTGGCGTTGCTGCTGGACGTGAAGAGGAGGCTGGACGCCGTGGGACCGGAGGTCCAGGCGCACGGCGAGATCGCCGGCGGCGCCCTGTTCTGACCGGTCTGGCCGGTCAGGCCGGTCAGGCCGGTCAGGCCGGGGAAGGACGGCCGTGGCCGGCGACCGGCCACCGGTTCGGCGGTACGGGTCCGGCGCGGGGCGACCCCCCGGCCCGTACCGCCGCCACCCGCCCAGCCGCGACGCGCGCCTCCGTGAGCCGCCCGCCACCCCCGACCGCACGGCCCCCCGGGAGAGAAGGACCCGTCATGAACTGCCCCTCGTGCCAGCAGGACCTGCCGCCCACGGCCCGGTTCTGCTCGTCCTGCGGGACACCGTGCGCACCCGGCGGGGCCGCGGCGCCGACCGGGCCCGCCGCCGGGCCGGCCCCCGCCGGGCCTCCGCCCGGGGACGAACGCAAGCCGGTGACCGTGCTCTTCTGCGACCTCGTCGGCTCCACCGCCCTGTCCGGGGTGCTCGACCCGGAGACGCTGCGCGCCGTGACCCTGCGGTACTTCGAGGCGATGAGCGCGGAGATCACGGCGCGCGGTGGCACCCCGGAGAAGTTCATCGGGGACGCGGTGATGGCCGTGTTCGGCGTCCCGGTGGTCCGGGACGACGACGCCCGCCGGGCGCTGGCCGCGGCGCTCGGGATGCGGCGGGCGCTGGCCCGGCTGAACGAGGAGCTGGACGCCACCCTCGGCATCGAGCTGGCCACCCGGATCGGCGTCAACACCGGCCAGGTGGTGGCGGGTTCGGACCGGACCGCGCGGCAGGCCCTGGTCTCGGGGGAGACCGTCAACATCGCCGCCCGGCTGGAGCAGAACGCCGGCCGGGGCGAGATCCTGATCGGCCCGGAGACCCTGCTCGCCGCCGGCCCGACGGTGAGCGCCGAGCCCACCGGGCCGCTGCGGCTGAAGGGCAAGCGGGACAGCGTGGAGGCGTACCGGCTGCTCGCGCTGGGCGCGGACGACCCCGAGCTGCTGCGCCGCTTCGACGTCCCCTTCGTGGGACGCGCGGTCGAGCGGCGGGCCCTGGACGCGGCGCTGGAGGCGGCCGTGCGCGGGGGCGCGGCCGAGCTGCTGCGGGTCACCGGCGAGGCGGGGATCGGCAAGACCCGGCTGGTGCGGGAGTGGCTGGCGGAGCGGTCGGCGTCCGGCACGGCGGTGTACGGCGCGGGACGGTGCCGCAGCTACGGGGACCACGGCACCCTCGCCCCGCTGGCCGACGCGGTGCGTTCGCTGATGGCGGCGACCGGCGCCGAACCCGGCTCCGCCCCCTCCGGCGCCGCTCCGGCCGACACGGTGCGGGACACGGCGGCCGAGACCGCGGAGGGGCTGGCGGTGGACGACGCGATGGCCCTGCTGTCCGGGGGCCTGCTGCGCGACGGCACGCCGAACGCGCCCTTCGAGGACATGTGCGCGGCCCTGGCCACGGTCCTGGGCCGGGCGGCCCGCCACCGCCCGGTCGTGCTGGTGCTGGACGACTGGCACGCGGCGGCCCCGCTGCTGGTCCGCACGGTGCGCCGGTTGACGGACGGCTCGGGGTGCGCCGGGGTGCTGGTGCTCTGCGCCGGACGCCCGGACGGGCCGGACGGGGGCGACGGGCTCCCGGCCGGTGCGCGGCAGCTCCAGCTCACCGGGCTGGCGCACGAGGAGGCGGCCCGGCTCGCCGCCGCTCTCGCCGGTCCGCACGGCGGTCCGGACCCGCTGGACGGCCTGCCCCGGGGGCGGGCCGGGGACCGTTCGCCGTACGGCGAACGGCTCCTGGCGCGGGCCGGGGGCAACCCGCTCTATCTGGAACAGCTCCTGGTCGGCGACCGTACGGACCGGGCGGGCGGGGCGGGCGAGGAGGACCTGCCGCCCACGCTCCAGGCGCTCCTGGGCGCGCGTATCGGGGCGCTGGCCCGGCCCGAGCGGGAAGTGGTGGACCTGGCGGCGGTGATCGGGCGGGAGTTCACCGCGCGGGAACTGGCCCGGCTGGAGCAGTCCGTACGGACCGGGGAGGGCGGTGCGGCCGGGCCCGCCGGTGCGGCCGAAGCCGCCGACCGGCGCCGGAGCGTGGAGCGGGCGCTGGAGGTGCTGGGCAGCCGCAGGCTGGTCGAGTCGGGCCGCCCCGCAGAAGGGGCGGAGGCCGCGTACCGGTTCAGCAGCGGACTGGTGCACGAGGTCGCGTACGCCTCGCTCTCCAAACGGGCCAAGGCCGAACGCCACGCGTGGGCGGCCGAGTTGCCGAGCGTGCTGCGCAGCGGCGACGGTGCGGTCGGCGGCCATCTGGAACGCGCCTACCGCTACCGCGCCGAGCTGGGGCTGCTGGACGACCGGGCGCGCGGACTGCGCGACCGGGCCGCCGCCGCGCTGGGCCGGGCCGGGGCGCAGGCCGCCGCCCGGTCCGACCTGCACTGGGCGCACGGCCTGTTGGAGCGGGCGGTGGACCTGTGCCCGGGGGATCCGGCGGCGACGCGGCGGCTGGGCGAGGTGCGGGTGGCGCTCGGCCGGGCCGCCGAAGGGGCCGAACTGCTGCGGGCCGTACGGGACTCGGGGACGGACGAGGTGGAGGCCGCGCACGCCCGGCTGGCGCTGGCGGTGCTGGATCCGGGCGGCGCCGGGCCGGGGCCCGCCGCCGTGGCCCGTACCGTGCTCCCGGTGTTCGAGGCGGCCGGCGACTCGGCGGGCCGGGCGCGGGCGCACCTGCGGCTCGCCCAGCAGTTCCAGCGGTCCGGGCGGCACGAGGAGGCGGAGCGGGACCAGGCGCGGGCCCTGGAGCACGCGGTGCTGGCCGGAGCGGAACCGGAGCGCGCCGGGGCGCTCGGCGCGATCGGCGTCTCCCTGTGGCGCGGCCCGGTCCCGGTGCCCCTCGCGGTGGCCCGCTGCCGGACGCTGCTGGCGGCGCACGGGGCGGGCCGGCCCACGGTCCGGGTCACGCTCAACTGCCCGCTGGCGGTGCTGTACGCCCTCCAGGACCGGGCCGATGACGCCTACGGCTGCCTGGCGGAGGCGGAACGGCTGGCGGGGAAGCTGGGGTTCGCGGAGGCGGAGGTCTTCCTCCCGGTGTTCCGGGCCACGGTGGAGGCGCTGCGCGGCGGCCACGCCGCCGCGCTGGAGCTGCTCGACCGGGCGGACGCGGCGGCCCGACGCACCGGGGCCGCCGGGATGCGGACGGCGGTGGCCCTGGAGGCGGCCCGCCTGGAACTGGACGAGGGCCGGGAGGACCGGGCGGCGGAACGGCTGGCGGGCGTCGGGGAGATGCCGGGGCTGAGCCGGGCGGACGCGGTGGACCTGGCGGGCCTGCGGGCCCGGCTGGCCGTGCGGGAGAGGCCCGAGGAGGCGGTCCGCCACGCGGAGCGGGCGGTACGGACCTCGCTGCTCACCGATTCCCCGCTGGTGCAGGCGGCGGCCGAGTTGGACCGGGCGCACACGCTCGCCGCCCTGGGGCGGTCGCCGGAGGCCGAGGCGTCCGCGCGGGCGGCCGAGGCGCACTACACCGGCAAGGGGCATCTGCCGGGGGTGCGCCGGGCCGCCGGGTTCCTCGCGCGCCCGGCCGGGCCGATGGCCACGACGAGGAGAGGAGCCGGCCGATGACGACCACGGAACCGGATCGGACACCGGTGGGAGCGGGTTCGGCGCGGACGGGCCCGGAGGGGACTTCCGCCGCTCCGGGCGCGGCCCGTACCGCGCCGGGGCGGGGGCTGACCTGGAGCCTGCGCGGGCGGGGACCCCAGGACGTACCGGTACTGGCGGACCCCGGGCCGCCGCTCGGCCGCCCCACCGGCCCCGCCACCGGACGCGGCGTCCGCGTCTGCGTCGTGGACTCGGGCGTGGAGCGGGACCACCCGCTGGTCGGCCCCTTGGCCGGGTCGTGGGTGGTCGTCAAGGACGGGGAGAGCGGTGCGATCACCGTCGAGCCGACCACCACCGGGGACACCTGCGGCCACGGCACCGCGTGCGCGGGCATCGTCCGGCGGACCGCCCCGGAGTGCGAGATCCACAGTGTGCGGGTGCTCGGGGAGCGGTTCTCCGGCACCGGCGACGTCCTGATGGCCGGGCTGCGGTGGGCGGTGGAGCAGCGCTTCGACGTCGTCAACCTCAGCCTGTCCACCACCCGCACCCGCTTCGCCCAGGAGCTGCACGACCTGGCCGACAGCGCCTACTTCGCCCGTACGGTGATCGTCGCCTCCGCCCACAACACCCCGGTGGAGAGCTTCCCGTGGCGGTTCGCCTCGGTGATCTCGGTGGGCAGCCACCAGGAGGACGACCCCGGCCTGCACCTGTACAACCCCGAGCCGCCGGTGGAGTTCTTCGGGCCGGGCCAGAACGTGTCCGTGCCCTGGCTCGGCGGCCGGACGATCCGCACCACGGGGAACAGCTTCGCCACGCCGTACGTCGCCGGGCTGTGCGCCCGCTTCCTGTCCGCGCATCCGCGGATGACGGTCTTCCAGCTCAAGAACGCCCTCTATCTCTCCGCGGCCAACGTGCGCCACGCGCCGCGCCCCACCTCTGCGGCAGGAGATGTCCGTGATGACTCCGAGAACTGAATCCGCCCCGTCCGCCTCCCTCTCCCCCACCGCCCCGGTCGCGGACGCCCCGCGCAACGAGCTGCTCCAGTCGGTCGTCGACGTGGCCCGCGCCATCTTCGGGGCCGAGGCCAGTTCCGTCTTCCTGCTCGACGAGGAGGCGGACGAGCTGGTCTTCCAGGCCGTCTCCGGGCAGGGCGAGGAGTTCCTGGTGGGCCGCCGGTTCCCGGCGGGGCGCGGGATCGCCGGCTGGGTGGCGACCTCCGGCGAGCCGATGGTGGTGGACGACCTGAGCGACGACCCGTCCTTCGACCGCTCGCTGGCGGAGTCGACCGCGTACGTCCCGAACTCCCTGATGGCGGCCCCGCTCATCAGCGACGCCCGCGTCCTGGGCGTCCTGGAGGTGCTGGACCCCTCCCCGCAGGCCCGGTCGGGGGTGCGGGAACTGGACCTGCTCGCGATGTTCGCCCGGCAGGCAGCCGCCGCGCTGCGGGTGCTCACCCCGGAGCGGGTGCGGGAGGCCGAGGAGCGCGCGGCGCCGGGCGGACCCGCCCTGGAGGGAGCGCGGCGCGAGGACGCGCTGCGGCTGCTGGGTAGCCTGGAGCGGCTGCTGCGCGGTGTCGGCTGAGACGGCCCGCGTACGACGTCGCGCGGACCGGGCCGCGCACGGAAGCCGCCGCCGCTCGCGCGCCGGGCCGCGTCGCCCGCGCCCGGGAGTAGCCACCGGACCGGCGGGGCAGGAGCGGGGCGTCGGCACAAGGGAAGGACACGCACGATGAAGCTCGCTTTCTCCACGCTCGGGGTGCCGGGTACGCCGGTCGCCGAGGTCGCCCGGCTCGCCGCCGGGAGCGGCTACCAGGGGGTGGAGTTGCGCGTCCACCCCGAGGAGCCGGTCCACCTCGGGCTCTCTCCGCTGGAGCGGGCCGACGTGGTGGAGACGTTCAAGGCCGCCGGGGTGGAGATCGTGGCCCTCGCCGGGTACGTCCAGGTGGCCGCCGAGGGGGACGACGAACCGGTCCTCGCGGAGCTGTCCGCCCTGCTGAAGCTCGCGCGGGACCTGGGCGCCTCCTCCGTCCGGGTCTTCCCCGGCGGCGGCGACCAGGATCAGGAGGAGGCCGACGCCACGGCCGCCCGGCGGCTCGGCGCGGCCGCCCCGGCCGCCGCCGACATGGGCGTGAGCATCCTGCTGGAGACCCACGACACGCACCGCGCGGGCCTGGACGTCGCCCGGGTCGTCGCCACGGTGGGGCACCCCCGGGTCGGCGCGATCTGGGACGTGCTGCACACCTGGCTGGCCGGGGAGGAGCCGACCGCCAGCCACGCGGTGCTCGCCCCGCACCTGGGATACGTCCAGGTGAAGGACGTGGCGTCGGCGGACGATCTCACACCGCTGCCGCTCGGCGCCGGGGTGCTGCCGCTGACGGAGTGCCTGGACGGGCTGGACCCGCAGACGTGGGTGTGCTGGGAGTACGAGAAGCGCTGGCACCCCGGCGCCGCGGAGCTGCCGGGCCTGCTGGGCGCGGGACGGGAGCACCTGCTGCGGATCGGGGCGCCGAAGCAGTAGCGGCCGCCGGGTGCACGGGGAACACGGGGAAGGGCGCGACGGTCCGGGACGGAGGGGTGCGGCGGTTCGAGGAAGGGGAGGGGTGCGGGGAGGGCGAGCGCCGCGCGGGGCCTCGGGCCCCGGGCCCCGGAGCCGCCCACTCTTTCGGCCGCCCGCCGCTTCGGTGTCGGCCCGCCCTCTTGACCGGAAGTTACTTTCCAGATAAGCGTACTTCTTTGGAAGTTTCTTTCACCCCGGGAAGGAGCTCACGTGCCCCACCGCACCTCAAGACGCACCCTCCTCACCGCCACCGCCGCCGTCACGGCCGCCGCGGCCACCGGCGGCCTCGCCGCCCCCGCCTCCGCCTTCGCCTCCGCGCACTCCGCCAACGCCTCCACCGACCGCCGGCTGCGACGGATCATCGCCGGGATGAGCCTGGAGGAGAAGGTCGGCCAGTTGTTCGTGATGCGGGTCTACGGGCACTCCGCCACCGAGCCCGACCAGGCCGACATCGACGCGAACCTCAAAGAGATCGGGGTCCGCACGGCCGCCGAACTGATCTCCACGTACCACGTCGGCGGCATCATCTACTTCACCTGGGCCCACAACACCCGCGACCCGCACCAGATCGCGGAGCTCTCCAACGGCCTCCAGCGCGCCGCGCTCGCCGGACGCTCCCGCATCCCGCTGCTCGTCTCCACCGACCAGGAGCACGGCATCGTCTGCCGGGTCGGCGAACCCGCCACCCTGCTGCCGGGCGCGATGGCCCTCGGCGCGGGCGGCTCGCGCTCCGACACCCGCCGGGCGGCCTGGATCGCGGGCGCGGAACTGGCCGCGCTCGGCATCAACCAGAACTACGCGCCGGACGCCGACGTCAACGTCAACCCGGCCAACCCGGTCATCGGCGTACGGTCCTTCGGCTCCGACCCCGCCGCGGTGGCCGACCTGGTCGCGGCACAGGTGAAGGGCTATCAGGGCGCGGGCGTCGCGGCGACCGCCAAGCACTTCCCCGGCCACGGCGACACCAGCACCGACAGCCACACCGGGCTGCCCGTCATCAACCACACCCGCGCCCAGTGGGAGGAGCTGGACGCCCCGCCGTTCCGCGCCGCGATCCGGGCCCGGATCGACTCGATCATGACCGCGCACATCGTGGTCCCCGCCCTCGACCCGTCCGGCGACCCGGCCACGCTCTCCCGGCCGATCCTCACCGGCATCCTCCGCGAGGAGCTGGGCTACGACGGGGTGGTGGTCACCGACTCCCTCGGCATGGAAGGGGTGCGCACGAAGTACGGCGACGACCGGGTGCCGGTCCTCGCGCTGCTGGCGGGCGTGGACCAGCTGCTGAACCCGCCGAAGCTCTCCGTCGCCTGGAACGCGGTGCTGGAGGCGGTCCGGAGCGGCGAGATCAGCGAGGCCCGGATCGATGAATCGATCCTGCGCATCCTGCGGCTCAAGAGCGGACTGGGCCTGTTCGGCGATCCGTTCGTCAGCCGCCGGGGAGTCGACCGCACGGTCGGCAGCCGCACCCACCGGGCCGCCGCCGACCGGATCGCCGAGCGCACGACGACCCTGCTCGACGACCCCGGCTCGCTGCTGCCGCTCTCCCGGCGCACCCACCGCGACCTGCTGGTGGTGGGGGCCGACCCGGCCTCCCCCTCCGGCACGACCGGTCCGCCGACCGGCACCCTGGCCAAGGCGTTCGGCGAACTCGGCTTCATCGCAAGGGCGCTGTCCACCGGCACGGCTCCCAGCCAGGCGAAGATCGACGAAGCGGTGGCCGCCGCCCGGGGCCGGGACGCGGTGATCGTGGCCACGTACAACGTCACGGCGGCGAGTTCGCAGCGCCGGCTGGTGGCCGCGCTCGTGGCGACCGGCGTCCCGGTGGTCGTGGTCGCCGTCCGCAATCCGTACGACGCCGCGCACCTCGACGGCAGCGGAGTCGCGGCGATCCTCGCCACGTACTCCTGGACCGACGTCGAACTGCGCGCCGCGGCCCGGGTGATCGCGGGCGGCGCCGAGCCGGAGGGCGCCCTCCCGGTTCCGGTGCAACGCGCGGACGACCCGACGCAGGTGCTGTATCCGGTGGGCCACGGCCTGTCGTACTAGCCCTACGGCGAGGGGACGACCCCGGCGCCCGGCGGGCGGCGCAAAGCACCCCGAGCACCTGGCGTGGCCCCGCTCCGGCGGGCCGCGCCAGGTGTACGTCTTGGGGGACGTATCGGGGGTCACTTCATGGACGATCACGTTTCCCCGGGGTTCCGGAGCCCGTCGCCGCCGGCCCTCCCGCAGGCCCGCCCGCCGGTCCTTCCGCGGCCTGCCCCGCCGGCTCTCCCCCGGCTCCTCCTGCTGCCGGTCCTGCTGGCGGCCGTCCTGCTCCTGACGGCCTGCCAGGGGGCGGACGGCACGGTCGTGGACGACCGGGGCCGGCCCTCCCCCGGCCCGCCCGGCCCCTCCCCGTACGGGGTGGTGTTCCTCGGGCCGGGCGACTGCAGCTCGCGCGGCCCGGAGATCCGGGAGGTGTTCTGCCGCAGCGAGAAGGCCGTGGCCACCGTGCTCGCCCGGCACCTCGGAGCCCCGTCGTCGGGGCCGCCCTGTCCGGACGCCACCGACTTCGTGCTGCACGTGTCCGAGACGGGGGCCGGGGCCCGTTCCCGGCTCACCACCGGTTACGCCTGCATGCGCCATCTGGAGCCGCCGCATCCGGGCGACCCGGGGCAGGGCGGGGGCCCGCTCACCGTGGTCGGGGACTGCGTCACGGCCTCCGGCGGGGGCGAGGTCACGGAGACCGCCTGCGCGGACGTGGGCGGACGCGCCCCGCGCTACCGGGTGGAGTCGGCGGTGGAGCGGCGGGCGCGGTGCCCGGACGGAACCGACCTGTACGTCTCCCTGCGCGGGCCGAAACCGGTGGGATGCGCCCGCCGCTCCACCGGATGGTGACGGCGGGCCGGCGGGCCCGGGCCGGGCGGTGCGGTGCGGTGCGGGGCGCACGGGCCGGCCCCGGCGGGCGGCCCGCCGGGGCCGGCCGCCGGGGCCGTCGTCCGTGCCCGTCCGAGGGGACGGGCACGGATGCCGCGGACGCCCGCAGAAGCGCCCGGACGCCATGGACGCTGACGCTACGGACGCAGCATGGCCTCGTCGCGCTCGACCTCGCCGTTGCGCCGGTCCAGCCTGGTGTCGAACTTCGCCAGCGGCTTCGCCTTCGCCGGGTCCGCCTCGACGGCCGCCGGGGCGACGCCCGCCCACCGCAGGATCGCCGCGGTGGCCTTCGCCTTCTGGGCCTCGGGGAGACCGGAGACCTTCGCGCCGTGGTTGCCGCCGGGGACGGTGTAGACCGCGCTGTCCCGCGCGCCGCGGCCGAGGCGGAACGGCTCCGCGCTCCACGGGTCGTTCTCGCCGTTGACGTACATCATCTGCCGGGCGTTGTGCTTGACCCAGCGGTCGATGTCCCGCATCGCGCCCCGGTCGAACGTCATCGGGATGGAGCGGGGCACGAAGTTGCGCGGCGGCTGGTAGCCGTAGCGGCTGAGCTTGGCGAGCCACGGCTGCTTGATGTCCGGCGACCCGAGCTGCGTACCCGCCTGGTAGTAGTACGGGGTGTACCTCTCCAGGCCCTGGTCGGCGTAGGCGGAGAAGCCGGAGATGGCGTCGACGGTGTTCCAGATGTCGTCGTCCGTGGCCTTCTTCGCGTCGGCCGGGATGTCGGCGCAGTCGGCGAGCAGGCTGTACTGCCAGAACGCCCACCCGTAGTCCATGACCGTGGCCTCGTAGGCGCGGTCGAGGGAACCGATGGTGTTGAAGGTCCAGCCCTGCTCGGCGACCAGCTCCTTGTACTTCTTCTGGAGCGGGGCCCGGCGGATCAGCGCCTCGCGCTGCACTCCGGCCAGCTTGTCGCGGCACTCTTCGGTGCCGACGTTGCGGAAGAACCGGTCGTACGCCGAGTCCTCGTTGTCGACGACGTCGTTGGGCGCGACGTAGGCGACGACGCCGTCCATGTCCTTCGGGTAGAAGCGCTCGAAGTACGTGGCGGTCATGCCGCCCTTGGACCCGCCGGTGGCCAGCCACTTCTTGTCGTAGATCTTCTTCAGCGCCGTGAACACCCGGTGCTGGTCGCTGGCGGCCTGCCAGATGTCCAGCTTGGACCAGTCGGCCGGGGCCGGACGCGACGGGGTGAAGAAGCGGTACTCCAGGGAGACCTGGTTGCCGTCGACGATCTGCGTCGGCTCGCTGCGGCTGGGGTTGGTGGAGACGTGGTATCCGCTGGTGAAGAAGACCGTCGGGCGGCTCACGTCCTTGTGGAGCAGGGTCAGGCGCTGCTGGAACGTGCCCTTGGACGGGCGCCGGTGGTCGACCGGCTGGGTGTACTCGAGGACGAAGTAGCGGTAGCCCGCGTAGGGCTTCTCCTCGATCAGGCTCATGCCCGGGATCGCCAGGATGCGGTCCTTGATGTCCTCGTTGCTCGCTTCGCTGCCGGCGACAGCGCCGCTGCTCAGCTTCGCGGCCGGTTCCGCGGCGGTGGCCGCACCGGCCGAGGCCCCCGCGGCTCCGACCGTGCCTATGAGCACGGCGAGCGAGAGAACCCCTGTGAGCGACTTGCGCATGCACCCTCCCCTTGGTTCACGACATTCGCGGTGAACTTATCGGGGCGACACACGCCACGCCAGACCCGGTTGCCCGTGTCAGTGGAGAAGATCGGCCGAGTGGCGGACGAATGGGGCGGATTCGGCCGGTCCGGCCGGTCCGGCCGGTTCAGCAGAGGATCCATCCGGTGGAGGCGGACTTCTTGCCGATCGCACCGGAGGCCCGGACGCAGCGGTTGAGCGCGTTGACCGTGACGGGTCCGGCCATCTTCGTGTACGAGCCCTTGTCGGTGACGGCGTGTCCGCCGCGCGCCTGGAGGGTGACGCTCATCGTCCGCCGCTTGCCGGGCTTCTTGGCGACGGTCACCGCGCACGCCAGGCCACGGCTCTTGTAGACGCGCAGCTCTCCGGTGGAGAACTCGACGGTCTTCGCCGGGCGGCCGGAGCAGCCGGTGGCGGCGTGCGCGGCGCCGGGGGCGGCGAGGAGGGGGACGAGCCCGGCGAGGAGGGGGAGGACGAGGAGGCGGACGACCAGCCGCCGCTTCCGGAACGCGGCGGCCGACCGCCCGGCGGCCCCGCCCGGGCCGGCGGCCGTCACCGTCCCGGCGACCTGACCTGACCCGGCGACCTGGCCCGACCCGGTGGCCCTGCCCGGACCGGCGGCCGTTCCCGGTCCGTCCGGTCCGGTCACGGCCGTTCCCGGTCCGCTCCGCGGCGCCGGCCCCGACGGTCCCGCAGCCCTGTCGAACACCTCTGCCCCCACCTGACGTCTGTACGCACCCGTGCGTCTCTGGCTACGACGCAGGAGACCGGCGAGAGGTTGCACGACCGCCCCCAACCGGGTCGGAGCGGGCCCGGACGACCCGGCCCTCCTCAGACGACGGCCGCCGGCTCGTCCTCCCCTATGAAGGTGCGCCACAGCCGGGCGTACCGTCCGCCCCGGGCCAGCAGCTCCTCGTGCGTGCCGTCCTCCGCGACACGGCCGCGGTCCATGACCACGACGCGGTCGGCGCGGGCCGCGGTGGTCAGCCGGTGGGCGACGACCAGCGTGGTGCGGCGGCCCGCGAGCCGGTCGGTGGCCTGGTTGACCAGGGCCTCGGTGGCGAGGTCCAGGGCGGCGGTGGCCTCGTCCAGGAGCAGGATGTCCGGGTCGACGAGTTCGGCGCGGGCCAGCGCGACGAGCTGGCGCTGACCGGCGGAGAGGTTGCGGCCGCGCTCGGCGACCTCGTGGAGGTAACCGCCCTCCAGCGTGGCGATCATCTCGTGCGCGCCGACCGCCCGGGCCGCGGCCTCGACCTGGGCGTCGGTGGCGTCGGGCCGGCCGTAGGCGATGGCGTCGCGCACCGTGCCGGCGAAGAGGTACGCCTCCTGCGGGACGACCCCGAGGCGGTGCCGGTAGGCGGTCGTGTCGAGGGTGCGCAGATCGGCCCCGTCCACGGTGACCCGCCCGCTGGTGGGGTCGTAGTACCGGGCCACCAGCTTGACCAGGGTCGACTTCCCGGCGCCCGTCTCCCCCACGAACGCCACCGTCTGACCGGCCGGGATGCGCAGGTCCACGCCGGTCAGGGCCTCCTCGTCGGAGCCGTACGCGAAGGACACGCCCTCGAACGCGATCTCACCGCGCAGGGAAGGCACCTCGCGCGGCTCGTCCGGGTCGGCGGTCGAGGTGGGTTCGCGCAGCAGCTCCTGGATGCGGCCGAGCGAGACGGTGGCCTGCTGGTAGCCGTCGAAGACCTGGGAGAGCTGCTGGACGGGGGCGAAGAACAGGTCGATGTAGAGGAGGTAGGCGACCAGCGCGCCCGTGGTCAGCGTGCCCGCCTCGATGCGGCCCGCCCCGACGATCATGACGGCCGCCGCGGCGACGGAGGCCAGGAGCTGGACGAAGGGGAAGTAGACGGAGATCAGCCACTGACCGCGGACCCGGGCCTGGCGGTAGCTGTCGCTGTGCTCGGTGAAGCGGGCGGCCCCGTCGTGCTCGCGGCCGAACGCCTGGACGATACGGAGACCGGCGACGGACTCCTGGAGGTCGGCGTTGACGGCGCTGATGCGGGTCCGGGCCAGCTCGTACGCCTGGACGCTGCTGCGCCGGAAGAAGACCGTGCCGATGATCAGCACCGGCAGGGTGGCGAAGACGACCAGGGCGAGCTGCACGTCCAGGACGAGCAGGGCGACCATGATCCCGAAGAAGGTGACCACGGAGACGAACGCGGTGACGAGGCCGGTCTGGAGGAACGTGGAGAGCGCGTCCACGTCCGTCGTCATCCGGGTCATGATCCGGCCGGTCAGCTCGCGCTCGTAGTAGTCGAGGCCGAGCCGCTGGAGCTGGGCGAAGATCTTGAGCCGGAGCGCGTAGAGCATGCGCTCGCCGGTCCGGCCGGTCATCCTGATCTCGCCGGTCTGGGCCGCCCACTGGACGAGCACGACGACGAGCGCGATCGCGGAGGCCGCCCACACCGCGCCGAGCGAGAGCTGGGTGACGCCCTCGTCGATGCCGTGCCGGATGAGGACCGGCAGCAGCAGGCCCATGCCCGCGTCCACGGCGACCAGTCCGAAGCTGAGGAGCAGGGCCGCCCCGAAGCCGTGCAGCAGCCGGCGCAGCCCGTACGACTCCTCCGGACGCACGGCGGCGGCCTCGTCGACCTCGGGGGCGTCGGTGGCCGGGGGCAGCGCCTCGACCTGGGCGAGGAGTTCGGGCGTCGCGGGCATCCCGGCGACGGTGGCGTCCCGCTTCTCCTCCTCGCGGATCCACAGCTCGGGGGTGATGCCGCGCTCCGCGTCGAACTCCGCGTCCAGCTCCTCCTGGAGGGCCCGGTCGTCGTCGGGGTCCGTCGCGGTGGTGTGCGGCGGCCGGTGGCCGGGCGAGGCGCCGCCCAGTTCGTCGGGGTCGGTGAGCAGCCGGCGGTAGAGCGGTGAGGTGCGCTCCAGCTCCTCGTGGGTGCCGAGCGCGGCGAGCTTCCCGCCGTCCAGGACGGCGATGCGGTCCGCGAGCTGGAGGGTGGAGCGGCGGTGGGCGATGAGCAGGGTGGTGCGCCCCGCCATCACCTGCCTGAGGGCCTCGTGGATCTCGTGCTCGACGCGGGCGTCGACGGCGGAGGTCGCGTCGTCGAGGAGGAGGAGCCGGGGGTCGGTGAGGATGGCGCGGGCGAGGGCGACGCGCTGGCGCTGGCCGCCGGAGAGGGTGAGGCCGTGCTCGCCGACGGTGGTGTCGTACCCGGCGGGCAGGTCGGAGATGAACCCGTGGGCCTGGGCGGCGCGGGCGGCCTGCTCGATCTGCCCCTGGGTGGCGTCGGGGACGCCGTAGGCGATGTTGGCGCGGACGGTGTCGGAGAACAGGAAGCTGTCCTCGGGGACGAGCCCGATCGCGGAGCGCAGGGACGCCTGGGTCAGCTCGCGGACGTCGTGGCCGCCGACGAGGACGGCGCCGTGGGAGACGTCGTAGAAGCGGGGCACCAGGAGGGAGAGCGTGGACTTGCCGCTGCCGGACGCGCCGACGACGGCGACGGTCTCGCCGGGTTCGACGGTGAGCGAGAACCCGTCGAGGACGGGGCGTTCGAAGGCTTCGCTTCCGCGGGCCGCATCAGCAGCGGCGGCGTCGGAGCGGGGCGAGGCGTAGCCGAAGCGGACGTCGTCGAACTCGATGCCGGCCGGGGCGTCGGCGGGCAGCTCCTTCGTGCCGTCCGCCATGGAGGGCTCGGTGTCGATCAGCTCCAGGACGCGTTCCACGCCGGCGCGGGCCTGCTGGCCGACGGTGAGGACCATGGCGAGCATCCGGACCGGGCCGACCAGCTGGGCGAGGTAGGTGGAGAAGGCGACGAACGTGCCGAGGGTGATCTCGCCCCGGGTGGCCAGCCAGCCGCCGAGGGCGAGCATGGCGACCTGGCCGAGCGCGGGCACGGCCTGGAGGGCGGGCGTGTAGCGGGAGTTCAGCCGGATGGTGCGCAGCCGCCCGGCGAAGAGGCGGCGGCCCACCTCACGGAGCTTGCCGGTCTCCTGGTCCTCCTGGCCGAAGCCCTTGACGACCCGGACCCCGGAGACGGCCCCGTCGACGACTCCGGCGACGGCGGCGGCCTGGCTCTGGGCGTACCAGGTGGCGGGGAAGAGGCGGGTACGGGAGCGGCGGGCGATGTACCAGAGGGCGGGGGCGACGGCGAGGGCGACGAGGGTCAGCGGGAGGGAGAGCCACGCCATGATCACCAGGGAGATCAGGAAGAGCAGCACGTTCCCGATGGTCATCGGGAGCATGAACAGCAGGCCCTGGATCAGCTGGAGGTCGCTGGTGGCGCGTCCGACGACCTGCCCGGTGGACAGCTCGTCCTGGCGCTTCCCGTCGAGCCGGGTGATCGTCGCGTACATGTCCGTACGCAGATCGTGCTGGACGTCCAGGGCGAGCCGGCCGCCGTAGTACCGGCGGATGTAGGTGGCGGCGTAGACGAGGACGGCCGCCCCGACGAGCAGTCCGGTCCAGACCGCGAGGGAGCGGGTGCGGTCGGTGACCACGTCGTCGATGATCACCTTGGTGATGAGCGGGACGAGGGCCATGACGGCCATGCCGGCGAGCGAGGAGCCGAGGGCGAGCACGACGTTGCGCCGGTACCGCCACGCGTACCCGGTCAGCCGCCGGCCCCACCCCTGTTGATCTGCGCCCGTCACGCGTTGCCTCCTGTTCGGCCTGCTCCGCGGCCTGTCCGCTGGTCCGGCCGGCCGGGTGGACCCACCCGGCCTGCCGGAAGGCACCAACACCCCCCGCTCGGGATTTCATCCCGCCGCAACAAACGGGGCGGTTCAGGGGGCCGGAGACCGGTGGCGGGCGCGGGGGCCCGGACCCGCCCGCCCAGCCCCGCCTACAGGTGCGTCGGCTCGAACATCCGCAGCAGCGCCGGCAGCACGACGACGGACGGCCCCGGGGCCGCCAGAGCCCCGCGGAGGTCGGCAGCGAGCGAGCCGGGGGTGGCCCGGACGGCCGGGACGCCGAAGGACTCGGCGAGCGCGACGAAGTCCGGGCGGACCAGCTCGGTGCCGGTGGTCTCGCCGAAGGCGTCCGTCATGTACTCGCGCAGGATGCCGTAGCCGCCGTCGTCGACGATCAGCCAGGTCAGCGGCAGGTCGTACTGGCGGGCGGTGGCCAGTTCCGCGAGGGAGTACATCGCGCCGCCGTCGCCGGAGACCGCGAGCACGGGCTGCGTCGGGTCGGCGACCGCGGCTCCCACGGCCGCCGGGAAGGCGTAGCCGAGGCCCCCCGCCCCCTGGGCGGAGTGCATGGTGTTGGGGCGGCGGGCGTCGAACGCGGACCAGGCCCAGTACGCCAGGATCGTCATGTCCCAGAAGCTGGGCGCGGTGTCGGGCAGCGCCTCGCGGACGGCGGCGAGGACCTGCTGCTCCAGGGCGAGGTCCTGCGCGTCGATCCGGGCCCGTACCTTCTCCAGCACCGTACGCACCCGCTCGGCGGCCTCCGGGTCCTCGCGCCGCTCGACGGCGTCCAGGAGGTCGGCCAGCGCCTCGCGGGCGTCGGAGTGGATGCCGAGGGCGGGGTGGTTGGACTCCAGCTTCCCGGCGTCCGCCTCGATCTGGATCACCCGGCCGCGGGGGCGGAAGGTGTGGTAGTTCGAGGAGAGTTCGCCCAGGCCCGACCCGACGACGAGCAGGACGTCCGCGTCCTCCAGGAAGTCGGTGGTGTGCCGGTCCTCCAGCCAGGAGCGCAGCGACAGCGGGTGCTCCCAGGGGAAGGCGCCCTTGCCGCCGAAGGTGGTGACGACGGGGGCGTCGATCTTCTCGGCCAGGGCGCGCAGTTTGCCCGCGGCGTCGGAGCGGACGACGCCGCCGCCCGCGATGACCACCGGGCGTTCGGCGTTCGACAGCAGGTGCGCGGCGGCGATCGTCAGCTCGGGGCGCGGGTAGAGCTCGCGCGGGGTGGCGTCCATGGCGCTGACGACCGGCAGGGCCGTCCCGGCCAGCAGCACGTCCTGCGGGATCTCCACCCAGACCGGCCCGGGCGGGGCGGTCAGGGCGGACTCCCAGGCGGCGGCGATCGCGGACGGGATCTGCGAGGCGGTCCGCACGGGGTGGACCGACTTCACGATGTCGCGGACGGACGCCTGCTGGTCGCGCAGTTCGTGGAGGTAGCCGTGCCGCCCGCCGCCGAGTCCGGCCGCCGGGATCTGGCTGGAGAGGACGAGCACGGGGGCGGAGGCGGCGGCGGCCTCCTGGAGCGCGGCGAGCGAGGTGAGCGCCCCGGGGCCGGTGGAGAGCAGGAGCGGGGCGACCTCGCCGGTGATCCGGCCGTACGCGTCGGCGGCGAAGCCCGCGTTGTTCTCGACGCGGAGCCCGACGTACCGCAGGGAGGAGCGGCGCACCGCGTCGAACACGCCGAGCGCGTGCTGCCCGGGCAGCCCGAAGACGGTGGTCGCGCCGAGCCCCTGGAGGGTCTCGACGACGAGGTCGCCGCCGTTGCGTCCCTCCGGCGGACTCAGCACGGCGGCGGCCTGGGCGGCGGTGAGCCGGGGCCGGTCCTCGTGGTCGTGGCTCACTTGCCGTCCTTCGCCGTCTCCGCCGTCTCCGCCGTCTTCTCCGCGGCGATCTGGCGGGACATGATCGTCGTCAGCTCGTACGCGGTGTGCGAGGCGGCCACGGAGGTGATCTCGGCGTGGTCGTACGCGGGGGCGACCTCGACCAGGTCGGCGGAGACCAGGCGGCAGGAGGCGAGCCCGCGCAGGATCTCCAGCAGCTCGCGGGAGGTGAGGCCGCCGGCCTCGGGGGTGCCGGTGCCGGGGGCGTGCGCCGGGTCGAGGACGTCGATGTCGATGGAGATGTACAGCGGGCGGTCCCCGATGCGCTGCCGGAGCTGGTCGGCGATCTCGTCGACGCCGCGCCGCATGACGTCGGCGGAGGTGACGATGCCGAAGCCCATCTTCTCGTCGTCGGTCAGGTCCTGCTTGCCGTAGAGCGGTCCGCGGGTGCCGACGTGGGAGAGGGCGGAGGTGTCGAGGATGCCCTCCTCGACGGCCCGGCGGAACGGGGTTCCGTGGGTGTACTCGGCGCCGAAGTAGGTGTCCCAGGTGTCCAGGTGCGCGTCGAAGTGGAGCAGGGCGACGGGCCCGTGCTTCTTGGCGACGGAGCGCAGGAGCGGCAGGGCGATGGTGTGGTCGCCGCCGAGGGTCATCAGCCGTGCGCCGGTGGACAGCAGGTCGTCGGCCGCGCCCTCGACGGTCTCGACGGCCTCGTTGATGTTGAACGGGTTCGCCGCGATGTCCCCGGCGTCGGCGACCTGGGCGAGGGCGAACGGGGAGGCGTCCTGGGCCGGGTTGTACGGGCGCAGCAGCCGGGACGCCTCGCGGATCGCGTTGCCGCCGAAGCGGGCGCCGGGCCGGTAGGAGACGCCGCTGTCGAAGGGCACGCCGACCACGGCGACGTCGGTGCGGCCGACCTCGTCGAGCCGGGGCAGCCGGGCGAACGTCGCGGGCCCGGCGTACCGCGGGACGCGGGAGGAGTCGATGGGGCCGCGCGGCGACTCGGTGCTGCTCATGGGGTGTGCCCTTCCTTCTGTTGCGTACGGGGGCGGGTGTGCGGGTGGTCCGCGGCGGTGTGCCGCGGGGCGGGGCGCCGGGGCCGTCCGGGCGGACGGACGGAGGCGCGAGGAAGACGGTAGGCCGCCGAGAGCCGGCACTGAAGTGTACGTTTGCTCCACTCGCCTCGCCCTGAACGGATGAACCGTCCATGCCGTACACGCCGCCCCCGGCCACGGACGCCGCCGCGCCGACCGCCCCTTTGACCCCGCCCGTCCCCCTGGCGGAACTCCTGGCCCGCGAGGACCTGGGCCTGCGCCGGATCGCGGGCCCGGCCGAGGCCGAGCTGCTCTGGGTGCACACCTCGGAGATGGCCGACCCGTACCCGTACCTCCTCGGCGGGGAGCTGCTGCTGACGGCGGGGGTACTGCTCGCCGACCCGGACCGCTACGTCTCCCGGCTGGTGGAGGCGGGGGCGGCGGCGCTGGGCTTCGGGGTGCGGCCGGTGCACGAGGCGGTGCCCCGGGGGCTGGCCGAGGCGTGCGACCGCTACGGGCTGCCCTTGCTGGAGGTGCCGCCGGAAACCCCCTTCACCGCGATCGCGCGGGCGGTGTGGCGGCTGATGGCCGAGGCGCGCCACCGGGAGCTGCGCCGGGTGGCCCGCGCCCAGCAGGCGCTGGCGGCCGCGGCGGCCCGCCCCGGCCCCGTACCGGCGGTGCTCCGGCAACTCGCCTGGCACCTCGACGGCCGGGCCGTCCTGGTGACGGCGCGGGGCGAGGAGGTGCACGCGGCGGGACGCGACGTGGGCCCGGAGGCGGAGGCCGCCCTGACCCGCCTGGCCCGCGTGGTGGCCGGCGACCGCCCCGGCGCTCCCGCCTCGGCCACGGACATCTACGGCGACACCCGCCTGTCCGCCTACGCGCTGGGCGGCGGCGAGGGCCTGGCCCTGACGCTGGCCGCCCGGCAGCGGGGTCCGGGCGACCACACGGTGGCGGGCATCGCGGTGGTCCTGCTGTCGCTGCTGGCGGCGCCCCACCAGGGGGCGGACGCGGCGGTCCGTTCGGCGGCCCTGGTACGGATGCTGCTGGGCGCCACCCCCTCCGAGGTGGCCCCGCTCCTCGACGGCAGCGGCTCCGGCTCCGGCTCCGGCTCCGGCGCCGGCTCCGGTTCCGGTTCCGGTTCCGGCCTCTGGAGGGTGGTCCACGCCCGGCGGACGGACGGCGCCCCGGCGGACGCCCTGACGGCCGGGGCCCTGGGCGCGTCGCTGGGCACGGCCCTGATCGACACGGGAGGCGGAAGAGGCGCGGGAGACGCAGCAGGCGGAAGAGGCACGGGAGGCGGGGCCGACGTCCCGGTCCGCCTGCTGCTGCCGGAGGGGGACGGGCTCGCCCCGCGGCCCGGCTGGACCCTCGGCGCGTCCGCGCCCACCCCCGTCACCGCTCTCGACGCCGCCGACTCCCTGGCCGCCCGCGCCCTGGCCCACGCGCGGGCGACCCGGGCGCCGCTGACGGTGGACGCCCCCGCGAGCGGCCTGGCCGCCCTGGTCCCGCCCGAGCAGGCTGCCGCCCACGCCCGCGCCCTGCTCGCCCCGCTCACCGCGCCGCTGGCCGACACCCTGCGCTGCTGGCTCTCCCTGCACGGCAACTGGGACCGTACGGCGGTGGCCCTCGCCGTCCACCGCAACACCGTCCGCCAACGCATCGGGCGGTGCGGCGAGTTGCTGGGGAAGGACCTGGACGACATGGACGTACGGGCGGAGCTGTGGTTCGCGCTGCGGCAGGGGTGAGGCCGAGGAGGCGAGCGTGCCGGGCCCGCGCAGTCAGTCGGCGGCCGGACCGGGTCCGTAGCCCGCCCTGAATCCGCCCAGAACGCCCGCGAGGTGGGCCAGCCAGCCGCTCGGGGAGTAGGGCCGGGGAGGGTCCACCTCCATCCCGAGCTCCGCTGAGGCGAGGGCGTAGTCGGACTCCTCGAGGTCGAGGGCGAGCAGCTCGCGGAGCTCACCCGCCAGCCGGGCGACCAGTTGCGGGTCCGTGGTGGCGGTGTAGTCGCGTACGGCCGCGTCGTGGTCCGGGAACTCGTCCGGCATGTCCTGCGAGAACCAGCCGCCGAGGAATTGGCCGAGCTCGGGGAATCGGGCGTGCCACTCCCAGTGGGTGCGGGGTACCGCCGGGGGAGGCGCCTCGCCTTCCTCGATCGAACGCCTCAGGTGGTCCGCGACGATGAACAGCCAGTCCTGGATCTCCGACCGGGGCAGCCCGACGTCCGGCACGGGGTAGAACTCCCCCAGACCCAGCCGCAGGCGGCCCGGCGGGTTGCGGGCGTACTCGCGAATCTGGCGTTCGGCGGTGGCCACGGCCCCGGGGCGGGTGTGCCAGGTGTGGCGGAGGTACGCCTGCAGGGCCTCGCTCGGCCGGTCCGGACCGTCATCGGCGGACATGCCGGTGTAGGCCCTCATCACCTGGTCCAACTCGCCGTAGCGGCGGTCGAATTCCAGCGGCTTCATGGACACGGCGTGGGACCTCTACAAGTAGATCGGGACGGTGGTGAGTACGACGAAGCCGTGCGGGCCGGCCGGCTCGCGCTTGAGGACGACCCGGGCCGCGCGCACCTCGACGGGCTCACGCCCGGCGAGCATCATCGCCTGCAGCAGGACGCGGCCGACAGGTTCCTCACGGGAAGGCCAGGCGGCCTCGATGACGAGACGGGCGCGGGTGCCCTGCGCGAGCCAGCGGTGGATCTTCTGCTCGTTGGCGGTCACCACCTGCTGGGTGGCCCAGTGGGCGGTTTCCCGGTCGGGGTAGGTGGCCGAGCGGGTCCTTACGGTCATGCGGAGAACCCCCTGTGGGCTGTACGTGGTTCAGGAATCCGCATGCTCGGTCCGCATATGGTCGTCGATCGTCCGGATGACCTCGCGCAGCGCATCGTGCGAGACCCAGGGGATCCACCGCGTCACGTTGGCGGACAGCGCCGCGGGCTGCGGAAACATCACGAGTACCGATTGGGCGTCGGCTGCCAGCCGGGAGAACGCCTCGCCGCAGAACGGATGCTCCGCTTCGGCGAAAGCCGCCACCGCCTCGGACGGCGACGGATACTCGCCGTCGTAGATCCAGTTGGCGCCGAGCCCGAGAAGCTCCGGAAAGCGCGCTGTCGCCTCCCAGTCCGCCAGGGGCAGATCGGCGAACCCCGCTTCCGGCTCCTGGTCGGCCGTCCGGAGCAGACCGGCCAGCGTACGCAGGTAGTCGTCTCCCGGAACACCGGCCCGCGCCTCGTCCAGCCGTTCGGTGAACGTGCGGGGGAAGAATGCGCGGTCCTCGGAGCGCCACAGGTCGGCCGTGTGATCGAGCAGGGCGGCGACGGAGGTGACGGGAGACAGCCAGCGCGAGGTGTCGGCAGCGGACAGGGTGCGGACGAAGCGCCTGAACTCGTCGTCCAGGGCGAGGGCGCCCCCCGACCGCCGCACGCGCAGCGCCGTCTCGACCACGCGTCGGACCGGCCCGTCGTTGAAGAGGCTGCCGGTGTGCGAGATCACGTCGCGATCATCTCCAGGAAAGTTCCGAGGGTCTCAGGGGGCCACGGGGTACGACGTGATCACCACGAAAGGAGGGTCCATGCCCTTCTGGTACTTCAGGGCGACCTGCGCGGAACGCACCTCGCTCGCAGTCGCTCCCATACCGTGCGCATCATAGTCGGCGCGCTCGACGGTGCGGCCGGTGGCGTCCGGGAAGGTGAGGGTCAGCGGCGGGGAGATCTTGGAGTTGTTCGGATCCCACGCGGGGTTGTTCCTCTCCCGCCGCTGCACTCCCTCGATCCACCGCTCGATCCGGTCCGCGTTGTCCACGTCGTCGAGTGCGGCCTGGGTGTACCGCTGGGCGGACGCGAGATCCTTGTAGGCCGAAGCGGACGGCGCGTTGTTCTGGTCGCGCAGCCGCTGGGTGAGCTGCTCGTCGGTGAGGCCGATGTGCTTGTCCACCCCATGGCTGTTCCCGATCCCTTCCTGGCTCGCGAGATCGAGCGGGAAGAAGTGGTCCTTCGGGTCCTCGCCCGGGACCAGGTACTGGTGTTCGTTCTTGAATTCGTGCAGCGCCCTCGCACCGAACGACTCCGCCCGCGCCTCCTCCGCGTGGAAGGAGGGTGCGCTCCGGTACGCCTCGTCCAGGGGCGCCATCAGCGCGTCCATCTTCGGAACCAGGGCGTTGACGCGCGAGTTGTACTCGGCGACGATCGCGTTCAGCTTCGCGGTGTCGATGTTGAGGACGATGCCGGCGCCGAGCTGGGCGGCACCCTTGACGACCCCTTTCGCCACGCCCGTGATGAACCCCTTGACGTCGTCCATGCCGACGCCGTCCTTCAGGTTCACCTCGACCTTGGGCACGGCCTCCTTGACGGCGTCCCAGTACACGTCCCAGACCTCGCCGTTGATGTACACGGCCGCCTCGGCGAACTGGTACAGCAGATCGCCGACCTTCTGGGCGGTGTCGAACAACACCGTCATCACCGGATGCGTAGCGGTGGGCGACGAGGCCGAATCGTGCTTCCACTGGTAACCCGACGTGGTCGTGCCCCACGCCGTCGTTCCCCACAGCGAGCTGCAGAACTGGCGCATGGCGTTGTGCCATTCGCTGTTGCTCTGCTGGGTGATGCTGCTGACATTGCCCGTCAAGGCGCTCTCGGTCATGGAGAGCGTCATGGTCATCGCCATCCACGCCTTGGAGAGCGAGTTGAGGTAATGCTGCTGCGGGTACGGGTAGACCTCAGCGACCTTGCCCATCCGGAACGCGTGCTTCACGATCGGCCTCAGCACCTCGCGGACCGGACCCGGCACCCATTCGAGCAGCGAGCGGATCCAGTCGTCGCCGCCGTCGTCGTCCCCCCACTTCAGGTTCGGCACGGAGCCGTATTGGGGCGCCTTCTCGATGACGTTCGGGAGCGGTTGGGTGACCGCCTTCGTCCGGCCGGTGGCGTCGTTGGCCGCTTCGGCCCTGGCGTAGTTGTTGGCCGTGGAGGTGAAGCCGACCGCCGCGCCGCCGATGCTGACGATGCTCTTCGCCCACACTTCGAGAAAGCGGTTGCCCACTTTCACGTAGGAGGCGGCGAACGCCTGGGGTGCCGTGCCGTAGCCCCCGGCGTCCGGGTGCTCCCTCAGTTTGCTCAGGAGGTCCTTGGCGCCTCGGTCCATCGGGGTCTGCTGCATCGCCACACCGCTCGAAACCCGGAACAGGTCCGCCGGTTTGACGTCGATGGTGCCGTTCTGGCCGGGCCCCTGCGTCCCCGGCTGCGGGCCGGTTCCCGGTCCCGCCATCAGCCGGCGCCCCAGCCCCGCAACACCGCCTGGTGTGCCGCGACGTAGTTGACGTGTCCCTTGGTGACGACCTCGTGCAGCCACTTCTGCGCCGCCCGCAGGTCCTGGGCGGAGCGGTCCCACTTGTCGAGTTCGTCGACGAATGCCTCACGGGCCTCGCCCTCCCAGGTGAGAACGACCTTCTCCACCCGGCCGTACAAGAGGTCCAGCTGTTCGTTGAGCTTCTTGAGCATGTCCTCGAGCTCACCGGTGAGACTCCGCAGCGTCGCGAAGTCGACCGTTATGTGGTCATCGTCCGTCATCCTTCTCCCCCTCGCTCACAGGTCGTCGAGGCTGCTCCGCGGCGTGGCGGCAGCCGGGCCGGGCGTCGAGAGTTCGGCGGCCTCGGCCTTCACGTCCGTCTCGACCTGGATCTGCCGCAGCCGCTCCATGATGTCGAGCTCCTGCTCCGTGAACCCGTCCCTGCTCAGTCTCACGCCCTGCTCCAGGCGCTGGAGGACCATGCGGATGCGCACGGCGTCCTCGGCGGCGCCGCGGTGCAGGGCCCGGTACGCCTTGGCCGCCGGTCCGCGCCAGCCCGCCTCGATGCTGTCGACCACGGCGTCCATGCGCTTGACCTGCTCGTCCAGGTGGGTCTGCATCGCGTCGAGGTCGTCGGCGAGCGCGGTCAGCCGGTCGCTTGTGACCCGCAGCCTGCTCTGTCCGTCTTCACCGCTCATGGACGCCCCCGGGGTTCTGGCGGTCAACAGCCCTGCATCGGACGCCACTTCCGTTGCACGCGCCACCTTATCAACGCTTCTTTCGGCCACAGCGGCAGCAGATCCCGGTCAGGCGGTGCGCTCTCTTCCGGGGCGGCCTTCCGTACCCGCCGATCAGGAGGCCGCTCGACGGCGGACACGCGGGGGGCCCCGGAGTCGCGAGCGCGTCTCCGGGGCCCCCGCCGCCCTTCTCGTCAGCCCAGCCAGTTGCCGAAGCGGACCGGCGACGGCGTCACGCCCAGGCTCGACTCGCCGAAGGAGACGCTGCCCTGCGTGACCGGGCCGGTGCTGCTGCCCTTGAAGAGCCAGACGCCGCCCTGGTTGGTGTTCTCGCCGGGGGCGCCGACCGCCAGCGTGGCCGGTACGCCCTTGGCTCCGGCCACCACGTGGACCTCGCCGCCGAACGCGTCGCCGCTCTCGTCGGCCCCGGGGACGTTCGCCGTGGACTGGCCGATCACCTTCGTGTCCGCGCCCGTGATGCCCGAGGCGCGGCCCTTGAAGACCAGCACCCCGCCCGCGTCCTTCGCCGTGCCCACGTCCTCGCCCGGCACGCCCACGACGACCTCGCCGTAGCCGTCGCCGTCCAGGTCGCCCACGGCCGCGCTCGCGCCCATGGCGTCGCCCGCCTCGTCCGCGCCCGGCACCCCGGCGGTGGCCTGGGTGATCCACTTCGGCTTCAGCGCGGTGTTCTGGCCCTTCGGCCCGCCGTACACGACCGCCACCGCGCCGCCCTTGCTCGGGAAGTCCAGGTCACTGTCCATGCCGGTCGGCTGACGCGTGAAGACCAGGTCCGGGTACGCGTCACCGTTGACCGAACCGACCGTCACCGAGGAGTGGGACAGGTACGTCCCCGCCGCGGCGACGAGCGGGGCGTGGGTGAAGCCGGTGCCCGTCGACAGGTACACATTCGTGCTGTCGCAGTCCGGTTCGTCACTGCAACCGGTGCGGACCAGCAGGTCGTCCTTGCCGTCGTTGTTGAGGTCCACCGCCTGCACGCCTTCGAGGACACGGACGCCGTCGTCCACGGTGAGCGCCGTGCGCGTGGAGGCGACCGAGCCGTCCGCGCCGATGCCCTCGTGCAGGACGACCTTGCCGCTCCAGTCGCCCGACTCGATCCCGGCCGCGTCCGTGCGGCCGTCCCCGTCGAAGTCGCCCAGCGCGTGCCCCTTGCCCTGGAACTCGACGGACCGGGCGCCGAGGCCCTGCTTGCCGCCGAACAGGATGATCCCCTGGCCCGTGCCGGTCGTGGCCAGCAGGTCCGTGTAGCCGTCGCGGTCGATATCGGCCGTCGTCCCCCCGCCGAAGCGGGCGTTCGCGGCGGCCGTGCCGGGAACCCCGGCCGTGTTCTGGTTGATCACCTGGTGCCGGGCCGGGCTGATGCCCTTCGCGTCGCCCGCGTACACCACCAGGTATCCGGCCTTCTTCAGCCCGGACACCGTCCCGTCGGGCACCGAGGCGTACATGTCCTGGTACCCGTCCCCGTTGAAGTCCACGTGCTGGCGCGCGACCGCGGCAGGTCCGGCCGCCATCGCCGTACCGGTCGAAGCCGGTACGGCGACCGCCGTCGCCGCGAGCGCGACGATCACCGCCGAAGCGGTACGGACACGAGAAGCGTTCACTGTTCATCCCCCTGAAGGCCAGATCAAGTCGGTCGGCGGGTCATCTGTCCCCCCTCCCAGAAAGACCATCCGTACGGCGAATGGTTGTGCGCCCGCGCCGCGCTGTTGATCACCTCGGCGTCGCCCCTCTTGCGTACGGGGTCGGACCCGGCCCCACCTTCTTGCGTTTTCGGCAACCCCGTATGCAGATGACGCAACCTCTCCGTACGCTCGGCCTCATGGCTCACGCACACCAGCAGCACCAGCACCCACTCCCTCACACGCATACGCATGAGGGTTCTGCCCACACCCATGACTCCGGCGCGACTCCCGACGGCCTCCCCGAGATCCTCGACCTCGACGCCGCTCTCTTCGCACCCCACCTGACCGCGCTCACCGGTCGTATCGCCTGTCTGGCCGGTGACGACGTCCGGCACGTCGTCGACCTCGGCGCCGGCACCGGCACCGGCGCCTTCGCCCTGCTGGAACAGTTCCCCACCGCCCGGGTGACCGCCGTCGACAACTCCCCCGCCATGCTGGAGCGAATCGTCGCGAGGGCGCGGGAGCGGGGACTCGGCGACCGCGTGCGGACGCTGGAGGCCGACGCCGGGGCGGGACTGCCCGGGATCGCCGACGCCGACCTCGTCTGGGCCTCGGCGTCCCTGCACCACCTGGACGACCCCGCCACCGCCCTCGCGGGCATCCGCTCCGCCCTGCGCCCCGGCGGACTGCTGGCCGTCGCGGAGGTCGACGGGATGCCGACCTTCCTGCCGGAGGACGGTGAGGCCGGTGCGCTGGAGGCCCGCTGCCGTGCGGCGCTCGCCGGGTTGCACGCCGAGCGGCTGCCGCACCGGGGGGCCGACTGGGGCGCCCTGCTCACCGCCGCCGGGTTCTCCGTCGAGCAGGAGCGCGCCGAGCGGTGGGAGCTGCGCGCCCCGCTGCCGGAGGGGGCCGGCCGGTACGCGTTCCTGGTCTTCGAACGCGTCCGCGGTTCCCTCGGAGGGCGGGTCGGCGCCGAGGACCTGGCCGCGCTCGACCGGCTCGTCGGCGGCGGGCCCGAGGACGTACGCCACCGCGACGACCTCGTCGTACGGTCCACCCGCGAGACGTGGACGGCCCGCCGCCCCGCCTGAGGCGGCCGGAGGGAATCGTGGGCGGCGTCGGGAGCGCGCGGTTCACGGGCTCCCCGCGTCAGTTCCGTCCGCCGCGCTCCCAGCGCCGCACCGTGAGCGACGCGGGCCGCCCGCCCGCCAGGCGGTCCGCGAACGGCTGGACCAGGTCCCGCGCCTCGTCCGGAAGCGCCCGCACGGCCGCGACCACTCCCGTCGTACCGGTCCCCCCGTCGTCGACCAGAGCGGCCACGAACACCAGCCGGTCGTCCGGCTCCGCGCCCAGCGGGCCCTGCCGCCCGGCGTCGCCGGAAACGGCTCCGCCCGTAGTGCGGGGCGACAGGGGCCACTGAGCGGTGACGAGTGTGTACGGGACGTCCGCCGCCGGTTCACGGCGCAGCAGCACCTCGGCCGCGACCACGGTGAGGTCCCGGTAGAGGCCCGCCTTCCAGAACGGCTCCTCCCGCGCGAACCGCTCCGCCTCCGCCCGGCCGGCGAGGTCGACGACGTGGACGCTCCCGGTGTGCTCCTCCCCGTCGTCGGACACGGTGGGCCCCCGGAGTATCAGCCGGTCGTCGAACCGGTCCGTGTAGGACCAGTGCTCCTCGCACAACTCCATCAGCTGGTCCGCGACTTCGGGCTGGTCCTGGGCGTACACGTAGAACGGCATGCCGCGACCGTACCGGAGGCGCCGGCGCGTGCCCGGCCCGCCTCACTGCCCCACGTACTCCGCCAGGTGCTCGCCCGTCAGCGTCGAGCGGGCCGCGACCAGGTCGGCCGGGGTGCCCTCGAAGACGATCCTGCCGCCGTCGTGGCCCGCGCCGGGGCCGAGGTCGATGATCCAGTCGGCGTGGGCCATGACCGCCTGGTGGTGCTCGATGACGATCACCGACTTCCCGGAGTCGACCAGGCGGTCCAGCAGGCAAAGGAGCTGTTCCACGTCCGCGAGGTGCAGACCGGTGGTCGGCTCGTCGAGGACGTAGATCCCGCCCTTGTCGGCCATGTGCGTGGCCAGCTTGAGGCGTTGGCGTTCGCCGCCGGACAGGGTGGTCAGGGGCTGGCCGAGGCTCAGGTAGCCGAGGCCGACGTCCACGAGCCGGGCGAGGATCCTGTGCGCGGCCGGGAGGGCCGCGTCGCCGGAGCCGAAGAACTCCTCGGCCTCGGTGACCGACATCGCCAGGACCTCGCTGATGTCCCGGCCGCCCAGGTGGTAGTCGAGCACGGACGGCTGGAACCGCTTGCCCTCGCAGTCCTCGCACGGGCTGGAGACACCGGCCATGACGCCGAGGTCGGTGAAGATGACGCCCGCGCCGTTGCACGTGGGGCAGGCGCCCTCGGAGTTGGCGCTGAAGAGGGCGGGCTTCACGCCGTTGGCCTTGGCGAACGCCTTGCGGATCGGCTCCAGCAGGCCGGTGTACGTCGCCGGGTTGCTGCGGCGGGAGCCCTTGATGGGGCTCTGGTCGACCGAGACGACGTTCTCGCCCGCCGGGATCGAGCCGTGGACCAGGGAGCTCTTCCCGGAGCCGGCGACGCCCGTGATGACGGTGAGGACGCCGAGCGGGATGTCGACGTCCACGTCCTGGAGGTTGTGGGAGGCGGCCCCCCGGATCTCCAGCGCGCCCGTGGGCTTGCGGACCTCCTCCTTGAGGGCGGCCCGGTCGTCGAGGTGGCGGCCGGTGACGGTGCCGGAGGCGCGCAGGCCGTCCAGGGTGCCTTCGAAGCAGACGGTGCCGCCCGCCGTACCGGCGCCGGGGCCGAGGTCGACGATGTGGTCCGCGATGGCGATGGCCTCGGGCTTGTGCTCCACGACCAGGACCGTGTTGCCCTTGTCGCGCAGGCGCAGCAGCAGGTCGTTCATCCGCTGGATGTCGTGCGGGTGGAGGCCGATGGTCGGCTCGTCGAAGACGTAGGTGACGTCGGTGAGCGAGGAGCCGAGGTGGCGGATCATCTTGACGCGCTGGGCCTCGCCGCCGGACAGGGTGCCGGAGGGGCGGTCCAGGGCGAGGTAGCCGAGGCCGATCTCCACGAACGAGTCCAGTGTCTGCTGGAGCGCTTCGAGGAGCGGGGCGACCGAGGGCTCGTCCAGGTTCCGGACCCACTCCGCGAGGTCCCGGATCTCCATGGCGCAGGCGTCGGCGATGGAGATCCCGCCGATCTTCGAGGAGCGGGCGGCCTCGGTGAGCCGGGTTCCCTCGCACTCGGGGCAGGTGGCGAAGGTGACCGCGCGGTCGACGAACTCCCGGATGTGGGGCTGCATCGACTCGCGGTCCTTGGACAGGAACGACTTCTGGATCTTGGGGACCAGGCCCTCGAAGGTGAGGGTGGAGCCCTCCACCTTCACCTTGGTCGGCTCCCGGTAGAGGAAGTCCCGCATCTCCTTCTCGGTGAAGTCGGCGATCGGCTTGTTCGGGTCGAGGAACCCGGACTCGGCGTAGATCCGCACGGTCCACCAGCTGTCCGACTTCCAGCCGGGGATGGTGAACGCGCCCTCGGAGATCGACTTGGAGTCGTCGTAGAGCTGGCTGAGGTCGATGTCGGAGACGGTGCCGCGCCCCTCGCAGCGCTGGCACATGCCGCCGGTACGGCTGAACGTCGCCTTGACGGCCTTCTTGTCGCCGCGCTCGACGGTGATCGCGCCGCTCGCGGTGACCGAGGGGACGTTGAAGGCGAACGCGCCGGGCGGGCCGATGTGCGGGGCGCCGAGCCGGCTGAAGAGGATGCGGAGCATGGCGTTGGCGTCGGTGGCGGTGCCGACCGTGGAGCGGGGGTCGCTGCCCATGCGCTGCTGGTCGACGATGATCGCCGTCGTCAGACCGTCGAGGACATCGACGTCGGGCCGCGGCTGGGAGGGCATGAACCCCTGGACGAACGCGCTGTACGTCTCGTTGATCAGCCGCTGGGACTCGGCGGCGATGGTGCTGAAGACCAGCGAGCTCTTGCCCGAACCGGAGACCCCGGTGAACACCGTCAGCCGGCGCTTCGGCAGCTCGATGCTGACGTCCTTCAGGTTGTTCTCGCGCGCGCCGTGCACACGGATCAGGTCGTGGCTGTCGGCTGCGTGCGGGGCCGTCGGCTGTTCGGTCTTCGTTCTCGGAGCCATGCTCGTCGTCTCTCCATCGACTGGTGCGCCAGAGCTCGCCGGGTGGGTAAGTCCGGCTGCGTGTACGGCTGTTGCGGCTGGTTGTACGGCTGTGGCGGGCGTCCGCGCCCGTACGCGGAGCCTACGGGCCCTGCGGGAGGGACGAGGCCGGACGCCGGGGCCCGGACGACGGGCCCCGGCCCTGCGGGCGGGTGTGCGGGGTGTGCGGTCGGCGGGCGGTGCTACTTCTTCGCCTGGGTGATGCGCAGCATGTTCCCGGAAGGGTCCCTGAAGGCGCAGTCGCGGGCGCCGTACGGCTGGTCGATCGGTTCCTGGAGCACTTCGCCGCCCGCGGCGCGGACCTGCTCGAAGGCCGCGTCCACGTCGTCGGAGGCGAGGATGACGCCCCGCAGCATGCCCTTGGCGAGGAGCTCGGCCATGGTCCGCCGGTCGGCGGCCGGGGCGTTCGGGTCCGCGAGCGGGGGCTCCAGGACGATCTCGACGTCCGGCTGCGCGGGAGACCCGACGGTCACCCAGCGCATGCCTTCGAACCCGACGTCGTTGCGCACCTCCATACCCAGGGCGTCGCGGTAGAAGGCGAGCGCCTTGTCGTGGTCGTCGACGGCGATGAAGCACTGTGAAAGCTTGATGTCCATGGGTTTCACGCTACGGGCGGGGGCGGGCGATCCGCTTCTCCGTTTCTGACCGGTCGTGTGAGCATCTTGGCGACGCACGCGGGGACGGCCCCGCCGGCGTCGTGGGGGCGGGCCCGGTAGGCGCTCGGGCTCTCCCCGACCAGCTCCGTGAACCGGGTGCTGAACGAGCCCAGCGACGTACAGCCGACGGCGAAGCAGACGTCCGTGACGGACAGGTCGCCCCGCCGCAGCAGCGCCTTGGCCCGCTCGATGCGGCGGGTCATGAGATAGCTGTACGGGGTCTCGCCGAAGGCGGCCCGGAAGCTGCGGGAGAAGTGGCCCGCCGACATGAGGGCGTCGCGCGCCAGCGAGGGGACGTCGAGCGGTTCGGCGTACGCGCGGTCCATCCGGTCGCGGGCCCGCCGCAGCCGGGCCAGGTCCTCCAGCCTCACTCCCCCGCCTCCCCGCGGCCGCCGGCCCTTGGCCCCTCGGTCTCCCGCCCGTTCACGATTCCCACGTCGGCCCCCGATGCGTTCCGTTGCTTTCCGTTGCGTTCCGTACGCGGCCCGCGCCCGTGGCCGCGGCCGTCGCCCTCCGGTCCCGATCCTCCCCCACCCCACTGACAACCGGACTTCCGGCGATCGGGCCGGGTGCCGAGCATCACCCTGGACAGCGGCCACAACCGGCGGGTAACTTCGGAGGAGGACTGAGCAAGCGCTTAGCCGAGGACGACGCGACCGCCGACCAAGGAGGCACCCCGTGCGCCGTACGGTATTCAACGAGGACCACGAGGCGTTCCGGGAGACCATCCGCGCCTTCATCGCGGCCGAGGTCGTGCCGGTCTACGACGAGTGGTTCGCCGCGGGCCAGGCCCCGCGCGACTTCTACCTCAAGCTGGGCGAGCTGGGCATCTTCGGCATCGAGGTCGACGAGGAGTACGGCGGCGCGGGCATCGACTCGCACAAGTACGAGGCCGTCATCTACGAGGAGACCGCCCGCGCGGGCGTCTCCTTCGGCGGCTCCGGCGTGCACACGCTGCTCGGCCTGCCGTACATCAAGATGCTGGCCACCGACGACCAGAAGAAGCGCTGGCTGCCGAAGTTCGCCTCCGGCGAGGAGATGTGGGCCCTCGCGATGACCGAGCCGGGCACCGGCTCCGACGTCGCGGGCATGAAGACCACCGCCAAGCTCTCCGAGGACGGCACCCACTACGTCCTCAACGGCGCGAAGACCTTCATCACCGGCGGCGTCCACGCCGACCGCGTGATCGTCTGCGCCCGCACCGCCGCCCCCCGCGAGGACGACCGCCGCTTCGGCATCTCCCTCTTCGCCGTGGACACGAAGTCCGAGGGCTACTCGGTCGGCCGCAAGCTCGACAAGCTGGGTCTGCGGGTCTCCGACACCGCCGAGCTGGCGTTCGTCGACGTCAAGGTCCCCGTCGAGGACCTGATGGGCGAGGAGAACAAGGGCTTCGGCTACCTCGGCACCAACCTGGCCTCCGAGCGCTGGGGCATCGCCTTCGGCGCGTACGCCCAGGCCGCGGCGGCCGTCCGGTTCGCCAAGGAATACGTGCAGGACCGCACGGTCTTCGGCAAGACCGTCGCCTCGTTCCAGAACACCAAGTTCGAACTGGCCGCCTGCCAGGCCGAGGTGGACGCGGCCCAGGCCGTCGCCGACCGCGCGCTGGAGGCGCTGGACGCCGGCGAGCTGACGGCGGCCGAAGCGGCCTCCGCGAAGCTGTTCTGCACCGAGGTCGCGCACCGCGTCATCGACCGCTGCCTCCAGCTCCACGGCGGCTACGGCTTCATGAACGAGTACCCGATCGCCCGCCTCTACGCGGACAACCGGGTCAACCGCATCTACGGCGGCACCAGCGAGGTCATGAAGTCGATCATCGCCAAGTCCATGGGTCTGTAGAGGGGTTGCCTTCCCTCCATGACCGAGCGTCCTGATCCCCTGCTCGATCTGCTCCAGTTGCTCGACCTGGAGCGGATCGAGCGGGACATCTTCCGGGGTACGAGCCGCAGTTCGCTCGTGCCCCGGGTCTTCGGCGGCCAGGTGGCGGCCCAGGCGCTCGTCGCCGCGGGCCGCACCGTCCCCGCCGACCGCGCCGCCCACTCCCTGCACGCGTACTTCCTGCGGGCGGGCGACCCCGGCGCGCCCATCGTCTACACCGTGGACCGCATCCGCGACGGGCGCTCCTTCACCACCCGCCGCGTCGTCGCCGTCCAGCACGGGCAGCCGGTCTTCCACCTCTCCGCGTCCTTCCAGGCGCACGAGGAGGGCATGGAGCACCAGGTGCCCATGCCCTCCGCGCCCGACCCCGAGACGCTGCCGACCGCCGCCGAGATGCTGCCCCGGTACGCGGACCGCTTCAGCTCCCCGGGCGTGGTGGACCGGCTGATCGAGGCACGCGCGGCCGTGGACCTGCGCTACGTGGACACGCCGCCGTTCGCCACCGTGGGCGAGGCGCGCGAACCCCGTTCGCAGGTGTGGTTCCGGACCAACGGCAAGCTGGCCGACGACCCGCTGCTGCACGTCTGCCTGGCCACCTACGTCTCCGACATGACCCTGCTCGACTCGGTGCTGCTGGCCCACGGGCGGGGCGGCTGGGCGGTCGGGGACGTGGTCGGGGCGAGCCTGGACCACGCGATGTGGTTCCACCGGCCGTTCCGGGCGGACGAGTGGCTGCTGTACGACCAGGAGTCGCCCTCGGCCTCCGGCGGGCGCGGGCTCGGGCAGGCCCGCATCCACACCGCCGACGGACGCCTCGCGATCACCGTCATCCAGGAAGGCGTCGTCCGCGTTCCCCGGTGATGAGCCGCATCCGCAGCAGCATTTCGGACATACTCCCCACCATGAGTGACGTCGAAGCGAACGGAACGGACAGCACGGACGGCACGGACAGCGGCGGGGAATCCACGTTCACCGTGATCGTGGCGGCCGCCGCCAACCTCGGCATCGCCGTGGCCAAGGCCGCCGCCGGGTTGATCAGCGGCTCCAGTGCGATGCTCTCCGAGGCGGCCCACTCGGTCGCCGACACCGTCACCGAGGTCATGCTCCTCGCCGCGCTCAAGCGGAGCGGAAAGCCCGCCGACGAGGAACACCCCCTCGGCTACGGCCCGGAGCGCTACATCTGGGCGATGCTCGCCTCCATCGCCACCTTCGTCGGCGGGGCCGTCTTCTCGATCTACGACGGGGTGCACACCCTGGTCGCGGGCGAGGAGCCGGGCGACCCGCTCGTCTCGTACATCGTGCTGGCCGTCGCCTTCCTCCTGGAGGGCTACTCCCTGCGCACCGGGGTCAAACAGGTGCGGCGCGAGGCGTCACGGCTGCGGGTGCCGGACGCGTACTACCTGCGCCACACCCCCGACACGGCGGTGAAGGCCGTCGTGATGGAGGACTCGGCGGCCCTGGCCGGGCTGCTGCTGGCGGCGGGCGGCCTGCTGGGCGGCCAGCTCACCGGCTCGGGCGTCTGGGACGGGATCGCGTCCTGCCTGATCGGGCTGCTGCTGGTGTACGTGGCGTGGGTGCTGGGCCGCTCCAACGCGCAGCTCCTCATCGGCCGGCCGCTGCCCGCCGCGGTGCGCCGGGGCGTGCGCGAGGAACTGCTGTCGGTGCCGCACATCGTGGACGTCCTGGAGCTGACCACGCTGATCCAGGGGCCGACCGAGATGCTGATCGCCGCGAAGGTCGACTTCCGGGACACGGCCACCGCGGCCGAGGTCGAGGGGGCCTGCGAGGAGGCGGAGGCCCGGCTGCGCGAGCGGTTCCCGTCGATCCGGCGCGTGTACCTGGACCCGACGCCGGGACGGGCCCGGCGGGCGGGCCGCGGGTCCTGACCCGGGGCGCACGGTTCCGGGGCGCACGGTTCCGGGGCGTACGGTTCCGGGGCGTACGGTTCCGGGGCGTACGGTTCCGGGGCGCATGGTTCCGCGGGGCTCGGGCGCCCCGCCGGTGCCGCGCGCGGCGGCCCCTGACGCGTACGGGGCCGCCGCGCGGTTCACCCGCCGGAACCGGTCACGCGACCGGCCGACCGGCCTCTTCGGAGCCCGCGGCGTCCTCCGCGGGCTCCTCCTCCAGCAGCCCCGCCGCGTGCAGCAGGTAGTCCGTCATCGGGTCGTAGAAGCGCGGGTCGGTGACGTGGTCGTCGAGCGGGACCGTGACCTGGAGGGAGCCCTCCGCCTCGCCGAGGAAGAGCGCCGGGTCGTTGCAGTCCGCGTAACCGATCGCGTCCAGTCCGCGCTGTCCGGCGCACCCCGCCCAGCCGTGGTCCGCTACGACCAGATCGGGCAGCGGGCGGCCCAGGTGCGCCATGGCGTCCAGGACGGCGGCCATGGGGGCCGGGGAGTGGGTGTGCCACAGGGTGGCTCCGCGCTCCAGCATCGCGACGTCGGCGAACTGGAAGACCATGCCCTCGTCCGCCATCAGACCGGACGGGATGCGGACGATCTCGCAGCCGGCGCGGCGCAGCGCGTCCGCGGTCCGCCGGTGCACGTCCAGCAGGCCGCCGGGGTGGCCGGTGGCGAAGAGGACCCGCTCGCGGCCGTCGGCGGCCTTGCGCAGGCGGGCCGCCATCCGCTCCAGGGCGTCGACCGTCAGCTCGGGGTCGATGGTGTCCTGGCCCTGCCGGTGCGCGGGGTCGTCGTTGACGCCGCACCGCTCGGCCATCACCGCGAGCACGTCCTGCTCGTCGGTCCAGCGGTCGCCGAGTTCCAGACCCAGCCAGTAGTGGCGGTCGCCGTTGGCGAGCTTGCGGTAGTGGGAGAGGTTGTTGTCGCGCGGTGTGGCGACGTTCCCGGCGATACGCGTGCGGACGAGGTGGTCGACGAGGGCGGCGCGGCTGGGTATCGGCATGGACCCATTGTGCCGTCCCGTGTGCGCGGTGTGCCCGGTGTCCGGGCCGGCGGGCGGGACCCGCCCCTGCGGGAGGCGCGGCGGGCGGCCCGGCCCCTGGTCCGGCGACCGGGCCGCCTCCGGGCCGCCGCAGGGCCGGGCAAGTCTTCCGGAACTGTTCACCCCCGCGCGACCTGCCTCTTCCTCCGCCGGCCGGGGGCCGGGGCCGGTACCGGAGAGGACGGCCACGAGGTCTCCACCACCCGGACCGCCCCGCGGGGGCCGCGGCGGGGCGGCTACGACACCACGGAGAGCACCGTCACCAGGGTCACCGCGGAGATCGCGGCCTGGAGGGTGCGGATCGCCTCGCGCACGCTGACGCCCGCCCAGTGGCCTTCCGCGATCTCGGCCATGCGCGGGGCCACCCGCTTCTTCGGCGTCCCGGGGAACGCCTGGGGGTGCATGCCCGTGGCGTGCAGCAGTGCGACGAGGGAGCTGGTGCGGGCGTCCGGCTCGGCCCCTTCCAGGACCACGGCGTCCAGCCGGGCGCGCAGTTCGCGCTCGACGGTTCCGTCCGCCTCCGGGTAGCGGCGGACCGGGAAGACGCCGAGCGCCCGGTGCTTCTCCTCGGTCACCAGGCCGCGCGCGACGAGGCTCGCCACGACGTCCTGCGACCCCTTGGAGTGCTCCCGGGTCAGCCAGTCCGCCACCTTGCGGCTGCTGGACGCACCGTGGACCCATCGGGTGAGCCGGTCGAGCCGGCCGTCCAGGAGCGGGTCGCCCGTGGGGGTCGGGTCGAAGACCTCGACACGGCCGGCCTTCACCGTGGCGCGGCCCGCCATGACCAGCTCCAGGAGCATGCCCGCCGCCACGCCCCAGCGGGCCGCGGTCTCCCCCTGCGCGGCGCCGGTCGCGTCGTCCAGCGACAGCAGCATGATCTCTTCACCCAGTGAGACGGCCATGGTTGCGGCTCCCCGATTCCTCGCGTAGTGACCGGAGAGACGTACGTACCCGGTCCGGGGTTGCCCGGAACCCTCGGGCGGCCGTACGGCGGGAGCCGCGGGTCGGGCGGTCAGGACGGTTCCGCGGCGGCGAAGGCGCCCCGGGCCAGCCGGTGCAGCAGGGCGGCGGTGGCCGCGCGGCCGGGCAGGGCGTCGGGGCGGGCCAGGTGCGGGGTGGAGTTCAGCAGGCCGAAGACGGCGTGCACGGTGACGCGGGCCCGGTTCTCGGCCAGCGACGGGTAGAGGGCGCGGACGACGCCGACCCAGACCTCGACGTACTCCCGCTGGAGCCGTCGCACCCGCTTGCGGTCCGTGTCGCGCAGCCGGTCCAGCTCCCGGTCGTGGAGGGTGATCAGGGGGCGGTCGTCGAGGGCGAAGTCGATGTGGCCCTCGATGAGCGCGTCCAGGAGGGCCTCCGGGGAGCCGCCGCCCCGGGCCTCGTCCTCCGCCACCCGCCGCCGCCCGCCCTCCAGGAGGCGTTCGCTGATCCCCACCAGCAGTTCGGCGAGCATCGCGTCCTTGCCGGGGAAGTGCCGGTAGAGGCCGGGGCCGCTGATCCCGACGGCGGCGCCTATCTCGTCGACGCCGACCCCGTGGAAGCCGCGCTCGGCGAAGAGGCGGGCGGCCTCCCGGAGGATCTGCTCGCGGCGGGTGGGGGCCGCGACGCGGGCGGCATGGGTGCTCATGGGGATTCATTCTAGACAGGGCCGTTAGCGCTCGTTAACCTGAGGCGGACGCGTTAACGCTCATTAACAGCAGCGGTCGACTATCGCGGTACGGGCAAGGGGGCTCGACACGATGCAGCAGGCACCGGTCCTGACGAGTGCGGCCGATCCCGCCTCGGAGGCCTGGCAGGCCAACGAGGCGGCGCATCGCGCGCTCTCCGACGAGTTGGCGGGCCGCCTCGCCAGGGCGCGGCTGGGCGGGGGTGAGAAGGCGCGCGCCCGCCACGAGGCGCGCGGCAAGCTGCTCCCCCGGGACCGGGTGGACACCCTCCTCGACCCTGGCTCGCCGTTCCTGGAGCTGGCCCCGCTGGCGGCGAACGGGATGTACGGCGACCAGGCCCCCGCGGCCGGTGTCATCGCGGGCATCGGGCGGGTCTCCGGCCGGGAGTGCGTGATCGTCGCCAACGACGCGACCGTCAAGGGCGGCACGTACTACCCGATGACCGTGAAGAAGCACCTGCGCGCCCAGGAGGTGGCGCTGGAGAATCGTCTCCCCTGCCTGTACCTGGTGGACTCGGGCGGCGCGTTCCTGCCGATGCAGGACGAGGTCTTCCCCGACCGGGACCACTTCGGGCGGATCTTCTACAACCAGGCCCGGATGTCGGGGGCGGGGATTCCGCAGATCGCGGCGGTCATGGGCTCCTGCACGGCGGGCGGGGCGTATGTCCCGGCGATGAGCGACGAAGCCGTCATCGTCCGGAACCAGGGCACGATCTTCCTCGGCGGCCCGCCGCTGGTGAAGGCCGCGACCGGCGAGGTCGTCACGGCGGAGGAGCTGGGTGGCGGCGAGGTCCACTCCCGTACGTCGGGGGTCACCGACCACCTCGCGGAGGACGACGCGCACGCCCTGCGGATCGTCCGGACCATCGTCGCGACCCTCCCGGACCGCGCCCCGCTGCCCTGGTCGGTCGAGCCGGCCGAGGAGCCGAAGGCGGACCCGGCCGGGCTGTACGGGGCGGTCCCGGTGGACTCCCGCACCCCGTACGACGTACGCGAGGTGATCGCCCGGGTGGTGGACGGCTCGCGGTTCCAGGAGTTCAAGGCGGAGTACGGGCAGACGCTGGTCACCGGCTTCGCCCGCATCCACGGCCATCCGGTCGGGATCGTCGCGAACAACGGCATCCTGTTCTCCGAGTCGGCCCAGAAGGGCGCGCACTTCATCGAGCTGTGCGACCAGCGCGGCATCCCGCTCGTCTTCCTCCAGAACATCTCCGGCTTCATGGTCGGACGCGACTACGAGGCGGGCGGCATCGCCAAGCACGGCGCGAAGATGGTCACCGCGGTGGCCTGCACCCGGGTCCCGAAGCTGACGGTCGTCGTCGGCGGTTCGTACGGGGCGGGCAACTACTCGATGTGCGGGCGGGCCTACAGCCCCCGCTTCCTGTGGATGTGGCCGAACGCCAAGATCTCGGTGATGGGCGGCGAGCAGGCCGCCTCCGTGCTGGCCACCGTCAAGCGCGACCAGCTCGGCGACGACTGGAGCGCCGAGGACGAGGAGGAGTTCAAGGCTCCGATCCGCGCCCAGTACGAGACCCAGGGCAACGCGTACTACGCCAGCGCCCGCCTCTGGGACGACGGAGTGATCGACCCCGTGGACACCCGGCAGGTGCTGGGCCTCGCCCTGACCGCCTGCGCCAACGCCCCGCTGCCCCAGAAGGACCCGGCCGGTCCGGGCTTCGGCGTCTTCCGGATGTGAGGAACAGATGACGACGATGTTCGACACCGTGCTGGTCGCCAACCGCGGCGAGATCGCGGTCCGGGTGATCCGCACCCTGCGCGAGCAGGGCGTGCGCTCGGTCGCGGTCTTCAGCGACGCGGACGCGGACGCCCGGCACGTACGGGAGGCGGACACGGCGGTCCGCATCGGCCCGCCGCCCGCGGCCGAGAGCTATCTGAACGTGGCGGCGCTCCTGGAGGCGGCCCGGCGCACGGGCGCGCAGGCCGTCCACCCGGGGTACGGGTTCCTCGCGGAGAACGCCGGGTTCGCGCAGGCGTGCACGGACGCGGGGCTGGTCTTCATCGGACCGCCCGCCGCCGCGATCGCGCTGATGGGCGACAAGATCCGGGCGAAGGAGACGGTGGCGGCGGCCGGGGTGCCGGTCGTGCCCGGCTCCTCCGGCAGCGGCCTGACCGACGCCCGGCTGGAGGAGGCGGCGCGGGAGATCGGCATGCCGGTCCTCCTCAAGCCCTCGGCGGGCGGCGGCGGCAAGGGCATGCGCCTGGTCCGGGACGCGGAGGCGCTGGCGGACGAGATCGCGGCGGCCCGCCGCGAGGCGCGGGCCTCCTTCGGCGACGACACGCTGCTCGTGGAGCGGTGGATCGACCGCCCCCGCCACATCGAGATCCAGGTGCTGGCCGACGCCCACGGCAACGTGATCCACCTGGGCGAGCGCGAGTGCTCCCTCCAGCGCCGCCACCAGAAGATCATCGAGGAGGCGCCCAGCGTCCTGCTGGACGAGGGGACCCGGGCCGCGATGGGCGAGGCGGCCGTGCAGGCGGCCCGCTCCTGCGGGTACACGGGCGCGGGCACGGTGGAGTTCATCGTGCCGGGCGACGACCCGTCCTCGTACTACTTCATGGAGATGAACACCCGCCTCCAGGTCGAGCACCCGGTGACCGAGCTGGTCACCGGCCTGGACCTGGTGGAGTGGCAGCTGCGGGTCGCGGCGGGCGAACGGCTCCCGTACGCCCAGGAGGACATCCGGCTCGACGGCTGGGCGATCGAGGCCCGCGTCTGCGCCGAGGACCCCTCCCGGGGCTTCCTGCCCTCGGGCGGCACGGTGCTGGCGCTGCGCGAGCCGCAGGGCGGCGGGGTGCGGACGGACTCGGGGCTCAGCGAGGGCGTGCCGGTGGGCAGCCTGTACGACCCGATGCTGTCGAAGGTCATCGCCTACGGTCCCGACCGCCCGACCGCCCTGCGCAAGCTGCGGGCGGCCCTGGCGGACACGGTGATCCTGGGCGTCCCGACCAACGCGGGCTTCCTGCGCCGCCTGCTGGCCCACCCGGACGTCGTCGCGGGAGACCTGGACACGGGGCTGGTCGAGCGCGAGGCGGAGGGCCTGGTGCCGGACGGCGTTCCGGACGAGGTCTACGCGGCGGCCGCCGCGGTCCGCCGGGAGGCGTTGGAGCCCCGGCCGGACGCGGGCGGCTGGACGGACCCGTTCTCGGTGCCGAACGGATGGCGGACGGGGGGCGTACGGGTGCCGCCGGCGTTCCCGCTGCGGGTGCCGGGCACGGACCCGGTGACGTACGGGGCTCCGGGCGGCGCGAGGGTGACGGCGGCCCGGGTCACGGTCGAACAGGACGGCGCGCTCGTCCACTTCCACCGCTCCGGCGACTGGCTCGGCCGGGACGGGGACACCTGGCACGTCCAGGACCACGACCCGGTGGAGGCGTCCCTGAGCGGGGCGGGCCGCGGCGGGGCGGACACCCTGGCGGCCCCGATGCCGGGCACGGTCACGGTGGTGAAGGTGGCCGTGGGCGACGAGGTCGAGGCGGGTCAGAGCCTGCTCGTGGTGGAGGCGATGAAGATGGAGCACGTGATCTCGGCCCCGCACTCGGGGACCGTGGCCGAGCTGAACGTCACGGCGGGCGCGACGGTGGCGATGGACCAGGTCCTGGCGGTCGTGGTCCCGGCCGCCGCCGGCGGGGAGGACGCGTGAGCGCCCGGTCGCTGCCCATGACGGTCCCGGCCGCCGGGCTGCCGGCCCGGGTGCGCATCCACGAGGTGGGCGCCCGGGACGGGTTGCAGAACGAGAAGGAGACGGTCCCGACGCCGGTGAAGGCGGAGTTCATCCGCCGCCTGGCAAAGGCCGGCCTCACCACCATCGAGGCGACCAGCTTCGTCCACCCGAAGTGGGTTCCCCAACTCGCGGACGCGGAGCAGCTGTTCCCGCTGCTCGGTGACGTCGCGGACGTGGGTGACGTCTCTCTCCCCGTCCTCGTCCCGAACGAACGCGGACTGGACCGGGCGCTGGCGCTCGGCGCCCGGTCGATCGCGGTGTTCGGCTCGGCGACGGAGACGTTCGCCGCCCGCAACCTGAACCGGACCGTGGCCGAGTCGCTGGCCATGTTCGAGCCGGTGGTGGCCCGCGCGAAGGCGGACGGGGTCCGGGTGCGCGGGTATCTGTCGATGTGCTTCGGCGACCCCTGGGAAGGCGCGGTGCCGGTGGCGCAGGTGGTCGGGGTCGCGAAGGCCCTGATGGACCTGGGCTGCGACGAACTGTCGCTGGGCGACACCATCGGGGTGGCGACGCCGGGCCACGTGACGGCCCTGCTGACCGCGCTGAACGAGGCGGGCGTGGCGACGCCCGCGGTCGGCGTCCACTTCCACGACACGTACGGCCAGGCGCTGTCGAACACCCTGGCGGCGCTCCAGCACGGGGTGACGACGGTGGACGCGTCGGCGGGCGGGCTGGGCGGCTGCCCGTACGCGAAGAGCGCGACGGGCAACCTGGCCACCGAGGACCTCGTGTGGATGCTCGACGGCCTGGGCGTCGAGACGGGCGTCGATCTCCCCGCGCTCGCCGCCACCAGCGCCTGGCTGGCCGAACACCTGGGCCGACCGAGCCCGTCCCGCACGGTCCGCGCCCTGTCCCCCTCTTCCTCCGCCTCCCACAAGGAGTGAGCAATCCATGTCCCTGGACCACCGGCTGACCGCCGAGCACGAGGAACTGCGCCGCACGGTCGAGGAGTTCGCGCACGACGTGGTCGCGCCGAAGATCGGCGACCTCTACGAGCGCCACGAGTTCCCCTACGAGATCGTGCGCGAGATGGGGCGGATGGGCCTGTTCGGGCTGCCGTTCCCGGAGGAGTACGGCGGCATGGGCGGCGACTACCTCGCGCTCGGCATCGCCCTGGAGGAGCTGGCCCGGGTCGACTCGTCGGTGGCGATCACCCTGGAGGCGGGGGTGTCGCTGGGCGCGATGCCCCTGCACCTGTTCGGCACGGAGGAGCAGAAGCGGCGGTGGCTGCCGAAGCTGTGCGCGGGTGAGGCGCTGGGCGCGTTCGGCCTGACCGAGCCGGACGGCGGTTCGGACGCGGGCGGCACGCGGACGACGGCGGTGCTGGACGAGGCGACGGATGAGTGGGTGATCAACGGTTCGAAGTGCTTCATCACCAACTCCGGTACGGACATCACGGAGTTGGTGACGGTCACCGCCGTGACGGGCCGCAAGGAGGACGGCCGCCCCCTGATCTCCGCGATCATCGTCCCCTCGGGCACCCCCGGCTTCACGGTGGCCGCCCCGTACTCCAAGGTCGGCTGGAACTCCTCGGACACCCGCGAGCTGTCCTTCACGGACGTGCGCGTCCCGGCGGCGAACCTCCTGGGTGAACAGGGCCGGGGCTACGCCCAGTTCCTGCGCATCCTGGACGAGGGCCGGATCGCGATCTCCGCCCTGGCGACCGGCCTGGCCCAGGGCTGTGTGGACGAGTCGGTGAAGTACGCGCACGAGCGGCACGCCTTCGGCAGGCCGATCGGCGCGAACCAGGCGATCCAGTTCAAGATCGCCGACATGGAGACGCGCGCCCACATGGCCCGCATCGGCTGGCGGGACGCGGCGTCCCGCCTGGTGGCGGGCGAGCCGTTCAAGAAGCAGGCGGCGATCGCGAAGCTGTACTCCTCGACGGTGGCGGTGGACAACGCCCGCGACGCCACGCAGATCCACGGCGGTTACGGCTTCATGAACGAGTACCCGGTGGCGCGGATGTGGCGCGACTCGAAGATCCTGGAGATCGGCGAGGGCACGAGCGAGGTCCAGCGGATGCTGATCGCCCGGGAGCTGGGTCTGCCGGGCTGAGCCCCGCCCCTCCCCGCACCGGCCCCCGTGGACACTCCGCGGGGGCCGGCCCTGTGAGCCGTGGTGGAACCTCACCGGACAGCGTTCGCCGCGGACGGAACGCCTGACGCATGCGCCGTCGGCGTGCACGCGCGTGCGGGACCTGGTTCAGCGGTCGGCGGAGGCGGGTTCGCGGGCGGGCGCGTCGTGCAGCCCGAGGCGCAGGTGCTCCACGTGGTAGAGGGCCTGGTCGAGGAGTTGGGCGACGTGGTCGTCGTAGAGGGAGTAGACGATGCTGCGGCCCCGGCGTTCGCCGGTGACCAGGCCGAGGTTGCGCAGCAGGCGCAGTTGGTGGGAGCAGGCCGAGCTCTCCATGCCGACCGCTTCGGCGAGGTCGCCGACGGAGCAGGGGCCCTCCTGGAGGCGGGCGAGGATGTAGAGCCGGGAGGGCGTGGCCAGGGCCTGGAGGGTGGCGGCGACGTCGGCGGTGCCGACCGCGTCGAGGCGCTCGCGGGTACCGGCGCTGGTGGTGGTGCGTCCATGGCCCATGCCCTCATCATACCGGCGACACCTGAAAACCTGTTCATGTATTCCTGTACGGTGGGGTTGTCGCCCCGTCCCGCCCGTGAAGGGTTGTTCCGCCATGCCTTCTGTCCTGGACCAGCGGTCCGCGCCGCCCGCCGGAGGCCCGCGCCCGGCTCCGCCCCGGCGCCGCACCCGGGTGCTCGCACTGCCGGAGGCCCGCTGGGCGCTCGCCTCCCTGGTGCTGTTCCTGCTCGCCCTGCCCGTCCACCTGCTCCACGGGCCCGGATGGCTGTGGGGGGCGCTGTTCGCCGCCACGTACGTCACCGGCGGGTGGGAGCCCGGCTGGGAAGGGCTGAAGGCCCTGAAGGACAGGACGCTGGACGTGGACCTGCTGATGGTGGTGGCCGCGCTCGGGGCCGCCGCGATCGGCCAGGTCCTCGACGGCGCGCTGCTGATCGTCATCTTCGCCACCTCAGGCGCCCTGGAGGCCGTCGCCACCGCGCGGACGGCGGACTCCGTGCGCGGCCTGCTCGACCTCGCCCCGACCACCGCCGTCCGGCTCCTGCCCGACGGCGCCGAGGAGACGGTGGACACCGGGGAGCTGGCGGTCGGCGACACGGTGCTGGTCCGCCCCGGCGAGCGCGTCGGCGCGGACGGGCGGGTGGTGGACGGCGCCGGCGAGGTGGACCAGGCCACCATCACCGGCGAGCCGCTGCCGGTGGCCAAGCAGACGGGCGACGAGGTGTTCGCCGGCACCGTCAACGGCACCGGCGCGCTGCGGGTGCGGGTGGAGCGGGATCCGGCGGACTCGGTGATCGCCCGGATCGTGAAGATGGTCGAGGAGGCATCCGAGACCAAGGCCCCCACCCAGCTCTTCATCGAGAAGATCGAGCAGCGCTACTCGATCGGCATGGTCATCGCGACCCTCGCCGTCTTCGGCGTTCCGCTCGCCTTCGGCGACACGCTCGACGCGGCGCTGTTGCGGGCGATGACGTTCATGATCGTGGCCTCGCCGTGCGCGGTGGTGCTGTCCACCATGCCGCCGCTGCTGTCCGCCATCGCCAACGCCGGACGCCGGGGCGTGCTGGCGAAGTCCGCCGTCGTGATGGAACGTCTCGGCCAGATCGACACCGTCGCCCTGGACAAGACCGGCACCCTGACCGAAGGCGCCCCCTACGTCACGGACATCCGGCCGCTGCCCGGCGGCGGGCTCGACGAGCCCGCGCTCCTGGCCCTGGCCGCCTCCGCCGAGCACCCCAGCGAACACCCGCTCGCCCGCGCGATCGTCGCCGCAGCCCGCGACCGCGGCCTGCCCCTCGCCGGCGCCGACGACTTCGCCTCCACGCCGGGCCGGGGCGTCACCGCCACCGTCGACGGCCGCACCGTCACCGTCGGCGCCCCCGGCCGCCTCCTCGCCGACGCCCCCCGCACCCCGCACCGCACGGCCGTGGCCGAACTGGAGGAGGGCGGACGCACCGCCGTGACCGTCCTGTCCGACGGCGTCCCGGTCGGGGTGCTCGGCATCGCCGACCGGTTGCGGCCCGACGCGGCGGCCACCGTCGCCGCCCTCACCCGTCTGACCGGCCGCGCCCCCGTCCTGCTCACCGGCGACAACGAGCGCGCCGCGGCCCGTCTCGCCGCGGAGGTCGGCATCACCGACGTGCGGGCCGGACTGCTGCCCCAGGACAAGGTCGCCGCCGTCAAGGAGTGGGAGGCCGAGGGCCGCAAGGTGCTGGTCGTCGGCGACGGGGTCAACGACGCCCCCGCCCTGGCCGCCGCGCACGCCGGTATCGCCATGGGCCGCGTCGGCTCCGACCTCGCCCTGGAGACCGCCGACGCCGTCGTGGTCCGGGACGAACTGGCCGCCATCCCCTCCGTCGTCCAGCTCTCGCGCACCGCGCGCCGGCTGGTCGTCCAGAACCTGGCCATCGCCGGGACGTTCATCGCCGCCCTCGTCGCCTGGGACCTGATCGGCGCCCTCCCCCTGCCGCTCGGGGTCGCCGGCCACGAAGGCTCCACCGTCATCGTCGGGCTCAACGGCCTGCGCCTGCTACGCGAGGCCGCCTGGCCCCGCCCCGCCCAGGACGCCGCCGTCTCGCCCCCCTGAGACCGTCGCAGGCGGAGCGCGTCCACGCGGGCCCGCCCCTCCGGGGGCTCCCGGCCGGTCGGCCGGGAGCCGGCCCTGGTGCGGGCGCCGTGTCGGCTCCCGCGGTGGCCCGCCCCGCCGGTGGGCCGCCCCCGAATTCGATCGACACCCCTTCATTCCGTCCGGCAGAGTCCCTTCATGAACCTCCACCCCTGGCCCCTCTACGGGCTGCGCCTTCGTACGCCGCGCCTCGAACTGCGCCTGCCGGACCTCGAACTCCTCGGCGAGCTGTCCGCGGTGGCGGCCGGCGGGGTGCACGACCCGGACCGCATGCCGTTCTCCGTGGCATGGACCGACGGGAAGCCCGAGGAGGTGGCGCGGTCCGTGTTCCAGCACGTGCTGGGGACCATCGCCTCGTGGTCGCCCCAGAACTGGACCCTCAGCCTGGCCGTCCTCCACGAGGGCGAGGTCGTCGGGCGGCAGGACCTGATCGGTCAGAACTTCGGGGCGCTGCGGGAGGTGGAGACCGGATCGTGGCTCGGGCTCCCGCACCAGGGGCGCGGCCTGGGTACGGAGATGCGCGCCGCCGTCCTGCACCTCGCGTTCGCCGGGCTCGGCGCACGGTACGCCGTGTCCGCGGCCATGCTCGACAACCCCCGTTCGCTCGGGGTCTCGCGGCGGCTCGGGTACACGGACGACGGCCTGCGGGCGGAGGTCGTACGCGAAGCTCCCGTGACCCTCCAGCGGCTGCGCCTGGACCGGGAGCGGTGGGAGGCGCACCGGAGGGTCGAGGTGACGGTGGAGGGGCTCGACGCCTGCCGGACGGAGTTCGGTGCCTGACGGCCCGACAGACACACTCTCATGTAAGGCAGTTGGCCCCGGCTTCGGGTCCTCGCGGTGTCGTCGGCCGTGCGGACCGGGCCGGGGGCGGATGCGCGGGCCCCGGGGCGGGCCGCGCGGGCGGGGGCCGGGGCGGGTCCCGGCCGGTTCCGGCGCCGCCGCGCAGGGGCGGTTCGAATCAGCAACCGGAGGGGGCCGCCCCGAGGACCGCCCGCACCGGCAGGGCCGTCCTCCTCCGCCGGGAGCGCCGGGCCACCGCAAACCGACCGCCGGTACGGAAAAAGCCGGTGGAATTCGGCCAGGCACGATGGCCGGCCATCACGCCGCTCGGCGACGGCCGTCGCACCGTCCGTAGCGACGACGCCTCCATCGGGCGCCGCCCCGCCGCGCCCCTCTTCGCCCGGGGGTGCCGGCGGATCGGGGACGAAACCATCGCCCGGCCCCGGCACAACAATGAACTCCCGCCTTGCATCAAGGAGTTCGCGATCGAGCCGCGTCGTATCCCGCGGCCTGGGGGGAGGCCCGGCCGGCCCCCCGGGAGGAGTTCTCCTCCCCTGCGGCCGGAACCGCTCGCGCGCCCGCCGAGAACCGGCCGCAACCGCCCGGGCGGCCGTCCCCGGCCGCCCGCCTCCTCCCCCGTCACGCTCCGGGCGGGCTGGCAGAATCGGGGCCATGGCAGAAATCACCCAGCGGGACGGAACGTGGACGTTCGACGGCGACACCGTGCGCATCGTGCCGGGAGGGAAGGCACACCCGGTCCGGCTGGCGCTGGGGGAGATCGCCGTACCCGTGCGGGCGGTGGCGGGCGTCTCGTTCGAACCGGACCGCAAGGGCGGGCGGCTGCGGCTGCGGCTGCGCGGCGGCGCCTGCCCGGTGCTGCGGGCCGCCGACGGCCGACTGAACGACGCCGCCGACCCCTACGCGCTGTCCGTGGAGAAGGACCGCACGGGGGTCGCGGAGTACTTCGTCGACGAGGTCCGCAACGCCCTGCTGATCGAGCAGGTGCCGGACGGCCCGGTGGACCGCTTCCTGCTGCCCGGCCCCGCCCTGCCGGTCTCCGGCGGGGGCGGCGACGGCACGGCCTCCTTCGACGGCGAGAGCGTCCGGCTGGTCTGGAACTGGAAGGCCGAGGAGTCCAAGACCGCCGGGGGCCCGACCACCTTCCCGCTGTCGCGGATCGCGGCCGTGCGGTGGATGCCCTCGATCGGGCTGGAGAACGGCTACCTGCGCTTCGAGCCGGTCGAGGGGCCCCTCTCCGCGCCGCCGAAGTACGACCCGTACGCCCTGGACCTGTGGGGGGTCTCCAAGAAGGAGCACACCGCGGTCCTGGTGGCGGCGGCGGTGCTGATGCGGCTGCCCGGAGCCAGGGCGGCGCTCGACGCCCCGGCGCCCGCCCCCGCCGTCCCCGCCCCGGCGGCGGGCGACCACGACGCGCTGCGGCGGCGGCTGCGGGAACTGGGCGAGCTGCACCGGTCCGGGGTCCTCACCGACGACGAGTTCAGCACCGCGAAGCAGGCCGTCCTGCGGAGCATGTGAGGCGATCGGCGAGGCTTTCCCGGCCCCTGCTGCCCGATATCGGGCAGATTTCTTGCGTAAGCGCGCTCCGGCACGCAATATCAACGGGTGCTGGAACGCCGCTCGTCGCATGACGACCTCATCGACCACCTCGTACGCTCCACCGCGCTCCAGCGCGGCGAAGCGGCCCGGGTGGTCCTCGACGTGCTGGCGTACTTCGACGAGAGCACCGACGACTTCGTCCGGCGCCGCCACCGCGAGCTCCAGGCGGGCGGGCTGGTCAACACGGAGATCTTCGAGCGGATCGCGGCCGAGCTGCCGCACCGCGCCGTGGCGCCGCCGGAGCTCTCGCTCCGCCAGCTGCGCCGCATCGTCTACGGCTGAGCGAGCCGGGCGCCCGTGCGGGGCGCCCACCACGCGTGTGTACGTGTACGTCGAGGAGGGGCAGAGAATCCATGTGCGGAATCGTCGGATACATCGGGAAGCGTGACGTCGCTCCGCTGCTGCTGGAAGGGCTGCAGCGGCTGGAGTACCGGGGGTACGACTCCGCCGGCATCGTCGTCACCGGCAAGGCCGCCGCGGGCAAACCGGGCGCGCTGAAGATGGTCAAGGCCAAGGGCCGCGTCCGCGAGCTGGAGGCCAAGGTCCCCAAGCGGTTCGCCGGCACCACCGGCATCGCCCACACCCGCTGGGCCACGCACGGCGCCCCCAGCGACGAGAACGCCCACCCCCACATGGACGCGGAGAACAAGGTCGCCGTCGTCCACAACGGGATCATCGACAACGCCTCCGAGCTGCGCGTCCGGCTCACCGCCGACGGCGTCGTCTTCCTCTCCGAGACCGACACCGAGGTGCTCACCCACCTGATCGCCCGCGCCCGGGCCGACACCCTGGAGGAGAAGGTCCGCGAGGCGCTGCGGCACGTCGAGGGCACCTACGGCATCGCCGTGCTGCACGCCGACTTCAACGACCGCATCGTGGTCGCCCGCAACGGCTCCCCGGTCGTCCTCGGCATCGGCGAGAAGGAGATGTTCGTCGCCTCCGACGTCGCCGCCCTGGTCGCCCACACCCGCCAGGTCGTCACCCTGGACGACGGCGAGATGGCCACGCTGAAGGCCGACGACTTCCGTACGTACACCACGGAGGGCTCGACCACGACGGCCACGCCGACCACCGTGGAGTGGGAGGCCGAGTCGTACGACATGGGCGGCCACGACACGTACATGCACAAGGAGATCTCCGAGCAGGCCGAGGCCGTGGACCGGGTCCTGCGCGGCCGGATCGACGACCGGTTCTCCACCGTGCACCTGGGCGGTCTCAATCTGGACGCCCGCGAGGCGCGCGGGGTGCGCCGGATCAAGATCCTCGGCTGCGGCACCTCGTACCACGCGGGCCAGATCGGCGCCCAGCTCATCGAGGAGCTGGCCCGCATCCCCGCCGACGCCGAACCGGCCTCCGAGTTCCGCTACCGCAACCCGGTCGTGGACCCCGACACCCTGTACGTCGCGGTCTCCCAGTCGGGCGAGACGTACGACGTCCTGGCCGCCGTCCAGGAGCTGAAGCGCAAGGGCGCGCGGGTCCTCGGCGTGGTCAACGTGGTCGGCTCCGCGATCGCCCGCGAGGCCGACGGCGGCACGTACGTCCACGCGGGCCCGGAGGTCTGCGTGGTCTCCACCAAGTGCTTCACCAACACGGTGGTCGCCTTCGCCCTGCTCGCCCTGCACCTGGGCCGCATCCGCGACCTGTCGGTCGCGGACGGCAAGCGGATCATCGACGGACTGCGCCGGCTGCCGGAGCAGATCAGCGAGATCCTGGCGAACGAGGACGAGATCAAGCGGCTGGCGGCGGAGTACGCGGACGCCAAGTCGATGATGTTCATCGGCCGGGTGCGCGGCTATCCGGTGGCCCGCGAGGCGTCGCTGAAGCTCAAGGAGGTCTCGTACATCCACGCCGAGGCCTACCCGGCCTCCGAGCTGAAGCACGGCCCGCTCGCGCTGATCGAACCGGCGATGCCGACCGTGGCGATCGTGCCGGACGACGACCTGCTGGAGAAGAACCGCGCCGCGATGGAGGAGATCAAGGCCCGCAGCGGCCGTATCCTCGCCGTCGCCCACCAGGTGCAGGAGAAGGCCGACCACACCATCGTCGTGCCGAAGAACGAGAACGAGCTGGACCCGATCCTCATGGGCATCCCGCTCCAGCTGTTCGCGTACCACACGGCCCTGGCGATGGGCCGCGACATCGACAAGCCGCGCAACCTGGCGAAGTCCGTGACCGTCGAGTAGACGGCCGCGCACAGGCGTTGGGCCCCGCACCGTCACGAAGACGGTACGGGGCCCAACGCGTGGTGCGGGCAAGGCTTCTGGCGGTCTCCCGGCTTCCGGAGGCCGCCCGCCGGACCCCGGGGGCTCTCCGGTCGGGCCCGCTCAGGGGATGACGATGACGGGGCGCTGCGCGCGGCGGGCGAGGCGGCCCGCCACGGAGCCGAAGATCCGGCCGACGATGCCGTGCGTGGAGCCCACGACGATGGCGTCGGCGGCGTACTCCCGGCCGACCTCCTCCAGTTCGTGGCAGATGTCGCCGCCGCGCTCGACCAGCACCCAGGGCACGTCGGAGAGGTAGTCCGCGCAGGCCAGCTCCAGGCCGAGGACCTCGGTGCGGTGGTCGGGGACGTCCACGAAGACGGGGGGTTCGCAGCCCGCCCAGACCGTGGTCGGCAGCCGGTTGGCGACATGCACGATGATCAGACCGGAGCCCGACCGGCCCGCCACGCCGATGGCGTACGCCAGGGCCCGCTCGCTGGACGTGGAGCCGTCGAAACCGACCACCACTCCGTGCCGGAAGGCGGGATCGCACGCATGGCGTGCTTCTTCGACCGTCCGCGGCTCCGACTCGGGGTCGGCTACCGGCTTGCGGTCCTTGGGTTCAGGGATTTCGTGACCGGCCATCGGTGTCTCGGCGAAGAGAATCCTCGTGAGGAGGGAACGGTTTCGACGTGCTTCGGGTACGCCAACTGAGGGTGAAGCTGTGTCCGGGAATCATCTTCCCAACCCCATACCCCCAAGGGTACGGCGTCACTCCTCCATCGCCCAGACCCCCGCAAAAGCGTGCGCGATGCTGGAGGGAGCATGCACGAGGCCGCCCGGGATGGCAATGCCGGTTGTGTCGTACACGCGCCTTGGAGCGGCCGAACACGGGTGACCGTCCTGTTTTCCGGGGCGACCGGAGACCGCCCGTCGCGCCCGGCGGCGAGGTGCGCACCGGTCTCTGTTGGCCACGCCGCGGCGGGTCCGCCGCCGGGGCCGGCGACCGCCCGGCGGACCCGCCGCGGCGCCCCTCCGGTCCGGACTCGGCGACGGCTTCCCCGAGGGTCGGCCGCAGGGGCGCCCGGGCCGCCGCCGGCAGGCCGCCCGCCCCAGGGCGGGCACGGCGGATCTCGTGTCCCACGGCGCATCGGGCGGCGAGTACGGCCCCGCGCCGCCCCGGTGCGTCACACCCCGCGAGGGGCCGCCGCGCCGGTGCGGGACGCTTCTGACGCACCGGGCGCCCGGTGCCGAGGGAGCGCACCGGCGCAGTGTTCTCCCAGCGGTTGTGCGCCCGGCGTGACCGGATTCAGCACACACAACCGATTGTTTCAAGCCAACTTCACCTGGCCCCCGCGCCCTTCGCCGGATGGCCGGACACCCCGCCGCCCACCAGGCAGGAACGGACCGCGCGGTACGCTTTCACCCGACGCGGACGGGCCACCTTCGCGAAGGGCACTTCCCTGTGCGCTTCGCGAGTGGAACGCTTCGTGATCGAACGCTTCACGCCACGTTTCCTTATCGACATTGAGCTGGTGGGGGAAGGTGTCACGGCGGAACCACGCGACGCAGTAGATTTTGATCTTGAAATCGGGGACTGGGGACACGTGCGACACCGAGGGGAAACGTGCAGGAGCGACAGGCCCGTAAGGACCAGGGAGACGCGAACACCGAGGGGGGCTTAGCGTCATGAGCCAGGACTCCGCCACCGCGACGGAGGCCGCACGCAAGCTGACCGGGCGGCGACGCCGGGAAGTCGTTGCCGTGCTGCTGTTCAGCGGTGGCCCTATCTTCGAGAGCTCCATCCCGCTCTCCGTTTTCGGAATCGACCGGCAGGACGCGGGAGTTCCCCGCTACCGCCTGCTGGTCTGCGGGGGCGAGGAAGGACCGCTGCGCACCACCGGCGGCCTCGAACTCACCGCGCCGTACGGGCTGGAGGCGATCAGCAGGGCCGGCACCGTGGTGGTGCCCGCCTGGCGGTCGATCACCTCGCCGCCGCCCGCCGAGGCCCTGGACGCGCTGCGGCGCGCCCACGAGGAGGGCGCCCGCATCGTCGGTCTGTGCACGGGGGCCTTCGTGCTCGCGGCCGCCGGCCTGCTGGACGGCCGCCCGGCCACCACGCACTGGATGTACGCGCCGACGCTGGCCAAGCGCTATCCGTCGGTGCACGTCGATCCGCGCGAGCTGTTCGTGGACGACGGCGATGTGCTCACCTCCGCCGGCACGGCCGCCGGGATCGACCTCTGCCTCCATATAGTCCGCACCGACCACGGCACGGAGGCCGCCGGGGCGCTCGCCCGCCGTCTCGTCGTGCCGCCGCGGCGCAGCGGGGGGCAGGAGCGCTACCTGGACAGGTCTTTACCGGAGGAGATCGGCTCCGACCCGCTCGCCGAGGTCGTGGCCTGGGCTCTGGAGCACCTGCACGAGCAGTTCGACGTGGAGACGCTCGCCGCGCGCGCCTACATGAGCAGGCGGACCTTCGACCGCAGGTTCCGCTCGCTCACCGGCAGCGCACCGTTGCAGTGGCTGATCACCCAGCGGGTGCTGCAGGCGCAGCGGCTGCTGGAGACCTCCGACTACTCGGTCGACGAGGTCGCCGGCCGCTGCGGCTTCCGCTCCCCGGTCGCGCTGCGCGGGCACTTCCGCCGCCAGCTCGGCTCCTCCCCCGCCGCGTACCGGGCCGCCTACCGGGCCCGTCGTCCGCAGGGGGCGGCGGAGAGCGCCGCGGCGGTCGAGGCGGTGGTGCCCAGCCAGGGGCCGCCGTCCGGACGGCGGGGTTCCCCGGCGTCTTCCGCACCGGTCGCCCTGGCGGCCTCGATGGGGTCCGGGGAGCACTCCCTGCCCGGTCCTGACGCGTTCGTTCCCGGTCGCCCGGCCCTGCCGGGACAGCGGAGCGCCCCGTAGGGTGGGGGCCATGAACGACCGCATGGTGTGGATCGACTGCGAGATGACCGGGCTCTCGTTGACGGACGACGCACTCATCGAGGTGGCCGCGCTGGTCACCGACTCGGAGTTGAACGTGCTCGGCGAAGGGGTGGACATCGTGATCCGCCCGCCGGACGCGGCCCTGGAGACGATGCCCGAGGTGGTGCGGCAGATGCACACCGCCTCGGGCCTCCTCGACGAGCTGGCCGGGGGCACCACCCTGGCGGACGCCGAGGAGCAGGTCCTGGCCTACGTCCGCGAGCACGTGAAGGAGCCCGGCAAGGCTCCGCTCTGCGGAAACTCGGTCGGTACCGACCGCGGATTCCTGGCGCGGGACATGCGGGAGCTGGAGGGCTACCTCCACTACCGGATCGTGGACGTGTCCTCGGTCAAGGAGCTGGCCCGGCGCTGGTTCCCCCGGGCGTACTTCAACAGTCCGGAGAAGAACGGCAACCACCGGGCGCTGGCCGACATCCGTGACTCCATCACGGAGCTCCGCTACTACCGGGAGGCGGTCTTCGTGCCGCAGCCCGGCCCGGACTCCGAGCGCGCCAAGGAGATCGCGGCGCGGCTGGCGGCCCCGGCCGCACCGTAGGAACCCGCTGGTCACGGGCGCGATGAGCGCCCGTGGACCGGCCCGGGAAAACGGTGGCGCGAGCACCCTCCCGGACCCTGTACACTTTTTCTCGGCCGGTCGGAAACGACCGGACGACATGGTGGGTATAGCTCAGATGGTAGAGCACCTGGTTGTGGTCCAGGATGTCGCGGGTTCAAGTCCCGTTACTCACCCTGAGAGAAAGGCCCCGGTCCGCGGACCGGGGCCTTTCCGCTTTTCCTGGTTCTCCTGGCGCGCGTCCGATCAGAACGTGACGTCGGAGCAGGCGTAGAACGCGTTGCCGGTGTCCGCGATGGTCCAGACGCCGAGGATCAGGTGCTTGCCCGACTTCTGGGGCAGGACGCCCGCGTGCGTGACCGTGGTCCCCGGCTGCCGGCCGCCGAAGGGCACCGTCAGGAAGGGCTGCGGCTCCAGGTCGGCCCGGGTGAGGGGCTTCGAGGGGTCGTAGCCGTCCTTGGTGACGTAGTACCGGAAGTCGGTGGTGGCGTGCCGGGCGGTGATCCGCCAGCGGAAGGTGTGGCTCGCGCCGGCGCTCACGGAGGTGGCCGGCCAGGCGCCGCCGCGCGGGTCGTCCAGCTCGGCGAACCGCTGGTTGCCCCCGGCGCAGATCAGGCCGTCACGGGGGCCGCGCGCCGGGAAGCCCTTGGGGCCCTCCACGCTCGGCGGCTCCCACTGGATCTGGCCGCAGTTGCGGACCGTTCCGTTGCCGCAGAGCTGCTGCCTGCTGATCGGCGAGTCGGTGTACCCGTGGCTCTGCGCGCTGCCCGAGGTGGCCAGCAGGGATGCCCCGGCGATGCCGAGGCCGAGGAGTAAGGACGTGATCTTTCTGCGCATGTGGTGCTCCTGAGGTGAGGGGTGGAGCTTGCGGACAGACGGACCGGAGCGCGACGGCTCGCCGCGCTTGGTCTAGACCAAGACGGAGAGTAGTCCTGTCCTTTGGTCATGTCCACACCACTGAAAGACGCCCGGGTGGGCACGCGCGCCGGGCCGGTCCCGGAGGAAACCCGGGGCCGGCCCGGCGCGTGCGGAGGCCGCCGTCAGAGCGCCGGGGCCTCCACATGGGTGAGGACCTGGGCGTGGAAGCGGTCCACCGCGTCGTCGACGCTGCGGATGAAACCGGTCTCGGCGCTGCCCCGCCCGTTGCCCATGCCCTTGAACAGGGAGAGCCGGAAGCCGGTGATCTGCGCCCCGTCCTTCGGAAGGAGATCGGCGGGCTCCGGGCGCAGCCTCTCCAAGGTGCCGCGCGGCCCTGCCCCGCAGCCGTCCACCAGCGTCTCGATGTGCAGGTCGGCCGGGGCGTCGGAGAGCCGCCGCACCAGCCGCTTGGCCCGGGCGAGCGGGTAGCCCGTCCCCTCGGCGGGAATCTCGATCGACGTACGGAGTTTGCCTGTGCGCAGATCGGCGGTGATGCCGAGGACGCCCGGGGTGCCCTCGATGCGGATCTCCGCGTTCAGCCTCCCCTGCTCGCAGAGGCGGTCGGCCAGTTCGGTGCGGCGCGCGCCCGGATCGGAGCCGCGCCGGGCGCGCTGGACCGGCAGGACCTTCTGCCCCAGCTCACCGCCGAGCCGCAGGCAGACCTGCCGGACCAGCCGCTCCCAGTTCTCGATGACCTCCAGCGCGCGGGCGTCCCCCTGGCACAGGGTCTCCTCGTCGATCCCCCGGCGTACGGGAACCCAGGCCGCGCCCATGTTCTGGAAGCCGTGGCAGCCGGAGTTCTCGTGCTGGAGGTACTGGAGGAGTTCCTGGAGCAGCCAGGCGTGCGCGGCGTTGCCGACCCCCTCGTGGCGGATCAGCATCTGCGCCTGGTGCACGACCTCGGCCCAGGACAGGTGCCAGAGCGCCACCTTGTGCTTGCGCCGCCGGTCGATCCGCACGTCGACGAGCGGGCTGCCCTCCAGCGCGACGTCGTTGGACAGGGTGATCACCGCCTCGTACCCGCGCCGGGCGGCGATGTCCATGTACGCCTGGACCTGGTCGGCCCTGAGCCCGTTCCCGTTGGTCTTGGTCTCCACCAGCGCGGTCCACAGCTTGCCCGCCCGCTCGACCCGGATCACCCCGTCCGGGCGGCGCGGCGTCTCCCCGTGGGCGAGGGCGACCTCGGTGAACGTCTCCATGCGGCCGGCCGGCGCGCCGAACCCCGCGGTGAGGCGGCGGCCGAACTCCGGCACCTGGGCCATGACGGACAGCACGACGGAGGTGGCGCGCGTCTCGCGCTCCCGGTCGCTCTTGAGCGCGGAGACGGGGAACAGCCGGGCGGTGCGCCAGGTGTCGTTGTCGGCGAGGGACTTCCTGGCCGTGCGGGGCAGCGTGACCTTCTTCTTCGCCGTACGGGGGCGACGCGCGGGCTTCGGTACGGGGGCGGAAGCGGCGGGGGCCGGCACGGCGGGGGCGGGCGGAGCGCCGGCCCCCGCCGGCCCGGCCGCCGGTTTCGCCGCCGCCCGGTCCGCCGCGCCCCCGTCCCGGCTCTGGGCGGGAACCCGCGCGGGCCGCTCCTCCCCGTCCGGCCCGGTGGCGGGCCGCTCCCCCGCGTCCGGCCCGGAGTCCACCGCGTCCGGGCCGGGGCCCTCCGCCTCCGCGCCGCTCTGCTCCGCGTCGTCGTCGATGTCGACGCCGTAGTCGGTCGCCAGTCCCGCGAGCCCGGAAGCGTACCCCTGGCCGACCGCGCGGAACTTCCACTCCCCCGCCCGCCGGTACAGCTCGCCGAAGATCAGGGCGCTGACCTCGTCGACGTCCTGCACGGCGAACCGGACGAGCCCGTCGCCCGCGCTGTCGGCGAGGGTGAGCCGGAGGCCGTCCAGCTCGCCGAAGCGGGAGCCCCCGTAGCGGCTGGCGGCGACGACCACCTTGTCGACCTCCGCCGGGACGGCGTCCAGGTCGAAGGAGATCCGGTCCTCGTCGCCGTCGGCCGTCGGGGTCTTGCCGAGCAGCTGCACGCTGCCCTCGCCCGCGACGGGGTTGTTGTAGAAGCAGAAGTCGACGTCGCTGCGGACCTTGCCGTCGGCGTCGAGCAGCAGGACGGATACGTCGGCGTCGCCCTCGCCCGTGGGGCTGCTCCAGCCCAGGCTGACCACCACGGACCCGATGTTCTCGCTCAGCGCCGCCAGGCCGATGTTGGCGCCCTTGACCATCTCGTGCACGAGGCCCCCCAGATGCACAGCCGCCCGGAACGCACTCCGGCAGCCCACCGTGTGACGTGTGTGGTGCGTCACACAATCGCCGTACGCAGCGAACATTAGCCGCAGGAACCGGAGGGGGTGAAGAACTTGTGAAATCCGGAAGATCGGCCACCGCCGCGCCGCCGGGCCCCCGTCCGGCCACCGGCGCGCCGTCACGAAGAGTCGCGGACCACCAGCTCCGTGGGGAGGACCACCGAAGGGCGCTCGCCGCCCGGCGTCCGGCCGGCGATCTCGTCGAGGAGGAGCCGGGCCATGCGGCGGCCCATCTCCTCTATGGGCTGGCGGACGCTGGTGAGCGCCGGATGCATGTGGCGGGCGACCACCGAGTCGTCGAAGCCGACCAGGGCCACGTCCTCGGGGATGCGGCGGTCCGCCGCGCGCAGGACCTGGCGGGCTCCGGCGGCCATCACGTCGGAGGCGACGAAGACCGCGTCGAGGCCGGGGCGGCGGGCCAGGAGGTCGCGCATGGCCCGCGCGCCGCCCTCCTCGGTGAAGTCGGCGGGGGCGATCAGGCGCTCGTCGGGGGCCAGACCGGCGGCGGAGACGGCCGCGCGATAGCCGTCGAGGCGGCGCTGGGCGCCGTACACCTCCAGGCGGCCGGTGATCGTGGCGATCTGGCGGCGGCCCCGGGAGACCAGGTGCTCGACGGCCGCCCGCGCGCCCTCGTAGTTGTCGGAGTCCACCGAGGGCAGCGTCTCGCCCGCGTGGCGCGCACCGCTGATCACGCAGGGCATGCCCAACTGCTCCAGCAGCTCGGGCAGCGGGTCGTCGGCGTGCACGGCGACCAGGAGGACGCCGTCGACGCGGTGGGCGGTGAGGTACTGGGCGAGGCGGCGGCGCTCGCGGTCGCTGCCGACGAGGGTGAGGAGGAGCTGCATCTCGGTGTCGGCCAGGGCCGCGCCGACGCCGCGCACGATCGCGGAGAAGTACGGCTCGGCGAAGAACCGGGTCTCCGGCTCGGGCACCACCAGCGCGATGGCATCGGTACGGTTGCCCGCCAGGGCACGGGCGGCGCGGTTGGGCACGTATCCCAGCTCGACCACGGCCGCCTCGACCGCCTGCCGGGTCGCTTCACTGACCCGGGGCGAGCCGTTGATGACCCGCGAGGCGGTGCCGCGGCCGACGCCTGCCCGTGCCGCCACTTCTTCGAGCGTGGGCCGTCCGCCGCTCCGTACTCGCGCTGCCGCCATGGCCGCCTCCCCGTTCCCGGTCAATTTCTCACAGCCGTACAGTCAATCCAAGTCCTGGACCGATCACCCCGACGAGCGTACGGACAGCCTAATGGGAGCGCTCCCAAAGGCGGCCGGAAAACAACGGCGGGCCCGGCCGAGGACGGCCGGGCCCGCCGTTCCCACGAGGTCAGACGTTCGGATCGGCGGCCGGGGGCAGGGCGTGGCGGGTAATCACATCGGCATACCAGTGGGCGCTGGACTTGGGCGTGCGGCGCTGCGTGGCGTAGTCGACGTACACCGCGCCGAAGCGCTTCGCGTAGCCGTAGCCCCACTCGAAGTTGTCCATCAGCGACCAGAGGAAATAGCCCCGTACGTCCGCCCCGTCCTCGACCGCCCGGCGCACCGCCGCCAGGTGGCCGTGGAGGTAGGCGACGCGTTCGGGGTCGTGGACCCGGCCGTCGGCGTCGGGGGCGTCGTCGAAGGCGGCGCCGTTCTCGGTGACCATCAGCGGCAGGTCCGGGTGCTCGCGGGCGACGTCCGTGAGGAGGTCGTACAGGCCCTCCGGCTTGACCGACCAGTTCATCGCGGTGACCGGCCGGCCCTCGGCGAGATGGAAGGCGACGTGTTCCGAGCCGGGCCAGGGGGAGTGCTCGCTGCTGCCGTGGCCGTCGTTGCGGGTGTCGCCCCCGCCGTCGGCGGGGGCCGAGACGATGGTGGGCGTGTAGTAGTTGACGCCGAGCACGTCGATCGGGGCGGCGATGGCGGCGAGGTCGCCCTCGTGGATCAGCTCCCGCCAGTTCACCAGGTGTTCGGTGTCCGCCAGCAGGTCCTGCGGGTACGCGCCCGTCAGCATCGGGCCGGTGAAGATCCGGTTGCCGACCGCGTCGATCCGGCGGGCGGCGTCCGCGTCCTCCGTGCTCGCGGTGAGCGGGCGCACCTGGTGGAGGTTGAGGGTGACCGAGGTCTGCGCGGCGGCGGGGAGGTTGGCGCGCAGCGCCTCGGTCGCCCGGCCGTGGGCGAGGTTGAGGTGGTGGGCGGCCCGCAGGGCGGCGGCCGGTTCGGTGCGGCCGGGGGCGTGGACCCCGGAGCCGTAACCGAGGAAGGCCGAGCACCAGGGCTCGTTGAGCGTGGTCCACAGCGAGACCCGGTCGCCGAGCGCGCGGGCCACGATGGCGGCGTAGTCCGCGAACCGTTCGGCCGTGGCGCGCTCCGGCCAGCCGCCCGCGTCCTCCAGCTCCTGCGGCAGGTCCCAGTGGTAGAGGGTGGCGACGGGCTTGATGCCGGCCGCCAGCAGTTCGTCGACGAGCGAGCGGTAGAAGTCGAGGCCGCGCTCGACGGCGGGCCCCCGGCCGGTGGGCTGGACACGGGACCAGGAGACGGAGAAGCGGTACGCCTGGAGTCCGAGGCGCTTCATCAGCGCGACGTCGTCGCGGTAGCGGTGGAAGTGGTCGGCGGCCACGTCCCCGGTGTCCCCGCCGAGGACCCGGCCGGGCGTGTGGCTGAAGGTGTCCCAGATGGAGGGGGTGCGGCCCCCCTCGGCGGCGGCCCCCTCCACCTGGTACGCGGCGGTGGCCGCGCCCCAGAGGAAGCCGGTCGGGAAGGGGGCGGCGGCGGGGGCCTGCCGGGAGAGGGTGTCGGGTCGGACGGCTGTCATGCGGGAGCGCTCCCTGAGGAAGTGAGGGGTGGGGAAGGAGGGGGAGGAAGGTGAGGGGGGGCCGCCCGGGGCGGGGCGGGTCAGCCCTTGACCGCGCCGGACATGATCCCGCCGACGATCTTCTTGCCGAAGACCACGAAGACCACCAGCAGCGGCAGCGTGCTGATCAGCGCGCCCGCCATCACGATGGACTGGTCGGGGGTATAGGAGGCGCTGAGCTGGCCGAGAGCCACCTGGAGGGTCGGGTTCTGCTGGTTGAGGGCCAGGTAGGGCCAGAAGAAGTCGTTCCACGCCTGGACGAAGGTGAGCATCCCGAGCACCATCATCGCCGGGCGGGCGACCGGCAGGACCACGCTCCGCACGATGCGGAAATTGTTCGCGCCGTCGATCCTGGCCGCCTCGATCAGCTCGTACGGCAGCGCCTCGATGAGGTACTGGCGCATGAAGAACACGCCGAACGCGCTGACCAGCGTCGGGAAGATCACCGATTCGAGCTGTCCGCCCCAGCCGAGGCCGGACATCATCATGAACAGCGGGACGACGCTGAGCTGCGGCGGGATGGTGAGGGTGGCGATGACCGCGGTCATCAGCCAACCGCGGCCCCGGAAGCGCATCTTGGCGAACGCGTAGCCGGCGAGCGTGCAGAAGAAGAGCGTGGCCGCCGTGATGGAGGCGGAGACGATGACGCTGTTGACGATCGCCGTGCCGAGGTTGGCCTGCTCCCAGGCCGTTCGGACGTTCTCGACCAGCTTGCCGCCGGGGAGGAACGGCGGTGTGGAGGCGAGGACCTCGTCCTGGGTGCGGGAGGCCGCGACCAGGGTCCAGTACAGCGGCAGCAGCGATCCGAAGCCGACGACGGCGAGCGCGGCGTAGGCGAAGGGGCCGCCCTTCATCTGCTGTCCCGCGCCCATCCGGAAGCGGCGCGGGCGGGAGGGTCCACCGGACTTCGGGCCCGGGGCGGGCTTCACCGGGGCGGTGGGGGTGGGGCTGGTCATGGTCATGGGGCGCTCCCGGTCAGACCGCGGACGTGCGGACGAATCGGCCGATGAGCCAGTTGGCCGCGGCGATGATCAGCAGCAGGGCGAGCATCGCCCAGGCGACGGCGGCGGCCGGGCCGAGGTGCCCGAGGTTCCAGCCGTAGTTGTAGAGGTAGATGGCGAGCGTCTCGTACTGGTTCTCGTTGCCGCCGGTCGCGCCCAGCGCACCGCCCTCCAGCAGCAGCGGTTCGCCGAAGAGCTGCATGGAGCCGATGGTGGAGATGACGATGGTGAACAGGATCGTCGGCCGCAGCGAGGGGATGGTGACCTTGCGGAACTGCTGCCAGCGTGACGCGCCGTCCAACGAGGCCGCTTCGTAGAGGTCGTCGGGGACGGCCTGCATCGCGGCGAGGTAGATCAGCGCGTTGTAGCCGGTCCACCGCCAGATCACGATGACGGCGATGGCGATCTTCGAGGTCCAGTGCCCGTTGGCCCAGTTGGTCTCGTCGAAGCCGACGAGGCCGAGCGCCCAGTTGAGCAGTCCGCCGTCGGCCCGGAAGACCAGCGCGAAGACGAGGGCCGCGGAGGCGACGGAGGTGGCGTAGGGGGTGAGGATGATCGTGCGCCAGAACGTGCTGGCCCGCAGGCGGTAGTTGAGCAGGTGGGCCAGGCCCAGCGCCATCAGGAGCTGCGGGACGGTCGAGATGACGCCGATCAGGAAGGTGTTGGAGAGCGAGGTCCAGAACTCCGGGTCGTGCAGGATCTTGTCGAAGTTCTCCCATCCCACCCACTCCATCGAGTCCAGGCCGGTCATCTCCACCCGGTGCAGGGCGATCCAGCCGGTGTAGAGCAGCGGGTAGAGCCCGAAGGCCCCGAAGACGAGGAAGAACGGGGCGATGTAGGCGTACGGGGACGCCTTGTCGTCGAACCGCCACAGTCGGCTGCGCCACAACTGCCGCCGTGAGCCGGGCGGTTCCTTCTGGGGTGCGCGGGACGTCGTCGCGCGCGCGTCCCGGGCGGGGGTCGAGGTTGCCACGGGCGGGGGTCCTTCCCTGGGGGCGCCGACTGACGGCCGGGCGGTGGAGGGGCGATGGGGAACGGGGCGGGCGGCGCGGGCCGGGCGCCGGGGCGGGCGGGTGGCGCCGGCCCCGGCGCCGCTACCGGCCGGGCCTGTCGGGCGCCGGGGCGCTCGGGCGCCCCCGGCGGCCCCGGGTCAGCCGATGGCCTTGTCGATCGTGCGCACGGCCGCGTCCCAGGCGTCGTCCGGGCTGGTGCCGCGCTGCTCCATGTTGTTGATCTGGGTGGAGATGGAGTCCTTGATCACGCCGTCCTTCGGGCCGAGGACCGCCTCGGGGATGGACTTCGCGCCGTCGGCGTAGATCTGGCCGATCGGGGCGTCGTTGAAGTACGGCAGGGTCGCGTTCTTCACGTCGGGCAGCTCGTACGCGCCCTTGTTGGACGGGAAGACGCCGATCGCCTTGAAGACGGCGGCCTGCTGCTCGGGGGCGGTCAGCCACTTGACGAGCTTGGCGGCCTCGTCGACGTTCTTCCCGGACTTGGGGACGGCGAGGAAGGAACCGCCCCAGTTGGCGGAGGTCTCGCCGGGAGCGCGGGTGATGTCCCACTTGCCCTTGTTGGCGTCACCGGCGTACGTGGAGATCTGGCCGGCCATCCAGGCGGGGCAGACGACGGTGGCGACGGTGCTCTTGCGCAGGGCCGCCTGCCACTGGTCCTCGAACTGGGCCAGGCCCTGCGTCAGCTTCCTGGACGCGGCCTGGGCGGCGAGCTTCCAGCCCTTCTCGACGCTCGCGCTCTCCTGGTAGACCGGCTTGCCGCTCGCGTCGTAGTACTGCTCGGGGCTGGAGCTGACCACGGCGTTGAACATGGCGCTCGCGGAGTCCATGAAGTACGTGCCGGAGGGGGCCTTCTTCTTGTACCGCTCCCCCAGGGCGAGGTAGTCCTCCCAGCCGCCCGCGGTCAGCTTCGCGACCTCGGTGCGGTCGGTGGGCAGACCGGCCTTCTCGAACAACTCGCGGTTGTAGCAGAGGGACATGGGGCCGATGTCGGTGCCCGCGCCGACGACCGCACCGTTGGGGGCGGTGGCCTGCTTCGCCTTCCACGACACCCACTCGTCCACACCGATGACCTTGGAGAGGTCGGCGAAGGAGTCCGCCTTGGTGTCGACGATCTCCTTGATCCGGCCGACCTCGATGCCCTGGACGTCCGCGAGCCCGCTGCCGGAGTTCAGCTGCTGGAGGAGCTTGGGGTAGTAGTTCTTCTCCTCGGCGGTGGTGTCCTCCTTGACCGTGATCTTCGGGTTCAACTCGTGGTACTTCTCGAAGAGTCCGGCCTCCTTGTACCCGAACTGCCCGAAGTCCGCGACGGTCAGGGTGATGTTCCCGTCCGCGTCGGCTCCCTTGCCGGAGTCGGACGAGCCGCCGCATCCGGTGAGGAGGAGGGCGGTGACCGTGAGGCCCGTGGTGGCCACGAGGGCGGTTCTCCGGCGTCGACCGGCAACACTGCGGGTGATGCGCATTCCACTGCTCCTTGTTCCGGGGGCTCGGTTCCGGCCTGGGCCGGGGTGGTTCCGAAATGGTTCGGGGGTGGTTCAGGGGTGTCCGGGGGGCGCCGGACGGTTCTTCCGGGGGCGCCGGGGTGGGTCGCGGGAGGGGCGGCGCTGTTCCGCGGGGCAGAGCTGGAGGGTGTCGGGGCTGGTGCGGCAGGAAGAGGCGAACGGCATCGCCCCTACGAGTGGGAGCGCTCCCACTCGCCGTGTCGGAAGATTGCTGCCTCAAGGCGGTGGGTGTCAAGAGTTGAAGACGATTCCGTTGCCGAGGGATGTCCGGTGCGTCACAGACGGGGTCCGGCGCCGCCCACCCGTCGGAAGGTGAACGGAGGCGGCGGAGAGGGGCGGAATGCCGGAGTGCCCCACCCCTGTTAATTTCCCCTTTATGTACCTTTTGGTCATCATGGCCGCCGCCCCCGGCACCGGCGAGTGAGCCGGAATGGGCGTGTTGCGCGACCATCCCGAACTGGCGCTCTTCCTCTGCCTCGCGGCCGGCTACCTCGTCGGCAAGCTCCGCGTCGGCCCGATCACGCTCGGCGGCATCTGCGGCACCCTGATCGTGTCGCTGCTGCTCGGCACCCGGCACATCAGCGTCGACGACGACGTGAAGACGGTCTTTTTCGCGCTGTTCATCTTCTCGCTCGGCTACATGGCGGGCCCGCAGTTCTTCGCCAACCTCAACCGCAGGAGCCTGCGTTTCTTCGCGCTCTGCCTGATCGAGCTGGTCTGCGTCCTCGGCATCGCCTTCGGGCTCGCCAAGGTGTTCGACCTGGACGTGGGCACCGCCTCCGGCATCCTGGCGGGGGCGGCCACCGAGTCCGCCGTCGTGGGAACGGCCACCGAGGCGATCGGGAAGCTCGGCGACCTGACCCCCGAGCAGATCACCCGGTACCAGGGGCACGTGGCCACCGCCTACACCGTCTGCTACCTGTTCGGGCTGATCACCATCGTGCTGTTCACCAGCCAGATCATGCCGATGCTCCTGCGGATCAACCTGGCGGACGCCTCGCGCGAGCTGTGGGAGAAGATGCGCGGCGGGCAGGCCGGGCTGGAGTCCGACGAGCGCGAGGCGCTGCCCGGCACGGTCGGCCGCACCTACCTGGTCACACTGGCGGACGGTCGGACGGTCGGCGACCTCCAGAGCGCGACGGGCGGCCGGATCACCGTCGAGGGGGTCAAGCGCGGCAGCAGGCTGCTGACGCCCTCCCCCGGCTTGGAGCTGACGCTCAGCGACCTGGTCCAGGTGGTCGGGGAGCGGGCGGCGGTCATCGAGGCGGGCCGGGAGATCGGCCCGGAGACCCCCGCCGTGCCGGGGCTCGACACCCCTCTCGCCACCAGCCAGGTCGCCGTCACCGAGAAGGAGACGATCGGCGCGAGCATCGACCGGCTGCAGCGGCGGCACCCGGAGTTCCGCCGGGACGGCGTGTACGTCACCGACGTGCTGCGCAACGACCAGCACCTGCCGGCCAGCGGGGAGACGGTCCTCGCCCGCGGCGACGTGCTCACCCTGGTCGGCGCGCGGGGCGGGCTGAACCGGCTCGTCGCGAAGCTCGGCGCGGTGGTGAGGAACGACGCCACCGACTTCGTCTACCTCGGCTTCGGCATCGTGGCGGGGTCGCTGCTCGGACAGGTCGTCGTGAGGCTGGGGGACGTCCCGATGTCGCTCGGCACCGGGGGCGGCTGCCTGATCTCGGGGCTCGTCTTCGGCTGGTTCCGCTCCCGCAGCCAGACCTTCGGGGCATTCCCGCCGCAGGCCGCGACCACGCTCAAGGACATGGGCCTGGCGGTCTTCATCGCCTGCACCGGCCTCGCCGCCGGGCCGCAGGCGTGGCCGCTGCTCAAGGAGTACGGGGCGCTGCTGCCGTTCGCGGGCATCGCCATGGTGCTGGTCCCGGCGACGGTCTCGCTGGTCGTCGGGCGCAGGCTGCTGAAGATCGAGAAGCCACTGCTGATCGGCGCGATCGCCGGACAGCAGTGCTCGACCCCCGCGATCACCTCCATCACCCAGGTGGCCCAGAGCTCCGTACCGCTGCTCGGCTACACGATCACGTACACGCTCTCCAACTTCCTGCTACCGCTGACCGGGCCCATCCTGGTCGGCGTCCTGGGGGCCTGAGATGATCGATTTCCTCGACCGGAACGTCTTCCGGCCCCATCCGGAACTGCTCGTCTTCCTCGTCGTCGCGCTCGGTTTCCTGCTGGGCAAGGTCCGCTACCGGACGATCGCGCTGGGCGCGGTGACGGGGTGCCTGGTGGCGGGGCTGGTGCTGGGCGCGCAGTTCGAGGTCGAGATCGACGACACGGTGAAGAACCTGTTCTTCATCATGTTCCTGTTCGCCCTCGGCTACCGCGTCGGCCCCCAGTTCTTCCGGGGGCTCAGGAAGGACGGCCTGCCGCAGGTGGTCAACGCGGTCGTGGTCTGTGTGACCGGGCTGCTGGTCTCCTGGCTCTTCGCGAGCCTGCTCGGTTACGGTCCCGGGCTCGGCGCCGGCCTGATGAGCGGGGCCCTCACCCAGTCGGCCGCGATCGGCGTCGCGCAGGACGCCATCGGTACGCTGCCGGGCCTCTCGCCCGGTGAGGCGAAGAACCAGGCGAACCTGGTGGCCGTCGGCTACGCGGTGACGTACCCCCTCGGCACCATCCTCTGCGCGATGCTCCTGGCCGACGTCCTGCCCAAGCTCTACCGCAGGGACCTGGCGAGGGAGAGCGCCGAACTCGCCGCCGAGCTGGACGCGCCGGACGAGAACCCGGACGAGGGCGCCGGCTACTACGAGGTGGTGCTGCGCGCGTACCGCGTGGACCGCCCGGACCTGGTGGGGCGGTCGGTGGCCGACTTCGAGGAGCAGCAGAAGGGGCTGGGCCGTCGCATCTACCTCACCGGCGTCCGCCGCGACGGCACGGTCCTGGAGCACGACCAGTCCCGTACGCTCCGGCTCGGCGACACCGTCGCGGTCAGCGCCATCCGGGGCGACCTGGTGGAGTTCGACCCCCGCACGCACATCGGCGCCGAGGCCGACGACGTCGAACTGCTCGGCTACCGCACCGAGACGCTGCACGTCGTCGCCTCGGAGAAGGACCAGCTGGGGCGGACGGTCGCGGCGGTGCGCCGGGAGCCGTTCATGGTCGGCGTCTACATCGACAAGCTGTACCGGGGAGGCGCCGCGTTCCCCTACCGGCTCTCCACCCCCCTGGAGCGGGGTGACACCCTGGTCCTCACCGGACCGGAACGCCTGGTCGGCCCGGCGGCGAGGGCGCTCGGGAAGCCGGTGCCGACGAGCTTCGCCACCGACATGGTCTGGGTGGGGCTCGGCATCTTCCTGGGCGGCTGCATCGGCATTCCGGCGCTGACGGCGGGCGGGGTGCCGATCTCGCTCTCCACCTCGGGCGGCGGGCTGATCATGGGCCTGGTCTTCGGCTGGATCCGCGGGAAGTACCCGACGTACGGGAACGTGCCGCCGGGCGCCCAGTGGTTCATGGACACCCTCGGCCTCTGCCTCTTCGTCGCCGTCGTCGGCATCAACGCGGGCCCGAGCTTCACCAGCGGCCTCTCCACGGCCGGCTGGGGCCTGCTGGTCCTCGGCGCGGTCGCCACCGTGGTGCCGCTGATCATCGGGTTCCTGGTCGGGCACCACGTCCAGAAGATCCGGTTCCCGGTCCTGATGGGCGTCCTGGCGGGCGGCCAGACCACCACGGCGGCGATCGGCGCCGTCAACGAGACCTCGAAGTCGCAGATCCCCACCCTCGGTTACACGATCCCGTACGCCGTCGGCAACGTCCTGCTGACGGTGTGGGGCGCCGTGATCGTCATCCTCAACCACTGACCCTGCACGGGAGCGGACACCACCATGCCCAAGACCAAGCTCAGCCGGGAAGAGATCCGGTCCTTCGCCCAGCTCTCCCCCTTCGAGCTGAAGGACAGGTTCATCGAGATCGCGACGGCCGCGCAGCGCGACCGGCCGGGCCAGAAGGGGAAGGCGGCGCGGGCCATGCTCAACGCGGGCCGGGGCAACCCGAACTGGGTGGCCACCGGGCCCCGTGAGGCGTACCACGCGCTCGGCTACTTCGCGATCGAGGAGTCCCGCCGGGTGTGGACCGCCGACGACCTGGGCGGGATGCCGCAGGAGCCGGGGTGCGCGGAGCGCTTCGACCGGTTCGTCCGTACGCATCCGGAACTGCCGGGCGTCGAGATGCTGAAGGCGAGCGTGGACCTGGCGGTGAAGCGGTTCGGCTTCGACCGGGACGCGTTCGTGCACGAGCTGGCGGACGCCTCGATCGGCGACAACTACCCGGTGCCGGACCGGATCCTGCCCCACACCGAGCAGATCGTGCGCGGCTATCTCACGGACGAGATGTTCGACCACCGGCCGCCGGAGGGGCAGACGTTGAGCCTGTTCGCGACCGAGGGCGGCACGGCGGCGATGTGCTACGTCTTCGACTCGCTGCTGAAGAACGGCATCCTGGAAAAGGGCGACCGGATCGCCCTGATGGTGCCGGTGTTCACCCCGTACGTGGAGATCCCCGAGCTGGACACGTACGACTTCGACGTGGTGCGGGTGGAGGCGAGCCTGTTCACCGAGACCGGGGTGCGGCAGTGGCGCTACCCGGAGGAGGAGATCGCCAAGCTCGTGGACCCGTCGGTGAAGATGGTCTGCTGTGTGAACCCGAGCAACCCGCCCTCGCTGGCGCTCTCCACCCGTGTCACCGAGCAGCTCGTCTCCATCGTCGGCGAGCGGAACCCGAACCTGATCGTCGTGACGGACGACGTGTACGGGACCTTCGTGGAGGGCTTCCGCTCGCTCGCCGCCGACCTGCCGCGCAACACGCTCCTCGTCTACTCCTACTCCAAGCACTACGGGGCGACGGGCTGGCGGCTCGGGGTGATCGCGCTGCACGACGACAACGTGATCGACGCGATGCTGTCGGCACAGAACCGGGAGCAGAAGGAGCGGCTCGCCCGGCGTTACGGGACGCTGACGCTGGAGCCGGGGAAGATGCGGTTCATCGACCGGATGGTGGCGGACTCCCGGCAGGTGGCGCTGAACCACACGGCCGGCCTGTCGCTGCCGCAGCAGGTGATGATGGTGCTGTTCTCGCTCTTCGACATGCTCGACGAGGGGCAGGCGTACAAGCGCCGGATCCGGGCGATCGTCCACCAGCGGCTCGAACTCCTGCTGGAGGGCGCGCACATGAAGATCTCGGAGGACCCGAAGCGGGCCGCTTACTACATCGAGCTGGACCTGTTGGCCGAGGCGGAACGCACCCGGGGAAAGGCGTTCGCCGACTTCCTGGAGCAGCACTACGAACCGATCGACCCGCTGTTGCGGCTGGCCGAACAGACCTCGGTGGTACTGCTCAACGGCGGCGGCTTCGACGGGCCGGAGTGGTCGGTGCGGGTGTCGCTGGCCAACCTGGACGACCTGGACTACCTGAAGATCGGACACCACCTGCGGGCGATCTTCGAGGAGTACGCGGAGGAGTGGGCGGCTCAGGGAGGGTGACGCGGGCGGTCCGGACGACGGGCGTGTCCGGTGGCGGGGGCCGGGCGCCGTGGGCTCGGACGGAGGAACGCGTCCCGGCCGGAGGTGGGTGGGGGCCGGCCGGGACGCGCGGTGGGGGGTGGGAGTGGTCGGGGCGGCCGTCCCGAAACGTACGGGGCGACTGGGGGGTGTGCGGGGCGGGCGGCTGTGGGCTCGGGGGCTGTGGGCGCCGGTTTCCCCGCCGCCACCGGGGCGAACGGTGGCGGCGGGGGCCGACGTGGGGGTTCCCCGGGGGAGGTGGGGTTCGACGACTTCCCGGGGTTGCTACGAGGAGCACGCTAGCGGTTGCGCAACGGGCGAAGCGGGCGATACGGACAGCGGGTGCTGTTCTTAGGGTGCGCTTAAGGGACGCATCGGAGCGGGTTAATGAAGCGGTCGGCGGGGTGAGTGGGAGCAGGGCCGGGAAGGCCGCTGGAGCAGGTCGAGGGGCGGGGCCCGGGGGCGGGAGTTCTGGGGCGAGGCCCTCCGGGCAGGGCCCTCGGACGGGTCAGGGCAGGGGGCGGGGGGCTGGACCGGTGGCGGCCCGGGACTCCCGGCGCCGCCGCCAGCCGATGCGGCGGCCGACCCGGCGGCCGTGGCCACGCCGGTCGCGTTCGGGGACGCCGCCGTGCAGACCGATCCAGATCCGGATCTCCGTGCCGCCGAGGACGGACCGGCCGATGCGCAGGTCGCCGCCGGTGGACTCGGCGACCCGGCGCACGATGTCCAGGCCGAGGCCGGTGGAGCCGACGGCCCCGCCCGCCCCGGCGCGCCCGCTGCCGCCCCGCGCGAGGGCGGCCTTGGGGTCGGCGATGCCCGGACCGGCGTCGGAGACCAGGACGATGACCGCGTCGCCGCTGTGGTGGACGTCGACGGCGAAGGCGGTGCCCGCGGGGGTGTGGCGGAAGACGTTCCCGAGCAACGCGTCGAGCGCGGCGGCCAGTTCGGCCCGGGCTACGGGGATGCGGGCCGTACGGCCGATCCCCGCCACCCGCGTCTCGCGGCCCTCGTCCTCCGCGAGCGCCGACCAGAAGCCCATGCGTTCGCGGATCACCTCGGAGGCGTCGCACCCCGCCTCCACCGGCGGCCCCTGGTTCTGCGGGCGCTGTTCGCGGGCCGTGCGGATGATCGTGTCGACCTCGTGCTCCAACTGCCGGACCGCCGCCCGGGTCTGCTCGGCCGCCGGGCCCTCCCCGAGGGAGGCGGCGTTCAGCCGGAGCACGGTGAGCGGGGTGCGCAGACGGTGCGAGAGGTCGGCGGCCAACTCCCGCTCGTTGGCGAGCAACTGAACGACCTGGTCGGCCATGGAGTTGAACGCGACCGCCGCGGAACGCAGTTCGGCGGGCCCTTCCTCGGGAACCCGGGCGGCGAGCTTCCCCTCCCCCAGCTCCTGGGCGGCGCCCGCGAGGCGTTGGGCGGGCCGCACCATCCGCACGCCGAGCCGGTCCGCGACCGCGACGGAGCCGACGATCAGCGCGACGCCGACGCCCGCCAGCATCAGCCAGGCGGTGGTGACCCCCTTGGCGACCTCTCCGTCGGGGACGTGGACCTCGACGACGGCGATCTCCCCGGTGCCGAGCGCGGTCGGCTGCAGAAGCGCGAACCCGCCGTCGACCTCGGCGACGGAGGCCCGCCCGGCCTTGCGCACGGCCTCCACGGCCTCAGGTGCGGCACGTCCGGTTCCGATGTCCAACGGGCCCGTCGCGGTGGGGACGTGGACGGCGAGGCGCCCCCGGTCGCCCGGTTCGGTGGACAGGACGGCCCGGGTCAGTTCCGCGCGGTCGGTGGTGATGGAAAGGGTCGGGCCGATCGTCGCGGCCTGGCGTTCGGCGTCCGAGAACGCCCGGTCGCCGGCCATCTCCCGGATGACGACGCCGAGCGGTACGGCGAAGGCGATGACGACCATGGCCGTGACCGCCAGGCAGACCTTGACCAGGGCCCATCTCATGCGGGCGGCTCCGCGGCCGGGGCGTCGGCGGGCGGCTGGAGCTTCACGCCGACGCCGCGCAGGGTGTGCAGATAGCGCGGCCGGGCGGCCGTCTCGCCGAGTTTGCGGCGCAGCCAGGAGAGATGGACGTCGATGGTCTGGTCGTCGCCGTAGGACTGCTGCCAGACCTCGGCCAGCAGTTCCTTGCGGGCGACGACCACGCCGGGCCGCCCGGCGAGGAAGGCGAGCAGGTCGAACTCCCTGCGGGTCAGGTCGAGTCCGGCGCCGTCCAGTTCGGCGATGCGGCGCAGCGGATCGATGGAGAGGCCGCCGACGCGGAGCACACCGGGCGGCGGGGCCTCGGCCCCGGCGGCGCGGGAGCGGCGCAGGACTGCGGCGATCCGTGCGGAGAGGTGATCCACGGAGAACGGTTTCGTCAGGTAGTCGTCGGCCCCGTCGTTGAGCAGCCGGACGATCTCGCTCTCGTCGTCCCGCGCGGTCGCGATGATCACGGGCACATCGGTGATGGAGCGCAGCATCTTCAGCGCCTCGCCGCCGTCCAGGTCGGGCAGCCCGAGATCGAGGATGACCACGTCGAAGCGGAAGTGCGCGACCTCGCGCAGCGCTTCCAGCGCGGTGCCCACGCTGCGTACCGTGTGGGATGCCTCGCTGAGGTGCCGGATCAGAGCGGAACGCACGAACTGGTCGTCCTCGACCACGAGCACACTTGCCATGGGCGGCACCGTACGCCATGGCGGCGGGCCCGGTCCCGGCCCCGCCGCAATCCTCCGCAAAGGCCGGAGAAGGGCGTGTACGGGGGGACGTTGCCCCCGTCGAGTGCCGTACGGGGAGGGCGGCGGCGGTCCGGGTGGTGCAGGATGTGCCCGATGCGACGAGGACTCGTACACGTGCTGGCGTGGACGCTCGCCACCGGGGCGGCGGTCACGCTCTCGTGGTGGGGCGTGCACACGGTCATGTCGGGGACGCTCTACGACCGGCCCCGGACCGTGCCGGTCTCGGTGGGCCCGGGGGCTCCCCCGCGCCTCGGGCAGGGAGGCGGCCTACCGCTCGCCTCCTCGACGCACCGGCCGTCGCCCTCTCCCACCGGATCACCGCGCTCCGGCGGCGTGCGGCCCTCGGCGTCCGCCCCGCGCCCCGCCCGTACGCCGCCGGCCGCCCCGACGGCGCCGTCCGCGCGGACCGGGGCGACCGGAACCGCCGGGGCGTCCGGGTCGGCCGGGTCGGCCGGGTCCTCGGCCTCGGGCGAGGTGAAGGGCTACCGGACGGACGGCGGCCGGGTGGTGTTCGAGCTGGGCAGGAGGTCGGCGAAACTCGTCTCCGCGACCCCGGAGCCGGGCTGGTCGATGCAGGTGTGGACCAACGACGCCTGGATCCGGGTGGACTTCAGCGACGGGGGCGGCGAGGACGGGACGACGTACTCGGTGTTCTGCACCTGGAACGGGACGCCGCCGACGGTGCAGGTCGTCGAACCGTGAGGCCCGGCGGGCCGGCCGGGGGCCCGCACGGGGTCAGGGGTTCTCGAAGACGGACGGCGGGGGCGCGGGCGAGGGCTTGGCCGCCGCGTCGGCGACGACGGCCGCGCCGCCGGTGAAGTCGGTGAGCGCGCGGCCGTGTTCGACGCGGCCGGGGTGCGGGTCGGTCGCCACCCGCCGGGTGAACTCCGCGACCGGGAGCGGCAGGGCGGAGGCGAGCAGCACCGCGTTGCCGAAGCGGCGGCCCCGCCACACCACCGGGTCGGCGGCGAGCGCCAGTTCGGGGAAGACGGCGGCGGCGGTGGCCACCTGGCCGCGCAGGTGGGCGAGCGGGGGACCGTCCGCGAGGTTGGCCGCGTACCGGCCGGAGGGCTTGAGCACCCGGCGCACCTCGGCGAGGAACTCGGCGGAGGTGAGGTGGGCGGGGGTGCGGGCTCCGTCGAACACGTCCGCGACGATCAGGTCCGCCCAGTCGTCCGGGAACTTGCCGAGCCCTTCGCGGGCGTCCGCCGCCCGGACCCGGACGCGGGCCTGGGGGTCCAGCGGGAGGTGGTCGCGGACGAGCTGGACGAGGGGCGCGTCGAGTTCGACGATCTGCTGGGTGGAGCGGGGGCGGGTGGCGGCGGTGTAGCGGGCGAGGGTGAACGCGCCGCCGCCCAGGTGCAGGACGTGCAGGGGCTGCGAGGGGGGCGCGGCGAGGTCGATGACGTGGCCGATGCGGCGCTGGTAGGCGAACGAGAGGTGCGCGGGGTCGTCGAGGTCCACGTGGGACTGCGGGGCCCCGTCGATCAGGAGCGTCCAGCCGCGGGGGCGCTCCCGGTCGGGTATGAGCTCGGCGACCCCTCCGCCGACCGGCCGGGAAACCGGCTCGCGCTCGGCCCGGCCGCCGCTCCGGCGCCCCTGCGCCTTCGCGCCCGCACCCTTGGCCGCGGTCCTGTCCTTGGCCGCGGCCTTGCCCCCGCCCTGTCCTCCTCGACGTGCCACGTTCGCTGGTCCTTGCTGGTGGGGGCCCGGTTCGCCGGCCTCGCGGAGGTGTCCGGCCGGTGTGCCCATTATGGGCTCAGCAGCAGTTGTCGGCCGCCTCGATGATCCGGGCGGCCTGGTGGAGGGCGGCGCGCAGCACGGCCGGATCGGTGACCGGGGCGTCCTGGGCGGGCGGCAGCAGCCAGCCGGAGCCGGAGACGGGCGGCACGAGGGGGAGGCGCAGCCCGCGCCCGTCGGTCCGCGTACAGGCGCTGCCGGGTACGTCCCAGCCCTCGGCGGTCCCCGGCGGGACGAGGAAACCGAGGGTGTCGCAGGCCCCGTCGTGCAGGACCGGTCCGACCGCCTCCTGGTCCCGTCCGCGCCGCAGGATGTCGACGGCTTCCAGGCCCTGCCGGGCCGGGACCGTGACCAGGTCGCAGGAGGGGCCGCCCTGGGCCGGGGCCTCGGGGGCCGCCGGGGCCCGGGGCCGTTCCGGGGCCGGCGGGAGGTACCGGGGCGCCGGACGGTCCGGGGCCGCAGCGGAGGGGTTCAGGGGCGCCGGGGGCCGGTGATGCGCCAGGGGTTCCGGAGGCCCGGGAGCCGCCGGGGGCTGGGAGGCCACTGGGGGCTTGGGGGTCACCGGGGGCTCGGGGGTCACCGGTTGCGTCGCGGTCGTCCGTGAGCTGGTCTCCCCGCCGAGGTGCAACAAGGGAACCCCTCCTCTCATCGCCGAACGGAGCCACACTCCGTCTCCACGGAGACCAACGCCCGGGAAGCGTCAAGGGCTACGGTCCGACACCGCCGCAAAGGGTGGCAGTTCATGGCGGTTCAGGGTCGGTATGCCCCTTTTCGCAACGAAACGCTGTGTGTGCGTCTCGTCACAGCAGGTACGTTCATGCTCCGCCGGGGCACCGGGGACACCGGGTAGCACGCTCCCCGGCCGCACCAGAGAGGGACCGGTCATGGCGTCGACAGCGGCAGTTCCCAACCTCGCCTTCCGTCAGCTGCGCGGACCGCGCTCCGCCGGGGAGTTCGCGGCGGCGGTCCGCAGAGCGGCGCGGGAGATCGGGGAGCAGGTCGCGTGCGACGCCCGGTACATCGGACGGGTGGAGTCCGGGGAGATCCGCTGCCCCAACTACGCCTACGAACGCGTCTTCCTGCACATGTTCCCCGGTCTGTCCCTGACCGACCTGGGGTTCTCGGCACGCGAGACCGTACGGGGGCGGGGCGCCCGGATCGCGTCCGACCCCCAGCCCCCGGCCGGCCACGCGGCGCACTCCCCGCCCGCACGCCCCGGCCGCGCCCCCGGCCCCGATGACGTCCCCGGCGTCCCCGACATCCACGACATCCCCGAGGAGAGCGACGTGCTGCGTCGCGTGTTCATGACGAGCGGCACCGCCACGGTGGCCGCCGCTTCCCTGGGCTTCGGCCAGGCGCACGCCTCCGCCGCCCGGGTCTCCGTGCCCGCGCAGCGCCGGGTCGGCGAGGCGGAGGTGAGCGCCGTCGAGGAAGCCGTACGGCAGATCCGGCTGCTGGACGACCGGCGCGGCGCGGACGGGCTCTACCGGCGGGCCGCCCGCCCGCTGCGCGCGGCCTACGAACTGCTGGACGCCGGGACCACCGCACGACAGGCCACTTCGGACCGGCTGCACGCGGGCGCGGGCGAGCTGGCCATCTCGGTGGGGTGGCTGGCCCACGACTCGGGGCGGCTCGACGACGCCCGCTCGCACTACGCGGAGGCGTTGGCCACGGCGCGGCTGGCGGGGGACGCGGGGCTGGAGGCGCACGCGTTCTGCAACACCTCGTTCCTGGCCCGGGACGCGGGCCGGCCGAGGGAGGCGGTCCGGGCGGCGGAGGCCGGGCTGCGGGCGGCCCGCACCCTGGGGTCGCCCCGGCTGGTGGCGCTGCTGGCACTGCGGGAGGCGGGGGGCAGGGCGGGGCTCGGGGACCGCGCGGGGTGCGACCGGGCGATCGGGCGGGCCCGGTCGGCGTTCGAGCAGGGCCCGGCGGCGGGCGATCCGGAGTGGATGAGCTTCTTCCGGGAGGCGGAGCTGGAGCTGCTGGAGGCGCAGTGCTGGTCGGCGCTGGGCGACTGGTCCCGGGCGGCACGGCACGGGCGGCGGGCGACGGTGCTCCAGGACGCCCACTTCACCCGGAACCTCGCGCTGTACCGGGCGCAGCTCACGGCGGACCTGGCGCGGGCGGGCCGGGTGGACGAGGCGGCGGCGACGGGCCACCAGGTGCTGGACCTGCTGGACCGGGTGCGGTCGTCGCGGATCCGGAGGATGCTGGCGGGGGCGGCGCGGGTGCTGGAGCCCCGGGCCGGAGCGGCGGAGGTGGCGGCCTTCCTGACCCGCCACGCGACGCTCCCCGGCGAGTCGGACGGGCCGGGCCGGGCCGGCGCGGAGGGCTGACCCCCGCTACCGGTCCAGGTGGCCCGTGTCGTTCCAGCGTTCCAGCGCCGGCATCCCGTAGGCCCACCCCAGCACCGACAGCGATGTCGGCTCCAGCCGCACCCGCGCGCCGAAGGACAGGTCCTCGCCCAGCCATCGCGCCCCCAGCGCCCGCAGGATGTGGCCGTGGGCGAAGACCAGGACGTCCCGGTCCGCCGACCGCGCCCAGGCGACGATCTCGTCCGCGCGGGCCGTGACGTCGGCGACGGACTCGCCGCCGGGAACCCCGTCGCGCCAGATCAGCCAGTCGGGCCGGTCCGCCTTGATCTGGGCGGGGGTCAGCCCCTCGTACGCCCCGTAGTCCCACTCCATCAGCGCGTCCCACGGCTCGGCCCGCTCCCCGAACCCGGCGAGTCGGCAGGTCTCGGCGGCCCGGACCAGGGGGCTGGTGCGGACCTCGACCCCGGGCAGCCCGCCCCACGGCGCCCGGTGCAGCCGCTCGCCGAGCAGCACGGCGCCCTCGCGCCCCGTGTCCAGGAGCGGAATGTCCGTCCTGCCGGTGTGGTTGCCCTGGACCGACCACTGGGTCTGGCCGTGCCGGGCGAGCAGGATGCGCGGTGCCATGAAGGCTCTCCCTGGAACGCTGGTGCTGGTGCTGGTGCTGGTGCTGGTGCTGGTGCTGGTGCTGGTGCTGGTGCTGGTGCTGGTGCTGGTGCTGGTGCTGGTGCTGGTGCTGGTGGGACCTTCCATCATCCCGTACCGGATCGGGGGGCAACCTGCCGGGCCCGGCCGGCGTCCCTCCCTGCGCGGCGCCCGGGCAGGGAGGGACCGGTCCCGGTGGGACCGCCGCTTCCGGGGTATCCGCAAGGGGCCCCCGGTGGAGACGGGGGCACGGCGCCACCGTACGGTTGAACGTTCGCCGTCGGCCGCATGACCATGGGGAGAGCTATCGGATGCCGCACGCCCTCGCGCAGCCCGCGACCGGTCATCGGCCCCGCTGGTGGACCGAGCTGCCACTGATCGCGGTGGTCTACGCGCTGTACTCGGCGGGGCGGCTCCTGGTCCGCGGCGACGTGACGACGGCGGTCGACCACGGCCTGGCGATCCTCCGCCTCGAACAGGCGCTGCACCTCAACGCCGAACATCCGCTGAACCGTCTCTTCACCACCACCCCCGCCCTCGGGATACCCGCCGACTTCGCGTACGCCTCCCTGCATTACGCGGTCACCCCGGCCGTCCTCATATGGATGTTCCGGCGGCGGTCGGCCCTGTACCGGTCGGCCCGGATCTGGCTGATGAACTCCACGCTCCTGGGGCTGGTCGGCTTCTCGCTGATGCCGACCTGCCCGCCCCGGCTGCTGGACGCGAGCCACGGCTTCGTCGACACGATGGCGCAGTACAGCGCGTACGGCTGGTGGGGCGCGGGGGCGAGCGCCCCGCGCGGGCTGAGCGGGATGACCAACCAGTACGCGGCGATGCCCAGCCTGCACGTCGGCTGGTCGCTCTGGTGCGGAATCCTGCTGTGGCGCCACGGCCGCCACCCCCTCGTACGGGTGGCGGGCATCGCCTATCCGCTGCTCACCACGCTCATCGTGATGGGCACCGCCAACCACTACTTCCTGGACGCCGTCGCGGGCGCGGCGGTGATGGGGGCCGGGGCCCTGCTGGTCAAACCCGTGACGCGGTGGGCCGATGGGGCCAAGGCCTGGGGCGCGGCCCGGGCCACCGGACCGGCCGCCGTCCTGTTCACCGGCGGGACCGGGAGCGGGTCCGCGGACGGGCCCGGGAGCGGGACCGGGAGCGGGACCGGGAGCGGGTCCGCAGACGGGGCGGGAGACAGAGCGGCGGAGGGATCCGAGGGCGGCCGCCAACGGCCCGCCCCCGGTGCCGTATCCGCGGCCGCGCCCCCGAATGTCAGTACAGGATGCGAGACTTCCCCGGGTGAGCGCATCCCCGGCCAGCGGACCACCTCCGCAGATCCCCCCGGCACGGCACTCGACGGCGCGTCAGCCGGCGACGCCGGCCCCGCGGCCACCAGCGACGACGCTCCGGCAGCGGCTCGCTGAGCTGCGCGGCCCGTCCGTCGCACCGCATCCGCTCGACGCGAGAGCCCTCGCCGCCCTCGCCGCCAACCCCGGCTGCAAGCGGCGGGCCCTGCTCGACGGCGCGGGGGTGGACAAGGGCGTGCTGGCCACCGCGCTCGGCTCCCCCGCCCCCTTCGGGCAGTCCCAGTTCGCCTTCATGCGGGGCAACGCGTTCGAGGCGAAGGTCAAGGCGGACGGCGGCGCCGAGCTGCTGCGGCTGCTGTACGAGCGGCTCGGCGGCGGCGCGCCCCCTCCGGCCGGGGACGCCGCCACGCCGGATCTGAGCGCCGCCGGACCCGAGGGCCGCGCCGCGCGCACCGCCCTCGCCCTGCGGGAGGCGACCGCGGCGGGCGGCTGGGCCCTGCTGGACCACCCGATGCTGGCCCTGGAGGTGGCGGGCTCCCCCGCCTATCTGGAGCCCGACGCGGTCGTGGTGCACCCGGACGGGCGGTGGACGGTGGTCGAGATCAAGTCGTTCCCCATGATCGACGCGTCGGCCGACGCGTCGAAGGTCGGCGCCGCCGCCCGGCAGGCCGCCGTCTACGTGCTGGCGCTGGAGCGGGTCGCCGCGGTGACCGAGGGCGCGGAGGTCGGGCACCGGGTGCTGCTGGTCTGCCCCAAGGACTTCTCCAACCTGCCGACCGCCTCCGTCGTGGACGTACGCAAGCAGCGCGCGGTGACCCGTCGCCAGCTGACCCGGCTGACCCGGATCGAGGACATCGCGGCGGAGCTGCCGCAGGGGACGACCTTCGATCCGGCGTGCGCTCCCGAGGAGTTGGACGCCGCCGTGGCCGCGGTGCCGCCGGCGTACGCCCCGGAGTGCCTGTCCGCCTGCGAGCTGGCCTTCCACTGCCGGGCGAAGTCCCGCGCCGAGGGCGGGGTGGAGGCGCTGGGCCGCGGTGTCCGGGGGGAGTTGGGCGGGCTGACCACGGTGGCCGAGGTGCTGGCCGCCGCCGCGGGCAAGGAGGGTGATCCCGCCGACCCCACGGTCGCCGCGCTCCGCCGGGCCGCCGCCCTGCGCGCCGAGGCCCTGGAGAGCGCCGCCGCCCTGTGCGCCGGGGCCGGGGCGTGGGAAGCGGCTCCCCTCTCGGGGGACGGCGCGGACCGCGGAGCGTCGAAGGCCGGGGGCGCGGCCGGCCCGGTCCCCGGGGCGTCCGAGGAGGCGGGACCGTGTCGCTGATCACCACCCTGGCCCGGCTGGAGGCCGTCGACTCGGGTCGCGCCCAGCCGTTGGCGACCGTGCGCCACCGCCACCTCGCCGACCGGCCGCTCGTGCTGGTGCCGCTGACCACCGCCGGCGAGGCCGGGGCCCCGCTCGGGGCGCTGGTCGGCACGGACCGCGAGGCGCCCCGGCTGCTGGCCGTGGCCCAGCCGCGCGACCGGGACCTGCGGTTCGCGTTCCTGGCCGAGTTGGCGGAGGCGGTCCTGCCGCACATCGAGGCGTACACGGACGTCGTCGAGCCCGCCGAGCGCAGCGAGACGGACCCGGCGACCGGCAAGAGGACCAAGGTCGAGGTCGAACTGTGCACGGACGCCGCCCAGCTGATCGTGCCGAGCAGGGCGGGCGTCGAGTTCGTCCGGCTGCTGGGCCGGTCGATGCGGTTCCGCCGCACCGCCGAGGAGGACCCGGACGCCCCGTATCCGGCCCCGGCGCGGGTGCCGCTGCTCGGCCGCTGGCTGACGCACTACGGGGAGCGGGCCCGGGTGCCCGGCTCCTCCCTGCTGCTGGCCGCGACGGATCTGCTGAACCGGCACTGGGCGACCGGGCAGAGCAGCCTGGAGGACCAGCACCTGGGCGCGCTGCTGTCCTGGATCGACCCGCCGGCCGGCTCCTCGGGGGCGGAGGCCGCGCTGCGGGCGGAGCTGGCCCGGGACGGGGAGGGCCAGTTGCTGTGCCCGCCGGCCGGTCCGGCGACCGACCCGGACTTCGACAACCGCCTGCTCGCCCCGGCGATCGAGCGGTACGACCGGGCCCGGACGGCGTTCGCCTCCGCTGAGGACGGGCTGGCCGCCGATGCCCGTCTGGCCGAACTGAGCGGCGCCGAGCGGCAGATCCGTTCGCTGCTGGCACGGGTGATGCTGCCGACCTGGGACGCGGTGTGGCGGGGTCTCGACCTGCTGCGGGAGCTGCCCGAGGGGGACCGGGCCGAGGACCGCTGGTCCCGGGACCGGTGGTCGTTCACCGGCCACCGCGACCGGGTGCGCTCGGGCGAGCCGCCGCAGCCGCGCCGCGACGACGCGGTGACGGCGGCCCAGAAGCTGGCGTCCCGGGAGACCGCCCAGGCGCAGTTGGAGGCGCAGGAGGCCCTGGACGATCCGCTGGTGCTGGCGGGGCGGCGGCTGGCGGGCGAGGCGTTCCTCGCCACGGTGACCGGGGTGGAGATGGCGTACACCGAGTCCAAGCGGCCCTCCCCGCGCCCGCTGGTCACGGTCCGCACGGACGAGCGCCCGCACCTGGCGGAGCGGACGAAGGTCTACCGCTCCCTGGACGGGAAGCCGCAGACGGCGGAGTTCGTACGGTACGCGGAGGGCGGCACGGCCGGTGCGGACGGACCCCGGGGCTCCGGGGCCGAGGGCGGCGAGGGCGGCGAGGTCCTGCTGGTGCTGCGGGTCCTGGACCGGATGGGCCGGGGCAGGGAGCCCGCGCCCGGTTCGGTGCCGGAGCCCGGGGACCGGATCGCCTGGACCCTGTTCGAGCACGACCAGCGCGGCGGGCCGAAGCTGCCGGACCCGGAGGAGACGCCGTGGACCCACGGCGGCCCGCCGGGCGCGGACGCCGCCGCGCGTGCGGAGCACCCCGACCCCGTGACCCCGGAGGACCTGCTGTGATCCCGATGTCCACCGCCCCGGAGGGACCGCTGTGACCGTCGTCTTCGATCCGGGCGCCGCGGCGGCCCGTGCGACCGGCGCGATCCTCGACGACACCCTGCACGGCGGCAGCCGGGGCGTCGTCGTGGACTCGCCCCCCGGCGCGGGCAAGTCGACGCTGGTGGTGCGGGCGGCCCTGGAACTGGCCGCCGCCGGACGTCCGCTGATGGTGATCGCGCAGACCAACGCCCAGGTCGACGACCTGGTGGTGCGGCTCGCGGAGAAGGATCCGGAGCTGCCGGTGGGTCGGCTGCACAGCAGCGACTCCGACCCGTACGACAAGGTCCTGGACGGCCTCGCCAACGTCACGAAGTCGGCGAAGGCGGCGGATCTGGCCGGGCTCGACGTGGTGATCTCGACGGCCGCCAAGTGGGCGCACGTGAAGAACGTGGAACCGTGGGGGCACGCGATCGTCGACGAGGCGTACCAGATGCGCTCGGACGCGCTGCTGGCGGTGGCCGGGCTGTTCGAGCGGGCGCTGTTCGTCGGGGATCCGGGCCAGCTGGACCCGTTCTCGATCGTGGGCGCGGACCAGTGGGCGGGGCTGAGCTACGACCCGTCCGCGAGCGCGGTCTCCACGCTGCTCGCGCACAATCCGGAGCTGCCGCAGCACCGGCTGCCGGTCTCCTGGCGGCTCCCGGCGTCGGCGGCTCCGCTGGTGTCGGACGCGTTCTACCCGTACACGCCGTTCCGCAGCGGTACGGACCACGGGGACCGGAAGCTCTCGTTCGGGGTGGCGTCGGACGGGTCGGGGCCCGACCGGGTGCTGGACGAGGCGGCGGAGTCCGGGTGGGGGCTGCTGGAGCTGCCGGCCCGCCACACCCCGCGTACCGATCCCGAGGCCGTACGGGCGGTGGCGCTGGTGGTCCGGCGGCTGCTGGACCGGGGCGGCGTCGCGACGAGCGAGCGGGCGGACGAGCCCGTTCCGGTGACGGCGGACCGGGTCGCGGTCGGTACGGCCCACCGCGACCAGGCGGCGGCGGTGCGGGCGGCCCTCGCGGAGCTGGGCGTCACGGGGGTCGCGGTGGACACGGCGAACCGGCTCCAGGGCCGCGAGTTCGACGTCACGGTGGTGCTGCACCCGCTGTCGGGGCGGCCCGACGCGACCGCGTTCCACCTGGAGACGGGCCGGCTGTGCGTGCTGGCGTCCCGGCACCGGCACGCCTGCGTCGTGGTGTGCCGGGAGGGGGTGGCGGAGCTGCTGGACGAGCACCCGTCCACCGAGCCGGTCCAGCTGGGCGTCACGGTGAAGTTCCCGGACGGCTGGGAGGCCAACCACGCGGTACTGGCCCACCTCGCCGAGCACCGGGTCCGGTGGCGGCCCTAGGGCGTGTTTCGAGAGGAGCGTCGTCCGCCCGGAGGGCGGGCTCGGCGGCGTCCGGTGCGTGCGATCGCAAGGCGGAGGGCCGCCCCGATACCGGATGTATCGGGGCGGTCCCGACAACGCCGCGAGCGTGCGTGCCGGGCGTCGCCGAGCAGGCGGGACTTTCGAAACCCGCCCTAGCGGGGCTGTCGGGCGGGGCCTCTTGCGCGGGGCCGGACAATGGAAGGTGGCCGTCCCGGCCGCGCGAGGAAGGAACAGCACATGACAGAGTCCGAGCGGAACGAACGGCAGCGGCTGCGTCCCGCGCCGCTGCTCTTCGAGCCGTCTCAGGCCGTGGCGGATCCGGAGCACTTCTTCGACCTGGAGTCGATGGAGGACCCCGGGGAGCTGCTGGCCCGGGCGACCGAGCTGACCCAGGCGTTCCGGGTGGCGACGGACCGGTCGGTGGAGTTCCAGGCGATCGCGGCGGCGCAGCTCGCCGATCCGCGCCGGTTCGACCGGCTGACGGCCGCGGACGTCGCGCAGCGCGCGGAGTGGACCGAGGACTACGCGAAGAAGATGATCGAGTTCGGCCGCTCCCTGCTGGACTCGCCGAGGGCCTGAGCCGGGCCGCGCAAGCCCGGCCCGCCGCGCGTCCACGCCCGGACGGGAGCCGCGAGCCGGTACGGGGACGGAAGCTGCGGGCCCGCACCCGGACGGAAGCTGCGAGCCCGCGCCCGGGCAAGCCCGGTGGGCGCGTCCGCCCACGGGCCGGGGCGCGCCCCTCCTACGCGGTCCGCGGTGCCGAGGAGGCCGGTGGGGCGTGAGGGACGGGTGGGGCGGCAGCAGGCCGGAGGTCAGGGCCGGTGGCATATTCCGGCGGGCAAGATACCCCTCCCCCCGCCGCCCTGTCCCGTTTTCCGGCAACTCTCGGAATCCGGCCCGTCACTCTTGGTAGACCTTGCTCCATGAGCGCATGGCTGAAAGACGAAACGACCCTGCACACCGGTGCCGCCCCGCACCACGGCGTCGGCCTCTTCGCCCTGCTGCGGGACCAGTCCGGTTCCCAGGCCGCGCAGGTCACGGCGGCCGGCGCCGCCTGGCTGGCCGGGGCCACCCCCTACCCGCGCAGCACGCTCGCCCAGTGGGAGGAGCGGCCGACCGCGCCCGGGGTGCTCCCCTGCGGTTCCGCCTTCGACGTCGTGAACGTGCCGGCCCTGTTCGGACGGCGGATGCTGGAACGGCTCTGGGCCGAGGGGCCCGGCTCCGGACCGGTCGCCACGCACCGGGGCCGCATGCTGCTGTTCGCCGCCCCCGGGACGGCCCAGCGGCTGCCCTCGCTGCTCTCCTGGGAGGAGTGGGGGCCCGGCGGCCCCGAGGGCGCGGACGAGGCCGGGGAGCGGTGCGGCGCGATGCCGCCCCTGCTCTGCCACGGCACCGGTGACGCCGTGACCGTACCGCCGCTGACCTGCGCGTCCTCGGACGGCGGGCCGCGCTGGCTGGTCGCCCCCGACACCCGCGCCCCGTGGTTGCCGGGCCCCGACGTGCTGCTCTGGGCGTGCGTACGGGTGAGCAGGTCCCCGCTCCCCCGGGCCGGAGCCGAGACGATTTTTCCTCGGGCGGATCAGGGTGCTAATGTCTACGACGTCAGCAGGCGCCGTTAGCTCAGTTGGTTAGAGCAGCTGACTCTTAATCAGCGGGTCCGGGGTTCGAGTCCCTGACGGCGCACCGACGGAAGAAGCCCCTCGCGGAAGCGGGGGGCTTCTTCGTGTCCTGCGGGAACGTCCTGCGGGGCGTGCGCGGCAGGCGGCGCGTGCTCAGACGCCGGTGGTGATCCGGACGGTCCAGGATCCGGACGGCGTACGGTCCGCGACTTCGATACGGGTGTCCTCGCCCGGGACGGTGAAGGTCTCCCCCACCCCGAGCGGCGCGTCGGCCAGCGGCGGGTAGACCGAGCGGCCCCAGCAGGCCCCGGTCCGCGGGTGGGCGTCGATCACCTCGACGGGCCCGCCGCCGGAAGCCGTCTCGCTGCGGACGCGGTAGATTAGGATGCCCTCGGCGCAGGTGGTCCGGTCGTTCCCGGTGGCGCTGCGGGCCTCGACGGCCAGTGCGCTGCCCGAGCCGGTGCGGACGACGGCGAGCCGGGTTCCGAGCGAGCCGCCGGGCGGCGGGGCCGCCGCGACCGGTTCCAGGGTGAGGTCGGCCGTTCCCCGGACGCAGACGACCTGGCGCCCGCCGAGCCAGCCGAGCTTCCACTTGTGCCAGCCGAACAGGTCGGGGGCGAGCCCGAACTGGCTGCCCATGACGTCCCAATCGCCGACGTGGGTGTCCCAGTCGCCCTTGCCGTCGGCGGGCCGGTGGTAGAGGTCCGCCAGGTCGAAGACGTGCCCGGTCTCGTGGGCGAGGACGTTGCGGTCGGGCGGGTGCTGTTCGAAGACCGTGACGACCCGCCGGATGTCGCTGCCGTCGGCGCGCAGGGGCCGGTCGAAGTTGACGACCTTGGTGGCGTCGGAGTCGACGCCGGGGGCGTCCGGGTCGGCCACCAGGTAGACGACGTCGTACCGGGAGAAGTCCACGTCCTCGTCGGCGGCGGCGATGGCGTCGCGGAGGTAGGCGGAGCGCCGCTCGGCGTTCCAGTCGCGCTCTATGCCGTACCAGGTGGAGTCGCGCGGCATCGGCGTCCAGGTCCGCCGCAGATGCGGGCGCAGGGTGAACCGGCCGTAGCTGGCGCGTTCGAAGAAGCGGGTGGTGGCCGGGAAGTGGTCGGCGGCGAGCACCTCGGGGTCGACCCCGGGCGCGGAGTCCGGGAAGGACAGGAAGACCATCACCGCGTCGAGGCCCTCGGCGGGTTGCGGGTAGGCCGTGTTCCAGGTGTCCAGGCCGAGCGAGTGGTGCGCCGCCGTCCGGGGCAGGGCGCAGGACGCGGCGCCCCCCGCGGCGGCCACGGCGGGGCCCGCGACCAGGGACATGGCGGCGAGCGCCAGGAGGGAGACGGCGGCGGCGGCCAGACTGCGCAGGGGCGGCCGTTCCGCCCACTCGGGTCCGCGACGGGACGGCACATCGACCTCCGGGTGGGGAACACGGTCCATCCCGTCCACCCTGCGCCGCTTCGCCACGCCACGCCTTGTTGTGCTGCCCCACACGGGTCAGCGAACGAAAGCACCCCCCACGCCTTCACGGAACGTCACCAATGATCGACCCAGGTCGCTCATACAACAGATCCGCACAGAAATGACCAGGCTCGGGCAAACCGGAAGGCTGGATTACGCCCCTCGGGGGGTCTTCGCGGTGGCCCGGACCGGACGGTGAGCTGGAACGGCCGACGCGCCACCCTCTATGCTTCACCACGCTTTCCCGCGTGGAACGGGCCCTTCACGGGACCGCCACACGGTGGCCTGTCCGACCCCACCAGTTCACGACGATCTTGACAGCGGGAGCGAGCGGTGAGCGGAACCTCCGAAGGGCCGAGCGCCCCGGCAGGCACGGCCTCCGGCGTGCCCCCCGCACCGGTCACGGAGCGTCATGCGGCGACGGCGGGCCCTCCGCCCCCCGCCGCACCGCACCCGGACGCCGGACCCCCCGGCCCCGCCGCCGCGAGCGGACCGGACCCGGCCGGGGCGCCCGGCTCCGGGGAATGCTCCGCCGCGTCCGAGCTGCGCGACCATCGGGCCGCGTTCAACGCCGCCGCGCTCCCCATGGGCGTCATCGACGGCCGGGGCCACGTCGTCCGGGCCAACGACGCCCTGGGCGGGCTGCTGGGCGCGCCCGCGGCGGTCCTGACCGGACGGCAGGCGAGCGAACTGCTCGACCTCGCCTCCGACGAGCGCACCTGGCACGCCTACCGCGAGGTCCTGCTGGGCCGCCGTTCCCGGTTCCGCTGCGCCCGCCGCCTCAAACACCCGGACGGCCGGTTCCTGTGGGCCGAGATCACCGTCGTGCCGATGACCGGGGCCTCGGCCACCGAGCCCGCCCGGGTCCTGCTGACGGTCGCCGACGTCAGCGACCGGCGCGAGCTCCAGGAACGGCTGCGCCACCTCCAGATGCACGACCCGGTGACCCGGCTGCCCAACCGGACGTTGTTCTTCGAGCGCCTCGCCACGGTGCTGGAGACCCCGCCGTACCAGGACGACTCGATGCCGGCCCGCCGGCAGGCCCGGATCGGGCTCTGCTATCTGGACCTGGACGGTTTCAAGGCGATCAACGACACCCTGGGCCACCGGACCGGGGACCGGCTGCTGGCCGCCGTCGCCGCGCGGCTCACCGACTGCGCGGAGAACGACGCCTCCCGCAACGCCGGGGGCAACCGGCTGGTGGCCCGCCTGGGCGGCGACGAGTTCGCGGTCCTGGTCGAGGACTCCGCCGGCACCGAGGAGCTGACCGACCTGGCCCGGTCCGTCCTCGCCGCGCTCCAACAGCCGTTCGACCTGGCCGGGCAGCGGCTCTCGGTCTCCGCGTCGATCGGGGTGGTCGAACGGGTCGCGGCGGGCACCTCGCCCACCGGTCTGATGCAGGCCGCCGACACCACGCTGTACTGGGCGAAGGCGGACGGAAGGGCCCGCTGGACCCTGTTCGACCCCGAGCGCAACGCCCACCGCATGACCCGGCAGTCCCTCTCCTCGACGCTCCGGCCCGCCGTGGAGCGGGGCGAGTTCACGCTGGAGTACCAGCCGCTGGTCGGGATGGCGGACGGGGTGCTGCGCGGGGTCGAGGCCCTGGTGCGCTGGAACCACCCGCAGTTCGGCGTGCTGCCGCCGAATCGGTTCGTCCAGATCGCCGAGGAGGACGGGTCGATCGTGCAGCTCGGCCGGTGGATCCTGCGCACGGCGTGCCGCCAGGCGCGGCGCTGGCAACTCGACCACCCGGACGAGCCGCCCCTGTTCATCAGCGTCAACGTCGCCGTACGCCAGGTCTGGGACTCCGACCTGGTGGCGGACGTGGCGGAGATCCTGACCGAGACGGGGCTCTCCCCCGGGCTGCTCCAGCTGGAGCTGACGGAGTCGGCGGTGATGGGGTCGGGCGGCCGTCCGCTGCGGGCGCTCCAGGCGCTGAGCGACATGGGCGTGCGGATCGCCATCGACGACTTCGGGACGGGGTACTCCAACCTCGCCTACCTCAGCCGCCTGCCCGTCTCCGTACTGAAGCTGGACGGGGCGTTCGTGAAGGGCTTCCGGTACGAGGACGGCGCGCATCCCAGCCCGGCCGACGAAACGATCGTGGAGGCCATGGTGCAGCTCGCCCACCGCCTGGGCCTGACCGTCACCGCGGAGTGCGTGGAGACGGCCGGGCAGGCGGAGCGGCTGCGGCGGATCGGCTGCGACACCGGGCAGGGCTGGCTGTACTCGCGGGCCGTGGCGCCGGAGCAGATCGCCGGCCTGATCGGATCCCGGCCGCTGGAGGGCTGACCGGTCCGCCGGAGGACTGCCGGTCGGCCGGGGGACCGCCCGGCGCCGTGCCCCGCGAGAGCGCCTACGAGGCGGCCGGCAGGCCGTACGCGTCCGCGATCAGCTCGTAGCTGCGCAGCCGCGCGTCCCCGCCGTGCGCGTTGGCGGTGATCATCAGTTCGTCCGCACCGGTGCGCTTGACCAGGTCGTCCAGGCCACCCCGGACCGCTTCGGCGGTGCCGTGGACGACGTTGGCGAGCCAGCCGTCGACGAACTCCCGCTCCATCGGGGAGAAGTCGTACGCCGCCGCCTCCTCGGGGCTCGGGATCAGCCCCGGGCGGCCGGTGCGCAGCCGGACCATGGACAGCGCCCCGGTCAGCACCTGCCGGCGGGCCTCGCGTTCGTCGTCGGCGGCCAGCGCCGAGACGCCGATGAGGGCGTAGGGGGCGTCCAGCACGGCGGAGGGCCGGAAGGACTCGCGGTACAGGTCGAGCGCGGGGACGGTGTTCTGTGCCGAGAAGTGGTGCGCGAAGGCGAACGGCAGCCCGAGCGTTCCGGCCAGCCGGGCGCTGAAGCCGGAGGAGCCCAGCAGCCAGACCGGCGGCCGGTGCGCGGACTGCACACCGCCGGGGGAGGTCGCCTGGACCGGGCCCGGCACGGCGTGGATGCGGCTGTACGGGTGCCCGTCGGGGAAATCGTCGTCCAGGAAGCGGATCAGCTCCATGAGCTGCTGCGGGAAGTCGTCCGCCCCCTCGTTGAGCCGGTCGCTGCGCCGCAGGGCCGCCGCCGTCGCCCCGTCCGTCCCGGGGGCGCGGCCGAGGCCGAGGTCGATCCGGCCCGGGGCCATCGCCTCCAGGGTGCCGAACTGCTCGGCGATCACGAGGGGCGCGTGGTTGGGCAGCATCACCCCGCCGGAGCCGAGCCGGATGCGCTCGGTGCGGGCGGCGATGTGCGCCAGGATCACGGCCGGGGAGGACGAGGCGACCCCGGGCATGGAGTGGTGCTCGGCCACCCAGAAGCGGTGGTAGCCGCGGCTCTCGGTGAGCTCGGCGAGGTCCACGCTGGTGCGCAGGGCCTGGGTCGCGGTGCGGCCCTGCCCCACGGTGACCAGGTCGAGGACGGACAGCGGGACGGCGGCCGTGCCGGCCGCGGCGCCCCGGATGCCGTCGAGGCCGGCCGCGCCTCCGTTCGCCTCGCCGCTGGTCTGGTCGCCTCGGATGTCGTCCACGTGTCGGCTCTCCCGGTGCTGCTGTCGTACGTCTGCGTATCGGAGCGATACAACAGGAGGGCGGCTCCGTTTTATTCCCGCGGCCGGGCGGGAGGCGGGCCGGGGCAGGCGGGAGGCGCCCGGGCGGCTGCTGCGCGCCCGCCCCGGGGCCCTGGCCCTGCGGCTACTCGCGTACCTCGATGCCCTTCGGCTCCAGCTGCCGCAGCACCGGCTCGCGGGTGGCGAACAGGGTGCCGAGCACGGGAGCCCAGGTCCGGCGGTCGGTGAGGCGCAGCCCCTCCCAGACCGTGACCTGGTTGGCCGTGAGGACGGGCTTGCCGATCAGCTCTTCCAGCTCGGGGACGTACGCGGCGGTGTGCAGGGCGGTGTCGGGCACCAGCACCACCTCCGCGTCCGGGTGGTCCGCCTCCCGCACCAGCCGCTTCACCGCGTCCGGGCCCCAGGAACCGGCCTCGGCGGCCGAACCGGCCCCGCCGGACGCGGTCGCCACCACCTCGACGCCCGCCGACGCCAGGAACGCGGCGAAGAGGCCGGTGACGTCCTGCGGGTAGGGCGCGGCGACGGCGACCCGGGAGGCCCCCACCTCCCGCACCGCGTGGACGAAGCCGACGGAGGTGCTGGAGGCGGGCAGGCCGGCCGTCCGGGCGAGCGTGGCGATCTGCTCGTGGGCACCCTCCCAGCCCTGCCCGAAGCTGCCGCCGCTGGAGGCCCACACCAGCGCCTCGGCCCCGGCGAGCCGCAGTTCCTCGACGCCTTCGGCGAGCCGGGCGGCCTCGCCCTGCGCGCGTAGGGCGTCGGGGCGGTAGGCGTCCTCGCCGGCCCCGGTGGAGAAGAGGGGCAGCCGGATGTCGGTGTCGAGCAGGATCTCGGTCCGCGGGAAGTCGTCCTCGGCTGCGTGGCCCGGGTAGAGAAGTCCTACGGTCGTCATGTCCACCCTTCCTGTGCGTCGGCGGCTCGCCGCGCGGCGGGCGGCCCCTCGCGGGCTCGCGGCGCGGCCCTCCGGTCGGTCCGGCGGCCATGACCGCGCGACCGGTCACGCGTGCCCCGACCTGTTCCCAGTATTCCCCCGCGAGCCCGCCGGGGCGCGCGGCCGGCCCCGGTGTGCGCGGCCGTTCCCCGCGCCCCCGGGGCTCGCGGCCGGTGCTCGCGGCCGGGCCTCGTTGACGCCGGGGCGGGCTGCTGGAAGCGTGGGCGGTCGTCACGCCGGTGCGTCCGCCACGCCCGTACGCGCCTCCCGCCCGTCCACCACGTCCGTTCCGCCGCGGAGGGCCGCCCGCCGATGCCGCAACCCGTGCTGCTCGTCCTCGACGCCGACCCGTCCCCGCGGCTCGGCCGGCTGACCGGCCGGGCAGAGGTGCGGTACGCGGACGCCCGCACGCTCGCCGGGCTGCTCCCGGACGCCGACGCGCTGCTGGTGTGGGACGCCGGGTCGGACGCGGTACGGGCGGCCTGGCCGGGGCCGGGGCACCGGCCGCGCTGGGTGCACACGGCCGGTGTGGACGTGGAGCGGGTGCTCTGCCCGGAGCTGGTCGCCTCCGACACCGTGCTGACCAACGCGCGGGGCGTCTTCGAGCGCGCGGTCGCGGAGCAGGTGGCGGGGCTGGTGCTCGCCTTCGCCCAGGACCTCCCCGGCGCTCTGGAGCTCCAGCGGCAGCGCAACAGCCGCCCCCGCAGGGGCCGTCAGGTCGCCGGGACGCGAGCGGTGGTGGTCGGCGCCGGTCCCGTCGGCCGGGAGATCACCCGCCTGCTCCACGGGCTGGGGGTGACCGTCGCCCTGGTGGGGCGGACCGCCCGGCGCACCGTCCACGGGGTGGCGGACCTGGACCCGCTGGCGGCGCGGGCGGACTGGGTGGTCGGGGCCGTCCCGCTGACCGGGGGGACACGCGGGATGTTCGACCGCCGTTTCTTCGGTCTGCTCCAGCCCTCGGCGCACTTCGTCCACGTGGGGCGCGCGGCGTGCGTGGTGCGGGCCGATCTGGCGGACGCGCTGGAGCGCCGCTGGTTCGCGGGCGCGGCGCTCGACGTGTCCGAGGACGAACCGCCGGGCGGCGAGGACCCGTGGTGGGACGTGCCGGGGCTGCTGGTCGCGCCGCGCCCGAGCGGGGACGCGGCGGGGTGGCGCGACCGGCTGAGCGAGCGGTTCGTCGCCCTGTACGAACGGTGGGAGCGGGGCGAGCCGTTGCCGGACGCGGTCGACAAGGAACGCGGCTACGTCCCCTCCCCCGACCTCTCCGGGGGCTCCGGCAGCCCCCTGGCCCTCCCCCCTCCCCCGCCGGGCGGCCCGATCGCCCCGCCGGACGGTCCGGGCGCCCCGCCGGTCAGCGGGTGAGCGGCGCGGCGCGGGTGATGAACGCCTCGATCGCCTCCCCCGCCCCGACGTGCAGCGCGTCGTGCCCCTCCTGGTCCCGGGCGGTCGAGATGTCCCGGACGCGCTCGTACGCCAGCTCGGCGGCGCGGACCGCCTCCGGGTCGTCGGTGAGGAGTTTGACCCGGTAGAGCGTCTGCCGGGCGGCGGTCCGCAGCCGGTGGGCCTCGTCGCGCGCCTCGACGAACGCCTCCGCTCCGCCCCCCCTGCCCCCTGCGGTACCAGCGGCCCGCCTGCCCGTGCCGGTACTCCTCCGCCGCCGCGGCGAACGCGCTGTAGGCGGCGGTGCGTTCCTGCCGCAGCGCCTCCGAGCGCGCGAACCGTTCGGTGCGCGCGGCGGCCAGCCGCTGGAAGAGATGCGTGACCACGGCCCCCAGGAGCGTGCCCCCGACCGCCACGACGCTTGCCCATATCGCAACCATGGCGCCAGCTGATCACAGAAGTGGCTGATGCGGAGTCATGAACGGGCGTGCCGGGGGAACACGGACCGCGCATCCCCGGTCGCCCGCCCCGCGCTCCGGGCACGGGAAGGTCACCTTCCGGCCACTGTTGGGTTACATGCCCCCGGGTTCCTGCTGAGACGTACGGGATCGGGCAGGCGCTCACCCTGTCCGGACTGTTCGACCTCCAGGAGACTGCGAACCATGGCTGAATTCCCGAACCTGTCCCGCCGGGGCTTCCTCAACGGAACGGCGGCCGTGGGCGGCCTCCTCGTCGTTCCCGGCCTGCTCACCGCGTGCAGCAAGACCGATTCCGGCTCCGCGACGGGCGAGGGCGCCCTGGACAAGCTCCGCAAGCAGGGCTTCGTCCGGGTGGCGTACGCCAACGAGGCCCCGTACGGGTACCTGGAGGGCGAGGAGTTGAAGGGCGAGGCCCCGACGCTGCACCGGGAGATCTTCAAGGCCCTGGGGGTGGACGAGCTGAAGCCCACGCTCTCCGAGTGGGACGGGCTGATCCCCGGACTCCAGGCCGGGAAGTACGACGTGGTGAGCGCGGGCATGGCGATCACCCCGGAGCGCTGCGGCAACGCGATCTTCTCCGAACCGGAGTTCATCTCGCCGACCGCCCTGATGGTGAGGAAGGGCAACCCGAAGAAGGTCACCGACCTGGCTTCCGCGAAGGAGGCGGGGATCACCGTGGGCGTCATGTCCGGTGCGGTCGAGGGGAGTTACGCCAAGGGCGCGGGCATACCCGAGGAGAGGATCAAGACGCTGCAGAAGCCGCAGGACGGGGCCGACGCCGTCAAGGGCGGCCGGATCGACGCCTTCCTCCTCACCGGCATCTCGCTGCGCTGGCTGGCGAAGACCAATCCGGACACCGAGGTCACCGAGGCGTTCGTGCCGAAGCTGGACGGCAAGGAGCAGTTCTCTCCCGGCGGCGCGGTGTTCCGCAAGGGCAACGAGGACCTGCGGGACTCCTTCAACCGCGAGTTGAAGAAGATCGTCTCCGACCGTTCGCGCTATGTGCAGCTGCTGGAGCCGTACGGGTTCGGGGAGACGGAGATCCCGCCCGCCGACCTGAAGACGGCTGATCTGTGCAAGGGCTGACGGGGCGGGCGCGCGCATGAGTGATTTCCTCTCCCTCCTCGTCGAGGAGTTCCCCCGCGTCCGCTCCGGCCTGTGGGTGACCCTCCAGGCCACGGTCCTGGGCGCGCTGCTGGCCGGGGCGCTGGCCTTCGCGCTCGGGCTGGCGGCGGGCAGCGGGCTGCTGCTGGTCCGGGGGGCCTCCCGGGTGGTCGTGGAGTTCTTCCGGGGCACCTCCCTCTACATCCAGCTGTTCTGGCTCTACTACGCGATGCCGTTGCTGACCGGCTACGAACTGACCCCCGTCGTCTGCGGGGTGGTGGCGTTCGGCCTCAACTTCGGCGCGTACGGGGCCGAAGTGGTGCGGGGCGCGGTCAACTCGGTACCGCGCGGGCAGTACGAGGCCGCCGTCGCGCTCAACCTCAGTCCGGCCAGGCGGTTGTGGAAGGTGATCCTGCCGCAGGCCTGGGTGCAGATGATCCCGAGCTTCACCAACCTGCTGATCCAGCTGCTGAAGGCGACCCCGCTGCTGTGGCTGATCTCGGCCGCCGATCTGATGACGGTGGTCCAGCAGCTGCGCGACCGCACCGGTGAGACCCTGACCGCCTATCTGACCCTGCTGGCCGCCTACTTCGTGCTGGCGTACGCCCTGACGATGCTGATGAATCTGCTGGAGCGGAGCGCCAAGCGGCGGCTCGGCCTGGACACCGGCGCGAAGAGCCTGTTCAAGAGCCGCAGCGCGTCCACGACCGCCGTGGGAGGTACCCGGTGAACGGCTTCGACTGGAACGCCGTCGGGGAGTCGCTGCCCCTCCTCCTGGAGGGGTTCGAGGTCACCCTGCTCGCCACGGTGCTCGGCACCCTGGTGGCCGCCGTGCTGGGGCTGGTCGTCGCGATGGCCGGCCGCGCGCCCAGCAGGTTCGTCACGGTCCCGGTGCGCGTCGTCACGGAGTTCGTCCGCTCCACCCCGCTGCTGGTGCAACTGGTGGGAGCGGCGGCCCTGTTCAACACGGTGGAGCCGCTGTACACCGGCATCGCCGTGCTGGGGGTCCACTACGCCGCGTACACCTCCGAGGTCTACCGGGCGGGGATCGACGGCGTGCCGAAGGGCCAGTGGGAGGCGTGCCGCGCGCTGTCGCTGTCGCCCCGGCGGACCTGGCAGGCCGTGATCCTGCCGCAGGCGGTGCGCAACGTGCTGCCCGCGCTCGGGAACTACGCGATCTCGATGTTCAAGGAGACCCCGTTCCTCGCCGTGATCACGGTGCAGGAGATGGTCTTCGAAGCCCGGAAGTACGGGGCCGACCACTTCGCGTACACCGAGGTGTTCACCCTCGCGGGCCTGGTCTTCCTGGTCGCGAGCTACCCCACGTCGCTGCTGATGAGAAAGCTGGAGAAGCGCCTTGGCCACTGAACCCCTCCCCCTGAAGAAGACGGAGTCGCCGGGGCCGGCCGCCGCTCCCGTGGACGCCCCCCCGGTCGCGGCGCGCACGGGTGAGCCGCTGGTGCGGTTCGACAAGGTGGTCAAGCGCTACGGCGACCATGTGGTCCTGGACGAGCTGGACTTCACCGTGGGCCGGGGCGAGCACGTCACCCTGATCGGGCCCAGCGGCTCGGGCAAGACCACGATCCTGCGGCTGCTGATGACGCTGGAGAAGGTCAGCGGCGGCGTGATCTGGGTCGACGGCTCCCCGCTGTCCCACGTCCGCGCCCCGGACGGTTCGCTCAAGCCGGCGGGCGAGAAGCAGCTGCGCGCGTCCCGGAAGAAGATCGGGATGGTCTTCCAGCAGTTCAACCTCTTCCCGAACATGACGGTGGTCCAGAACATCACCGAGGCGCCGGTCAGCGTGCTCGGCAGGAGCCGGGAGGAGGCCGAGGTCCGGGCGCGGGAGCTGCTGGAGCTGGTGGGGCTCTCCGCCAAGGTCGACGCCCACCCCTCGCAGCTCTCCGGCGGGCAGCAGCAGCGGGTCGCCATCGCCCGCGCGCTCGCCATGGAACCGGAGATCCTGCTGCTGGACGAGGTGACGTCGGCGCTCGACCCGGAGCTGGTGGCGGGCGTGCTGGAGCTGCTGGGGGACATCGTCCGCACCACCGACATCACCATGCTCTGCGTGACCCACGAGATGAACTTCGCCCGGGACGTCTCGGAGAAGGTCCTGATGTTCGACGCGGGGCGGGTCGTGGAGTCCGGGCCGCCGGAGAAAATCTTCTCCGATCCGTCCCACGAACGTACGCGCGCCTTCCTCAACGCGGTGCTGTGACCTCGCCGTTGACCCCGCACCCATGACAGTGGCATATGCCGGACGGGCGCGCCCCAGCTGGTGAGTCCGGGGCGCGCCCGTCCCCTCGCCGACGGGCGCCCCGCCGACGGGTTCCGGGGACTATCGTGGGCCGGAAGCTTGCGGTCACAACCTGGTAGGGGGACACCGTGGCGTTGAAGCCCGAGCCGACCGCGCCGTTCCACTCGGTGCAGTACGCCCTGCGCGTGCTGGAGGCGGTCTCCCGGCACGGCGAGGGCGTGACCGGCGCCCAGATCTCCCGCGAGACCGGGCTGCCGACCGGCCGGCTCGCCCCGCTGCTCCTCACCCTGCGCCGTGAGGGCTACGTGGAGCAGGTCGGGGACGGCGCGTACGTCGTCGGCGCCTCGCTGCTGCTGCTCGGTTCCGGGGCCGCCCGCCGCCAGGCCCTGGAGGGCCGCCTCCAGAACGCCCTGGCCGAGCTGCGCGACTCCATCGGCGCGGCGGTCTACCTCAGCCGCTACGTCGACGGCGAGGTCAGCGTGGTCCAGGTGGCGGACGGGCCGCTCACCCCGGCGGTCAACGAATGGGTGGACTTCCGCTCCTCCGCGCACGCCAGCGCCGCCGGGAAGTGCCTGCTGGCCCAGCTCGACCACGACGGGCGGCGGGACCACGTCTCCCGGCACCGGACGGTCCGGCTCACCTCCCGGACGATCACCGACGAGAAGGTCCTCTTCGCCCAGCTCGACGCCCAGGCGGCCACGGTCCCGGTGCTGGACCTCCAGGAGTACGCGGTGGGCACGGTCTGCGCGGCCGTGCCGCTGACGGCCGGCTCCTCGGCGGGGTGCCTCGCCCTGTCGCTGCCGGTCGCGGACGTGCACCGGCTGCGGGCGGCGGCCGAGACGCTGAGCCGGCGGGCGGCGCCGGTGCTGCTGTCGCTCGCGCTGTAGCGGCCGGGCCCGGTGGAGCACCGGCGGTAACCTCGCCGCCATGTACGCACCGATCGCCGCGCTGAACCTCCTCAAGGAGTTCGAGGACGGTGCCCACGAATACTTCGCACCCGAGTTCGAGCTGATCCCCTTCGGCGAGGACGACGGCGGCTATCCGCAGCTCTCCGACCGCATCCGGCCCTTCGCGCAGGCCACCGGCTCCGGCTCGACGTACGCGGTCTGGCTGCGGGACGGACGGGAGGACCTCGCCACGCTGCCGGTGCTCTTCCTCGCCTCCGAGGGCGGCGTCCACGTCGTCGCCCGCGACCTGCCCGAGCTGCTGCGCGTCCTCGCCTCGGGCTGGACGCCGATGGGCGGCTGGGGCGGTGTGCACTACGCCGACGAGCGCGAGGAGGCGGACGGGGACGGGGACGCGTACGACCCGTGTCCGGCGAACCCGGCGTTCCGGGCATGGCTGCGCGACCGCTTCGGCCTGGAGGCCGCGGAGGACCCCAACGTGATCGTCCGGTCGGCCGCCGACGAGCTGTGGGAGCCGTTCGCCGCCTGGATCGGGCCGTTGATCCCGGACGCGGTGAGCGGGCGGGGGCCCGCAGGAGAGAGGTAGGCCCTTTCGTCCGAAGGGCGGGGAGGCGTGCCGGAGGGGCCCTCGGAGGCGGGTGTCATCAGCACCCCCGGGGACCAGGTATTATTTTCGAGTCAGCAGGCGCCGTTAGCTCAGTTGGTTAGAGCAGCTGACTCTTAATCAGCGGGTCCGGGGTTCGAGTCCCTGACGGCGCACGACACCCAGTGGGCGGTCTCCTTCACGGAGACCGCCCACTGTGCTTTCCCCCTCGACCGTCCGGCGATGAAGGAGCACGGTGGGGCCGTGCTTCAGGGCGGGCCGGTGGTCACCCGTGGTCGTCGCGCGACGACCGGAGGAGCGCCTGGCTCCGGAATCAGAACTTGACGTCGGAGCAGGCGTAGAACGCGTTGGTGGTGTCCGCGACGTTCCAGACGGCGAGAATGACGTGCTTGCCGCTCTTCTGGGTGGGGATCGTGCCCTGGTGGGTCAGGGTGGACGGCGGCTGCCGGTTGCCGTAGGGCACCGTCATGAACGGCTGCGATTCGAGCGCGGCCCGGGTGAGCGGCTTGGTGGAGTCCCAGCCGTCCTTGGTGATGTAGTAGCGGAAGTCGCTGGTGGCGTGGCGGGCGGTGAACTGCCAGCGGAAGCTGTAGCCCTGCCCGCCGGTGACCTGGGTGGCGGGCCAGTTGCCGCCACGCGGGTCGTCGAGCTGGGCGAACTGCCCGTTGCCACCGGAACAGATCTTGCCGTCCGCCGGTCCTGCCGCCGGGAAGCCCTTGGGCCCCTCGACGCTCTGCGGCTCCCACTGGATGTTGCCGCAGCCGGTCACCGTGCCGTTGGCACAGAGCTTCTGGCGGCTGATCGGGGAGTCCGTGTAACCGTGGCTGCTGGCGCTGGTGGTCGCGAGCACCGAGACGCCCGCTATCGCGAGGCCGATCACGGCCGCGCTTGCCTTTTTCCGCATGGGCTGTCGCTCCTCTAGAACGTGGGGGAGGTTCCATGAGCATTGCTCGACTGCTGCGCGCTTGGTACGGGGTGCTGTGCATGCGGGGTACTGCGGTCTAGACCAAGTCCTAGATTATTGACGGCACATGAACATGTCCAGACCAATGAGCGTCGTATTCCGCAGAGAGCCCCCGAGGCGGTCGTCGGACCGGCCCCGGGGGCTCCGGAGCACCTCTCGAACCTCCCCGGGGCCGTTCAGGCCCCGTCGCCCCCTCCGCTGCGCCCGGTGTAGAAGGCGACCGTCAGGTCCTTCACGAGCGCCTTGCGCTCGTAGTCGTCCAGCTCGACGATGCCGCGCGTGGTCAGCCGGTTGACCGTGTCGTCCACCGCGTCCACCACCGAGGTCAGCACGCTGTCCCGGTGCTTGGAGTCGATGGCGGCGATCCGCCGCCGCTGCATCGCGGCGGCCACCTCGGGGGCGTACTCGATGCCGGTCGGCTGCGCCGAGTACACCTCCACCCCCACGGGTTCGCAGTCCGCCTTCAGCAGCCGGGTCAGCGCGTCGCCGACCGCCTCCGCGTCGCGCAGGCTGGGGGCGTCCTCGTGGAACGCGTCGGCGGGCAGCTGCGAGAGGACCCGCGCCAGCGCGGCCTCGACCTGGGCGCTCAGGTACGCCTCGTGGTCCTCGATGCCGAGGGCGGCCCGGACCGTGTCCTTGATCCGCCACACCACCAGGACGACGACGCGCAGCGCGGTGCCGGTCGCGTCGACGGCGGGCAGCGGTTCGCTCCGCCAGTGCCGCAGCCGTACGTCGACGCGGCGGCGCAGCAGCAGGGGGGAGACCCAGACGAGACCGGTGCGCCGCACGCTGCCCCGGTAGTCGCCGAACAGCGTCAGCACCCACGCGTACCCGACCCGACCCCGGCCGAGGCCGCCCAGCGCGAGGAGGGCCACGGCGGCGAGGAGGGCGAGCAGGGCCCCCTCGCCCGCCCCGACGCCGAGGTCGGGGCGGGGGGTGAGCCCGACCGCCGTCTGCCAGGCGGCGGGCAGCACGCCCCGCCACCCCAGGACGGCCAGCCCGCCGGCGATCGCGGCGGCGCCGGCGAGGAGGGCGGCGGAGCCGGAGAGCGCGGGGCCGGGCCGTTCGACGAGGCGGGGGTCGGCTTCCGGGGCCGGGCGGGTCGACGGCCGCACCCGGGTCCGCGGCGAGCGCGGCAGGGGCGGTCGCCGGGCGGCGGGCGCACGGTCCTCGACGGGCCGGCGGAGGACCCCCGCGGGCAGCGCCGCCGCCTGGACGGGCTCCCGGTCGTCGCGGAAGAGGAGGTGGACGGGGATGGAGGCGGTGGTCTCGTTGGCGATGAGGGAGTGGCGGCGAACGGGAGGGGCGGCGTTCGCCGTCGTGGCAGCCCCGGTGGTGACCGTCGTGGTGGCGGTCCCGGCGCCGGTCGCCGTGGTGGCGGTCCCGGCGCCGGTCGCCGTGGTGGCGGCCCCGGCGCCGGTCGCCGTGGTGGCGGCCCCGGTGGCCGCCGTGGTGGCAGCCCCGGTGGTCGCCGTGGGGGCGGCCCCGGTGGCCGCCGTCGTGGTGGCGGCGGGGGCGGGCCCGGGGACGGGTACGGAGAACGTGGCGGAGGCGGCCCGGTCGCCGGGGGCCAGGTCCAGGACGAGGTCCAGCTCGGTGTCGGGCCCGGGGTCGTCGACGGGCCCCCGCCCCGGCGCGTGCCGGGGGGCACGATCCGCGCTCCTGGACGTCGCGGCCTCCGGGGTCCGGCCCCCCGCCTTTCCTCCGTCCGGCTCCGCGCCGCCGGGCCCGGCCCCGTACGACGGGAGCGGCGTCCACTCCGCCGACGGCTCCGTCCGCGCCCGCCGGACGGGCTTGAGGTGCAGGTTCCCGTCCAGCGGCACGGCACGCGAGGGGGCGGGGCGGCCAGGGGCGGCACGCTCGGCGGGGGGCCGCCCGGGGCCGGAGCCGTCCGGGGCGGGAGCGGCGGCGGGGGGCGTGGCGGGGACGGGCGGCGGCCGGTCCGCGCTCCGGTCCGGGGGCGGCCCGAGGTACGGACCGGGCGCCGAGGGGGCAGGGGCGGCGGCCCGGGGCGGCGCGGGCGCGGCCGTGCCGTCGCCCGGCGGGGCGCCCGGGCCCTCGGGGCGGAGCGAGGGGGCCGGACGCCCCCCGACCGGCGCAGGCGCGGGGTCGGCGACCGGCCGGAACAGCGGAGGGGGGACGCCCTTGCCCTTGTCCGCGCCGCCGCCCACCGGTGGCGGCGCCTCCGGCCTCGCGCCGCCGCTGGTGGGCGGCGCGGGCTCCGGGGCCGCCCCGCCGAACAGCGGCGGCGGGCTCCCCTCGCCCGGCGGGGCGAAGAGCGACGGCGGAAGCCGGTCGTCCAGGGAGTGGGGGGCGGGGTTGGGGGTGGGGCTGGTCCGGGGGGACTGGTCGTCGTTGGAGGTCACCGGTACCCGATTCCTTTCCGTCGCATCCGTCACGCGAAGAGCCGGCGCCAGGTCTCCGGCCCCGGGTATCCGTCGGCCGCACCGCCGCGCCAGCCCTGGGCCCGCTGGAACGCCTCGACGTTGCGGCGGTCCGCCTCGGTCCAGCGCGGGTCGGGGCCCGACACGTAGTGCTTGCCGTATCCCTTCTTCACCAACTGTTCGCCGAGCCGGTCGACATGGCTGTTGGACTGACCCGGCTTGAAATAGCCGCGTCCGGGGAACGCCACGGCCGTATTCGGGCTGCCGTCGGCCCCGGTGGCCGGAATGTCCCGGCCACCGCCGGCGGTCAGCAGACGCCAGGTGTGCGGGCCCGGAAGGCCGTCCGCCTCCTCGCCCCGCCAGCCCTGCGCCCGCTGGAACGCCTGGGTCGCCCGCCGGTCGGCCTCGCTCCACACCGGCCCGGGGCCGACCGCGTAGAACCGCTTGCCGCCCCGCTCGACCAGCATCCGCCCGAGCCGGGTGACGTCCTCGTTGGCGGCGCCGGGGCCGAACCGTCCGGCCCCGGGGAAGCCGGTGGAGGACCCGGAGCCGGGCGAACCCCCCGTGACGCCCTTGTAGCGGTAGGCCACGTAGCGGTCGGAGTTGTTCCAGTACGCCATGGGCGTGGACTGCTTCCGCGTCCGCGGGCGCGCCTGCTCGTAGGCGATGTAGTGCGTGCGCGCGGAGCCGGTCCAGCCGCCGAAGATCGTGACGTGCGAGCCCTGGGAGGGGTCGGCGGGGTTGTGGAAGAGGAGGATGTCCCCGGGCTCCAGATCGGCGCGGGCGATCCGGGTGCCGTAGGCGGCGAGGCTGCCGGTCCACTCGTTGGCGCCGAGGTTCCAGGCCATCGACACATAGCCCGAGCAGTCCTGGCGGTACCCGTCCGACCAGTACTTCTCCATGCTGTACGGGACCTTCGCGGCCACCCATCGCTGGGCCCGGTCGATGATCTCGGCCCGGGTCGTCGTGCGTACCGCCGCGTCGGCGGAGGGCGGGCCCGAGGCGCCGGAGCCCCGCAGCGGCCCCTTCTCCCCCTGCGGAGTGGCCGGCTCGGGATCGGCTCCCCCGTCGGCGTGCGGCGCGTGGCCGGGGCGGCCGGCGGCGGCCGCCCCCGCGGCCCCGCAGGAGAGCACCACCCCCGCGGCCGTGGCCAGCACGAGGGCCCGCCGCGCGCCGTGCGCGGCGGGGTGGCCGCCGCGCCGCGGCGGCAGGGCCCGCGCGGCGGAGCGCCGCCGTACGGCACACCCCGCACACGCGCAGTCGATGGCGGGTTCGTATTCCTCGAACACCGGCACAGTCATGCGATTCCCCTCCGCACTCGTCATTCGTCATTCGTCAAGATTTTTCGGGCGCAGCCGCAACGGGCGTCAGCATCTCAACTCGTCCGACATATCGCATTTTGACGGAACAAAGGGAAAAAACGACTATCTGACGGGGCGTGGCGAGCGGTAAATGGTTCGGAGCACTCCTGGGCGTCCGGTAGAGTTCTCCAGGTCAGCAGGCGCCGTTAGCTCAGTTGGTTAGAGCAGCTGACTCTTAATCAGCGGGTCCGGGGTTCGAGTCCCTGACGGCGCACGCACAGTCGAAGCCCCCTCACTTTCAGTGAGGGGGCTTCGGCCATTTCCCGCGCACGTTCCGCCGACATCCCGCGGTCGCGCACACAGAGCCACCCACCCGACTCCGTTCCGCCACGCCTCGATGACGGACCGTGCGGGGAACGGAGGTCTCCACTTCGTCACATCCTCTCCACGGGTCGGGGGCAAAACGCATCCAGAGCCCTCGTATCACCCATTTCACCCTTGCGATCGCGTGCGGTGTCGGACAATCTGTCTGAGGATCGACACCCTCAAGGGGTCTGCCGATCCGTACAGTTGACGCAGCAGAGCGTGACGTTCCGGTTGTTCGCACCGTGCGGCGGGGGCCCCGCCCGGGAGCGGACGTCGAAAGGGCGTCCCGCAACCGGAAAGCCGCCGATCCCCGTCTGTGGGGACGGTGGCTCGCCACCGTGTGCGTGCCCGGTGAAGAACGGGGATCCACCGCGCACGACGAGACCGATCCAGTCACGCACCAGCATGCGTGCGGGGGGATGACCCATGACGTCGACGCCGCCAGGCGACCGGCAGGAGAACGACGCTTCCCGGACGACGCAGCTCCGGATACCGGCGCAGCTGCGGGCCGGCGCGGCGCGGAGGCGGGCCGGGAAGGAGCTGCCGCGCTACGACTACGAGCACTACAGCCGGCTCGCCGGACCGCTGACGCAGCCCCCCGCGGGCAAGCCGTACAAGGTCCAGTACCGCTCGCTCATATCCCAGGAGCCGCACCGGGTGCGCGCGGCACTCCTGCTCGGCGCGGCTCCTCTCGTCTCGCTCGGCCTCTTCGTCTGGCTGATGCAGCCCGGCCACTGGACGGACCGCGATCCCAACCTGGACAACGACCTCCTGCTGGCCCTCGACATCGTCATGCTGGTCTCGATCGGTCTGATCGAGCTGTTCCGCACGATGAACGTCCTCTCCAACGCCCACGCCACCCTGGTCGCCCGCGACCCGGTCCCGGTGGTGCCGGAATCCGGCACCAAGGTCGCCTTCCTCACCTCCTTCGTCCCCGGCAAGGAGCCGCTGGAGATGGTGACGAAGACCCTGGAGGCGGCCGTGCGCATCCGCCACCGCGGTCTGATGCACGTCTGGCTGCTCGACGAGGGCGACGACCCGGCGGTCAAGGAGGTCTGCGCCCGGCTCGGCGTGCACCACTTCTCCCGCAAGGGCGTGGCCCACTGGAACCAGGCCAAGGGCCCCCACCGCGCCAAGACCAAGCACGGCAACTACAACGCCTGGCTGGACGCGCACGGCGGCGACTACGACTTCTTCGCCTCGGTCGACACCGACCACGTCCCGATGGCGAACTACCTGGAGCGAATGCTCGGCTACTTCCGCGACCCGGACGTCGGCTTCGTCATCGGCCCGCAGGTCTACGGCAACTACGACACCTTCGTCACCAAGGCCGCCGAGTCGCAGCAGTTCCTCTTCCACGCCCTGATCCAGCGCGCGGGCAACCGCTACGGCGCGCCCATGTTCGTCGGCACCAGCAACGCGGTCCGCATCTCGGCGCTCAAGCAGATCGGCGGCCTCTACGACTCGATCACCGAGGACATGGCCACCGGTTTCGAGATCCACCGCCACCGCAACCCCGCCACCGGCAGGAAATGGCGCTCGGTCTACACCCCGGACGTGCTGGCCGTCGGCGAGGGCCCGACCGCGTGGACGGACTTCTTCACCCAGCAGCTGCGGTGGTCGAGGGGGACGTACGAGACGATCATCGGGCAGTTCTGGAAGGGCTTCGGGACCATGCCCGCCGGGAAGCTCTTCAACTACACGATGATGATCATCTTCTACCCGATGTCGGCGCTGAACTGGATCCTCGCGGCCCTCAGTTGCGCGCTCTTCCTCGGCATGGGCGCCTCCGGCGTCCAGATCGACCCGACGATCTGGATGATGCTCTACGGCAACGCCTCCGCGCTCCAGATCGGCCTGTACATCTGGAACCGCCGCCACAACGTCTCGCCGCACGAGCCCGAGGGCTCCGGCGGCCTGGCCGGCATGGTGATGTCCGCGCTCTCCGCGCCGATCTACGCCCGCTCGCTGATGGACGCGGTGCTGCGCCGCAAGAGCTCGTTCGTGGTGACCCCCAAGGGCGACTCCTCCAGCCCGGACACCCTCTTCGGCACCTTCCGCATCCACCTGTTCTTCATCGTCGTCTTCGGCGCCTCGATGATCGCCTCGTTCTTCCTGGGCCACAGCCACCCCGCGATGGTCACCTGGGCCACGCTGGCGCTGCTGATCACCGCCGCGCCGATCATCGGCTGGCGGTACACGATCCGCGCCGAGAAGAAGAAGCGGCGCTCCGGTGGATCCCACCGCAGCGGCGGACCGGCTCCGCGGCCGCGTCCCGCTCCCCTGCCCGGCGCGCCCGGCAACGACCAGACCATGCAGATCGCCCTTGGGGGACGTAAGAAATGAAGTACCGTCCGAGCCGCCGTACCCGCCGCCTGGCGATCAGTACGGCGGTGGTTCTCGCGCTCGCGGGGGCGAACGGGCCGTGGCTGTACCGTTTCAGCACCGAGCGCTACCACGAGTACACGATCAACAAGCCGGAGTACAAGGCGGCCAACGGCCACTGGGACTTCCTGGACATCCCCTCCGAGCACCGGATCAACACGATCCACGCGGCGCTGCTGCACACCGGCAAGGTGCTGCTCGTCGCGGGCTCCGGGAACAACCAGAAGAACTTCGACGCGAAGAGCTTCCGCTCGGTGCTGTGGGATCCGAAGACCGACGTCTTCAAGGACATCCCCACCCCCGAGGACATGTTCTGCGCCGGCCACACCCAGCTGCCCGACGGCAAGCTCCTCATCGCCGGCGGCACCAAGCGGTACGAGAAACTCCAGGGCGACGTCACCAAGGCCGGCGGCCTGATGATCGTCCACAACGAGGACCCGGACAAGCCGATCACCCTGCCCGCGGGCACCCGGTTCACCGGCAAGGAGAACGGGAAGACGTTCGTCTCCAAGGACCCGGTCCTGGTCGAGAAGGCCAAGAAGGTCTTCGACGAGGAGACCGGCGCGTTCCTGCGCAACGACCCCGGGCTCGGCCGGATCTACGTCGAGGCGCAGAAGACCGGCAAGGAGTACGAGACCGGCACCGAGGACAACTACCGGGTGGCGGGCCTGTCCGGCTCGGACACCCGCAACGTCTACGGCATCGCGCAGAAGCTGGCACTGGACAAGAAGGACTTCCAGGGGATCCGGGAGGCCTTCGAGTTCGACCCGGTCGCGGAGAAGTACATACCCGTCGATCCGATGAAGGAAGCCCGCTGGTACCCGACGCTGACGACGCTGGAGGACGGCAAGGTCCTCGCGCTGTCGGGTCTGGACGAGATCGGGCAGATCGTCCCCGGCAAGGACGAGATCTACGACCCGAAGACCAAGAAGTGGGAGTACACCGGCATCGAGCGGCGCTTCCCCACCTACCCGGCGGTCTTCCTGCTCGACGACGGTAAGCTGTTCTACTCCGGCTCCAACGCCGGATACGGTCCGGCGGACGTGGGCCGCGACCCGGGCGTCTGGGACCTCGCGACCAACAAGTTCAAGAAGATCCCCGGGCTCAGCGACCCGGACCGGATGGAGACCTCGGCCACCGTGCGGCTGCCCCCGGCCCAGGACCAGAAGTTCATGGTGATCGGCGGCGGCGGGGTCGGCGAGTCGGAGAAGTCCAGCGAGAAGTCCCGGCTGGTCGACCTCACGGAGAAGAACCCGCGGTTCACCGACGGCGCGTCCCTCTCCGAGGGCACCCGCTACCCCAGCGCCTCCCTGCTGCCCGACGACTCCCTGCTGGTCACCGGCGGCTCCAGCGACTACCGGGGCCGCAGCGGCTCGGACGTCCTCCAGGCCCGGCTGTACGACGCGAGGACGGACACCTACAAGCGGGTCGCGGACCCGGCGGTCGGGCGGAACTACCACTCGGGATCGGTGCTGCTGCCGGACGGCCGGGTCATGATCTTCGGATCGGACTCGCTCTTCTCGGACAAGGCCAACACCCGTCCCGGCGTCTTCGAGCAGCGGATCGAGATCTACACCCCGCCCTACCTCTACCGGGACTCCCGGCCGGAGCTGACGGCCGGGCCCGAGAAGATCGAGCGCGGCTCCACCGGCCTGTTCACCACGCAGCACGCCTCCAGGATCACCTCGGCGAAGCTGATGCGGCCCTCCGCGGTCACCCATGTCACCGACACCGACCAGCGCACGATCGCGCTGGAGATGGAGAAGTCGAAGGACGGGATCACCGTCACCGTGCCGGACAACCCGGCGCTGGTGCCGTCCGGCTGGTACATGCTGTTCGTCACCGACGACCGGGGCACCCCGTCCGAGGGCATGTGGGTGGAGGTGCCCGAGTAGGGCCCTGCCTCCGCACGGCGTGCCCGCGGGGAGCACGTGCGTACACGGCGAAGGCCGCGTCCCGCGGCACGTGCTCCTGCGGGACGCGGCCTTCGCCGTGCGCGGGCTACTTCGTGGCGCGGGCCAGCCCCAGCGCGTACTCCGGCCACCACTCGCCGGCCTTCGGGCCGCCCTTGCAGTCGCCGTCCGACTCGCCGGGGCGCTTGATCCACAGGTAGGCGTCGACCAGCTCGTCGCCCGTCCGCGTGGTCGGGGGCTCGCCCAGCGCGCGGCCGGGCGGGTTGCACCAGCTCTCGGCGGGATCGCCGCCCGTGTAGGGGCCGTTGCCGTTGCGGCTGGTGTCGATGACGAACGGCTTGTTGCCGATCTTCTCCGACAGCTTCCTGCCGAACTCCGTGGTGACGGCCGTGGTCTGGAAGTTGGAGACGTTGAGCGAGAAGCCGTCCGCCTCGGCGATCCCGGCGCGCTGGAGCGGCTGGTAGAGCGCGTCGGGCGACTGCCAGCCGGCGTTGCCCGCGTCCAGGTAGACCTTGGTGGCGGGCTGCCGCTTCAGCCGCTGGATCGCGCCCTTGAGGAGGTCGTAGCGCTCCTCGTGGAACTCCTGGGGCGTGCAGCCGTCCACCAGGTGGAGCAGGGCGTCCGGCTCCAGGATCACGGTGGCGGCGCGGTCCCCGATGCCCCGGGCGACGCGGTCCAGCCAGGCGCGGTAGGCGTCGCCGTCGGAGGCGCCGCCCTTGGAGAACTGGCCGCAGTCGCGGTGCGGGACGTTGTAGAGGACCAGCAGAGCCTCACGGTCGGCGGCGGCGGCCGCCTCGGTGACGCCCCTGACCTCGTTCTCGGGGTTGTCCGGGCCGATCCACTCGCCGACCGGCTGCCGGGCGATCTTCCGGATCAGCTCGGCGTTCTTCTCGTCGCCGTCCTTGGTGTACGCCTCGACCTGGCGGGCCGCGTTGCCGTCGGGGTTGACCCAGTACGGGTCCTGGTCCTTGGGCTGCTGGCCGATGGCCGACGCGCTCTTCCTGTCGCCGCCGTCCCCGTCGCCGGAGCATCCCGCCAGCAGCAGGGCCGCTCCGAGCGCCGCCGCCGTACCGGCCGCCCGCAGGGCCGTCGCACGCCCGCGCGTCCGGGACCGGCCGGTGTCACCGCTGTACATCCACTCCCCCTCGGGCGTGCTGCCTGCACTGTTCCTCATCGGTCGCACCGATGTGCTGCCGGTCCGTTCCATCCTGGCACAGCGGCCGGGCGCACGCGGTCGAGGACCGGCCCGGCGGGCGCGCCCCCTGGGAGGCGGCCGGCCGGGCCGGGTGGGACGTGCCGACGGCTACGAGGACGGCGGGGGGGCTCAGGTGCGGCCGGTGACGGCCGCGGCCTGGGCGTGCTCGCCGCCGCCCCGGTCGCCGTCCCCGCCGCCCCGCGCGTCCTGCGCGCCGGTGAGGTAGGCCGAGACGACCACGTTCGCCGTGTACGAGCGGGTCGCCGGGTCGTACTTCCCGCCGCAGGTGATCAGCCGCAGCTCGGCCCGGCCCTCCTGGCGGGGCCCGTACACCTTCTGCGCGTCGAAGCGTTCGCGGGTGACGAGTCGGACGTCGTCCACGGTGAACTCGGCGACGCTTCCGTCCGCCCGGGCGACCTCGATCCGGGCGCCCGGCTTCACCGCGCTGAGCCCGTAGAAGACCGCCGGTTCGGTGTCGGTGTCGACGTGGCCGACGAACAGGGCCGTCCCCTCCGCGCCGGGCCGGGTGCCGTCGCCGTACCAGCCGGCGGTCTTCGGCATGCCGTACGGGGGCGGGTCGACGGCCCCGTCCCCGTCGAGGCCGCGTGCGACGACGGGGGCCGCGATCCCCACGGAGGGGACCTCCACGCGTTCGGGGGCCGACCCGTCGAGCGGGTCGTGGGCCGGGGGCAGCGAGGCGCCGAAGGGGCGGCCGACCGCGGCCACGTCCCCCGTGGTGGGGCCGGACAGTCCGCCGAACCCGCCGCCGGCCTCCTTGCCCCAGAGCCACAGGCCGAGCAGGAGCACGGCCCAGGTCACTCCGGTGAGCAGTCGCCCGTTGCCTGCCGGGCGGTCCGGGGCGCTCATCTCAGCTGCCGGCCGGGCCGCGGCGCCGGCGCGAGGTGCGCAGGGCGACGGCGACGGCCGCGACGGCGGCGAGCACCAGTCCGGTCACCGCGTGCCGGATGCCGGGCCCCTGCGCTTCGGCGGACCGTTCGGCGAGGGTGGCGGCGCCTCCGCCGCCCGCCTTGACGGGTGCGGCGGGCGAGGGCCGGGTGTGGTGGACGACGGTGAGGGCGCCGGTGGCCCGGCCGCCGCTGTCCTCGCACGTCACCCAGACGTCGTAGGAGCGGGGTTCGGCGTCGGACCGGATGCGGGCCCGGGCGAAGAGGCCCTTGTCGTCGGCGGGCCGGAAGTGGGCGACCGAGGCGAAGGCGTCGGAGTTGCCCTTGGCGTGGCGGCCTCTGCCGCAGGCGTCGGTCCAGAGTTCCACCTCCGCGCCCGGGGCGGTCGTGGACGGGGTGATCGAGACGGTGCCGGTGCGCCGGTCGTCGTCACCGGCCGGGGCGGCCGGTGACGCCAGGGCGACGGGGGCGGGGACGGCTATGAGCGCGGACGCCGCCACCGCACAGAACGTGATGGGCATGGAACGCATCGTGAACCTCCTACGGGAAGGTTCGGCTCTGCGGCGGCGGCCCGCATCCGCAGTCCTCCGTCCGGGTGACGCCGGACGCGTTCCCCGGTCGGCTGCGGATGCGATCCCCGCAGGTCAGGGCGGGGCCGACCGGGTCAGGCGGGGTCAGGCGGGGTCCGCCGCCCCCGGCTGGTTCCCCTGGTCCACCTGGTCCCCCTGGTCCACCTGGTCCGGAAGGTCGATCAGGTCGACCAGGTCCGCGATCGACTCGACGACGTGGGACGGGCCGAAGGGGTAGCGGTCGATGTCCGCGACGGTGGTGAGCCCGGTGAGGACCAGGAAGGTCTGCATTCCCGCTTCCAGCCCCGCCAGCACGTCGGTGTCCATCCGGTCGCCGATCATCGCGCTGGTCTCGGAGTGCGCGCCGATGGCGTTGAGCCCGGTCCGCATCATCAGCGGGTTGGGCTTGCCCGCGAAGTACGGGTCCTTGCCGGTGGCCTTGGTGATGAGGGCGGCGACCGAGCCGGTCGCGGGCAGCGGGCCCTCGGCGGAGGGACCGGTCTCGTCGGGGTTGGTGCAGATGAAGCGGGCGCCGGCGTTGATCAGCCGGATCGCCTTGGTCAGCGCCTCGAAGCTGTACGTCCGGGTCTCGCCGAGCACCACGTAGTCCGGGTCGTGGTCGGTGAGGACGTACCCGATGTCGTGCAGGGCGGTGGTGAGGCCGGCCTCCCCGATGACGTACGCGGTGCCGCCGGGGCGCTGGTCGTCCAGGAACTGGGCGGTGGCGAGGGCGGAGGTCCAGATGTTCTCCACGGGCACGTCCAGGCCCATGCGCTTGAGCCGGGCGTGCAGGTCGCGCGCGGTGTAGATGGAGTTGTTGGTGAGGACGAGAAAGGGCAGCCCGGAATCCCGCAGCCGCTTGATGAAGGCGTCGGCGCCGGGGATGGGGGTGCCCTCGTGGATGAGGACGCCGTCCATGTCGGTCAGCCAGGAAGTGATGGGCTTGCGCTCTGCCATGTGTCGGGACTCCTGCCGTACGCACTGCGTGCTTGGGGGTGCCCGGACCACGCCGTCCCGGCACCCCCAGCATAATTAGGCCGTGGTGATCCCGACCCCGTCGATCACCCAGTACCAGTTGTTGCTGCCGGTGTAGTGGAAGCGGAAGCTCACGTTGGCCGCCCCGGGCGGCACGTCCAGGGTCAGCGCCTGGGGCTGCGCGATCACGTCGGAGGCGTACCGCTTCACCTCGACGGGCGTCCCGCCGTTCCAGGAGGCGAGGACGCGGGCGCTCTGGCCGCCCTCCTGCCGGTAGTGGGTGGTGAAGCCGAGGGTCACGGCGGACTTGCCGGAGACGGCGTACGCCGGGGTGACGAGGGTGGAGTCGTACGGTCCGGAGGACGCCTTGTCGGCCCACTCGTCGGAGTCCGCCACCGCGAAGATGCCGCGTGAGCGGACGTTCAGCTCGCGGGACTGGTCGCGCTGGCTGCGGCTCCAGAACTCGTCGGTGGCGAAGGACCAGCCGCGCCACTCGGCCACGCCCCCGGTGCCCATCGCGGAGTTGACGACGGACCAGCCGCTGGGCGCGGTGCGGGTCCAGCCGAGGACCCCGGCCGGGATGCCGGTCTCGTCGGCGCGGCCGGTGAGCGCCGGGTACAGCGTCTCGAACGGGTCGGCGGAGCGTTCCTGGATCGGTCTGCCGTCCAGCCCCCAGGCGGGGTCGGGGACGATGCCGAGCTGGTGGAAGACGGTGGCGGCGACGTCCACGAGCCGGGTGTCGGCGGGGCGGGCGCCGGCCGCGATGCCGGGGCCCTGGGCGAGGACGAAGGTGCGGCGCTCCTCGACGGCGCTGCCGCCGTGGCCGCCCGCGTCGGTGTGGCCGTGGTCGGTGGTGACGATGACGGTCCACCGTTCGGCGGCGTAGGAGGGGCGGGCCTCGATGGCGGCGAGGAGGCGGCCGAGGTGTCCGTCCTGGACCGCGATCGCCTGTCGGTAGGCGGCGCTGGCCGCCCCGGAGTTGTGCCCGGCGATGTCGGTCTGGCCGAAGTAGACGAAGAGCACGTCCGGGTTCTGGTTCCGGAGGATGGACTCCGTCTCGGCGGCGATGGTGGCGTCGTGGCCGGTGTAGCCGTCGCGGTCGCCGTCGAGGACGAGTGTGGCGTCGGCGCCCGGGGTGACGGTCCCCTGGGCGTCCAGCGGCTTCCAGTCGACGGCGGCGTAGGTGGAGAACTGGGGGCGGACCTGGGCGAGGCGGGCGAGGAAGCCGGGGTACCTCGCGTAGTTCTTCCCCGCGAAGGAGTTGTCCTTGACGCCGTGCTTGTCGGGCCAGACGCCGGTGGAGACGGTCGACCAGCCGGGGCCGGAGGAGGTGGCGGCCATCGGGTTGGCGTACAGCAGCGAGGTGCCGTACGTCCCGGCGGCCATCATCGCCTTGAGGTGCGGGGCGTCGGCGGCGGCGATGACGTCGTGGCGCAGCCCGTCCATCCCGACGACGAGCACCTTGTCCTTGCTGGTGCCCTCCGGGAGGGCGGGGGCGGCGGCGCGGGCCGGGGCGGCGGTGGCGAGCGGGGCGACGGCGGCGGCCGTGGCGGCGGCGGTGGCGGCGAGGACGGAGCGTCGGGACGGGGACCGGGACACGTGTTCCTCCAGGGAGAGGGGGCGGGTCGATCGGGGCCGGACGTGAACGTGGTGCTGGACCGGACCCGTTACCTTCGCGAGATGTCCGGGCCGGGTCCAGACCTTGGCAGGGATCCGTGGCGGAGAGGTGGCCGGTCAGCTTCCGGTGGCCGACTTCCAGGCGTCGATGTACGTGTCGAGGTTGGCGCCGATGTCCGACCAGTCGGGCTCGAAGATCTCCACGCCCTCCATCAGCGCGGCCAGTTCGACGGCGTTGGCGTCGGTGGCCTCGATGTCCTTGCGGGCGGCGAACCCGCCGCCGACCGCGCTGACGTCGCGCTGGGCCTGCTCGGAGAGCATGAAGTCGAGCAGCTTCTTGCCGTTCTCGCCGTGCGGGGCGTTCGCGACGAGCCCCGCCGCGTACGGGAGGGCGAAGCTGGTGGGCTTGCCGCCGCCCTTGGCGGGGAACCAGATGCCGAGGTTGGGCATGTCCTTGGACTGGGCGAAGTTCATCTGGACGTCCCCGTTGGCGACGAGGAGTTCGCCTTTGTCGACCTTGGGGGCGAGCTTCCCGGTGGAGGCGGAGGGGCCGACGTTGTTGGCCTGGAGCTTCTTCAGGTACTCCATGGCCGGCTCCTGCCCGCCGAAGTCGTGCATGGCCTTGATGAGGACGGCGGTCCCGTCGCCCGCGACGCCGGGCGTGGAGTACTGGATCTTCTCCTTGTAGGCGGGGGCGAGCAGCTCCTCCCAGGTACGGGGCGGGGTCTTCAGCTCCTCGGTGTTGTGGACGAAGCCGAAGTAGTTGTTGACGACGGAGGTCCACTTGCCGTCGGCCGCGCGGTCGGCGCCGTCGACCCGGTCGGCGCCCTTCGGCTCGTACGCGGTCAACAGCCCCTTGGCGTCGGCCTGCTGGATGAAGGGCGGCAGGGTGACGAGGACGTCGGCCTGGGTGTTGGACTTCTCCCGGGCGGCGCGCTGGACCATCTCGCCGGAACCGCCCTCGACGTACTTCACCGTGATGCCGGTCTTCTTCTCGAAGTCCTTGAAGACCTTGTCGTACCAGCCGTCGCCGTTCTCGCCCTTGAGGCCGTCGGCGCTGTAGACGGTGACGGACTTCTCGTCGGAGGCGGCGGAGGAGCCGCCGCAGGCGGTGAGGGCGAGGGCCGCGCAGGCGGCCAGGGGCAGGGCGAGGGTGCGGGCGGGGATGCGCATGGGGTTCTCCTGAGAACGGAAGTGCGGGGGGGGTCAGCGGTAGGAGGCGCGGGTCCGGATGCGGGAGACGGCGGCGAGGACGAGGAGCGTCGTCGTCATCAGGACCACGGCGAGGGCGGCGCCGGTGAAGAGGGAACCCCGGTCGGTGGCGGCGAAGATGTGCACCGGCAGCGGGGTCCAGTCCGGCGGGTAGAGCATCATCGTGGCGCTCAACTCCCCCATGGACAGGGCGAAGCAGAGTCCGGCGGCGGAGGTGAGCGAGGGCAGCAGCAGCGGCAGCCTCACCCGCCACAGGACGCGGGCCGGGCTCGCGCCGAGGCCGGCGGCGGCCTGTTCGTAGACCGGGTCGAGGCGGCGCACGGCGGCGGCGACCGACTGGTAGGCGAAGGCGGTGACCAGGATGGTGTGGGCGAGGATCACGATCCACCGCGTCCCGTTGAGCAGGACGGGCGGCCGGCTGTAGGCGACCAGCACCGCGAGGCCGACGACCACCGAGGGCACGGCGACCGGCAGGATGAACAGGGCGTCCAGGAGCCGCTTTCCGCGCGTGCGGAGGGAGGCGGCGGCGAGGGCCGCCCAGCCGCCCAGGGCGAGGGCCAGCACGCTCGCGGCGACGGCCGTGACCAGGCTGGTGGTCAGGGCCTGGAGCGAGTCGCCGCTCGTCGCGGCGGCGTAGCGCTCGGCGGTGGGGCCGGAGGGGAAGGCCCCGGACCAGTGGGTGGCGAAGGACGCGGCGAGGATGACGAGCAGGGGCACCGCGAACAGGGGGACGAAGAGGAGCAGGAAGACGGCCCAGGTGGCCCACTTCCCGGCCCGGCTATGCACCAGCACGACGGCTCACCACCCGGTAGAGGCTGTAGAGGCCCACGGAGATCGCGATGTTGACGACGGCGACGACGCAGGCGGCGGCGTAGTCCGACTCCAGGATCGCCTTGCTGTAGACGAGCATCGGCAGCGTGGTGACGCCCTTCGCCCCGGTGAACAGGACGATCCCGAACTCGTTGAGGCACATCACCAGGACGAGGCTGCCGCCCGCCGCGAGGGCCGGGAGCGCCTCGGGCAGGATCACCTGCCGGATGATCCGGGCGGGGCCGGCGCCGAGCGAGGAGGCCACTTCCAGCTGCCCGGTCTCGATTTGGGAGAACGCGGCGAGCAGCGGGCGCATCACGAACGGGGTGAAGTAGGTGATCTCGGCGAGCAGGACGCCCCAGGGGGTGGTCAGGAAGTGGAACGGCCCCTCGGCCGCCCCGGTGGCGCCGGTCCAGAGCCCGTTGGCCATCCCGACCGTGCCGTAGACGAACAGCAGGGCGAGCGTGATGAGGAAGGACGGGAAGGAGAGGAAGACGTCGACGAACCGGGCGACCGCCTTCCCGCCGGGGAACGGTACGAACGCGATGACCAGCGCGAGGACGAATCCGAGGACCAGGCAGCCCGCGGTCGAGCCGAGGGCCAGCCATACGGTGGTGGTGAGCGCGGAGCGGAAGGCGGCGGAGGCGAAGACCTCGGCGTACGGGTCGAGGGAGGCGCCGCCCTCGTCGGGGGTGAAGGACTGCTGGACGACGAGGGCCAACGGGTAGAGGAAGCCGAGCGCGAGCACGGCGACGGGCGGCAGCGCCCAGACCCAGGCGGGGACGGAGCGGGACCGGGCGGGGGCCGGTGCGGCGGAGACCCGGGGGGCGGCGGTCGGGGCGGCGGTCACGGTCCCACCCCCGCGGTTCCGCGGGCTCCCGCCGCTTCGCCCGCCCCGGCGGGGAGCAGCACCGCGTCCTCGGCCGCGAAGTGCAGGGTGACCGGCTCGCCGAGGGCGGGGGGCTCGCGCAGTTCGCGGAGGTCGGCCATGACGGGGTGCCCCTCGACGTCGGCGTGGACGCGGTGGGTGGAGCCGCGCCACTGGACCTCGGTGACGGTGCCGGTGAGCGCGTTGGGCCCGGCGCCGAGGCCGACCAGGTGCGGTCGGACGCAGAGCGTGGCGGTGGCCCCCGGGGCGGCGGCGCCGGTGGGCACGGCGAGGGAGCGGCGGCCGAGTTCGACCGCTCCTTCGCCGGTCACGGTGACCGGGAGCAGGTTGGCGTTGCCGACGAACGAGGCGGTGAACTCCGTACGCGGCCGGCGGTACAGCTCCTGGGGGGTGCCGCAGTCCTGGAGCCGGGCCCGGTCCATGACCGCGATCCGGTCGGCCAGGGTCAGCGCCTCCACCTGGTCGTGGGTGACGTACAGGATCGAGACGTCGGGCAACTCGCGGTGCAGCCGCGCCAGTTCGGTGAGCATTCCGGAGCGGAGCCGGGCGTCGAGCGCGGAGAGCGGTTCGTCCAGGAGCAGCACGCCGGGGCGGATGGCGAGCGCCCGGGCGATGGCGACGCGCTGCTGCTGGCCGCCGGAGAGTTCGCGCGGGTGGCGGTCGGCGTACGCGGCCATGCCGACGAGTTCCAGGGCCTCGGTGACCCGGCCGGGGATCTCGGCCTTCGGGGTGCGGTGGGCCTTGAGGCCGAAGGCCACGTTGTCCTTGACCTTGAGGTGCGGGAAGAGGGCGTAGCTCTGGACGACCATGCCGATGCCGCGCCGGTGCGGGGGCAGGGCGGTGACGTCCCGGCCGCCGAGGAAGACCCGTCCGGAGGCGGGCCGGACGAAACCGGCGACGGCGCGCAGGGCGGTGGTCTTGCCCGAACCGGAGGGCCCGAGGAGGGCCATCACCTCGCCGGGTTCGACGGTGAGGTCGAGCCGGTCGAGGACGGTGTTCCCGCCGTAGGCGACGGTGACGCCGTCGAAGCGGATGCCGCTGCGGACGGCGGTTTCGCGGCCGGTCCGGCCGGGCGCGGGAGCGGCGGTGGCGGGCTCGGCCCCCCGGGCGGGGGCGGCGGTGGTCCTGGCCGTGCCGGCGGGAGCGGCGGCCCCGGTCGCGCCGCTCATGCCTCGGCCCGTGCGATGAGGTCGGGCAGTTCGGCGACGGAGCCGAGGACGTGGGTCGCGCCGTGCCGGGTCAGCCGCTCCCGGTCGTGGGCCCCGGTGAGGACTCCGGCGACGATCCCGGCGCCGGAGCGCACGCCGCTGAGCATGTCGTACGAGGTGTCACCGGCCACCGCGATCCGCCGGACGTCGTCCACGGCGGCGGTCCGCAGGAAGGCCGCCAGCACCATGTCCGGGTGGGGGCGCCCCCGGCCGCCCGCGTCGGCGGGGCAGAGGGTGAGGGGGACGAGGTCCTGCCAGCCGAGGGCGGCGAGGATGGCGTCCTGGGTGACGCGGGCGAAGCCGGTGGTCAGGACGACGGTGCGGCCTTCGGCGGTGAGCCGTTCGACGGCCTCGCGGGCGCCGGGGAGCGGGGCGACGCTGCCGCCGTCGACGAGTTCGCCGTACGCCTCCTCGAAAGCGGTGTTGGCGTACCGGGCCTGGTCCTCGGTGGCGAACAGGTGCCGGAACACGGAGATCTTGGACTCGCCCATGGTGGCCCGCACATAGGCGAGTTGGCGTGCGTGCTCCTCCGATCCGGGCTGCACGCCGAGGCGTCGGGCGGCGGCCGAGAACGCCTGCTCGACGAGGCCGCCGTCGGCGACGGTGGTCCCCGCCATGTCGAGGACGACGAGGCCGAAGGGGCGGTCGGTGGTCGGTGTCGCTGAAGTCATGATGGTTACCAGCCCACGTGGTCGGCGGTCGTTTCGGCGATGGCGGGCGAGCAGGTCATACCGCGCCCGCCGGGCCCGGTGACGAGCCAGACGCCTTCGCGCACCTGCTGCCGGTGGACGACGCGCGAGGTGTCGGTGCACTGGGCGTAGACGCCCGCCCAGCGGTGGCGGATGCGCGGCAGCGGCCGGCCGAGGAAGGCTTCGACGACCCGCGTGAGGTGCTCGTAGGGCTCCTCGACGGTGTCGAAGGCGAAGGGGTGCTCGTACTCGTGGGTGTCCCCGATAGTCAGTCCGCCGTCCCGCCGCTGCACCATGAGGAGTTGCATGCGGTGTTCGGCGGCCACGGGGTCCTGCGGCTGGCCGGCGTCAAGGGCGTCGAGCGCCTCGCTCCGGTAGGCGGGGTAGTAGCGGAAGCTGTCGGCGTCGGCCACCGAGGTGGTGAGGGGCTCGCCGAGCGGGTCGGTCTGCATCATCTGGAGGCGGACGCGGCGGACGGGCAGGTCGGGCCCGGCGAGTTCGCGCACCAGACCGCCGAGCCAGGCGCCGGTCGCGAGGATCACGGCGTCGCCGGTGTGGACGTCGCCGTGGTCGTCGCGCACCGAGGCGGTCCCGACGACCTCGCGCACCTCACGGCCGCCGAGGAAGGTGTACTTCCCCGAGGCCAGCAGGTGTTCCTTGAGGGCGAGTTGAGCGGTGCGCGGCTCGACCGCCGCGTCCCGCTCGCACCACAGGGCGGCGGTGAACGCGCCGCGCAGGGCCGGGTTGACCGCCCGCGCCTCCTCGGCGGTCAGCAGCTCGTAGCCGCGCGCCGCCGCGTCGGGCCGGGCGACGGCCGCCTCGGCGACGGCGACCTCGTACGGGGTGCGCAGCGGGGTCAGCGAGCCGCACGGCCGGAAGCCGAGGCCGGGCACCCGCTCCCCGATGCCCTCCCACAGCTCGCGGGCGCGCAGGGCGGTCTCCAGCTCCTCGCCTCCGGCCCGGCCGCTGACCCATATCTGTCCGAAATTGCGGAGCGACGCCCCGCGCGCCTCGCTCTCGCGCTCGATCTGTACGACCTCGTGGCCGCGGCTGACTGCGTGCCAGGCGTGCATGGTTCCCACCACGCCGGCTCCTACGACGATGACTCTCACGACGGCCACGCTCCTCGGGACGGATGGCCCGCATACGTCCGGCCGTCGACGCGACGGTGAACGACCCCGCAAGTTTGGACCAGACCCGTTACCCGTCCGTGATCTGCGCGGGGTCGGAGGGCAGGAGAGGGGACGCGGTCCGCTCAGTCCCGCCCGTCGCCCCGCAGATGGGCGGAGAAGGAGAAGCGGTCGCCCCGGAACAGGGTCCGCACGCGCTCCAGCGGCCGGCCGTCGGCATCCCGCGAGAGCCGGTGGATCAGGAGCATCGGCAGGGCGGGCGGGGTGCCGATGAGAAGGGCCTCGCGGGGGGTCGCGAGCACGGTCTCGATCCGCTCGTCGGCGTCGCCGAAGACGATCTGGAGGCGGTCGCGGAGGTAGGCGTAGAAGGAGGAGTCCGGGTCGAACCCCGTGTCCAGGTCCGGGACGCGCGCGACGCCGACGTACGTGCTCTCCAGGCCGACGCGCTCGTCGTCCGCGAGCAGCACCCGCTCCAGGTGCCAGACCGGCTCGCCCCGCTCCACCGCTATCTCGGCGGCCAGGGCCTCGGGGCAGGGGAAGCGGTCGAGGCCGATGAGGTGGCGGCCGGGCCGCCTGCCCTGGCGGCGGACGCCCTCGGTGTAGCTGGCGAGCGAGAGCGGCTGCTCCAGCTTGGGCCCGGCGACGACGGTGCCGCGCCCCTGCCGGCGCAGCCGCCCTTCGAGGAGGAGTTCGCGCAGGGCCTGGCGGACGGTCTCGCGGGAGACCTCGTGCCGGAGGGCCAGCTCCCGCTCGGTGGGCAGGAGCCCGCCCTCCCCCAGCTCGTCCAGCAGCACCGCGATGCGGGCCTTGACCGCGTAGTACTTCGGGATGCGGCCGTGTTCGGGGATGCCGGAGCGGATCGGTGCGCCAGGTGCCTGGCCGTTCGGGTAGTCCACCACCCGATCGTGGCAGACGCGGGTGAACGGACCGGTACGGGACGGCGGTCCCGGCCTCGCGGACAGGTCGGCGCTTTGGGTCAGCCGGTGGTGCGGCGGGCCCGGCGGGCGTACAGCAGCAGACCGGTCCCGCCGAGCAGGAGCGCCCCGGCGGCGGCCCCGGTCCAGGCCGCCGACGCCGGTCCGGTCCGGGCGAGTTCGGGCAGCGGGCGGCCGAACCCGTCCCGGGGCGGGTGGCCGGGGCGCTCCTCCCGGCCCTCGGCCCGGAGGTCGGCGGGCGGGCGGGCGCCGGGGTCGGCGGGCGGGCGGGCGCCGGGGTCGGCGGGCGGGCGGGCGCCGGGGTCGGCGGGCGGGCGGGCGCCGGGGTCGGCGGACGGGGCCGCGTCCCGGCCGGCCCCCGGGCCGGTCCGGGTACCGGTACCCGGACCGCTGTGGTCCGGGTCGGGGCTGCCGGGGCGATCGGGGCGCTCCGGCAAGGAACTCTCCGGCCGCCCGCTCCGCTGCGGCGAAGGGCTCTCCGGCCGCTCGCTGCGCTGCGGCGAAGGGCTCTCCGGCTGCCCGCTCCGCTGCGGCGAGGTATCGGACGGGGACGGACGCTCCGTGCGGAGGGGCTCCGGTTCCCTGGTGCCGCCGGTGGCGCCGTCCGCGATGACGAAGGGGTACTCCCCCGAATCCCCCACCCACTCGCCGTCCTCCCGCGCACCGCCCTTGGCCTTGTCCTGGTGGCGGCGCTGGACGACCACGGCGTGGGCGGTGACCGGGCCGGGGGCGGCGTCCGGGGTGAAGGCCATGCGGACGCGTACGGAGACGGTCTCCCCGGCGGGAACGGTGAACCCGAGGAACGGCTCGCCGGAGCGGTCGCCGTCCTCCCCGCCGTCCTTCCCCTCGGGCGCCCCGTCGCCGCCGAAGACGCCGATCTGCTCGTCGCGGTCGGTGGTCTCCCAGGTGACGTGGTGCGTGGCCCCGGTCCGGCCGGGCCCGGAGAACTCCGCCCGGATCTGTTCCGCCGTCAGCCGCCGGTCGCGGTCGGTGAGGACGAGGACCGGGTGCAGGGCCCGGCAGGTCGCGTCGGTGGTGTTGGTGAGGTCCAGGACCCAGGTCCCGTGGTCTCCTCCGGCCTCGTACCGGCCCGGAGCGTCCTGGATCCGGGCCGCGATCGGGAACTCCTTCGCGTCCGGGCGCCCGCAGCCGGGCTGCTCGTCGGCGGCCCCGGCGGCCAGGGGGGACGGGGAGGCCCCCGCGACACCGAGGCGTTCCGGGGCGCCGACGGCTTCGACGGCTTCCCCGACTCCGGCGGCTTCCACGGCCAAGGGGACCGGCGGGGGCGTGCCCGGCAGGGCGGCGGCCTGCGGGCCGCCCAGGAGGGCGGCGGGCACCGTGATCCCGGCGGCCAACCCGAGGGCGGCGACCGCGCGGGCGTCGCGCAGCCGTGCGGAGGGGGGAGGGGGCATCGGGGGTCACCCTTCACTGCTCTCGCGGACGGCCGGGGCGGGGGCTCCGGCGGTGACCTCCGAGATCATCACGCGCGCGCGTGGTCAAAGAGTCGACATGCCGACTCGATTCATAGGATCACCCGACTGCATCTCGACGTTGCCCGCCAAGGCCGGGGGCAGCCGGCCCGGCAGGGGCAGCACGGGCGGGGCAAGTCCAGCGGGCCCGGTACCGGCACGGCAGGCCCGGCAGACCCGGCACGGCGGGCCCGGCACGGGGCAACGCGGGCGGGGCAGGTCCAGCGGGTCCGGCCGGGGCCGTGGGCGGCCCGACGCTCCCCCGCCGCCAGGCGCTCCCCCGCGGCCGGGCAGCGGTCGGCGCGTCCCGCCCCACCACCGGCCCGCCCTACTCCCCCGCCCCCACCCGCCCGAACACCGGCGCCAGCACCAGTTGGGCCGCGCCCTCCGCGACCGGGCGGTCGCCGCCCCGGGCCACCGTGACCGTGACCCCCGCCCCGGCCCCGCCCCGGGCGGCCCGCTCCTCGATCACGGCCCGGACGCCCCGTACGTACGCGTCCTCGTCGGCGGCCACCGTCCGGCCGCCCAGGACCACGCGGTCGATGTCGAGCAGGCCGACCAGGTTCGCCGCGCCCGCGCCCAGGATCCGGGCGGCCTCGGCCCGGTCGCCGCGCGCCTCGGCCGCCAGGCACAGCGCCTCGACGCAGCCGCGTCCGCCGCAGCCGCAGAGCGGGCCGTCGAGCTGGAGGGTCTGGTGGCCGAACTCGCCCGCCCCCGTCCGCGCCCCCCGGTGCACCCGGCCGCCGAGGACGAGGCCGGCGCCCAGCCCCGTACCGAGGTGGAGGTAGGCGAAATCACCGCCGCCCGCGCTCTCCGGGGCCAGGGCCAGCGCGAGGGCGGCCGCGTTGGTGTCCTTGTCCAGGGCGACCGGGAGGCCGGTGCGCTCGGCGAGGGCGGCGCGCAGCGGGTAGCCGTCCCACTGCGGGAACCCGGTGATCCGGCGCAGGACGCCGCCCCGGTGGTCGAGCGGGCCGGGTGCGGCGACGCCCAAGCCCAGCACCGGTCTGTGCGGTTCGGCCGCGCACAGGTCCCGTACCGCCTCGGCCGCGTCCGCGAGGACCCGGTCCGCCGGAGCGCCGAGATCCAGGGGCGCGCGAGTGACCGCGACCGGCCGGCCCGCGAGGTCGGCCAGGACGGCGGTGAGCCCGTCGCGGTCCAGGTGCAGGCCGACGGCGAACCGCGCGTCGGGGACCAGCCGCAGCACGGTGCGCGGCTTGCCGCCGGTGGACGGGCGCCGGCCCGCCCCCACGGCCAGCCCGTCCTCCCGCAGCCGGGCGGTGATCTTGCTGACGGCCTGCGGGGTGAGGCCGGTGCCCTCGGCCAGCTCCAGCCGGCTGATGCCCTCCGCTCCGGCCGCCCGCAGCAGGTCCAGGACCAGCGTGGCGTTGTGGTGCCGCAGGGCCGGCAGGTTCACCCCGGCCCGGGGCCCCTCCCCCGCCCGGCCCCCGCCCACGCCCCGCTCACGTCCCACGACCACGACCCGCTCCCCTCCACGCCCCGCTCCAGCACACGACCACGAACCCGCCCCGCTCACGCCCCGCCCCGCTCACCCCCACGGCCCGCGCCTGCTCACGGGCCCATTGTGCCGGTCGCTTGCACTTCGGCAACAGCGTTGCTTAAGTGGAACGCATGACCCCCAACGCCTCCGGCGCCCCCGGCACGCCCGACGCCCCGGGCGCCCCGCTCCGCGTCGCCCTCGTCGGCTACGGCCTGGCCGGCTCCGTCTTCCACGCCCCGTTGATCTCCGCGACCGGGGGGCTGGCCCTCGACACCGTCGTGACGTCGAACGAGGAGCGCCGGGCGGAGGCCCGCGCCGCGTACCCGGGCGTCCGGTTCGCCGCCGCGGCGGACGAGCTGTGGGAGCGCGCCGACGAGCTGGACCTCGTCGTCGTCGCCACGCCGAACAAGACGCACGTCCCGCTGGCGACGGCCGCGCTGAAGGCCGGGCTGCCGGTGGTCGTGGACAAGCCGGTCGCCGGGACGGCGGCCGAGGCGCGCGGGCTGGCGGCCCTCGCCCAGGAGCGCGGGCTGCTGCTCTCGGTCTTCCAGAACCGCCGCTGGGACAACGACTTCCGCACCCTGGCCGGCCTGATCGACGACGGGGAGCTGGGCGAGGTGCAGCGCTTCGAGTCCCGCTTCGAGCGCTGGCGTCCGCGGCCGAAGGGCGGCTGGCGCGAGTCGGGCGACCCCGAGGAGATCGGCGGTCTGCTGTACGACCTGGGCAGCCATGTGGTGGACCAGGCGCTGGTGCTGTTCGGCCCGGCGGTGCGGGTGTACGCGGAGTCCGACGTACGGCGCCCCGGCGCGGCGGCGGACGACGACACGTTCATCGCGATCACCCACGCGAACGGGGTCCGCTCGCACCTGTACGTCAGCGCCACCACGGCCCAGCTCGGCCCGCGCTTCCGGGTGCTGGGCTCGAAGGCGGGCTATGTGAAGTACGGCCTGGACCCGCAGGAGGCGGCCCTGCGCGAGGGGCTGCGCCCGGTGGCCGGCGAACCGTGGGGCGAGGAGGCGCAGGAGTCGTGGGGCCGCCTCGGCTCCGGCGAGTCCCCGCTGTCCGGGGGCGGCGCCCCGGTCCGTACGCTGCCCGGCGACTACCCGGCGTACTACGCCGCCGTCGCCGCCGCCGTACGGGGCGCCGGCGACAACCCGGTCACCGCGCTCCAGGCCGCCGCCGCGCTGGACGTCCTGGAGGCCGCACGCCGCTCGGCCCGCGAGGGCGTGACCGTCACCCTGCCCGGCACCCCGGCCGACGAGGAGCACACCGTCCGATGACCAGCGCCTCCCCCGCCATCGCCGAGCTGGTCGCCCAGGAGCGCCGGCTCGTCCTTCCCCGCTTCTCGTACGACGACGCGTTCGCGCTCGGCAGTCTGCTGGTCCGGCTGGCGCGCGAGCGGCACGCGCCGGTCGCCGTCGACATCCGGCGCGGCGCGCAGCAGCTGTTCCACGCGGCGCTGCCCGGCTCCAGCGCGGACAACGACGCGTGGATCGACCGCAAGCGCAGGGTCGTCGAGCGGTACGGCGAGAGTTCGTACCTGGTGGGCACCCGGTTCCGGGCGAAGGGCACGACGTTCGAGGAGTCCTCGCGGCTGGACCCGGACGTCTACGCCGCGCACGGCGGTTCATTCCCGCTCGCCGTCGCGGGGGCGGGCGTGATCGGCGCGGTCACGGTCTCCGGGCTGCCGCAGGCCGAGGACCACGCCCTGGTGGTCGAGGCGCTGGAGCAGTTCGCGGCGGGGACGGGCACGGGGGCCTGAGACGGACGCGGAGGGGCGGGGCTGCGCGTGCCCGCCCCGCCCCCCGCCGCCCGCCGCCGTCCCGGGGCTACGCCGCCTTCAGCTCCTGCCGCTGCCGGCCGAGCCCTTCCACCTCCAGCTCCACCACGTCGCCCGCCCTCAGGTAGGGCTTCGGCTCGGGCTGCCCCATCGCGACCCCGGCGGGCGTACCGGTGTTGATCACATCGCCCGGGTAGAGGGTCATGAAGTGGCTGAGGTAGCGGACGACCTCGCCGACCGGGAAGATCTGCTCGGCCGTGGTGCCGTCCTGTCTCAGCTCGCCGTTGACCCACAGGCGCAGCGGCAGGGCCTGCGGGTCGGGCACCTCGTCGGCGGTGACCAGCCAGGGGCCCAGCGGGTTGAACGTCTCGCAGTTCTTGCCCTTGTCCCAGGTGCCGCCGCGCTCGATCTGGTACTCGCGCTCGGAGACGTCGTGCGCCGTCGCGTACCCGGCGATGTGCGCGAGTCCCTGCTCGGCCGTCTCCAGGTAGCGGGCGGTGCGCCCGATGACGACGGCCAGCTCGACCTCCCAGTCCGTCTTGCGGCTGCCGCGCGGCACGAGCACCGTGTCGTCGGGCCCGACGACGGTGTCGGGGGCCTTGAAGAACAGGATCGGCTCGGCGGGGATCTGCGCACCGGCCTCGGCGGCGTGGTCGTGGTAGTTCAGCCCGATGCACACGATCTTGCCGATGCGGCCGAGGGGCGGGCCGACCCTCAGCCCCGTGGCGTCCAGGGCGGGGAGGACGCCGGGCGCGTCGGCGGCGGCCCGTACCCGGTCGAGAGCGGAGGCGTCGGCGAGCAGGTCGCCGTCGATGTCGGGGACGATCCCCGACAGGTCGCGCAGTGTCCCGTCGCGGTCGAGAAGTGCGGGGCGCTCGGCGCCCGCCGTACCGACTCGAAGCAGCTTCAACGGTCCAACTCCTCTTGGTCGAGGTGTGGCGTCCCGCGGCGGAGTGCGGCCGACGCGGGACGTGGCCGATCGTCCAAGAGACGCGATGGGTCCGCAAGACCTCGTTCACCCAGTGGACCGGCGCGCGGCCGGGCCGCGGGGCCGCGCGGTGAACGCGGCGGGCGCACCGGGGCCCGCCCGGCGGGCGCTCGGCGGGCCGGGCGGGCTCGGCGTACGGATCACGCGGCGGTGGCCACGGAGCCGCCGACCGGCGCGTCCCGGTACAGCCAGGCCCGCTCGACCGCGGTCCACGTCGTGGTGGTGACGACGTACAGGGCGGCGGCCAGCGGGACGACCGCCACCGTGATCAGGGTGAAGAACGACAGCAGCGGCATGAGCGTCGTCATCGCGCCCATGCCGGGCACGGGCTGCCCGTCCGGGCTGGTGGGGGGCGTCGCCGGGTGGGCGGTCATCTGCCGCTTGGTACGTCCGTAGGTGAACGTGGCGACGGCGGCGACGATCGCGAAGATCCCGAGGTAGACCAGCCCCTGACCGCCGAACATCCCGCCGTGCGCGAGGGCGTCGTGCCAGCGTCCGCCGAGCGGTGCGCCGAGCAGGTCGTGGGCGAGCAGCGCGTTGGGCTCGCCGCCGATCGAGCCGCTGGAGAACAGGTGGTACAGGAGGAAGAAGGCGGGCATCTGAAGGAGGCTCGGCAGACAGCCGGAGAGCGGCGACACCTTCTCGGCGGCGTGCAGCTCCATGATCGCCTTCTGCATCCGCTCGGGGTTCTTGCCGTGCTTCTCGCGGAGTTCGGCGATCTGCGGCTGGAGCCGGCCGCGGGCCTTCTGCCCCCGCGCGGCGGCCCGCGACAGGGGGTGGACGGCGAGCCGGACGAGGGCGGTGAACAGGACGATCGCGGCGGCGGCGGAGGCGGTGTGGAAGAGCGGCTGGAGCAGATCGGCGAGGGAGCCGACCAGGCTCGCGAAAGCGGACAGGAACGCGGACATGGGTGAGCCCTCCGGGGGTCTCGTCGTGCCGGGGGTAGCTGCGGAAGGGCAGGTACCGGGTGATCACTCGGCAGGACGACCGCGCGGAGCCGCGCACTCTTCACCTACGGAACCGCGCCCCGCTCGCGTACGGGAGCGGCGCTCGCGCACGCGCGGAAGCGGTACGGGATTCCTCGCGAAGGGTGCAAAGGCCCGGAGGGGTTCGGGATCCCCTACGCGGCGGCCGTCAGGAGGACGCGCCCGGGTGCGCGGGGCCTGGTGCGGCCCCGGGCGTCGGGGTCGCTCTGCGGGAGGAACGCGGTGCGCCGCTCCCGGTCCCTGATGGCCGTACGGACCCGGGTGCGGGGCACGGGGGGCGCGCAGCGGGCGCTGATGACGGCGCAGGCGAGAAGCGCCGTGCCGGCGGCGGCGGTGGCGGCGAGCGCGACGGCGGCGGAGAGGCTGCCGCCCTCGGCGAGGAGGATCTCGGTGAGGAGGAGGACGAGGAGCCCGGCGGGCCGGAGCAGCCGGGCGAAGGCGTCGCGCAGAGGGGTGGCGTCGCGCATGGTGTGCGGCACCTCCCTCTCTCCTCGGGGGACTTCCCTCGGGGGACTTCCCTCGGGGGACTTCCCCGTACGGCTTCTCGTGCGGCCCCGGGGCTTCCTCGTACGGCTGGTGCGTGCCGGACGTCGGTGCGCGGGGCACTCACTTCGTTATACACGATGCCCGGACGGCCCCGGGTCAGACCGCAGGAGGACCTCGCTCTCCTCCTTCTCCTCCTTCTCCTCCGGCGGATCGTCGGCCAGCACCTCGGCGTCGGGGCGCGGGTCCGTGTCCGGGCCCCCGGCGAAGGTGACGGCGAGCGCGACGGCCAGGTTGGCGGCGAGGGCGACGAGCCCGGCGTTCACCCCGCCCACCGGGTCGTTCCCGCTGAAGACGAGGGCGCAGACCGCGGCGACGCCGACGACCAGCCCGCTGAACGCGCCCCGGAACGTGAGCCGCCGCCAGACGAGGGCGAGCAGCACCATCGGCAGGAGTTGGGCCATCCCCTCGTACGAGATGAGGGAGAGGCGTACGAGGGTGTTGGGCGCGGTGTACGTGAGCAGCAGCGCCAGCGAACCGGCCACGACCACGACGATCTGGGCGGCGGACTTCTGCCGCTCGGCGAAGCGCGGCAGGAGGGAGAGCACGCTGCGGCCCCACATCGTGCCGATGACCAGCATGAAGACGGCCATGGGCACGATGGAGGAGAGCGCGGCGGCGACCCCGATGACGCCGACGGCCCAGGCGGGCAGCGAGTCGACGACCAGCTTGAACAGGGCGAGGTTCGACTCCGCGCCGGTCAGCCCCGGGACCACGAACAGGGCGGCGAGCCCGAGCAGCATCGGCACGAAGAGCAGGACGTTGTAGGCGGGCAGGTACACGGCGTTGCGGCGCAGCGCGTCGGCGTTGCGGGCCCCGAGGTAGCCGGCGACGGTGGTGGGGAAGATGACGACGGTCAGCGAGTTCAGGAACGTGGTGCTGATGAACCACAGCTCGCCGAGCCCGCTGTCGCCGCCCCCGTGCCCCGGGAACGTCAGCCACTCGCTCTTCTCGGCGACGAGCCGGTCGAGGAAGGCCCCGTACCCGTCGAAGTAGTGCAGCGGGACGTACAGCGCGAGGAAACCGAGCGTGGCGATGACCAGGACGTCCTTCAGCACGGACACCCAGGCGCTGCCGCGCAGCCCGCTGACCACGACGAAGCCGGTGGTGACGGCGAAGGCGGCGAAGTAGGCCCAGTTCAGGCCGACGGTCCCGTAGGAGACGGTGGAGAGCACCACGCCCATGCCGGTGATCTGGAGCTGGATGTACGGCAGGAGGAAGACGGTGGCCAGCACGGCGACGACGGCGCCGAGCCAGGGCCGGCCGAAGCGGTGGGCGACCATGTCGGTGATCCCGACGAGGCCGTGGCGGCGGGCGTAGCTCCAGAGCATGGGCCCGACGACGTACCCGAGCGCGTAACCGCAGGACATGTACGCGACGACGTACAGGACGGGGGCCCCGTAGTTGTAGCCCCAGCCCGCGGCTCCGAGGTAGCTGAAGCTGGTGTAGCCCTCGCCGGCCATCAGCACCCAGATGAAGACGGGCCCCAGGCTGCGCCCGCCCACGGACCACTCGGCGAGCCCGCCGCCTCCGCCGCGCCCGCGCAGGGCGAGGAGGCCGAGGGCGACGGTGGCCACCATGAAGGCGGCGAAGACGGAGGTGGCGACGACGGCGTTCACGCGTCCCCGCCCCTCGGGCGGCCGGCCCGGTCCCGGGGGCCCCGGTCCGGCGGGCAGGGGCGCCGCTTCCGGCGGTCCGCCCGCCTGGTGAGCCCTACGGCGACCGGGGTGAGGAGGGTCGCCCCCAGGAGCCACACGAAGAGGAAGGGCACACCCCCCACCAGCGGCGTCACGCGGTTCACCAGGGGCAGCGCCGCGAGGTACAGGACATAGGGGACGAGCAGCCCCAGCAGCCAGGGGCGTCGTCTGATCACTCCGAACACCCGGGGACCTTACGCCCCCGGCCCCGGCACACCGCTCACCGCGGCCGCATCGCGGTGGGCTTCCCCCCGGACGGCGAGGCGGCGGGGGTCCGGCCCCCGGGGTACACCCGGCCCCAGCGGGGCCGCGCGGGAGAGAGGAGAAGGGAAGCGGGGCCGCGGGGATCTTTCGGTGCGCCGGGCGCGACAGGGGCGGGCCCCGCCACCCTCCCGACCCCTCCCGCTTCCCCCGCCCCGACCTCTCCTCCCCGCCGCCGCCGTCCGGCAGTACCGTGTGATTCATGCGCCCCGACACGCCTGCCGACCACATCACCGAAGCCGAGCGCCTGCTCCGCACCGCGGCGCAGTACCCCGAGGACCGTGAACCGCTGGTCCTCCGAGCCGCGGCCCACCTGGAACTCGCCGGGGACCGCGCCCGCGCGAGCACGCTCTACGACGACCTGCTCGGGGCCCCCGGGTCCGGCGTCGAGAACCCGCACCTGATCAAGGCCCTGAAGGCGGCCAACCTCTGGGAATACGGCCACGAGGCCGAGGCCCGGGCGATCATCGACGGAATCCGCGCGGCGGCCCCGCCGGACGCCGGGCCCTGGCAGATCGCCGCGGAGACCCTGGAGGCGCACGACGAGTTGGAGTCGGCGCACGACTTCTTCTCGACGGCGCTGACCCTGCTGCTGGCGCCCGGCGAGGAGGTCCCGTACGCCACGCAGTCCCTGCTGACCGGCCGTCACCGGGTGCGCCGACTGCTGGGGTTGGACCACGACGCGTGGGACGAGCTGGCCGGCGTGCTGCACACGGCCCCGGTACCCCTGGACGAGCTGCACGATCCGAAGCGCCTGTGGTCCCTGGGCTCCTCGGACCCGGTCGAACTGCGAGCCGAGATCGCCCGTCTCCGCGCGGAGTTGGGCAGCTACCGCACGGCGCTGTCCCGCCCGTTCCCGGTGGCCGTCCTGCACTGGCCGGAGAACGAACTGCGCGAACTGCTCGCCTCGTACCCGGAGTTGACCGAGGAGTACGTGGACCACGCCACCCACCTGAACCGCCTGGAGGCCGCACTCCGGGACCTCCACGCGGCGGGCGCCCCGAATCTGGGCATCGTGACGGGCACGGTCCCCTCGTACGAGGCGTTCGCCGCCTCGGAAGCCGCGCCCCCGGCGACCCCGGCCCTCCTCCCCCAGTACGCCACCACCCTCGCCGCCCGAGGCCGCGCCACCCCGTGGCCCCCGCCCCGCACGGCCGCCTGCTGGTGCGGCTCGGGGGAGGCTTACGGGGGGTGCCACGGGGGCGGGTGAACCACGCCTCCACCCGGCCCGGCCACCGGCCGCCGCCCGCGCGTCCGCGGGCGGCGGCTTTGCCCGTCCTGCCGGACGGGGCGGCGGGCACGCCAGACGACGGCTCGGATGACGCCCTCTTCGCCCCCCGCTCAGACCGGCGGCAGCAGGTCGCTCCCGCTGATCGTGTACGTCAGGGGGGTGGGGTAGGCGAAGTCAGGTTCCTTGTTCTCGCGGCGGCGCAGGCGGTAGAACTCCCGCGCCTGTTCGTCGGTCGCCGGGAGCAGGCGCTCGCCGCCGGGGAGGTGGGCACGGCCCGCGCCGGTGTAGCGCACCGGGGTCCTGGAGGTGCGGAACGTGATGCCCAGCCAGGTGTCGTCCGGTGCTCCGGTGGAGGTGTCCAGGATGATTCTGTGCCTGAGCCGGCGGTTCGCGGCGACGGAGAACACGACGGCACTGCGGTGCGCGAGAGGCAGTTCGAACCTCTCGTCGTCCGGTTCCTTGGCCTCGAAGACCAGTTTCCTCGGGGGGCCGGCCCCGGGGTTCCGGTAGCAGGAGAAGACCGCGATGAAGGAGCCGTCCGCCAGGTCGAGGGCCTGGTCGGAGTGGGCGCCCATGGTGGTGTACGCGTTCGTGTAGTTCTCGACCAGGGCGTTGTCGAAGGCCGTCGGAAGCGCCGCGCGTTCCTGGATACGGCGCGCCAGGCGGTCGTGCACCGGGCGGAAGCGCTGTGCCGGGGCGCTGTACCGGGTGGTCGTACGGACCAGGGGCGCGCGGCCCTCGGCGTCGATCCTGGTCAGCACCGCGCCCTGCCGGCCCTTTCCCACGTCCTCCCACCGGACTGACGCCAGCAGTTCCGCGAAGGGGTTCTCCTCGGCGGGCAGGTCGTAGGAGCGGACGGCCTCCGTGAGTTCAGAGAGCGGGGGCAACGTAGTCTCCCGTGTTCATGCTGAAGAGGAACGCGTCGCCGTAGTCGATGAACGAGGTCGTCCTGTTCTCCTCGGCGTACAGGCGGCGCAGTTCGTCCATGCCGTCCTGGGTGGGCGGGCCCAACTCCACCAGGTCTCCGCTCTTCTTGAGGTACGTCCGGCCGTCCTTGTGCACCGCTTCGGCGGACGAGCAGCGCACCACGTATCCCAGGCGGGTCGGTAGTTGTTCGGCGTTCAGTGCGGAGGGCCGGACCTCGTGCGTGTACAGGCGGTTGGTGGACAGGGGCATGAAGAAGACCGAGCCCGGGTGGAGCGTGATGCCGAACTGCGGGGGGAGAGGGGCTCCGGCGCGTTCCGCGGCCGGGTCCTTGAGGCGGAAGCGGAGCCGGGTCAGCGCGCTGACGCCCTTCACCCCGCGGTCGAAGGGGTCGGTGGAGGACGGGTGCAGTGCGTCCAGGCCGTCGTAGAAGGTGCAGAAGGCCATGACGCCGTTGGCGGGCATGTCCTTCGTCTTGTCGGCGTGGGAGGAGATCTTCGCCTTGGACTGCTTGCGCTCGGGTGTGGCGGAGGCGTTGTGGTAGATCTGCGCGAGCACGTGGTTGAGCGGTGCGTGGTTCCGGAAGACGGTGGCGGCTTCGCGGTTCAGCTCCTCGACGATGTGCGTGTCGGTGGGGCGGAAGTTCTCGGTCGGTCCCGAGAGGTTGGTGGAGCACCGGAGCAGGCGAAAGTGCCGTTCTTCGCCGTCCCGGGTCACGGGCGTCAGGTAGATGCCGCTGCGACGGGCCGTAACGGGCTTGGTGGACTCCGTCAGGGACTGGAAGACGTGCTCTCCGCTGATACGTCCGAAGTAGTCGGCGTCGGGGTCGAAATAGCGGCGGTAGTACACGCCGAGGCCGTGCACGCGCAACGGGAGCCGGCCGAGGCCGACGACCGGCCACGGTTCGCGGGCGCCCCCGTCGGCGCTCCCGTCGTAGCCGTACGAGAGTTCCCGGACGACGAGGACCCGGTCCGCCGCATCGAGGCGGCTCCTCCGGACGGCGGAGATGTCGCCGCACAGGTACACGGTCTTCCCGGCGAGGGCGGCTGTCCCGGAGCCGATCTCCTCCGGTGTGGTGACCGTTCCGAAGAAGCCCTCGACCGAGGCGTCGTCGCGCAGCGCCGGGGGCGCGACCAGGAGGTGGTTCGCCTCCTCGATACGGGCCTCGTCCAGCTCCGTCGCGTGCATCCGGCGGCACCTGCCCTTCGCGGGATTCGGCGGGTCCATCGGAACCGTCGGGGGTACGGCGATGGCCCGCGCCCCTTCCTTGACGTGCGCGGCTTCTCCGGCAAGGGGGCGGGCCGGCGGAGCCCGATGCTCTCATGGGGCCCGAGGACGGGCAAAGGCGTTCTGCACCAGGGGTGTTGTGGGCGTGACGGCCGGTGCGGATTCGGCAGCGGTACCGCTTACGGCCCCTCTTCCTCCCGTATCACCGTGCCGCCCGGAACCTGATCGCCGTTCCCGTTCGTCCTGTGGGGGGACCGAGCGGATGGGACGGCATGGCGGAGTGGGCGGAACCTGGCGCGGCGGCAAGGCCCTCGCCCCCTGGTGCGCGGGGCGGTCGGCACGGGTGGGCGGTCGCCGGGACCGCCGTGGTGGTGGCCGGGATCCTGGCGTTCCATCGGGCGGTGCCGAACACGCCGGGGCGGGTCGGGAGCCTGCTGGAGTCCTTCCTGCCCTGGCTCGGGGTGGTCGTCGCTCTGCTGTCGGCGGTCGCCCTGGTGCGGCGGTCCGCCGTCGCCCTGGTGGCGGTGCTGCTGCCCGTGGCGGCCTGGGTGCACCTCTTCGGCGGGCTGCTTCTGCCCGGGCCGGGCGGCGGAGGGCGGGAGTTGGTGGTCGTCCAGCACAACGTCGGCGACGAGAACCGCGATCCGGCCGGAACCGCCCGGACGTTGATCGGGGCCGGGGCCGACCTGGTCGCGTTGGAGGAGCTGGTCGATCCACAGCTGGCGGTGTACGAGAAGGCCCTCGCCTCCGGCTATCCGCATCACGCCGTCCGGGGAACCGTGGGCCTCTGGTCCAAGTACCCCCTCAGCGGTGAGCGGTTGGTGGACGTCAAGCCCGCGGGCATTCCCGAAGGGTGGAGCCGCGGCGTACGTGCCGTGGTGCACTCGCCGTACGGGAACGTCGCCGCGTACGTCGCCCACCTGCCCTCCGTGCGGATCGGGGCGGGCGGGCTCGCGTCCGAGCGGCGGGACGAGAGCGCCCGGCTCCTGGGGCACGCCATCGCCGCCGAGCGGACCGGGGCGGTGATCCTCCTCGGCGATCTCAACGGGACGGTGGAGGACCGGGGGCTGGCCCCGCTCACTTCGCGGTTGAACACCGCGGAGCGCGGTTTCGCCTTCAGCTTCCCGGCCGCCTTCCCGGTGGCCCGGATCGACCAGGTCATGGCCCGTTCCGCCGCCGTCACCCGCGTCCGGACGCTGCCCGCCACCGGCAGCGACCATCTTCCCGTCGTCGCCCGCGTCGCCCTGGAGTGAGGGGCGGGCACGGCTCAGGGGCGCGCTCGCCCTCCTACCGGACTGCCGGGCTGCCGGATTGCCGGGCTGCCGCCGGACTGCCGAGCTGCCGGGGCTGCGGTACGCCGGCCGACGAGGGCTGCTGCCGCGGCATCCGGAGCCGGCTCCCGGTCGGGCGCGATCGGCGGGCGCCCTCAACAGCCGTCTGTTTTGCTGGCGTTCACGCCTTCCCGCGTCGGCGTCCGCAACCTCGCCGGGCGTTCAGCGCCAGGTGCGTCACCAGGCCCAGCACCAGGCCCCAGCACGCGGAGCCGATGCCGCCGAGGGTGACGCCGGAGGCCGTGGTGAGGAAGGTGACCACCGCCGCGTCCCGGCCCGGCTCGTCCGCCACCGCCTGCGCGAGGCTGCTGGAGAACGTGGCGAGCAGGGCCACACCGGCGATGACGGCGATCAGATGGGGCGGCAGGGCCGCGAACAGGCCGACCAGGGCCGCCCCGCCCACACCCGCCAGCAGGTAGAAGACGCCGCACGCCAGTCCGGCCACATAGCGGCGGTCCGGGTCGCGATGGGCCTCTTCCCCGGTGCTGATCGCGGCCGTGATGGCCGCCAGGTTCACGGCGTGGCCGCCCAGGGGGGCGAGGGCGGTGGAGGCGAGTCCGGTGGCGGTGATCAGCAGCCGGTCGTTCGGGCGGTAGCCGCAGGCCGCCAGGACTCCGAGGCCGGGCGCGTTCTGCGAGGCCATCGTCACCACGGCCAGCGGCACGGCCAGCCCCACCACCGCCGAAAGCGTGAACTCCGGCGCCGTGAAGACGGGGAGGGTCAGCCCGACGGCGACGGACGGCGTGTGCAGGCCCGGGGCTACGGCGGTCGCGACCACCGCCGCGATCAGGGCCCAGGCGACCGCGTAGCGCGGCGACCGCTGTTTGACCGCCAGGTAGGTGGCGAGGGCGGCCAGGACCGGGAGGGGCGCCCCGTCCAGGGCGGTGAACAGGTCCACGCCGAAGGAGAACAGCACGCCCGCCAGCATGGCCGCGACGATTCCGGGCGGGACGCGGCGCATGAGCTGCCCGAAGACGCCGGTCAGGCCGACCAGCGCCATCAGGAGGCCGCTGACCAGGAAGGCGCCGACAGCCTCGGGGTAGGTGTAGTCCCCGAGGCTGCCGACGAGGACGGCGGCCCCCGGCGTCGAGAAGGCGGTGATCACCGGCATCCGGGTCCACCAGCTGAGCGCGGCGCTCGTCACACCGCTGCCCACACAGGCCGCCCACACCCACGACGCGGTCTGCGCGTCGGTCAGCCGGCCGGCCGTCGCGGCGGCCAGGACCACGAGGAGGGGGCCGGAGCAGGAGACCACGACGGTGATCAGGCCCGCGAGGACGGCGGAGAGCGAGGCGTCCGCCGACAGCCCGCGCCGGGGGGCCGGCACGTCCTCGGCCTTCCCGGGTCCCGCCCCGGCGCCCTCGCCGGGACGCGCGTCGGACGGCTGCCCGACCGGGGCCCCGGTCGGGCGCGGTCCCGCCGGGGCGCCCTCGCGCGAGCTTCGCCCGGCGACGGCCTCCCCGCCAGGGAGCCCGCCTGCGGGCTCCCTGGCCGAGCGGACCCCTGGCGCAGGCCCCCCGGCCGCTTCGGGCGCCTCGTCCGCCGTGTCGCTCCCGGCGCCCTGTTCGGCCGTGGCCATGCGTGCCGCCCCTCTCCCCGCTCCGTAACTCCCGCGCAGGCTATCGCCGTTCGCGGGGCCGTTCCGTTCCTACTCCGCCCGCTGCGCGACCTCCGCGAGCCGGGTCACGCCCTCGGTGAACTCCTCGGCGCTCAGGGCCTGGAAGGGCAGCCGCAGGAACACCGTCCCGGCCGGCGGCGCCGAGTCCGCCGGGTAGAACGCCGAGCCGCGGGTGAGCGCGATGTTCGCCGCCCCCGCCGCCGCGAGGAACTTCTCCTCCGTGGTCCGCACCGGCAGGTGCACGCTGATGTAGTAGCCGCCCTCGGGTACGCACAGCGCGGCGTCGCCGAGCGCCTTCCGTACCGCCTCGACCGCCGTGTCGTGGCGCGGTCGCAGCAGGGCGCGGACCTCGTCGATGTTCCGCCGGACCAGGCCGCTCGCGAAGGCCCGCGCGGCGACCGCCTGGAGCAGCGGGGCCGGCGAGAGGTAGGTGCTCTCCGCGAGCGCCGCGAGGTCCTTGGGCGTACCGGGCGGGGCGATGACGTAACCCACGCGCAGCCCGGGGCTGACGACCTTGCTCAGCGAGCCGATGGTCAGCACCCGGGCGCCGTCCACCGCGTCCGCCAGTTCCCCGATGAGCGTCGGGGCCGTACCGGCGAAGCGGAGTTCCCGGTACGGGATGTCCTCCAGGATGGTGAAGCCGAACTCGGCGGACAGGGCTACGAGTTCACGCCGCTTCTCCTCGCTCGTGGTGACCCCGGCCGGGTTCTGGAAGTCCGGGATCACATAGACGAAGGCGGGCGTCTCCGTCCGCAGCCGCTCCCGCAGGACGTCCAGGTCGAGGCCGTCGTGGCGCAGCGGTATCCCGGACACCTGCGCCCCGTGCCGCTCGAAGATCTGGACGGCGCGGTCGTACGTCGGCGCCTCGGCGAGGACCTTCTTGCGGGGCGCGTCCCGGAGCAGGTGGCCGGCGATCAGGTCGAGTGCCTGGAGCGAACCGTTGGTGACGAAGATCCGCTCGGGATCGACGGAGTGGAACGCCCCGAGCTGCTCGCGGAGTTCGCGGTCGCCGGCGTGGAGGCCGATCGGCGCGTACTGGAAGAGGCGGTCCGCTTCGGCGGCGAGGAGCGACCCGGTCAGCTCGGCGATCTCGGCGGACGGGATCGCTTCGAGAGGCGGGATGCCCCGCGAGAAGTGGACTTTCGCAGAGGTCACATCGGACACAGCAGTCACAGAGGCTCCTTGCTGAGACGTACGGGAGGAGGAAGAGGGCGCGGCTTGCCGGGAGATGGGGTGAGGCCGCGCGAAGATCCGGGAGAAGGGTGGGGCGCACGGGCGGCCGACGGCCCACGCGCGGGCGGCCGGCGGTCAGTGCGCGGCGGTAGGGCGGTCAGCGCACGGCGGGGCTCGTGGTCTGGCGGGCGTCGAGGACGAAGTCGGGCCCGATGTCGGCGACGGAGTCCGCGCCGAGCTGGAGGAGCGTGTCCTCGATCTCGCTCCGGAGGAGGTCGAGGACCGCCTCCACGCCCTGCCGGCCGGCCAGGCCGAGGCCCCAGAGGTAGGGGCGGCCGATGCACACCGCGTCCGCGCCGTAGGCGAGGGCCTTGACGACGTGGACGCCGCTGCGGATGCCGCCGTCCATGAGGACCAGCCCGCGGCCGGCGACCGCGGCGGCCACCTGCTCCAGGGCGACCAGGCTGGGGACCGCGCCGTCGAGTTGGCGGCCGCCGTGGTTGGAGACGATGACGCCGTCCGCGCCGAGGGCGATGCAGCGTTCGGCGTCCTCGGCCCTCAGGATGCCCTTGACCACGATCGGCAGCCGTGTCAGGGACCGGATCCATTCCAGGTCGTCCCAGGTCAGCGGGAGGCGTTCGATGCGCGCGCCGTCCGGGATCGGGCCGGTCAGCACGCCCAGGGCGCGCAGGTTGCCGAAGTCGACGTGCGCGGGGGTACGGAACCCCGCCCGGCGGGTGGTGATGCGGCGGGCCGCGTAGCTGGCGTCGACCGTGACCACGAGCGCGGTCGCACCGGCGTCCTCCGCGAGGGAGACCGTGGCGGCGACGTCCTCGCGGGAGCGGTAGGCGTAGAGCTGGAACCAGCTGTCGCTGCCCACCGCTCCGGTCACGTCGGAGAGGGCGTAGTGGCTGTCGGTGCTGACGATCGACACGGTGCCCGTCGCCTCGGCCGCGCGGGCGGTCGCGATCTCGGCGTCCTCGTGGAGGAGGCGCTGCGGGCTGGTCGGGGCGAGCAGGACGGGCAGGGCGAGCCGCTGCCCGAGCACGGTCACCGAGGTGTCGGGCTTGGCGCCGGTGCCGCCGAGGGCGCGGGGACGGAGCCAGACCCGGTCGAAGGCTTCGGTGTTGGCGCGGACGGTGAGCTGGGTGTCGGCGCCGCCCGCCACGTACGCCCAGGAGGCGGCGTCGAGAACGGACGCGGCGGCCTGCTCGTAATCGGTCAGCGTCAGCAGCCCGGATAATTCCCTTGCCATGGATCCTCTTCCTCGTCGGATGAATTTCCGCAGGCCCGTCGGCCTGTCAGGCAAACTGGTCGAACGCCATCTTGGTCACCATTCCGGTGACCACGAGGACCAGGACGATCCGAACGAATCCGGATCCCCTTTTCATTGCGGTGCGCGACCCGATCATGGCGCCGGCTATGTTTCCCACGGCCATGCCGAGGCCGAGGGCCCACAGGACGTTTCCCTGCCAGGCGAAGACGGCCAGGGCCCCCAGGTTGGAGGAGGCGTTGATGACTTTCGCCATGGCCGCGCTTTCCAGGAACTGGGTCGCGAGGAGCGTGGTGAAGGAAATGATGAGGAAGGTGCCGACGCCGGGTCCGAACACGCCGTCGTAGAAGCCGATGCCGACCCCCGCGAGGAGGATCGCCGCAGTGCGGCGGCGCGGGGTGACGACGGTGTTGCGCTGCTGGACGCCGAAGCTGGGCCTGAAGGCCACGAAGAGCGCCACCGAGATGAGCAGGCCCATGATGACGGGCCGGAAGTAGCTCGTGGGGACGCTCGACGCGGACAGCGCGCCGAGCGCGCCGAAGGGAACCGCGAGGCAGGCGGCCGGAAGCAGGACCGAGCGGTCCAGCACGGTGCGCCGCTGGTACATGTACGCGGCGGTCGCGGTGCCCATGACCGCCGCGATCTTGTTCGTGCCCAGGGCCACCGCGGGCGAATACTGGGGGAAGGACAGCAGGAGCACCGGGATGAGCAGGACCCCGCCGCCGCCGACTACAGCATCCACCCAGCCCGCCGCCGTCGCGGCGGCGAGCAGGCCGAGCACCTCGTACAGTTCCACTCTTCCTCATTCACATGACGTGGCCCCGGCTCCCGGGGCCGGGTTCTCGCCGCCGCCGGGTCAGACGACCCCGCGGATCTCCGTCATCGCGGGCAGCACGCGCGGGTGCCGCATCATGCGCTGCGCCCACAGAGGGACGCTGCGCAGCGAGTAGAAGCGGCGCAGCCAGCGGTCCTGGCCGTCGTAGCGGGGGGTGAACGCGGTGCGGCCGTGCACCACGACGTGGTTGTCGAGGACGACGAGGTCGCCCGGCGCGAGCACCAGGTCGCGGCAGACCCGCTCCAGAGCCGAGGACAGGGCCCGCAGCGCGGCCCGCGCCCGCGGATCGTCGGTCTGCGTGTTGTGCGAGTTGAAGCGCATGAGCGGGCGGTCCGCCGGGCCGAAGACCACCGGGTGGGGGCCGGCCGAGGGGCGGGGCCCCGGGATGTTCCGGGCGAAGGAGGTCGGGTACAGGCTGTGGAACTGCGGCTTCCGCAGCTCCGCCACCTCGTCCTCGGTCAGCAGGGGCAGCGCGTCGCGCACGGAGGAGACGCGGGTCGCGGCGGTCTGCTCGTGGTCCTGGCGCAGGCAGAGCAGGCCGAGGTAGTCGGGGCGGAGCGGGTGGTGCACGTTCTCGGTGTGGAAGTCGAACGCGACCGACCCGCTGTTCTCGATCCGGGTCTCCTCGCCGTGCACGGGGTGCACGTCGTGGAAGAGCGCGCCGGCTTTCTCGTCCTGGTATCCGGTGAGCGAACCGAGGAGGTCCGCCACCAGCATCAGGGTGCCGTTGGTCGGGTGTCCGTCGAGAATATGGGCCTCGTGCGACCGGGGGGTCTTGGGCAGTTCGCCGACCGGGATCCCGCGCAGGAGGCAGAATCCTTGGGATTCCACGTCCGCGCCGAAGTCGAGGACTGTTTTGCGCATTCCCTCGGGAAGGTCCAGGAGGAGCCCCGAAAGAACGATGGGAATCGAGTCGGATAAATGCGCGGCAAGCGAGGACAACTCGCCCAGCTTCTCCGCCTCCGGCTCGCTTAATCGGTATGCGTTCAGAGCCTGGGCAGCCATTCTCATGATTCTCACCGATTTCCACGTGCAGGATTGGCTATTACGCCGGAAAACGTATCCCGGGCAGAATCTTTCCGTCAACAATCGATTTCGGACAGTGACCCCCCGCGTTAAGGGGTCGGGCATGCAGGACACACCTCACCTGTCAGACATCTCATGAGATGTGTCGCATATCATCCCAGCACGTAAGGGGTGCAGCCTCGCTCGCCCCTTCCCGTTTACCGGCGTGAGCTGCCCCTACGGCCCCAGATGTCGGGCAGATGAACAGCATGAACAGCCGTTCCGGGCCCTGGCGGAGCGGATATCCGGGCATCCGCGGGAACCCTTCGGTGCCGGTTTCCCGCCATCCGGACCGAAGAAGTGGCGCTGGTGAAACGTGTGAAGGCGGTCACACGTTTCACCGGACGGGTCCTGAACGCATACAACCGGCCGGGGCGGTGCGCCGGGGCCGGACGGCGCGCGCCTCGCACCCCACCTCACTCCGCCCTCACCCGAGGAACGCGGCCATCTCCCCGTACAGCGCTGCCGCGTCGTCCAGGTGGACGTCGTGGCCCGCTCCCGGGACCACGGCGATCCGCGTCGCGGGGCGGCGGGCACGCATCGGGTCCGCCCCGTCGCCCCGCACGCCGAGAGCTGTCCCCTGCCCCCGAGGGGTCGGCGCGTGACGTCGGATACGGTGCGCGGCGAGGCGGAGCACGTCTGCATACTGGAGGTGTTCAGGCGTTCCGACAACGCGGCGAGGCTCTGCGGCAGGCGTCGTGCGCCCGGCGGGGACACGGGGGCGGCCCTCGGTCCCGGGCGTCCCGCGGCCCCGACGGCCCGGGTCGCGTGAAGCGACGGAAGGCGATGGTGGCGGCGATGGCGAAGGTTCCGGCGGCGGCGGTGGCGGCGAGCGGGCTCATCGGGGGGTACGGCGTCGCCCGGTGGACGGGGAAGCGACCGCTCGGCGGTGTGGCGCTCGCAGCCGCCGGTTCCCTCGCCGCGTACGAGTGGAACCGCCAGGCCGGGCCCCGCGCGGCCGCCGGGCTGACCGCCGCCTACATCGCGGCCTTCGCCGGATCGCATCCGCTCGCGAAGAGGACCGGTGCCTGGCCCGCCGTGTTCGCCGTGGCGAGCGGCATGGCCGCCGCCTCCTGGGCCGTCACCCGCCGGACCGACTGACACCCCCGGGCCGCCCCGGCACCCGCCGGGACGGCCGAACCGCGTCCGCAAGGAGACGGGGCGGCCCCCGGACGGAACGGGCGGGGCGGCCGGGGCGGACGGGAAGCCCCGCCGGGCCGCAGGCCCCGGCCCCGGGAGAGCCCGGCGGCCGGGGCCGGGCCCTGGCGGCCGGGGGGCGGGGGTCCCACCGGCCCGGGGCGCCCGGAGGCCCCGGCGGCTCAAGGCGCCTGGATGGCCGGGGCATCGGGGCGGCCGGGAAGCCCCGGTCCGCCGCCCGGCTCCGCCCTCACCCGCCCAGGGCGTGGGACACCGTGTAGATCGCCAGGCCCGCCAGCGCGCCGACCACCGTGCCGTTGATCCGGATGAACTGGAGGTCGCGGCCGATGTGCGCCTCGATCTTCTTCGACGTCTGGTCCGCGTCCCAGCTCGCGACCGTGTCGCTGATCAGGGAGGTGATTTCCGCGCGGTACGTCGTCACCACGTACACCGCCGCGTCCTCCAGCCAGCCGTCCAGCTTGCCCTGGAGCCGCTCGTCGTCCGCCAGCCGCGCGCCCAGCGACATCAGCGACGCGCGGGCCCGCAGCCGCAGTTCGCTGCGCTCGTCCTCCGCCGCCGACAGGATCATCGTGCGGACGGACGACCAGGCCGAGGCGATGACGTCCTGGACCTCGCCCCGGCCCAGGATCTCCGACTTCAGGCGCTCCACCCGGGCCCGGGTGTCGGCGTCGTGCTGGAGGTCCGCCGCGAAATCGTTCAGGAAGGTGTCGATGGAGCCGCGCGCCGGGTGCTCCGGCATGTCCCGCATCTCCGTGACGAACCGCAGCAGTTCCTTGTAGACCCGCTCCCCCACCCGCTTGTCCACGAACCTCGGGGTCCAGCCGGGCGCCCCGCCCTGCACCGCGTTCATCACGGAGTCGCCGTGCTGCACCAGCCAGTCGTGCGCCCGTACGCAGACGAGGTCGACGACCTTGCGGTGGCCGCCGTCCGTCACGACCTTCTCCAGCATCGCGCCGAGCCCCGGCCCGACCTCGACCGCGTTCGCCCGCCGGGTGATGGCCTCGCCCACGACCGCCTGCACATCGGAGTCCCGAAGGACCGTCAGCGCGCCGCGCAGAGCCGTCGCCAGTTCAGCGGTGACCCGGTCGGCGTGCGCCGGCTCCGCGAGCCACACCCCCAGCCTCCGGCCGACCCCCAGCGCGTGAATTCGGTCACGAATGACGTCTCCGGAGAGAAAGTTCTCGCCAACGAAGGAACCGAGGGACTGTCCTAGTTGATCCTTCTTGGTGGGGATGATGGCTGTGTGCGGGATGGGCAGGCCGAGCGGGTGCCGGAAGAGCGCCGTCACGGCGAACCAGTCCGCGAGCGCGCCCACCATCCCCGCCTCGGCAGCCGCCGCGACGTAGCCCGGCCAGCCCCCCACGCCTGAGTTCTTCGCCCAGGTGGCCAGGACGTAGACGAGCGCGACGAGCAGAAGGAGGCCGGTGGCCGTGAGTTTCATGCGCCGTACGCCGCGCTGCTTCTCCTCGTCGGCGGAGGTGTACGCGAACGAGGCCAGCGGCCCCGCACCGCGCGGCGACGCCCCGCCCCCTCCGGGCCCCCGCCCGAACCCGCCGAGCCCCGGCACGGGCCCTTCACGCCCGGGCCCCGCCCCCGGCCCGGCGACCTCGCCCCCCGGCCCGTGCTCCGACGGCTCCTGCGACTGCTCCGCGTTCCGCACCGCGCCCTCGCCCTCGTTCCCGGCCTCGTTGTCGTGCCCGCCCTGCCCCTGTCCCTGCCCGCCGGAACCGGTCCGTTCCATCCGCTCCACCCGTCCGCGTACGCCTCGCCCCCGTGCCGTACGCATTGTCCCTACCTCCCCTACTCCCGGGCCGCACGTCGAGTTCCCGACGGCCTGTCGCATCATGGGTCCAGCACGACCATCACAAGGAGAACCACCGCACATGCCCAGGCGCCAGGGGTACGCCCTGCTCATCGCCCTCGTGGCGGGCACCGTCGCACTCGCCGCCGCCGTCGCCTTCGGCACGACGCTGCTCTCCGGCCCGCGCTCCACCCCGCGCCCGCCCGCCGAGACCCAGGCGGCGGCCCGCAACCCGGTCGCCCCCGCCACCTCGGGCGGCGCCTGGGTGGCGACCTGGACCTCCGCCCCGGTGCGCGCCGAACCGGGCACCGAGAACGGGTTCCCCGGACGCACCATCCGTAACGTCGTGCACACCAGCATCGGCGGGGACGTCGCCCGCATCACCCTGTCGAACCTCTTCGGAACCGCTCCCCTGGTGGTGGATCAGGCCACCGTCAACACACGGCCGGTGACCTTCAAGGGCGCCGCGACCGTCACCGTCGCCGCCGGCGGACGGGTCGTCAGCGACCCCGTCGTGGTCCCCGTCGCCCCCGACTCCGACCTCCAGGTCAGCTTCCGCACCCCGAAGGCGGGCGGGCCGGTCACCTACCACCCCAACACCCACCAGACCTCGTACCTGATCGACGAGCGCGGCACCTTCGCCACCACCCACTGGCGCTACCTCACCGCCGTGGACGTCCGCAGCGAGCGGACGCACGGCGCGATCGTCGCCCTCGGGGACTCGCTGACCGCCGGCAGCGGCTCCACCACCGACGCCGACGCCCGCTGGACCGACGTCCTCGCCGACCGGCTGGGCGGCCGGTACGGGGTCGCCAACGCGGGCATCGCGGGCAACCGGATCGTCGGCGTCGGCCGCGGCGCCGGGGGCCAGTCGGCCACCGACCGGCTCGACCGCGACGCCCTGTCGGTCGCCGGGGCCAGGACGGTCGTCATCGCCCTCGGCATCAACGACGTCCAGCAGTACCCCCAGGAAACCGACCCGCAGCGCATCGTGGACAGCCTGCGCGCCCTCACCGACCGGGCGCACGCCCGCGGGCTCACGGTGATCGGCGCGACGCTGACGCCGTTCGAGGGCTTCGCCACCTGGACCCCCCAGCGCAACGCCGTCCGCCTGGCGGTCAACGAGCAGATCCGGGCGGGGGCGGTGTTCGACGCGTACGTGGACTTCGACGCGGCCGTACGCGACCCCGCCGCGCCGAACCGCGTCCTCCCCGCGTACGACTCCGGCGACCACCTGCACTTCAACGACGACGGGTACCGGGCCCTGGGCGACCGGGTGGACCTGGAGGTGCTGGATCTGGCCCGGGCGCCGCGCACCGACGAGCTGTGAGGCGCCGAGCCGGGCGCCGGGGGGCGGTGCCCCGGGAGGCCCGGTGGGCCGGGAACCCGGCAGGGCCGGGGCGGGCGGTGCGGTCCCGCTCTCCCGGCCCCGCCCCGCGTCGTCCTCAGAGTTCCTTGCGGAGGCCGCCTTCCGGGCCCGCCGGCCCCTGGCGGCGGCGTGACTCCAGCTCCGCCTCCCGTCGGCGGCGCTCCGCCTTCGTCCGCTTGCGGTCCACCCCGACCCCGCCCATCAGCGCGAAGCCGGTGATCCGCACGTGCGGGGAGCCGGGGGCGATCTCGCCCTCCTCGCTGGAACCCTCGCCGAAGCCGCCCATGATGCCGATGCCCCGGACCTCGACGTTCAGCTCCGGCGGCACGGTCACGTGGATGCCGCCCATGACCGTGAAGCAGCGGATCACGATCTCGCGGTCCTCGAAGTGCGCCTCGCGCAGGTCGATCTCGCCGCCGCCCCACATCGCGAACGCGGTGAACAGCCGGCCCACCGTCCAGCGGTCCTTCCGGTGGAACCCGCCCCACAGGGCGAACGCCCCCTTCGAGGTGGCGTTCCCGCCGATCCGCGCGGGCCAGTCCGCCGCCGAGCCCCGCAGCGGGGCGGGGGCGGACGAGCCCCTCGGGGCGACGGCTGGCCCCGGTACCGGGAGGTCCTGGACCAGCGGCTCCAACTCCCCGTGCGTACGCGCCTTGTAGGCCGTTTCGAGGCGCTGGTCGAACTCGTCCATATCCAGTCGGCCCTCGGCCACGGCCTCGCGCAGCAGTTCCGCGATCCGCTCGCGCTCGGCATCGGAGGCGCGCATGTCCGGACGTTCACTTGTCATACCGCGCAGCCTAGGGAACACAACCGTTCCGAGCCCAGGCCTACCGGACCACGACCTGACCGCGCCGCCCCCGGAGGGGGCCCTGCCGGCCGCCCCTCACGGCGTCGACTCGTACATCCGCGCGATCACGGCCTCGATGTCCGGCTCCCGCACCGACAGGTCGACCAGCGGGTACTCCGCGGCGATCCGCGCCACCAGCGGGGCCGCCGACGCGGCGGCGGGGAACGCCAGCCACTGGCGCACGCCCTCCACCTTGACGGCGCGCACGGCCGGCCGGCCCCCAGCCCCCTCCGGCTCCAGCCGGATCGGCGGGAGTTCGCGCTCCAGGTCCACCACGAGCATGCGCTCGCTCTCCCCCACCTCGTGGAGGCCGGCCAGTGAACCGTCGTACATCAGGCGCCCGTGGTCGATCACCATGACCCGGCCGCACAACTGCTCGATGTCGGTGAGGTCGTGGGTCGTCAGCAGGACCGTCGTCCCCCGCTCGGCGTTCAGGTCCTTGAGGAACTGCCGCACCCGGGTCTTGGAGACCACGTCCAGGCCGATCGTCGGCTCGTCCAGGTACAGCACCTCGGGGTCGTGCAGCAGCGCCGCCGCGATGTCGCCGCGCATCCGCTGCCCCAGCGAGAGCTGCCGTACCGGAACCTCCAGCAGATCGCCCAGGTCCAGGAGTTCGACGCACCGGTCCAGGTTCTCCCGGTAACGGGCGTCGGGAATGCGGTACATGCGGTGCATGAGCCGGTACGAGTCGCGCAGCGGCAGGTCCCACCAGAGCGTCGTCCGCTGGCCGAACACCACCCCGATCCGGTGCGCCAGCCGGGTGCGCTCCCGGGAGGGGTCGACGCCCGCGACGCGCAACCGGCCGCCGCTCGGGGTGAGGATGCCCGTCAGCATCTTGATCGTGGTCGACTTCCCGGCGCCGTTCGGACCGATGTACCCGACCATCTCGCCCCGCGCGACCCGGAAGCTGATCCCGTCCACGGCCCGCACCTCGCGGCGCTCGGCGCGCAGCAGCCCCGTGCGGCGGCGGACCCAAAAGACCTTCTCGACGCCGTCGAGGGTGATGAACCCGTCGCCGCCCGCGCCCGTGCCCCTCCGCTCGTCCCTCTCGTCCCTCTCGTCCCGCTCCTCCCACGCCGCCCCGCCCGCCACGTCCGTCTCCCTCTCGCCCACGTCCCTCTCCCTCTCCGCTTCCCTCAACTGCCCGTGCTCCGGTAGGCCCGCAGCCCCGCCCGCCACGCGAGGCCCGCGAGCACCCAGCAGACGGCCGCCACCACCGGAGGCAGGAACGCCGCCCACCGCGGCAGATCGAGCGGGTACTCCCGGCCCAGCACGTACAGCGCGGGCAGCCAGCTGACGAAGGCCAGCGGCACCACGAACGTCACCCCGCGCACGAGGTCCTTCGCGAAGACCGTGGGCGGGTATTGGAGCAGCGTGGTCCCGCCGTACGTGAAGGAGTTCTGCACCTCCGAGGCGTCCTGCGCGACGAACTGGAACGCCGCGCCCGCCACGAAGACCGCCCCGAAGATCGCCGCCCCGCTCACCAGCGCCATCGGCAGCGTCAGCGCCTTCAGCGGCGTCCACGCGATGTCCAGCGTGACGAGCGCGTAGCCGAGCACCAGCAGCCCCTGGGTGATCCGCCCGAGCCGGCGCAGCGCGAACCGGTCCGCCGCGACCTGTGCCAGCACCGGGACCGGCCGCACCAGCAGGGTGTCCAGCGTCCCGTCGCGTACCCGGCGGCCCACCCGGTCCATCGACCCCAGCAGCAGGTCGCAGAGGCCGAACGCGGTGGCCGACAGCCCGTACAGCAGGGCGATCTCCGGCAGGCTGTAGCCGCCCAGCGCGTCGACGTGCGAGAACATCAGCAGGATCGTCACGAAGTCGAAGGCCGTCACCGCGAAGTCCCCGAACACCGTCATCGCGAACGAGGCCCGGTACGCCATCGTGGAGCGCACCCACATGGCCGTGATCAGCCCGTACGCCCGTACGCCCTCCAGCAGCCGGGACCGCGCCGGGAGCACGAACACCCCGGCCGCCACGGCCTCCCCGAGCTCCGGGCGTCCGGGCCCGCGCGTTCCCTCCGCCCGGTCCGCCCCGGCGGCCCGCGCCACGTCCTCAGCCACCCTGCACCACCACCCTCCTGGTCGCCGCGGTCTGCACCAGCCGGCCCGCCAGCAGCAGCACCAGCGCCCAGCCGCCCTGGAACGCGTACGCCCCCACCAGCCCCCACCCCGTGCGCTCGCCGAGGAACACATCGGCCGGGACCTGGAGCAGCGAGGACCACGGCAGCGCCCGCGCCACCTCGCCCAGCACCCCGGGGAAGAGGTTCAGCGGGAGCAGCATCCCGGAGAAGAACAGCCCGGCCAGCGACACGATCCGCATCGCGCCCGCCCCGTCCATCAGCCAGAACGCCGACAGCGCGACCAGGTAGCGCACCGCGAAACCGACCACCACGCCCAGGAACACCGACAGGAGGAAGGCGAGCCAGGTCCACGGCGAGGCGGGGAGCGCGAGATCGAAGGCGAGCGCCCCCAGGAGCATCGGCACGACGCCCCGGCCCAGCAGATGGAACGCCGCCCTCCCCAGGTCTCCCGCCAGCCACCACAGCTGGAGGTCGACGGGGCGGTAGAGATCGACGGCGATGTCCCCCGTACGGATGCGCTCGACCAGTTCGTCCTCGAAACCGCCGCCCATCATGGCGCAGGCCATCAGCAGGGCCTGTCCGAGCCAGACGTAGGTCAGCGCCTGGGAGGTGTCGTACCCGCCGAGCTGCGGGCGCGCGTCCCAGAGGGCGGTGTAGGTGTACGCCACGATGAAGCCGAAGACCGTGTTGGTGAACACCCCCGCGGCCGTGGCCGTCCGATAGGTGGCGTAGCGCCGGAATCCGCCCGCCGCCACCACCGCGTAGAGCCGCACTCCGTCCCCTCTCCCCACCGCCGCCGGCCCCCGCCGCCAAAGCGTCCGATCCTAGTGCGGGCGCGCCGACCGCCGCGACCGGATATCGGGCCGCCGTGCGGGCGACCATTCGGGGCGACGGACGAGGGAACGAAACGTTACTAACTGAAGATTTCATGTTGAAACGGGCAGTATGGGGGCACTGACCACGCCCGAGGAGCCCCACCGACATGAGCGACGAGTCACAGCACTGGGCCCCCCGCGACCCCTCGGGCGCCGCGGCCCCACCGGGAGACGAGTCCGCGGAACCGCCCGGCAGGAAGGGCGGAGCCGGGAAGAAGGCACGGCCCCGCCGCACCGGCTGGCGGCGCGCCGTTCCGACCTGGCGGACGGCCCTCGGCGCCCTCCTGGGCCTGGCCCTGCTCGTGGGCGCCGGGATCTTCGCCGCCTACCGCCTCGTCGACATCCCGGCCGCCAACGCCGCCGCCACCGCCCAGTCCAACGTCTACCTCTACAACGACGGCACCGTCATCGCCCGCGACGGCGACGTGAACCGGGAGAAGGTCAAGCTCTCCCAGGTCCCCGCCACCGTCCAGCACGCGGTGCTCGCCGCCGAGGACCGGGACTTCTACTCCGACCGCGCCGTGGACGTGAAGGCGATGGTCCGCGCCGGCTGGAACACCGTGACCGGCAAGGGCAAGCAGGGCGGCTCGACCATCACCCAGCAGTACGTGAAGAACTACTACCTCGGCCAGGAACGCACCCTCCTGCGCAAGGCCAAGGAGTTCATCATCGCGATCAAGCTCAACCGCGAGAAGACCAAGGACCAGATCTTCGAGGGCTACCTCAACACCAGCTACTTCGGGCGCAACGCGTACGGCATCCAGGCCGCCGCCCAGGCGTACTACGGCAAGAACGTCGAGGACCTCACCACCGCCGAAGGCGCGTACCTCGCCGCCCTCCTCAACGCCCCCAGCGCCTACGACGTCGTCGCCCACCCCGACAACGAGCCCGCCGCCCGGCACCGCTGGAACTACGTCCTGGACGGCATGGTCAAGGAGGACCGGCTCACCGCCGCCGAACGGGCGGACGCCCGCTTCCCCACCCCCGGGGAGGCCAAGCCCCCCACCGGGCTCTCCGGCCAGCGCGGCTACCTCGTGCAGGCCGTCGAGGACTACCTGGAGCAGCGCGGCATCCTCGACGGGAAGACCCTCGCCACCGGCGGCTACCGCATCACCACCACCATCGACAAGGCCAAGCAGGACTCCTTCGTCGAGGCCGTCGACACCCACGTGACGTCGAGGACCGGCGCCGACCGCGAGGCCGACCGCAACGTCCGCGTCGGCGGGGCCTCGATCGTCCCGGACACCGGCGAGGTCGTCGCCCTGTACGGCGGCATCGACTACACCAAGCAGTACGTCAGCAACGCCACCCGGCGCGACTACCAGGTCGGCTCCATCTTCAAGCCGTTCGTCCTCACCTCCGCCGTCGTCAACGGCTCCACCACCCAGGACGGCCGGCGCATCACCCCGAACACCGTCTACGACGGCACCAACAAGCGCCCGGTCGTCGGCCCCCGGGGCGCCACCGACTACGCCCCCGCCAACGAGGACGACACCGACTACGGCGACATCACCGTGCGCACCGCCACCGACAAGTCCGTCAACGCCGTCTACGCGCAGATGGCGCAGGACGTCGGCCCCGCGAAGGTCCGCGCCACCGCCGTCGCCCTCGGCGTCCCCGCGGACACCCCGGACCTCACCGCCTCCCCCTCCATCGCCCTCGGCACCGCCAACGCCAGCGTCCTCGACATGACCGAGGCGTACGCCACCCTCGCCGACCACGGGCGGCACGGCCGGTACGTCCTCGTCGACAAGGTCACCAAGGACGGCGCGGAGATCGACCTGCCCGCCCGGACGACCACCCAGGCCGTCCCCCGCGAAGCCGCCGACACCACCACCGCCGTCCTGCGCAGCGTCATCGAGGGGGGCACCGGCACGGCGGCCCGGGCGGCGGGGCGCCCGGCCGCCGGCAAGACCGGAACCGCCGAGGAGGACCGGGCCGCCTGGTTCGCCGGATACACCCCCGACCTCGCGACCGTCGTCGCCGTGATGGGCCAGAACCCGGACACCGGCGCCCAGACCCCGCTGTACGGAGCCCTCGGTCTGTCCCGTGTCAACGGCGGCGGCCCCCCGGCCGAGACCTGGGCCGCCTACACGCGGGCGGCGCTCCGCTCCGCCCCCGCCCAGGATTTCGACCTGCGGCCGGCCCCCGGCTCCGACGAGGACGAGGCCCCGCTCGACGAGGACTCCGACGGCTCCGCGGACCCGTCCTCCTCCTCGGAGCCCAGCTCCGACCCCTTCGACGCCGCCCCGGACGACCCCTCCGGCAGCACCCCGCCGCCACCCGGCACGGAGACCGGCGGCAACACCTCCGGCGCCCCCGACGGAACCGGCGACGACACAGACGAGGGCAGTACGGACGAGGGCGGCACGGAGGGAGACCGCGAGGAAGGGGGCGGGCGCGGCACGACGGGCCGGGGCGCCCCCGGCGCCCGCTGACGGCCTCCCCGCGGACCGGCCCTCACGGCGGACCGGACGTCAGTGCCCGGACGTCGCCTTCAGGCCGACCACGGCCACCAGCAGCAGACACACGAAGAAGATCCGGGCGGCGGTCACCGGCTCGTTCAGCACGACCATCCCCAGGATCGCCGCCCCGGCCGCCCCGATACCGACCCACACGCCGTACGCCGTACCGATCGGCAGCGACTTCGCCGCCTGGGACAGCAGCACCATGCTCGCCACGATCCCCAGACCGGTGAACACGCTCGGCCACAACCGGGTGAACCCCTCGGTGTACTTCATCCCGATCGACCAGCCCACTTCGAGCAGACCGGCGACGATCAACAGAACCCACGCCATGACAGGCACCTCCGACGAGAACCACGCGAACAGAACGGGTGCGTCGTCTTTGCCAACCCGGTACGGCGCGTCTCGTCGGGTGGCCCCACCGTAGCAAAAACAGGGGAAGGGCCTGGTGACGACGGTCACCAGGCCCTGTGGGCCGAGACGGAGGCACCGACCGGCGCCGTCCAGGGCGTGTTCCGAAAGCCCCGCCTGCTCGGCGACGCCCTACAGGTACAACCCGGTCGAATCCACCGAACCCTCGAACCGGTCGGCGGCCACCGCGTGCAGATCGCGCTCCCGCATCAGTACGTACGCCACGCCCCGCACCTCGACCTCGGCGCGGTCCTCCGGGTCGTACAGCACCCGGTCACCGGGCTCCACCGTCCGCACGTTCTGGCCGACCGCGACGACCACCGCCCAGGCGAGCCGCCGTCCCACCGCGGCCGTCGCCGGGATCAGGATGCCGCCGCCGGAGCGCCGCTCGCCCTCGGCCGTGTCGTTCCGCACCAGCACCCGGTCGTGCAGCATCCGGATGGGCAGCTTGTCGTCGTGCGGGGTTCCGCGGGTGTTCTCGCTCACGCCCGCAACCTACCTGCCGCGCCCCGCACCGCACGCCTCCGGGTGCGCCCCGACACGGCACACCCCGAGGACCCGGCCGGCCCGCAGCGCCTCCGCCCGCCCCACGCTCACTTCCCGCGACGCTTCGACACGGCGATCAGCCCCACCACGCCCACCACCAGCAGCGCCGCGGGAACCACCCGCTCCAGCCGCGGGGAGCCGTCCTCCGCGACGAACTGCGCCTTCACCTCCGACACCGAACGGTTCACCGCGACGAAGGCGCGGCCGGCCGTCCGGTCCACCGTCTGGGCCGCCTTCGCCTTGGCGTCTCCCATGATCGTCTTCGGGTGTACGCGCACCCCGATCTCGTCGAGCACCACAGCGAGCCGCTTGCGCCTGCTGATGATGTCCGCCTCGATCTGCGCAGGGGTCCTGGCATCCGACACTGCGCCGCCTCCGTGGTCGTCGTCCGGTAAACCTTCGTCTGGATCCTTCGCCGACAGTCTGTCAGCTCGAACGCCCGCACACCCGGCGGCACCCCTATTACCCTCGGTCCCGTCCGACCCGTGCACCACCCGAGGAGAACCAGATGAGCGAGCGACTGAAGCCCGGCGACCCCGCTCCCGCCTTCACCCTTCCCGACGCCGACGGCAACGAGGTCTCGCTCGCGGACCACAAGGGCCGCAAGGTCATCGTGTACTTCTACCCGGCCGCTCTTACCCCCGGATGCACCAAGCAGGCCTGCGACTTCACCGACAATCTCGACGTCCTGGCCGCCGCCGGGTACGACGTCATCGGCGTCTCCCCCGACAAGCCGGAGAAGCTCGCGAAGTTCCGCGACACGGAGAACCTCAAGATCACCCTGGTGGGCGACCCGTCCAAAGAAACTTTGGAGGCCTACGGCGCCTTCGGCGAGAAGAAGCTCTACGGCAAAGTGGTGACGGGCGTGATCCGTTCCACGGTCGTCGTCGACGAGGACGGCAAGGTCGAGCACGCGTTCTACAACGTGAAGGCGACCGGCCACGTGGCCAAGATCATCAGGGACCTGGGCATCTAACCGCTCCCGGAGCCCCGACCGCCCTCACCCGGTCTCGACGCGCCCTCCGACGCGGAGAACCCGTCGAGATCGTGTGAGGGAGATCGCATCGGCCCCCGAAGTCGGTTTGCGACCGCCATCTCCGCGCAGAAGCCTTTCCTGGAACGCACTGCGAGGAAAGGACCCGGCCATGGCGGCCTCCGACCCCCACCAGGCGGCCGACCCCGAAGCGGTCAAACGCCACCCCACCCTCTTCCGGGCCATCCGGAAACGGCGGAACCCCCCGCTGCGCCGGACGGACATCACGGTCACGGACGACGCCGCGGTCAAGCGGGCCGTGAAAGCGGCCTCCCTCGGCAACGCCATGGAGTGGTTCGACTTCGGCATCTACTCCTACCTCGCCGTCACCATCGGGCACGTGTTCTTCCCCTCCGGAAACGACACCACCCAGCTCCTCTCCTCCTTCGCGACCTTCGCGGTGGCCTTCCTGGTACGGCCGCTGGGCGGCATGTTCTTCGGCCCCATGGGCGACAAGCTCGGCCGCAAGAAGGTCCTCGCGCTGACGATGATCCTGATGGCGATCGGCACGTTCGCCATCGGCCTGATCCCCTCGCACGACACGATCGGCGTCTGGGCCGCGGTCCTGCTGATCTTCTTCCGCATGCTCCAGGGCTTCTCGACGGGCGGCGAGTACGGCGGCGCCTCGACGTTCATCGCCGAGTACGCCCCCGACAAGCGCCGCGGTTTCTTCGGCAGCTTCCTGGAGTTCGGCACCCTGGCCGGCTACGTCGGCGCCGCGGGCCTCGTCACGGCCCTGTACGCCCTGCTGACCGACGCGCAGATGGAAGCCTGGGGCTGGAGGATCCCGTTCCTCGTCGCGGGCCCGCTGGGCCTGGTCGGCCTCTACCTGCGGCTGAAGCTGGACGAGACCCCGGCCTTCCAGAAGCTGGAGGGCGGCACCGCGCACGCGTCGGAGGCGGCGGACGGCGTCGAGGCCACGGCCAAGGGCGACCTAGCGAAGATCTTCCGGCAGTACTGGCCGACGCTGATCCTCTGCATCTGCCTGGTCGGCGCGTACAACATCACCGACTACATGCTGCTGTCGTACATGCCGACGTACCTCTCCGACGAGCTGGGCTACAGCGAGACCCACGGGCTGCTGATCCTGCTGGCGGTGATGGTGTTCCTGATGCTGATCATCAGCCAGGTCGGCAAGCTCTCCGACCGCTTCGGCCGCAAGCCGCTGCTGATGACCGGCATGCTGGGCTTCCTCTTCCTCTCGCTGCCCGCGTTCCTCCTCATCCGGATCGACGGCATCCTGCCGATCACGGTCGGCATGCTGATGCTGGGCCTCTCCCTGGTCTGCATGCTCGGCACGATGTCGGCGGCGCTCCCCGCCCTGTTCCCGACCCACGTGCGCTACGGGTCCCTGTCGGTCGGCTACAACCTCTCCGCGTCGATCTTCGGCGGCACCACCCCGCTGGTGATCACGGCCCTGATCAGCTGGAGCGGTTCCAACCTGATGCCGGCGTACTACGCGATGGCGGCGGCCCTGATCGGCGTGATCGCGGTGGCCTGCATGAAGGAGACCGCCCAGCAGCCGCTGATCGGCTCCCCGCCGTCGGTGGAGACGGACGAGGAGGCCGCGGAACTGGTTCAGGCGCAGTCGCCGGACCCGAAGTTCTGACCCCTCCCGCCTCCCCTTTCCCGGAGAAACGGTCCGCCCCGCTCGCCATGAGCGGGGCGGACCGTTCCGCTTGGTCGCCGCATGCCGGGCGTGACGGTCCGATAACCGGTTCGTTACTCCGTACGGGGCCGCGAACGCATGCGCGGCGGGGACCGGAGGGGGATGGAGATGGTTCGCTACACGCGTGAGCTGCTGGAGGAGGCGGCGCGCATGACCACGAACGCCACCGATGCGGTGCTGTGGTGCGGCGGGAAGCCGACACCGGGAAGCCGAAGCTATCTGCGCAAGAAGATGGCGGAGGCGGGTGTGGACATCACGCACTTCACCAACACACCAGTGCGCCACACGGAAGAGAAGCTGCGCGTGCTGGTCGCGCGCTCCACCAGCGTCGCCGACGTCGTGCGGGGGTTGGGCATCAGCCCGGTGGGCGGCAACCACGCCCACATCACCCGTCGCATCACCGCTCTGCGCATCGACACGTCCCACTTCACCGCGGTGTCGTCTGGCGCACGACGGGCCACACGCTCGACCGGAGACCGTCTGACTCTCCGTACGCCCGCGGACGGCAGAGTCTCCGGCGTCCGGCTCGGCAGGGAGCTCGTCCGTCGAGGAGTCGAGGACAAATGCGCTGAATGCGGCAACACTGGTGAATGGCTGGGGCAACCGCTCCGGCTCGAAGTGGACCACGTCAACGGTGACTGGTGGGACAACCGTCCGGAGAACCTGCGCTTCCTCTGCCCCAACTGCCACGCGGCGACCGATACCTATCGGGGCCGCAAGCGCGGGAGCACGGCGTGAGCACCGCCTACCCCCGGGAACTGCTGGCCCGGGCGGCCTCGGAATCGAGCAGCCTCGTCGATCTCCTGCGCCGTCTCGGCGCCCCTTCGGGCAGCCGGACGCTGCGATACGTACGACAGCGGCTCGCGCACTACGGAATCGACACATCCCACTTCGTGGAAGAAGACCTCCCGCCGCGAAAGCGTCGCGCCTACCCGCGTGAACTCCTTGCCGAAGCCGCCTCGCGCTCGCGGAGCATCCGGGAGATGTTCACGTACATGGGTCTTCCGCCGACCGAAAGCCCCTACGGCTACCTGCGCGCGAGAATGGACCGGTTCGGCATCGACACGTCCCACTTCACCAGTGGCCGCCGGTACGGAACGGCCTCGACTCCGCGCGCCGAGCTGGCCCGGGCGGTCGCCGCATCCCACAGCCTGGCCGGTGTCCTGAGAGCCCTGGGCCTGAGCGACAAGAACAACGCCGCTCGTGCCCGGGTGAAGCGGGACATCGAAGCGTACGGCTTGTCAGTGGACCACTTCACCGGGCAGGGGCACAGCCGCGGCACACGCTCACCGAACCGCATGTCCGCGACGGAGATACTCCGTCGTCTGGACTCCGGAGCCTCTCGGACGAAGACGGTTCGGTTACGACGGGCCCTGGACGAGGTCGGGGCTCCTCAGGTTTGCGTGAGGTGCGGCATCGGCGATACCTGGCGAGGCAGACGGCTCGTCCTGGAGATCGACCACATCAACGGCGACCGGCTCGACAACCGCCGGGAGAACCTCCGTTACCTGTGTCCCTCATGCCACAGCCAGACACACACGTTCTCGAATCGCCGCGGCCTCGCACAGTAGAGTGGGGCACGCGGGTCCGTACCCCAGCTGGCCAAGAGGGCGCCGGTTTAGGTCCGGTGTGTCGTGGGTTCGAGTCCCACCGGGCCCACAGGTGCAGGGCGGCTGCGACCTTCGTTTCGAAGGTCGCAGCCGCCCTGCCTCACTGTCAGCCCACCAACTCCCGCACCACCGGCGCCAGCGCCCGGAACGCCTTGCCGCGGTGGCTGATCGCGTTCTTCTCGGCCGGGGTCAGCTCCGCACAGGTGCGCGTCTCGCCCTCGGGCTGGAGGATCGGGTCGTAACCGAAGCCGTGGGCTCCGGACGGGGTGTGGCGGAGGATGCCGTTCAGGCGGCCCTCCACCACGCGCTCCGTGCCGTCCGGGAGGGCCAGGGCGGCGGCGCAGGCGAAGTACGCGCCCCGGTGGGGGGTGTCGATGTCGCCGAGCTGGGCCAGGAGCAGGTTCAGGTTGGCCTCGTCGTCGCCGTGGGCGCCCGACCAGCGGGCCGAGAAGATGCCGGGGGCGCCGCCGAGGACGTCCACGCAGAGGCCGGAGTCGTCGGCGACGGCGGGGTGGCCGGTGGCGCGGGCCAGGGCGTGGGCCTTGAGGAGCGCGTTCTCGGCGAAGGTGACGCCGGTCTCCTTGACGTCGGGGATGTCGGGGTACGCGTCCGCGCCGACGAGGTCGAGGTCGAGTCCCGCGTCGGCGAGGATGGCGTGGAGCTCGGTGATTTTCCCGGCGTTGCGGGTGGCGAGGATCAGGCGCTTCATGGGGCGATTATCGCCGGGACCGCCGACCGCGAGCGGCGCGGTCCCCGCCGGGGAGCGCGGCGGCGCGGCCCCGACCCCGCCCGCGCCGCCCCGGGGAGGGCCGGGAGGGCTACGGGCTGCAGATCTTGCCGACCTCGGTGGCCGCGTCCGTCACTGGGGTGATGTCGGGGGTGGCGTCGCCGGCCTCGATGGACGCGCGGACCTCCTTGACGCCCGTCTGGAGGTCGTCGACGGCCTTGGAGAGGTCGGCGTCGTCCGTGGTGTCGCCGAGCTTCTTCAGTTCGCGGTCGATCTCGTCCAGGGACTCGGATGCCCGGGTGATGTCCTCGGAGGCGTCGGAGACGGCCTGCCGGAGGTTGCCGACGCTGGTGGCGATGGCGTCGGCGGTGCGGACGCAGTCGAGCGCCTTGTCGAGGCCGGCGCAGCCCACGGCGGTGGTCAGCGTCAGCAGGGTGGCGGCGGTGGCGAGTGCGATGCGTCGGTGACGGCGCGAAGCCATGGTGCGGTCCCTCCCCGGGGGGTCGGTACGTGGACGGACGCACGGTTCGACCCGTGCGCCCGTGCCCGTAACGACGCTCCGCGGTGCGTGTTCGGTTGCTTCTTCTCCCGAGGGGGCGGGGCGCTACGCGTCCCGGGTGGCCGCGAGGGCGTCGCGCTGGAGCGCGGCGAGGTCGACGCAGCCGGCGGTGGCGAGGTCGAGGAGCGCGCCGAGTTCCGTGCGGTCGAAGGGCGCGCCCTCGGCGGTGCCCTGGACCTCGACGAAGCGGCCGTCGCCGGTGCAGACGACGTTCATGTCGGTCTCGGCGCGGACGTCCTCCTCGTAGCAGAGGTCGAGCAGGGGGGCGCCGTCGACGATGCCGACGCTGATGGCGGCGACGGTGTCGGTGAGCGGCTTGCGGCCGGCCTTGACGATCTTCTTGCCCTGGGCCCAGGCGACGGCGTCGGCGAGGGCGACGTAGGCGCCGGTGATGGCGGCGGTGCGGGTGCCTCCGTCGGCCTGGAGGACGTCGCAGTCCAGGACGACGGTGTTCTCGCCGAGGGCCTTGTAGTCGATGACGGCGCGCAGGGAGCGGCCGATCAGCCGGCTGATCTCGTGGGTGCGTCCGCCGATCTTGCCGCGTACGGCTTCGCGGTCGCCGCGGGTGTTGGTGGAGCGGGGCAGCATGGCGTACTCGGCGGTGACCCAGCCCTCGCCGCTGCCCTTGCGCCAGCGGGGGACGCCTTCGGTGACGGAGGCGGTGCAGAGGACTCTGGTGTCGCCGAAGGAGATGAGGACGGAGCCTTCGGCGTGCTTGCTCCAGTTCCGTTCGATGGTGACGGGGCGGAGCTGGTCGGGGGTGCGGCCGTCGATGCGAGACATGGGGCCGACTTTATCCGCTGGCGGGGGTGGCTCCGTTCGGGTGCGTCGGCCCCTCCCGGTGGGCGGGCGCCGGGCCGGTGCGCGTTGCGCCGTCCCGGTGGTGCGGGGGCGGGGCGGCAGCGGCGACCCGGTCGTGGGGGCGGGGCGGGCCGCCGTGTTCCGGGGGCGGGGTGCGGCGCGGGCCCCGTCCTCCGGGTGGGGAGGGCGGGGCCCGCGGTTCCGGCGGGGGGTCAGCCGGTCACATCATGTCTTCGATGTCGGCGGCGATCGGGTCGGCGTCGGTGCCGATGACGACCTGGATCGCGGTGCCCATCTTGACGACGCCGTGGGCGCCGGCGGCCTTGAGGGCGGCTTCGTCGACCTTCTCGGGGTCGTGGACCTCGGTGCGGAGGCGGGTGATGCAGCCTTCGATCTCGTCGATGTTGTCGATGCCGCCGAGTCCGGCGACGATCTTCTCAGCCTTGGTGGCCATGTCCTTCTCCCTGTTTCACGCGCAGACGGCCGCCCGCTGCGGGTCCGTTTCGTCACGGTAACGCACGGTTGGCCCAACTTCGCGAGCGGGTAACCGGATGATCCCGAAAGATGACGATCACCGGCGCCCTGCCTTCCGGTACGGACTCCGGGCCGTGACGCAACTGGTCTACACCAGTTTGCAACGACCGCCAAACGTGAAGTGTTCCGGGAGGACGCCCATGAGTTCGAGCGCCGCCGCGGCAGCCCCGCGGAAGAAATGGTGGAACGGACCGGTCCAGGGCCTGCAGAAGGTCGGGCGGAGCCTTCAACTCCCGGTGGCCGTCCTCCCCGCCGCCGGCCTGCTCGTCAGCCTCGGCAACCTTTTCGGCTCCTATCTGCACGGCGCCTTCTGGGAGAAGACGTCCAAGGTCCTGCTCAACGGCGGCGGCGCGATCCTCGACGGCGAGCTGGGCCTGCCTCTGCTGTTCTGCATCGGCGTGGCGATCGGGTTCGCGAAGAAGGCGGACGGCTCCACCGCGCTGGCGGCCGTCGTCGGCTTCCTGGTCTACCGGGGGGTGCTGACGGCCTTCCCGATCGACGGCACGGTGACGGCCGAGCTGCCGGACGGCGAGCCGCAGAACCCGGGCGTGCTGGGCGGCATCCTGATCGGCCTGCTGACCGCCGTCGTGTGGCAGCGCTACCACCGGACCAAACTGGTCGACTGGCTCGGCTTCTTCAACGGGCGGCGCCTGGTGCCGATCCTGATGGCGTTCCTCTGCGTGGTCCTCGGCGTCCTGTTCGGGCTGCTGTGGCAGCCGGTGGGCGACGGGCTGACCTGGTTCTCCAAGCAGCTGATCGACCTCGGCTCGTGGGGCGCGGCGATCTTCGGCTTCGCCAACCGGCTGCTGATCCCGATCGGCATGCACCAGTTCCTGAACACGTTCTTCTGGTTCCAGGCGGGCGAGTTCACCGGCGCGGACGGCCAGACCGTGCAGGGCGACATCTCCCGGTTCTTCGCGCAGGACCCCACGGCGGGCCAGTTCACCTCGGGCTTCTTCCCGATCATGATGTTCGGCCTGCCCGCCGCCGCGCTGGCCATCACCCACTGCGCGCGGCCCGAGCGCCGCAAGGAGGTGGCGGGGCTGATGGTGTCGGTGGCGCTGACCTCCTTCGTGACGGGGGTGACCGAGCCGCTGGAGTTCTCGTTCATGTTCGTCGCACCGCTGCTGTACGGCGTGCACGCGGTGCTCACCGGGGCGTCGATGGGCATCACCTGGCTGCTGGGGGTGCACGCGGGATTCAGCTTCTCGGCCGGGTTGATCGACTACGTCGTCAACTGGCATCTGGACACGAAACCGTGGCTGATCATTCCGATCGGCCTGTGCTTCGCCGTCGTGTACTACGTGATCTTCCGCTTCGCGATCACCAAATTCGACCTCAAGACACCGGGGCGCGAACCGGAGGAGATCGAGAAGGAGATGGAGAAGGATCTCACCAAGTAGCGCCCGGACGCAGGGCGGCGGGGGCGCGATCCCCGCACGGACGGCCCGTCGAAGGCCCCCGGACCACATGGTCCGGGGGCCTTCGGCGTGTCACCGAACGTGCCGGATCTGCTACTGCGAATCAAGGAGGGAATTGAAGGTTCCTTATCTAACCCTCACCGTGCTAAAACTGGTCTACACCACTGAGTGGTCCAGACCACGGCTGTCTGCCGCCGTCTGTCGAGCCGTCGCCGCCTCCCCTCATCAACGACCCGGGCGGCACCGTGTCCCATGGAGGAAGTTGATGACCACGGCTGAGACCGCACCCGCGGCCGAGAAGAAGAAGGGCGCCGGCGCGATGGCCGTCATGCAGCGCATCGGCCGCAGCCTCATGCTGCCGGTCGCCGTGCTGCCGGCCGCCGCACTCCTGGTCCGCCTGGGCGCCGACGACATGCTGGGCCGCCCGTCGTTCCCGACCTTCGTCACCAAGCTCGCCGGCTACATGGCCGCGGGCGGCAACGCGCTTCTCGACAACATGGCGCTGTTGTTCGCCGTCGGCATCGCGATCGGCTACGCGAAGAAGTCGGACGGTTCCACCGCCCTCGCTGCCGTCACCGGCTACCTGGTCTTCAAGAACGTGCTGGCCACGTTCACGGACCCGAACCTGGCCAAGATCGCCAAGGTCGTCGACGGCAAGATCGTCATGACCGAGGCGCCGGTGGACGCCAAGGTCCTCGGCGGTGTCGTGATGGGCCTCGTGGTGGCCCTGCTCTACCAGAAGTTCTACCGGACCAAGCTGCCCGACTGGGCGGGCTTCTTCAGCGGCCGCCGCCTGGTCCCGATCCTCTCCGCCCTCGCGGGTCTGGTCATCGGCATCGTCTTCGGCCTGATCTGGCCGGTCCTCGGTTCCGGTCTGCACAACTTCGGTGAGTGGCTGGTCGGTTCCGGCGCGGTCGGCGCGGGCATCTTCGGTGTCGCCAACCGCGCGCTGATCCCGGTCGGCATGCACCACCTGCTGAACTCCTTCCCGTGGTTCCAGGCGGGCGAGTACAACGGCAAGAACGGTGACATCGCCCGCTTCCTGGAGGGCGACCCGAGCGCCGGGCAGTTCATGACCGGCTTCTTCCCGATCATGATGTTCGCCCTTCCGGCGGCCTGCCTCGCGATCGTCCACTGCGCCCGTCCGGAGCGCCGCAAGGTCGTCGGCGGCATGATGTTCTCGCTCGCGCTGACCTCGTTCGTCACCGGTGTGACCGAGCCGATCGAGTTCACGTTCATGTTCGTCGCCCCGGTGCTGTACGCGATCCACGCGGTGCTGACCGGTGTCTCGATGGCCCTGACCTGGGCGCTCGGCATGAAGGACGGCTTCGGGTTCTCGGCCGGTCTGGTCGACTTCCTGCTGAACCTCGGCATCGCGTCGAAGCCGTGGCTGCTGGTCCTGGTCGGCCTCTGCTTCGCCGCCGTCTACTACGTGGTCTTCCGCTTCGCGATCACCAGGTTCAACCTGCCGACCCCGGGCCGGGAGTCGGACGAGGAGCTGGCCGAGCTCCGGAAGGCCGAGGCGAAGTAGCCTCCGCCCTCGCCGGTACGCCGGAGCCCCCGTTTCCGAGGACGTCGCTCGGGAACGGGGGCTCCGGCGTTTCCCCGCGCGCGTGTCTCCCCCGCGCCCGGTCGCGTCACCCCCGCCGTGCGGGTACGTCGAGGCGGTAGAGCTGGCGGGAACCGTCCTCCGGCCCCGGGTCGGCCGCCTCGCCGGGGCGGAATCCGAGCCGCTCGTAGAAGGCGCGGGCCCCGCTCTCCACGGCCCCCGGGTGGTCGGGCCCGAAGGTGATCACCTCGACGGTGCCGGGCCCGGTGACGTACCGGCGCAGCGCCTCCGCCATCAGCAGCCGGCCCACTCCGGCGCCCCGGAGGTGCGCGGAGGTGACGAGCCGGTGGACGTGGTGGGTCGGCGGTTCCGGCCCGAAGAGCAGGCCGCCCGCCAGGGCGGGGGCCACGGCTGTCGCGGGCCCGGCGGCCTCGGCCACCAGGGCCGCCCCGTCACGGATGTGGGCGCGTACCGCCCGGTGGAAACCGGGCTCGTGGACCATCGGCCCGAACCAGTGCTCGACCTGGGAGGCCAGGGCCAGGAAGCCGTCGAGGTCGGCCTCCCGGGCGGGTCTGATCGTGGTCATCCCGGCAGTCTCCCAGGACGGCTCCGCGTCGTCGGCCGGGTCTCAGAGTTCGTACACCGCGCCCGGGACGGCGAGTTCCACCGGGCCCGGGTAGACCGCGCGGGCGTCGGCGGCGTTGCGGTCGGCGTCCGTCCACGGCGGGATGTGGGTGAGGACGAGTCGGCGCGCCCCGGCGCGGGCCGCGGCCTCGCCGGCCTCGCGGCCGTTGAGGTGCAGGTCGGGGATGTCCTCCTTGCCGTCGACGAACGACGCCTCGCAGAGGAAGAGGTCGGCGTCCCGGGCCAGCTCCTCCAGTGCGTCGCAGGCGCCGGTGTCGCCGGAGTAGGCAAGGGAGGAGCCGCCGTGCTCGACCCGGATGCCGAAGGTGTCGACGGGGTGGCGGAGCTTCTCCGTACGGACCGCGAAGGGGCCGATCTCGAAGGCGCCCGGCTTGAGGGTGTGGAAGTCGAAGACCTCGCTCATCGCCCGGTCGGAGGGGGTGTCGCCGTGGGCCGCGGTCAGCCGCTGCTCGGTGCCCTCGGGGCCGTAGACCGGGAGGTGGCGGGGGCGCCCGCCGCCGTGCGGGTAGTAGCGCACGACGAAATAGGCGCACATGTCGATGCAGTGGTCGGCGTGCAGATGGCTGAGGAAGATCGCGTCGAGGTCGTAGAGACCGACGTGGCGCTGCAGCTCGCCGAGGGCGCCGTTGCCCATGTCGAGGAGCAGCCGGAAGCCGTCGGCCTCTACGAGGTAGCTCGAGCATGCCGACCCCTGGGAGGGGAACGAGCCGGAGCAGCCGACGACGGTGAGCTTCATGGAGCGTGAACCTCCGGGGCGCGGGAACGGGGAGGGTTCGTGCGATTCCGCCGGAGTTTCGTGGAATTCCTGCGGGATTGTTTCTGCGGTTCGTCGAGCGTAAGGCGCGAAACTCCGCGTCGCTCCTCCGCTGCCCGCCGTTGTGGGGGAACTCACCTGCTCTGTCACCGGTTCGATGGAAGCGCGTCCACCGGGGGCCCGGCGCGTCCGTCCGGATGTGCGCGTCCCGGTCGCCGGTACGGTCGGGGGATGAACACGTTCTGGTGGGTGGCTCTGGCGGCCGTGGTGCTGCTCGCGCTCGTGGCGGCGGTGGTGGACGGGCGGGGGCGGTCGGACCGGGGGCCGCGTTCGCGCCGGCCGGGGCGGCCGGCGGGGGCGGCCCGCACCCGGCCGCCGTCGCGTCCGTCGCGGCCTTCGTCCCGGCCGGAGAGGCCGGCGGACCGCGGGGACGGGCGTACGCCGAGGGCGGGCGAGGTGTGGTGGGCCGACGTGCCGTACGAGGACGGGCCGGGGTGGAAGGACCGGCCGTGCCTGGTGCTCTCGGTACGGGGGCGTTCGGCGCTGGTCGCGAAGATCACCAGCAAGCATCACGAGGAGCGGCCCGGGGTGATCGCGCTGCCCGCGGGGACGGTCGGGGACCGGCGGGGGCGGCGGAGCTTCCTGGAGACGGACGAGCTGCGGGAGGTGCGGGTCGCCGCGTTCCGGCGGCGGGTGGGCACGGTGGACGCGCGGCTGTGGGAGCGCGTGCGGGGGCTGGGCGCGGGCTGAGGGGCGGGGCCCCGGTCGCGAGGGGACGCGGGGCTCCGCCCCCCGGCGCCGGAGGGTGGTGGAGGGCTCAGGCCCAGAGTTGGCCCTGGAGCGTTTCGATCGCCGCCTCCGTGGTCTTCGCCGTGTAGACGCCGGTGGACAGGTACTTCCACCCGCCGTCCGCGACGACGAAGACGATGTCGGCGCTCTCCCCCGCCTTGACGGCCTTCCTGCCCACGCCGATCGCCGCGTGGAGGGCGGCGCCGGTGGAGACGCCCGCGAAGATGCCTTCCTGCTGGAGGAGTTCGCGGGTGCGGGTGACCGCGTCGGCGGAGCCCACGGAGAAGCGGGTGGTGAGGACCGAGGCGTCGTAGAGCTCGGGGACGAAGCCCTCGTCGAGGTTGCGCAGACCGTAGACCAGGTCGTCGTACCGGGGTTCGGCGGCGACGATCCGGATGCCGGGGCGGTTCTCGCGGAGGTAGCGGCCGACGCCCATGAGGGTGCCGGTGGTGCCGAGGCCCGCGACGAAGTGGGTGATGGAGGGGAGGTCGGTGAGGATCTCCGGTCCGGTGGTGGCGTAGTGGGCGCCCGCGTTGTCCGGGTTGCCGTACTGGTAGAGCATCACCCAGTCCGGGTGCTCCGCGGCGAGTTCCTTGGCGACGCGGACGGCCGTGTTGGAGCCCCCGGCGGCCGGGGAGGAGATGATCTCGGCTCCCCACATGGCGAGGAGGTCGCGCCGCTCCTGGGAGGTGTTCTCCGGCATGACGCACACGATGCGGTAGCCCTTGAGCTTGGCCGCCATGGCGAGGGAGATGCCGGTGTTGCCGCTGGTGGGCTCCAGGATGGTGCAGCCGGGGGTCAGCCGGCCGTCCTTCTCGGCCTGTTCGACCATGTGGAGCGCGGGGCGGTCCTTGATCGAGCCGGTGGGGTTGCGGTCCTCCAGCTTCGCCCAGATGCGGACGTCCTCGGACGGCGACAGCCGCGGGAGGCGGACGAGGGGGGTGTTCCCCACGGCCGCCAGCGGGGAGTCGTACCGCATCAGCGCATGCCGCCGGCGACGGCGGGGAGGATCGTGACGCTGTCGCCGTCGCCGAGTCGGGTGGAGATGCCGTCGAGGAAGCGGACGTCCTCGTCGTTGAGGTAGACGTTCACGAAGCGGCGGAGCTGGTCGCCGTTGCCGCCGTCGACGAGCCGCTCGCGGATGCCGGGGTGGCGGCTCTCCAGGTCGGCGAAGAGGTCGGCGAGGGTGTCCCCGTTGCCTTCGACGGCCTTCGCGCCGTCGGTGTAGGTGCGGAGGATGGTCGGGATGCGGACCTCGATGGCCATGGCGTGGGCTCCTGTCGAAAGCGGGAGGGGCGTGGGGCGCGCGTTTCTGCCCCCGCGCGGAGGGTGGTGCGGGTGGGTGGGCGCGCGGACCGCGGCTCAGGCCGGGCGGCTCACGGGCAGGCCGCGGTGCGACAGATCGCGCTGGCCAGCCTGCACAGGTCGACGTGCAGCCGCGCGACGAGCGGCGTGCCCGGCGTCTCGTTGCTCACGTCAGGGGGAACCATGCGGGCATCGTATCGATTCCCTGTGCGGAAACCCGAGTGTGATCCCACATGGTGGATAGTGAGCGACCGCTATGCGGACCGGGTGGGGTGGCCGGCCCCTTCCGGGAGGTAGACGACCGTGGGGGCGCCGGTCGCCGGGTGGGTGCTGACCTCGGCGGCGACCCCGTACACCTCGCGCAGCAGCTCGGCCGTGAGGACCTTCTCCGGGGGGCCGGACGCCACGACGCGGCCGTCCTTGAGGACGTAGAGGCGGTCGCAGTAGTAGGCGGCGAGGTTGAGGTCGTGCAGGGCGAGGAGGTTGGTGGTGCCCAGGCCGCGGATGAGTGCGAGGACCTCCAACCGGTAGCGGATGTCCAGGTGGTTGGTGGGTTCGTCCAGGACGACGAGCGAGGGCTGCTGGACCAGGGCGCGGGCGACCAGGGCCCGTTGGCGTTCGCCGCCGGAGAGGGAGGAGAACGTACGGGGTTCGAGCGCGGCGATCCCCACCCGGGCCAGGGCCTCGGCGACCAGGGCGCTGTCGGCGGCGGTGTCCGCCTCCCAGAACCGCTTGTGCGGGGCGCGGCCCATCGCGACGACCTGGCCCACGGTGAGTTCGAAGCCGGCGTGGCCGTCCTGGGGGACGGTGGCGATGCGCTGGGCGCGGGCCTTCACGGAGAGGGCGGTGAGGTCGTCGCCGTCGAGGAGGACGCGGCCGTGGGTGGGGCGCAGGGTGCCGTAGACGCAGCGCAGGAGGGTGGTCTTGCCGCTGCCGTTGGGGCCGACGAGGCCGACGGTCTCACCGTCGTCGGCGGTGAGGTCGACGGCGTCGACGAGGTGGCGGCCCTCGCCGGTCCCGTACGAGAGTCCTTCGGTGCGCAGGGTGGTCACGGGCGGGCTCCCTCGGCGGTACGTACGGTCGCGGGGCGGGCGCCCGCGGGGGTCCGGAGCCCCGTGCGGGCGCGCGCCGGGGGCCGGTGGTTCGGCGGCCGGGTGCCCCGGGGGCGGGGCGGCCTCACGCGGGCGTTCCTTCCGGCCGGCGGCGCAGCATCCAGAGGAAGAACGGACCGCCGGTCAGCGCGGTGAGGACGCCGACCGGGATGTCCTGCGGGGCGGCGACCGTCCGGGCGGCCAGGTCGGCGAGGACCAGGAACACCGCTCCGCCGAGGGCGGCGACGGGGAGCAGCGCGCGGTGGGCGGCGCCGACGGCCATGCGGGCCGCGTGCGGGACCATCAGCCCGACGAAGCCGATCGCCCCGCTGTACGCGACCAGCGCCCCGGTCATCAGGGAGGCGAGGACGAAGACGGCGGCGCGGAAGCGGGCGGTGTCCAGGCCGAGGACGGTCGCGCCCTCCTCCCCCACCAGGAGCAGGTCGAGCGGGCGGGCGAGGGTGAGGAGGACGGCCGTACCGGCGACCAGGGTGGTCGCGGGCAGGGCGAGCATGTCCCAGCGGGCGGCGCCGAGGCCGCCGAGGGTCCAGTGGAGGACTTCCTGGAGGTGGTCGGCGCGGGCGGAGGTGACCAGGATGAGGCTGGTCAGGGCGGAGAGGACGTAGGAGACGGCGACTCCGGCGAGGACGAGCCGGTTGGTGGTGAGGCCGCCCCCGCCGCGGGCCAGGGTGTAGACGAGCAGCAGGGAGAGCAGCGCCCCCGCGAAGGCGGCGGCCGGGAGGGTGACGGTGGCGGCGAGGGTGGCGCCGAGGCCGAGGACGATGACCAGGACCGCGCCGGTGGAGGCCCCGGAGGAGACGCCGAGGAGGAAGGGGTCGGCGAGCTGGTTGCGGACGAGGGCCTGCAGGACGGTGCCGATGACGGCGAGTCCGGCGCCGACGACGATGCCGAGGAGGACCCGGGGCAGCCGGACGTCCAGGACGATCGTGCGGTAAGGGCTCGCCTCGGCCCGCCCGGTCAGGATGTCGATCACCTGGCCGGGCGGGATGCGGACGGAGCCCAGGGCGAGGGCGGCCAGCACGGCGACGGCCAGGAGCACGGCGAGGACGCCGAGCACCAGGACGTAGCCGAGGGGCCGCCGCGGTGCGGAGGCGCGGCAGGTCACGGGGTGGCAGCCGCCTTGACCGCCTCCGGGTGGAGCTGGGCCGCGAGCTTGCCCACGGCGGCGGGGACGCGGACGCCGAGGACCGCGTCGGAGAGCGGCAGGACCGCGAAGCGCTTGTTCCGGACGGCGGGGACGTCCGCGAGGACGGGGTCGGTGAGGAGGCGCTTCTTCTTCTGTTCGACGGTGGTGGCCCCGTAGTCGTAGATCACGATGGCCTCGGGCTTGCGGGCGACGACGTTCTCCCAGGAGGCGTCGCCGAAGGGCTTGTCGAGGTCGGCGAAGACGTTGGCGCCGCCGGCCCGCTCGATCAGTTCGTTGCCGATGCCCTCGCCGCCCGCGGTGAAGGCGGTCTTGTCGCCGCTGTCGTAGACGAAGACGGATACGGGCTTCACGCCCTCCAGCTTCTTCGCGGTGGCGGCGTTGTCGGCTTCGGCCCGCCTGATCCAGGCTTCGGCGCGGTCGGGGACGCCGAAGGTGCGGCCGACCTCGCGGATCTCGTCGTAGAGGGTGTCCATGGGCTGGTCGCCCTCGGTGCAGCTCTCGGCGTTGAGGCGGGTGTCGATGCCGGACTTGGCGAGCGCCTCGCGGCTCCGGCCGTCGCCGGCGGCGAAGGCGCTGCCGTAGCCGCCGTAGACGAAGTCGGGGTCGGCGGCGAGGACCTGTTCGTAGGAGGGGTACTCCTCGGCGAGGACGGGGACGGAGGCGTAGTCCTTCGCGTACTTCGGCAGGACCTCGTCGTCGAGGTAGGCGGTGCCGACCAGGGAGTCGGCCAGGCCCAGTTCCAGCATGATCTCGGTGACGTGCTGGTTCATGGTGACCACGCGCTTCGGCGGGGCCGTGTACGTGGTGGTGACGCCGCAGTTCTTCACGGTGTACGGGAAGCCGTCGCTCCTGGCCGGCGCCTTGTTCCCGGCGGCGTCGCCGGAGGGGCCCGAGGAGGAGCAGGCGGTGAGGGCGAGCGGGAGCAGCACGGCGGCGGCTGTGAGCGCGGGGGTGCGCCGGGACATGGCGAGGCCTCTCCGGGGGATTTCCGCGTCCCCTGGTCGATGCTGGAAGGCGGCGGGCCAGTTCCTGGCTTCCGGGCCGCCCTCCGGTGCGGCGTCGCCCTGGGGGCGTCCGCGTGGGAGGGGGCCCGGTCACAGTGGCGGGACCGTGCCGGATTCGCACCGGCTTCCTGGCTTCCGTCGCCTGGTGTTCGGGTCTGGGGTGCAGTGTGCCAGACCCGTTCGGCCGCTTCGCGGGCTGCCCGGGCCCGAGTGCTCCCGGCCCGGGGCGCTTCGCGCGGCGGCCGGGCTCAGTACGCCTCGACGACCCGCACGTCTTCCTCCGTGATCACACCGTCCACGATGCGGTACGAGCGGAACTGGAAGGGGCCCGCGTCGTCGGTGTCGGCGGTGGAGACGAGGACGTAGTGGGCGCCGGGTTCGTTGGCGTACGTGACGTCGGTGCGGGAGGGGTACGCCTCGGTCGCGGTGTGCGAGTGGTAGACGATCACGGGCTCCTCGTCGCGGTCGTCCATCTCGCGGTAGAGCTTGAGGAGGTCGGCGGAGTCGAACTCGTAGAACGTGGGCGAGCGGGCGGCGTTGAGCATCGGGATGAAGCGCTCGGGGCGGTCGGTCCCGGCCGGGCCCGCGACCACTCCGCACGCCTCGTCGGGGTGGTCGGCGCGGGAGTGGGCGACGATCTGGTCGTAGAGCGTCTGGGTGATGGTCAGCATGGCGCCAGGATAAGCAGGCGGGCCCCCGCGTACCGGTGGGTGGTACACGGGGGCCCGCATGCTGGACAACCGTCGGCCTTTGGGGCAGCCGGGGCGGTCCGGGGAGGGGGCGGTGTGGGGCCCGCCCTCGGGGTCAGTGGGGTTCCGGCCCTCGGGGGGGGGCGGGGTGGCCTGGCTGGTGGGGCGGTCGGGGCCGGTGGGGCGGCCCCGGCCCGGGTCAGCGGGTGCCGGTGGGGGTCTTCCCGGCGTCCGGGGTGCGGGCCTGGAGGACCCGGTAGGAGACGAAGAGGACGAGCCCCCACAGCGGTGCGCAGTAGAGCGAGATCCTGGCGTCCGCGTCGATCGCCATCATCACGATGACCATGCCGATGAACAGCAGCGCGAACCAGCTGGTGTACGGGGCGCCGGGGGCCCGGAACGAGGACTGCGGGAGCAGGCCGGCGTCGGCCATGCGGCGGTAGCGGATCTGGCTGATCAGGATCATGATCCAGGCCCACATGCCGGAGATGGTCGCGAAGGAGACGACGTAGGTGAAGGCGTCGCCGGGCCACTGGTAGTTGATCCAGACGCCGACGAGCATCAGGGCCGCGGAGAAGGTGGTGCCGGCCAGCGGCAGGCCGTTCTTCGTCAGCTTGGTGAAGGCGCGGGGGCCCTGGCCGTTGAGGGCGAGGTCGCGGAGCATGCGCCCGGTGGAGTACATGCCGGAGTTGCAGGAGGAGAGCGCGGCGGTGAGGACGACGAAGTTGACGATGGCGGCGCCGATGCCGAGCCCCATCTCCTCGAACGCCTTCACGAACGGGGAGACGCCGGGCTTGAAGGTGGACCACGGCACGACCGAGAGGATCATGATCAGCGCGCCCACGTAGAAGACGGCGATGCGCCACGGCACGGTGTTGATGGCCTTGGGCAGCACGGTCTCGGGGTCCTTGGACTCACCGGCGGTGACGCCGACGAGTTCTACGGCGAGGAAGGCGAACATGACGATCTGGAGCGTCATGAGGGTGCCGGTGATGCCGTTGGGGAAGAATCCGCCGTCGTTCCAGAGGTTGGAGACGGTCGCGGTGTCGCCGGCGTCGGAGAATCCGACGGTGAGGACGCCCGCGCAGATCAGGATCATGCCGAGGATGGCGGTGACCTTGACCATGGAGAACCAGAACTCCAGCTCGCCGAAGAGCTTCACGGAGATCAGGTTGGCGCCGTAGAGAATGACGGTGAACACCAGGGCGGAGAGCCACTGGGGAATGTCCCACCAGTACGTCATATAGGTGGCCGCGGCGGTGACTTCGGTGATTCCGGTGACGACCCAGAACAGCCAGTAGGTCCAGCCGGTGACGAATCCGAAGAACGGGCTGATGAATTCCCGGGCGTACTCCGAGAAGGAGCCGGAGACCGGGCGGTACATGAGGAGTTCGCCCAGGGCCCGCATGATGAAGAAGATGACCAGGCCCGCGATGACGTAGGCCAGGATGAGGCTGGGTCCGGCCCGGTCGATGGCCTTGCCCGCGCCGAGGAAGAGCCCGGTGCCGATGGCTCCGCCGATGGCGATCATCTGGATCTGGCGGGCTCCGAGACCGCGCTGGTATCCCTCGGCCCCGGCGTCCCCGGCATTCGTGCCGGGCCGCCCCTTGTCGGCCTGTCCCTCGTCGACGTGCGCCGATGTCATGGTGGTGCGCCTTTCTCCACGCCGATCCGCGCCGTACAAGGCTGCGGATCAGGTCCTGATCCCCCCGGATATGGATGGAGTGCGACCGGCGTTCGGCCGGTGTGTAGCGCCCCCGGGAAACAGGGGTGGCGTCCCCCGGGTGGTCGTGAAGATTTATCACGGCTGTCATGGGACATCATCGGGCATTCTGTGGCGCACACCACAGGGAAAAGCGGGCAAGAGGCTCTGCGGGGGACGAATAGTCCGAATGGCTTGGGGGGATCGTTACCCGGATCTGAGCGTCCGTTGAGCGAACGAGGGCCGCCCGCCACGGCGTGACGGGCGGCCCTGTGCCGACGGAGGCCTTCTACGGAAAAGGCGTCGCGGAACCGGTCGGGACGCGCCGGGAATCCGCCGGACGCGTCCTACGGCATGAGCGTCTCGACGAGCGTCTCCTGGAGTGCGCCGAGCCAGAGGTAGGCCATCACCATGGGCTTGCGCGGGTCGCTGTCGGGGAGCCGGTAGAGCGATCCCTCCTCCCCCTGGTCCTCGTCGGACACCTCCAGCCGGGTGCCGATGGTCAGCCGCAGGTCGTTGAGGGACCGCAGCCAGCGGAGGCACTCGTCGGCGGTGAGGGTGAGGACGGCGCCGCCGTCCCCGACCGGGGAGAGCGCGTCCAGGGTGCGGACGACGGTGAGGGCGTCCTCGCGCTTGCCGGAGCGCAGGTCCATCTCGGTGAAGCGGCGGAACTCGGAGGAGAGCTCCCGCAGCTCCTCCTCCGGCTTCCCGCCCTCGCCGGGGGCGTCGGGGCCGCCGTAGGCGTCGGGGAAGAGGCGGGCCAGCGCGGGGTCGGACGGCGGCTTGCTGGGGCCCTCGGCGAAGAGGGCGGCGAGGGGGTCCTCGCCCTCGGCGGGCTGGTCGCCGGGGCCGATCAGCTCCAGCAGCTGGACGGCGAGGGAGCGCAGGATGGAGATCTCGACCTCGTCGAGCGCGACGGCCGCGCCGCCGCCTGGGGTGGCCTCGAAATGGCCGGCCATGGGTTCTCCGATGGTGGGTCGAACGGGGCAGGGGCGGTACGGTCCGGCGCGCACGGGCGCGAAGGTCAGGTGCGGTCCTGGGTGAGGGTGGCCCACAGTCCGTAGCCGTGCATGGCCTGGACGTCGCGCTCCATCTCCTCGCGGCTTCCGCTGGAGACGACGGCGCGGCCCTTCTGGTGCACGTCCATCATGAGCCGGTGGGCCTTGTCCTTCGAGTAGCCGAAGTAGGCCTGGAAGACATAGGTCACATAGCTCATGAGATTGACCGGGTCGTTGTGGACGAGCGTCACCCACGGGACGTCCGGCTCGGGGACCACGAAGGTCTCCTCGGCGGAATCAGGTCGTTCGATCTCCAGCGGAGTAGCAACGCTCACCTGTCCCATGCTGCCACCCGGGCGGCCCCGGCGCACAAACGGACCCCACATCTCGTCACTCTGACGAATAGGGGGTAGCATCCCAGCCATGAACACAGCGGACCTCGGGCGACGGGTCGGCGTTCCGTCGACCGCGCTCTTCACCGACCAGTACGAGCTGACCATGGTGCAGGCGGCCCTCCGGGCCGGCACCGCCGACCGGCACTCCGTCTTCGAGGCGTTCACCCGCCGACTGCCCGAGGGGCGCCGCTACGGCGTCGTCGCGGGGACCGGCCGGGTGCTGGACGCGGTGGAGAACTTCCACTTCGACGACGAGATGATCGGCTTCCTGCGCCAGCAGGAGATCGTGGACGAGCCGACCCTCGAATGGCTGGCCGGCTACCGCTTCAGCGGCGACGTCTGGGGCTACCCGGAGGGGGAGGTCTACTTCCCCGGCTCCCCGATCCTGCGGGTGGAGGGCACCTTCGCCGAGTGCGTGCTGTTGGAGACGGTGATCCTCTCCATCCTCAACCACGACTCCGCCATCGCCGCGGCCGCCTCGCGGATGTCGGCCGCCGCCGGGGGCCGCCGGCTCATCGAGATGGGCGCCCGCCGCACCCACGAGCTGTCGGCGGTCGCCTCGGCCCGCGCGGCGTACGTCGGCGGCTTCGACGCCACCTCCGACCTGGCGGCCGGCTTCCGCTGGGCGATCCCGACCGTCGGCACCAGCGCGCACGCCTTCACCCTGCTGCACGACACCGAGCGCGACGCGTTCCGGGCGCAGGTGGACTCGCTGGGCCGGGGCACGACGCTGCTGGTCGACACGTACGACGTGACCGAAGCGGTCCGGGCGGCCGTCGAGATCGCGGGCCCCGAGCTGGGCGCCGTACGGATCGACTCCGGGGACCTGCTCCTGGTCGCGCACCGGGTGCGCCAGCAGCTCGACGAGCTGGGGGCGACCAACACCAAGATCGTGGTGACCTCGGACCTCGACGAGTACGCCATCGCCTCGCTGGCCGCCGCGCCGGTGGACGCGTACGGGGTCGGCACCCAGCTGGTCACCGGGAGCGGGCACCCCACCTGCTCGATGGTCTACAAGCTGGTGGCCCGCGCCGGTTCGGGGGAGCCGGACGCCCCGCTGGTCCCGGTGGCCAAGAAGTCGCTCGGCGCGAAGGCGTCGAAGGGCGGTCGCAAGTGGGCCGCTCGCCGGACCGACGAGCACGGCGTGGCCGAGGCCGAGGTGGTCGGCACCGGACCGGTCCCCGAGGCGCTGGCCGACCGGCAGCTGCTGGTGGAGCTGGTGCGGGACGGCGAGGTGGTCGCCCGGGAGCCGCTGGACGCGGTCCGGGACCGGCACGTGGCCGCGCGGGCGACGCTGCCGATGTCGGCGATCCAGCTGTCGCGGGGCGAGGCGGTGATCCCGACCGAGTACGTCTGAGACGGCCCGGGGCCGCCCTCCCAGTGCCCCGGGGCGGCTCGCCGCGGCCCCGGGAGGGCCCCGACCGCCACCGCCCGGCCCCGGCCGGAACACGGCCCGGGGGAGGACCGCCCGAACCGGCCGGGGCCGCGGTCCGGCCGGGCCGGGCGTCCGGACCGGCCGGGCCCGAAACCGGCGGTTTCGCGGGCGGGCTTGATTGTGACGTTCCAGTGCCTAGGCTCGAACCCTCGCACCATTGAACCCGCGCACCATCGGACCCTCGGAACCCCGCAGCCCCCGGACACACCGCCCCACCCCCGCTCCCGCCCCCTCCCCGCACCCGCCCCCACCGAAGGACACCCGCCATGCACCGCGCATTGATCGTCGTGGACGTTCAGAACGACTTCTGCGAGGGCGGCAGCCTCGCGGTGGCGGGCGGCGCCGACGTCGCCGCCGCCATCACCGACCTGATCGGCGACGCCCAGCCCGCCTACCGCCACGTGGTGGCCACCCGCGACCACCACGTCGATCCGGGCGACCACTTCTCGGCCACCCCCGACTACGTGGACTCCTGGCCGGTGCACTGCGTCGCCGGTACGGAGGGCGTCGGCTTCCACCCGAACTTCGCGCCCGCCGTCGCCTCCGGGGCGATCGACACGGTCTTCGACAAGGGGGCGTACTCGGCCGCGTACAGCGGATTCGAGGGCGCCGACGAGAACGGCGCCGGCCTCGCCCAGTGGCTGCGCGACCGGGAGGTCACCGAGGTCGACGTGGTCGGCATCGCCACCGACCACTGCGTACGGGCCACCGCGCTGGACGCGGTCCGCGAGGGCTTCGTCACCCACGTGCTGCTCGACCTGACGGCGGGCGTCTCCGGGGACACCACCGAGCGGGCCCTGGCCGAGCTGCGGACGGCGGGCGTGAAGCTGACCGGCACGCCCGTCGTCGCCCCGTAGCCGCACGCCGTCGGCGGCCCCGCGCCCGTCCGGCCCCTCCGCCCCGCCCGGGCCCTACGCGGCCGGGCGGGCCGGTCCGGCGTACCCGGCGGGGCCCAGCAGCGCCCTGATCGGGCGCCACAGCTCCTGGCACGACGACAGCGGCTGCGGCGAGGCGGACGCGGGGTGGGGCGGCGACGCCTGGCCCCCGGGGGAGCCGGGCCGGGCGACGGCCGGGGCCTCCTGCGGGACGGTCCGCCACAGCAGCCCGTCCGGGTGGTGCAGCACCGCCGTGACCTCGTCCGGCGTGGGCGGCCGGTCGTTGCCGCGCAGGTAGACCGCCCGCAGCCCCAGGTTGCGCAGCCTGGTCAGGGCGCGCGCCCGGTTCGCCGCGTGCACCAGCACCCGCACCGGGGCCCCGGGCCCCGTTCCCGTACCGCCGTGCGGGCCCGTGCCGTCGGCCGGTCTGGTGAGGGTCAGGGCGACCACCACCGTGCCGTTGGGCAACCTGCAGAAACCTCCGCCTGCCATGCTCCGCGCTCCCCCGTGAGACATCGTGTCAATAAGGATGTGAACAAGACGCACCTAAACACGATCGGCCGCCGCCCGCTAGGGGGCGACGGCCGATCATGGTGTGACCTGCGGTTTTACGTGATCAGCGACCCGAGGGACCGACCAGCACGCTCATCGTGCGGCCATCGAGGGGCTCGTGGACGATGGAGATGCGGGTGTTCGTGTCAGGAACCTTGACACCGCCCGTGGGGTTCTCCTTGTACCAGTAGGTGCCCTTGCGGTCGTCGAAGACCGGGTTGCCCAGGCTGGGCTTGATGTACAGCGGAACGTCCGCGTTGTGGAGCGTGAAGCCCTTGTTCGGGTACCAGCTGAACGGGGCGTCGAACGGCTGGATCTTGTTGCGCAGGAGCGAGCCGTCCTTCCACTTGAGCGGCTTGGCGTGCGCGTCGACCGGCAGGATCAGACCCTGGCCCGGGTGGACCGAGGTGTTGTTGTCCTTCTGGGAGGTGTCCCAGAACCAGACCAGCAGACCGTTCTGGTAGGCGTAGTGCTCGACCCAGTCCGGACGGGTGGTGGAGAAGCCGAAGTTGTACGGGCCGACCTTCAGCGTCTTGTCGTAGGAGACGTACTGGCGGTTCTCCGCGATGTAGTACTGCGGGTAGTCCTGGGTGAAGGACTCGCCGATCCGCGAGAAGCCCTTGGCGGTCCAGCCGTTGTCGTCGCCCTCGGCGTTGTCCGAGAAGAGCGCCGCGCCGTCGGCGGTGACGGTGATGGCGTCGGCCGCGAAGCCCTTGCCGCCCGCGCCGCCGTCCGTCTGGTAGCGGAAGCGGAGGTCGATCTTCTTGCCCGCGTAGGCGTCCAGCGGGAAGGAGAGCTTCTTGTACGCGCCCGAGACGTCGGTCAGGGCCGGCTTGTCGCTGGCGTCGCGCGGGATGGCCCTGCCGTCGGCGGTGCCGTCGAGCGCGGTCCAGCTGGCGCCGCCGTTGTCGGACACCTCGGTGTAGAGGTAGTCGTAGTCGGCCTCGATGTCGTACCAGCCCGAAAGGTCCAGCACGGCCTTGGACTTGCCGGTGAGGTCGACCGAGCGGGTCAGGGTGTTCGACAGGTCGTCGCCCATGTCGCTCCACCACTGCTTCGCGCCCTCGGCGGGCTTGACGACGGTGGTGGTGACGGCCTTCTTCGGCAGCTCGACGAGGAGCGCCTGCGGGTTCTCGGTGTTGTACTCCGAGACGCCCAGCTTGTGCAGCGAGGTCTTGCCGGCCTTGGCCGTGTCGTAGTCGAGCCAGCCCAGCTTGAGCTTGTCCCACGAGGTCATGTCGCCCGGCAGGTTGCCGATCTCGCCCTTGCCGGTGCCGAGCCAGGAGCCCGCCGACATCAGGGACCAGAAGCCGACCGAGTTCTCGCCGCCGCCGGAGGTGTCGTACAGGTCCGGCAGGCCGAGATCGTGGGCGTACTCGTGGGCGAAGACGCCCAGGCCGCCGTTCTCGGGCTGGACGGTGTAGTCGCCGACCCAGATGCCCGTGTCGCCGATCTGCGCGCCACCGGCCTTGTTGTCCGCGGGGCCGGTCGCACCGGCGTTGGTGCCGTACGCGTACCAGCGGTGCGCCCAGATGGCGTTGGCGCCCTCGGCGCCGCCGCCGGCCGACTCGTCCTCGCCGGCGTGGACCAGCTGGAAGTGGTCGATGTAGCCGTCGGGCTCGTTGAAGTTGCCGTCGCCGTCGAAGTCGTAGCGGTCCCACTGGTCGTACTCGGCCAGGTTCGCCTTGATCTCGGCGTCGGTGCGGCCCTGGGCCTTCTGGTCGGCGACCCAGGCGTTCACGCCGTCGCGGACCGCGTCCCACACGTTGGCGCAGTTGGACTGGCCGCAGTAGTTGGAGCCGTAACGGGCCTCGTTGTAGGGGACCTTGACCCAGTCGGAGACCTCGCCCTCGACCGAGTAGCGGCCCGAGGAGGTCTTCTCGTAGTAGGTCTTGAGCGAGTCGACGCCCTTGCCCTCGCCGAAGTAGAGCTCCTGGAAGTGCTCCTGGTTGTAGTCGGCCTTCCAGGCGGTGCTGTTGTCCTTCTTCGGGTCCGGCTTGGCGATCTTGTTGTGCGCCGGGCCGGGGGCGCCGCCGTACTTCTTCACGGGCGGCTTGGGGCCGTCGCCGTCCGGGTCGAACATCGTGGTGTCGTCGACCTGGTCGCCGAACTCCAGCAGGATGGTGAAGATCTTGTCGGTCTTCTCCCGGCCGAGCTCCACGTACTTCTTGTCGTCGAGCTTGACGACCTTGGAACCGCCGCGGTTCGCGACCTTCTTGTCCCCGGCGAGCACCTGCTCCAGCGCGGCCTCGCGCTGGGCGGCCTGCTGCTCGCTGAAGGGGCCCTCCAGGTTGTGCTCCACGTGCCCCTTGGCCGGCGCCGGGTCACGGCGGTCGACGCTGGAGACACCGGAACCCGATGATCCGTCATGCGCCTGGGCGGTGGCGAAGGTCGACGCCGTCGCGGCGGTCGCGGCCATGGCCACGACAACGGCGGCGGTGCGAAGCGCCCGTCTCTGATTGGTCACTTGATGCAGTCCTCCCCGGGCGTGCGCGCTGCGGCCAGGGGGGTGTGAAAGGGGCCGCGCGCATCAACGCGTCACAAGTGACGACATTCGATCGGAGTTATGAGAGAAAAGACAGACCTTGACTTGGACAGACCAAGTGCACTATGCGGAGGGCGTTTCCGGTATGCGGACGGTATGGGAACGGTAAAGGAACGCCGGGCGTCCGGATCCGGCCGCCGGAACGCGTTCGACGGGCGCGCCCCACCGTCCGGTCGGTGAGAGACGTGACTCCGTGCGCCCCCTGTGCACCAGCACCGCGTGTCAGGCCGCGCTTACCACCGGTCCGGGGCGGGCACCCACCGTCGTAGGGTCGTTCGGCGCCCCCGATCGTGCCGATCGATCGCCCACCCGACGTCCCGAGGACGGAAACCGCCATGCCGCGTCCGACTGCCGCACAGTTCGCCTACGGTTCGGCCACCGTCGTCGTCACGACGCTCGCCCTGCTGCTGCTGTCCCGCGCCCAGTCCGTCGTCGCCGTGGCCGCCGCCGGGGCGGTCGCGCTGGCCCTCGGACTCCTGGTGGCCCTGCGGCTGCCGCCCGCCCGCCCCCGAGCGGCCCAGACCGGACCCGCCGCGTCCGTTCCGGCCGCCGCCCGGACCCGTCACGCGCCGCGGTCCACCGGGGCTCGGGAGCGGGTTCCGGCGGGAGGCCCGTCGGCGCGGTCGGACAACCCTTAGGGTCTGCCGTCGAACCGCCGCCGAGCGGCGTCCGCCGCCCACGCGCGCGGTGTCCGTCAACGGACGGCGACGACGACCGTCTTGGCCGCCTTGTCCTGCAGCCCCTGCCGGTAGGGCTTGTCGGTGAACATCAGCACGATGTTGATCAGCCACCACAGGCAGGGGCAGCACAGGAGCGCCGGCGCCCACAGCACGACGGCCCGCATCAGCGCGGCCCCGGTGTCGGGCGCCCGGCCGTCGTTGAGCATCGCGACGCGCATCTTCAGCAGCCGCTTGCCCAGCGTGCGGCCGTCCTTGTGCGTGAAGTAGGTGTCGTAGGCGACGTACACCACCAGTCCGATGATCGACCACACCAGTTGCTGCCCGCCGTAACCGCTGGCGACCGCGTCCCCGAACCCGTCGTCGCCGTCCCCGTTGACGTCGACCGCCCCGCCCCAGGGCAGCGAGATCAGGTACAGCGGGATGGAGATGACGAGGAAGTCGATGAGCCGCGCCAGGATGCGCTTCCCCGGCTCCGCGAGCGGCGGCATCCCGGCCAGCGGATCGGGGGCCCCGAAGCCGCCGCCGCTGCCGTACGGATCGTTCGGCGGGGGCGGGGGCGGCGTGCCGCCGTACGGCTGACCGGAGGACGGCGGCGGGGGTTCCTGCGGCTTCTTGAGGAACGGATCGTCGTCCTCGGGCGGCTGGCCGGGCGTCGGCTGGTCGTTGCTCATGGGGGCAGTGCACCCCGCGCCCCAGGGGCCCGCAACGGCTCAGGCGCGTTCGGGGGACGCCTGGCGGCATACGGGTTCCGACCGGCATGTCGCCGCCCGTCCGGCCCGGTCCTCCGATAAACGGACGGAGGACTTCCGGTCGGCGGACGCCGGTACGGAGGGGGTTCAGCCCGCCACGAACGTCCGGGCCGCCTTGTCGTGCCAGCACTGGCGCCAGGGGCGGTCGAACAGGCACCACAGGACGTTGACCACCCCGAGCACGAGCAGCCCCAGCACGCCGTAGACCAGCCAGCGACGCAGGGCGGCGCCCAGCGACGGGGTCTCGTGCGACTCGATGTCCCGTACGTCGAGCCCGAACAGCTTCTTCCCCAGCGTCCGGCCCCACTTGGCCGTCGGCAGCGCCTCCAGGAGGAAGCCGAGGAACAGGAAGGCGGCGAGCAGGGCGCCGAGCAGGGTGCCGGTCGTGGAGTCCAGCAGCCAGACGGTGACGGTCTGTCCGGTCTCCTTGGCCGCGGTGATCTTCCGGTCGATGTGGTCGAGCGCCCGTACCGTCAGCGGGATCGCCGCCGCTCCGACGACCGCGCCGAGCACCAGGTTGTCGACCAGGCGGGCGGCGAACCGCTTGCCGAGCCCGGCGGGCCGGGCCGACGCCTGGTCGCGGGCGAGCTGCTGGAAGGGGTCGTCGACCGGCGGCTTCCAGGGCACGACGGGCTGGCCGGCCCCGGGGGGCGGAAGCTGTGGCGCGACCCGGTCCGGTCCGGGGACCTGATGCGCCCACGAGGCCGGACCGCCGGCCGGCCCGGACGCCGACGGCGTGGGCGGGGCCGCCCCGGGCCCGGTGGACGGCGCCCGGACGAGGTCGGCGGGGGCCGGGGCGGGCGCGGCGGGCCCCCCGGGGGCCGCCGCCCGCGGCAGGTGCGCCTGCTGGGCCGGGGCGTACGCCTGGGGCTGCGGCGACTGCGGTACCCGCTGTGGCGAAGGCTGCGATGGCCGCTGTGCTTGCTGGGGCTGCGGCGGCAGCTGTGCCTGGTGTGCGGGCTGTGCGGGCTGCGCCGAGGGGTTCGGCCGGGCCTGCGGCGCCTGGACCGGCGGGGGTTGATGCGGCGTCGGCCCCGCCTGGGCCGGGAGGGCCCGGGGCACGGGGGCCGGGGCGAGGCTGTGCCGGGCCGCGCTCAGGTTCTGCGGTCCCTGCGGCGCCCCGGGACCGGCAGTCGGCGGTACGGGGCCGGGCTGCGGCGCGTCCGGGCGCACCGCGCCGGGCCCCGGCGCGCCGCCGTCCCGGGCGGCCTCAGGCCGCGCCCCCGCGGCGCGGATGGTGATCGTCCCCTCGGACGGGGGCCGCGTCCCGGCGGCCTTCCCGGCAGCGGGCCCTCCGCCCCCGTCCCCCGTACCCGGCAGCACCCCGCCGGCCGGAGCCTGGGCCAGCGGCGCGCGCGGATCGGCCGGGGGCGCGGACGGGCCGGCGGAGGGCGCGGGCGGTCCGGCGGGCTCCCGGTTCGGCCCGCCCCAGTCGACCCGGCGGTCCCGATCGCCGCCGAAGCCGGTCTGGCGCGCGGTGTCGGCCTGCCAGACGGAGGCCGGCTCCCCCGGCCGCCCGGCGGGTTCGCCGGAGTCGTCCGGCGCGGCCTCGTCCGGCCCGTCCTGGCGGGCGGCCTCCTCCTCGTCGAAGAAGATCGGGCCCGTCTCCTCCACCGGAGCGGTGGGCGCGCCGGTCTCCGGAGCGGAGGCGGCGGGCGCGGGCCGGCTCGTACCGGGAACCCAGGAGGCGCCGTTCCAGTACCGGACGTACCCGGGGATGGAGGGGTCGGGGTAGTAGCCCTCGCGCGGGCTTTCGTCACCGGGTGCCGGAGTTGGCGCGCTCATCAGCGGATCCCGTATCTCTTCGAGGCCACAGGCCGTCCCCGGCGCTGCGGGCGGACGGCCTCAATACAAGGGTCCACATCTATCAGACAGCCGGCCGCCCCCGGGCCGGTCCACCTGTTCGGACCCCCTTTCGGGACCTCCCGAAGTTTTTTTGAGAAGTCGCGTCATAGTCGGCGGGGAGGGCGCTCTCTCCTGGTGCGGGACGGTCACGGGACCGGCCCATGAGCACCGGAAGGTCGTGCATGTCGATGATGAGCATCGTGGAACGTGAGCTGGAGCTGAAGCTGGTCCTGTCCCCCGAGCGGTCCATCCCGGTGCCCGCCCGGCTGACGTATCGCACCGACGACCCGTTCGCGGTGCACGTCGCGTTCCACATCGGTTCCGAGTCGCCGGTGCACTGGACGTTCGCGCGGGAGCTGCTGGTGGAGGGCGTGTTCCGGCCGTGCGGCCACGGCGACGTGCGGATCTGGCCGACGAAGGTCGCGGGCCGCAGCGTCATCTGCGTGGCCCTCACCTCACCCGACGGCAACGCCCTGCTGGAGGTGCCGTCTGCCGCCGTGGCCGCCTGGGTGGAGCGGACGCTGCGGGTGGTGCCGCCGGGCACCGAGAGCGACCGGCTCGGGATCGACGAGGCGCTGGCGGAGCTGCTGGCCCCGCTGCCGGCCGACGACCTGTGGCTGAGCGACCCGTGGTCGTCGGACGACGCGTCCTCCCAGGACGGCGAGGTGTGAGGACGGCGGCAGGGGAAGGGCGTCAGAAGAGCTTGCCGGGGTTGAGGAGGTTCAGCGGGTCGAAGGCGGCCTTGACGGAGCGTTGCAGGGCGAGGCCGGTCTCGCCCAGTTCACGGGCGAGCCACTCCTTCTTGAGGACGCCGACGCCGTGTTCGCCGGTGATGGTTCCGCCCAGTTCCAGGCCGAGCGCCATGATCGCGTCGAACGAGGCGCGGGCTCGGCGGGACTCGTCGGGGTCGGCCTGGTCGAAGCAGACGGTGGGGTGGGTGTTGCCGTCGCCCGCGTGGGCGCAGACGCCGATGGTGAGGTCGTACTCCTCGGCGATGGCCGCCGTGCCCGCGAGCATCGCGCCGAGCCGGGAGCGGGGTACGCAGACGTCGTCGATCATCGTGGCGGACTTGACGGCCTCCAGGGCGGTGAGGGCCAGCCGCCGGGCCTGGAGCAGGAGTTCGGACTCGGCCGGGTTGTCGGCCGGGACCACTCCGGTGGCCCCGGCGACGGTGCAGAGCGCCCCCACGGCGGCGAGGTCGGCGGCCGGGTCCGGCGTGTCGAAGGCGCAGAGGAGGAGCGCCTCGGTGGTCTCGGGCAGTCCCATGGAGGCCAGCGCGTTGACGGCACGCACGGTCGTACGGTCCATCAGTTCGAGGAGTGACGGCGTGTGACCGTGTTCCATGATCCGGCACACCGCGTCACAGGCGGCCTCGGCGGAGGGGAACTCCGCCGCGAGGACGAGTTGCCGCGGCGGTCGCGGCCGGAGCGCGAGGACCGCCTTGACCACGATGCCGAGGCTGCCCTCGGAGCCGACGAAGAGCCGGGTCAGGTCGTACCCGGCGACGCCCTTGGCGGTGCGGCGGCCGGTGGTCAGCAACCGTCCGTCGGCGAGGACGACGTCCAGGCCCAGCACGTATTCGGCGGTGACCCCGTACTTGACGCAGCACAGGCCGCCGGAGGCGGTGCCGATGTTGCCGCCGATGGTGCACGTCTCCCAACTGGAGGGGTCCGGCGGATAGTACAGACCGTGTTCGTCCACAGCGCGTGACAGCACCGCGTTGACGACACCCGGTTCGACGACGGCGATCCGGTCGACCGGGCTGATCTCCAGGATGCGGTCCATCTTCAGCAGGGAGAGCACGACGCAGCCGTCCGAGGCGTTGGCCGCGCCGGACAGGCCGGTACGGGCGCCCTGCGGGACGACCGGGACGCGCAGCGCGGTGGCGGTGCGCATGACGTGCTGGACCTGCTCGACCGTGCGCGGGAGCACCACGACGGCCGGGACGCCGGCCTCGCAGAAGCTCGCCATGTCGTGGGCGTAGGACGCGGTGACGTCCGGGTCGGTGATCAGCGCCTCGGGGGGCAGTCCCGCGCGCAGCCGTTCGAGGAGATCGCTCATGATCCAAGCGTGGCAGCCGGGGCCAATGGTGTGAACCCGTGGGCGGGAGGCGATCTCCCAACGCGGTGTGCTCGTATGACTGACGCAGAGTGATGGCCATGGATGTCATGCCGCAGCAGGATCCGGAGTCCCGCCGACCGCCCGAGCCGTCCCCCGAGGCCCCCTACGCGCTGCCCGCCGAAGGCGCCACCGCCGTGCCCCCGCCGCCGCCCACGCTGCGCACGACGCTGCGCCGGGCCGCGTTCGGCGCGGTGGCCGCCGGAGTGCTGCTGGCCGGGGCGCTGGTGGCGGTGGACGGCAGGGAGGGCGGGAAGCCGAAGGAGCCGGGGCCGGTCGAGCGGGCCGAGGCGGCGGTCGCCGCCGGCTCGCCCGCCTCGCTCTCGGACCTCACCGCGCTGATCGGGGACCGGAAGAAGTGGGTGGAGTCCCACCCGAAGGACGCCCCGGCCCTGGCGGCGCTCGGCGCGGCGTACGTGGAGCGGGCGCGGCGCTCGGGCGACCCGGCGTACTGCACGCGCGCCGAACAGGCCCTGAAGCGTTCGCTGGAGGCGCGGCCGGGCGAGCGCGGGAACGAGGAGGCGTGGGTGGGCCTGGCGGCCCTGGCCAACGCCCGGCACGACCACCTCGCGGCGAAGCGGTGGGGCGAGAGCGTGAAGAAGCGGCAGCCGGGGAGCTGGAGCGTGTACCCGGTCCTCATCGACGCGTACACCGGGCTCGGAGACCGGAAGGCGGCGACCGCGGCCACGGAGAAGTTCGGCGAACTGCGCAAGGGCGTCCCGGCCCTGGCCCGTACCTCCGACCTGTACCGGGGCCAGGGCTGGCGCGAGGACGCGCTGGCCGCCGCCCGGGAGGCCGCGGACCGGGCGGTGCGGCCCGCCGAGAAGGCCGAGGCGCTCCACCGGCTGGGCGAACTGGCCTGGGAGCGGGGCGAGCCGCAGGAGGCGGTGGACCAGTTCGACGCGGCGCTGCGCACGGACCCCGGCCATCACGCCTCGCTGGCGGGCCGGGCGCGGGCGCTGGTGGCGCTGGAGCGCACCGACGAGGCGCTGGCGGCGTACCAGAGCGCGCTGGAGAAGCTGCCGCGTCCGCAGGACGCGCTGGAGCTGGGCGAGTTGTACGCGTCGCTGGGGCTGGACGGGGACGCCCGCACCCAGTACGCGAAGCTGCGGGAGATGGTGGCGGCGGCGAAGAGGGCCGGGGTGGACGAGTCCCTGCCGCTGGCCCGGTTCGAGGCCGACCACGGCGACCCGGACGCGGCGGTGGAGCTGCTGCGCGCCCGGTGGCGGGGACAGCACCGCAGCGCGGAGGTGGCGGACGCGCTGGGGTGGGCGCTGCACCGGGCGGGGAGGTCCGAGGAGGGGCTGGAGTACGCGCAGCGGGCCGCCGACACGGGCGTGCGGAACGCCTCGTACGCGTACCACCTGGGCGTGATCCAGCGGGAGCTGGGGAGGTACGGCCCGGCGCGCCGGAGCCTGGAGCAGGCGGTGCGCACCAACCCGGCCTTCTCGCCGCTGGCCGCGCCGCTGGCCCGTGAGGCGCTGGACGCGCTGGGCGAGCCGCCGTCGGGCGGGCCGGGCGACACGCGGCCGCCCGCGCCCCCGCCGGCCCCCGACCCGGCGCCGGAGCGGGAGCCGGGCCCGGCGGCGAAGCCCGAACCGAAGCGGCCCGGCGCCCCGGCGGTCTCGAAGCCTCCGGCCCCCGCGCCCTCCCCCACCCCGTCCGCGTCGAAGCCGCCGAAGGAGCCCGCGACGTCCGAGGCGGCCGGGGCGGGCGGCGCGGCCCCGGCGGCGGGCGCGTGAGGGAGGCAGGGACTCCGTGACGGGGGCCGGGAACTACGGGCGCCGCCGCGGTCCGGGGTACTGCCCCGGACCGCGGCGGCGTTCTCCGTACCCGGGTACGGCTCAGAGGTTGCCGCGCTTCTCCTGCTCGCGCTCGATCGCCTCGAACAGGGCCTTGAAGTTGCCCTTGCCGAAGCCCATGGAGCCGTGGCGCTCGATCATCTCGAAGAAGACGGTCGGCCGGTCCTGGACCGGCTTGGTGAAGATCTGCAGCAGGTAGCCGTCCTCGTCGCGGTCCACGAGGATCTTCAGCTCGCGCAGGGTCTCGACCGGCACCCGGGTCTCGCCGGCCCACTCGCCGAGGGTGTCGTAGTACGAGTCGGGGGTGTCCAGGAACTGCACCCCGGCGGCGCGCATCGAGCGGACCGTGGCGACGATGTCGTTGGTGGCGAGCGCGATGTGCTGGACGCCGGCGCCGCCGTAGAACTCCAGGTACTCGTCGATCTGCGACTTCTTCTTCGCGATGGCCGGCTCGTTGATCGGGAACTTGACCTTGAGCGTGCCGTCCGCGACGACCTTCGACATGAGGGCGGAGTACTCGGTGGCGATGTCGTCGCCCACGAACTCCTTCATGTTGGTGAAGCCCATGACCTCGTTGTAGAAGCCGACCCACTCGTTCATCCGGCCCAGCTCGACGTTGCCGACGCAGTGGTCGATCGCCTGGAAGGTCCGCTTGGCGGGCGGCTCGACGATCGGCGAGGCCGCCGCGAAGCCGGGGAGGTAGGGGCCGTCGTAACCGGAGCGCTCCACCAGGGTGTGGCGGGTCTTGCCGTACGTGGCGATGGCGGCGAGGACGACCGTGCCGTTCTCGTCCTTGACCTCGTGCGGCTCGGTGAGGCCGCGCGCGCCGTGCTCGACGGCGTACGCGTAGGCGGCCCGCGCGTCCGGGACCTCGATCGCCAGGTCGACGACGCCGTCGCCGTGCTGGGCCACGTGGTCGGCGAGGAAGGCGCCCCACTCGGTGGACGCCTTGATCACGGAGGTGAACACGAACCGGGCGGCGCCGTTGGTCAGGACGTAACTCGCGGTCTCGCGGCTGCCGTTCTCCGGTCCGGAGTAGGCGACCAGCTTCATGCCGAAGGCGGTCGAGTAGTAGTGCGCGGCCTGCTTGGCGTTGCCCACGGCGAAGACGACCGCGTCCATTCCCTTGACCGGGAAGCGGTCGGCCTGCGCTGCGGTGTCGGGGCTGGTGTGCAGAGTCTCAGTCATGTTCGAAGGCTCTCCCCACATCGCAAGGTGCGCAATAGTTCGCGCATTCGCTGGTCAATATGCACAGCCGGTCGCCATGATGGCCGGACCATCTGTACAGGGTGACCACCGGAGGCGGCGTCATGGCGATCGATCATCTGGACGGGCGGCTCATCGTGCTCCTGGCGCGCGAACCGCGTATCGGCGTCCTCGAAGCATCCCGGCGGCTCGGGGTGGCGCGCGGGACCGTGCAGGCGCGGCTGGACCGCCTTCAGTCGAATGGCGTCATCCGGGGGTTCGGACCCGACGTGGACCCGGCGGCGCTCGGCTACCCGGTCACCGCGTTCGCCACCCTGGAGATCAAACAGGGCCAAGGGGCGGACGTACGGGCCCACTTGGGCGGTGTACCGGAGGTGCTGGAGCTGCACACCACCACCGGGCACGGCGACATGTTCTGCCGTCTGGTGGCCCGTTCCAACGCCGATCTCCAACGGGTGATCGACCGCGTCGTCGGATTTGATGGCATCGTCCGGGCCTCCACCGCGATCGTCATGGAGAACCCGGTTCCGCTGCGGATCATCCCGCTGGTGGAACAGGCGGCCGAGGACACCGACTGAGCGAAGGGCTCGGGAGGGTCCCGCCCGATCCGTCGAAGGAGCGCCGTGTGAGCTTCTGGGAGTATCTGAGCACCCGGCACCAGCAGCTCCTGACGGATGCGTTCCAGCACGTCAGCGCGGTGTTCCAGTGCATGGTCATCGCCACCGTGCTGGGGGTGGTCATCGGCGTGGTGAGCTACCGCAGCGGCTGGGGCGGATCGCTGGCGATCACCTCCACGGCGACGGTCCTCACCATCCCCTCCCTCGCCGCGATCGGTCTGCTGATCCCGCTGGTGGGCCTCGGCGTCGCGCCGACGGTGATCACCCTGACGCTGTACGGGCTGCTGCCGGTCGTCCGGAACTCCATCGTCGGGCTGCGGGGCGTCGATCCCTCGCTGGTGGACGCGGCGACGGGCATCGGGATGTCGCGGACGGCGCGGCTGTGCCGGGTGGAGCTGCCGCTCGCCTGGCCGCCGATCCTGACCGGCATCCGGGTCTCCACGCAGATGCTGATGGGCATCGCCGCCATCGCCGCGTACGCCTCCGGCCCCGGCCTCGGCAACGAGATCTTCCGGGGTATCGCCTCCCTGGGCAGCGCCAACGCGATCAACCAGGTCCTCGCGGGCACGCTCGGCATCGTCGTCCTCGCCCTGCTCTTCGACGCCGCGTACGTCCTGCTGGGGCGGCTGACCATCCCGAGGGGGATCCGTGGCTGAGACCGGGACCGCGTCCGTTCCGGCGGAGGGGACCGCCGCCGCCTCCGGGGCCGCCATCGAGCTGGAGAACCTCACCAAGAGCTACCCGGGCAACCCGAACCCGGCCGTCGAGAACGTGTCGATGGAGATCAGGGCGGGCGAGACGGTGGTCTTCGTCGGCCCGTCCGGCTGCGGGAAGTCCACCACGCTGAAGATGATCAACCGGCTGATCGAGCCGACGTCGGGCCGTATCCGGATCGGCGACGAGGACGTCACCGACATCGACCCGGTGAAGCTGCGCCGCAAGATCGGGTACGCGATCCAGTCCTCCGGCCTCTTCCCGCACATGACGGTCGCGGACAACATCGCGCTGGTCCCGAAGATGACCGGCTGGTCCAAGGCCCGCGTGAAGGACCGGGTGGAGGAGATGCTCGACCTGGTGGGCCTGGACCCGCGCGAGTTCCACGGCCGCTATCCGCGTCAGCTCTCCGGCGGGCAGCAGCAGCGGGTGGGCGTGGCGCGGGCGCTGGCCGCCGACCCGCCCGTCCTCCTGATGGACGAGCCGTTCGGCGCGGTCGACCCGATCACCCGCGACCACCTCCAGGACGAGCTGATCCGGCTCCAGCACGAGCTGCACAAGACGATCGTGTTCGTCACCCACGACTTCGACGAGGCGATCAAACTGGGCGATCGGATCGCGGTGCTGCGGGAGCGGTCGCATATCGCGCAGTTCGACACCCCCGAGGCGATCCTGACCAACCCGGCGGACGATTTCGTCTCCGGGTTCGTCGGCGCGGGCGCGGCCCTCAAACGGCTGAACCTGACCCGGGTACGGGACGTGGGGATCGCGGACTTCCCGACGGTGACGGTCGAGGACCCGCTCCAGACGGTCTTCGACAAGCTGCGCGACGGCCCGCACAACGAGCTGCTGATGCTGGACCGCCGCAACCGCCCGTACAAGTGGCTGCGGCGCGGCGACCTGATGCGGGCGCGCGGTTCGCTGGCACGGGCCGGGCAGCTGGTGCACGACACGGTGACCCGGGACGCCACGCTGCATGACGCGCTGGAGGCGGTGCTGACGGACAGCGGGGGCCGGGTGGCGGTGACCGGGCGGCGCGGCGAGTTCATCGGCGTCGTCGACATGAAGACGCTGATGGACAACGTGCAGGAGCTGCTGGAGGCCGACCGGCTGACCGCGATGGAGCACCGGCACGAACGGGAGGACGAGCACGCCCACCGGACGGAGCAGGAGCTGGAGGGGGGTGGCGGCGGAGCATGAGCCCCAGCCACCGGGCCCGCTCCGGGAAGGAGCCGCCCCCCGCCCGGCCGCCGGGCGAACACGACGTCGGGGGCCACGCGTTCCACGACGAGGAGCACGGCCCCTCCCCCGCCCCGGCCGCCCCGGCGCGCCGGATCACCCGGCGGAAGCTGGTGGTCCTGCCGGCGGTGCTGGTGGCCGTCCTGGCGGTCACGTACGTGTGGATCACCAACGTCCACCTGGACTCGATCGCGGAGAACTCGCTGACCGGCGGCAATGTGCAGCTGCGCTGGTGGCAGCACGTACGGCTGACGGCGGTCTCCACGTTCTGGGTGCTGGTCATCGCGATCCCCCTGGGCGTCGCCCTGACCCGGCGGCGGCTGCGGAGGGCGGCCCCGGCGTTCACGGCGCTGGCCAACGTCGGGCAGGCGACCCCGGCGATCGGCCTGCTGGCGCTGCTGGTGATCTGGCTGGGCATCGGCCCGCGCACGGCGATCATCGGCATCGTGATCTACGCGGTGCTGCCGGTGCTCTCCAACACGGTGGCGGGGCTGCGGGCGATCGAGCCGAACATGATCGAGGCGGCGCGCGGGATGGGGATGTCCGCCGGGGGCGTGCTGCTGCGGGTGGAGCTGCCGCTCGCGGTGCCGTTGATCCTGGCGGGCGTACGGACGGCGCTCGTGCTGAACGTCGGTACGGCGACGCTGGCCACCTTCGGCGGGGGCGGCGGGCTCGGCGACCTGATCACCTCGGGCATCCAGACGCAGCGGATGCCGGTGCTGGTGATCGGCTCGGTGCTGACGGTGGTGCTGGCGCTGCTGGTGGACTGGCTGGCGTCGCTGGCGGAACTGGCGCTGACGCCGCGCGGGCTGGAGGAGCGGTGAGGACGGCGTACGGTTCGGGAGGCGGCGGCCCGGTCGGGGCCGGGCGGGGGGCCCGGCGCGGGGCCTGCGCGGCCACCGCCCTCTCCCTCTCCCTCGCCCTGCTCCTGGGCGGGTGCGGGCTCAAGAGCGGTTCCCCGATGGTGGACGACGTGTCGCCGGGGTCGGTCGGGCAGGGCGAGCCGCTCAAGGGCGCGACGCTGACGGTGACGTCGAAGAACTTCAGCGAGAACATCATCCTGGGCCAGATGACCGGCCTGGTCTTCAAGGCGGCCGGGGCGGAGGTCATCGACCGGACGAACCTGCCGGGCTCGATCAGCGCCCGCGAGGCCATCATCAACGGCGACGCCGACGCCCAGTGGGACTACACCGGCACCGGCTGGATCACCTTCCTGGGCCACGCGGACCCGATCGCCGACCCGGAGAAGCAGTACGAGGCGGTACGGGACGAGGACAGGGGCAACGGGGTGGTCTGGCTGCCGCCGGCGCCCCTGGACAACACCTACGCACTGGCCGTCAGCAAGAAGAACAACGCGAAGTACAGGCTGAAGACCCTCTCGGACGTGGCGGCGCTGGCGAAGAGGGAGCCGGGGGCGGTGACGATCTGCGTGGAGAACGAGTTCGCCTCCCGCGACGACGGGCTTCCGGGCATGGAGAAGAAGTACGGGATGGACATCCCGGCGGGCGACATCCGGAAGATGGACGCCGGGATCATCTACACGCAGGTCTCCCAGTCCGACTCCTGCCTGCTGGGCGAGGTGTTCACCACGGACGGCCGCATCAAGGCGATGAACCTGGACGTGCTGCGGGACGACAAGAACTTCTTCCCCAACTACAACGCCTCCCCGGTCGTCCACGAGGCGACCTTCGAGAAGTACCCCGTGATCGCGGAGCTGTTGGACCCGCTCGCCCGGAAGCTGACCACCGAGGTGGCGCAGACGCTCAACGCCAAGGTCGACGTGGACGGCGAGGACCCGCACGAGGTGGCGAAGAAGTGGCTGGTGGAGGAGGGGTTCATCGAGGAGGGGTGAGCCGTCGGCAAGAGTTGCAAAGGCTTCGTTGCAAAAAAACCCTTGCAAAGCCTCCTTTGCAACTCTACTGTCGAAGCATGCCCGAGAACGAGAACGAGAACGAGAACGAGAACGAGAACGAGAACGTGCGCGGCGACGGGGACCCGCCCCCTTACCGCCACGACGGCGCCGACCACCGGATCCACCAGGTGAACGCCCGCACTCTGCGTGCGGTCGCGCACCCCCTACGGCTCCGCCTCCTGAACGCGCTGCGCGAGTTCGGCCCGGCCACCGCCTCCCGGCTCGGCGAGCGGCTGGGCGAGTCCAGTGGAGCGACCAGCTACCACCTGCGGCAGATGGCGGAGGCCGGACTGGTCGAGGACGCCCCGGAGTTGGGCAAGGGGCGTGAGCGCTGGTGGCGGTCGGTCCACGACGGTTCGATGTTCGAGAGTTCCGACTTCCGCCGGCACGCGGATCCGCAGGTGCGCGGAGCGATCGACTTCGTCCTGCACGAGACGGCCACCTCCCACGCCGAGGAGCTGAACACCTGGCTGGGCACCGTGGGCGACTGGCCGGAGGAATGGCAGCGCAGCTGGGACATGAGCGACTTCAAGCTCCGCCTCACCCCCGAGCTGGCGCTGGAGCTGTCCCGCAAGGTGCACGAACTGATGGAGAGCTACCGGGGCGCCGTCCCCGAGGACACCGAGGGCTCGGCGGTCGTCCGCACCCACCTGCACCTCTTCCCGCGCCGCTCCGAGTGACCGCACCGCATCCCGCAACGCCCCGCCCCGCCCCCTGAAGGGAAGACCGCCATGCACGCCGACGTCCACCACCTCCTGCACACCTTCGCTTCCGCCGAACTCCACACCGCAGCAAGAGAGTTCCGTCTCCCCCGGACCCCGCTGCGCGTCCGGGCGGGGTGGATGCTGGTCGAGCTGGGTCTGCGGCTGACGGCCCAGGGCCGGGAGGCGTCCGCGCCCGCGCCCCGCGCCGCCGCCTTCCATCCGGCGTAATCGGCGGGCCGGGGGGACGGCCATGCGGGACCGTGTGCCACCGACCACCACGCTCGTCGCCAACTCCATCTCGACGGCGGGTACTTCACTGACCCTGATCGGCGTCCCCCGGTTCGTCCTGGAGGCCGACGGGGGATCCGGGGCGCGCCGGGATTCCGTCGTGCCGCCGCAGGTCAGCAGCTCGGCGCCTTCCCGCCCGACCGGAGGGCCTTCAGCGAGCCGACCGCGTCCTTGAGCGTGTGGACGGGCACGATCCGCAGCCCGTCCGGCGCCTCGGCTTCCGCCTGGGAGCATTCGGCCTCGGGGACGAGGAAGACGCTCGCCCCGTCGCGGTGGGCACCCTGGACCTTCATCGACACCCCGCCGACCGCGCCGACCTTGCCGTCCGCCGTGATCGTCCCCGTACCGGCGATGGTGCGGCCGTCGGTGAGGCCGCCGCCGGAACCGTCGCCGTCGAGCTTGTCGATGATGCCGAGCGAGAGGAAGAGCCCGGCGCTCGGCCCGCCGATGTCACCGAGGTCCACCGACACCCGCATCGAACCGGGCGCGCGGTCCAGGTAGTTCAGGGCGGCGTCGACGGCGACGTTCTGCGACTGCCTCATGTCGTCGAGGTTGTGCTTCTCGATCTCCTTCTCCGAGCCCCCGGTGGGGTAGACGGAGTCACGCGGCATGACCGCCCGGTCGGTACGGAACCACGCGTCGAACACGTCACCGACGCGGACGTCCGCCTTCGGCCCGGTGGCGAGGATCGTCGTCATCCTCAGCTGGCCGTCGGTGGGCCGGGTCTTCGCACCGGTGATGGTGATCACCGGCCGTCCGTCGTCCTCGCCGAGTACGTCGGCGGTCACGCCGGGCCGGGCCACGGTGAACGGCAGCGGCGCGAAGGCCGCCGTGCCGAACAGGGCGAGGACCGGCAGCGCGCAGAGGGCGAGGACGCGGGGGCGCGAGAGGCGAGAGAGCACGCACCCAATCTAACCGCCGCGCCGGAGGGGGAACGCGCCAGGCGTACGCCGCCTCCACGCTCCCCGGCGGGCGTCCGCCGGGGAGCGTGGCCTCTCCCCGGCGCACGCCCACCGCAGCGGCGCACGCCTACCGCAGCGCGTCCGCTACTTCCCTGGCGGCGTCGAGCACCCGGGGCCCGACCCGTTCCGGTACGGCGTCGGCGAGCATGACCACGCCGACGCTGCCCTCCACGCCCGAGATGCCGACCAGGGGCGCGGCCGCCCCGCTGGCGCCGGCTTCGAGTTCGCCGTGGGTGAGGGTGTAGCCGGGATGGTCGGCGTCCGTCGCCTGCCGGGCGGAGAGGATGGCCCGGCCCGCCGCGCCCCGGTCCAACGGGTGGCGGAAGCCGGCCCGGTAGGCGACGTGGTAGTCGGTCCAGGTGGGCTCCACGACGGCGACCGCGAGGGCGTCGCTGCCGTCGACGAGCGTGAGGTGGGCGGTGGCCCCGATGTCCTCGGCCAGGGAGCGCAGCGCGGGCAGCGCCGCTTCCCGGACGAGCGGGTGCACCTGCCGGCCGAGCCGCAGCACGCCGAGACCGACCCGGGCGCGACCGCCCAGGTCCCGGCGCACCAGGGCGTGCTGCTCCAGCGTGGCGAGCAGCCGGTAGACGACGGTCCGGTTGACGCCGAGCTTGTTGGACAGCTCGGTGACGGTCAGGCCGTGGTCGGTGTCGGCGAGCAGCTTGAGGACGCGCAGTCCTCGGTCGAGCGTCTGGGAAGTCTCCGCGGTCACGACGCCCTCTCCTCTTCGGGGTGAGCGACGACGGCCCGGCTCCGGCGGTTGCGACGCCGGTCCCAGCGGCGACGCACGGAGAGGCCGCCGGTCTGGCAGGCACCGGCTGCGCTCCGCGGCGGCGTTGCCACGGGGCGTTCATATGGCGGGGACAGTAGCGAGCCAGTCCGCTCAGCGGAAGTCCTCGTCCAGAATCCGGTCTCCGGACTTCGGGCCCCCAAACGGCCCGGTACATAAGAGCCGGTCAGCGCGGTGTCGTCCGGTAAACGAACATCTACGCGCGTCCACGTGTCACAACTCCGACACCGAGAGGGGCACGCAGAGGTGAACAGCCGTTAACGTTCCGTGAGGAAAAGGCCCATGATTATTTCCGCCGCACGCTCGCCGGAATACCGGCCTCCGGTCCCCGCGCCCAGGAACGCCCGACGGCCGCACGGGACCCGGGCGGCAAGCGGGACGGGGAGGGGGCGGGGCGCGTACCCGCCGCCCCACCCCCTCCCCGTCCCGCCCACGGGCCCGCCCTCCCGGTCACTTCATCCGCGTCGCCCACTCCTGGACCTTCGCGATGCGCGTCTGGATCTGGTGGGCCGTGGCCTCCGCGCTCGGCGGGCCGCCGCAGACGCGGCGCAGTTCGTTGTGGATCACGCCGTGCGGTTTGCCGCTCTGGTGGGTGTAGGCGGAGACCATCGTGTTCAGCTGCTTGCGCAGGCTCAGCAGCTGCTTGTGCGTGACCACGGGGCGGGCCTCGGCGGGCTTCTCCAGGAGGTCGGCCTCCCCGGCCGGCTTCTGGCGGCTGTGCGCGATCTGGCGGCTCTGGCGCTTCTGGAGCAGGAGCTGCACCTGGTCCGGCTCCAGGAGTCCGGGGATGCCGAGGTAGTCCTGCTCCTCCTCGGAGCCGGGGTGGGCCTGCATGCCGAACTCGGCGCCGTCGTACAGCACCCGGTCGAAGACGGCGTCGGACTCCAGCGCCTCGAAGGGCAGTTGGTCCTCGGTCTCCTCGTCCTCCAGCCTCTCGGCGTCGGCGAGGAGCTTGTCCTCCTCGGAGAAGGGGTTCTCCTCCTCGCCGCCCTTCTTCGGCTTGTCCAGGACGTGGTCGCGCTCGACCTCCATCTCGTTGGCGAAGTCGAGGAGCATCGGGATGGTCGGCAGGAAGACGGAAGCGGTCTCGCCGCGCCTGCGGGAGCGTACGAAGCGGCCGACGGCCTGGGCGAAGAAGAGGGGCGTCGAGATGGTGGTCGCGTACACGCCGACGGCGAGCCGGGGCACGTCGACGCCCTCCGACACCATCCGCACCGCGACCATCCAGCGCGATTCGTCGGCGCTGAACCGGTCGATCTTCTTGGAGGCGGCCTTCTCGTCGGAGAGGACCACGGTCGGCGTCTCGCCGGTGACCTTCTTGAGGATCTTGGCGTAGGCGCGGGCCGAGTCCTGGTCGGTCGCGATGACCAGGCCACCCGCGTCGGGAATGCCCTTGCGGACCTCGGTGAGCCGCTTGTCGGCGGCGGCGAGCACGTTGGGGATCCACTCACCGGTGGGGGCGAGCGCGGTGCGCCACGCCTGGCCGATGGCGTCCTTGGTCATCGGCTCGCCGAGCCGGGCGGCGATCTCGTCCCCGGCCTTCGTGCGCCAGCGCATGTTGCCGCTGTAGCTGAGGAAGATGACCGGGCGCACGACGCCGTCGGCGAGGGCGTTGCCGTAGCCGTAGGTGTAGTCGGCGGAGGAGCGGCGGATGCCGTCGTTGCCCTCCTCGTACTGGACGAACGGGATCGGGTTGGTGTCCGAGCGGAACGGCGTACCGGTCAGGGCGAGCCGCCGGGTCGCCGGGTCGAACGCCTCCTGGCAGGCCTCGCCCCAGGACTTCGAGTCGCCGGCGTGGTGGATCTCGTCGAGGATCACGAGCGTCTTGCGCTGCTCGCAGCGGTTGCGGTGGAGCATCGGGCGGACGCCGACACCCGCGTACGTCACGGCGACCCCGTGGTACTCCTTGCTCAGCGGACCGGCGCTGTACTCGGGGTCGAGCTTGATCCCTATCCGGGCGGCCGCCTCCGCCCACTGCTTCTTGAGGTGCTCGGTCGGGGCGACGACGGTGATCTGCTGCACGACGTGGTGGTGCAGCAGCCAGGACGCCAGGGTCAGCGCGAACGTGGTCTTGCCGGCTCCGGGCGTCGCGACGGCGAGGAAGTCGCGCGGCTGCTCCTGGACGTACCTCTCCATGGCGCCCTGCTGCCAGGCTCGCAGCTTGCCGGCGGTCCCCCAGGGGGCGCGGCCGGGAAAGGCGGGTGAGAGGTGGTGGGAGGCGGTGGTAGTAGTCACGGTCTCCGGTTCGGGGCTCTCGGGTGCGTGGGGCGCTGTCCGCGTCGGCCCGGCCCGATGAGGCCCGGCCTGCGATACGACAACCGGGCCACCCTACCGGGGGCCCGGTGGTGACCCGGCACGGACGAGTCGCGTCGCCGCCCGACGAGACCGTGCTCACATCGCGTCGTGCAACGCCCTCAGCCGCCCTGCGATCAGGTCCACGTCCTCAAGACTGCCCATGGCCACCTCGATGACGAGCTTGTACGCCTCATCCTGGTCGACCTCGACCATGTCGGTCCCGTTGATGTCGAGGAACACGACCGTGGACATCCACGCCATACGCTTGTTGCCGTCGACGAGAGGACGGTTCACGGCCAGCGACTGCAACAGCCCGGCCGCCTTCTGGAAAAGGTCGCTGTACGCCTCGACGCCGAACATCTGCGACTGGGGCCGGTGGACCGCCGAGCTGAGCAGCCCCAGGTCGCGCACGGCGACCTGCTGCCCCCCGCAGGCGAGCTCCGCCAGGTCCAGGACTTCCTGGACCGTCAGATACTTCACTACTCCCCCAGCCTCCGCAGCAGATCGGCGTGGCGCACCGCGTACTTCGCACCGAGGCGGCGAACCGACTCCCGGTCGGCCTCGACCTCCAGATAGCGGTCGATCGCCTGAAGCACTATGGCGTGCATACTGCGCCCCTCCTGCTCGGCACGGAGCTTCAGTGCCTCCTGCTGGTCCTCACGCATACGCAGATTCATGGCCATACCAAAAAAGTACCACCTATGGGGTCATCCTGATACCGCTACGTCTCCCGGACGACGACCCGCATAGCCACCCACACCCCCACCAGCGCCACCCCCGCCATCGGCAGGAACACCGCCGCGAACGCGCCCGGGTGCGAGCCCGCCGCGGTGGCCTCCACCGCCCCGTGGGCGGCCGCGCCGAGGGCCTTGCCGCCGAGCGCCGCGAAGGCCGCGCCGCCGACGGCGAGCAGCAGCACGTTGGAGAGGCCGTCGGAGATCTGGAGGGCGGCGGAGTTGGAGCCCGCCTCCTCGGGGGCCGACAGCTTGAGCAGCAGCACGCTGGTGGAGGCGATCACGATGCCCATCCCGAAGCAGCCGAACGCCCAGGCGACGGCGACGGTCCAGACCGGGACGCCCTCGATCAGCACGGAGGGCGCGACGGCGATGGAGGCGGCGACGAGCAGCATGCCGGTCACCATCAGCCCCTCCCGGTGGGGCTCCGTGCGCGGCCGGGACTGCACGAACGAACCGAGCGCCCAGGTCGCCCCGCCCACGGCCAGCGACAGGCCGGCCATCGTGGGGGACAGTCCGCGCTGGGTGACCAGCATCAGCGGTACGAAGGACTCGGCGGCGATGAACGACCCGGCGGCGACCCCGCGCAGCAGGACCACCGAGGGCAGCCCGCGCGCGGCCCGCACGGTGCCGGTGGGCAGGAGCCCGCGGACGGCGGGCACCAGAAGGGCGACGCCGGCGGCGGCGGGCAGGAGCGCGAACCAGTTCAGCTCCTGTCCCGCGTACTGGAGCAGTCCCGCCCCGGCCGAGATCCCGAGGGCGAGGCGGATGCGGCGGCGGTCGTACGGTTCCGCGGCGGCGGCCGGGTCGGCGGGCCCTGAGGCCGTCCGCCGGATCGCCGGGAGGGCCAGGGCGAGCGGTATCACGATGAGGGCGGGGATGCCGACGAAGACCCAGCGCCAACCGAGCTGCTCGGTCACCGTGCCGGCGGCGAGCGGTCCGACGACGGAGGGGATCACCCAGCTCGCGGCGAAGGCGGCCAGGATCGCGGGCCGGATGTGTTCGGGGTAGGCCCGCCCGATGACCACGTACAGGGCGACGATCACCAGCCCGCCGCCGAGCCCCTGGACGGCCCGGCCCGCGATGAAGACCCACATGCCGGTGGCGGCCCCGGAGAGCAGCAGGCCCGCGCCGAACGCGGTGATGCCGGTGGCGAGCGGCTGGAGCGGCCCGCGCCGGTCGGCCCACTGCCCGGAGAGGACCATGGCGAAGAGGCTGGTGGTGAAGTACGCGGAGAAGGCGAACGCGTAGAGCGGGATGCCGTTCAGCTCCCGGGCGGCGACCGGCATGGCCGTGCCGACCGCCGTGGCCTCGAACGCGATGAGGAACACCACGGAGACGATGCCGATGCTCAGCGCCCGGTAGGTGCGCCCGAGGACCCCTTCGACGGCTTCGCGGGGGAGGTCGGACAGCGGGTCGGGGGAAGGGGCGTCGGTCGTGGGCGGCGCGAGGTGGGCGGCGTCGGTGCCGTCACGGGGTTCGAGGGCGGTCATGGCCTCAGCGTAAGGGGCGTCGACCGGTATGAACCCTGTCGAGGTACGGTCCCGCGCTCGGTCCTTGGTCGTAGGCCCCGAGCCCGGCCCGCCGGACGGGGCCCGGTCCCGGACGGATCCGGTTGTGAACGGCGTATGGCAGTCGCGTTGCGGGCGGGCCGGATGCCTTGAGACGGGGGGCGGGGGCCCGTAGCGTCGTTGTCGTCGAAGGAACGACGGAGTACCGCACCACCCCCGACCGTGTGCCCGAGAGGCTCAGGGGCTCGACTGCAACTCGAGTTACACCGGTTCGAATCCGGTCACGGTCTCCACCGCACACCGGCCGCCCCCGTCATGGGGCGGCCGGTTCCGTTTCCTCGCCTGCCCTGCCCGCCCCGGAAGAAGGACCGGCCGGCCGGGGCACACCGCACGACGGCGCCGCCTTCCGCCGTGGGCCGGCACCTCGAACCGCCTTTCGCCGCGTCAGCCCTTCGGCGCCGCCACCGCCGCCTGGGGCCTGATGGGGAGGCGGTTGACCGGGCGGCCCGTGGCCGAGCGGACGGCCGCGGCGACCGCCGCGGGGGACGTGACCACGGGGACGGCGGAAGCCGGTTTGGCGCCGAAGGGGGCCACCACGTCGCGTTCCTCGACCAGCTTCACGATCCGGATGTCCGGGGCGTCCAGCGAGGTCGGGAGCGCGTAGCCGGTCAGGTCGGGGTGGCGGATCAGGCCCTTGGCGGTGCGGAGGTTCTCCGTGAGGGCCGCGCCGATGCCCTGGGTGACCCCCGCCTCGATACGGGTCGCCAACTGCGCCGGATTCAGGACGCGGCCGACGTCCTGGGCGACCGCCATCTCGACCACGCGGACGGAGCCGAGCTCGATGTCGACGTCGACCACCGCCCGTACCGCGCAGAACGCGAGGCCGACGAACGCGTCGCCCTGCCCGGATTCGTCCAGCGGCTCCGTGGGGTGGGGGCGGCACTGCGCCGTGGCCCACAGCTCCTTGCCGTCCAGCGTCTCGCCGACCGTCGTGGACAGCACGCCGTCGTAGGAGGTGATCTTGCCGTCCGCGATCTGGAGCAGCTCCGTGGACATGCCGAACTTGTGGGCCAGCGGCTGGAGGAGCTGGGTGCGGACCATCTTCGCCGCGCGCTCCACCGCCCCGCCCGACACCCAGGTGTGGCGGCCGTGGGTCGCCGGGCCGGCGGGCGGCTGGTCGGTGTCGACCGCGGCCACGTGGACCTCGTCGACGCCCAGGACCTCCTGGACGATCTGGCGGGCCAGCGTGGTGAAGCCCTGGCCCGTGTCGACCGCCGCGCAGATCACCGTGGCCACGCCGTCGTGGACCCGGACCGTGGCCGTGGAGACCTCGTCCGCCCCCTCGGCGCCGAGCATGTGGACCATGCCCACGCCGTAGCCCACGCCCCGGCGCACCGCACCGGGCTCCCCCGCGCCCTCCGGGCCGCCCGGCAGCAGCCACTCGTCCTCCGGGCCGTCCTTGGGGAGGGCGGGCAGCGGCTCGTCGCGGACGGCCCTGAGCAGTTCGGCCACCGGGGCGGGGCAGGTCACCGTCTGGCCGGTGGGCAGGATGTCGCCGGTGGACAGGGCGTTGCGCAGGCGGAGTTCGGCCGGGTCGATGCCGATCCGGGCGGCCAGCTTGTCCATCTGGCCCTCGTACGCGGCACAGACCTGCATCGCGCCCTCGCCGCGCACATGGCCCGACGGCGGGTTGTTCGTCCGGACCGCCCAGCCCTCGATGAAGGCGTGGGGAACGACGTACGGGCCGCAGGCGAACGCCACGGCAGCGGCCAGGGAGTCGGAGGAGGCGTCGGCGTACGCGCCCGCGTCCAGCAGGATCTGCGCCTCCACCTTGATCAGCCGGCCCTCGGCGTCCGCGTGGTGGCGGTAGCGCAGGAGGGTGGGGTGGCGGTGGGTGTGGCCGAGGAAGGACTCCTCGCGGGTCGCGGCCAGCTTCACCGGGCAGCCGGTGCGCAGCGCGAGCAGCCCCAGCGGGATCTGGAAGCCCGGGTCCTCGCGGTCGCCGGTCGCACCGGGCACCCCCGTCACCACGACCTTGACCCGGTCGGGCTCCAGGCCGAAGCAGGCGGCGATCAGGTCGCGGTCGGTGTGCGGGTCGGTGGAGGCGGTGTAGATCTCCACGCCGCCGTCCGGGCGGGGCACGGCGAGGCCGGCCTCCGCGCCGATGGGGGCCGGGTCCTGGCGGCCGATGCGGTACAGGCCCTCGACGACGACCTCGCCGGTCGCCTCCGGGTCGCCGTAGCGCAGCGGAATGTGCCGGATCAGGTTGCCGTCGGGGTGCAGCGGCTCCGCCGCGAACGCCTTCTCCGGGTCGGTGACCGGCTCCAGCACCTCGTACCGTACGGCGATGGCGGCGGCGGCCAGCCGTGCGGTCTCCGGGTGGTCGGCGGCGACGGCGGCGATCGGCTCGCCGTGGTGGCGTACCAGCTCGGAGGCGAACACCGGGCGGTCCACGACGTGGCGTCCGTAGTTGCCGTCCCCGGGGACGTCCTCGTGGGTGACGACCGCCCGCACCCCCGGCATCTCCTCGGCCCCCGAGGTGTCGATCGACAGGATGCGCGCGTGCGGGTGCGGGGAGCGCAGCACGGCCGCCCAGAGCAGTCCCTCGGCCCAGAGGTCGGCGGCGTACGGGAAGGTGCCCTCGGTCTTCGCGCGGGTGTCCGCCGACCGCAGGGACGCCCCGAGGCCCTGCTGGGGCGGCCCCTGGTCCGGGCCGGGGCTCCCGCCCGGTGCGCCTGCCAGCGCGTCGATCCTGGGCAGGCTGGTGCTGGTCGCGTTGGCCGCGGTGGCCGCGTCGCCGCTCACGCCGCCTCCTTGTCGTTCGCCCCGTCGGCGATGCGACGGGTGGTGAGCCCTGGGTTCGCGTGGTGCGGGCGCCGCTGTCGTACGGCGGGGCCGCGGGCGTGCCTCACAGCGCCTCTCCCTCGTGCGGGTGGGGCGCCTGCTGTACACCGCCGGCGCCCGGCTCGGCCTGGTGCGGGATGCGCGCCTCTTCCGGGGCGGCCGCCTCGGCGGCGGCCTCGCGGGCCGCGACGACGTCCGCCACCGCGTCGAGCACGCCCCGGTAGCCGGAGCAGCGGCAGAGGTTGCCGCAGAGGGCCTGGCGGGTCTCCAGCTCCGTGGGGGCGTGGTTGCCCTCCAGGAGGTCGTGGACGGTCATCGCCATGCCGGGGATGCAGAAGCCGCACTGGACGGCCCCGCAGGAGGCCAGGGCCCGCTGGACGTCGGAGGGCTCGCCGTCGACGGCCAGGCCCTCGACCGTCCGCACCTCGCTGCCCGCGGTGGTGGCGGCCGGGACCAGGCAGGAGGCGACCAGCCGGCCGTCGACCTGGACGTTGCAGGCGCCGCACTCGCCCTGCGAGCAGCCGTCCTTGGCCCCGGCCAGGCCGAGGCGCTCGCGGAGCACGTACAGCAGGGACTCGCCGATCCAGGCGTCGCTGACCGGGCGGTCCACGCCGTTCACGTGCAGCACGTAGGAGGTGGCGGGGTGGTCGCTGGGCGCGTCGAGGGGAGCGGGGGCCTGGGCGAGGACCGCTTCCGCCTCTGCTTCCGCTCCATGTTCCGGTCCCGTTTCCAGTCCCGGTTCCGGCTCCGGCTCCGGCTCCGGGGGGTCCGGGACCGTGTCCGGGGTGGCGGCCGGCCCCGCGTACGCGTCGGGTGCGGCGTCGGCCCCGGGTTCGGTCTCCTCCGTCGTCGCTCCGGCGGCGGAAGCCTCTGCCTCGGCTGCGGTCTCGGAGAGCTCGGAGGTCTCGGAAGGCTCGGGGGTCTCGGGTCCGGGAGCGTCGGCGAGGAGAGCGGCGGAGGCGTCCTCCGTGTCCGTCGGCGACGCCGCGGCGGCCGGGTGTTCCGCCGGCTCCGCCGGTTCGTCCGCCCGAACGTCCGCCGCGGGTTCCGCTTCCGGGGCCGACCGCTCCTCGGGGGCGGGTACGGGGTCGGCTTCCGGCTCCGACGCCGACACGGGGGCCGGTTCCGGTTCCAGGGCCGGTTCCGGGCTCGTTCGCGGTTCCGGTTGCGGTTCCGGGAGCTGGTCGGCCCAGGGTGCGGGGGCCCCGCCGGGCAGCGTGGCCGGGCGGGCGCTGTCCGCGTACCAGGACGGCGGCTGCGCCGGGGCCGGGTACGCGCCCGACGCGTCCGGGAGCGCCCCGTCCGCCGCGGGGGCCGCCCACGGCCCGATGGGGCCGGGGTGGCCGAAGCCGTCGGCGGGCGCGGACGGAGCCGCCTGGTCTGCGTGATCGGGGTGAGGTGCGTGGTCTGCGTGAGCCGCGTGGTCCACGTGACCCGTGTGGTCGGCGCGACCTGCGCCGCCCGTGTTCCCCGCGTGTCCGAAGTCCTCGGCGTGACCCGCGTAGTCCACGGGCCCGGCGTGCCCCACGGCTCCGAAGTCGTCGGCGTGACCCGCGTGGTCCACGTGCCCGGTGTGCCCGGCGTGCCCCGCGTGGTCCGTGTGCACCGGCCCGTCCAGGACGTCGTGGTGCTCGGGCGCCGGGGCGGTCGGCGGCTCGGCCAGGGCGTCGGTGAAGTTCCACTGGGCCGTGGCGTGCGAGGTGTTCTCGTACGGGCCCCGGTAGCCGCCCGGCGCCCCGTCCTGCCGGTTCGGGTCGGGCCAGTGGACCGCGCCGGCCTCCTGGGCGGCGGCGTCCTCCCGGGCGCGCCGCTCGGCCTCGGCCTGCTGCGCCTGGGTCTGGACCACCCAGCTGCCCGTCGCCGCCGGGTCGAGACCGGCGGCCGGGGTCAGCGGCACGATCATCGGCGGCACGTATCCGTGGCCGGGCGCGGCCAGCGGGATGTCCGCCAGGTCCTCCGGCGAGAGGTGCACGAACGCGGTGGCGTCGGCGTCGAAGCCGTCGCCCTGCGGGGTCGGCTCCCAGCCGCCGTACCCGGAGTCGGGGCCCTCGGAGTGCCCCTGCCACCCGTACTGACCGTGCTGGTCAGGCTGGTGGGAGTTTTCCTCATTGCTCACGACAGTGCCCTCCCCAGCGCGCGTCGGGCGAGCGCGGCGACGGTGCGCCGCAGGTGCAGGACGGCCGGGGACAGCGGCGGGGCCTCTGACCCGTCGGCCGGTGGTGCGTGGTCCGGGATGCAGGCGGCGGCGACGTACTCGCCGAAGGCGGCCAGCGCGTCGGGGGCCAGCCCGCGCTCCCCGTCCCAGTCGATCAGCGAGGCGATCCAGCGCTCCGCCTCCAGCGGGCGCAGCGGCATCGGGGCGATCGCGCCGACGGCGCAGCGCACCCCGCGCCGGGCCGGGTCCAGGACGATGGCGACCGAGGCGGTGGCGCGGCCGGGGCCGGTGCGTCCGGTGGCCTTCAGGAACACCTGCGGCGCGTGCAGCAGCGGTACGCGGACGAACCCGATCAGCTCCGCCGGCTCCAGCATCTCGCGGCCGGCCAGCAGGTGGGAGACGGGGATCTCGCGGCGGGCGCCGTCGGGGCCCGCGACGACGAGTTCGGCCTCCAGCGCGGCCAGCACGGGCAGGGCGTCGCCGGTGGGCGCGGAGGTGACGATGTTGCCGCCGAGCGTGCCCGCGTTGCGGATCTGGGGCGGTCCCGCGGCGCGGGCGGAGGCGGCGAGGGCGGGGATGAGGGCGGCGAAGTCGGGGCGGCCCATGCGGGCGTGGGTGAGTCCGGCGCCCAGGAGGGCGTGGCCGTCCTGGTAGTGCCAGCCGCGCAGCTCGCTGATCCGGCCGAGGCCGACCAGCGCCGAGGGGCGCAGGAGCCCCTTGTTGACGGCCGCCATCAGGTCCGTGCCCCCGGCGACCGGTACGGCGGCGGGCATGGCGCGGAGTGCCGCCACGGCCTCGTCCAACGAGGCCGGCAGCGTCACCGGCTGCGCCGCCTGCGGTGCGTGCGTGGTCAACCCAGCTGCCCCTTCCCGGTCTCCCGGCTGTCTGGCCTGTTCCGCCGTACGGTACGTGTTCACAGCCCGGACGTGGCAACTCTGGCACATCTTCCGACCGGACCGACGCGAGGGTCCGCGAAGGGCGGCTCCGTCCCTGACCTGCGAGATGTTCCGGTTTGACAGGTCTTCCACGGTGCGGGTGAATTGCCACTCTTCAGCGAGCCCCGTACGACTTGTGCCGTTCGCGCCCTCGTGCCCGCGGAGGCGCCGGCCCCGGACGCGCGCCAGCCGCAGCTGCCCCGGGAGCGGGGGCGGCTGCGGCCGGGGGGCCGGTGCGGGGTCAGACCACCGGCGGGGCCCCCTCGATCGGGCGGCCCAGCACGCCGGGGCGCCGCTGCCGGGGCAGCGGGCCGCCCGGGCGGCGGTAGTCGACGCCGAGGGCGTCGAGCCGGGCGTAGTGGGCGGTCATCCGGGCGTCGAACGCGGCGAAGTCCCGGTCGACCGGGGCGGGGAGGGCGGACCAGGCGACCTCGGCGAAGGCGGCGAGGCGCGGGAAGACCTGGTAGTCGACGCGGTCCCGGTTCTGCATGACCTCGGTCCACACGTTGGCCTGGGCGCCCAGGATGTGACGGGCCGCCTCCTCGCTCAGCCCCGGCGGGACGGGCTCGAAGCGGTAGACGTCCTCCAGGGTCCGTACGTACCCGATGGGCATCGGCTCGTCGGGGCCGCCGTCCTGGCGGTGGTCCAGGTACACCTGCTGTTCCGGGCACATGACCACGTCGTGCCCGGCCTCGGCCGCCGCGATGCCGCCGGCGTAACCGCGCCAGGAGGAGACGGCGGCCCCGTCGGCGAGGCCGCCCTCCAGGATCTCGTCCCAGCCGATGAGGCGGCGGCCCCGGGCGGTGAGCCAGGAGTCGAAGTGGCGGATGAACCACGACTGGAGGCCGTCCTCGTCCTTCACGCCGAGTTCGGCGATCCTGGCCTGGGCGGCCGGGGACTCCTTCCACTGGTCCTTGGGGCACTCGTCGCCGCCGATGTGGACGAAGGGCGAGGTCTCGGCGGGGAAGAGTTCGAGCAGTTCCTCCAGGACGCCCTCGAAGAAGCGCAGGGTGGTGTCGGTGGGGGCGAGGACGTTCGGGTTGACGCCCCACGTGTCCCAGACGGTGAGGGCGGTGGTGTCGACGACGTCGGTGTTGCCCAGTTCGGGGTAGGCGCTGATCGCGGCCTGCGAGTGGCCCGGGATGTCGATCTCGGGGACGACCCGGATGTGCCGTTCGGCGGCGTACGCGACGATTTCGCGGATGTCGTCCTGGGTGTAGAAGCCGCCGTGGGGGGTCTCGTCCCACAGGTCGGAGGCCCGGTGGCCGTACTTGGTGCGGGCGCGCCAGGAGCCGACCTCGGTCAGGCGCGGGTAGCGCTTGATCTCGACGCGCCAGCCCTGGTCGTCGGTGAGGTGCAGGTGGAGGACGTTCAGCTTGTGGGCGGCCAGCAGGTCCAGGTAGCGCAGGACGTCGCCCTTGGGCAGGAAGTGCCGGGAGACGTCGAGCATCATGCCGCGCCAGCCGAAGCGGGGTTGGTCCTCGACGACGACGGGCGGGACCTCCCAGGTGCGGCCCGGGGCGAGGGGCGCGCGCCGGAAGGCGTCGGGGCCGAGGAGCTGACGGAGGGTCTGCGCGCCCCGGAAGACGCCGGCCGCGGTGCCGCCGGTGATACGGACGGCGTTCGCCTCGACGGCCAGGCGGTAGCCCTCGGGGGCGAGCGAGGCGTCGAGGTCCAGCACGACGCCCTGCCCGGTGGAGCCGGCGCCCGAGCCGTCGCCCGGCCCGGTGCCGGTGCCGTCGCCCTCGGGGAAGGGCAGTCCGGTGGGCGGGCCCAGGGTGGCGCGCAGCCAGCGGGCGACGCCCTCGGTGCCCGGGGCGGCGGTCAGCGGGGTGGTGTAGTCGAGCGGGTACGGTCCGGCGGGGGCCGCGGTCAGGGTGCGCGGGGCCGGGACCAGGCCGAGGGCCGCGGTGTCCACGGCGCCCGTGACGAGGGGGTTCTCGGGTGTCATGACGTCAGTCCTTAACCGCGCCGCCCAGTCCGGAGACGAGGCGTCGCTGTACGAGTACGAAGAAGACCAGTACGGGGATGGTCATCACCGTCGAACCTGCCATGATCCCTCCCCAGTCGTTCTCGTCCGGTTTGAAGAAGACCAGCAGCGCCATCGGCAGCGTCGACTGGGAGGTGTCGCTGATGATGAAGGACTTCGCGAACAGGAAGTCGTTCCAGGTGGTGATGAAGGAGAAGACGCTGGTGGCCACGAGGCCCGGGAAGACCAGCGGGAAGAGGATCTGCCACAGGAACCGGGTGCGGCTGGCCCCGTCGATGTAGGCGGCCTCCTCCAGCGCCTCGGGGACGGCCTTGACGAAGCCGCGCAGCATCCAGATCGCGAACGGCAGCGAGAAGGCCAGGTGCGGCAGGATCAGCGAGCCGAGGGTGTTGAGCTGGCCGAAGTCCCGCATCAGGAAGAACAGCGGGATGGTCAGCGCCTCGACCGGCACCATCTGCGCGACGAGGAACATGATCAGCAGGGTGGTGCGGAACTTGAAGCGGAACCGGGTCACGGCGGTGGCGGCCAGGAAGGCGACCAGCGCGGAGAGGATGACGACCGTGCCCGCCACGAGCAGGCTGTTGAGGAAGTAGCGCCCGAAGTCCTGCTGTTCGAAGACCCGGCGGAACGAGTCGAGCGAGGGGGCGAGCGTCCAGGGGCGGGCGTCGGTGGACTGGATCTCCCCGGCCGGTTTGAAGGCGGAGAGCACCATCCAGTACAGCGGGAAGGCGACCGCGACGGCGATCAGGAGGGCGGCGGCCTCGGCCGCCAGCCTGCCGGGGCGCTTGATCCGCAGCAGCCCGGCGATGCCGCCGCTCCGCCGCGTGCCGCCGCGTGCGGTCCGCTCGGGCACGGCGGTGCCGGTGGTCGCGCTCACAGTTCCTCCCCCTGGCGCCGTACGAGGCGCAGATAGACCAGCGTGACGGCCAGCAGGATCACCAGCATCACGACGCCGATGGCCGATCCGAGGCTGTACTGCGAGGACGCGAACGCCTTCTGGTACGCGTACACGTTGAGCACCAGGTTCTGGCCGGCGATGCCGCCGCCGTTGGTCATGACGTAGATCTGGGTGAAGACCTTGAAGTCCCAGATGATCGACTGGATGGTGACGACGATCAGGATGGGCTTGAGCATCGGCGCCATGATGGTGCGCCAGATCCGCCACTGGGACGCGCCGTCCAGGGAGGCGGCCTCCAGCACCTCGGTGGGGATGGCCCGGATGCCCGCGTAGACGGTGACCATCACGAACGGGAACGAGCACCACAGGACTTCGAGCAGCACGAGCGCGAAGGCGCTGTAGCGGCCGTACGTCCAGGAGAAGTCGCCGAGTCCCAGCACCTTGTTGACCGGTCCGAAGTCGGGGTCGAAGAGGAAGACCCAGACGGTGGAGCCGGTGATCGCGGGGGTGGCCCAGGCGCCGAGCGCGGCCATCATCAGCGCGAGCCGGGGCAGGGCGCGGATGCGGGTGAGCAGGACGGCGAGCGCGCAGCCGACGACCAGGGTGGAGACCACGCAGGCCGCCGCGAAGACCACGGTGGCGAGGAGGACCTGCCAGAACTGGCTGTCCTCGAAGAGCGCGGCGTAGTTGCCGAAGCCCTGGAAGGTGGTGGGTTCGCCGCCGCTGACCTGGGCCTGGGTGTACTCCAGGAACGAGATCAGGCCGAGTTGGTAGATCGGGTAGACCAGCAGCCCGGCGAGCAGGACGAGGGCGGGCAGCAGGTAGAGCCAGGGGGTCCAGCCGGAGTGGCCCTTGGGCGAGACGGTGCGGCCCCAGCGGGGCGGGCGGGCGGCCGGGGGGCCGCCGACCGCCCCGGCCGCGCCCGCGGGCGGGGCCTTGGGCGCAGAGGTGTGCGTGGTCATCGTCAGCCGGCTTCGGTGAAGGCCGCGTCCATCTTCTTCGCCGCGTCGTCCGAGGCCGTCGCCACGTCCTTACGGCCGGAGACGATCTCCTGGAACATCGTCGGCAGGATCAGGGAGGCGTCGATCTGGCCCCAGGCCGGGGAGGCGGGGACGAACTTGGCGCCGGCGCCCAGGGTCTGGACGAACGGGGCGACGAACGGCTCCTTCTTCGCGGCGTTGTCCAGGACGTCGGTGTAGGTGGGCAGGAAGCCCATCGCGTCGAACATCGCGGCCTGGGTCTTCTTGCCGGACAGCGACTTCATCAGCTCCACGGCGAGGGTGCGGTGGGAACTGCTCTTGAGGACGCCGAGGTTGTTGCCGCCCGCGAAGGCCGGGGCGATGGAGCCCTCCGCCACGCCGGGCAGCGGGACGACGGCGTACTTGCCCTTGACCGCGCCGGCCTCGACGGCCGCGTGGCTGAAGTCGCCGCCGATGGCCATGGCGGCCTTGCCGGAGGCGAAAGCGGTCACGGTGGCGTTGCCGCCCATGGAGGCGCACTTGGCGGCCGGGCAGTTGTCGTCGCCGAAGAGGGAGGTGTAGGCCTCGATGCCCTTGCGGGACTTCTCGCTGTTGATGCCGGACTTGTACGTGCCGCCGGTCTCGCCCGCGAGTTCGCCGCCGTTGGCCCAGATGAAGGGCATCGCGCCGTAGGTGTACGCCCCGCCCACCGCGAGGCCGTAGAGGTCGGGCTCGGCCTTGCGGATCTTCTTGGCGGTGGAGATCAGTTCGGCCTGGGACTTGGGGGCGTCGATGCCGAGGTCCTTGAAGACGTCGGTGCGGTAGTAGAGGGCCCGGACGCCGACGAAGAAGGGCGCGCCGTAGACCTTGTCCCCCACGGTGACGGACTGCTTGGCGATCGGGTCGGTGTCCTTGGCCTCGTCCCAGGCGCCGAACTCCTCGGTGATGTCCGCGAGTCCGCCGTCCTTGACGTATCCGGCGGTGTCGCTGTTGCCGTACTCGATGAGGTCGGGGGCGCTCTCGGGGTCGTTGAAGGCGGCCTTGATGCGCTGCGCGCGGGTGTCGACGGGTATGTACTCGATCTCGACCTCCGCGCCCTCGTGGGCCTTCTCGAAGTCGGCGACGGCCGCCTCGACGACCTTCTCCTTGGGCTTGTTGCCGACCTCCTGGAAGAGCCAGACGCGGAGCGTGCCGCTCTTGTCGTCACCCTTCGCACTCGTGTCGGAGGTCTGCGGCGCGCAGGCGGTGGCGGTGAGGCCGGCCAGCACAAGCGCCGCAGCCGGGGCGGCAATTCGGGCAGAAAGCTTCATCCGGAACCCCTACCGGTCATGCGTTGCATCATGTGCAACGTGCGTTTCGTTCTGCACAACTGGCAGGAGAGTAGATCCGCGTTCCGGTGACGACAAGTGGTCTCGACCACTCTGTGACCAGCGGATGCAGCCCGTGCAACGCCACGGAACGGTCACCGTCCGTGAGCGGGCACGCGAAAGGCCCCCGGAGCGCACGGTGTCGTGCGCTCCGGGGGCCTTTGGGCAGACGGAGGAGCCGGTGCTACTTCTTGTCCTTGCCGCCCTTGCCCTTGTCCTTGTCGCCGCCGGCGCCCATGGACTCGTAGATCTCCTTGCACATGGGGCAGACCGGGTACTTCTTGGGGTCGCGCCCCGGTACCCAGACCTTGCCGCACAGCGCGACCACGGGAGTGCCCTCCAGGGCGCTCGCCATGATCTTGTCCTTCTGGACGTAGTGGGCGTAGCGCTCGTGGTCGCCGTCGCCCCTCGACACCTGCGGCGTCGGCTCGACGAGGGTCCCCGTACCTGCCCCGCGATCGGGCTCAAGAGTGCTCATAACCGCCAAGGGTACTGAAAGAGACGGCCTTCGGCCGAAGGAAGGGCCGTCCCCGGTCGAACGGAGGGCCGTCCGGTCAGTTGAGCGACGGATCGTCCGCATATGTGGCGATCATCGCGAGCTCGCTGCGCTGGCGGCGGAGCACCGCCCGCCAGAGCCGGTCGGGGTGCGGGGCGGAGACGTCGCCGGGCTCCGACTCGACCACGTACCACGCCCCCTCGGCCAGCTCGCCCTCCAACTGGCCCGGCCCCCAGCCCGCGTACCCGGCGAAGATCCGCAGCGAGCCGATGGCCGGCCCCAGCAGCTCCGGCGGGGTCTCCAGGTCCACCAGGCCGATCGCCCCGTGCACCCGCCGCCAGCCGAGCGGCCCCTCGTCTCCGGGGATCACCGCCACGCCGAGCGCCGAGTCGAGCGAGACCGGCCCGCCCTGGAAGACGACGTCGGGCTCGCCGGCCAGGGCGGCCCACGGCGCGAGGACGTCGCCGACGCCCACGGGGGTCGGGCGGTTGAGGACCACGCCGAGGGAGCCCTCCTCGTCGTGGTCGAGGAGCAGCACCACCGCGCGGTCGAAATTCGGGTCCGTGAGGGCGGGTGCGGCCACGAGCAGCCGCCCTGTGAGCGAGGACACCTCGGTCATGGCTCGAATGATCCCGCATCTTCGCCCGCAACGGGGGCCGAGTGGCCGTGATACCGCCCTCACGAGAGCGAGCGCAGCTCAGGGCGCACGGAGGCACGAGGAGCGCACCGGGCTCCCGGCAGCCGTCACCCATCCGGACGGTGACCCTCCGCAAGATCGGGTACGCGGAGGGTGGCACGGTGCGTTCACGATGTCCGGACACCCCCCTTCGCCTTACGGAACGGGGGTAGGAGGCCATTACCCTTTTCGTTGGCCCCCTGCCCGACCACTCCGGAACGCGAGATACATGACCGGCACAGACGATGTCCTGCTTGTCCACGGCGGCACCCCGCTGGAGGGCGAGATCCGCGTCCGAGGCGCCAAGAACCTGGTGCCGAAGGCCATGGTCGCCGCGCTGCTCGGCAGCGGGCCCAGCCGCCTCCGCAACGTTCCCGACATCCGTGACGTACGGGTGGTCCGGGGGCTCCTCCAGCTGCACGGCGTCACCGTCCGCCCCGGCGACGAGCCCGGCGAACTGATCCTCGACCCCTCGCACGTCGAGTCGGCCAACGTCGCCGACATCGACGCCCACGCGGGGTCGTCGCGCATCCCGATCCTGTTCTGCGGCCCGCTGCTGCACCGCCTCGGCCACGCCTTCATCCCCGGCCTCGGCGGCTGCGACATCGGCGGCCGGCCGATCGACTTCCACTTCGAGGTGCTGCGCCAGTTCGGCGCGACCATCGAGAAGCGGGCGGACGGCCAGTACCTGGAGGCCCCGCAGCGGCTGCGCGGCACCAAGATCCGGCTGCCTTACCCCTCGGTGGGCTCCACCGAGCAGGTGCTGCTCACCGCCGTCCTCGCCGAGGGCGTCACCGAGCTGTCCAACGCGGCCGTCGAACCGGAGATCGAGGACCTCATCTGCGTTCTGCAGAAGATGGGCGCGATCATCTCCATGGACACCGACCGGACCATCCGGATCACCGGTGTCGACCGGCTCGAGGGATACACCCACCGGGCGATCCCGGACCGCCTGGAGGCCGCCTCCTGGGCGTCGGCCGCCCTGGCGACCGAGGGCAACATCTACGTGCGCGGCGCCCAGCAGCGCTCGATGATGACCTTCCTGAACACCTACCGCAGGGTCGGCGGGGCCTTCGAGATCGACGACGAGGGCATCCGCTTCTGGCACCCGGGCGGGGCGCTCAACGCCATCGCGCTGGAGACGGACGTGCACCCCGGCTTCCAGACCGACTGGCAGCAGCCGCTGGTGGTGGCGCTCACGCAGGCCGCGGGGCTGTCCATCGTCCACGAGACGGTGTACGAGTCGCGCCTCGGGTTCACCTCCGCGCTCAACCAGATGGGCGCGCACATCCAGCTCTACCGCGAGTGCCTGGGCGGCTCGGACTGCCGCTTCGGCCAGCGCAACTTCCTGCACTCGGCGGTCGTCTCCGGCCCGACCAGGCTGCAGGGCGCCGACCTGGTCATCCCCGACCTGCGGGGCGGCTTCTCGTACCTGATCGCGGCGCTGGCGGCGCAGGGCACCTCCCGGGTGCACGGCATCGACCTGATCAACCGCGGCTACGAGAACTTCATGGAGAAGCTGGAGAAGCTCGGGGCGAAGGTCGAGCTGCCGGGCGGTTCACTCGTCTGACCCTCCCCCCGCGCCCGTAGGGCGCGCAGTGCTGCCGCACACAGCGCTGCGCACCGCGCGGTCCCCCGTGGGCAGCCCGCCGCCCCGGTTCCGGTCTCGGAGCCGGGGCGGCGGGCTGTCGGGCGTCAGAGGCGCCCTGGGAGGCCGTACGGGCGGCGGGGCGGGGGCACAGGGCGCCGGGCCCGGGGGCGTCCGGCCGCGTACGGGCCGCGCAGCGCCGCGGGCAAGGCCATCGAGGGCGCGCGGATGCATACGTGGCACCCGGGTGCGCGCGGGGGCGTGCACGGGGCGGGCAGATGCGGGGCGCATGTGCCCCTGGCATGCGGAAGGGCGGCCACTCCCGGTCAGGAGTGGCCGCCCTCGCCGTGCCGTGGGGTTACTTCCCCTTGGCGGCTTCCTTGAGCTTCGAGCCCGCGGAGACCTTCACGCTGTAGCCGGCGGGGATGTTGATCGGGTCGCCGGTCTGCGGGTTCCGAGCGGTGCGAGCGGCACGGTGGGTGCGCTCGAAAGTCAGGAAGCCGGGGATGGTGACCTTCTCGTCACCCTTGGCGACGACCTCACCGACGGTCTCGGCGAGCGCGGCCAGCACGGCGTCGGCGTCCTTGCGCGTCACCTCGGCACGGTCGGCCAGGGCGGCCACCAGCTCACTGCGGTTCATGTTGTTACTCCCGTGTTCTTCTTGCCTGTGAGGCGTGAGATCGAAGCCGATGCTGCCAGGGCCCTCTGACAGTCCCCGGACCCGGGTCTGATGTCAGACCCTCTCGCCCGATTACGCATCCTGCCCCCACCAGCGGCGGGAAAGCCAATCCGGAACCCTTCGTGGTCGATGAAAAGCGCCACGGTCTGCTCGTGGTGACGCTCCGTCGACGTGGCCGAGCGGTCCGCAGCGGATGCCGGGCCCCGCGGGGCCCGCTGCCCGCCCACCCTAAAGGGGCGTTTGGGGCGCCGCGACCCGCGACGCGCCGTATGGCGCGGGCGGGTGCGGGCCGGGGTACTTCGCGCGTACCCCCCGAAAGGGTGCCGAAACAGTGGGGTCAGACCCGCGTGGAGGGCGCGGTCGCGGTGGCCCCGGCGGCCTTCGCGGCGGCCCGGACGGCGTCGGCGACGGCGCCCGCGACCTTGTCGTTGAAGACCGAGGGGATGATGTAGTTCGCGTTGACCTCGTCCTCGGCGACCACGTCGGCGAGGGCGCCGGCCGCGGCGAGCATCATCTCCGTGTTGACGGTGCGGGACTGGGCGTCCAGCAGACCGCGGAAGACGCCCGGGAAGACCAGTACGTTGTTGATCTGGTTGGGGAAGTCGGAGCGGCCGGTGGCGACGACCGCCGCCGTCCGGCGGGCGACCGCGGGATCGACCTCGGGGTCGGGGTTCGCGAGCGCGAACACGATCGCGTCGTCCGCCATCGCGGCCACGTCGTCGCCGTTCAGGACGTTCGGGGCGGAGACGCCGATGAAGACGTCGGCGCCGACCACGCCCTGCTTGAGGGTGCCGATGACGCCCTCCGGGTTGGTGTTGTCGGCGATCCAGCGCAGCGGCGAGTCGGGGTCGGCGGCGACCAGGTCCTCGCGCCCGGCGTGCACGACGCCGTGGATGTCGGCGACCACGGCGTGCTTGACGCCGGCGGCGAGCAGCAGCTTCAGGATGGCCGTGCCGGCCGCTCCCGCTCCGGACATGACGACCCGCACGTCCCCGATGTCCTTGCCCACCACGCGCAGGGCGTTGGTCAGGGCGGCCAGCACGACGATCGCGGTGCCGTGCTGGTCGTCGTGGAAGACGGGGATGTCGAGGGCCTCGCGCAGCCGCGCCTCGATCTCGAAGCAGCGCGGCGCGGAGATGTCCTCCAGGTTGATGCCGGCGAAGCCGGGGGCGATCGCCTTGACGATGGCGACGATCTCGTCGGGGTCCTGGGTGTCCAGGCAGAGCGGCCAGGCGTCGATGCCGGCGAAGCGCTTGAAGAGGGCCGCCTTGCCCTCCATCACGGGCAGCGCGGCCTTCGGGCCGATGTTGCCGAGGCCGAGCACGGCGGAACCGTCCGTCACGACCGCGACGGAGTTGCGCTTGATGGTGAGGCGGCGCGCGTCCTCGGGGTTCTCCGCGATGGCCATGCAGACCCGGGCGACGCCGGGGGTGTAGATCATCGAGAGGTCGTCGCGGTTGCGGATGGGGTGCTTGGACGCCATCTCGATCTTGCCGCCGAGGTGCATGAGGAACGTACGGTCGGAGACCTTGCCCAGCACGACGCCGTCGATGTCGCGCAGGCCCTCGACGATCTCGTCCGCGTGCGAGGTGGAGGAGGCGGCGATGGTGACGTCGATCCGCAGCTTCTCATGGCCGGACGCGGTCACGTCGAGGCCGGTGACCGAGCCCCCGGACGACTCCACGGCCGTGGTGAGCTGGGAGACCGCGGTGCCGCTCGCGGGCACCTCCAGCCTGACCGTCATCGAGTACGAGACGCTGGGCGCCGTTGCCATGGCCGAGTCCTTCGCTTTCCTGAGCTTCATTGCCGCACATACGGAACCCGCGCTCCGGATGTGCTTCCCGATCGTCGCACCTACCGGCCGGTAGCCGGTAATGACTGCCGCCTTTCGGAAAGTAGTTTCCACCATACGAGAAGTCACCCGTTCAGCGGAACCCCCGAGAGGCAGGGAAGGCGGCGGACGGGACCGGAAAGAGGACAGACCCGCGTCACCTGGGGGTGACGCGGGTCTGTCCTCGTTCGGTTCTTCTTCGTTGGGGTGGCACCGGCCCGCCATGCTCGCCTCGCGGCAAGTGGTCGCTCGAAGCGACGAAGGTTGGGCCCGGGGGCTTGGATCGAGCCGGTGCCAGTACCACGGTAACAAAGACCCCGGAAAAGTGATTCCCGTGCGACGGGTTGACGTACGAAATCCGCTCGGGCCACCGGGCGCCACCGCGTCCGGCGGCCCGCGGTCAGTCCCGCAGCAGGTCCGGAACCCCGTTCCCGTCCGGCAGGTCCCGCTCCCCCGAGACCACCGTGAGCTGCTGCGTCGCCCGGGTCAGCGCCACGTACAGCACCCGCAGGCCGGCCGGTGACTCGTCCGCGATCTCCGCGGGCGAGACCACCACCGTGGCGTCGTACTCCAGGCCCTTCGCCTCCAGGCTGCCCAGCGCCACCACCCGCTCCCCCAGCTCCGCGAGCCAGCCGCGGGCCTGGGACCGCCGGTTCATCGCGACGACCACGCCGACCGTGCCGTCCACCTCCGCGAGCAGCCGGGCCGCCTCCGCGCGGACGGTGGCGGCCAGGTCCCCGTCGCGTACCGGCTCGAAGCGCGGCACCACCCCGGTCGAGCGCACCGCCGCCGGGGACTCCATGCCGGGCATGGCCAGCGCCAGCACCTTCGCGGCCAGCTCCGCGATCTCCGCCGGGTTGCGGTAGTTGACGGTCAGCGTGAAGCGGCGGCGCGGCCGGGAGCCCAGCGCCTCGTCCCGGGCGGCGGCGGCCTCGTCGGGGTCGGACCAGGAGGACTGGGCCGGGTCGCCGACGACCGTCCAGGTGGCGTGCCGCCCCCGGCGGCCGACCATGCGCCACTGCATCGGCGTGAGGTCCTGCGCCTCGTCGACGATGACGTGGGCGTACTCGGTGCGCTCCGCCGCCAGCCGCTCGGCCCGCTCCCACTGGGTCTCCTCGCGCTGCGGCATCAGCTCCTCCAGACCGGTGAGCTGGTCCAGCGGATCGGCCTCGCGCTTGCGCCGGGGCCGGGCCGGGGTGCCCAGCAGCGCCTGGAGCTCGTCCAGGAGCGCCACGTCGTGGACGGAGAGCGGGCCCTCGCCCGCCGCGTCGAGCCGCTTCAGCGACCGGGCCAGGCGGCGCACCTCGCCCTGGTTGAGGACCCGGCGGGCCCAGCGGGCCAGCCGCCTCTCGTCGGCCATCGCGGCCAGCACCCGGCGCGGCGTCAGCTCGGGCCACCAGGCGTCCAGGAACTCCAGGAACGGGGTCTCGGTGGATACGTCCTCGTCGAACGAGGACCGCAGCTCGGCGGTCAGTTCGGGATCGGTGTACCGGCCGCGTCCGGACGACTTGTTCCACAGGGCGTCCAGCAGCAGTTTGCGGGCACGCGGGCGCAGCAGGTTGACCGGGGCGGTGCCGCCCAGCACGTTGTCGCGGATGCGCCGCAGCTCGTCGGCCTCCAGCTCGATCCGGGTCCCGAAGGCGACCACGCGCAGCCGGTCCGGGGTCGCGGCCCCGGTGGCCGGGACGTCCTCGGGCTCCTCGCCGAAGGCGAGCTGACCCGTCTCCCGGCGGGGCGCGGCGGGCCGGCCCTGCTCCAGCGCGCCCCGGGCCGCCTTGCGCAGCACGGGGAGCATCCGGGAGGAGCCCTTGACCCGGGCCACGGCCGGTTCGTCGTAGGCGGTGGCGCCCTCAAGGCCCGCCGCGTCGTCGGAGAGCGAGCCGATCGCGCGGATCGCGACCTGGCCCTCCTCGCCGAGCGAGGGCAGCACCCCTTCGGTGTACGCGACCAGGAGCGGGGTCGGCGAGACGATGAGGATGCCGCCCGCGTACCGCCGCCGGTCCTGGTAGAGCAGGTACGCCGCCCGGTGCAGGGCGACCGCGGTCTTTCCGGTGCCGGGGCCGCCGGTGACCTCGGTGACGGAGGCGGCGGGGGCCCGGATGACCAGGTCCTGTTCGGCCTGGATGGAGGAGACGATGTCCCGCATGGTGTGGCTGCGGGCCTGGCCGAGCGCCGCCATCAGCGCGCCGTCCCCGATGACGGGCAGCTTCTCGCCGCCCAGGGACGCCGTCAGCTCCGGGCGCATCAGGTCGTCCTCGACCCCGAGCACCCGGCGCCCCTTGGAGCGGATGACCCGGCGGCGCACGACCCGGCCCGGGTCCTTCGGGGTGGAGCGGTAGAACGGGGCGGCGGCCGGGGCCCTCCAGTCGATCACCAGCGGCGCGTAGTCGGAGTCCAGGACCCCGATCCGGCCGATGTGGAGCGTCTCGGCGATGTCGGCGGTGGCGTCGTCGCGTACGGCGTCGTCGGCCGGCTCGACGGAGGTGTACGCGCCGTCCGGGCCGCGCTCCCCGTCCTTGCCGAGCAGCAGGTCGATCCGCCCGAACAGGAAGTCCTCGAACTCGCTGTTCAGCCGGTTGAGGTGGATTCCCGCCCGGAACACCTGGGCGTCCCTCTCCGCGAGCGCGCCGGGGGTACCGACCTGGCCGCGTTGGACGGCGTCCTTCATGAGGAATTCCGCCTCGTCGATCTTCTCTTCGAGACGGTGGTAAACACGGTCGAGATGTTCCTGTTCGACACCGATTTCCCGGTCCCGCAGCGATTCGACAGCGGCATCCTGCGCGGCCACCGAGGCCCCTTTCTTCACGGCACTGGGCAGCCGTCAACCCTATGCGAAGGGGGGCCCGAGCGCACCTGCCGACCAGGAGCCGGGACCGCGCGCCGCCCGGGCCGCCGCCTCGGCCGCCGCATACGGGGCGGGCGGGCGGCGGGCGGCCGGTTCATCCGACGCCGGGCAGGCCCTCCTCTCCCGGTCCGGCGGCGCCGGGCGTTCCCGGAGCCCCGGCGGGCCCCTGGGGCCCGCCGGAGCCATCCGCCGCGCCGCCGGAACCCTCCGACCCGGCGGCTCCCGGGCCCTCGCCGCCGGGCGCGCCCAGGCTCCTGCGGCGGTGGCGGGCGACCCGCGCGCGGTTGCCGCAGACCTCGCCGGAGCACCAGCGCCGCCGTCCGCCGCGCGAGGTGTCCAGGTAGAGCCGGTGGCACGCCTCGCCCTGGCAGCGGCGCAGGGACGCCCGCGCGACCGGGTCGGTGAGCAGGTCCACCGCGTCCCGGGCGACGGCGGCCAGGAGGCCCGCGCAGTCCGGCGGGGCGTTCAGGGCCCGTACGAGAACCCCGTCCGCGCCGCGTACCGCACGGGGGCCCGGAGGAGCCCCGGAGGCCAGGGCGTTGACCCGCTCCAGTGCGCCTCCGGCCTCGGGCCCACCAAGCTGAGCGGCCATCAGGCGGCTGACGTCACCGCGCAGTTCGTGGAAACGTTCCACCCAGGCGGCGTCCACCGCCGTCAGCGCGGTGCCGGGTGGGACGAGCCGGACCCCGGTCAGCCACCGCTCCAACCGGGCGGGGCCGCCGAGCCGTTCCCCGGCCCCCGGCGCTCCGTCCGTACGCCCCGTGGCCAGCAGGTCGAGGCAGATTCGACCCGCCTCGAAGCGCCCCGCCCCCGTGCCCCTGCCCATAGCCATACCCCTGTCACCGCCTCGGTCGCCGGTGGAACGGCCACCCCCAGAGTGGACCCGCCGGGGCCCGGCCGGAACCCCCGCCGCCGCCCCGGACCCGCCCCCGTACCGTGGCGGTCATGGATCACGAGGGGGAGGCGCCCGTGGACGAGGTCGACGGGGACACGGTGCTCGACGCCGGCGGACTGCTGCTGCGCCGGTGGCGCCCGGAGGACCTGCCCGCCCTGCTGCGGGCCTACGACGATCCGGCGATGCGGCGGTGGCTGGCCGTCCAGGTCTCCGGACCGGACGGGGCGGCGGCCTGGCTGGAGGCGCAGCGTACGGGGTGGGCGACGGGGGTCCGCTACGGCTTCGCCGTGACGGAAGCCGGGCGGGTGGACGGACGGGGCGGCGGGCCGGGCGGTGAACTGCTCGGCAACGTCGCGCTGAAGCGGCCGGACCCGCTCGACGGCACGGCACAGGTGGGGTATTGGACGACCGCTCCGGCACGGGGCCGAGGCGTGGCGTCACGGGCGCTGGCGGCGCTGACCGACTGGGCGTTCACACGATTCGCCGCATCGGGCCTGACGCGGCTGGAGTTGCTGCACCAGGTGGACAACGGGGCCTCCTGCCGGGTGGCGGAGAAGGGCGGGTACGCGTTGGCACGCGTGATCCCGCCGCTGCCGCCCGACTATCCGCTGGAGGGCCATGTGCACGCGCGCCGGGCCCCGGCGGCGGCGCTCAGCCGGTCGGCGGGTCGTCGTGCAGCAGCCGCTGGAACAGATGGTGGTCGCGCCACCGGCCGTTGATGTGCAGATAGCCCGGCGCGGTGCCGGTCCGCTCGAACCCGGCCTTGGCGAGCACGCGTTGGGACGCCGCGTTGTCGGTGACGGTCGCCGCCTCGACGCGGTGCAGGCCCAGCAGGTCGCGGGCCGCGTCGCACACCGCGCCGACGGCGGCGGTGGCCAGGCCGCGTCCGGCGTGGTCGGCGTCGACCCAGTAGCCGAGCCGGCCGTTGCGGAAGGGGCCCCGCTCGATGGCGGAGAGCGTGAACGCGCCGATCACCCGCTCCCCGGCGTCGGCCAGTACCCAGGGCATGGCCCGTCCGGCGTCCCGGTCGGCCAGCAGCGCGGTGAGCCGGGCGGCCTGGCCCTCGACGGAGTAGAAGGACTCGGGGCGTACCGGCTCCCAGCGGCGCATGGAGGCGCGGTTACGGGTGAGGGCCGCGGCGAAGGAGGGCGCGTCGGCGGGTTCGGCGGGCCGGAAGGTCACGTCGGGGGCGAGGAGGCGGCTGTGATCGTTCATCCGCTCACGCTAAGGGCTGCCGGACGCCGCCCACCGGACCGGGGCACGGGCCGCCGCCCGGGTACGGCCCCGCCCCGACCGCCGCACCGCGAAGCTCCCCGGACGGGGCGAGCAACGACCACCCGCCTCCTGCGCCGCTACGCCCCTTCCGCCTCCAGGCCCCCGACCGGGCGCGCCCTGTTCGATCAAACCGCCCTCGTGATCGACAGGAAGACGCTTCTCAAGCCACTGGGGACGGTTTGAGGCGGTGCGTTCTGCCGGGTGGATTCTGTTTCCTGTTCGGTTCGTTGACCCAGACCTGTTGTCGGAGCGCCCGTCTTCGCCGGATCAGGCCGGATCATCTGGCCGTGGTCGTTTCGCAGCCGCCTGTTCGCGCATCATGGCGGCGAGGGCCAGGAAGACCGAAAGATTCTGGACCATCTCTACGGGGAGCCTGACCCACGGCTTTTTGTCGCCGTGCCGATTGATCTCCAGCCAGCCTTGTTCCACCGTGACCTGGTCGACCTCGCGCCAGTCGAGCCGGTGGTCGAGGTACCCGACACCGGCGGGACCGAGGTGGGCCCCGAAGAAGTCGACCCGTTCGCCCGCCCTCAGCCGGCCCCTGTCCTGCGGCAGCCGTACGCGCGTGAATGCCTTGTCCAGCTCATCGATGAACCGTGCGGCCCCTTTGTACGCGTCGGTCACCGTGATCTCGGCGCCCTCATGGGGACGCACCCAAAATTCGTGTGCGGTGGCGCTGATGATCCCGTTCGTGACTTTGGTGCTGCGCCGCCGGATGCCGTCGATCTCGTCCCAGGGGTACGCCTCCGGCGCCTGCCCGGCGATCTGCCGGACGATGCCGTGCTGGTAGTGGCCCACCCAGACCTGCGCCTGCCGTCTCGTGAGCGCGAGGAAGAGGAAATACCCGGCTGCGGCGACCATGGCGGTCCCCAGGACGAGTAGCGGCAGCCCGTAGTACCAGGCGCCATGGCTCCGCTGGCCCTCCACGGCGGCCGAAATCCCCAGCCAGAGCACCGGCAGCCCGACCAGCGTCGGCAGCAGTACCACGAGCCACGGAAAGCGCTTGGGCTCGGTCCACACCAGCCCCTGGCGTGACCCGAGTTCGAAATCCTGCGCGACTCTGCGCATGGCGGGCGGAACAGGAGTGGCGCCACGATCCGACACAAGCCCCCCCAAGGCCAGACAGCTGGGGGCCATTGTCGGGGAGAGGAGCCCGTACGGGAAGCCCTGTCATTCGGCCACCCCCGTGCGGGTTCCGGCCTACTGCCGACCGGGGTTCCGGGAACCCGCGCGCCTTCACCCGTTCCGAAGAGGAAGCTCGTCATCCCGCATCAGCTGCGGCGGGCAGTCCCTCGGCCGGTCGCTCCGGCCATGACCGCGGAGATCAAGGGCGTGGACCCGCCGGCTGCGAGCGAGGACGGGTGCCACGACGTCCCAGTCCGCAGCGTCCTCACCCCGTGCATGCGACAGGACGAGCGGCGGAGCTTCCGGCGGCTCCGAGGCCCGATGGGCGAGCCGGATCCCCTCCGCGTCGACCGCGTGAAGATCGACCATGCCCGAAACCTCGCTGGGAACAACCGTCACGCACGCGGCGTTCGACCACGGCCGAACCGGCCACCACTCCTAACGGGCTCGTGCATGGTGGCATGGTGGCAACCAGCCTGCCTTTGCGACACCTGCCGTGCCTCGGCTCGACCGGGCACGGGGAGGCGGGAGGTCACCGCCCGTGCCCGGTGGCCGCCGAGGGGTCCAGCGCCAGCCGGTAGCCGCGTTTGACGACCGTCTGGATCAGCCGGGGCACGCCCAGCGCCGAGCGGAGCCGGGCCATCGCCGTCTCCACCGCGTGCTCGTCGGTGCCGCTGCCGGGCAGGGCCCGCAGCAGGTCGGCGCGGGCCACCACCCAGCCGGGGCGGCGGGCCAGCGCGTGCAGGAGCGCCATCCCGGCGGGCGGCACCGCGCGCAGTTCGTCGTCGACGAGGACGGCGTGGCCCCGGATCTCGACCCGGTGGCCGCCGACCGGCAGGACCCGGGCGGTGGGCGGGAGCCGGGCGCAGAGCAGTTGGACGAGGGGGCCGAGCCGGAAGCGCTCCGGCTGGTGGGTGGGGATGCCCCGGTCCTGGAGCGGGAGGGCGGTGACCGGTCCGACGCAGGCGACCAGGACGTCGTCGCGCAGGGCGCCGAGGACTTCCGGGAGCAGGCCGCGCGTCTCGGCGCGCCCCAGGAACGAGGCGGCGGCGGGGGCGCTGGTGAAGGTGAGGGCGTCCAGGCCCCGGGCGGCCGTGGCGTCGAGCATCCGGTCGAGCGGGGCGATATCCCGCGGGGGCATCCAGCGGTAGACGGGGACCACCACGACCTCCGCCCCCGCGGCCGTCAGGGACTCCACGAATCCGGGGAGCGGTTCGCCGTGCAGTTGGAGGGCGATCCGGCGGCCGGCGACTCCTTCGGCGAGGAGGCGGTCGAGTACCTCGGCCATCGACTCGGACCCGGGCGACCAGGCTTCGGTCAGCCCGGCGGCCCGGACGGCGCCTTTGACCTTGGGCCCCCGGGCGAGGAGTTCGGCCGCCCGCAGCGTCTCCCGCAGGGCGTCGCCGATCCCCCAGCCGTCGGCCGCCTCGATCCAGCCGCGGAACCCGATCGCGGTGGTGGCGAGGGCCACATCCGGGGCGTGTTCGATCAGCCCCCGGGTGGCCGCGAGGAGTTCGCCGTCGTCCGCGAGCGGCACGATCCGCAGTGCGGGGGCGTGCAGGACGGCGGCCCCGCGCCGGTGGAGGAGGGCGCCCAGCTCCTCGGCGCGGCGGGCCGCGGTCACCCCGACGGTGAAGCCCGCCAGGGGGCCGTGCGCTGTGTCGTCGTCCTGCATGCGTGTCCCGCTCCTGTGTCTCCGTCTGCGGCTCGTCCGGCCCTGCGCGTCGGTACGGAAGGCCCGAGCCTGCCAACCGCGCGTGACGGGCTCGGTTCCTCCGTATTTCCCCGCCGTTACGTCGGCCGTCGCCGGGCCGTGGCCTTCCCGCGCCCTCCGCCCGCGGCGTCCTCACACCTCCGCGTAACCGGGCCGGGGCCGAGCGGGCACGGGCGCGGTGGGGCGAAGGTATACCGCCCAGGTGAGGGCGGAGCACACTCCGTAGAAAGCGAGGAAGGACCAGAAGGCCGCGGTTCCGGCGCCGTACGCCTGGAAGGACTGGCGGAAGGCGAGGTTGACGGCCAGGCCGCCGAGCGCGCCGACGGCCCCGATGAGGCCCATGGCCGCGCCGGAGAGGCGGCGGCCGTGGGCGGCGGCCGCCTCGTCGTCCAGCCCCAGGGCCGACGCCTTGGTGTGGAAGACGCCGGGGATCATCTTGTACGTCGATCCGTTGCCGAGGCCCGTCAGGAGGAACAGGGCGGTGAAGCCGGTGAGGAAGGCGGTCAGCGAGGCGGCCCGGGAGGCGTGGATGACGACGCCGGTGGCGGCGGCCATCGCGGCGAAGGCGGCCAGGGTGATGCGCGCGCCGCCGTACCGGTCGGCGAGCCGTCCGCCCACCGGCCGGGCCAGGGAGCCCAGCAGCGGGCCGGCGAAGGTGAGCGAGGCGGCCTGGAGCGGGGTCCGGCCGAACCCGGTCTGGAGCACCAGGCCGAAGGCGAAGCTGTAGCCGATGAACGAGCCGAACGTGCCGAGGTAGAGAACGGCCATGATCCAGGTGTGCCGGTCCCGGACGGCCTCCAGCGCGGCCCCGGTGTCGTTCGCCACGGGCCGGAGGTTGTCCATGTACCGGGCGGCGCAGACGGCGGCGACGACGATCAGCGGGAGGTAGGCGCCGAGGACGACGCGGGGGTACGAGGCGCCCAGGGTGCCGATGACGAGCAGGCCGACGAGTTGGACGACGGGGACGCCGATGTTGCCGCCCCCCGCGTTCAGGCCGAGCGCCCAGCCCTTCTCGCGCAGCGGGAAGAAGGCGTTGACGTTGGTCATCGACGAGGCGAAGTTGCCGCCGCCGATCCCGGTGAGCGCCGCGACCGCGACGAACGTGCCGTACGAGGTGCCGGGCTCCATCGCCCAGAAGGCGGCCAGGGTCGGGACGAGCAGGCCCAGCGTGCTGAGGACCGTCCAGTCGCGGCCGCCGAACCGGGCGACGGCGAAGGTGTAGGGCACCCGCGCCAGGGCCCCGACGAGGGTGGCGGTGGAGATGAGGAAGAACTTTCCGGCCGGGTCGACGCCGTACTCCGGTCCCATGAACAGGACCATCACCGACCACAGGGTCCAGACGGAGAATCCGATGTGCTCGGAGAGTACGGAGAACCACAGGTTGCGGCGGGCGACGCGTTCGCCCGTCTCCCGCCAGAACGTGGTGTCCTCCGGCTCCCAGGTCTCGATCCAACGGCCTGCCATCACGCGCCTCCACTGCGGGTCGGGGTGTCGGTCCCGACGCTAGGGAGCGCGCGTTTCGGTGCGGTGGCGCGAGGTGACCGGTGCGCAACCTTGCTCTCACCGGGCCGGGGGCGGCCCGGTGAGACGAGGGCCGGCCCGGTGGGGCGGACGGCTACGGCCGGCCGTCCGGCCAGAGGCGGGGTCGGCGCTTCGCGGCGGCGTCCTCGGCCCAGCCGAAGGCGAGGACGCAGAGCGCGATGAGGGCCCAGGTGATCAGGAGGACCGGTATCCAGCTCTCCAGCAGCCACGGGACGTTCTCGCCGAGGGCGTCCACCGACCAGAGCCGGTCGTAGAGCGTGGCGGCGGCCAGGATGCAGACGTTGTGCCAGAGGTAGACGGTCACGGCCCGCGAGTTGAGCAGGGTGATCGGCCGGTCGAAGGCCCGCAGCCGCCGCGGCCACTCGGTCCAGGAGGGGCTGTAGTGCAGCAGGAGCAGCACGCAGCCGAAGGACCACAGGGCCTGGGCCAACGGGATGGAGTCCAGGTCGAAGCCGCTGCGGAACCCCTCGTGCGCCGCCCACCACAGCCCGGCGCCCGCGAACAGCGGGGCGAGGGAGGGGACGACGTAGGCGGGGAGCCGCTTCAGGACGCCCTCCTGGTGGGCCATGCCGAGGACCCAGCAGGCGCCGAAGGTGGAGAAGTCGGTGATGGCGGAGTCGAGGCGGTCGGGGGTGGAGAACAGCTCCAGCCGCATCACGACGGCGAGCGCGAGCGGGGCGAGCAGCGTCGGCCGGGGCAGCCGGCGCAGACCGCGCAGGATCAGCGGGGAGAACAGCACGAACCACAGGTAGGCGCGGATGTACCAGAGCGGCCCGGCCAGGTCCTCGGGCCAGCTCTCGCCGAGGAACCCGTCGACGCCCGCCACGCCGTACGCGTACGGCGGGTCGCTGAGCGGCAGCACCCAGTACGCCAGGTGCTGCCACCACCATCCGGGGTGGCCCTCGGCGTCCGGGCCCCAGCCCTGGGCGACCATGCCGGTGACGCCGATCGCGCCGAGCAGCCAGAGCGGCGGCAGCAGCCGGCGGACGCGGCCGCGGATCACCTGGACGGCGGGCCGCTTGAGCGAGCGGGCCATCAACGTCCCGGCCAGGGCGAACATGACGCCCATGGAGGGGAAGACGACGGGCAGCCAGGCCCAGCCGGTGAGGTGGTAGAGGACGACCCGGAAGAGGGCGAGGGCCCGCAGCAGGTCGAAGTACCGGTCGCGGACGGGCTCCGCCCGCACGGCGGGCGGCGGCGGGACCGCGGGGGCCGGGGCGGGGGCGGCGGGAGCGGGCAGGGGCGGGGCGGTCATCCGAAGGGCCTCCACTCCGCGGTGTCGCGCGGCGCGTCGGCGGCGAACCGCGGCGGATACGGAGCCTCGGCGACCGACCGCTGCGGGTACGGGGTCTCGGCGACCGACCGCGGCGGATACGGGACCTCGGCGACCGACCGCGGCGGGTACGGGGTCTCGGCGACCGACCGCTGGGGGTACGGGACCTCGACAGCCGACCGCGACGGATACGCGGCCGGAACTCCGCCGGGGACCTCCAGCGCGCCCGTGCGGCGCAGCTTCTGCCAGCGCAGCCGGCCGCCGGTGAGCGCGGTGATCCAGGACTGGAGCAGCACGACGTACATGAGCTGGCGGTAGAGGATCTGCTGGAGCGGCAGCGAGATCAGGTGCGTCATCCGCTCCTTGTCCAGCCGGAACGCGTAGGCGGCGCAGACCGCCTGGACGACCAGCACGCCGAACCAGGCGGCCACCGTCTTCCCGGTCGGGCCGAAGACCAGTCCGTACAGCAGGAACACGTCGATCAGCGGGGCGAGCAGCGGGGCGAGGACCATGAAGAGGGAGACGAACGGCAGCCCGATCCGGCCGAAGCGGCCCGAGGGCCCGCGTTCGACGACCGCCCGGCGGTGCTTCCAGATGGCCTGCATGGTGCCGTAACTCCACCGGTAGCGCTGCGACCAGAGCTGCTGCACGGACTCCGGGGCCTCGGTCCAGGCGCGGGCGTTCTCGGCGTAGACGACGCGCCAGCCGTCCCGGTGCAGGGCCATGGTGACGTCGGTGTCCTCGGCGAGGGTGTCCTCGCTCATCCCGCCGACCCGCTCCAGGGCCTCGCGGCGGAAGGCTCCGACCGCGCCGGGGATGGTGGGCATGCAGCCGAGCACGTCGTACATGCGGCGGTCCAGGTTGAAGCCCATCACGTACTCGATGTGCTGCCAGGCGCCGATGAGCGAGTCGCGGTTGCCGACCTTGGCGTTGCCCGCGACGGCCCCGACCCGGGGGTCGCCGAAGGGCTGGACCAGTTCGCGGATGGTGGCGGGTTCGAAGACGGTGTCGCCGTCCATCATCACGACGATGTCGTACCGGGCGTGCCGGATGCCGTTGTTGAGAGCGGCGGGCTTGCCCGCGTTGCGCTGGCGCACGACCCGTACGCGGGGCAGCCGCAGGGACTCGACGAGGTCGGCGGTGCCGTCCGTGGAGCCGTCGTCGATGACGATGACCTCGATCCTGTGCTCGCTCGCGACGAGGGAGCGCACGGTGGCCTCGATGCACGCGCGTTCGTTGTACGCGGGGACGAGGACGGAGACCGGGCGGGTGACGGGCGGGCCCCAGGCGAAGTTCCGGCGGCGGACCTTGCGGGCGTGCAGGAAGGAGAGCAGCAGCATCAGCCCGAAGCGGGCCAGGACCAGGACGCCGATGACGGCGAGCCCGACGACCAGGACGCCGGTGACCCGCTCGGAGACGGCGACGGCGGAGACGAACGCCTTGCCCTTCCACAGGTCGAACCCGGTGACCGGGGTGTGCGCGCTGGGGGCGTCCAGGGCGGTGGTGAGCCGGGTGAAGGTGTAGCCCTCGCTCTTGAGGGCGGGCAGCAGGGTGTCGAGCGCGGCCACGGTCTGCGAGCGGTCGCCGCCGGAGTCGTGCATGAGGATGATCGCGCCCTTGCCGTCCTTCGGGGTGGCCCGCTCGACGATGGCGCGGACGCCGGGGCGCTTCCAGTCCTCGCTGTCGGTGTCGTTGACGACGGTGAGGTAGCCGCGGCTGCCGATGTACTCGGCGACCGGCCAGGACGTGTTGTCCATGGCGTACGAGAAGGAGGAGTAGGGCGGCCGGAAGATCGAGGTGCGGATGCCGGCCGCGCCCGCCAGGGCCAGCTGGTTCTGCGACAGCTCCCAGTCGATGCGCTCGGTGGACTGGTAGGAGAGGTCGGGGTGGTTGAAGGTGTGCAGCCCGATCTCGTGGCCCTCCTCGACCATCCGCTCGACCAGGTCGGGGTGGCGGGCGGCCATGTTGCCGGTGACGAAGAAGACGCCGTGCGCACCGTGCTCCTTCAACTTCTCGAGCACCTTCGGCGTCCACACCGGGTCCGGTCCGTCGTCGAAGGTGAGGACGATCCGGCGGTCGGGTATGCGCAGGGTCTCGGCGTCACCGGAGCGGGCGTCGATGACGGGGCCGCCGGAGCGGACCTCCTGCGGCACCCGGGTGTTCTGGTCGGCGTTGCGGACCCGGTGGTCGGCGAGGATCTCGTTGTGCACGTATCCGCGCAGCATCAGCATCGCGAGCAGGGCGACGAGGAACGTCGTCGGCAGGAGGTAGCGCATGGGGAGCCGGAACCGGCTCCGGCCGCGTGACGCCTTCCTCTTCCTGCCGTCCCTGCCCCGCGTGGCGGGGGCGTTCATCTACGGGGTGCTCTCTTCTTCCACCGGAGGGGCGGGGCTCTCTGCGGGCGGGGCCGTCGGGGCGGTCGGCTCCGGGTCGGGGGACGGCGGCGGATCGACCGGCGGCTCGGCGGCCGGGGTCGTGGGGACCGGCTCGGTGACCGGGCCCGAGCCGCCGGAGGCGGTGGCCGGGTCCGCCGGCCGGGACGCGGAGGGGTCCTTCGCGTTTCCGGCGGGCACCACGACGGAGGCGGCCGAGGGGGCCGCACCGCCGGGGCCTGCGGGGCCGTCCGGATCGGAGGCGCCGGGGTCCGGTTCGGCGACGTCGTCGGAGGGGACGTGGACGGTGGAGTCGGGGGCGGGGGCGTCCTCGACCTGCTCGGACCGCGCCTTCTCCTCGGGCCCGAAGACGGGCAGCCGGGGGGCGCTGGCGTTTCCGCCGAGGACGGCGAGGACCAGCGTCACCGCGTAGGCGGCACAGCCCGTGGCCAGGACCCAGCCGAGGCGGCGGAAGGTCTTGCTCCGGCGTCCGCTCTCATCCACGAAGACGGGCCCCTCCGAACCGCTCGGCGGAACGGGTTCACCGGACAGGTCGGCGAGGCGGCGGCCCAGTCCGTCGAGCTGGAGCGTCGCGTCATGGGGCTCGTGCGTACGCCCGGTCGTCTTGTCTTCGCGCCAATTGTCCACAGATGCAGCCCGTCCCCCACTCAATGAATCAGGCGCATCGAACTTGACTGGTTCTTTACTGTCGGCGCGGGCCCCCACCCGTCCACGAACCAGGCGACCATGCACCCGGACGATGAATGTAGCGCACGGCGTTGACGCCCAAGTGCCCCTGAACGGAGTTGATCAGGAACGGTTTCGCATCAGTGACAGATCGCTCCGGGGAAGCCAGGACCCGGACGGCCGGTCCAACCACCCTTCGGCAAGGGCCAACTGGTCAGCAGCGTTGCGTAGGGCGTCTACGCCGGGGTGCCGCAGCCCCTTCCGCCAGACCAGCGACAGCGGCGAAAGCGGAATCGGATCGACGAGCGGCCTCAGCACCGTCCCGGGCAGCGGCGGGAAGCCGGTGACGGCGAGCACCGGGTGGCCGGCCTTGGAGATGACCCGCTGGAATTCAGCCACCCCTACGGCCAGCGGTACGGGGGGCGCCAGCACGATGCCCCACTCGGCGAACAACAGGGCGGCGAGCTCCGTCCACTCCCGCGTCCGCTCGTTGCCGGCCCCCGCGTAGACCGTCTCGCCGGACAGATCGGCCAGGGGGACGGCCGCCCGGTCGGCGAGAGGGTGGGAGGCGGGCACCATCAGGGCCATGGGCTCGTACCGCACGGGGTGCGCGGCGAGCCCCGAGCGCACCGCCGGGGCCAGCCCGGCGGCACGCCCGAAGGAGGCGTCGAGCCGGCCGGCCAGGATCTCGGACGCCGCCCAGGTGAGCCCGGACTCGAAGCGGGCCATCAGCTCGCACTCGGGCGCCAGTTCGCGGGCCCGGGCCAGCACCCGGGCGGCGGTGGACCCGTCGCTGTTCAGGTCCACGAGCAGCGGCCGGGCGAAGGCCCCGCTGAAGGCCCCGGCGAGCTCGGCGTGCGCGTCGAGCACGCGGCGGGCGTACGGCAGCAGGCGCTCGCCGTCCGGGGTGAGGGTGACCTGCCGGGTGGTCCGGACGAACAGCTCGGCCCCCAGCTCCCGCTCCAGCCGCCGGACGTCCCGGCTCAGCGCCTGCTGGGCGACGAAGAGCCGGGCGGCGGCCCGGGTGAAGTGCAGCTCGTCGGCGACGGCGAGGAAGGCGCGCAGGAGGCGGGGGTCGGTGTCGGGGGAAGGCACGCGGCGAATCTACCGCCCGACCCCGCATTCACAACACGGATGCGTGAATCGGTCCGCAGAAGGTGTTGGACCCGGCCTGCGGGGCGCGGCGAGCCTGGTCCGTATGCCGATACGTCCCGCCGCCCGTCCGGAGTCCGCCCCGCCGTCCGCCGCCCGCACCCCCTCCGCCGCCCCGGGCGGCTCCGCCCCGCGCACCGGACGCCGCACGCACGCGGGCGCCCGGCGTCCGGAGACCGCGCACCCGCCGGTCCCGCCCGCCCGGCGCCCCCGGGCCGCCGCACCCGCGCCCACGCCTCTGCTCACCGTCGCGGGCGGCCAGCTGGTCGCGGCCCCGCGCTCCGCACCCGCGAGCCGGGGGCGGCGGTCCCGGCCGTCGTCGAATCCGTACCTCCGGCTCCTGGCGACCCCCGGGGCCCGCGCCTTCACGGCGGGCAATCTGATCGCCCGGCTGCCGATGGGGATGTTCAGCGTCAGCGCGGTCATCATGATCGCCGGGGCCCGGGATTCGTACGCCCTCGCCGGGGCCGTCACCGCGACCGGTCTGGCGGCCACGGCGGTCGTCGCCCCCTTCACCGCCCGGCTGGTGGACCGCTACGGGCAGGCGCGCGTCGCGGTGCCCGCCACCGCGCTCGCCGTGCTGGGCTCGCTGGCGCTCGTGCTGTGCGTCCACCACGACGCCCCGGTCTGGACGCTGTTCGCCGCGTACGCCGCGACCGCGACGACCCCGAACACCGGCGGGATGTCCCGGGCCCGCTGGGCGCACCTGCACCGGGGCGACCCGGCGGCCCTGCACACCGCGAACTCCTTCGAACAGGCCGCCGACGAGCTGTGCTTCATGCTGGGCCCCGTGCTGGCGGCGACGCTCTGCGGGGCGCTGTTCCCGGAGGCGGGCACCCTGGTGGGCGCGGTGCTCCTGATGACCGGCGTCCTGGTCTTCGCCGCCCAGCGCGCCACGGAACCGCCCGTCACCCCCCGTACGCGGAGGGCGGCCTCACCGCTGCGCACCCCGGGGACGCCCGCGCTGCTGGCGGTCTTCCTGGCCACGGGCGCGGTGTTCGGGGCGCTGGAGGTGGTCTCCATCGCCCATGCCGGGGGCGCGATCCTGGCGCTCCAGGCTGCGGGTTCGTGCGCGGCGGGCCTGGTCTACGGTTCGCTGCGGCCCGCCCGGGACGTCCACCGCCGGCTGCTGCTGTGCCTGGCCGGGATGACGACGCTGATGTCCCTGCCGCTGCTGGCCGCCGCCGGCTCCGCCGCCCTGCCGGTCCTGGCGCTCTGCCTGCTGCTGGCGGGGGCGGCGACCGCGCCCACCATGGTCACCGGCATGACACTGGTCCAACGCGCCACCCGCCCCGAGCAGTTGAACGAGGGCATGACGCTCGCGGTGACCGCGCTGCTGGGCGGCGTCGCGGCCGGCGCGGCGGCGGGCGGCTGGCTGGTCGAGCACGCCGGGACGGTCCCCGGCTACACGGCCCCGATGACGGCGGCGGCGCTGGCCCTGGCCGTCGCGGGGGCGGGGCGGCGGGTCCTGAGCCGAAACCCCGCCCGGACCCGCTGACGGCTCCGCGCGGACCGCTCGGGGGCCGCCCCGGCCGAAGCCCCCGCGAGGCGGTCGCGCACCCCGCCGATGAGCGGCGGGCGGTCGCGGGACAGCAGAAAAGCCGTTGCCCCGCGAGCTGACTCGCGGGGCAACGGCCCACATGGGAATTGTGGAGATGGCGGGAATCGAACCCGCGTCCAACGGTGCGGAACCAGGGCTTCTCCGAGTGCAGTTCGCTACGCTTTTCTCGGCCCCGGAGGTCACGCGAACAAGCCTCCGACAGGCCCAGCCACTGTTTGATTTCCTTCTCGGCCCCGTGGCCGGGCCGAGAAGTTTAGATCCCTAGTTGATGCCAGGATCCGGGTCGGGACCACTCCCGGGCTGACACTCCGCAGAGTCTTCGCTAGCTGCTAATTAGGCAGCGAGGGCGAAGGCGGAGGAATCGCGCTTGGAATTGGCGATTATTGTTTGCGACATATGGTTTACGAGATCATTGCCGCTTCCTCGACTCGCTTCCCCTGCTTCGACATCCGCTGTCGAAACCGATCATCCCCATGTTGATTTTTCAATCCGCGCACCTTCGCTGAGGTGCACGGCCCATCGTACGTGACCAACGCGGGACGATGCCACCGTATTCCCGCGACCGGGTCCGACGGACCCGGTCAGGCGCTGCGCTGACGGCGGCGGGCCGCCGCGATGGCGCGGTTCGTCTCCCGCGTGTCCTGCTTCTCGCGGAGCGTCTGCCGCTTGTCGTACTCCTTCTTGCCCTTCGCGAGCGCGATCTCGACCTTGACCCTGCCGTCCTTGAAGTACAGCGCGAGCGGCACGATCGTGTGGCCCGACTCCTGCGACTTCGACTCCAGCTTGTCGATCTCGGCCCGGTGCAGCAGCAGCTTGCGCTTCCGCTTGGCCGCGTGGTTGGTCCAGGTGCCCTGGACGTACTCCGGCACGTGGATGTTGTGGAGCCACGCCTCGTGGTCGTCGATCTGGACGAACCCGTCGACCAGGGAGGCCCGCCCCATGCGCAGGGACTTGACCTCCGTACCCATGAGGACGAGACCGCACTCGTAGGTGTCGAGGATCGTGTAGTCGTGCCGCGCCTTCTTGTTCTGCGCGATCATCTTGCGCCCGGTGTCTTTGTCCTTCGCCATAGTGCGGTCATTTTCGCACTACGACCCGCCCCCGAGGCCACTCAATACCGTTTCGGCCCGCTGCTGGGCCCCCTCGCGCACCACGAGGTCGGGGGTGATGCCCCTGCCGTCGACGGTGCGGCCGGCCGGGGTGCGGTAGTGGCCGACGGTCAGTTCGGCCACCGAGCCGCCCGGGAGTTCGCTCGGCATCTGCACGGAGCCCTTCCCGAAGGTCGGCGAGCCGACGGTGACCGCCCGGCCCCGGTCCTGGAGCGCACCGGTCAGCAGTTCGGCGGCGCTCATCGTGCCGCCGTCCACCAGGACGACGACCGGCCGGTCGGTGTCCCCGCCCTGGTCCGCGTAGAGCGCCTGCTCCTGACCGCGTACGTCGTACGTGGCGACCAGCCCGCCGTCCAGGAAGGCGGAGGCGGCGACGACGGCCTCGGCGACGAGTCCGCCGGAGTTGGCGCGCAGGTCCAGGAGTATCCCGGCGTCGTGGGGGGCGTCCCGGACCGCGTCCCTCACCTCGGTCCCGGCGCCCTTGGTGAAGGCGGCGACCTTGATCAGGACCGCCGGGGAGGACGCCTTCCCCAGCCGTCGCACGGTGACCGCCTCGGTGGTCAGCCGGGCCCGCTCCACCGTCTTCGTCCAGCTCCGGCCCTTGCGGACCAGTTCCAGCTCCACCCGGCTGCCCTCGCCCGCCCCCGTACGGTCGCCCCGGAGCAGGGCCACGACCTCCGCGACGGGGCGCTTGCCGACCGCGCGGCCGTCCAGGGTGCGCAGCAGGTCGCCGACCCGCACGCCGGCCCGGTCGGCGGGGCCGCCGGGCTGGACGCGGGAGACGACGACGTCGCCGCCGGCGGTGCGCCGGGCGGAGAGGCCGACCCCGGTGTACGAGCCGTCCAGGGCCTGCTCGAACTCCTCGTACTCCCGCTCGTCGTAGACCGCTCCCCAGCGGTCCCCGCTGCGGCTGACGACCTCCTCGGCGGCGGCCTTCACGGACGTGCCGTCCGCCTCGGCCCGGGCGGCGGCGGCCTCGATCTCCCGGCGGTCGACCGGGGCGACGGTGGAGGAGACGGCACGGGTCTGCGGTGCGGGCGCGGGGCCGGGGTCCCGCGGCAGCGAGCCGGTCGCGGCGGCGGTGGCGAGGGCGCACCCGAAGGCCAACGTCAGGGTCGCCCCGCGGCGCAGGCCGCGGGGCCCGAAACGCTGAGCGGGGCCCGACATGGCGTCGAGTCTAGGACAACCCCCTTGGAGCGCACGGGCGATCACTCGTGCGCCCCAGAGGGCTTACGTCACACCTTCAGGTACTTGCGCAGCGCGAAGAGAGCGGCGACGGCGGGCATCAGCAGGCCGATCGCGAGCACCAGCGGAAGCTTGGTGAGGACCGCGTCCCAGCCGATGAAGTTGATCAGGTTCAGCTTCTCCTGGAGGGCGAGACCGCCGTCGATCAGGAAGTACCGGCCGCCCAGCAGCATCGCGCAGGCCAGCACGCCGCCGATCAGACCGGCGACGGCCGCCTCCATGATGAAGGGGGCCTGGATGTAGAAGCCGGAGGCTCCCACGAGGCGCATGATGCCCGTCTCACGTCGTCGGCTGAACGCGGAGACGCGCACGGTGTTGACGATCAGGATCAGTGCGATGACCAGCATCAGGATCATCACGTAGATCGCGACGACGTTCATGCCGTTCATCAGCTCGAAGAGGTTGTCCAGGATGGACCGTTGGTCCTGGACGGACTGCACCCCGTCCCGCCCGGCGAAGGCCGTCGCGACGACCTTGTACTTCTGCGGGTCGTCCAGCTTCACGCGGAACGACTCCTGCATCTGGTCGGGCGTGATGTTGCCCGCCATCGGGGAGTCGCCGAACTGCTCCTGGTAGTGCTTGTAGGCCTCGTCGACCGTCTCGAAGTGGACCGTCTCGACGGCCTCCATCTTCTCCAGGTCGGCCTTGATCTGGTCCTTCTGCTCCTTGGTGACAGCCCCCTTGGCGCACTTGGGCATGTCCTTGGCGTCGTTCTTGTTGCAGAGGAAGATCGAGACGTTGACCTTGTCGTACCAGTAGTCCTTCATCGTGCTGACCTGCTCGCGCATCAGCAGCGCGCCGCCGAACAGGGCGAGCGAGAGGGCGACGGAGACCACGACCGCGAAGGTCATCGTGAGGTTGCGGCGGAGACCGACGCCGATCTCCGACAGGACGAACTGGGCGCGCATGGCGTCCTTTCAGTACTCGATGCTCGAAACGCACGAAGGGCCGGAGCCCTTCGGTCAGTGCTGGTAGCCGTAGACGCCGCGCGCCTGGTCGCGTACGAGACGGCCCTGCTCGAGCTCGATGACGCGCTTGCGCATCTGGTCGACGATGTTCTGGTCGTGGGTGGCCATGATCACGGTGGTGCCGGTCCGGTTGATCCGGTCCAGCAGCTTCATGATGCCCACCGAGGTCTGCGGGTCGAGGTTGCCGGTCGGCTCGTCCGCGATCAGCAGCATGGGGCGGTTGACGAAGGCGCGGGCGATGGCCACGCGCTGCTGCTCACCGCCGGACAGTTCGCCGGGCATCCGCTCCTCCTTGCCGCCGAGGCCGACGAGGTCGAGGACCTGCGGCACGGCCTTGCGGATCTCTCCGCGCGGCTTGCCGATGACCTCTTGCGCGAAGGCCACGTTCTCCGCGACCGTCTTGTTGGGCAGCAGCCGGAAGTCCTGGAAGACGGTGCCGAGCTGGCGGCGCATCTGCGGCACCTTCCAGTTGGACAGCCGCGCCAGGTCCTTGCCGAGCACGTGGACCGTGCCCGTGCTGGCACGCTCCTCGCGCAGGATCAGTCGCATGAAGGTCGACTTGCCGGAGCCGGAGGACCCCACCAGGAAGACGAACTCACCCTTCTCGATGTCCAACGAGACATCGCGCAGAGCCGGTCGGGTCTGCTTCGGGTAGGTCTTGGAGACGTTGTCGAATCGGATCACGAATGCACCACGGTCGGCCGGGAGTAGGTGAGCGTGACCATACGCGAACCGGGCTCACGCGTGCAGGCGGCGTCCGGTGATGGGCGATTTATGACGGAACCGCCCCCGGAACGAAACGGGTCGTGGCGGCCCTTGTCCGGCGGGCCGCGCCGAAACCGTCGCGAGCTGGCACAGTGGTGGGGGGAACGGTTGCGTTTCCGTGGGCGTTGTGCGGGGAGAGACCGGGACCGGTTCCGCCGTGCGGGAGGAGGAATGCGCATGACCTACGACCGACTGGTGTGCGCGAACTGCGCGTCCCCCGTCAGCGAGGGCCGCTGCCGCGTCTGCCGTGCGGTCCGGCAGCAGATGCTGGAGGAGCAGGGCCAGGGTCCGCTGGCCGGGATGAGCCCGGCGACGCTGATCGCCCTGATGGTGGTGCTGCTGGCGGCGCTCGCGCTGCTGGCGCACCAGGCCGGCTGACCGGGGCGCGCTCCCCCTCGTCCCGCCGGGGCTGACGGACGTACGCGTACGGCCTCCTGAGCGGTCCGGACCACGCGGAAGGGCCCGGAAGGCGTTCGACGCCTTCCGGGCCCTTCCTCATGCTGTTCCGTGCCGTGCGGGGGCCTTGCTCGCCCCCGCTACGCGTCGGTACGGTCCACCGCGGTCCGCTCGGACCTGGGGCGTGTCGCGAAAGTAGCGCCGTCCGCCCGGAGGGCGGGTTCGGCGGCGTCCGGTGCGTGCGACCGCAAGGCGGAGGGCCGCCCCGATACCGGATGTATCGGGGCGCCCCGACAACGCGGCGAGCGTGCGTGCCGGGCGTCGCCGAGCAGGCGGGACTTTCGAAACCCGCCCTAGGCGACCGTGCGACCGCCGCCGACCAGGCGCGGCAGGATGCGGAAGCCGATGCCGCCCGCGATCATCGTCGCGGCGCCGATGACCAGGAAGGTCGTTTCGGCCGCACCGGTCTCGGCGAGCTCTTCCTTGCCCTTGCTCTGCTCGACCGGCTTGTTGCCGACGCTGTCGGTGTCGGTGTTGTCGGTGCACTCGGCGCCGTCGAGGTCGACGGTGCAGGCGGTGTCGTCACCACCGGTGGTGGAGCCGCCGGCGGCGCTGGAGCCGCCCTGGTCGCCACCGCCCTGGTCGCCGCCACCCTGGTCGCCACCGCCCTGGTCGCCGCCACCCTGGTCGCCACCGCCCTGGTCGCCGCCACCCTGGTCGCCGCCACCCTGGTCGCCACCGCCCTGGTCGCCACCGCCCTGGTCGCCACCGCCCTGGTCGCCACCGCCCTGGTCGCC
>NZ_LIVT01000002.1:656651-718461 GCF_001905905.1 Streptomyces sp. CB02366
CCCTGGTCGCCACCGCCCTGGTCGCCACCGCCCTGGTCGCCACCGCCCTGGTCGCCACCGCCCTGGTCGCCGCCGCCCTGGTCGCCACCGCCCTGGTCGCCACCACCCTGGTCGCCACCACCCTGGTCGCCACCGCCGACGTCAGCGCCACCGAGCGGGTTCTCGTTGCCCTCGGAGGCACCGCTGTCGTCCCCGCCCAGCACACCCGCCTGGACCTCGACGTCGGCGATGCCGCTGTCGACGCCGATGCCGACGGCCTGGGCCGCGCCGGCCGCGGTCAGCGAGGCGCCCGCGGCGATGACCGCGCCAGCGGCGATCCGCGCGACGCGCACACGCGTCTTCTTCGTCATGTGTTGCTACCCCCAGTAGCTGAATCTCGTCATGGAGCAGCGGTATGCGGGCCGTGGGCCCTGCGGGGCATCGCTCTCGGCAAGGCCACGTCGTGCCGTGGTCTCTCCGCCCGCCCCCTGGTTCGCACCCGTCCCGGACATACGCATGCTGCTCTAGCACCCTGGCCAGAGTTAAGGACTACGTCAAGGCCGTTCCGTGCACTAGACGCCGGTATGAGGGGTGTTGACGGCTATTCGGAAGCACGACTGTGACGCATCGGGCACCGTTCCTCCCCAACGCGGAAGGGCCCGGACAGTCGCCTGTCCGGGCCCGGCCTCCGTAGCGCGGAGGCTACTTCTCGCTCTGCTTGCGCCAGCGGATGCCGGCTTCGACGAAGCCGTCGATCTCGCCGTTGAAGACCGCTTCGGGGTTGCCCATCTCGAAGTCGGTGCGCAGGTCCTTGACCATCTGGTACGGGTGCAGGACGTACGAACGCATCTGGTTGCCCCAGGAGTTGCCGCCGTCTCCCTTGAGGGCGTTCATCTTGGCCTGCTCCTCCTGGCGGCGGCGCTCGAGGAGCTTCGCCTGGAGGACGTTCATCGCGGACGCCTTGTTCTGGATCTGCGAGCGCTCGTTCTGGCAGGAGACGACGATGCCGGTGGGCAGGTGGGTCAGACGGACCGCGGAGTCCGTGGTGTTGACGCCCTGTCCGCCGGGGCCCGAGGAGCGGTACACGTCCACGCGCAGCTCGGACTCGTCGATCTCGATGTGGTCGGTCTGCTCGACCACCGGCAGGACCTCGACGCCCGCGAAGGACGTCTGGCGGCGGCCCTGGTTGTCGAAGGGCGAGATCCGCACGAGGCGGTGGGTGCCCTGCTCGACGGAGAGCGTGCCGTAGGCGTACGGCACCTCCACCGCGAAGGTGGTCGACTTGATGCCGGCCTCTTCGGCGTACGCGGTCTCGTAGACCTCGGTCTTGTAGTTGTGCCGCTCCGCCCAGCGGAGGTACATGCGCTGGAGCTTCTCGGCGAAGTCCGCGGCGTCGACGCCGCCGGCCTCGGCCCGGATGGTGACCAGGGCCTCGCGCGCGTCGTACTCGCCGGAGAGGAGCGTGCGGACCTCCATCTCGTCCAGCGCCTTGCGGACGGACACCAGCTCGGTCTCCGCCTCCGCGAGCGCATCGGCGTCACCCTCGTCCTCGGCGAGCTCGAACATGATGCCGAGATCGTCGATACGGCTTCGCAGGGCTTCGGCCTTACGGACCTCGGCCTGGAGGTGCGAAAGCTTGCTGGTGATCTTCTGCGCCGCCTCCGGGTCGTCCCAGAGGGACGGCGCCGCCGCCTGCTCCTCGAGCGCGGCGATGTCGGCCCTCAGCGCATCCAGGTCCAGGACGGCCTCGATCGACCCCATGGTCGAGGAGAGGGACTTCAGCTCTTCGGAAATATCGACGACTGCCACGGGACCAGCGTAACGGCATGGCGGCTGAAGCTCGCCCTCCCCCGGGAACAGGTCCGGGAACGGGTGGGGGAACAGGCCCGGGAGCGGGTCCGGGCGCCGGGGGCGCTCACGGGGCCGCGGGGGCCGAGTTCCCGCCGTCCCGGGGGGCCGGGTCGCCGTCGCCGTCGCCGCCGGAGGCCAGCCGGCCGCCGACCGCGATGGCGGCGCAGAGGGCGACGGCGGCGGCGGCGAGGGCGAGGCGGCGCTTGCGGACGGCGGCCGCCTTGTTGCGGGCGGACCCGGGCCGGGGCTTCCCGGGGGCCCGGGGGGCGCGGGCGGTGCCGAGGGGGCCTCCCGCCAGCTCGTCGGGGGCCGGGACGCGCATGCTGGTGTGGGTGTCGCGGTTGGAGTCGGGTGCGGAGCCGGGCACCAGCGGGACCGCGCCGCGGCGGCGGGGCTCCTCGGCGGCCGGGGTGTACTGCTGCTCGTCGTAGGCGTCGGGCCGCTGGTCGTTCTCATCGGGCTCGTCGGGGCCGGGCTCGTCGACCTCCAGCGGGGGTATCCCGGCCAGCAGGGGCAGCAGGTCGCGCAGCCGTACGGCCAGCTCCGAGGCGCGCAGCCGGGAGGCGGGGGCCTTGGCCAGGCACTGGACCAGGAGCTGCCACAGCTCCTCGGGGATGCCGGGGAGGGGGACGACGGTCTCGGTGACATGGCGGCGCAGCACCGCGCCGGGGTGGCCGCCGCCGAAGGGGGTGAACCCGGCGAGCAGCTCGTAGAGCACGGTGGCCAGGGCGTAGATGTCGACGGCGGCGCGCGGCGGAAGGCCCTCGACGATCTCGGGGGCCAGGTAGTCCGGCGTGCCGATGATCTTCGTGGCCTTGGTGCGGCGCGGGGTGTCGATGAGCTTGGCGACGCCGAAGTCGGTGAGCAGGGCGGGGTGGGCGCCGCCGGGGCCGAGCGGACCCTCCATGTCGAGCAGGATGTTCTCCGGCTTCACGTCCCGGTGGACGATCTGGGCCCTGTGCGCGGCGGCCAGGCCGTCGGCGACGTCCGCGACGATCGCGACGGCGGCCTCGGGGGCGAGCCGGCGCTCGCGGTCCAGGCGGGTGCGCAGGTCGGTGCCGCGCACGAGGGTCATGACCAGGGCCAGGTCGTTGCCGTCCACCACGAGGTCCCGGACGGCGACCACGTGCGGGTGGTCGAGCCCGAGCAGGGCGGTGCGCTCCTGTACGAAGCGGCCCACGAGCTCCTGGTCGGACGCGAGGTCCTCACGCAGCAGCTTGATGGCCACCGGGCCCTCGGGCCCTTCGCCGAGCCATACCGTGCCGGCGCTGCCGCGCCCCAGGATCTGGTGGGCCGTGTACCGGCTGCCGATATTCCGTGCCACGACTGCTCCCTCAGCGGCTGGCGGTGGACCCCCGGTCGACAAAGTTACGCGGCGTTCGGGGTGTCGCGCGCCCAGGATGGCGTCGACCTCGGCTTCTGCGGGCGGAATGGGCCCGGGGAAGTCGACAAAGGGACAGGATGACGGGCGGATCCGTGCCCAGGCGGCCGCGGGCCCGGTCCCCGCCGAAGGGCCGGGACCGGGCCCGCCCCAGGCCGTTGCGGGCCCGGGGTCCGCCGGGGCGCGGCGGCGGGCGGAGGCCGCCCCGCCGCTCGCGGATCGGGCCCCGCGAAAGCGCGGGATCGGGCCCGTGAGGGCGGGGGCTCGGCCCTCCGCCCGGGCGCGGGGCCAGGCCCTGCGGGAGCGGCCGGGCCCTGTGAAGGCGTGGGCTCAAGCCCCCTGCCCGGGCGCGGGGCCGGGCCCCGCGAAGGCGACGGCTCAGGCCCCGCCCGGGCCTTCGGTGCTTTCGCCGAGCTGGGAGATCCAGTCGGTGACCGTGCCGATCGCGTCGCCGATGGCCTCCCAGTAGCCCTTGCCCTGGGCGACCCAGTCCTGGAGCGGGGTCAGCTCCCAGATGAGCCAGCCGGCGACGACCAGGAGCACCACGGTGAACAGGCAGCCCTTGAGGCAGCCGAGGCCGGGGATGCGCATCGGGTTGGCGCTGCGCTGCCGCGGCGGGCGCGGCTCGCGCGGCGGTCGCGGAGCCGGCGGCTGCGGCTGCTGGGGCTGTGGCGCGTACTGCTGCTGCCGCTGGGGCTGGGGCGGCTGCTGGTAGCGCTGCGGCTGGGGCTGCTGGTGCTGCCGCTGCGGCGGGTACTGCTGGTGCTGCGGAGGCGGCTGGCGGCGCTGCTGCTGCGGCTGCTGAGGCGGCTGCTGGCGCTGGGGACGGCGGCGCAGGGGGTCCTGGCTCGGGTCCAGGTACTGCACCTGGGTCTGCTCGTTGCGGTCGCGGGCCGCCTGGAGCTGCGACTGCCAGGGGTGCGGTCCGTCCGGCTGCGGCGGCCCGTCCGGGCGCTGCGGGACGGGCGGCATGACGGCGGTCGGGTCGGCGTCGGGCCCCTGGCCCGGCCCGCCCCGGCCGCCCTGGCCGGTCTGCGGGAGCACGCTGGTGGCGGCGGCCGGGTCGAAGGAGCCCGCGTTGCCCGGGAGCACCTGCGTGGGGTCGGCCGCGCCCGGGGTGTCCGGGACGGCGGTGGGCGCCGGGTCGGGGGCGAGCAGGGCTCCCACGCCGTCGGCGGCGGCGATCTGGGCGGAGTTGGCGTGGACGCCGATGCCCGCGGCGACCGTACGCAGACCGCGGGCCAGGTTCTCGGCGCTGGGCCGCCGGCCCGGGTCCTTGCTCAGGCAGCGCTCTATGACCGTCCACAGCGGGGCGGGGACGGTGGAGGGCCGGCGGGGCTCCTCGCTGAGGTGCTGGTGCAGGACCTCCAGGGCGGTGGCCCCGGCGAACGGCGGGCGACCGGTGACCAGCTCGTACAGCAGGATGCCGGCGCCGTAGATGTCGACGGCGGAGGTCTGGGGGCGGCCCTCGGCGGACTCCGGCGCCACGTAGGCGGGCGTGCCGACGAACTCGTGGGTCCGGGTCAGGCCCGGGGAGTCGGCCAGGCGCGCGATGCCGAAGTCGGTGAGCATCGGGGTCATGCCGCCGTCGCGCTCGTCGAGCAGCACGTTGGCCGGCTTGAGGTCGCGGTGGACGACGCCGTCGGCGTGGCTGGCGGCGAGCGCGTCCGCGATCTGCGCGGTGAGCAGGGCGGCGGCGACCGGGGTGAGCGGGCCGTTCTGGCGGAGGTAGCGATGCAGGTCGGGACCGTCGATCAGGTCCATCACCAGGGCGAGGAGATCGCCCTCGACGACCAGGTCGCGGGTGCGCACGATGTTGGGGTGGGTGAGCCGCAGCAGGACGGAGCGCTCCCGCAGGAACCGCATCACGACGTCGGCGTCGTTGGCCAGCTCCTCCTTGAGGACCTTGATGGCCACGGTCTCGCCGGGCTGCCCCGCGACGGCCGCCTCGGCGCCCGCGGTCTCCCGCTGGCGGGCTCGCCAGACGGTGCCCGTGGCGCCGCGTCCCAGCGGCTCCTCGAGCAGGTATTTGCTGCCTACCGGCCGCACGTCATGCGCTCCCTGCTGATCGTGGTGCTCACGCCCCTCCGGGGCCCGGATGTTCCGGCCCACTGTAATGCCGCCGAACGGGGCGCAGGGGGCTCACGTTTCGGGGAAAGACGCGCAGACCGGGCCGAAGGTTGCCGCACGGGCGGCCGGACATCGGGCGAGCGTTCGATCACGTGTGCGGGTTTCCGGCCGGAACAGGGTCGCCTACCCACCAGAAGCCCCTTCGAGCAGCGGAATCCGGACGCAAGCAGGCAGTTTTGCGCCCACAGCCGACCATTCAAGATCATTTGAAGGCGGCCGTCGGGCGTGTTGTCAGCGGCAGGTGCGAGGATGCCTGCAGCACGGATCTGCGGACGCGGAGTCCCGCGGTCCGTGACGACCTGTACGGACGACGTGTCCGTGCCGGGTGGGGGGAACCACCGGGCGTTTCCCCTGCCGGGCACCCTCGCGCAGAAGGGACCGCTGACGGCGATGCAGATCCGGCTGACCGTCCTCGCGCCGCGCAGCGGCCAGACCCCGGCGCGCACCTGCGACGTGCTCGTCACCGCCCCCGCCGGGACGGCGCTGGCCGCCGTCGCCTCGCAGCTGGCCGCCGCCGTGTCGGGCCCCGACAGCTCCCAGGGCGGCGGGGCCGTCGTGCTCTTCGCCGGGCGGGAGCGGCTGGACGGGCACCGCATCGCGCTGGGCGAACCGCCGCTGGTGGACGGCGCGGTCCTCTCGCTCCAGGTCCCCGGGGACGACGAGGCGACGGACGACGCGGTTCCGGCCCAGCTCCACGTGGTGGCGGGGCCGGACGCGGGCGGGGTCCACCTGCTGCACGGCGGGCAGATCCGGATCGGCCGCTCCGCGGACGCGGACGTCCCCCTCGACGACCCGGACGTCTCCCGGCTGCACTGCGCGGTGACGGTCTCCGACGACGGCCGGGTCTCGGTCGCCGACCTCGGTTCGACGAACGGCACCTCGCTGGACGGCGTCGAAGTGCGCGAGCGGCCGGTCCGCCTCGCCCCCGGCGCGCTGCTGCGGCTCGGCGAGTCCGCCCTCCGCCTCGCCCCGGGCTCCCGGCCCCCGAGGCTGACGACCGCCCCGGACGGCGAGGGGCACCTGCGGGTGACCCGCGCCGAGAGGGGCCGCTCCGCCGGTACGCCCTTCGGGCCGGGCGCCCCCGAGCAGGACGGCCCCGGGTACGCCGCGGCCTCGTCCGGGCCCCCGTTCTCCGCCGCCTCCCCCTCCCCGTCCCGCGCCTCCGCCGCCCCGGCGCCGGAGAGGGCCGGGGCGTACGACGACGCGGAGTCGTGGCCGGAGCGGGCGGAGTCCGGGGCGGGCGGCGGGCGCTCCGAGTCCGGCACCCGTGCCCGCGGCGAGCGGTTCGCCGGGCCCCCCGCGCCCCGGCGCGGCATAGGGGCCTGGGCGAGGCGGTTCAAGGGCGGCGCGAAGGACGAGCAGGCGACGGGCCCCGAGCCGGGCGCCGACGGGCCCGCCGCCCCGGACGCGTACGCCGCCTCCCGCGCCCCGGGCGATCCGGCGCCGGCCGCCGGACCGACGGGTCACGGCTTCGATACGGGCCCCCAGGGCTCCCCGAGCGGCTTCGACGATCCCCCGGGCGGCCCTTCGGGGGCCGGGCACCTCGCCTCCCCCGCCTCCCCCGGCTCCCCTTTCTCCGCCCGGCCGTCCGCCCCCGAGGGCACCTGGCCCGACCCGGCCGCCGTGCTGCTGACCGCGCTCGGCCCCGGGCCCCGGCTCTGGGAGCGCCACCCGGACCACCCCGAGGCCCTGGTGGTGCGGCTCGGCACCACGGACCGGGCCGAGGTGCCCGCCGTACCGGTGACCGTGGGGCTGCGGGAGGCCGGTTCGCTCGGTCTCGCCGGCCCGCGCGCCCGGCTGGCGGGGCTGGCCCGCGCGACGGTGGCGCAGCTCGCCGCGCTGCACTCGCCCTTCGACCTGGAGATCGTCCTCATCAGCACGGACCGCTCCCGCCCGCTGGAGGAGCGGCGGCGCGAGTGGTCCTGGCTGGGGTGGCTGCCGCACCTGCGCCCGACGCACGGCCAGGACTGCCGTCTCCTCCTCGCCTACGAGCGGGAGCAGGCGGAAGCCCGTACGGCGGAGCTGGTGCGCCGTCTCGACGAGGGCCCCCTCGGCCCGGGCTGGCCGCACCTGGACCGGGCCTCCCTGACCGAGGCCGCCCGCGCCCACACGGGGCCGCACACGGTGGTCGTCCTGGACGGCGACCCCGGTACGGCGTTCCTGCGCGAGACCACGGCGCGGCTGGCCGGGGCGGGCGCGGCGGGCGGTGTCCACCTGATCTGCCTGGCCGAGACCCCGGCCGCCTCCCCCACCTCTCCGGTGGCCGCGACGTACGAGGCGGCCTGCCGGGCGTCCATAGCGTTCCGGGAGTGCGGGGCGGTCGCCCTGCTGAGCGGGGACGTCGCCACGGCGTTGCGCCTGCTGCGCACGGCGGGCGGGCAAGCCGCGGGGCACGGCACGGTGGCCGCGGTGGACGCGGTGTCGGCGGCCTGGGCCGAGCGGTTCGGGCGGGCCCTGGCGCCCCTGCGCGAGGAGGGTTCGACCGCGCTGGCGGGCCGCCCGACGACGGCGGCGCTGCCGCCGTCCGCCCGGTTGCTGGACGAGCTGGGCCTGGCCCGCGCCACACCGGCCTCCCTGATGGCCCGCTGGGCGTCCACGGCGGAGGCCCGGCCCGGCGCCACGGCGCCCCGGGTCGCGGCGGCGCCGTCCCGTTCGGAGGCGGACAGCCCGAACTCCGGGCGCACCCTCAGCGCGGGCCCGCGCGTCGGCCCCCAGCGCACCGCGGCCTCCTCCCCGCACCACGATTCCGGCCGCACGCCGTACCCGGCCGCCGGCGCCCCCGACCCGGACCGCACGCCGTACCCGCCGCCGGACGCACGCGACTCGGGCCGCACGCCGTATCCGTCCCTCGACTCCCGGGACTCGGGACGCGTGCCCCAGCTGGGCGCTCAGCGTTCCGCGTCGGGCCCGGGGGCCGGGCAGGCCGGGCCGGGGCGCGGCCCGGCCTCCGCCGCGGCCGTGTCCCCCGGGGCCGACGGGGCCGACGGAGCCGCCCCGGGCCGGGCCGCCGTGCCCGGCGCCGCGCGGCCCGTGCTCGTGCTCGGCGCGGGGCCCCGGGGCCCCCTCAGCGTCGATCTCGCCGATGAGGGCCCGCACCTGCTGATCGAGGGCCCGCCGGGCAGCGGCCGCACCGAACTGCTCCGGGCCGTCGCCGCCTCGCTCGCCTCCGCGGCCCGGCCCGACCGGCTCGGGATCCTGCTGGTCGACGGTGCCGGCGGCGAGCAGGGCGACCGCGGCGAGGGGCTGCTCCCCTGTACGGAGCTGCCGCACGTCTTCGGCCACCTCAGGGCGTACGACCCGGTCCGGATGCGGCAGTTCGCCCAGGCGCTGGGCGGCGAACTGAAGCGGCGCGCGGAGCTGCTCGGCGACCTGGACTTCGCGGCCTGGCACGAGCGGCACGCCCGGCAGGAGAGCCGGGCGGAGTCCGGACGCGTGGTGGGCCGCCGTCCGCCGTCCGGCGCCGAGCGCCTGGGCGACCTGGACTCCCCGGCCACCGGCACCCTGCGGCTGCGCCCGGCCGCGGCCCGCCCGGCCGACCCGGGCCCGTCCCCGCTGCCCCGCCTCGTCGTCCTCGCCGACGACTTCGACGCGCTGGTCGCCCCCGCGCTCGGCTCCCCCGGCCGGCCCGCCGCCGGCTCGGTGGTGCGGGCGCTGGAGGCCGTGGCCCGGGACGGCGGACGGCTCGGCGTCCACCTGGTCGCCGCCTCCGCGCGCCCCGACCGCACCGAGGACACCGAGTTGGCCCGGGGCGCCCGGCTGCGCATCGTGCTGGACGCCCCGGTGCTGCCGCCGTCCCCGGACGAACCGGCTCCCGGGCGGGGGCGGTTGGGGCACCCGGACGGGCGGGTGACGCCGTTCCAGGGAGGCCGGGTCACCGGTCGCATCCCGCGCACGGCGACGCTGCGGCCCACCGTCGTACCCCTGGAGTGGGAGCGGATGGGCGACCCGCCGGCCCGGCGCCCGGTGCGGGAGCTGGGCAACGGACCGACCGACCTGGCGCTGCTCGCCAGCGCGCTGGAGCGGGCGGCCCGCTCGGTGAACGCCGAACGCCTGCCCGCGCTCGTGCCGTTCACCCCCTGAGGCCGACCGCTCCCCGGCTCCAGCCCGTTCACCCGGCGGTGGGCCAACGCCCTTTCCCGCTCCGCCCGTTCACCGTGCCCGGCCGAATCCCCGCGGGGCGTCGCCCCCCCTTCGGGCACGGCTGTGGGAGGCCCGCTCCTACCCCTTCCCCAGCGGAGTTCCGACATGCCCTGACATGACGTCACGAGGCCATCACGATCACCCCGTCGGCCCCTTCCGCGGTATTGCGGGGCCGGTGCGCCCGGCGTAGGACTGTGCGCACGGACGACGCGGTCCGGCCACGTCGACGGGGCCGGACTCGTACGGAAGAGACGGGGCAGGAATGAGCACAACCTTCTCGATACGCAGGGCCGCCCTCGTGTTCACGGCGGTCGGCGCTCTGGCGCTCACCGGCTGCGGAGGCGACGGCGACGGCAAGAAGAAGACGGACGGCGGTTCCGGGAAGGGCACGGACAGCGCGCCCACGGTGAGCCTGCCGAAGCTGGACGGGGAGAACGTCTCCGTCGCCGCGGTCTGGACCGGGCCCGAGCAGGAGAACTTCACCAAGGTCCTGGACGAGTTCGAGAAGCGCACGGGCGCGAGCGTGACGTTCGTCCCGGCGCAGGACCCGATCATCAACTTCCTGGGGACCAAGATCGCGGGCCAGCAGCCGCCGGACGTGGCGATGATCCCGCAGGTGGGCGCCATCCAGCAGGCGGCCGCGAAGAAGTGGGCCAAGCCGGTCGGGGCCGAGGCGAAGGCCCAGCTGGAGAAGAACTACGCGAAGGTCTGGCAGGACCTCGGCGCGGTGGACGGCACCCAGTACGGGGTGTACTTCAAGGCCGCCAACAAGTCGCTGATCTGGTACAACGCCGCCGCGTTCGACAACGCGGGGGCGAGCGAGCCGAAGACCTGGAAGGACTTCCTGACGGCGGCGGAGACCGTCTCCGCCTCGGGCGTCACCCCGGTCTCGGTGGGCGGCGCGGACGGCTGGACCCTCACCGACTGGTTCGAGAACGTCTACCTCTCGCAGGCGGGCCCGGAGAAGTACGACCAGTTGGCGAAGCACGAGATCCCGTGGACCGACCCGTCCGTGAAGGACGCGCTGACCACGCTGGCCGAGCTGTTCGGCAGGCCGGAGCTGATCGCGGGCGGTGCGGACGGGGCGCTCCAGACGGAGTTCCCGGCATCGGTGACCCAGACCTTCACCGGGGGCGACCAGCCCAAGGGCGCGATGGTCTTCGAGGGCGACTTCGTCTCCATCAACATCGCGCAGACCGAGGCGAAGATCGGTACGGACGCCAAGGTCTTCCCCTTCCCGGCGGTCGGCGCGGACTCCCCCGTCGTGACCGGCGGCGACGCGGCCGTGGCGCTGAAGGAGACCAAGGGCGCGCAGGCGCTGCTGACCTGGCTGGCGTCGGCGGACGCGGCGAAGATCTGGGCCGAGGCGGGCGGCTTCATCTCCCCGAACAAGGGCCTGGACCTGAAGGCGTACCCGAACGACGTGCAGCGCACGATGGCGCAGGCGCTGATCGACGCGGGTGACGACGTCCGGTTCGACATGTCCGACCAGGCCCCGCAGTCGTTCGGCGGAACCCCCGGCAAGGGCGAGTGGAAGATCCTCCAGGACTTCCTGAAGAATCCGAAGGACATCGCGGGGGCCCAGAAGCAGCTGGAGGCCGAAGCGGCCAAGGCGTACAAGAGCTGACGCCGTGACGACAGCGACCGCGGGAGGCGCCGGTGCGGCGCCTCCCGCCGACGAGACGAGTCCGCGCCCGTCCCCCGGCCCGGAGAAGCCGGGCCGGGGGGTGACGGGCACCCGCAGAGTCATCGCGGCGGCGTTCCTGCTGCCCGCCCTGGTGCTGCTCGGGGCGCTGGTGGTCTACCCGATCGGCTACTCCGTCTACCGGTCCTTCTTCGACCAGGCCGGTACGGGCTTCGCCGGGTTCGACAACTACACCGCCCTGTTCACCGACGACACCATCCTCACGGCGGTGAAGAACAACGCGATCTGGGTGGTCTTCGCCCCCACGGTCGCCACCGCGCTGGGCCTGGTCTTCGCGGTGCTGACCGAACGGATCCGCTGGGGCACCGCGTTCAAGCTGATCGTCTTCATGCCGATGGCGATCTCGATGCTGGCGGCGGGCATCATCTTCCGGCTGGTGTACGACCAGGCCCCCGAGCGGGGCGTCGCCAACGCGGTGGCGGTGAGCGTGCACGACACGTTCAACGCCTCCGCCGGCTTCCCCAAGGCCCGCCCGCTGCCCGTGCACCCGCTGGAGAAGGGCGAGGGCGGGACGTACGTGTCCAAGGAGCCGATTCGGGCGGACCGCCCGCTGCTGGTTCCGCTGGTGGGCGTGGCCCCGGCGAAGATGCCGGGCGACGCGCGGCCGGCCCGGGGGTCTTCGGCCGCCTCCGGGGAGGAGATCACCGGGACGGCCTGGCTGGACTTCACCCGGGGCGGAGGCGGGAAGCCGAACGTCGTCGACCCGAAGGAGCTGGGGCTCAAGGGCCTCACGGTCGAGGCGGTGAGGGACGGGAAGGTCGTCGCCTCGGCGACGGCGGGGGCGGACGGCGTGTTCACCCTGCCCGCCTCGGCGGACGGGGCACAGCTCCGGCTGCCCGCCGACAACTTCCGCGAGCCCTACAACGGCGTCGACTGGCTCGGACCGTCCCTGGTGACGCCCGGGATCATCGGCAGTTACGTGTGGATGTGGGCCGGGTTCGCGATGGTGCTGATCGCGGCGGGCCTGGCCGGTCTGCCGCGCGAACTGCTGGAGGCGGCCCGGGTGGACGGGGCCAACGAGTGGCAGGTGTTCCGCCGGATCACGGTGCCGATGCTGGCGCCGGTGCTGGCGGTGGTCCTGGTGACGCTGATGATCAACGTGCTGAAGGTCTTCGACCTCGTGTTCATCATCGCGCCGGGCTCCTCCCAGGACGACGCGAACGTCCTGGCGCTCCAGCTGTACCGGTCCTCGTTCGGCACGGACGCGGATCTCGGGATCGGCAGCGCGATCGCGGTGCTCCTGCTGCTGCTGGTGATCCCGGTGATGCTGTTCAACATCCGCCGCATCCGGAAGGAGGGACGGCGATGAGCAGTGCACCGAAAGCGGACGCCGCGCGCATCGGCCGCCGGAGGGCGGGGGCCCCGGACGCCGGGCGGGCCGAGGCCCCCAGGGCCGGGCGGTCCCCCGCCGCGCGGATCGCCGCCAAGGCCGGCGGCGGGGTGATGCGGGTCTTCCTGATCCTGGTCGCCCTGTTCTGGCTGATGCCCACCATCGGCCTGCTGCTGTCCTCGCTGCGCGGGCCGCAGGACATCGCGGCGACCGGCTGGTGGAAGGTCTTCACCGCCCCGTCCGAGCTGACCTTCGACAACTACCAGCGGATTCTGGACAATTCGACGATCACCGGATCGCTGTTCAGCACGGTCATGATCACCGTGCCGTCCACCCTGCTGGTGGTGGTGATCGGCTCCCTCGCCGGGTACGCCTTCGCGTGGATGGAGTTCCCGGGCCGGGACTGGTGGTTCCTGCTGGTCGTCGGGTTGCTGGTGGTGCCGGTGCAGGTCGCCCTGATCCCGGTCTCCGAGCTGTTCGGGACCATCGGGATCTTCGAGACGACGTTCGGGGTGGTGCTGTTCCACACGGCGTTCGGCCTGCCGTTCGCGATCTTCCTGCTGCGGAACTTCTTCGCGGAGATCCCCCGGGAACTCCTGGAGGCCGCCCGGCTCGACGGGGCGGGCGAGATCCGTCTCTTCACCCGGGTCGTGATGCCGCTGGGCGGTCCGGCGATCGCCTCGCTCGGGATCTTCCAGTTCCTGTGGGTGTGGAACGACATGCTGGTCGCCCTGATCTTCGCGGACTCCGGGTCGCCGCCGATCACCGTGGCACTCCAGCAGCAGGTACGCCAGTTCGGCAACAACATCGACGTGCTCGCACCCGGCGCGTTCGTGTCGATGGTGATCCCGCTGGTGGTGTTCTTCGCCTTCCAGCGGCAGTTCGTCTCCGGGGTGATGGCGGGCGCGGTCAAGTAGCCGGCGTCCCGCGGCCGTACGCCGTCCCGTACGTACGCCCCCGGAACGCACAGACGTACGTCAACACGCGGCGGCCCGGTTCCCCGGAACCGGGCCGCTTCGGCGTCCGCGTCCCCCGATTGCCACGTCCGACGTAACCCTGTCATTCCATCCGACGTTTGCGCTCTGCCTGGTTCCCGCGAACGATCGACCCATGGATGTGTAGTGCCCCGGTTCTCCGTCATCGTGCCCGCGTTCCGGGTCCAGGCGTATCTGCACGCGTGTCTGGATTCGGTACTGGCCCAGTCCTTCAAGGACTACGAGATCATCGTGGTCGACGACTGCTCCCCCGACGCCTGCGGGCCGATCGCCGACGAGTACGCCCGCCGGGATCCCCGCGTCACCGCGCTCCACCTGCCCCGCAACAGGGGCCTGGGGCCGGCCCGCAACGCCGGGCTGGGCCGGGCGTCCGGCGACTACCTGATCTTCCTCGACGGCGACGACACCCTGCTGCCGGACGCGCTCCAGGCCATCGCCGACCGGATCGACGCGACCGGCGAGCCCGACGTCCTGATGTACGACTACGCCCGTACGTACTGGACGGGCCGCAGCGTCCGCAACGTCCTGGGCGGCCTTCTCCACGAGGCCGGCCCCGCCCGCTTCCGGCTCACCGACCGCCCCGAGCTGCTGCGGCTCCTCATGGTCGTCTGGAACAAGGCGTACCGCCGCGCCTTCGTCGAGGCCGAGGGGTTCGCCTTCCCGCCCGGCTACTACGAGGACACCCCCTGGACCTACCCGGTGCTGATGTCGGCCGGGTCGATCGCGGTGCTCGACGCGGTCTGCGTCTCCTACCGGCAGCGGCGCCGCGGCAACATCCTCTCCACCACCAGCGAGAGGCACTTCGACGTCTTCGACCAGTACGACCGGGTCTTCGCGTTCATCGACGCGCGCCCGGAACTCGCCCGGTGGCGACCGGTGATATTCCGGCGCATGCTGGACCACTTCACCGCCCTGTACGCCTCCCGGGACCGGCTGCCGCCCCACAGCCGCGCCGCGTTCTTCCGCCGGGCCACCGCCTCCTGCCGCCGCTACCGCACCCCCGGCGCCCCGGCCTCCCGCCGCGCGCTGCTGCGCCACGGACTGCTGCGGCTCGGCGCGCGGCGCACCTACCAGGCCCTGTCGGGCGCCCAGCACCTCGGCGGCCGGCTGCGCACGGGCGCGGCGGCCGCCCGCCGGGCGGTGCGGTCCGCGGCGCTGCGGGCGCACTACCGGATCCAGTCGCGGCTCCCGCTGCGCACCCGGGACGCGGTGTTCACCGCCCGAAGCGGCCGGGGGTACACGGGCAGCCCCGCGGCGATCGAGGCGAAGGTCCGCGAGCTGGTGCCGGGTATGCGGACGTCCTGGATCTGCCGGCCCGCCGACGCCCACACCGTGCCGACCGGCGCCCGGCACCTCGCGCCCGGCACGTTCGCCCACTGGACGGCGCTGGCCCGCTCGGCCTATCTGGTGAACGACGGCTCCTTCGACCGGGGGCTGGTCAAGCGGCGGGGCCAGACCGTGCTGCAGACGCACGAGGGCACGCCGCTGGGGACCGTGGGCGTCGATCTGCTGGACCGGCCCGCCGCCGCCCGGGGCGCCGACTTCGAGGAGCTGCTGCGTTCGGCCGACACCTGGGACTTCTCCCTCTCGGCGAACCCGCACTCCACCCTCGTACGGGAGCGGGCCTATCCGTCCGCGTACACGACGCTGGAGTACGGCTCACCGCGCAACGACGTGTACCACTGCACCGGCGCGGGCGACGTGGCGCGGCTGCGGGAGACGCTGGGCGTCCCGGAGGGCGCGACCGCCCTGCTGTACGCCCCGGCGCCCCGCGACTACCGGCGGATCCAGCGGCCCGGCCTCGACCTGGAGCGGCTGCTGGGGCTGCTGGGCCCGCGGTTCGTGGTCCTGTCCCGGGCGCCCCGCCCGGCGGACCCCGCCGGCCGCGCACCGCACCCCCGGATCATCGACGTCGGCGCCCACCGGTCGGTGGAGACGCTGGCGCTCGCCTCGGACGCGCTGATCACCGACTACGCGTCGCTGATGTTCGACTACGTCAACCTGGACCGCCCGGTGGTGCTGCACCTCGACGACGTCGAGGCGTACGAGGCGGCCCGGGGCACGTACTTCGACATCACCGCCTTCCCGCCCGGCATCGTGGTCCGGAGCCAGGACGAGCTGGTCGACGTCTTCACCACGGACCACTGGCGCGGCGCCCACGCGGCGCAGTTGCGGGCCGCGTTCCGGGCCCGGTTCTGCCCGTACGACGACGGGTACGCCGCCGAGCGGGTGGTGCGGCGGGTCTTCCTCGGGGAGACGGACGGTCTGCCGCTGCCGGTGCCGTACGCCGCCCGCCGGACGCCCGCGGCGCTGCCCGCGCAGGACGGGGCCGTGGGGGCGGTCCGGGGCTGAGGCCCGGACCGCACCGCGGCACGGGTGCTCGGCCCCGGACCGCCCCCGCGGCACGGGTGCTCAGCGTTCGAGGAACGCGAACAGCTCCTCCCAGCGGCGCAGCGTCTCCGGCTCGGAGAACCGCTGGACGCCGGACCGGGCGCGCGCCCCCATCGCGTCGCGCAGGCGGGGGTTGCCGGTGAGCCGCAGCAGCCGGTCCGCGAGGGCGTCGACGTCCCCGGCGGGGGCCAGGAGCCCGTCCTCGCCGTCGCGGACGATCTCGCGGACGCCGGGCGCGCAGTCGAAGGCCGCGCAGGGCACGCCGCTGGCCATCGCCTCCAGCAGGGCGAGCGGGAAGCCCTCGCCGCGGGAGGACTGCACGAAGACGGACGCGTCGGCGAGGGCCCCCTCCACGTCGTCGGTGCGGCCCATCCACTCCACGGAACCGTCGAGGCCGAGGCCTGTGCACTGGGCCTTGAGCGCGGCTTCGTCCTCGCCCGCCCCGTAGACGCGCAGCCGCCAGTCGGGGCGGGCGGGGGCGACCAGCGCCCAGGTGTCCAGGAGGAGGTCGATGCCCTTCTGGTCGCTGAGCCGCCCGATACTGGCGACCGTCCTCCCGCTGCGCGGGGAGGGGACGGCGGGGAGGCGGGCGAGGGCGTTGGGCAGGAAGCCGACGTTGTTCATGCCGTCCCCGGCCCACCGGTCGGCGTCCTCCTCGGTGAGGACGAGCCAGTGGTCGAGGTCCTTGTAGTGGTTCTTGATCCAGCGGTAGCGGTGGCTCGCGCGGGAGTAGTCGTAGGACTCGTGGCTCATCCCGATGACGCGCAGCCCGGTGGTGTCGGCCTCCCCGACCCATTCCATCGCCCAGACCTGGGTGACGATGACGACCGCGCCGGGGCGGGCCCCGGCGAAGATCCCGGAGAGCCGGGCGACCGCCCGTTTCTTCGCGGCGGCCCGGGCGGCCTCCTTGCGCCGGGTGGGGAGGCGGAAGCGGTCGCGGACGCCGTGGGGCGTCCAGGGGGTCGGGGGGTGGGCGGGGTAGAGGGCGGTGACGGGGTGGGCGGGCTGCTCGGGCAGCGCCATCTTCAGGTCGGAGGCGTGGATGCCGATGGCGTGGACCCGGTGGCCGCGGTCGGCGAAGAGGCGGGCGGTCTGGTGCATCCAGCCGGTGACGCCGCCGAGTTCGTCGGTGCTGTTGGAGACGATGAAGATGTCGCGGCTCATCGGCCGGCCCCCCGGTCGTGGTCGGTGATGTGGCGGGCGTCCCGGCAGACCTTGGGCCCGAAGACGGCGGCGACGGTCCTGCGGGCGGCGTCGCCCCGGTCGTAGGGCCCGAACCGCCGGACGAACTCCCGGCGCCGGTCGGCCCACCGGACATCGGTCCTCTTCAGCTCCGCGAGGATCTCGAACAGTTCCTCCCGGGTCGCGGCGACCGGCCCCGGCGCCTTCTCCCGCAGGTCGAAGTAGCTGCCGCGCTCGGCCGCGTACGCGTCGAGGTCGGGGGCGAACAGCACGACGGGCCGGTCCAGGAGGGCGAAGTCGAACATGATGGAGGAGTAGTCGGTGATCAACACGTCGGTGATCGCGAGGAGTTCGCTGGTGTCGTGGTGGCGGGAGACGTCCACGACGGTTCCGGGCGGACAGACGGGCAGCCGCGCGGACTCCAGGTAGTGGGAGCGCACCAGCAGGGTGTGGGTGTCGCCGAACCGCTCGGCGAACTCCCTTACGTCCAGCAGGAGTCGGCTCCTGTGCTGCTTGCCGGGCCCGCCCCGGAAGGTCGGGGCGTACAGCACGGTCCTGCGGTGGTCGTCCAGCCCCAGTTCCGCCGCGAGCGCCGGGCGGGGCAGCCGTCCTTCGGTCTCCGCCCGGTGGCGCTCGGCGATCAGGGCGTCGTTGCGCGGGTAGCCGGTGCGCAGGAGGCGTTCCTCCGGGAGGCGGTAGGCGCGGGCGAGGGTGGCCACGTCGTGCTCGGAGCGGACGAGGAAGTGGTCGAAGCGGTCCACGGCCTGTCGGAGCCGGTCGCGCTGCGGGGCGTTCTGGAGCCGTACGCGGGTCTCGTCGAAGCCCATCCGCTTGTACGCGGAGCCGTGCCAGGTCTGGAGGTACGTGGTGTGCCGGGGCTTGCGCAGGTGCTGCGGGAAGCCCTGGTTGTCGACCCAGTACTCGGCGCGGGCCAGCGCCCACAGATAGCGCCAGGACCAGCGGCGTACGAGGCGGGCGCCGTCCGGGAAACCGGCCGGGGAGGGGTCGTAGGACCAGGTGGCGCGGAGCTTCAGGCGTTGGCGACGGATCTCCTCGTACAGGGCGCGCGGGCTGTCGCCGTAGCAGGTGCCCATGTGGCTCTCGAAGACGACGGAGCCCCGGCGGACGGGGAGGCGGGTGAGCCAGGTGTTGTAGACGGGGGCCTTGAAGCCGCGGGAGCGGTAGCGGTCCAGCCGCTTGCGCAGGGCCCGGACGAGGAGCTTGGCCTTGCGGGCGGGGCGGAAGCGGGTGGCGTAGCGGACCAGGCGGTGGACGGTGCGGGCCGGGCGGCGGCGGGCGGTCAGCCGGAGCGCGAAGTGGTCCTTGAGCGTGACGTAGGGCTCCCAGGTGTCCCCGGCGAGCCGCCCCAGGCGGGGGCGGGCGGCGAACCGGTCCCCCGGCGCCACCTGGTCCTGCGGGGCGAACAGATCGCTGACGGACCGGGGGCCGTCGGCGCCCCCCGCCCGCACGGTCAGCCGCGCGTCCCACGCCGTGTCGCGGAGGCCGAGGGGGCGCAGGCGGCGCGTGACGTCGATCCGCGCGCGCCACGTGATCCCGTCGCCGTCGTGGCGGACGTCCTCGACCGGGAACGCGACGGCGCGCGCCCCGCCCCGGGCCCGGAACTCCAGGGTTGCGGCGAGGGGGTCGCCGGGGCCGGGGCCGGTGTGGCCGGGCAGTACGAGGCGGCCTTCGAGCAGCAGGTCCCCCTCCTCGGCGGCGGCGCGGGTGAGCCGGTTCATCAGCCGCATCTCGCCGAACCTGCGGTACTGGTGGCCGAGGCCGGTGACGTCGAAGGCGGGGTCCTCCGGGTCGCCGCCCCAGGCGATCCGCCCGCCCGGCCCCGCCGTCAGGGGCGCGCACACGATGGCGGGCCGGCTCAGCGCGTAGGCCGCGGCGAGGACCCCTTCGGCGTCGCCCCGGGCCAGCAGGGCGACGGCGACCCGCTCCAGCGGCGGCAGCTCCGGCACGCCCGAGCGGAAGGGCCCGGTCAGCACGCGGGCGGCGGTGGCGGCGGCCCGCTCGCGGCGGGCGGCGGGCAGCCGGGGGAAGGACCGGGCGAGCGGCACCAGGTGGTCGCGGGCGAACGCCGTCTCCCGTTCCGCCCGCAGGCCGGGCAGTCCGTGGGCGAGGAGGGTGTTGGCGACCCGGTGGTGGGCCTCGACGAGGGCGGCGAGGTCGCGGGCCCGGTCCGGGACGGCCCGGCCGGTCACGATCAACCGGCGGACCAGGGCGATCCGGCCGACCGAGGCGGCGGCGAGCGGCCCGAACAGGATCTCGCCGTGCGCCAGGTCCTCCTCGTACCGCAGCCCGTGCCGCCGGGCGGCCTCGCGACGCAGGCAGAAACCGGTCACCAGGGCGTCCCTGACCACGAGCCCGGGCGCCTCGGTGAAGCGGTTGAGGGTGCGGGAGCGGGCGTACAACTCGCCCTGCCAGGACGGCTCCCGCTCCTTGCCGCCCTCGTCGGCGGCCCGGCTCCAGCGACCGGCGACCAGGTCGGCGCGGCTGGTCTCGCCGGCCTGCCAGAGGTTGCGGCAGGCGTGGAGGTGGAGGCGTTCGCCGGGGGCGAGGACCAGGAGGTACCGGCCGGTCGCGGCGTCGAGGCCCGCGTTGCGCAGGGCCCCGGCGGTGCGGGCCGCGGGGTCGGCGTGGACGAGGCGGACCCGGTCGGGGGACCGGTCCGCGAGGGCGCGGGCGGCGGTGCGGACGGCCGGGTCGGCGGTGGAGGCGAGGACCACGACGGCCTCGGACCCGCGCAGCGACTGGCCGAGCACGGACGCGACGGAGGCACGCAGGGCGTCCGCGCCGCCCGGCCCTTCGCCCTCGCCGGTGATGACGCAGCTGAAGTCGCTCACGCCTCTCCCCCCTCGGGCGTCCGGTCTCCCTTGAGCATCCGGTCGACGACCGCGGCGGCGGCGGTCCCGTCGTCGAGGTCGCAGAACGCCTCGCGGAACCGTTCGTAGGCGTCGCGGTGCCCGGCGGTGGCGGCCTCCGGGTCGCGCAGGGCGGCGACGACGCCGGCGGAGTCGGGGATCAGGGGCCCGGGGGCGCGGCGCTCGAAGTCGAAGCAGAAGCCGCGCAGGGTGTCGCGGTAGTGGGCCAGGTCGTGGGTGTGGAAGAGCATGGGGCGGCCGGTCTGTGCGAAGTCGAACATGATCGAGGAGTAGTCCGTCACCAAGACGTCGCTGACCAGCAGCAGTTCGGCCGCGTCCGGATAGCGGGAGACGTCCCGGACGAACGCGGTGTCGGGGACGCTCCCGCCGACGAGGTAGTGCCGCCGGACCAGCAGGACGTGGTCGTCGCCGAGGGCCCGGCGGGCCTGTTCCAGGTCCAGGGGGAGGTCGGGGGCGTACCGCCCGCCCTGCCGGGGCCGGTCCTCGCGCCAGGTGGGGGCGTACAGGACCACCCGCCGCCCCTCGGGGATCGCGAGCCTCTCCCGTACGGCGGCGGCGACCTTGCCCCGGTCGGGGGCGTACAGCAGGTCGTTGCGCGGGTAGCCGCACTCCAGGACCTCGCCGGAGTAGCCGAAGGCGCGGCGCAGGACCGGGGTGGAGAAGCTGTTGGGGGAGACCAGGACGTTCCACTGGGCGGACCGGTGCTCCATGGACGCCATGTAGGCGGCGTCCGCGTGCGGGGTGCCCGCGAGGTCGCGGCCGATGCGCTTGAGGGGGGTGCCGTGCCAGGTCTGGACGACGCACTGCCCCTCGGCGCGCTCGAACCACTGCGGCAGGTGGGTGTTGGTGACGATCCACCGGCTGCGGGCCAGCGCCTCGTGCCATTCCGCGCTGTGCAGGGCGATGGGCCGGACCCCTTCGGGTACGGCGGCCTGCTGGTCGCGTACCACCCACAGGTACTCGATGTCCCTTCCGCGCGCCGCCAGTTCGCGGTGGACGGCGCGCGGCGAGTCGGAGAACTGGCGGCCGTCGAAACTGGAGAGGAGGACGGCGGGGCGCAGTTCGTCCGCCGCGCGGGCCCGGAGCGCGGCGTACCGTTCGCGCTGGACCCGCTGTCCGTACGCGCCCCGCTCCGCGGCGGGGAGGGCGCTGCCGGACTCCAGGACGAGCCGGTCGTGGTAGCGCCGCTGGAGGACGAAGTCCCGCCCGCCGACGTGCTCGCGCCTCGGCAGGGAACGGTGGAGGGCCGTGCTCGGGCGGAGCGGCCGGTACGCCTCCGGGGACCGCTCCCCCGGTACGCGCAGGAAGAGGTACCAGCGCCCCTCGGCCAACGGCAGGGCTCCGCCGAGTCCTTCGACGGCGGCGGGGGCGAGCACGGCGCGGAAGCCGTCGCCGTCCGCCCGTTCCAGGGGGACGGCGGCCTCCTCGTGGTGGCCGCTGTGGCGCAGGACGAGTTCATGGGCGGCGCCGGTGGGCTCGGGGAAGGTTCCCGCGAGGACCAGTGCGCCCGGCTCCGCCCAGTCGGCGGAGGTGACGACGGGCTGGACGGGCCGGTCGGTGAGGACGAGGTCGCCGGAGGGGTTGGGGGCCGCGGACAGCTCCCGCCCGCCCGGCAGCGGATAGCGCCCGTCCGGCCCCTCCGGCCGGGCGGCGACCGTCAGCGGCCGTCCCTCCGTGACGAGGCGGACGCCCCAGACGTCGTCCTCGCCCCGGAAGGCGCTGAGCGGGACGTCGGCCGAACGGGTGCCGGCAGAGCCGCGCAGGGCGAACTCCCGGGTCTCCTTGGTGCGCCACTCGGTGAGCCGGAGGGCGACCGGTCCGGCGGTCCCGAGGATCTTCACCTCCAGGCGCACCGCGTCCCCGACCGCCGACTGCCCGGTCAGGACGGCGTCCACGCGTTCGGTGCGCAGCTCCAGTTTGTTGCCGGAGAGGACGGGGACGACCCGGGTCCGCTCGTCGGTGTACACCACGGCGGGCGGGGCCGGGGCGCCCACGAGCCGCATCGGCCCCCGGCGCGGGCGGCCCGCGCCGACGACGAGGGCCTCCAGCTTCCAGGTCGTGCGCCCGGGGCCCGCGGCGCCCCTGCCGGCCTTCGCCGCGAGGGCGCGCGGGTCGACGACGGCCTCGAAACCGGCGCGGTCGTAGCGGTGCAGGGAGCGGCCGGAGCGGGCGGTGGCCTCCTCGCCGCCGACGGGGCGCAGCCGCAGGGGGACGAGCCGTTTCCCGGCGCGCAGCCAGCCGATCCGGGGCGGTCCGCCGGGGGCGTTGCGCACATAGGCGTACCCGGTGAGGCGCAGCAGTCCGTCCCGCCAGACGGCCTCGGTGAGGTGGGCGTGGACGGGCAGGTCGGCGGAGGTCAGGGCGGTGGCGGCGGGCGGCAGCGGGGTACGGACGGCCGGGTGGTGGGCGCGGGGGCGGAGCCGTCCGCGGACGTGGAAGGCGTCCCGGTCCTCCTTCTCGTCCGCGAGGAGGGCGAGGAGTTCGGGGAGGCGGCGTTCGCGGATGAGCTGCCACTTGACCCGCAGGTGCAGGGGCAGGGATGCGAGGACGCCCGGCTCGACGGTGGCGGCGAAAGCGCCCGCGTGCTCCAGGAAGGCCTCGTGGAACTCCGCGTCGCCGTCCGGCAGGGCTTCGATGAACAGCCACAGGTCCCCGGAGAGGGCGTGCGCGTCGTACCGCCGCTTGGCCTCGGCCGCTCCCTTCGCCCCGCCCGTTCCCGCCGCTTCGAAACGCCCGGCGAGGAAGCGGCTGACGGTGGTGACGGCGGTGACCCGGTCGCGGATGCCCCGGGGCACGGCCCGCCGGGTGGTGATCGAGCCGTCGCGGTCGCGCCAGTGGTAGACGGGCTCCTCGACGACGTCCACCGACCGGGCCAGGAAGTGGGCGGGCAGGACGACGGCGATGTCCTCGTACAGCACGCCGGTGGGGAAGGCGAAGGCGTGCTCGTCCCAGAAGGCGCGGCGGAAGACCTTGTTGCAGGCGATGCGGTCCCCGAGCAGGATCCAGTCCCGCGTGACGTGGGTGGCCCGGCGCGCCTTCTCCATCGGCTTGCGGAACATCGGGGACTGCTCCAGCTCTCCGCCGGCCCGTAGCCGCAGCACGTTGCCGGTGGCGAAGTCGGAGGCGGAGGCGTCGAGTTCGGCCAGCATCCGGGCGTACGCGCCGGGCGGCACGACGTCGTCGCTGTCGACGAACGCCAGGAACTCCGCTTCGGGGCAGGCCTCGCGGATCCCGGTGTTGCGGGCCGCGCCGAGTCCGGCGTTCTCCTGCCGGATCAGCCGGAATCGGGGGTCGCGTTCGGTGAACTCCCGGGCGATCTCCGGGCCTTGGTCCGTGGAGCCGTCGTCGACGAGAACGACCTCCAGGTCGGGCATGGTCTGCTCGGCGAGCGAGGTCAGGCAGGCACCGAGGTACTCCTCGACGTTGTAGAGGGGGACGACGACGGTGAGACGGGGTGCCATCGCGGCGCACGATCCTTCCGGGGCGGACGACATCGGGGCGGATGAGCGTCGGTGGGCGGGGGTTCCGGCCCGGGGCGGGTGGGCCTTCGGGCACGGGATGCCACGGACGCGACGGGGCTTCGGGGCCGTTCGGGTCCACCGGGTACAACCCGCGCAGGATGGCCGGGTCACCCGAGGGGGTCCGTTCGGGTGACGGAGAGGGCGGAGTCACGCTCCCGGGGGCGCGCCCGGAGCGTGTTCGAGCCCCGTACCGGGAGGGGCACGGGGCTCGGTGCTCGGCGCGGCCCCGGAAAGGGGGGCGGGTCAGGGTTTGACGGCGATCCGGCCCTCGTCCATGCGGAGCAGGAGCAGCCGCTCCCCGGTCTTCTCCAGGAACTCGTCGACGGCCTGCCGCGACCCCTGCCAGTAGCCGTAGTCGTCGATCAGGAGCACCCCGCCGGGGACCAACCGGTCGTACAGGTGCTCCAGTTCGTGCTTGGTGGAGGCGTACCAGTCGGTGTCCAGGCGCAGGATCGCGATCTGCTCGGGGGCCTGGCCGGGAACGGTGTCCTCGACCCGGCCCCGTACGTAGTGCACGCGCTCCTTCGGGTACGGGACCTCCTCGAACCCCGCCTTGACGTCCTCCAGCGAGGCGACCGCCCAGATCGGCCGGTCCTTGCCCTGGGCGTCCAGCAGCTCCTGGGCCGTCCGACCGTCGCGCCGCAGGTCCTCGGCGGTGGGCGGGGTCATGCCCTCGTACGTGTCGAAGAGGTACAGGTCGCGCTCGGTCTCCCCGACGGACAGCAGGGTGCGGGCGCAGGCCTGCATGGAGCCGCCGCGCCAGACGCCGCACTCCACGACGGCGCCGGGGATGCCGTGCCGGGCGATGTACCGGGTGGCGAGGATGAAGGCGTTGAGCCGCTCCGGGGAGGTCATCGAGTACGGCTTGACCGCGCGGATGACGTCCTTCGCCTCGTCGTCGTAGTCCGCCGGGAACGCGGGGGCCGGCTTCTTCGCCTTGGGCCGCGCGGGGGCGGGGGCCGCCGGAGCGGGCGGCGCCGGGGCGGGGGCGGTGCGGGCGGCGGGCACGGTGACGCGCCTGAGCTGGTATCCGGTGAGCTGCTGAAGGACGCCGTTGACGGCGTTGCGCCAAGCCATGCCCCGGGACAGTACGCGCGCTTTGCGCCACATGTCATCTTTCGTCAACCTGCCATTGATCGGGGCGGCTCCTGTTCGAGTGAGGCCGTCTGCGCGGGCACGGACTTCGGACGGCCGCACTGTTCGCGGCCGTCCACCGGCGGGGGCAGCGGCACGCCGTCCACGCCGCCGACCCGGTTGGCCCACCAGACGGCCACCTCCCGCACCGCGAACATGGTCAGGCGGGGATAGCGCTCGGGCTTGCGGAAGACGCCCACGGAGTCGCCCCAGTAGGCGGCCTTCCCGTCGATGGCCCGGTAGTCGTGCCAGATGCCCTGCCGCGGCGGGAAGTCGGTGTACGCCTCGCGCAGTTCGAGCCGGGTGTGGGCGGCGAGGGCCCGGAAGCCGTCCGGGTAGTAGCGCCAGCAGTCCTGGGCGTCGTGGACGTGGCCGCGCGAGGGGGCGGTGATGAACGCGTGGCCGCCGGGCTTGAGCACCCGGGCGATCTCCAGCATCGAGGCCCAGAAGAACGGGATGTGCTCGAACGCCTGCCCGGACAGCACGACGTCGGCGCTGTTGGAGCGGGCCGGGATGCGGTACGGCTTCGCCATCACGGCGTCCACGTTGGGGCCGTCCTGCACGTCGACCCCGAAGTAGTCGACGGGGTGGCCGGCGAGGAGCGCCCGATGGGTGCGGGTCTGCTTGCCGGAGACGCGGGAGCCGAGGTCGACGACCCGGTACGTGCCGCTCCGGCGGGCGCCCCTGCCGGACGCGGGCCCCTCGACGGGCCCTTCGACGGGCAGGTACTCCTTGATGCAGAGTTCCATCTGCTCGTAGGCGGACCGGTGCATGGACGTCTCCCAACATGGCGGGGCGAGCGGGCTGTGGGGCTCAACGACCGTGCGGGGCGGAGGAATCGGGACCGGCGGCCGAATGAGCCATCCGGGTGGCGGTGCGGCCGGGGCCCTCTTCGGGCCGGGCGAAGAAGTGCCGTACGACGCGTTCGGCCGCGCGCCCGTCGTCGTACGGGCAGAACCGCTCACGGAACGCGGCGCGCAGCACGGCCGCCTCCGGCGAACACCACTCCCCCGTGCGGAACACGTCGGCCAGCTCGGCCGGGGTGGTGGTGACCGGTCCGGGGGTGTCGCCGGGACGGCCGGAGAGCAGGTCGAAGTAGGTCCCGCGTGCGGCCCGGTAGGCGGGCCAGTCGGGGGCGTGGACGACGATCGGGCGGTCCAGGCAGGCGTAGTCGAAGGTTAGGGAGGAGTAGTCGGTGATCAACGCGTCGGCGGCCAGGCACAGTTCTTCGACACGGGGGTGCCCGGTGACGTCGAGGACCCGCGACGCCCCGGGCGCGACGGCCCCGGCGTTCCGCCCGTAGAAGTAGTGGGCCCGCACCAGCACCACGTAGTCCGGACCCAGTTCGCGCGCCAGCCGCTCCGGGTCCAGGTCGGGGACGAAGCCCTCCCGGTAGTCGCGGTGGGTCGGGGCGTACAGCAGGGCGACCTGCCCCTCGGCGATGCCCAGTCCGGCCCGGATCCTCGCGATCTCCTCGGAAGTGGCGGTGAAGTACACGTCGTTGCGCGGATACCCGAGGTCGAGCCGCTCGTAGTCGCCCGGGTAGACGCGGTCCCAGACCCCGGTGGAGTGCGGGTTGGCGGAGAGGCTGGCGTCCCACTGGCCGACGTGGGCGAGGATCTTGCCGAAGTCGGTCTTCCGGGCGAGGGCGGGGTACGCGCGCTGGTCGAGCCCCATGGTCTTGAGGGGGGTTCCGTGGTGGGTCTGGAGGTAGCGCTGGCCGGGCCGTTTGACGAAACCGCCGGGGAAGCTGGAGTTGTTGACCAGGTAGGTGGCCGTGGCCATGGCCCGCCAGTAGGCGCGCGAGCCCTCGACGACGTACGGCGTACCGGGCGGCATCCGGTCGCGGTGCCGGGAGGAGACCACCCACAACCCCCTGATGTGGGGTGCCAGTTCGCGCGCCTTGGCGTGGATCGCGGCGGGATTGCAGGCGACGCCCCGGTTCCAGTACGCCCCGTAGACCGCGAGGCCGGGGTCGAGCGGGCGGCGCAGGTCGGTGCGGTAGACGGCCCGCAGGGCGTGGCTGCGGACATACCGCTTCACGGCGGCTCGGGTGGGCATGGGAGCCGAGCGTACTGGCGGGGCCGGACGGCGGGCGGGCCGCGTTCACCCGTTCGGGTCAGCGTCGGTGACCCCGGGACCGGCCCCGTGTTGACCAGGACATGAAGCCACTCCTCAGCGTCGTCGTCCCCGTCCACAACGTGGAGGGCTACCTCCAGGACTGCCTGCGGTCGGTGGCGGACCAGACCCTCGAAGCGATCGAGGTGATCATGGTCGACGACGGCTCGACGGACGCCAGCGGCCGGATCGCGGCGGAGTTCGCCGCCCGGGACGACCGCTTCCGGCTGGTGCGGCAGGAGAACGCGGGGCTGAGCGCGGCCCGCAACACCGGCGTACGGCACACCACTCCCACCGTTCCGTACCTGGCGTTCGCGGACAGCGACGACGTCGTCGTGCACGACGCGTACGAGCGGATGACGGCCTCGCTGGAGTCGACCGGCTCCGACCTGGCGACCGGCAACGTGTGGCGGCTGACCGGGCGGGGGCGGCAGCAGGCGTGGCAGTACCGCTGGCTGACCGGCCCCCGGCCGCGTACCCACATCACCCGGGATCCGCGCCTGCTGGCCGACCGGGTGGCGTGGAACAAGGTGTTCCGCCGCTCCTTCTGGGACGCGCACGCCTTCGCCTTCCCCGAGGACAGGCTGTACGAGGACACCCCGGTGATGATCCCCGCGCACTACCTCGCCGGGGCCGTCGACGTCCTGCACGAGCACGTCTACTACTGGCGGGTGCGGGAGGGCTCGATCACCCGGCGGCGCACGGACGTCACGGGCGTACGGGACCGGATCGCCGCGTGCGAGCAGGTCAGCGCGTTCCTCGGCCGTCGGGACGCGGCACACCGGCGGGCCTACGACGCGTCCTGCCTGCGGGACGACTTCGGGTACTTCCTGGACGGCCTGCCGATGGGGGGCGCGGCCTACCGGGCGGCGTTCCTGGAGGGCGCGGGAGCCTTCGTCGACCGGGCGGGCGAGAGGGTGCTGGAGGGGCTGCCGGTGGAGCTGCGCGTCAAGTGGTCGCTGGTGCGGGAGCGGCGCATGGAGGAGCTGCTGGACCTGCTGGTCTTCGAACGGGCCAACGGGGCAGGCGTGTTCGCCGTCGAAGGGCCGCCGGGCCGACGACGGGCGGTGTACCCCGGCGTGCGCGGCGCGAGCGCCCGGCTCGCCCGCACGGACATCCCTGCCGTGGCGCGGCTCCTGGAGGCGCGGTGGGACGCGGACGGGAAGCTGCGGCTGCGCGGGTACGCCTATCTGCGCAACCTTCCCGCCGGTTCGGCGCACCGGCGGCTGACGGTGGGCGTGGTCCGGGCGGAGCGGGGCTCCCGGGTGCGGACGGTGCCGGTGCGGACCGTGGAGGCGCCCGAGGCGACGGTCGACTCCGGCCAGGAGCTGCACGGTTACGACCACGCGGGCTTCGAGATGGTCCTCGACCCGGGCCGGCTGCCCGCGACGGCGGAGGGCGGCTGGCTGGTGGGGCTGGTCCTCGCGGCCCCCGGGGCGGTACGCCGGGTCGCGGTCCGCGCCCGGGACGCGGGTGCGGACCAGCCGTCGGCACACGACCTGGGCGACGGACGACGGGCGGTGCTCGACTACCGGGGCGGCCGGCTCCGGCTGACCGTGTCCCCTCTGCGGGCCCGGGCGGACTCCCACCGGGCGGTCGGGGCGGCGGGGGAGGCCCTGGAGATCAGGGGCCGGCTGTTCGACGGGGTGAGGCCGACGGCGCTGCTGCTGGCCGGGGAGGGCGAGGGGGGCGACGAGGAGCGTTCCTGCCCCGTGGAGTACGCGGCGGATGCCGGTGGCGGTGCGGGGGGTGAGGACGGCGGCGAGGGAGCGGGCGGGGTCGCGTTCACCGTGCGCGTGCCGCTGGCCGAGCTGGCCGCCGTCCCGCCCGCTCCGCGCCGCGCCCCCCGCGAGGTCGAGGAGGAGGGCGGGACGCGGTGGCGGGCCCGGTTGCTGCTGCCGGACGGCGAGCGCGTCCCGCTGCCCGCCGCCCCGCACCTGCCGCCGCCCGCGCACGCGGACGCCGCGGGCGACCTGGTGCTGGACCCGGCGGGCCACCCGTACGCGGACCGCGTGGAGCTCACCCGGGAGGGGGGCCTGCGCATCTCGGGGACGTACGCGCCGGGGGCGCACGGGACGGGAAGGTGCACGCCGGGGGCGGCGGTCGCGCCCGGCAGCCGCCTCGTCCTGCGCCACGAGACGCTGCACGAGGAGGTGAGGGTCACGGAGGCCGCCGTGGACACGGAGGCCGGCGCGGACGCGGAGCCCGCCGTGGTCACGGAGGCCGTGGACGGTCCGGGTCCGGACGGCCTCCGGCACCCGGCCCCGGCCCCGGGCGGCCGTCGCCGCCGGTTCTCCGCCCTGATCGCGCCACCCCTCGCCGAGGGCCGCTGGGAGGTCCGCCTGGACGGTCTCCCCGTACGCGTCCTCGGCCCGCTCGCCGCGCCGTGGCCCGGCGCCGGGAGCGGGACCGCGCTGCGCCCGGAGCGGCGGCACGGAGACCGGCTGACCGTCGTCGCGGAACCCGGGCCCTCGGCCGCCGCCGGGCGGAGCGCGTACGGCAGGCGGCTCCTGCGCGCCGCGCACCACCCCGACCGGCGCACGCCCGCCCCGCGCCTCCCCGCCCGGCGTGCGCCGGGGAGGCCTCAGCTCCGGGACGCCGTCCTCTACGCGGGCGGCGACTCCCCGCGCGCCGTGCACGCCGAGCTGGTGCGCCGGGGCACGGAGGTCGAGCACCTGTGGACCACCGGCGCCGCCCCCGGCCGCACCACCCCCGTGCCGCCCGGCGCGCGGGCCGTCCCCGTGCACAGCGCCGACTGGTACGAGGCGCTGGCCCGCGCCCGCCGGATCGTCACGGACGGGCAGCTGCCCGCGTGGTTCGAACGGCGTCCCGGGCAGACGGTCGTCCAGACCTGGCACGGCACCCCGCTCGGCCGGTTCGGCGTCGGCCTGGCGGACACCCTTTACGCCGATCACCAGTACCTCGCCACCCTGCCGCAGCGGTCGGCCCAGTGGTCGGTCCTGATCTCCCCGAGCCGTTTCGCGACCCCGTGGCTGCGCCGGTCGCTCCGGTACGGGGGCGAGGTGCTGGAGGCCGGGTCGCCCGCCAACGACGTGCTGTTCCCGCCCGACCGGGACAAGGCCGCGGAGGAGGTCCGGCGCGGGCTCGGGGTGCCGGAGGGCCACCGCGTCGTGCTGTACGCCCCGACCTACCGCGACCACCTGGCCCACCCCCCGTCCGCCTCCCCGGACCGCACGGCCCCCGGCCCGTACCGCTGGGATCCGGCGCTCGACCCGCACGCGCTGGCCCGCGCGCTCGGCCCCGGCCACACGGTGCTGGTCCGCCGCCACCCCCTGGTCACCGGCGGGCTCCAGGACGGTCCCGGCGTGCTCGACGTGTCCGGACACCCGGGGGCGGCGGCCCTGCTCCTGGTCGCCGACGTCCTGGTGACGGACTACGCGGGGCTGATGTTCGACTTCGCTCTGACGGGCCGGCCGATGCTCTTCCACGCGTACGACCTGGAGCACTACCGCGACACCGTGCGCGGTTTCTGCCTGGACTTCGAGACCCGTGCGCCGGGGCCGCTGCTGGTCACGACGGACGAGGTGGCGCAGGCGCTGCGCGGTATCCGGGCGGTGGCGGCGCGGCACGCGGACGCCTACGCGAGCTTCCGCCGCGACTTCTGCGACCTGGACGACGGCGGCGCGGCGGCCCGGGTCGCGGACCGGCTGCTGGCGGACCCGGCGTAGCGCGCCCGCGGCTGCGGGCTCCCGCCCGCGAGCCCGTCGCACCGGCCCGGACGCCGCCCCGGCGATCCGCGGCGCGGAATCCCTCGGACGGGTGGCTGCGGGGAGAGCGGGCGCGTCGCACGGAACCCATGGGGTGTGCCCCTCTTCTCCGCTGCCTCCGCCCCGTCCTCCGCCCCCGATCTCCCGCCCGTCGCGACCGAGGGCGGCGGGACCGGCAAGGCCGCCGGGCCGCCCCTGTGGCTCCCCTCGCCGTACCTCGTGCTGGGCGGCCTGCTGTGGGCGGTGCTGTCCGCGGCGGCCTGGCGGGCCCCGCTGTGCTGCGAGGCCGGGCTCCAGGCGGCGATCGTCGAGCGGCTGCGGACGAGCCTGCTGCACCCGGCGTTCCCGATGACGGACCTGCCCGCCGTCGCGAGCGCGCACTACTCCCCGTACGCGCTGCTCCAGGGGCTGACGGCCCGCGCGACCGGGTTCTCCGGGCCGTCCGTCGTCGCGCTGGCCGCCTCGGCGAACCTGCTGCTCCTGCTCACCGGGATCGGACGGCTCACCCGGCTGCTGACCCCGAACCGCTGGGCGCCGGTCCTCGTGCTGGCGCCGCTGGCCCTGGTCCACTGGGCGGACCCGGCCCGCTGGAGCGCGCCGAGCACGTTCGCGGTGGCGGTGACCCTGCACCTGTGGGCGTGGACCGGTCGCGTGGCCGTCCGGTCCCCGCGCCCGGGCGCACCGAGGCCCGGCCGGACGCCCACGTGGTTCGAGGCGGCCGGGATCGGCGTGCTGCTCGGGCTCGTCCTGCTGGTCCATCCGCCCACGGCGATCGGCGCGGCCATCGGCTGCCTCGCCCTGATCGCGGTGCGGACGCGGACCCGGATCAGGCCGGTCGTGTGGCGGTGGGCGTCCGCCGCGGTGTGCGCGGTGGCCGTGGCGGCGGCGTGGCCGTACTACAACGGGCTCACCGCCCCGCGCACTCCACCCGAGGGCAGGACCACGCGGCCTCCGGCGATGGAGGGGGTCCGGGCGGCCGGGGAGCCGTACACCTGGGCGACGGCGTACGTGCCCCCGGGCGAGGTGGTCCTGACGGACAGCCGCCCGGCGATGTACGCGCTGGCCGGGCACGGGGCGTACGTCCTGGCCGACGCGCTGCCGGACGCGGGCCTGGCGGCCGCGGAGCGGCGGGAGCGGAGCCGGGCGGTGGCCGCCTACCTCGACACGGCGACCCCGCAGGCCCGGCGGGACGGGATCACTGGCCGGTACGGGGTGCGGTGGCTGCTGCTCACCCGTGAGCAGCGGCTGCCCGAGAACGCGACGGTGCTCGCGTTCAGCCCGCGCACGGGCGAGGTGCTGGCCCGGGTGCCGGCGGGCTGAGGGCTGTCCCGCGATTCCCGGTGGATCGGCGCGCGGCGTCGGACGCGGTGCACCGCAAGGCGGAGGGGCATCCGCATACCGGACGTACGGGGATGTTCCGACAACGCGGCGAGGCGCCGTAGCCGTCGTCGCGCGCCCGCCGGGAATCGCGGGACAGCCCTTAGGGGGTCTCCGTCGGCTCGTGGCCGGGGTGCTTGAGGGCGGCGACCGCCGATGCGGCCAGGTCGTCCAGGTACCCCTGCGGCAGCTCGCCGCGCACGACGACGAGCCGCCAGTACAGCGGGCCGACGATGAGGTCGAGCGCCCGGTCCGGATCGCTCCCCCGCGGTAGTTCGCCGCGGGCCACCGCCTCCCGGACCACCACGGCGGCGACGCCCTGCTGCTGGTCCAGGAGGGCGGCCTTGATCGCCTCGGAGATCTCCGGGTTGCGGGCCGCCTCCACCAGCAGGTCCGGGATGACCTGCGAGGCGACGGGGTGGCGCAGGGCGTAGGCGGCCAGTTCGAGGACGGCGCGCACGTCCCCGTACAGCGAACCGGTGGCGGGGGCGGGCATCCCCTGGGCGGCGACGGCCGCGACCAGGTCGAGGACGAGCGCCAGCTTGGACTTCCAGCGGCGGTACACGGCGGTCTTGCCGACCCCCGCGCGCCGGGCGATGCCCTCGATGGACATCCGGGCGAACCCCACGGCGGCGAGTTCCTCGAAGACGGCGGCACGGATGGCGTCCGTCACGTCCTCCCGCAGGACGGCGGCGCCCGCGGGGGCTCGGCGACGGGTTCCCCGTTCGGTGGTCATGGCCCGCATGATAGTCCGCCGCGACGAAACGGTTGCGTTGCGACGTAGAAGCGTCCTACCCTCGGCGTTACGACGATACGGTCCCGTCCCTACGGGGGCGTCCCCACGGGACCGTGTCGTTCCCCCTGCTCCACCCCTCCCCCTCTCCGCCCGATTCCCGACTCCCCCGCCCCTCTTCCCGCGTCCCCCTCCCCCCTCCCCTCCCCCTCCCCTCCCGCTTCCATCGAAAGCGATCGTTCGTGGTGAGCCAGACAGCAGCCCCACCGTCCTCGGCGCCGTCTCCGGCGAGCGCCTTCGACCAGTCCCCTCCCACCTACGCCCCCGGCGAGCTGGCGGCCCTGGCCGCCCGGCACGGCCTGACGGTCAGCGGGGCCCGGCCCTCCCTGCCCGCCTACGTCCGGCAGCTGTGGGGGCGGCGGCACTTCATCACGGCCTTCGCGACGGCCAAACTGACGGCCCAGTACAGCCAGGCGAAACTCGGCCAGATCTGGCAGATCATGACGCCGCTGCTGAACGCCGCGGTCTACTACTTCATCTTCGGCGTCCTCATGGACACCCGGCGCGGGGTGGAGGACTTCGTCCCGTTCCTGGTCACCGGGGTCTTCATCTGGACCTTCACCAGCAGCTCCATCACCGCCGGCACCCGGGCCGTCAGCGGCAACATCGGCCTGGTGCGGGCCCTGCACTTCCCGCGCGCCTCGCTGCCGGTGGCGCTGGCGCTCCAGCAGCTCCAGCAACTGCTGTTCTCGCTGGGCGCGCTGGCCCTGATCCTGCTGGTGTTCGGCCAGTACCCGCGCCCGGCCTGGCTGCTCGCCGTCCCGGCACTGGCGCTCCAGGCGCTGTTCAACACCGGCTTGTCGATGGCCATGGCCCGGCTGACCGCGCGAACCCCGGACATCGCCCAGCTGACCCCATTCGTGCTGCGGACCTGGATGTACGCGTCGGGCGTCATGTGGAGCCTGGACCACCTGCTGGCGGGCGACCGGGTGCCACGCGCGGTGCTGGTGGTGCTGGAGTACAACCCGGCGGCGCTCTTCATCAACCTCGTGCGGTACGCGCTCATCGACAGTTACTCCTGGGAGCAGCTGCCGCCCTTCGCCTGGGCGGCGGCGGCCGGCTGGGCGCTGCTGTGCGGCGTGGCGGGATTCGTGTACTTCTGGAAGGCCGAGGAGACGTACGGACGTGGCTGACGCCGAGGACATCCCCGAGGACCCGCGGGTTCCGACCGTCGTCGTCGACGACGTCCACATCACCTACACGGTCAACGGCGCGCGTACGGGCAGGGGTAGCGCGACCTCGGCGCTCAGCCGGCTCACCTCGCGCCGCCGTACCCCCGGCGCACGCGAGGTGCACGCCGTGAAGGGGGTGAGCTTCGCCGCGTACAAGGGTGAGGCCATCGGCCTGATCGGCTCCAACGGCTCCGGCAAGTCGACGCTGCTCAAGGCGATCGCGGGCCTGCTCCCGCCGAGCCGGGGCAGGGTCCACACCCAGGGTCAGCCGTCGCTGCTCGGCGTGAACGCGGCGCTGATGGGCGACCTGACCGGCGAGCGCAACGTGGTGCTGGGCGGGCTCGCGATGGGCATGACGCGCGCGCAGATCCGCGAACGCTACGACGCCATCGTCGACTTCTCCGGCATCAACGAGAAGGGCGACTTCATCACCCTGCCGATGCGCACGTACTCCTCGGGCATGGGCGCGCGGCTCCGCTTCTCCATCGCGGCGGCCAAGAGCCACGACGTGCTCCTGATCGACGAGGCGCTGTCCACGGGCGACGCGAAGTTCCAGCGCCGCAGCAAGGACCGCATCCAGGAGCTGCGCGCCGAGGCGGGCACGGTGTTCCTCGTCAGCCACAGCAACAAGTCGATCACCGAGACCTGTGACCGGGCCCTGTGGCTGGAGGCGGGCACTCTGAGGATGGACGGCCCGGCCAAGGACGTGGTGAAGGCGTACGAGGCCTTCACGAAGCGCAAGTAACCCCCGGCCCCGGTCCCGGCCCGGCCGCATCCGGGGCCCCGGCGGCCGGGGCGCCCGTTCGGTCCGCCCGGCGGCCGGGAGCGGCTTCCTCCGTCCGCCCGGCACATGAGGGCGAGGGCCCACGCCGAGGGGCCGGCACCCCGTCGGGTGCCGGCCCCTCGGACGTACCGGGGCTTACGCGTGCGTGCGCAGGAGCGTCCGCATCGTCCGCATCGCCACCGACAGGTTCGCCAGGTCGAACGCGTCCGACCCCTGGATCTCCTCCAGCGTCGCCCGCGAGCGGGCCAGGATCGCCGCGTTCTTCTCCTCCCACGCCCGGAACCGCTCCTCCGGCGTGGACGAGCCGTTGCCCACGCTGAGCACGTCCGAGGTGAGCGCCGCGTGCGCCGCGTACAGGTCCTCGCGGATGGAGGCCCGGGCCATCGACTGCCAGCGGTCGTCCCGGGGCAGCTCGATGATCCGGTCCATGAGCTGGGTGATCCGCAGCCGGTCCGCGAGGTCGTAGTAGACCTCGGCGACCTCCAGCGGCTCCTTGCCCGTGCGGTCGGCGATGGCCACGATGTCCAGCGCCGGGAAGGCCGAGGAGAACCCGGCGACCCGCACGGCCAGCTCGTCCGGCACGCCCGCGGCCGTCAGCTCCTCCAGGATCGAGTGGTACCAGTCCAGGTCCGCGCCCTTGAGCAGCTTGGGCAGCTCGTCCCAGACCCGCGCCACGCCGTCCCGGAAGCTCCCGATGGTCTCCGCGATGGCGACGGGCTGCGGCCGGTTGCCCAGCAGCCAGCGTGAACCGCGCTCGACCAGCCGCCGCGAGTGCAGCCGGATCCGGGTCTGGACGTCGGCGGCGACCTTGTTGTCGAGCGCCTCGACGGCGTCCCACACCTGGGAGAGGCCGAAGATCTCACGGGCGGTGAACTGGGCCCGCACGATCTCCTCGATCGACGCCCCGGTCTCCTCCCGCAGCCGGTGCAGGAACGTCGAACCGGCGGTGTTCACCGTGTCGTTGACCAGGACCGTCGTGATGATCTCCCGGCGCAGCGCGTGCCCGTCGACCGCCTCGGGGAACCGCTCGCGCAGCTGGCTGGGGAAGTAGGCGTGGACCAGCTTCTGCAGGTGCGGGTCGTCCGGCAGCACGGTGGAGATCAGCTCGTCCGCCGCCGTGATCTTCGTGTAGGCGATCAGGACGGCCAACTCGGGCTGGGTGAGCCCCTTCCCGTTGTTCAGCAGCTCCCGGATGTGCCGGTCGGCGGGCAGGAACTCCAGGGCCCGGTCGAGCGCGCCGTCGCGCTCCAGGCGGCGCATGAAGCGCTGCTGGGCGTGGAGCAGGGACGGGGCCTGGGCGGAGGCGTTGGAGAGCGCGACGTTCTGCGCGTAGTTGTTGCGCAGGACGAGCGCGCCGACCTCGTCGGTCATCTCCGCGAGCAGCTTGTTGCGCTGCTTGACGGTCATGTCGCCGTCGCGGACCAGGCCGTTGAGCAGGATCTTGATGTTCACCTCGTGGTCGGAGGTGTCCACACCGGCGCTGTTGTCGATCGCGTCGGTGTTGATCCGGCCGCCGCTGCGCGCGAACTCGATCCGTCCGAGCTGGGTCGCGCCGAGGTTGCCGCCCTCGCCGACGACCTTGGCCCGCAGGTCCTCGCCGTTGACGCGGATCGCGTCGTTGGCCTTGTCCCCGACGTCGGCGTTCGACTCGGAGACGGCCTTGACGTACGTGCCGATGCCGCCGTTCCACACCAGGTCCACGGGGGCCTTGAGGATGGCCTGCATCAGGTCGGCGGGCGTCATCTTGCTCACCGACGCGTCGATGCCGAGCGCCTCGCGGACGTGCGGGTTGAGCGGGATCGACTTGGCGCTGCGCGGGTGGACGCCGCCGCCCGCCGAGAGCAGGCCCTTGTCGTAGTCGGCCCAGGAGCTGCGCGGCAGGTCGAACAGGCGGCGCCGCTCGGCGTAGGACGTGGCGGCGTCCGGGTTCGGGTCGAGGAAGATGTGCCGGTGGTCGAAGGCGGCGACCAGGCGGATGTGCTCGGAGAGCAGCATGCCGTTGCCGAAGACGTCGCCGGACATGTCGCCGACGCCCACCACGGTGAAGTCCTCGGTCTGGGTGTCGTGGCCCAGCTCCCGGAAGTGCCGCTTGACCGACTCCCAGGCGCCCCGGGCGGTGATGCCCATGCCCTTGTGGTCGTAGCCGGCCGAGCCGCCGGAGGCGAACGCGTCCCCGAGCCAGAAGCCGTAGGCGACGGCGACCTCGTTGGCGATGTCGGAGAAGCTCGCGGTGCCCTTGTCGGCGGCGACGACGAGGTAGGTGTCGTCCTCGTCGTGCCGGACGACGTCGGCGGGCGGCACGACCTCGCCGGCCACCATGTTGTCGGTGATGTCCAGCAGCGCCGAGATGAACGTGCGGTACGCGGCGATGCCCTCGGCGAGCCAGGCGTCCCGGTCCACGGACGGGTCCGGGAGCTGCTTGGCGACGAAGCCGCCCTTGGCGCCGACGGGCACGATGACGGTGTTCTTCACCATCTGCGCCTTGACCAGCCCGAGGATCTCCGTGCGGAAGTCCTCGCGCCGGTCCGACCAGCGCAGACCGCCGCGCGCGACCTTGCCGAAGCGCAGGTGGACGCCTTCCACCCGCGGCGAGTAGACCCAGATCTCGAACGCCGGGCGGGGCGCGGGCAGATCCGGGATGGCCTGCGGGTCGAACTTCATCGAGACGTACGAGTGGGGCGTGCCCTCGTCCGTCCTCTGGAAGAAGTTGGTGCGCAGGGTGGCCTTGATGACGGTGAGGAAGGAGCGCAGGATGCGGTCCTCGTCGAGCGAGGCGACCTGGTCCAGGGCCCCGTCCAACTCCTCCAGGAGCCCGTCGGTCAGCTCGGTTCCGGCGCTCTGGCGGCCGGGCGACATGCGGGCCTCGAAGAGCGAGACGAGCAGGCGGGTGGTGTGGACGTTGTTGCGGAGCGTGGACTCCATGTAGTCCTGGCTGAACGTCGAACCGGCCTGCCGCAGGTACTTGGCGTACGCGCGCAGCACCATGGCCTGCCGCCAGGAGAGCCCGGCCCCCAGGACCAGCGCGTTGAAGCCGTCGTTCTCCGCCTCGCCCTTCCAGACGGCGGCGAACGCCTCCTGGAAGCGGGTGCGGGCGTCGTCGGCGAGGTGGCCGCCATTGCCCTCGGCCACCGGCATCCGCAGCCCGAAGTCGTAGATCCAGGCGTGCGTGCGGTCGGCGCAGCGCAGCTCGTACGGACGCTCGTCGACGACCTCGACGCCGAGCTGCTGGAGCGCCGGCAGGACGGCGGAGAGGGAGACCTGCTCACCGGTCCGGTAGATCTTGAAGCGGCGCTCGCCGGGGCCCGCGCCGACCGGCTCGTACAGGCTGAGGGCGAAGTCCTTCTCGCCCTCCTTGAGGGTTTCCAGGTGGACCAGGTCGGCGACGGCGGCGCGCGGCGAGTGGTCGGCCTTGTAACCCTCGGGGAAGGAGTGGCCGTACTGGCGCTGGAGCTCCGCGCCGCGCTCCTCGCCCAACTCGGCGGTGAGCGCCTCCTGGAAGCCGTCGGCCCAGGAGCGGGCGGCCTCCACGAGGCGGGCCTCGATGCGGTCGGCGTCGGCGTCGGTCAGGTGCGGCAGCTCGGTGCCGACCGGGACGCGGACGACGAAGTGCAGGCGGGAGAGGATCGACTCGGTGTTCCAGGCGGTGAAGTCGACGCTGGTGCCGCCGAGCTCCTCCTTGAGGATGTCGATCAGCCGCAGGCGCACGCCGGTGGTGTAACGGTCGCGCGGGAGGTAGACGATCGCGGAGTAGTAGCGCCCGTACTCGTCCTGGCGCAGGTAGAGCCGCAGCCGGCGACGCTCCTGGAGGTAGAGGACGGAGGTCACCACGGAGCGGAGCTGGTCGACGGGCGTCTGGAACAGCTCGTCGCGCGGGTAGGTCTCCAGGATCTGGAGCAGGTCGCGGCCGTCGTGGCTGTTGTACGAGAAGCCGGCGCCCTCGACGACCTCGGCGACCTTGCGGCGGATGACGGGCACCCGGCGCACGGACTCGGTGTAGGCGGCGGAGGAGAACAGCCCGAGGAAGCGGCGCTCGCCGACCACGTTGCCCTTGGCGTCGAACTTCTTCACGCCGACGTAGTCGAGGTAGCTGGGGCGGTGCACGGTGGCCCGGCTGTTGGCCTTCGTCAGGACGAGGAGCTTGTGCTCACGGGCCTTGGCGCGGGCGTCGGCGGGCAGCCGGTCGAAGGACGGGCTGACGGGGTGGGCCTCGTCCTCGCTGTGGTGCGGGTCGGAGCGCAGGATGCCGAGCCCGGTGCCGGGCACGGCGGCCAGGGCGTCGCTGTCCTTCAGCTCGTACTCGCGGTAGCCGAGGAAGGTGAAGTGGTCGGCGGCCAGCCAGCGCAGCAGCTCGCGGGCCTCCTCGACCTCCTCGTCGGCGAGGTCGTCGAGCGGTTCGCCGGGCAGGTCGTCGGCGATCCGGAGGGCGGCCTCGCGCATCTTCTGCCAGTCCTCGACGGCCTCGCGCACGTCGGACAGGACGCGGCGCAGGTCCGAGGTGATCTGCTGGAGGTCCGCGCGGTCGGTCTCGCGGTCGATCTCGACGTGGATCCAGGACTCGACGAGCGCGTCGTGCGGCAGCTCCGCCTTCGCCCCGGGCTTCGGGGCGCCGGGGCCGCCGGAAAGGATCTCGATGAGCCGGCCGGCGACGTCGCGGCGGACGGTGACCTGCGGGTGGATCACGACGTGGATGCCGCGCCCCTGCCGGGACAGCTCGTTGGTGACGGAGTCCACCAGGAAGGGCATGTCGTCGGTGACGACCTCGACGACGGAGTGGCTGCAGGTCCAGCCGTTCTCCTCGACGGTCGGGGTGTGCACCCGGACGTTGGCGGTGCCCTGCGGACGGTTCTCCGCCAACCGGTAGTGCGAGGCGGCGGCGCCGAAGACGTCGACCGGGTCACGGCCGCCGAGGTCCTCCGGAGCCGTGTGCAGGTAGTAACGCTGGAGGTAGGCGAGCACGGTCTCCTCGCCGGTGGAGGCGCTCTCATCGGCCCCGGCGGTCCTCGCCCGGGGGGCGCCTCCCGGCCCGTCGACACCACCGCCCGGACCGTTTTCAGCTACCTTGGCGGCCCCTTCGAGCAGCTCGGCCTTGGCTTCGTCCAGCTTGGTCTGCATGTCCTCTGGCTCCTGTCGCGCGCCGTTGCGTGACGTAGGTGAGAAAAGCGGTGTACCGCCACGACGCGGGGTTTCCGGTCTGGGTCGACGTTGTGCCGCTTCGAGAGATACCCCGGACCGTACGGGCCGTGGTCGGCAGGGGGACCGGGGTCGGGAGATCGCGGATCGCCCGGGTGCTGTGGCACTCCGGGCGGCAGGCGGGGGCTTCGCTGCCCCCGAGGCGTATCGCGCTGATCACGGCACCAGGCTATCGCCCTCGGGGCCCGTCACGTCATGAGCTGCTTGTGTACAAAAGAACCCCCCGAACTTTGACACTCCGGACAGTGCGCGACGCCCTCCACCGGTCCTCGTTCCCCGCCGTCGACCCGCCACTCCCCGCCGAACGCCCCTACGCGGCGAACGTCTCCGCCAGCGCCACCGCCTCCGCCAGGCTGTCCACCACCGGCGCCCCCGCGCCCTCCAGGCTGTTCCGGCTGTGCGATCCCCCGGTGTACAGCACCGCCCGGGCCCCCACGTGCGCCGCCGCGACGGCGTCGTCCAGCGCGTCCCCGATGACCACCGAGTTCTCCGGGAGGACCCCGTCCGCCCCGGCCAGCGCCTCGAAGTGCCGTTCCATGTGGAGCGCCTTGCTCCCGCCGGACGGTCCCGTGCGCCCCTCGACGCGGAGGAACCGCGGTTCGATCCCGTACCCCCGCACCACCGGCACCAGCTGCTCGTGCCCGTACATGCTCAGCAGCGACTGGCTGCGCCCGGCCCGCTGCCACTGGTGCAGCAGCTCCTCCGCCCCGGCGGTGAGTCCGCAGGCCGCCCGCTGCTCCGCGTAGTACCCGTGGAAGACGCCGTCCATCCGCTCCCACTCGGCCTCGGTGGGCAGCCGGCCCAGGAACCGCTCGTAGAAGCGGGGTATGGGGATGGTGTACATCTCCCGGTACTGCTCCAGCGTGATCGGCGCCAGCCCGACCTCCGCGAACGCGGCGTTCGTCGCCCGGATGACGGCGTGCGTGTCGTCGAGCAGCGTGCCGTTCCAGTCCCAGACCAGATGGGTGCGTGTCGTTCCGGAAGTCATGCGCAGAATCTACCGGGCGGGTCCGACAGTCCCGGTCCTCAGCCGATGAGCTGCGGGATCTCCTGGACGCCGAACCAGAGCAGCTCGTGGTCCTCGGCCCCGTCCACGGTGAACCGCGCGTCGTCGTCACCGAGGTCGGCCGCGCCCAGGGCGGCCGCCGCGGCGGCCACGTCCTCCTCCGCCTCGTCGGCGTCCACGTGCACCGCCGCCGCCTTGGCCAGCGGCAGCGGGGCGGCGATCCGCACCTCTCCGAGCGACGCCGCGCTCAGACCCTGGTCGGGGTCGGCGACGGCGGCTCCCTCCGGTACGTCCACGGCGACGACGACCCGGCGGCGCGCCTCCCCGGGGTCACCGGCGATCATCCGGAGCGAGGCGGCGGCGGCCCGGTTGAGCGCCGCGTACTCCAGCTCCTCGATGTCGTCGGAGACGTACCACTCGCGCAGCCCGGGGGTCACCGCGTAGGCGGTCAGCGGGCCGGGGCCGACCTCGCCCGCACCGTGCGCCGCTGCGAGACCGGAGAGGGTCAGGGGGACGTACACGCGCATGCCAGGCCGCTTTCGTAGGGGAAGACGTCCTCAGGATACGTGGGGGCCGTCCCCTTTCGGGTTTCGGCAACCGGGGGCGTCCGTTAACGGCCGCCGTCCCGTCACCCCCGCCGTCGCCCTTGTCGCACAAGGGGCTCGCCACGGATAGGTGAATCCACCCGTACCCGTTCGGCGACCGGAGGCCGGTTGCGGGGCTGACGACCGCACCCGTAGAAGATCCCCAACACAAGTTACCGCCCGGTACCGCCGGGCCCGGTCAACGGGGGCGATCGATCATGAGCACGGACAGGACGAGGCCCGCCGGCCGACGCGACCAGCGCGGTCCCCGGTCGGTACCTCCGCAGCGGTCCCGAGGGCGGCTGCCCCACCGGCCACAGCGGCCGCACCAGTGGTTCGCCGAGCGTCTGCTCGCGGTCCTCAGCGGCCAGCGCCCGGTGCACTGGATGCTCGGCCACACCATCGGCGAGGCGTACGACCAGCTTGCCGAACTGGCTCCCAGCACCCCGCTGGGAGCCGTCCGGGGCAGCCGCCCCGTCCTGCGCCACTGCCGCGGGGCGCAGCCCGCCATCGGCGTGGTCGAGGCGTTCGCCAGCATCGCCGCGGGCGACCGGGTCCGGGCGATGGCCTTCCGTCTGGAGCAGGGCCCCGACCGTCGCTGGCGCTGCGCCGCCGTGGAGCTGGGCGGCGAGCGCCTCACCGCCGCCGCTCCGGGGCCGCGGTGAGGCGGGGAACGCGGCGGGGGCCGGACACCCGGAGGTGTCCGGCCCCCGCCGGGGCGGCGGTGCCGCTACTTCTTGCGGCGGCGGCCGCCGCCACCGCTCTTCTGCGCCTTGCGGCGCTCCGCACGCGTCATGCCGTCGACGGAGCGGGTGGCGCCGGCGGCCTCGTCGTTGGCGAAGTCGCCCTCGACGACACCGCCCTCGCCGTCCACGGTGGGGGCGGAGAAGTGGAGCCGGTCCGGCCGCTGCGGGGCCTCCAGGCCCTTGGCGCGGATCTGCGGGGCGGTCTCCTTCTCCAGCGAGGGACGCTCGGCGCCGTCCTGCACCGGAACCTCCTCGACCTGCTGCTCGACCTGGACCTCCAGGTTGAACAGGTAGCCGACGGACTCCTCCTTGATGCCCTCCATCATGGCGTTGAACATGTCGAAGCCCTCGCGCTGGTACTCGACCAGCGGGTCCTTCTGGGCCATGGCCCGCAGGCCGATGCCCTCCTGGAGGTAGTCCATCTCGTAGAGGTGCTCGCGCCACTTGCGGTCGAGCACCGAGAGGACGACGCGTCGCTCCAGCTCACGCATGATGTCGGAGCCGAGGGTCTTCTCGCGCTCCTCGTACTGCTCGTGGATGTCGTTCTTGATCGACTCGGCGATGAAGTCGGCGGTGACGCCCGCCAGGTCGCCGGCCGCCTCCTCCAGCTCCTCGACGGTGACCTTCACCGGGTAGAGCTGCTTGAAGGCGCCCCACAGCCGGTCCAGGTCCCACTCCTCGGCGAAGCCCTCGGCGGTCTCCTGCCGGATGTAGTCGTCGATCGTGTCGTCCATGAAGTGCCGGATCTGGTCCTGGAGGTCCTCGCCCTCCAGGACGCGGCGGCGCTCGCCGTAGATGACCTCGCGCTGCCGGTTGAGCACCTCGTCGTACTTCAGGACGTTCTTACGCGTCTCGAAGTTCTGCTGCTCGACCTGCGACTGGGCGGAGGCGATGGCGCGGGTGACCATCTTGTTCTCGATCGGGACGTCGTCCGGGACGTTCGCCATCGACATGACGCGCTCGACCATCTGGGCCTTGAACAGGCGCATCAGGTCGTCGCCCAGCGACAGGTAGAAGCGGGACTCCCCCGGGTCGCCCTGACGGCCGGAACGGCCGCGCAGCTGGTTGTCGATACGGCGCGACTCGTGGCGCTCGGTGCCGAGCACGTAGAGCCCGCCGAGGTTCTTCACCTCTTCGAACTCGGCCTTCACGGCCGCCTCGGCCGCCTCCAACGCCGCGGGCAGCGCCGCCGCCCACTCCTCGACATTCTCCACCGGGTCGAGGCCGCGCTGGCGCAGCTCCGCCTCGGCGAGGTCGTCGGGGTTGCCGCCGAGCTTGATGTCGGTGCCTCGGCCGGCCATGTTCGTCGCGACGGTGACGGCGCCCTTGCGGCCCGCCTGGGCGACGATCGTCGCCTCCCGGTCGTGCTGCTTGGCGTTGAGGACCTCGTGCTGGACGCCGCGCTTGGAGAGCTGCTGCGAAAGGTACTCGGACTTCTCGACCGAGGTGGTGCCGACCAGGATCGGCTGGCCCTTCTCGTGCTTCTCGGCGATGTCGTCGACGACCGCGGCGAACTTGGCGACCTCGGTGCGGTAGATCAGGTCCGACTGGTCGACGCGGACCATCGGCCGGTTCGTCGGGATCGGCACCACGCCGAGCTTGTAGATCTGGTGGAACTCGGCGGCCTCGGTCATCGCCGTACCGGTCATGCCGGAGAGCTTGTCGTAGAGGCGGAAGAAGTTCTGCAGGGTGATCGTGGCGAGCGTCTGGTTCTCGTCCTTGATGTCCACCCCTTCCTTCGCCTCGATCGCCTGGTGCATGCCCTCGTTGTAGCGGCGGCCGGCGAGGATACGACCGGTGTGCTCGTCGACGATCATGACTTCGCCGTCGATGACGACGTAGTCCTTGTCCTTCTTGAACAGTTCCTTCGCCTTGATGGCGTTGTTCAGATAGCCGACGAGCGGGGTGTTGACCGACTCGTAGAGGTTGTCGATGCCGAGCCAGTCCTCGACCTTGGCGACGCCGGCCTCGTGGATGGCCACGGTCCGCTTCTTCTCGTCGACCTCGTAGTCGCCGGTCTCTTCGATGCCCTTGAGCTGGTTGCCCGCCTCACCCTTGGTGAGCCGCGTGACCAGCTTGGCGAAGTCGCCGTACCACTTGGTGGCCTGGTCGGCCGGGCCGGAGATGATCAGCGGCGTACGGGCCTCGTCGACGAGGATCGAGTCGACCTCGTCGACCACGGCGAAGTTGTGGCCGCGCTGGACGAGCTCGTCCTTGGACCACGCCATGTTGTCGCGGAGGTAGTCGAAGCCGAACTCGTTGTTCGTGCCGTAGGTGATGTCGCAGGCGTACTGCTCGCGGCGCTGGGCCGGGGTCATGTTGGCGACGATGCAGCCGACGGTCAGGCCCAGGAACTTGTGGACCCGGCCCATGAGCTCGGAGTCGCGCTCGGCGAGGTAGTCGTTGACCGTGATCAGGTGCACGCCCTTGCCGGAGAGCGCGTTCAGATACGCGGGCAGGGTGCCGACGAGGGTCTTGCCCTCACCGGTCTTCATCTCGGCCACGTAGCCGAGGTGCAGGGCGGCTCCGCCCATCATCTGTACGTCGTAGTGGCGCTGTCCGAGAACGCGCTTGGCGGCCTCGCGGACCGTGGCGAACGCTTCGGGAAGCAGGTCGTCCAGGCTCTCGCCGTCCGCGTACCGTTCCTTGTACTCGTCGGTGAGCGCCCGCAGCTCGGCGTCGGAGAGGTTGACGAAGTCCTCTTCGATGGAGCTGACCTGGTCCGCGATGCGGTGCAGTTTGCGCAGGATCTTGCCTTCGCCTGCACGCATGAGCTTGTTGAAGACGGACACTGAGGCTGGTCTCCTTGCCGGTCGGGCCTGGCACTGGGTCGTGTGATGGACACTGGCGCGGGCACGGCAGGTGGGCCCCACCGCAACGGCCATCGTAAGCGAGGACACCACCGCGTCGGGAGGGCTGCTGCCGCGTGGACCTCGCCACCCCCTCGTAGGACAACGGTCCGGGCGCGCGGAAGGTGCCGGGGAGCCCCGAAAGTGCTCGCGCCGAGGGAGCGGGCTCACGAGAATCGGACCATGGAGCCGATCACCCTCACCACGGAACGCCTGCTCCTGCGGCCCTTCGGTCCGCAGGACACCTTCCGGGTGCACGCCGCCTGCCAGGACCCGGACATCCAGCGCTGGACGGTGATCCCCTCCCCCTACCGCCTCACGGACGCGGAACTGTTCACCACACAGCTCGCCCCGGCGGGCTGGCGGGACGACTCCTCCTACGGTTTCGCCCTGGTCCTGCGGGAGACGGGGGCGCTCGTCGGCGCACTCGGCCTCGACCGCCGCAGCCGGCCGGGGACGTACGAGGTGGGCTACTGGTCCGCCAAGGAGCACCGCGGCCGCGGCCACGTCACCGAGGCGGTGCTCGCCTCCGCCCGCTGGGCCTTCGCCTCGCTCGGCGCGGAGCGGCTGGAGTGGCGGGCCGAGGTCGGCAACACGGCCTCGCGGGCCGTCGCCCTGCGGGCAGGGTTCCAGTTGGAGGGCGAGCAGCGGTCCGGGCTGCTCAACAAGGGTGTACGGCGCGACGCCTGGACGGCGGCCCTGCTCCCGTCCGACCTGGGGCTGGCCGGCACGCATCCGTACCTCCCCGGGTCGCGGGCCGGGGCCCCGTGACGCCGGGAATCCCGGGCGGAATCCGGGGCCGCGCTGTCAGTGGCGGCGTCTAGGGTTCGACGTATGACGCCTGTGCCTCCTCCCGCAGTCGAACTCTCCGCCGACCAGGCCCGCCGCATCGCGCTGCGCGCCCAGGGGCTCCTCGGGGCCCCGGACCGCCGGGCGGGGGTGCCGGGGGTGCTGCGCCGCCTCGGCGCGGTCCAGCTGGACACGATCTCGGTGCTGGCCCGCTCGCACGAGCTGGTCCCGTACGCCCGGCTCGGCGCGGTGGGCCGCCGGGCGGTGGAGGACGCCTACTGGTCGGGCGGCCGCACCTTCGAGTACTGGTCGCACGCCGCGTGCGTCCTCCCCGTCGAGGAGTGGCCGCACTTCGCGTTCCGCCGCCGCGCCTACCGCTCCCGTCCGCACTGGGGCCATGATCTGCCCGACGGCGTGTACGACACGGTGATCAAGCAGCTGCGCGACGAGGGCCCGCTGACGGCGACCGAGCTGGGCGGCGCCAAGAACGGCGGCGAGTGGTGGGACTGGTCGGCGTCCAAGGTCGCCGTCGAGCGGGCCCTGATGTACGGCGAGGTGGTCTGCACCGAGCGGCGCGGCTGGAAGCGGGTCTACGACCTGGCGGAGCGGGCCATTCCGGACGCCCTGCTCCACGACGACCTGAGCGACGCCGAGTGCCGGCGGCGGCTGGTCGCCCTGGCGGGCACGGCCCTAGGCGTGGGCACCCGGAGCGACATCGCGGACTACCACCGGTTGAAGGGCGAGGAGTTCGACGCGGTGGTGGCGAAGTCGGGGCTGGTCCCGGTCACGGTGGAGGGCTGGGCCAAGCCGGCCTGGGCGGCCCCGGAGGCGCTGGCCGGGGAGGTGCGCGGACGCCACCGCACGACGCTGCTCTCCCCGTTCGACTCCCTGATCTGGGAACGGGCGCGTACGGAGCGGATGTTCGGATTCACCCACCGGCTGGAGGCGTACGTGCCCAAGCAGAAGCGGATCCACGGGTACTTCGCGATGCCGCTGCTGGCGGGCGGGAAGCTTCAGGGCCGGGTCGACCCGGCGCGCGAGGGCGCCACGCTGGTCGCCAAGCAGGCGTCCCTGGCGGGCCCGAAGGCGGTGGCTCCGATGGCCGAGGCGCTGGTGGAGGCGGCGGCCTGGGTGGGCTGCACGGACATCCGGGTCGACCGGGTGGACGCCCCGGAGCTGCGCGAGCCGCTCAGGACGGAGATCGGCCACGCGCTCCGACGCGCCTCCCGCTGACCGGCAGTCGGCGCCGCCCCTACCTGATCTCCAGGATCTTCTCGCGCATGGCATAGACCACGGCTTCCATGCGGGAGTGCAGCTGGAGTTTCTCCAGGATATTGCGGACGTGGTTCTTCACCGTGTTCTCGGAAATGAACAACTCCTTGGCGATATCCCGGTTGTTCATACCGGTCGCCACGAGTTTCAGCACTTCCAGCTCGCGCTCGGTGAGCCGGGGCGCCGGGACCAGCCGCCGTTCGTCGGTGCGCTGGATCATCGATTTGAACTCGGTGAGCAACTTGGAGGCCATGGAAGGGCTGATCTGCGACTGCCCGTCGGCGACCGCGCGAATAGCGGTGGCCACCTCGTCGGTGGAGATCTCCTTGAGGAGGTACCCGGTCGCACCGGCCTTGATCGCCTCGTAGAGGTCGGCCTCCTCGTCGCTGATCGTCAACATGATGATCTTCGCGCTGGGGGCCACCTCCTTGATGGCGGTGCAGGCCTCGATGCCGCCGCGCTTGGGCATCCGCACATCCATCAGAACGATGTCGGGCAGCAGATCGGCCGCCTTGTCGACCGCCTCGGAGCCGTCCCCGGCCTCTCCGACGACCTGGATGTCCTCCTCCTGTGCGAGGACGATCTCCAGCCCCCTGCGGAAGAGGGCGTGGTCGTCGACCACCAGGACCCTGATGGGTTCCTTGCGCGAGGCGCCCTCCACGTCCGCTCCGGCATACGCGCCGGCGTCGGCGTCGGAGCCGTTCGCGCCGCGCACGGGCCCGAAGGTGTCCGCCATCGTTCCTCCCCCTGAAGGCCACGGCCTGAAGTGTCGGTCGTTCGCCAACGGCAGTTCGCGGAACACCGATTGGCTCGGGCGGCCATGATTCCATGCCCCGCCCCCGGCACGGTGGCGATGCGCCCGCGCGGGGGCGCCCCCGGTGGCGTGAAAACGCCGCGGGAGCGCCCCCGGACATCCGGGCTCAGCCGCCGAGCGCTCCGCCCGCGCCGCCGGCCTCGTCCGCGGCGAGCGGGTCGGTCCTCAGGTGGATGACGCCGTAGTCGTAAGCGTGTCGCCGGTAGACGACGCTGGGCTCCTTGGTCTCGGAGTCGACGAACAAGTAGAAGTCGTGACCGACCAGTTCCATCTCGTAGAGCGCCTGGTCGAGCGACATGGGTGCGGCGGTGTGGGTCTTCTCGCGCATCACGAGCGGCCCTTCGCCCTGCACTTCGAGCGAGCCGATCTTCGTGGTGGGGACGGGCGCCGACGACTGGTCGCCGACCAGCTCCCCGTCCTCGTCGAACGAAGCGACGCCGGGGACCACGTCCCCGACCTCGGCAGCCGACAGACGGCCGTTGCCACGGCGGCTGTAGCGCTTGTCGTGCTGCTTGCGCAGCCGGGCCTCCAGCTTTCCGGTGGCCAGATCGAGCGCTGCGTAAGGGTCGCCCGCCGCCGCCTCCGCCCGGATGACCGGCCCCCGCGAGCGAAGCGTGATCTCCACCCGGTCGGAACGGTCGGCCTGACGGGGATTCGGCTCCTTGGACACCTCGACGTCGAGGCTGATCACCTTGCCGTCGAACTTCTGGATCTTGTCCAGCTTCAGCTTCTCGGCCACGTGCTTGCGGAACCGCTCGGGCACCTCGGTCTTGCGGCCCTTGACGACGATGTCCACGCAGAACTCCGTTCCCGGATCGCCCCGCTCAACGGCGGAGCATCTCCCTTTTGCACCAGGCCCCGGAGATCACCAGGGCCTCGGACTCGGTGGCTTTCGCCTCCTCCTGCCCCGCCGGAGGGGTGTTGATCCCACCGACTCGTGCGCTGCTCCTACGGTGAGTTACCTGCCCGAAACCTCTTGGTGCATTCATCGAGGTTCGGCATTCACCGTTCCTCACCTCCGAACATAGCCTGCACAGCCGGGTCTCGGCACCCGCTACCGGCACGTACCTCCGTTCAGGGGGCATTGCCCTCTCTTTACCTGCAACGTCGCAGGTTCCCGGTCAGTTCCGGTTTATTTCGAAGGCGGACGGAGAGGCCGCCACGACGGCCGCCCCGCACGCTGCGCGCGCGGAGGGAGACCGGAGCCCGGCGCCCGCCTCCCCGAGGGCCCGTGCCGCCTCCGCCAGCGTCGATCCCGTCGTCAACAGATCGTCGACCAGGATCACCCGGCCGTGGTGGAACGGGCCGTGCCGCAGGAGCCTCCGGCCCCCGGCCGTGAGCTCCAGCGCCCCGGCCATATTCACCCGCCGCTGCCACGCCCGGAGGCCCGCCTGGTCGGCGACCGGGCGCCGGTGCCGCAACAGCGGAAGCACCTGGGCGGGCAGGCCGCGGTGCCGCAGGTCCCGCGCGGCCGCGGCGGCGATCCGTCGCACGGGGTCATGGCCGCGCGCGGCGGTCGAGGAACGCGCGGAGGGGACCGGGACCAGCAGCAGGGGCCCCGCACCGCGGGAACGCCCCGCTCCGGCCCGTACGCCCCCGGCCAGAGCCCGTCCGAGTGCGCCCGCGAGCCCGAGTGCCCCTCGCTCCTTGTGGGCCAGCAGAACCGCGCGTACGGCGTTCTCGTACGGGGCCGCCGCGAAGACCGCGGGAAGACCCGGGGGCCGGGGCGAGGGCCGGACGGGGCGGGCCGCACCGCCGTGCAGCGAGGTCGCGCAGGCCGGGCACAGCTCGGTACGCGGCCTGCCGCAGCCGGCGCAGGACACCGGCAGGAGCAGACCGGACAGCTCCCGCCACCCGTGCAGCATGGCCCCACTGTGCCGGGCACGCCGGGGCCGGTCCACCCCTGTGGACGACCCCGCCCCGCCCCGCCCTGCGGCCGGCCGCCCCGGTCAGCCGGGGTAGACCAGCGAGGTGCCCTGCTGGAGAACGGTCTGCCAGTTGTCCCCGGGCAGCAGCTTCACTATGCCGTCGTCCGCGGTCTCCGCCATCAGCGGAAGCAGCTCGTCGTCGGCCGCGGCGACCGACTGGACCTGGTTCACGCCGGGCAGCGCCCCGGAGCCCGAGGTGGAGCCGTCCGCCTGCACGTAACGCACCTGCTGGACCCCGCCCTCCTCCTTGCCGGCCACCACCAGCCGGCTGCGCCCCGACCAGGAGATGGCCGTCACGTCCGTGAGCTGGGGCGCGGCCTGGCGCAGGTCCTCGACCGAGAGCCGGGGAACCACGGAGGACCCGCCGCGCTCGACCCGGCCGATGTTCAGCGTCGTGCGGCCGTCCTTCGCCAGCAGCAGAGCTATCCGCACCCCGTCCGCGGACATCCTCAGCGCCTCGATCCGGGCGCCGTCGAGGCCCGGTACCCGGACCTCCTGCGGCTCCCCCGTTCCTCCGGCCAGCCGCAGCAGCCGGGGCCGGGCCGGATCCCGGTCGGCGACCCACAGGTCGCCGCGTCCGTCCCAGCTCGGCGGGGAGAGCCGGTCGGCGGCCTTCTTCGCGGTGCTGGTGACGAGAGGGGCGGGCAGCTCGCCCTCCTCCTCCAGGGAGGACACGTAGAGGCTCTGCCCCTGCGCGGAGACCGCGGCGGCCCGCTCCTCGTCCCGGGCCACCCCGACGGACCCCATCGGGACGGCGCCCGCCCCCAGCGGCCCGGTCACCGGCTCGGGCGTTCCGACGCCGTCGGGAGAGCCGGGGATCCGCTCCACCTGGCCCTTGCCGTTGATGAAGTACTGGCTGTCGGCCCCCTCCGAGCCGCGGTCGGCGGAGAAGTCCGACGCGTCCTCGGCGTCGAGCCCGCAGAGCGAACCCTTCCCGCCCTCCAGCTCCACCCGCTCGACCCGCGCCGAGGTGAGGTCGCGGAGCGTGTACAGCACCTGGGCGGCCATCATCCGGCACGCGCTGCGGCCGGCCTTGTCGGCCTTCCCGTTGAGCCGCACCCGCAGGACGTTCTGATCGTCCGGAGCCAGTGCGATGACGCCCTTGCGCAGGGCCGTCCCCTCCGGGAAGCGGGTGTCGACCACGGGCCGCAGCCAGTCCGTGGGCCCGGCGAGCAGCGTGCGGACGGTCTGGGCCGCGGTGTCCATCCGCGTGACCGGATCCGTGCGGTTGCGTACGTAGACGGGGTCCGCGACCAGCGTCGGCCGGCCGTCGGTGAGCCCGGTGGCGAAGAAGTACTTGTTCACCGAGCGGTAGAGCCGCTTGAAGTCGGACTGCCCGAGGACCAGGCCGTCCGGCACGACGTCGATGCGCCACTCCTGCTTCCCCTCCGCCACCTTCTCCTGCACCAGGTGCAGGTTCTGGGTGTAGTCGGTGGGGGCGAGGGGGCGGTACGAACTCTGGGCGTCGACCTCCGCCACCTTCTCGCCGGTCAGCGTGTAGGTGGCCTCCTTGTCCTGGTTGGCCCGGTTGGCTCCGTCGTGGATCAGGGGGCCGGTCCGGTTCGGCGCCTGGGCGAGCACCGTGGTGCCCCCGTCCGGCCGCCAGGTACGACGGGCTTCGGCGCTCAGATACTTCCGGGTGGTCGCGAACGCGGGGTCGTCGCTGGTCATCGACTCCAGGAAACCGTCGACGATCTCGGCGGGCGGCGCGCCTTCCCGGGGCGCCACCGCGTACACCTGCACCTGGGAATCCCCGGGCTGCGAGGCGTCGACCGCCTTGACGTCCCCGCTCACCGGCATGGAGCTGCATCCGGCCAGCACGACGATGCCGCAGCCGAGCAGCGCGGTGAACCGCACCGCCCCGGCACGGCCGCCCGGACGGCGGTCAGTACCCACGAGTGGTGTCCTCCTGGTCGGAATCCGGTAGGCCGGCGACCGCCCGCCCCCCGGGACGTTCCGGGGCGGGGCGCGCGACGACGCGCGCCCCGTTGCCGGGCAGCGCGGCGGGGTGCACCGACGCCGGGGCGGCGTGGTGGGCGGCGGGACCGCGCGGGGGCACGGGCAGCGGCGACCGCTCGCCGGACCCGGACTGGGCCGGCACGGACCTCAGCCGGTGGTCGTCCGATCCGCCCGCCCCGGCCTCGTGGCGTTCCCGCTCGTCCCGGTTGCGCCGCGAGTCCTCGGGCTCCAGCGGTATCGGCGAACCGCGCAGGGGTTCGTCCGCCGTACGCGGCAGGGTCAGCCGGAACTGCGATCCCCCGCCCGGCTCGCCCCACGCCTGGAGCCAGCCGCCGTGCAGCCGGGCGTCCTCCACCGCGATGGACAGGCCGAGGCCCGTACCGCCGGTCGTCCGGGCCCGTGCCGGGTCGGCCCGCCAGAACCGGTTGAAGACCCGGGTCGCCTCGCCGGGCTTGAGCCCGACCCCGTAGTCCCGCACGGCCACGGCGACCGCGCCCTGGGCCACGCCCATCCGCACGACGACGTCCCGGCCCTCACCGTGCTCGACGGCGTTGACCACCAGGTTGCGCAGGACGCGCTCGACCCGGCGGGCGTCGGCCTCGGCTATCACCGGCTGGTCGTCGCCGACGACGCGGATCCGGGTGCCCTTGCGTTCGGCGAGCGGCTCGGCGCCGCCGATCACCCGGTGCACCACGGTCCGCAGGTCTATCGGTTCGGCCTCCAGGGCGGCGGCGCCCGCGTCGAAGCGGCTGATCTCCAGCAGGTCGGAGAGCAGCGACTCGAAACGGTCGAGCTGGTCGCCCAGCAGTTCGGCGGAGCGGGCGGTGACGGGGTCGAAGTCGGCGCGCGCCTCGTGGATGACGTCGGCGGCCATCCTGACGGTGGTGAGCGGGGTACGCAGCTCGTGCGAGACGTCGGAGACGAACCGCCGCTGCATCCGGGAGAGCTCCTCCAGCTGCTGGATCTTCAGCTGGAGGTTCTGGGCCATCTTGTTGAAGGCTTCACCGAGCCGGGCGATGTCGTCCTCGCCGGTGACCTTCATCCGTTCCTGGAGCTTGCCGGCGGAGAGCCGTTCGGCGATGCCCGCCGCCATCCGCACCGGCGTGACGACCTGCCGCACCACGAACCAGGCGATGGCGCCGAGCAGCACGACGACGAACAGCCCGGCGGTGGCCAGGGTCGTCCTGACCAGCGACAGGGACTTCTCCTCCTGCGTGAGCGGGAAGAGGTAGTAGAGCTCGTAGGGCTGCTGGTCGATGTCGTAGAGCCGCTTGCCGACGACGAGCCCCGGCTGCGACTCCTTGCCGTACGAGTACCGGATCAGGGAGTACGTCTGGTACGCGCCCTGCCCCTCGCCCACGTTCCGGCGCAGACGGTCGGGCACGCTGGACGCCTCGACGCTGCCCGAACCGCGCGCGGCACGGCTGCTCGTCCCCTCGGAGACCGAGTCGACGCTGAGCGCCACCACGTTGAAGGCGTTCTTGCCGCCGCTGGCGAGCTGGTCGACGAGTTCGGTGCGCCAGGAGGTGCTGCCGGTCATGCCGTCCGCGTGCTCACCACTCTGCCCCTGGGGGACGAGGGGGGCGTTGGCCTTCTCCTGGGCCGCGGCGAAACCGCCGGCGGCCTGGGTCTGGGCGGCCTTGCCCTTCGCGTCGAGCAGGCCGTTGCGCACCTGTTCGACGACGACGAAGCCGAGCAGCAGCACGACCACGACCGACATCAGCAGCGTGCCCGCGACGACGCGCAGCTGCAGGTTGCGCCGCCACAGCCGGACGGCGGGCAGCAGGGGACGGCGCACCCACCGCATCAGCAGGCGCGGAACGGGCCCGCCGGGCGTTCGATCCTCGAACAGCCGGCCGACCCTCGGGAAACGGCTCATGCGTGGCGCCTTCCGCCCCGGGCCGGCAGCCCGCTCCGTACGGACTCCCGGCTCGCCGGGCCCCGGAGCAGCGCTGCCTCGGGGCATCTCAGCTCGGTCCGGCCTTGTAGCCGACGCCGCGGACCGTCACCACGATCTCCGGCCGCTCCGGGTCCTTCTCGACCTTGGAGCGCAGACGCTGGACATGCACGTTCACCAGGCGGGTGTCGGCCGCGTGGCGGTAGCCCCACACCTGTTCCAGCAGGACCTCACGGGTGAAGACCTGCCACGGCTTGCGGGCGAGCGCGACCAGCAGGTCGAACTCCAGCGGGGTCAGGGCGATGGACTGCCCCTCACGCTTCACGGAGTGGCCGGCCACGTCGATGACCAGGTCACCGATGGTCAACTGCTCCGGAGCGGGCTCTTCGGACCGCCGCAGACGTGCCCTGATCCGGGCGACCAACTCCTTGGGTTTGAACGGCTTGACGATGTAGTCGTCGGCCCCTGATTCCAGGCCGACCACGACGTCGACGGTGTCGCTCTTGGCGGTGAGCATGACGATCGGCACACCGGACTCGGCTCTGATCAGCCTGCACACCTCGATGCCGTCCCTTCCGGGCAGCATGAGGTCGAGCAGCACCAGGTCCGGCTTGGCCTCACGAAATGCGGCCAGTGCCTTGTCGCCGTCCGCTACGAACGACGGCTCGAAACCTTCTCCACGCAACACGATGCCGAGCATCTCGGCCAGTGCGGTGTCGTCGTCGACGACAAGGACGCGTCCCTTCATAATCGCCATCATCCCATCAGCCCATCGTTACCTGCGATGACCTGGCACACAGCTCGGCCAATGCGACCCCCGTGACCGGGGAAATCGAACCCTCCTCGGTGACGATCGCCGTGATCAGCTCCGGTGGCGTGACGTCGAAAGCCGGGTTGTACGCCGGGGCCCCGAGGGGCGCGAGCGCCCTCACGCCCCGATCGTCGCCCGGCACGCTCCCTGCGGGTGTGAGCTCCGTCACTTCCTTCCCGGAGCGCTGCTCGACCGTGATCGAAGCGCCGTCCGGGGTCTCCAGATCCACGGTCGTCGTCGGCGCCACCACGATGAACGGCACATGGTGGTACTTCGCGAGCACGGCCAGCGGGTAGCTCCCCACCTTGTTCGCCACCGAACCGTCGGCGGCGATGCGGTCGGCGCCTATGAGCACCGCGTCGACCTCTCCCGCCGCGAACAGCGACCCCGCCGCGTTGTCCGTGAGCAGGCTGTACGCCAGGCCGTTGCGGGCCGCCTCGTACGCGGTCAGCCGTGCCCCTTGGAGCAGCGGCCGCGTCTCGTCCACCCACAGCCGTCGCAACCGTCCCTGCCGGTGCACGCGCAACGCCACGGCGAACGCCGTCCCCTCGCCCCCGGAGACCAGCGCCCCGGTGTTGCAGTGGGTCAGCAGCTGGTACCCCCGGCCGGGCAGCAACTCCTCCAGCAGCGCCTCGCCGTACTCCGCCATACGCCCACTGGCCTGCGCGTCCTCCCGATGCAGGGCCCGCGCCCCGGCCAGCGCGGCCGCTGCTGCCGCCTCGGCCCCCGCCCCCTTCCGGACGGCCTCCCAGTAGGCCGCCGCCACCCGGCGCACCCCGTACGCGAGGTTCACCGCGGTGGGCCGCGCCCGCTCCAGCAGACCGGCCGCCTCCGCGACGTCGTAGCCCCGCGCCGCCGCGAGCGCCACTCCGTAGCCGCCCGCGATCCCGAGCAGCGGAGCCCCCCGCACCGCCAGAGTCCGGATCGCCTGCACCAGCGCGGGCACGTCGGTGCAGACCAGTTCGACCTCCTCGGCGGGCAGCCGGGTCTGGTCGAGGAGCACCAGTACGGGGCCCTCCGGGGGCTCTTCCCAACGGAGTACGGATAGCGGGGGAGGCTCGTAGCCCACCGGCGGTTGCGCGTCCTGATCAGCCATCCGTCCAGTCTGCCCGGTGGACGCCCCGCAGATGAAGGTGCGAAGGAGACGGAGCGGCCGGTCCGCGCCCGAAGGGCGCGTGGCACGATGGCTGCCAACCTGCCGCCCCGATGAGCGGTCAGGACGGTGAAGGAGCGAGAATGAACGACTCTCCGGGCTGGGCGTCGCCCGGATCTGCCCCCTCCGACGGCAAGGAGGCGGCGATTCCCCGTCCCTCCGACCCCCAGGACGGAAACGGCACGACGGGGCAGTGGTCCCCTGAGCAGCCGCCTCCCGGGCAGTGGTCCCCACCGAGCAGCCCCGGCGGCCCCGGAGCACGGCCGCCGGCCCCCGGCTGGGGCGGCGGCCCGCAGCGACAGGGCTGGGCGGCACCGCCGCCGGCCGCGAAGCCCGGCCTCGTCCCGCTGCGCCCCCTGAGCCTCGGCGAGATCCTGGACGGCTCCGTCTCCGCCCTGCGCGCCCACTGGCGCACCGCACTCGGCTTCAGCCTGGGGATCGCGGTGGTCACCCAGATCGCGCTCACGCTCCTGCAGCGTTATCTGCTGCCGAAGCCGACTTCCGTCGACCCGAACGCCACCGGTACCGAAGCGCTCCGCCAGGCGTCCGAGTCCGCCCGGTCGACGCTGCTCTCCATGGGCCCGGTCGTCTTCCTCACCATGATCGGCACGCTCTTCACCGCGTCGATCGTCGCCGTGGTGGTCAGCCGCTCCGTGCTGGGCCGGCCCACCACGCTCTCCGACACCTGGGCCGAGGTCCGCCCGCGGCTCCTCCCCCTGACCGGGCTGGCCCTGCTGCTGCCCCTGGTCATCATCGCCACGATGGCCGTGTGCATCGGCCCCGGGCTGCTGCTGGGCTCCGGGGCCGGCGCGGCGCTGGCTCTCCTCGGCTCCCTCGCGGCCTGCGTCCTCATCCCCTGGCTGTGGGTGAATTTCGCTCTCTCCGCCCCCGCGCTCGTACTGGAGCGCCAAGGCGTCGTCGCCGCGCTCCGCAGGTCGGCCAAGCTGGTCCGCGGGGCCTGGTGGCGCACCTTCGGCATCCTCGTGCTGACCCAGCTGATGATCCTCCTCCTGAGCCTGATCGTCTCCGTGCCCTTCGGAGCGATCGCGGTCATCGCCGACGGCACGGATCTCAGCGAGATCCTCGAAGGCGGCGGCTCCCCCTCCGGCTGGCCCTTCCTCATCGTCACGGGCATCGGTGAAGTGGTCATCTCGACGCTGGTCTATCCCTTCCTCGGCGGCGTGACGGCCCTGCTCTACGTGGACCAGCGCATCCGCCGCGAGGCCCTGGACCTCGACCTCGCACGGGCCGCGGGTCTTCCCGGCTACGGCGACACCCCCAGGAGCTGATGGGGTGTCGGGGGCGGGGGGCGCCATCATCGCGGCACGGGCCGACGGCGCGGCCGGCGGCATACCCGTGGACACGCCACGTCTCCCCGCCCGGGAGGCGGCGGAGAGCGAACTGTCCAAGCCGATGTACCACGAGAACGATCCGAACTTCTTCCAGCGCGCCCTGAATGATTTCTGGGACTGGATCTCCGGGGTGTTCGACGCCGCCGCGGGCGCCGCCCCCGGCGGGCCGGCCGGACTCATCGTCCTGGCCGTCCTCGTCATGGGCCTCGCCGCCGCCCTCTGGTGGCGGCTCGGCACCCCGCAGCGCTCCCCTCGGAGGACGGACACGCTCTTCGACGGCGACGGCCCCCGCAGCGCGGCCCAGCACCGCACCGCCGCCGAAGCCCACGCGGCGGCCCTGCGCTGGACCGAGGCCGTCCAGGAACGCATGCGCGCCATCGTGCGGTCCCTGGAAGAGCGCGCCCTGCTCGATCCGCGCCCCGGGCGCACCGCGGACGAAGCCGCCGCAGAAGCAGGACGCGCCCTGCCCGAGCACGCGGCCCGGCTGCGCGCCGCCGCCCGGAGCTTCGACGACGTGACGTACGGAGGCCGCACCGCGGACCAGCCCGCGTACCTGACCCTGCGCACCCTCGACCTCGATCTCGGCGAGGCCAAGCCGCTGCTGCCCGGAACGTCCCGAGGAGCCACCGGATGACCGCGGCGACCACCGCTTCCCCCACCTCGACGGCGGCAACCCCCGGCCAGGTGTGGACACGTGCCCGAGGCATCCTGGCGGCCGTCCTCATCCTCGTCGTCGCCGGCGTCACGTTCGCCGCCGTACGCTCCGGAACGAGCCACGGACAACTCGATCCCCGCTCCGCGGACCCTCGGGGCAGCCGCGCCGTCGCCGAACTCCTCAGAGCACGCGGCGTATCCGTCACCGTCGCCACCACCCTCCGCGAGGCCACCGACGCGTCGGGCCCCGGCACCACGCTCCTGGTCGCCGGCCCCAACCTCCTGACCCGGTCTCAGCAGCTCCGCCTCGGTGAGGCGGCCTCTTCCGCAGGACGCACCCTGCTGGTCGCCCCGGGGCCCGCGGCCACGACCCGGCTCGCCCCCGGCGTACACACCGAGGGGCAGAAAGCCGTCAGCACCCTCGCCCCGGCCTGCGAGCTCCCCGCCGCCCGCCGGGCCGGCACGGCGGAGATGGGCGGCTTCCGCTACACCGCCCAGGACCGCTCGGCCGTCACCTGCTACCCGAGCGCGGGCCTCCCCACCCTGGTCGTCCTTCCGAACGGGACGGACGGCGACACCGTCGTCATCGGCTCCCCCGTTCTCCTCCACAACGAGCGACTCGACCAGCAGGGCAACGCCTCGCTCGCCCTGCAACTCCTCGGCTCCCGGCCCCATCTCGTCTGGTACCTCCCCTCTCTCAGCGATCCATCCGCGACAACCGACGACGGCACTCCCGGCGGCGGGAACGATGAACGGGCGAAGGACGGAACGGGGGGCGACACGGCAGAGGAGAACGGCTTCCTCGATCTCGTCCCTTCCGGCTGGCTGTGGGGAACGGTTCAGCTCGCCCTGGCCGCCGTGCTCGCCGCCTTCTGGCGCGGCCGCCGACTCGGCCCCCTGGTGACGGAACGGCTGCCGGTGGCCGTCCGCGCCTCCGAAACCGCCGAAGGACGCTCCCTCCTCTACCGCAAGGCCAACGCCCGCGACCGGGCGGCCGAGACCCTCCGGGACGCCACCCGCACACGTCTCGCGCCTCTCGTCGGTGTGCCCGCCCACGACGCGCACGCCCCCGGTGTCCTCCTCCCCGCCGTGTCCGCGCGCACCACCGGCGCGGACCGCGACCTCGGCGCGCTGCTCTTCGGTACGGCTCCCTCCACCGACGCCGCCCTGGTCCTCCTCGCCGATCAACTCGACGCCCTCGAAAGAGAGGTACGCACTTCATGAGCGCCCCGACCCCCGAGCCCGCGGAGCCCGCAGCGACCCCTGTGAGCCCCACGGCACCGGTGCCGTCCGACAGCGCCCGCGCGTCCTTGGAGGCTCTGCGCTCCGAGATCGCCAAAGCCGTCGTCGGCCAGGACCCCGCCGTCACGGGGCTCGTCGTCGCGCTGCTCTGCCGGGGGCACGTGCTGCTCGAAGGCGTGCCCGGGGTCGCCAAGACCCTCCTCGTGCGCGCTCTCGCCGCTTCACTCGAACTCGACACGAAACGCGTCCAGTTCACCCCGGACCTGATGCCCAGCGACGTCACGGGCTCCCTGGTCTATGACGCCCGCACCGCCGAATTCTCCTTCCAGGCCGGTCCCGTCTTCACCCATCTGCTGATCGCGGACGAGATCAACCGCACCCCTCCCAAAACCCAGTCCTCCCTCCTCGAGGCAATGGAGGAGCGGCAGGTCACCGTCGACGGAACGCCGAGGCCTCTTCCCGAGCCCTTCCTCGTCGCCGCCACCCAGAACCCCGTCGAATACGAAGGCACCTATCCCCTCCCCGAAGCCCAGCTGGACCGCTTCCTGCTCAAACTGACGGTTCCGCTCCCGTCGCGTAAGGACGAGATCGACGTCCTCACCCGCCACGCCGACGGCTTCAACCCGCGCGACCTGACGGCCGCCGGAGTGCGCCCCGTCGCCGGGGCCGCCGATCTGGAAGCAGCGCGGGAAGCCGTCGCGAAGACGACCGTCTCCCCCGAGATAGCCGGTTATGTCGTGGATATCTGCCGTGCCACGCGTGACTCCCCCTCGCTCACCCTCGGCGTCTCCCCCCGAGGCGCCACCGCCCTGCTGTCGACTGCCCGCGCCTGGGCCTGGCTGACCGGCCGGGACTATGTCATCCCGGACGACGTGAAGGCCCTCGCACTCCCCACACTCCGTCATCGCATCCACCTGCGGCCCGAGGCGGAAATGGAAGGAGTCACCCCGGACTCCGTCATCGCCTCCGTGCTCGCCCACGTCCCCGTACCCCGATGAGGCGGTGACCACCATGGCCCTCACCGGACGAACCGCGCTGCTGGCCGCCCTGGGGTCACTCCCCGTAGGCATCCTCGCCCCCAGCTGGGCAGGGATGCTGGCGATCAACGCCCCGCTCTCTCTGGCAATTCTGTGTGACTACGCCCTGGCCGCGCCAGTGCGTACGCTTCGTTTCACCCGTTCCGGTGACACATCTGTTCGAATGGGTGACGAAGCAGAAGTGCAACTGACCGTGACCAACACGTCCCGCCGACGTCTGCGCGCCCAGGTGCGGGACGCCTGGCCGCCCAGCAGCTGGGCCGCAGGCACCGAGCACCGCGCTTCCCGCCATACGCTGACGATCCCTTCCGGGGAACGGCGCCGTCTGGTCACCGTCCTGCGTCCGACCCGCCGCGGCGATCGGCAGGCCGAGCGCATCACGGTCCGTTCCTACGGGCCGCTCGGTCTCGCCGCACGCCAGGGCCAGCATCGCGCCCCTTGGACCGTACGGGTCCTGCCCCCGTTCACCAGCCGCAAGCACCTGCCGTCCCGGCTTGCCCGGCTCCGGGAACTCGACGGCCGCACCAGCGTTCTGACCCGCGGTGAGGGCACGGAGTTCGACAGTCTGCGGGCCTACGTGCCGGGGGACGACACCCGGTCCATCGACTGGCGGGCCACGGCGCGTCAGCCCACCGTCGCCGTCCGGACGTGGCGCCCGGAGCGGGACCGGCACATCCTGATCGTCCTCGACAGTGGGCGCACATCTGCGGGCCGGGTGGGCGATGTCCCCCGTCTGGACGCTTCCATGGACGCCGCGCTCCTTCTGACCGCCCTCGCCACGCGGGCGGGCGACCGTGTGAGCCTTCTCGCCTATGACCGCCGGGTCCGGGCCCGGGTTCGGGGGCGGACGACTACCGGCAATGTTCTGGCACCCGTCATCAACACCCTGGCCACGCTGGAGCCCGAGCTCGTCGAGACGGATGCCCGCGGCCTCAGCAAAACGGCCCTCACCGACACGCCGCGCGGTTCGCTGATCGTTCTCCTCACCACGTTGGAGGCCGCCCCCGTGGAGGAGGGACTTCTACCGGTCCTGCCTCAGCTCACCCAGCGCCACACTGTTCTGCTGGCCGCGGTCTCCGATCCTCGTATCGAGGAGATGGCCGCAGGCCGGGGGACGGTGGAGTCGGTGTACGGCGCGGCGGCGGCCGGCCGGACCCAGGCGGAGCGTCGCCGTACGGCCGACAGGCTCCGGCGCCATGGCGTCGTCGTCGTGGACGCGGCCCCGGACAGCCTCGCTCCTGCTCTTGCCGACATGTACCTGGCGCTGAAGGCGGCAGGCCGTCTCTGAAACCGCGTTGGAGATCTGCCGTGCCCCGGGGCCGGAGGGGCGTTGAGCCTTGCGCGAGTGGCCCCGAGGGCGGGTGCCCGTCGGACCTGACGGATGAGCAGCGGCTTCTGGTCGAGCTGTGGCTACCGGCGGCGCGAGCCGGGCCGTAGGGCGGACGGCGGGAGAAGCGCCCTCCTCGGCAGCTCGTGGACGCGATCTTCTACGGGGTACGCACCGGGTGCGCCTGGCTCCCACTGCCGACGTCGGCCGATGGGCCGCTGCCGCAAGATGCAGTAGTGACAAGGCGGCTGTCGTCGGATGCCGTGGCCGGCCAGAAGGCGCGTTCAAGCTCTTCAAGGGAGCGGTCACGGTTCAAGGGACGCGTCACCGATCGATCGCCCTACGGTCAGATCTCCCACGCGGTCCGGGGCGGTCGCCGATTGCGGCTCGGCCCCTTGTTTCGACAGAGGCCCCGAGAAACGGGTGGTGATGTTCCGGCTCTGGGCCGCGGACATGGTCCCGGGCGGGGTCGGCGAGGTCGTCGTGATGCCGTTCGACGCGATCATGCCCGCCGTCCGGGACGGCGAGGTGGACGCGGGCCTGGTCATCCACGAGGCGCGCTTCACCTACCGGAACTTCGAGCTGCACGACCTCGCCG
>NZ_LIVT01000020.1:0-8791 GCF_001905905.1 Streptomyces sp. CB02366
CCGAACCCGGAACGGTTCAAAGACCTGCGCCGCTTCGACGACGCCCTCCACGCCCACCAAACCGCCCGCGACCTCCACCAACAAACCGGCGACACCCACGGCGAAGCCGACGCCTGGAACAACCTCGGCACCACACTCAAAGACCTGCGCCGCTTCGACGACGCCCTCCACGCCCACCAAACCGCCCGCGACCTCCACCAACAAACCGGCGACACCCACGGCGAAGCCATCGCCTGGAACAACCTCGGCACCGCGTACCGGGGCCTGGGCCGCTTTGATGAGGCTGTCGTGGCGGGGAAGCAGGCTGCTGCGATGCTGGCGGCGGCAAGGGACTGGTTCCGTACGGGTGAGGCGTGGGGCGAGCTGGCCACCACGTTGACCGCCGCTGGTGCGGATATGGGTCAAGTGCGTGAGGCCTGGGAGCAGTCCGCTCAGGCGTATACCCAGGCGGGTGCGGATGAGGAAGCAGACGCTTCCCGGGAGCACGCCACCAACATGGAGATTGTGGAAGCTCAGCTGCCCACAGACGCGGTCCGGCCCGAAGAAGAGGTGGCCTCGGAGTCCGGCTGAACCATCAGCCGGTCTTCGGCAGCATCGGACGCGTCATGCCCTCGTCCTCCCCAGCCCAGGCGCCCGGAGACGGATCGCACCGCCCCGACGGCATTCGACTCGCCCCCCTTGGAGAGAAGGGGTTACACGGATCGCCCCCGCACAGTGCAAAGGGGGCGGGCGGGAGATCGTCGCTCAGAACAGCGCTGGGAGCGGACCGAGGGTGCCGGCCACGTCCATGCCCAGGGCCTGAGCGGCTGCGCCCGGGGCCTGGTGCCGGCGGCAGTGCTGCCGCCGGCACCAGGGGTCCGAGCCGTACTCCGGGGACCCGGACCTGTCCCGCACACCCATACGGCGCGGTCTGCCCCGCACCCTATCCGGCACCGGCCGGGCCGGTCAGCTACTGGCAGCATCCCGGTCTCCCGTACCTCCGGCACACCGACCCCGGACGCCGCGTCACGGGGAACGGAGACGTGCAGCGTCCACTCGGCCCGGCCCTTGGCCGTGAACCACTCCCCCAGCCAGGGGCCACCGGTAGTCACGAGCATGAGACCGGCGAGCGGACCGCCGACGAACTGAACGATCACGATGCCTCCAGCAGGGCTAGAGCCCGCCCTTCAGCAGCCGCGCTCTAGGTCTGCGGGGCCTCATCGTCCACGGCACCAACCCCGAGGGCCCGACGCGTGCCTGCGACCCCAGGAGGACGGGCCCCGACCACCCCACGCGCCCGTAGCTCAACAAGGTCCGGCAGGCGTATGCCGGGCAGGGCATCGCTGATATCGGCTTCGGCTGCGCGAATACTGCTGGGCCCGGAAGCTTCGGGTCCTACGCCAAGGGCGCGGCGAGTGGTCACGAGAGCATCGTAGGGGCGTCAACCACCCCCCAGACCACGAACGACCGGGCGGCCTTATATATATGCCGGCTGCGGACCGGGGGCCACCCTCCCCTGCCCGGGACCGGTACGTGCGGCATGATCGTGCACTGCCGGACCGGCGAACACTCCTCGCCGGTCCGGCACCACCACCCGGCGGCCCACTCCACCGGCGAGTTCCCACCAGCCCGCCAGACGTTCCAACGGTCAAGGGGCCCGCTGGGGGCCGCCTTGTCCCAGCGTTCCGCCGGGCAGACGGGGTTGGAAAAGTGCCTCCCACGTGGGTCTCGGTCGATGCTGCACTCGTTCCACCTGACGATCGCTCCGGAACTGGCTTCGAAAAGTGCCCCGGTACGAGGTGGGGAACTGTTCGCATCCAGCCTTGATCCGGCCGTACTCATTCCAACGGGACGGTTGGATAGGCACACCCCGGCGCCCGTTCCAAGAGGCGGGTGCGGTTGGAAGATGCCTGGTCAGGGTTTTCCAACTGTGCGTCCCCGCCTGGGCGGGGCCTCCGTCAGCAGGCCTTCGGAGCTCTCGGCTTCAAGGGGTGGGGGAGTCTTTCCCCTCACGATCGTGATCACAGCAGGCACTGGAATGCCACACCCGGGACGGAGCGCGGACGTCGCGGCGCATGGCCACGTTGCTGGGCGGGTGATGCAGGGAGTGGCAACTCTTCCGCAGCATGACTGACCTAGTAATGTTTGGCCGCATGAGCATTCCTAGTCCCAGAGGAGAGCGAGAGAAGCTAATCACTGCTCTCACTCCCAAACTGCGCAGGCACTTGAAGATCCGGGCGTTCGAGCACGGTATGGACATCCAGGACGCGACCGAGCACGCCATCAACGCCTGGTACTCGGCAGAGAACTTGCCCGAGGCCAAGACGGACGGAGCGAAGACCTGGGGCACGTTCCTTCCGGTCGGTGAACCGGACAGGTTCAAGGCGGCTTGTTCGGATCGTGGGGTCACCTACATCCAGGGCCTGGCGCAGGCCCTCACTCTCTGGCTCGACAACCACCCATCGCCCACCGCTCCGTTGGTGTCTCAGCCGGTGGTGCGAGTGATAGTGGCGAATCAGAAGGGCGGGGTCGGCAAGACGTTCATCTCCAGTGGCATGGCCCAGGCTTTGGCCGAGGCCGGTCACCGGGTTCTGCTCGTCGACTACGACCCTCAGGGGCATCTCACGGCCGAGCTCGGCTTCGAGGACGTCATGTATGAGGACGACGTCGAGACGCTCCTGATGCACATGGACGGCACGGCCAAGGGCCACATCGGTGACCTCCTGGTCGCGCTGGACCACGAGCGCTTCGGCGAGCGTCTGCATCTTCTGCCCGCGTCGGACGATGCGTTCTTGCGGGATGTGGCCTTGTCGAAGGTGTCCTTCAGCGAGGCCGCGCTGGAGCGTGCGCTGGAGCCGCTGGAAGCGGACTACGACGTCATCATCATCGACGGGCCGCCCAGCCTCGGACTGAACATGGACACGGCCCTGTACTACGTGCGCCGGCGGGACGGCGAGCTCGCCGACCGATCGGGTGTCATCACGCCGGTGTGGGCGAACAAGGCCAGCCACCGCGCGTTTAGGCTCCTCCAGTCGCAGAAGGACGACCTGTGTCGCAAGGGTCGCATCCAAGTCGACTACCTGGGTCTGGTCGTCAACGCCTACGACAGTCGGCGGGGAAAGCTGGTGAAGGCGAACAAGGACCAGTGGGAGCTCAGTACCTCTCCTGCGGTTCTGGCCGCCATCGGTGATCTCAAGGAAGGGCGTGAGGCAGCTGACGGGGAGATCCCCTTGCTGGAGTATGCCCCGGACAGCGAGCACGCTCAGGCGATGCGTGATCTGGCGAAGGAACTGGCGGTATGAGCACTGATAAGCCGGCCCGGGTCACTCAGGGCTTCAGCCTCGAAGATGATGGTCGGGGCGCCGGGAAGCCGGCACCTCGGCGGGTACGGACCCGGCAGCAGATCATCAACGGGGAGGGGAAGCGTCCCCCGGCCGCTGTGGCTCTCAAGGAGCTCGCGCACAATCCTTTCAACCCTCGGGAGGAACTCACCGAGATTGAGGAGACCGCTGCGTCGCTCCGGGAGCGCGGCCAGATCCAGCCCGTCACTGTGGTGCGCCGGGCAGCCTTCCTTCTGGCCCATCCCGGTCAGGAAGATGTGCTTGGTGAGGCCGGGTACGTGGTCATCGATGGCAACCGTCGGCTCGCGGCTGCCATTGCAGCGGATCTCGATGAGTTGCGGATCGACGTCAACGACGCGTTGGCCACGACCGCGGCTGACATCCTGGAGTCCGCACTGATCGCCAACGTGCATCGTGTGGACGTCGCGCCCCTTGATCAGGCCCATGCCTTGAAGGAGTTGGTGGGGGTCCACGGATCCCAGGGGAAGGTCGCCAAGCGCCTTGGCAAGACACCTGCCTGGGTGTCTCAGCGCCTCGCCCTACTGGAGCTCACGCCGGACTTGCAGCAGAAGGTCGAGTCCGGGGAGCTGAAGGTCGAACCGGCTCGCCGCATCGGCAGGATGCCAAAGGCGGAGCAGGCCGCTGAGGCGACGAAGGTCATGGAGGCCCCCAGGACACCGCGCCAGCGCGGGCAACGCGCTCAGGCCGGCACCAGCGGGTCGACCGTTAACGCCGTTAATACCCAGGCGAGCCGGGGCCTAGATGGGAGTGAGTCCGCTGGAACCGTTAACGGCGTTAATACCCAAGCGGGTCCGGGCCCCGGGGGGGCCGCGCCTCGTGAAACCGTTAACGCCGTTAATGCCCAGGGGGGCAGCACCTCCCCGGGACTGGTGCTCTCGGCGGCCGCATCGCCTACTGAGGTGGTGGAGGCGTTGGTCGGGTTCCTTGCACCGACGGACCTCGCTGCTGTCGCGGAACTCCTTCTGGACAAGCTCGGCGACAGTGACAGCCCCAGTCGGGCATCGGCCTCTGTCTAGCCGCGAGTTTGACGGCGAGAGCAGTCAGCCGCGTGCCTGCCTGTGATTGACCCTGAGAAACGAAGAAGGCCCGCACCCCCTTCCTAAGGGGGTGCGGGCCTTCTTCGTGACGTTGATCCAGGTGTGAAGCCGTCAGGTCGGGGATGCATATTCGCGGGGATCAGGGCGATCGCGGGTCGATGTCGACCAGGTCCTCGCGCTCGTGACTGGTCATCACTGGCCCCACGTATCGGGCAGGTGGCACGGCGGCATCGGGCGGGGGTGGCCATCGGCGGTGCTGGCGGGAAGGACCAGGAGGTCTCCAGGTGTCGGTAATGCACTGGGTCCTCGCCGTCGGCGGGGACCCAGTGCGTGTGGCGGTTGGTATGGCAGGTGTCAGTGGCCGATCGGGCCGGGGGTGTTGTGGCTGGGGCGCGGGTGCTGAGGCCGCTGCTCGTGGGTGCCGCCGCTGGTCTGCTGGCAGAGCAGGAAGCCGAGGAGCAGTCCGATGACCCCGAAGGCCTTGTGCCGGTTGGCTTTCCACCAGCTCGGGGGGGGTCGGCTCGGTCAGGACGCCTATGACCGCCACGTGATGTTCTCCGTTCGATCGGGGATGGGAGCCGGGGCAGGCCGGGCGGCCTGTCCGGTGCTCACCACCCCGGTTGGTCCGGGGGGTGAGGGCCGGGCGGGCGGCCGGGTCAGCGGGCGGTGGCGGTGAGGATGTCGGCGTGGTCGAACGCAAGGTCCGGGAGGGCGGTGAGGGGCCACCAGCGGGCGTCGGCCGCGTCGTCCAGCGGGGTCGGGGCTGCGGGTTCGGGGAGCGTCGCGGTGTAGGCGACGGTGACGTACCGGCCGCGCGGGTCGCGGTCGGGGCCGTCGAACGCGCCGACCTGCCGCATGTCGTGGGCGGGGACGGTGATGCCGGTCTCCTCCTGAAGCTCGCGCACGGCCGCCTGGAGGGAGGCCTCCCCGGCGTCAACGTGACCGCCCGGCAGCGCCCAGGATCCGGCGTGCGGGGCCCAGCGGCGCTGGATGAGCAGGACGTGGCCGGCGGCGAGGAGGACGACGTCGGCGGTGTAGCGGATCGTCTCGTCACGGCTTTCGGCGGTCATGAGGTGTCCCTTCTCGGTATGGGGCAGGCCGGGCAGCCTGTCCGGTCCTCACCGTCCGGTGGCCGGGGGTGGTGAGGGCCGGGCAGGTGGCCGGGTCAGCCGTAGATGCGGTTGCGCTTGATGACGGCCTTGCGGATGTTCACGGTCGTGCCGCTGCCGGTGGTACGTCGGCCGGTCGGCCTGGCGGCGAGGACGAGGGCGGCGAGGAAGGCGAGGGCGGCGAAGGACATGAGGGCCTGTCCGGCGGCGGCGAGGATGTCGTCGAGCTGGGCGAGTCCGGGGGCGGCGGCGCCGATCCCGATGCCGGTGAGGGCGATGAGGCCGCCGGTGGACAGGGTGAGCGCGCTGTACTGCCAGACCCATCCGGGCACTCGTGTGGGGGCGGGTGGCTGGGTGAAGGCCGCGGGCATCGGAGCCGAGGACTGGGCCGGGGCCGGCGGGGCGGGGGGCTGGAGGGTGGCGCGGGTTTCTTCCTCGCGGCGGATCAGGGACCAGACGCGGGCCATGTAGAGCTCGTCGGAGAGGAGGTCGCGTGCGTCGGCCGGGTCGAGGGGGAGCCGGTCGGGGAGGACTGGCGGGGCCGGTGCGGGGGTGGGTGTGCCGGGGGTGCGGGTGGTGTTCATGGCGGGTCTCCGGGGTGTCAGGCGGTGATCTGGGCGATGGCGGTGGCGAGGCTGGAGAGGGCGTTGTTGACGGCGGGGGCGATGCCGGTGGAGGCGAGGAAGAAGCCGAGGAGGACGGCGGCGAGGGCGGGTCCGAAGCGGAGCGATCCGGTGCGCAGGAGGATGGCGACGACGACCAGGAGCAGGACGACGGCGGAGATGGTGATGCCCATGAGCGCGGTGTTCCTTCACGTTGGGTGACTGGTTGGGGGGTGTGGTGTGGGCCGCCCACGGTGGTGCCGGGGGAGGGCCGGGGTGCCCTGGGGGGCGGTTTTCGGGGGTTCGGCGGGGGGTGTGGTGTGGGCGGCCCACGGGTCCACATGCAGGTCAGGGGCTCCCACGCGCTGTGGGGGGCCCACAGGGCGTGGGAGGGGTGTGGTGGGCGGTGTGTGGGCCGCCCACAGCGTGGATGGTGGTTACTGGGTGTTGCGGGTGGCGTAGGCGTGGATTGCGGCGGCGAGGGTCTCGGCGAGGTAGCCGGCCTTGGACTCGCCGTCGTTTCCGGCGCGGACGCTGCCCTTGCCGGGGCGTTCGACGCCGACGGCGCGCAGGAGCCGGTTGAGTTCGGTTCCGAGGGCGACGGGGTCGGTGCCCATGCGGGTGGCGAGGTCGCCGGTGTGGATGCGGCCGCCCGCGGCGACGATGTGCTGGTGCGCGTCGGTCAGGAGCTGGGGGATGGGGCTGGGCCGGTCCTGGGGTGCTCCGGCCTGGCGGATGACGCGGCCGAAGTCGGCTTCGATGACGGTGGCGTCGCCGGGCGCGGCCTGGTCGTGCTTGCCGTCGATGGTGCGGGCGGCTGCGAGCATGTCGGAGAGCAGGTCGGAGCCGAACCGCTTGGGCGGTGCCTCGGCCGGGGCCGTGGCGGTCGCGGCCGGTGTGGTGGAGCTGCTCGCGGCGCGCGGGCCGGCCGTGCTGTCCGCGTTGTCCTCCAGGAGGCCGGTGTTGGGGATGCCGGTGAACTCGTCGATGGGCGGGTGGAGGATCTCCATGTCGGTGTAGGGGTGGGTGGTGGGGGCGAGCTGCTTGCCCTTGTAGATGCGGGGGAGGATGCGGCCCCACCGGCTGGCGTAGTACTGGGCGGGTTCGGTGTCGAGGAAGACGTCTTCCAGGGGGGGCCGGCGGTCGGCGTAGGTGACCGACAGGGCCCGGATCTGCTTCGGGGTGATCCGGTATGCCTTGAACGCGGTGGGGTCGGAGACGACGTCGTCGGCGTCGGGTGAGGAGTAGAAGCCGCAGCCCTTGTACGGGGCGGCTTTCGGGTTGATGCGGGCGCCGCCGGTGGGGAAGAGGTGGCTCAGCTCCTCGGGGTCGGAGACGCGCATGCCGACCCGGACGCGGGACTGCTTCTTCATCGCGGCGGTGATGACGTCCTGGGTGGCGCGCAGCCCGCAGTCGACGACGCGGACGCGGGCGGCGCGGCCGGTGTTGACGATGGTGTCGAGCTTGCTGAGGAGCTTGGGGGTGAGTTCCGCGATCTCGTCGACGAGGATCAGGATCTCGGGCAGGTCGTGGGTGACCTTCAGCTTGTCGTCGTCGACGAGCTGGTCCTGGTGCCCGGACTTGCGTGCGCCGATCCCGGCGATGACGACGTCGCACAGGATGTGGGCCTCTTCGATGGTGTCGGCGGTCCAGTCGATGAGCGGCACGGGGGCGTTGCCGTCGGTGGCCCAGGCGTGGAGCCAGGGCAGGGAGATCCCGGCGCCGGTGACGTCGATGTGCATGACGACGGTGTCGTTGGTGCGCAGGGCCCCGGCGTTGGCGACGTTGATCGTGTTGGTCTTGCCGGAGCCGACCTGGCCGACGATGAGGGCGCAGTCGTCGACGACGGCGATGCGGGCCTCTTCGGCGTCGGGCTTGAGGCCGAGGGGGAGGCCGCCGTAGATGCTGGTGACGGTGGTGTCGTCGGGGCCGTCGGGAAGGTCGATCTGCTGGGCGAGGACGTCCTGGGCGGTGACCCGGATGAGGATCTGCCCGTACGTCTCGCCGTCGCGGATCTCGATGCCGCCGCCCTTGGGCAGGCGCAGGTCGACAGCGAGCTTGCGCACGGCGTCGGCGGGGAGTTCGGGGGTGTCGGAGGGCATGGTGACCAGGACGGTGTAGCCGACGCCGCCCTTCCATGGGCGTACGCCGTCGACCTGGTGGCCTTCCAGGCGGAAGAGGCGGTGGAGGCGGTCGTGCCATTCACTGGCGCGCTTGTTGGCCCACTTTTGGAGCTTGCGCTGGTGGCGTTCGGTGCGGGCGGTCTCTTCGGCCTGGACCAGGCCGCGGGCCAGGGTGATCCCGGCGGCGGCTCCGGCGGCCCACCAGCCGGTCATGCCCCAGGTGAGGGGGGTGTGGTCGGCCAGGGCGGAGGCGGTCCACCCGCCGGCGGTGAGCCAGGCGGCGCAGCGGGCGACGGTGTGGCCGCCGGGGCGCCGCTGGTAGAGGTCGGCGGCGGCCTGGGCGGCGGCTCCGGCTCCGGCGACCAGGAGGGCGTGGGCGGGGGGCAGGCCGGTGACGGAGCCGGTCGCGGCGACGGCGTAGGCGCCTCCGGCGACCAGGGCGGCGGAGGTGGCGGGGGAGTGGTGCCATCCCCAGTCCAGGGCGGCGGAGGTCGAGGTCTTGGCGGCCATCGGTGCGGGCTCCTTCGTACGGGCGGTGCGAGGCGGGGCGGGGGGAGGGGGAGAAAGAGGGGCGGGGGG
>NZ_LIVT01000020.1:8822-93342 GCF_001905905.1 Streptomyces sp. CB02366
AAGGGGGGCGGGCCGCGCACGGTGAGTGCGCGGCCCGCCCTGGGTGGTGCTGGGTGTCGGCCGGTCAGACGTCCCACATGGCTTCGCCCTGGTCCCCGTTGCGGGGGTCCTCGTGGCGGGCGATGTCGGGGGCGTGGAGGCGGCGGAAGGACGGCATCAGCTCTTGCGCGGCGGAGGCGGCCTGCATCAGGAGCTGGTGGACCGTCGCGAGGGCTTCGACGACCGTCTTGTCGACCGGGTAGACCTCGTTGGAGCGGGTCTGGAGCAGGCTGATCGTGGCGGCGATGTTCTCGATCCCGGCCGGGACGCCTTCGTACTCGGCGGCGATCTGCTTCATGTGGCCGGGCTCGTAGCGGGCGTAGACGTGGGCGATGTCCTGGGTGACCGCGACGAGCCGGGAGGGCTGGCGCTGGTCGTAGCCGCCGTCCGCACGGCGCTCCAGGATGTTCCACATGTGCTCGCCGGGACGGGGCTCCTCCAGGCGGCGCAGGTCGTGCTCGTGGACCTTCGCGAACAGGGGGCCGACTTCCTGGGCGGCTTCGGCGGCCCGGTGGAGCAGGGCGTAGACCTGGGCGACCTGGTCGGCCATCCGCTTGTCGGCGGGGTACTTGTCGGCGGTGTTGACCGCGAGCTGCCGCAGCGCCTCGCCCACCGAGGCGACACTCTCGGTCAGCCCCCAGTACTCGGCTGCGACAGCGAGCATCATCGGCGGCTCGTAGGCGGCGTACGCCTGGCGTACGGCCTCGGTCTCGGTCTGGAAGACGGACACGCAGTTTCCTCCGAAGTAGTCGTTGCCGAACGGGTCGGCAGGGGGGGTGGTGGTGTGGCCGGGCTCGTCGAAATCGGTCGCGACGTCGGGGCGGGTGTCCGCGACCCAGCGGTCCTTGGCCCTGGCCATGAGGCGGGTGTGGACCTTCTTCGCGACGTGGGCGGCCCAGCGGGTGCAGCGCACCCCCCACTTGGTGCCGTTGCGTGGTGCCAGGCGCAGGAAGCGCAGCAGGCCGCCGGTGGCGACGGCGACGCTGCGGCCGATCAGGCCGGGGACCATCGCGATCGCGCCGACGGCTCCGGCGGCGACCTTCGCCGCCGCGCTGCGCAGCAGGTACCGCATACCGGCCTTGCCCTTCTTTACTGCGGCGGCCCAGGCGATGCGGGCCCGCTTGCGGGCGGTGTTGGCGGCCTTGGCCACGCCTCGGCGGGCGGCGCGGGCCTTGGTGCCGGCCGACCGGGCGGCGGAGGACCCGGCGACCGCCCGGCCCGCCTTTACAGCGGCGGCCGTGGCGCGCAACCCTGCCCGGCCCGCCCGGCGGGCGGCGGCAGCCAGGGTGCTGCGGCTCTTCCCGCCGGCTTTCCCGGCAGTGCCGACTCCGCTGGGACCGGTAGAGGTGCCGCCGCTGGTGCCGGCCCCGCCCGCGCCGTTGCGGCGCAGGCCCAGGCGGCGCAGCAGGCCACCCTTCCCGGCGCTGCCAGAGCCTCCCTGACGGCCTCCCAGACCGCCGGACGTCCCTGCACCCGCCCGGCCGCCCGTTGCAGCGCCCAGACCGCTGCTGCGCAACCCTGAACGGGTCTGTCCCCCACCGGCGTTGGGCCGGGGGGGCTTCGTCAGCGACATGCCCCGGCTGGTCCCGGGCCGGGGGGAGGGAACGCCGCCGCCTCGTCCTGCGGGGCCGCCCCGCCCCTGGCCCCGGCCGCCGAAGGCACCGGGCGTGGAACCGCGGAGCTTCGATCCGGCGCGGCCGGTGCTGCCGAGCGCGGAGCGCTGGCCGCCACCGCGGCCGCGGCCCGCGCCGAAACCGCTGCCGCCGCCACGGCCGCCGCGCCCGCCTCCGAGGGGGCTGTTGCGGGCGGCACGGCGGGCGGCGACCGCAGCGACGACGACGCCGCCCCCGGCCACCACTCCGGCAGCGGTCACCAAGCCGATGGTCCCGGCCGCCCCGTACAGGGCGGCGCCGCCGGTGGCGGCGGCCTCGGTGCCGAACAGGGCCAGCGGCAGGGCCCGGACCGGGGTCCGCGACGACGCCTTGCCGCCGCCGCTGTCGGTGCTGGTGTCGTCGGCGGGGGTCTGGTTGAGGGTGATCTCGATCGGGGTGTGCTGCCCGTCCGAATCGGCCACCACCGTGGTGGGCTCGGGCGGTGCCTTCGTGCTGGTGTCAGACACTGGTGTGGCTCCTTCGGGAGAGAGGCCGTTCCCGGCCGTGGCCGTGAGAAGCGGGCCGGGAACGGCTGGTGCGGCCTGACGGCCGTGGCCCGCCACCAGACCCGCCCCAGCGCCGGCGGGGGCCGGGCGGCAGGGACGGGGGCTGGGTGCGGCCATGCGCGGTCAGGACGTGCTGTACTCAGGGGGCTGCGGACTGTTTTCCGGCAGTCGCGGCGAGGGCCAGCCCGATTCGCGCGGGCTGGCCCTCACTGATGTGTGCCGGGCTCGCCCGGTCTCACGAGACCTGCTGGTAGCGGTTGCGGGCGATCTCAAGGCGGCGGCCGGCTGTGGCGCGTGAGACGCCGAGGACGTCCTTGGCTTCGTCGACTGAGACGGACTCCGCACCCTGGCGCCGGTACATGAGACTGAGGAGCGTGGTGACCTGCGCCTCGATCTCAGCGTCCCGGGCGAGGGTGGGGCGGCCGGTCTCACCGGTACGCAGCGGCACCAGGTCCCCGCCGCCGCCCGTGGTGGCTGTCTCACGGCCTGGCCTGCGCGTCTCACCCGACTGAGACGCCGTCTCAACCGTGTTCACCGGGGCGTCCGTCTCAGTGGGGGCCGTCTCAACCGCCCGGGGTGTCTCACCGGCTTCCGTCTCAATGCCGAGTGCCGGGCCGGTGCGCGGGCGGGGGAGCGTCTCACCGGGGCCGGTGAGACCGGCGGCCGGGGGGTGCCCGGTCTCACCGGCGGGTGCGGTGCGGCTCGTCTCATCCGCTTCGCCCTCGCCAGAGGCGGCGGTCTCACCGGGGCCCGTCTCACCGGTCTCACCGGGTTCCTTGGTGATCTGGTGGATCCGCCACATCACCCACGGGGCGATCGCGGCGACTGAGACGATGAGCCACCACAGCGGCTTGCCCTTCTCATCCACGCCCACCAGTCCGGCGTCGGCGAGGTGGTAGATCGCGTTCGCGGCGACCATGAGGATCAGCGCCCCGGCGACGTCGCGGTGCCGGCGGAAGGCCTGCACGACGTAGACGTCGATCGCCAGCGGCAGCGCCCAGGCGACCTCTGCGGGCCAGCCGCTCAGCTTGGCCAGGGCGAACTCGCCGGTGGCGGTGAGGATGATCGTCGCGCCCAGGGCCACGCGCGGCCCCCAGGTGTTGACGAAGTTCTTCCTCTTCTCCTGCTTCGCGATGAGCGCCTGGGCCCGGGCGACCTCCGCGCGGGTGGCCTCCAGCTCCCGCCGCGCCTTGTCTTGTTCGGCGTAGGCGCGGTTGCGGACCTGGTCGGCTTCCTGCCGGGCGGCGGCGACCAGGCGGGCCGACTCCGTCTCAGCCGTGGTGATCCGCTCGGCGGCGGCCGTCTCCGCGCTGGAGATGGCCCCGGCCGCCTTGGCCTCGGCGAGGGAGCGGACCGTGAGGACCTCTTCCTCCGCGCGGGCCTGCGCTGCCTGAAGGACCTGCTGCGCCTGGGACCGTGTGTCCTCGGCGTCCTGCTCGGCCTCGGTCACCAGGTCGGCGGCCTGGCCGCGGGCGTGGTCCAGGAGGCGGGCCGCGTCCTCCTCCGCGGTCGCCAGGTCCTCGCGGGCCCGGGTGCGCAGCTGCTCGGAGTCCTTCTCCGCCTGCTGGCGCATCCCGGCCGCCGCCTCCCGGCGGGCGGCGGCGTCGTCCTCGGCGGCGGCCACCAGGTCGGCGGCCCGCTGCTTGGCCTCCTGGACCAGGTGGGCGGCGTGCTCGGCGGTGGCGTCGGCTTCCGCCTGGAGGCGGTCCTTGTCCTGCTCGGCCTGGGCGAGCAGCTGGGCGGCGCGGGTGCGGGCGGCCTCCACCGTGCGGGCGGCTTCCGTCTCGGCCTCGGCCTGGAGCTTCTGCGCGGCCTGGCGGCGCCGGGCCAGGGTCTGCTCGGCGGCCGCAAGGTCGCCGTCGGCGATCGAACGGGCGCGCTGCACGGTCTCCTCGGCCGCCGCAATCTGCTCCTCGGTCAACGTCCGCATCCGGGCCGCCTGGTCCTTGGCGGTGGCGAGGATGCTGTCCGCCTCAGCCTGCGCCGTGCGGGCGGCGCTGTCGGCCTCCGCGCTCTGGCGGCGGGCACGGTCCAGGAGGTCGTCGGCTTCGGTGCGGGCGGCGGCGAGCAGCTGGTCGGCCTCCGCGCGGGCGGCCGTCACGATCGCCTCGGTGTCGACCACCGCACCCGCCGGCTCCGGCTCAGGGGTCGGCGCCGGGGTGGGCTCGATGGGCTCCGTGATGGTGGTCGTCGGCTCGGCCGCAGACGCCTTCGCGGCCGTCTTGGTGGCGGTGGTCCGGGTCGTCGTCTTCTTCGCGGGGGCCTTGCGGGCGGGGGCACGTCGCGTGCTCACAGGCGGGGATCCTTTCGATGTACGGCTACCGGGCCGCCCCCTGGGGGAGGGGGCGGCCCGGCAGAGGTTGAACAGGGGGTGGGTCAGGCGGCCTCGGCGGTGGCCGGGGCCGGGTCGCCGTAGGTACGGGCGAAAGCGGCGGCGGCGGCCAGGAGGCCGAAGACCTCCTCAACCCGGCGGGCGGGGTGCTGGTCCCAGTCGTTGTAGTTGGCGCGAGGTGCGCCGGTCAGGGCCCGGATGAGCAGCTCGAAGATCCAGTCGAGCGCCGTGCGGGTGTCGCCGCTGAAACGGTGCTCGGCGTCGGTGTTCTGGGCGCGGGTCAGGGCGTCGCGGATGCCGCGGCCGGCCTTGAAGGAAGGGCTCCAGCCCGCGGTGCGCAGGTAGTCGGCGGCGGCCTCGGCGTGGAGGGCGATCTGCTCGCCGGTCAAGGACATGCCGCTGGGGCCCCAGCGCAGCCAGTCGGTGTAGGTCTCCAGCGCCCAGGCCCGCTCGATCAGCGAGGCCGGGGTGGGCGGCGGGGTCGCGGCGGCGATCGTGCCGGCGGCGAACACCTCGATGTCGCGGACCAGCTGCCCCTGGGCCTTCTCCAGCTCCAAGGGGGTCAGTCGGCGGCTCAGCTCGGACATGAGGATTCCTCTCGGTGCGGTGACGGACGGGCTGTCCGGCTCCCCGTCACCGCCCGCCCCGCCACCCCCCGTGAAGGGGGCGGGTGGGGCGGGCGGATCAGGCAGCCGTCAGACCGGGTCACCAGCCGTTGAGGAACGCCTCGTAGTACGGCCAGCCCATCAGGGCGGCGGCAGCGTGCTGCCGTGCGTCTTGCGCTCCGCGCCGGTGGATACCGGCGGCGATGGTGTGGCCTTTGCGGGCCAGGTCGTGGGCCAGGCGCTGCTGCCCGGCCGCCGACGCCTGCCACGCTTCGGCCTCGGCCTGCATCTCACGGTGGGTGTAGAGCGGAGGGGGAGGTGGGGCGATCTCACCGATCGCGAGGTACCGGTCGATGGTGGCGGGGCTCCAGGTGGTGGGGCCGCTGTGCTGGTCGCGGAAGGCGTCAGTCGTGAGCGTGGGCGTCATTGCGTACTCCTCAGCGAGGTCGGGTCAGCAGACGGATGGAGCGGTACGGGCAGGAGAGGCAGCAGGCAGACCGTCAGGCCGCCAGCGGGCGGGGCGGGCGGAGGCAGGTGGCGGCGTGCTCCTGGGCGAAGCCGTGGGTGATGCGGAGGGTCCAGGCGTACTCGCCGCAGCCGGTGCACTCGCTGCTCAGGGAGCCGTCGGTGTCCCGGTAGACGTGTACGTCGGCCCCGGCCCCGGTCGGGAGGGTGCTCACGAGCACGGGGGCGGACGGGGAGACGGGGGGAGGTCGAGGCGGCGATGGAGGTGACGGTCATGGGGTGCCTCTCTTCTCGCGGAGGTGGTTGAGGTAGGCGTCCTGGAGGCGGGTGAGCCGCTCCCACAGCCGGGCGCCGTCCAGGCAGCCGGGCTGGGTGGTGGTACAGGCGCCGCAGCCGGCGGCGTGCTCGCCCCAGGCGCGGTGGGCGTCCATGTAGCGGGTGTAGAGGTCAGCGGGCACGGCGGGCTCTCTGCGCGGGTGCGGTATGGATCGCGTCCACGGGGTAGCCCCGGTCCCACGCCCTGGCGGCCGCCGTGGAGGCGGCCGCCAGGAGCGCGAGGGTGAGCGGGTGGGCCAGACCGTGGACGGTGAGGGCCCGGACCGCGAGGTACTGGGCGGTCCGGGCGGCGCGTATAAGAGCCACTACTTCGGGCGGGACTCGCTGCGCCTGTTGGCGTCGCGGACCTTGTCGCTCAGGTCCTTGCGCTCCTGGTCGTTGAGCGCGGTGACGCGGGGGCAGCCGTGCCCGGTGCAGCTCCACCGGTGGCAGAGCCCGCAGGCGTCGTCGGACATCGTCGGCCGGTGCAGGATCAGCACGGGCTGACGGGTGTAGCCGGGATCCATCTCCTGGAGGGTGCGCCGCGCCCGGCGGCTTGCACTCGCGGCGTGGTTGTCGCCGTCGACCACCAGCTGCTGCACGAGCTGGTGGAAGCGGTCGGTCTCGTCGCGCTCCGGTCCGCGGGCGTCGTCGTCTCGGGTCATGTCGTCGGCGAGCCCGGCGTCGGGCGCGGTGAGAGTCGGTGCCATGCTGGTCATGCGCTATCTCCCTGGATTGAGGGTGGTCGCGTAGACGAACCCCCGGGGATAGGCCCCCGGGGGTTCGTCGTGTTCGGGGCGGGTGGGCCCCGCAGGCTGCTGTACGAGCAGCCGAGGCCCCGGCCGACCCTCACGAGGGTCGGCCGGGGCCTCGGTCGTTCGTCTTCGAAACTCCGCAGTCAGAACGGAATACGCGTCCAGACCGGGAAACGGGCGGCGCAGCGTCCGCAGTGAGACCGGCGAGTGATCCGGCACCATCCGGCAGCGACCGCGCTGGCGAGGCTGGTCTCGGTGGCACCGCAGTGCTCGCACTTGAGCTGGCCCTTTTCCGGCTGCTCAGCAGCCTGGCGGGGGACCAGCCGGTCCAGGGGCACCTCGGGGCCGTCGGTAGGGCGCGCGCCCTGCGGAACACCGCGCCGCAGCCGGTCGGCCTGCCGCACACGGTGGAGCGCGGCGGCCCACTCAGCGCGGCGTCCGATCGCCCCACGCCTGCTGCGCCCGCGCAGGGTCTGGTCGGACTGAGGGCTGAGGGCCTTGGGCAGCACGGCGGTGGGCTGGCGGCTGGCGGCTTCCTTGACGGCGTCGGTCAGCGCCTGGTGCCACTCGGGGATCGTCATGTCCCACTCGATGCGGCGGTTGCTGCTGCGGCAGCGGATCGCGGCAGCGACATCCGCCCGCCCGGCGTGGTGCGGGACGAGCTTCTGCACCTTGCTCTGCATGCCGGTGACGGGCACCCAGGTCTCGCAATCGCCGCAGACCAGCGACGGCTTGAGCGGGTCGCGGAGGTCGATGTGCGAGGGCAGGAGGCTGGAGAGCTTGATGGCGGGAAGGTGGCTGACCCGCTTCGTACGGGTCCGGCGGGGGCGCTCTTTGGCGGTGGGCATCGCGGCGGTGATGGACATGCGGGATCTCCTCATGTGCGAAAGGGGGAGAGGGTGGCGTCGCGGTGCTCTCTCCGCCCGCCAGGCCGCACAGGTTGCCCCGGCGTCCTGAAGGACGGACAGCGCATAGCGCTGCGACGTGCAGTAGATAGTCGAGAACCCGGGGGATTTGGTGGTGCCATCAACCCCAGCCCCCTCTTGCGAGGCGGACGACTTTCTACGGTCTTGCGATGGTGCGGTGGTGCAAGGAGACCGATGATCCGGCTCCCACATCCGGCCGCGTACGAGACGGCGTCCGGGTGAGGGAGCCGGGTCCGTGAAGACCCGGCTGGAGCTAGGCCGCGAACGGCATGGACTCCGTGATGCGCAACTGCGCGGCGTAGGGGAGAAGGACGTCGACCAGGCGCTCGCGAACGAGCTTCATGGGGGTGAGATCGCTGACGACGATGTCTCGGGCCGCGTCGATCCGGGCGGTGATCTCAGCACCGTGGACGAGCGACAGCGCGTAGCGCTGGTCGACAGGCGCAGCCACGATCTCGGCGACGTAGCGGCGCATCTCCCGTTGCGTGCCCGCCGGCTCGAACATCTCCAGCGGCGTACCGAAGGCGACGTCCAGGTCCAGGTCGCCGAATTCCGGGAGCTCCACCTCGATCGCCTCGAGGAGCGCGAGCGTCTCAGCGTCGAAGTTCTCAGTGGCGAGGCCGACGGTGGGGCGCCTGGTGGTGTTCATGAGGTGGTGCTCCCTTCGGAGGTGCTGAGCTCGGGAGACGTCCCGATGGCGTGTGGGCAGGGCGAAGCAGCACCTCTTTGGCACCCCCGCCCCGACCTCGTTAGCGAGGTTCGTGCGCTTTCAGTACACCCATCCTCGTTAGCGATGTCAAGATGCACGTTAACGAGGTACGCTCGTCCGGCGGCTCCCTCACACACCGGGGTGCCCTTGCCGGTTCCTCGATAGCCAGCGGCCGTAGGATCGCTAACGAGGTAGGGAGATGTATGGCGAAGGACACGGGCGAACAGCGGCCTAAATACCAGCGGATTGCCGACGACCTGAAAGCGGCGATCGAGTCCGGCGAGTATGGCCCCGGCGATCGGCTGCCGGGCGAAAGCGCACTTGCCGCTAAGTACGAGGTCGCTGTGCTTACCGCCCGCCAGGCGCTGAAGATCCTGCGGATCGAAGGCTTGGTGGAGACGAAGAAGGGTGCCGGCGCTCGAGTCATCGAGTTCCGCCCGATCCGGCGTCACGGCATCCAGCGACTCGCACGCGAACAGTGGGGTGCTGGCAAGTCCATCTGGTCCGCCGACGAGGAACGCCCGGTCACGATCGATGTCCGCGTGGACACCGTGGCCGCGCCCGCACACATCGCCCGAATGCTGGACGTGGAGGAGGGCGAACCTCTCTGCGCTCGGTCCCGACGCTTCGTGCTGGCTGACAGGCCCGTCATGCTCGCTACCTCGTACCTGCCTCTCGGCCTGGCCGAAGGCACAGCGATCATGCGCGTGGACACCGGCGAGGGCGGCACGTACGCCCGGCTCGCTGAGCTCGGGCACGCGCCCGCTCACTTCCGCGAAGAGATTCGGTGCCGCCTGCCCGTCGCTGGGGAGGCCGAAGGGCTGGCCATGCCCCTGGAGCGCCCGGTCATCAAGCTGTGTCGCACCGCTTTCGACGCCGGGCTTGAGGCCGTCGAAGTGAACGAGATGACCATGGACAGCGCGGCCTACGTGCTGGAATACGCGTTCGATGCCTAAGCGGCTCAGCTCGTCCATGTCGTGCCCCCTGATGACTGGTCGTCTTGTGGGGGCCATCACACTCGCGAGCGCCGCTCCGCAACATCACAAAGCCTTGTCGAAGCTCGTGCACACCTGTGTTCACGGGTTTTCAACATCTACGTACACATGGGATTTGGAGCGTGAGCTCTAGGCTCGCGGCCATGACGATGACGGAGGGGCAGAGGGTGGGGAAGCAGCGAGCAGGATGGAGGCCGGACCGGCTGCGGGAGCAGCGTGAGGCCCACGGCCTGACCCTGGAGAAGGCTGGCGAGCGTCTTCGGGCGGTTGCCGAGCAGGCGAAGCTCAAGGGCATCCCCGCCGCGAATCCGCAGACCCTGTGGCAGCACGAGCAGGGCGAGGTCTTCCCCGGCCCCCACTACCGGCGGGCCTACTGCCTCCTCTACCGGGCGACCGAGCCCGACTTGGGATTCCGGGCGGCCCTGCCCGGGGAGGAGTCCTCCTTCAAACTCACGCCGCTAGACGACCGCTTCAACGGATCACACGTCCTGGCCGTTGAGCGCGCTATTCACCGCATCGCGCCGGGCTCGGACGAGGCCGGCCACTTCGATCTGCAGCAGCGAATCATCGACGCGTGGAAGCGTCGGCACACTGGCGGCGACCCTCACCGTCCGGTGCTCATCCTGGTCGGCGGTTTCGCCGGCAGCGGCAAGACCGAGCTGGCCCGCTTTCTGGTTCAACTCACCGGCTGGCCGCTGCTCGACAAGGACCCGCTCACCCGGCCGCTCGTGGAGCGCCTCCTCGTCGCGCTGGGCGGCGACGCGAACGACCGGCACACCGGCCTCTACCGCGAGCAAGTTCGGCCGGTGGAGTACGACTGCCTGATGCAGTCGGCCATGGCCAACATCAAGTGCGGCATCTCCACCGTGCTCACTGCCCCGTTCATTGCCGAGATGACCGACCCGGCCTGGATGCAGCGCCTGACCAACCGGGCCAGCTCGATGGGCGTCGACGTCTTCCCCGTGTGGGTGCGTTGCGACGAAGAGTCGATGCGCGAGTACATCGGATTCCGGTCCGCGGCCCGCGACGCGTGGAAACTGGCGCGCTGGGACGAGTACATGGCGACCATCGACCTGGAGCTGCGCCCGGCGGTACCGCACCTGGTCGTGGACAACCGGCTGGGCACCGCGGTAACGCTTGCGGACCAGGCCCGCCAGGCGATGGGGGCAATGTACGCGTGAAGCCGAAGCAGGGCGTGATCCTGTACGGCCCGCCGGCCTCGGGCAAAGACACTGTCACCACCGCGCTCAGCGACCTCCACCCCAGGTACGCGCAGTTCGCGCGGCTCAAGGTGGGGACGGGTAAGGCCACCGGCTACCGGATGGGCACACCCGAGCAGCTGCACGAGCTGGAGGCCGCAGGCGACGTCATCTACGCGAACGCGCGCTACGGCAACACGTACGTGATCGACCGGCCCGGTGTCGACGCGGCGTTCGCGGCCGGGGTGCCCGTGGTGCACCTCGGGCAGGTCGACGGCGTCCGGGCGCTGGTCGACGGCTACGCGGCCGACTGGTCGGTGGTGCTGCTGTGGTGCCCACGCGAAGTGACCGAGCAGCGGTCAGCGGGGCGCGGCGACAGTGACACCGCAGCGCGCCTGGCGGCGTGGGACGCGACCCGAGCGGACCTGGACGCGTACCCGAGCATGGCATGGGATCTGGCGGTGGACACCACGGCGTCGGCACCGCAGGACACGGCACGGCTCATCGACCAGCTGGTCGCGCAGCGGGCGGGGGCGGCGTCGGGATGAGCGCGGGCTACGGCTGGGCGAGTCGGTCCAGGGCGTCGGTGAGCGTGAGCTCGCTGTCGTCCTTGACGTCGTGCCACCGTGCCAGTGTGGACGCGGCCGCGCGCAGCATCTCCGGTGGAAGGCCGGCGGCCGCGAGCGCATCGGCGGCTTCCTCCAGCTCCGGACCCCACCGCCAGGCGCGAGCAGCGGTCTTGGCGACATACTGCGGCTCGGAGAGGTACGAGTCGGTGCGCCGGGAGGCGACCTCGATGAGCTCTTGGTCGACGCCGTGCTCGCGCGCCATCCCGACGGCGAGGGCCACCAGCACCCGCGAGGTCTTCTGGAACGACGCGTACGCCAGCTTCAGCGCAGACGCCTTCCCGACTTCTGTGCCCAGCACCGCTGTCCAGACCGCGGTGCCCGCGAAGAGGGCCTCGATGCGGGCGGTTGCAGCGGCGGGTCCGGAGAGGTACAGGGTTGGTGTCTTGCCGCGGACGGGTGGGGAGCCGACGACGCCGCCGTCCACGACGGTCGCTGCCGGTTCGAGCAGCGCGGCGATTCGCTGTGCCCGCTCGGGATTGATGGCGTTCGCCTCCACGTACATCCCGGCGAAGCGGTGCCCGGCGACGTCGCGGGCCAGGTTCTCGGCAGCCGCTGGCGGGCAGAGGCTGATGACGATGTCGCTGCGGTCCAGCAGGTCGGCCAGCTCGACCACCGGCGTCAGGCCGAACCGGGCGGCGCGCGCCGCAGACGCGGCGCTGCGCCCCGTCTCGCACCAGAGGACCGCGGCCGCGTTGGTTGTGGCGCAGGCGGCGACGGCGGCGCCCATGCTACCGGGGTGGAGGATGCCGACGGTCGGCTTGGCCACGGTGCTACTCCGTTTCATTGAGCAGGATGGTGATGGCGTCGGTGACGTCGTCGACGACGTGTTGCGCGGTCGGGAGTCCGTCGGGCCACGGTCGGCCGCGCAGCCAGATGGTGCGCAGGCCGGCCTGATGTCCGCCGCCGATGTCTCCGGCCGGGTTGTCGCCGATCATCCAGCCGCCGTCCGCGAGGCTGACGCCGCACCGGGACGCCGCGAACTCGAAAAGCCTCAAGTCCGGCTTGCGGATCTCCAGGTCGCCCGAGACGGCGACGCCGTCGGCCAGGGAGGCGAGGCCGGTCTCGGCGAGTTTGGCTCGCTGGATGTCGCCGGCCCCGTTAGTGATGATGCCGATCGTCCAGGCGGCGGCGCGGGGGCGGGCCAAGCCCTTGAGGACCTCGGGGCGGCAGGTGACGGCGGCCGACATGAGGTCGATGTACTCCTGCCACAGGTCCGCGGCCGATGCCTCCAGGCCGAAGGCGTCTCGCAGCCGGGTGAAGTCGTCGACAGTCGCGCGGTCGGCCAGCTCGATACGCAGCCACCCCTCGGCATCCGGGGGGAGCGCGCGGGAACGACACAGGCACGTCAACGCGTCGCTGAGCGCCGACTGCCGGTCAACCAGCGTGCCATCGAGTTCGAAAAGTACGAGGCGGGACACGTATACGCACCCTACCTACCCAGACGTATAGATCAATGTATAGTTACGAGGGTGAAAGAGAGCCACGTAGACCCAGTTGAAGCCCTGCTGGCGCGGCCGACCCTGCCATCGCCGGAGGTTCGGGCCGCATTGCGCCAGGCTGAAGGGCTTACCCAATTGGAGGTAGCGACGGCCCTGGGCGTAACGCGGGTGGCCTTTCACCGCTGGGAAACAGGCCAGGCAGAACCGCGTACGCGCTCCCGAAATGCGTACCTAGATCTGCTCCAACGCCTCGCCAAAAAGCACCCGCAGATAGGGCTGGAGAGTAGTTCGGCGTAACCCCGATAACGCAGTAACGGTCCCCGTCGCCACAACGAGGACCGTTCAACTGCAAAAAAACCCGACTCGGCCTTGCCATAGACCACGAGTCGTGTCCGGTGAGGTGACCTCGCCGGGGGTGATTCCCGTGAACCCGTCTAGGGGTTCGCGTAGTCACCTCTACCCAGGATAAGCGCCCCACCACGCGGGACGCCACCACCAACAGGTCACATCCGCCGGCATGACTCCCCGAACAGGGGAGATCCACCCATGTCCCGCCCGCACCACCTCCGCCGCCTGGCGGCTCCGCCAGCCCTCTCGGGCCTCCGCTTCGCTCCCGTACGCGCACACCGCGCCCAGCTCGTCACGGTCAGTGAGGTATCGCGGTGAACAACCCGACCATTGATGAGACCGGGGTCCTGCGCCGGGGCAAAGCTCCGGTCAGCGGTGTATCGGTCCCCGGACCCATCGGATACGGCTCGCTCCTGACGCACAGCCTTGACTATGTCGTGATTCTGCATCTGCTGTTCAGCATTGCGGAAGGAGCGTCCCCGACCCCCCTGAAGGTCTGGAAGGAGTTGCAGGCACGGGGTATCAAGTCGTCGAAGAACGTGGCCGAGCTGGTCGGCAAGAACGCCGTCTACGAGTCGTTCGGCCGGTTGATCGAGGCCGGACTGGTCCGGCGCGTCGAGGTGCCCAACGTGCGGCCAGGACGCCGTCCGACGATCGCCTACGACGTCTACGACAACCCCGCGTGGAACCCTGACTGGCAGGCCCAGCAGGTCGGCAGCGACCCTCTGATCCCTGAAGAGCCCGCAGCGGGTCATTCTGCAAAACCGCAGGTCAGCCCACGTCCCGGAACGCCGGACGTGGCGTTCGGGGAATCTGTCAAAACCGCAGGTCAGCCCACGTCCCGGAACGCCGGACGTGGCGTTCGAGGAACTGGCGTCCCGGAACGTGGGACGCGACGCGTTCCCGCAGGTCAGCCCACGTCCGGCGTTCCGGGACGTGGTGAGCCCTCCCCCCCACACCCCCCGGAGGAGGAGGATTCCTCCTCCCCCAACCCCCTCACGCGCACCACGGGGCCGCTCCCGTCACAGCGGGAGGAGGAGCGGGAGTTCGCTGTCGAGGAGATCGCAGCAGCGCAGGACTTCCTCCAGCGGATGGAGCGCTGGCAGGCGGGGCTGGCGACGGCACGCAAGTGCGCACCGCGTCTGCTCCGGGCGATGCGGACGCAGGGCTGGCCGACGCTGACCACGATGGATGCCGACCAGCGCCGGGTGCTGGAGGCCGAAATCTTCAAGAACACCGGCGGGGCCACGTCCTGGGTGAAGTGCCTGCCGGGCTGGGTCGATGACCTGTGCCTCTACCGGCCCCCTGCCGCCACGACTCCCGCCGCCGGCCCGGCCCGTGGCACCGCACCGCAGACCTCCGCCGAGCTGCGGGCCGCCTGCCCGGACTGCGACCCCTACGGCTGGGTCCTGGACGACGACGACGACAAGCCCAACCGCCGCTGCACCCACCCGGGCCTCGCAGCCGAGACGACCGAGGAGCAGCAGTGAGCAGCACGTTCGATGAGGCCGTAGCCCTGGACATCCCCGGGCAGACCTCGGAGGAGACCCCGGAGGCTGCGACCGCCCGGGTCGAGGCCATGGTGCTCGGCGCCTGCCTGATGGCGACGCCCGCCAACGACCCGGTCCCCGCGGTCGCTCAGATCCTGTCTGATGACGGCGACTGGTACCGCCCGCACCACGAGACGATCTGGCGGGCGATCCTGGCCCTGCACGCCCGCAGCAAACCCACCGGGGTCCCGATGGTCGAAGCCGAGCTGCGCCGCAGCGACGAGCTGGCCAAGGTCGGCGGGTTCGTCCAGCTCTCGCAGATCGCCGCCCAGGCCTGCCTCGCCGTCGAGGTCGAGCACTACGCCGAGATCGTCCACGGCTACGCCCGGCTGCGCCGCTACCAGCAGGCCCTCACCCGCGGGATGCAGACGGCCCGCCGCGCCGACCCGGTCGGCGTCACCGACGCCATCGCCGCCCACCAGGCCGAGCTGGAGCACCTGGCCGCCGACCAGAGCGGCGACGACGGCATGTTCGGCCACTTCTCCGACGGCCTCCAGGACCACCTGGACAGCCTGGAGACCACGGTGGAGGCCGCCGCCGTCACCGGACTCACCGAGCTGGACGCAGTCCTCAAGATGCGGCCCGGCAACGTGATCGTCGTCGCGGGCCGGCCCGCGATGGGCAAGAGCGCGGCCACCCTCGGCATCGCGCTCGCCAACGCCGCCTCCGGGCGCCCCACCCTCGTCCACAGCCTGGAAATGGGCCGCGGCGAGGTCACCAACCGCGTGCTGTCCAACCGCAGCCGGGTCGCCCTGCACCACCTCATGGACGGCGGCGACGCCATCACCGAGGACGACTGGACCCGCATGGCCCGCCGCCTCCCGGAACTCGAAGCCCTCCCGCTGTGGATGGACTACACCCCCCGGGTCACCCCCGCACTCGTCCGCACCCGCATCAAATCCCTGATCCGCCAGACCGGCCGCGCCCCGCTGGTGATCATCGACTACATCCAGCTCATGTACACCGACCAGCGCAACTCCCGCCAGACCACCTACGACCGGGTCAGCGAAGTCAGCCGCGAAATCAAGATCATCGCCGAGGAGACCGGCGCCGTCATCATCTGCTGCGCCCAGCTCAACCGCGGCTCCGAGCACCGCGAGGGCAAGATCCCCCAGACCTCCGACCTCCGCGACTCCGGACAGCTGGAACAGGACGCCAGCGCCATCGTCCTGCTGCACCGCGAGGACGCCTACACCCCCGAGAGCCCCCGAGCCGGGGAAAGCGACCTGATCCTCGGCAAGAACCGGAACGGCCCCACCTGCACGGTCACTGTCGCTCACCAATTCCACTACAGCCGCCTACGCGACATGAGCGCCGAGAACGCCCCTGCATGACCCGCTCGCAGGCGATCTTCCCACCCCGCCCCCCCCCAACGTTGCCGGGATGGAGATCGGCGCTCAGGAGCCTGCAGGGACGCCCGTCGGAAGGGGGAAGCTGACCATCCTCGACGGGGGCCGGGCGCATGACAGATTCGAACAAGTGTGCAATGATCACCAAGGTTTCAAAAAATAGCCCTCGTTTCAGGTACGGTCCTTGAAACCGACCGTGGGAGGGGATCTAGTGACCGGCAGTGAAGCGCACCAGACTGACGCTCGGCTGAAGCAGCTCGGCGTGACCAAGGAGTTGTTCCAGGACGCACTGGACTGGGCGGGCGCCGAGGCCCGGATGTGCACCGACTTCGACGCACCGGCGATGGCTGGCATCACGTTCTGGAGCAGGACCAACCGCTACCTCGCGGAGCACCTGACCGACCCCGAGAAGCAGGACCCCGTCTGGAAGTACACGGCGCGCGACAGCATCCTGCGCGTCGTCCACCCCTCGGGCAGCCACGCCATCACCGCGGTCAGCGGATCCGGCGGCGTGGGCGACCTGGAGCGTTCGGTCCGGTCGAAGAACCCCAAGGGCCGGGTCATGGCCCAGCTCGTCGAGAACAACGTGCGCTACGAACGCGGCGGCCAGGGAGTCTTCAGCTCCCGGGACGAGGTCGAGTTCGGCGGAGAGCTCGACTCCATGCCCCTGTGGTTCCTCCTGTACGAACGAAACGACGCGGGGGAACTCTCCGCAGAACTCTCCCTTCCAGTAAAAATGGAAGGGCAGTACGTGAATAAGTGGAGTGAGCGGATTCCGCTCTTCATCCACACCGACCCGGGCCTCGACATCGCCCTCCTGGACGCCCCCGACAACGGCGACGACCCGGACTTCGATATCAGGAAAGCCCACTAAACAAGACGGGAGCTGAGGAAAGTGTTCACCCCCGAACGACTGGTCCTCGCACGCAAACGACGACGCATGACGCTCGCGGAACTCTCCCGCCAATCGGGCTACTCCGCCCAGAGCATCACCGCGTTCGAGAATGCGCGCAAGAACCCGTCCGAGGAAACACTTTCCTCACTCGCAGCAACCCTGCGCTTCCCCCTGTCGTTCTTCCACGCCCCGCCGGCACCGGACATGGTCCCCGGCGCCGTCAGCTTCCGGGCCCCTTCGAAGATGAGCGCGGCCGAACGCGACAGTGCCCTCAGCTGCGGCTCCATCGCCGCCACCCTGAACAACTGGCTGGAAGACCACTTCACCCTTCCCGCACCCGACGTCCCCACCTACACCGATCTGACCCCCGAGCACGCCGCCGGGCAGGTCCGCGCCGACTGGGGCCTGGGCGAAGCGCCCGCGCCGAACATGGTCCACCTCCTCGAAGCCCACGGCGTACGCGTCTTCTCCCTCGCCCCCGACTGCCTGGACGCCGACGCCTTCTCCACCACCCGCCACGGCACCCCCTACATCCTGCTCAACACCCGCAAGACCGGAGAACGAGGGCGCTTCGACGCTGCCCACGAACTGGGCCACCTCGTCCTCCACAGCGGCACCAACACCCCACGAGGCCCCGCGGCCGAAGCCGCAGCCGATGCCTTCGCCTCCGCCTTCCTCATGCCCAAAGCCGGCATGCTCGCCCAGCAGGTCAACAACGCCTCCGTCGAGCGCATACTGAGCGCCAAACGACGCTGGGGCGTATCCGCGATGGCCTTTGCCTACCGCCTGCGCACCCTCCAGCTCCTCTCCGAGTGGCGCTTCCAGCAGACTGCCAAGCAGCTCGCCCAGCTCGGGTACCGCAAAGGCGAACCCGGATCCACCATGGTTCGCGAGAACAGCAAACTGATCTCCAAAGTCTTCGAAGCACTACGCGCGGACAAAGTCCCCGTAGCCGATCTGGCGAAGGCGGTGCACATCTACCCTGAAGAGCTCAACCACTACGTCTTCGGCCTCGCGCCTGTCAGCGTCCGCGGCGGAGAACAGAAGACCGCACCTGTTCGCCCCGGCCTCACCCTCGTCCGATAGCTGCGATCAGGCATGAGATAAGGGCTGTCCCGTAACTCAACGCAGGCCTGGTTGGAACTCCTCTGAGGTGTCAGGTTGTCCGATTCCGAACCGTCTTGCCGCCTTCAGTAAAACCTCAAGTAATCGGCACATCCGGGACACCGTTGAACGGCACCAGCAGTTACGGGACAGCCTTTAGCTAAGTTCGCCGGTACACATTCTCGGCCGGTATGCTGTGGGATCAGCGCGGAGGCCCTACGGAGGAGCTGGTCTCGCTCATTGGTCAACGCTTGACGCGGTTACGGATCGCCAAGATGGCCAAGCCCAGAAGGACTGGTTCAGCAATACGCGAGGTCATTTCGGTGTACGTGCCGGCCGTGGTGAGGTCCTGACCAGAGGAACGGAAGACCACTGAGTTGATCACCACGCGCAACGACTTCTCGAATCGTTCCGTCGTGACCCGCTCGCGCAAAGGTCCGGTGGGGTTGACCGGAGCGGGGGTGTCTGTGGTCAAGTGAATGTTCTGTCCAGACTGGCGGCCGTGCGTGACCGGTTTTGGATCGTCAGCGGGTAGCCCCCATACCATCATCACCGCCACCGTCGCAATCATTGCCGCACTCAGCCAGCCCAGCGCCCGGCCAGCTCGCAGCCCGTAGCCGGATAGTGCCCAGTAGGCGTACAGCAGCTTGCGCTCGGCGGGGCTGGTTTCGTCCGGGTCATGGCGGCGCATCTCCATTTCTCCGTAATAGAAGTCTGCAGCTCCTGGCTCGTTCTTCCCATCTTCAAATGACTTCCGCAAAGCGCGGTAAACCGGTGACAATTGGACCGGACCCGCTTGCCCGGAGACCGCCTCAGATGAATTCCATCCCTCCATGGCGCTCGGCTGCCTCGCGCGCCAGTGATGTTCTTCAGCCAGGGTGCGACGCCGTGTGAATCGTACTGGCAAAATTCCCCGCCAGCCTGTACCGGAAGGCACTCCGGAGAACCGACAGGCACCCTCCATCCGGATTTGATCCAGATGTACTGTTCCAGTGAAGAGACAGCTCGACAAGTCCACGTTGGCCAGAACCAAGTGAGCCGCATCTACGCCACGCAGCGATATAATTCTTACGGAGGCATCGGATGCACTGTTGAGTGCACTCTCGCCTACAACTGTTCCGTCCGAGAGGACCCATGGCGCGTTATCCGAGGCAATTGTGACTGGATATTCAAAGACTGCGTGAGATAGGTCAGCAGAGGCGTAGCGCAGTCGCAACTCGGCTGTCGAAGACCATTTAGTGCGTCGGCATACCACGCTCTTTGCGGCCAACATCAATGTCACAGGTCTGCTGAAAGTGGCCCCCGAGAACCTTGCCTCGCCTGCGCATACCAACGGGCCCAGTGTATCGGTCTGCTCGAACTCTGCTCCTGCGAACGTAACGGACTCTTTGAATGTCGCACGAGAGAACCAGGTCCGCCCCTTGAATATCGCGGAATCGAACCAGGCGTTTTGGTGAAATTTCATTTCCCTGAACTGGGATTGCTGTTCGAAGGTCGTGTTTTGGAAACCGATTTCGCCCTTGCATGCTGCATGGTCGAAGTCGGCGCGTCCGCCGAAAATCACCGAGTTGAACTCTGCTTGCTGAATGAATCTTGTATTCTCGAAAATGACGTCTGACTGGAACGAGGCAGAGTTTAGATAAGAGCTCGTAACACGATCATGGTCGGGTCCTCTTGAGGCGTCGGTAGCAGATGAGGCTGCAGGCGAGGGAGACGAAGGCGTCGTGGAGTTCGGTGCGGCGTTCCCAGCGCACAGCGAGTCGTTTGAAGTGGTGGAGCAGGGCGAAGGTCTGCTCGACGACGTAGCGGAGCTTGCCGATGCCCTTGATGTTGGGTGATCCCTTGCGAGAGATGACGGGCAGGATTCGTCGGCGACGGAGCTCGTCGCGGTTGGGGCTGGAGTCGTAGCCTTTGTCGCCGAGAAGGGCTTCTGGTCGTCGGCGGGGCCGGCCGGGGCGGCCTGCGACGGGTGGGATGCCGTCGACCAGGGCGAGGGTCTGGGTGACGTCGTTGACGTTGGCCGCGGTCGTGATGACCTTGAGCGGGGTACCGCGTCCGTCGCAGATCAGGTGGTGCTTGCTGCCCGTCTTCCGCCGGTCGACCGGCGACGGACCGGTGTCGGCGCCCCCTTCTTCGCGCGACTGTGGGAACCATCCACGCACCCCCGCGACCAGTCGAGCTCGCCANCGCGTCCGTCGCAGATCAGGTGGTGCTTGCTGCCCGTCTTCCGCCGGTCGACCGGCGACGGACCGGTGTCGGCGCCCCCTTTTTCGCGCGGATGTGTGAACCGTCCACACACGCACGTGACCAGTCGAGTTCGCCAGCCGCGTTCAGCTCGGCGAGCAGGACCCGGTGCAACTGGTCGAAGACTCCTGCCTCCTGCCACCGCTCCAGTCGGCGCCAGCACGTCTGCCCCGAGCCGAACCCCAGCTCCAGCGGCAGGAGTTGCCAGGCTATGTCGTTGTACAGGACGAACAGGATGCCCTGGAGGCAGAGCCGGTCCGGCACCGGCCTCGGCCCCGGAGACCGCTCCGGCCACGGCGGCAGCAACGGCTCGACCAGAGCCCACAACTCATCGTCCACGATCCACGGTCGGGTACCCACACCTTCACGAACGGCCGAATCATCACACCGGTAACGGCCAACCAGGACGATTCAGCAAGATCGTGTTACGAGCTCTAAGTGAGGAATCAGATGTTCCCCCCCCCCCGGCCGGTCCGGCATGGATGCGGGAGCGTGGTGTGCGGGGCCGGTGGGACCGGGTAACGTCCTTGTCATTCCCGACGTAGATCTACGGCGTGGGATCGTGATGGGCCGCTGCTGACGTCCTTCGGCGTCGCCGCCTGTCCGCCACCGTTGAATCCGCCGGCATCCGCAGACCGCTTCACCCGATCACTTCGCATCATTACCGGGAGAACCCGTGACCGTGAGCAAGAACATCAACAACCCCGTGGGCCAGGGCGGCGGCCAGCGCAAGAAGCTGTCCCGCGCCGAGCGGCAGAACAACGGTCCGCACCGCAACCTCGACCGCAAAAGCGCGGCCGACCAGAAGGCGGAGCTGGTGCGCAAGATGCGCGAGAAGGCGGCCGGGGCCGGGAGCGCGGCGGACGCGGGCACGGGGCGGACGGACGACGACACCGCCCAGAGCTGACGCCACCGGCCGCCGCGGGCTCCACGCCCGAGCCCCGGCCCTGCCCGGCCCGGTGCCCTGCCCAGGTCGGCCCAGCCCCACCCAGGCCCAGCCCTGCCCTGCCCTGCCCTGCCCAGGTCGGCTCGGCTCGTCCCGAACAAGCGGATCAGACCGTGAGCTCCGCCACCACTTCCCCGTCCTCGTCCGCCCCGGTCGGGCGGAAACCGAGCGCGGTGTACAGGTGCGCGGCGGCCTCGTTCTCCGGGGCGTACGAGAGGCGTACGGCGGAGCAGTCCTCGCGGGCGGAGAGCCAGGCGGCCAGAGTCCGGACGGCGGCGCGGCCGATGCCCGTGCCCTGGTGGGCGGCGTCGATCAGCATGCCGCCGATCCAGTACGAACCGTCCTCGTCCCGGCCCCACATGATGTGCCCGGCCACCACCTCGCCCGCGAGCACGGCCAGCGAGTTCCAGGTGTCCTCGCGGCTGCTCAGCAGCAGGTAGCGGGCGGCCAGGGCCGGGACCCAGTCGCGCTGGTCGTCGCGCGGCGCGCTGTCGGCGACCGCCCGCCAGTTGTCCGCGTCCACGTCGTGGAGGGTGACGGGGCGGCCGGTCCTGTCGGTGTGTCCGTGGTCGATCATCCGCGCAGGTTAAGGCCCCCGCGCCCCACCCCACCAAGTATTTACGGTTGTGCCATCGCCTGCCGGAAGCCCGTGTTCACCGCGAGGATGCCGCCGTCCACGCGCAGCGTCGTCCCGGTGATCCAGGCCGCGTCGGTGGAGGCGAGGAAGGCGACGGCGGACGCGATGTCCTCGGGGGTACCGACGCGGCCGAGCGGGTAGAGGGTGGCGGCCCGCTCCAGCTCGGCGTCGCGGCCCGCCCAGGCGTCGGTGCGGATCGTGCCGGGGGCGACGAGGTTGACGCGTACGCCGCGCGGTCCCGCGTGGCCCGCCAGCGTACGGGTCAGGCTGGTCAGGCCCGCCTTGGCGGCGCTGTAGGCGTGGCCGCCGAAGTCCTGTTCGCCGTTGACCGAGCCGATGGTGACGATCGCACCCCGGCCCGAGGCGACCAGGTGCGGCAGGGCGGCGCGGGCGCAGCGGAACGGGCCGGAGAGGGTGATGTCCAGGTCGCGTTCCCAGACCTCGTCCGTCTCGTCCTCGAAGAGCGGGGCGTCCTGACCCGCCGCGTAGGCGTTGTTGACCAGGACGTCGAGCCGGCCGAAGGCCGCGACCGCGTGGGCGACGGCCGCCTCGACCGCCGCCCGGTCGGCCACGTCGCAGGCGAGGGATTCCGCGGTGCCGCCGGCCTCGCGGATCGCCGCCGTCGTGCGGGCGGCGCGTTCCGCGTCCAGGTCGGTGACGAGGACACAGGCCCCTTCGGCCGCCAGGCGGCGGGCCGTCGCGGCGCCGATGCCCTGGCCGGCGGCGGTGATCAGGACGCTGTAACCGCCGAAGCGGGCGGAGTTCGCGGCGAGTTCGGATGTGTTCGGGGCGAGTTGAGTTGCCTTCGGGGCGGGTTCAGGTGTCATAGCGCCGACCGTACTGCCCTGACCAGCGCCTGGGCGCGGGGGTCGGCGGTGACGCCCTTCTGGAGGCCGTTGGTGACGTAGCCGAGCGCGATGCCGGACTCGGGGTCGGCGAAGCCGAGCGAACCGCCGCGCCCGGGGTGGCCGAAGGAGCCGGGGCCGAGCAGCGGGGAGGCCGGTCCGTGCAGCATGTAGCCCAGGCCGAAACGGGTGTTGACGACCAGCACCCGGTCGGGGCCCGCCGACTCCTCGGTACGGGCCAGGGTGAGCGTGGCGGGGGCGAACAGGCGGCGGTGGCCGTCGACGGGCCCGATCATCGCGGCGTAGCAGCGGGCGAGGCCCCGGGCGGTCGCGATGCCGCCGGACGCGGGGAGTTCGGCCGCGCGGTAGGCGGGGTCGTTCTCGTCGGGGAACGGGTCGATCGCGCCGAACGCCCGCCGGGTGAGGGAGTGCGGATCGCGGTACGCCTCGACGACGGAGCGCTTGGGGCGCACCCGCAGGCCTCCCGAGGCGGCGGCGGGGGCCGGGGGCTCCACCGGCCCGACGCGGCCGACGCGGTGGGCCTCGTCCGCCGGGAGCCCGAACCAGAAGTCGAGGCCGAGCGGGCGGGCGATCTCCTCGGCGATCCAGCGGCCGATGGTGCGGCCGGTGGCGCGCCGGACCAGTTCGCCGACGAGCCAGCTGTAGGTCTGGGCGTGGTAGCCGTGGTCGGTTCCGGGCTCCCAGTACGGGCGTTGGGCGGCGACGGCGGCCGGGCCCGAGACACCGTCGGCCGCCTCGGCGGGGGTGAGGGGGGTGTCCAGGGCGGGAACCCCGGCCCGGTGGGCGAGGAGGTCGCGGACCAGGACGCGCTCCTTGCCGTTCGCGGTGAACTCCGGCCAGTACGTGGAGACCGGTGCGTCCAGGTCGACCTGTCCGCGCTGATGGAGCATCAGGGGGACGGCGGCGGCGATGCCCTTGCCCGCCGAGCGGACGATCTGCACGGTGTCGACGGCCCACGGTTCGACGCCGTCCACGTCCCGCGTACCGGCCCACAGATCGACGACCTTGCGTCCGTGGCGGTAGACGGCGACGGCCGCGCCCCGCTCGCCGCGCTGCTCGAAGTTGCGGACGAACGCGTCCGCGACCGGCTCGTATCCGGGGGCCACCGTGCCCCGTACGTCCACGACCGCCTCCGCCCCCACGGCTCCGGCCCCCTCTTCCGCTTCCGCGCCCGCCGTCGTGCTCACTCCCGCGCTCCCGCTCATCCCCCCATGGTGCACGCCCCCGCAGGGTGTCCGGGGAGCGGGTCGCCGTGATCGCCGGCTCGTCACGGTCCGTCCGCGGCGGAGCACGGCAGCGCGGGGCGGGGTGTGGCGGAGCGGGCGGGGTCGCGTGAGCGGGGCAACAGGTACGCCGGCGCGTCCGGCGGGTACACGGAAGAGGAGCTTCCTACGGGTACGTGGGGAAGGAGGCGCCGTTCCCGCGGGGCCGCACGGCCTCCGCACCAGGTCGCACACGGTCACGGTACGTACACGTTCACCGTGCCGTTCCCACGAAATATGGGACATTAGATGACAGAGCTAGACACGTAGGAGGAGCCGGCCATGTCCCCTGTGATCGAAGAACACGCACGCGCCCGGCTCATCACCGATGGACCGCTGACCCGCCCGGTCCCCGTCGAGCTGCGTTACGACCCGGCCGACGAACCGCGCACCGTCCACATAGGGCTGCCGGACGGGACCGACTGGGCGTTCGGCCGCGATCTGCTGGAACGGGGCCTGCTCTCCCCGATCGAGCGCGGCGACGTCCGCGTCTGGCCCTGCGGCCGTACGCAGTTGATCGTGGAGCTGCACTCCACGGACGGGGTCGAGGTGTTCCAGTTCGAGATCCGGACGCTGATCCGCTTCCTCGCCCGCACCCGTGCGCAGACGGCGGCCACGTCGCCGGACGCCGGGCGGAAGCCGCAGCCGCCGTCCCGCGCCCCCCGCCCGGAGGCCGTCCGCCCGGAGCGGGGCGCGCAGCCGGCCCACGGCTGACCGCCCGAACCGGGGGCGTACGCCCGAACCCCCAACAGCCCGGAACCCGGACGTACACCCGAAACCCCCGAACCCCGGACGCGGACCCGAAACCTCCGGGGCGCGNGGCGAAGGCCCCCGTGCGAGCTCGCACGGGGGCCTTCGCCGCGCCCCGATCCCCCGTCCCCCGGGTGACCGGCGCTTCCGGGGCGCGCTCCGCTCGGGCGCGGCCTCGGTGTTCGGCGGGCCCTACGGGCCCACGGGCGTCAGACGCGGGCGAGTTCGCGCTCGCCGCCGTCCCCGCCCTCGGAGCCGGACCCCTCGGTCAGCCGCTTCTGCAGCTTCTCGCCCTCCACGTCCACGTCGGGCAGCGCCCGGTCCAGCCAGCGCGGCAGCCACCACGCCTTCTTTCCGAGCAGGGCCAGGACGGCGGGCACGATCGCCATGCGCACCACGAAGGCGTCGAAGAGGACGGCGACGGCGAGCGAGAAGCCGATCATCTTGACCATCTGCTCGCTGGAGCCGATGAAGCCGGAGAAGACCGCCATCATGATCACCGCGGCCGCCGTGACCACCCGTGCGCCGTGCTGGAAGCCGGTCACGATGGCCTGGCCGGGGCTCTCGCCGTGGACGTACGCCTCGCGCATCCGGGTCACGAGGAAGACCTCGTAGTCCATCGCGAGGCCGAAGACCACGCCCACCATGAAGATCGGCATCATGCTCATGATCGGGCCGGTCTGCTCGACGCCGAAGATCGAGCCGAGCCATCCCCACTGGAAGACCGCGACGACCGCGCCGAGCGCCGCGACCACCGAGAGCAGGAAGCCCAGGGCCGCCTTCAGCGGAACGAGGACCGAACGGAAGACCAGCATCAGCAGCAGGAACGCCAGGCCGACCACGAGCGCCAGGTAGGGCAGCAGCGCGTCGTTCATCTTCTGGGAGAAGTCGATGTTCATCGCGGTCGCTCCGGTGACCAGCACCTCGGCCCCGGTGTCGGCCTTGATGTCCTGGCCCGCGTCGCGGATGGCGTGGACGACCTCCTCGGTGGCGTGGGAGGACGGCCGGTCCTTCGGGATGACCGTGATCGTCGCGGTGTCGCCGGCCTTGTTGAAGACGGGCGGGACGACGGCGCTGACGCCGATCGACTCGATCTCCTCGGCCACCCGGTCCGCGGCGGCCTTCCCGTCGGAGCTGTTCTTCGCGTCGACGACGACCATCAGCGGACCGTTGAACCCGGGGCCGAAGCCGTCCGAGAGCATGTCGTACGCCTGACGCTGCGTGGTCGACTTCGGCTGGGCGCCGTCGTCGGGCAGGCCCATCTCCAGCGAGGCCGCCGGTACGGCGATGACGCCGAGGCCGAGGACGCCGACGAGGAGGACCCAGACCGGCTTGCGCAGCACGAACCGCGCCCAGCGGGTGCCCGTGTTCGGCTTGGCCGCGGGGCGGCTCTCCGCCTCGGCGGCCCTGCGCGCCTTGCGGCCCATGATCCGCTTGCCGGCGAAGCCGAGGGCGGCCGGGACCAGGGTGAGCGCGATGAGGACGGCGACGGCGACGGTCCCGGCGGCGGCCAGACCCATCTTCGTCAGCATCGGGATGTTGACGACGGCGAGGCCGACCAGGGCGATGACCACGGTCAGCCCCGCGAAGACGACAGCCGATCCGGCGGTCCCCACGGCCCGCCCGGCGGCCTCCTCGCGTTCGCGCCCCTCGGCCAGTTCGGCGCGGTAGCGGGAGACGATGAACAGGGCGTAGTCGATGCCGACCGCGAGGCCGATCATCGTGGCGAGAATCGCGGTGGTGGAGCCCAGGTCGAGCACGGAGGCCAACGCGGTGATCGTGGAGACCCCGATGCCGACTCCGACGAGCGCGGTCACCAGCGGAAGTCCGGCGGCGATCAGCGAGCCGAAGGTGACGACGAGGACGATCGCCGCGATGACGACGCCGATGATCTCGGCGGTTCCGGTGTGCGGCATGACCTGGAGGGCGTCTCCGCCGATCTCCACCTTCATGCCGCTCTTCCGCGCGTCCTCGCCCGCGTCCTCCAGGGCCGTGCGGGTCTCGTCGGTCAGCTCCATGGAGTTGACCTTGTACGTGACCGATATGTAGGCGGTCGAACCGTCCTGGCTCACCGCCTGCGTCCGGAAGGGGTCGGCGGCCTGCGCGATCTGCTTCGAGCCGGACCCCAGCTCCTTGACGATGCCGGTGATCTCGGCCTTATTGGCGGAGTCGGTGACCTTCTCGCCTTCGGGGGCCTGGAAGACGACCCGGGCGGTGGCGCCGTCGGCGCTCATGCCGGGGTTGCGCTCTTCCAGCAGGTCGAAGGCGCGCTGCGCCTCCGTGCCGGGGATCGAGAAGGAGCTGGAGGTGGCGGCGGGTGCGGTGGCCGCACCGATTCCGGCGACCGCCAGCAGCGCCACCCAGATCAGGGCGACGAAGCGGCGGCGGCGGAAGGTCAGCCGTCCGAGCTTGTAGAGGAAAGTGGCCACGGGGGCGTACTCCCGGTCAGGTCGTATGAGGGGAACAGGGCATGGGGAACCAGCCCGACGACGAGAGCGGCGTGTCAGGTGGAGTGTCGGGGAGGGGGCCGTGCGGGTGGGGCGGGTACGGGGACGTCAGACGCCGAGGGCGGGGAGGACCACGGCGTCCACGTAATCCATGAGGAACGCCTGGTCGACCGGGCGGTCCTCGATCAGCTGCCGGGCGGCCAGCGCGCCGATCACCATGTGCGGGAGGTACTTCAGCGCCGGATTGTCCGCGCGCAGCTCACCCCGGTCCACCGCCCGTTGCAGCATCTGGTCGAAACCGGTCATCTCCGGTTCGATCAGCAGCTCGCGCAGGGCCTGGAGCAGCTCGGGGTACTCGTGGACGGCATGGCTCAGACCCCGCATCAGCGCGGCGTCCTTCTCCATCTGGCAGTCATCGGTCCGGCTCAGCACGGCGTGGAAGTCGCCGCGCAGCGTTCCGGTGTCGATGTCCGCGAGGTCCCCCGGCTTGTTGTGCCGGAGCGCTCTGGCGACCAGCTCGGGCTTGGAGCCCCACTGGCGGTAGAGGGTGGCCTTGCTCGACCGGGTGCGGGCGGCGACGGCGTCCATGGTGAGGGCGTCGTAACCGACCTCGCGCAGGAGGTCGAGGACGGCCTCGTACAGCTCGCCCTCGCGCTCGGGGGTCAGCCTGGTGCGTGCCATGGGCCGGCCTCCTTCGCGCTTGATCACCGTTTTCCGCTCGGCAGTTTCGCACACTGACCTCGCTCAAGATTGAACGAAACTGTTTCGTACACTTCGACGGTACCGCCACCCCTCAGCGAAACGAAATCGTTTCGCTTGTGTCCTGCACCACAAGTTGCCCCCGGCCCCGCGCACCGAAAACATTGGGGGGTGAGTGACGACGTCGCGTATCTCCGTTTCCCGCACCTCCACCAGGACGTGCTGTGCTTCGCGGCCGAGGACGACCTCTGGGTCGCCCCCCTCGCCGCCGCGGGGCACCGGCCGGGACGGGCCTGGCGGGTGACCGTCGACCGGACGCGGGTCAGCCATCCCCGCTTCTCCCCCGACGGCTCCTCCATCGCCTACACGACCTGGCGCACCCTGGACCCCGAGATCCACCTCGCCCCGGTGGACGGCGGCCCGGCCCGCAGACTCACCTACTGGGGCTCGACGGACGCCCGCGTCTGCGGCTGGACCCCCGATCCGGGCGAGGCGTCCCAGATCCTCGCCGTCTCCTCGCACAACCAGCCGTTCTCGTACTTCTCCTGGGCCTACAGCGTTCCCACCGACGGCAGCCCCGGAGGCAGGCTCCCCTGGGGACCGGTCTCCGACATCGCGGTCGCCGACCTCGACGGCGAGCGCCGCACCCTGCTCCTCACCGGCACGCCCCCGCACGAACCGGCCGCCTGGAAGCGCTACCGGGGCGGGGCCACGGGCCGGCTGTGGCTGCACGGCGAACGGCTGCTCCCGGACATCGGCGGCCACCTCGCCAACCCGATGTTCGTCGGCCGCCGCATCGCGTTCCTCTCCGACCACGAGGGCGTCGGCAACCTCTACTCCTGCCGGACGGACGGCACCGATCTGCGCCGCCACACCGACCACGACGCCTTCTACGCCCGCAACGCCTCCAGCGACGGCCACCGGGTGATCTACCAGTGCGCGGGCGAGCTGTGGCTGGCGGAGGACCTGGAGTCGCCCGACGCCACCCCGCGCAAGCTGGAGGTGCGCCTCGGGGGGCCGCGCACCGGCCGGCGCGTCCACCAGGTGCCCGCCGCCAGCAACGTCGACTCGCTCTCCGTGGACGAGACGGGCCGGGCCAGCGCCGTCACCGTACGCGGCAGCCTCTACTGGCTCACCCACCGGGACGGCCCCGCCCGCACCATCGCCGACACCCCGGGCGTACGGGTGCGGCTGCCGGAGATGCTCGGCAGCGGCGGACGGGTCGCGTACGTCACCGACGCGGACGGGCCGGACGCGGTCGAGATCGCCTACCTGCCGCGCGCCAGCGGCGACCGCCCGCCGCGCAGGCTGGCCACCGGGCTGCTGGGCCGGGTCCAGGAGATGGTCGCCGACCCGGAGGGGGAGCGCCTCGCCCTCGCCTCCGACGACGGCCGGCTGCTGCTCCTGGACACGGGCGAGCCGGACCCGGCGGAGGCGGTCGGAGACACCGGGGCGACCGGGGACGCCGGGGCGGTCGATGGCCCCCGCGCGACCGGCGCGACCGAGCGGTCCTCCAGCGGCTCGACCCGTGCCGACCTCTACGCGGCCACCGGCGCACCGGCCCCGCAGAGCGCCGCTCCGATCGACGAGCACCCCGGCCTCAGCGAGCTGATCCGCTCCGTCAACGGCCCGGTCCGCGACCTCGCCTTCTCCCCCGACGGCGACTGGCTGACCTGGTCGCACCCGGGCGTCGGCCGCTCGCTGCGGCAGATCAAGCTGGCACGGATCTCCGGCCCCGGCGCCCCGGTGATCGTGGACGTCACCAACGGCCGCTTCGAGGACGAGAACCCGGTCTTCACCGAGGACGGCCGCTATCTGGCGTTCCTGTCCTGGCGCGGCTTCGACCCGGTGTACGACGTCCACACCGGCGACCTGTCCTTCCCGCTCGGCTGCCGCCCCTACCTGGTCCCGCTCTCGTCGGCGACCCCCTCCCCCTTCGCGCTCTCCCCGGACGGGCGTCCGGCGGCGGGCGGCCTGGACCCCGTGGACGTACCGGACGGGAGTGCGTCGGAGGGTTCGACGGTGCTGGTGGAGTTCGAGGGGCTGGAGAGCCGGGTGACGCCGTTCCCGGTCTCCGCCTCCAAGTACTCGGCGCTCGCCCCGGTGAGCGGCGGCGGGCTGGTGTGGCTGCGCTGGCCGATCTCGGGGGCGCTGGGCGAGACGTTCGCCAACCCGGCCGACATGTCGGGGCGGCCCACCCTGGAGCACTTCAGCATCGCGAAGGCCCGCAGGACCGAACTGGTCGACCACCTCGACTGGTTCGCCGTCAGCGGTGACTCCTCCCGGCTGGTCGTGATGGACGACGGCGAGCTGCGCGCCGTCCCCGCCACCGAACCGGGCGACGGCGACTCCACGGTCTACCTGGACCTGCGCCGCATCCTGCACGAGGTCGATCCGGGGGCGGAGTGGCGGCAGGCGTACGGGGAGGCGGGGCGGATCATCCGCGCCTACTTCTGGGAGCCGGACATGTGCGGCATCGACTGGGACGGGGTGCTGGACCAGTACCGCCCGCTGGTCGAACGGGTCGCGTCCCCCGACGAGTTCGCGGATCTGCTGCGCGAGGTGCTGGGCGAGCTGGGCACCTCCCACGCGTACGTCTCCCCCGCCCGCCGCAACGAGGGCCCGCCGCACTACCAGCGCGCGATCGGCCTGCTCGGCGCCAACCTGGTCTGCCGGGACGGCTCCTGGATCGTCCAGCGCATCCTGCCCGGCGACTCCTCCGACTCCAAGGCGCGTTCGCCGCTGGCGGGCACGGGGATCAGGGAGGGCGCGGTCCTCACCCACGTCGACGGCCGGCCGGTGGACCCGGTGGCCGGCCCGTTCCCGCTGCTGACGGCGGCGGGCGGCACCACGGTGGAACTGACCTTCTCCCCGGCGGGCGGAGGCCCTTCGCGCCGGGTGGCGATCATGCCGCTGGTGGACGAGAGGCCCCTGCGCTACCAGGACTGGGTGGCCAAACGCCGGGATGTCGTACGGGAGTTGAGCGGCGGCAAGTGCGGCTACCTGCACATCCCGGACCTGGGCGGCTCCGGCTGGGCCCAGTTCAACCGGGACCTGCGCCTGGAGGTGGCGCGGCCCGCGCTGATCGTGGACGTCCGGGGCAACGCGGGCGGCCACATCAGCGAACTGGTCGTGGAGAAGCTCACCCGCACGATCCTCGGCTGGGACCTGACCCGTAACGCCCAGGCGGTGAGCTACGCCTCGAACGCGCCGCGCGGGCCGGTGGTCGCGCTGGCCGACGAGGCGACCTCCTCGGACGGCGACATGATCACCGCCGCGTTCCGGCTGCTGGAGCTGGGGCCCGTGGTGGGCCAGCGCACCTGGGGCGGGGTGGTCGGCATGACCGGCCGCCACCGGCTGGGCGACGGCACGTCGATCACGGTGCCGATGAACGCGGCCTGGTTCGACACGTACGGCTGGTCGGTGGAGAACCACGGCGTGGAGCCGGACGTGGAGGCCCTGCGCACACCGCTGGACTGGGCGGAGGGGCGGTACGCGGTCCTGGACGACGCGGTCCGCCTGGCCCTGGAACTGCTCGAAGCCCACCCGGCGGCCACCCCTCCCTCGTACGACACGGCCCCGAACCTGAGCAGGCCCCCGCTGCCGCCGCGCTGATCCGGGGGCGCGCCGGTGGGGGGAGGGCGCAGGCCCGCGCCCCCGCACATGACGGAGGCGCACCCGGAAGTCCGGGTGCGCCTCCTGGCGCGACGCGCGCGCACGCGCGGACCGCAGCGCGCACGCGTCACACTTCGGCGACCGTCAACGGTCAAAGCGCTCGCGCGCCCGGTCCGCCGCGTCCTGGGCACGGTCCTGCATGTCCGAGGAGTCCGGCTTCCGGTCGCGGGTCTCGGAGGACCGGTCCTTGGCCTCGTCCTTGCCCTGGCCGGACTTCTGCTTGGCCTGGTCGGCGAGCTCCTGCGCCTTGTCCTTGAACTGGTCTGCGATACCCATGCTGTTCACTCCTGTGGGATGCGTGGGGTACGTGGGGGGCGGCCCCCGGAGGGGCCGTGATCAGCCTCGCACGCACCGACATCCCGCGCATGTCGGACCGCTACCCACCGTGACGCCCGGCCCGGCCGCCCCGCTACCGGCGGTCCGCACGCTCCGCGCGCGCGTCCTGGTCCGCCGCTCCCCCGGCCCCCACCAGCCCCTTGGAGACGGTGTGGAGGCGCGGTTCGAAGCGCCGCATCTCGCGCTGACCGCCGATCGCGAGGACGGAGGGCAGACAGCCGCGGACCGACTGCATCCCGCGCAGCCACCACTGGGCGTACACGTGCGGGGAGCGGCGGGCGATGCCGTCCACGATCCGGTCGACGGCCGGGCCCAGCGGGTACGTGCGGTTCATCGGCCAGGGCAGCCGCTGCCGCAGCTCGCGCATCACGTCGTCCTGGTCCGCGCCGCGCACCATGTCGGTGTCGGTCCAGGAGAGGTAGCCGACGCCGACCTTCACGCCCTTGTACCCGACCTCGGCGCGCAGGCTGTGCGCGAACGCCTCGACGCCCGACTTGGACGCGCAGTACGCGGTCATCATCGGGGCCGGGGTGATCGCGGCCAGCGACGCTATCTGGAGGAAGTAGCCCCGGCTCTCCATCAGCACCGGCAGGAAGGCCCGCCCGGTGACCGCGCCGCCGATGAGGTTGACCTCGATGACCCGCCGCCAGGCGTCCGGGTCGGATTCGACGAAGGGGCCGCCGGCCGCGACGCCCGCGTTGGCGACGACCACGTCCACCTTGCCGAAGCGCTGCTTGACCTCGCGGGCCACCTGCGCCATCGCGTCGTGGTCGGTGACGTCCGCGAACCAGTGGTCGCTCTCGCCGTGCAGCCGCTCGGAGACCTGCTTCAGCTCGTCCGGCTCCAGGCCGACGAGCGCCAGCGTCGCCCCGCGCGCCGACAGCTTGCGGGCCAGCAGTTCGCCCACGCCCCGGGCCGCGCCGGTGACGACGACGACCTGGCCCTCCAGACTCCGCTTGCCGCTCATGCGACATCCTCCTTCTCGGCCGTGGCGGCCGTCCCCGTGGTGGCCGTCCCCTGCGCGGCCCCGCTCGCGGCGGCCGTTCCCTCCGTGCCCGTCCCCGCGGCGAGGTACCGGGCGACCAGCTCCCTGATCTTCGCGGTGACGGCCTCCGGGGCCTCCACCGGCGTCATGTGCCCCATGCCCGCCAGCTCGGTCAGGCCGAGGCCGACCGGCAGGGCGTCCGCGATGGCCCGCGCGTGGACCGGCGGCGTCAGCCGGTCGTCCGTGCCGGCGATCATCGCGGTCGGCACCCTCAACTCCCGTACTCCCGCCGCGAGATCCAGCTCCGCGAGCACATGGCCCCACGCCACCCGCGCGCGGCGCGGGCAGGCGTGCACGATCCGGGCGCAGGCGTCCACCCGGTCCGGGGCCGAACCGGCTCCCATCGTCGCGTACTTGAGAACCTTCCTGGAGACCGGGTTGACCGGTCCGAGCGGGGCCTTGGCGCCCAGTACGGCAGTGGTGATCCGGGTCCGCAGCGCACCCGCCCGGATCGGCACGACCAAGGCCTCGGCGGCCAGCCGCGTACTGCCGGTGGAGCAGAGCAGGACGGCGGCGGCGTGCTCGCGCAGCGCGGGCCGGGCGGCGGCGGCCATCACCGTCATCCCGCCCATGGAGTGCCCGGCGATCACCGCCCTGCGGCCCGGTTCGAGCGTGGTGGTGAGGACCGCTTCGAGGTCGTCGGCCAGCGCGTTCGTGCTGTAGCCGCCGGGGCCCGGGTCGGGGCTGAGCCCGTGGCCGCGCTGGTCGTAGGCGATGACCCGGTGGTCGACGGCCAGGTCGCGGATCTGGGCGTCCCAGAAGCGGGTGTTACAGGTCCAGCCGTGGGCCAGGACCACCGCCGGGGCGTCCTCGGGGCCGTGCAGTTCGACGTGGACGCGGGCGCCGTCGGCGGACCGCACGGCCAGTTCGGCGGCGGGCGGCGGCGGTACGGTGTCGCGGTGCAGGAGGCGGCTCATCGCGCGGCCTCCTCGGCGACCGGTCCCGCGTCCGTCGCGGCGGTCACGGTCTCGCGGTCGGTGCGGCCGGGCTGCTCGGGCACGCGCCCGCTTCCCGCCCCCCGCCGCGCGCCGCCGGCCCGGACGACGTCGTACTCCGCGAGGTCCACCGACCGGGTCTGCCGCCGGAACTCGCTCGTGGTGCCCGGCCAGACCGTCGTGTTGCGGCCCTCCGCGTCCAGGTACCAGCTGGTGCAGCCGCCGGTGTTCCACACGGTGCGCTTCATCCGCTGCTGGACCTTGTCGTTCCACGCGGTGACGGAGGCGTCGCGGGCGTCGAGGGCGGCGCGTCCGCCCAGCACGTTCAACTGCCGCAGGTAGTCGGCCATGTAGTTCAGCTGGGACTCGATCATCAGGATCATGGAGGAGTTGCCGAGCCCGGTGTTCGGGCCGATGATCGTCATCCAGTTGGGGAACCCGGCGGCGGTCGCGCCGCGCAGCGAGTTCATCCCGTCCTTCCAGGTCTCGGCGAGGGTGATGCCCTCCGTGCCGACGACCCGTTCCGCGATGGGCATGTCCGTCACGTGGAAGCCGGTGCCGAAGATGATCGCGTCGACCTCCGCCTCGCTCCCGTCGGCGCCGACCACCGTGGAGCCGCGCACCTCGCTGAGTCCGGCGGCGACCACGTCCACATTGGGCTGGGCGAGCGCCGGGTAGTAGGCGTTGGAGAGCAGGATGCGCTTGCAGCCGATGCGGTAGTCGGGGGTCAGCTTGGCCCGCAGCACCGGGTCCTTGACGGCCCGCGCCATGTTGGACTTGGCCAGCTTCTCCACCAGGCCCAGCTGTTGGGGGTGCTTGGTGAAGGCGCTCACTTGCAACTCCCGGATGCCCCACAGCAGTCCGCGGCGCGCGGTGCCGGTGGCGGGTATCGCGCGGTGGAGCGCCCGCTCGGCCTTGCCGATGGCGCGGTCCATACGGGGCATGACCCAGGGCGGGGTGCGCTGGAAGAGGGTGAGCCTGGCGGTCTTCGGCTGGATGGCCGGAACGATCTGGATCGCGGAGGCGCCCGTGCCGACCATCGCGACGCGCTTGCCGGCCAGATCGTAGTCGTGGTCCCAGCGCGCGGAGTGGAAGACCTTGCCGGGGAAGGAGTCCAGCCCGGGTATGTCGGGCGTCTTGGGGTCGGAGAGCGGCCCGGTCGCGGAGACCACGACGTCGGCGCGCAGGATCGATCCGTCAGCTCCCTCGATCACCCAGTACAGGTTCTCCTTGTCCCACGTCATCAGCTTCACCTCGTGGTTCAGCCGGATGTGCGGACGGAGCCCGAAGTTGTCGGCGACGCCCTCCAGGTAGGCCCGGATGTGCTCCTGGCCGGAGAAGGTGCGCGGCCAGTCGGGGTTGGGCGCGAAGGAGAAGGAGTAGAGGTGGGACGGTACGTCGCAGGCGCAGCCGGGGTAGCTGTTGTCGCGCCAGGTGCCGCCCACCGAACCGGCCCTCTCCAGGACGACGAAGTCGGTGATGCCTTCGCGGCGCAGCCGGACGGCGGCCCCCAGGCCCCCGAATCCGGTTCCGATCACCGCCACACGTACGTGTTCCTGCTGGGCCATGCTGCCGCCTCCCCGCGGTACGTCACACCACTCTGCCAGCAATCACTGGCATGGTTCGGAGAGTAGAGCAGGACCGTACTGATGGGTAGGGGGCGGACCGGGGAAAGTTACCGGCGGTACAACATAGGGTGCCCCTGTGGCTGAAGGACGCGAGCACCGCGAATACCGCATGGAGGAGCTGGCCGAGGCGGCGGGCATCACCGTGCGGACCCTGCGCTTCTACCGCGAGCGCGGACTGATCCCCCCGCCCCGCCGCCAGGGCCGTATCGCCTGGTACGACGACCACCACCTGGCCCGCCTGCGCACCATCACCGGGCTGCTGGAGCGCGGCCACACCCTCAACGGCATCGCGGACCTGGCCGCCACCTTCGAGAGCGGGCGCGACGTCGCCGAGGTGCTGGGCCTGGGCGAACCCACCGAGGAGACCCCGGTCCGCCTCACCCCCGAGCAGCTCGCGGACTACTTCGAGGGCGAGGTCACCCCCGAGAACCTCGCCACCGCCCTGGACCTGGGGTATCTCGCCACCGACGGCGACGAGATCGTGCACATCAGCCGCCGTCTGCTGGAGGTGTCGGCCGAGCTGGTACGGGAAGGGGTGCCGCTGTCCACGGTGCTCTCCTCGGGCCGCCGCGTCCGCGAGCACGCGGACGCGCTCGCCGAGATCTTCGTACGCGTACTGCATGCCCACACGAAGGAGACCGAACCGGCCCAACTGCGCCCGCTGGCCCGCGCGGTGGTGGACGCGGAGCTTTCCATGGCCCTGGACCGCAGGCTCCGGCGCGAGGACGGCACACAGCCCCCGAAGGCGTGAGCGCCCGCGCGCCGGACCCGCGAGTCCCCGTTGGACGGACCCCGTGAGCGCCCGCGCGCGCCGGACTCATGAGCACCCGCGGACGGACGCCGTGAGCGCCCGCGCGCGTGACCCGCGAGCCGCCGCGCGCCGGACCTACCGCCCGTAGACGACCGTGACGGGCGCGTGGTCGCTCCAGCGCTCGCCGTGCGTGGCCGCCCGCTCGACCCACGCCTTCACCGCGCGCCCGGCCAGCCCCGGGGTGGCCATCTGGTAGTCGATGCGCCAGCCGGTGTCGTTGTCGAAGGCGCGCCCGCGGTAGGACCACCAGCTGTAGGGCCCCTCGACGCCCGGGTGCAGCGCCCGTACGACGTCGACGTATTCGGCCTCCTCCAGCACCCGGGTCAGCCAGGCGCGCTCCTCGGGGAGGAAGCCGGAGCTCTTGCGGTTGGCCTTCCAGTTCTTCAGGTCGGCCTCCTGGTGGGCGATGTTCCAGTCACCGCAGACCACGACCTCGCGGCCGTCCGCGGCGGCACGCTCCTTGAGCCCCCGGAGGTAGGGCAGGAAGGCCGCCATGAAGCGCTCCTTCTCCTCCTGGCGCTCGGTGCCGACCTCCCCGGAGGGCAGGTACAGGCTCGCGACGGTGACGCCGGGGAGGTCGATCTCCACGTACCGGCCGCTCGCGTCGAACTCCTCCGCCCCGGGGGCCCCGAAACCGCCGAAGCCGATCTGGACCCGCTCGGGGGCCTGGCGCGAGTAGAGCGAGACGCCGGCCCGGCCCTTGGCGGCGGCGGGCGCGTGGACGGTGTGCCACCCCTCCGGCTCACCGACCTCCGCGGGCAGCTGGGCGAGCTCGGCCCGGACCTCCTGGAGGCAGATCACATCGGCGTCGGTCCCCGCCAGCCACGCGGTGAAGCCCTTCTTGGCGGCGGCGCGCAGGCCGTTAACATTCACGGAGGTAACTGTGAGAAGCATCCGGAAACAGTACCCACTCACCCCTACGCACAGATATACGATATCCAGCATGCTTATTCACCCTCGGGGGTTCGACCACCCCGACGCCGTCAAGCTCAACGACCAGGTCCAGCTCGAATACGCCGAGCGCTACGGCGACGAGGGCGATGTCACACCGCTCGACCCCTCCATGTTCCTTCCCCCGCACGGGCTGTACCTGATCGCCTACGACGAGCGCGAGCGCCCTGTGGCCACCGGCGGCTGGCGCACCCAGAACCGCAACGCCGAGGGCTACCGGGACGGCGACGCCGAGATCAAGCGGATGTTCGTGATACCCGAGGGGCGCGGCAGGGGCCTGGCCCGGCGGATGCTGGCCGCCCTGGAGGAGGACGCCCGCGCCGCCGGCCGTGTCCGCATGGTCCTGGAGACCGGGGACCAGCAGCCCGAAGCCGTGGCCCTGTACACGTCGAGCGGCTACTCGGTGTGCGAGAAGTTCGGCTACTACCGGGAGTACGAGAGCAGCATCTGCATGGCCAAGCCGCTCCGGCTGCCCCGAGCGTGAACCGGCGCGCGGGAGCCTGACCCCGCCCGCCGGAAACGCGCCCCCGTCCGCGGGGCGCTCCGCCCGCCCGGCGGCGGGCGCCGGCCACCGCGCGTGCGACCCGGCCCGCCGGTCCGGCCCGCGCCGGGGACCGCCTTCCGCGGGGCGCCCCTCCGCTCACCTCGGGGTGGCCAGCACCTGGGTCCAGTAGGGGCCGCGCGGGGAATCGGCGAGGCCCACGCCGACGTGGGTGAAAGCGCAGTTGAACAGGGCGCGATCGCGGTCCGGACCGGCGCGCCACTCCTCGACGACCGCCTCCGGATCGCTCGTACCGGTGGCGATGGTCTCCCCGACCGCCGACCACGCGTACCCCGCGGCCTCGACCCGCTCGCCCATGCCCCGGCCCGAGGAGTCGGTGTGGCCGAAGTAGTTCCGCGCGGCCATGTCGGCGGAGTGCTGCCGGGCGACCCGGGTCAGCCGGGGGTCGGTCGCCAGCCGCGGGCAGCCGTTGGCGGCGCGCAGGGTGTTGACCCGGGCGACCACGCGGGCGTCCGGCCCCGGGGGCGGCACGGCGGGCGCGGGCGACACGGTGGGCGTGGGGGCCGCTGCGGGGGACCGTGACGCGGTGGGCGTCCGGCTCGGGGCCGGGGTGGGCGACGGCGGAGCGGTGGACGGCGTGGGGCGCGGCTCGGCGGGGGCGCTGACGGGCGGCGGCGCGGGGCTGGAGGCGACGCCGCCGCCCCGCGGCCCGGGCGGGGCCGGAGCGGAGGGCCAGATCAGGACGGCGAGGGCGGTCACGGCGGCCGCCCCGGCCAGGAACCCCGCCGCCTTCCCCGCCGGGAACGCGGACGGGGCTGCGGGCACGGACGGCGCGGCGGGCGCGGTCGCCGCGGCCGAGGAGGCCACGGCCGTCGCCGCCTGCCCGGTGTCGTGGAGCGGCGCCACCAGGGCCAGCCCGGAGAGCAGTCCCTCCGCCGGGACCAGCCCCGTGGCGCCCTCGGAGCAGGCGGCGCAGCCCCGCACATGGCGGGCGACCCGCTTGCGCCACAGCGGCGTCGGCGTACCGTCCCAGTCGCCCAGCAGGTCCGCCAGGGCCGGGCAGCGGGGGTCGGACGCCAGCGCCCGGACGACGGTGCGGCCGATGTCCAGCTGGTTCTTCACCCGCTGGACCCGCACGGCGGCGTGCTGCGGGGAGAGGCCGAGCGCCTCGGCCAGCTCGGCCCGGGCGAGTTCGCCGGTCGCCTCCAGCCACCACAGCGCCAGCACATCGCGTTCGGCGTCGTCCAGCCAGCGGGTCGCCTCGGCCGTCTCGCGCCGCTGCCCGGAGAGTTCGAGGCGCAGGATCGTCAGGTCGACGAAGTCGGCGGCCGGGTCGGCGGGCTCCTCGGCCGCCTCCAGCGGGGCGGGCCGGCGGCCGAGACCGGTCCAGCGGCTGCGGACCTGGTTCATGGCGATGGCGACGAGCCAGGAGCGGAAGCGGGCCGGGTCGCGCAGCGCGTGCAGCCCGGACAGGGCGCGGAGCATGGTCTCCTGCACCACGTCGTCGACGTCCGGGTGGCCGTTGAGGGCGCGCCCGACGACGTTGTAGACGAGGGGGAGGTACTGAGCGGCCAGCCGCTCCCCGGCGGCCCGGTCGCCCTCCCTCGCCGCGACGACCAGAGCGGTGCCGTCCACGCCCATCACGCCCTTCGTTCCGTTCACCACGTGCGTTCGGTCGCCCACGTGCGCCCCGTCCCGCCGTGTAGGCGTTCCGGTTCGCCTCCGGGCGTGGGACAGGTCACACCCGGGGGTTCTGTTATCCGACCCCCGCCCGGTGGTCCACCAGTATGCGGGGGCCCGTAGGCCGACCCGCCGGGAGAGTGCCGGGAAACGGGAGAGACATGGCGAGCAGAGCGGACACCGACGGGGCGCACGCCCCCGGGGCACGGGCGGAGGAGGCGCCCACCGCGCGGGCGGGGACGGAAGAGGCGCACATCACCGCGGCGCGCACCGGCCGGGCCCTCACCGCCTCGGCCCTGCACGCGGCGGCGACCGGCGCCGACGCCTTCCCGGCGGTCCTGCGGGAGGCGCTGAGCCGGCGCGGGCTGTCCCTGGAGCGGGTGAGCGAACGGCTCAAGGCGCGCGGCATCGCCATCAGCCAGGCCACCCTCAGCAGTTGGCAGCGCGGCCGCAGCCAGCCGGAGCGGGCCCGTTCCCTGCGCGCGGTGGAGGTGCTGGAGGAGATCCTGGAACTGCCCGCCGGAACCCTGCGCTCGCTGCTCGGCCCGCGCCGCCCGCGCGGCCGGACCACCCCGCCGGGCACGGAGGGCGCGGCGCTCCAGATCCTCGGGGAGGACTCGGTGGTGGAGAAGGCGCTCGGCGCGCGCTTCCGCCACTTCAACCAGGAGACCAGTTCGCTGATGGTCCACGACATCGTGCGGGTCGGCGAGAGCGGCACGCTGAGCGGGATCTCCACCACCAACGTGCTGCGGGCCGGCCGGGCCGGGGCCGACCGGGCGGTCTTCGTGCTCAGCTTCGACGACGAGGCGGCCGAGCCGGTCGACATCAGGGTCACCTGCGGCCGTCTGGCCGAGGCCACGTACCTCAAGCGGCTCAACTCCCTGGTGCTGGAGATCCACTTCGGCCGGAAGCTGGCCAAGCTGGACACCACGGTGGTGAGTTACGCGGTCGAGGTGAGCCCGTCCCGGACCCCGGCCACGCACTACGAGCGCTGGTCGCGGACGAACCTCCACGAATACCTCCAGCAGGTCTTCTTCCACCCCGGCGCCCTGCCGGTGGACTGCCACCGCTACGTCCGGGAGAAGGTCGGCGCCCCGCCCCGCGCCCGGCGGCGCGTCCCGCTGGGCGCGGCGCACGACGTCCACGTGCTCACCTCCCGGTGCAAGCCGGGCGTGCACGGGGTGGCGTGGGGCTACGGGGCGGGAACGGCCGGGACGGGAGGCCGCCCAGGATGAGTGGACGGCCTCCCGCGTTCAGGGGTCCGGCCCGCGGCCGGTCCGGAGCCGTGCCGCTCCGTTCCGCGCCCGGTGCGGACTACTTGGTGGTGAGCGTCAGCCCGTAGTAGGCGAGGGCGTCGTCCAGCGGCTGGAAGTAGGACGATCCGGGGGAGTTGACCTGTCCGTTGCAGCGCTGGCCGGAAGGACCGCCGGACGTCATGCCCTGGGCCTGGTCGCCGGAGACGTACGCGCCGCCGCTGTCCCCGCCCTGGGTGCAGACGCTGGAGCTGGCCAGACCGGTCACGACGGTGTCCGGGCCGCCGTTCTGGTCGGTGTAGGTGACGCTGACGTTGTACGAACCGACCTTGCCGCAGGTCCAGCCGGTGGTCTGGCCGGACTTGCAGAGCGCCGCGCCGGAGGGGGCCCGCTTGCCGCCCCTGACCGGGACGGTGCCGGCCTTGCCGTACGTGGTGATGTCAAGGCCGATCGCGTGGCCGGCGTCGACGGTCGCGATGCCCATGTCCACGCTGCGGGCGCCCACCGCGAACCGGGTGTGGGCTCCCTGGGCGAACCGGGCGCCGTTGTACGCCAGCACCGGCAGGTCCTCGATGCAGTGCCCGGCCGTCACCAGCACCTGCCTGCCGTTGCGGTCCTTGGCGCCGTAACCGACGGAGCAGAGGTAGCCGTTGAAGGTCATCCGGCTGCCGGGCGGAACGACGGCCTGGGTCTCCAGCTTCTTCCGGCCCTTCACGACGCGCACGGCGTCGCCGTTGCTCTTCGCGGCCTTGAGGAAGCCCCGGGTGGCCGCGTCCGAGGCCCCGTTGACCTCGACGGTCACGGTGTCCGACGCGAGGTCGACCGACCAGGCGGACACTCCGGCCGGGGCGCTCCTGAGCGCCCGGGCGTCGAGCCGGGCCTTGATGCGGCCGAGTTCGTTCTCCCCGTGCTCGGGGACGCGGGCCCGGAGGCCGGCGGCCCGGACCTCCTTCGCCGCTTCGGCGTCGGCGGCGTTGACGACCAGCGCACCGTCCTCGGCGAAGAAGGCCCCGAGCGTGTCGACCCGGTCCTTCCGCAGCTCCGCGAACCGGTCCTGCTGCTCGGCCTCGCGGTCCAGCCGTTCCACGGCGGCCTTCTCGCCGACGCCGAGGGTGGTGGCGAGCGCCTCGACCATCTCCGGCTGGTACGCCGGGGCCGAGGCGGGGGCCGCGGCCCGCGCCGCCGTACCGGCGTGGGCCCCTGTGGCGACTCCGGCCGACAGGAGGGCGCCGATGGAGGCGGCCACGATGTATCTGCGCGCGTTCTTCTTTCCGTGGGTCACGCGGTTCCTTCCGCTCCGCGGGCGAGCGTCCAGACAATGGGGGGTGGCCACACCGCGCTTGGGGAGGCGCGACGTGCTCCAGGACACTGCCCGGCGGCGATGTCATGTTCCTGTCGCCGCGCCCCGAACTCTGGCCCAGCGGGAACTGCCGCCACAAGGAGCGGAGGCGGGGCTCTTTTCTACAGAACTGGCCGAGAACTGTAGAGAAGACGCCGGTCGTTCACCGCCCGGCGCCGTCGTCCCCCCACGCAGCCCGGACCGGCCCGCCGGGTCCTCCAGCGTCCAGTCGAGGTGGCGCTTGCCGGGGAGGTGGCGGGCCCGCGTCGGCCTGGAACCGTCCGGCACACCGGCCCGCGCCCTCGCACCGCCCACCGATATCGTCTTCCGGAACGGCTGTGCCCGAGCCACCGAGGAGTGAGCCATGACCAGGCCGCCTGTCCCCGCCGGCGTGCCGGGCGAGTTGCGGAGGCGGCTCGGCGTGCCCGACGCCGTGGTGATCGGCCTCGGGTCGATGATCGGCGCGGGAATCTTCGTCGCCCTGGCGCCCGCCGCGCGCGCCGCCGGTTCCGGGCTGCTGATCGGCCTCGCGGTCGCCGGTGCGGTGGCGTACTGCAACGCCACCTCATCCGCCCGGCTCGCCGCCCGCTACCCGGCTTCGGGCGGCACGTACGTCTACGGCCGCGAGCGCCTCGGCGACTTCTGGGGGTACCTGGCGGGCTGGGGGTTCGTGGTCGGCAAGACCGCCTCCTGCGCGGCCATGGCGCTCGCCGTGGGCTCGTACGTCTGGCCGGGACAGGCCCACGCGGTGGCGGTCGCCGCCGTGGTGGCGCTGACCGCGGTCAACTACGCCGGGGTGCAGAAGTCCGCCTGGCTGACCCGGACCGTCGTCGCCGTGGTGCTGGCCGTGCTCGCCGCGGTGGTGGTCGCCTCCTTCGCCTCCGGCGAGGCGGACGCGGCTCGCCTGGACCTCGGGCCGGATGCCGATCCGGGCGGTGTCCTCCAAGCGGCGGGGCTGCTGTTCTTCGCGTTCGCCGGGTACGCCCGCATCGCCACCCTGGGCGAGGAGGTCCGCGACCCCGCACGCACCATCCCCCGCGCCATCCCGATCGCCCTAGGCATCACCCTGGTCGTCTACGCCCTCGTCGCCGTCTGCGCCCTGCTGGTACTCGGCCCGCGGGGGCTGGCGGAGGCCACCGCGCCGCTCGCGGACACCGCACGGGCCGCGGGCGCCGCCTGGCTGGCCCCGGTCGTCCGCACCGGCGCGGCCGTCGCGGCGCTCGGCTCGCTCCTGGCCCTGATCCTCGGCGTCTCCCGTACGACCCTGGCGATGGCCCGCGACCGGCACCTGCCGCACGTCCTGGCGGCCGTCCACCCCCGCCACCAGGTGCCGCACCGGGCCGAGCTGGCCGTGGGCGCGGTGGTGGCGGTCCTCGCCGCGACGACGGACGTACGCGGGGCGATCGGGTTCTCCTCCTTCGGCGTGCTCGCCTACTACGCCGTCGCCAACGCCTCGGCTTGGACGCTTTCCCGGGCCGAGGGCCGCCCGCCCCGCGCCGTCCCGGCGGTCGGGCTGGCGGGCTGCCTGGTCCTGGCCTTCGCCCTGCCGGCCTCCTCGGTCCTCACCGGGGCCGCGGTGCTCGCCCTGGGCGCAGCCGCCTACGGCATCCGGCGCCTGGCCGCCGACCGCCGGGAGCCGTGAGCACTCCGTACGCCGGACCGGGCGGGGGCCCCTCACGGCCCCTCGTCACCGAGAACGTCGCGCGCCGGCCCCCTGAGCGCCCCCAGGAAGAGCGCCGCGACCGAGACCGCTCCCTCCCCGAGACCGCCCTCCCCCGGCCCGTCCCCGCCGTTCGGCTCCCCCGCCCCGCAGGCCCCCCGGCAGCAGCGCCGAAGAACCGGGCGACCCTGAAGGGGGCGCCGCCTTGCCCGCGGCCCGCAGTGGTCGAATCGACGGCTCCCGGCCGCTCCGCGAAGTGTCCCGCCCGCGCCAACGCCTCCGGCCCGCACCGAACCTGATGGGCGATCCGTCGAGGAGGAGGAGCAGTCGGGACCGGCTCCTTCAGCACGGCGCCCGACGCCGCCAGGGGGGGAATCCCCGCCACCCGGCCCGCGCGACGGGGACCAGCCGCCCGTACGCGCCCGGCCGGCACACACGTCGCACCGGGCCCGGAAACCACGAAATCCCGCCCAGTTGAAACAACTGGACGGGATTTCATGAACCCTTCACGAGCCAACTCGTGAAACGGGCCGCTTGTGGACCTGTGGGGATTTGAACCCCAGACCCCCTCGATGCGAACGAGGTGCGCTACCAGACTGCGCCACAGGCCCTTGCGACGTGTGAAACTCTAGCACCCTCCAGGGGGTGCTTGGAAATCCGTTCCTCCGCTGGTCAGCGGTGCCGGGGTTTCCGGGCCCCACACGTGTCACTCGTTGGCCGCGCGCGGCCGGTCCTCGTCGTCGTACTGGTCGAAGAGGGGGGTGCGGCCCCGGTCGCGGTTGCGGCGGGACTGGGGGGCGCGCTGGCGCGGCGCCGGGTCGACCGGGGGGATCGTCGGGTGCGAGGTGCCCGTCTGCGGCTCGGCGGTGCTGGAGCGGGCCGCGCTCCACGTCTCCGGGTCGCCGACCTCCACCCCGCCCGTGGCCCGAGGGGCGACGGGCGCGGTGACATAGGTGGGCAGGGGCACGGGAACGGGCTCCCAGCTGTCGCCCTGGACACGGCCGCGCTCACGCTGCTGGTCCACCCACTCGGCGTGGTCCGTCTGCTCGACGAGGGCCCGGCGGCCGGCCTCCTGCGGGGAGACCGTGGGGGTGAGCTCCGGCTCCGCGGCGTGGGCCTCCGGCTCGTCGTCGGGCTCGGCGGCGTCGGGGGCGACGGGCTGGTGCCTGCGCGGGCGGTTCTCGCGCAGCCGCTGCGCCGCGTCCTCGGCCCGGCGGCGGTCCATGGTGAAGGCGAACCGCCGTCGCTCCTGGGCGCGCAGGTGCACGATGTACGTGCTCAGCAGCACGGCCGGCACGGCGGGCGCCCAGAGGAAGGCGAGACCGCCCACCGCCGCGACGATCGCGCCGAGGGTGAAGGCGAGGAAGAGGACGACGGTGGTACGCCTGCGCCGTGCCAGGACCTGGGAGCGCTGGGCGCGCCGGGCCCGTTCGGCGTCGGCCGCGCCGGTGTGCGTGCGCTGCCGGGCGAACGGCGCCTGCCCCGTGGGGCGCCCGCCGGGCCCGCGGTCGTGCGCCGGGCGGGCCGGGGAGTGGTGTCCGGCCCTGCGCTCGTGCGCCGGCCGGTCGGACGCCGGACTCTCCTGGGTGCGCTCGGGCGCGTGCGCCGGGTCGCCCAGTCTGGCTTCCGTGTGCGCCGGAGGCGCGGCGAAGGCCCGGACGTCCACGGACTCCATACGGTCCGTTTCCCGGTCCGGGTCGGCGTCGGGCCCCGCCTCCTCGGCGGTGCGCTCCCGCAGCTCCTTGGCGTACCGGCGCTCCATCGCCGCCCGGCCGGACAGCAGCCGGATGGCGGTGCTGAAGCGCTCGGTCGGACGGGCCTCGTTCAGCTCGTCCTGCCTGCGGAGCCACATCGGCACCAAGTAGGCGGCCCAGGCCCCGACGATGACTGCGTAGATGAGGCCGCTGCTGCTCACGCTCACACCGTAGAGGGGTTTGCACGGAAGGATCCGCCAATTGGCCCGGTGTGTCGCACGAACCGGCTGATATCACGGACTTTTTTTGTGATGGTTCGATTCAACAACCGCCGTTCACTCGTTCCCTTTCGGTCGACCGGCGATCAAATTCGAACACCTATTTCATTTCTTCCGGCGGTCCCGGCTCGGGCGGTGTCGCGGGCCGGGCCCGGCGCCACCGCCGGAGCATCCCCTCGGGGACTTCCTCGGCGGTGAGGGCGAAGATCAGATGGTCCCGCCAGGCCCCGTCGATGTGCAGATAGCGCGGGCGCACGCCCTCCGAGCGGAATCCGAGTTTCTCCACCACCCGGCGGCTCGGCCCGTTCTCCGGGCGGATGCAGACCTCGATGCGGTGCAGGCCCACCGTGCGGAAGCAGTGGTCCACGGCGAGCGCCACCGCCGTGGGCATGACCCCGCGACCGGCGACGCCCCGGTCGATCCAGTAGCCGACGTGCCCGGAGCACATCGAGCCCCAGGTGATCCCCGCGACCGTGAGCTGGCCGACCAGCCGGCCCTCGTACTCGATGGCGAACGGCAGCATCCGCCCCGCGTTCGCCTCGGCGCGCAGGTGGCGGACCATCTGCCGGTACGTGGGGCGCTGCGCGACCGGGCCGCCGGGGGCGGGCGGCGGAATCGTGGCCTCCCAGGGGCGCAGCCAGTCGCGGTTGCGCCGGTTGACCTCGCGCCAGGCCCGCTGGTCGCGCATCCTTATCGGGCGCAGGACGATCTCGCCGTCCCTCAGCGTCACCGGCCAGGTCGCGATGTTCAGCTCGGGCTCCCCGGTCGGGGGTGGTCGCCGCCGCGGAGCTGGTCGACGGCGTGCACCAGGAGGCGGCCGAGGACCGCGAGTCCGTCCTTCACCCCGCCCGTGGAGCCGGGGAGATTGACGATCAGGGTGCGGGAGGCCACGCCCGCCAGACCCCGGGAGAGCGCGGCGGTCGGCACCTGGGCCAGGCCCTCGGCCCGGATCGCCTCCGGGATGCCGGGGACCTCGTGGTCGAGGACGCGGCGGGTGGCCTCGGGGGTGGCGTCGGTGGGCGAGATGCCCGTACCGCCGGTGGTGACGATGACGTCGTACCCGGCCGCGACGCCCGCGCGCAGGGCCGCCTCGACCGGATCCCCGTCCGGCACGACCTGCGGGCCGTCGACGGTGAAGCCGAGGCCGGCCAGCCCTTCGGCGATGAGCGGGCCGCCCTTGTCCGCGTACACCCCGGCGGAGGCCCGGTTGGAGGCGGTGACGACGAGGGCGCGGTACGGGGTGCGCGGGGCGGCGGAGGACTGCGGGGCGTGCGCCCCGGGGCCGGGGGTCTCGTGCTCGGGCGGGGTCACGCGTCCGTCCCCTCCGGGGCGGGGCGCCGGTAGTCGCCGGACTTGCCGCCCGACTTCGCCTCGACCCGCACGTCGGTGATGACCGCGCCCTTGTCGACCGCCTTGACCATGTCGACGACCGTGAGGGCCGCCACCGACACCGCGGTGAGCGCCTCCATCTCGACGCCCGTGCGGTCCGCCGTCTTCACGGTGGCCGTGATCTCGACCGCGTCGTCGGCCACGGCCAGGTCGACCTTCACACCGGAGACGGCCAGCGGGTGGCAGAGCGGGATCAGGTCGGGGGTGCGCTTGGCCCCCATGATCCCGGCGATCCGGGCGGTGGCGAGGGCGTCGCCCTTGGGCACCCCCTCGCCGCGCAGCAGCTCGATCACGCGCGGTGCGACGAGCACCCGGCCCGACGCGCGGGCGACGCGGGTGGTGACGTCCTTCGCCGACACGTCGACCATCCGGGCCGCGCCCGCCTCGTCGATGTGCGTCAGCCTGTTCTGCGTACTCAACTCACTCCGCCTAGCGGTAGGGGCGCCGGTGGGCCTCGGGCCCGGAGGGGGACCTCCGGAAGGCACGGCGGCAGATACCGTACCGCCACGGGGCGGCGGTCAGCGGAGCAGGATCACGTCCGTCTCCGTGCCGGGCTCGACCGAGACGACGTCCTCGTCCACCACGATCAGCGCGTCCGCCTGCGCGAGCGCGGCGATCAGATGCGAGCCGGAGCCGCCGACCGGCTTCACCGTGCCCTCCTCCGCGTCGTAGCGGCCGCGCAGGAACTGGCGGCGGCCCTCCGGGGAGGTGAGCGCCTCGTCCGCGTCGAGCCGGGCGCGGACCGTGGGGCGGCGCACGTCGTCGAGGCCCATCAGGGCGCGGATGGCGGGGCGGACGAACAGCTCGAAGGAGACGTACGACGAGACCGGGTTGCCCGGCAGGGCCAGCAGCGGGGTGTGGTCCGGGCCGATCGATCCGAAGCCCTGCGGTTTTCCGGGCTGCATGGCGAGCTTGCGGAACTCGACGCCGCTGCCCGGCTCGTCCTCGTCGCCCACGGAGGACAGCGCCTCCTTGACGACGTCGTACGCGCCGACGCTGACGCCGCCCGTGGTGACGACGATGTCCGCGCGGATCAGCTGGTCCTCGATGGCGGCGCGCAGCGTCTCGGCGTCGTCGGTCACCGCGCCGACCCGGTAGGCGATGGCTCCGGCGTCCCGGGCGGCGGCCGTCAGCGCGAAGCTGTTGGAGTCGTAGATCTGGCCGGCGGTCAGCTTCTCGCCCGGCTGGACCAGTTCGCTGCCGGTGGACAGGACGACCACCCGGGGGCGGGGCCGGACGACCACGGTGGAGCAGCCGATCGCCGCGAGCAGCCCGATCTGCGCCGGACCGACGACCGATCCGGCGGCCAGGGCCAGGTCGCCCGGCTTGACGTCGCCGCCGGCCTCGCGCACATGGGCGCCCGCGGTGACGGGCCGGTGCACCCGGACCTCTCCGGTGGCGCCTTCGGGGGCGTCGCTGTGGGCCCGCATGGTGGCGGCGGGGCCCTCGCCCGTACCGCCGTCGGTCCACTCGACCGGGACCACGGCCTCGGCGCCCGGGGGCAGCGGGGCGCCCGTCATGATGCGGGCGGCCTGTCCCGGCCCCACGACCCGGCCGTCGGCGAGCCCCGCGCTGCCCGCGGCCACGTCGCCGATGACGGTGAGGACCGCGGGGAACTCCTCGCTCGCCCCCTCGACATCGGCGACCCGGACCGCGTACCCGTCCATGGAGCTGTTGTCGAAGGGCGGCAGGGCCACCTCCACGACGACGTCCTTGACGAGTACGCAGCCCTGGGCGTCGGGCAGTTGCAGCTCGATGGGCTCCAGCGGACGAATGGAGGCGAGGATGTCGTCCAGGTGCTCGTCGACCGACCAGATCGTGCTGCTCACGGGGTCACATCTCCTCAGCGACGTACTTGCGCAGCCAGGTCCGGAAGTCCGGACCCAGGTCTTCACGTTCGCACGCCAGTCTGACGATGGCGCGCAGGTAGTCGCCGCGGTCGCCGGTGTCGTAGCGGCGGCCCTTGAAGACGACGCCGTGCACGGGGCCGCCGATCGTCTCGTCGGCGGCGAGCAGCTGGAGCGCGTCGGTGAGCTGGATCTCGCCGCCGCGGCCCGGCTCGGTGTGTCGCAGTATGTCGAAGACCGCGGGGTCCAGGACGTACCGGCCGATGATGGCGAGGTTGCTGGGGGCGTCGGCCGGGTCCGGCTTCTCGACCAGGTCGGTCACCCGGACGACGTCGCCGTCGACGGTGGCGTCCGCCGCCGCGCAGCCGTACAGGTGGATCTGGGAGGGCTCGACCTCCATCAGCGCGACGACGCTGCCGCCCTCGCGCTCCTGGACCTCGACCATCCGGGCCAGCAGCGGGTCGCGCGGGTCGATCAGGTCGTCGCCGAGGAGCACCGCGAAGGGCTGGTCGCCCACGTGCGGAGCGGCGCACAGCACGGCGTGCCCGAGGCCGCGGGGGTCGCCCTGGCGGACGTAGTGCATGGTGGCCAGGTCGCTGGACTCCTGGACCTTGGCGAGGCGTTCCGCGTCTCCCTTGCGGGTGAGGGCGGACTCCAGCTCGTAGTTGCGGTCGAAGTGGTCCTCGAGCGGGCGCTTGTTGCGACCGGTGATCATCAGCACGTCGGAGAGGCCCGCCGCGACGGCCTCCTCGACGACATACTGGATGGCCGGCTTGTCGACGACAGGCAGCATCTCCTTGGGAGTGGCCTTCGTGGCGGGCAGGAACCGGGTGCCGAGACCTGCTGCCGGAATGACGGCCTTGCTGATCCTGGGGTGCGACTGAGTCATAGCCAGACCTTACCGGCTGCGCACGACCGAAGGCCGATATTCCGGTTAACTTCATCCTGACATATGCCTATAAGAGAGTCGCGTGAGTCACACATGAGCACGGACAGGTCCGGTTTCCTCGCCGCCCCCTCCCCCGAGGCCTCCGCGAAGGGCCTCCTCCGCCGCGAACTGCTCGCCGCGCGGGCCCTCCTGACGAAGGAGGACGTGGCCCGGGCCGCCGTGCTCCTCGCCGGGTCGGCGCTGCTGCTGCCCGAGCTGGCCGAGGCCCGCACGGTCGCCGCGTACGTCTCCGTGGGCCGCGAACCGGGCACCCGCGACCTCCTGGAAGCGCTGCGCGAGCGGGGGGCGCGTGTGCTGCTCCCGGTCCTCCTGCCCGACAACGACCTGGACTGGGCCGCGTACGAGGGGGCGGAACGCCTGCTGCCGGCCGGGCGCGGCCTCCTCGAACCGGCCGGGCCGCGCCTCGGCCCGGCCGCCGTCCTGGAGGCCGACGCCGTGCTGCTGCCGGGGCTGGCGGTGGACGGGAACGGGATGCGGCTGGGGCGCGGCGGCGGCAGCTACGACCGGGTGCTGGCCCGGCTGACGGCCGCCGGGGCGCATCCGCCGCTCGTCGTCCTCCTGTACGAGAACGAGGTGGTCGCGCAGCTCCCCTCGGAAGCGCACGACCACCCCGTGGACGCCGTGGTCACCCCGGCCGGAACGCGCCGCTTCGCTTCCTGAGCTCCGCGGGCGGCGACCCGGCTCCCTACGGTTTCAGCGTCAGCGTGTCGACCGTGGCGGCGTCGACCGCCTGCTTGCCGTAGGACCAGTCGAGCAGTTCGCCGTCGGCCCACTTGTCGGTCTGGTCGGTGTAGTGGGCGTGGAACGCGTGCCCGGAGGCCCCGCTGAGGTTGATCCAGCGGGACTTGTCCCAGTCGCCCACGTTGACGACCATGCGCATCGACGGCACCCAGACGACCTCGTAGCCGCTCGCGGCGTTCCAGCCGGTGGCGTTGACCGCCGCCTCGCCGCCGCCGAGGTTCCAGGGGCCGCGGTTGAGCGCCCGCTGGAGCAGGCCGGGGCCCTCGGTGCCGAGGGTCTGGTTCGTCAGGGTCAGCCGGTGCAGCCGGCCCCAGCTCCAGGTGTCGATGTTCTTGCCGAGCTTGGAGGTCAGCTCCCAGCGGGCGTCCTCCATCGCGCGGGCGAACAGGTCGTCCCGGCTCTCCAGGGCGTCCTCGCGGCCCCGGGCGGGCGCCTTCCACCACGCGTTGTCCTGGTCGTCCAGGATCTCCCGGACCACCTGGAACCAGCGGTCGCCGCCGTCCGGCTGCGCGGTGTCGCCGTCGCGCTGGCCGCACTCGCGGACGAGCTTCTTCTGCTGGTCGGCCGGTCCGCTGTTCTTGGCGGGCGGGACGTTGATGCAGTCGCCCTTGACGCGCATCTCCTTGGGCAGCTTGTTGCCGAAGGCGAGCTTGAGGATGTTGCGCCAGACGCCGTTGAAGTAGGCGGCGGCGGCCGAGTCGGACGCCTGGGAGTAGTCCCAGCCCTCCAGCAGCTTCTGCGCCTCGCGGACGCTCGGGTCAGTGATGTTGATCTTCTTCAGCTCGGGCACCAGCAGCGCGGCGATCTCGCTGAAGTCGTCCATCTGCATCTTCTGCATGTCATCGGTCGAGACCTTCTCGCCGCCCTTGATCTTCCGGGTCAGCAGGTCGTTGAGCCGCTGGCTGCGGGCGCCGTACCCCCAGTCCTTCGTCAGGAGGTAGGGGTACTTCTTCTCGTCGATGACGGCCTGGTTGGCGGTGACGATGAAGCCGCGGTCCGGGTTGTACTCGTAGGGCAGCTCGTCGAAGGGGATGTAGCCCTTCCACGCGTAGTCCGGGTCCCAGCCCGGCGCCGGGCGCGTCCCGTCGTAGCCCTCGGAGCGCACCGGGATCCTGCCGGGGGCCTGGTAGCCGATGTTGCCCTCGGTGTCGGCGTAGATGAGGTTCTGGGAGGGGACCTCGAACTTCTGGGCGGCGGCCCGGAAGGTGGCGAAGTCCTTGGCCCGGTTGAGCTCGAAGACGGCGTCCATCGACCTGCCCGGCTCCAGCGCGGTCCACTTCAGCGCCACCGCGTAGCCGTCGGCCCGGTCGGGGGCGGCGTTGCTGACGGGCGCCTTCTGGCCGACCTTGTCCAGTTCCCTGCTGCGGTCGGAGACCAGGGGCCCGTTGTTCGTGCTGCGGACGGTGATCTTCCGGTCCTTGCCGCCGGCGACCTTGATGGTCTCCTCGCGGGTCTCGAAGGACTTGGTCTTCCCGTCGTACAGGTAGCCGTCGTCGGAGACCTTCTCCAGGAAGAGGTCGGTGACGTCGGCGCCCAGGTTGGTCAGTCCCCAGGAGACGTCCTGGTTGTGACCGATGATCACACCGGGCATCCCGGAGAACGTGTAGCCGGCCGTGTCGTACCGGCAGCTCTCGGACAGTTCACGGCAGTGCAGGCCCATCTGGTACCAGAGGGAGGGCAGCATCGGCGCGAGGTGCGGGTCGTTGGCGAGCAGCGCCTTGCCGGACGTCGTGTGCCTGCCGTCGACGACCCAGGAGTTCGAGCCGATGCCGTTGCCGTTCGGACCGAGCAGCGCCGGGATCTCGTCGAGGGTGTCGGAGAGGGCGGAGAGCTGCGTGTTCAGGCCCTCGGCGGCCCCCTGGGGCGTCGCGGAGCCGACGGTGTCCGACGGCTGCGCCTCGGGGTCGAACTTCCCGGTGGCCGGGGAGACCGCGCCGTTCTCGACGATCGGCTTGTGCCGCTTGTACGGGTAGCCCGGGTACAGGTCCTCGATCTGGTCCTTGTCGAGGCGGCTGGTCAGCAGCGAACGGTCGATCTCGTCCTGCATGTTGCCGCGCAGGTCCCAGGCCATCGCCTTGAGCCAGGCCACCGAGTCGACCGGGGTCCACTCACCGGGCTTGTAGTCGTTGGTCAGCCCCAGCGCCGCGTACTCGACCGAGATGTCCCGGCCTTCCTTGCCCGCGAGGTAGGCGTTGACGCCTTCCGCGTACGACTGGAGGTTCTTCTTGGTGCCCTCGTCCAGGACCTCGTCGTACTCCTTCTGCGCCACCTGCCGCCAGCCGAGCGTGCGCAGGAAGGAGTCGGTCTCCACCTGGCCGGAGCCGAACATCTCGGAGAGCCGGCCGGAGGTCATGTGCCGCCGGACGTCCATCTCCCAGAAGCGGTCCTGGGCGTGGACGAAGCCCTGGGCGCGGAAGAGGTCGGCGTCGGTGTCCGCGTAGATCTGCGGGATCCCGTACGCGTCGCGTTTGACCTCGACCTCCCCGGAAAGGCCGTCGAGCGTCATCGACCCGGTGGTCTGCGGGTAGGAGGCCCGCACGGTGGACACGGACCAGTACGTCCCGTAGCCGACACCCGCGACGAGCGCCAGCACCAGGACGAGCACGAACAGGCGGGCGCGTCGCCCCTTCTTCCTGCCGGGCTTCTTCGCGTCGGAAGGGCCGGAAGAGGCGGTTGTGTTGGCGGGCATCGCTGTCCTTCGAGGGGCAGGGTGGTCCTGGGAGTGCAGGAGCAACCATAGGCGCAGCGGAGAAGCCACTCGGACGCGGTATGGGGATGCACCCGTTTGCGGCTTCCTCGTACGAACGCTCGAACCCGTCAAGGAATCGTTAAAGATTAGGTAAGGTAACGAAGTACCTGGCTGCCGGAGGACGATCCGGCAGGCGCACGCAGGGAAGGAAACGGACCCTGACTGTCCACGCGCTCAACGAACTCCTGCTCGTCTGCTCGCTCGTCCTGCTCGTCGCCGTGGTGGCGGTACGGATCTCCTCGCGCAGCGGACTCCCCAGCCTGCTCCTGTACCTCGGCATCGGGATCGCCCTGGGGCAGGACGGCATCTTCGACGTCAAGTTCGACAACGCCGAGCTGACCCAGGTATTCGGCTACGCCGCCCTGGTCGTCATCCTGGCCGAGGGCGGGCTCGGAGCGAAGTGGAAAGAGGTCAGACCGGTCCTGCCGGCGGCGGCCGTCGTCTCCACCGTCGGCGTCGGCGTCAGCGTGGGCGTCACCGCCGCCGCGGCGCACTACCTCGTCGGCCTGGACTGGCGGCAGGCCCTCATCATCGGCGCGGTCGTCTCCTCGACCGACGCGGCGGCCGTCTTCTCCGTCCTGCGCCGGGTGCCCCTGCCGCCCCGGATCACCGGGGTCCTGGAGGCCGAGTCCGGTTTCAACGACGCTCCCGTCGTCATCCTGGTCGTCGCGTTCTCCGCGGTCGGCCCGGTCGAGCACTGGTACGTCCTGGTCGCGGAGATCGCCATGGAGCTGGCCATCGGCGCCGCCATCGGCATCGCGGTGGGCTGGCTGGGCTCCCTGGGGCTGCGGCACGTGGCCCTGCCCGCCTCCGGTCTCTACCCGATCGCCGTGATGGCCATCGCCGTCTCGGCGTACGCGGCGGGCGCCATGGCCCACGGCAGCGGGTTCCTCGCCGTCTACCTCGCGGCCATGATCCTCGGCAACTCCAAGCTGCCCCACTGGCCCGCCACCCGCGGATTCGCCGACGGGCTCGGCTGGCTGGCCCAGATCGGCATGTTCGTGCTGCTCGGCCTGCTGGTCACCCCGCACGACCTGATCGACGACTTCTGGCCGGCCGTGGTCGTGGGCCTGGTGCTGACGATGGTGGCGCGACCGCTGTCGGTCTTCCTGAGCCTCGCGCCGTTCCGGCTCCCGGCCCGCGAGAAGGCCCTCATGTCCTGGGCCGGGCTGCGCGGGGCGGTGCCCATCGTCCTGGCGACCATCCCGATGGTGTCCGGGGTGGAGGGCAGTACCCGCATCTTCAACATCGTCTTCGTCCTGGTCATCGTCTACACCCTGATCCAGGGCCCGACGCTGCCCTGGGTCGCGAACAAGCTGAACATCGCCGAGGACCCGGCCGAGGCCGACGACCTCGGCATCGAGTCGGCGCCGCTGGAGCGGCTGCGCGGACACCTGCTGTCGGTGGCCGTCCCCGCGAAGTCGAAGATGCACGGCGTCGAGGTCGGGGAGCTGCGGCTGCCGGCCGGCGCGGCGGTGACGCTGGTGGTCCGGGAGGGCAAGAGCTTCGTGCCGTCCCCCGCGACGGTCCTGCGGCGCGGGGACGAACTGCTGGTGGTGGCCACCGACCCGGTGCGCGACCGGACGGAGGAGCGGCTGCGGGCGGTCGCCGAGGGCGGCAAGCTGGCCGGCTGGCTGGGCCCCGGCGGATCCCCCTCGTCCGGTCCGGCCGGCGCGGCGGGCCCGCACGCCGGGTCCGCCATACCGCAGGCGATGAAGCTGGCGAAGAAGCTCGGCGGGGCCGGGTCCGCCTCGCGGACGGGCACGGGCGCCGACGGAGGCAGGGCCAGGACGCGCTCCTGAACCCTTACAAGGGGACAACGCAGGCGAGCCGCGCAGAACGCGTCCCGGATCACAGGCGGGCGGGGAAGCCCTGTGCGCATTCACAGGCGCACAGGCTTTCCTGCCTGTAGCATGAAGGAAACCTGATCGACCAACTCTGTCTGAAGCAGAGCTGGCGCGACCGTATGGCGGTCGTGGTGTCTCTTCGCCCGGCGGCTCTCCCGCCGATGGCAGCGAGCCACCCGGCATCTACCGCAGTTCCGCGCGAAGAGGACAGCTCTCGGCCGCTTCCGTCCGGCCCGCCCCACGAGGGCGCCGGGAAGCAGGGCTACCAGGCGGCAGAAAGGCAAGGACCGTGGCGACCACGGTCTCCGACCGCCCCGGATACGGGCAACTGCTGCGCACCCCCGGTGCGTGGACCTTCCTCCTCCCGGGCTTCGCCGCACGGCAGCCCTTCGCGATGCTCACCATCAGCATCGTCCTCCTCGTGCAGCACACGACCGGCTCGTACGGCAGCGCGGGCGCCGTCGCGGCCGTCTCCGGCGTCTCCATGGCGCTGTTCGCCCCGCAGAGCGGCAAGCTCGCCGACCGCTTCGGCCAGCGTGCCGTCCTGCTGCCCGGCGTCCTCCTCCACACCGTCTCGGTGAGCGTCCTGACCGCCTTGGCGCTGGCGGACGCGCCCCTGTGGGCGCTGTTCGCCGCCGCCGTGCCGACCGGGGCGTCGATCCCGCAGATCGGCCCCATGGTGCGGGCCCGCTGGGCGGCGATGCTGGGGGCCTCCGGCGACCGGCCCGCCTCCCCGCTGATGTCCACCGCGGCCGCGTTCGAGTCGGTGACGGACGAGTTCACCTTCGTGCTCGGCCCGGTGATCGCCACCGCGCTGTGCACGGGCGTGCACCCGGCGGCCGGACTGGTCACCGAGGCCGCCCTGACCCTGCTCGGCGGCCTGCTCTTCGCCGCGCAGCGGGCCACCCAGCCGGCCCCCCGCCCCGCCGCCACCGCGGACGAACCGCACGCCTCGGCGCTCTCCGTGCCCGGCGTCCGCGTCCTGATCGTCACCTTCCTGGGCATCGGCGCGGTCTTCGGCGGGATGCAGGTCTCCCTGACCGCGTTCTCCGAGGAGATCGGCCACCCCGGGGTGAACGGCGTGCTCTACGGGATCTTCGCGGCGGGCAACATGCTGGCCGGGATCGCCTGCGGCGCCATCGCCTGGAAGAGCAGCCCGCGCCGCCGGCTGATCGTCGGATACGTGGCGCTGACCCTGACCGCGTCCGGGCTGTGGGCCGTGCACTCGGTGCCGCTGCTGGCGGGGCTCGGCCTGCTGGTCGGCCTCTGCATCGCCCCGGCCCTGATCAGCGGCTACACGCTGGTCGAGGCGCTGGTGCCCGCCACCGCCCGTACCGAGGCGTTCACCTGGCTGACGGGCGCGGTGGCGCTGGGCCAGGCGGCGGCCGTGACCGCCGCGGGACAGCTCGCCGACGCCCACGGTGCGAGCACCGGCTTCCTGGTGCCGCTGGCCGGCACCGCACTGGCCCTGGTGACCCTGCTGGCCCTGCGTTCACGGCTGGTCCCCCCGCCCTCGGAGCGCACCGTGGCACGTGGGATCGGTCACCGCGAGCCGGTCACGGTGGACTGATCCGGCGGAATACGTCAGTATGGAGCGTCGTTAGCACTCATTGAGTGAGAGTGCCAGGAGGAGCAAGTGCCGACCTACCAGTACCAGTGCACCGAGTGCGGCGAGGGCCTCGAGGCGGTGCAGAAGTTCACCGATGACGCCCTGACCGTGTGCCCGAACTGCGACGGACGCCTCAAGAAGGTGTTCTCCGCGGTCGGCATCGTCTTCAAGGGTTCCGGTTTCTACCGGAACGACAGCCGCGGCTCCTCGTCGAGCAGCACGCCGGCGTCGACGTCCTCGAAGTCGTCCGACTCCACGTCGTCCTCGTCGTCGGGTTCGGACACGAAGGCGAGCGCGTCGTCGTCCGCCTCCTCCTCGTCGTCGGCCTCCGCGCCGGCCTCGTCGAGCGGCACGTCGGCCGCCTGAGCCCGCGCGTACGCCCCACCAGCTTTTCCCCCGGACCCCGCCGAGCCCCCTCGGCGGGGTCCGGGGCGTTGTGCGGGCACCGCCGTACGGCGCCCTGCGCGGGCGCCCGCCCGGGGAGGCTCCCGCGCCGGGCCCGCACGGGCGTCCGCCCGGCGGCGCGCTCCTTGCGGATACGGTGACCGCATGGCGAACGCACATACGGAAACGGGCTCCGGCGCGGGTACGGCGAGCACGGACGCGGACAGGGGCACGGGCGTGGGCACGGCGGACGCCGAGGGCACGGCGGAGATCGGTGTCATCGGCGGCTCGGGCTTCTACTCCTTCCTGGAGGACGTCACCGAGGTCTCCGTGGACACCCCTTACGGCAAGCCGAGCGACTCGGTCTTCCTCGGGGAACTCGGCGGCCGCAGGGTGGCCTTTCTGCCCCGTCACGGGCGCGGCCACCACCTGCCGCCCCACCGCATCAACTACCGGGCCAACCTATGGGCGCTGCGCTCCATGGGGGTCCGGCAGGTGCTCGGGCCGTGCGCGGTGGGCGGGCTGCGGCCGGAGTTCGGACCGGGCACCCTGCTCGTCCCCGACCAGCTGGTGGACCGCACCAGGACCCGCGTGCAGACCTACTACGACGGTGAGCCCCGGCCCGACGGAACCGTGCCGAACGTCGTCCATCTGGGCTTCGCCGACCCGTACTGCCCCGAGGGCCGCAAGGCGGCGCTCGCGGCCGCTCGCGGGCGGGACTGGGAGCCCGTGGACGGCGGCACCCTGGTGGTGGTCGAGGGCCCCCGGTTCTCGACCCGCGCGGAGTCGCGCTGGCACGCGGCGATGGGCTGGTCGGTCGTGGGCATGACGGGGCATCCCGAGGCGGTCCTCGCCCGGGAGCTGGGCCTCTGCTACACCACGATGACCCTGGTGACCGACCTGGACGCGGGGGCCGAGGCGGGCGAAGGCGTCTCCCACGAGGAAGTGCTCCAGGTGTTCGCGGCCAACGTGGACCGGCTGCGCTCGGTGTTGTTCGACGCGGTGGCCCGACTGCCGCGGACCGGGAGCCGCGACTGCGCCTGCGCCCGCGCTCTGGACGGGATCGACACGGGCATCACGCTGCCCTAGCGGGGGCGCGCCACGCGGACCCGGCCCACCGACGCCGGCACTCGGCCGTTTCGACGGGGCGGCCCTCACCGGGCGGGTCGGGTCTCTCCGTGCGGGAGGGACCCTCACCCCGGGTGGGGCGGGCTTCGCCGGGCGGAGGAGCGGGTTCCGCCGTGCGGGGAGGCGGGTTCCGCCGTACGGGGAGGCGGGTTCCGCCGTGCGGAGGGGCCCTCACCGGGCGGGGTGGGTCGTCACCGGATCGGGTGGCGGTGTTTTCCCCAACCCCGAGGCCGTCCACAGGCGTCGGCGGGATCTGCTCGGACCGAGGAGAGTGAGGGGAGTGCGGCCGGGGCGACCCCGCCGGACTCCCCTTCCCCGTGCGCCTTTCCTGGCGCGCGTCGGCCCGACCCCAGGTGGTGCCATGTCCCGGTCCTCGTCGTCTCCGCCCGCGCCCACTCCCGTTTCGTCCTCCTCCGCCTTCACCTCTTCCCCGTGTCCGCACCACGCACCCCGATCCCCCGCCGCCGCGCGTCCTTCCCCTCGCCCTCCCGTTTCCGTTTCCGGGGCGCGCGGGGAACCGCCGCCCCGGGCCCCCTCCCCGGTGCCCGCCCCGTGCGGGGTGGGGCCGTTCGCTCCACTGCGGGTGCGGGGCGGTGGCGCGGACCGGCTCCGCCGGATGCTGCGCCGTCAGCGGCGTGCGGCTGCGGCGGGACTCGCGTTGGCGGGAGCGGCGCTGGCGACCACGGGCCTGAGCGGCGCCGACGGGGCGGCCCGCTCTTCGGAGGCTCCGCCGGGGGCGGGCCGGACCTCCGTGCGGCTGGTGTCCGCCCCGGTGCGGATCGCGGACCCGGAGACGGTACGGCTGCTGCGTCCGGGCGATCGGGTCGATGTGATCGCGGTCGGCGACGGGAGCGGCGAGGCGCGGGTGGTGGCCCGGGGCGCCCGGGTGGCGAAGGTGCCGGGGCCCGGGGCGGGGCCGGGCGTATACGCGGCGGACGGTGTGGCCGCGTCGGGGCCGGGAGCCGGGGCGGGGCCGGGGGCGCTGGTGGTGCTGTCCGTGGAGCGGTCGACGGCCACGGCGCTGCTGGGCGCGGGCGTTTCGGGGCGGCTGGCCGTGGCGGTGTCCGATGCGCACTGAGGAGGGGCGGCCCGCCGGTGCGGGGCTGACGCCCTGCCGGACCGGGCCGGTCCCGGGCGAGCGCGCGACCGCCCGGCCCCGTCCTCCGGTGGGCGACGGCATGCCGACCCGTGCTTCCCGGCCGCGGAGAACGGCCCGGGCGGTACCGACAGGACTGTCGCCGCAGGACTGTCGCCACGGGCCCGCCCGAGGGCGGGCAGCCCTGCGGGCCGCCGCTCAGATGTGGTGGGGCGGCTTCTCGTCCAGGAAGCGCGCGAGGTCCGCGGCGCTGCCGCCGGCCGGAGGCCGCTCGCCCCACCCCTGGTCCGTATCGTCCGCCGACTGCCGGTCCAGCGGATCGTCGAAGATCAGAGCCGGTCGGGGTTTCGGTTCCCGGTGCGGCCGCTCCTGCGGCTGCTGCTCCTGCTGCTTCGCATCGCGCGGTCGGGGGGCGGGGGCGGCACTCATGTCTCCAGGGTACGGCGGCACGCCGCGCGGGGTGAGCCGCCGGGGAGCCGGGTGGTGGAGGCCGGCGGCCCTTCGGGCCGGGGAGCCGCAGGCCGGGCACGACGAGGGACGGCGGGCAGAGGGAGCCGGCCCGCCACCAGGCCGTCCCGGCCTCGCCCGTCGTCCACGCGGCGATCAGGACCGTCAGCCCCGGGGCCGGCCGATGGCGACGGTCATGGTGAGGACGAACCGCGTGGCCGGTCTCGCGGATCGCTCGGGGTCCGGTCGGCGCGCCTTCCGGGCCCGGTACCGGGGCCGGTGTGCCGGATGCGAGGGTTTCCCCAGCCGCCGGGGCCGATTCGGACGTGAGCGTGGCCGCCGGGTTCGTACCGCCGGTACGTTCACACGGCACCGGCTCGCGTTTCAGCGGGCCTCGACCCCGACCCGAGGAGCCGCACGATGACATCCGTGGACCCCGTGGACCCTGTGGGCCTTGTGGGCCCTGTGGACTCTGTGAATCCCGTGGGTCCTGTGGGCCCCGGGGGCCCTGAGAATCCCAGGGGCCCCGGGGAGTCGAAGGACGCGGGCCCGCCCGGACGGCCCGGGGCCGCCGCGGCCGGGTCCGGCGGTGGGGCCGGGAGCGCGCGCGCCGGAGGCGGGGCGGCCGAGGGGGAGGGCGCGGCACCGGTGGACGCGTTGACCGATGTGGCCGGCATCCGGGTCGGGCACGCCGAGGTCGCCGGGGCGGGGGCGTTGAGCGGCACGACCGTCGTCCTGGCCCCCGAGGGCGGGGCCGTGGCCGCCGTGGACGTACGGGGCGGTGGGCCGGGCACGCGGGAGACGGATGCGCTGGACCCGCGCAACTTGGTGCAGCGCGTGGACGCCGTCGTACTGACGGGCGGCAGTGCGTACGGGCTCGACTCCGCGTCCGGCGTGATGGCCTGGCTGGAGGAGCGGGGCCGGGGCGTCCGGGTCGGGTCCGGGCCCGCCCAGGTGGTGCCGGTCGTCCCGGCCGCCGCCCTCTTCGACCTCGGCCGGGGAGGCGACTGGCGGGCCCGGCCGGACGCCTCGACCGGCCGCGCCGCGGTGGAGGCGGCAGCCGCCACGGGGTTCGGGGAGCCGGTGGCCGAGGGCGGCGTGGGCGCGGGTGCCGGGGCGGTGGCCGGGCAGATCAAGGGAGGCATCGGCACGGCGAGCGTCCGCCTCGCCTCCGGGGTCACGGTGGCGGCCCTCGTCGCGGTGAACGCGGCGGGTGCGGTGGTGGATCCGCGGACCGGCGTGCTGTTCGGCGAGTACGGGGCCGGGGAGCCTACGGCGCATCCTCCGGCAGAGGTCCACGCGGCGGCGGTGCGGCGGCTCGCGCGCGCACGGGAGGAGGCGGAGGCGGCCGGAAGCGGGGTGCCGCCGTTCAACACGACGATCGCGGTCGTCGCCACGGACGCCGACCTGACCCGGGCGCAGGCCCAGAAGCTGGCGGGCACGGCACACGACGGCCTGGCGCGCGCGGTGCGGCCGGTTCATCTGCTGACCGACGGGGACACCGTCTTCACCCTGGCCACCGGGCGGAGGCCGGTCCCCGCGGGGGATCCGAGCGCGGTCAACGAGATCCTGGCGGCGGGCGCCGACGTCCTCGCGCGGGCCATCGTGAAGGCGGTGCGCACGGCCCGGAGCACCCGGGGACCGGGCGGCGGGATCCTCTCGTACACGGAGCTGTACGGGTAGGCCGGGCGCAGAAGCGAGGGGCGGGGGCCGAGAACCGGGGGGGGTGGGAACCGGGGGGCCGGGAGCCGAGAATCTCGGTCAAGGAAGCGGAAGCGCGATCAGGACAGGGGCGTGCGAGGTGGACGAGGGGGCGTGCGAGGGCAGCCGATTCACCTTCCCTGCACGGGAGTTCGCCCCCAACCGCCCGAAATGCGCTGGGAACACGCGGGGAACTTTCTGCGTGTGCCTTACGTTTTTATCAACCCCGGTCACGATGTCGGACCCAGGGACTACGTTGAGCACGCACCATGTCACACGCGGCGACGGCCTGGAGACACCACCTTGAGCGATCCGTACGAGACAACCGAGCATCACCTCGACCGACTCCTGCGACGCGCCCTCAACTCCTTCGACCTGCCCGACAGCACGGTCGACCGCCTCGGCACCGCGCTCGCCCACAGCAGTTCGCTGCACTCGTCGCACCACAGCGCCGTGCTGCACCGGGAGACCTACCGGCACACGTATCTGCTCGCCGACGGCTCCGCCCTGACGCTGTGGGAGCTGGTGTACAGCGAGGGCCGCGACGTACGGACCCCGCCCCGGCACGAGGTGTACGACGAGGAGGGCGACGCCCGTATCGCCGCGTCCCGGCTGGCCGGCAGCTTCTCCGACTCCCCGCTCTTCACCGACGAGGGCGTGCAGGAGACGCAGGGTGAGCTGGACATGCTGACGGTCCTGATGTCCGCGCCTCCGTCCGTGCTCCCCCGCACGTACTCCCCGGACAATTCGGCGGACCACGCCCGCCGGGTGCTGCGCCGCGCGGAGAACGCCGACCGCCCGGGCGAACCGACGGCTCGGCTGCTCCGGGCCGCCTTCGCCCACCACATCACCCAGATCTTCGGGCGCCAGTGCGATGTCGACGGCCGACCCGCCGGATTCACGCTCTACGAGCACGCGTTCCTGCTCCTCGACGGCAGCGAGACGAGTCTGTGGGAGGTCGAGCACACGGCGACGCCCGACGGCCGCCACATGTGCGAGGTGTACGAGGACGAGCAGACCGCCCGCGCGGCGATGGAAAGCCGCGCACGCATCTGCTGACCCCGCAGGGCACGGGCGGCGGACCCCCCGCGCCGGCACGGGCGGTCCGGGCGCTTCCGGGCGTCCACGCGGACGGCCGGTCCTCGGCAGACCGCCGCCGAGGACCGGCCACCGCGCAGGGGGCGGATCGCCTACCGGGCCCGCCCCGCCCGAACGGCGGGGAGAGGACCGCGGCGCCGGGTGGTTCCGCCGCCCGCCGGGGTCATGGGGCGTGGTCCCCGGACACGTCCTCCGCGGACCCGTCGCCCTCGGTGTGGGCGCGCGGCCGGGCAGGGAGGGCGAACATCACCAGGAAGATCACCGCGAGCACTCCGGCCACCCACCACAGCGTCTGCTGGAACGCTTCCACGAACGCGGGGCCGACCTCGGCGGGCGCCAACCGGTCGCCGATCGCCCCGAAGAAGACGACGGAGACCAGGCCGAGGCCGAGCGCCGTCCCCATCTGCTGCACCGTGTTGAACAGGCCGGACGCCGAACCGGCGTGCTCCTTGGGCACTTCGGAGAGGACCGCGTCGGCCAGCGGGGCCACGATCAGCCCCATCCCCACGCCCATGACCACCAGGGGAACGGCCATCTGGAGGGAGGTGATGCCCATGCCGTACCGCTCGCTCTCCCACAGGTGGACCAGCAGTCCGGCGATCATGAGGAGCGCACCGGCCTGGAGGACCTTGCGGCCGAAGCGGGGCACCAGTTTCTGTACGGAGAGCCCGGCGGCCACCGAGACGGCCACGGAGAACGGGACGCCCGTCACGCCGGCGCGCAGGACGCTCCAGCCGAGCCCGGTCTGCATGTAGAGGGTCCAGACCAGGAAGAAGATGCCGAGGCCGATGCCGAAGGTCAGCTGCACGGCGATACCGGCGGCGAAGCTCTTGACCCGGAACAGGGACAGCTCGATCAACGGCGAGCCGTCGGTCAGCGCCTTGTGCCGCTGGTAGCGGACCAGCGCACCGAAGACGAACAGGCTTCCCACCATGGACAGATGACCCCACAGCGGCCAGCCCAGCTCGTGTCCCCGGGTGAGCGGGTAGATGAGCATCAGCATGGCGAGGGTGATCAGGGCGACGCCCGGCAGGTCGAGCCGGACCGCCTTGGGGGCCTTCGACTCGCCGATGAACTTCGCCCCGAGGATCAGCCCCGCGATGCCGACGGGCAGGTTGATCAGGAAGATCGGCCGCCAGCCGAGCCCGAAGAGGTCCCACTGGGTGAGGAGCGCCCCGAGCAGGGGGCCGGAGACCGCGCCGAGGCCGACGATCGCGCCGAAGAGGCCGAAGACCTTGCCGCGTTCGTGCGCGGGGAAGGTGGCGTGCACGATCGCCAGGACCTGGGGCACCATCAGCGCGGCCGTGGCCCCCTGGAGGATGCGTGCCGCGACCAGCATCTCGGGTCCGGTCGCGAAGCCGCAGAGCGCCGAGGCCAGCGTGAACCCGCCGATGCCGATGAGGAAGAGGCGCTTGCGCCCGTAGATGTCGCCGAGCCGTCCGCCCGTGATCAGCCCGGCCGCGAACGCGAGGGCGTAACCGGCGGTGATCCACTGGATCGCGGAGACCGACGCCTTGGTCTCCTGCTGGATGCTGGGGATCGCGATGTTGACGATCGTGACGTCGACCAGGTCCATGAAGGCCGCGGTCATCACGATGGCGAGCGCGAACCAGCGACGCCGGCCGGCCGGTGCGGCCGGGGCGCCAGGGACTACCGGGGCAGTCGGTACGGCCGGGGCGGGCGGTGTGGCCGGGGAGGGTGGATCGAGCCGGGGCGCCGCGAGCGGCGAAGGTGCGGAAGAAGGCATGGGAGGAACCTAAACAGCTAATAGGTCAGATCATGACCTGATGGTTCGGCACTCTGGCTGCCATGACTGACACCCCGGCACGCCTGCTGAAACTGCTGTCGCTCCTCCAGACCCCGCGCGAGTGGCCGGGCGGTGAACTGGCCGACCGGCTCGACGTCAGCCCCCGCACGATCCGCCGCGACATCGACCGGCTGCGCGACCTGGGTTATCCGGTCGAAGCCTCACGGGGAGCGGTGGGCGGCTACCGCCTGGTCGCGGGTACCGCCATGCCGCCCCTCGTGCTGGACGACGAGGAGGCGGTGGCCATCGCGGTGGGGCTGCGCGCCGGGGCGGGGCACGCGATCGAGGGTGTCGACGAGGCGTCCGTACGGGCGTTGGCGAAGCTGGAGCAGGTGCTCCCCTCCCGGCTGCGGCACCGGGTGTCCGCCCTCCAGAACGCCACGGTGGCGCTGACCAGGGGCGACGGCGCCACCATCGACCCGGGAACCCTGACGACGCTGGCTTCGGCGGCCACCGGGCGGGAGCGGCTGAGGTTCGCGTACCGCAGCGGCGACGGCGCCCGGACGAAGCGCCAGGTCGAGCCCTACCGTCTGGTGAGCGCCGGACAGCGCTGGTACCTGGTGGCGTACGACCTCGACCGGGAGGACTGGCGCACGTTCCGGGTGGACCGGGTCGGCGACCCGTACGCCACGGGGGCCCGGTTCGCCCCGAGGGCGCTGCCGGTCGACGGGCCGCCCGGGACCGGAGGCGGCGAGGCGCGGGGAAGCGGTGGAGGCGGCGTCCGGGGAGGCGGGGACGGCGGCGGGGGCGGTGACGCGGCGGCGTTCCTGGCCCGGTCGATGCGGCGGATGCAGCCGGAGCTGCGGCTCGACGTGTGGTTCGGCGCGCCGGCGGAGTTCGTGGCGTCCCGGCTGCCCGCGCATCTCGGCGCGCCGGAGCCGGACGGGGAGGGCGGCTGCCGCCTGCGGTCCTCGTGCACCGATTCGCTGGAGTGGGTGGCGCTGCGGCTGGCGCTGGTGGACTGCGAGTTTTCCGCGTACGGGCCGCCGCACCTGGTGGAGTACCTCGCGGAGCTGGGCGCCCGGCTGACCCGCGCCGCCCGGCCCGGGGGATTGCCCGGCTGACCCGCGCCGCCCTGCCCGGGGGCGGGGGCCCGGGCCGGTCACGGTCCCGAACAGGCTCGGGCCGAGGCGCCGGCCCGGAACAGGGATGAGCCCCGACGCCGGGGGGGGGGTGGGCGCCGGGGCTCAGCTCAGGGACCGGAAAACCGGTCGGTCGACCGGAACGACCCGGTCGGCCGGCCGGTGCGAACCGGCTTGATGGGGAGATTACGGGGTTATTGGCTCATGCCACAGCGTCGAAGCCCGTGTCGTGAGCCATTCGCTTCAATTCGAGCAGCGCGTGCTTCTCGATCTGGCGGATCCGCTCCCTCGTGAGGCCGTGCTGCTTCCCCACTTCGGTCAGGGTCCGCTCGCGTCCGTCCTCGATGCCGTACCGCATCTTGATGATGGAGGCAGTCCGGTTGTCGAGCTTGCCGATCAGGTCCTCCAGCTCCTCGCTGCGGAGCAGGGACAGCACGGACTGCTCGGGCGAGACGGCGGAGGTGTCCTCCAGGAGGTCTCCGAACTGGGTGTCGCCGTCGTCGTCCACCGGCATGTTCAGGCTGACCGGGTCACGGGCCCAGTCGAGCACGTTGCCCACGCGCTCGGCGTTGGAGTCCAGCTCGGCGGCGATCTCCGCGTGCTCCGGATCGCGCCCGTGCTCCCGGTTGAACTCGCGCTGGACCCTGCGGATCCGGCCGAGCTCCTCCACCAGGTGGACGGGGAGCCGGATCGTGCGGGACTGGTCGGCGATGGACCGGGTGATGGCCTGCCGGATCCACCAGGTCGCATACGTGGAGAACTTGAAGCCCTTGGCGTAGTCGAACTTCTCGACCGCGCGCACCAGGCCCGCGTTGCCCTCCTGGATCAGGTCGAGGAGAGGGAGCCCAGCGCGCGGGTAGCGGCGGGCCACGGCGACGACGAGTCGGAGGTTGGAACGGATGAATATGTCCTTGGCGCGCTCGCCCTCGGCGACCAGCGCCTCCAGCTCCTCGCGCTTCGCGCCACCGCCGGTGCTCTCCACCTCGCCGTCGAGGATCTGCTGGGCGTAGACGCCCACCTCGATGGTCTGGGAGAGGTCGACTTCCTTGGCGGCGTCGAGCAGCGGTGTGCGGGCGATCTCGTCCAGGTACATGCCGACCAGGTCGCGATCGGCGATTTCCCCGCCCACGGCGCGAACACTGCTGGCCCGGTCGGTCCCACCGGAGGCGGTGGACGTACGACGGGCGACGGCACGGGTTGCCATGCGTGCTCCCTTGCTGAGTAGGTCGCGACACCCTTCCGGGTGCCCTGCATCCGATGGAAACAACGACTGGAATCCGGACAGAATTCCCATGCCACGCATTCATTTTCGTGATCATGCAGTACCCTGTCCGGCGCCGACCGTTGGATGCCGCTCCCGGGTTCCCCCGGAAACGCAGGTCGGAGCCGGTATCGCAGGCGACGCGGCCCCTTCCCGGCTCCTCGGCCGGATACCCGCGATCGGCGCGTCCATGAGACCGCGCTCACCCCCGCGTCCGCGCCGCTCCGCCCGGCCTCCCCCGCACGGCCCATTCCGGACCCGCGGATCTGCCGCCGCCCCCGGCCGCCCGAGGTCCGGCAGGGCCGCCGCCCGGGGCGGGGGGGCCGCACTCGTACCTGGAGACGTCCGAAGGCGTGCTTCCACCCCGGAAGACGGCCGCGGCGGCGTCCGGGTTGCCCGGGGCCCCCGGGAACCGGCCCCGCCTCCGGCCGCCGGGCCGCCACCGCGCCCCCGCCCGCACCCGTCCGGGGCCACTCGGCCCGCGGCGCTCTCAGCCGAACTGCACCGAGCGCTTGGCCAGCCCCATCCAGAAGCCGTCGATGACGCTCCGCCCCCGGTCCAGCTCGTCCTCGGCCGCGCCCAGCGTCACGAACAGCGGGGCGAAGTGCTCGGTGCGCGGGTGGGCGAGCTTTCCGGCCGGGGAGGTGTGCTCGAAGTCGATCAGCGCGTCGACGTCCTGGGCCCGCAGTGCGCGGTCGCCCCAGTCGTCGAACTCCGCCGACCAGCCCGGCACTCCGCCCTGGTGCCGCAGAGCCGCCAGGTTGTGGGTGAAGAAGCCGCTGCCGACGATGAGCACGCCCTCGTCGCGCAGCGGGGCGAGCTTGCGCCCGACGTCCATCAGCTTCTGCGGGTCGAGGGTCGGCAGGGAGATCTGGAGGACGGGGACGTCGGCGTCCGGGAACATCTCCACCAGCGGGACGTACGCCCCGTGATCGAGCCCGCGGTCGGGGATGTCCTGGACCGGGGCGCCGGCCCCGCGCAGCAGTTTGCGCACGCTGTCGGCGAGCTGCGGGGCGCCGGGGGCTCCGTACCGCACCCGGTAGTAGTGCTCGGGAAAGCCCCAGAAGTCGTACACGAGCGGCACGGTCTCGGTGGCGCCCAGGGCGAGCGGGGCCTCCTCCCAGTGGGCGGAGACCATGAGGATCGCACGGGGGCGCGGCAGCCCCGCGGACCAGGCGGCGAGCTGGCCGGGCCACAGGGGGTCGTCGGCCAGCGGCGGCGCGCCGTGCGAGAGGTAGAGGGCGGGCATGCGCTCCGCGGCGGTGGTCATGGCACTCCCATCCACGGGACGCGGAGCACGGCCGCCCGCCGCCACGGGGGCGCCGGGAGATCCGGATCCGGTCACGAGTTCGTCAGAGCAGGAGTTCCCCGAGGTCATCCGGGGGATCGTTGTTCAGGGGTCCTGCGGAATCCTTGCGGGAGTTCCTTCAGGACCTCTGCGGGGTCCTCCTGGGGCAGGCTTCTTGAATCTTCAAGTTCCTACCTTCGGAGACCTTAGCTCTATCTAGTTAAACTTTCAAGAAAAGGTCGTACAGTGGAGTCCATGACCACGGCATCCACCGGCGCGCCGCGCTGGCTCACCGACGAGGAGCAGCACACCTGGCGCGCCTATCTGCACGCCACCACGCTGCTGGAGGACCACCTCGACCGCCAGTTGCAGCGCGACGCCGGGATGCCGCACACGTACTACGGACTGCTCGTCCAGCTCTCGCAGGCCCCGCGCCGCCGGATGCGGATGACGGAGCTGGCCCGGAACGCGAAGATCACCCGGTCCCGGCTCTCCCACGCCATCGCCCGGCTGGAGAAGAACGGCTGGGTGCGCCGCGAGGACTGCCCCTCCGACAAGCGCGGCCAGAACGCGGTGCTCACCGACGACGGCTACGCGATGCTCCGCCGCTCGGCGCCGGGCCATGTCGAGGCCGTCCGGCAGGCGATGTTCGACCGGCTCACGCCCGAGCAGGTGAGCAGCCTCGGGGAGATCATGAGGGTCCTCGCGACCGGCCTGGAGCCGGAGGGCGCGGGCGCGGACCTGCCCTGGCTCCGCTGAGCGGGGCCAGGGCAGGGGGCCGGCCGGGGGCGGAAGGGACCGCCGTCGTCAGTGGGCGACGACCGGGATCCTGAACTCGTCCTCGGCGCCCGCCTCCGACGCCGCTCCCCCGCCCGTCCCCACCCCGGGACGGCCGGTGTTGATGAGGGCGAACGCGATGGCCGCGGCGGCGACGAGGATGCCGACCGCCCACCAGATCGCCGCGGCGAAGCCGCTGACCATGGCCTGGAGCTCCAGGAGCTTCGGGTCCGCGGCGCGGGCCGCGTGGTCGGCGACGTAGGCGGTGGTGGCGCTCGCGGCGATGGTGTTCAGCAGAGCGGTGCCGATCGCACCGCCGACCTGCTGCGAGGTGTTGACCATCGCGGAGGCCACCCCCGCGTCACGCGGCTCGATGCCGTGGGTGGCCAGGGACATCGCCGGCATGAACGCCGTGCCCATGCCGAGGCCGAGCAGCAGCATGCCGGGCAGGATGACCGCGGTGTAGCTGGTGTTCAGGTCCAGCCGGGTCAGCAGCAGCATGCCGGCCGCGGCGACCAGGAAGCCCGGTCCCATCAGCAGGCGCGGCGGAACCCGCGTCATCAGCCGGGTGCCGATCTGGGTGGAGCCGGTGATCATGCCCGCGATCATCGGGAGGAACGCGAAGCCGGTCTTGACCGGGGAGTAGCCCTTCACGACCTGGAGGTAGTAGGTCAGGAAGAGGAACAGCCCGAACATCGCGATGATGGCGAGGCCCAGCGAGAGGTAGACCCCGCCGCGGTTGCGCTCGGTGAGGACGCGCAGCGGCAGCAGCGGCGACTTCACGCGCGCCTCGGTCATGACGAAGGCCAGCAGCAGCACGGCCGAGGCGATGAACATGGCGATCGTCAGCCCGTCCGACCAGCCGGCCGATTCGGCGCGGGTGAAGCCGTAGACCAGGGTGACCAGGCCGAGCGTGGAGAGGACGACGCCGGGGATGTCCAGCGGTGCGCGGTTGCGGGCGCCGGAGGGCTCACGGATGACGAAGTACGCGCCCGCGGCGGCGACGACGGCGAACGGGATGTTGACGAAGAACGTCCAGCGCCAGTTCAGGTACTCGGTGAGGAAGCCGCCCAGGATCAGCCCTACGGCGCCGCCGCCACCGGCGATGGCCCCGTAGATGCCGAACGCCTTGGCGCGCTCCTTGGCGTCGGTGAACATCACGGCGAGCAGCGAGAGGGCCGCCGGGGCGAGCAGGGCGCCGAAAACGCCCTGGAGGGCCCGGGAGCCGAACATCATCGCCTCGTTCTGGGCCGCCCCGCCGAGTGCGGAGGCCAGCGCGAAGCCGATCAGACCGACCACGAAGGTGCGCTTGCGCCCCCAGAGGTCGGCGATCCGGCCGCCGAAGAGGAGGAGACCGCCGAAGGCGAGGGCGTAGGCGGTGATGACCCACTGCTTGTTGCCGTCGGATATGCCGAGGTCGGTCTGGGCGGAGGGCAGCGCGATGTTCACGATGGTCGCGTCGAGGACGACCATCAGCTGGGCGAGCGCGATGAAGGCCAGGGCTTTCCAGCGGCTCGGATCGGGAAGGACGGGGTCGGAAACGGGGTCGGAAATACGTGATGTACCGGCTGTTTTCGGCATGGGTGTAGCCACCTAAGGACGTGCGGGGGCGCCGAGGCGCCGCAAGGTGAGCGTCGGCGGTACGCGGTGCGGCGTACGCGCGACGGTGATGGGGCCGCCCGTGCGCGACAAGGCGTGCGGGTCGGTGGTCGAGTCGGGCGGGGAGGGGCCGGAGGGCGCGGTTCGGACGGGGTTCAGGAGCGCCGCAGGTCCTCCAGGGTCGCCGCCGAGCCGGGCAGTTCCGAGCGGGCCGGGGTCTCCAGTCCGTCCAGGAACAGCTGCAGGTGGCGGTGGGTGAACCGGTCGATGCCCTGGCAGGCGATGCCGGGGAGCGGCCGGGTGAGTTGGGAGAGGGCGACGAGTACGTCACCGACGGCGATGTCGGTGCGCAGCCGCCCCGCGGACATGGCGCGCGCGACGAGCCCTTCGACGGCCTCTTCGAGGCGTCGGCGCTCGGCGAGCAGGTCGGGGTGGTCCCGGTCGAAGACGCCGGAGATCATCGGGCACAGGGCGCCGATCCGTTCGTCGGCGGCCGCGTGGACGAAGCGGCTGAGCGCGGCGAACGGGTCGGACTCCGCGGCGGCGGCCTCTTCGGCCCGGAGGGTGGTGCGGGAGGTGACCGCGAGGACGACCTCGTGGGTGAGGGCGGCACGGTCGGGGAAGTTGCGGTAGAGCGTGGCGTTGCCGACCCCCGCGCGGCGGGCGACGTCGTCCAGCGCCACGTCCGGCCCGTACTCGACGAACAGCTCGCGCGCCGCCGCGATGATGCGCTCACGATTGCGCAGCGCGTCGGCGCGGGGGCGGGCGGAACGGCGGGAGGCCGCCGGTGCGGACACCTCGGTCGCGCCCTCGGCCGGGGCCCCGCTCCCGGCGCCGGACTCGACAGTGCTCTCGGTCTTCACCATGTCTCTCCTCCCGCCCTCCGGGTGGTTCGGTCGCCCCCTGCGTCATCGGGGGCCGCCTCCCCGCTCGGCGAGGACACCTGGGTAAACGGGGAGAAGCTCCCCGCTTATTTCCGCCCATCATGTGACCTGGAACACAACCGCTCGGGAGGAAAACCCTCCGATCGGCGCACCCGGCGAGCGCCCGCGGGCCGCCCGGCACAGGCTGATCGCCAGAGCGCAGTCAGGGGACGGCCGGCTGCCGCGGACCCCGAAGGCGCCTCTATGCAGCAGCCCCGCCACCGGATACGCAGACACCGCCGCCCGATCGCCCTGGTCGGAGCGACCGCGCTGGTCATAGCGGCCATGGCCTCGGCCAGCACCACCCTCCCGGCCGGCGGCCGCGCCTCGGCCGGGTCGGCGGCCACCACCCAGGACGCCGCGCTCGCGCCGTGCCGGATCGCCACCGCCATGGGCGTCCAGATGTCCGAGGGCCTGCCCACGCCGCCCGGTTACGCCCCGTCGACCGGCGAGGTCAGGGCGCTCAACCTGATGATCGACTTCCCGGACGCGGAGGGCACGGAGCCGGCGGCGGAGCGGTACGCGGAGTTCTTCCCGCAGACCTCCGAATGGTTCAGGACCAGCTCGTACGGGCGGCTCGACTACCGGCCCGAGGCCCCCGTCCAGGACTGGCTGCGGATGCCGGCGCCGTTCGCGGAGTACGGGATAGAACGCGGCTCACCGTTCGAACCGGGCTACCGCCAACTGGTGAAGGACATCGTCGCGACCGCCGACCCGCGGGTCGACTTCTCGGCGTACGACCTGGTCAACGTCCTCGTCACCCCGAACGCCGGCCCCTCCGCGCTGGACACCGTGCTCTCGGTGACCTTCTCCGGCAACGACGAGGCCCCGGAGGCGGACGGCGTGCCGCTCTCGAACACGTCCTTCGTCTACAGCCGCCAGGACGACGGCTCGGGGTCGTACGCCGAGACCGGCTACCGCGTCCTGCCGCACGAGAACGGCCATGTCTTCGGCCTGCCCGACCTCTACACGATGGAGGGCGGCGGCTCGGTGGGGCACTGGGACATCATGTCGGAGGACTGGGGGGCCAACAACGACTTCCTGGCCTGGCACAAATGGAAGCTCGGCTGGCTCGACGACGACCAGATCAGCTGCGCGTCCCGGCCCGGCGTCAGCGATCACACGCTCGGCCCGCTGGCCGCCGAGGGCGGTCCCAAGCTCGCGTTCGTCCCGCTCGGCGCGGAGTCCGGCTACGCCGTGGAGGTCCGTACGGCGGCGGGCAACGACGAGGCGGTCTGCCGGCCCGGAGTGCTGATCTACAAGGTCAGCACGGACGTGGACACCGGCCAGGGCCCGGTCTCCGTCGCCGACGCCACGGAGGACAGCGGCGGCTGCACCCGCCGCCCCAACGTGCACGCGGAACTGTCCGACGCCCCGTTCCGCCCCGGCCAGACCTTCACCGACCGGGCCAACGGCGTACGGATAGCCGTGCTGGACGAGGACGACGGCGCCTACCGGATACGGGTCACGCGCCCGTGAGGCGGGGGCCGCGCCCGTGGGCGCGGGCCCGCTCCGGGACGGGCCGGAGGGGTGGCGCGTCCGCGGGCCGGGCGACCGCTCACACGTCCGCGGCCCGGCCGACGACCGAGACCCACCCCTCGTGGAGCACGGCCCGGTCCCCCGTACGGAACCAACCGCCGTCGCCGAAGGCGGCACCGGTCGCCGCCGCGTCGCGCCAGTAGCCGCGGAACAGCGACTGGCCGCGCAGCCACAACTCCCCCGCCTCCCCCTCGGGCAGCTCCTCACCGGACGGTCCGGCGATCCGCACCTCGGTCACCGGTGTGGGGCGGCCCGCGCCGCCCGAGCCGGCGCCCGGGCCGTCGCCGAAGGGGGCGAGGACCGTGCCGCCGGTCTCGGCGAGGCCGTACCCGCCGGGGAGGAGCGGACCGGGGCCCCGCGACCCGCCCCCGCCCGGTTCACCGGTCACCGCTCCGGCCGGTCCATCGGTCAGGACGAGGGCGGCGCCGACCGCCATCGCACCGTAGAACCCGGTGAACGCGGCGGGATGGGAGAACGGCAACGTCATCCGCGTCTCCGGGGCGGGCCCCTGCCCCGGGATGACACCGCGCACCAGGGCGGAGGCCGCCGCGTGGTAGCGGGGGTTGAGGGCGGAGGCGGCCTGGGCGAGGTGGGTGGCCACCGCGCCCCGGGGGCGGCCCGCGACGCGCGAGGTGTAGAGGATCGTGGCGTCGTCCTCGGGCCGGGGCTCCACGTCGGGCGGCGCGGCCAGCGGATCGGGCGCGGGGAACTCCTCGTACCGCTCGATCCGCAGCCCCGGAGCTCCGCCCCCCGGGCCCCCGGAGCCGGGGAAGAGGACGACGCGCGCCCCGGCCCGCCGGGCCCATCCCGCCACCCGCCCCAGCCGCTCCCCGTCCACGAGGAGCACGGCGGGTTCGCAGTCGTCGAGGACGTGGGCGAACCCCTCCTCGCTCCACCGGACGTCGAGGGGCACGGCGACGAGCCCCGCCAGCTGGGCGGCCCAGAAGGCGACCTGCCACTCGGGGCGGTTCCCCATCGCGACCACGGCCCGCGCCCCCGAGCGCAGCCCGTAGCGCTCCCGCAGGCGTACGGCGAGGGCGGAGGCGGCGGCGAAGAACTCCCCGTAGGAGCACGTCCGCTCCCCCGCGATCAGGAACGGGGCGTCCCCGTGGGCCCAGGTGGTCTCCACGAACTCCCGGAGCGTACGGGGGCCGTGGGCGTACTCCGGAACGCCCCGCTCCCCGGGAACGACGGCGAACGGGGCGCCCGGCGCGGTGAGAGACGCCTCGACGCGCTCGGCCCGCCGGGTGTGCTCGGACGGGAACGAAGACGGGTGGACATGCGGCACGGACGGCCTCTTCTCGCGCTGACGCCGGAACCTACTGACGCGCGCGACGCTATGCGGGCAGAGGCGCGACGCCAAGGCCGCCGGGGCCGGGCGGCTCGATCCGCGGGGCGCGCGGGGCGGCGCCCCGCGAGGCCGGCGTTCCCGGCCCCGGCGGGGCGCCGTGGCGGTACGGATACGGGTCAGGCCCTGCGGGACCGCCAGAGCCAGGCCGACGTACCGGCGATCACGGCGAGGGCGATCACGTTGGCGACGAGGGCCGGGGTGTCACCCGCCGGAGCGATGGTGGTCTCGTCCCAGACGAGGATGGCGGCGCTCGGCAGAACGGCGGTGAGCAGGACGCCGACGGCCTTCTGAACCGGGGTCCAGTGCACCGAGGTGCACAACAGGACCGCGCCGACGATGCGGAACAGACCGCTGCACAACTGCGCGGCTGGCACGTCGGGGAGGAGCATGGCGAGGAGGTAGGGGACGGTGAGCATCAGGAGCGGGACCACCGGGTGCACCTTGCCGCGCCGGGCCGGTGCGGCGGCGCCCGGTATGCCCGCCTCCGCCAGCGCCGTGGCCGCGATCGTCCGCGGATCCCCGAGGCCCGCGAGGATGTCGCCCACCGCGACCGCGGGCTGCTCCGCACGCGTCACCTCGATGTGCTCGGCGAGGTCCGCGAGCAGTTCCTGCCGACGGTCGGCGGGCAGTGCGGAGGCCTCCCGCTCCACAGCGGCGAGGTAGTCGCGTACGGGGTCGGCGGTCGTCTTCATGCGAGGTCTCCGGCAGAGGTGTGGGGGGCGGTCAGGAAGGCGTCGACGGCGTTGCGGAAGTCCGGCCAGACGCGGGTGAATTCGTCGAGCGCCGCCCTGCCGCCATCGGTGAGCGCGTAGTAGCGGCGGGGCGGCCCGGAGGGCGACTCCTGCCAGGCGGTGGTGACCAGGTCGTCGCGGCGGAGCCGGGACAGCAGCGGGTAGACCGTGCCCTGGCTGGTGGCCAGGGCCCCGGACCCCTCCAGCTCGCGCAGAAGCTCGACGCCGTAACGAGGGCGGTCCCGCATCAGAGCGAGCACGCAGTACTCCAGTACGCCCTTGCGCAACTGGGCGGCTGCCCGCGCCTGCTTGCTCGCATCACCTGCTTCCATGCGATACACAGTGCCTGACCCGACAAGGTCGAACGCAAGCCCCGCCCGCCGCCCCTGCCCGGCCCCGTCGAGAACCGCCCGGAGCCCCGCCCCTCGCCCTCGCCCTCGCCCTCGCCCTCGCCCTCGCCCTCGCCCGGAGAACGCTCCACACCAGGGAGCCCGCTTCGGTCGCGCCCGATCCCGTCCGGCAGAGGTGAAGCAGGGCAGGCGCATACACCCGACGGCAAAGAATGATTATTGATTGGTCACCGTTCATTCGCACGGATAGATTCGACAATCAAGCAGCAATGCAGAGTGGTCGCGCCCCGGGGGCGTGAGGTGGTCGTGGAACCGCACGGGGAGAGACCGATGAACTGGCGCGCATGCTCTATCGGACAGCGCACAAGCGGCTCGACCGGGACGCCGCCACCGTCGCGCCCGAGGTCGGAGCCGAGCCCGGACAGGTCGAGCGGGCCCTGGGAAGACCCTCCGACCTGGGGTTGCTCGTCTCCGCCCCGGACACGTCGTCGGGTTGTGGCCGCGCACGGCCGGACCAGGCTCTGACGCGACCGCTCGCGAGACGGAGTGGGTGAGTTGAAAGACATCGAGAGCCTGCGGCAATCCTTCGTGGAGGAATTGTCCAAAGCGTCACACAGGTCTGAGCTCGAGGCACTGCGGACATCATTTCTGGGCCGACGCAGTTTCATCAAGGAAGAATTCCGGCGGCTGCCGGAACTTCCCGAAGAGGAGCGCCGCGCCTATGCCGTCCGGCTCAACGAGCTCTCGCAGCAGATGCAGGGGGAGATCGACAGCCGCGTGACCGTCGCGCGCAAGGCGGAGACGGCCAAGCAGCTGGAGGCGGAGTGGGTGGACGTCACTCTGCCCGGTCAGGCCCACCGCACGGGTGCGTGGCACCCCCTCACCGAGGTCGAACAGCGCTGTCTCGCCGTCCTGCGGAAGCTCGGCTTCGAACGCGCCGAGGGCCCCGAGGTCGAGGACGCGTACCACAACTTCGACGCGCTCAACATTCCGAAGCACCACCCGGCCCGCGACATGCAGGACACCTTCTGGCTGGACGCCGGGCAGCTGTTGCGGTCCCACACGACGACCGTGCAGGCGCGGGTCCTCGGTGAGGGACGCGAGATCCCGATCAAGGTCGCGGCCGCCGGCCGGGTCTACCGGAACGAGGCCGTGGACGCCACCCACCTGGCCATGTTCCACCAGTTGGAGGGCTTCTGGCTGGAGCCCGGCCTGAGCGTCGGCCACCTCAAGAGCCTGCTCGCGTTCGTGGCGAGGGAACTGTACGGCGAGGACGTCAAGTTCCGCTTCAAGCCCAAGTACTACCCCTACACCGAGCCGTCCCTCGGCCTCGACATCGCCTGCACCCACTGCGGCGGCGACGGATGCGAGGCCTGCCACCACATCGGCTGGGTCACCATCATCGGCGCGGGCATGATCCACCCTGCCGTGCTGCGCGAGTTCGGCTACGACCGGGACGGGATCACCGGCATCGCGTTCGGTTGGGGAACCACCCGCATGACCTCGCAGTGGCTGGGCGTGACCAAGGTGCGCCCGCTCTACGGATCGGACCAGCGTCTGCTGAACTACCTTCACCGAGGCCACCAGTGAAACTGACCATCGCAGGTCTCCGTACCTTCCTCCCGGGCCTGTCGGACGACGCCACCGTCTTCCGCAACGCGTTGGACGAGTCGGGGCTGGAGGTGAAGAACATCGAGGCGGACGGCCCGAGGACGTCCGTCACCCTGGAGTTCCTCGCCAACCGGGGAGACCACCGGAGCTACTCCGGCATCGCCCGCGAACTCGCCGCCCGGCTGGGCCTCCCCCTCTCCGACGTCGCGGTGGACCCGCTGGTCGTCGGCCCCGACGGCCCCTCGGCCACGGTCAGCACGGCGCACTGCCTCGCGTACACCCTGACCCCGCTGGAGGTGCTCGACGCGACCGCCGAGCTGCCCGCGGACACCGTCGAACGGCTGACGACGTCCGGCCTGCGCAGGGGCCTCGCCGTCGTGGACGCGGCCGAGGCGGCCGGCCTGGAGCTCGGCCAGCCGGTCCAGGTGTACGACGCGGCCAAGGTCCTGGGCGCCGTCGAGGTCCGCACGAGCCGCGCGGGCGAGACCTTCACGATGCCCGGCGAGGAGACCGCCCGCCCCCTGCCGGAAGGCACCCCGGTGGTGGCCGACGAGGAGAAGATCCTCTCCGTCGCCGGCGTGATCGGGAGCGAACTCGCCGGGGTGACGGCGGAGACCCGCCGCGTACTGCTGGAGTCCGCCGCCTTCGACCCCGTGGCGGTCCGCCTCGCCGCCACCGCGCTGGGCGTCTCCACCCCGGCGTCGCAGCGCTTCGAGCGGGGCGCGGACCCCACCGCCGTGCACACCGGCGCCGGCCGGGCGCTCCACCTGCTCGGCGAGTCCAAGGCCGCGGTGCGGACCAGCTCCACGAGCGAGCCCCAGCGGTGGAACGACACCCTGCCCGTCCTGTCCGTGGACCCGGCACGTGCCTCGGCGCTCCTCGGCATCGCGCTGGACTCGGCCGACATCGCCGAGCGGCTGGCGGCGTACGGCTTCCGGGCGGTGGACGCGGACCGGTTCGAGGTCCCCGGCGCCCGCATCTGGGACGTCAAGGAAACCGAGGACCTGTACGAGGAGCTCGCCCGGCACATCGGGTTCGACGCCCTGCCCGCCGCACCGCTCCCCGCCAGCACCGGCGCGGTCCTCACGCCCCGGGAGACGCTCGTCCGGACCGTCGGCGACACTCTGGTCGGCTTCGGCTTCATGGAGACCTTCACCGACGGCTTCTACTCGAAGGAGACGCTGAAGGTCCTCTCCCCGGCGGACGGCCACCCCCTCGCCGCACACGTGGGCATCGCCAACGCCGAGGACCGCCGCTACTCGGTGCTGAAGAACAACTGCCTGGCGCAGGCGGTCGCCGCGGTCGGCGCCAACCTGCGTTTCAAGCAGGAGCGGATCCGCCTCTTCGAGGTGACGCAGGTCTTCCAGCCCGACGTGTCGGCCGCGAACGGGCTGTGCAGGGAGCGCCCCGTGCTGTGGGCGATCGCATCGGGCCGGCGGGAGGAAGGACTCTGGTCGGGCGCCTCCGCCCCCGTCGACTACTTCTTCCTGCGCGGCGTCGCCGAGGAGGCGGCGCTCCGCTGCGGCGTCGGCCTCACCGTCGAGCGGCTTCCCCAGACCCACCCGCTGGCCGACTTCCTCCACCCGCACCGCAGCGCCCTCCTCCTGGTCGACGGAGCACCGGCGGGCGTCTGCGGCGAGGTGCACCCCGACGTGCGGCACCGCGCCGGCCTCGGCGGCCGGCGTCCGGTCTACCTGGAGTTCGACTTCGACGTGTGGACCGTACGGACCGCACGGGCGGCGACCGCGCCCTTCCGCGAGGACCCGCCGGTCGAGCGCATGCTGGACTTCGTCATGCCCCGCGCGGTCTCGAACGACCAGGTACGGGGAGTCCTCCGCGAAGCCGCCCCGGAGTGGGTGCGGTCCGTCGAGGTGGCCGACGTCTTCCTCCCGGACCGCGGCGCCCCGGGCCGGCGCTCGGTGACCTACCTGCTCCGCTTCGACAGCGAACCGACGCGCCCCGTGGAGGAGTTCAACGCGGTACTGGACCACCTGGTCCAGACCGTGACGGACCGCTTCGGCCCCGAGGGCGTCCACCTCCGGACGTAGCACAACGGATCGGCCCGGCTCCGGCCCGCAGTCCGGCTCCGGGCCCCGCCACGGGCGTGGCGGGGGCCGGGGCCGGTGGGGGGGGCCGGGGCCGGTGGCAGGGGCAGGGGCCGGTGGCCCCGCCACGGATCCACCTCCTGCGGCTATCCGTGCGACCACTCCCAGCCCGATCCGCTAGGCTGTCAGCGGTCAGTCGGCTACCAGGCGCCTGCCGAGGAAAGCGTTCGCGAGGACGGTTCCCCCGGGTATGCGCACGCGACCTGACCAGCATGGTTGCCGAGGCAGCCCGCGCGATCCCCCCGGGGTTCGCGACAGGAGCCCCGACAAGGCCCGGCCTTCGTAGCTCAGGGGATAGAGCACCGCTCTCCTAAAGCGGGTGTCGCAGGTTCGAATCCTGCCGGGGGCACAGCAGGCCGGCGGCCCCCAGGAGAAATTCTGGGGGCCGCCGGTGTTTCGGGAGCGGGCAGTGGCTTTACGGCGAGCACGGCCGACAAAGCTGACGGAAGCGGGGCGGGTTCCCAGCTCGCACTGCTCACCGCGGGTTGCTGTTCAACCAGCCATGGCCGGGGCCGGCCGCTCGCTCCCCCAGTGGACGGTTCAGTTCAACCAGTTCTGCGGTGTGTGTGCCAGGTGGTGGCGGCAGTCGCGAGGCGCAGGGTCCACGGGTCGGGGTCGGCGGTGCTGATCTCGGACCAGACGTTGGCGTTGGCGGCGGCGAAGGCGGTGACGCCTTTGGCGGGGGCGGGGTGCCAGGCGGGGATCTCGGCGGCCCACTTTTCGGCCCATGCGGGGCTGTGTCCGGCGGCGATGAGCCAGATGATCCAGTAGCCGGCGTCGAGCCAGGCCGCGCCGCGGGTGGCCCAGGCCCAGTCGACCAGGCGGGCCCGATCACTCTCGGAGGCGTGATTGTCGACGAGGACATTGGCGTTGTTCAGGTCGGTGTGCAGCAGGTGGGTCCCGGCGAAGTAGCGGAGGTCGTCGGGGTGGGCGGCGTAGCGCTCCAGGCGCTGTTCGGCGTGACGCAGTTCGATGTCGGGGCAGGAGATCTCGCCGAGGCGGCGCAGGAGGGCGGCGACTTCGGGGAGGTCGGGGGAGCCGGGGGCGTAGTCGGCGTGGTGGCCGTCGAGGGCTTCGAAGCCGAGGAGGTTCCATCCGGCGGTCTCGACGCGCCAGCGGAGGGCGGGGGCCAGGCCGGTGAGGAAGGGGGCGACGGCGGCCTCCCGGTGCTGGGTCCAGGCGCGGGGGTGGTCGGTGCGCAGCCCTTTGATGTGCCAGGTGCCCGTGGCGGAGGTGACGCGGGCCGCGATCTCGCTGTTGAAGCCCTCGGCGGTCTCCTCGACCGTGAGGAGGGGGCCGGTGTGTTCTTCGACGGCGGCGCGGACGGCGGACGGCAGCTGGCCGAGTCCGATGCGGATGGTCGCCATGGGGCTTCACTCTTCCACGAGGGCGGGTGCGGGTGCGGGCGGGCAGTGGTGCGGGGGCTTCCGGACGGAAGAACGTCCGGAAGCCCCCGCGGTTCTGCGCGGCCGGTGTCTACCGGTACGGGTTGTCGTCGTTGCAGCCCGGGACGGCTCCTTCGGTCAGCACCTCCAGGTCGTCCAGGAGGATCACTCCTTCGGGCTCCTCCAGGACCGGGGGTCGGGGGTTGATCTCCACCATGACAGCGGTCATGTCGCTTCCTCGCTTCCGTGTTGGCAGTAGGTGTTCAGTGGTGCCTTCGCCTCCTGGTACGCCTTGGCGAGCGGTCGGCAGACCCGGCAGGCGCCGGAGAGCCGACAGTCGGCGCAGCCACCGGTGCGAAGCATCTGGGCATCGGCGATGCCGGGCAGACGGAGGAGCCCGTCCAGGCCCTCGGACATGAGGTCGATGGGGTTTTCGCGGCCGACTTTGCACATGGTCGCCAGGCCGTGCGGGTCGACGTGGAAGAAGGTGTGGCCGGCGGGACAGCCCTTGAAGACGCTGGTCTTGTCCAGGAAGCCGGGCGCCTGCGCGGCCAGCGGTTCGGGCGTGCCGGTGTAGGTGGGGGAGATCGTGCCGTACTCCTGGCAACTCGCCCCGTACCGCTCGGCGAGGATGCGCATGGCGTCCAGCTCGTGGCCGTTGTGCCGGGTGATGATCAGCGCCAGTTCCAGTGCGATGCCGGCCTCGCGTGCCGCGAGGAGGCCCTTCTCGACCAGCTTGAAGGCTCCCGGCTTGCGGGTGAGCGAGTCGAAGCTGTCCGGGGCCGCTCCGTAGAGGGAGACGGTCACCTTGTGCGGTGGCAGCTCGCGCAGGAGGCCGATGATCTCGGGGTGGTGGAGCCGGGAGCCGTTGGTCAGGATCTCGATCAGCATCCCGGAGCGGTGGGCGAGCGTGTACGCGTCCACGAAGTCCCGGTCGATCAGCGGTTCGCCGCCGGTGAACTGGAGCCACAGCGCCCCGGCGTCCCGCAGCAGGTGCAGGAGCCGGACCTTGTCCGGCCAGGGCAGCCCCTCGAACCTCCGCTCCGCGAGGTAGCAGTGCTCGCAGTTGAAGTTGCAGCCCTTGTTGATCTCGTACGTGGCCCGGCCGTAGCCGGGGCGGGTACCGGGGCGTACGAGGACGGCGTCCCGCATCGCCGCGTCCGCCAGGTCCAGGCCCCAGGCCGTACGGGCGTGGGTGAGGAGCCAAGGCGGCAGAGGGCTGCTGCTCCCGGCGGTCGAGGCCAGTTCTTCGTACAGCGGCCGGGGGATGCGCATGCCGCCCTTGGAGCCGGGGCGGGCGATCAGGAACGTTCCGTTGTACGGGCTCGCGATCAACTGGTGCACGGGGCCTCCTCCGAAGTGCTTTCCCAGGTGAGCTGTTCGGCGTGACCGACGAACAGACAGCAGCCGTCTCCGTCGGGCCCGGGGCGGCTCCCGGGCAGTCCGGCAGTATGACGAGTTCCGTCTCGTCCGCCCCGAACCAGCGGAGCCACAGCGCAGTCCCGTACGCGCAGTCATCGGTCAGAAGACCGAAGTGGTCGCTGTCATCGTGCGTGGACAGCTGGCACTGCACGGCCGTGTCGATGTACGGGACGGCCGACTTCTCCCGCGCTTCCCATGTCAGGTCGAGAGGCACCCGGCACCAGTGCACGCACCGCATCACAACACCATCCGGAAGGCCGCGACGACGTTCCGCTCCTGCTGCGAGCACCGGGGGCAGACGCACGGTGGGTAGCGGCCCGGGTTCTCCGGGACCACCGGGTCCTTGCCCACGCGTACCTCCATGAGAGGGCTCCACGTCTGGCCGGAGTCGCGGGAGACCCGCAACGTCATCCGTACGTCGTCCTGTCCGTTCAGCATGAACAGGAGCATCGCGATCTGCGGGACCGGCCAGAAAGGCCAAGCGGTTTACCCAACCTGGGTAACATCACCCTCGGTTCACCAAGTGCAGCGATCCGTAGTCCTCATGCCGGAGCGTGCCCGATGCCCGAGCCATCTCGCTCGAAGGAACTCCCGGTCAGCCTGCTCACGGACCCAGTCATGATCGAGGCATGCCAGGTCCGAGACTTCGGTCGCATCTTTCAGCTGGTCAAGGCACGAGCAGGCATCTATCCGTCGATGATCGCGCGCCGTTGCGACTTGACCCCGAGTCGCGTGGGCGAGGTGATCGCCGGACGGCGGCAGTTGCTGCACATGGACGTGATCGAACGGATCTCGGATGGACTGCGCATCCCCGGACACATGCTCGGTCTTGCCCGACGCTCCTGGGAGACGCCGCCCAGCCTGACGGTCACGCCCCGTGAACCGGTCGAGGTGCCGACCTCAGCCGGCGAACCACTGGCCGCCGGACTACCGGGGGCGGATGTCGACAGTATTCTCGCCCTGGCGGCCGAGCGGGATCTCAGCCCGTCAACGCTGGACGCGTTGCACTCGTCGATCGCGGACTACTGGCGCCGGGACGACGAGCACGGCGGCGAGACCTTACGGCCGGCGGTCGTCGGCCAGCTCCGCTACGTCGTCGACCTCCTCAAGGAGCAGCGTCCGGCTCCTTTACGGGACGGCCTGCACAGCATCGCGGCCGAACTGGCCCGGCTCACCGGATGGACCTACTTCGACGCCCGCCAGTACAACCAGGCACGCGCCTACTTCACCGAATCCCTCGGCTTGGCCAAGGCCATCGACGACCGCCAGTTCATGGCCAACGTCCTCGCCTGTATGAGCCTCCAGGCCACCTACCAGGACAAGCCCGGCGACGCCCTCGCACTCGTCACAGCCGCCCAGGACCAGGCGCGAACGGCCGCGGGGACGACACCGCGCGTGCTGGCCATGCTCGCGATGCGCGAAGCCTTCGCCCACGCCACCCTCGGCAACCACAGTGCGACCCACACCGCGATCTCGGAAGCCCACACCCATTTCGGACGGATCAGCACCGGCGATCCGGACCCGGCCTGGGTCGCCTACTTCGACGAACCGAAACTGATCGCGGACACCGGCATCGCACACGGCCGCCTGGGCGAAACCGCCCTCGCCGAACCCCTCATCACGGACGCCCTCCGCCGAGAACACCATACGAACCACCGAGGCCGCGCCTTCCACGCCTTCTGGCTCGCCCGCACCCAACTCCAGCGCGGCAAACTCGACGAGGCGTGCCACACGGCCATGGACGCCCTGGCCCCGGCGGCGGCCGTCAGCTCACAACGAGTCGCCGGCCATCTGCGGGAGTTCTACGAGCAGTTGGAGCCCTTCCGCCGGGTACCGGCCGCAGTGGCGTTCGAGTCCCGGCTCCGGGAAGTGCTACCCCGCCAGATCAGCGGATCGCCTCGTCCATGAGCACATAGAGCAACCCGACCAGAGAGCCACTGCTGACGATCTCGCGACGGTCGATCATGCCCCGCACGTCGGTCAGCGGGATCCACTCGATCCGGTCCGACTCGTTCTTCTCGGTCGGCGGCCCCTCGTACGCCGCCCCATCGGCCCGGAAGATGTGGTGCTGGGAGTCGGTGATGCCGTTGGCAGGCTCCGCGTAGATCAGCGGCTTCATCGAGCCGGGCCGCCAGCCGGTCTCCTCCAGCACCTCACGGGCTGCTGCTTCTGCGGGCGTTTCACCCTCCTCGACCAGGCCCATGGGCAGCTCCCATGCCCAGGCGTCCGTGATGAAGCGGTGCCGCCACATCATCAGGATCTCGCGTCGCTCGTTGACGACGGCGGCCACGGCCAGGTGGCGGAGCTTGACAACGTGGTGCTCCCAGCGGTTCCCATCCGGGGTTTCGACGTCGGTGAGCCACAGGTTCACCCAGTTGTTCTCGTAGATCGGACGTTCCCCGTGGATCTTCCACTGCATGGCTGCGGCCCCTCTCGATCGGGCTTCAGCATCGCAGAGGTGCGGGCGCAGCGAGTGGGCATCGGACAAGTTCGCGTCACATTGACACTTACAAGATGTGTGTGCAGCGCGCCAAGTCAAGGGGCGGGCCAGGGGAGTCGGGGCGCTCATGCACCCTGACGGCTCAGTAGTGCATCGTCTGGTGTTGGCAGAGGCGTACGGAGGATTGAACGACGGCGCGGACAAGACCTTCCGTTGAGCGGCCGGGCCGAAGCGCATGTGTGCTGGGTCGGTTGTTACAGGTTCCTCTACCTCATCAAGGCACCCGGCTGCGCTCCGCTCCGCCGGGCGCGCTTCCCGGCTCTGGCTCTGCCCGCGCTCCTGCCTTCGCCCGCTCTGCGCTGCCGCCGCCGACGCGCGCCCACAACGGGATATGAACTTGCTCCGCTTTGACGG
>NZ_LIVT01000021.1 GCF_001905905.1 Streptomyces sp. CB02366
CCGCGTCCCAGCGGCTGCTGTTCAGCAGCCGCTGGAAGCCGTCCGGCGTGCGGTGACCTGCCCATTCCGCGAGCTGCCAGCCGTTCTTCCGTGCCGCTTGACCCAGCAGACCGCGGACATAGTCCCGCATCCGCCACCGCAGATCCGCCCGAGCGAACCGGGCTGGGAACGCCGCACCGAACTCCACGACGCCTTCGTCTCCCCCGCCTGCAGCCTCATCTGCTACCGACGCCTCAAGAGGACCCGACCATGATCGTGTTACGAGCTCTTAGCGCCGGTTTCCGTTCCGATGTTCCTCGACCCCCGAACCGCCGGGGTGATGGAGGAAGGCGTGGGAGGCGGCGAGGCCGCGGATGGTGGGAAGAGGCTCAGTAGTCAACACCTTCACGGATCAGCGGACAGGTCATGCAATGGCCGCCCCCTCGCCCTCTGCCGAGTTCACCACCGGCAATGGTGATGACCTCGATGCCCGCCTTACCAAGCAGGGCGTTCGTGTGGATATTTCGATCATAGGAAATGACAACGCCTGGCTCAAGGGCAACTATATTATTTCCGCTGTCCCATTGTTGTCGCTGGACCGCATACTCGTCTCCTCCTGTCTCGACGACCCTAAGACTAGAAATCCCAAGCGCCTGGGCGACGACATCAGTAAAATCGCGGTCACCCTCATCCACTATTTTCAGCCCGATGCGATCATCGCTGGGGTAAAGCGAATAGGTGTGCAGGAGTTTTAAAATATTCGGATAAACCGTGACCACGTCACGATCCACGAAGGTAAAGATCGTATCCAGATGCATTGCGGTGCGAAGAATAGGAATTTTCGCTACAATGATGCGCTCGGCGGCTCCCGCCTTAAAAAGCTCTGCCGCTAATTGCGTCACGCCCTGCCGAGAGGTTCGCTCCCCCATCCCCATGAGGACGATGCCTCCTCCAATGGGCATTACATCACCTCCCTCGACAGTGGCCATCTGCCAGTCGCGTTCCGGGTCGCCCCACCAGACCGTGGCTTCGGTGAATTCTGTGTTGAAATTATAGATGGCTTTCATAAGAAGCGTCTCACTTCGGCGTGCAGGCATACGCAGAGGGTTAAGGGTGAGCCCGCCATATATCCAACTTGTTGTATCGCGAGTATAAAGGGTGTTAGGCAGCGGCGGCAGGAGGTCCTCCGATCCTCGACACAGAACATCCAGGGTTATCCGGTCGCTCGCAGGAAGTTCATCTACGGTCAGCCCGCCAATCAAATAGTCCGCTAACTGGTGTGGGGTTTGCGTCTCCAAGAAGTGACGGGTTGGGTCTACGAGTCCGACGCCTATCTGTTCAACAGTCACTCTTCTGTCCAACAACCATTGTTTCGCTTCAGGTATCTCCATGGTCTGCGCGAGGAGTTCGTGAAGCTCGAGGACCTCAATACCTCGTCGGCGCAGCTTGGCGACGAAGTCCGCGTGGTCCCGCTGTCCTCTCTCGACCCACATCGTGTCGTCGAATAATAGTGCGCCGGAATTGGAGGGAGTAAGCCGGTGATGCGCAAGACCTGGCGAGCAGACCAGCACCTTGCGCAGTACCCCCACTTCCGAGTGGACACCGTAGCTTGCGGCGAAATTCTCAGGCATGTAATTCTCCTTCGCTACATTTAGAAGTCGCCATGAACAAGACGGCTACAGGGACTATTTCAAAGAAATCTCGTCATGAATATATTGTTTGGATCCGTTTCATATTCGGCAAACGGCCCACAGGGGATGAATCCGAACTTTTTGTACAAATTCCTTGCCGGATTAAAGTAGCCAGATGCGCCAGTCTCCAAACTTATCTTTTCGATGCCATCTCGCTCAGCCTCTGCGAGTATATGGCTGAGTAACAGTGAGGCTACTCCTGACCTTTTCCGGTCCGACCGGGTGTGAAATGCTTTCAACTCGGCATGGCGGGAGTTTAATTTCTTAAGCGCTCCACACCCTACAATTTCCTCCCCCTCACGCACCACCCACAACTTGATTTCAGGTCGGCGTAGATCTTCCAGGCTGAGGGCATGCTTGCTCTCGAGAGGTGTATGGAGCCGCACCTCTCGCACATGCGTATCCATAAACTTTGCGATTTCCTCTCCGGAGAGATCATGTAATTCGATACGCATTGCGCAGCCTCTCTTAGCCCCTAAAAATAAAAGAGTTTTTGTAACTCGACACTTGTGATCCACGGGGGTTCGCGCGAATTCCTGAGATCGCTGCACAAGCTGCGTGTGGAGCATTCAAGAATCGCTTAATTTTCGTCGGCGATAGGTTGGTAGTGGCCGAGGGAAGTCAGTCGGATTCGGCTCACGCTTGCAGAATGCAGACCACACAGCGGTCGGGGGACGTAGAGCTGAGATTCGCCGGCCTTTCGTAGACACCATCTTGGTCGCACCTGGATCTTTGAACTCAGCTTTCCTTTCACCCTTAGACCAGTCCGCACCTCACTTTGACGGTTCAGGTCGCCTGAACGCGAACTGTCCGATCTCAGGCACTAGAGTTTGTCCCATAAATGGTCTGAGGCGTGCAGGGTGACCTGCTTGTTGCCTGTCATCCGGTGAGGGTGGGGTTGGGCGGGGGGGGGATGCCGAGCATGGCGTGGTGGACGCCGTCGCCCTTGAGGCGGAAGCCGCGGAGGCTCTTCCAGCTCTTCTTGCGGGTGAAGGTGTGCTCGACGCGGATTCGCATTTTGCGGTGGGAGGCGTTGTGCTCCTCCTCCTCGTGGTGGGTGGAGTAGCGGTAGTTCTTGCTGTAGGCGGCCACGGTCCGGTCGCGGGTGGGGGACCTGTGTGCCGTCCACGATGAGCACGGCCTCCTTACGCAACCGCCGCCGGGGCTGGAGGGCGAGAGCCGGCCCGAGGTGGGCGACGATCCGGTCGGCCGCCGACTTCGGGACGCCGAAGAGCGGGGCGAGTTGACGCGGGGTGAGGTTGGTACGCCAGTACGCGGCCACCACCAGCACCCGGCCCTCCAACGGCAGCGACCACGCTCGGCCCTTGCGGACCGGATCGGCCCCCTCACGCCGCAGCGCGGTGATCAGCTTGTTGAACTGCCGAGGGCTCAGCCCGGTGAACGGGCCTGTCCACGAGGGCTCCGACGCCGTAATCACACCAGCCACCGCAAGATCATCTCACCTCTGACCAGCACTTACGGGACAACCTTTAGTCATTGACAGTGCGTATTTTCGGGAGCTGTACCAATTAGTCTGCCAGCCAGGAAGTATGCGACGTCAATTCCCTCAGTGCCGCGCCCAAACCCGGCATCTAGTCCGCAGTCCTGAGCTAGTTGGTTGGTCACTTGAGGGCCGCCGCCGATCAAGATGAGGCTCTTCCGCAGCCCACGCTCCACCGCGACATCGTTGAGTTTCCGCATCATTAGTTCGTGGACTTTTCCGTGGGAGACAATGACGCTGGCCAGTACAGCCTGTGCTCCTCGCTCGACAGCTTCGTCGAGAAGCCTCTCGACTGAAATCGAAGATCCGATGTTGATACATCGAACACCGAACCATTCCAGGCCGCAGTGCTTGATGTTCATCACTTCCTGCATGCCTACAGAGTGCTCGTCGTTGCCGAGCGTGCCGCCGACCACGCGTACGTCGATACGGCTGAGTGCCGCACGGATGCTTTCAGCGGGCGGCACGGCGGCGGATACTGAGGCTGTCGACAGCTCAGACCGTATGACTGCGCCGGTAGTGCGGCCAACTATCTCGTACTGAGTGCCTTCGCCGGGGTGCAGAACAACCCGGTCGACGATCTGCGGCTCCTCCAGGTGCATCTGCTCAGCAAACCGTAGGGCCGCGCTGTCACCAGTGGGGCCGTTCGCCGGCAGGAACATGCTGACAGTAACGCGGCCATCGCCGCGGTGTTCGGCCTCTGGACGTATCTCAGAATCTCCTGCCCTTTCCCTTTGTGGACGGCGGAGGGAGACGTTGTCTGTTTCGTCGAGTTCATCGACGTAGTGAGGTAGACGCCGTTCGTCACAGAGCGTACAACCGGGACACGGCGGATTCTCCACGCTCTGTCCGTAGTGCGCGCAGACTGGAGCGATGTACCGCTCTGAGCGGGGGACGACGGTGTTCGCTCCGACTCCGCCGTCGCGGCTCCTGCAGATGGCATCGCCCTCGCGATTGGGGTATAGGCCGGAGTCCACGAAGAAGCCCTGCTCGAGAGCGGAAAAGTATCCGCCAGCAGAAAGAGCGTCCTCAAGCATGAGTACTGCCCGTGCGATTAGATCGGTGACTTCCGGGCGCATCGCCTCTTGATTGAGACTGACCAGCTTCCTGAGCCCGTCTAGCCCTATGAGGTTCTGTTTGGTCGCGGCAACGGCTTGTACCGATGTGTAATGCCAGGGGATACAGCGGGCCTCGTCGGGAGAGATGGTGCTCTGGATGTCGGCACTGGTGAGCCGGGAGATGAGAGTGTCTAGCGAGTGCAGCACCGTTGCCTCGTGGAGGTTGGTGGTGCTGTAGCGGGTGTTCTGTTGCGCGCGGAACATGTAGCCCTCGAAGAGGTAGCGCAACGCGACAGCGTAGGGCAGATCCAGGGCAAGCTTGGGTGCAGGCGGCGCTGTGGGAGGGACTGTGGACAGGGCTATCCGCTCCCTGGCCATTCCCGCTATTTCCGACATCGCGCAGTTCAGCGCGTGCTGTAGTAGCAGCTCAGGACGAACGTTCCAAGCTTGCAACGCGGTGGAGTTGGCATTATGCGCGCCATCAAGCTGCAGTATATCTGCCAGAGCCAGCACCTTTTTTGCCTCGAAAGCGTCGACTACTGATCGTACTGGGTTTATGTTGCGGTAGAGAATGTTGTACTGACAGTCTTGATGTGCTCCGCTGACGCCTTCTTCCGCAAACATAACCGCCATTTCACTGCTCGCCAGGCCGCTGACGTAGGAGTGAAGATTGATCGGGCGACCAACCTCATCTTCGACGAGGTCCAGGGTGCGCCGTGTAGCGCGCAGTTGTTTTCGGGTGATCGGTACGCCCCCGATTCCCTCGGGCGTGCCTTCGAGGAGACCGTCGATATGACTCTGCCCTAGAGTACGGATGACCATGATGTGATCGGCACCATGCCAAGCCGCCATCCGCATCCGCCGAAGGTCGTCTTCGAATCGTCCTGAGGCAATTTCTGAAGTGATCACGCAGTCAGGCTGGGGATCGAGGCCACCGAAGTATTCTGCTGCCTGGAGAGCGATGCTGGCGTTAAGGTCTTTGCTCGTTTCCTCATAGCGGAAGGGCGCGCGGCGGTCGAGGCTTTCCCGACGCGTCCAGCCCCTGCGTCGAGGGCGATAGCCCGCGAGGTCTTGCAGCAGGGCATCTATGGGGAGCGGCTCTTCGGGGCTGATCTCCAGGGAGGGGCAAGGCACAGCGGGCGGTCGAGACGGTTCCAGGGGTGTCTCGAGCAGGGCCGAGAGTGCCTCGCGAGGGTTGCAACCTAATGAGTCTGCGCGGTCCTGCAGCAGTCGGGCCACGCCGTCCTGGAGCAGTCCTCTTTCAACTGTCCAGGAGACAAGTGCTTGGGCGTCCAGGGAGCTAAAACCCATGCGCAGCAGCACCGAGCGTTCGATAGAGGGGGTGGTATGCGTGGCAGCGAGTTCCGAGAGGGGCTCGACAATCTTCCGGGTGTGAGCCCAAAAGCGCTCTTTGAGGTGCTGAAGCGGCTGGTTCTTTAGTTCTCGAAGCCGTTCCTCGGGGGTCACGACGTCGCTCCTTCAATGCCTGGTTCGGAGAGGAGGGGGCCCAGCGGGCGCACTAGGTAGTCGACAGTGCCGGCGATAGTTAGAGCGCCGTTACGCGTGTCAACCCGCATCGGGCCGCCTCGCGTCGTGACGTTGACGGGGAGTGAGTTACGGTGGGTTTTCCACCCGATGTAGGCGACCGCACCCACGCCGGTACCGCAGCAAGCTGTCTCGTCTTCCACTCCTACTTCGTATGTCCGCACGCTCAACTCTTGCCCCCACGAGGCAAAGTTGACATGGATGCCTTCTGGGTGTCCTACTCGATTGCACAGAGCGGTGTCGTTGCGCAACCGGGCGCCCGCAGTAGCAACGTCGATGTCGTCGGCCGCGTCTACGATCTCCACGAGGTGTGGAACCCCGGTATAGAGGAACCATCGCTTCTCACCGAGCCGGACAAGCTCTCGAGGGATGCCAAGGGTTCCTTCGACGATTTTCGGGTTGATCCGAACGGCTTTGCCGCCGTCGCCGGTGATGATGTCCCCAGCGGCGCTAATCACGCCTGCGTCATGAGCATATCGGGCCAGGCAACGCAGACCGTTTCCGCACATCTTCTCCCTGGTGCCGTCCCTGTCGAAGAAAATCATGTGGGGCTCAGCGTCCTTTCGGGCGATAAGGTAGGCCAACCCGTCGATGCGCATCCCGGCCACCTGTTCACACAGAGCTCTTGTGGCGGTTGACAGTTGCTGCGCAGAAAACTCTGGGTGGTCCGATAGTTCTGCCACAGCGATGACGTTGCCATTGCCGTGCAGGAGCGCGGCATTAGAGGTAGGAACTGTCTGGCGCAGCAGATCAATTCCATGTAAAAACTCTGCACGTAGGTCGCCTAAGTCAAACGCGGTTCTGTGTGCCATAGCCCCTCCTCTGATACTTTTTCGATAAATCTTGATACTGCACCCTCGTGCTTGGCTCGCAGGGCGCCGAGACTGGAGACAAGATATCTGTGGTCGATCAGCCAGTGCTGCACGTTGCTGGGCACCAGGCAGCGATCGGCCAGCGAATCGAAGACCAATTGCAGATCGACGGGATTTCGCATCCCATGCCTTAGAGCTCCGCCAGTGGCTAATACAGCAGTAACCGAGGAAAGATCTGCGCCGTTAACCACCGCATGTGCATTTCGGGCGCCAAACACTGGGATGCTGGTACCACAGTGCCGCTCCAGGCCCTTTCGTGCGGCACGCAGGGCATAGGTGCCGATCACGTCAGCCTCAAGTAGCGGTTCGCTGGGCTGGGGGGGGTCCTCACCTGGCCATACTAAGTTAGCCAGGTTATGGAAAACACCCAGGTCTCCCTCGACACTTCGCTTGAGTTGCGGTTCGAAGGCGGTGTGCACGGTGCGCCGGCTCCATAGGGGTGGCGTGTACGAGTGGATATCGGTAGTGGCTCCACCAACATCGATGGCTAAAAGCCCATCAAAGTACTGTCCGAACAGCTCAACTGCACGGGAGACGGCTAGGGGTGTAGGTAGACAAGACGTGTGCAGGCGTGCCGCCAGGGCGTCTACCCCAGGTGCCTTGACCACATCGCGGTCGAAGCTCATTCTGATGAGCTCCCGAACCTCCTCGAAATGGTATCTGTCGTCACCCGGGTAAACATTTGATGTCGCGACACACCGTTTTCCGAAACTGCGGAATATGTCCAAAATTTCATCCTGGACATGCTCGTTACCGGCGTAGACGAAGAGTCCATCTGTTGGTGAGTCAGCGAGCATCCTGGCGTTGGACAGGACGATGGATTCTTCACCGCCATCGGTCCCGCCGCAGACGAGGATAAGCCCCGCCTTAAGCTCCGCTATTTTTTTTGTATCCTGAGGTTTCACTTTGCCTGAAACTGAATGCACCACGATACCGCCGGCGCCCAAAGAAACTTCTTTGGCAACTTTTGTACTGAGTGTTGGTGTAAGACCGCTCACCGCGATGCGGAGTCCACCCGCGGCGCTACTGGAGAGAACGGCCGCGTCCCAACCGCGCCCCTTGAGGAAGGGAGCTCTGTCGATAAGCTCATCGACCGCCCTGCCCACGTCTTGTCCCGGGGGGGCAGTTCGGGACTCGGTTCTACCCAGGTATGTCAGGTCACCGCGGTGTTCGGTGAAGCCGGCGAGCTTGGTGAAGGTACTTCCCACCTCGACTGAGATCAGAACTTCGCCCTTCACGTCGTGCCCCCAGGGCCGCCTTCACGGTGCTGCCCGGAAGCTCTCAAAGTTTGTTCGCTGTAATTAAGTCCGTCCTCGACGGGCAATCCAAAGTGAGTGAAGGCGCTTCGCTTAGGAAGCCTAAAGACTTCGCGGTGGCATAGAGCGTTCAGAATCGAGGCCCCGCGCCAAGCAGCCAAACCAAGATCAGGGGCTCCAACGCCATGGGTGTGGCGTTCGGCGTTCTGCAAGAAGAGCCCTCCGGTGACTGATTTATCAAGCTCTGCTCGGTAGTCGATGTCGACCCTGAGCCGTCCCTTTTCATCACGCTGAAGAAAACGCTCCAAGGGGGCGAGTAGCGTATTACTTGGGCGCTCTTTATATCCGGTAGCCAGGATGGCGGCGCTCGTCTCGAACGAGGTCGTCCGAGACTGTTCAGCGTGTCGGACTTGGAGCACAACTCGGTCTTTCAGAATTTTCCCGCCGGTCACCTCGACGCCAGGAGTGAGGGTGACATCAGGCCAACCGCCGTGAAGGCTGCGTCCGTACAGTTCTTCCTGGATGTCGCATAAAGTCGCAGCGCTGACAGCTTTGTATAGCTGCCATTGAGAAGGCACCAAGCGGTCTCGAGCTCGTTCCGAGAGGTTGAAGAAGTATCGGGTATAGTCCGGAGTGAAGTGCTCGAGGCCGAGCTTGGAGTATTCCATTGGTGCGAACGCCTGTGTCCGGGCCAGCCAGCGCAGTCGCTCCGCTCCCAGCGGCTTACGTCTCAGCAAGTCGAGAAATACCTCTGCTCCGGACTGTCCCGAGCCCACCACGGTCACGTCATCGCTCTCCACGAACATGTCACGGTTGGGCAAGTAATCGGCCGAGTGCACCACCGGGCCCGCCGTGTTCGTGATCATGCCTTGCAGCGGTGCGGGAATTGCTGGTTCGGTCCCGATCCCGAGAACAACATTATCTGCCCAACAATACTTTGTGTCGCCGGCCAAGGACGAGTAAGTCACCTCGAAAGCACTCCTGGAGGCATCCCAAGCCACTGCGGTGACGCGATATCCAAAATGACAGGATTCGAGCCCACGGGAGACCCAGCGACAGTACGCATCGTACTCAGCACGCCGTATGTGCTGCTGCTCCGCGAAATAGAATGGAAAGAGACGTTCGATGTGCTTTAGATACGCTAGGAAAGACCACTTATTGGTGGGTTCGACCAGCGTCACCAGATCAGCGAGAAATGGCATCTGAACCGTAGTTCCCTTGATCATCATGCCGTGATGCCAGCGAAAGTCATCCTGGTCGTGAAGGAAGAGCGACCTAAACCCAGAAATAGAGTCGGCCAGCGCAGCCAACGCCAAGTTGAACGGCCCTAGTCCGACTCCCACGAGGTCATAGGGTGCGTTTTCGTCACGGACTACCGATGCCACTTTTAGCGCCTCCTTCAGTCGATAGGGAAAGCTGGCTGGCCAGATGCTCCACTGCGTCGAGAAGTCCTTCGTAATCCGCTGCCGTGGCCTGCGGGTTAAGCAGTGTGAACTTCAGCCAAAGGGCGAAATTTCCGTCATTCTCCGGAGCGCGGGCCCTGGCTAGCACTGCTACACCACGCTCAAGCAGTTCGCGGCGTATCAGCCCCACAAAAAGATCGGCGTCCTTTTTGGGCATTGCGTCGGCTTGAACTGGCCTGAAGAGCACAGTACTCAGACGGGGAGGACGCCACAGGTTCAGCGTGGGCCGTGCAGAGATAATCTGAGCTAATTCCTCAGCGATGCTGCAGCATTTTTCCACCAACTGGCCTAGGCCAGTACGACCCAAGGCGCGGAAGGTCACCGCCATCTTAAACACGTCAGGTCTACGGGTAGTCCGTATCGCCCTGGAAAGTAAGTCCGGCTGGCCGGCTTCGGTGTCGTCAGTGGAGTTGAGATAATCGGCCCGGACGTTCAATGCGCTGATACGCCTTCTGTCGGAGACGGTCAGCAGGCCAGCTGCGACTGGTTGCCATCCCAGTTTGTGTAAGTCTAGTGCGACGGTATCGGCTTGTTCAATTCCTGCAAGCAATGGGCGTAGCGCGTCGCTTAACAGAGCAATGCCGCCGTAGGCGCCGTCGACGTGGAAATGCCCTCCTCGGGAGTGCGTCACTTCAGCCAGAGCAGTCAGTGGATCCACTTCACCAGTGTCCGTGGTTCCTGCCGTTGCGATCACGGCGATGGGCCCTTCGATAGCATCCAGAACTATTGCCATGTCGTCGGGTTCGACTCGTCCATCTGGGCATGCAACCACCTGTGCGGGAGGCAGCCCTAGCAGCCAAACAGCTCGATCCACGCTGTGGTGAGCGTTGGCACCCCGCACAACCTGCAGAGGGCGGGGATCCTCCCGGCGCGCCCACTCTCGGGCAAGGAGCAAACCAACGAGGTTGGACTCGCTACCTCCTGTGGTCACCAGCGTGTCAGCCTCAACCGCCTGAGGGTGCACCAGGCGAGCAAGTTCCCTAGCCATGAGTCGTTCGAGCTCAGTACTGGATGGAGCCTGGTCCCAGGAATCCATCGACGGGTTCAACACGCTGCCCACGATGTCGGCTGCCGCAGCCATAGCAAGTGGGGGACAGTGGAGATGACCAGCACATCGAGGATCGGCAGGGTCAATCGCCCCCATAGCCAGCACCTTGGTGAGGTGAGCGATAGCTTCGCGGGGTCCGGTGCCTTCGTCGGGAAGGATTGGCTGGAGTTCGGATTCCATGATCGAGCTGAGATGGTGCGGCCCACCGGGCAGTAGTAGTGTGCGCCGCTCCTTCGAAACCTGGCCAACCTGTTCCATGGCCAATGCAACCCACTCCGACACCAGCGCGGGACCGAGGCTGCCCCCAGCGAGTTCGGCCCCCTCTGGCAGGCTGAAAACGTTAAAGTCCGCGTGCCGATGTCGGGGACGCTTTTCCTGGGTTTCGGGATCAGGATCCATGATTGGTCCCCCTAACCATGTCTCGCAGATAGCCCGGCAAAGGGATAAGGTTCTCGTCCACGTCTGCGATCGGAGTGCCAGCTGTCACACGCAGCGGCACAATGCCGGCCCAACAGGAAAATGACAGATCCTCCGGCTCGTCGACCACTCCCCCGGACTGAACTCTGACGGAGGCATCGGTCAGGGGCAGCGATAGTACGGCTGTCTGCGCGAGCTCCCGTTTCGTAGGGCCGCGGCAGTCCCCGGATCGACCATCTACGATCTTGTCCAGAAGAGCGCGGAAGACCTTCAGCTTGCTGTCCTGATCCGTGACCGGGACGCCTCGCCCGTGAACGATGGCACAACGGTAGTTCACCGTGTGGTTGAAGGACGAACGAGCCAGAACATATCCGTCGATCAGCGTCGCTTCAACACAGATCGCCAGGCCCGCTCTGCCTGCAGTGAGCATCATTCTGCAGCCTGTCGAACCGTGGAGGTAAAGGCAGTCATCAATCCGCACATGGGTCATAGGCTGAACTTGTGGTTGCCCCTCTCGCACGTATCCCACGTGGCAGGTGACTGCTTCGTCCAAAATTTTCGCGACTTGCATTCCGTCGTAACTCATCAGGCCTCTGTCTCGCAAAGGCCGAATACGAGGCGACGATATATTTTCTGCTGCCATCAGCAGTCACCCGCACTTTCCGCTCTTTCGCCGACCGAGGGCGTCATCATTTGGCTGATCATGCCCGGCCGGACCGCATGAACCGTGGTCCCCAGTCAGCCACCGGTCCCGCCACAGAGGAACCCCTCGACGCTCCACAAAGCGTGAACACGTTGAATGCACCTTTTACATTTTGATCAGCTGGCGAGTTCGAGGGCGGCGATGGCTGTGATGCGGGTGGTGCTGCAGCGGAGCTTCCGCAGGAGCCGCCAGGACTTGAGGATCGTCATGGCGCGTTCGCCGAGGCTGCGGATCTTCGTGTGGTCCCGGTTGTGACGTCGGCACCGGCCGCGCAGGTTCCTGCCCTGGATCGGGACACGGATCCTGGGCCGGCACCCTGGTACGCCTTGTCGGCTCAGCACTTGATTGAGGTTGTCCCAGATGAGGACGATCGGGCCGCCGAGTTGCTGGTGGGCTGCGATCAGCAGGTCGCGATAGTCGCGCCAGGAGAAGCTTTTGCGCCCGTCCCGGTGGCCTCCGTCCCGTCGCGGCCGGTAGATCAGCCGGGAGCGGTGGCCGGGCTTGTAGCAGGTCAGGGCGGCAGTCGATATCCGTCTGCGCGACCGGCCACGGACCCGCACCACCGGGGTCCGCCCGCGCTGCGACCAGGTCCTTGGGTGCGACGGCGTCATGGGGGTCTGTCAATCGAGCGGTGTAACGAAGGTGGTTGGGGTTACTGGCGTGCTGCGGAGAGTCGGCCGTCGAAGGTGATGTCGAAGGCGTTCAAGGTCGTCTTCCAGCGCATGGTCCAGCGGGCCGGGCCTTGCCGGTGGGGTCCAGGGGCATGATCGCCATGTAGACGCACTTCAGGGCGGCCTGCTCGTTCGGGAAGTGGCCGCGGGCCTTCACCGCCCGGCGGATCCTGGTGTTGACGGCCTCGATGGCGTTGGTGGTGCAGACGATGCGGCGGATCTCGGTGTCGAAGCGGAGGAACGGGGTGAACTCCTCCCAGGCGTTCTCCCAGAGCCGCACGATCGCCGGATACTTCTTGCCCCACGCGTCGGCGAACTCGGCAAACCGATCGAGTGCCGCGTCCTCGGTCGCCGCGGTGTAGACGGGCTTGAGGAGCTTGGCGATTTTGTCCCAGTCCTGGCGGCCGGCATAGAGGTTGTCCCGTAAATGATCTGAGGCATGCAGGCTGACCTGCTTGTTTGCCTGTCATCCGGTGAGGGTGAGGTTGTGCAGGCGGGCGATGCCGAGCATGGCGTGGTGGACGCCGTCGTCCTTGAGGCGGCAGTCGCGGAGGATCTTCCAGCTCTTCATGCGGGCGAATGTGTGCTCGACGCGGGCTCGTACCTTGCGGTGGGAGGCGTTGTGCTCCTCTTTCCAGGCCGGTAGTTCCTCGTCCTTGTGCCGGCGGTAGTGCGGGATGGTCAGCCCGGTGCCCCGGTAGCCGCCGTCGGCGATCACCGTGGGGGCGGTGCCGACGGCGGCTTTCGCGCCGGAGTCCTGCCAGGCCCGGCAGTCGTTGCGGTTGCCGGGCAGCGGCTTGCCGACGGCCACCACGAGGCGGGTGTCGGCGTCGATGACGACCTGGTGGTTGGTGGAGTAGCGGTAGTTCTTGCTGGAGGCGGCCACGGTCCGGTCGCGGGTGGGGACCAGTGTGCCGTCCACGATGAGCACTGCCTCCTTGCGGAACCGCCGCCGGGGCTGGAGGGCGAGAGCCGGCCCGAGGTGGGCGACGATCCGGTCGGCCGCCGACTTGGAGACGCCGAAGAGCGGGGCGAGTTGACGCGGGGTGAGGTTGGTGCGCCAGTAGGCGGCCACCAGCAGCACCCGGTCCTCCAACGGCAGCGACCACGGTCGGCCCTTGCGGGCCGGATCGGCCCCCTCACGCCGCAGCGCGGTGGTCAGCTTGTTGAACTGCCGAGGGCTCAGCCCGGTGAACGGGCCTATCCACGAGGGCTCCGACGCCGTGATCACACTAGCCACGGCAAGATCATCTCACCTCTGGTCAGCAGTTACGGGACAACCTCTAGGCCAGGATGTTCGCGTCGATCCTCGCGGTCACCGTCCAGCGTTCCAGCGTGTCATCGAACTCGTACGCCTGAAGCGGGTGTTCGTGCTGGTAGGCGAGGATGATCAGAGAGGGATCCGCGGGCAGAGGAAGCCGGTCAGCAGCAAGGGCCATCGTCACCAGCCCACCGTAGTCTCCTCCGCTGCCTTCGCTAGGCCCGATTCCCGGAGAGAGACGGACGGCGGGCGACGAGCGGTGACAGGTGGATGCTCGTACCCGGGCTGCTTCACTTCCGCTGTCTAGACCCGGTGTGAATGTCAGAGGCGGTTCCTACCATTCTGGTGATGGGGCCGGATCGGGGCCACCAGCACCGAAGAGCAGCACCTCCCTAGTCTGCGCGGGGGTGGTTACGGCCCAACCGGCGTCCAGGCAATGTCGAGGGCCAAGAGCGCAGCCCGTCAGCCGGCCCCATCACCGGCCCGCACAGCCTTCGCGCCAGGTCAGCGTCTCCCCATCCCGAATCATCGCCGTCCTCGTGCGGCGCAGCTCCGCCTTTCGTGTGCCGAAGGGCTCCTTGCCGCGTCCTCAGGCGGCTCTGATGCTGAGGGACGCGGCCAGTTCCCGAACCCCGGCTGTCTGGGCGTGCCGTGTGCGCAGGTCGGTGACGATGGTGCGGATGGCGGGGCGGTCGCGGACTTCGCCCGGTGATGCCCGCAGAGCGCTGAGCAGTTCGGCGGCCGTCTGCTCGGGTTTGCCCCACTGCCACCACGCGCGGGCGAGGTCGGTGTGCATGCGGGCCTTGCGCTCCGGGGTGGTGAACTGGCTCTCGTGCAAGCCGCATCCGGCTGCGAGAGCGGCACCGGCGTCGCCGAGCGCCCAGTGCACGCCGACGGCGGACAGGTCGACGGCGGCGGGGGTGAGGGGGAAGAGTCTGCCCTGGGGCGGGTGGTGCGGGCGGCGCGGGCGGCGTCGCGGATCATGGTGAGTGCCTGGTCCCGGTCGCCGGCGCGGGCTGCGGTGTAGGAGGTGGTGCACAGCATCTGGGCGTAGGCCGAGGCCTGGGCCGGTGTTCTAAGTCCGGTCTTCTCCACGCGGGTGACGGCGTCGAGGATGTGGCGCTGGGCGGCGGCCGGCTGGTTCTAGTGGCGCAGCACGATGCTCAGTTCCCTGGCCGCCGCGGCGGCGGCGAGGGGTGAGCCGGAGAGTTCGGCGTAGATGGTGGCGCGGTCGGCGCTGAGCCTGGACTGGTCGTACCTGCCGATTTTCGTCAGGACCTGGGCGGTGAGGCTGTAGCACGCGGAGAGGCGGGCGAAGTCGAGGTCCTGGCGGCTTCGGGCGGCTTCGCGGGTGTCGGCCAGGAGGCCGGGCAGGGCCTTGAGGAGGTGGCTGTGCTGTCCGGCGTCGAAGTAGCCGCGGGCGGTGGTGATGCGTCTGTCCAGCGGGATGGTCGAGCCGGTGGGGGCCGGGGTGCTGGCGAGTGCGTCCTGGACGCCGGTCAGCAGGGCGGCGGGGGCCGTGAGGCCGGCGGCAGCGAGCAGGGTACGGCGACGCATGGGGTCCTCCTCGTCACGGCGTGGCCCGTCCGCGACGACTGTAGCGGCTGGTGGCCCGGCTAACCCGAGTGACGCCGCGAGGACACCCGTCGGGACGCCCGCCTCGCGGGCGGCGTGCCGAAGGAGCGTCAGGTCGGCGTAGCCGTGGTGTGTTTCCAGGCGGGAGACGGTGGAGGTGGAGCAGCCGATGCGTGTGGCGAGGTCGGTCTGCCGCCAGCCCCGGTGCTGGCGGGCGATCCGGATGAGGGCGCCCGGGTTCTGGCGGGCGACGGCGGTGGTGACCCTGCTGGAGGTCCAGAGGGAATCGGTGCGCACAGGGGCCTCCCACTCGCCAGGAGCCGACAGGTCTGCTTGTCCACGGTAGAGGCCGCAGAGGCGGGGTGCCTATGGCGTGTGCAGGGTCTGCAAACGGTGTGCACCGGGCGCATGTTGATCACCGTGCGGGGTGGGCGGTCGCTTTGCTGGGGTGTGGCCCCGGGTTGAGGCGGGGCCTCTCACACACGGGAGGACAGTATGGCGACAGCAGCCGAACCCCGGGTCCGAGACCCGCGGGACTATGTGGACCCCGAGGTCTGGGCCCGGGAGGTCCAGCTCCTCATGCGCGACCACCCCTTCGACGAGGTGATGGCGACGCGTCTCTTCCACGCCGCCGTCTCCTACCTGATCACGGCCATCGACAAGTGGGGCCAGGGCCTGGAGATGTGCTGCGGCCGCACCGTCGACATCGTGGTGCACACCTTCATCCTGGACACCCGCAACTACCGCCAGTTCTGCCACCGGCACTTCGACGGCAGTTCCTGGAGCACATCCCGGAGATCGACTTCAAGTACGACGGCAGCGTCGAGCGGACGGCGCAGATCATCGCCGACAACGGCTTCGAGGTCGACTGGAAGCTGTGGGAGGCCGACTACGGCAAGTGCGGGCCCTGCCGGCCCGGAGGAAACTGTCACTGAACCCGCAACGGCCGGCCGGGGCCCGGCGACGCTGTGAGCGTCGCCGGGCCCGGGCATGTGCACCCCTGGGGGTGAGTCAGAAGCGTTCGCCGGCGGGCAGTGGAGCGGCGCGGGTACGGTGGCCAGCTCGAAGGCCGCCCCCGCCCCCAGAGGAACGTCATGCCACCCGAACCCCGCACCCCGGCCCAGTACTGGGACACCTACAAGCCCTACCGGGGAACGGGCGAGCAGCCCGCCCCGGTGGCTGACCGGTTCGAGGGGACCCAGTACCCCGGCCACGGGCCCGGAGCCGAGGTGCTGGGGCACCCGCACCGGGCCCTTGACCTGGGGCCTGCGGAGGGCAGGGAAGCGGTGTTCCTGGCCCGCCAGGGTGTCGCGACGACCGGTGTGGACCTCTCCGCCGCCCAGGTCGACCGCGCTAACCGGTGGTGGAAGGACACTCCCGGCCTCAACTTCGTCCACGCCGGGGCCGGCGACTATCTCACCTCCAACACGACGCCCTTCGACGCGGTGTACTCCGTGTGGGGCGCGGTGTGGTTCACCGACCCCGAGCTCCTCTTCCCGCTCGTCGCCCGGAACCTCGCTCCCGGCGGGATCTTCGCCTTCAGCCAGGCCGAGCCCTCCCCCGGCGCCTACGGGCCGCAGCCGATGCACGGCAAGTGGCTTGAGGGCAGGGAGAGTGAACTGACCGTGCTGCGCTGGCAGTACACCCCCCAGGCGTGGGCGGACCTCCTCAAGCGCCACGGCTTCACCGACGTCGACGCGTGTGTCCTGCCCGCACCGGGCGGGGAATGCCTGGGCACGCTCCTCGTACGCGCCCACGGCCCGGCCTGAACCGGAGCGGGCTCGCGGCGGCGAGGACAGAGGCAGTACACGGCCCCCGGGGCGTCATGCCTCGTCGGGGGCGAGGCTGACCTCGATCCGGGTGTCGTGGAAGTGGTTCCAGTCCATGATCAGTCGGAAGCGGTTCGGGGAGCGGCAGGACGGCCAGCATCGACCAGCGGGTTCCCTGGGGTGTTTCGTGGCGGCGGGCCAGGCCCCAGGCCAGGTATAGGTCGACGAACCAGTCGTTGTGCAGCGACAGGTCCCGGCCCTGGTCGGCAGAAGGGTTCTCCATCATCCGTATCTCTCTGCGAAAACGGGTGGACGCCCGCAGCGTACGCACGGATACCGGCCCCGTCTGGTCATGGGCGGCCGACCCAGGCCCGGTGTTCGGGGGCGACGTGCAGGTGCTCGCGCAGGCGCCCGCGTAGGACCCCGACGCGTGTCCGGCCCTCCAGGACCTGCAGCCCGGCAGTGTCCGGGTCCAGGAGACGCCGCTCGATCAGGAGCGGCGCTCGCAGCCACGTCCCGTGCTTCTTCCAGTGAAGGGCTACCTGCGGGGGCCGGACGGTGACCCAGTGCACCGGGTTCTTGGCGTAGTCCTCGATGCAGCCCTCGTCAAAGGCTCCGGCGGGCATGACGGTGAAGTGGGCGGCGGGGATGGTCTCCAGCTGCCAGTTGATGGTGTGGCAGGTCAATGGTGTTGTAGTCGTCGACGAAGGCGGGGTTGTCGCCGTGGTCGAAGAGGAACTGCTCCAGGACGTCGTCCGGCCACCGCAGGGCCGCCACCGCCGGATCGGCACGGAAGCGGTCGAAGCTGAGCGCGCCGTCCCGGCGGTGGGCCATTCGGCCGGAGGTCGGTGAGCCTCATGCCACCAGGCCGGAGGCCGGGTTTGCCGTCAAGGCTGGTCACCCAGTGCCTCTGCGAAAAGGGCTTCCGAGCCCAGGGAGCGCAGCAGCGGGCCCAGGAGCCGGCGGGTGACGGCGCCCGGTTGGTCGCGGAGTTCGGCCAGGGCGGTGCCGGTGGTCTCCTCGTAGGTGTCGTCGCTGTAGCGGTCGTTGGTGGGAAAGCCCGACTCTCCGCCGTACCGTCGGCGGCCGTGCAGCCGGTTCGCGCCGGCCCCGATCGCCCAGTTGCCGTGATAGCCGACCTCCTCGGAGACCAGCCGCATCAGCTCCAGCACGCGCCAGGTGAGAAGCACGGCGGCACCGTCGAACAGCATCTGCTCCTCGCCCTTCTCCGGCTGGTAACGGCTGGAGACGCCGGTGGAAAGGCGGGACGTGTACAGGCGCAGACCGCCGTCCTCGAAGAGCTGGACCTCGATCACGCTGTTGTCACCCCACTCCGGGTGCTCGTTGGCGTACGTGCGGTCGGAGTTGAGTCCCCTGGAGGCCAGCGCCACTCCCCTGGCCCGGCGCTGCGGCTGGTGTGCGTAGTCGAGGTCGGGGTGGAACCTTGTCAGCGAGGTGGGCAGGGACTCGCTGGTGCGGGCGTTGGTGACCAAACCGGTGAGGCGCAGCTGCCAGTCGGGGGCGCCGGTGATGGGCAGGCACATGTCCAGGGGCGCGGCTGTGGGGCGGGCCACGAGGAAGAGGTGGGACTGGTCGTCGATGTTGCGCAGCGGGTCGTTGTCCATCTCCGTGCGCAGCACGGTCAGGAGGTCGGCTTCGGCGCTGCGCCGCCGGGCGTGGAGGGAGACGACCTCGGCGTCGCCCAGTTGGTACTTCGTCTTGTCGCCGCGGCCGTAGTACTTGTTGTCGACCATGTGGAGGGCGACGGGGCTGGCCGGAATGTGCACGATGAGGTACCCGGTGCCGTCCGCGGCCTTGGCGGTGATCTCCTCGGTGATGACGGTGAGCGGGGGGTGCCTCTATGTCTTTCGTCAAGGCACCTCTGTCGGGTTTGGGGTGGTTCGGGGTTGCTGGTGTTATGCGGCGAGTGCGACGTCCGCGGGCGTTCGGGATTCGTAGAAGGTGCCGTCGCGGAGCATGGCGAACAGGACGCTGATGCGTTGGCGGGCGAGGCGGAGGAGGGCTTGGGTGTGGGTTTTGCCGCGTGCGCGTTGCTTGTCGTAGTAGGCGCGGGAGGCCGGGTCGGCGTTCATGCAGGCGAAGGCGGACAGGAACATCGCCCGTTTGAGCTGGCGGTTTCCGCCTCGGGGTGCGTGTTCGCCGTGGATCGAGGTTCCCGAGGACTTCGTGGTCGGGGCCAGGCCGGCGTAGGAGGCGAGGTGGGCGGCGGTGGGGAAGCTGGTGCCGTCGCCGACGGTGACCAGCAGGACGGCGGCGGTCCTGACGCCGACGCCGGGCATCGACGTCAGGACCTCCGAAAGAGGGTGGGCCTCCAGCAGGCTGTTGATCTGGGCTTCCATCGCCCGGCGCTGGGTGTGGACGGCGGCCAGGGACGCGGCCAGGGAGGGGATGACCACGTCGAGGGTGCCGGTGCCGGGGACGACGACGGTCTGTTCGTCGAGTGCGTCGAAGACGTCGTCGATCAGCCGGTGAGCCATGCGGGGGGCTTTCGGGCGGATCAGTTCCACGAGTCTGCGGCGACCGGCTTTGCGCAGGGCGGCCGGGGAGCCGTGGCGTTCCAGGAGCCAGGTGACGGCCTGGTGGTCCAGGCGGGGGCCCAGGGCGCGTTCCAGGCTGGGGGGGAACTGGGTGAGCAGGCCTCGTATCCGGTTGGACGTGCGGGTGGCCTCGGCGGCGAGGTCCTGGTCGAAGCCGACGAGAACGGTGAGTTCGGCGGTGATCTCGTCGGTCAGCTCCAGGGACCGCAGGATGTGCGGCATGGTGCGGGCCGCGTCCGCGATCACGGCGGCGTCCCTCGCGTCGGTCTTGGCCTCGCCGGGGTAGAGGTCGGCGATCCGGCGCATGGCCAGTCCGGGCAGGTAGGCCACTTGGCAGCCGGCGTCGCGGGCGACGGTCAGCGGCAGGGCGCCGATCGAGGCGGGCTGGTCGACGATCACCAGGACGGTGCCGAACTTGGCCGTGAGCTTGTCGAAGACGGCCCGCAGCTTGGGTTCGCTGTTGGGCAGCGGCTTGTCGAAGACCTTCTTCCCGGCCGGGGTGAGTCCGTGGCCGTGGTGGGCACTCTTGCCGACGTCCAGGCCCAGGAACACGCCCACGTCTTCGATCTCGAACATCGCACCCCTTCCCAAAGGGCGTTGACGGTGCCGGCCTCGGCTCGGGTGTCGTACTCGCGCATCCACGTTATGCAGACCTGCCGCCCGCAGACTGCCCGGCGTTGCGCCGGACCGGACGGTGGCCGGACCTCTCATCAGCGTCTCCGACGGACACCTCCCGGGCCCGGTGACACCACCCCCCAGGTCATGCCTTCGACAGGGGGACACAGTCATGCCGGGCCCGGAGGCCAGCGGTCCCGTTGCAGGACCGCGAAAAACATAACGGGGGCCGGGGATCGTGCGGGCGACCGACTCGATCTTCTCCGGGAGCCCGTTGAGCGGCTGGGGTGCGAGCTCGAAGGTCCGGCTGTCCTTGTTCTCCTGGACGCCGATGACCAGGGTGCCGCCGTCGATGGCGAACGAGGCCAGGTCCCGGGCCAGTTTCCTGTTGTCGCTCTTGGTGCCCGGGGCCTTCTTGCGGTCGAGGTGGTGGTTCTCCTCGAACAGGCGCCGCCGATCGCGGCTTGGAGGTCGTCCTCGGACTGGGGTACCCAGCGGGGGTTGTCGGAGGAGAGGTAGATCGAGGTCACGTGCGTCCCGCTCTCGTGCAGAGGCCCGGGCCCGGGCCGCGACTTGCCTTGGGCTCAAGGGTAGGGAGGGGCACTGACACCAGGGCGCTGTCCGCGTTGCGTCGGCGGCTTCCGGTCCCGGGCGGGTGCGCGATGCGGGCGATGGACGTCCTTGCCGGTTCGGCTCCCTCCTACGCCAGCCGCGGCTGCGGTGCGGGAACCGTAGGTCTTCGCCGCTGCTGGGCCCATTCAGGTCGCTCCGGGAAGCCCGCCTTGACCTCGTGGCCGAACGGGGCCGACGGAGTGAGTGGCCGGGCTCAACGCCGTGCAGGACCAGGCGCGCTCGGCTTCCGGTGCGGGTGCTCTCCCTGCGGAGATCGCCCACCTCGTCACCACCGTCGAGTCGGCCCCCGCCGAGCGCTCCCGGCGGCCATCGGCGGGGGCGCGGGGCACTGCCAGCAAGCAGCAATTCGCTCAACCGATCGAGCAAGAAGGGGCAAATCCCCATGGCGTTCTACCGGCCGTGATCCGCTCCCGCTGAAGCCGGTTCCGCGTGCTCACCCGCCTGGGGGACACGGTTTACCGCAGGAACGCTTCAGCACTCCCCCGCCCGCAACCGCTCGGGGACGCCTGATCCCGACGGCTGGAGACGTTGCTCCCGGCTCAGCAGGTCTGCGGGCGCAGCAGATTCACCGGGAGCGGTGGTGGGCTCTTGGGCGCCCGGGAGGGTGGCCGCCCGCTGAGGCGCCTGGCCCAGGTGCCACAGCGTCACGGCCGGAAGGAGCCCGCCGAGGCGGTCCGCAGCCCTCAGGTGGCCCACCGCACCGGCCAGTTCACTCCGGGTGGAGGAGGAGGTGACGTGGTGGAGGTTCGCTGCAGCGTCCTCCAGCAGGACGGCCAGCTCGGCCACCCCGGGGTCCTCGGGCACCTGCCCGCCCCAGTCGGTCATTGCGCGGCTGAGCTCGATGATGAGGCGGCCGCGCGCGTCGGCCAGCCGTGCTGAGAGATCTCCGTTGATCACAGGAGCATCCTCTCTCATGTCCGGGGCGCGGCGGGCCCGTTCGGCGAAGCCCCTGCTCAACATGGGTGTCGGCAGCGCGCGGTGGTGGGCAGTCCGGGCTCACCTCGGTCCGCCGCTGCTTGGCTGCCCGAAAAGGGCGTGTCCTGCCCAGGGCGGAACGGGGACGTGCAAGGCCCCCGGCCATGGGCGGGTTGCCGGGTGGGTCGAGCGTGCCATTGCGAGGGGTGGCGGCGGGTGGATGCGACCGAGTCTGTCAACTGCGTTACCAGATAGGCGGGTTCGCGCTGCACGATCTCGGGGTGACGTATATGAGCTGGTCGGACCTGCTGCGGCGGGGAACGGCGGCCCCCACCTTGACCTTCGCCCGTCGCAAGTGGGAGCAGCCGGGGAAGTTCGTGTGGGTGGCCCCCCCGGGAGACGGTCACGGCACCTACCGGGAAGGAGTACCCGTTGTACGTCACAGTGTACTTCAAGGACGCCGATGACGTCGTCAAGCCCTACCAGCCGAGCATGGACGGGATGACGGAGGCCGACGACTGGTACGTCGGCGTCTCTGGCCAGCCACCCGAGTAACCGCCCCTGGGCGTACGTTCGCCCGGTGACCGGCTGTCAGAGGGGTTCTCCGGGGTCCCGGAAGACCGGCGTGCCGTGCCGGCTCTCACCGCGGTTGGGTGTCAGCCGTTCCCAGTCGCGGCCCATCGCCGCTGCCATGGACAGATACCCGCGCTGCTGGAGTCCGCGGTCGGCCTCCTCCAGATCGGTAGCCGTGAAGGACTCGCGGACCTCGCCCTCGCCGTCGAGGAGGCTGATGTTCCAGCCTTGACCGACGGTGTCCGGGAGCGCCACCGCGTACAGCGGGGCGGGGGTGGCCCGGGCGGCGTCCAGTACCTCGGGCTCCCAGGTCACGGCGGGCGCGGGCGGTTCGGGTAAGCGGCTCATGAACAGGAAATCTAACAGCGCGCGGGCTCCTGTGGTGGGCTCATCCGGCGCGGTCTGGCCCCGGGCGGTGAACCGACGGTGGGGGGATGCGTTCGAAGGTGCGGCGTCCGGTGCGGTGGTCCAGTACGGCGACCCGCAGCGGGACCCTGGCGGCGGTGCGGATGCGGGCGAGCCAGACGCGGTCGGTGACGAGGATGTCGAGCTTCTCCGGCCAGTGGGTGAGGTCGTGCGGGTCGGGGCAGACGACGGCGGCCAGGGTGTATCCGGCTTCGGTGCCCGGGTGCCGGGCGTGGACCAGCAGGCCGTTGCCGTAGCGGGGGCTCTGCTCCCCGTAGACGATGCTCTTGCCGGAGGCGGAGCGGACCAGCCTGGTGAAGGCGTCCCAGGCCGTGAGGTCGAACCCGGTGCGCCGGAAGAACCCCGCCAGCCGTTGCATCTCGTTGTGCCGTTCCTCAAGTTCGGCCTGGCGGTCCAGGGCCCGCTGCTCGGCGGCCCGGCGGCGCCGGTCGGCGGCCGCGGCCTGTTCACGGCGGCGCTCCGCGGCGGCCTCCTGCTCGACGGCCTCGGCCTCGGCCTCCAGCCGGGCGCGCTCCAGGGCCCGTTCCTCGTAGGCGGGTGCGGTCCACCACACCCTCCCGTTCACCGCCGTGTGAACGCGCACCGTGCCCTGGAGGATCCACGCGAGGGCTTCGCCGAGCGGGCAGGTGAAGTGCTCTCACGTGGCCTTCGCCTTCAGGGTGCGGGGGGGGGGGCCAGGTATAGCGGGCCAGCCCGTGCCGACCGTCCAGGACTTCTCTGCCTCGGCGGGGACGCCGGCTCTGAGCGTGGGTACGGCGCGCGTCCAGGGGCGGTCCTGCAGGGCGACCCAGCACACCGCCACCCCGTCGCGCACGTAGCGGTCGGTGCGCATCCTGGCCTCGGTGGGCGCCATCGGCGACAACTGCGCCTCCAGTGCAATGAAGGGCCGGTCCCGGTCGTCGAAGACCAGGACGTCGGCCCGCCAGTCCCGTGCGTCGCTGCTGACCTCCAGCTCCGCGCGCCACCCGGCCGCCCGGGCCGACATGGCCAGCTCCAGCTTCAGGAAGTGATGCTCCGGCGACTCATTCGCCAGCTCGCAGTCCGGCGCCCGTACCTGGTGGTAGAAGTGGCGCAGGCCGTACCGGGAGGATCGGGCGAAGACTCTGCCACCGCACTCCAGACACGCCAGCCGCAGTCCCTTGACCCGGTGGATCTCGCCCCAGGTGTGCCCGCACCCCAAGTCGTCAAGCGACACGTCCAGCCGGCCCCAGTCCGGATGCACAGCGGTGTACCCCATCAGCCCCCCTGCCCTGACACCCCTCCGTATGCCCAGTGTCGCCGCGACCGGAGCGGGCACGGGGGCCATCCCCGGAATCGGCCGGGCACTAGTAGGGCTTGGTCAGGTTCGTATGGGGGTGGGTATGTCGCGGTGGCAGGTGGGGCAGGCGCCGTTCCAGGTGGCGAGGAGTGTCTGGAGTTCGCGGACGACCTGGTAGAGGCTCAGACCTGCACCGCGGCTTTTGGGCGGTGGGCCAGGCGTTGCAGGGTGCAGAAGGCGTGGGCGGCGGAGACGAGGGTGACGTGGTGGTGCCAGCCGCTCCAGGTGCGGCCTTCGAAGTGGGCAAGTCCCAGGGCCTGTTTCATCTCGCGGTAGTCGTGCTCGATGCGCCAGCGCAGCTTGGCCAGCCGCACCAAAGTGGCCAGCGGTATCCCGGAGGGCAGGTCCGACAGCCAGAACTGCACCGGCTCGGGTTCGGTGGCGGGCCACTCGGCAAGCAGCCAGCGTTCGGGCAGTTCAGGGCCGTCGCTGGTCCTGCGGACGCCTCGTCCAGCGGGTCGCACGCGCAGGGCAACGAACCGCGAGTACATGCGTTCGAAGGCGCTGATCCCCTTGCCGGGCCGGGAGCCTTCCCTCCAGGACACTGGCCTGGCAGCTGCCCGCCCGGCTGCGATGACCAGCTCTTTCATGGTCTGCGCGGGCTCGGGGTACCGCATTGCCGGTGGCCGGCCGGTGCCTGCATAGACGGGCCGGGCGGGCCGGGCGTCGGCCGGATGAGCAGTGTGGCGAGAGGAAATGCCCACCGCATAGGGCAGGTTGCGTTCTTCCAGGCCGTGGCGGAAAGCGGCGGCATCCCCGTAACCGGCGTCCGCGACGACCAGGGGAATATCGATGCCCCACGACCGGGTCTCGTCGATCATGTCCAGGGCCAGCTGCCACTTCTCCACATGCCCCACTCCTGCGGGAATGCCGCAGCGGCTGCGGCGGGCAACCTTGCCCGGGTCCGCTTCCGGAGAGGCCGGATCCCAGGACGCGGGCAGGAACAGCCGCCAGTTCACCGCAGCCGAGGCATGATCCCGGGCCAGGTGCAGCGACACTCCGACCTGGCATTTGGTGACCTTGCCCGCGGTGCCGGTGTACTGCCGCGACACACACGCCGACGCGTCCCCGTCCTTCAAGAACCCGGTGTCGTCGACGATCAACGCCTCCGGGCCGATCGCCTCCTGCATTCTCCAGGCCGTCCGGGCCCGCACATGCGCCGGATTCCACGGGCTCGTCGTCACAAAGTGGGCCAGGGCCTGCCGGTTGCCGTCCTCACCGAGGCGGGCCGCCATCGGTTCAACCGACTTGCGCCGCCCGTCCAGCAGCAGCCCCCGCACATACGCCTGCCCCCACCGCCGCTGATCCGCACGGAAGAACCCGTCGAACAACTCCGCAGCAAATGCCTCCAGGTCCTCCCGGACCCCGGCCATCTCATCAGGTGTCACACCACCCCAACGACACCCAAGCATCAACAGACACGCCACTCACGAATGAAGATGACCAAGCCCTACTAGTGCCGCATCAGGCAACGTTCGCCCTGTGGGAGACAAATAAGGTGCTGGCCTGAGCGGTTGCCGCGTAGCCTGCCTGGCTGTGGACATGGGACGTGCTGATCAACAGATGGGCCATGGATTTCTTCCTCGGCGAGGTCACGCGAGACCATGGGGATATAGACTGGTTCGTCTGGGCAGACGATGCCGGGGTCCTGGCGGAAGGCTTGCTGTCGCGCGGCTATCAACCGGTCCCAGGACCGCCACCTGTCCTGCAGCTCGATTTCGCCAAGGACGGGCTGGACAGCAGCTTCACGCTCCTGGACCGGGATATGGCCGGCCGTGTGGTGGTTGCCGGGGGCCCATGGGCCGGTGCGCCCTGGCCCGAGGGAATGCTCGATGCCGGGCCGGGCCGCATGGGTGGGCTGCCATGTGCGATCGTCAGTCCGCAGGCTCAGATCGAGATCAAGCGGATGATGCCCATCTGGGATCCGTCCCGGCCTCGACGGACCAAGGACGCCGAGGATATCGCCCGGCTGGAGGCGGCCCTCCGCGCACGCGGCAAGCGGCCTGAGTGAGGTTGTTGGGCGTCGACCGTCCGTTATCGTCGGGCAGTGGCAGAACGAGTACGTGTCCGTGAGATCGATGACGACGAGGGACGGCGGCTACTGCGGATCATCCGCAGGGGCACCGGGTCGGTGGTGACCTGGCGGCGGGCCCAGATGGTGCTGCTGTCTGCGCAGGGTATGCCGGTGGCAAGGATTGAGCTGCCCCGAGTTTCGTAGAGTCCGATCTTGATTGGTTCAGGCGGACTGCGGGGTTTGCTCCTGGCTGCGCCAGAAGGCTTCCTCGTGCTCGGCCGGCGGCACGTAGTCGAGCGCGGAGTGCAGACGTTCCTCGTTGTACCAGGTGACCCACTGGAAGATCGCCCGCTCGACCTGCTCGACGTCCTTCCAAGGACCCTGCATCTCGATCAGCTCGGCCTTGAAGGTCCCGTTCAGCGCCTCGGCCATCGCGTTGTCATACGAGTCCGCGACCGACCCGACGGAGGCGGAGGCGCCGATGTCCGCGAGCCGGTCGGTATACCGAATTGACACGTATTGCGACCCGCGATCGCTGTGGTGGATCAGTCCGGAGTCCTTCTTGATCCGACGCCGCCAGAGCGCCATCTCCAGGGCGTCCAGAGGGAGTTCGGTCCGCATGTGGTTCGCGACCTGCCAGCCGACGATCATCCGCGAGTACACGTCCAGGACGAATGCCACATACATCCATCCCGACCAGGTGCGGACATAGGTCATGTCCGCGACCCACAGCTGATCGGGCCGCGAGGCGGTGAAGTCGCGGTCGACCAGGTCCGGCGGACGCGGCGCCGACGGCTCCCAGACCGTGGTGCGGCGGCGCCGGCCACGGATGACGCCCTCCAGGCCCAGCTCGGCCATCAGCCGCTCGACCGTGCAGCGGGCCACCTCGACGCCCCGGCGGCCCAGGGCCCGCGTGATCCGGCGGGCGCCATAGGTGCCGCCCGAGTCCGCGTGGACCTCCTCGATCAGAGGCATGAGCTGCTCGTCGCGGAGCCGACGGGCCGACTTCGGCCGCTTCTTGCGGGCGAAGTACGTCGACGGAGACAGGTCCAGCACCCGGCAGACGGGATCGACCCCGAGGCCGTGTCCACGCAGGTGGTCGATCACCTGCTCGGCCTCGTCCGGGGACGGTCGATCTCCTGGGCAAAAAACACCGAGGCGGCTTTCAGGATCTCGTTCGCCCGCCGCAGCTCCGCTACTTCTTTACGGAGTTGCTTGAGCTCGTCGAGCTCTGCGGTGGTGAGCCGGTCGTCCCGCTCGCCGCGGTCGGCCTCGGCCTGGCGGACCCAGCCGCGCAGGGCCTCCTTGTGGATGCCCAGGTCCTTCGCGACGTGCGCGATCGGGCGGCCGGTGGTGCGGACCTCGCGAATCGCGCGCTCGCGCAGTTCGTCCGGATATTTACGGGGTGCTGCCATGGTGCTGGTGGATCTCCTTCGCCAGGACCGTAACCCTGGCATCAGGGACTCCACAAATCTCAGTACAGCTCACCCGCATGGCGACGATCCGTCAGTCGTGTCAACGGCACCGAGCCCGTGCCTGCATCAGCCATCACCGGCGACAAGCCGCGCAACAACCGTGATCAAGATCTACGGCTCGAGTACTAGCGCCCTGCTCCCATCGGGACCGGGGTGCCCCTGGCGGGTTGTCCCGCATGAGTCCCTGCCGTTCAGCGAGTGGATGTCACCCGCAGCGGTTCGTACATCGGCCGGCCGAATCTCGGGCGAGCACCGGCTGCTCTGCCCGGCCCCGTCGTCAGAGGAGGAGGGTGAGGATCTCGCTGCCGTTCTGTTCGTCCACGTTGGAGGCGAGGCAACTCAGGACGTCGAGATCGAGGGTCGTCACCTGGCGTTCGACCACTGAGCCCTGGGCATAGCCGGAGGTGACGGTGCCAGTTGCGGTCACGACGTTCTGATTGCCCGCCTGGACGACGGCGGTGACGGTGTAGGTTATGGTGCTGTGCTGGCCGTTGCTCCACTGGTAGGTGATGGAGTAGAGCGGCAGGACCGTTGACTCGGGCGGAGGGAGCAGGCAGCTGGACTGCTGGATGAAGGTGCCGGTCCCATGGCCTGTCAGGAAGGGACCGCCCACACAGGTCAGGTCTTCATCCAGGCTCACGACGGTGGGCTTCGGCAGCGGGCCCAGCGGGGGCGCGTAGGTCTGGGTCTGCTGACCGGTGCAGACCACCGAGGCGGCCGCTTTCGGCGGAGCAGCCTGCGCGGAACCGACAGACAGGACAACCGCCGCGGCAGTGGCTGCGGACAGACGCAGGGCGACGGATCTGCGAGTACGGGACATGACGGCCCTTTCCCTTACAGCTTCGGTATCGCTGAGTTTGCCGGGGAGTGAAGCGTGCTCAGGAGCATTCGCATCCTCGGCACATTCACTGTGCTGCGGGACTGAAGATGTGTATATAGCCCTTATGGGGGGGGCGCACACTCGCTCGGGATGTTCACACCCCGTACGTACTGCCCGGTACGGTCTGGTGAGCGTCGCTTCTCTAACGAGCTCGTGCATGGTTGGCGGTAGTGCGTCGAAGGCCGCGGACTGTCCGCCGTGTTCACATTCGTGTACCGTTGGCCGTGGCGGCCTGCTGGTGTGAGAGCAGTCCGGCGACGGCTTGGATGGTGTCACTGATGTGCTCGCGACGACCGTGGTGGCGGGCAAGGGATCGCCAGTTCTTCAGATGGCCGATGCCGTGCTCGACCCGGATGCGGCGCGAGGAGTGGGCCTCGCACTGACGCTCGTGCATCTCCTCGTACCACTCGGGCGGATTCTTCTTGAACTTGCGGTGCGGTGGCGTCACCGCGCGGCCGTCGGTCTGGGCGCCCAGGCGCTGGCTGCCGCCATCGGCGAGGATCTCCACGGCCGGACCGTCGGCCAGGAACTTGACCAGGCCCAGCTTCCGGGCATGCGTGATGTCCGCGCGGCTCGCAGGCTCGGCCGGACTGCAGAACAGCAGCCGCCGCTCGGCGTCCGTGACGACCATGGACTTGACGGCGTTCTAGTTGTTCTTCCCGGAGATGAATTTCTCCCGGTCCTTGCGTCCGGCGGCCGGCGACGCACCCGTACCTCGGTGCCGTCGATGATGCCGGTGCGGCCTTCCGCGCCGAGGTAGTCGATGACCTCGGCGAGGGTACGCAGTCGCAGGCCGGCGGTGACGGTGCAGCCACGTTCGCCGAGCAGGGTCCGCACCTCACTGATTGCACGCGTAATCGTGGAGCGGTCAACGCTGAACCAGCAGGTCCGGTACATCGTGCGTCGCCCCTTGGCGGAGGCGCACCAGCATGGCCGCTAGGTCCTGTCCGGCGGATTATGTGACTTTCTGACCAGTCGCTCGTTGGTCCAGTCATGGGTCGGGGGGATCTGACGAATCGAGAGTGGTCGCTACTGGAGCCGCATCTGCCTCCGCCGGGCGGTCAGGGCGGCCGGTGGAACGATCACCGCATCGTCATCTTCACCCCCGGATCTTCTCGGCCTCGTGCGACCCTCCTGTGTAGCCGCAACCCCGCAGCTACACCTTCAAGCCACCGGATGATTACGCAAAGTGACTGGTTGGCCGGATCGCGCACAACTCGCCGCAGGCGGCAGGGGCGGGGTCTTTATTGAGCCGTTTCCAACCTGACGGGTGGTTGGACCGGCAGCCCCGACGGCGGGCATGAAGAAAGCTCCTGATAGACGGGTTCACGACCAAGATCACCAGTCCGCCAGGAGCTTTCGCGTGCTTGTCTACCCGTCCGGCATCGATCTGTCCAGCCGCACCCTGCGCCATCTCTCCGGTGTTCTCGCAGGTCACCGTCGTCGGATCGGCTCGCGCTGGCGGCGCCTGACCTGCGGCCGACAGGCCATGCTAATCCTGGCCCACCTGCGCTGCGGTGACACCCACGCCCGTCTCGCCGCAGGCTTCCGTTATCGGAATCGCCACGGCCTACCGCTGCATACGCGTGGCCCTCGACCTCCTGGCCGCCCTCGCGCCCACGCTGGAACAGGCCACGACGACCGTCTGGAAGACGGCGTACGTGATCCTCGACGGCACCGTGCTGCCGATCGACCGCTTCGCCGCCGACCGGCCTTACCACTACGGGAAGAAGAAGCACCACGGGATGAACGTGCAGGTTCTCGCCGATCCTGCCGGACGCCCGCCGGACGTCTGATCTAGGCCTCGGACGCACTGCCGGGAGCCACCCACGACCTGACCGCGGCGCGGGCCCACGGCATTCCCGCCGCCCTCGCCGCAGACGACATCAAGTGCTGGGCCGACAAGGCGTACCAGGGTGCTGGCCCAGCGATCCGTGTCCCGATCCAGGGCAGGAACCTGCGCGGCTGGCGCCGACGTCAAAATCGGGACCACATGAAGATCCGCAACCTCGGTGAACGCGCCATGGCGATCCTCAAGTCCTGGCGGCTCCTGCGGAAACTCCCCTGCACCACCACCCGCATCACAGCCGTCGCCGGAGCCGTCATCGCCCTCGAACCCACCAGCTGATCAAGACGGAAAAGGTGCACTCTGCATCTGACTTTCTCAAGCTGAGCTTGGAAACCGCTCAGTGCCGTCTGTCACATCGGCTATTGGAGTGAGAGGGAACGATTCTGCGTCCGCACAACTGCGTGCCATCGTGGAACATAGCAAGCAGCATCCGAATTGTCCGGTAGTTGTGACCTGTGAACGATCCCTTTGCCTTGTGTCCCATCAGGAAAGACAAAGCAGCAGCTTCCGAGGTGCCGCCATCTAGTGAGCCTTTTCAACACGGCCACGATCGGGTGATGGGGACGAGGACCGGTCGCTGGCGTGAGGGCGGCTCCCCGCTGGTAGCGGCAGCGGTCAACGACAGCCCGCCCATCACTCGCTCGAGTGGTTGTTGAAGAGGTTCAGTGTTGTGCAGTCAGGCCCCAAGGAAACCGTTGCCGGAGCCCAGACCGCCTCGACAACTGTCGGCCATTCAGTAGCGTGGCAGCTTGACTGAAAGGGGCCGCCCCCTGTCAATCAACTCGAGAGCCTGACGCTCTCGTGTAAAGCTCCGAGCCTGCTGGAGCATGCGGGCCAGGGCTCTGCCTGCCTCGTTAGAGCCCACGACATACGGGTAGTGATCTAGAAAAAGATGCCAGTGCAAGCAAGCCGCGTCGAGTTGACGGCAAGACAAGAAAGTCTCCGCGAGGCGTGCCTGGGTAAGCGCGTAAGGGCGGTGCTGATTTGGGTCTCGGTGCTTGATAGAGGACTGAAAGGCTAGAATGGCCTGCTCCGGACGATGCAGTAATTGCAGCGTCCGGGCGCGTTTGTACTCCAGTCCCGCTCGTGGGTAATCAGTGAACGCACTGCCGTGACTCTCTGCCTGCTCATGAGCAGCGGCGCTGCCCATGATGTCTGACATCGCCCTATTGCTAAGGGCTTGTGCGGCGTGGGTGTGCGCACGCTGAGCGAGAGTGAAGGCCAGTACTGCCGGATCATCTCGACCTGAAAATTCCACAGCGGAGTCAGCAAGGCTTTGTGCTTGGTGAATATAGCCAAGGCCGAGGGCTTGGACACTCATGGCGCGAAGCGTGATCGCGTAGAGAGCCCGATCGCCCGCCTCGTGAGCCAGGGCAAGGGCCAGATCGTAGTATTGTTGTGCCAGGCCGTGGTGCCCCGTATCGCTTGTCATGAAGGCAAGCAGGTATGCCATTCGCGCACAGCTTCCTAAAACTTGAGGATCTGCACTCTCCCCGGGTAAGATCGAAGAGAGCCTGGCTGCATTGTCTGCCAGGTTGGCTGCCAGGGCTGAGCGGATATGGGCACCGCCATACTCCTGAACCAGACTGGCGAAAAGTTCCACCATACTTCTGAGGAACTCTTCGTCGGCTGAGACGCGCGTTCTTGCGGCCACCTTCCGAACCGGTGTAACTCTTCTCCGCGACGGGTCAGCGTGCGAGACCACCACATAGGCGACACTAACCAGCGCCGCTCGCTGATTTGGGTCCGCGTCCTGACTGCACAGCGCGACGAGTCTGCGCAGATATTCATTCCCCGTGTGCCTGGTGCCGCAGGGTTGCAGGTAGGAGGCTAGAACCCCGTCTGAGCGTGCGAGGCCCGTGTCTCTCGCAGAAATCAGACGGCCGGCCCGGATGCTTAGCGCCTGGGCGACTAGTTCGGGTACTGGCTCTCGGGGCCGGGATCCCGTGAGCCAGTGCGCCACAGACGTACGGTCATAGCGTAAGTGCAGACCCTGAGCCTGCCCTAGACCGTTTACAGCGCGAGCCAAATCTGCGGCGCTCCAGGAGGTGGCCTCCAGAAGTGCAGCAAGCTTCCTGTTGGGAGCGCGGTTCGGCATCCGCAAACTCCTATCCCTAAGATCCATGCAGCGTGGGTTGGTTCAGGGCGGCGACACTTCACCACACGACATACGCATTGAGGAGTATTGCCTGGCAGCAGTGGGGACTAAGAACGGCGAAAAGATGAGGGAAGCGGTCGTTCCCCGCCTGGCAACTCGCCTGGAAGAGGTGGAGTCATCGCGTCCGCAGCAACTGGCCCTGATCTCCTGCCGTGCCGACGCGCCATCCGTAGACAGAAAAGCTGCGGCTATGCCGACATCTCCGTCATATGCTGCCCTCTCTGGGTCGAACAGGGCAAGCACCTGCCTTTGTGGGGGTAATTCGAACATTCAAGGGCGACGAGCGGTGACGAGGTCCGCACGGGTAGGCATACTGAGCACACCGTTGTGCACGAAGGGTTCGAGCCGACTGGTAAGTTCTCGGGTGAGCGCCTTCTCTGCATTTGATGTAAGGCTCTGGATGTCGCCGGCGATTGGTGAGAAGCGGTAGACGGTGCGCAGCCCCCCAATGCCTCCAGGGAAAACGGTAGGCAGTGTGCGGCGGCGGTGTCGAATCTCGGTGAACCCGCCCTCCTCCAGTAGTGCGGCAACCTCATCTCCGCACATGGACCAGGGCAGGGTGAAGGCGGCGGCTATATCGTCACCGAATACGGCGGCCGCGGCGTCATGGAGGGCTGCGAAGGCCGGATTGTGGGAGAGGGGCGACCACACGGCGACAGCGATGTTTCCGCCGGACGCCGTGACGCGGTACCACTCGGCAATAGCGGCCGGGCGGTCCGGGAAGAACTGTAGGCCGTGCTGACAGCACGTGAGGTCGTACGCACCGTCTAGGACACCCTCGAGCGGGGCCGCACTGGTGAGCAAGTAGTGCTGAGGAGCGCCGGCAGCGACCGGTTTTGCTCGGGCGGCGGAGAGCATAGCGGGTGAGATATCGGTGCCGGTGACAGTCCCGCTCACCCCAGCCTCCCCGGCCAAGACCCGGGCCAGAGTACCGGGCCCGCAAGCCACGTCCAGAACCCGGCTGCCCTCCCGGACGTCGAGTTGGCCAACCAATAAGCAGGCCCATGGGTGGAATAGTGAGGGGACAAGGACCTGCTCATACGCGCCAGTGCGGTCGGCGCTCGCCGCGGCGAAGCGGCTCTGCCAACTGGTCATGTCGTCTCCTTCAGGGTAGTGGCGATCGTGTTGACCAGATGATCGATCTCGTCGACGGTGTTGTAGAGGTAGGTGGACAAGCGCACACTGCTGCTGACGTTCAACCTCCTACAGGCAAGCTGGGCGCAGTGCTGCCCCGCCCGTACGGCAATGCCGCGGTCGTCGAGCAGACGAGCAAGTGCTCCTGGATCGACTCCATCAACAGTGAAGGCGACGACGGAACCGCGTTGGGCGGGGTCGGTGGGGCCAAGGATTCGAATACGTGGATCCGCGTGCAGCCGCTCCATGGCATGCGCACACAGCAGCTGATCGTGGGCGTGAAGATTCGCGAGCCCCACGCGGGTGAGGAAGTCGGCAGCTGCCGCCAGACCCAGTGCCTCAGCGAGGGGTGGGGTACCTGCCTCGAAGCGGCGGGGCGGGGCTGCGGCGAGCATCCCCTCGGAGGTGAGGTCATCGAACATGTCGCCGCCGCCCAGGAAAGGCGGCAGAGCAGCGAGCAGATCTCCGCGCCCCCACAAGACGCCGATGCCGGTGGGACCGCACATCTTGTGTCCGGTGAAGACCATGAAGTCTGCGCCCAGCGATCCGACATCGACGGTCCGGTGTGGAACGGACTGCGAGGCGTCGACCACGACCACTGCTCCGACTTCACGGGCCCGCTCAATGATGGGGGAGAGGTCGTTGAAGGTGCCGACCATGTTGGATGCGTGGGTGATTGCGACGACCTGGGTAGTGTGGTCGAGTAGTTCGGGCAGCCTTGCCAGGTCGAGCAGGCCATCGGCGGTCAGTGGCAGAAACCGGACCTGCGCGCCTACGGAACTGGCAGCCATTTGCCAAGGGATGACGTTGGAGGCGTGCTCCATCTCGGTAAGCAGCACACTCTTTCCGGCCCCCAACCGCCAAGAGGCGTCGGCGCCGGGGAGACATCGGGCGAGGAGGTTGAGCGCTTCGGTCGCGTTCTTAGTGAACACGACTTCTTGAGCTGGGGCCCCGATGAAGCGGCCTATGGTGGCCCGGGCGCCCTCGAAGGCTTCAGTGGCGGCCTGCGCGAGGCGGTAGGAGGCGCGGTGGATGTTGGCGTTGCGAGTGGTCATGCCGCAGAGCACGGCGTCGGTGACCACTCGTGGACGGTGGGAGGTCGCGGCGCTGTCAAGGTACACGGGCGACAGAGCGTCCTCGGATGCTTGGTCATAGAAGGCGAAGTGCGCGCGCGCGTGCCCTGCATCGAGTGGTGACTGGATGGTTGACATGGGCGTCCTCCAGCAAGCGGAAGATACAAAGACTCGTTCACCACGGTGCTCAAATACGGAACTCCTGCCCGCGAAGGTGGGAATGCAGAGTCCCATCAGCAGATTCTTCAAGGAATGCGTAAATTGCCTGTGCCGGTACGCCTGTTATCTGTGATGCGAGTGCGGCAAAAAATGATCATCGCCTGCATTTCGGTTCAATCTGCTGCTCATTCATGATTAGCCTAGACCCGACGTCTCGTCAACTCCTCGATAGGGATCTGGATGTCGTCGGCCGTCGAACGCCTGGAGCGAGGTGATCGTGATTGCGGCCGAAATGCTTCGATGGGCGTCGACGCTGTGGCTTTCGCTGGGAGACTGCAAGTATTGATCAGAAACTCATGGGGTTCTCGTTCACGATGTAGTGGACGTGGGGGCCGCCGAAGTAGCGGCGGACGATGTGCGGCTGACGCTGGCGTCTGCGGAAGAAGCGGCGGGTCTCCGCGGCGAGTTCGGCTTGGTCCCGGGCCCGGTGCTGCTTGGGCAGGCTGTGCTTGAGGTCCGCGTTGACCAGTTCGTCGGGGTTCAGCTCGGGCGAGTACGGGGGCAGGAAGTGCAGCTCGATGTCGTCGGGGTGGGCGGCGAGCCAGTCGCGGACCTTCCTGGAACGGTGGGCGGAGTGCCCGTCGACCACGAGATGGACCTTGCGGTCGAAGTGGCCGGCGAGCCGGTCGAGGAAGCGGCACATCACCTCGGCGGTGAAGCTCTCGGCGAAGACTATAAAATGCATCCGGCCCTTCGTGCTGATCGCGGACATCGCGTTCACCGAGAACCGGTTGCCAGTCCGCCGCACGACGGGAGTCTTCCCCTTCTCTCCCCAGGTGCGGCCGGTGACCTGGTCGGAGCGGATGCCGACCTGGTCGGCGAACAGGACCTCGCCGCCATCCTTCTTCGCCTTCGCCCCGATCGCCGGCCAGGTTTCCTCGTGCCAACGGCGCACGGCCTCCGGGTCCTGCTCCACGGCCCGCTTGTCCGGACGCGGAAGGACAACCCCCACCGCTTCAGGTACTTGCCCACCCCCGGTTCGGTCAGCCGCAGCCGGTACAGTTTCGCGATCAGCTCGCCCACCAGACGCCGCGTCCACAACTGCCCGCTCAAGCCCACGTCGCAAGGCCGGTGATCGAGGACCGCCTGCCGCACAGCGGCCTGCTCGGCCTCCCCGAGCACCTGGTGCACCCCGACCGGCTTGCCCGGCGGCTGCATGACCAGCGCCTCCCGGCCGCCGGCCTGCCACACTTCGCCCACCACCCGTCGACGGCCTTCAGCGACACCCCGAAGACTGCCGCTACGTCCTCACGGCCCCACCCCGCCACCAACGCGGCCACCGCCCGCAACCGCAGGGGGCCTCCTGCGCCGATGGCCACAGATGCCGCGCATCCCCCACCAGATCGCTCACACCCCACCGAACCTCTTTCATCCTGTGCTGGAGGGCGCAGAGTGGTCAGCGGGGGTGGTGACGAGACAGGGCCCCTTGTCGTTGGCGTGGTGATTCCACTCATCACACCGGCGACCGAAGGGGCCCTGTTGGTTCCGTATGCTGCCACGCTCGACGTCCCTCATGAGCTGGTCAAGCATGTCGCATGGCTGCTGCACGAGCACCAACAGGCCCGCAACACCCGCTGGCGCAAGCTCGGCTGTTTCAAGCAGGCGTTGCTCACGCTGGTGCACCTGCGGAAGAACGAGACGTTCTCGCAGCTCGGGGCCGGTTTCGGGAGATCCCAGGCCACCGCCTGGCATGACGTCGACGAGACCTTGGACGTGCTGGCCTCCTAGTAGGGCTTGGTCAGGTCGGGTGTGGGTGAGCGTGTCCTTTGGTCGGGTTTTGCGTTGAAGGGGTGTGACTCCGGACGAGATTGCTGTTGTGCGTGGTGAGTTGGAGGGCTTCGCGGCGGAGGTTTTCGAGCCGTTCGCGAGGAACGACCAGCGTCGGTGGGGGCAGGTCTACTTGCGGGGCCTGCTCATGGACGGGCAGCGCAAGTCGGTCGAGCCGATGGCCGCCCGGCTGGGTGAGGACGGGAACCGTCAGGCGCTGGCCCACTTCGTCACCACCAGCCCGTGGGATCCGGCGCATGTGCGTGCCCGGCTGGCCTGGAGAATGGAGAAGGCGATCCGGCCCACCGCGCTGGTCTTCGACGACACCGGGTTCCTCAAGGACGGCAATGCCTCGGCGTGCGTGTCACGGCAGTACACCGGGACCGCCGGCAAGGTCACCAACTGCCGGGTGGGCGTCTCCCTGCACATGGCTTCCGGTCATGCCTCGGCGGCAGTGGACTGGCGGCTGTTCCTGCCCGAGACCTGGGCGCCCGGATCCGTGAGGGCGGATCCGGACAAGGTCGCCCGCCGCACCGCCTGCGGCATCCCCGACGACATCGGGCATGTGGAGAAATGGCAGCTTGCGCTCGACATGCTCGACGAGACCCGCTCGTGGGGCATCGAGGTGCCGCTGGCCATCGCGGATGCCGGATACGGCGATGCCGCGGCCTTCCGCCTCGGTCTGCAGGCCCGCGGCCTCAACTACGTGGTGGGCATCTCGACCACCATGTCGGCCCAGCCCGGCGAAGCCGTGCCGGTGACCGAGGTGTACTCCGGCACAGGGCGCCCACCGGCGGCGAAGTACCCGGACAAGCCGCAGTCGGTGAAACAGCTGGTCCTGGCCGCCGGCCACAGGGCGGCGAAGCCGGTGCAATGGCGTGAGGGCTCCCGGCCCGGCACGGGCCGCAGCGGCTTCAAGCGGATGTACTCGCGGTTCGTGGCCTTGCGGATCCGGCCTGCCGGACGCGAGGTCCGCCAGGCCGCCGAGGGCCCGGAACTGCCCGAGTGCTGGCTCCTGGCCGAATGGCCGGCCGGCCAGGGCGAACCTGTCCAGTTCTGGCTCTCCGACCTGCCCGCCGACACCCCACTGACCACTCTCGTCCGCCTCGCCAAGCTCCGCTGGCGCATCGAACACGACTACCGCGAAATGAAACAGGCCCTCGGCCTGGCCCACTTCGAGGGCCGGACCTGGGGCGGCTGGCACCACCACGTCACCCTCGTCTCCGTCGCGCACGCCTTCTGCACCTTGCAACGACTGACCAAAGCCCCAAAAGCCATGGCGCCGGCCTGAGCCTCTACCGCATCGTCCACGAGCTACAGACCCTCCTCGCAACATGGGCCGGCGCCTGCCCCACCTGCCACCGCGACATACCCACCCCCGCACCAACATGACCAAGCCCTACTAGGCGCCGGGCCTCCACGAAGCGCTCACCGGTCTCGGTGAGGGCGATCACGTCATCGTTGACGGCACGCTGATCCCGATCGACCCGATCGACCCGATCGACCCGATCGACCCGATCGGCCGGGTCGGCGCGGACGAGCCGTACTACTCGATGAAACACCGCAAGCATGGGATGAACGTGCAGGTCATCGCCCGTCCCCACGGCACACCTCTGTGGTTCTCCCACGCGACACCCGGCCGGACCCACGACCTGACCGCAGCCCGAACCCACGGCATCGTCCAGGCCTGCCTCACCCGGCAGATCCTCGTCCTCGCCGACCGTGCCTACCAGGGCGTCGGCGCCACCCTCCGCACCCTGTAACACCACCACCGCGACCACGCACGGCTGAGAGCACCCGGCGAACGCGCCTTCGCGCAGCTGAAGCCCTGGCACATCCTCCGCCGAGCCCGATGCTCCACCCGACGCATCGGCACCATCGTCCAAGCCGCCCGCACGTCGCTGACCTGCAACTATCCAGGATGAAAGAGGCTCACTGAGCCTCTTCAACACGGCCACGATCGGGTGATGGGGACGAGGACCGGTCGCTGGCGTGAGGGCGGCTCCCCGCTGGTAGCGGCGGCGGTCAACGACAGCCCGCCCATCACTCGCTCGAGTGGTTGTTGAAGAGGTTCAGAGCTCGTAACACGATCATGGTCGGGTCCTCTTGAGGCGTCGGTAGCAGATGAGGCTGCAGGCGGGGGAGACGAAGGCGTCGTGGAGTTCGGTGCGGCGTTCCCAGCGCACAGCGAGTCGTTTGAAGTGGTGGAGCAGGGCGAAGGTCTGCTCGACGACGTAGCGGAGCTTGCCGATGCCCTTGATGTTGGGTGATCCCTTGCGGGAGATGACGGGCAGGATTCGTCGGCGACGCAGCTCGTCGCGGTTGAGGCTGGAGTCGTAGCCTTTGTCGCCGAGAAGGGCTTCTGGTCGTCGGCGGGGCCGGCCGGGGCGGCCTGCGACGGGTGGGATGCCGTCGACCAGGGCGAGGGTCTGGGTGACGTCGTTGACGTTGGCCGCGGTCGTGATGACCTTGAGCGGGGTACCGCGTCCGTCGCAGATCAGGTGGTGCTTGCTGCCCGTCTTCCGCCGGTCGACCGGCGACGGACCGGTGTCGGCGCCCCCTTTTTCGCGCGGATGTGTGAACCGTCCACACACGCACGTGACCAGTCGAGTTCGCCAGCCGCGTTCAGCTCGGCGAGCAGGACCCGGTGCAACTGGTCGAAGACTCCTGCCTCCTGCCACCGCTCCAGTCGGCGCCAGCACGTCTGCCCCGAGCCGAACCCCAGCTCCAGCGGCAGGAGTTGCCAGGCTATGTCGTTGTACAGGACGAACAGGATGCCCTGGAGGCAGAGCCGGTCCGGCACCGGCCTCGGCCCCGGAGACCGCTCCGGCCACGGCGGCAGCAACGGCTCGACCAGAGCCCACAACTCATCGTCCACGATCCACGGTCGGGTACCCACACCTTCACGAACGGCCGAATCATCACACCGGTAACGGCCAACCAGGACGATTCAGCAAGATCGTGTTACGAGCTCTAAGCGTCACCGCTGAAAGTTGCTCGTTCGAACGAAACGCCCTCTTCGAAGGTGGCCGAACTGAAAACTGCGTCGCCCTGAAAGGTGGCCTCAGAGAATGATGTTCTTCCCCTCATGGTCGCGGAATCAAATCGAGCGTCCCTGAGAGTGGCGAGTGCAAACCATGCGGAACTGTTGAATGTTACTGAGTTGAAGCTGGCGTATTCATGAAAAACTGTAGAGTTGAAATCCGCGGCATCGTCGAACGTGGCAGATTCGAAGTCTATTATGCCCTCGAATGTTGCCGAATCGAACCGGCCCTTTCCGATCCTGGGCTGCGAGGTCTCAGGATCGCGAAGTGCGTCGAGAAGAGATTTAAAGAGCGGTTCTGAGAAGGCGGTTCCCCGATGATCAACATCGCTGCCCGGGGCTAGCCCGGCTAGATAAGAATTACGGTCCGCATTGGAAAGATGAGCCAAACACTCCGTGTGGTTATAGACAGAAGCGCCTGTGCAACCGAACTGATTCTGAGGGCTGGCTCCCTCGCCGCAGTGTGTCCACGGAGGCGGAAGCAGGATGGGACCTTGGGACGACATACCTGAAAGACCATCTAGCGCCCTTAACGGTTGCGCTGGCTGACGGGCGAGTAAGACGCTGGCTGCGGTCTGCGCGACCCGGTGCGTCGAGCATCATCAGTGGTCGCTCTGGCGGACCTTGACGGGCACACCTGCACTGCCCGTACCCGCGTCGGCGATCAGTGCGCCACCTGCCAGGACGAGGCCCGTCACGCCCGGCTCGTCGCCGAGCTGCCCGTGACCACGACCGACGACGGCACCTGCCCCGGCGACACCAACCTCTTCGGCCGCGCCCCCATGCTCGGTGCCCCGTCCTGCGCTTGCTGCCCGCGGAAAATCCGTCTCGTTTGTCGGACCCGGTTGTCAGACTGGGCGGATGAACGAGGGATCACGCGCCCAGTGGCTGGCAGTGGCGCAGCAGATCGACGCCCGCATCGAGGAACTCCGACCCGAGGCCGAGCGTCACGTGGTCGGGCAGCACGTCATCTCCCGAGTACTGCTGAAGCGCTTCGCCGCGCCGTTCGGCAGTAACGGGCTCAAGCTCGTCCCTTTCAACCTTGACCACCCCGACCGTCTGCACAAGATGGCGAGTCCGCGCCAGTGCGGCAAGGTCCCGTACTTCGCCCGCTTCGCCTCTGCCTCCCTGGAACAGCTATGGGGCAAGCTCGAGACACGGATACCCGACGCCGCGCGCGCGGTGGATCGAGGTGACGTCTTCCAGCATGAACAACATGTGCAGACCCTGAAGGACCTGATCGCCTTGCATCTGGTCCGGTCGCTGAACTACCGCAAGGTCCATGAGCGCATCTTCACCAAGGTCTACACCGAGACCCGCACCGCCCTGCTCACCGACAAGTCCGAACTGCTGCGCCGCGCAGTACTGCAACGCAGCGGACTTCACCTCGCTGGACCACAAGGCCTAGCCGCCGCAGCGGACGAGATTCTGAGCCCGCACCTGGCAAACTTCGAGAACGGAGCGGACTTCCGGGCTCGGATCGAGGACACCTTCGCCAAGGCTAAAGAGATGATCAGCGGTGCCGGGTTGGAGATTCTGGTGCCGGCCGCCGGGGAGTTCCTCCTGGGCGACAACCCGGCCCTGGCCATCCAACAGAGTGAAACCAGAACCGCCTTCAACGTAGCGATTGGCGACTCCACCGCCATCGTGTTGCCTTTCGGCCCCAGGCACCTCTTGGTCGGACGGACCCCCCGCAATGGGATGAGCGTCACCACCGAGTACACAGTTGGCTTCCTCAACCGGCTGCAGATCGAGGCAGCGGAGGAGCGGGTCTACCTCCGCCCTCGTAGCGGACAAGATGCCATCGTCCGCGGGTACCTCAAACAAGGCATCCGAAGTGCCAGGGGGCTCACACGCTGATCTCCGGCCGTCTCAAGCCCGCCGCCGCTGCGATGCCGGCCCTCGCTCCACCATGGCGCCTCATCAGCCTCCCGGGACGGACCGCGAGGCAGTGGTGGAGGAGCGCCGCTGGGGCGGTCGGCGCCACATCGGCCGCCCGCGGGGGCGAGCCGCAGAGCGTGGTGGCTCGCCCCCGGTTCAGATGCGGGTCTGGATCCAGAAGGCGCTGTAGGTCACGAGGATGCCGCCCATGGTCCGCTGGCTCAGGAACGAAGCCGGTGTCTACTTCGTACGATGAGCAGCCACCACACCCTCGGCCACCGGCTGATCATCGAAGGCACTATCGACCGGGTCGGCGGACACGCCTACCTCTCCCAGCTGGTCACCGCCTGCCCCAACGCCTCCCTGGCCGTGGCCGACGCCGCGATCGTCCTGGACCGCGCCAAGCTCCGCCGCCTGGCCACCGCCGGCAACCACATCACCCAGATGGCCCTCGCCGGGCAGGGCGAGGCCGACGACATCCTGGGCGCCTCCGCCGCCGCGATCGGACAGGTCACCCAGACCACCGGCCCCGCCGCCCGCCTCGACATGGACGCCGTCATGGAACTCGTGGTGGACGAGATCGAGACCATCGAACGCGACGGCAAGCAGACCGGCATCCCCCGCGGCTTCACCGACCTGGACAACCTCACCAACGGCTTCCTGCCGAGCCAGGTGATCGTCATCGCCGCCCGCCCCGCCATGGGTAAGTCCACCCTCGCCCTGGACATCGTCCGCTCCGCCAGCATCAAGCACGGCCTGCGCAGCGCCTTTTTCAGCCTGGAGATGGGCGTCAAGGAGATCGGCATGCGGATGCTGTCCGCCGAGGCCCGCGTCGCCCTCCACCACATGCGCATGGGCACCGTCACCGCAGAAGACTGGAAGCGCATCGCCCGCGTCATGGACCGGGTCAGGCAAGCACCCATCGACCTCGTGGACGACGCCGTCGCCACGCTCACCCAGATCAAGGCCCACTGCCGACGCCTCAAGCAGAACGGCGGCCTGGACCTCGTAGTCATCGACTACATCCAGCTCCTCCAAGCAGGCGGCCGCCGCCCCGAGGCCCGCCAGCAGGAAGTCAGCGACATCTCCCGCAACATCAAGCTCCTCGCCAAGGAACTGGAAGTGCCCGTCATCGCCCGGTCCCAGCTCAACCGCGGCCCCGAACAGCGCACCGACAAGAAGCCCATGGTCTCCGACCTGCGCGAGTCCGGCTCCATCGAGCAGGACGCCTACGAGAAGTCCTCGCCCCGCGCCAGCGAAGCCGACCTCGATGTCGCCAAGCACCGCAACGGCCCCGCCTCCACGATCGCCGTCGCCTTCCAAGGTCACTACAGCCGATTCATGGACATGGCCTCCCAGAGCGACTACGGCCACGCCGGGTGAACCCACACACCCCACGCGCCACCCCTGACCTCTTGTGAAGCGCCCTCGACGCCCTCTCCAAGGCTGAACTTTCACCCGGGGTCCACTGCGGTCGCCGGGGTGGAGATCGGTGCCCAGGGGCTCCGGGCCACGATCGCCGCCGCGGCGCAGCTCCACTACAGCCGTTTCAACGACATGGTCACCGCCGGAAACTGAGCCAGAGTCCCCAGGGTGCCCAAGAAGCGTCGTGTGCGTTTCTGTTGCCGCCGATCTTCCTCCCCGGGCCCTCTGGGGGGCTGCCCGGCCGGAAGATCGGCCCCTGGGGCCCGTACAGGCGATCAAGGCCCGTCCGGCGCACGCATACCTGATGCGGAGTACGCATATGCCCAGCACAGAGCAGACATTACGACTCACCGTCGTCGCCCTCATGTGACGGCGCAGCACAGTTGCCAAATCAGCACGCTTGCTGGCAAAGGCCATGGACGTGCTTCGAGGGAGAGGTCAACTCCAGTCGCGGTAAGAGGCGTTGATGTCTAGGACTGTCGAGGCCAGAATCAGGGTCATGGGGGACAACACGCGCTGGATAGCTGTGATCACAGGGGCAACCGCGATCCTCGCTAGTTGGGTCACCGGTCGTGGAAGCTCACGTGCCGCACTCCACCAGGCGCGGACAGCGGCGGCCGCCCAGCAGGCTGAGCGGCAACGTGATGCTCGCCGTTCCGCGTATCTGGCCTTGATCGAACACATGCACACCGCCGGCGGCCTCTACCGCCAGTGGCACACGGCTGCAGTCGGTCGGACTTCGGACGTTCAGACCACCGATTTTCAGGGGCTGCGGATCCAGATCCGCGACAACTATCACCGTCAGTTCCTGCCTGCCCTGCACACCGTCAGGCTCGAAGGACCCGACACCGTATGGGCCGCTGCCGCGCAGGTGCAAAGCACGTCAACTAGCACATTCAAGCTCCTGGACGACGCCCTTCAAACTTCTGCGGTCGCGGATGAACTCCATCACTCCATCATCGCGTTCTGGAATGCCGTCGACGGCTTTGCCGTAACTGCGCGTACAGCCCTGCATCCGTAGAGCCGCCGCCACCTTCGCGTATCTGCGCGGCACCGTGGGGAAGTACATGCGGGGCATCTCAGCAGCGACTCTTTTTGAAGGACGCTTGCCAGCTAACCCGCCTTGCACTCGTCAACTATGGAGCGTGACGACGCTTTGGCCAGGGGTTGCCGAGCAGTCCGTTTGCCAACTGAGCTGCGTCGTCACACCTCATGCACCTGACCGGCGAGCGCCAGGCCGACCTCGCGGCCGGCCTCGGCCTGAGCCAGACCCAGATCAGCCGCAAGCAGGCCGGCACCGCCCCCTGGGCCCTCGCCGACGTCGACAAGCTCTCCGCCCACTACGGCATTCCCGTCGGAGACCTCCTGGTCGGCGTCGACCGCGCCGTCCACTGCCTGCCCGCCCGACGCCGCGCCCCGATGCCCGGCGCCGCCCAGCTCACCATCCACCCCTGACCCCAAGGCCGCCGCAACACGCCGCAGCCGCGGCGGCCTTTCTCACCGACATCGACTGCGTGCGGCTGGAGCTGTGATCCCCTTCGGGGGCACACTGGATTCCTGTCTGCACGGGAGGTGAAAGGACATGAGCGTTGCCCACAGCCACATCGGACCCTGGACGCTAAGAGCTCGTAACACGATC
>NZ_LIVT01000022.1:0-274 GCF_001905905.1 Streptomyces sp. CB02366
TCGTCGCGGTCCCCGAGCGGGTCGGGCAGGTGGGGGTGGGCCCACTCGGCGGGGGTGATCAGGTGGACCCCGGAGCGCTTCGGGCCGACACCGTCCATGCCGGTGGTGTGCTCCAGCTTCCCGACCGGCAGCCACACCTTCAGCGCGGACAGGTAGGCCGCGTTGACGTCGAGGGCGGTCACCCGCAGGTCCGCCTTGGGGGCGCGGAGGGAGTAGGCGGGGTTGGTGTAGGCGGGGCGGGCCTCCCAGATCTGGTCCGGCTCGCGCTTGCTGG
>NZ_LIVT01000022.1:343-41295 GCF_001905905.1 Streptomyces sp. CB02366
AGGCGGGGCGGGCCTCCCAGATCTGGTCCGGCTCGCGCTTGCTGGGCTTGTGCAGGATGTCCGGCAGCGCCGGGTAGGCGGTGTATTCGTAGCGGGCGGTGGCGCGGGTTTCGTTGAACAGGTGCATCACGTCGGGAATCGCCCGCTTGACCAATGCGGCCAGCGCGGCTTCCTCGTCCCCGCCGGCGCGCTCGGCCTCCTGCTCGACCGCGCCCCGGATCAGGCCCATAAGGTCCGCCTCCGCGCGCTCGGCCGACTTCGAGCGGCGCTGCGGGCGGGTCGGCACCCGGGCCGGGACCGGTGCCACCGAGGCAGGGGCTGCCGAGGCCGGGGCTGCCGGGGCCGGGGCGGTGGGGGCGGGCTGGCACAGGGCCCCGGCGTGCAGCGGGCGGCCGTCGGTGGACTGGTAGGTGGTTTCGACGCCGCAGCGCACGCACGGGCCGGGGTCGCCCTCGATGGCGAGTCCGTCCGAACCGCGCAGCGTCTCCAGGCTGGTGAACGCCGCCGGAACGGGCGGGGCGGGTGTCGCAGGCGCCGGGGTGGGCGGGGGCGGGGTGGCGGAGGACGCGGCGCCCGCCAGCAACTCCGCGACTGGGTCCGGGCCCTGGGCGGCAGGTGCGGGGGCGGGGTGGAGCTGGGCCAGACCCTCCAGCAGTTGCAGGTAGGGCAGGCGGGCGGGCGGGGTGGGGGTGGATCCTCCCTCTCGCTCCCAGTTCTGGACGGTGCCGCGGGAGACGCCGACCGCGGCGGCGACCTGGTCGCGGGTCAGTCCGGCTGCCTCGCGCAGCCGCAGCCGCTCTTTCGGGGACGGCATCGCCTTGGCGAGCCTGGCCTCTTCGAGCAGCGATTCGACGCTGATACCTTCACTCATGAAAAAACCGTACCACACTTACCCAGCATTTGGTGCTACATTGTTCAGCAGTTACACACGCATTGGTCGCCGCGTAGCGAGGAGCATAGGAGCATGCAGCAGACAGCACAGGCGAACCCGGGCGGGATCACTCTCCGGCCCCACCAGGTCGAGGCGGTGGAGACGACCGTGCGGGGACTGTCCCTGCCTCTGGACGGAGCAGTACCCGTGGGCGGGCTGCGGGGCCAGGTCCACATGGCCACCGGCACGGGCAAGACCATCGCAGCGGCCGTCGCCGCCCTGCGCCTGTGCCCGAACGGGGTGATCGGCGTGCTCGTCCCGACGCTGGACCTGCTGACGCAGACGGTCGAAGCGTGGCGCACAGCCGGGCACCAGGGCCCGGCCGTCGCGGTGTGCTCGCTGGGCGCGGACCCGCTGCTGGAGGCGCTGGGGGTGCGGTGCACCACCAACCCGACCCAGCTCGCCCTGTGGGCGTCGACCGGCCCGATGCTGGTGTTCGCCACCTACGCCTCGCTCGCCGGACAGGGAATGGCCGATGACCAGGGTGCCGACGACGAGTCCGCCGGGGTGCTGGAGCTGGCGCTGCGCGGCCAGTTCGGGCAGCAGATGGCGTCCTTCGACCTGGTAGTGGTGGACGAGGCGCACCGGACCTCGGGAGTCGGCACGAAGGCATGGGCGGCCGTTCACGACCAGGCGCGCATCCCGGCCGCGCGGCGGCTGTACATGACCGCGACCCCGCGCCTGTGGGCCCCCGGCCCCGCCGCGGACACGCCCGAGGACGAGGAGGACACCGCCCCGGCCGCCACCGCACCCGGCGGGGCTGAGGCGCTGGGCGGGCGACTCGTCGCCTCGATGGACGACACCGACCTGTACGGCCCCGTCCTCCACGAGATCGCGCTGATGGAGGCGGTGGAGCGGGGCATTCTCGCGCGGTTCGAGATCGACGTGCTGGAGATCCACGACCCCTCCCCGCTCAGCGAGAAGGCCACCGACGAGGAGCGGCGCGGCCGGCGGCTCGCCGCCCTCCAGGCCGCGCTCCTCACGCACGCCGATGAGACCGGCACCCGCAGCTACATGACCTTCCACTCGCGCACGCTGGAGGCGATGAGCTTCGCCCGTGCGATGCCGGAGACGGCCGCGAGGCTGCATGCGGCCGATCCTGTCGCCTACCCGGCCCGCATCGGCTCCGACTGGCTGTCCGGGGAGCACCCGGCCGCTCACCGCCGCGAGGTCCTCACCCGCTACGCGGACGGCCTCGACGCCGAGGGGTGGGTCAGTGAGCTGTCCTTCCTGGCATCCTGCCGGGTCCTCGGAGAGGGCGTCGACATCCGCGGTAAGCGCGGCGTCGGCGCGGTCGTCTTCGCCGACACCCGCTCCTCCCCGGTGGAAATCGTCCAGATCATCGGGCGGGCCCTGCGCCAGGAACCCGGCGAAGGCAAGGTCAGCCGGATCGTGGTGCCGGTCTTCCTGGAGCCCGGGGAGGACCCCGGCGACATGATGGCCTCCTCCAGCTACCGGGGCCTGGTCGCGATCCTCCAGGGCCTGCGCGCCCACGATGACCGGGTCATCGAGCGCATGGCCCTGCCCACCACCACCGCACGCGGAGACGTCACCTCCGTACTCGCCCTCGATCCGCAGCACACCCCCCTCGACGACACCGACGACCAGGACCAGGACCAGGACGACCGGGCGGGCGCCGCCGACGAGGAGCCCGTCACCGCCGACCAGGGCGGCGAGGACCAAGGCGGCGAGGAGACCGACGCGGCCCCGGGCAGCGCGAGCAGCACGACGCCGCTGCTGCGGTTCTCCCTCCCCCGCGACCCCGAATCCGTCGCGCTCTTCCTGCGGACCCGTGTCCTGCGCCCGGACTCCGAGATCTGGCTCACCGGGTACCAGGCGCTGCGCACCTGGGTCCGCGAGCACGGCCACGCGCAGGTCCCCGGTGAGACCACCGTCGAGCTGGGCGACGGCAGCACTTTCGGGCTGGGCCCCTGGGTGGCCCGGCAGCGCCAAGCGTTCAAGGCCGGGGTGCTGCGGCCGTGGCGGTATGACCTCCTGGCCGAGATCGGCATGGTCTGGTCCGTCGCGGACGCCGACTTCTGGCGGGTCCTCACCGCCGCCCGGACCGCCTTCGAGACCTACGGAACACTCGCCCTGCCCCGCTCCCTCGCCATCGACGGCGTACGCATCGGCCAGGCCCTCGCCAACTACCGCCGCAGCCTCGGCGCTGACCCCGCACGGGCCGACGAGCGGCGCCGGGCGCTGGAGGCGATCGACCCGGAATGGAACCCCGCCTGGCCGGCGGACTGGCAGCGCCACTACGCCGCCGCCCGCGACCTCCTGGCCGAGGAACAGGGCGCGATGCGCGCGGCCGACGTCCTGCCCGGCATCACCGTGAACGGGCTCGACGTCGGCGCCTGGCTCACCCGACAGACCGACCCCACCGTGTGGGCGGACCTGATCCCCGAGCAACGCACCCGCCTGGAAGCCCTCGGCCTCACACCCCCGGCCCCGGCCGCCCCGGTGACGACCCCGGCGGTGAAAGTTTCTGCGTTCGAGCGGGGGATTGCCGCGCTCACCCAGTACGCCGCCCGGGAAGGACACCTGAAAATCCCCCGCCAGCACACCGAGACCGTTCTCATCGACGGCCAGGAACACGAGGTCAAGGCCGGTATTTTCCTGTCCAACAGCAAGGCCCGCCGCGCCAAACTGACGACCGGCCAGCGCGAGCAGCTCGCCGCGCTCGGCGCCGACTGGGCCACCACCTGACATTCAGCCATGCACCCCGCCGTCCCGTGCCCCCGGCCCCGCCGCCCGGGGGCACGAGTTGCTTCAGGGACGATCAGTCGGCTACTTCTTGCGTACGTAGCCTTTCGAGACCCAGTGCACGAGCAGGGCAGCGGCATGCACAGCGGTCTCGGCCGCCTCCTGCGACACCGGAGCGCTCGTGGGCCCGCCCGCGTGCCTGTCCCGCTGGCCATGCCAGAGCAAGTTAAGGAGTTCCACAGCCGCATCGATGCCCGCGGGTGCGCCGGCACGGTCGCTCACCGCCATCACGTACTTCTTCCGACCCTGGTCCAGGGTGGAGCGCACCTTGCCCAAGGTCGGCTCCAGCTCCTTCGGCAGGAAGACCGGGTTCGCCACCGCCTCCACCGCCTTCACGGCCTGGGAGTACGCGACGCTCGGGTCCGGCTTGATGCCGTACGCGGCGACGAAGGCTTCTCTAAGGTGGGCGCCCGCGTCCTTCTGAAGCTCTTCGGCAGCCTGGATCGCCTCGTCCAGCGTTCGGCGGAGAGTCTCCTCGACCCGCAGGCACAACCCGTCCCCGTCCGGGGTGATGGTGTACGCCGAACCGCCCATGATCAGAACGGCACCAAGCCTCGACCGCATGAACGCCCCTAGCTTGTGTGGGGACGGGTCCTCTCTGAAGAGAATGGCGAGTGCTGCGTCCACAATCTCGATGAACAGCATCTCGTCCTCGGACTGCACCTGCGTCAGCGCGAACAGAGGTCTGTCGCTGCTGAGCACCGTGGATGGCAGGCGAAGACGTAGGCAGATCTCTTCCACCACGTCGAATTGCCGACCGACGTCCCCGACCCACCGTCTCACCGGCACCTGGAGGTGATCGGGAAGCCCTTCGAAGAGCACTTCGGGCTCGGTCTTGCCTGCGAGGCGATCCGTGAACCGCCGCCATCTCGTAGTCACACAAATGAGCTTAGAGCCCATCAGACGACGGGAGTTCGTGTTTTTCGGGGCAATCTCAGGGCCCTTGGCAAGAAGCCTGGTGCCGGGGCAGGGCCGCCGCCGGCACCAGGGGCCCGGGCCGTACTCCGGGGACCCGGACCTGTCCCGCACACCCATACGGCGCGGTCTGCCCCAGACCCTATCCGGCGCGGCCGGGCCCAGTGCCCAGTTGACCGGGTCTCGGTCGTGAACCGCCCCTGGGGCCAGGTGCCCTCGCCGCTACCCGCAGTTGTCCGGCTGGAGTGAGTGGACCTTCGTCCGCGCGAGCGTGGTGCGCCTGAGCACCTGGGCCCGGATGAGCCGGACCGTGGGCGGGATCGGCAGGGCGACGAGGCCGGGGCACCACCGGAGCCACAGCGCCAGATGGCCAAGTTCGGCCGCCTGGACGAGCTTCTCCAGCGACCACCGCTTCGTGCCCCGGTCCACCTCGATACTGATCGGCCGCCCCCTGCCCGACCGGTGGTGCAGTTGCAGGTCGAGATGCCCGATCCGGTGCTGCCGGGTGGCGGCGGGCAGCGGCACCTCCCGCCGGACGTCATACCCGTGGCCGGTCGCCCAGTCGGCCACCGAGTCGGTGAAGAAGGCGGTCACCTCGGCGGCGGACAGGTCACTGAAATGCTGCTGGTTGAGCCAGGCCCGCAGGGAGCGGGCGGCGGCATCGAGCCCGGCCTCTGTCATGAGCGACAGTCTGCCCTGCGGGACTGACAGCTCGTCACGGCGTGAGCACGCGGTCCGGGCGGCACACCTCGCACGCCTGGACGCCCTCGGCCAGCTCGGCGCGAGACTCCCTCGCGCTGACCGGCCGCAGGGCCGCGCCCCGGGCCCAGCAGTCGCCGCGGTGGACCTCCGGGGCGGGGATGCCGATACCCGCGTCCGCGATGCCCCAGGCGGCGTTGGCGGACCCGGGGGCCCGGCAGACGGCAGAGGCCCGGCCGGGGGTGCCGGGCCCGGGCGGGCGAGTGTCGGAGCGCACCCCAGACACAAGGACCGAATCCGTCAGAAGCAGCCGCTCAACTTTCTCTGAGAACCACTCAACCTTCATTACGACAGGTCAACGTGCATGTCCGTCAGCTCCGGACGGTGACTCGCGGGCCCCTCCAGCACCACCACGCACCAAACAGGGGGCCGGCCCACGGAGCGGCCTCCCTTGCAGGGTTCGGGGTCAGGGAGCCCCGGACGGTGCCCACGGGGCGCCGTCCGGGCGGGCGGCGTGGTCGAGGAGGGCGCACTGCCGGGCGAGGAGGCCGTAGAGGATGGCGGTGCCGGGATCGTTGGTGAGCAGCTGCACGGCGCCGGTGACGGCGGAGGCCACCACCAGGAGCCGGACCTGCTGGTCCAGGGTCAGCCAGTGCGCCTCGGTGACCACCCGGGGCACGGCGGACAGACTCTCCATCGCCTCAAGGTCCGCGCCCGCGGCACCCTGGACCGGCCTGCCGTCCGGGTCCATACGGTCGCAGTCCTGCGGATCGAGGGCGCGCATCACGCTCTCCACCGCCTCGGGCAGGTGCCGGGCGAACCAGACGCTCAGCGGGGTGGGCGCCTGCGGGCCGGGCAGGGAGCGAACCCATGCCGCCGCCCGGCGCCCGGACGCGGCCGCCGCGGCGAGCGCTTCGGCCTCCCCCTCCCACGGCTCGTACGGCGGATCGGCGGGGACGGGCAGGTGGGAAATCGTCGTCATGACCGGTTAACCCCGGCCGGGGCCCCGAGGGTGCGGGCGGCTCTCATCTCACGCCCGCCCGCTCACCACGGGCGGTCAGTCACTTGAGGGTGACGCACGCCTTCGTCGTCAGGCCCCGGAACTCGACACAAATCCGGGTTCTGCGCGGGTACTTCGGCCCCGTGCGGCCGTCCTTCCCCCAGGACGTTTCGACGTGGCTGCCGACACGGGACGCCCGCTTCCAGCCCCCGCCCACCTTCCATGCGCCGCCGGGCTTCTTGAGCGTCCAGCGGGCGGTGCCGGAGCGGACACCTTCGCGGGAGGCGTAGACCCAGCCCACCCCCTCGCCGCGGCGCCGCGCTTGTGCCAGTGGTGAACCACCGCGCCGGGGCGACACCCTGGCCCCGGCCCCGCGCAGTCACGGACCCGGGTGTCGACGTACCGTGCGGCGGCCGGCGCAGCCGACACCGCGGAGGCGGGAACCGCCGGGGCCAGGACAGCGGCCACAGTCACAGCGGTGGTGAAGGTGATCTTTCGTTTCATGGACGGCTCAACCCGCCCAACTGCCCCCGCCATCACGGGCGGCGGGAGCGGTTCACTCAGTCGAGGTCGGCGCGGCCAGGGTGACCGCGAGTACGAGGTGGGGTGCGGCGGTCAGGCACAGCTCGGCCGCTGTGCTCGGATCGGACGCGGCAGCGGTACGGGCCAGCGCCAGCAGCCCGCACACCATCGCGGCGTCCACTGCCTGGTCGAGGACCTCTTCGACGGTCAGCTCGCCGCCGGCCGTCAGCTCCCGCACCAGCGCGACGGCCTGCGCCGGGTTCTCTCGCCAGCGGGCGGCGACCTCGCCCCCCGAGCCCATTCAGGTCGATCATGGCGCCCTGCCCTGCGGTGGGCATACGAATCAGCGAGATAGTTGGCATTTTGGTACAGCGCAGGTAACGGAGCGTTCCCCGCCGCCGCATGCGGCGCCTCCGCCTCAAGCCATGGTTGAAGCCACGGGTACCATCGCGGTCAGGCCTCCGGATTTTCCCCTGGCACAGTTCTGGCGCGAGCCGGATCCATCGGCTCCCGGTGCTGGCGGTTCAACCCCGCCTGCACGGCGCTCGTCAGCACCCGGGCGGCGACACCGACGAGCAGCAGTCCCCCTGCCATCTGTGCCATCGTAAAAACCCGCCCCGTCTGGGAGCGTGCCGTGATGTCGCCGAAGCCGACAGTGGCGAACGTAGTCAGGGTGAAGTATAGCGCGTCTGTCCTGTTCAGCGCCTCGCTGAATGATCCGGGCTCGGAGCGCTCCAGCAGGTAGTAGGAGACGGCGAAGAGGACCAGGAAAAGCACCAGTGTCGCAGCCAGACCCTCCACAGCTCTCAGACGTGGGAAAGGGGAACGCGTGATAGCCCGCACCTCCCAACAGAAGACTAGCAAGACGACGAGCAGGCCAGACACCAATAACACCGCCGTACCAGTCGTGAGTCGCTCGTCCAGAGGCAGAAGGTAGTAGGCGGTGACAAGCCCACCAGCGACGGACACAGCACGCGCAACCGCTATTACCGCTGCCCTTCTGCGAGAACAATGCGCAGCATCGGGGACTGGCTCTGACGAGGTGCCGCCCCGGCCGCATCCGAAGGTCTCTTCGCTCATCTCATGTCTCTTCATCTCGTCCGCGCCCCGATAAGCGAATGTTCCCGAATCCCGCCTCTCTGCCTCGCCAACAGCACAGGATCACCCCTGACGGGTGATCCTGCCCCAAGGTCGACCCCCGAAAGTCGACGTACCCCCGCGTGATGCTTCGGAAAAAGGGAAAACGCCCCCGTCCCCGAAATCGGAGTCAGGCCGCAGCCGACTGGTGCGCGGCAGGGGCCGATCGGCCCCTGCCGCGCACTGCGGGGACAGCAGAGACTGGATAGTGACCAGGAGGAGGTCATCGTGGCTATCACTCCGCATACAGTCAGTGCCGTCATGTCCCACACCCCCGTCGCAGTCGGCAGCCATGCCTCTTACCGACAGGTGGTGGAGATCATGGCGGAATCGAAGGTCAGTGCGCTGCCGGTGCTCGCGGGCGAAGGACGTGTCGTCGGAGTGGTCTCGGAAGCGGATCTGCTTCCCAAGGAAGCGTTTCGCGAGGATGGTCCGCCTGCCGCCGCGGAACTCGAGGAAGCTTTCAAGGCTGCTGCGGTGCTGGTGGAGGACCTCATGTCCAGTCCGGCCGTCACCGTGCATCCGGACGCCCCGATCGCCGAGGCAGCCCGTATCATGGCGCGCAAACACGTCAAACGTCTCCCCGTGGTCAACTCCGAAGGCATGTTGGAAGGAGTTGTCAGCCGAGGCGATTTGCTCAAGGTCTTCCTCAGATCGGATGAGGACCTCCTCGCCGAAATCAGGAGTGAGGTACTCAAACTGATCTCACTACCGTCGGATCTCGACGTCACAGTGGAGGAGGGCGTGGCCACTCTGAAGGGCTCTTTGGCAGACCGTTCCATGGTGCCGATCCTGGCCAACGCCATTCGGGCGGTCGAAGGAGTGGTGGACGTACGAATGGATCTTGGGTAGACGCATCCCCTGCTCGGTTGTGTGACCGCGAAGGGCCGGTCCATCACATGAACCGGGACCGCCCCCCCTGGGACAATGCACAGGAGGGGCCTTAGCAGACGCATCCGATAGCAAGGACCGCAGATGGGTGACACACCGACTGACACCGGCACCGCCGTGACGCGCATTTTTCTGCTGGACGATCACGAGGTCGTTCGCCGCGGAATACGGGATCTGCTGGAGGCCGAGCAGGATCTCGTCGTCGTCGGCGAGGCATCGACGGCTGATCAAGCCCTGGCCCGCGGGCCGGCGCTGCGACCCGACGTAGCGGTGCTCGATGTCAGGCTGCCCGAGGGGAACGGCATTACTGTCTGCCGGGAACTGCGATCACGCATGCCCGACCTCGCGTGCCTGATACTCACCTCGTTCGACGATGAGGACGCTCTTCTCGACGCCATCATGGCGGGCGCGGCCGGATACGTGCTCAAGCAGATCAACGGTTCGGACCTGGTATCGGCCGTACGTACGGTGGCATCGGGGCGGTCGATGCTCGACCCGTCGACCACGGCCAGGCTCATGCGGTCCCTGCGCGAGGCCGAGGCCGATTCGTCGCCGGAGGACGAGAGGCTCGCGATCCTCTCCGAGCGCGAGCGTTCCGTTCTCGATCTCATCGGCGAGGGACTGACCAACCGGCAGATCGCCAAGCGGCTTTATCTGTCGGAGAAGACCGTCAAGAACCATATTTCCCGCCTGCTCGGGAAGCTCGGGGTCGAGCGCCGGGTGCAGGCAGCTGTCATTGCGGCAGAGGTCCGGGAGCATCAGCAGCGCGAGCAGTAACTGTGCTCACTTCGAGAATCGGTCAGGTCCGGCCGGGGCAATAGGTACCCGCCACTCCAGCACTGTGCCTCGGCGTGGAGGTGGCTTCGGGCGGAGTGACAGGGTGCCTCCCAGCCGCTCGGCCCGTTCTGTGAGGTTGCGAATGCCGCCGCGCCTACTGCCTTCGGGCCCCCGGAGACCGGCCCCGTCATCGCTCGTCGTCACGGTGAGAACGCCGTCGTCGGCGATGACTGAGACCTCGGCCCGATGGGCACGTGCGTGTCGGGCGACATTGCTGAGAGCTTCCCCGACAACCGCGACCGCGTGATCGGCCACCACCCGGGGGACATCGGTGTCGATCAGCCCCTCCATGCGGAGGGCGGGCGTGAATCCGAGCGCGGGAGTGGCAGCGTCCACCGCCTGGACTACTCGGGAACGGAGTTTCGAGCCCTGGCCTGGTGTCTCGTGCTCTCTGAGGCCGAAAATGGTGGTACGGATGATCTTGATGGTGGTGTCTAGATCATCAATGGCACGGCCTAGTCGCTCGGCTGCTTCCGGGTGCTCCACCAAGGGGCGGGCGCTCTGCAGCGTCATTCCGGTGGCGAACAGCCGTTGAATGGCCAAGTCGTGCAGATCTCGGGCGATCCGCTCACGGTCGGCCAGCAGGCTCATCCGCTCGGAGTCGCTGCGGTGGTCGGCCAGTTCGAGCGCCAAGGCTGCCTGCCCGGCAAATCCGGGCAGTGCAGTGATCTCCGCGCTCATGAACGCCGCCCTGTTCCGGACGCGCGCGAGGATCATGACTCCGTTCAGCCGTTCTTTCGTCCCCAGCGTGACAGCCACTGCGGGCCCGAAACCCTCCCACCGCTCGCGCTGTACCTGCACCCGTGGGTCGCTGCTGACATCCGCCACCGTGACCATGCCGTCTTCAGCAAGCGCTACTGCGGCAAGCGTGCCCCGGTTGCTGGGGAGGGTCACGCTCCGATGGCGCTCGGCCTTCTCCCCGAGAGCCAGTGACCCGGTCATCTCGCCGTCCGTGCCGATGAGGTAGAAGACTCCAAGGTCCGCCCTCGCTATGTCGACAGCCTGTTCCAGCATGTCTTCGAGAACCTGCGACTCGGACTCACCGGAGAGCAAGGCACGGGTGAGTTCGGAACTGGCGGTGAGCCATCGCTCTCTGATTCGTCTCTCTTCGTAGAGGCGGGCGTTCTCGATGGCTATCCCGGCTGCGACGGCCAGGGTCGAGACTACGGCTTCGTCCTCCGCGTCGAAATCTTCTGCCCCACGCTTCTCCGTGAGATAGAGATTGCCGAACACTTCGTCGCGCACGCGGATGGGCACTCCCAGGAAGGAGTGCATCGGCGGATGGTGGGGGGGAATCCCGCCGAGGCCGGATGGTCGGAGAGCTCGGGCAATCTCAGAGGTTCCGGGTGTCTGATCAGCTCGCCCAGGAGTCCGTGTCCTGTGGGGAGGCCGCCGATCTGTTGCCGCTTCTCCTCGTCGATGCCGATCGGAAGGAACTCGGCGAGTTTCTGGTCGCTGCCCACCACTCCGAGGGCTCCGTATTCGGCGTCGACGAGGGAGACCGCGGATTCGATGATGTCACGCAACACCTGGGGCAGGGCAAGTTCTCGCCCCACCGCCATGACTGCGTCGAGCAGGCCGTTCAACCGATCCCGGGCGCCCCGGACCTGGTCGATGTGCACCTGAAGCTCGTCGAGCAGTTCGTCGAGTCTCAGCCGCGGGAGCCGGTGATCGTCGTTACCGACACCGCCCATGGAGCACCTCCGACGGCTGCGAGAGCCACTCACGCACGTGAACCCGATGCAGTTCCAATCTAACGCTCGGACTCGTTCGCCTCATGTCGGGCCAGGGAGGCTCCGCGCTCGTGGAGGTGACGAGGATTCCCGGGACGGAAGGTGGCACGTGCGAGCCTGGCCGCAAGGAATCCGGCCGGGGCGCAGGCAGTGGCCAGGCCGGCGGCCCTCCACCCCAAGGGCTGGGTGTCCAGTACGGCACCCAGCGGCGGGAAGTAGAGAGCAGCCGCCGCCAGCAGGGCTGAGGCCAGGACGGAGGCCAGAAGGAACGGGTTGTCCAACGTCATCGGCCGATCCTGGAGGCCAAGGACTATTCCCAGCTGGGCGGCGAGCAGGGCCAGGAAGAGCACGCTCTGCCACGGCTCGTCCCATGCCTGAGCTATCAGTCCGGCACTGAGACTGACCACTGTGACGACAGCTGCTGTCAGCAACAACTGTTGCCAGGCACCCCCTCCCAGAATGTGCTGATCCGCGCGACGCGGAGGGCGACGCATTACACCTGGGGAAGCCGGCTCCGCTCCCATGGCCACGCCGGTCAGCCCGTGGGTCAGGAGATTGATCCAGAGGATCTGTCCGGCGCGTAGGGGCAGAGGGAGGCCCAGCAGCGGGCCGATCAGCATGACGAGAATCTCCGCCGCACCGCCCGCCATCCCGTAGACGAGGAAGCGCCGGATGTTGTCGAAGACCCTGCGTCCCTCTTCGATCGCGGCGACCACGGTCGACAGTTCGTCGTCCGTGAGCACCAGGTCCGCCGCTTGGCGGGCGACTTCCGTGCCCCGGCCGCCCATGGCGATGCCGATGTCAGCTTGGTGAAGTGCCGGGCCGTCGTTCACGCCGTCGCCGGTCATCGCGGTGATCGCACCGCGGGCGCGCCAAGCGGCCACGATGTCGAGCTTCTGTTGCGGATCCGTCCTGGCGAACACCCGCACCGCCGTGAGGTCGGGAACGCGGCCCGCGGCCACCTCCTTTCCGGTGACGACGTGGTCGGCGGTGGTGTTCGGTCCGAGCAGTTCGACGTGGTCGGCCACGGCGCTCGCGGTGGCGGGATGGTCACCGGTGACAAGTATCGGTGTGATGCCCGCCGCTCTGCACGAAGCCAGCGTGTCAGCCGCGTGTGGTTTGGGTGGGTCGCTCAATGCCACAAGGCCCAGCAGCCTCAGGCCCGACTCCCCGGCTGCGGCCGGTCGGGGCGTCTCCTGACGCAGGCCCGATGCGACTGCCAGCACACGGTAGCCGACCGCCGCGAGCCGTGCCGCTTCCGCACGAGCGAGACGTAGCGTCTCCGGGGAGTCGGTGAGGACCGTCGCAGCAAGGACGGCCTCGGGAGCGCCCTTCAGGCATACCAGGACGCCACCGAAAGGCAGTGCATGCACGGTGGTCATCCTCCTGCGGAGGCTGTCGAACGGTGCTTCTGCGATTCTGGGGTGGGTGGATGCCAGCTCCGTGAGATCCGGGCACCCTACTTTAATGGCTGCCGTGAGGAGAGCGCCCTCCATGGGGTCGCCGATGGCCTCCCAGCGGCTGTCGGGTGACGCGGAAGGCGGGGGTCGTAGGGCGGCGTCGTTGCATAGGGCCGTCGCTGTGAGCACTTCCTGTACCTCATGCCGTTCTGCGGGGCCCACAGGCCTTCCCTTGTTCAGAACGTCCCCCTCCGGTTCGTAGCCGACCCCCTGGAGTTCGACGGTGGTCAGGGGGGTCCAGACGTGCTGCACGACCATGCGCCCCTCGGTCAGCGTGCCGGTCTTGTCGGTAGCGAGCACAGATACCGAACCGAGCGTCTCCACTGCGGGTAGCCGACGCACCAGCGCGTGGCGGGCTGCCATACGCCGGGCGCCAAGGGCCAGGGCAAGAGTGACGACGGCGGGAAGTGATTCCGGCACCGCGGCAACAGCGAGACTGATGGCGGTCACTGCCATGGTTCCCGCGGGCAGCCCCCGTACGAGTCCCTGCGCCAGAACCAGTGCACACAGGACCAGCGTGACAGCCGCGAGCACACGTCCCAGGGAGGCGAGCCGCAGCTGAAGAGGCGTGGGCCGACGATGGTCGTCGAGAAGGGCGGCGATCCGGCCGAGGGCGGCGGCTCTTCCGGTGGCGGTGACGGTCGCGACCCCCCTGCCACGGACGACGACCGTTCCGGCGTGCAGCGACGTGGTCGCGTCCTTGTCCACGGGTACGGACTCTCCGGTGAGCATGGATTCGTCTACCAACAGCGCGGCTGCTTCGTCGATCGCGGCGTCGGCAGCGACGATGTCCCCCTCTGCCAGGAGGAGAACATCTCCGGGCACGACGGTGGCGGCCGGGACGTCACGGTCCGCATCTTCTCTGCGGACCCGGGCGTGGGGCGCGGAGAGCGCCGACAGAGCCGCCACGGCGTTGTCGGCTCTTATCTCCTGAGCGATACCCACGGTGGTGTTGACCACGATGACGAGTCCGATGACCACGGAATCGGCGTGATCACCGATCGCCAGGGTGAGGACGACGGCTGCGATCAGCACCATCATCAGCGGATCCCTGAGCTGCGCGAGCACTCTCGAGTACAGCGGGCGCGTCTTCCGGACGGCGACTTCGTTCCGTCCCACCTCGGCGAGTCGACGGGCAGCCTCGTCGTGGGTGAGTCCCGGCGTCCGACGGCGAAGGCCGGCGCCTGTCTCCCTCTCTGCAGGAAACATCACGATCGGCTCACAGGGCGGGGACCGTGATGACGGGACAGTGGGCCCGGTGAAGGAGACCGTGCACGACGGATCCGACCCTCATCCCCGTGTACCCGCCCTCACCCCGCCGGCCCACCACGATGCCCAGAGTGTGCTCCCCCGCTTCGGCCAGGACTTCTACCGGGGAGCCGATCTGCATCTCATGGTGCAGCCGAACATCGGGGTACTTCTTCTCCCACCCCGCGACCGTCTCGTGCAGGAGGCGGCGCTGGTTGTGGAACAGAGTGTCGCCGGTACGGAGGGAGAAGACCGGCGGCTGCCAGACAGCTATGGCGTGCACCGCGCAGCCTCGGAGATCCGCTTCCTCGAAGGCCAGAGCCAGCGCGGCTTTGGAAGGCGCGCTGCCGTCGACGCCCACCACGAGACAGGGCCGATCCTGACCGCCCCCCTCGGGATGACCCACGACGACCACCGGGCAGCGTGCCTGAGCGGTGACGGGAATGGCCACCGAGCCGGAACTGAGAATCTCCTCGACACGGTGCAGGTGCCGCGAGCCCAGCACCACCAGGCGCACCTGGCGGGACAGAAGCGCCAGTTGCCGCCCTGGAAAACCGTCGAGGAGCGAACCGGTGATCTCGGTTTCGGGCCATCGTGCATGCGCCCACGAGATCGCGGCCTCCAGGGTTCGTCGGCCGTCCTGCTCGAGTCTCCCGTGGTGCGGGGCGTCGTCGACGTGCTGGGTGTCGTGCCGGGGAGGGACCGAGAGGGCGAGGCGGAGGTGGAGTCCACGGAGGCGAGCCTCGTCGGCACCCCAGGCGACGGCCGGGTGCCAGTCACCACGAGGGTCGACACCCACCACGATCTCCTGACGAATCTCTGCGCTGTTCATAGCGTGCTCCGATGCTCGTCTCCCCGGCAATGGGCGCCGCCCGGAGCCTCCCCGGAGGGTGCTTTGCGCACCGAATACGGTGGCGCAGTTCCACCTTGCCACTCGGCCTTCTTCTCGAAAGGGGCCGCAGGGGGCAAGCCGGGGCCCAAAGGGCCCATCCCGGGAGTCGCCCCCGCGGGGAGCGTGCATGTGGATCCGATCGGCCTCTGGACGGGACCGTTCGGCCCCTGCCCTTGGTACAGCGGGTGTCCGAAGGTGATACCGGAAGCGCTCCGCGCCGTGAGGAGAAGTGGAGGCGCAGCAGGATGCGGCATCTCCGTGTAGGTGACCTGATGACGGACGAAGTGGTCACGGTCGAGTACACGACGCCCTCAGCGGAAGTGGCCGGGCTGCTCGCCCGGCACGCCATCAACGGCGTCCCGGTGGTGGGTGAGGACGATCACGTCGTGGGGATGGTTTCGGCGAGTGACCTGCTCAGCAGGCCGGCCTCCACGGTCGGCAGAATGATGTCGTTTCCGGCTGTCACCGTCTACGCGGAGCAGACGGTGGCGGAAGCAGCCCGGCTTATGACCCGTCGTGGCTGCGAGCGGCTCCCCGTCCTCGACGACGAGGAACGCTTGGTCGGCATGGTGACCAGACGTGATCTCCTGGGCTTCTTCCTCCGTCCTGACGCCGAGGTGGAGCACCGGATCCGGGACGACGTACTCAACGGTGTTCTGCGCGTTCAGGCCGACGCCGTCCAGATCCACGTGCTCGACGGAGTTGTCGTCCTGGCTGGCCGGCTGCCGCATCGGAGCCTGATCCGTATTGCCCTCGCCCTCACCTCTCGAACAGAAGGAGTCATCGCCGTCGTGAACCGCATATCAGTACAGCCCGACGACAGCACTTCTCCGCAGAATCCGGACGCTACTTCCTGGCCCACCTGAAACGCGACTCCGGCGCCAACTTCTCAGGCGAGTGCTTATGAGGACGATGACTGATAGGAGGCACGAAGACCATGCTGACGATCGAACAGCGCATCACCTCGGTTGTACCTTCGCTTGTCGAGGAGGCCGTGACCGCGCCGTCCATGCACAACGCACAACCCTGGAGGTTCGTCCACCGCTCAGGAACACGCCTCCTCTCGTTGTACGGCGATCCGGATCGTGGCCTGCCCGTCGGCGACCCGGACAACCGCGGCCTGCATATCGGATGCGGGGCGGCGCTGCTGAATCTGCGGGTGGCCGCAGCACACCGTGGCTGGAACACCGTTATCCAGCTTCTGCCCGACCACCGCGACCCATGGCGTCTCGCCGACGTCATGCTGGAGGACTCCGGGACCGTTGACCATCAACTGGCTGACCTGCACCCTGCCGTGCGGATCCGGCACACCAGCCGCTATCCGTTCGCCGACGAGGCGGCCGCACCCGAGATTCTGGACGAGTTGAGCGCCTCCGCGCTCCTGGAAGGGGCACGGCTGATCGTTCCCGGAGCCTGGCACGCCGGCGCCGTCCTGGACCTAGTGCACGACGCGGAGCTCTACGAATCCGCCAACGACGCCATGAGGGCCGAAATCGTCACCTGGACCCGCACGGGCAAGGCCGGGGAGGGGTCGGACACCGAGGGCGTCCCCTCGTACGCTTTCGGTCCGCGTCAGCACGGAGTGACGGCCCCTGTGCGGGACTTCGACGTGCCCCAAGGCTCACGGGACCGGGCGTCCGCCACCTTCGAGGAGCGGCCGCAGATCGCCTTGCTGGGGACGGAGTCAGACCTTGCCGTGGACTGGCTCAGGGCGGGACAGGCCATGCAGCGCGTGCTCCTTCAGGCCACTCTCGACGGACTCGCGACCTCCGTGATCTCGCAGCCGCTGGAATGGCCCGAGCTTCGACACCTCACACGTGACCCGAAATCCAAGATGGGCTTCGTGCAAATGATCATTCGGTTCGGATACGGGCCGTCGGGCCCGGCCACGCCCAGACGACCGGTTACGGAGGTCCTGGACATCGCCTGACACCGGCACACAGCCCTGCTGGTCTCGCGGCTATCCGCTCACTTCTTGGATTCCTGAGGAGGCAGATGAAACCAGTGCTCCCTGCCAGGCAGCACAGCCACCCTTCTGCCCTCCGGAAGCAGCACCACCAGGGCTCCCTGGGGCGAAGGCTGGACACTGATGCCGATGCGTCCCGGGAGCAGCCGGAGCCGCACGCCGCTGTGGCCCCGGAAGCACAGAGTGAAGGAGAAGCGGGGGATTTCTCTGAGTGCCACGGGGTCGATACGCAAACCCTCCTCGCAGGGTTCCAGCCCGGTGATACCCCGCTCGACCAGATCAAGTGTTCCCGCCATGGCACCCAGGTGGATGCCCTCGCCGGTCGTGCCGCCCTGGATATCGGCCACATCGCTCAGAAGTGCTTCCTCCACGTACTTCCAGGCGCCCGGGCCCTTCTGACGTGCGAGAACCCAGCCGTGCACCAGGCTGCTGAGGGTAGATCCGTGGCTGGTGCGCGGAAGGTAGTAGCCGACCGTCCTGGTCCAGATCTCGTTGTCCATCCGGTAGCCGAGGCGGCCGAAGAGAGCGGTCAGCTCGGCGGGCCGGAAGAGATGGCCGAGCATGAGAGCGTCAGCTTGCTTGGACGCTTGGTAGTTGTTGACCGAATCACCCTCCGCCTCCAGGAGCCGGTCCAGTCTCCGGATGTCGGGGTAGAGGCGCCGATAGCGCTCCCAGTCGAGTTCCTCGAGATGCCCGTAACCCTCGAACTGGCTCAGCACACCGTGATGAAAGGGCACGTACAAGCGGCGGGAGACGTCGTCCCAGCGCGCGTGCTCCTCCGTGTCGAGCGCCAGACGCTCCGCGAGCTCCTCGCGCCGGGCATCGGGCAGCGCGTCGAAGACCTCCAGAGCCCGGGTCAGGACCCATGCGGCCATCGCGTTGGTGTAGGCATTGTCGTCGATGCCTGGCCGGTCCGCGCCCGGATACGCGTCGTGGTACTCGTCGGGACCGACGACCCCCCGCAGCCGATACCGGCCCCGGCCGGGGTCGAAGACCGCCGCGCTCGCCCAGTATCGGGCCACCTCCAGCAGGATGTCCGCCCCGGCCGCGTGGAGGAACCCCGGATCACCCGCTGCCTGCGCGTACCGCCAGGCATTGAGTGCCACCGCGGATCCCACGTGGCGCTGGAGGTGGGAGTGGTCCGGCAGCCACCGGCCGGAAGCGGGATTGAGGTGCATCGCCTGGGTCTCTTCGCGACCGGAACCGGCGCTCTGCCACGGGTACATGGCACCACACGCCCCGGTACGCCGGGCAGCTGCCCGGGCGGCGGGCAGCCGCCGATGCCGGTACATCAGCATCGCGCGGGCGACTTCGGGGAAGTGGAGAGTGAGATACGGCAGGACGAACAGTTCGTCCCAGAACACATGGCCCCGGTACGCCTCTCCGTGCAGCCCACGGGCCGGCACTCCGACGTCGAGCTCCGCCGTATGCGGCGACAGGGTCTGCAGTAGATGGAACAGGTGCAGACGCAGTACGTGCCCGCTCTCCCCGGGCACGTGCAGCTCCGCCTGGTTCCACATGCGTTGCCAGGCAGACCTGTGCGAGCGGAGCAGTCGGCTGAAGAGCGGAGCGTGGGCGAGGCTCTCCAGGGCTGCGGCAAGCGGGTCACCGGCGGGGCGGTCGAGTGATGTGTGCAGGGCGACCGTCTTGGTGACCGTCACCGAGTTGCCGGGCGAAACCGGGAGAACGAACCGCTGCACGACAGCTCGGGCGGCGTGAACGTACTCGGCAGGTCGTGCCGGGCTGGAGCTGGTGCGGAGGGCGAGAGCGAGGTGGACCGCCGACTGGACGGTCCGGCAGGTGAGCCAGGCGACTCCCCCGGGCTCCGCTCCTTTGCGGTGCTCGGTGAGGTGCTGCCCGTCGAGGTCTCCGTAGCGTTCCACTCCGGCATTGGTGATAGTGCCGTCAAGAATCGACTCGACCTCGAGTCGACCGCTCCAGCCGTAGGCTCTGAACGCGCTGCGTTGAGCAGCGAGCCAGGGGATTCCCATATGGACGAATCGCTGGTGGGTGACGTGCAGACCGCGTCCCGCGCCGTCTCGGTAGAGCAGGCGACGGGTGAGGACTCCGGCTCGCAGGTCCAGATGTGTGGTGGAGCGTCTCAGTTCGGCGGAGTCGGGCGTGAGCCACTCCCCGGGTGGTCCGTCTTCGGGCAGGCAGCGGTAGCGCAGCAGCGTCCAGTTCGGGAGGTTGACCAGGTCTTCGTTCTCGACCGTCCTCCCGGCGACGGTGGATGTGAGGCGGTCGTAGCAGCCGGCCAGGTAGGTGCCCGGGTAGTGCGCGTCGTCCGCCGCGCATTCCGGTGTGCTGCCTCGCGTGGCGAACCTGCCGTTGCCGACGGTGCACAGAGCCTCGACCAGCCGTTCCGTGTGCGGATCGTAGGCGGAGTAGTTCCAGCTCCAGGCGTCGTTCATGGGCTTTCCACCCGTAGCTCGTCGACGAGAGCGGCAAGGTCGCGCAGCACAAGATCCGCCCCCATGCTGTGCAGCGCGGCATCCCTGTCGGCGCTCGGTGTCCGGTCCAGTCCGACGACGAGCCCGAAGCCTCCACGACGGGCCGCGGCCACCCCGGCTTCCGCGTCCTCGACCACCGCGGCTTCGGCCGGGCTCAGGCCCAGCCGGGAAGCGGCCTCCAGGAACAGCGCGGGGTTCGGTTTGCCGGGAAGCCTGAGCCGTGCGACATCCCTGCCGTCGACCACGGTGTCGAAGAGGCCGAGAATTCCTGCCGCTTCCAGCAGGACACCGGCATGGCGTGACGCGGAGGCCGCGGCGCACCGAATTTCCGTGGCGCGAAGGGACCGCAGTGCGGGGGCCACATCGTCGAACACGGGAACGGCCCGGGTCGAGAGCATGTGAGTGAAGGCCTGCTCCTTGTCAGCGGCGACCGCCCAGATGCTGGTGCAGCCGGGCTGGTCGCCCGGTGCGCCCAGTGGCAGCACAATGCCGCGGTCCTGCAGGAAAGCGCGGGCTCCGTCGAGCCGTGCTTTGCCGTCCACGAGGCGTCGGTACTCCGCGTTCGCGTCGAAGGGAGCCTGTCGCGGGTCGCCGGGCCTCAGCTTCTCGATGCAGCGGTCGAACGCGACTTTCCAGGCAGCGGCGTGAAGGGACGCGGAATCGAGCAGTACACCGTCGGTGTCGAAGACGACGCCCCGTGTGCCGGGCGCGACACCGGAACCGGTCCCCGTGCCCGTCTGCTCGGAGGGAGATACCGGCGAGGTAGGGACCGGTGGGTCACTGCGGGGCATGGAGTGCGACCTTCAGGGCTCCGGTGTCCGCCGCCCGGGAGAACACGTCGTACGCCTCCTCCATCTGCCCCAGTTCGAACCGGTGCGTGACCAACTCGGCTGACGGCAGCCTTCCGTTCGCCAGCATCCGCAGCAGCATGGGGGTCGACGAGGTGTCCACCAGGCCCGTGGTGATGGTGACGTCCTTGATCCAGAGTTCTTCGAGGTGGAGGGTGGCCGGTTTGCCGTGCACACCGATGTTGGCGACCCTGCCGCCGGGCCGGACCATCCGGGTGCACGTCTCGAAGGTCTCCGGTACGCCGACCGCTTCCATGACCACGTCGGCACCCAGACCGTCCGTCAGATCCGCGACGAGTTGCTGCGGCTCCTCGTCGGCACGGACGGTGGCTTCGGCACCGAGAGACCGGGCCGCGTCCAGCCGGGCGTCGGCGAGGTCGACGGCAATGACCCGCTCCGGCGAGTAGAGGCGGGAGGTGGCGACGGCGGCCAGGCCGATCGGCCCTGCGCCGACCACGACGACGGTGTCACCCGGGCTCACCCCACCGTTGCGGACACCGACCTCGTAAGCGGTCGGGAAGATGTCGGCCAGAAGGACGGCGTCGACGCTGTCGACGGCATTGGGCAGCGGATAGACCGAGAGATCGGCGAAGGGCACGCGCACGTATTCCGCCTGGGTTCCGTCGATGGTGTGCCCGAGCACCCAGCCCCCTCCGCCCCGGCACTGTCCGTAGCGGGCCTCCCGGCAGAAACGGCACCTCCCGCAGGCTGAGATGCAGGAGACCAGCACCCGGTCCCCCGGCCGGACGGTGCGGACGTCCCCGCCGGCCTCCACCACCGTGCCCACCGCCTCGTGGCCCAGTACCCGCCCCGGGGTCACCTCGGGCACGTCACCCTTGACTATGTGCAGATCCGTGCCACAGATGGTGACCGCGTCGACGCGCACAATGACATCGGAAGCGTCCTCGATGCCCGGGTCGGGGACGTCCCGCCACGTGGTGCGGCCTGGCTCCTGGAAGACGAGCGCCTTCATGACATGGCCTTCTTCCTGTGCGTAATCCCGCGAGATTCGCTACCAGACTGACTCCACGGACCAGTGGTCCGCATGGGCCGGTCGGTCCCCATGAGGGCCCCCGGCGGTCCCCTGCTGATCAGGGGGACGAGTGGGAAAGTGGGAGTGCGCCCGCATCGACGGCAAGGGGGTACTTCATGTCCCGGCCGACACCGCCGCCCGTCCTTCCAGCCTCCCGCGCGGCTCTGCTCACGTTCCTCGGTGCCACGGGCACCGTGACCGGCAGCAAATTCCTGGTCGAGAGCGACCACAGCCGCATCCTCGTGGACTGCGGGCTCTTCCAGGGTTTCGCCGATCTGCGCCGCCGCAACTGGGAGAAGTTCGCCCGGCCCCCCGCCGACCTCCACGCCGTCGTGGTCACCCACGCGCACCTGGATCACTGCGGGTATCTCCCCCGCATCGTCCGGCAGGGGTTTCGCGGCCCAATCCTCATGAGTGCCGACACGGCGCGGCTCGCCGAGATCGTCCTGCGGGACAGCGCGCGGCTCCAGATGGAATCGGCTCAGCACGCGAACACCCACGGCTGGTCCAAGCACCGCCCCGCCAAGCCGCTGTACGACGACGCCGACGTGGAGAAGACGCTGAGCTTCTTCGATCCCGTGCCGGTCGGCAGCCAGGTCGAGATCATGGCGGGCACCCGGCTGACACTGCATCGCGCAGGCCACATCCTTGGCTCCGCCTGGGCCCATCTCACCCTGGAGGACGGTCACACACTGGCAGTGTCCGGCGATCTGGGTCGCCCAGGTCACCCGCTGCTGCTACCCCCGGAGCCGTTTTCGGGCGCCGACGTACTCCTGGTGGAGAGCACCTACGGCGACCGCCGCCACGCCCCCGCCGAGAGCCGCGCCGCCTTCGCCTCCACCATCGGACGCACCCTCGCGCGAGGCGGCACCGTCGTCATCCCCGCCTTCGCCGTCGACCGGACCGAGGTCGTCCTCCACGAACTGGTCGAGCTGCGCGCGGCCGGCGTCCTGCCCGCGTCGGTACCTGTGTACGTGGACAGCCCGATGGCCCTCGCAGCCCTGGACGTCTACCGGCAAGCGGTGCGCGACCGGTCACCGGAGCTCAGGCCGGACGTTCTGGGCCAGGGTGCGGGAGCTCTGAGTCCCGACCCGTTCCTGGCGGCCCGGACGGTCCAGGAGTCCATCGCGATCAACAGTGCGCACGGGCCGTGCGTCATCGTCTCCTCAGCCGGAATGGCCACCGGCGGCCGGGTCCTGCACCACCTACGCCGACTGCTGCCCGACCCGCGCAACACCGTCGTCGTCGTAGGCTTCGCCGCGGCCGGAACACGCGCCAGAGACCTCGTGGACGGCGCCCCTGCACTCAAGATGTTCGGCGAGTACATCCCCGTCCGCGCGGAGGTCGCCGACGTTCCGCACTTCTCCGCGCACGCCGACGAGGATCAGATCCTCGACTGGCTGCGCGGCGCCCCGCCCCCGCACACGACGTACGTGGTGCACGGCGAGCCGTCGGCGGCTGCGACGCTGCGCACCCGCATCTCCGACGAGCTCGGCTGGACCGCCGTCGTCCCACGCTCGGGAGAAGCCGTGCTGGTCCGATGACCGACTCCGATGACCGGCCCCAGCCTCACCAATTCACACCACAGACCTGCTCGCCGGCGTTGAGGAGAGGATCATGACTCCACACCCCTACACCGTGGCCGACGTCATGACGAAGAAGGTCGTCGCGGTCGCGCCGAAGGCGTCGTTCAAGGACATCGTGACCGCCATGTCACGGTGGTCCGTCAGCGCTCTCCCGGTCATCGAAGGGGAGGGCCATGTCGTGGGGGTGGTCTCGGAGGCCGACCTGCTGCCGAAGGAGGAGTTCCACGAGCGGCGTCCCGGTCTCGTGGAACAGATGCGCCGTCTGGACGCGACGGCCAAGGCAGGCTCGTCGTCCGCCGAGGACCTGATGACCCGGCCGGCCCTCACCATCGCCCCGGACGCGCCGCTGCCGCAGGCCGCCCGACTGATGGCCACCCGCGGAGTGAAGCGCCTGCCGGTCGTCGAGGGGGACATCCTCAAAGGCATCGTCAGCAGGTCGGACCTGCTCAAAGTCTTCCTCAGGCCTGACGACGAGCTCGCCGAGGCGGTACGGGAACAGGTGGTCGCGCGGCTCTTCCCCGTGTCGCGGGAGCAGGTGACCGTTCAGGTCGATGCGGGCGTCGTGACGATGTCGGGTGTGGTCAGGGAATCACGCCTGCTCCCGGTGGCAACCCGTCTGGCACGGGCTGTCGAAGGAGTGGTCGACGTACAGTGCGAGCTGACCGCTGCCGAAGCCGGGTGAAGGGCATCCCACGCCGCCGTGCGTGACCCTGATCGGCGGCGCATGCTCGAAGTATGTCCCAGGTGACCACCACGGATCTGTACGAGGTCACGATGGCACTGTCCTATGTGCGTGAAGGCATGCGGGCACCAGCCACGTTCAGCCTCTTCGCGAGAAATCTGCCTCCTGGACGCGGCTTTCTCGTCGCGGCGGGACTCGAACCCGCACTTGACTACCTCTCCGGGTTCCGGGTCGAGAAGTCGGACACGGATGAGTTCGCTCAGGTGATGCACCTGCCGCCCGAGGACCTCGCACCGCTGCGAGGACTGGCTTTCGACGGCCAAGTCCGTGCTGTTCCCGAGGGGCGGCTGGTCTTCGCCGGGGAGCCCTTGCTGGAGGTCACCGCCCCGCTGCCCCAGGCCCAGTTGGTGGAGACGTACCTCTTGTCGTTGGTCTGTCATCAGACAGCGGTCGCCGCCAAGGCCGGACGGTGCGTCCTCGCGGCAGCGGGCCGTCCACTCGTCGATTTCTCCCTGCGCCGGTGCCACGGCCCGGAAGCGGGCTCCCAGGCCGCCCGACTGTGCGCCATGGTGGGCTTCGCGGGCACGAGCAACGTCGCCGCCGCAGCTCGGTACGGCATCGACGTCTCCGGCACGATGGCCCACTCGTACATCGAGTGCTTCCCCTCCGAGGAAGACGCGTTCCGAGCCTTCGCCCGAACTCACCGAGGGCCCCTGACCCTCCTGGTAGACACGTACGACACCGACCGCGGAGTCACCATCGCCGCCCGGGTCCTTTCGGACCTGGCGCGCGGCCCAGGGTGCGGCATCCGACTGGACAGCGGCGATCTCGGGCCCCTGGCCTACCGGGCCCGCGAGACGCTGGACGCGGCCGGGCTGCGTGACGTGCGGATCATCGCCAGCGGAGGGCTGGACGAGTACGCGGTCGACGCCCTGGTGCGCGACGGAGCGCCCATCGACGTCTTCGCCCTGGGCACACGCGTCGGCGTCGCCGCCGACGCGCCCTATCTCGATGCGGCGTACAAGCTGGTCGAGTACGACGGCACACCGGTCATGAAGCTCTCCTCGGCCAAGGTCACCGCTCCCGCACCCAAGCAGGTCTTCCGTGGACCAGGACTCCGGGACGTGATCGGCCTGGAAACCGAAGAACCACCCGAGGGCACGGAGCCGCTGCTGCGGACGGTCATGCGTGATGGGCTTCGCACCGGCCCTCCCGATGATCTCGGCGCGGCTCGTGCACGGTTCGAAGCCGACCTCGGCGAACTGCCGCCGGACGCCCGGCGCATCGAGGGGCCCGTGCCGCCGGCCCCCCGGTACTCGGCTCGGCTGGACAAGGGCACCGAACAGGTGCGGGAGCGGCTGGCATCACGGGGGCCTCATGGCCGACCGGAGGAGCGGACCGGGCCGACCGGCTCTGCCGATCCCGCGTCCGGCTGACTGTGACGTCTACGTGCGCGTCGCATCTCGTCCGTTCCCCAGACGAGGATGGGGAAGGTGGCCACGAGCGCAACGACGTCCCAAGGCAGTGCAGCCGTGCCGAACAGGTGCTGGAGCGGTGGGAGATACACGAGGGCGGCGGTGAAGGCCAGTTCGAAGGCGATGCCCGCGAGCAGCAGGGGGTTGGTGAACAGGCCGATGTCGCGTAGGGCGGCGTGGTCGGTGCGGGCCGCGATCGCTGTGCCGACCTGGCAGGTGACGATGCCGGCGAAGGAGGCTGTGGTGGCCATGGTGTAGGCGTGGTGGAGAGCCGTGCCTTCGCCGGTGGGTGCTCCGGGAGTCCAGCCGTTGCGCCAGAGCACGTAGAAGAACGCTCCCATCACCAGGGCTGCCGATACGAGACCGAGGTAGCCCCAGCTGCGTATCAGCATGTCGCGGGAGATGACTCCCTGGCGGTGCGGTCTGGGCAGTCGTTTCATGGTACCGGGCTCGGACCGCTCGCGGCCCAGGGCCAGCGCGGGCAGGGTTTCGGTGCCCAGGTCGATGGCGAGGATCTGCAGCACGGTGAGAGGCAGCGGGACAGCTCCGGCCGACAGCGCGAACACGAGGAACGGCACGACCTCCGGGGTGGTGTGCGCGAAGATGTAGACGATGAACTTCCGGACGTTGTCGTAGACACGTCGTCCGGATTCGACCGCCGCGACGATGGTGGCGAAGTCGTCGTCGGTCAGGACCATGGTGGCGGCCTCACGCGCCACGTCGGTGCCCGACTTGCCCATGGCCACGCCGATGTGCGCTCGGTGCAGAGCCGGTGCGTCGTTCACGCCGTCGCCGGTCATCGCCACGATCCGGCCGTGGGCGCGCAGGGCATCGGCCACCTTCAGCTTCGTCTCGGGCGAGGACCTCGCGAAGACCACTTCGACGTCGTCCTCCACCAGAAGTCGGTCGAGCTCCTCGTCCGTGATCGATTCGGAGGCGGGTACGACGTGCAGACGGGGAACTCCTATGCCGACCTCACGAGCCACGGCGGCAGCGGTTGCACCGTTGTCGCCGGTCACGATGAGCACCCGGATACCGGCGTCGTGACAATTGCGCACGGCCTCGGCAACCTCCGTACGCGGCGGATCGTAGAGCCCGACCAGCCCCAGCAGCGTCAGCTCGGACTCGGCATCCTCTCGCTTCGACGGGCCTTTCGTGCCCTTGGGCCACTCCCGTCCCGCGACAGCGAGGACACGCATCCCCTTCCCCGCCATGCTCTCCGTGGCCTCGCGTGCCGACTCCACGTCCGCGGCGGTGCGGAGGCGTGGCAGTACGGCCTCCGGGGCGCCTTTGACCACGACGCGGAGAGTGCCCGTCCCCTGGTCGCCCTGAACGATCGACATCAACCGCAGCCGAGGGTCGAACCGGAACAGCGCCCGCCGATCCGCGTCGCGTTCTGCCAGGTCCACGGGCGCGCCCCGGTCGTCCGCCCCTTCGACGAGGGCTGTCTCTGTGGGGTCGCCCTGCAGGGCCCCCTCGTCCGTGCGGGTAACAGTGGTGCACAGTGAGGCGGTGTGCGCGAGCTCGGCGGCCCACGGGCCGGCCGAGGTGCCGTGACCGGGAGTCCACACGGTCTGCAGCCGCATCCGGTTGAGTGTGAGTGTGCCGGTCTTGTCGGTACAGATGACGTCCGTGGAGCCGAGGGTCTCGACAGCGCTCAGCCGCTTGACCACTGCTCCTCGGCGGGCCAGTGACCGTACGCCGACCGCAAGGGCCAGCGTGATCGTGGGGAGCAGGCCTTCGGGAACGTTGGCGACGAGGAGGCCGATCGCGAACGTCAAGGAATCGGTGAGAGGCAGACCGACGGCCACCCCGAGGACGAGGAAGACCATTCCCATCGCGACAGCTACGGCGGCGATGAACCAGGCCACTTTCTTGACCTGCTGCTCCAGCGGGCTCGGCTCCCGCCTGGAGCGCTGGCTGAGCGCCGCGATACGTCCGAGCTCCGTACGGTCCCCGGTCGCGAACACCGTGGCCCGGGCCTGCCCTCCCAGACAGGTCGTCCCGCTGAACACGAGGTTGGGTTCCTCGATGAGCGGGGCGCCTGCCCGGCCGGAGGCGTCTGTCCTCTCCACGGGCGCGGATTCCCCCGTCAGCATTGAAAGGTCGACCTCGACTCCGCCGTCGGTCACCCGCGCGTCGGCCGGAACCTTGCCTCCTTCCTCCAGGAGGACCACGTCGCCCGGAACGAGGTCCCGGGCTTCGACTTGCCGGGTTCTGCCGTCCCGGACGGCGAAGGCGTGTTCGGGCAGGTAGCGGGCGAGGGTCTCGACCGCCCGCTCGGCCTGGCGTTCCTGGAGCAGCGCGAAGGCGGCGTTGACCGCGATCACGGCGAGGATCGCCCAGCCGAGCACCGCGAGTCCGGCCACGAAGGCGAGGGCCGCGGCGGCCCACAGCAGGAGGGCCAAGGGGTGGGCGAGCTGTGCGGACAGCTCGCGGAGGAAGGAGGAGTGGGCCTTCGACCGCACTTCGTTGGGGCCGTGGACAGCGAGGCGACGGGATGCCTCTCGCGCGGAGAGCCCTTCGGGGCCGGTGGCGAGCTCGCGGCGCAGTCGGGGAACCGGCTCGCTGGGATCGAATGTCTCGCCCGGAGTCGGGAAGGCGTTGCCTTTGCCTTCGGTCGGTGGTTCCTCAGTCATCGCCGGTCCCGTGGCGCGATCTCACCGGACGCACTGCAGGGGTGCGCGGGGTGGCGGACCACGGAGCAGCGCTCGTCGACGGGCCGCTCATGGTCGTTGTCCTTCACCATGCCGCCCTCCTTCTTGCTCGCGACAGCCCTGGCTCACTCGACCGATCAGGAGGAAGTGGCTAGTTGGGCTGCGATGTGGTGGGCCCATTGGTGGATGCGTTCCGGGTTTCGGAAGTCACCGCCCTTCCCGTGTCGGACCAGGCTGTGGGCGATCCGGCCCGGAGTCTCCGCCGTGAGAGCTCCGCCGAACGTGATGTGCTCCCGTGCGCCGAGACGCTGCATCCAGCGGGCAACCCCACGTACCGGCGCGATATCCCGCCGTTCAGCCGAATCGTCGACCGGCCCGCTGCTGAAGAGCCAGACAGGTAGGTGCCTCAGCTGCCCCGCATGACGTCGGGCGCACCGGCGGGCCTCGACGTGCCAGCGTCCTGCGTAGACAGCGCCACCGAGAATCACGGCGTCGTAGCCGCTCACGTCGTCGACACGGTCGGCGGGCATTACCACCGCGTCGCATCCGTCGGAGCGAAGCGCCTCTCCCAACTTCTCAGCGATTCCCTGTGTCGCTCCGTGCTTGCTTCCGTAGGCGATCAGCACATGTGTGTTGTGCATGTCATTCACCTTGCTCCTAGGTGGACATCCCCATCTCTCCGAAGGCCCTCGGCGGGCGCCACATGTTCCTTCACCGCGGCGAAGCTGTCCGGAGCCACAGAGATCGAGTCGATGCCGGACCTCACGAGAAACTCGGTGAAAACGGGATCGTCACTGGGCCGCTGACCGCACAGACCGACGGTGCGTCCAGCGTCATGGGCTCCGGCCACCAAGCGCTGGATGCTGCGAGTGACCGCCGGGTCGCTTTCGTCAAACAAATGGGCGAGTGCTTCCGAATCCCGGTCGACGCCGAGCGTCAACTGGGTCAGGTCGTTACTTCCGATGGAGAAGCCGTCGAACCGTTCAGCGAACTCCCGGACAAGGATGATGTTGGAGGGTATCTCCGCCATGACGTAGACCTTCAGCCCGTTCTGCCCACGCCTGAGGCCCTGCTCGTCCATCACATCAAGCACCAGGTCGGCCTCGCCGGGCGTCCGGCAGAACGGAATCATGACGACGACGTTGGTGAGACCCATCTCGTCGCGGACCCGGCGAAGGGCACGGCATTCCAAGGCGAACCCCTCGCGGTAGCCATCGCTGTAGTAGCGGCTGGCGCCTCGCCAGCCGATCATGGGGTTAGCCTCGTCGGGCTCGAAGGTGCGCCCCCCGAGCAGCCGCGCGTACTCGTTGGTCTTGAAGTCGCTGGTACGCACCACCACGGGGTCGGGCCAGCGTGATGCGGCAATCCGGGCGATACCTTGGGAAAGCCGGTCGACGAAATACGCCCCCCGGTCCTGGTATCCCTCGGTGAGTCGCTCGATGCCGCGGCGGTCATCCGCGTCGAGCTTCTCCGGGTGAAGCAGCGCCATGGGGTGCGCCTTCACCTGATGGGCGACGATGAACTCCAGCCGGGCGAGCCCGACCCCGTCGGCCGGCAGGCGCCACCAGCGCAGGGCGGCGGACGGATCGGCGAGATTGAGCATGATGCGCGTACGCGTCTTCGGGACGGTCGAGAGATCGGTCTCGCGCTCCTCGTAGGGGAGCAGGCCGTCGTAGACGCGTCCGCGATCTCCTTCCGCGCAGGACACCGTGACGTCGTGTGCCTTTCGCAGGACGCGCGTCGCACGGCCGGTGCCGATGACGGCGGGGACTCCGAGTTCCCGGCTGACGATGGCCGCGTGGGACGTGCGTCCGCCGTGATCGGTGATGATCGCCGAGGCACGCTTCATCACGGGCTCCCAGTCCGGGTCGGTGAGGCCGGTGACCAGGACGCCTCCCTCGGGAAATGCTTCCCGGGCGACCGGGGCGGTCAGCTCTACGACCGGTCCCTGTCCGATCGCCTCCCCGACGGCTGTGCCTTCGATCAGTGGCTGCCCCGGGTTCACCGTCAGCCGGCATTCCCGGATCGCGGTGGTGCGCCGCCGGGACTGTACGGTCTCGGGGCGGGCCTGGACGATCGCGAGCTCTCCGGTGATCCCGTCCTTGGCCCATTCCAGGTCCATCGGGCAGCCGTAGTGCTCCTCGACAGCTCTGGCCCATCCGGCGAGTGTGCGGATGTCGTCGTCGCCGAGCACTCGGCGTACGCGTTCGGCGGGGGTCGTGTCCACGGTGCGCGTGAGTCCGCTGTCCATGTACACGGTCTTGCGACGTTTGGCGCCCACCCGCACATCGATCAGCGGGTTCAGGGAGGGGTTCTTGAGGCTGGGCTTGAAGACGGTGTACTCATCAGGATCCACCTGCCCGCTCACCACCGTCTCGCCGAGTCCCCATGCCGCACTGACCACGATCACGTCGGGGAATCCGGTCTCGGGGTCCAGGGTGAAGATCACTCCTGCCCCGGCCAGGTCCGCGCGGACCATGACCTGGACACCCACCGACAGCGCGACGGACAGATGGTCGAAGCCCATGCGTTCCCGGTAGTCGATGGCACGATCGGTGAACAGCGAGGCAAAACAGCGATGGCAGGATTCGAGCAGTTGTTCAGGTCCGCGCACATTGAGGTACGTATCCTGCTGACCGGCGAAACTGGCCTCGGGCAGGTCTTCGGCAGTGGCGCTGCTGCGCACGGCGACGGGGGGATCCTCGCCAGCCGTACGGTGAGCAAGATCCTCGTAAGCGGTGATGATTTCGCTCGGGAGCGATGTCGGCAGTGGCTCGCGCAGTATCAGCGCGCGGGTGGCCCGACCGACTTCCTCCAGCGGGGCGTCGTCGTGCAGACGCCCGATCTGGTCCTCGATGGAGGCGCGCAAGCCGTGCGCATCCAGTAGTTCCTCGTACGCCTGAGCAGTCGTGGCAAATCCCGGCGGGATGCGCACGCCTGCGGAGCCGAGGCGTGCGGTCAGCTCACCGAGCGAGGCGTTCTTCCCGCCTACACTCCCGATGTCCTGGCGGCCGAGCTCCGTGAACGGAATGACGTGTTGCCGAGGTGCCATGGCAGTCTCCGTAGGTTCGCGTAAACGGTCAGCGAGGCAAGGGCACCCGACGGGGGGCGCGAATTCCGAGCCTGCCCCACAGTGCACAGTCACTTGTGCTTGCCTGTATCCACGTACTCAGGGGGGACGATCTCGACAGGGCAATGCCCGTGATGCAGAACGGCATGACTGACCCGGCCGAGCGCCGGTCCCAGTCCGAGCAGGTGACGTCGGCTTCCCAGGACCATGAGATCTGTATGCGTCGAGGCCGCAACGAGGATTCCCGGGACGCTGGTCCCGGCCTCGACGTGATGGGTGACCGTGAGGTCGGGATAGGCCTCCGCTATCCGCCCGGCCACCGCAATCACCTCGTGTACCTGTCGCTTCGCAACCTCGCCGAGACTGTCGAGCATGGTGGTGACTGTGCCGACCTGGGCCAGGACGTTGCAGACGCTCAGCAGCCGGAGGGAGGCCTTACGCGCCTGCGCCTCGGCGGCTGCCAGCATCAGCCAGTCGAGGTCGGATGCGCCGTGCACCGCCGCTGTCACCACGCCGGTCGTGGCCCGGTCGCGCTCACCCCGCACGACGATCACAGGAGCCTCGTTCCGCGCCGCCAGACCCAGCCCGACAGATCCGAGCATCAGGGCACCGAAGCCGCCCAAGCCTCGGCTTCCCACAACGATCGTCCCGCGCTCACCGGCCGCCGCCCGTAGCCCGCCCACCGGGTCGATGCGGCTCAGTTCCTTCGTCACGACGAGGTCGGGGTATCGCTCACTTACCGCTTCCGCCGTGTCGGTCAGCAGGTCACGGCCAGCCTCGAGTATCGCCTGGATGGCCTCCACACTCGCATAGAGCATGCGGTGATCGGTGTCAGCGGCATGGACGATATGGAGCGGGCGACCGCGACGGTCCGCTTCCTCCGCAGCCCACAGCGCCGCCGCCCGTGCCGGGTCGGACGCGTCCACACCGACGACGACGGCACCGAGTGTGACAGGGGCGGAAGTAGTGCTGGTCATATCTCCTCCTCGGGATGGCCCAGAGGCCTGCGCATATAACGGTTCCACCGCGGCGCGTCCTCGGCATGGGCCGTTCGGTCCCGATCGAGACCTGTCGGCCCTCCCTCCACCGATGCCTCGGCGAGACCCTGGTTGCAGGGTTTCGATCCAGAAGCCCCGTACACCGAGGAGGCGCTGTCATGACGGGTCACGTCACTGTCGGCCTAGACGAGTCCCCCGAAGGCCTCGCGGCAGCCCGTTGGGCCGCGCGGGAGGCCGCACTCCGGGGTGCCCCGTTGCACCTCGTACATGTGGAGGAGTGGCCGGTCACCCCGGAGATCCCGCAGACTTTTACGCAGTCGCTCGTCGAGCGGTACGAAGCTCTGCTGCGGAACACCGCAGATAGGGCCCGCCGCGATCACCCCGGTCTGGAGGTGACCACGGAAGTGGTTCAGGGCCGGGCCGTCGACGAGTTGACACGCGCCGCGAACGAAGCCGAGGTCACCGCTCTCGGGTCACGGGGACTCGGAAGACTCCTCGGCTTCCTCATCGGCTCGGTGTCACTGGGGGTCGTAGCGAAAACGCGGAGCCCGGTGGTTCTGGTGCGTCCGCAGGAAACCGACGCCGCCTCCGAAGACTCCTCAGACGGCCGCCCCGGGATCGTCCTGGGCCTTGATGTTTCCCGTCCCTGCGACCCGCTACTCGCCTTCGCCTTCGAACAAGCAGTCCGCAGAAGCGCGGCCCTGCAGGTCATACACAGCTGGTCACTGCCGGCAACCTACACGTATGCGGCGATCCTCGACCCGGACGTCGGCAGCGGACTCGGCCAGCACGCCGCCCAAGCACTCACCGACATGCTGAGCCCCTGGCGGGCCGAATTCCCCCAGGTCGACGTCACCGAGACGGCAGTCATGGCCCCGCCGGCCAGCGAGCTCGTCCAGGCATCCCAGGGAGCCGATCTCGTCGTCGTAGGCCGACGCAGCAGCAGACCGGTGGGGCCCCACGTCGGCCACGTCACCCACGCTGTGATTCACCACAGCTCCGCACCGGTCGCCGTAGTCCCCTACGAGTGACGTCAGCCGTAACCAGCGCCTTCGTAGCTGCGGGCCTGCTGCTGCGCCCTCCCCGCTGGAAGGCGCAGCCAAAAGCTCGCACGGACTCTCATCAGTCGGCGTCCCCCGGGGCATCGGGAACAAGAATCTTCCGCCCAGTGACTCGCCGGGCCCCGAGAAGCATGACGTGCTCACGCTTCTCATCTGCCCAGGGAGTCGAGTACGCCGTTTCCCTGAGCCGTTGCGCTGCCTCTTCGTCCGCCACTGAACGAACGGTTCCAACGACCAACACGCTCCAGCCTTTACTGAAGGCGTCGTCGATATGGTCGGTCTCGAAGGCGATCTCCGTGTCGGCGGCAGCGGCGAGCGGGGAAGCGCTTCCCGTACTGAACATGACCTCGCTGCCCAGCACCTGGTAGTTGACCGGCAGCACGACCGGTCCGTCCTCCAGAGCCAGGGCAACCCGTCCTACGCCGTGCTCTCCCAGCAGCGTCCAGCACATTGCCTCGTCGAGTTCGACCATCCGGGCCCTACGGGCTCCGCGGCCGAAGCCGGGCGGCAGATCGCCCGTACTTCCCGACAGTTCCTGAACCGTGGTCTCCAGCGCGTCGGCCAGCCGGAGCAGGAAGCCGATGCCCGGTGTGGCGGCCTGTTCCTCGACATACTCGATGTAGCCGGGCGCGGCTCCTGCCCGCAGTGCTACGTCTTGCCGGGACAGTCCGAGTTGCAGGCGGCGCGCCGCGATGCGTCGGCCCATGTCGCCTTTGGCCGGAGGCGGTGCTGAGGACATTGCGGGCTCCTTACTCCTCGACTTCTCCCGCCGGGGCGGGTCCTGCGGCTCACGCTAGCCAGAACCAGGAGCAGACGCAGCGCAGAGGCCGACTCGGTGTCGGAACTCAGACGTCGGTCGTCGCGGCATCGGTGACGTGTTGGGGCACGACAACCACGGGGCACGCGGCGTGGTGCAGCGCTCGGTGGGCCACCTTGCCGAGCTCAAGGCCGATGAAGCTCCCCTGACGCCGGGCTCCGACGACCAGCAAGTCGGCCGCAGCAGACCGCTCGACCAGGATTTTGGCAGCTGCCCCCTCTGGGGTGGCCCTGCTCACCCGGACATCCGGATACTCCCGGGCCGGTCCTTCGAGGGCCTTGTCGAGAAGCGTGGCGGCACGCGCTTCCGCCGAGTGGGCGGGATCGCCCGTGATGAGCGGGTGCTCGGGGGGCCTCGGAGGCGGTTGGCGCCAGGCCCTGAGAACGCTGAGGGCGCAGCCGCGAGCGGCCGCCTCACGGAAGGCGAAGCGCACCGCAGGAGCCTCGACGTCTCTGCCGCCCACCCCCAGGAGGATGCGTTGGTGTCGGGAGGCGAGCGCTACGTCATCCCCACGTACCACGACCACGGGACACACGCTGCGGGCCGCCACGACGAGGCTCACCGAGCCCAGCAGCACGGACGCCAACTGTCCTCGCCCCCGCGATCCGACGACGACCGCCGAGGCCGAAGCTCCCTCTCTCAGGAGGGCGCTGGTCGCGTCCTCAGCGAGCACCTCGGTGAAGACGACAAGATCGGGTACGCGGAGCCGTGCGCGCTCGGCCGCCGCGCCCAGGATGTTCTCGGCGAGAATCCGACCCGCTGGCCGCTCCAGGCCGCCCGTCGGTACCGCTCCCTCGTACCGCTCCCAGAGCGAGGCGTACACCAACCTCAGCGGGGTCGCATGACGCGCGGCCTCGTCAGCGGCCCAGTCCACTGCTTGAAGACTAGATTCAGACCCGTCGACCCCTACAACCAGTGGCGCTTGCATCATGCCCACCACCCTTCTGCGGAGGATTGTCTGTTCCTAGGCTGACACCGGGCACGATGCCGGGCCAGGGCCGGTCGGCCCCCACCCGTCTCCGACCGACCCACGAGCGGTACGGCGGGGTGTGCTGGGGGCTGATCGGTACCGGACAGGACCGCACGCCCCTTCCTCGGGCAAGGGCACCCCGTGGTTACTGATAGAAGGGTCATCACTCCTCGACAGACGGGACTGCGCCGACATGACGAGGACGGGCTTTGTGCCGAATCCGGCCGGACCGCAGGCAAGCAGCATGATCGGTTCTGTAGCCGCGGGTTTCAACGGATCCGAGCAGAGCAGCGCGGCCGCATACTGGGCTGCCCGGCAGGGCTTCGGCGTAGTCGCGTGACGCCCGGTTCGTGGCGATCTGCCGGCTCAGCAGTGTTCTCGGAACGTGACAGACACGGCCCCCAAGATCATGGAGTTCTCTACGTCCCATGATCCAAGTGGAAGACCGTGCCTGCCGACGCATCATCGCTGACCCCGCCCGCCCTTAACCAACTACACGAGACTCCGCAGGTCGGACCCGAGGCTGGCTCACAGCCCACACACACACGACGACCGGGGCCGCCGGGCTGCGCGGCCTGGCCGTGGACGGCAAGAGTCTGGGCTGCGCGGCCAAGGCGAAGGACCGGAAGATCCATCGGTTGGTGTTCGTCGACCAGCTGGTCGTCACGCTGATCCACCTGCGGCACGATCTCCCCCACTCCATCCTCGCCCTGCTGGCCGGTCTCGACCGTTCCACACGCGGATCCGCGGTCCCCGAACGTCCGGGCCTGTGTCTGCGGACCCTGGCGGATGTGGTCGCCTACGCCCAGGCCGAGGGCATCGGGCTGCGTTTAGATGCCACCGAGATCCAGGTCCGCCGACCCGCAGCCGGCCGCGGCGGACGCCGGGCGTTCGTCTCGGGCAAGAAGAAGCAGAACACGATGAAAGCCACTGTCGTCGCCGACCATCAGGGCCGCACGCTCTGGACCGATGCCCTGCTACCAGGACAGGTGCACGATGCAACCGCCGCCCACAACGAAGGCATCGGGACCTGTTTCCAGCACTTCCCAGACGCGGAAATGCTCCTGGGCGACGGCTACCTCGGGCTCCGGCGTGACCATCCCGGCCAGGCGATCACACCGTCCAAAAACCGAACAAGATCGCCCTGCCGCACGTACACGCCGCCAGAGAAGAGGCCCGGCACCGACACTCATCCAAGCGCATCACCGTCGAGCACGCCCTCTCCGACCACAAACGCTGGAAACAGCCGACCCGCTGGACCCACCTACGAGAGGCCCTGCGCGATACCTACCGAGCCATCGCCAGCCTCGTCTCCGACTGCACCGCCCAAGCCTGAACCGCGGTCCTCTAACGGACCAGCACGCCTCACCCGCTATCAAGCACCAACTTGTTAGTGTGCGGCCACGCCAGTGGGCGATCACGGTTGCTTTCATCGTGTTCTGCTTCTTCTTGCCGGAAGCGAACGCGCGTCGTCCGCCGCGGTTGGCCGGTGGTCTGCGGACCTGGATCTCGGTGGCGTCCAGCCGCAGCTCGATGTCTTCGGCCTGGGCGTAGGCGGACACATCCGCCAAGGTCCGAAGACGCAGGTCCGGGCGGTCGGGGACCGCGCACCCCCGTTTGGCCAGGAGCGCGCGTATCTCCTGGACGGCCCGGGGGATGTTTGATGCTGGTCGTCAGCCACGGCCCTGCGCCCTGGTAGGCGAGATCGGCCAGGACGGGAACGCCTTGGCGCTCGCAGATCCGGATGATCCGGTGGGTGCGGGCGGCGGTCAGGTCACGTGTGCGGCCCGGCAGGGCGGGCGAGAGCCAGAGCAGCCTGCCGCCCGGGTCGGTGACGACCTGCACGTTCACACCATGGCGCCGGTGTTTGGGGGAGTAGTAGGCCCGGCCGTTGCCGACCCGGTCGCACTCGACGAGGGTGCCGTCGAGCAGGACGAAGCCGGGATCGTGCTCACGCAGCGTCTTCAGCAGACCTGGTGCACGGGCGGCGAGCAGGTCGACGACCGCCCTGGTGTAGGCGTGGGCAGTGGAGCTGATCCCGAACCCAGCAGCGATCTTTGCCAGAGTGGTGTGCTCACGCAGGTACACCAGTGCCACCATCGCCCACTGGGACGGACGGAGCTTGCAGCGCCGGTCACCCTCACGGGGGACGATCAGCGTCGTGACCCACTCCACGAGTGCATGCGGCATGTCGAGTGCGGCAGGATGGACGACCAACGAGGCCCCCGAGCAGTGTTGTTGAGACGTCAGACATCTCGATCAACAGCCCGGGGGCCTCGCTCGTTGCGCGTCACGGCCCATTCACCCGATCGGTGACCAACTCAAAGAAGCTCACTGAACCTCTTTCATCCTGTGCTGGAGGGTGAAAGAGGCTGGTCAGCGAGGGTGGTGACGAGACAGGGCCCCTTGTCGTTGGCGTGGTGATTCCACTCATCACACCGGCGACCGAAGGGGCCCTGAAGGTTTCCGTATGCTGCCACGCTCGACGTCCCTCATGAGCTGGTCGAGCATGTCGCTTGGCTGCTGTATGAGCCTTCCCCCTGATCGTGGACACCTGGAGACTGGGACCTGAGGTTCCAGAGGAAGTAGCACCAGGTGGGAAGCAAGTACACGAAGCGGTACACCGCGGAGTTCAAGAGGGACGCCATTGCGCTCGTCGACTCCACGGGCAAGACGGTCACCGCCGTCGCCCGGGAACTCGGCATCAGCTCCGAGTCCCTGCGCGGCTGGTACCGCCAGGCCAAGGCCGATCGTGGCGAGGGCGCCCCGGGAGAACTCACGACCGCCGAGCGCGAGGAGCTCAAGCGCCTGCGTCGGCAGAACGCCGAGCAGGCCAAGACGATCGAGGTTCTGCGAAAAGCCGCGGTCTTCTTCGCGAAGGAGAGCGATCGGTGAACGAGACGTATGCGTTCATCGAGGCGGAGAAGACCACCCACGGCGTCGCTTTCCTCTGCCGCCTGCTCAAGGTGGCCCGTTCCTCGTTCTATGCCTGGCTCGCCGAGGCAAAGCCCCGGGCCGCCCGCCGGGCCGCCGACCAGGCCCTGGTGCACGAGATCACCGTGATCCACGTCGGCTCGCGCCAGACCTACGGTGTCCCGCGCGTCCATGCCGAACTGCGGCGTCTGGGACGGGCGGTGAACCGTAAACGGGTCGCCCGTCTCATGCGCGAGCACGGCATCCAGGGCGTGACCCGCCGCAAGCGCCGTTCGCTGACACGAGCGGACAAGAAGGCCAGGCCGGCCCCGGACCTGATCGGCCGCGAATTCCACGCCGAAACGCCCGGCACGAAACTGGTCGGCGACATCACCGCCCTGCCCACCGGCGAGGGCTGGCTCTACCTCGCCTGCTGGCTCGACCTGGCCACCCGCGAGGTCGTCGGCTACTCGATGGCCGATCACCACCGCGCCGATCTCGTCATCGATGCACTGGACATGGCCCACGGCCGCGGTGGACTGCAACCCGGCTGCGTGATCCACAGCGACCGCGGCAGCGAATACACCTCGACCCGATTCCAGGACCGAATAAGGGAGTTGGAACTCCGCCAGAGCTGCGGACGCACCGGGTCCTGCTTCGACAACGCCGCCGCGGAGAGTTTCTGGGCCCTACTCAAAGAAGAGATCGGCACCCGCGTCTGGCCTGACCGGGCCACCGCCCGTGCCGACGTCTTCGATTTCATCGAGACGTTCTACAACCGGCGCCGACTGCGCAGACACAAGGTCTTCGGCTACCTCACCCCGACCGAGACCCGCCAACGGCACCGACACACCCTCGCGGCATAACCATCGAGTGTCCAAGATCACGGGGAAGCTTCAGTACGAGCACCGCCAGGCCCGCAACACCCGCTGGCGCAAGCTCGGCTGTTTCAAGCAGGCGTTGCTCACGCTGGTGCACCTGCGTAAGAACGAGACGTTCTCGCAGCTCGGGGCCGGTTTCGGGATATCCCAGGCCACCGCCTGGCGGTACGTCGACGAGACCTTGGACGTGCTGGCGGGCTGGGCTCCGGGCCTCCACGAAGCGCTCACCGGTCTCGGTGAGGGCGATCACGTCATCGTTGACGGCACGCTGATCCCGATCGACCGGATCGGCGCGGACGAGCCGTACTACTCGATGAAACACCGCAAGCATGGGATGAACGTGCAGGTCATCGCCCGTCCCGACGGCACACCTCTTTGGTTCTCCCGCGCGACACCCGGCGGACCCACGACCTGACCGCGGCCCGGGCCCACAGCCGTCGTCCAGGCCTGCCTCACCCGGCAGATCCTCGTCCTCGCCGACCGTGCCTACCAGGGCGCCGGCGCCACCTTCCGCACCCCGTACTACCACCACCGCGAACAGCCCGCTCACTATCAGCAGTTCAACCGCGACCACGCACGGCTGAGAGCACCCGGCGAACGCGCCTTCGCACAGCTGAAGTCCTGGCACATCCTCCGCCGAGCCCGATGCTCCACCCGACGCATCGGCACCATCGTCCAAGCCGTCCACACGTTGCTGACCTGCAACTATTCAGGGTGAAAGAGGCTCACTGAACCTCTTTCACCCTCCAGCACAGGATGAAAGAGGTTCAGTGCGGGATGGTCAGCCCGGTGCTCCGGTAGCCGCCGTCGGCGATCACCGTGGGGGCGGTGCCGACGGCGGCCTTCGCGCCGGAGTCCTGCCGGGCCCGGCAGTCGTTGCGGTTGCCGGGCAGCAGCCGACCGACGGCGACAATGGGGCGGGGGTCGGCGTCGATGACGACCTGGTGGTTGGTGGAGTAGCGGTAGTTCTTGCTGGAGGCGGCCACGGTCCGGTCGCGGGTGGGGACCCGTGTGCCGTCCACGATGAGCACGGCCTCCTTGCGGAACCGCCGCCGGGGCTGGAGGGCGAGAGCCGGCCCGAGGTGGGCGACGATCCGGTCGGCCGCCGACTTCGGGACGCCGAAGAGCGGGGCGAGTTGACGCGGGGTGAGGTTGGTGCGCCAGTACGCGGCCACCAGCAGCACCCGGTCCTCCAACGGCAGCGACCACGCTCAGCCCTTGCGGGCCGGATCGGCCCCCTCACGCCGCAGCGCGGTGGTCAGCTTGTTGAACTGCCGAGGGCTCAGCCCGGTAAACGGACCTGCTCCACGAGGGCTCCGACGCCGTGACCACACCAGCCACGGCAAGATCATCTCACCTCTGACCAGCAGTTACGGGACAACCTCTAGTACAGATACTCTACCTCGAAAGAGGCGCACCTAGATATTCAAATTGACCCTTCGGGTCAGATTGCAGTTCTTTAGTCCACTTGAACTCGAACTGCTGATAGTTTGCAGGCCCCTGATCGTTGAACTTATCCAACTCTAGAATCTGCTTAGCCCACTGGTCATTCACCTGCAGGCCAAGCCCCATGCGCCCACGAGGGTGAACCCAGCCCTGCTGCGGGCTTGTACTCATATCATTCAATGAATCAGTTCCATCCCAGATCAGTACATGCCCGCAGGCTTCACAATTATCGCTAGCACACCCCATTTTCGCCACGCTCATCTCAAGGCTATCGACCGCAGCCAGGATGCACATCTCGGCGTGATTACTCACCCCATCTTTCGTAAACTTTTTCGCCAGATAAAGTCCGGAGAGATCGGGCCACCATGCTTGGTCTTGTATCCACAGACTCAGAGCTGGGACGTTCGACGTACCACTGGTCACGCCTCCGACTTTGCTGACGATCATTGCGCCCTCTACGGTTATTGCGACAGTCCAGTTGGCTTCCTGGGCGGCCACATCGACCATCCGACTTGGGTCCATTTCTCGTTTGATCCAAGCCAGCACGGATTCAATCATATGGGTTCTCGAAGTCATTTTGATCCCCTTTGCGGAAGTGCTCTTATGAAGCACCGCCCACCACTCTGGGCGTTTACGAAAAAAACCCGACGACACCCCGAACTGGGTCCTGCTGCCTCACGAAGGGCATCTTGCACCAGCCAAAGCAGCAGAACTCCCTGCGATCTTCGGAACTGACTTAGTCGTCCCGCGAGCTGCGGAAGTGGGCAGCCGCACGCTCAATGACATCCCGTTCTTGCGGGGAACTCACCGATTTCGCGTAGGATGCCAGATTTCGGGGACCGCCATGCTCCTTTTCCTCGCGGATTTTCTCAAGGAGGAGATCTCGCTGGGCCTTCGAGCTCGTAACACGATCTTGCGCCGCTCCGGTCTCACCTTCGCCCCCGAGGGCGGTTCCGAGCGCATGCGCAAGGTCATCAACAAGATGGTCTCGGAGGAGGACCTGATCCGCACGGTCGCCACCGCCTACGGCAACGGCTGGCGCCAGGTGAAGCTGTACTTCATGTG
>NZ_LIVT01000023.1 GCF_001905905.1 Streptomyces sp. CB02366
GAGAGTAGGACGCCGCCGAACAATTATTGTGGGGAAGCCCCGCACCGTCATGGTGCGGGGCTTCCCTGCGTTCACCACCTTTTCGGCCACCGCAGCGCCCCTCCCACCCCCGTGCACCGGCTGACGGAAGCTGAGGGTAGGGTCAGGGGGCATCATCGGCACGTTCTTCACAGGAGGCCCCCGGGTGGAGGTCCAGGAGACTCGGGTCCAGACGGACCGGGTCCTCACCATCCCCAACATCCTCAGCATGGCTCGCCTGGTTGGCGTACCGCTCTTCCTGTGGCTGATTCTTCGCCCCGTGTTCGGCGGGCCCAACAGCGACAACTGGGCGCTGCTGGTGCTGATGCTGAGCGGCATCAGCGACTACCTCGACGGCAAGCTGGCCCGTAAGTGGAACCAGATCAGCAGCCTCGGCCGGCTCCTGGACCCGGCGGCGGACCGCCTCTACATCCTTTCCACCCTGGTCGGCCTCACCTGGCGCGAGATTCTGCCCCTGTGGGTCACCGCGCTCCTTCTCGCCCGGGAACTGATGCTTCTCGTGATGGTGGGCATCCTGCGGCGCCACGGCTATCCGCCCCCGCAGGTCAACTTCCTCGGGAAAGCTGCAACCTTCAACCTGATGTATGCCTTCCCCTTGTTGCTGCTCAGCGACGGGAGTGGTTGGCTGGCCACACTGGCCGCTGTTTTCGGATGGGCGTTCGCCGGATGGGGTACAACCCTGTATTGGTGGGCAGGAATCTTGTATGTGGTCCAGGTCCGCCGACTTGTGAAGGCGGACGCAGTAGCCGATTGAGCTCGTTGATGCGGTGCCGCGCAGTGTGGCCGGCCCGCAGCAGATGTCGTCACTGACGCCCGACGGGCGAAGTCGGCCGACCGTCGTCTCTTCGAGGAGGACGTTTCCGACATGAAGGCCGTCGTGATGGCTGGCGGCGAAGGCACGCGTCTTCGCCCCATGACTTCGAGCATGCCCAAGCCGCTTCTGCCCGTGGCCAATAGGCCCATCATGGAGCATGTGCTGAGGCTGCTCAAACGGCATGGGCTCAGCGAAACAGTAGTGACCGTCCAGTTCCTCGCCTCCCTCGTGAAGAATTACTTCGGGGACGGCGAGGAGCTCGGAATGGAGCTCACCTATGCCAACGAGGAGAAGCCACTCGGCACCGCGGGCAGTGTGAAGAACGCCGAGGAGGCGTTGAAGGACGACACGTTCCTCGTCATTTCCGGTGACGCGCTCACCGACTTCGACCTCACCGATCTCATCGCGTTCCACAAGGAAAAGGGCGGCCTGGTCACCGTCTGCCTCACCAGGGTCCCCAATCCGCTGGAATTCGGGATCACCATCGTGGACGAGAACGGCCAGGTCGAGCGGTTCCTGGAGAAGCCGACCTGGGGCCAGGTCTTCTCGGACACGGTGAACACGGGCATCTACGTCATGGAGCCCGAGGTCTTCGACTACGTCCAGGCCGATACCTCGGTCGACTGGTCCGGTGACGTCTTCCCTCAGCTGATGAAGGAGGGCAAGCCCATCTACGGCTACATCGCCGAGGGCTACTGGGAGGATGTAGGCACCCACGAGAGCTATGTGAAGGCCCAGGCGGACGTCCTGGAGCGCAAGGTCGACGTGGAGATCGACGGGTTCGAGATCTCGCCCGGCGTGTGGGTCGCCGAAGGAGCGGAGGTCCACCCCGACGCCGTGCTGCGCGGCCCGCTGTACATCGGTGACTACGCCAAGGTCGAGGCGGGCGCGGAGATCCGCGAGCACACGGTCGTGGGGTCGAACGTCGTCGTCAAGTCCGGGGCCTTCCTCCACAAGGCCGTGGTGCACGACAACGTCTACATCGGGCAGCACAGCAATCTGCGGGGCTGTGTGGTCGGCAAGAACACCGACATCATGCGCGCGGCCCGCATCGAGGACGGCGCCGTCATCGGCGACGAATGCCTGGTCGGCGAGGAGTCGATCGTCCAGGGCAACGTTCGCGTCTACCCGTTCAAGACCATCGAGGCCGGCGCGTTCGTCAACACCTCGGTGATCTGGGAGTCGAGAGGCCAGGCCCACCTCTTCGGGGCGCGCGGGGTCTCCGGGATCCTGAACGTCGAGATCACTCCCGAGCTGGCCGTACGGCTGGCCGGCGCCTATGCCACGACCCTCAAGAAGGGGTCCACGGTCACCACCGCGCGTGACCACTCCCGAGGTGCGCGCGCCCTCAAGAGAGCCGTCATCTCGGCCCTCCAGGCCAGCGCCATCGACGTACGGGACCTGGAGAACGTGCCGCTGCCCGTGGCACGCCAGCAGACCGCCCGGGGCAGCGCCGGCGGCATCATGATCCGTACGTCGCCGGGGGTGCCCGACTCGGTGGACATCATGTTCATCGACGAACGCGGATCGGACCTCTCGCAGGCCCAGCAGCGCAAGCTCGACCGGGTCTACGCACGCCAGGAGTACCGCAGGGCCTTCCCCGGAGAGATCGGGGACCTGCACTTCCCGTCCAGCGTGTTCGACTCGTACACCGGATCCCTCCTGCGGAACGTCGATGTCGAGGGCATCGCCGAGTCCGGGCTGAAGGTCGTCGTCGACGCGTCCAACGGCAGCGCCGGCCTCGTCCTGCCCAGCCTGCTCGGACGGCTCGGCGTGGACGCCCTGACGATCAACCCGGGGCTCGACGAGTCCCGGCCCACCGAGACCGCCGAGACCCGCCGGGCCGGTCTGGTACGGCTCGGCGAGATCGTGTCCTCCGCGCGGGCGGCCTTCGGGGTCCGGTTCGACCCGGTCGGTGAGCGGCTCTCCCTCGTCGACGAACTCGGCAGGATCATCGAGGACGACCGGGCCCTGCTGGTCCTCCTCGACCTCGTGGCCGCCGAGCGGCGCAGCGGCCGGGTGGCCCTGCCCGTGACGACCACGCGGGTCGCCGAGCAGGTGGCCGCCTACCACGGCACCCAGGTGGAGTGGACGACCACCTCGCCCGACGACCTGACCCGGGTCGGCCGTGAAGAGGACACCATCTTCGGAGGAGACGGGCGCGGCGGGTTCATCGTTCCCGAATTCAGCAGCGTCTTCGACGGGACCGCCGCCTTCGTCCGGCTCATCGGCCTCGTCGCGCGTACCCAGCTCACCCTGAGCCAGATCGACGCCCGCATCCCGCGGGCCCATGTTCTGCGGCGTGACCTGGCGACGCCGTGGGCCGTCAAGGGGCTCGTCATGCGCCGGGTCGTCGAAGCGGCCGGTGACCGCAGCGTGGACACCACGGACGGGGTCCGCGTGGTCGAGGCCGACGGCCGCTGGGTCATGGTCCTGCCCGACCGGGCGGAGGCCGTCACCCACCTATGGGCGGAAGGCCCGGACGACGCGTCGGCACAGGCGCTGCTCGACGAGTGGGCCGCGGTGGTGGACAGCGCGGGCAACTGACGCGGGAACGGCGTGCCGCGGCCTCCCTCCGGCGGGGGCCGCGGCACACCGGTGGGGCCATTCGGCGGCAGCCGTGATGACGTGCGACGATGTGCGGCATGTCGCAGCCGTCCCCCGATCGGAGCACCGCCTCGCCGCCCGCACGCCCCGACGCGTCCATGTCGCTGCTGAACAACGTGATGGCCCACAGCCTCGACGAGGGGTACGCGGAGGCGTCGGCGCGGCGCAGGGCAGACGGGAGCGCGGGACTGCCCCGTACGCTCACGTCGAAGCTCGGCCTCGCCGCCGGACTGGTGGTGGCCGCCCTCGTGGTCACGCTGGGCGCGGCCGAGGCGCGGATCTCCGCACCGGTCGTCGCCAAGGAGCGCGAGGAGCTGATCGACCGCATCGAGGCGGAGACGGAGGCCGCGGACACACTGGAGTCCGATGTCGACGAGCTCCGTTCCGACGTGAGCGAACGCCAGCGCAAGGCGCTCGAGGAACACGGGGGCGACCAGGGGCAGCTGGTGGCCCTGCTGGCAGGCGCGACACCCGTCGAGGGCCCCGGCGTGGAACTGGTCGTCGACGACGCCAAGGACACCGACCAGGGCGGGGGCGGGCCCCGTGAGTCCTCGGGCTTCGCCGACACCGGGCGGGTGCGCGACCGGGACATGCAGCGGGTCGTCAACGGCCTGTGGGAATCCGGGGCCGAGGCCATCGCCATCAACGGGCAGAGGCTGACCGCGCTGTCGGCCATCCGGGCCGCCGGTGACGCCATACTGGTCGACAACAGGCCGCTCGTACCGCCGTACACGGTGCTCGCGGCGGGGGACGGCAAGAAGCTCGCGAACGCGTTCGAGGACAGCGCCGACGGCCAGTACCTGCAGGCGCTCAAGGAGAGTTTCGACATCCGCACCCGCATCTCCGAACAGGCGAAGGTGCGGCTTCCGGCCGCCCCGAGCCTCATCGTCCGTACAGCAGAGCCGAAGGCCGCCGCCGGCGGTGCGGCAGACACAGGGAAGGGCACATCGTGATCGCCGTACTGGGCCTCGTCGTGGGAGTCGTGGTCGGACTGTTGGTCCGGCCCGAGGTGCCGGCGGTGGTCGAGCCCTACCTGCCGATCGCGGTGGTCGCCGCGCTCGACGCCGTCTTCGGCGGTCTGCGGGCCATGCTCGACGGCATCTTCGTCGACAAGGTGTTCGTGGTCTCCTTCCTCTCCAACGTCGTGGTGGCCGCGCTGATCGTCTTCCTCGGCGACAAGCTGGGTGTCGGCGCCCAACTCTCCACGGGTGTGGTGGTCGTGCTCGGCATCCGGATCTTCTCCAACGCCGCCGCCATCCGGCGGCACGTCTTCCGGGCGTGAGGCCGATGAACAACGAAGAGAACCTCCGCGGCGAACAGCCCGGCGGCGGCGCCTCCGCCGCCCCGGACGCCTCCCCGCCGCCTCCCCCCGCCCAGCAGGCGACCGGCCGGCAGCGGCTCAAGGCGGGCCTGTGGCCGCCGCGGCTGAGCCGGGCCCAACTCATCGTCGCCGTCCTGCTGTTCGGACTCGGCCTGGGGCTGGCCATCCAGGTGCGGTCGACCAACGACGACAGCGCGCTGCGCGGCGCCCGCCAGGAGGACCTGGTCCGCATCCTCGACGAGGTCGACGACCGGACCCAGCGCCTGGAGGACGAGAAGCAGCGCCTGGACGATCAGCGCACCGAGCTGGAGAACAGCTCCGACCAGGCCGAGGAGGCGCGGAAGCAGACGCTGGAGAAGGAGCGTCAGCTCGGCATCCTCGCGGGCACCGTGGCGGCCGAGGGTCCCGGTATCACGCTGACGATCACCGACCCCTCGCGGGCGGTCGCACCGGACATGCTGCTCGACGCCCTCCAGGAGCTGCGGGCCGCCGGGGCGGAGGCGATCGAGGTCAACGGGGTGCGCGTGGTGGCCAACACGTACTTCTCCGGGGACGCCGGTGAGGTCGAGGTGGACGGCGAGAAGATCGAAGCGCCGTACGAGTTCACGGTCATCGGCAAGCCGCAGGATCTGGAGCCCGCCCTCAACATTCCCGGCGGTGTGGTCCAGACGCTGGAGAAGGAGCAGGCCACGGTGCTGGTGGAACGGTCCGACGACATCGTCGTGGACGCCTTGCGACCGGCGCAGCGGCCTGACTACGCTCGGTCGTCAACCCCGTGATCCGGGCGAGCGTGAGGGCCGGAGGACCGGGTCGGACGGTTGCGGGGGGTCGGCGCACCGGATTGGTGGTGCGTGGTGGAAACTGTCGGGTGGATACGGACGTTGTGAAGATGTCCGGGTCGGCAGGTGTGTTCAATCAGGGTTCGTCCTGCCCCACGGGCGGGTCTATGTCGGTCAAGGGGAATCGCCCGTGAAGTTGTTTGCGAAGTTGTTCGGGAAGAGTGCACGCGAGGACAGCAACAGTGCTGCCCGCCACCGCGCTCCGCGCCACGGTCAGGGCGAGGAGCAGGAAGCGGAGCGTCCGCTCTTCCGCGACGAGGTGTCCGGCGCCCCAGGGGGTGACGGCGTGTCGTCTGTTGACCCTGCTGGTGCCGGCCGCATAGGTTTCGGCGCACCATCAGCCTCGAGTGCGGGTGGAGGGTTCACCCCGGAGGGCGCGTCGATGCCGGTCTGCACGAGGTGCGGCCACCGCAACGCGGAGGCCAGCAAGTTCTGCTCCAACTGCGGGGCACCGCTGCGGGGCGCCGTTCCCGAGCGCCCTTCGGAGACGACGTCCACGATCTCCATCTCGGGGCTCGAGGCGTACGAGGCGGAGGCGACGGGCCAGACCGCGCTGCCCTCGCTCTCTCCGGAGGCCCAGGCCGCGGTGGACGCCCTGCCCGCCGGTTCGGCGCTGCTCGTCGTGCGGCGCGGCCCGAACTCCGGCAGTCGTTTCCTGCTCGACAGCGACCTCACCACGGCCGGCCGTCACCCGCAGAGCGACATCTTCCTCGACGACGTGACCGTGTCGCGGCGTCATGTGGAGTTCCGCAGGAGCCCGGACGGTAGCTTCACGGTGGGTGATGTCGGCAGCCTCAACGGCACCTACGTCAACCGCGAGCGCATCGATTCGGTCCCGCTGTCCAACGGCGACGAAGTCCAGATCGGCAAGTACCGTCTGGTCTTCTACGCGAGCCCGCGGGGCGTGTGACCAGCCCCGGACCCGGTCCGGGGAGACCCCGAGGAAGGCCCATGCTGCGAACGCCGACAGGCGGTGCCGGAAACGGCACCGCCTCCGCGGAGGCGCGCCCGATGAGCATCGGAACGGTGCTCATCCAGCTGCGCGAGGAGTTTCCCGAAGTCACCATTTCCAAGATCCGGTTCCTGGAGGCGGAGGGGCTCGTCGAGCCCCAGCGCACTCCTTCCGGATACCGCAAGTTCACTCCGCGTGATGTGGAACGCCTGGCCCAGGTGCTCCGCATGCAGCGGGACCACTACCTGCCGCTGAAAGTCATCCGGGAGCACCTGGAGGCGCTGGCGCGGGGGGAGCAGCCGGTCCTGCCCTCGCCCGGCGACCGGCGGGACCTGGCCGACGGGGTGTGGGAGACCGATGCGGGGGCGGCGACCGCCGCCCGGATCGGGCGGGCCGAACTCCTGGCGGCCGCAGAGGTCGACGACGAGCGGCTGACCGAGTGGGAGTCCTACGGGCTCATCGCCCCCTCCCCGGAGGGCGGCTACGACGCCGAGACGGTGACCGTCGCCAAGCTGGTGGTGGATCTGGGGCGTTTCGGTCTGGAACCACGGCATCTTCGCGCCATGCGGGCCTCCGCCGACCGGGAGGCGGGGCTGGTGGAGCAGCTGGTCGCCCCCCTACGGCGGCACCGCAATCCGCAGACCAGGGCTCATGCCGAGGCCACCGCGAACGAGATCGCCGAGCTGTCCGTACGGCTGCACGCGGCTCTTGTGCAGAGCGCTCTGCGCAGCCGTCTGCACTGACCTCGGCGGCCCCCGACTACCCAAACATGGCGAGCACGTCCTAGGGTTGCTGTGTGAACGAGCTCGACGTTGTCGGTGTCCGGGTGGAAATGCCCTCCAACCAACCGATCGTTCTCCTGCGTGAAGTGGGAGGCGACCGGTACCTCCCCATTTGGATCGGTCCGGGGGAGGCGACCGCGATCGCCTTCGCCCAGCAGGGCATGGCTCCCCCCAGGCCGCTGACCCATGACCTGTTCAAGGATGTGCTCGAGGCCGTGGGCCAGGAGCTCACCGAGGTCCGCATCACGGATCTCCGAGAGGGGGTCTTCTATGCGGAGCTCGTCTTCGCCAGCGGGGTCGAGGTGAGCGCCAGGCCCTCCGACGCCATAGCGCTCGCCCTGCGGACCGGCACGCCGATCTACGGCAGTGACGGCGTGCTGGACGACGCGGGCATCGCGATCCCCGACGAGCAGGAGGACGAGGTGGAGAAGTTCCGCGAATTCCTCGACCAGATCTCTCCGGAGGACTTCGGTACGAACAGCCAGTGACCGCCCCGCCAGGGCGCCGTCAGCGCATCCGGCAAGCCTTTCCCGGAAACGCGACACGGGAAACCACCCTCAGGGTGATTATCACTCGGCGTGCCGAGTGTGGCGATCGTTGACGCACCCCCGGTGACTGCCTACCTTCGAGTGGGCAGGTCAAGGACGGAGGTCGGCGTGAGAAGCAGCGGCGACGGTACGGCGGCGGGTGGGCCGTATCCGCAGCACGGCAGTGGAGCCGACCACGCCATCAGGCAGCCGGTTCAGCCGGCGGCGGTGGCAGGGGGCGGCAGGGCAGCGGCGAGCGGTGCCGACGACATCGGCTATCGCGGACCGACGGCGTGCGCGGCGGCGGGCATCACCTACCGCCAGTTGGACTACTGGGCCCGTACGGGACTGGTGGAGCCCAGTGTGCGCCCGGCCTACGGGTCGGGAACCCAGCGTCTCTACAGCTTCCGGGACGTGGTCCTCCTCAAGATCGTCAAACGGTTCCTGGACACCGGGGTCGCTCTGCAGAACATCCGCACCACGGTCCAGCACCTGAGGGCCCGCGGATTCCAGGACCTCGAACGCATGACGCTGATGAGCGACGGGGCCACGGTCTACGAATGCTCCTCGCCCGACGAGGTCGTCAGCCTGCTCCAGGGCGGGCAGGGCGTCTTCGGGATCGCCGTCGGCGTCGTCTGGCGGGACGTCGACGCGGCGCTCTCGCAACTGCACGGCGAGCGGGTCGACACCGGCGAGACGCTCGTCGGCCACAACCCCGCGGACGAGCTGGCCCGGCGGCGCAACCGCGCGGGCTGAACGGTCCGGCCGAACGGCGCGAGGCGCCGACAGGACAGGGACGGGACGGTCCGGCCCCCCCGGGGGGCCGGACCGTCCCGTTGTCAGTGCCGTAGGGCAGCATCGGCGGGGTGAGATCCGCGCCCACCATCCTCCACCTGGACATGGACGCCTTCTACGCGTCGGCGGAGCAGGCGGCCAAGCCGAGCCTGCGCGGCAAGGCGGTCGTGGTGGGCGGCCTGGGCCCCCGAGGCGTGGTCGCCACCGCCTCGTACGAGGCCCGGCGGCTGGGCGTGCACTCGGCGATGCCCACCGCGCAGGCCCGGCGGCTCGCCCCGAACGCGGCCTACCTGGTGCCCCGCTTCTCCCTGTACCGCACGGTGAGCGAGCAGGTGATGGGGCTCCTGGGGCGGCTGTCGCCCCTGGTGGAGCCGTTGAGCCTGGACGAGGCGTTCGTGGACCTGGAGGCGGGCGGCACGGCGGACGACGCGGCCTCGGCCCGTGCGACGGGGGAGGGGCTGCGGGCGGCCATCCGGGCCGTGACCGGCCTCAGCGGCTCCGTCGGCCTCGCGGGCTCCAAGATGCTCGCCAAGATCGCCTCGGAGCGGGCCAAGCCGGACGGTCTCGTCCTCATCGAGCCGGGTTCCGAGCGCGAGCTGCTCGCCCCCCTGTCCGTCCGGGTCCTGCCGGGGGTGGGGCCGGCCACCGGCGACCATCTGCGGCGCGCCGGCATGACCACCGTCCACGACCTGGCCGAGGCCGGTGAGGCGGAGCTGGTGCGGCTGGTCGGCAAGGCCCACGGCCACGGGCTCCACCGGATGGCGCTGGGGCTCGACGACCGGCCGGTGGTCGCCGAGCGGGACGCCAAGTCCGTATCGGTGGAGGACACCTTCGACGTGGACCTGCACGACCGGGTGAGAGTGCGGGCCGAGGTGGAGCGGCTGGCCGTCCGGTGCGTGGAGCGGCTGCGGGCCGCCGACCGGTCGGGCCGCACGGTGGTGCTGAAGGTGCGCCGCTACGACTTCTCCACCCTGACCCGCTCCGAGACGCTCCGCGGGCCCACGGACGACCCCACGGTGGTCCGCGAGGCGGCCGGGCGCCTGCTGGAGTCCGTGGACACCACCGGGGGCGTACGGCTCCTGGGGGTCGGTGTCACGGGGCTGGCCGACTTCACCCAGGAAGACCTGTTCGCCCAGGCGGCGGACGCCCGCGAACTCGCCCGGCGGGCCCTGGAGGACCGGGCGCGGGCCGTTGAGGACGGCGGGAGGGAGCGCGCGCCGAAGCCCGTCCCCGAGGGCCCCGAGCCGCTCGCCGCGCGGGGCTGGCCCGCCGGGCACGACGTGCACCACGAGAAGCACGGGCACGGCTGGGTTCAGGGGAGCGGCGTCGGGCGGGTCACCGTCCGGTTCGAGCAGCCGTGGAGCGAACCCGGCCGCGTGCTCACCTTCCGCGTCGACGACCCGCTGCTGCGCCCGGCCGACCCGCTGCCGCTCGTCCGCGAGCCGCCCGACTACTCCTCCTGGCCCGCCAGCCTGCCGAAGTCCCGGTCGGAACCCGACTCGGCGGGTGGCGGGACGTCCAGCCCGTAGTGGCGGTAGAGCTGCAACTCCTGCTCGGGCGAGAGGTGCCGGCCGACGCCGAAGTCCGGCGCGCCCTTGATCAGCGCCCGGTCGAAGGGGACGCGCAGCGTGTCCTCGACGAATTCGCTGGGCTCCAGCGGGACGAAGGCGTCCCTGCTGAACAGTCCGGTGCGCACGGCCGCCCATTCGGGCACGCCCGTCGCGTCGTCGAGATAGACCTCATCCACCGTTCCGATCTTGGCGCCCTTGCGATCGAATGCCTTGCGGCCGATCAGGCGGCGCGGATCGATATCGGTCTGCACAGTGCCTCCCACTGGTCGCGGCTGCTCAGGGTGGTCTGCGTTGCCCCACCAGCACCACAGAAGTGCAGATCCGCGGTGTCGGCCACTCGAGAGCTCCGGCGCGGGGGCCGCTGGTAGGCTGGCGGTGGCTGCTGACCCCGTGCGGGAGAGTCCTCCGGTGCGGAATCCGGAGGCGCCGAAGGAGCAAATCCTCCCCGGAATCTCTCAGGCACCCGTACCGCACGGACGAGGTCACTCTGGAAAGCAGGGCGATGCCGTGCGGGCGCAGGCCCAGGCGGACTCGACCCTCACCGACGGTGAAAGTCGGCGCGCCTTCGGGCGGGCCGGTGAAGCTCTCAGGTTGAGATGACAGAGGGGGAGGCCGTCCGGGCACTCGCGCCGCGGTGCCCCTCGCAGGTCGTGGCAGACCAGGAGGCCTCCATCATGACCCCCCCGCGCACTCCGCTCTCCCAGCTGGAGCAGGGCATTCCGTTCGAGCAGCGTCACATAGGGCCGGACGCCGAGGCCCAGGCGAAGATGCTCGCCCAGGTCGGGTACGGCTCCCTCGACGAGCTGACCGCCGCCGCGGTGCCCGACGTGATCAAGAGCGCCGAGGCCCTGAACCTTCCGTCGGCGCGCACCGAGGCGGAGGTCCTGGCCGAGCTGCGCGCGCTGGCCGACCGCAACAAGGTGCTGGCGCCGATGATCGGCCTCGGCTACTACGGCACCTTCACGCCGCCCGTGATCCTGCGCAACGTCATGGAGAACCCCGCTTGGTACACGGCCTACACGCCGTACCAGCCGGAGATCTCCCAGGGCCGCCTGGAGGCCCTGCTGAACTTCCAGACGATGGTCGCCGAGCTGACCGGGCTGCCCACCTCCGGCGCCTCCCTGCTCGACGAGGGCACCGCGGCCGCCGAGGCGATGGCCCTGGCCCGGCGCGTGGGCAAGGTGAAGAAGGGCGTCTTCCTGGTCGACGCCGACACGCTGCCCCAGACCGTCGCGGTCATCGAGACCCGCGCCGAGCCGACCGGCGTCGAGGTCGTCGTCGCCGACCTGAGCGACGGCATCCCCGCCGAGATCGCCGAGCGCGGCGTCTTCGGCGTGCTGCTCCAGTACCCCGGTGCCTCCGGCGCCGTCCGGGCCATCGAGCCCGTCATCGAGCAGGCCCACGAGCTGGGCGCGATCGTCACCGTCGCCGCCGACCTGCTGGCCCTCACCCTGCTCACCTCTCCCGGCGCGCTCGGCGCGGACATCGCGGTCGGCACCACCCAGCGCTTCGGCGTCCCGATGGGCTTCGGCGGCCCGCACGCCGGCTTCATGGCGGTCCGCGAGAAGTTCGCCCGCTCCCTGCCCGGCCGCCTCGTCGGCGTCTCCGTCGACGCGGACGGCGACAAGGCGTACCGCCTGGCCCTCCAGACCCGCGAGCAGCACATCCGCCGGGAGAAGGCCACCAGCAACATCTGCACCGCGCAGGTGCTCCTCGCCGTGATGGCCGGGATGTACGCGGTCTACCACGGGCCCGACGGGCTGCGGACGATCGCCCGGCGCACCCACCGCTACGCCGCGATCCTGGCCGAGGGCCTGCGCGGCTCGGGGGCCGAGGTCGTGCACGACGCGTTCTTCGACACCCTGACCGTCCGGGCGCCCGGCAGGGCCGCCGGTATCGTCGCGGAGGCCCGGGAGCGCGGGGTCAACCTCCGCCTCGTCGACGCCGACCACGTCTCCGTCGCCTGCGACGAGACCACCACCCGCGCGCAGATCTCCGCCGTCTGGGCGGCCTTCGGAGCCGAGGGCGACATCGAGGCGCTGGACGCCGCGGTCGCGGACGCGCTGCCCGAGGCGCTGCTGCGCACGGACGACTTCCTGGCCCACCCGGTCTTCCACCAGCACCGCTCCGAGACCGCGATGCTGCGCTACCTGCGCAAGCTCGCCGATCGCGACTACGCGCTGGACCGCGGCATGATCCCGCTCGGCTCCTGCACCATGAAGCTGAACGCGACCGCCGAGATGGAGTCGATCACCTGGCCCGAGTTCGGCGCGCTGCACCCCTTCGCCCCGGCCGAGCAGGCGCAGGGCTTCCTCACCCTCATCCGCGAGCTGGAGGAGCGCCTGGCGGAGGTCACCGGTTACGACGCGGTGTCCATCCAGCCCAACGCCGGCTCCCAGGGCGAGTTCGCGGGGCTGCTGGCCGTCCGGGCGTACCACCGGGCCAACGGCGACGACCGGCGCACCGTCTGCCTGATCCCGTCCTCCGCGCACGGCACCAACGCCGCCAGCGCCGTCATGGCGGGCATGAAGGTCGTCGTGGTGAAGACCGCCGACGACGGCGAGGTCGACGTCGCGGACCTGCGCGCCAAGATCGAGCAGTACCGCGACGAGCTGGCCGTGCTGATGATCACCTACCCGTCCACGCACGGGGTGTTCGAGGAGCACGTCGCGGACATCTGCGGCGAGGTCCACGACGCGGGCGGCCAGGTCTACGTCGACGGCGCCAACCTCAACGCGCTGGTCGGGCTCGCCAAACCCGGCAAGTTCGGCGGCGACGTCTCGCACCTGAACCTGCACAAGACCTTCTGCATCCCGCACGGCGGCGGCGGCCCCGGCGTCGGCCCGGTCGGCGTCCGCGCGCACCTCGCGCCGTACCTTCCCAACCACCCCCTCCAGCCCGGCGCGGGCCCGGAGACCGGTGTGGGCCCGATCTCGGCGGCGCCGTGGGGCTCGGCGGGCATTCTGCCCATCTCGTGGGCGTACGTCCGTCTGATGGGCGGGGAGGGCCTCAAGCGGGCCACGCAGGTCGCGGTGCTGGCCGCGAACTACATCGCCAAGCGCCTGGAGCCGCACTACCCGATCCTCTACACCGGCCCGGCCGGCCTGGTCGCGCACGAGTGCATCGTGGATCTGCGCCCGATCTCGAAGGCGACCGGCGTCTCCATCGACGACGTGGCCAAGCGCCTGATCGACTACGGCTTCCACTCGCCGACCATGTCGTTCCCGGTGGCCGGCACGCTGATGATCGAGCCGACGGAGAGCGAGGACCTCGCGGAGCTCGACCGGTTCTGCGACACCATGATCGCGATCCGCGCCGAGATCGAGAAGGTCGCGTCGGGGGAGTGGAGCGCGGACGACAACCCGCTCGCCAACGCCCCGCACACCGCCGCCGCGCTCGGCGGCGACTGGGAGCACGGCTACAGCCGCGAGGAGGCCGTCTTCCCGGCCGGGGTGTCCGCCGCCGACAAGTACTGGCCGCCGGTCCGCCGGATCGACGGGGCCTTCGGCGACCGGAACCTGGTCTGCTCCTGCCCGCCGCTGGACGCGTACGACGCCTGAGGAAGCCTGTCGTGAGGCGTGCGCCGTGAGCGCGGTGCACGCCTCACACGCGTCGGGGCCGGTGCGGAGTTCTCTCCGGGCCGGCCCCTCGTCCGTACGGCTGTTCTCAGGCGGCCTTCACCAGCGGCCGGTGCGGAGCGATGATCTGCCCGTTCGGCAGCAACTCGCCGGTGTCCTCGAAGAGCAGGACGCCGTTGCACAGAAGGCTCCAACCCTGTTCGGGGTGGTGGGCCGCCAGGCGGGCGGCCTCCCGGTCGGGTGAGTCAGCGGTGGGGCAGGGTGGCTGGTGCTGGCACATGGATGCGTTCTTTCGCTGCGTCGAGTCGAGTGTCCTGCGGCTGGATGAGGTGTTCATGCCGCCCCCGTATCAGTCGGTCGGGTCCCAGTGTTGCCCTACGGGGAGGAATCCGCAGGGATTTCGCTGCAGCACCCGTACTCCTCCCTTGACGCATCACCCGCGCGGACGGTTCACCGCAACTGCACTGTCCCTTTGGGTGGTTCGGGGTGACCGGAAGGGGCTAGTCCGAGTGGGGAACGCGCGGCCCCCGCCGGGCCCGTGCCGTCTCCCCGGTATGCGGGGGCGGTGCGGGCCCGGCGGGGGCCGGTGTGCCGGGCGGCGGTCAGGCCGAGCTCAGGAGCGGCCCGGGGGCCACGCGCATCGAGAGGACGGGCAGCAGATCGGCGACCCGGTGCGGGCGGTGCGCGGCGATGCCCGGCGGGGCCGGCGCCAGGGGCACCAGGACGTCCGTCGGCGCGAGCAGCCCCCCGGCGGGATCGGCCTCGGTGTCCCCGTGCAGCCACAGGGCGATCATGTACAGCTCCGGGATGGACAGCAGCCGCGCCTGGCAGGTTGCGGCGGAGGCTTCCGCCTGCCGGACGGCCAGCTCGGTCGAGGCGAGGTAGGGGCCCTCGAAGAAGTGCGAGAACGTCCAGCCGTCGGGGGTGAGCACGGTGTCCGCCGCGGCGACCGGGCGGCCCTCGCTCCGGATCAGGAAGCGCCAGGCCGCCAGACGCGTCAGGGGCGCCGTCCGGTCGGCGGTGATCCGGCCCAGCACATGCACGGGGAGCGGGAGTTCGGGGCTCAGCGGTCCCGGGACGGACCGGAGAGCGGGTGTTCGGGCCTCGCGGACGGCTGTGGGAGAGCCGAGGGCCGCGAGGACGCTGCGCAGGGCGGGCGCGGGAGCCGGGGGGACATGCAGCGGCATGATGGGTCGCCTCTCACTTCGGAGACACGGTGATGCTTGGGCGGGCGCCGACGACATCGTCGGCATGCGAAGGGGCCGGAACAGGCCGGCGACGGGCGAGCCGTAGCAGCTCTCTGCCTCGTTGAGCGGAGTTTATATGACTCTTGTTCACGCAGTGTTTCCGCTAGCAGTCGGGGATATGTCGCACAAGGCGTCATCCCGCCTTCGGAATGCGTTATTCCTCACGATTTGACATCCGGTTTCCGGCGCCGACCTGGCGTTCTTCCGGCGGTGCGGTAGGCCAAAATTCGCCGCCGCTTTCGATGCGCATACCTCGGCGGTAAAGGCCGCGTGTCGCATGCCCGAGGAATGTGCCCCCGGTCTCCTTCAACCAGACTATCGGGTATCGGAGGCCGATGGGGACGTTACGGATCACTCCCACGGGGCATTATCGATCGTGATGCGAGCGGCCTGGCCCGCGGGCCGCCCACTGGAGGAGGGACCCCTCGATGGGGGAGAAGGTCGTGGCGGGAGCCGTTGACCTGTCCGATCGACAGGCATACCGCGCCAAGCTCAACCAGTGCCTGGAAGGGCTGGACAAACTTCTGGCGGAGCGGAGGTTCGACCGCCCGCGGAACCTGATGGGGCTGGAGATAGAGCTGAATCTGGCGGGTTCCGACGGGATGCCCCGAATGATGAACCAACAAGTGCTCCAACGCATCGCGAGCCGGGATTTCCAGACCGAACTGGGCATGTTCAACCTCGAAGTGAATATCGTTCCGCACCGCCTCGGCGGCCGGGTGTTCGATCAGCTCTCGGAGGAGTTGCGCACCGGTCTCGCCTATGCGCACCGCAAGGCGGGGGAGGTGGACGCGGGGATCGTGATGATCGGAATCCTGCCCACCCTGGGGGAGCACGACGTGGTGTCCTCCAACCTCTCCGACGTGGACCGCTACACCTTGCTCAACGATCAAATGGCGGCCGCCCGGGGGGAGGATTTCCTCCTGGACATCGAAGGCGCCGAGCGGTTGGTCTCCACCTCGCCCTCGATCGCTCCGGAGGCGGCCTGCACCTCGGTCCAGCTCCATCTCCAGGTGACGCCGGACCGGTTCGCCGACGTGTGGAACGCCGCCCAGGCGATCACCGGCGCCCAGATCGCGCTGGGCGCCAACGCCCCGTTCCTCTTCGGCAAGGAGCTGTGGCGGGAGTCCCGCCCGCCCCTGTTCCAGCAGGCCACCGACGTGCGCCCGCCGGAGCTGGCGAATCAGGGGGTACGGCCCAGGACCTGGTTCGGGGAGCGTTGGATCACCTCCGCCCACGAGCTGTTCGAGGAGAACCTGCGCTACTTCCCGCCGCTGCTGCCGATCTGCGACGACGAGGACCCGCTGAAGGTGCTGGAGGAGGGCGGGGTGCCCCAGCTGGCCGAACTGGTGCTGCACAACGGCACGGTCTACCGCTGGAACCGCCCGGTGTACGGAATCGCCGACGGCGTCCCCCACCTGCGGGTGGAGAACCGCGTCCTGCCCGCCGGACCGACGGTCACCGACGTGATCGCCAACGCCGCGTTCTACTACGGGCTGGTGCGGGCGCTCGCGGAGGAATCCCGGCCGGTGTGGAGCCGGCTGCCCTTCGAGGCCGCCGAGGAGAACTTCACCGAGGCGTGCCGCCACGGCATCGAGGCCGAGATGCTCTGGCCCCGCCCCGGCCGTTCCGGTGGGCTGACCAGGATCCCCGCCGTACAGCTGGTGCTGGAAGAGCTGCTGCCGCTGGCCGCCGCGGGGCTGGACGCCTGGCACATCGAGCCCGCGGACCGGGACCGCTACCTCGGGGTGATCGAGGAGCGGTGCAAGCGGCGCGTCAACGGGGCCTCCTGGCAGGTGGCCACCTACCGCCGTGCCCTGGACGCCGGGCTCCGGCGGGAGGCGGCGCTCGCGGCCACCACCCGCCGCTACGCCGAGCTGATGCACGCCGGGGAGCCGGTCCACACCTGGCCGGTGGGCTTCCCCGCGCCCTGAGGGGCACGGGCGCCGTACGGAGGGGGCGACGGCTCCGGGTTTCCGGGCCTGTCGCCCCCTGCGCCGTGCGATGCGGAGGCGCGGGGCCGTGGGGCGGGCGCCGCGGGGGGCCGTCACTCCCTCGGCGCAGCGCGGTGCGGGGCGGCGCCGTGCTGTGCGGAGGGGCCGTGGCTACTCCTGGCCCGCGCGGCCGTTCCGGCCCGCCGTCGTGACCGCCCGCCGGATCACCGCCCGGATCTCCGCCGGGTCGCTCACCTCGTAACCGTCGCCGCCGGCGCCCCGGGCGCTCTCGGCGACCTCGGCGCGGTCCGCGTCCGGGACTCGGGTGGTCCCGGCGTCCTTCCGCCGGGCGGCGGTCGGGCAAGCTATGACGTCCCATGTCGGTGGTGCCCCCTTGAGGACGGAACAAGGAAACGGGGGCCCCGACCACCAGCGATGGTGGCCGTCCCCGGCCTGCCGCGCGCGGTCTTCGTGCGTGCGGTCGAGACCCTGGCGGGGTGGTCGGTGGGATGAGACGCGATCGCAGAACAAAAGGCAGGTGTGCAGGTGGAGTCCGGGCGCGTGGCTGATGCTTTTCCCCAAGAGGCCGTGTCACGAAGGGTTTTGCGGTCCGAGACGGTGCTGGTCCTGGCGCTCTCCCTGGGCGCCAGCGGGGTGTCCGCCCTCATCAGTTTTGTCGGATCCCTGACGAAACCCGGCGGACTGAAGGACCAGGCGGCGACGCTCAACGGCTCGTACGCCCCGGACCGCCCCTGGCTGGATCTGGCCTGGCAAATGTTCGGGATCGCGACGGCCCTGGTCCCGGTCGCCCTGGTGGCGCACCTGCTGCTCCGGGAGAGGGCGAGCCTGCGGACGATCGGATTCGACCGTGCCGAGCCCTGGTTCGACCTGGGCCGCGGAACCCTGGTCGCGGCCGGCATCGGCAGTGCGGGCCTCGCCTTCTACCTCGTCGCCCGCACCACCGGGTTCAACCTGACGGTCGTGCCCGAGTCCCTGCCCGACGTCTGGTGGAAGTTCCCCGTACTGATCCTCTCGGCGATCCAGAACTCCGTGGTGGAGGAGGTCATCGTCCTCGGATACCTGCTGCGCAGGCTCGGACAGTTGGGCTGGACCCCGATGGCCGCCCTGGCGGCGAGTTCCGTGCTGCGCGGGTCGTACCACCTGTACCAGGGGATCGGCGGTTTCATCGGCAACGTCGTGATGGGCGTCGTCTTCGTGCTGCTCTACCGGCGCTGGGGCCGGGTGGGCCCGCTCGTCGTCGCGCACGCGCTCCTGGACATCGGGGCGTTCGTCGGTTACGCCCTGCTCGCGGGCCGGGTCGACTGGCTGCCGACGCCCTGAGGCTTCCGGCGCCGCCGGGGCGGTGGGAGGGCGCGCCGAGCCTCCGGCGCACCCTCCCACCGCCCCGGCGGGTCGTCAGAGCGCGGTGAGCAGTTCGCCGTCGATCACCGTGACCGCCGTGCCGGTCAGCAGGGTGCGCTCGCCGCGCAGCGCGGTGCGGACCAGCCCCGAGCGGGCGGACGCCTGGAGACCGGTGAGGTCGTCGCGGCCGAGGCGGGCCGACCAGAAGGGCGCCAGCGCCGTGTGGGCGCTGCCGGTGACCGGGTCCTCGTCGAGGCCGACGCCCGGGAAGAAGCCGCGCGAGACGTAGTCGTAGCCATGGGCGGGGTCCTCGGCCGCGGCGGTGGCGATGACCCCGCGCCGGGAGTGGGCCGCCAGGGCGGCGAAGTCCGGGGCGAGTCCCCGTACGGTCGCCTCGTCGCGCAACTCCACGAGCAGGTCGCCGATGTGCTCGCCGGTGGCGTGCACCGAGACGGGGTCCGCCCCGAGGGCGTCCGCGAGACCGGGCGGCACCGGCTCCTCGGTCAGCGGGGAGGTGGGGAAGTCCAGGGTGAGTCCGCCGTCCGGGCGGGCGGTCGCGGTCAGGATCCCGCAGCGCGCGGCGAACCGGACGGCGCCCGCGACCCGGCCCGTGGTGTGCAGGACGTGGGCGGTGGCGAGCGTGGCGTGCCCGCACATGTCCACCTCGGTGGCCGGGGTGAACCAGCGCAGCGCCCAGTCGGCCCCGCCACCGGGCGGCAGGGGGTGGGCGAAGGCCGTCTCGGAGAGGTTGACCTCGGCGGCGATCTCCTGCAGGCGTTCGGCCGCCGGGAACCCCTCGCTCTCCAGCAGGAGCACACCGGCGGGGTTTCCGGCGAAGGGGCGGTCGGTGAACGCGTCGACGATGCGAATCCTCATGGGGCGACCGTAGAGCGTCGGCGCGAGGACGGACCAAGGCCAATTCCGGGTACCTGGCCTCTGCCCGGCGAGCGGGCGGGAGGGAGGAGTGGGGGAGAGGAGCGCACGGGAGCCCCCGGGGCCGTCGGACGCGGGCCGCTGCCCGGGTGCGTGCGGAGGCGCACCCGGGCAGCGGGGGGCGAGGGCTCGCCGTACCGCAGTCCCGAGGCTGCGCCCGATGGCGGGCCGTATCGGGCTGCGACGTCAGCGCGTACGCGAACCACCGGGCACGCCTCACCACTTTGCGGGGCCGCCCTTCACCGTTTCCCCGGAACGCCGGCGCCGGGCGGGCCGGGCGGGAGCCGATCGGCCCGGGCGGCGGCGCGGCGGCCCGGGAGGGCGCCCGAGACCCGTACGGCCCCGGCGGGCCGGGCCGGCGTCCGGGCCGTACGGGCGGGGAAGCGCCTCACGCGACGGCGGTGCCCTCCAACTCGACCAGCAGGCCGGGAACCGCCAGTCGCGTCACTCCGAGCATGGTGCCGGCCGGCGCCGCCCCGGCCGCGGCCAACCGCCCCGCGAGCGCGCCGTAGTGCTGGAGGAGCAGATCGACGTCGGTCGTGCAGACGGTGAGCCGGACGAGGTTGGCGAGCGACATGCCGGCCTCGCTCAGCACGGCCTCCAGGTTGTCGACGCTGAGCGTCAACTGGGCCGCCATGTCGCCCTCGTGCTGCGGCTTCCCGGCGTCGTTCGTCGCGGTCTGCCCCGCGATGTACAGGGTCCGGGACTGCCCGGAGACGAGTTCGCCCTGGTTGAAGCCCAGGGCCGCCGACCAGGTCACCGGGTTGACGGCCGTTCGTTCCATCGCCACTTCGACTCCATTCGATTCGCTTCGCGGGTGCGCGGGCGCCCCTTCCGCTCGTCGCCGAGGCAGCCGTGGGCCGGCCTCGGCACGGTGCGGAACGGTGCGCTGACGTGCGGTGTCCTGGGAGGGAGCCTTCCAACCATTCACGACACCCTTGGTCATGTATTTCGCTACGGTTTCCGCATGCGCGCCGATCGACTGGTCTCGTTGGTCCTGCTGCTGCGTCAGCGCGGACGACTGACCGCCGACGCCCTGGCCCAGGAGTTGGAGGTCTCCACCCGCACCGTGCTGCGCGACGTCGAGGCCCTGTCGGCGGCCGGAGTGCCGGTCTACGCCGAACGCGGCCGGCACGGCGGGTTCGCGCTGCTGCCCGGCTTCCGGACCGAACTCACCGGGCTGAACCACGACGAGACCCTCGCCCTGCTGGCCACCGGAACGGGGCGCGGAGAGCAGGTGCTCGGCCTCGGGTCCGCGCTCGCCTCCGCCCTGCGGAAGGTGGTCGACGCCCTCCCCGAGAGCCACCGGACCACGGCGAGCGACGCCGCCCAGCGGTTCCTCGTCGATCCGGAGACCGACCTGCTCGCACGCCGCGCGGTCGTCGAGGAGGTGCCCGGCGCGACGATGGCCGCGGTCCGCCGCGCCGTACTCGCCGGGCGCAAGCTGCGCATCCACTACGCGGCCGCGGACCGGGCGCCGCGGTGGCGCACGGTGGATCCGATCGGACTGGTCACCGTACGGGACCGGGGGTACCTGCTGGCCACGCGTTCCGGCGAGGACCGCACCTACCGGCTGTCGCGTGTGCTGGCCGCCGAGGAACTGCCCGAAGCGGCACAGCGGCCGAACCGGGTGGACCTGGACCGGATCTGGCGGGAACGCTCCGCGCGGTTCCTGTCCGGCGGAGCCCACCTCGCCGTGCGGGTACGGGTGAACCCGGCGCGCAGGGAGGAGCTGCTGGGCACCGTGCTGGCCGTCCGCGCGGACGCCCCCGACGCGGACGGCTGGTCGCGGCTGGAGGTCGCTTTCCAGGACGCCCGGCACGCCGAGTGGGCGCTGTGGCAACTCGGCCCGGACGCGGAAGCGCTGGCCCCGCCTACCCTGCGCCGCGCCCTCCACGACCGCGCCACCCGGGTCGCGGCCCGCTACGCGGACCCGGGCTGAGAGCTGCCCCGGCCCGTCGTCCCCGCCGCTTCACACGGGCCCGCTCCGCCCGTCGCCGGGGGCCGTCCGTACGCCCGGGGGCGTCGTCGAACGCGCGAGGCGGAACCCCACGTCGTCGACCTGCAAAGCCGGGTGGCTGCGGCGTCGCGCGGAGGCACGGCAACTCCAGTGCTCGTCGAACCACCCGCCGCCGCGGAGCACCCGGTAACCGCCGTAGACCTCGGCGTCGTAGACGTCCCAGCACCAGTCCCAGACATTGCCGAGCATGTCGTGGAGCCCCCACGCGTTGGGGCGTCTGCCGCCCACCTCGTGGACGCGCTCGTTCGAGTTGCCCCGATACCAGGCGATCTCGTCCAGCTCTCCGTAGCGCGGACCGTCCGTACCGGCACGGCAGGCGTACTCCCACTCGGCCTCGGTCGGCAGCCGGTAGCCATCGGCCGACGCGTCCCAGTCGATCTCCTCGGGCCCGGCGCGGAAGCGGTACGCGGGTGTCAGGCCGGCCTGCGCGGACAGGGCGTTGCAGAACCGCACCGCCTCCCACCAGGAGACGCCCTCGACGGGCAGCCGGTCCCCGCGCCCGGTGCTGGGTCGCGCGCCGGTGACCTGTGCGTACAGTGCCTGGGTGACCGGGGTCGCCGCGAGCCGGTAGGGCGCGAGCTCGACCGTCCACCTGCGTTGCGTCCGCCGGTCCGACAGCGTCACCCGTCCCGGCGGGAGGGCGATCATCTCGTTCCCCGTCATCGTGTCCATGGGGAGGAGAGCCTAGCGAGTCTCCTCGGGCGGGCCGCCGACGGCCTCTGCCCCGCCGGCCGGTTCCCCGAGGCGGCGCCCGGTGGGCGGCGCGGAAGACCGGACCGCGCGCGAGCGGGCCCGTGGGACGGGTGGCGGGGGCCGTCCGCCTCCGTGCGGGCCGTGGTCCGGGCGTGAGAAGCCCGGCGAGTTCGCGTGGCGGCTTCGGAGCGCCGCCGTCGCGGAGACCTTCGGCTTGGCGCCCCTCGGCGAGAGCGCCGCTCCGGCTCTCCCTGTCGTCGCGTCAGATCTGTTGGGGCTCCTGCCGGGTCTGCCGGGTCTGCCAGATCACCGCGGCGTCGAAGCGGTCCGACGCACGGGGGTGCGGGCCGTCGTCGTGGCAGTGGAAGGCCGTCCAGAAGAGATCGGCGGGCAGGGCGTCGGAGGGCGCGTACACGCGGTAGACGTACTGCAGCCCGTCCTCGGCGAGCAGAGCGACCATCCAGAACACCCGTTCGCCCCCTCCCTCCGCTTCCCGGCGCCGTCGCCGTCCGGACTGTGGCGTGAGGGACGTGCGCGCGGGGGCCGGCGGTTGCCCGGCCCGGCGTACAAAGCAAGGCGGCGCGCGCCCCCGGCCGCCACAGACCTCTTCTGCGGCGCGATCTCATCCGCAAGGATGACGGATCGCACCGGCGTCCCCAACTTCGGTGGGATGCCCCATGGGTCGCTCCGGCGATGTCTTCCGGGCGGAGGACTGATCGGATAGAGGTGTGCAAAACCGGACGCCGCGCCTGCCCTGGCAGCCCGCACCGAACCACGCCGAGTTCGATGCCCGCTCCACCGACGCACTGGCGTCGGCGCTGTCGGCTGCGCGCCGGCGCGCGCTGCGCGACGGGGACCGGCAGATCGACACCGCCCACCTCCTGCACTCGTTGATCGAGACGGACCCCGACGTCCGCGAGGCGTTCGACGGCGGTCCCCGGCTGGCCAGGGTCCTCGGCTATCTCGTCCAGCGCAGCATCGGCTACGGGCTCCGCTGGCAGGGGTCGGTCGAGGACTCCGGGGCCGTCCCGGTGGTGCGCGACCCGGCGACGGACGGCTGGTCGCCCTCGGCCCGGGCCGCGATGGAGGACGCGCGGTACCGGGCGGCTTCGCGCGGCGAAACCCGCGCCGCCGGTCTCGACCTGCTCGCCGCCCTGGCGGCCGACGCCGAGTCGCGCGCGGTGGAGGTGCTCTCCCGCGCGGGCGTGGAGGCGCGGTGGCTGTCGGAGCGGGCGGCCGCCCTCGCCGCCGAGGTGCCGCGGCCCGTCTGAGCCGCCCCCGGGCCCTCCCCTCGTGCCGGTCCCTCCTGTCGCTCCGGCCCCTTCCCCGGCACCGGTTCCTCCCGTCGCGCCGGGGCGCTTCCACCGCCGGTGGCCACCTGCTCGCGGTGGAGGCGCGGATCTCCCGGAGCGCCGTGCCGAAGGGCGCCGTCTCGACAGGTGTCACGGGGATGACGGTGCTGTCCGCTGCTGCCATGATGTGCCGATGCACGCGTCTTCGGGAGTTCAGGGCAGAAGCGCCGGGCTGGGCCTCGCCCTGGTCTCGGCCTTGGCGTTCGGCGGTTCGGGAGTGGCGGCCAAGCCGCTGATCGAGGCGGGGCTCGACCCGTTGCACGTGGTCTGGCTGCGCGTCGCGGGCGCCGCCCTCGTCATGCTCCCGGTCGCGTGGCGCCACCGGAACCTCGTACGGGAGAGGCCCGCCCTCCTCGCCGGGTTCGGCCTGTTCGCCGTGGCCGGGGTGCAGGCCTTCTACTTCGCCTCGATCTCCCGTATCCCGGTCGGCGTGGCGCTCCTGGTCGAGTATCTGGCGCCCGCCCTGGTCCTCGGCTGGGTCCGCTTCGTGCAGCGCAGGCCCGTCACCCGGGCCGCCGCGCTCGGAGTGGTGCTGGCGGTCGGCGGCCTCGCGTGCGTCGTCGAGGTCTGGGCCGGGCTCGGCTTCGATCTTCTCGGGCTGCTGCTGGCCCTCGGCGCGGCCTGCTGCCAGGTGGGCTACTTCGTCCTGTCCGACCACGGCGGCGGACAGGACGGCCGGGACGCGGCGGAGAAGGCCGAGCCGCCGCACCCCGTCGGGGTCATCGCGTACGGACTGATCGTCGGAGCGGTCGTCCTCACCGTCGTCGCCCGCCCCTGGGGAATGGACTGGTCCCTGCTCGGCGGCAGCGCGGACATGGACGGAGGCGAGGTCCCCGCCTGGCTGCTGCTCGGCTGGATCGTGCTGCTCGCCACCGTGCTCGCGTACCTCACCGGGGTCGTCTCGGTCCGGCTGCTCTCGCCCCAGGTGGCCGGGGTCGTCGCCTGCCTGGAGGCGGTCATCGCGACCGGCCTGGCGTGGGTGCTCCTCGGCGAACACCTCTCCGCACCCCAGCTCGTCGGCGGGTTCACCGTGCTGGTCGGTGCGTTCATCGCCCAGTCCTCCGCGCCGAAGGCCCCGGCGGGCCCGGTCGCCGCGGGGGCCGGAACCGGCGTGCCGGCCGAGCCCGCCGAGGGCGAGTTGTCCGGCGGCCGGGCCCCGCATTAGTGTTCCGGCCATGCATCTGACCGTGTTGCCGCCCCCTGCCGCCTAGCGCGGGCGGCCACTCCGGACGAGGACCGGGCTCGGGCAGTCCCCGAGCGGTTCGTCGCTGCCCGCCTGCGGAGCCGAGCGACCCACCACCCCGTCCTCCTTCGGAGAAGTCACATGTCCTTTCCTGCCGGATCCGCGCTGCCCGTCGGGCGGAGCCTGCTGTACCTCGTCGTCGCCGGAGTCGCCTGGGGCACCGCCGGCGCGGCCGCGTCCCTGGTCTTCCGCGTCAGCGACCTCGGCCCCCTCGCCCTCTCGTTCTGGCGCTGCGCCGGAGGTCTCGTCCTGCTCGCCCCGGTGCTCGCCCTGCGCCCGCGCCGCGCACCCCGGGAGCCCGAGCCCCGGCGTCGCCGGCTGATCCGCATCCTCGGCACCGGCATCGGTCTCACCGTGTTCCAGAGCGCCTACTTCGCCGCCGTCGAGGTCACCGGCCTCGCCGTGGGCACCGTCGTCACGCTCGGCGCCGGACCCGTACTGATCGCCGTGGGAGCCCGCCTTCTGCTGGGCGAACGCCCCGGGCGAGGAGGGGCGGCCGCCGTGACCGGCGCGCTGACCGGCCTCCTCGTGCTGGTCCTGGGCGGCGAGGGCGGCGACGTCGTGCCGGCCGGGGTGCTGCTCGCGCTGCTGTCCGCCGCCGGGTACGCGGCGATCACGCTGCTCACCCGGTGGCTCGGGCGGGACGGCGGCGGTGACGCACCGGCCACCAGCGCCTGGGCGTTCGGCATCGGAGCGGTGGGGCTGCTGCCCATGGCCGCGGCCGAGGGGCTGGTACCGCACACCGCCGAGACCGGGCAGGTGCTGGGGCTCGTGGTGTACGTGGCGGCGGTGCCCACGGCGCTCGCCTACGCGCTGTACTTCGCCGGAGCCGCCGCCGTCCGCTCGGCCACCGTCTCCGTGATCATGCTGCTGGAACCGGTGAGCGCGGCCGTCATCGCGGTGACCGTCCTGGGGGAGCGGCCGACGACCGCCACGGTCCTGGGCACGCTGCTCCTGCTGACGGCCGTGGCCGGACTGGCGCTCGCGGAGACGCGCGGCGCGGCGAGCGCCCGCCGGGAGGCGCCCACGGCGGTCTGACGGCGCCCGCCCCGTGCGACCGGCCTGTCCGTTGGAGGCGCGGGGCCCCGGCCGGCGCGGCGTCGCCGCGCCTCCGGGCCGCCGCGACGGCCGGGGAGCGCGGCGGCCCGGCCGCGATCGGGGCCCGTCGTACTCCGTCAGAGCGCCGCCAGATAGTCCGGTACGCCGACGGCCGGGTCCAGGTCGTCCGCCGGGACCGGCGCCGCGTAGCCCCGGGTGAGCGGCACGATGCCGGTCCAGTGGGGGAGGGCGCCGTCCTCGGGCTCGTCGTTGGGGCCGCCGGTGCGGACCTTGGCGGAGACCTCGTCCAGGTCCAGCCGGATCACCGCCGTGGCGGCGAGCTCCTTGGCGTTGGCGGGCCGGGAGTCGCGGGAGCGGCCCGGTACCACCTGGTCCACGATCGCGTCCAGGGCGAGCCGCCGCTCCTCGGGGTCGGTCACCGGGACGGCCGTGCCGTGCACCACCACCGAGCGGTAGTTCACCGAGTGGTGGAAGGCGGAACGGGCCAGGACGAGGGCGTCGACATGGGTGACCGTCAGGCAGACCGGCAGCCCGGGGGCCGTACTCCTGGCCGAGCGCAGCGGTCGCGAGCCCGTCGAACCGTGGACGTACAGCCGCTCGCCGATCCGGCCGAAGAGGGTCGGCAGGACGACCGGCGCGCCGTCGCGTACGAAGCCCAGGTGGCAGAGGTAGGCCTCGTCGAGGATCGAGTGGACCAACTCGCGGTCGTAGGAGGCGCGCTCCCTGGAGCGGGTGGGAACGGTGCGGGCGGTGGGAAGGTAGGGGGCCGCGACGCCCGGGTCCGGGGCGTCGGACTCCGTCCCCGGCCCGCCGGAGACCGGGCCTTCGGTCGGCGAGGTGTGCCGCATGGTCATCTCCGTTGCACTAGTGCATAATGAGGTTTGTGCTAGGAGACTATCGGATCAGTGGGCGGCGCGCATCGGAGATCGCCGCCAGCGTCGAGCGCGGGGTCGGTTCGGGTGACCTCCCGCCGGGTCATGTGCTGCCCCCCATGCGGGAGTTGGCGGCTCGGCTGGAGGTCAACCCCAACACGGTGGCGGCCGCCTACCGGACGCTGCGCGAACGCGGGGTGATCGAGACGGCGGGCCGCCGGGGGAGCCGGGTCCGGCCCGCCCCGGCCAGCACGACGCGCGGCTCCCTGCGGGTCGAGGCGCCGCCCGGTGTGCGGGACCTGGGCGAGGGCAACCCCGATCCCGCCCTGCTGCCCGACCTCGGGCCGGCGCTCGCCGCCGCGGCCGCCGCCGACGCGGAGAGCCGCGGTCTGTACGGGCAGGCCCCGGTGGTCGCGGAGTTCGCCGCGTACGCCCGGGCCGCGATGGACGCCGACGGGGTGCCCGACGGGCCGGTCGCCGTCGCCTCCGGCGCCCTCGACGCGATCGAGCGGGTGCTCGCGGCGCACCTGCGGCCCGGCGACGCGGTGGCGGTGGAGGACCCAGGCTGGGGCGGCATGCTCGACCTCGTACCGGCGCTCGGGCTGCGTCCCGTGCCGGTCGGGGTGGACGATTCCGGCCCCCTGGTCGCGGATGTGGAGCGGGCGCTGCGGGCCGGGGCGCGGGCCCTGGTCGTCACCGACCGGGCGCAGAACCCGACCGGCGCGTCGCTGGACGCGCGGCGTGCCCGGGAGCTGCGCGCGGTCCTCGCCCGCCGTCCGGACGTCCTGCTGATCGAGGACGACCACGGGCACGCCATCGTCGACCTGCCGCTGCACCCGCTGGCCGGGGTGACGGCCCACTGGGCGTTCGTCCGCTCGGCGGCCAAGGCGTACGGGCCCGACCTGCGGGTCGCCACGCTCACCGGGGATCCCGTCACGGTCGACCGGGTGGCGGGGCGGCAGCGGCTGGGGCCCGGGTGGGTGAGCCGGCTGCTCCAGCGTGCCGTGCTCCACCTGTGGACCTCGGACGCCGTCGACACCCGGGCGGTGGCCCGTTCCTACGGCGAGCGCCGGGACGCCCTCGTCCACGCCCTCGCCGAGCGCGGGGTGGCGGCGCGCGGTCGCAGCGGGATGAACGTCTGGGTGCCCGTGAGCGACGAGACCGGGGCCGTCGCCCGGCTCCTCCACGCCGGTTGGGCGGCGGCCCCGGGCGCGCGCTTCCGGCTGGACACGCCCCCGGCGGTGCGGCTCACCGTCTCCCCGCTGGCCGCGGCCGACATCGGCCCGCTGGCGGACGCGGTGGCGGCCGCGGCGGGACCGGCCCGGCCGGTCAGCTTCGGCTGAGGCGGGCGGGGCCGGCCCCCGGGCGCTCGGTGTGAGGGGCGGGCGGAGCGGTGTGCGCGGTCGGTGGAGGGGGCGGCAGGGCCGTTGCGGAACCGGACCCGGAATCGGAGGCGGGGCCGGAATCGGAACCGGAGTCGGGGCCGGGTTCCGGGACGGTATCGGCGGCGCGGGCGCGGCTCTGGGTGAGGGCCGCGCCGACGAGCACGATCAGCGCCCCGACCGGCGTGTTCCAGCTCAGCCGTTCGCCGAGCAGCACGACGCCCGCCGCCGTCGCGATCACCGGGATGAAGTAGGTGACCATCTGGGCCGTCGTGGGGCCGACCTCCTGGACCAGGCCGTACTGGAGCAGCACCGCGAGACCCGTGCCCAGGGCCCCCAGGGCGAGGACGGAGAGCGTCGGCAGAACGGGGAAGGATGTGGGCGCGGAGGTGAACAGGGGTGTCACCACGGCCAGTTGCACCGTACCGAGCAGGAGCTGGCTGCCCGTCAGAGCCAGGGTCGACGATCCCGTCCCGGCCAGGGTGCGGCGGACGTAGATCCAGCCGACCGGGTAGCAGAACGAGGCGAGCAGCGCCATGCCCGTACCCGGCAGGTCCAGGCCCGAGAAGCCCTGCCAGGCGCCCAGCACCGTGAGAACGCCGAGGAAGCCGATGCCGAGTCCGGCCACCCGGCGGCGCGTCGGGCGGTCCTCCGAGAGGGCGACCGCCGAGAGCGCCATGCCCCACAGCGGTGAGGTCGCGTTGCAGATCCCGGCCAGCGTCGAGGGGATGGTCAGCTCGGCGTAGGAGAAGAGGGAGAACGGCGCCGCGTTGAGGAGGAACGCGGCGACCGCGAGGCGCCCCCAGGTCCGGGCCGAACGCGGCAGTCGCTCCCGGCGCACCGCCATGGCCGCGACCAGGACCGCCGTACCGGCCAGGAGGCGGCCGAAGGTGACCTGGAACGGGGCGTACCCCTCGGTCCCGACCTTGATCAGCAGAAAGCTGAATCCCCAGATGAGGGAGAGCGCAGCGAACCGGACCCGCCAGTCGGCGGCCGGTCGCGGAAGGGCCGCTCGCGGGACGGGCGGCGGGGCGGGCGGGACGGATGCGGTCGGCCCGGCCGGTGCGGGCGGAGGAGGGGCGGACGCCGGGGCCGCCGGCTCGCGGGGAACGCTCATGGGGCCCAGCCTGACGAAGACATCCTCGTAGAACAAGCGAATGTTTCTGTGGTCCTTCACGTAGCATCGCTTATATGTTGAACCTGGAGCGGCTGCGCACCCTGGACGCCCTGGCGCGGCACGGCTCGGTGACCGGAGCGGCCGACGGACTGCACGTCACGACGTCGGCGGTCTCGCAGCAGATGGCCAAGCTGGAGCGGGAGGTGGGGCAGCGGCTGCTCGCCAGGAACGGCCGCGGCGTCCGCCTCACCGACGCCGGACGGCTGCTCGCGGACCACGCCGCCCGGATCCTCTCGCAGGTGGAGCTGGCCCAGTCCGACATCGAGGCCCAACGGGGCGAGGTCGTCGGGGAGGTGCGGCTCTGCGCCTTCCCGACGGCGGCGCGGGGGCTGTTCCCCGCGGCGCTCACCTCCCTGCGCGCCGACCACCCCGAACTCACCGTCCGCACCCAGGAGCTGGAGCCCGAGCAGGGGCTGCGCGCCGTGCAGCGGGGGGACGTCGACCTGGCCGTCGTGCTCGACTGGAGCAACAAGCGGCTGCCCGTGCCCGGAGGGCTGACGAAGGTCGAACTCGTGGACGACGCGCCGGACATCGCCATGCCGGCCGGGCACCCCCTGGCGGACCGCGAGGCGGTGGAGCTGGAGGACTTCGCGGACGACCCGTGGGTGTCCTGGCCGGAGGGCGAATTCTGTTACGAATGGCTGGTTTTCACGCTGCGCTCCCGCGGCATCGAACCGCGCATCGCCCACCTGGCGGGCGAACACCACACCCAACTCGCCCTGATCGCGGCTGGGTTCGGTGTCTGTGTGGCTCCACGGCTGGGGCGCGGCCCGGTCCCCGAGGGGGTGCGGCTGGTGCCGGTGCGGCAGACGATGCGGCGGCACGTCCACGCCGTCTGGCGCACGGACGCGGACCGCCGCCCCTCGGTCCGGGCGGCGGTGGAGGCGCTGCGTGCCGCCGGTGCGGGGGTGGCGGCCGCCGGAGGGTGAGCCGGAGGGTCTCCGGCTCCCTTCTCGGGGCGCGGATGCGGGCTCCGGGCCCGGGGCGGTCCGGCGTGGGGCGAGGCCGGCGAGTTCGTGGAAGCCCGAGGAAGCGGTCTTCTCCGGCGTGAGCCGCGGCCAGGCGTGCCGTCCGTGGTGGGCATGTCCCGGCCGCCGAATCATTCGACGGGGAACGGCCGTTCCGCCTCGGCGGGTTCAGGGTGGGGCCGGATTCCGCCGTCGACCGTGCGGCCCCGGCCGTCCCACCCGTGAGGCGGTGGCCGAGAATCCGGGAATGGACGTCCCCGCGCTGCTGGAAGCCGCTTCCCTGCTGGTTCCCGAGAAGACCGCCACGGAGAACGACATCACGGTGAACGATGTCTGGGAGTACCTCGTCCATGACGAGTGGGAAGTGGCCCTCGGCCTGCTGGAGGAACTCGGGGACGCCGGACCGCTTCCGCTCGGCTTCTGGGAAGCCCTGGCCGCCGCGGCCGAACAGCTGGGACAGGAGGCGAGCGCGGCCTGGTGCCACTGGCGCTGCTTCGAAGTCCGGCACGGGACGATCCGGGCCGACCTCACCCTCCGCCCCGCCGCCGAAGCGCGACGCGGGACGCCGATCCCCGGCCGCGGCGTCCTGCGGCCGATGTGGGACATCGGCAACCGGAGGGAGGGCGGCGGACCGGCTCTCGACATCGCCCGCCTGTGGGTGGAGTTCACGCCCCTCCTGGAACCCGGCGGCCGGGCCCCGGTACGACTCGCGCCTCTCGACCCCGCCCGGTGGCGGCGCCTTCGGCCCGGCCGGGTCATCACCCTGTACGAGGACCGGACCGCGGCGGGGACGGCCGTCGTCCTGGAGGTCACGCCGCTCCCGGGGGCGCGAGCCGGGTGACGACCCGGTTCGGGGACGACCGGCCGGAAGGCCGGGCCCGGCCCGTCGTCGGCGGATCGACCGCACGGAACGGGAGGGGCCGTCGTCTCAGGGTTTCCTGGCGACCGCCCCGTACATGGCGATGTCCCGGCCGTCGACGCCGTCCTGGTCCGGTCCGGGGCGCCAGGCGTGCACCTGGGTGACCCCGGGCTCCTGCAACTCCAGCCCGTCGAAGAAGGAGGTGGCGGTGGGGAGGTCGCGCAGCGCCATGGGCATGTCCTGCTGCCGGTACTCCTCCGCCACCCGGCCCACCTCCTCGGGCGCGAAGTCCCCGGTGCCGATGGTCATCGCCAGGTAGCTGCCGGAGGGCAGCGGGTCCAGCAGGCGCTGGACCAGGCGCCGGTCGTCCGGCGGCAGGATGAAGTGCATGATGCCGATCACCATGAGGCCCACCGGCCGGTCCAGGTCGATGAGTTCGCGGAACTCGGGGCTGTCCAGGATGGCATCGGGGTCGTGCATGTTCGCGTCCACGTAGGCCGTGGCCCCTTCCGGCGAACTCTCCAGCAGGGCTCGGGCGTGCGCGAGGACGATGGGGTCGTTGTCGACGTAGACCACGTGCGACTCCGGCACCACCTCCTGCACGATCTCGTGCAGGTTCGGTGAGGTCGGCAGGCCGGTCCCGACGTCGAGGAACTGGCGGACTCCCCGCTCCTCGGCCAGGTAGCGGGCGGCCCGGTGCATGAACCGGCGGTTCTCCAGCATGTGGACGGGTAGCGCGGGCCAGTGCCGGACCATGGCGTCGCCCGCTTCCACATCCGCGGGGTAGTGGTCCTTGCCGCCCAGGATGTAGTCGTACACCCGGGCGGAGTGGGCCCGTGAGCTGGCGAGTCCGCTCTGGCGTTGGTTCGGCGTGTTCATGCGGAGCCTCTTTCGTCCGAGGACGGCTTTCTCGACGGTATAGAGGGGCTGTACCGGGCGCAAACGAGGAGGCCCCGGGCCCCCGACGCGTTCGCTCACGGGTCCGGCCGCGCCTGGAGGGCGATGACGGCGATGTCGTCCCGCCGCTTCTGGACGGGGGGCAGCAGGCCGCGGATCAGGTCCGGCAGCGGCAGACCCCTGCGGGCCAGCGCGTCGGTGCGCTCGCGCAGCCGCCGCAGGTTGTCGCCGATGTCCGTGTCCGGCGTCTCCACGAGCCCGTCGGTGTAGAGCACCAGGGTCTCGCCCGCCCGCAGGATCGCCTGGAGGGTGGTGCGGGGGAGGGCTTCGGCGACGCACAGCGGCGGGTCGGGGGCCGTGAGGCCGTGCAGGTACCGCGACGGCGCGTCGGCCGGGAGCAGCAGGGGCGGCGGGTGGCCGGCGTTGGAGAAGGCGATGTGCCAGTCGCCGTGGGCCTGCCGCCGCAGCACCGCGTGCACCGCCGTGACCATCGAGGGGCTGTCGAGCGCCTGCACGACGCGGTCGAGCCGGCTCAGGGTGTCCGCCGGACTGGCGGCCGGGCCGCTGTCGTAGGCGAGCCCCCGCAGGATGCTGTTGACGCGTCCCATCGCGGTCGCCGCGTCGAGGTCGTGGCCCGCGATGTCGCCGATCGACAGTGCGAGGGCGTCGGGGGAGAGCCGGACGGCGTCGTACCAGTCACCGCCGACCTCCGCCGCCGAGTCGGCCGGGTGGTAGAGCGCGGTGACGGTGAGCCCGTCGACGGACGGCGGGGGAGCCAGGAACGACTGCTGGAGCGCGAGCGCCTTGCCGCGGATGCTCTGCAGTTCCATGGTCCGGCGCAGCGGTCCGCTCATCTGCTGGAAGACGTCCTGCAGCAGGGAGAGGTCGGCCTGGTCCGGAGGCGGGTTTCCCCGGCAGGTGGCGATGGTGGCCAGGGCGACGGTCCGGCCGTCGACCACGACGGGCAGCAGTGCCACCCCCGTCGCGCCGGCCTCCCGCAGCCATCGGACGGCGGGGGCCGAGAGCCCGTGCCCGGGCGGCCCGTCCGGCGGGAAGACGAGCAGCCTCGCCTGCTGGCGCTCGATGGCCTGCCGGGCCACCGGGCCCAGCAGGAAACCGGGCTCCAGGGGAGGCAGAGGGGGCAGCCCGGGGGCGAGTCCCACCCGCTCCGGCGACGTCACGGCCGGCGCCCCGTCCGAAGGCCGCACGCCGGCCTCCAGGCCGTTCTGCACGCGGAAGACGGCGACGGCGTCGGCCAGTTCGGGTACGACGGCCGCCGCCGTGGTCAGGAACGCCTCGGACAGGTCGTGCGCCGCGGGCACCGCCGCCATGCGGGCCAGCAGCTTCTCGCGCATCCGCGTCCGCCAGTGGTCCTCGGCGTCGGTGGCGGTCCCGACCCACTCCACCTCCCCGCTCTGGTCCAGCACCGGAGCGGCGATGATCTTGACGTGGCGGAAACGGTCGGGCGCGCCGTCGAGCCGTACCCGTACGATCGTGTCGAGCGGGATCCGCCGCCGGGTGGCCACGCGCCAGGCCCGCTGGAACCAGCCCCGGTCCTTCGGATGCACGGCGTCCATCCACGGGTTCCCGTTCTCGGGATGCCACAGTTTCTCCGCGATGCCCCCTCCGGCCAACAGGGTGATGACGCCGTCCGGCGACATCACCCACACCGACTGCGGCACGGCGGACATGAGCGCCTGGTACCGCTTGAGGAGACGTTCCTCGTTCACGGCCGCCTCCACCGCGTTCGGGCAGGCGGCACCGCACCCCCGGCCGGGGGCAGCGGACCCGGACCGGGCGGGCGGCACAGCGGACCATCGCCCCTCATGCTCCGATGATCCCCCGCATCGGGGGCCTCAGCACACCGGCCGAGCGTGCTTCCGTCTCTCCTCGGGGGGCGCCAGCCGCGGCGCGGGGGACGGGACGCGCCCACCGGGCGGCCCCGGGACGCGCGCACGTCGCGCAGCGACTGCCCTACGGCGGCCGCGTCCACGGCGCTCCCGGAGCCTCCGGGCCGCCAGACGCTCGTGGGCGCGGTGGGGGCCCAGCCGTACCGCACCGGGGGCGGCGTGCTGGAGGACAGCGGTCCCGGCCGCCGGGCACCCTTCTTTACCTCCTGCGCCAACGCAGCTTACTCTGGAGTAAGTAACCGTTTCCCCAGGGGAGTTGCGTGTGAGTTCCTATCGAGTCGTCATGGTCGGCACGGACGGGTCCGAGTCGTCGTTCGCCGCGGTGGAGGGAGCGGCCCGGCTCGCGGCCGTCTGCCGGGCCGAACTGCTCATCGTGTGCGCCTACCAGCCGATGCGCGGTCCGGAACTCTCCCGGGCGCAGGACCAGCTCGGCTCCGAGGCGTACCAGGTGGTGGGATCGGCGCCGGCCGAGGAGACCCTGCGGGCCGCACGGGAGCGCGGGCTAGGTCAGGGGGTGTCGGAGGTGCGGTCCCTCGCCGTTCAGGACGACCCCGTGCCCGCCCTGGTGAACGCCGCCCGCGAGCACGCGGCCGACCTGCTGGTGGTCGGCAACCGCGGCCTGCGCTCGCTCGCCGGGCGCATCCTGGGGTCCGTGCCCGCCGACATCGCGAGGAAAGCCGGCCTCGACGTGCTGATCGTGCACACCACATGAGCGATCCGCGTCCGGTCGCCCCGGAGGGGGAGCAGACCGAGGCGGCGGGTTCGCCCGACGCCGCCCTGCGGGAACTGGTGCTGGGCGCCGCCTCCCGGTGGACGCGGAGGGATGTGGCCGAACGGGCGGGGGTGGGGCTGGAGCGGGCCGAGCGGATCTGGCGCGCGCTGGGCTTCCCCGCGGTGGAGGACGGCGAACGCTTCTTCACCGACGCCGACGTCGAGGCCCTCCGCGGGGTGGCACGCCTGATCGGGACGGGGCTGGTGACCAGCCGGAACGAGACCATGGTGGTGCGCGCCGTGGCGTACCACCTGTCACGCCTGGCCGAGTGGCAGATCGAAGCGTTCTGGGGGTGGCTCGGCCGGGAGGCCGGAACGGCTCCCGGCGACGGCGAACCGGTGGAGCGGGCGGCGGAGCTGATGCCGGAGCTGGAGGCGTTGCAGAGGTACGTCTGGCGCCGCCACCTCGCCGCGTACGCGGAGCGGACCCGGGCCGGGCAGGGGGCGGCCGAGGAGGAAGGAGCCCCGCACCCGCCGCCGGGCTCCGGTCCCGCGCGGCTCCCCGGCGATGCCGGGCTCCGGTACCGGGCCGTGGGATTCACCGACATGGTCGGGTACACGCGGATGACGCGCGGCCTGGAGGGTGCTGAACTCGGACGGGTCATCGACAGTTTCGAGAGCCTCACCGGCGACGTGATCGCCGAAGGGCACGGCCGGGTGGTGAAGACCATCGGGGACGAGGTGTTCTTCGTCTGCGAGTCGGCTTCCCGCGCGGCGGACATCGCGCTGGAGCTGACGGCCCGCGCCCACGGCGCACCCGAGCTGCCCCGGGTCAGGACCGGGCTGGCCTACGGGGAGGTCCTCTCCCGGTTCGGGGACCTGTACGGCACCGCGGTCAACGCGGCGGCCCGGCTGACCACGGTCGCCCGCCCCGGCACCGTGCTGGTCGACACGGCCTTCTCCGGTGAACTGGCCGGACTGGCGGGTTACGAACTGAGAGGGCTGCGCCCCGTCTCCGTACGGGGTTTCCCGCGGTTGCGTCCGGTGCTGCTGCGACCCGCCCCGGCGGGGCGCCGGAAGGCGATCCGGTGATCCCTCTTCCACGGAGCCGCGCCCGGGCGGGCGGAGCGTGGAGCGGGCACGGCGGCGTGTGCTCCCTCCCCGCGGCCGTGGGGCTCCGGGATGCCCGTACCCCCGGTGAGGGCGCAGCATGGACGGGAGGGCAGTGCCCACGGCGTTCCGTGCGCCGTCGGGGTCCGGGCGTGGAGGGAGGGTGCGATGGGCCACGACGCACCGCACGAGGCCGACGGCTCCGGCGCGGCCGGAACCGACGGCGGTGCGGGCCCGGGGAGGGCGGGGAACCTGCTGGACTTCCTGAACGTCGCGGCTGTCGTGGTGGACCTCGAGGGCCGGATCGTGTTCTGGAGCCCGCAGGCCACCGGCGTCTTCGGATACACCGCCGAGGAGGCGCTGGGCCGGTACGCGGCACGGCTCCTGCTCGGTGAGGAGGACCGGCGCCGGGCGACGGAGCTGTTCGCGACCGTGATGGGGTCCGGAGAGAGCTGGTCGGGGACGTTCCCCGTACGGCACCGGGACGGCGGGGCCCGGCTGGTGGAATTCCGCAACGTGCGGCTGCAGGACGACCTGGGGGACGTGTACGCGCTGGGGATCGCCGTCGACCAGAGCGCGCTGCACGACGTGGAAGGCCGCCTGGCGATCTCGGAGCAACTGGTGTCCCAGGCGCCGGTGGGGTTCGCCCTGCTGGACGCCGACCTCCGCTACCGGCTGGTCAACCCCGCGCTGGAGCGGATCAACGGGGCCCCGGCCGCCGAGCACATCGGCCGGCGTCCCCGCGACGTCCACCTCCACGGCGTGGTGGAGACGGTCGAGTCCGCGCTGCGGTACGTGCTGAGGACCGGCATGCCGCTCATCGACCAGTACATCGTCGGCCGCACGCGCGCCGACCCCGACCACGACCACGCGTGGTCGGTGTCCTACTACCGCGTCCACGGGCCCGCGGGGAGGGTGATCGGGGTGGCGTCCTCGATCGTCGACGTCACCGAGCGGCACCTGGCCTCCGCCGAGGCCGAACGGGCCCGCAAGCGGCTCGCGCTGCTCGCCGAAGCCTCCGCCCGGATCGGCACGACGCTCGGAGTGGAGCGCACCGCCCGGGAGCTCGCCGAGGTCGCGGTCCCGGACCTCGCGGACGTGGCCGCGGTCGACATCCTGGACGACGTGCTCAACTGCCGCGTCCGCGCACGGCGCGAAGAGGGCTCGGAGCTGTTCCGGGCGCTCGCCGTCGCCTCCGCCTTCCCCACCGGGGTCACCGCCGCGGCGGACCCGGTCGGAGAGGTCGCCGCCTACGGCCCGGAGCGGCTGATCACACGGTGCGTGCGCACCGGACAGCCTGTGCTCGTGCCCCACTGCGGGCCGCGGGACCTCCGGCACATCGCCCGTGACGCCCAGGCCGCCGACGCCCTCGCCCGTGCCGGGGCGCACTCCTACCTCGCGGTTCCCCTCATCGCCCACGACGAGACGCTCGGAGCGGTGGACCTGCTGCGCACCCGCAACCCCGCGCCGTTCGACGGGGACGACGTCCTGCTCCTCCGGGAGCTGGCCGCCCGGGCGGCGATCGCCATCGGCAACGCCCGCTGGCACCAGAACGTCCGCACCGCCGCGGAGACCCTCCAGCGCAGCCTCCTGCCCCCGGCGTCACCGAAACGCCCCGGCCTGCGGATCGCCTCCCTCTACCGGCCGGCCCAGTCCGCCAACGAGATCGGCGGAGACTGGTACGACGTCATCCCCCTGTCCGACGACAAGACCGCCCTCGTCATCGGCGACGTCATGGGCAACGGCATCGACGCGGCGGCGGCCATGGGCCGGCTGTGCACCGCCGCCCGCGCCTACGCCGCCCTCGACCTGCCCCCGGACGAGATCCTCCGGCACCTCGACGGGCTCACCCAAAGCCTGGAGCACTACATCGCCACCTGCCTCTACGCCACCTACGACCCCCGCACCGGCCAGTGCCGCATCGCCAACGCCGGACACCTGCCCCCGGTGCTCGCCCGGCCCGGACGCAAGCCCCGGCTGCTGCACCTGCCCCCCGGCGCCCCGCTCGGCGTCGGAGGCGTCGGCTTCGACACCGCCACCGTCGCCCTGCGGACCGGCGACCGGCTCCTGCTCTACACCGACGGGCTCGTCGAAACCCGGGACGACCCCATCGACGAACGCCTCGGCCTCCTCCTGCGCACCGTCGATTCCCTCGACCCGTCGCTCGACGCCACCTGCGTCCGACTCGTCGACTCCATGCGCAGGCCCGAGGACCCCGACGACGTCGCCCTCCTCCTCGTCGAGACCCGGGAGGCCGGCCTCCTCCCGGACTGAACCGCCCGGCGGACACCGCCGGACCCCTCCCTCGGTCGGGTGTGACGACGTACGAGTACCGGGTCGTGACGACCGACCGGTACGGGCGGGTGTCGCAGGCCGGCCCGCCCGCCACGGAGACCACCCCGGACACCCGGCGCCCCGCCCCGGTCCAGGACCTGACCGCGGAACGCGTCCCGCTCGGCGTCCGGCTGACCTGGACGCCGCCCGCCGACGCCGACGTCC
>NZ_LIVT01000024.1 GCF_001905905.1 Streptomyces sp. CB02366
GGGGGAGCGGTACATCGAGGTCGAGCACCTGCTGTCGTGGCACGTCTCCGGCGCGCTGCCAAATGAGATGGACTCTAAGCAACCCTCCGGCTCGAACTCCCGGTATCCCTTCGGACAGTCACCGCGACGGTGGACGGCACGTACTTCCGGCACCTCGGAACGCTCGGCCGGACCCGTGGTGGAGGCGAACCGGTCGCGGTCGCCGGACGGGAGACGGTCGTCGCGGTTCTCGTCCGGGAACGTGGCGGCCGGGCGCCGCGAGCGGGGCCGTCGGTGGCTCGGGCCCAACCCACGACCTCGCGCGTACATGGTCTCGGCGAGTCAGTGTTCACCGAGGCAGCGTCGGCGGTCGGCCAGCTCACCGATAGCGTTCACCCGCCTTGAGGGGAGGGAGACAGCCGGCTGAGTCGTGGGACGAGGCTGGTATTCCCAAGGTCAACATGCCCGGAGGCCCCTTCGGCGGTGGTCTGGGTTCAATACGGGTGCGGCTACAGAACGCTCGCGATGGAGTCCTGGATCTCCTCGTCGGAGGGCCTGGAATCGATCATGTCGCCTGCCAGGAACTGGTCGTACGCACCGAGGTCGAGCAGCCCGTGACCGCTGAGGCTGAAGAGAATCACGCTCTTGCGCCGTTGTCTGCGCGCCTCGACGGCCTCGTCGATCGCCCGCGCGATCGCGTGTGCCGACTCGGGTGCGGGGATGATCCCCTCGGCTTTGGCGAAAGTGCGGCCGGCCTCGAAGACGCGGGTCTGCGCGTAGGCGACTGCCTCGATCAGCTTGTTGTCGTACATGGCACTGACAATGGGGGCAGCACCGTGATATCGCAGGCCCCCCGCGTGGATGGGATAGGCCGCGAACTTGTGCCCAAGGGTGTACATCTTGGAGCGGGGCGTCACTCCGGAGAAGTCGGTGTAGTCGAGCAGATAGCGACCGCGGGTCATCTTGGGGCATGCCTCGGGCTCGACGGCGACGAAGCGGAGCCGGCTATCCTCGGTGAGCCCTTCCCGGTAGAAGGGGAAGGTGATGCCCGCGAAGTTGCTTCCGGCACCCATGGCACCGATCACGACATCGGGGAACTCGCCAGCCACCCCCATCTGCAGCAAGGCTTCTTCGCCGATGACGGTCTGGTGCAGCAGTACGTGCGACTCTCCGCTGCCGACCGAGAAACGCGCGGCGGGGCGGGTGGACGCGTACTCGATCGCCTCGGCGTTCGCGATACCGAGACTGCCGGGGTGGTCGGGGTTCTCCCGCAGTGCCGCGCGGCCCACCTCGGTCAGGTCGCTGGGACTCTTGACCACCCGGGCTCCGTAGAGACGCATGAGTGTGCCTCGGTAGGGCTTCTGCTCGTAGCTGCTCCGCACCATGAACACCGTGGTGTCCATGCCGTACGGGTGGCTGGCCATGGCGAGTGCGCTGCCCCACTGGCCCGCGCCGGTTCCTGTGACCAGCTCGGTCACACCGGAGCGGCTGTAGTAGTACGCCTGCGGCAGCGCGGTATTGATCTTGTGGCTGCCGGACGGGCTCGTGCCCTCGAACTTGAAGTAGATGTGTGCGGGGGTTTCCAGCTCTCTTTCGAGCTGGGTAGCCCGGTACAGGGGCGTCGGCCGCCAGCGCTGGTACTCACGGCGCACCGCCTCGGGGATCTCGACGTACCGCTGTGTTCCTGTCCCCTGCCGGTACAGCGACAGGGGCAGCTGGGGACGTAAGTTTCTCGGACCGTCCGCCGCTCCCTCGGGGCGAGGGGGCGGCTGCGGGGCCGGGATCTCGAAGGGCAGATCCGCGCCCACGCTGTACCAGTGGGTGGGCACCTGGTCCCTGTCCAGCGGGTACACATCGCCTGTCGTCGGCATACTCAGCCTTCCAGGCCGTCGCGCGCAGCCACCGGCACCGGCTCAGCGTCCCGGGTCGAGACGACACCCCAGACCAGGTTGACCAGGCTGTGCACTGTGTCGAGGTTCGCGTTCATGACGATCTCGTCATCGATCTCGATGTCGAATTCGCCCTCGAAGGTCACCAGTAGATGAAGGAGGGTCATCGAGTCCATCTTCAGCGTCGACGAGTACAGCGACATATCGTCGGCGAGCGCGGACGCTTCCATGTCGAGGTCGAGGGCATCGACGACGACACTCTTCACCCTCTTCGCCAGTTCTTGCTTGCTGACCGTTCCCATCACTGTCCTCATTCTGCTATAGGATTTTTCCGGGATTCATGATCCCCAGCGGATCCAGAGCCCTTTTGACCGCGTGGTGCACCTGTAGGCCGTTGGCGCCCAGTTCGTCGGCGAGCCAGCGCTTCTTGAGAAGTCCCACACCGTGCTCGCCCGTGAGAGTGCCGCCGAGCCGGAGCGCGGCACGGAACATGTCGTCGGCCGCTGCCCAGATCCCGTCCGGGATCTCGGGTTCGGCCCGGTCGAACACCAGAGCGGGGTGCAGGTTCGCATCGCCGGCATGGGCGACGGTGGCGATGAGAACCCCGTGCTCCTCCGCGATACGGCGGATTTCCAGCAGCATCTCGCCGATCCGGGACCGGGGCACGACGAAGTCCTCGACCACGGCCCGCCCACCGTGCTCCACGGCGCCCAGGGCGCGACGCCGGATATCGAGCAGGGAGTCGGATTCCGCCGGGTCCTGGGTGACCTCCACCTCCGCCGCGCCCAACAGGTCGCACACCCGCCGCATGCCGTCCGTCGCACGCCGGGCGTCCTCCCCCTCGAACTGGCCGAGCAGCAGAGCGCCTTCCTCGGCGAGCATTCGGTGCGGCTCTGACCGGGCCCGCAGCGCTCGTACGGTTACCTCGTCGATCAGTTCGAGCAGACTCGGCCGTACGCCGGCCCGGGCGAGTTCCTGCGGCACCCGGGCCGCGGCCTCGATGGTCGGGAACCGCGCGGCGACCGTGGCCCGGAGCCCCCGCTCCTTGTGGCGCAGCCGGAGAGTGGCACCGGTGACGACGCCGAGCGTGCCCTCTGAACCGACGAAGAGACTGGTGAGGTCGTAGCCGGTCACGCCTTTGGCCGTGCGGTGGCCGGTCCGGACGAGACGGCCGTCCGGGAGGACGACCTCCAGGCCGAGCACCTGATCCCGGGTCACCCCGTAGTGGAGGCACCGGAAGCCGCCCGCGTTGGTGGCGATGTTGCCGCCAAGCGTCGAGCGTGCCGCGCTCCCGGGGTCGACCGGGTAGTTCAGACCCTGTTCGTCCGCCGCACGGGCCAGGTCCGCAGTGATGACTCCCGGTTCCACAACGGCCAGCTGATCGTCGAAGGACAACTCCCCGATGGCCGCCATGCGTTCCAGTGCCAGCACGACGGACCCCGGACCGGCGAGCGCCCCGCCGGCCAGCCCCGTGCCCGCGCCCCGTGGGACGACCGGGACACGGTGGCGGGTGGCCCAGCGCATCGTCGCGACGACATCGTCGACACACTCCGCGTGGACGACACACAGGGGGCCCCCGTCGGAGTCCAGATAGGCCGCGTCCGTGCGCCACTCCCCGAGGACACCGATGTCCGTACTGATCGCCCCGAACGTCAGACCGTCCGCCAGTTCGTCCAAAGGAGCTTCGCGCATGTTTGGCCTCCTGACCGCGGTTCGTGCCCGCCTACGGTTCGAGCGACGCCTCGATCGCCGTCCGGACCAACGGCATGGACCGTGCCAGCTGCATGGTGTCGATGGACTGCGCCAGGTCTTCAAAGCCCTTTTCGGTGAGGACGGCAGGCAGGTCGAGCAGCCGCCGTTCGATCCACTCCAGTGGGTGCGCGGAGAGTTCCGGGTCGAACGCGCGGGGGCCTACGTCACCGTCCTGGAAGTCGGGGTGGTGGTGGAAGCGCTGTACCGGGACGTCGCAGTCGATACGGTGAGACAGGTCGATGCGCCAGATGCCGCCATCCCCCACCGGAAGGACCCGGTGGCCTTCGGCACCTTCGCGGTGGTGGCTGCCCTCGTAGAGCTCGGCGCGGCGTACGTCGATCCGCGCTCCGGCATCCACCTCCTCGTACTCCTCGACCCAGTACTGCACCGTGATGGCGATCTGGCCGTTGACAAAGCTATAGATCGTTTTCATGCGTCCCTTCCCTCGGGTGAATGGGGTTTCGCCGCCGAGGCCATACGGGCTATCTCTGCAGCCAGTTCCCGGAGTGTGGGGTGTTCGTAGAGCTGCTGGACGACGAGGTCTGTGCCCAGTTCGGAATTGACCCTGTTCACCAGCCGGATCGCGGTCATGGAATTGCCGCCGAGCTCGGAGAAGTTCGCATCCTGGTCCGTGGCCTGTGTGCCCAGGGCCTCGGACCAGATGCCGGCCAAGCCGGCGACAGGGCCGCTCATCCCGTCTCCGCCCGGAGCCGTGCCGTCAGCCGCGACGCCGGTGCGGGTCTCAGGCGAGGTCCGCCCCCGTACCCGTACGGTTGAGTCCGGGAGGGCGGAGCGGACCGCCTCGCGCACGCTCCGCAGGACCGCCGAGCTGGTTGTGGCGACCGACACGAGCGCCTCGAAGCCGTCGAGATGGTCCGCGTCGATTTCGCGGGCGATGCGCTCGTTGCTGTCGTCGAGGCCGATGACGAGGTTGGTCTCGGGCCGGGAGAGGGCCTCGATGAACAGGCGCACCCCGTTCTCAGGCGTGACGGGACGGAATCCGTGCCCGTCCACGACCGCAGCTCCGGGTGTACCGGGTCCCCCGTCGGTCCACAGGCTCCACGCCTGGCACTGGACCGTCCGCCCGAGGCCGCGCCAATACCGGGCGAAGGCAGGTAGGAAGCTGCTGGCCGAGGCATACGCTCCGAAGGCCGCACCGCCGAAGTGGCCGTTGACCGAGGAGAAGAGGACCAGGTCGGCGCCGGGCCGTTCTGTCAGAACGGTGGCGAGGGCGTGGGTGCCCAGTACCTTGGCCCGGTACATGAGCCGGAACTCGTCCTCGACCTCTTGCGCGAGCAGATGGGACTCCAGATCGTTCCAGTAGCGCGTGATGTCGGCACCGGCCAGGTGCAGGACCCCGTCAAGCGGGCGGCCGTGTCGATCCTCGCTCTCCGCCACGATCGCTTCGAGGGCCTCGGCGTCGGCCACGTCGGCGCGGCGGTAACTGACATGTCCCGCGCGAGCGAGCTCAGCGAGCCGGTGCTCGCGGTCCCCGGAGGCGGGGCTACGGCCGACAAGGACCAAGGAGGTTCCGTACGCCGTCAGGAGGTGGCGCGCGAGGTGGAATCCGAGGCCGCCGAGGCCGCCGGTGATGAGATACAGACCGCCCTGGCGGATGCGGGGGCCGGTGTCCTCGGGAGCCTTCTCCACAGGGCGTATGCGTGAGGCCAGACGGCGCCCGTCCCGGTACACGACGATCTCGTCGTCCGTCGCGTCGGCGAGCTCGGCCAGGACCAAATCAGCGGGATCGGTGCCGACGGGCGGCAGGTCGAGTTGCCTGACCCAGGTCGCGCCCCGTTCGGCACCCACCGTGCGCACCAGGCCGTTGACTGTCGCGTGGACCGGCTCCAACGGGTCGTCGGCGGTCACGGCACAGGCCCCCGTGGTAACGACTATGAGCCTCGGGGCTGTATCGGCGAATGCCTTGATGAGAGCGTGGACCGACAGTGCGGCCAGCTCAAGTCCACGGCCCTCCGCCTCCGCCCACCCGTCGTACCGGTCGGTGGCCCAGGCGTGGACCAGGGCGCCCACCTGCCCGTGGTCCCGCTCCACGGCGGCGCGCAATGCGGCGTGGTCCGACGGAGAGACGGGCCGGATCCGGTACTCGGTGTCCGAGAGACGCTCGAACCGGGGACCGGGCGACACCGACACGACGGCCCCAAAGCCGCGCCGGGTCCTGAGCCGGTCAGCGAGGTCAGCATGGCCGAGAGCGAGCCAGACGCCTGTCGGTTCGGCTCCGGAGGCGCTCGGCGAGGATGCCCAGACATCGTGGAACAGCCAGTCCTCCGTGGTCTCCGGCACCTCACCTTCAACGCCGGGCCGGAGACCGAGGGCGTCCAGCTCATCGTCGAAGGCACCGGCCTGGTACTGGGCCATGAGCTGGGCTCGTTCGAGCTTGCCGGCGGAGGTCTTGGGGAACGCGTCCCGGGGGACGGGAACGACTAGGCGCGCCAGCAGTCCGAGCTGCTGGGCGAGGGCGGCTCCGACGGCCCGGAGCACGGCCTGGCGCTCCTGCGGGTCGGTCTCTGTCAGGGAGCAAAAGACGACGAGTTCGTCGGTGCCGGCGGCGGAGTCGTGTTCACTGCAGGCGGCGACGAAGGTAGGGAGCACTCCGTCGACACGTTCCACCACGGATTCGATCTCGTGGCAGGGGTAGTTGACGCTGCGGATGACGATGAGGTCCTTCTCCCGGCCGGTCATAACGAGCCGGCCCTCACGGACGAAGGCGAGGTCGCCGGTGTCGAACCAGCCGTCGGCCGTGAACGCCCTCGCCTGGGCCTCGGGGTTGGCGTGGTAGCCGGTCATGAGGGTGACTCCGCGCACCTGGAGGCGGCCGATCCGGTGTTCCCGAACGAGGCGGTCGTCGGCGTCGACGATACGCATCGCGGTCCCGTCGACGGGGACGCCCAACTCGGTGAACGTGGGGTGGCCCGGCGTCGGGCGGGGAAGCAGGCTCACCGCGCCTCCGCCGTGCAGGGTGCGGGCGTCCACGGTGACGACACCGGTCTTCTCGTCGTCCCGGCTGAGCGTGGAGTGAACCATGCCGCCACATACCTCGGACATGCCCCAGGCTGGCCGCATGACGTCGGGCGCCATCCCGTGTGGTTCGAGCAAGCGCAGGAACTCGTGCATGGTGCGGCTGACGATCGCCTCTCCCCCGTTGGTGATGTCTCTCAGGCTCGAAAGGTCCCAGTCGCCCTGGGAGATACGTTCGGCGTAGGTGGTGACGAGGGTGACGACGAAGTTCGGCGCCGAGGTGTTGGTGGCCCGGTACCGCTCGATCCAGTCCAGCCAGCGGAGCGGGTTGCCGAGGAAGCTCTCGGTACGTGCATTGACGTGCTCGCACTGCAGGATGACGTCTCGTAGGTTGTGCATCACCATGCCGGCCACGTGGTCCAGTGGCATGAAGTTGAGGGTGATGTCGTCGGAGCCGAAACCGTTGGCCTTCGCGTTGACGTACGCCCGCGTGACGACGGTACGGTGCGTGTGACGTACACACTTGGGCACCCCGGTGCTGCCTGAGGTGAGCAGGTGCACCGCCGGGTCGTCAGGCCCCGCCTCGTACAGGCGCGACGGCGGCCGGTCGGCGCGCACTCCCTCCACCGCGAGTACCACCAGGCCAGGTTCTGACCACAGTCCGCGCAGTCGCTCCACCCTGGAGACGAAGGCGGCATCCGTGAGAACCGGCGGGCGGTCGAGGAGTTCCCAGGCGTCCCTGATCCGACGCGTGGTGGCATTCTCCCACTCGTACCCCGGCGCCATGCCGATCGGTGTCGGCACGAAACCGCCCAGCAGACAGCCCCAGAATCCGGTGACGAAGTTGCGGTTGTCGTCGCAGTGGAGGAGTACGGAGTCGCCGGGCCGCAGCCCGGCGGCGCGCAGTCCCGGCACGAGTCGCGCCGCGTCGTCGAGGAGTCGAGGGTAGGTCTGGCGCTCCTCCCGGCCGTCCGCGAGGACATAGGTCGTACCCCGTTCCGGGACATCGCGGGCCGCGCGTCGAAGAGCCTCCGTGAGCGTGGTCGGCGCACCGTCCGGGAGGACCAGCGGGGGGGCCTCCACCAGCGCCTCCGGCAGGCTGGCCGCGGAATCTGGTCCGTCGCCCTGCTTCCGTGCGGAGCTGGTCGTGGGGACGGGTGGCTCGGTAGCGGCTGTTGCCGTCCGGATCCGGCGCACCCGCACGGCCGGGTCGGTGACCCCGTCGACGGCTCGCGCGGCGACGGTGGCCTTCTCCACGACGTCTCGGTATGCCTGTCGGGCCGGCACGGTGTGCATGGTGTTCCTTTCCTTGAGTACCCGTCGATGAGAAATGCCTGGTCCTGATACGGGGTCCTGCGGAATCGTCGGAACCACTGGTTGGTAGTAGCCAGTGCATCACGCAACGGTCTCGACTCTACGCAGTGTTTAACTGCGCGGTTGGCGGCAGTTGAACACCTCCGCCCGAACCTTCATTGACCCGGGGACAATCAACTCCCTAGCGTGGTCCGAACTGCTCGATCATCCTCACCTCGATAGCCCCCAGTGTGATCTGCGGCGACATGGAGGCGAATGGAGAACCAGGGTGCCGAAGCGGCCTCGCTGCCGCGGACCGCCTCAGGAGAGATCAACAGGCTCGGCCTGGTTGGGTACTCATGAGGGAAGTGGGAAACAGACTATGCGCATGGTCACGCAAACCAGGTGGAGCGAGGCCCTGGAGCGGGAGAAGTCGGTCACCGTCGTCCTGCCTCCAAGCTATACCTCACACGGCAAGCCGTTTCCCGTCCTTTACCTGCTGCACAGCTACGGCGGAAACCGTCGTAGCTGGCTCAACTGCCCGACGCTCACAGCCTGTGTGACCGGCCATCGCATGATCCTGGTCCTGCCCGAGTCCGGGCGGTATTGGCTGATCAACGACGTGGCCGGACGCAGATACGAGGACTACCTCGTCCGGGACGTCGTGCGCCAGGTCGATGGGGAATTCAACACCGTCGCGTCCTCGGCGGGCCGCGCCGTCGCGGGATTCTCCATGGGCGGAGCGACCGCCGTCTTCCAGGCGCTACGGCATCCGGACCTCTTCTCGGTGGCCGGCAGCCACAGCGGCGCCTTCGAGGCACCCCTGCGCGTCGGTGATCCGTACGCTGCACACCGTGCGGACCGTCGGCTGATGATGCCGACAGTCAAGGATCACGAACGGGTGTGGGGTCCGGTGGGTAGCGCGGTCCGCCGCACTTACGACCCCGGCCGCCTCCTCGCGGAGCGGGATCCCAAAGCGCTCCTGCGCGTCTACGCAGACGTCGGTCTCAATGACCACGAGCGGATGATTCTGATGAACAGGCGGATGCGGGACGCCCTGATCACCCACACCGTGGACCATGTGTACGGCGAGCGGGCCGGCGGCCACGACTGGCAGTTCGTCGATGCGGGCCTTCACCAGCTCTTCGGCTTCGTCCAGGACGCCGTCGACGGCGCGTGAGCGCTGGCACACGCGCCACCGGCGTCATGACGTGACGGTTGGACGGACACAAGGGCCGCCGCATGGCGATGCCGCACATCGTGCGCTGTTCCTCGTGCGGACCGAGGACCGACCCTCATGCCCGCTTCTGTGTGTGCCGCGGGACATTCGGCCGGGTCACGGCGGTGACCACAAGCCCATGGCGTACTGACCACCGCCCAAGGAGGAGGGGACAATCACCCCTTCCGCCCCCGTGATCGGATAACCGTGCGACGAAGGAGCGATCTTTGACGTCCAGGCCGACAGCGATCCCCTGGAAACCGAGCCGGCTCCGGGCTGAGAGGTACCACGCCTTGTAGACGGACTCCTTGATACTGAACAACAGCCGATCCCACCGCACCCCTGGACGGTCTGCCGCGAGCTCGCCGAGCCGAAGGCGTTCCTCGACGGTGGCGATCCGGTCCAGGACCTTGGGCGGCAGTGGGCTGTTGGGCTCGGCGTCCACACCCAGTGCGGCAAACACGGTCTGCGGCGCGAGCACAACAGCGCGGTATCCGGCGCAGTGCGTGATACTCCCCACCACACCCATGGGCCACCGCGGCGCACGGTCGGGTCCGGGCAACAAAGGCCCCGGAGCCACCCCCAGCCGTGCGAGAGCACCCCGCGCCAGATGACGCGCCGTGGCGAACTCCGCGCGCCGCTCCGGTCCCCACCGGGTCGCGACGGCCTCCTCCTCGGGATAAAGCCATACTCCCCGAGTGTCGGTGAACGCCTCCGCATGGACCACACCCGAGGGTAGCAAGCATTCAATCATCAGGAAATTCCTCGGAGCTGGGTACGTTCAAGGGCTATCAGCGGAGTTTCGGGCCCTCTTGGACCGGAGTGGAACCACAAATCCCCCGGGGTCCGCCTGTCCCCACACGCCCTGTTGTGGGATCGGGACCTTCTCGCTAAAAGTGCACGCGACAGGCAGGCCGACCGCTTCTCGCTCATATCGAAGGTCCAGAAATAGCCGAGAAATATCGCACGCCCCCGAGACACTGTCTACACCCGTAGGGCGCATCGCGTTCAACTGCCTCTCGGGCCACAGTTGAACGGGTGCCGGGCCTGCCCGCGCGGGCAGGGGAACGCGTTGACCCGAGGCATCCCGCTGCCTACCGTGATGCGGCCGCGTGATTACCGCCGATCGTACCGTCTGGCCCCCCGCCCCGCCGGTGGGCTCCTTCCCGCCACGGCCGGCCTCGTCTAGCCTCCCGCTTAGCCCGGCCGAATACCGCGTTGGCCCCTTCAGGACGAACGGAGAACCACGATGGCCGAGTGGGACGACAAGCAAGCCGGACTCATCAGGGCGGTGCGGAAGATCGGGGTGGAGTCCGGACCAGGTATGGCCGAACGCGATTTGGCAGGCGCTTTCGACCGGGCGAGCTGGAACAGCTACGCGGAGATCGGGGTGCACGGTCTACTGTTTCCCTCTGAGTACGGCGGCGGCGGACACGACCCGCTGTCCTACGCCCGGATCATGGAGGAGCTCGGCTTCAGCTGCCTCGACAACGGGCTACTGATGGCGCTGGGGGCGCATGTCCTCGCGGTGGCACTGCCGATCCTGGAGTACGGAGACCAGGCCCAGCGCGCCACGTATCTGCCGGATCTCGTCGCGGGACGACACATCGGCGCCCATGCGATGACAGAGGCGGAGTCGGGCTCGGACGCGCTCTCCATGACTACAACCGCACGGCGAGAAGGCGAGGAGTACGTCCTAAACGGGCAGAAGTGCCATGTCACCAACGCCCCTCTCGCCGACACTTTCCTTGTCTACGCCACGATCGACCGCGCTCTCGGCTTCACAGGGGTGACCGCCTTCATCCTCGAACGGAGCGATCTCGGCCTTCGGGTGACGCCCGGTGCCGACAAAATGGGGCTGCGCACCGTCCCCTGGGGCGCGATCACCCTGGAGAACTGCCGTGTACCGGCCTCCCGCAGGCTTGGAGCCGAGAAGCAGGGAGCAGCTGTCTTCGCCCGGACCATGGCATGGGAACGGTCCCTGATTCTCGCTCCCTGGCTCGGTGTCATGCGGCGGGAGATCGACGAGTGTGTACGGTTCGCCCGGCGCAGGCGCCAGTTCGGCAAGCACATCGCCCACTTCCAGTCCGTGTCCAACCGACTGGTCGACATGCGGATGCGTTGGGAGATGTCCCGCTTGATCGTTCACCGCGCTGCGGAGCAGGTGGTGGAGCGGCCCGAGGGAATTCATGCTGAGCTGGGCAAGCTGTACACAAGCGAGTCCGCCGTCGAGGTGTTCACCAGCGCCCTCCAACTGTACGGCGCCCTCGGATACGCCAGACACGAGCGCGTGGACAGGAATCTCCGGGACGCGCTCGGCATGACCCTCTCCTCGGGCACATCTGACATCCAGCGGAACATCATCGCCGGACGCCTGGGACTTACCTGGCCCGATCCGGAAAAGTGACGGAGCCGACCATGCGCAATCTCATCAGCTATCTGGCCGAGGCCGCCGAGAGCCGACCGGACTCCGTGGCAGCGGAGATGCAGGGCGAGACACTGACCTACGCCCAACTCCACATACGTAGTTCCGCGCTCGCGGCCACACTGATCCGGGAGGGCGTCCACCCGGGTGAACATGTGGGCCTCTGGCTCAAGAAATCCCTGGAGGCCGTCGTCGGCATCTACGGGATCCTCAAGACCGGTGCCGCCTATGTGCCCATCGATCCCGCCACACCGCTGGACCGGGTCATGAAGATCATCTCGAAGTGTGAGCTGTCGGGCGTGATCACGCACGCCGAGCAGGCTGACTGGCTACTTGGCCTGCCAGCCGCCGTCCGGCCGAAGGGCCCTGTGGTGCACGTGGGGGCGGCGCGGGGGGAAACGGACGATTCCCCTGTCATCCCCTGGCACATCGCGGTCGGTGCGACCGGACCAGGCTCGGCAACCGCCACACCGGAACTCCCCGACCTCTGCCCGGACTCCCCCGCCTACCTGTTCCACACCTCGGGGTCCAAGGGCACTCCCAAGGGCGTCGTCCTGTCCCACGCGAACGCGATGGCCTTCGTCGAATGGGCCGTGGACGAGTTCGACCTCACCTCGCGGGACCGCGTCTCCAGTCACGCTCCCCTGCACTTCGATCTCTCCGTACTGGACATCTTCGCCACCTGTCGGGCCGGTGCCCGCGTGGTCCTGCTGCCGGCGAGCCAGATCGGCTTCGGCGGTATCCTCAACCGTGTCGTCGTGGAGCACGGGATCACGGTCTGGTACTCGGTACCGAACGCACTCGGCCGGATGGTATCGGCGGACAACAGCGAGCTTCTCCGTTCGTCCTCGCTGAGGTGCGTGCTCTTCGCTGGTGAGAACTTCCCTCTCGGTCCGCTCAGACGACTGCGCGAACTCCTGCCCGGGGCGGCCCTCTACAACCTCTTCGGGCCGACGGAGACCAACGTGTGCACCTTTCACCAGGTGCGGGACCAGGATCTGGAACAGGGACGCACCGAACCGGTCCCGATCGGTCGCCCTTGCCCCTACGCGACGGCCTTCGTCGTCGACCCGGCCGGTATCCCGCTCGATCAGGTACCGGGCACGGTGGGAGAACTCTGTGTCTCCGGCGCTTCCGTGATGCTCGGCTACTGGAAGGACGCCCAGCTCACCGCGGAGAAGACACTGCGCCTCACCCACGAGGACGGCACTCCCGTGGACGCGTACCGGACGGGGGACACGGTCCGGGTCTCCCCAGGCTCCCTCTACAGCTTCCTCGGAAGAAACGATGACATGGTGAAAGTGCGTGGGTACCGAGTGGAGCTGGGAGACGTCGAGTCCGCTCTCTCGGAGGTGCCGTCGGTACGTGAAGCCGTGTGTGTGGTGGTGGGAGGCACCGAGGGAGAGAAGCGCCTGGAGGCGTATGTGGTGTCCCGCTCCCCCGAGCCCACGGCCCTTGAACTCCGGCGGCACTGTCTGGCCACGCTCCCCCGCCATATGGTGCCGGAACGCTTCCACTTCCTGACCGCGCTGCCGCGTACCCGGTCGGGAAAGGTCGACCGGCTAAGTATGACGGCGGCGGAGTAAAGGGCCCAACCGGCCCGACCGCGGGGGCCGGCCGCGCGCCGTCGCTCCGGCCGGGCCGGACCGGGTCATCGGCCGGACCTCGGCTCCGTTCTCCGTGCGGCGCCAGCCCGACTCCTGACCCCGCACCAGGCATCGGTGCCGCCACACGAGCAGGGACAGGGTCCGAAGCCGTACGGGAGCCCGGAGCCCGCACCCATCAGGGTCGACGCCCGGCGCGGCGCGGACGACACGGCCGTCGTCCGCGCCGCGCCGGGCGCCTGGGATGTCTCGACCGGGAAACGCACCGCCACCGGTGCGGCGCCGTATCCGCCGCCTACAAGATCATCCGGTTCCCTCCGAACGGGCGAGGTCTGTGGCTCACAGCACGACACGTACCCGATAGATCTCCAGCCACCTGTTCAACTGGAGCAGGTAGGACAGCCCGATGGCCGGTGTGATCGCGGTGATCGGCCCCGGCAGACGATCGAGATCGGAGACGACCGCGGAGCGGACCTTCTCACGGTCCAGCAGCGCGAAGACTGGTGCGTCCCGCTCATTCAACAGGTCGAGCGCCAGCTCCCTGAGCCGTTCAAGGTAGGCGGAGTCGCGACTGGCCGGGTAGGCACTCTTCGGCCGCTCCACGATCTCCGCCGGCAGGAGGTCGGCGCACGCGCGGCGGAGAATCGCCTTCTCGGTCCCTCCACGGGCCTTGAGCTCCATCGGAACGTTGAACAGGTACTCGGCCAACCGGTGATCGGCGAAGGGGACCCTCACCTCCAGGCCCACGGCCATACTCATCCGGTCCTTGCGGTCGAGCAGAGCGCCCAGCCAGTGGGTCATGCCCAAGTGGAACACCTCGCGCTCACGGCGGCGCGGGCCGCTCTCCCCGGGAAGCCTGGGCACCTCGTCCAGCGCCTGCCGGTAGCGATCCGCCTCGTAACGCTCCGGTGCGATCATCGCGCGCACATCGTCGCGGAGGAGCGCGGCGGGCTGCCTCCCCCCGTGCATCCACGGGAACGAGGGGTGAGCGACGAAGTCGCGGTCGGTCTGCCAGGCGTAGCCGCCGAACACCTCGTCGGCGGCCTCACCCGACAGGGCCACCGTGCAACGCCCGCGAACCCCCTGGAACAGGTGGTACATGGAGGTGTCCAGGTCGCCCCAGCCCGGCAGGTCCCGTGCCAACAGCCCCTGGTCGAGATTCTTCACGAGATCGGCCGCGCCGACCTCGGTGACGTGTCGTTCGATACCCAGGTATTCGGCGGCGAGACTCGCGAAGGGCTCGTCGTCGCTGGGCCGCCAACTGTCACCGCCAGGGCGCCCTGCCGGCCCGAGGCGCACCGAGAAGCTCTCCACTCCGGCGGTGAGCTCCCGCGCGGCCAGCGCGGTGACGATACTGGAGTCGATGCCACCGGAGAGCAGGGTGCCCACCGGAACATCGGCGATGGACTGCCGTCGGACGATGTCTTCCAGCAGCGCTCGCACCTCGGTGACGGTGTCGTCGAATCCGGCGGTGTGGGGCTGGGCACTGAGCCGCCAGTACCGCTCCTCCCGAAGGCCGGAGGCGTTACCTCTGACCAGACAGCCTGGCCTCACCTCCCGCATCGAGCGGTACACAGCGTGTCCGGGCGTCCGCGCCCGGGGGAGGGCCAGCAACTCGGCCAGTCCCTCCCGGTCCACCTCGGCCGTGATTCCGGGGTGAGCCAGCAGCGCCTTGGGCTCGGATCCGAAGACGACCCCGCCGTCCAGTAGCGCGTAGTAGAGCGGCTTGATCCCAAGCCTGTCCCGGACCAGGAGCAGCTCTTGCTTCCGTTCGTCCCAGATGGCGAACGCGTACATCCCGTTGAGACGGTGCACAAAGTCCGTGCCCCAGTGCAGATAGGCCGTCAGCAGGACCTCCGTGTCGGAGTGCGTCGTGAAGTCCCGGCCATGTGAGCGCAGTTGAGATCGGAGCTCGTGAAAGTTGTAGATCTCACCACTGAAGGTGATCACAGCCGTGCCGCCGCCGGGTACGCTCCGCCGCATCGGCTGCTGGCCGCCCTCGATGTCGATCACAGCGAGCCTGCGGTGTCCCAGGGCGGCGTGGGGCGAGATCCACACCTCCTGGGCATCGGGGCCACGAGGCGCCATGGTTTCTGTCATCGCCGAGATCACAGAGCGGCTCTCTAGCAGGTCGCGTTTCCAGTCGACCCATCCGGATATTCCGCACACAGTCGTTCCCTTTCGTAAGAGACCACTCAGGTGGGCGGGGGAACCGGGTCAGGGATGACCCGGTTCAGGGGGAGCCGTGCATACGGCCTCCGATAACGGAGTGACGCTGCACAGCCGCCATGGCGGCCGGCTTCACCGGTGACGTCGGACCGCAGATGGTTGAGCACGCCTCCCGTGGAGTCCCGGCCGGGGGGGGCGGGCCGGCCGCGCAGCAGGCGCCGGACACCCGCCGCCACACGCGTCCCTGCGGTCGGTGGCGCAGTTGGACGACCTGCTCCACGACGGACTCCGTGTCGCCGCCGAGGCATAGCGCGGGACAAGGGGCGGAGGAGATGTCCTGACCGCCCATAGCCGTGGAGTCGATGCGTACAGCCCCTCTGACAGCACCGGCGGATTTGACCTTCACACTACCGCCGATTCGCAGAATATAGAGAACAGAGGAGCATATTGTCCTCGCCGATGTCGGCAACGAGCGCCCGCGAATCCCCGCACCTCAAATCTCACCCTGCCCTCGGCCACTTCTACCAGTCCGGGTGAAGTTGATGCGAGGCAGTACGAGCCCAACGCAGGAGAACCCTATTCCGGACACGAGGAGGGGCATTGTCGACCTTCATCCCGGTCCGATGCATAGCCGTCGTTCGATGAACAGAGGGGCGGGTACTTCAAGCTCGGCTCACTGCCGGACGGCTGGCGTCAGGAGCAGCCGTCCGGCAACAGCGAATACGGTCGGCTCCATGATGAAGTCTAGGTGAATATACCGACTCACGGAGGGCTTGAGGAGCCCTACCATCACCTCTTCGGTCTGACTCTGAAGGCAAAGATCATATCGCGTTCACCGTGGAGAGCACTTCATCGTCGGCCCCCGCGGCCCTCATCAATTCCTCACCGAAGGCCTGAAGCAACTGCGCATAGCCGAAACTCAATTCGGCCGCAGCGTTCCTGCAGTGGCCAGGCAGATGCTGCACCATCTCTTGTTGCTCGCACAGACCGGAGCGGACCCCGTCGAACATACGGAGAAGGGAACGCCCCGTGTCATTGAACCGCAGGGAGGGGTCCCGGCGGAGCTGGTCGAACAGGAGAGTCAGCCCGGGGAGGGCCGACTCGACACCGCGGGTGCCGTCCGCGGTCGGCCCAAGGGCCAGTGGTCGGCAACTATCGGGCCGCCCCTCCCCTTCGTCGCATCCGGGGACCGGAGATTCGCCCCTCACGACCCGGTTGCGAACGTCCGCCGCGGTGGCCGGCGAGATCCCGGCAGCCTGCGCGATCTGCCGGAGTGACGCTTCGGGTCTACCGGCGATGACCTCCGCGGCCCGCCGCCGGCCCTGCGTACCGTCGGTCGGCCGGGACCGGCCGTCCTTTCCGACGCGATGTGTCGGCATCGGCAAAGGTGCTTCCTGTAGAGCCTGACGCCTGATCAAGGCCACACGCTTGGCCGAGAGCCCTGTCAGCGAGGCGACCATCCGATCGCTCCACTCCGGGGAGGCGCCGATGATCCGCTGGACAGCCGCGTGGCGATCGCCACGCGAAAGCGGCAGTCCGTGCTTGATGTTCGCGGACACCGCAAGCAGGAAAACATTCACTTCGGTACCGTGGAGGAAGCGCACAGCGACCTCGGACATGCCCCGGACAGCGGCAGCACGCACTCTGTGCACACCGTCGATCACCCGCATAGACGGTTTATGTACCCAAATAGGAGGGAATTCCTCACCCGAATCGGCCAGAATCTGCACGTGTTCGGCGTCTTCCCCGTTGATCCGAGGAGACTCGGAAATCACGAGGGAACTTATAGGTATCGCGCAGACCACGGATTCTTCAAGTGCTTCTCGCTGACGGGACAGAAGGTCTACCGGGTCGACACCGGCACCGCCATCCTGTTGAAAAAGCGTCATACCAACTCCCGCTATCGCTCCACCGGGGATTATCCGCCGGACCTTCCGTTTTACATGACAAAGCCAAACACTATCCTTTCCGACGATACAGATTTTCACCGATCAGAGATATATCATTCCATTGACCTCCATTCAACGGTAGCCCACGGCTAGGCCACTCGTAGATTGTCCGAATATCGCCAGCCATCATTGGGCCCCGCATCGCGACGGTCCCGCGACCACCCTGGAAACATCCGCCGCCCTGCCAGGTTCCCGCCGGGCAACGGGTCGCCATGGCGGTTAATCACCGCGTGATTGGCCGATAACGAGCCTTTTCCAACCTCATGTTGAGGAGGTTGCAGCGGGCGCCGGCTTCGTCGCCGAACGCCCAGTGCGGCGCGGTGGGGTCGGTGAACGCCTGCACGGCCCGCTCAGCGGGTGATCGCCGACGGCGGCTACCGGGGCACCAGGCTGACCATCCCGCACTACCGTCGGCACAAGGACGAGGAACTATCGGCCTGGAAGGAGGAGCACAACGCCTCCCACCGCAAGGTACGAGCCCGCGTCGAGCACACCTTCGCCCGCATGAAGAGCTGGAAGATCCTGCGCGACTGCCGCCTCAAGGGCGACGGCGTCCACCATGCCATGCTCGGCATCGCCCGCCTGCACAACCTCGGGACTGCTGCACGGATGAGTGACACCTGACCTGGCTTGCTGAGAAGCGGCCTGGAAGGATGTTGCAGTGCCCAAGCCGTATCCGAAGGAGTTCCGCGAGGACGTCGTGCGGGTCGCGCGCAACCGCGAGCCCGGCGTCACGCTGGAACAGATCGCCGCCGACTTCGGCGCCCACCCGATCACGCTGTCAAAGTGGCTGCGCCGTGCGGACACCGACGAGGGCGCCAGGCCCGCGACAGCGTCGGGTGAGTCGGCCGAGCTGCGCGAGGCCCGCAAGCGCATCCGACTGCTGGAGCAGGAGAACGAGGTCCTGCGGCGGGCTGCGGCGTATCTGTCGCAGGCGAACCTGCCGGCAAAATGATGTACCCGCTCGTCCGCGAGCTGGCCGCCGCCGCTGCCCCTGGCCGGGTGCCGGTGGCGGTGACGTGCCGGGTGCTCGGGCTGGCCCCCCAGCCCTACTACCGGTGGCTGGACCGGCCGGTCACGGACGCCGAACTGTCCGAGGCATACCGGGCCAACGCCCTGTTCGACGCGCACCGCGACGATCCCGAGTTCGGTCACCGCTTCCTTCTCGACGAGGCCCGCGCCGCCGGTGAGGCGATGGCCGAGCGGACCGCCTGGCGGATCTGCCGGGACAACGGCTGGTGGAGCGCCTTCGGCAAACGCAGGGGCCGCGGGAAGAACGCCAAGTCCGGGCCACCGGTCCACGACGACCTGGTGCGGCGCGATTTCACCGCGGACGGGCCGAACCGGCTGTGGCTCACGGACATCACCGAACACCCCACCGGCGAGGGCAAGCTGTATCTGTGTGCCGTCAAGGACGTGTACTCGGGCCGCATCGTGGGCTACTCCATCGACGCCCGGATGGAGTCCCGCCTCGCCGTGGCCGCGCTGGAGTCCGCCGTCGCCCGCCGCGGCCAGGTGGCCGGTTGCGTGGTGCATTCGGACCGCGGCTCGCAGTTCCGCTCACGGAAGGTTGCTGCCGTACTCACCCGGCACGGCCTGGTCGGCTCGATGGGCCGCGTCGGGGCCGCCGGTGACAACGCCGCCATGGAGAGCTTCTTCGCGCTGCTGCAGAAGAACGTCCTCGACCGCCGCACCTGGGCCACTCGACAGGAGCTGCGGATCGCGATCGTCACCTGGATCGAGCGGACCTACCACCGGCGCCGGCGCCAGAGACGCCTGGCCCGATTGACCCCCGTGGAGTACGAGACCATCATGACCCCACCCGCAGCTCTGGCTGCATAAACCCCGCTGTCACCCGATCATGCAGCAGCCCCAACCCGTCGCCGCTATTCCGACCGACCAGACCTACAACTGGAGTGGTCAGAGCCTGGACTGCTCCCTCGACGCATCCGTCTCCGTGACGCTGCCCAGTGACCCACTCCTGAGAGCCAGCAGGCTGCGGCGCGACCCGGACCGCCCCTTCTGGTACGACACCGACGGGCAACTGCAGGTGCAGTACCTGACATGGGACCGCCAGAGCGGCAGGGCCTACAGTCTCCTCGCGTCCAGGGAGTGGCTCGAGCACCACCTCGAGCGCAGCGGCCACTGCCTGGTCCAGGGCATGACCGGTGAACGGCAGCCTGTGACCGCCGAGCATCCGCGTGTCTGGAGAGAGTTCAGCCAGAGCGCCGGCCGCACGGCACAAGGACAATGCATCCCTGGGACCATCGTCACCGAAGTCAAGAGAAGCATCCGGTAGCAGGCCGTCGCCGGACTTGGCCCGGGCCCGGGCACGACCGCGGAGTACGGCCCGCGCGGCGACCTGTGCATCAAGCGGGTCCGGCTTTCCCAGCAGACGGCGAGCCGTCTGGCTGAGCGGCTTTCCACAGCCGTAGAACGCACACGCGGGGGACCGCCGCTGTCATGGCAGGTGACCCCTTGTCTTCCCCACGAAGACCAGGGGCTATCGGCCTTCCCGGTCTCTGCTCTCGGACGGAGGCGGGCCGGGGCAGGATGGAGAGGTGTCGTCGTCCCCGCCGACCTTCGTGCCTGCTTCCGCTGGCTGCCTTCTGAGCTTCACCTTGGGAATAACCGTCTGAACGTGACACGCAGTCAGGCGGGTTCGTCACACCACCTCCCCCAACTGTGCCGACGGACTATTCTCACTGTGGCACAGGCACGTCGGAGGTCGGGGGGCGCATGAGGTTCGTCTTTGTCCATGGGACCGGTGTCCGCCGGGAACGGTTCGAGGAACTGTTCGCGCTGGTCGAGGCCGGGCTGCTGAAAGAATTCCCGAAGGCCGAGGTCGAACGCTGCTACTGGGGAGCGGAGTTCGGTGCGGAACTCAGCGCGGGCGGCGCGTCGGTTCCCGGCATGAGGTCCGCGCCAGGGCCGGAGGAGGACCCCGAGACCGCAGAGTGGTTGCTGCTCCTCGCCGACCCGCTGTGCGAGCTGAGGGTTCTGGCCGAACTCGGCACCGAGGCCGAAGACGACGGATTCGGGCTGCTGGGAACGCAGTCGCCCGGCGAGAACGTGGGCGATGCCCTGCGCGCCCTGCCCGCCGTCCTGGCACCGGACGACGAACTCGCCGTACTACTGCGGGAGACCGGTCTGGCCGGCGGCTACCGGAACGCCCTGTGGACGGTGGAGCGCTCCGACGAGTTCCACGCCGCGTGCCTCGTCGCCGAGGACGACGCGACCGCCGCCGAACTCAGGATCCACGCGGGCCGGGCTCTGGTGGCCGTGATGCTCGCCGAGGCCCGCGACACCGCCCTGTGCACCGACGCGGAACGGGACCGGCTCGTCGACCTGCTGAGCGAGCGGCTAGGCGGGACTGCCCGGGGCGTGGTGACGCGCACGGCGGGCGTCCTGTCCCGATTGGCACAGCGCGTAGCCACCCAGTCCTTTCTGGACCGTAAGCGGGGTGAGGTCACCTCCGAGAAGGCATCCGAGATCGGTGACATCCTGCGCTACCAGGCGCGCGGTGAGCATCTGCGCGCCCATCTGGAGCGGGTGATCGGCGACAGCCCGGAGCCTCCGGTCGTCATCGGCCACAGCCTCGGCGGCATCGCCCTCGTGGACACCCTAGCTCTGGCTGCCCGACGCCAACCTCCCTTGTCTGTGCGCATGTTGGTGACGGTCGGCTCCCAGGCACCCTTCCTGCACGAACTCGGCGCCCTGGCCGGACTGGAGCCTGGTGACCGGCTGCCCTCCGACTTCCCTCAGTGGCTCAACATCTACGACCGTCGGGATGTCCTCTCCTACCTCGCCGAACCGGTCTTCCCGGGCGACGGCCGGGTTGTCGACCATGAGGTGCGCAGCGGAATGCCGTTCCCCGTCTCGCACAGCGCCTACTGGAAGCTCCCTCCGGTCTTCGAGCGGATCGCCGAGGCACTGCGGTGACGGGCGGCTCCCCAGCCGCCGAGCCGCAGATCACACCGGAACGGACCTTCGCGCTCGTGGTGGGTGTCGAGTCCTACGAGATCGACACCCGGCTGAACCTCTCCGGCCCGGCCGGCGACGCCGTCCGCTTCGCCGACTGGCTCACCGGCACCGCTGGTGTACCGAAGAGCAACGTACGTCTGCTGTTGTCGCCCCTGGCCGGCACCTGGGCCGAGGGGGAGGCCAAACCCGCGACACAGAAGAACGTCGAGGAAGCGCTCTTCACGGACCTCGCCCAGTGCGACGGTGACCTGCTGTGGATCTACTGGGCCGGACACGGCTTCCTGGACCGTCGCCACGATCTGCTGCTGCCGTACGCCGACGCCACGGCCGGTCTCTTCACTCACCTCAATCTCAGCTCGGCTCTGCGCCGGTGGAAGTCCGACGAGATCGCTGGTGGCCGCTTCCGCCGTACCGTCACCGTGGGTGATACCTGCCGGCTGGACATCGCACGACTTAAAGGGAAGTTCCCCCAGGTGAACTACCCGGTGGGCGTCCCCACCAGGCGCATGCAGTTCACGCTCTACGCGTCCCGGCCCGGTGAGACCGCGAAGAACACCGTCCAGGCGGGCCAGTTCACGGATACCCTCCTCAGACGCCTGGAGGGCCGAACGCTCGAACAGGCGACACTCGGCCTACCCGACATCGCCCGGGACGTGCAGGCCGACTTCACCGTGATGCGAGCGAACGGCACGGCCTGGCAGCATCCGCAGTTCGACATCGCCCTGGGCTGGGACGGTTCTTCTCTCCACGGGGACACCTGGGCGGACGGTGGTACGACGAGCAGGCCGACTGGTGGCCTCGTCCTCGACCAGGTCGCCTGGACGGAGCTGGGGCAACTGATGTCCGAGAGCACGGAGTTGCCCCGTGACACCTATGCGGCGTACCGCTGGGCCTTCGAGGTGACGGGCTGCGTTCCGCCGATGGACCACAAGTTGCCGTCGTCGGACTTGGTGGAGATCGTGCGTGATCTGGACGACCGGCAGGGCACCAGCCGTGCCGTTCCGCTCGCTCTGCCGTTCGTCAAGCACCTGGCATCCCGTGCCGCGCCCTCTCCCTGGGTCGTGGCGGCGAACGGATGGGTGGAGCGTACGCGTGAACGCCTCAGCGCGGACCCCGTCCCGGTGCCGCCCTCTCGTCCGGTCGAGTCCCCCGCGCTGCACGTGCGGTTGACCGAGGACGACGAGGGCTCCTACCGACTGCAACTCTGGTCGTTCCAGGAGAGCTGGGACTACGTGGGCGACTTTCCGGACCCCATGGACCTGGAAGGCGTGCGGAAGGCGCTCACCCTTCACCTCCTGACGGAACCGGCGAAGCCGGCGCGGATCGAGTTCCACGTTCCGTTCGACCTGTTGGAGGTGCCGTTCGAGACCTGGACGGTGTCGCGCCCCGCGCGCAGAGGCCGCGGTGAGCGGGCCGTCCAGCTCGGCTGCCGCTACGAGGTAGTGCTGCGCTGCCCCGAGGAACGCGAGGATCTCGAACTCTGGCTGGCCAAGTGGCAGTGGTACGAGACACATGGCGGCCTGCATCCGGACGCCGTGCGGGACATCGTGGACTGCGATGTGTCCGGCGACCTGGCCGACAAGCTACAACTGAACGCGTCACCGGTCTGCGTGCTGGCCGAGGTGACCGAGGATCTGGTCATGGACGTCTTGGAAGCCGTGGTGGACGGCGGGATACCGATCGCCGTTTGGCGTCGCCCCTCCCCGGCAGCCGGCGCGGCCATACGTACAGCGCTCGACGCCGACCCTCCGCACGCACTCGACGTGGCATCGCTGCCCACCGGACTCAGGCGAGCCCGGGTGGACCAACACCCGCTCGCGCTGCTCTACGACAACCCCGATCGGGTGCCCTTGAGGCGGTCGCTGTCCTCGTGAACCGTCGTCTAGGAGAGGAAGTCCGATGAACACTGTCAAGGACTGGTGGATCTACCGGGGCACTGGCTCGGTCGCGGAGAAGCGCGCCCGGCTCGACGAGAACCGGCCGCCGTGGCGGGAGTTCAAGGGTGCCCCCGACCCGGAGTACGCCCCGCCTGGCACCGCCGGACCGGCCTGGACCGAGACCTGGGTACGCGGCGACGGATACGTACCGGACGACGCGGAGATTGACGCCGTGAACACGGCCCTGTACCTGCGCCGCCCGCTCCTCGTCACCGGCAAGCCCGGAGTCGGCAAGTCGACGCTGGCGCACAGCATCGCGGCCGATCTGAAACTCGGACCAGTCCTGCACTGGCCGGTGACCAGCCGCAGTTCCCTGCGGGACGCGCTCTACCAGTACGACGCGATCGGGCGTCTGCACGATGCGAACCTGCGCCATCTGAAGGCCGGCCGAGGCGCGCCGCCCCGGCGGCAGCCGGGCGGGCGCCCCTCCTCGGGCAGCGCCATCGCGCCGTACCTGCGTCTCGGCCCGCTCGGCACGGCGCTGCTGCCACAGGAGCGCCCCCGGGTGTTGCTTGTCGACGAGATCGACAAGAGCGACATCGACCTGCCCAGCGACCTGCTCACCGTGTTCGAGGAGGGTTCCTTCGAGATCCCGGAACTGGCGCGGATCGCCGCCCGCCAGCCATGGGTCAGGGTGGGCACGCAGGATGATCCCGAGCTACGTGCCGGGATCGACCGCGGGCGGGTCCAGTGCAGCGCGTTCCCCGTCGTCGTGCTGACCAGCAACGGCGAGCGCGACTTCCCGCCGCCCTTCCTGCGCCGCTGCATCCGCCTCCACGTCGAGCCGCCGCACGAGAAGAAGCTGAAGCAGATCGTCCGGCAGCGGCTGAGGCTCGACGACACGACCCGGGAAGACCGCTACCAGGACCTCATCACCGACTTCATCGAGCGCCGTACGGAGGGCGACCTGGCGACGGACCAGCTGCTCAACGCCGTCCAGCTGCGGCTGAGCGGCGCGTGGTCGGGCGCGGGCGAGCGCAAGGACTTCCTGGACGCCGTACTGCAACGGCTGACGGGCCCGTTGGCGTGATCGAGCGGCTGCTGCGGGCACTGGAGGAGTCCGGCGCGAACGCCGGACCCGAGGAGCTGGCGGACATCCTCTGGCTGGCGGCGCGCGTCGGTGGCGCCGCAGGTCTGGACGCGGGGTCCGCTCAGGACGTCCTCGACGAGTCCGAGGCCACGCCGCTGACCGAGTACCCGGCCGAGGGCCCCGAGGAAGCAGACCGGGCGCCAGATGAGGAGTTCTACACCGCGGGCGACGTCACAGACGCGCCCGGCCCAGCACGGCAAGGCGTCGAACTGGTCCGCGTCCGCCGAGCTTCGTCCGTCCGGGATGCGCTGGCGGTGATGCGGGCGCTACGCCCCCTGGGCCGTTCGAAGGACACCTCGGGCGGGAACCCGGCCGATTGCGAACTCGACGAGGAGCTGACGGTCCGCAGGACCATCGAGCAGCGCCTTCCGACTCCGGTGCTGCGGCCGCGCAGGGGACGCTGGCTGGACCTGGCCCTCGTGGTGGACGCCCACCACTCGATGCTGCTCTGGCACGGCCTGGTCGGCGAACTGCGGCGGGTGTTCGTGCAGACAGGCATCTTCCGCGACGTACGCACCTGGCACCTGCTCGGCACCGACCCGGACGCCGCCGAGCCGCTGTCCGTGGCCCGTACACCTGACGGTGAGCGGCGCAGCGTGCAAGAGGTGTCCGACCCGTCGGGGCACCGTCTGGTCATCGTCGTCACGGACACAGTGGCGAGCGGCTGGGCCGAGGCGGACGTCGCGCGCATGCTGCGGCAGTGGGCATCCCACGGCCCGGTGGCGCTCCTCAACGTCCTGCCGCGTCGGCTCTGGGACCGTGGCGCGGTGCGTCCGCGGTCCCTGTCGTTGCGTTCGGTGAGTCCGGCCTCGCCCAACACGTCGTGGCGGGTGGGTGCGCCGGCACGGAGCCGCCGCAGGAGCGTACGGCTGCGGCCCACCCCTCAGGTCCTCGCGATCCCGGTGGTGGAGGCCGAACCGGCGTCCGTGCTGCTCCTGGCGAAGCTGGTGGCGGGCAGCGGCCAGTGGACGCGGGTGCCGTGCCTGGCGCTCCCCCGCACGCCGTCGTCGCCAGCGCCGCTGCGGGCCGAGCCCCTGGCTCCCGCCCGGGAGGAGGTCACCGACGTACTGCGCCGCTTCAGGGCAGGTGCGTCCCCCCTTGCCCAACGACTGGCCGGATATCTGTCCGCCGTGCCCTTAAGCCTCCCGGTCATGAACCTCGTCCGCCAGACGATGCTCCCCGAGACGGAGCACGGCCACCTGGCGGAGGTCGCTCTCGGTGGCCTCTTCGCCCCCTGGGGCCAGGAGGCAGCGGCCGACCCCGACCGCATCCCTTTCGACTTCCGCCCCGGGGTCCGGGAAGCACTACTGGGCGGCCAGCGCCGGGACGCCATCACCTCCGTGCAGCAACTGGTGCGGCGCGAGATGGGCACGGGGATCAGCGAGTACGGCGCGGCCAGCGGCGGCGACTTCCTCGCCGGGCGCGGGGGTGGAGACAGCACCGGTGAACGGGGACTCGTACCAGAGGCGATGCCGTTCGCGGCTCGGGAGGGTGCGGGAAGCTGGGTCTCGGATCCCCTGCCAGGGCTCCAGCCTATACCCGAACTCGTCGACCGCTACGTGGACGAACAGTTGCAACAAGTACTGGCTCGGGCGCAGCGGGGGCTCAGCTCGTTCACGGTGCTGCTGGGCGATGCGGGGTCGGGGAAGACGACGGCCATCGCCCGCGCGGTGACCGCCCTGCCGGACGACTGGACACTGTGGACCCCGCAGTCACCGGACGAACTGGTCGGTGCGAGAGAACGGCTGCACCCTCGGACGGCTGTGGTCGTGCCCGACCTCCGCTCCTTCCTGCTGGCCTCCGACCGTCGATCGCCCACGACAACCAGCGAGCTCATCAATCTGATGTCCGCGCTGAGCCCCATGCTGGTGCTGAGCGAACTCAGACCCGAGGACTTCCATGCGTTGCGAACGGACCACTCGAAGGAAGCCGAGTCCTTTCAATTGGCGCTAGGCCGGCTCGATTTGATACGGGTGTATTCGCTGACCGCGGAGTCGGAAACCCTCGCGCGCGTCCACAACGCGCCGTCCTTCGCCAAAACACTGCTCCTGGCGGCGCTGGACATCCGGCGCCTGGGACACACGGCCGCGATGTCGCGCCAACTGCTGGAGGCGGCGACACTGATTTATCAGTCCTCCGGCTCCAGCTGGGACACCGCTCCGCACAACTGGCTTTCGGCAGCGCTGGGATACGCTTGTGCGGCGGTGCCCGAAGGCCGGTCGGTGATGGCCACGGCGTCGCGCGGAGGGGATGACTACGTGCTCGACGACTTCGTGGAGTGGGCCGACCGACGGGACCGCCCGGACTTCTCCCCACCCGACGAACTCTGGCCGGTGCTGGCCCGATTCGCCCACACGAACTCACTTGACGTCCTGACCCAGACCGCTCGGGAGCGAGGTCTGCGCGAGGTGTCCCGGCTCCTCCGGAACGCAGCGGCATTCCACAACGACACGCGCTCCCCCCAAATCCGTAGCCTGGCCCGAGCCGCCGACGAACGGCTGGTGAGGATCAGCCTGAACCGTGAGGAGCTGGGCTCGGGAATCCTTCTTGCAGGCGGGCAGGTAGTAATGCCGGCCGCTCTGTTCCCAGCGGGTACTCTCGCCCCCCTCCTACGCCTCGAAGGGCGCCCATGGGAGGACCCGCGCACGTGGCATGCCCAACTGACGGCTGAGACGGCGCATTCGCCGCTGGCCGTGCTGACGAACGTGGGACCCGGGCGCCCCCCGCAAAAGCCACCCCTGCCCTCCGCTCCCTCACCGACACGGGGGGACTGGGTCCTGGTCGTGGGATTCACGCGGGACCGCACTCCTGGATCCACGCCTCCGGCTCTGGCCCGCTACCGGGTCGTATCCGTACGGGGCGACACCTTCGTACTGGAGTCAGCGGCGGCGGACCCCGTGCCCCTGTCCGGGGCAACAGTTGTCGACCTGCAAGGCGCTGTGATCGGCATGGTGTACCGAAGCACAGGTGACAGGGAGAACCGGCTCCACGCCACAAGGATCCTGCCTTCGTCGCAGACGGCCTCCCGGACCCCAGAGTCCGTTTCGAGCCGCGTCGTGCTCGATCCAGCGCGTTCACGCGCCGTGCTGATCGGAGCCGACAGATACGAGCAGTTCCCAGACCGGCCCAACTCCGCGGAGGAGGCCCTCGCGTTGGCGCGCGCGTTGGGACAGGCTCAGGAGTCCGGTCCGTTCGACGATGCCAACGTGTCGCTCTTCTGGAACCAGCACTTCCCCGAGCCTCTCGTCGGTTCGCTGGAGGACCTCTCCCAACAGGCCGAGCACACGCTTCTCGTCCACTTCACAGGGCATATGCTGGAAACACCCCGCGGCGTCTTTCTCGCCTTTTCCTATTCCCATCGCGACCGGCCCGATCTCACCGCCCTGTCCCTCCGGCGTCTGGTCTCGCTGATGGAGGACAGCCCCGCCCGGTTCAAGGTTCTCATCATCGACGCCTACTTTGCCGACGCGGACAGAATACGGTCGTTGCTGAACTCCCGATCCATCCATGGGCACTGGTCCCTGATCACCGCACCCCAGAGCCCCGAGCGGTCGCGGTTGACGCTCACGAACGAGTTCGCCACCGTGCTCACCGAAGGAATCCCCAAAGCGCCGGAGTTCATCAGCCTTAGGGACCTGACTGCTCGCATCCGCGACCGCAGGCTTGTCATCGGCATTCAGACCTTTGACGACGCCAGCACCGATTCCCGGGGCCCACTCCTGCGCAACCCCGCTTTCGCACCGACGCTCGAAGGCACCGTCAAATGGTTCAACAACGACAAGGGCTACGGATTCATCGCCGTCGACGACGGCCGAGATATCTTCGTCCACTACTCCGCCATCCAGATGACCGGCTTCCGCGGGCTGGAGGTCGGTCAGCGCGTCCAGCTCCGGATCACCCAGGGCGACCGCGGCCCGCAGGCGGAGAGTGTTCGTCCCCTTCCCATCGAAGCGTGACGCGAATCGCGCAGCGCCTGGGCAAGCTGTTCGCGAACAGCCTGTTCCTTCGCCACCTCCACGGCCGCTCGCCAGCGAGCTTCGCGTTCCGCGCCGGCCCGCTGCCCGTCCTGCCTTCGCCAAACATCCTCTGCCGCTCGTGCCTCGATCTCACCAAGAATCACACCGAGGGCCTCTTCGAGCGTCCGGGTCTTCGGATCCCGCCAGCGGCCGGCCGTCTGGTCAGGCCATGGGCGAGCTCCACGACGAGGCGCGCGGAGCAGTCGGGATCCGCTGACTTCGAGAACTCCTGCCTGACGGTATAGGCGAAGCCGTCGACAGCAATGTCCACTCCGCCCTCGCGTGGGTAGAAGGACGAGTGGTCCTTCCCCACCTCGTACCTGCGCCGTACCGCCTCAGCCGCCAACCCCTGTAACAGCAGGAGCGACCTGCGGCGCAGGGCAGACGGCATGACCAGTCGGCACTCGTCATCTTTGAGCGCAGCCACGAGAGGATGCAGGTTCCCCAGTCGTGCGGGGACGGGAACCAAGCCCCCGCCCTCTTTCCGCCGTTGACTCCGCGCATTGGGATGAGGCCCTCCGCAAGGAACAACTCCATCCCCGGCCCGCCGTACGGCACCTTCTCGATGCGTTTGCCCTCCGGCACCAGGCCGTGCCGCTTCGCGTAGTTGAGGACACGCCGCCACTCGGCGACCTCGTCGTCACCGGAAGCAGCGATCCGAACGCGCCCCTCGGCGACGAGCCGCTCGACCAGCTCCCGCACCCTCGCCCGCTCGCTGTACGACGTCCGAGGCTCCGAGGCTCCGAGGCTCCGAGGCTCCGAGGCTCCGAGGGCACAGTCGGCTCGCTGCCGCCAGTCGCAGAGTCATCGTCGATCATCAGGAGCCCACGATCCCGCAGAGCATCGGCTGAGCACCAGTGACTCGACATCCGTGTTCCACGATCCAGGCCACACCACGCTGCCCCACCCTGAACAGAGCCGAAAGGGCGTCCATCAAGAGTGGGAGCCCTCTGGGACTTTCCTGGGACTTCCGGCCCCATCAACCGGCACGAACGTGAAACAGCTGAAAGGGCACTCGCGCAGGTCATCCGCCATCAGCCACTCATTGCGGCAGGTCAACGCGTTCGCTGGTCTCTTCCGGGACATCTGATCAGCACGACTCAGTAGGTCTGCGCTCAGCGTCGCCTGCCCTCGGCACCCCATCGATACTCGCTACCTTGTCGGGGTCTGACCTGCCCGACAAGGCACCTGACACCCCATCAGAACGAGCGTCATTTCAGCGTCAAGATATCGCCCGTAACGCCCACACCGCACATAATGCGCACGGGCAAAACCGCAGGTCAGGAGCCCTTTGCTACCGGTTCAAGGATGGCAACGCACTCCACATGGTGCGTCATCGGAAAGATGTCAGCGTGAACGGGTAGCCGAAAAGCCCAGGTCAACGCTACTTTCTAGGCTCGTAGCATGGTCTGCGCCCTTCGAGAGCGTCACAGCCGACTCTTCTCACCCTCTCCGCCGGACAGAGTGCGCCGCGCGGCCGGACCAGCCCCATCCGGCACTGCTGGGCGCCAAGGCATCGACTCACCGCCAAACGACGACACCAACTCCGCCGGGCACGAGCCCCCCCCCCGCCGCCCTCGTCAGCAAGGGCCGCCCAGAGTCCGACGCGACCGGGTGGCATCAGTCCGGTCGCGCCCGATCGTGGTGGGTCCGGTGCTGCGGAGTTGGACCAACTGGCTCCTGCCGGCATCGGGGTCCTCCCGGACCGCGTACCACTTCTCACGCTGGACACCCAGACATTCTCGGGGCGACAAGACTAGGTCTGCCCTGTTCATCGATCCGCAGTGGGCGCCCCCGTGGGCGACAATCCGGAGCTGTTCAGTGGGTCCTTGCCATCCACTCCCTGCCGCTCGGCGCCTACACCAACTGGCCTACCAGGAAACAGTCCGTAAAAGCACTGTCGTGGGCAGGATTCGGCTGACAGGGTTAGAAATGATGGGGCAACAGACTCATTGGAGTGAGGTCGAAGTGGTACGGCGTAGAAACCTGATGGCTTCGGGCATGGCGGTTGCTCTAGCAGGTGGAGGAGCGGCTGCCTACCGGTTGTCAGTCAACGGCAGCGCAGGAGCCACTGCCACATCTGGCGACTCGACTGGCGTCCCCCTTCAGCTGCGCGGAAACTTGCCGGAGCAATATTTGGCATTGATCGCGCTTGACAGTGGAGGCCCTCGTGGGGGGCTGAGAAATCTCGTCAATCGGGTTCACGCTTCCGCCGAGCCAGGTGCATCTGTGGGGTTCGCTCTTGGAGCAGCATTCTTCGGCCCCAGGGCTTCCCTTCCCCGCCAGCTTAGAGCGATGCCGCACTTCACAGGTGACCTTCTTGAGCCCTCCATGTCGCACGGAGACCTTCTCGTGCATATCGTGGGCAACAAGGCCGCGGCGATACGAAAGGCCGTCGAACGCATCAGGAACACCGACTCCGCCCACTGGACTATTCGGTGGCACATCGAGGGCTCTCGTCCCGACAACCGCGTCGAGGACGGCAGGAGCCTGGCCCGTAACCCGTTCCACTTCACTGAAGGCTTCGGCAATCCCGACACCGAAAGGGAATCTCTCGACCGCGCGCTCATCCCTTCCGATCAGAACGAGCCTCAGTGGGCTGTGGGCGGCAGCTATCAGGTTGTGCGCATCATCCGGTTCGCGACTGACCTATGGGACAAAGACTCGGTAGGAGAACAGGAACGGATCGTCGGGCGCAAACGCGACGGGAGATGGCTTGACGGCACACCGGTCGACGAACAGCCCAATTTCGCGACAGATCCGACAGGCAGGCTTACGCCGCTTGATTCGCATGTACGTCTCGCAGCTCCTGACCGCCGCAATCCCCCACCGATCGTGCGGCGCAGCTACAGCTACGATAAGGGAAATGACGACAAGGGGATCATCTTCTCCTGCTTCCAACGAGACCTGGCTCAAGGATTCGAAGCAGTTCAGAAACGCCTGGAAGGAGAATCCATGGCAAAGTACTTGCTGACCACCGGCGGCGGATACTTCTTTGTCCCTCCACACGGTGACGGCTGGCTGGACGCGCTCAGTTACTCAGGTTGAACTCGTGAAGTCGTCATGTGAATTTGGCATGTAAGCCGTTTCAGTGAGGCCGCCGTCGATCAGGTTGCTGCGGTACTGAATGTGCCGCAGGCGCGGAGCCGCCCTCGCACTTGAACACTCTGTTCCACCGGGCCGGGCTCCGCCGCATCCGGTTCCACAACCTCCGCACACCTGCGTCTCCCTCCACCTCATCCCCCGCCTCGGCACCAAGAAGGTCGCCCGCCTCATGGCCAAGAGTGTCCGCACCTAGTCGGCACGGTTTCTGGCCGACGCATGGCGATGCACGCGGGTCTCCGTGCTGCCGGACGGCCCTGGCAGGGTGGTGATCCGGGGCGTGCGCTCCGACCCGCTGCCCACTCCTACCGAGCACCGGCCCACCGGCCGCCCGTCTACGGATCTGACACGCTAGGAGCCGGGGGTGGACGAGTACGCCGCGCAGGTATGCGTGTCCCTGGCGAACATGCCCGGCGCGCTGCGCAACGCCCGCCGCGCCTGGCGCACCGAACAGTCCCGCGCCCATGCCGGCCTGCCCGAGCACGACCCGGCCACCACGCTCGTCGTCGGCCAGTGGGACTACCTCGGCTCGGGTTACAGCCCCGGCACCGCCCTCCTCACCGCCCACGTCTGGCACCGCAGCGAACTAGAACGGCAGTTCGCGGCCGAAGGAGGCTGCTGATGGCCTCGCCTCCGCTCGCTGTTCCCCCTGCGGAGACGGCACCGGCACTTGACCTGCTCACGGTGCCCCAGGTGATGGCCCGCCTCGAGCTCGGCCGCTCCGCCGTCTACGACCTCCTCCGCACCGACCAGCTCGCCTCGATCACCCTCGGCCACGCCCGCCGCATTCCCGCCTGCGCCCTCATCGACTTCATCCTCACCCGCCTCGAACAGGACGCCGCCTGATGACCACACCCCGCGACACCTCCGCCTCCCGCCGCGTCCGCGCCAACGGCGACGGAACCGTTTACCAGCGCAAGGACGGACGATGGGAAGCCGCCGGATACGTCCTCGCCCCCGGCAACACCCGCAAGCGCGTGCGCGTCTACGGCACCACCCGCAAAGAGGCCCTGGCCAAACTCACCGAGAAGATCGCCGAGCAACCGCGGTCTCTCCATCCTTCCGCGCAGGGCAGCGTGGCCGCATACCTGACGTATTGCTCGATGCCGTTGCCGTCCACCACCTCAGCGAGAACACCCACACCCGCTACAGCACCTGCGTCCACCGGTACCTCATCCCCGACCTCGGCAGGAAGAAGATCACTAAGCTCACCGCCAAGGATGTCCGCACCTGGCTCAACCAGCTCCGCACCACCTGCCAGTGCTGCACCCGCGGCATCGACGCCCGCCGCGACCAACCCCGCTGCTGCGCAGCCGACCAGTGCTGCCACAAGCTGCTCTCCCCGCTGACGCTCACCTACATCCACTCCGTGCTCAAGTCCGCCCTGGAGCACGCCCTCCGCGAAGAGGAGATCCTGCGCAACGTCGCCCGCAACGTCCGCACCGGCACCCCACGGCCCCGGCGCTTCGACCCCCTCACCACCGACGAAGCGTGCCAGTTCCTCGCAGCCACGCGCGGACACCGGTTGTACGTGCTGTTCGAACTCGCCCTCCACACCGGACTCCGCAAGGGCGAACTACTCGGCCTCCACTGGGAAGACCTCGACTTCGACACGGGCACCGCCGCAATCCGCCGCACCTTGCAGCGCACCAGCACAGACGGGCTCACCACGCTGCCTACCAAGACCCGGGCCTCCGAGCGCCGCATTACACTCCCCACCCGCTGCCTCCGCTTGCTGAGGCACCACCACGAAAAGCAGCAGCGGGAACGTGCGACCGCCGGCACGGCGTGGCAGTCCAGCGGCCACGTGTTCAACAACAGCGCAGGGTCGACCGATCGACCTGACCAACCTCACCCGCGCCTTCACCATGCTGCTCAGCAAGGCCAGCCTCCGCCGTATCCTTCCACGGCCTCAGGCACTCCACCGCCACCCTGCTCCTGGAACAGGGCGTCGAACTCGTCGTCATCAAGGAACCCCTCGGCCACGCCCACATCGGCGTCACCGCCGCCGTCTACGCCCACGTCCGACTCCGCCTCCAACGCGACGCCATCGACGCCCTCAGCAGCGCCCTGGACGGGCCTGCCCACAACGAGTCGCCCCGCGACGACGGAGATGACCCGCCGCTGTTCGGAGCCACCGTCCGCTGACGTTGCCGTCAACCACTGCCGTCACCCCATGCAGAAGCCCCGCCAGGACGCACCTGACGGGGCTTCAACTTTGCAATTCGGAATAACGCGGGAAGGTCGGCTCCCCCCAGTGGATCGACGCCCTCACGCCGCATGCGGGAAACTGGCGAGATCCCCGAATAGAACCTCGCCCGTTCCTACAGGCATCGAGAAGCTACTCACCTTCTGCGCTCAGCAAGATCTGAATTTTTGACGGAAATTGCGGATCATCCACCATTGCCGAACAGATCACGGAGTCACGGAATCCCAAAAATTGCATTCGGACATAATCGTTCGCATCGTGCAATACGAGCCATCCGGACGAACACGGCAGGGACGCTTCGAACAGTCTCGCAGGAAGCGCCGTAGGAGGAGCTGACTTCCACACCTCACATTCGACCGGGCCATCGACACCGGCCTGAACGCTGAAGATGAGTGAACTACCCTCTCGATACCAGCTGCTAGACGTCGGATCCCAGTCGCTGACGTCATCGTCACTTCCTGCATCCCGCAAGATCAGGCATCCGTGCTCGATCTTTGCGAGGAATGCAATCAAGGGGCTACTAGCTACCATGCCTTCTTGCTCCTTGCCTGTGACAGTTGCGAGACGACCCCAGCCTGTCTTCTAGCACAGGTCCAGCAGTGCGGGTACGCCGTCTGGGGAGACCCGGGAGCGACGAGACTAGACGGCGGCTGGTGATCTGGAATCCAGTCTCCGTACTTGGTGCCGGGGGTCGTGGCATCGCAAGTGTGACAGCCGTACTTATTTCCGGATTCGTTGATCAGATCTCGAACGCCATCTGCTTCGATGTCGCCGTTCTCCAGCCCTACTCCCTCTCGGGCATTCGGACCAGCGCCCAGCGTCAGATCGCACTTCTGACCTGGCGTTGCATTGTGAACGAGGACCGGTGTGGCCCCCGCCAGCACATGGTACGTGTGGAGGTCTGCGACGGTGAGGTTGTAGACCGTGGTGGATGTGGTGCGGTGGGTTACTGCGGTGATCTGTACCCAAGTGCCAGTGCTCGTCTGGAGCCATTGGCCGTCGGTGAGTTGGTCAGCTTGGATCCAGCGGTTCAGGGCAGGGGCCCAGAAAGGATGGCCGTCCGTGGCCGTCAGCGTGTGGGATGTGCCCGTGCCAAGGGTAATGTCGACCAGTTGTTTGTCGCCTGTGCCCTTGATCAGGGCGGTGACGGGGCGGGGGCCGCTTTCGCCTGTTTCGGGGGCGGTGGCCAGGACCTCGTCGCCGATCCGGATGTCCTTGATCGGCTTGCGAGTGCCGTCCGCCAGGAGGACTGGTGTGTCCGAGGTGAAGCTGTTGCCGGCCGTGAAGCACTGGCCGAGGGACGCGCCCTTGGCAGCGCCCTTGGCCGCGCCTGCCGCACCGAGCATCCCGATCGCGCAGCCCATGGCTGCGGAGGTACCGACCTGGCCCCAGTTGACTTTGCGGCCCGAGAGGCGTTGGCCGAGCCAGTCGAGGCCGGCCTCGGAGAGGCCGCCGACGACGCAGCCTGCGAGCAGAGGGTTGTTGCCGGAAGGGTCGGTGTAGGTGGTGGGTGAACTGAGGGCGTACTGATAGAGGTTGGTGCCGCCCGCGTGGCCGATCGGATCCTGGGAGATGAAGCGGCCGGACTCCGGGTCGTAGTAGCGGTTGCGGTAGTGGAGGAGTCCGGTTCCGTCGGATTCGCGTCCGGTGAAAGTGTAGGGGTTGGAGGATGCGGCGCCCGAGGTGGTGGGTTGGCCGTTGGGGTCGTAGGTGTAACGGGTGGCAATGGTGCCGTCGGTGTTGGCCAGGCCGACGATGGAGCCCAGCGCGTCGGTGAGGTAGATCTGTGTGGTGTTGTTCTCGGTCCGGGTCAGGTACTCGTCGAGGCCGGATGTTGCAACGGTGGCTGTCGTGGCTCCTGTGGAGTTTTGTTCCACGAGTGGGTTGGAGCCGTCGGTCAGGTACTTCTTCGTGGTGGTGCCGAGGGTCTTCGCGGTGCGGGTGCCCAGCGCGTCGTAGGTGAAGAGGCTCGATGCTCCGCCGGTTGCGGTGAGTCCGGACAGCTGGCCGCGGGCGTTCCAGGTGTAGGTGCGCTTTCCGTCGTTCTTGAGTCGGCCGTTGGCGTCGTAGGTGAAGGATCGACCGTTAAAGGTGGTGACACGGTTGTCCTTCCCGTACACCGCTCCTGTCTCCGCCGCGGGCAGAGCGACCGAGGCGAGTCCGCCGGACAGGCCGGTCTGGAGTCCACGAACGTCCCTGGAGTAGCTGAGGTCACCGATACCGGCCGTGCCCTTGGTATAGCCAATGTTCTTGATGGTGCCTGTCTTGTCCAGGGTGGTGGTGCGCGTGATCCCGCCGGGCAGTGCGGCGGTTTTCTCGCGGCCTACCGCGTCGAGGCCGAAGGTGACCGCTTGGTCGCCGGAGGTGACGGACGTGAGGATGCCGGAGGTGTCGTAGCCATAGAGCGTGGTCTTCCCGGCTGCCGTCATTTCCCTGCGTCGATCCGCCGCGTCGTAGACGTAGGAGACCGTCCTGGTCGGCCCGGTGACCGTCTTCGGCCGGTCGTAGGCGTCGTATCCGAAGGACTGTGTTCCGGCCTGCGTGTCGGTGATCGTCTTCGGCAGGTCGACAGCGTCGTAGGCGTACGTGGCGGTGGACTCGGCCGTGCCGGCCACGTTCACGCCGTACTTGGTGTTCTTCGCCCGTCCCAGCAGGTCGTACTCGGCGGTGGCAATCTGGCCCGAGCGACTGGTCACCTTCGCCAGATGGCCTGCGGGATCATAGGCGAACAGCGCCTGCGCCCCCAACGGGTCGGTTGCCGACTTGGCGCGGTCCGCGTTGTCATACGCCCAAGAGGTGGCGTTGTTGCGGGCGTCGGTGAGAGTGGTCAGGTTGCCGTTCTCGTCGTAGTCCAGAACGGTGGCCTGGCCGAGCGGATCGGTGACCTTGCGCGTCTGGTTGAGAGCGTCGTAGGTGAGCGTCGTGCGGGATCCCGCCGCGTCGGTCAGGGCCGACGGTCGTCCTGCGGCGTCGAGGAACTGGCTGCTGGTGCGGCCCTCCGCGTCCTTGACCGACACCACCTCACCGTTCAGATAGGTGTATTCGGTTACGGCCTGGGAGGCGTCGGTCACCGTCTTCACCTGCCCGTCGGGGGTGTAGGTGAGAGCGGTCTTCCGGTTCTCGGGGTCGGTGACGGTCCGCAGGTCGCCGTCGGCGTCGTAGCCGAGAGTGGTGATCTTGCCCAGGGGGTCGGTGAGGGTGGTGGGCTGGTCGTACGGACCGTCGTAGACAGCGGTGCCGGACTGGCGTGCCTGTGGTGTGCCGGCAAGTTCTGTGGTGCGGGTGATGTATCCGTTGGTGTCGTAGGTGAGTTCGGTGCGGCGGCCGTACGGGTCGGTGACCGCGTCCACGCGGTGGCGCGGCCCCCGGTGGTACTGGGTGGTGCGGGCGAGCGTGCTGCCGTGGGCCTCGGTGTCCTTGACTCCGTAGCCGGCCGCGTCGAACTCCACCCTCCTCACGGACCCGCCGGGCTGGGTGACTGAGGTGGAGGTGACCTTGCCCGTGCCGGTCAGCGTGTACGCGAAGGTGAACTTGGCGCCTTCGGTGAGCGTCTGCTCCTTGACCCGCCCGTTTTCGTAGACGTTGGTCATGTAGGTGATGCCGCGGGCATCCTTTGCCGCCGCCTCCACGACGGGCACGGTGACCTGGTGGGAGCGGCGCGGCGGCCGGTGGGCCGAGGCGGGGGCCGCCCCCGCGCGGTTCGGGGCGAACGGACTGGGCGAGGGGGCGGCCCGGGAGC
>NZ_LIVT01000025.1 GCF_001905905.1 Streptomyces sp. CB02366
TCCCTTCGTTTCACTTCTTTTTCATCTTGCTGTCTTGCGTTTCCGACTCTATCAGACTCTTCCGTGTCCGATTCCCGGTCGAAGCGGGCCCTGCCTTTTCGCTTTCCAGGTTCCCCGCTTCCGCGTTCTCCCTTTCCAGCGAGTCCCACGTTACCAGACTCTTTTTCGTTCCGTTTCCGGCCCGAATTCGATTTCCGGCGACCCGTGGAGTGGTCTTGCCTTTCGGCGGACCCGACTTTATCAGAGGTTCTGAGTCGGATTTCCCGTCCCTCTCGGGTCAGCTCCAGGCGCATGCGTGCGCGCCGTGCTTCCCGTTCAGGCGGAGAGGTAAACGTACTGGAGCGGGGCTCCTCGATGCAAATCGAGGAGCCCCGCTCCAGGTCAGGCGCTCGTGAGGGTCAGACCTCGACGACGACCGGAAGGATCATCGGACGCCGGCGGTAGGTGTCGGACACCCACTTGCCGACGACCCGGCGGACCATCTGCTGGAGCTGGTGGGGCTCCATGACGCCGTCCTGCGCCGACTTGTCCAGGGCTTCCTGGATCTTCGGGGTGACGCCGACGAAGGCGTTGTCGTCGATGCCGGAGCCCCGCGCCTGGATGTGGGGGCCGCCCACGATCTTGCCGGAGGTGCTGTCGACCACGATGAACACCGAGATGATGCCCTCGTCACCGAGGATGCGACGGTCCTTGAGCGAGGTCTCGGTGACGTCGCCGACGGAGAGGCCGTCCACGTAGACGTAACCGGCCTGGACCTTGCCGACGATCTTGGCCTTGCCGTCGATGAGATCGACGACCACGCCGTCCTCGGCGATGACGATGTGGTCCTTCGGCACGCCGGTGAGGGCGCCCAGTTCGGCGTTGGCCCGCAGGTGGCGCCATTCGCCGTGGACCGGCATCAGGTTCTTCGGCTTGCAGATGTTGTAGAAGTACAGCAGCTCGCCGGCCGAGGCGTGGCCCGAGACGTGGACCTTGGCGTTGCCCTTGTGGACGACGTTGGCGCCCCAGCGGGTCAGGCCGTTGATCACGCGGTAGACCGCGTTCTCGTTGCCCGGGATCAGGGACGACGCGAGGATCACCGTGTCGCCCGGGACGATCCGGATCTGGTGGTCGCGGTTGGCCATCCGGGAGAGGGCCGCCATCGGCTCGCCCTGCGAACCCGTGCAGACCAGCACGACCTCGTCGTCCGGCAGGTCGTCGAGGGTCTTGACGTCGACGACCAGGCCGGCCGGGACCTTCAGATAACCGAGGTCACGGGCGATGCCCATGTTGCGGACCATCGAGCGGCCGACGAAGGCGACCCGGCGGCCGTATTCGTGGGCGGCGTCCAGGATCTGCTGGATGCGGTGCACGTGGCTGGCGAAGCTCGCCACGATGATGCGCTTCTGGGCGTTGGCGAACACCGTGCGCAGGACGTTGGAGATGTCCCGCTCCGGCGGCACGAAGCCGGGGACCTCGGCGTTCGTGGAGTCCGAGAGGAGGAGGTCGATGCCCTCCTCGCTGAGCCGGGCGAACGCGTGCAGGTCGGTGAGACGGCCGTCCAGCGGAAGCTGGTCCATCTTGAAGTCGCCGGTGGCCACGGCCAGGCCCGCGGGGGTGCGGATGGCGACGGCGAGGGCGTCCGGGATCGAGTGGTTGACCGCGATGAACTCGCAGTCGAAGACGCCGATGCGCTCGCGCTGGCCTTCCTGCACCTCCAGGGTGTAGGGGCGGATGCGGTGCTCCTGGAGCTTCGCCTCGATGAGCGCCAGCGTCAGCTTGGAACCGATGAGGGGGATGTCCGGCTTCAGGCGCAGCAGGTACGGGACACCACCGATGTGGTCCTCGTGGCCGTGCGTGAGGACGATGCCCTCGATGTCGTCCAGGCGGTCCCGGATCGTGGTGAAGTCCGGCAGGATCAGGTCGATGCCCGGCTGCTCCTCCTCGGGGAAGAGGACGCCGCAGTCGACGATGAGCAGGCGGCCGCCGTACTCGAAGACCGTCATGTTGCGGCCGATCTCGCCCAGGCCGCCGAGCGGGGTGACCCGCAGGGCGCCCTTCGGGAGCTTCGGCGGGGTACCGAGTTCAGGATGCGGATGACTCAAAAGACTCTCCTTACCACGCGCGCCACGTACCGCTGAGGCACGTGGCGCGCATGTCGTTCGTGCACTTGCTGTTGTCTTGGGTGCTGCTCGATGCGAGTCGCCTCGCGTGTTCAGTTGTGAAGTCCGTGCTGCTCGCGGTGGCCGCGAGGCGGGTGCTCGAAGAGGTCCGTGCTCAGAGCTGTACCCCGCCGGCGGCGAGATCGATCTTGAGCTGGGCCGTCTCCTGAGCGCTGAGCTCCACCAGCGGGAGACGCAGCGGCCCGGCCGGAAGACCCTGGAGGGTCAGGGCGGCCTTCGTGGTGATGACGCCCTGGGTGCGGAACATGCCGGTGAAGACCGGGAGCAGCTTCTGGTGGATCTCGGTGGCCTTCTGGACGTCGCCCCCCAGGTGCGCCTCGATGAGCGCGCACAGGTCGGGGGTCACCACGTGGCCGACCACGGAGACGAAGCCGACCGCGCCGACCGACAGGAGCGGCAGGTTGAGCATGTCGTCGCCGGAGTACCAGGCGAGCCCGGACTCGGCGATGGCCCAGCTGGCGCGGCCCAGGTCGCCCTTGGCGTCCTTGTTCGCGACGATCCGCGGGTGGTCGGCGAGCCGGACGAGGGTCTCGGTGTCGATCGGCACCCCGCTGCGGCCGGGGATGTCGTACAGCATGACGGGCAGGCCGGTGGAGTCGGCGATGGCCGTGAAGTGCCGCAGCAGGCCCTCCTGCGGGGGCTTGTTGTAGTACGGCGTCACCGCGAGCAGGCCGTGGGCGCCGCTGCGCTCGGCCGTCCGCGCGAGCTCGACGCTGTGGCGGGTGTCGTTGGTGCCGATGCCGGCGATGACGTGTGCGCGGTCGCCGACCGCTTCGAGCACCGCTCGTACGAGCTGGTCCTTCTCCGCGTCACTGGTGGTCGGGGACTCACCGGTGGTGCCGTTGACGACCAAGCCGTCATTGCCTGCGTCCACCAGGTGGGCGGCGAGCCGCTGGGCGCCGTCGAGGTCGAGAGCGCCGTCCGCCGTGAAGGGCGTGGCCATAGCGGTGAGGACCCGCCCGAAGGGGGTCTGCGGAGTGGAGATCGGAGCCATGGGTACCACGCTACTCGCTGCTCACCGCGCGGGGTCCCCTCGGGGGACGGGGAAGAGGAGCCCGGCACTGCCTGCTCGGGGGTTCAAGCAGTGCCGGGTCCGTTTGATCAGCCTAGATGAACTTCTCGAAACGTCGCAATACGGACACCGCTTATGGGGCGACCCGTCCGTTTTTGTTGAAGGCGGCATGAGTGAGCGGCATGAGCTGCTCCCAGTGGGCTTCCATCTGCTCGCCGACCATCTCGATCTCGCGTTGCGGGAAGGACGGGACCTTCGCCAGCTCGTGCTGGGTGCGCAGGCCGAGGAAGTGCATCAGCGAGCGCGCGTTGCAGGTGGCGTACATCGAGGAGAAGAGGCCGACGGGCAGGACGGCGCGGGCGACCTCGCGGGCCACGCCCTTCGCCAGCATCTCCTGGTACGCGTCGTAGGAGGCCCGGTAGGACTCCTCCATGGCGCGGGTGGCGACGTCGTACTGCTCCTCGGTGCCCTGGACGAACTCGTACTTGCCGGGGCGGCCCTGCTGGACCAGTTTGCGGGAGGTTCCGGGGACGTAGAAGACCGGCTCCAGCTCCCTGTAGCGGCCCGATTCCTCGTTGTACGACCAGCCGACGCGGTGCCGCATGAACTCGCGGAAGACGAAGATCGGGGCGCTGATGAAGAACGTCATCGAGTTGTGCTCGAACGGGCTGCCGTGCCGGTCCCGCATGAGGTAGTTGATGAGCCCCTTGGAGCGCTCGGGGTCCTTGGTGACCTCCTGGAGCGACTGCTCGCCGGCGGTGGAGACCCGCGCGGCGAACAGCACGTCCGCGTCGCGCGCGTCGCTCTTCACCAGCTCGACGGTGACATCGCTGCGGAAGTGGGGCTTTGCGGGTTCGGGAGTGTCGGTCACCGACAGGGGTCCTTCCAGGGACGGCGCGGGGAGGCCCGAGGGCATCGCTCGGGCGGCGACCACTTTACGGGCCGGGCGGGGGAGGCATGCCGGCGGCGGCCTCGGGCAGCCGTTCGTGGAGTCTCCGCAACAAGTACGGCGATTCGGGCACCGATCCGGCCGTTCGTACGTCTGACTCATTAGCAGCACCCGCCACAGAGATCAAGGAGAGTTTCCTCATGTTCCGCCGGCGTGAATCCGTCCCGTTCTCGTTCGTCGCCGAGTCCGAGCGGTTCCGCAGTAATGTCACTCCCCCGCCCGCCGCCCGCGCCACCGTTCCCGAACTTCTGGGGCGGTCCCTCGTCGGACTGACCGTGGTCGCCGGTCTCGTGGGCTCCCTGCTGCTGGGACTCCCGGCGCTCGACTCCGGGCCGGCCGCGGACCAGGGCAAGCAGTCCACCGCGTCACAGGGCCGCTGACTCGTACGGACCCCCTGGGGTGGTCGGGTCGGTGGCCCGCTCGGTAGCCTCACCGGGCACAGCAATCGAGCGTGCTTGTGAGTGAGGATGAGTCGTGCCCCTGCCCTTCCTGACGGCCGACCGCGCATTCGACGCGAGCGCGGAGGACGTCGCGCTGCCGTTCGACGACCACGACAGCTGGCGGCGGCCCTACCGCCCCGGTCCGTGGCGGGTCGCGGCGGCGGCCACCCTGTTGTTGCTGGCCTCGTTCGTTCTGCTCGCGGCCATGATCATCGGAGTGGCCGGAGCCGCTTCGGGCGTCACCGTCTGTCTGGTCCTGGCCGGTGCGGTGATCGCCGCCGCTCTGCGGCTGTTGCGGGTCGGCGCGTGGGTCAGCCGTCACGGTGTCCGGCGCGTCGGCTTCTTCCGGACCACCACGGTGGCCTGGAGCGACGCGTCGGCGGTCCGTACGGTCCAGCAGCCCGTGAAGTGGATGGGGTTCCCCCGTACGGTCCAGGGCCAGGCGCTCGTCGTGGTCAGGCGCAACGGTGAGACGCTGCCGCCGCTGACCAGCGACCACAACGCGGACTTCCTCGGGCGCGAGGAGGCCTTCGAGCGGGCCACGGACGCGGTGGAGGCCTGGGCGGACGAGTACCAGCAGGGCTGAGCCCGCCGTTTCCACACAGGTGAGCCCGGGGCCCGCGGAGGCCCCGGGCTCACCTGTGCGTGATGACGCGAAGACGTGGTCAGACGCCGGCCGGGCTCGACGGCGTGGCCGCCGCGTGCAGGGCGATCGCCCGCTGCATCGCCTTGCGGGCCCGCGGGGTGTCCCGGGCGTCCTGGTAGGCGACCGCCAGCCGGAACCAGGCCCGCCAGTCGTCCGGGGCGTCCTCGGCCTCCTCCCGGCGCTTGGCGAAGACCGCGTCGGCGGCGTCCCGGTCGATCCGGCCGGACGGCGTGCGGGCCAGGTCGTCGACCGGCAGGCCGCCCTCGGCGTCCAACTCCGCCGCCAGGGCGTTGGCGCGGCGGACGAACCGCGTGTTCTTCCAGAGGAACCAGACGCCGATCACCGGCAGGATCAGCACGGCGACGCCGAACACGACGGTGATCCACGTGCCGTGCCGGATGAGCATCAGGCCGCGGCTGCCGACCAGGACGAAGTAGAAGACCAGGACGGCGGCCGTGACGATGTAGGTGATCTTTGCGCGCATGGTGGGCTCAGTCAGTTCAGGTCGAGGAAGTGTTCCAGGCCGAACGTGAGGCCGGGAGTGGTCACCACGCGGCGGACGCCGAGCAGGATGCCCGGCATGAAGCTGCTGTGGTGGAGGGAGTCGTGGCGGATGGTGAGGGTCTCGCCCTCGCCGCCGAGCAGCACTTCCTGGTGGGCCAGCAGCCCCCGGAGCCGGATGGCGTGGACGGGGACGCCGTCCACGTCCGCGCCGCGCGCGCCGTCCAGGGCGGTGGCGGTGGCGTCCGGCTGGGGCGCGCTGCCGGCTTCGGCGCGGGCCGCCGCGATGAGCTGGGCGGTGCGGGTGGCGGTGCCGGAGGGGGCGTCGACCTTGTTCGGGTGGTGCAGCTCGACGACCTCGACGGATTCGAAGTACCGGGCGGCCCGCTCCGCGAACTTCATAGTCAGGACCGCGCCGATGGAGAAGTTCGGGGCGATCAGGACGCCGGTCCCCGAGGAACCGTCCAGCCAGGTGGTCAGCTGCGCGAGCCGTTCGTCGGTCCAGCCCGTGGTGCCGACGACGGCGTGGATGCCGTGCCGGACGCAGAAGTCGAGGTTGCCCATCACCGATGCGGGGGTGGTCAGCTCGACGGCTACCTGGGCGCCCGCATCGGCGAGGGCCTCCAGCTTGTCGCCCCGGCCCAGGGCCGCCACCAGCTCCAGGTCGTCGGCGGCCTCGACGGCCCGTACGGCCTCGGAGCCGATCCGGCCCCGGGCGCCGAGAACGGCTACGCGCAGCTTGCTCATCGTGATTCCTTAAGGGGTGCGAGCGGTTCGGTCAGGAGACCGCTTCGTGGAGGCGGTCCGCCTGCTTGTCCTTGAGCGGGCCGATGACCGAGAGCGAGGGGCGGTGGGCGAGGAGTTCGCCCGCCACCTGCCGTACGTCGTCGGGGGTGACCTCCGCTATCCGCCCGAGCATGTCGTCCACCGACATCTGCTCGCCCCAGCACAGTTCGCTCTTGCCGATACGGTTCATCAGCGCGCCGGTGTCCTCCAGGCCGAGGACGGTGGAGCCGGAGAGCTGCCCGACGGCGCGGGCGACCTCGTCGTCGTCCAGGCCGTGCGTGGCGACCCGGTCCAGCTCGTCGCGGCAGATCTTCAGCACGTCGTGGACCTGGCTGGGCCGGCAGCCCGCGTAGACGCCGAAGAGGCCGCAGTCGGCGAAGCCGGAGGTGTACGAGTACACGCTGTAGGCCAGGCCGCGCTTCTCCCGCACCTCCTGGAAGAGGCGGGAGCTCATACCGCCGCCGAGTGCGGTGTTCAGGACGCCGAGCGCCCAGCGCCGGTCGTCGGTGCGGGCGAGGCCGGGCATGCCGAGGACCACATGGGCCTGCTCGGTCCTGCGGTTCAGCAGCTCGACCTTGCCGGCGGTGCGCAGAGTGCGGGAGCCCTCGCGGGGCGCCATGGGGGCGGCGTCGTGACGGGAGAGGGCGCCGGCCTTCTCGAAGGCGCGGCGCACCTGGCGTACGACCGTGGCGTGGTCGACGTTGCCCGCGGCGGCGACGACCAGGTGCGTGGGGTCGTAGTGCTTCTTGTAGAAGCGGGCGATCTGGCCGCGGTTCAGCGCGTTGATCGTGTCGACGGTGCCGAGGACCGGGCGGCCGAGGGGGGTGTCGCCGAGCATGGTGTGCGCGAACAGGTCGTGCACGCAGTCGCCCGGGTCGTCCTCGGTCATCGCGATCTCCTCAAGGATGACGCCGCGCTCGGCGTCGACGTCCTCGGGGGCGATCAGCGAACCGGTCAGCATGTCGCAGACGACGTCGATGGCCAGCGGCAGGTCGGTGTCCAGGACCCGCGCGTAGTAGCAGGTGTACTCCTTCGCCGTGAAGGCGTTCATCTCGCCGCCGACCGCGTCGATCGCGGAGGAGATGTCGAGGGCGGTGCGCTTGGCGGTGCCCTTGAAGAGGAGGTGTTCGAGGTAGTGGGTCGCGCCGTTCAGGGCGGGCGTCTCGTCGCGGGAGCCGACGCCCGCCCAGATGCCGAAGGTGGCGGACCGGACGGAGGGCAGGGTCTCGGTGACGATGCGCAGGCCGCCGGGGAGGACGGTCCGGCGGACGGTTCCGATGCCGTTGCTGCCCGGCAGAAGCGTTTGGGTACGGGCGACGGCCCGCCCCTTGGAGGAGGGGCGGGCCGTCGTCGCGGAACTACGGGACGTCACTTGTCGGTGTCGTCCTTCTTCTCGTCCTCTTCGCCCTCGATGACGGGGATGAGGGAGAGCTTGCCGCGGGAGTCGATCTCGGCGATCTCGACCTGGACCTTGGCGCCGACGCCGAGCACGTCCTCGACGTTCTCGACGCGCTTGCCGCCGGCGAGCTTGCGGATCTGCGAGATGTGCAGCAGACCGTCCTTGCCCGGCATGAGCGAGACGAACGCACCGAAGGTGGTGGTCTTGACGACCGTGCCCAGGTAGCGCTCGCCGACCTCCGGCATGGTCGGGTTGGCGATGGCGTTGATCGTGGCGCGGGCGGCCTCGGCCTGCGAGCCCTGCTGCGCACCGATGTAGATCGTGCCGTCGTCCTCGATCGTGATGTCGGCGCCGGTGTCCTCCTGGATCTGGTTGATCATCTTGCCCTTGGGGCCGATGACCTCACCGATCTTGTCCACCGGGATCTTGACGGTGATGATCCGCGGGGCGTTCGGGGACATCTCGTCCGGGACGTCGATGGCCTCGTTCATGACGTCCAGGATGTGCAGACGGGCGTCACGGGCCTGCTTCAGCGCGGCGGCCAGGACCGAGGCGGGGATGCCGTCGAGCTTGGTGTCGAGCTGGAGCGCGGTCACGAACTGCTTGGTGCCGGCGACCTTGAAGTCCATGTCGCCGAACGCGTCCTCCGCACCGAGGATGTCGGTGAGGGCGACGTAGTGGGTCTTGCCGTCGATCTCCTGCGAGATCAGACCCATGGCGATGCCGGCGACGGCGGCCTTGAGGGGCACACCGGCGTTCAGCAGCGACATGGTGGAGGCGCAGACCGAGCCCATGGAGGTCGAGCCGTTGGAGCCCAGCGCCTCGGAGACCTGGCGGATCGCGTAGGGGAACTCCTCGCGCGTCGGCAGGACCGGCACGATGGCGCGCTCGGCGAGCGCTCCGTGGCCGATCTCGCGGCGCTTGGGCGAGCCCACGCGGCCCGTCTCGCCGACCGAGTACGGCGGGAAGTTGTAGTTGTGCATGTAGCGCTTGCGGGTCACCGGGGAGAGGGTGTCCAGCTGCTGCTCCATGCGGAGCATGTTGAGGGTGGTGACGCCCAGGATCTGGGTCTCGCCACGCTCGAACAGCGCCGAGCCGTGCACGCGCGGGATGGCCTCGACCTCGGCGGCGAGCGTACGGATGTCCGTGACGCCGCGGCCGTCGATGCGGACCTTGTCCTTGATGACGCGCTCGCGGACCAGCTTCTTGGTCAGCGCGCGGTACGCGGCGGAGATCTCCTTCTCGCGGCCCTCGAACTCTGGGAGGAGCTTCTCGGCGGCGATCTCCTTGACGCGGTCCAGCTCGGCCTCGCGCTCCTGCTTGCCGGCGATGGTGAGCGCCTGCTTCAGCTGGGGCGTGACGGCCTTGGCGAGGGCGTCGAGGACGTCGTCCTGGTAGTCCAGGAAGACCGGGAAGTCGCCGACGGGCTTGGCGGCCTTGGACGCCAGGTCCGACTGCGCCTTGCAGAGGGCCTTGATGAAGGGCTTCGCCGCTTCCAGACCGGCGGCGACGATCTCCTCGGTGGGAGCCTCGGCGCCGTCCTTGACGAGCTGGATGGTCTTCTCGGTGGCCTCGGCCTCGACCATCATGATCGCGACGTCGCCGTCGTCCAGGACGCGACCGGCGACGACCATGTCGAAGACGGCGTCCTCGAGCTCGGTGTGCGTCGGGAAGGCGACCCACTGGCCCTTGATCAGGGCGACGCGGGTGGCGCCGATCGGGCCGGAGAAGGGCAGGCCCGCCAGCTGGGTGGAGCAGGAGGCGGCGTTGATCGCGACCACGTCGTACAGGTGGTCGGGGTTGAGCGCCATGATCGTCTCGACGATCTGGATCTCGTTGCGCAGGCCCTTCTTGAAGGAGGGGCGCAGCGGGCGGTCGATCAGGCGGCAGGTGAGGATCGCGTCCTCGGAGGGGCGGCCCTCCCGGCGGAAGAAGGAGCCGGGGATCTTGCCGGCCGCGTACTGCCGCTCCTCGACGTCCACCGTGAGGGGGAAGAAGTCGAGGTTGTCCTTGGGCCGCTTGGAAGCGGTGGTGGCCGACAGCACCATGGTGTCGTCGTCCAGGTACGCGACGGCGGAGCCGGCGGCCTGCTTGGCCAGGCGGCCCGTCTCGAAGCGGATGGTGCGGGTGCCGAAGGTTCCGTTGTCGATGACGGCCTCGGCGTAGTGGGTCTCGTTCTCCACTAGTGATTTCTCCATACTCGTCGTCTTTCGTCCTCACGCCCGTGTGGCGCAGGACGGTGCGGGAGAGGCGCACCGTGGATGCGGGCCGGTCTTCGATCGAAGCTCCCGGGCATGTTCCCGGGGGCCACTACCGAGGACCGGCGGCGGCGTCGTAGCGCCTCTCCCTCGTTCGTGCGGCCGCGCGTGTTCTTCGCGCGGGTCGTGCGGTCGTGCGGGTGCCGCTGCCCCCAGGTTACTGAGGTTGGCGCCGGTCTCGCACGTACGGCAAAGGGAGCGGTCCCCTCAGACGTGGGAACCGCTCCCTCTCCACGGCGTGCTTACTTGGCGCCGCCGGCCGCGCCGCGGCGGATGCCGAGGCGGTCGACGAGCGCACGGAAGCGCTGGATGTCCTTCTTGGCCAGGTACTGCAGGAGGCGGCGACGCTGGCCGACCAGGATCAGCAGACCACGGCGGGAGTGGTGGTCGTGCTTGTGCGTCTTGAGGTGCTCCGTCAGGTCCGAGATCCGGCGGGAGAGCATGGCGACCTGGACCTCGGGGGATCCGGTGTCACCCTCCTTCTGGGCGAACTCGGCCATGATCTGCTTCTTCGTAGCGGCGTCGAGCGGCACGCGTACTCCTCTTGATGTTCGAAGCGCCCACGAGTGCCCCTGGTCTTGTTCTCAGGGGAGCTTCCGTGACTCGGAGGCGAAGGTCCGATGAGCGCAGCCCCCAGGATGATCCGGGGACGCGTACACAAACGGCCACTGGACAGGCTACCAGCCATTCGGGCCGCCCCCCGCCGGTATCGCCCGGGGGGGCGGCCCGGCCGTGGCCGCCGGTCAGCTGGTGAGGGCGCGGATCGAGCGGTAGACGTCGAAGACGGCGAGGCAGAGCGGGAGCAGGGTCAGCAGGACGACCGTCTCGGCGATCTCCAGGAAGCGTCCCCAGAACGGGGTCACCCCCTTGCGCGGCACGATCAGGCCGATGGCGGTGATCAGGACGGCGACGCCCGCGACGGCCGCGGCGAGCCACACCGTACGGATGTCGAGTGCGGTCCCGTCGCCCCGCAGGGCGTCGCGGACCAGGGCGGCCGGCGGGTTGAGGGACAGGCCGAGGCCGAGGAGGACGAGCGAGGCGAGACCGGCGGCGAGCGCGCAGCCGACCTGGCCGGTGTAGCGGAAGAGGTGGGCGCGCATCAGCATGGCGACGCCGGTGGCCAGGGCGAGCAGCTGGCCCCAGACGTCGTCGGAGAAGCCCAGCACGGCGGAGGCCGCCACGGCGACCAGGGCGCAGCCGCCGACCAGGCCGAGGAGCAGTTCGTGGCCGCGCCGCGCCTGGGCGGCGAGGCGGACGGCGTCCACCGGGCCGGAGGGCGCGGGTTCGGAGGTCCCGTAGTCGCCGACCGTGGTGCGGGGCGGCTCGAAGCCGATGGGCAGCCGGGCGAAGCGGGTGGAGAGCCCCGGCAGGAAGGCGAGGGCTCCCACGGCCAGCGGGGAGCAGGCGGCGGCGGCCTCGACCGGCTCCAGCCCGCTCAGGACGGCGACGAAGGTGACCAGGAGGCCGACGGCGCTCGCGAAGACGAACGCGACGAACGGCCCGTCCCCGCCGGGCGCGACGATCATCAGGATGACCGCCGCCACGAGGACGGCGGCGCAGGCGAGCAGGAACTGCAGCCGTCCGACGCCCTGCCCGGCGCTCAGGGGCAGCAGTCCGGATCCGGCCACCGCCGCGTTGACCAGGGCGCCGGTGCCGAGCGCGATCGACGAGGCCCGGTCGTCGTACACCCGGGCGCGCACGCAGGCGAAGGCGAGCAGGAGGAGGGCGACGACGGCGGCCAGGATGCCGGGCAGCCCGTGCATGTCGTGGAGCGGGTCGGCCGTCCACAGCACGAAGCCGAGCAGGGCCAGCAGGACGGAGCCGCCGAAGAGGCCGGCGCCGCGCATGAGCGCGTCGCCCCACAGGGTGCGGTCCTTGGCCACGGCGGTGGCGACGGCGTCCGACACGTCGTCGAAGACCGCGGGGGGCAGCGATTCGGAGAAGGGCCGCATCGACAGGAGTTCGCCGTCGAGGACGCGGTGCCCGGCGAGGGTGCGCGCGCTGTCCAGGACGGCGCCGTCGCGGCGTACGAGGTGGTAGCCGACGGGCGCTCCGGGGGCGGGGCTCTGTCCGGAGAGCCGGAGGATCTCGGGGTACAGGTCCGCGATGGGGATGTCCTCGGGCAGGGCCACGTCCACCCGCCCGTCGGGGGCGACGACCGTGACCCGGCAGAATCCGGTGGCGCTGCCGGACGGGGTTCCGTGGCTCTGCCGTCCGGGTCCGGTGGCTGCCGCTTGGGCCGTCGTGGTCACCTGGTGTTCCCCCTGCTAGCTCGTTCCACGCTCGTCGCGTGTTCTGCGCTCGTTCCGGGCGTCGCGGGCGTGGGCGCCGCGCCGCTTGCCGCGTGCCGTTCTCACGGCGGTGCCGACGCCGCCGGGCCGCGTCCGCTTCCGTCCGGAACGCACCGCGGGGGCCGCCGATCGCACCACACGTCCCGATTGGCCGTCTTCGCGCGACGGTTAGCGGATGCGTACGTGCGTCGCGACACCCTACCGCCATCGGGTCGCCGTCACGCCAGTAGGATCCCTCCCGCGGACGGGGCCCGTCGCCACGGGGGCGCCGATAGGAACACTTCCGTCCGGCAAGGGAATTGGTGAGCTGTGAGCCAGATCGTCGTCAAGCGCCCGCCGCGGGCTCTGCCCACCGAAGTGCCGGTCGATCCGGTGCAGTTGCAACCTCCGCCGGAACTCCCCCGGGGCCAGCAGGAGGGGGCGCTGATGCAGCTCCTGCCGATGCTGGGCATGGGCGGCTCCGTCGTCTTCTTCTTCATGACGCCCAACCCGATCATGCGCATCATGGGCATGATCATGATCGCCTCGACGCTCGCCATGGCGATCGCGATGCTCGTGCGGTACCGGCGGGGCACCCAGGGGGAGCTGGCGGATCTGCGCCGCGACTATCTGAAGTACCTGACGCAGACCCGGCGCACGGTGCTGAAGACGGCGCGCAAGCAGCGCGACGCGCAGTTCTACCTCCACCCCTCGCCCGAGCAGCTGTGGGCGCTCGTCGCCGAGGGCAGCCGGGTGTGGGAGCGGCGTGCGGGGGACGCGGACTTCGCGCAGGTGCGCATCGGCCTGGGCAGCCAGGAGCTGGCGACGCCCCTCGTCACGCCCGAGACGGCTCCGGTGGACGAGCTGGAGCCGCTGGCGGCCGGGGCGATGCAGCAGTTCCTGGCGACGCACTCCACGCTGGACGGGCTGCCCATGGCCGTCTCGCTGCGGGCGTTCTACCACCTGACGGTCAGCGGTGACGCGGAGGCCGCGCGCTCGGCGGCGCGGGCCATGGTCGGCGGACTGGCCTCCCTGCACTCCCCCGAGGACCTGGTGATCGCGATCGCGACCGGCGCCGAGGCGGCCCCGCGGTGGGAGTGGGCGAAGTGGCTCCCGCACGCGCAGTCCCCGGGCCCCGGGGACGGGGCGGGGAGCAGGCGGCTGATCACCACCAGTCTGCCGGTGCTGGAGGACCTGCTGGCCGGACGGCTGGAGGGCAGGCCCCGCTTCCAGCCCGGCGGCCAGCCGCTGGTGGAACAGCCGCACGTCGTGGTGGTCCTGGACGGCGAGTCGGTGGCGCCCATGTCGGCGCTCGCCTCGGCGGAGGGCCTGCAGGGCGTGACGGTCATCGAGGTCGTGCCGGGCGAGGTCACCGGGGCGCGCGGGGGCCTGTCCGTCGTGGTGCAGCCGACGTCGCTGCGGTTGGAGTCGGGCCAGGGGCACGTCTACGACGGGGTTCCGGACCTGCTGAGCTACGAGGCCGCCGAGGCGCTCGCCCGTCAACTGGCCCCGCTGCACATGGCGACGGGCGGGGACGACGACGAACCCCTGCTGGCCAACCTGGAGTTCACCGATCTGCTGAACCTCGGGGACGCCGCCTCGGTCGACGTGGGCCGGACCTGGCGGCCGCGGTCCCAGGCGGAGCGGCTGCGGGTGCCGATCGGCGTGGGCGAGGACGGTTCGCCGGTGATGCTGGACCTGAAGGAGGCGGCCCAGGAGGGCATGGGTCCGCACGGTCTGTGCGTGGGCGCCACCGGTTCCGGCAAGTCCGAGCTGCTGCGCACGCTGGTGCTCGGTCTCGCCGTCACCCACACCTCCGAGACGCTGAACTTCGTCCTCGCCGACTTCAAGGGCGGCGCGACCTTCGCCGGGATGGCGCAGATGCCGCACGTCGCGGCGGTGATCACCAACCTGGCGGACGACCTGACGCTGGTCGACCGCATGGGCGACTCCATCCGGGGCGAGCTGAACCGGCGGCAGGAGATGCTGCGCGACGCGGGCAACTACGCCAACATCCACGACTACGAGAAGGCGCGCGCGGCCGGTGCGCCCCTGCAGCCGATTCCCTCGCTCGTCCTGGTCATCGACGAGTTCAGCGAACTCCTCACCGCCAAACCGGACTTCATCGACATGTTCGTCCAGATCGGCCGTATCGGCCGTTCGCTGGGCGTGCACCTGCTGCTGGCGTCGCAGCGGCTGGAGGAGGGGCGGCTGCGCGGCCTGGAGACCTATCTGTCGTACCGGGTGGGACTGCGGACGTTCTCGGCGGCGGAGTCGCGGGCCGCGATCGGCGTGCCCGACGCGTACCACCTGCCGAACGTGCCCGGTTCGGGGCTGTTGAAGTTCGGTACGGAGGAGATGGTCCGGTTCAAGGCGGCGTACGTCTCGGGGGTCTACCGCTCCGGCGGGCAGCGGGCCGTCGCTCCGGGCGCCCCGCTGCCGGTGGACCGCAGGCCGGTGCCGTTCACGGCCGCTCCGGTCCCCGTCCAGTACGTCCGGCCGGCGCAGGTCCCGGGCGTGCCGGAGCAGCGCTCGGCGGAGGACGACGCACTGGCGGACACGGTGCTCGATGTGATCGTGCGGCGGCTGGAGGGCCGCGGGGCCTCGGCGCACCAGGTGTGGCTGCCGCCGCTGGACAACCCGCCGTCGTTGGACGAGTTGCTGCCGGGGCTGTCCCCGGTGCCCGGCCGGGGGCTGACGCAGCCCGGCTTCGAGGGCGCGGGCCGGCTGGTCGTGCCGCTGGGCGTCGTCGACAAGCCGTTCGAGCAACGGCGCGACACCCTCTACCGGGACTTCTCCGGAGCCGCCGGCCACATGCAGATCACCGGTGGACCGCAGTCGGGGAAGTCGACGCTGCTGCGGACGCTCATCGCCGGGTTCGCGCTCACCCACACTTCGCAGGAGGTCCAGTTCTACGGGCTCGACTTCGGCGGCGGCGGTCTGTCCTCGATCGCGGGCCTGCCGCACGTGGGCGGTGTCGCCTCCCGGCTCGACCCGGAGCGGGTGCGCCGTACGGTCGCCGAGGTGTACGGCATCATGGCGCGGCGCGAGGAGTACTTCCGCAGCGCCGGCATCGACTCCATCGCCACGTTCCGCAGGATGCGGGCGCGCGGCGAGATCTCGGTGACGGACCAGCCGTGGGGCGATGTGTTCCTGGTCATCGACGGGTGGGGCAGTTTCCGCACGGATTACGAGGGGCTGGAGACGGCGGCGACCGACATCGCGGCCCGCGGCCTGGGGTACGGCATCCATCTGATCGTGACGGCGTCGCGTTCCATGGAGGTCCGGGCCAGCCTGAAGGACCATCTGATGAACCGCCTGGAGCTGCGGCTCGGCGACGTGATGGACTCCGAACTGGACCGCAAGGTGGCCGCCAACGTCCCGGCGGGGGTGCCGGGTCGCGGGATCACCCCGGAGAAGCTGCACTTCATGGCGGCGGTGCCGCGGATCGACGGCATCAACTCCGACAGCGACCTGTCGGAGGCGACCGCGGCGATGAACCAGGAGGTCGCCCGCCACTGGACGGCCGCGCCTGCCCCGGCGGTGCGTCTGCTGCCGCGCGCGCTTCCGGCGTCCGCGCTCCCGGCGGGCCACGCGGCTCCGGAGCGCGGCGTGGCCTTCGGCATCGATGAGAACAACCTGGAGCCGGTGTTCCTGAACTTCGAGCAGGACCCGTTCTTCCTCGCGTTCGGCGAGGGCGAGTCGGGGAAGTCCAACCTGCTGCGGCTGCTCATCAAGCAGCTGACGGAGCGGTACCCGGGCGACGCCTGCAAGCTGTTCGTCATCGACAACCGGCGCTCGCTGCTGGATGTGACCCCGGCGTCGCACCTGGCCGAGTACATCCCGATGTCCAACAACATGGAACATCACATGGCGGCGCTGTACGACCTGATGAAGCGCCGCACCCCCGCCGCCGACGTGACGGCACGGGAGCTGCGCGAGCAGAGCTGGTGGCAGGGCCCCACGGTGTACGTCGTCATCGACGACTTCGACCTGGTCGCCACGTCGAGCGGCAATCCGCTGTCGGCGATCACCGAGATGCTGCCGTTCGCCCGTGACGTGGGCGTCCGCTTCATCATCGCCCGCAGCACGGCGGGGGCGAGCCGGGCACTGTACGACCCCTTCCTCCAGCGCATGATCGAGCTGGGCGCCCAGGGCGTGATGTTGTCGGGCGACCCGAACGAGGGCGACATCCTCGGCAACGTACGCCCGCGCCCGATGCCTCCGGGCCGCGGCGTCTTCGTCACGCGCCGCCGGGGGAACCCGCTGGTGCAGACGGGGCTGGTGGAGGAGTAGCGGCGGGGCTCACGGCGGGGCCCCGCCGTACGCGAAGGGCGCGGGGCGCACGGAGTCCGTACGCCCCGCCCCCTGCCGTGGGCCCCGGCACGCCGGCGCCCGGCGTGCGGACCACGCACTCAGGGTGGACACCTCCCGCGCGTGCCCACCCTGAAGTTCCGTACTGCGGCTTCTGCGCCGCCTCGGTCCGGACCCGGTCAGAAATTCGCCGCCGCGCGCTTGTCGCCGCCGCGGTAGATGGGCGCGGCCTCGGCGACCTTGCGGGCGATCTCGTCCAGGTTGGACTGGATCGCGGTGGCGTCCGCGTTCCACCGCTTCTGGGCGGTGGTGTAGGCCTGCTTCGCCTCGCCCTCCCACAGCTCCGACACCTTGGCGATCATGCTGCTGATCTCCTTGAGGTCTTGTGCGAGATTCGCCGCCTGCTTCTTGATCTCACCGGCCGCGAGATCCAGGCTCGCGTAAGTGACGACCGTCGTACCGTCGTTGTGTCCCATGGGGTCCTCCGTCGAATCCGGGTTACGGGGTGGGGGGTGAGGGTCAGAAGTCGTTCAGGCTGGACTTGGGCGGCGTGTAACCCTCCACGACGTCCACGCCCTGGAGCGCCTGCTTGATCTCTTCCTCGTTGTCGCCCGAGATGGTGCGGGCCGCCTTGATGGCCTCCTGGAAGCTGAGGAGCTGCTTGCCCAGGCTGACCATGCGGTTGTTGATCTCGGTCTGCTTCGTGTTGAAGTGGTTGGCGCCGATGCCCTGCCACTTGCCCTCGAGATTGTCGATCGTCGCGTGAAGGCTCTTGAGCTGGCCCTTCACCGATTCGAACTTGATGGTGAGGTCGCCCTCCAGCTTCAGGAGCGCGGCATCTGAGACCTTCTGGTCTGCCATGGTTCTCTTTCCCTTTCGGTTGGTTCTGCGAGGCCGGCACGGGCGGCCGGCCGGTACAGGCGGAACGTGCGGGTCAAGCGGCCTTGCGCCTGCGGACCACGGCGTAGGCGATCCCTCCGAGCACGGCCACGGCCGCGGCGGCTCCGAGGACGAGACCCGTCCGTCCCCCGTCGTCGGAGGGGCCGGGGTCCCTCACCGCCACGGACTTCTCGCCCTCCGCGCCGTTCCCGGCGGGCCGCGGCGAAGCGGGGGCGGAGGAGGCGCCCTGGTCGGCGGAGGAGGCCGTCCTCTTCCCTGTCAGCGGGCTGACGTCCGGGGCGCCCGGGGCGCCCTTGCCCTTGAGCACGCTCATGGAGGGGCGGATCAGCCCGTGCCCGAGGTACTCGCTGCGCGTGCCGTCCTTCCAGTCGCGACTGGCCGTGTCGAAAAGGACGTTGAGGACTTGGTTGGCGGTCCAGTCGGGGTGGAGGGACCAGACGAGGGCCGCGGAGCCGGAGGCGATGGCGGTCGCGGCGCTGGTGCCGCCGTCGCCGTCGCAGTAGCTCTTGAAGGAGTTGTCGCACCACCTCGGGACGTCGCTCCCCGGAGAGGCGACGTCCACCGTGCCGGCGTGCTGGGAGTAGGCCGAGACCTTTCCGGCACGGTCCGCCGAAGCGACACCGACCACTTCGGGGTAGGCGGCCGGGTACTCCCGCGCGTTCTCTCCGTCCCCGTCGTTTCCGACGGAGGCCAGGAACAGTTTTCCTTTGCCCTCGGCATAGGTGACTGCTTCATGGTTCGTGCGCAGGGCGCTCGCACTGCCGAAGGACATGCTGATGATGTGCGCGTCGCTGTCGGCCGCGGCCCGGATGGCTTTCGCCGTGTCACTGACCACGGTGGAGCGCTTCTGCATGAAGTCGGCGTCGCTCATGCGCACAGGGATGATCTTGGCTCCGGGGGCGAGCCCCTTGAGGCCACCTCCCTTGCCGGTCCCCGCGATCAGCTCGGCCATCGTCGTACCGTGACCGTCGTAGTCGTCGGTTTCGTCGCCCGGCGCCCCGGTCACGTCGACGCCCTTGAGAACCTGCCCCCGCAGCGACGGTGTGGTCGTGTTCACCCCCGTGTCGATGACAGCGACCTTGATGCCTTCGCCGGTCGTGACCTTCCACATGTCCTCGGCCTGCATCGCGTCGAGGTACCACTGCTTCGACTGGGTGTCGGCCGCGGCGGGCTGCGCCGCGCCGACGAGCACCACACTCCACGAAGCGACCGCGGCCACCGCACCGAGCACACGCACGTGCCTCAGAGGTCGGCCCATTCCTGCTGTCATCCCGGCTTCCGAACCTTCCCTGGGGCTGCTACTCGACCACCGGCGGCACGGCTCCGCGCCGGACGGCGTTCCACGTCTCTTCGTCTTCTGTCAGGTAGTCGGGACGGGTCGATCCGTTGTCCTCGTCCTCGCGCCCACTGTTCCGGCGGCCCGCGGGACCGCGCACGAGCCCCGCGCCGCCCGCCGTGAAGCCCTTGGTGTTCGGACCGCCCGCCGCAGCCTTGCGGGCAGCGCCCACGACGCCGTTCGCACCCGGGGCGGGGGCGGCCCGCCCTCCGGTGCGAGAGGCGGCGGCCGAGGGCCCGCCTCCACCGATCACTCCCCGTTGGCCGGCGCCTCCGGCGGCGGCTCTGTTCGGGGACGCGTGCTGGGGAGTCCCGCCGACGATGCCGTTGCTCCCTCCGGAACGCGGCGCGCCGATCCCGGGCGTCCCGCCCTGGCCGACCATGGGCCGTCCGCCGGTCACACCGGCATGGCCCGCGGCCGGAGACGGCGAGCCGCCCGGCGGGCGTCCGGTGAAGGGAGAAGTCCCGCCGCCCATCGGTCCGGAACGGCCGACCGCGGGGCCGCCCTGCCTCTTGGCGGCAGGGCCCGCCCCGATGGACTGGGCCTTGCCCGTGCCCGGACCGGGCTGACCGGCCGTTCGCGGCATGCCCGTGGGCCCCGTGGAACGTCGTGTGCCGCCCTGCAGAGGGTTGGTCAGGCCGGGCGATACGAGGGTCGGCGGCATGCCGGTCGGCCCTGTCGTGGGCGTGGGGGCGGGGGGCGGCGGCGTACCGGCGATCGTCGTCGGAGCCTGGGGCGGCGCGACAGCGTTGATCTCCGTACCGACGCTCCGCTCGGGCAGGGGCGCCGTACCGATGGCCTCGGCCGGTGGCCGGTCCGCGGCCACCACGGGACCGGAGTCCCCCGGGGCGGAACGGCGTGAGGAGCCTGGAGCTGTGCTGTGGTCCAGTGACTCGGGGCCCTGGCCGGAGGTGCGGGAGTGGGGGTCCTCGTCGCGGGACGCCCGCGGTTTCGGCATCTCGATGTCGAGGCGCTTCTCGAACCGCGGCGGCTCCTGCCCCTCCAGCCGCTGCCCCGACACCGAGTAGTACGAAGCCAGCCGGTTGATCTGGTTGATGGCCTCCTGGCGGTTCTTCTCCACCTTGAGGGCGGCCTGGTACTCCGGGTTGTCCGCCGTCCGGGCCGGGAGTTCGATGTCGTCCGGGCTCTTGCGGACCTGGCGACCGTCGCGTGGCGGCATGGCGCTGCGTACGGAGGCCAGGCCGGTGCCCGCGACCGTGATCTGGGTGCCGGCGACCTCCGCGAAGTCGCCCAGCTCGCGTGCGTGGGCGACCAGGCCCTTGCCGAAGGCGCGGAAGGCCGTGCCGGACTCGCCCTGCCAGTCGACCCCTTTGAGGTACGTGTCCAGTTCCTCGGCGGCCTTCGAGATGGCGTCCCGGGCCGCCCAGAGCGCCTTGCCCGCGCTCTCCAGGTCTTCCGGCCTGGTGTTCTCCACCAGGTCGATCATGGTGTTGAGTTCGACCCCCTCGAAGGAGGTACGGCCGGTGGGCGGACCGGCGAAGGGCATTCCCTTGCGGACGGCCTCGGAGATGTCCGTCTGCGCGATCTGGATGGTGACCTGCGCCCGGTCCTGCACCCGTTGCTGGGCGGGCGTCAGGTTCTCGGGCCTGCCGTCGCTCATTCCGCTCCCCATCCGCCCTCGGCCTGCTTGTCCTGGTTGGTCGGGCCGGTGTCGGTGCTCCGCTCGCGGCTCTCCTCGTACAGGCGCGTCTGGATCTCGTGGAACCGTCGCCTGATGTCGTCCTCGACGTTGTCGAAGCCGACAGCCGCCGCGTGCACGCCCAGGCTCAGGTACTCGATCTGGTCGCCCAGGGACCGGGAGAGCGCGACGAGGGAGGAGTGGACCCGGTTGTACTGGGTGTAGAGGCCGTCCGCCTCCGCGAAGCACGTGTTCTGGCCGCTCAGCGAGGCCCGCGAGATCTTCTGGTCGGCGACCTTCGTCCTGCTGCCCGCCGAGCCCTCGAAGTCGACCAGGAGGTCGTCGACCCGTTTCTTGAACGTTTCCAGTGCGCCCACACCGCGCTTGAGGTCCCCCGCGCCTTCGGACATCGTTACCGCTCCCCCGTTCCACATCCCCGTTTGCTCGGGCCGTTCCGCGTTGCTATCGCATCGACACGGTCCGGTCCGGTTTCACCGCACCAACTCTAGCCACTGGGTACGACAGCGCCAATCGACTTGAGGCCCGGGTGACTTGTCTCATGACGGCCCCTCCCCCGGCCCCCCGTCACATCCCGGCCGCCGCTCGCCCCGTACGTCGCCGCTTGTCCCGTACCGCCACAGCCGTACCCGCGATGGCCGCCACCAGGACGCCGCCGCCGACCACGACGTATGTCGCGAGGCGGGCGTTGCGCTCGTCGGTCGTTTCGCCCAGGTGGAGTTCGGCGGGGGTGGGGGCTTTGCCCCTGCTCATTCCCTCGCTCGCGACCGGGCGGTCGATGGGCCTGTCGTCCTCGGTGAGGGCGCGGACCGGGTCGACGACGCCCCAGCCGACCGCGTTGTCGTGGCCGGCGGTGGAGCGTTCCGCCGTCTGCTGGATCTGCGCGACGATCTGCGCCTGGGTCCACCGGGGGTGCTTCGCCCGGATGAGGGCGGCGACCCCGGCGACGTAGGGGGCGGAGAAGCTGGTGCCGTTGTCGACGCAGTGTCCGCCGCCGGGGACCGTGGAGATCATGTCCACCCCGGGGGCGGCGACGCCGACGAACTCTCCGGACTGGGAGAAGGCCGCGCGTTCGTTGTTCCGGTCCGAGGAGGCGACGGCGAGCACCCCGTCGAAGGAGGCCGGATAGGTCTCCTTGACGTCGCCGCCGAGTCCGTCGTTGCCGGCCGAGGCGATGACCACGACGTTCCGGGCGAGGGCCCTGTCCACGGCCTGTTTCAGCTTCAGGGACGGCTTCACGGCGTCGGCGGTGTCCTGGGAGATGTTGATGATGTCGGCGTCCGCGGCGTCGACGGCGTAGGCGATCGCCCGGGCGAGGCTGTCGGTGTTCCCGTGGCCCTCGGCGTCGTTCTGCTGGATCGGGATGATCGTCGCGTCGGGGGCGAGGCCGGTGAAGCCGGTGCCCTCCGCCTCGCGGGCGGCGATGATGCCTGCGACCTTGGTGCCGTGGCCCACGGTGTCCGTGGTGCCGTTCTCCTTGCCGCGCTCGATCTTCACGCCGTCGGCGGTCTTGAGGTCCTTCGGCAGGAAGTTGCGGCCCGCCCCGACGTCCACCGCCGGCTTGAGCTGCTCGTTCCTGATGTCGACGCCGGTGTCGATGACCGCGACGCGTACGCCCTCGCCGGTGGACTGCTTCCACAACTCGTCCAGCAGGACGCGCTGCAACGCCCAGGGGCGGCCCGGGTACTTCTTCGACGGGAACGTGCACCGGGTCGCGTCGTCCGCGGTCGCGGGGTACGCCGGCAGGGTGACCAGGAGAACGGCTGCCGCCGCCGCGGCCGTCAGCAGGCGGCGGGCGGCGGGCGCGGGGCGCTCCGTGTTCGTCGCCACGTTCACGAACCCTGCGGCTGGCTGGCGGCGCCGGTGGAGAGCCGGGGGCCGGTCGGCAGGAGGGCGGACCAGGACGCCGGTACGGGGCGGGGGACGACGTCCTTGTAGCCGAGCCGGTTCTGCGCCTGCTGCGCCTCCTGCCGCCGGGCCTCCCGGTCCTCCTTCCCGCCGGACTCGCCGATGCCGGAGCCGCCGCCCCGGCCGCTGTCGCTGTTGGACTGCATCGCGTAGCGCAGGCCGGTGTCGGTGACCAGGAAGAGGAAGCCCGCGCTGGTGGTGGAGCCCTTGAACTGGCGGAAGAACTGGCCCGATCCGGGCGTGACGTAGGCGCTGCTGGAGCCGGTGGGGAGCGTGGCGGGGAAGCTCGTGCCCGCCCAGGTGCTCAGGGTGGTCGCGCCGCTGTCGGCGTCAACGCCGCGCAGAACGTTGCACACGGTGTTGCGGCTGCCCTTCTTGACGTCCGGGGAGTTGACGGGTTCGGGCCTGCTGACCGGCCAGTCGCGCTCCTGGTTGAAAGGGGCCCCCGGTTCGAGTTCGGCGGCGCTCACCGGCTGGGCGTTGCCCGCCTGCTTGAGGGGCACCAACTGCCTGCTGCTGAGCAGGAGTTTGGCGGTGAAGTCCGAGACGGGGGCGACCCTGCCAGGCAGGACGACGTAGCTCTGGGTCCGGGTTCCCGCCGTGGCGGTCAGGACCATGCCGACCCGGTTCGTCCGCTCGTCCAGGGCGCCGGGGGCGCCCGCCGGGGCTCCGGGGGCGCCGTCCACCGTCGGGAAGGTGATCGGGTCGCCGGTGTGGAGCGTGGCGAGCCAGGCAGCCGAGACCCGCTGGGGCCTGGGGTTCTGGGCGACCAGGGTGCGCAGGAGCAGTTCGTCCTTGCCCACGGGGTAGGCCTTGCCCGCGGCGTCCACGATGTAGCGGGCCCGGTCCGGGCCCTCGACGTACATCAGCTCGCCGCCGCGCAGCGCGTTCTTCCCCTCGGTCTTCTTCTTCTCGCGCTCGGCGAAGACGAAGGTCGCCTTCTGGATGGCCCTGCCGCCCTCGCCGGGCCGTTCGCAGACCGCCCAGCGCTTGGCCGCGCCCGCTTCCTCGGCGTCGGGCAGCCGGTCGGGGGCGTACGGGATGCCGAGGGTCGCCCCGTGCGGAATCCTGCCGTCGTCCAGGACGGACTCGTCGACGTTGACGACGGCGCCCTTGTCCGGGGAGAGCAGGAGCTTGGCGGAGGCCATGTTCAGCACGGGGTGCAGCTGCTTCTTGCCGTCAGTCTCCAGCACCACGTACCGGGTGGTGGACTTGCTGGCGATGATGACGTGTTCCTTGGGGGTGTCCCACTTCTGCGGCGCGACCGGCTTGAACATGCCCCAGGCTCCGAAGACGGCGAGGACCACGACGGCGACCACGGCTCCGGGCACGACCGCGCGCAGCGGCCGGGGGGCGCCTTCCTCGGAACCGGTGGGGTTGGGCTGCAGGAACTGTGCGATCAACCTCCGCTTCGCAAAGGTATAGGCGTTGAGCTCGTCCCGCCGTGATGCCATGTCGTCCGCTGCCCCTTCATCCCCAGTGAGCGCGCGGAGTCCCACACGCCCCGTCGGCCCCCGTTGCCGTGCCGCGCCCCTACTATGCCTGGCGGGGTCCGGCTCCCCGTGCTCAGGTAGGGTGACGTCCCGATCAACACCCGTGTAAAAAGCGGTGAATACGGACACGAGGGGGCAACGGGGCGATGGGTGCAGCCACGCGTGAGCGTACCGGGCGGGCCGGGCGGCGAGCCGCCGGGTCTTCCCGGAGGCAACGCAGCAACGAACCGCTCGTGACGGCGCCCGCGCAGCCCTCCGGCCCCGGCGCCCCGGCGTCGCGCAACGCACCCACGGCGACGACCCTGCGGTCGATCTCGCGGTCGGACCGGGTGCGGCCGGTGCTGCGGCAGTTGGTGATCATCGAGACGGGTCTCGCGATCGCCGCCGTGGGCGCGGCGCTCGGCGGGCCGTGGCTGATCCCCTCGCTCGTGGTGCTGTGCCTGCTGGTCGCGCTCGCGGTGGTACGCCGACGGGGCCGCGCGCTCCAGGATTGGGCGTCGACCGCGCTCGGACTCCGCGCCCGCCGGCGGGCCGCCGCCGCCCCGCCGGCCGGGGACGCGGAGCCGATGCTGGCCCCGGTCGCGGAGAACGTGCCGGGCTTCGGCCCGCAGGTCTACGTGGACCGGGCGCACCGGACGGTGGGCATGCTCGGCGACGGCACGTTCCTGACCGCCGTGGTGCGGGTGCAGGCGAGCGGCGAGTCGCTGCGGCCCGCCTTCGGGGCCCGTTCGCTTCCGCTGTCGCTGCTGGGCGACGCCCTCCAGGTGGACGACATCGTCCTGGAGTCGGCGCAGTTGGTGCAGCAGGTGCGGTGCGCTCCGGCCCCCCACCTCCCGCAACAGTCGGTGGCCCGGCTCTCGTACGCGCCGTTGCAGGACCGGACGGGTGCGCCGGCCCTGCGGATGACGTGGGTGGCGGTGAAGCTGAACCCGGAGCTGTGCCGTGAGGCCGTCGAGGCCCGGGGCGGCGGGCTGGAGGGGGCACAGCGCTGCCTGGTACGGGCCGCGGACCATGTGGCGAGCCGGATCACGGGCGCCGGTTTCCAGGCCGCGGTGCTCGACCAGGACGAGCTGAACTCCGCCGTGGCCACCTCCGCGTGCGCCAACCCCATTCTGTCGGGGCGGGCCGGCCGGCCGGACGCCGCACCGCAGCGGCGCACGACGGAGACCTCCCGGGTCTGGCGGTGCGACGACCGCTGGCACACCACGTACGCGGTGGACCGCTGGCCCCGGTTGGGGCGGGGCGCCACGCCGCTGCCGCAGCTGGTGGCGCTGCTCACCTCGGTGCCCGCGTACGCGACGACGTTCAGCCTGACGGTCCGGCGGGGGGTGCGCCAGGGTTCGACGCGGGTGGGCGGGCACATCCGGGTCACCGGCGGTTCGGACACCGAACTGGTCGGCGTCAGAAGGACGTTGGAGCAGGCGGCCCGGCACGCCAAGGTGGGTCTGGTACGGCTGGACCGCGAGCAGTTGCCCGGCGTGCTGGCCACGCTCCCGCTGGGAGGAGCAGAGTGAGCATCCGGACCCGGCCCCGACGCGGGCTGCGCGGCCCTCGTCACGCGGGGCACACGGTGGCCGCGGACCACCTCGGCGCGTTGTCCCTGCCGGTCGGCGACGACGGCGTGATCATCGGCAACGACGCCAACGACACACCTCAGTTGATCGGTTTCCACCGTCCGGTGCCGTACGACGTCACGCTCATCGGCGGACTGTGGACGGCCCAGGTCCTGGCGTTGCGGGCGGCGGGCACCGGAGCGCGGGTGGCGGTCGAGACAGGTCGCGTCCAGGCCTGGACGACGCTCGCCCAGGCGGCGGGCGCCGGGCTGGAGTGCGTCTCCCTGTACGACGTGGGCCGGGTGCCGCCGACCGGGGCGACCGTGGGCAGCCCCGTGGTCGTCGTGCGGGACTGCGGCATGCGTCCGCCGCGCGGCCGGGTGGTGTCCTCGCCCTGGCAGTCCGTTCTGACGCTGCTCCCCTATCTGAGCCCCGTCGCCCCGCGGTTGATGCGGTCCTCGGCGCTGGTCGGAGTCCAGCGGGTGTCGCCCGGCGAGGCCGAGCAGATCGGCCGCATCCTCGGGCTGGCCCGCGCCGAGTACGAGGCGCTGCCCACTCTGGCGGACGGTGTCACGCTGTGGGTGGCGGGGGGCGAACACCACTGGGTGATGACGAACCCGACGGACGCGGAGACCGGCCTGCTGGGCACGGCTCGCCGGATGGACTGAATCCCGTCCGTTCGCTCCCCACGCCCCCCTCCCGCCGGGGAACATGGACCACGCACAGTTTCCGTTCGATCGAAGGGACGCCGTCATGGGCACCCAGCAGGAAAAGGACGAGCTCTACGCTCTCGACATCTCCGACGTGACGTGGCTCAGCGCCCCGGGCACCGAGAAGGACGAGGAGCGGGTCGAGATCGCGCATCTGCCGGGTGGAGCCGTCGCCATGCGCTCCTCGCTGGACCCGGACACCGTCCTGCGGTACACGGAGGCGGAGTGGACGGCGTTCGTCCTGGGCGCTCGCGACGGGGAGTTCGACCTCAAGTAGGCCCGGCGCCGTGCGGTCGGCCGTTCCTCCTGGGCGGGTTTGACCCTGCTTGCCCGTCTCGTCGTTGCCGTTCCGTCGCACCCGCTTCACCGGCGTGTGACACCCGGGCGGCGGGGCGGGGTTCGCCGTGCGCCACGCCCTGCCTGAGTTCACCGGATGGCGATTAGGGTGGGTGGGACGCGGCAGATGAACCTGCGTGCAGGTGATGTGCGTCGCAAGGGGGAGAGCCGGGCGGACCGGCACATCGGGAACGGTCGCCCCCACCCACCACGGCACAAGGGTGCTCGACCACACCAGGAGGCAAAGTGAACAGCGATCGGGACGAGACCCGCGGCGGATGGGACCTGCCCGTCGACGAGTCGTCCGACGCGGATCCCGCCGAGATGACGGGTGAGTTCACCATCGACTACACCCCTCCCGCCTGGTACACGCAGAACGCGGCGGGGGACTCGTCGGGGGGAGCGGGCTCGCACCTGGCGCCCCCTCCGCCGCCGGTCGGGGCGCCGTTGTCGTCGCCCGGCCTGTCGGCGGCGCCCGGCGGCTTCGGCCCCGACCGGGCGCCCGCGCCGGCGGCGCCCGCCGAGGCCGCCCCCCTCTCCGGGTCCGCGACGCCCTCCGTCCCCCAGGACCCGGACTCCCCCGCGGCGTCGAGCGCTCCGGCCGCTTCGGTCGCAGGGGGCGGGGACAGCGGCGCGTCCGGCGGCGGTGATGTGGAGAGCGGCGCGACGATGCGGTTCTCGCCCGGCGCTCTCCAGCGGGAGATCGCGGAGCGGGAGGCGGCCGCCGCCGGACCGGACTCCGCCGAGCGGCCGGATTCCACCGGTGGGCCGGGGGCCGTCGCCGTCCCCGGTGCGGACGCCGTCGCCGGTTCCGGCCCTGGCGCTGCCCCTGCTTCCGCTTCCGCTTCCGCTTCCGCTTCCGCTTCCGCTTCCGGCGTGAACGACTCGTCCGGTGCCGGAGACGAGAACGGCCAGGCCGAGGGCCTCGCCTCCGGCACGGACTCCGAGGCCGCGTCCCCTTCCGGTGCGGCCTCCGCCCCCTCCCCCGCCCCCGCCGCGCTCCCGGCCGCGGACTCCGCGGCCGACTCCCGTACGGAGGTGGACCCGGCGGGCGCCGAGGACAGCGGTACGCCCGGGACGGACGGCGCCGGGGCTCCGAGCGCCGGTGACGCCCCCGCCGTGGAGCCGCAGGACACCGCCCACCAGGACACCGCCTCCCAGGACGCCGCCCACCAGGACACCGCGCCCCGGAACGCCGCGCCTCAGGACGGGCCGCAGGCCGCTGCCGCGCCGGTGCCGTGGTCGCCGCCCGCGCAGGGCGGCGCGCTGCCGCCGTTGCCGCCCGCCTTCCAGCCGGCCGCTCCGTCGCCCTCCGCCCCGCAGCCCGCGGCGCAGTGGCCGGGTTCCGCCCCGGCCGACCAGCCGCCCGGCGGCTACGGCTTCCCCCAGGCGGCCCAGGCGCCTCAGGCGGCTCAGCCGCCGCACCAGCAGCCGTTCCCGGACCGGTCCGGTCCCGGTGCACCGCTCCCGGCGCAGGCTCCCCAGGGCGCGGGTGGTTACGGCTTCCCGCCACAGGGCGGCTACGGCTTCCCCCAGCCGGGCCAGCCGGGCCAGGACCAGCCGGTTCCCCCGCAGCAGGGCCGGCCCGGCCAGGCGCCCCACGCCCCGCAGCCGCACACGCCTCTCCCCGCCCAGGGCGCCGCCCTGCCGGTCCCCGTCGCCCCGCAGCAGTCGGCGCCGTACGGGCAGCAGCCCCCGGCGCAGGACTCGCAGCAGCCTCCGGCCCAGCCGCAGCAGCCCGTGGACCCGCGCGCGGGCGGCGGCTGGCCCACCCCCGTGGCGCACGACCAGCGCGAGCGGTCGGTGCCCGGCGCCCCTCTCGGGTACACGGCGGCCGTCGAACTCTCCTCCGACCGCCTCGTGCGGGGCAAGCAGAAGGCCAGGAGCAGCCGCAACCCCTCCGCCGCCTCCCGCTTCAAGCTGGGCGGGAAGAAGGAGGAGGCGGAGCGGCTGCGCAAGCTGGAGCTGATCCGCACCCCGGTGCTGTCCTGCTACCGGATCGCCGTCATCAGCCTCAAGGGCGGGGTCGGCAAGACCACCACGACGACCGCGCTGGGTTCGACGCTGGCCACCGAGCGGCAGGACAAGATCCTCGCCATCGACGCCAACCCGGACGCCGGCACGCTGGGCCGCCGGGTGCGCCGTGAGACCGGGGCGACCATCCGCGACCTGGTCCAGGCGATCCCGTACCTCAACTCGTACATGGACATCCGCCGGTTCACCTCGCAGGCGCCCTCCGGTCTGGAGATCATCGCCAACGACGTGGACCCGGCGGTCTCCACGACCTTCAACGACGAGGACTACCGGCGCGCGATCGACATGCTCGGCAAGCAGTACCCGATCATCCTCACCGACTCGGGCACCGGGCTGCTGTACAGCGCGATGCGCGGGGTGCTGGACCTCGCCGACCAGTTGATCATCATCTCCACGCCCTCGGTCGACGGCGCGTCCAGCGCCTCGACGACGCTGGACTGGCTCTCCGCGCACGGTTACGCCGATCTGGTGCAGCGTTCGCTCACCGTCATCTCGGGCGTCCGCGAGACCGGCAAGATGATCAAGGTGGACGACATCGTCCAGCACTTCGAGACGCGTTGCCGCGGGGTCGTCGTCGTACCGTTCGACGAGCACCTGGCGGCGGGCGCCGAGGTCGACCTGGACATGATGCGGCCCAAGACGCGTGAGGCGTACTTCCACCTCTCGGCGCTGGTGGCCGAGGACTTCGCGCGGGCCCAGCAGCAGCAGGGGCTGTGGACGGCGGACGGCCAGAACCCGCCGCCGCAGTACGCCCCGCCGATGCCCGGCCGGCAGGGCTACCCGGCGGACGGGCAGTACGCCCCCGGTCAGCCGCAGCCCCAGCCCCACGGCCCGGCCCAGACGGGGCAGCCCTACGCAGGCCACCCGGGACAGCCCGGCCCGTCGGCCTACGGTCAACAGGTCCCCGAACAGCCCGGCCCCGCGGGGCAGCAGCAGCCCGGTCGGCTCCCCTACGCCCCCCAGCAGCCCGGCCCCGGACAGCCGTACCCGCCGCAGGCCCCCCAGCCGCAGCACCCGGGCCAGCCGCACCAGGCGCAGCAGCCCTACGCGGGGCAGCAGCCCTACGGCGGAACGCCGCCGTACGGGGGATATCCGGCGGCCGGTCAGCCGGGGGCGCACCAGTCCCCCTACCCGCCGCAGCCCGCCCCGGGCGGTCCCCAGCAGGGGTGGCCCCAGACGCCTCCCGCGCAGGCCGGACCCGGTGCGCCCGGGGGCGGGGCGCCGCAGCAGGGGCAGCCGCAGCAGCAGGGCGGGCAGGCCGACCCGGCAGCCCGGCCCGAGCCGCAGGGCCCGGTGCCGCCCGCCGGGTGGCAGCAGACGCCCCCGCAGCAGCAGACACCTCCGCAGCAGGGGTGACGGCGGGCCGCCGACAGGGCGGAAGTGGACTGGACCAATGAGGGCTCGCATCGCTCACGCGGTGCGAGCCCTTCCGTATTCCCGCAGCCCACACGCGGTTTGACAGACCGTTGACGAGGCTCGACCCCCGCTGATAGACCTTCGCTTCACCAACTGGCGATCCAGAGTTCTACCCGCCTTCTCCAGCGAGTGATGACGCGAGGTCCCCGTCCATGGTCACAAGAGTTCCCCCCCACTCCTTCCGGCCACGCCGACGTCTGCGCCTCCTGCCGGCCTCCGGCGCGGCCGCCCTGGCGCTCGCCGCCGGGTCCGTCGTCCCGGGCAACCCGCTCGCGCCCGCCCCCTCCGAGGCCCGCGCGGACGACGGGAGGACGACGCTCACGGTCGCCGTCGCGCAGAGCGTCGACTCGCTCAGCCCGTTCCTGGCGCAGCGGCTGGTCAGCACGAGCATCCACCGGCTGATGTACGACTACCTCACCAACTACGACCCGAAGGACAACAAGGCGATCCCCGGTCTGGCCACCGCGTGGGAGCCCTCCGCCGACAAGCTGACCTGGACGTACACGATCCGCTCGGACTCGACGTGGTCAGACGGGCGGCAGGCCACCGCCGAGGACGCGGCCTGGACGTTCAACACGATGATGACCGACGAGGGCGCGGCGACGTCCAACGGCAGCTTCGTCGGCAACTTCGAGGAGGTGACCGCCCCCAGCAAGGACAAGCTGGTCATCAAGCTCAAGGAGCCGCAGGCCACGATGGCCGCGCTCGACGTGCCGATCGTCCCGAAGCACGTCTGGGAGAAGGTCGGCGACTTCTCGAAGTTCAACAACGACAAGGAGTTCCCCGTCGTGGGGAACGGTCCGTTCATCCTGACGGACTACAAGGTCGACAGCTATGTGAAGCTCAAGGCCAACAAGGACTTCTGGCGCGGTTCGCCCAAGTTCGACGAGCTGGTCTTCCGCTACTACAAGGACCAGGACGCCGCCGTCGCCGCCCTGCGCAAGGGCGAGGTCTCCTTCGTGGCGGGCAGCCCCAGCCTCACCCCGGCCCAGTCCGCATCGCTGGAGAAGGCCCCCGACATCAAGGTGAACGACGCCCCGGGCCGCCGCTTCTTCGCACTCGCCGTCAACCCCGGGGCCCGTACCAAGGACGGGCAGAAGTTCGGGGACGGGCACCCGGCGCTCCTGGACCAGAAGGTGCGGCACGCGCTGTTCATGGCGGTCGACCGCAGGACCATCGTCGACAAGGTCTTCCAGGGCCACGCCGTCGAGGGCGAGGGGTACATCCCGCCGCGCTTCGGGAACTACTTCTGGAAGCCCTCCGAGGACCAGAAGCTCGCCTACGACCCGGCGAAGGCGTCGGCCCTGCTCGACGAGGCCGGGTACAAGAAGAACGGTGCGGGCAAGCGCGTCGGCAAGGACGGCGAGCCGCTCGTCTTCCGCATCCTCTGCCACGCCACCGACCCCAACGACAAGGCGATCGGCAAGTACCTCCAGGAGTGGTGGGGCGAGCAGGGCATCGGGCTGAAGGTCGACTGCCTCGACAACGTTTCCGACCCCTGGTACGCGGGTGAGTACGACCTCGCCTTCGACGGCTGGTCCGTCAACCCCGACCCCGACTTCGTCCTCTCCATCCACACCTGCGCCGCGCTGCCGGCCAAGGCGAAGGAGACGGCGGCGACGGACAACTTCATCTGCGACGAGCAGTACGACGAGCTGTACAAGAAGCAACTGGCGGAGTACGACCCCGCCAAGCGGGCGGATCTGGTGAAGCAACTGGAGTCGCGGCTGTACGACACCGGGTACATGAACGTCATGGCGTACCCCAATGCCGTCGAGGCGTACCGCACCGACCACATCGAGTCCATCACCACCATGCCGTCGGCCGCGGGCAACATCTACGGCCAGGACGGTTACTGGAGCTGGTGGTCGGCGGTCCCGGCCGCCGGCGCCTCCTCGTCCGGCTCCTCCGGCTCCGGCTCCTCCTCCACCGGGGTGCTCGTCGGGATCGGGATCGCCGTCGTCGTCCTCGCCGGTGGCGGACTCCTGTTCGCCATGCGTCGCCGCTCCACCGCGGAAGACCGTGAATAGTCCATGAGCTCAGAAAGCACCCCCGCCCTGGTGAAGGGCGCGGCGGGCGTGGAGAGCACCGCATCCGGCGGTCCGGCTCCGGCCGGGCCGTCGGCCCGCTCCCCGCGTTCCCGCTCCGCCGCCGGCTACGCCCGCTACGCGGCGGGCAAGCTCGGCGGGGCGGCCGTCTCCCTCTTCGCCGTCCTCGTCACCAGCTTCTTCCTCTTCCGGCTGATCCCCGGCGACCCGGTCAAGCAGATGACCGGCGGCCGTCAGGTCTCGACCGAGCAGATCGCGGCGATGCGCCGTGAGTTCGGCCTCGACCTGCCGCTGTGGCAGCAGTTCACGCAGTACTGCGGCAAGGCGCTGACCGGCGACTTCGGTACGTCGTACCAGTTCCGCGCCCCGGTCGTGGACAAGATCGCCGAGGCGCTGCCCGCCACGCTGCTGCTGACCGGCACCGCCTTCGTGATCTACACCCTGCTCGGCATCTGGCTGGGCGCCCGCTCCGCCTGGCGTAACGGTTCTGCCGGGGACCGGGCCCATACGGCGCTGGCGCTGACGCTGTACTCGGTGCCCTCGTTCTGGCTCGGCCTGCTCCTCATCATCACCCTGTCGGTCGGTATCGGCCCGATCCCGGGGCTCTTCCCCACCGGCGGTATGGAGTCCGGGAGCACCGAGGGCTTCGACCGGGTGCTGGACATCGCCCACCACATGGTGCTGCCCGTCGTCACCCTGGTCGCCGTGGAGTACGCGCGCACCCTGCTGGTGATGCGCTCCTCGCTGCTGGACGAGATGGGCAGCGACTACCTGACGACGGCCCGCGCCAAGGGGCTGCGCGACGACCTGGTCCGCCGGAAGCACGCCGTGCCGAACGCGATGCTGCCGACGGTGACGCTGCTCTTCGTGAACCTCGGTACGACGGTGGCCGGCGCGATCCTGGTGGAGACCGTCTTCTCCTGGCCGGGCCTCGGCGGCCTCTTCTACCAGGCGTTGAGCGTGCCCGACCTGCCGTTGGTGCAGGCGCTGTTCTTCCTGTTCGCCTCCGGGGTGATCCTGATGAACACGCTCGCCGATGTGATCTATCCGCTGCTCGATCCCCGGGTGGGCCGATGACGACGTCGATGGAGAAGCCCTCCGAGCCGCGTGAGCCGGACCTTGGGAAACCTTCGGGCGGTCCGGGCGAGGGCGTCCCGGCGCAGAGCCCGCGCGCCCTGACCCGGGCCCGGCGGCGGCGGGCGGCAGCCCGCTTCTGGCGACAGTACCGCACGCACCGCGCCGGTCTCGTCGGGCTCGGCGTACTCGCGGTGATCGCCCTGCTGGCGGTGACCGCCCCGCTGCTGGTGGGGGCCGACTCGCAGAGCGTGACCGACGCCCCGGGCGGCCCGATGGAGGCGCCCAGCGGTGAATTCCCGCTCGGCACCGACCAGTTCGGGCGCAGCCTGCTCGCCCTGATGCTGTGGGGCACCCGGGTCTCGCTGACCGTGGGGCTGCTCGCGGCGTTCCTGTCGGTGGCCATCGGCACGCTGGTCGGGATCACCGCAGGGCACTTCAAGGGCTGGTACGCCACCGTCGTCATGCGGGTGACGGACTGGTTCCTGGTCATGCCGACCCTGGTGCTGGCGATCGCGCTGGCCACGGTCCTGTCCCGGTCGGTCTGGACGACGGTCCTGGCGATCGGCGTGACGACCTGGCCGACCACCGCCCGCCTGGTCCGGGCCCAGACGCTGTCCGTCGAGTCGCGGCCGTACATCGAACGCTCCCGGGCGCTCGGCGGCGGGCACGGGCACATCATGTCCCGGCACGTCCTGCCCAACGTGATGCCGCTGGTGCTCGCCCAGACCACGCTCGTGATCTCCACCGCCATCCTCACCGAGGCGACCCTCGCCTTCCTCGGGCTCAGCGATCCCACGATCGTCTCCTGGGGCGGTCTGCTCCAGGACGCCCGGGAGGCCGGCGCGGTCAGCTCCGGCAACTGGTGGTACCTCGCTCCGCCCGGACTCGCCATCGCGGTGGTCGCCCTCGCCTTCACGCTGTGCGGCCGCGCCGTCGAATCCGTGCTCAACCCCAAGCTGGGGGTGTCCCGTTGACCGCCACCACCACGACCGGCACGCCGGGTCCGGACCCGTCCGGCCCGCCCGAAGCGACCCGGCCCACCGGCGATCCGCCGCTCCTGGAGGTGCGGAACCTGACCGTCACCTACGGCGGCGGGGCCGACGCCGTCCCCGCCGTACGCGGTGTCGACCTGCGGGTCGAGGCCGGGCGGAAGCTCGGCATCGCCGGGGAGTCCGGCTGCGGGAAATCGACACTGGCCCTCGCACTGCTGCGGCTGCTGCCCGCGACGGCGAAACTGTCCGGCGAGATCCTGCTGGACGGCGAGGACGTCCTGACCATGAAGTGGGGGCGGCTGCGGGCGGTCCGCTGGGCGGGCGCCTCGATCGTCTTCCAGGGCGCGATGCACTCCCTGAACGCAGTGCACCGGATCGGCGACCAGATCGCCGAACCGATCCTGCTGCACAGCGGGACCACCCCGACGGCGGCCCGCCGGCGCGCGGGCGAGCTGCTGGAGCAGGTGGGGCTGCCCGCCGCCCGCGCGCAGGCGTACCCGCACGAGCTGTCCGGCGGCCAGCGCCAGCGCGTGATGATCGCCATGGCGCTGGCCTGCGAACCGCGGCTGATCGTCGCGGACGAGCCGACGACCGCCCTGGACGTGATGATCCAGGCGCAGATCCTGCGCCTGATCGAGCAGTCGGTCTCCGACCAGAACGTCGGCCTGATCATGATCAGCCACGACCTCGCGGTGCTCGCGGACACCTGCGACCGGCTCTCGGTGATGTACGCGGGCCGGGTCGTCGAGGAGGGCCCCGCGCAACGGGTCTACGCCGACGCCCGCCACCCCTACGGCAAGGCGCTCTCCGCCGCGTTCCCGAGGATCGGGGATCCCGCCTCCCGGCACGCCCCGCGCGGTCTGCCGGGAGACCCGCCGGACCCGGCGGCGCTGCCGGGCGGCTGCACGTTCCATCCGCGCTGCCCGGTGGCGCTCGACCTGTGCGCCACCGAGGACCAGGTGCTGCGGGACGCCGGGGCCGGGCGCCGGGCGGCCTGCGTACGGATGGACGCGTCCCCCGGCGCGCCCGCCGCCCCCGCCCCTCCCGGGCCCGACGACACGAGGAGCACCGCATGAGCACCACCCCTCCGGTCGGCGGCGCCGCTCCCCCGGGCCCGCCGGGCGCCGCCGCCTCCCTGCTCAGCGCCGAGACGCTGCAGGTCGTGTTCCCCGGCCGGCGCGGGGCGGCCACCGCCCGCGCGGTCGACGGTGTGGACCTGGACATCCGGCCCGGTGAGATCGTGGCGCTGGTCGGCGAGTCGGGCTGCGGCAAGACGACGCTGGCCCGGTCGCTGCTCGGCCTGGTCCCGCCCACCTCCGGCCGGGTCACCTTCGGCGGCGAACCGCTCGACTACGCGGGCCGGGCCCTGAAGGCGTACCGCAAACGGGTCCAGCTCGTCCTCCAGGATCCGAGCGGCTCCCTCAACCCCCGGCACACGGTGTACGAGGCGGTGGCCGAGGGGCTGCGCATCCACGGGTACGCCGGGGACGAGCGGGCCGCCGTCTCCGAGGCCCTGTCACGGGCCGGGCTGCGTCCGCCGGAACGATTCTTCCTGCGCTACCCGCACGAGCTGTCGGGGGGTCAGCGCCAGCGCGTGGTGATCGCCGGGGCGCTGGTGCTGGAGCCGGAGCTGATCGTGGCCGACGAACCGGTGGCGTCGCTGGACGCGTCGGTGCGCGGCGAGATCCTGGCCCTGCTGCTGCGTCTGCGGGACGAGCTGGGGCTGTCGGCGCTGGTGGTCACCCATGACCTGGGGCTCGCCTGGAACATCGCGGACCGGGTGGCGGTGATGTACCTGGGCCGGATCGTCGAGACGGGCCCGGTCGAACAGTTGCTGACGGCCCCTCGGCACCCGTACACCCGGGCCCTGCTGTCGGTGCTGCCCGAGGCCCAGGGCGAACCGGTCGTCCTGGCCGGTGAGCCGCCGGACCCCTCGAACGTGCCCTCCGGCTGCCGGTTCCACGTCCGCTGCCACATCCTGGCCTCGGGCGAGGCGGAGCGGGCGGGGGTGGCGGAGGCGTGCCGCACGGTGGACCTGCCGGTGCTGGACGGGGGCGGGGGCGCCCAGGTGGCGTGCCACTGGGCGGCGGCGCGCCCCGGGGAGGACCGGGGCGGCCCCGCCCGGGCGTCCGCCTGAGGCCGGTGGCGCTCAGCGGGTCCGGTAGCGGGCGTAGATCAGTCCACTGGCGAAGGCGCGCTCCTCGACCAGTTCGAGGTCGAGGCGCACGCCGTCGGGGAAGAACCGCTTGCCGCCGCCGACCACGCTCGTGGTGATGAACAGGTGGTACTCGTCCACCAGACCTGCCGCGATGGCCTGAGCCGCGAGGTTCGGGCCGTCGACCGTGAGGTCGGCGTCCGCCTCGGCCTTGAGCCGACGCACCGCGTCCGGGTCGAAGGACCGCTCGATCCGGGTCCTCGCGCTGGCCACCGAGTCGAGCGTCGTGGAGTACACGACCTTCTCCGCGGCCTGCCAGTCGCGGGCGTACTGGGCGATGTGGGGCGGCTGACCGGGCTCGTCGAGCGCCGTCTCCCAGTAGACCATCGTCTCGTACATCCGCCGGCCGTAGAGATAGGTGCCGACCGGCCGGAAGAGGTCGTTGACGAAGGTGTGGACCTCCGGGTCCTCGGCCCCGGTACCGAGGCCGCCCTCCGCCGCTTCCGCGTAACCGTCGAGCGAGGTGATCATCGAGTAGACGAGCTTGGCCATGGGATTCCTCCGGCTGCGAGCACCTTGGTCGGGGGTGCTTCCGGGGTGATGACCTCCGGACGGCCCGGAACTCATCGGTCCCGGCCGACCCCCATGGCCGCGCCCGAAGAGGCGTGTGTCCGAGGGGCCCTAGTTGTATTGACCCGCAGGGTTGTT
>NZ_LIVT01000026.1 GCF_001905905.1 Streptomyces sp. CB02366
TTCAAACGACTCGCTGTGCGCTGGGAACGCCGCACCGAACTCCACGACGCCTTCGTCTCCCTCGCCTGCAGCCTCATCTGCTACCGACGCCTCAAGAGGACCCGACCATGATCGTGTTACGAGCTCTTATAGCGTTGATCGCGGACATAGATCACAGGTGGTTTCCCGTCGCCGGGGTCGCGTTTGTCCACGTCGAACAGCCCGATCGCCTCTACGAGCCCCATGAGCTTGGGATAGCCGTAACTTCGGGGGTCGAAGTCAGGTCGGCGCTTCCTGATGATGTCACCGACGCCGCCGAGGTGAGCCCAGCCGTCGTCGTTCGAAGCCGCCTCCACGACACTGCGCAGCAAGTCCTCCAGTCCAGGGTCCCTCAACCTGCCCGCTACAGCCTGCGCGGTCTGTCGCGGCATCCCGCCCGCAGCCTGCGGGATGCTCGGGGTGTAGGTGAGGTTTTCCGTGTAGATGAACTTGTCGCACGCCGCGACGAATGGCTTGGGCGTTTTGCGTTCGCCGAACCCGTACACCGTCAGGCCAGACTCACGGATGCGGGCGGCAAGGCGAGTGAAGTCGCTGTCGCTGGAGACGATGCAGAATCCGTCGAAGCGTTCCGTGTAGAGCAGGTCCATGGCATCGATCACCATGGCCGCGTCGGTGGCGTTCTTGCCCTTGGTGTAAGCGAACTGCTGCATGGGCTGGATCGACTGTTTGAGCAGTTGATCCTTCCAGCCCTTAAGTGAAGACCCCGTCCAGTCGCCGTAGGCTCGCTTGACGTGAGCGGTGCCGTACTTGGCGACCTCGGCCAGCAGGCTCTCGACAATCCCGGGTTGGGCGTTGTCGGCATCGATGAGCACCGCTAATTTGGCGGCGTTCGCGCTGGCGTCCATGCTGCTCCTGTCGTGCTCGAAACCGTGCGGTGGCGATGCTAAGCGGTTTCCTCCCCCGAGGGGGCAATAATCGCGATCTCGGTGAAACTGGCGGATGTCCGCCTCGCCCGCCGTACGCGCTCGCGCGACCTGGTGGAGCGCCACCGCGCCGACATCCGAACACAACCGGCCACCAACCTGACCCATTACCTCGTCCACCACGTCGGCGAGCGGCTCGATCTGACGTTCCAGCACCTCATGGACCGCGTGATGCAGGCGCAAGCTGAGCCTTGGCGCGTGGTCGCCGGGAGGTTCTGGAGCTGCTCACCCCCAGGCTGTCTGTGCGATCGTGATCAGCGCCGCCGTGCCTGTGACGGCTGCGGGGCCGGGGCGGCTGCTGCCGTGTGCTCTGGAGCGTCGGGGCGCCGTGCCGCGCTGTCGGCCCAGGCTGGGCTGTTGGCTTGTGCTGCGCGGGCCTGTGCGCTGGGTGCCGGCCTTTCGCTGAGGCGTTGGATGCGCCAGGCCAAGACCCGTGCGGGGCGGCGCGCGTCGTTCAGGGCGCGCTGGTCGGTGACCTGTTGGAGGAGCTGTTCCGGGTCGTGTCCGGCTGCTTCTGCCTCGGAGAGGGCGGTGGTGAGAGCCGCGAAAGCGGGGTCTTCGATGATCTGTTCCGCGTGCTCGGGCACGCCTTGGCGTAGGCAGTGGATCTGCCGTTCCACGGCCTGCTGGGGTGGCTGGCGCTGCGCGAGGGAGGCCAGGGGTGCGGCTGCGGCTTGGTCGTAGGCGGCCTGGAGGTGGAGCAGGGTCTGGTGGGCGGCGGCGACCTGCTGGTCGTGGTGGCGGAGCTGGTGCCAGCGGGCAGCGGCAACGACCACGAGGATCGCCGCGTCCAGGAACATCGCCAGGGCGGCGCCGTCCTTGGGGGCGGGCTCGCGGAGCATGGCGCGTACGGCGCCGCGCAGGGCGCGGGCGTGGTGGTGTTCGGCCCGGATGCGGGAGCGGGTGGCGCGCTCGAACGCGGTCGCTGCCTCTCGGAGTTGGGGGCGCAGGGTCTGGGGTGCGAGGAGGGGGAGGGCGTCGACGGCTTCGCCGAAGGCGGCAAGGTGAGCCTGGGAGGCTTCATCGTCTGTCTGGTCGAGGTGGTGGGGGATGCGTTCGGCGGCGGCGGTGGCCTGGTGCCAGGGGTTGGACCTGCGCCGGCCTGGCTTGCCAGCGGACTGTGAGGCGATGCTCTCCAGGCGCTTTTGGATCTTGGGGAAGGAGAGGTCCGGGGCGAGTTCGGAGCCAGAGAACCAGACGGGCTCGTTGTCGGCGGTGGTGGTGTCTTCGCTGGTGACCTTGTAGCCCCGCACGTCACCCGAGGGGAAGTGGACGACCTCGACGAGCACACCGTCGAGGTGGTTGAGCAGGTGGACGAACTCCTCCACGCTGGTGGCGGCGGCCACGGCGGTGCGCACGGTGGCGCGCAGCCGTTCGCGGGCGGGCTTCTCCTGGCCGGCGCGGCGGGCCTTCTCCTGCTCGGCACGGGTGGTCCGCTTCGCAGCGGTGCGGTCACCGCGGACCACTTGGAACAGGCCGTATTCCTTCTCAATGGCGGCAAGTTCCCGGTCGGCGGTGAGGTAGTCGTTCCAGTGGCGTGCGGTGCGCAGGTCCGCCCGGACCTTGGTGGCAGCGATGTGGATGTGGTCGGGAGCGTGGCGGACGGCGACCCAGCGGCAGTCGTCCGAATCGCCTTGCGGTGCTATGCCGGTGGCCGCCACGACGCGGCGGGCGATGTCGGCCCACTCCTCGTCGCTGAGGATGCGGTCACTCTCGGCGGCGCGGATCGAGCAGTGCCACACGTGCTGCTCGGGAGCGCGGCCCAGCCGCCGGGCCTGCTTGACGTGGAGGTCCAGGTCGGCCACGAGGAGCCTCCTGGTGGCGTCGAAGTCGTCGGCGCGGCCGGGGTCGGGGGCGAAGCCGTCCCAGGAGGTGACCAGATGGGGGTCGGTGTGGTCCTTGGCCTTCTTCGTGTCGAACAGATACCGGATCAGTCCGGCGGTTTCCTTGCCGTTGCTGATCTTCGCGATCATCGGGCCGCCTTCTTGGTGACGGCTTGGTTCGCGGCTGTGGCAATGTGGCGGACGGTGGCGCCGACGGCGGTCAGGGTGCGTTCGGTCTGGGTCAGGAGTGCGGTGTCCACAGGGTGTGGATGGCCGCCTGAGTTGAGCTTCTTGGCGATCTGGTTGATGTTGTGGCCGATCTTGGCGACCTCGCCACGCAGGGCGGTCAGTTCGTCGATGTAGTCGTCGAGCGGGGTGCGCTGGCCGGGCAGGGCGAGGTCGCCCTGGACGTGGGCCATGACGACAGCGCCGACGTAGTGGGCGCCGGCGATGTTCAGCGACCGCGCCATGGCGAGGATCTCGGTCTTCTCGTCGACGCTGTAGCGGGCATCGACACGTTGCTTGCGCTGGCCGTTCGGGTCAGGCTTGCGGCGTCGGGCGACACGGTGCAGCGCGGCGGCTTCGGCGGCGCGCGGCAACTGGGCGGCGACGGTGTCGGCGATCTGTTCCTTCTCGGGTGCCCCCCGGCGCCCGAGGTCCTCCGCCACCCCCGGGGCGGAGACTTCCCCGTTGCGGCCGTCCTTGGACGGTCCAGCGGGATACCTTGCTCCGCCCGGGGCTGGGGTGGTGGTCGAGTGCTGGGCGGTGGGGAGTTCGTGGTGCGGGTCGTGCACGGTCTGGTCTCCGTGTTCCTCGTCGTTGTGCGGACGGCTGGTGAGGGCGTGCTGCGGTGACGGGTGCGGACGGGCTGGACAGCTGCGGGCTCCGTCGCCGGCGGTGTGCGGCCACCGTGCTCGGTCCCCGTTCCTGGTCCCTTGGCCCGGTCCCCACCGCGGTCCCCGGTCCCCTGGGGGACCGGTCCCGTGAGGCTTCGGTCCTCGGCGGTCGGTCCCGTATTGGGGACCGTCTCCGCCTCGGCCGGTCCCCTGTCTCGGTGACACCTCGGTCTGTCGGGGACCGAGTGGGGACGGTCCCGGCGTGCGAGGTCCCCGGACCGGCTCCGCATGCCGCAGGGGACAGGTGCGGGGATCGGCCTCGTGGCGCCCTGAGCAGCGGCTTCGTGCCTGTGGCGGCGGGTTACGCCCCGTTCCCGCCGGCCTCGTCGGTCCCCTGGCGCAGGTCCTCACGGTCCCCGGTCCCGCTTCTGCCGCGGCCTCCGGCTGGGGACCGGGACCGGGGGCCGCGAGCGTCGGGGACCGGTCCCCGGTATCTGGGGGGACCGGGGACCGACGGGTCGTCAGGGGGACGGTCCCCGGGGCAGGGGACGGTCCCCGCGTACGGCCTCCGCCGGGCCTGCCGGATCCCCGCAGGGCCGGGGGGACCGGGGACCGCGCGGTCCCCGGTCCCCCCGGCAGGGAGGTCAGGCTGCGGGGTGGCGTCTGCGGTCGGGGCCGTCGAGGATGACGCGCTCGGTCATCTCGGCGAGGCGGGAGGCGACGCGGTCTCCGAGGGCGGCGCGTAGGTCGGCGGTGGGGAGGTTGGTGGTGATCAGCGTGGGGCGCAGGTGCTCGTACCGGTGGTTGATCAGCCGGTAGGTGAGCTCCTCGGTCCACTCGCTGGTCTTGGCCGCTCCAAGGTCGTCTAGGAGCAGCAGCGGGCACTTGGCCAGGGACTGCAGCTCGCGCTCGCTGTCGAAGCCGGAGCGCGGACGCAGTCGTGCGTACAGGTCGGCGGCGGTGACGGCCTCCCAGCGCAGCCGGACCCCGGCGGCGAGGAGGCCGCGGATGGCGCCGTACGCCTGGTGGGTCTTGCCGGTGCCGGTGGGGCCGGCGATCAGCAGGGACGAACCCTCCGAGATTCCCGGTGCGCCTGCAGGTCCGGGGCGGCCGGCGCGGGCGATCTCGTCCACCCAGGCCGTGACTTGGGGGTGGTCGGTCAGCGCGCGCCGGTAGCGGGCGGGGATGCGGGCGTCGGCCAGCTCCAGCGCGGTGACGGGCTCTGACGGCGGCTCATGCGCGGCGGCGTCGGGGCCGATGCCCCGCTGGGTCAGGATGGCACCGAGGCGGTCGGCTATCCGGCCGACCTGGTGCGGGGCTTGGGTGAGGGTGGCGGTCACAGGTCACCTCCGTAGGCGGCGGCGACATCGGCTGGGTTGGTCCACGGTTGGTGGGTGGCGGCGGGCGTGGAGGCGTTCATGGCCTCGTGGACGAGGCTGGGCAGGGTGCTCGGGTGCAGGCCCTTGGCCCGGTGCCGTGCGAGGCCCACCCGTACGTGGACCGGGTCGATGCCTTCGTCGAGGAGCCTGCGCACCTGCCCGCCGAGATGGCTGAGGACGTCTCGGGGCGGTCGGTGCGTGCACGCGGCGGCGTACTCGCCGATGAGGTCCTTCGCCGAGACGGTCTGCGGCGCGGGGGCGCTCGCGCCCCCCAACGGGGTAGTTCCTAGATCCCTGATCCTAGGTCCTAGATCCGGACCGTGAGGGCTCACCGCAGGCTCAGTGAGTCCTCCCCGCACCTGCGGTGACGGCTCACTGGATCGCTCCTGACCTGCGGATTCGCCATTCACGGCAGCCTCCGTGCTTCCTCCTTGCTCCCTCACGGAGGGCTCCGTGACTGCTCCGTGCACCAGCGGTGAGGGCTCACGCGTGACGCCGAGGTCGTGGTGGGGGCAGGCGGGGTTCCGGACGCCGCTGGGGCGGTTGATCTTCTGGTGCTTGGCGAAGGAGACGATGTGCAGGTACCGCTTGCCGTCGTCGCCCTCGTAACGGCAGATCAACCCGGTGGCGTCGAGCTGGGTGAGATCGTCCTCGACCTCCACCGGGCCGTGCTCGCGGCGCAGTGACCACAGCTGGCCGGCGATGACGGCCGCCTGGTCTCGGAACCGGCCCTGGTCGTCGGCGAGGGTGAGCAGCCCGAAGAAGGTCCGCTCGGCGGACAGGGACACGGCCGCGAGGGACTCGGACGCGAACGCCTCGGGCTTGATCGTGCGGATACGGGCGATGCCGATCGACCACCTTTCGAAAGCGGGGGCAGGGAAACCGGCGAGGCCGGGATGCGTGGACAACACAGCCACACCCAGGGTCTAGAAGTCCAGTGTTGGTTCTAATCCCCGACACAACTTCTTCCGGCCGCATGACGGTAGACCCGAAATCGCGGTTGGCCAAATCAACCGGCAATTTCACCGGTGGTCGGCGCATCGCTCACAGCAGACAGGAAAAGCGTTCCCAAGTGGCCCGGACGCAAGCTACAACACACCAATGCCGCCACGCCCTCTCGAAATCGGACCCGCCGGACAAGCCGCAGCGCGCGCCATCGAGCACACCCGCACCGCCCGCGGTTACTCCCAGCGCCGACTCGCGGCACGCGTCACCGCGCTGGGTCGGCCCCTGACCTTCACGGCGCTGTCCCGCATCGAACGCACAGTGCGGCGCTGCGACATCGACGATCTCGTCGCCATCGCCGCCGCCCTCGGTACCCCACCGCACACCCTCCTCGCCGACCCGCTCGCACACCCTGGGCCGGTCGGAGCGGGCGAAACATAGCCGACGATCGCCGGTTAGCCAAACCGGGGATTCTCCGCATCATTGTCCTGACGCCGAACCCGGCTGCCTGTTGTGGGGTCTCCCTTGCGAGTCCCCGGAAAGGAAAATCCCTCTGTTGTCCGATTCCGTGATATCTCCGGCTCTTCCCCGCCTGTATACGGCCCGGGAAGTCGCCGAAGCCCTGGGCTGTTCCGTCTGGTGGGTAAAAGAACGCGCCCGGCGCCGACTCATTCCCTTCACGTACGTGGGCGGCGCCTATCGCTTCACTGCGGAACACGTCGGGGAAATCGTGCGGGTGCACGAGGAAATTCCTTCACGTCCCCGGCAGCGCCCTGTGCTGCCCGTCTCCGTATCCGTCCCGGTGTCCGCTGCCCGCGAGCCCGGCGTCGCCTCGTCCGGACCCGCGCTCACCGCACGGCCACCGCGTCGGCTGCTCAAGACCCAGTCCCAGTACAACATCACCGTCTAGACAGCCCCAGCGAGAGAAGGGAGGGAACAGTTGGGGTACGCGGAGAAGCGCGCCACCTACTGGCGGGGCCGGTACAAGCTCGCCGACGGAAAGTACGGCACCGTCTCCGACCCGACGGGCGCCGTGGTCAAGTTCTCCACCAAGCGGGAGGCCAAGCAGGCGGCCGACGCCGAGGAGGTCGCCGTCCGCCGCGGAGAGTGGCGGGATCCCGCAGCCGGCCAGGAGACCTTTGGCGAGTACGCCAGCCGCTGGTACGCCGACCAGGACCTCGCCGCGTCCACCATGCAGAACTACCGGCGTCACATCGAGGAGCACCTCCTCTCCACCTTCGCGGGCAAGTCCCTCTCTGGCATCCTCCGCTCCGACGTGGAGCGCTGGGAGAAGGCGGAGAAGGCTGTCTACGCGGCCTCCAGCGTGAAGACCTGGCGCTCCACCCTGCACCTCATCCTCGAGGACGCGATCGACGAGGGCCTGATCACGTCCAACCCAGCCGCCCGGCGGCGCGGGCGTGGCAAGCGCGCCGGTCGCTCCCGCGACCGCGGCCCCGAGAAGGTCATCACCGACCCGCTCGGTGCTCTGCTGCTCGCCGAGCGGGCGGCCTTGCTCTCCGGCCGGGACGACGAGTTCGTGGCGGTGATCCTCAAGACGTACACCGGCATGCGGTGGGGCGAAATCGTCGGCTTGGAGACGGAGTTCGCCCGTCCCGGAGTCGTCCGCGTCGAGTGGCAGCTGTACGAGCTCGACTCCGGCGAGCTGGTGCGCGTGCCGCCGAAGGACGACAGCTACCGCACCATCGACGCCACGGACTGGCTGTCCGCCCTCGTCGCCGACCACATCGCCCGTACGAAGCCGACCCCGTGCCCCTGCCACGGCAAGATCTACGTCTTCCGAGGCCAGGGCGCCGCCCGTACCGCTGGACACGGCGGCGCGAAGCTCGTCGATGTCGCCCGCCGCGCCGGAGTCTCCACCGGCACCGTCTCCAACGTGCTCAACCACCCCGAGCGCGTACGGGAGGAGACGCGCGTCCGCGTCGAACTCGCCGTCGCCGAGCTCGGCTTCGTACGCAACGCTGTCCCCTCCCAGGAGGCGGCCCACTGGAGGCGCAACGGCTTCGCCACCTGGCTCTTCCAGCCGGCCGCCACCGGCTGGTATCCGAAGAAGGCACCCCAGGAGCCGCGCCCCGTGCCGCTGCTTGGCGAGCCGTGGCCAGGCGTCCCGGTCCGCGGCCGGAGCGCGAGCCAGCGGGCCGATGCCTGCTGGCTACCCGTTGCCAAGGGCCTCACCCCGCACGGCCTGCGTCATTCCCACCGCACCGTCATGGAGGACCTCGGCACGGAGAAGGTCCTCATGGACGAGCGCATGGGCCACCTCGACGGCTCCGTCTCGGCTCGCTACGCACATGTGACTCCGGGCATGCGCCGCCGTCTCCTCGCCGGCCTGACCAACCAGTGGGAGGCGGCCCTCGACGCCCGCCGCGCGATGTGCCCGCAGTCCCCGGTGCAGGTGCTGGACCGCCTCCTCGCGCTCGCGGCGTGAGGAGCCGGGGGTTGGGTGCGCCGTTGTCGCGGCGATAGAGCGGTGCGGCAGGCTCGGCTCTGCAGTACCGAGTCCGCCTGCCGCTCACGCATGTACGGCCCAGTGCCGTCGACGCACCGGGCATCAGGCGCGGGTCGCGGAATCAGCCGCCGAAGGTCGCCTGGAACGCACCCTGGCCCGCCTGCACGAGCATGGCCAGGCCGGGAGTCGCCGTGCCGATGGCAGTGAGCGTCGTCTGCAGCTGCTCGTATGCGGCGCGGATTCGGCCAGGCTCGGGCTGGTCGGCGGTGGCGGCCTCCTCCAGCACTTCGGCGTCCGTGAGGATCTGGCTCTGCTGGTCGTCGGCCGAGCCCAGGGTCGGCGCGAACTGCCTGACCATCTGGGCGAACTCCGCCAACTTGGACGCGTCCAGACCGACGTGGTTGTTCTGGACGACGTGCTGTTGAGAGCCGACGACGAAGCCCTGGGAGTTGTTGATGTTGTAGGTATCGCCGCCATTCGGCTGACGGCTCAGGTAGTCGTTCACGCTTCCTCCGGCAAGTACGCAACGTGTGCCGGCCGCGGTGATCCGGACCGTGGCACCGTCGTTGGTGGAGTGGATCTGCACGAGGCTGTGATCGGCTAGGTAGTCAAGTGCGCCGAGGGCCTCGGCCTCGGCCAGGAGGTCTCCGGCGAAGCTGCACTGCGGATCGTCGGTGTAGGACAGGACCTCGATGGCGGAGTCCCGTCCACCGGTACGCAGCACCCACTGCAACAGCACGTCGCAGGCGTGCCGGAAGCGGGCGACCGCGTCGGTGCGAAGGTCGAGAAGACGCCTGGCCTCTAGGATTCCGTCGTCCGTGGGGTACACCTCCGAGTCGTCACCGCCCATACCCTCCACGACACGGACGAGCCCGAGCCGCTTCAGTCGCAGCGCCATCTCGGTCGCCTCTTCAGCCGGCAGGCCCTCGGATTCGAGAAAGACGGCTACGTCGACGAAACGACCCGGATTCTGACGCGAGGCGTCGTACAGCCAGATCAGGAGCCGGGACAGGTACGGGTCGCTCTCGATCCCGCTCGCGCTGGACAGCGCCAGCGTCCCCAGGCGCGGGGCGTCCACCTCGACAGGAACGCGCACGGGATGCTTGCGGTTCGCCCGCTCGAACTCCTTGGCGATCTCTTTCTGCATCTTCTCGATGGCACGCCTGTTGATCTTGAATCCAGCCAACCCGGGCCTCCTGAGGACACTGATCCCTCAAGGCTAGACCGCACCACTGACAGAGTGGGCTTCGTGAACGCGCACGTCCCCAGGCTGGTCACGACCCGCTTCGTGCAGCGCCGTCCGCTCCCCGCTGGGAGACCCCGACCAAGATCGTCTCCCAGATTTCTCCCAAACGATCTACAAAACCAGTCAGGGGCCTGATTCGATCTCTCGAATCAGGCCCCTGACCTGGCATTTCACTGTCGGGGTGGCGGGATTTGAACCCACGACCTCTTCGTCCCGAACGAAGCGCGCTGCCAAGCTGCGCTACACCCCGATGTCCACCGGACTCCCGGCGACATCGATTACTTTAGCCCACCTGCGGCCGGAGGCGAAATCCGGTTTTGCCCGGCCTCGCGGAGGTCCGGTGCCCGGGGTCCCCGTACGCCCCGCGCACCGGTCCGTTCCCCGGGCTCAGGCCCTCGGCGTGAGCGTCAGCAGGGTGGCTTCCGGGGGGCAGGCGAAGCGGACCGGGGTGTAGCGGTTGGTGCCGCAGCCGGCGGAGACGTGGAGGTAGGCGCGGCGGTCGCCGACCGTGTGGGTCGACAGGCCCTTCACCCGGTCCGTGTCCAGGTCGCAGTTGGTGACCAGTGCTCCGTAGAACGGGATGCACAGCTGGCCGCCGTGGGTGTGGCCCGCCAGGATCAGGGGGTAGCCGTCGGCGGTGAAGGCGTCCAGGGAGCGCAGGTACGGGGCGTGGACCACGCCGATGGAGAGGTCGGCGCCGCTCGTGGGGCCGCCCTGGACCTCGGCGTACCGGTCCCGCTTGATGTGCGGGTCGTCCAGGCCGGTGAACGCCAGCTCCATGCCGTCGAGCTTGAGCCGGCCCCGGGTGTTCGACAGGTTCAGCCAGCCCGCCTCGTCGAAGGCGTCGCGCATCGGCTCCCAGGGGTTGTGGACGACGCCGACCGCGGGGGCGTTGCCGTTCAGACCGTGCTTGCCCTGGACCTTCTCCAGGAGGTAGCGGGCCGGGTTGCGCAGCTTCGGGCCGTAGTAGTCGTTGGAGCCGAAGACGTACACCCCCGGGAACTCCATCAGCGGGCCCAGCGCGTCGAGCAGCTCCGGTACGGCGTCCGGGTCCGAGAGGTTGTCGCCGGTGTTCACCACGAAGTCGGGGCGCAGTCCGGCGAGCGACTGCAACCAGGCGCGCTTCTTGCGCTGACCGCTCACCATGTGGATGTCGGAGACCTGGAGCACGCGCAGCGGGCGTGCCCCGTGCGGGAGCACCGGAATGGTGACCCGCCGCAGGCGGAACGAGCGGGCCTCGAACCCGGCGGCGTAGGCCAGCCCGGCGGCGCCGACCGCCGCGCCGACCGCTGTGATTCTCAGGGGGACTCCGTAGCGTGCGCGCATGTGCCCATCGTCGCAGACGGGGCCGCACGGCCGGGAAAACCGGTGGGCGGCCCGGGGCCCGCACCTGTCACAATCACGGCATGACCACGCTCAAGTCCAAGCTCAAGGAAGACCTCCACGCCGCCATGAAGGCACGCGACGAGCTGACCTCGTCCACCCTTCGGCTCACCCTCACCGCGATCACCAAGGAAGAGGTCAGCGGCACGTCGGCGCGCGAGCTCTCCGACGACGAGGTGCAGAAGGTGATCGCCAAGGAGGCGAAGAAGCGCCGTGAGGCGGCCGAGGCGTTCGCCCAGGGCGGCCGGACCGAGCAGGCCGAGCGGGAGAAGGCGGAGGGCCGGATCCTGGACGGTTATCTGCCCCAGCAGCTCACCGACGACGAGCTGAACGCGATTGTGGCCTCCGCCGTCGAGGAGGCGAAGGCCGCCGGGGCCGAGGGGCCGCGCGCGATGGGCGCCGTCATGAAGATCGTCAACCCGAAGGTGGCCGGGCTCGCCGAGGGCGGCCGGGTCGCCGCCGCGGTGAAGCAGCGCCTCGCCGGCTGAACCGCCGCCGGGCACGGAGATAAGGGCGGGCGCCCCGGTCACCACCGGGGCGCCCGCCCTTTCTCCGCTTCGCCGCCCTTACGGGTCAGGGGCCCTCGTGGCCGCCGCCCCGGCCGCCGCCCGGCCCGTTGCCCGGTCCGCCGATCACGCCGTCCGGGAGCTCGATGCCGGGGAACCGGTTGCCGTCGTCACCGGGCTTGCGGTCCTCGCGGTCCTCCCCGTCCCCGCCGCGGCCGGGGTTCCGGTCGCCCTCCTCCTTGTCTCCGTCCTCCTTCTCCTTGCCGCGGGGCACGGAGACCGGGTTGAAGCCCGGGGTCTGGGAGGCGTCCAGCGCACCGGTCATCGCGATGCGCCAGATCGGGCCGGGCAGGCAGCCGCCGCAGACCTTGTCGTAGTACTGGCCGCCGATGGTGACGCCGAACATCGAGCTCTTCTCGCCGATGTCGTCGCCGACCCACACCGCGGTGGAGAGGTTCGGGGTGTACCCGACGAACCAGGCGTCCTTGCGGTCGTTCGTCGTACCGGTCTTGCCAGCGTTGTCCCGGTCGCTGAGTCCGGCCTGCGTACCGGTGCCGTCCTCCACGACGCCCTTGAGCATCTGGTTGATGGTGTCCGCGGTCCTCTCGCTCATCGCGCGCGAGCAGGAGGTCTTCGGCACGGGGACCTGCTTGCCCTGCGGGTCCTTGATGGACTCGATGGCGATCGGCGTGCAGTACGTGCCGCGGTTGGCGAACGCGGCGTACGCGCCGGCCATGGAGAGCGGCGTGCTCACCTCACCGCCGAGGGTGATCGACGGGTACTCCCCGACCTTCTTGCCGTCCCCGCGCTCGTACCCGAGCTTCTTGGCCATCTCGACGGTCTCGCAGAGGCCGGCCTTCTGCTCCAGCAGCGCGAAGTAGGTGTTGATGGACTTGCCGAGCGCGCTGGTCATGTCCCAGGTGCCCTTCTCGGACTCCAGCTCGTTCTGCAGGGGCCAGTCCGCGTAGCCGGCCGGGGAGCCGGAGCAGTTCCGGAAGTCCCGCTCCTTGAGCGTCATCTTCCAGTCCGTCGAGAACGACGTCGCCGGGCTGATGCCCTTCTCCAGTGCCGCCGCCGCGGTGAACGGCTTGAACGTCGAGCCGACCTGGAAGCCGTAGGTGCTGCCGCCCATCTTGTTGCTGACGGCGAGGTTCAGCACGGTCTCGTTCTGCTTCTGGTCCAGGCCGTACGGGCGGGACTGGCCCATCGAGAGGATCTTGCCGCTGCCCGGCTGGACCTGTACCACGGACGCCGCGAACTTGTCGGCCTTGTTGACCTTCGCGGTGGCGGCCTCGTTGGCGGCCTTCTGCGCGCGCGGGTCCAGCGTGGTCCGGATGGTCAGACCGCCGAGGTTCCAGAGCTTGGCCCGGTCCTCCTCGGTCTTGCCGAAGGCGGGGTCGGTGAGGATCGTCTTGCGGACGTAGTCGCAGAAGAAGCCGGAGCCGCTGACGGCGGTGATGCAGCCGTTCTTCGGCCGGGAGACCTTCAGCTGGATGGGCGTCTCCATGGCCTTGTCGGCCTGGGCCCGCGAAATGCTGTCGACCGCGGCCATCCGTGCCAGCACGGTGTTGCGGCGCTTGGTCGCCTCCTCCGTGTCGTTGACCGGGTCGTAGCGGCTCGGCGACTGGACGAGGCCGGCGAGCAGCGCGGCCTCCTCCAGCTTGAGGTCCTTGGCGTGCTTGGAGAAGTAGCGCTGGGACGCGGCTTCGACTCCGTACGCCTGCTGTCCGAAGAACGTGATGTTGAGGTAGTTCTCCAGGATCTTCTTCTTGCCGAGCTCCTCCTCGACCTGGATCGCGTACTTCAGTTCGCGGACCTTGCGGCCGAGCGTCTGCTGGGTGGCCTGCGCGACCTTCTCCGGGTCGTCGCCCGCCTCCTCGACGAAGACGTTCTTCACGTACTGCTGGGTGAGGGTCGAGGCGCCCTGCGCGGTTCCGCCCGCCTGTACGTTGCGGTTCATCGCCCGCAGGATGCCCTTGAGGTCGACCGCGCCGTGCTCGTAGAAGCGGGAGTCCTCGATCGCGATGATCGCGTCCTGCATGTACGGCGAGATGTCCTTGAGCGGGACGACCGTGCGGTCACGGGAGTAGACCGTGGCGATGGTGCCGCCGTCGCGGTCCTGGATCGTGGTCCGCTGGCTGAGCGGCGGCGTCTTGAGGTTGGAGGGGATCTCGTCGAAGCCTTCGACCGTCCCCTTCGCGGCGAGCCCCAGCGCTCCGGCTGCGGGCAGCGCGATGCCTGCCAGGACAGCTCCGGAGAGCGCGGCGACACCGAGGAACTTGGCGGCCTGCTGGGTCGTGGTGAGACCCCCGCCCGAGCGCTTTTTTGGCATGGGGGCAGCCTAACCAGTTGTGATGAACGTTTCGTAGGAGCAGGGGCCTCTCGGAGCGTTCGCGCACCAGACCGTGACATCCGGGTGGGCCGGACGGCCGTCCCCCGATTGCCGACCGGCTCTCCGCGGCTCCTCGCGGGGTGGCGCCCGGGGGTGTCCGGACAGTCCGTCCGAGCCTGCGGCTCCTCGGCGTCCGGGGGAGCGTTCCCGTCGCCTCGCCTCGCGGCACCTGCGTGTGGCGCGGGCGCGGGCGTGCGGCGGCTACGTTCGCATTCGCCGGACAGGCGGGCAGGCGTTGGCCTAAGCTGCTCTCAACTGTCACAGCAGACCGGTTACGTATCAAGTCCCCTGCCGCCCCATGCACATCTTCTGGTCATTCTTCTCCTGACCGGTGAGCAAGCGCATTGCCTTCATCGCCCTTCGTCGTGGCACCGAGGCGCTCCCGAAACGCCCCGTATGCCAGAAGAAGTCCCTTGCGACTTGAGTGCACTGTCCGTTTTTCGCAGGGTTGGTCCCGCATGTCCTTCGCTCACTCCCCTGGGTGATCTGCCGCATACGCATAGTCCGTTCGGACCATTCAAGATTGGGCCCGAAGGGGGTGTTGTGCTGTCCCCACCTTCCGTAACGTCCACAACTGGCAGCGGTGAATATGCCGTTACCGCCGTGGGGGAGCCTCGATTCGGGAGAGGACGGCGCCGGGATGGGCTGGGTAACCGACTGGAGTGCGCAGGCAGCCTGCCGCACTACCGATCCGGATGAACTGTTCGTACAAGGGGCAGCGCAGAACAGAGCGAAGGCGGTGTGCACCGGATGCCCGGTGCGGACCGAGTGCCTGGCCGATGCGCTGGACAATCGCGTCGAGTTCGGCGTGTGGGGCGGCATGACGGAGCGGGAGCGCCGCGCGCTGCTGCGCCGCCGGCCGACCGTCACGTCCTGGCGTCGACTGCTGGAGACCGCGCGCAGCGAGTACGAGCGGTCCACCGGCATCCTGCCCGGAGTCATCGGGCTGGAGGACGAGGAGCTGCACGAGACGTACGCCGCCGTGGGGTAGGCGCGGTCCGCCGACGCCGCGCGCAGGTGGACGCGGGCGCAGCCGCTGAGTACGGTCCGCGGGCGGGCCGTGCGCCGACGGCGCGCCGGAGCCCCGCCGTGCCCGGATGCACCGGGCGCCGCTACGCCGCTCCGGCCGGAACCGGGTCCGAACCGTCCGCGAGGCGGTCGCCGATGGCCCGCAGGCCGTCGAGGTCGTGTACGTCGCCGGGCAGCGCCGCCACGGCCGTCACCGCCACCTCGGGATGGAGCGCGGTGAAGCGGTCGCGGGTGCGGCTCTCGCGGGCGACGACCTGCATGCGCTCGGCGTGCAGGCGCAGCAGCCCCGCCGTCAGTTCCTCGATGCCGGTGCCGGTGCCTTCGGCCTCGTCGGCGGCGTCGGTCTCATCGGCGGTGTCGATCTCGTCGGGTGCGTCCGTGGTGGTGTCCGTCGTGTCCTGGTGCTCGGGTGCGGGCTCGGGGCCGGACGCCTGCTCGGCCTCGGGGGAGAGGGGCGGCTCGGTCGGTCCGGAGGCGGCGAGGGCCGGGTCGGGGGCGTCCCGGTCGCCAAGGCCAGCTTTCCCGGCCTCCTGATCCACAATGCGGGCGTCGTCAAGATTTTCCGCGGCGGCCAGCGCCTGCTCGGCCGAGAGCCGCGCGGCCTCGCTGCCGTGCACGCGGTTGAGGACCAGACCGGCCAGCGGCATGTCCTCGGCGGCCAGCCGCTCCACGAAGTAGGCGGCCTCGCGCAGCGCGTCCCGCTCCGGCGTCGCCACCACCAGGAAGGCCGTGCCGGGGGCCTGGAGCAGCTTGTACGTGGCGTCCGCGCGGCTGCGGAAGCCGCCGAACATGGTGTCCATCGCGGCGACGAACGTCTGGACGTCCCGCAGGAACTGACCGCCGAGCAGCTTGCCCAGCGTGCCGCTCATCATCGACATGCCGACGTTGAGGAACTTCATCCCGGCCCGGCCGCCCACCTTCGCGGGCGCCATCAGCAGCCGGATGAACTTTCCGTCCAGGAAGGACCCCAGCCGCTTCGGCGCGTCCAGGAAGTCCAGCGCGGAGCGCGAGGGCGGGGTGTCGACGATGATCAGGTCCCACGCGTCGCGCGCCCGCAGCTGCCCGAGCTTCTCCATCGCCATGTACTCCTGCGTACCGGCGAACCCGGCCGACAGGGACTGGTAGAAGGGGTTCTCCAGGATGGCCCTGGCCCGCTCGGCGTCCGCGTGCGCCTCGACGGTCTCGTCGAAGGTCCGCTTCATGTCGAGCATCATGGCGTGCAGTTCGCCGTCGCCCGCGATGCCGTCGACCCGCCGGGGGACGTTGTCCAGCTGGTCGATGCCCATGGACTGGGCGAGCCGGCGGGCCGGGTCGATGGTGAGGACGACGGCCTTCCGGCCGCGTTCGGCGGCCCGCACGCCGAGGGCGGCGGCCGTCGTGGTCTTGCCGACCCCGCCGGAACCGCAGCACACGACGATCCGGATGCCCGGGTCGTCCAGCAGCGCGTCGACGTCGAGGGGCGTGCCGACGCCGGTGTCCGGGGCCGGGCCGGCCGGTCCCGCGCCTGCCGTCTCCGTACCGGTGGTGTCCGACCTCATGCGTCCCCCTCTTCCCCCGCGCCCTGCTTGCGGAGCTCCGTGGCCAGGTCGTGCAGCGCGCCGAGGTCCACCCCGTCGCCGATCAGGGGCAGTTCGGCCGTCGGCAGGCCGAGTCCGGCCAGCACCGCGCGCTGCTCCCGCTCCAGGCCGACCCGCTCGGCGTGCTCGGCCGCCTGCTCGACCAGGGGGCGCACGAGGGCGGCGGAACGGGTCACTCCGGCCCGGGTCAGCGCCTTGGCGATCTCCCCGCGCCGACCGCCCGCGGCGGTGCGCAGGGCGTCCTCGTCCAACAGGTGCGGGCGGACCATGTTCACGAAGACCCGGCCCACGGGCAGTTCGGCGGCGCGCAGCTCGGCGATGCCGTCCGCGGTCTCCTGGACCGGCATCTCCTCCAGGAGCGTGACCAGGTGCACCGCGGTCTGCGGGGACTTCAGGACCCGCATCACCGCCTGCGCCTGGTTGTGTATCGGGCCGATCTTCGCCAGTCCGGCGACCTCGTCGTTGACGTTCAGGAAACGGGTGATCCGGCCGGTCGGCGGGGCGTCCATGATCACGTGGTCGTAGACGAAGCGGCCCTGTTTGTCCTTGCGGCGTACGGCTTCGCACGCCTTGCCGGTCAGCAGCACGTCCCGGACGCCGGGCGCGATGGTGGTGGCGAAGTCGATCGCGCCGAGCTTCTTCAGGGCCCGGCCCGCGCCGCCGAGCTTGTAGAACATCTGGAGGTAGTCGAGGAGCGCGAGCTCGGCGTCGATCGCCAGCGCGTACACCTCCCCGCCGCCCGGCGCGACGGCGATCTTGCGCTCCTCGTAGGGGAGCGCGCCGGAACCGAAGAGCTGGGCGATGCCCTGCCTGCCCTCGACCTCGACGAGGAGGGTGCGCCTGCCCTCGGTCGCGAGGGCGAGCGCGAGGGCGGCGGCGACCGTGGTCTTACCGGTGCCGCCCTTGCCACTGACGACCTGGAACCTGCTCACGTATTCGAGCCTAACCAGTCGGGCCCCGGCCTACGCACGGGACCGTACGTGCCAGGCGTTACAGTCGGGCCCATGACCAAGTGGGAATACGCGACCGTGCCCCTTCTCGTGCACGCGACCAAGCAGATTCTGGACACCTGGGGCGAGGACGGCTGGGAGCTGGTCCAGGTCGTTCCCGGCCCGAACAACCCCGAGCAGCTCGTGGCCTACCTGAAGCGGGAGAAGGCGTAGTGGCGGGCGCCGTCGAAGCGCGCCTCGCCGAACTCGGCCTGACCCTGCCCGCCGTCGTGCCGCCGCTGGCCTCGTACCAGCCGGCCGTGCAGAGCGGGGTGTACGTGTACACCTCCGGCCAGCTGCCGATGGTGGACGGCAAGCTCGCCGTCACCGGCAAGGTCGGCGCCGAAGTCACGCCGGACGAGGCGAAGGAGCTCGCGAAGACCTGCGCGCTCAACGCCCTGGCGGCCGTGAAGTCGGTCGCCGGCGACCTGGACCGGATCAAGCGCGTGGTGAAGGTCGTGGGCTTCGTCGCCTCGGCCACCGACTTCACCGGCCACCCCGCGGTGATCAACGGCGCCAGCGAGCTGCTGGGCGAGGTCCTGGGCGACAAGGGCGTGCACGCCCGCAGCGCCGTGGGCGTCGCCGTGCTGCCGCTGGACGCCCCGGTCGAGGTCGAGGTCCAGGTGGAGCTCGTCGAAGCCTGAGTCCCCGCTCGTACGTCCTGCCGATCCCGCCCGGTCCCACGACCGGGCGGGATCGTGCGTGTACGGGGGCGGTGCGGGGCCCGGCACGGGCGTACGGGAGGGGGCGCGGGGGCAGGGGGCGCGCCGGGGCGCCGCCGCCTTCCGGGGGCCTCTCGAACATCGGCGCGGATCCGGATAGCCTCCGGCCATGTCCCAAGGTCAGTGGTACCCCCCGGAATGGCCCGACCGGATCAGGGCCCTCGCCGCCGGTGAGCTGACGGCCGTCGCCCCTCGGCGGGCCGCCACCGTGATGCTGCTGCGCGACGCGGGTACGGGGGGCGGTGCGGACGGCGGCACGACGGGCCCCCTCGTGCACATGCTGCGCCGGCGGACCTCCATGGCGTTCGCCGGGGGCATGTACGCCTATCCGGGCGGCGGCGTCGATCCGCGCGACGACGACCGGCTGATCGGGTGGGCCGGGCCCCCGTTGGAGCAGTGGGCCGCACGGCTCGGCGTGGCGACGGCCGCCGAGGCGCAGGCCGTGGTCTGCGCGGCGGTGCGCGAGACGTTCGAGGAGGCGGGCGTCCTGCTCGCCGGGCCGGCCCCCGGGGCCGTGGTCGGCGACACGACCGGGGACGACTGGGAGGCCGACCGGAAGGCACTGGTCGCCCGGGACCTGTCCTTCGCTGATTTCCTGGAGCGGCGCGGTCTGGTGCTGCGCTCGGACCTGCTGGGCGCCTGGGCGCGCTGGATCACCCCCGAGTTCGAACCGCGCCGCTACGACACCTGGTTCTTCGTGGCCGCGCTCCCCGAGGGCCAGCGCACCCGCGACGTGTCCACCGAGGCCGACCGCACGGAGTGGATCGCCCCCGGCGAAGCCGCTCGCCGCTACGACGCGGGCGAACTGCTGATGATGCCGCCCACCGTGACCACGCTGCGGGCTCTCACGCCGTACCGGACGGCCGCCGAGGCGCTCGGGGCGGCGGAGGGGCAGGACCTGGCCCCGGTCCTCGCGCAGGCCCGTCTGGAGGGCGGTGAGCTGGTGCTGAGCTGGCCGGGGTACGAGGAGTTCACCCGGCACGTGCCCGCGGCGGGGCCGGGCGGTGGTGGGGCGTGACCGACGCGACCGCCCTGCCCGGCCAGCCGCGCGGAGCGGTGGCCTCCGGCCCCGCGACCGCCCGCGCCGTCAACGTCCTCGCGCCCAACCCGTCCGCGATGACCCTCGACGGGACGAACACCTGGATCGTGGCCGAGCCCGACTCCGCTCTCGCGGTCGTCATCGACCCCGGGCCGCTCGACGACGCACACCTGCGGGCCGTGATCGACGCGGTGGAGCGGGGCGGGCGGCGCGTGGGCCTCACGCTGCTCACCCACGGGCATCCCGACCACGCGGAGGGCGCGGGCCGGTTCGCCGAGCTGACGGGCACGAGGGTGCGGGCCCTGGACGCGGCGCTGCGGCTGGGCGACGAGGGCCTGGGGGCGGGCGACGTGATCACCACGGGCGGCCTGGAGCTGCGGGTGGTGCCGACGCCCGGGCACACCGCGGACTCGCTCTCGTTCCATCTGCCCGCCGACCGGGCGGTGCTGACGGGCGACACGATCCTCGGCCGCGGCACGACGGTGGTCGCGCACCCGGACGGGCGGCTCGGCGACTACCTGGACTCGCTCAGGCGGCTGCGGTCCCTGACCGTCGACGACGGCGTCCACACGGTGCTGCCGGGCCACGGGCCGGTGCTGGAGGACGCGCAGGGGGCGGTGGAGTTCTACCTGGCCCACCGCGCGCACCGGCTCGCCCAGGTGGAGACGGCGGTGGAGGCGGGGCACCGTACGCCGTCCGAGGTGGTGGCCGCGGTCTACGCGGACGTGGACCGCTCCCTGTGGCCCGCCGCCGAGCTGTCGGTACGGGCGCAGCTGGAGTACCTCGCCGAGCACGGGCTCATCTGAGGGCTGCCCCGCCGTCCCCGGCGGGCGCACGACGAGGGCTACGGCAATCGCCGCGTTGCCGGAACGCCCGCACGCATCCCGCATGCGTCCGGTATTTCGAAACACGCCCCAGGGCGCCGACGCGAAGGGCCCCGCCGACCGGAGCGCGTACCGGTGGGCGGGGCCCTTCGCGTCACGTCCACGGGGCGTCGGCCCCGTACGGAGGCGGGCCTCAGCGGGAACGCTTCGCCAGCCGCTCCACGTCCAGCAGGATGACCGCGCGGGCCTCCAGGCGCAGCCAGCCGCGGCCCGCGAAGTCGGCCAGCGCCTTGTTGACCGTCTCGCGGGAGGCGCCGACCAGCTGGGCCAGCTCCTCCTGGGTGAGGTCGTGCACGACGTGGATGCCTTCCTCGGACTGGACGCCGAAGCGGCGCGACAGGTCCAGGAGGGCGCGGGCGACACGGCCCGGCACGTCGGAGAAGACCAGGTCGGACATCTGGTCGTTGGTCTTGCGCAGCCGCCGGGCGACCGCGCGCAGCAGCGCGGTGGCCACCTCGGGCCGGGCGTTCAGCCAGGGCTGCAGGTCGCCGTGGCCGAGTCCGAGGAGCTTGACCTCGGTCAGCGCGGAGGCGGTCGCCGTACGGGGGCCCGGGTCGAAGAGGGACAGCTCCCCGATCAGCTCGCCGGGGCCGAGCACGGCCAGCATGTTCTCGCGCCCGTCGGGCGAGGTGCGGTGGAGCTTCACCTTGCCCTCGGTGACCACGTACAGGCGGTCGCCCTGGTCGCCCTCGTGGAACAGCGCGTCTCCGCGGGCGAGGGTCACCTCACTCATCGAGGCGCGGAGCTCCGCGGCCTGCTCGTCATCGAGCGCCGCGAAAAGCGGGGCGCGCCGCAGAACGTCGTCCACGAGTTCTCTCCTTGTCGGCCTGTTCCGGAAACCGTGGTCCCCATCATGCCGGACGGTAAAACAGTGCGATCAATCACAAACCAGTTTGACGCACGGGCGTCCTGGAACCTAAGGCAGGGGTCCGATCGGGGGTGGAAATCCCAGGACAGCCGTGGTTGTCGGTGGCTGGCTCTAGGCTGGCCGGGTGTCCAGAAAGCCGGGGAGTACGCGTGCCGAGGGGGCCGACCGGGTGGTGAAGGGCACCGGTTCCGCTGTGGGCGAACAGACCCGGCCACGCCCGAAGTATGCCGCGAATGGCTCCCCGGGAAGGGTGACCGGTTCTTCCGGAGAGCCGGGGAAGCCGCTCCGGAAACCGGCCAGGAGGTCCGCAGTGCCATCGCCGAAGACCGGCAAGACCGGCAAGACCGGCAAGACCGGCAAGACCGGCAAGACCGGCAAGTCCGCCGAACCCGTCCCGGCCGTCGCCGCCGACGCCGAGGCTCCCGCCAGGACAGCCGCCGCCGGGGTGAAGGCTCCCTCCGGTTCCAGGTCGGCCTCCGCCAAGGCCCCGAAGGCCGAGTCCCGTCTCGCGATGGTCCGCCGGGCGCGCCGGATCAACCGCGAACTCGCCGAGGTCTACCCGTACGCCCACCCCGAGCTGGACTTCCGCAACCCCTTCGAGCTCCTCGTGGCCACGGTCCTCTCCGCCCAGACCACCGACCTGCGGGTCAACCAGACCACCCCCGCCCTCTTCGCCGCCTACCCGACGCCCGAGGACATGGCGGCGGCCGTGCCGGAGGAGATGGAGGAGCTCATCCGGCCCACCGGGTTCTTCCGGGCCAAGACCAAGTCGCTGCTGGGCCTCTCGGCCGCGCTGAGGGACGAGTTCGGCGGCGAGGTGCCGGGACGCCTCGAAGACCTCGTCAAGCTGCCCGGCGTCGGCCGCAAGACCGCCAACGTCGTCCTCGGCAACGCCTTCGGCGTTCCCGGCATCACCGTCGACACGCACTTCGGCCGTCTGGTGCGGCGCTGGAGGTGGACGGACGAGGAGGACCCGGTGAAGGTCGAGGCGGTGGTCGCCGGCATTTTCCCGAAGAGCGAGTGGACGATGCTCTCGCACCGCGTCATCTTCCACGGCCGCCGGGTCTGCCACGCTCGCAAGCCCGCCTGCGGGGCCTGCCCCATCGCCCCGCTCTGCCCTTCGTACGGGGAGGGCGAGACCGATCCGGAGAAGGCCCGGAAGCTGTTGAAGTACGAGATGGGCGGCTATCCGGGCCAGCGGCTCAACCCGCCCGCCGCCTACCCCGGCAAGCCCGCGCCCCCGCTGGGGGCCGGGTGAGGGCGAGGCCCCCGCACGGCGGCGGACCCCCACCCCCGCAGGACGGGGCCGCCCGGAACGGAACAGCTGATGACACGCGTTGTGAATCGACGGGGGTGCCTATGACGCACACGTACACACACGGCACGGCGCAGGCCGGGAACGGCTCCGCAGAGGAGTCGGACCGCGCCGGTGGCGAGGGGGGCGCTTCCGGCCTGCCCGCGGCCGTCACCACCGACGGCCTGCCCGGCTGGCTCGTCCCCGTCGCCGACGCCGCCCGCACCGTCCGGCCGCAGCAGCTCAGCCGCTTCCTGCCCCCCGAGAGCGGGGCGGGCCGCCAGTCGGCCGTCCTGATCCTGTTCGGCGAGGGGGAGCGCGGCCCGGAGCTGCTGCTGATGGAACGTGCCGGAACCCTGCGCTCACATCCCGGCCAGCCGTCCTTCCCCGGCGGCGCGCTGGACCCCGAGGACGGCGACCAGGCCACCGTCGGGCCCCTGCGCGCGGCGCTGCGCGAGGCCGAGGAGGAGACCGGGCTCGACCCCCGGGGCGTACAGATCTTCGGCGTGCTGCCCCGGCTCTACATCCCGGTCAGCAGCTTCGTCGTGACGCCCGTGCTCGGCTGGTGGCGTACGCCCACCCCGGTCGGGGTGGTCGATCCGGCCGAGACCGCCCGGGTCTTCACGGTCCCCGTGGCGGATCTCACGGACCCCGCCAACCGGGCCACGGCCGTCCATCCGAGCGGGCACAGCGGCCCGGCGTTCCTGGTCGAGTCGGCCCTGGTCTGGGGCTTCACGGCCGGAGTGATCGACCGCATCGTGCACTACGCGGGCTGGGAACGCCCCTGGGACAGGACCAGACAGGTGCCGCTCGACTGGCGCGCATGACACGCTGGCTGTCCTGCTGCGCTGCTCCGGGCCCGGCCCGGACCCCGTCACCCCCGACGGGCCAGGTGACGAAACTGCGAGGCTATAGACGGTGAACGTGCTGGACATCCTGCTGCTGCTGGCCGCCGTGTGGTTCGCGGTCATCGGCTACCGCCAGGGTTTCGTCGTCGGCATCCTGTCGGTGATCGGCTTTCTCGGGGGCGGCCTCGTCGCCGTCTACCTGCTGCCGGTCATCTGGGACCGGGTGACCGAGGACGCCGAGGTCTCCACGGCGGTCGCCATCGGCGCGGTCGTCGTCGTGATCGTCTGCGCCTCGATCGGCCAGGCGTTCACCACCCATCTGGGCAACAAACTCCGCCGGTACATCACGTGGTCGCCCGCGCGCGCCCTGGACGCCACCGGCGGCGCCCTGGTCAACGTGGTGGCGATGCTGCTGGTGGCGTGGATGATCGGGCTGCTGCTGGCGGGCACCTCCCTGCCGACCCTCGGCAAGGAGGTCCGCACCTCCTCGGTGCTGCTCGGGGTCGACCGGGTGATGCCGAAGCAGGCGCCCACCTGGTTCCAGGACTTCTCCTCGGTGCTCGCGCAGAACGGCTTCCCGCAGGTCTTCAGCCCGTTCGCCGACGAACCGATCACGGAGGTCAAGGCCCCGGACCCGGCTCTGGTGGGCAGCCCGGTGGCCGCGCGCGCCAAGAAGTCGATCGTCAAGGTCGTGGGCACCGCCCCGAGTTGCGGCAAGGTCCTCGAAGGGACCGGCTTCGTCTTCTCCGAGCGCCGGGTGATGACCAACGCCCACGTGGTCGGCGGCGTGGACGAGCCCACCGTCCAGATCGGCGGCGAAGGCCGGCTGTACGACGCGAAGGTCGTCCTCTACGACTGGCAGCGCGACATCGCCGTCCTGGACGTCCCCGATCTGCGGGCCGCACCGCTGCGGTTCACCGGCCCCGACGACGACGCGGAGACCGGCGACAGCGCGATCGTCGCAGGGTTTCCCGAGAACGGCGCCTACGACGTGCGCTCGGCCCGCGTCCGCGCCCGCATCGACGCCGACGGCCCCGACATCTACCACCGGGGCACGGTCCGCCGCGATGTGTACTCGCTCTACGCGACGGTGCGTCAGGGCAACTCGGGCGGCCCGCTGCTCACTCCGGACGGGAAGGTGTACGGAGTGGTGTTCGCCAAGTCGCTCGACGATCCGGACACCGGCTACGCGCTGACGGCCGACGAGATCCGCGAGGACATCGAGATCGGCCGCTCGGCCGACCAGCAGGTCGACAGCCAGGGCTGCGCCCTCTAGGTTTCTTTTCACCCTATGTGATCACCCGTAGCGCTGACCAACCAGGGTGCTGGCCAGCACAAATACTCGTCAACTCGCCGAAACCGCCGGGGCGGTGGGGGCGCTTACATCGAAGTGTCCCGCTTTGGGC
>NZ_LIVT01000027.1 GCF_001905905.1 Streptomyces sp. CB02366
CTCGCCAAATGAGATGACCTCTAAGACGGCCGTGTCTGTCTTGACTCTTATCGGGAGTGCGGGCGCCGACAGATCAGTGCGCGTCCCAGGGCGCGGAAGGCATCGTGGATGTCGTCGCATACCTCCCAGGGAACCAGCGCAGGCGGGTGAATGCTCGCCCCACGCCTCAGCGTCCTGTTCCTCGGCTTGAGGTGCACACGAGTGAGGCGTCCTCGTCTCGGGCGTTCGGCACCTCGTGAAGTGCTGGCAGCCTCGGGAACCTCGCGAGGAAATTCGCTAATGGATCTTCTGCTGCTCTAGCCACTTGAAGATCTCGGACCTCTTGTACAGGACTTTCGCGTTCCTGCCTCGTCCGAGTTTGTAGCCCTTCAAGCCCAGCTTCGATGCCTCCCTGTAAACCCAGCTCGTGGACATGTTGAGCATCGCAGCGACCTCGGCAGTGTCCATAAGGACGGGCTCGACGCTACGGCGCCTGCCCGACGAGTTCATATCGGTGCGGGTCTGGTCGAAGTGCGACTGCGGTTCCACGGGCAAGATGGCTCCCTGAGGCTGGCCTGAGCCCCGATCGCGGCATTGGCTCGCTCTCTGCTCTGGCCGAATTCCAAACATCCTTGACACCCGCCCTGTGCCAAGAGTCACCGGACGAGCTGTAGCCATGGTCATGAGGATCGCCGGTTTGGCTAACCGGCGATCCGCGGCTATGTTGCCGCGCCACTTCGATCCCTCGGATGCCTGTGTGCAGCCGGATCCCTGGCGACCGCCCTCGCCGCTTGCCTCCCAGACCGCCAGAGTGACTGGGACCACGGACACCCTTCGCAGGGTGCTGCGTAGGCTTGTGCAGTCGTCGCGGTGGGGTCCAGGAGGGCGGGCGAAGCTCTTCAGTAATCACCTGACGGTGCGTCAGAAAAGTCAGCAAGTGGTCAGCATGAGTCCTGAAAAACCTGGGGAATGCTGCCCGAGCATGCGACTCGTTGTAGGGTAGGAAAACCGCCCTTGACCTGCAAAAACGCAGGCAGGGAGCCTATGTCCAGGAGTACCTCGATGATGCGTACAATGTTCAAGTCCAAGATCCACCGGGCCGCCGTCACCCAGGCCGACCTGCACTACGTGGGGTCCGTGACGGTCGACGCCGCTCTGATGGAGGCCGCCGACCTGCTGCCCGGCGAGCTGGTCCATATCGTCGACATCGACAACGGCGCCCGTTTGGAGACGTACGTGATCGAGGGTGAGCGCGGTTCCGGCGTCATCGGGATCAACGGGGCGGCCGCGCACCTCGTGCACCCCGGCGACCTGGTCATCCTGATCAGCTACGCGCAGGTGGACGACGCGGAGGCCCGTGCGCTGGTGCCGCGTGTCGTGCACGTGGACGCGGACAACCGGATCGTGGCGCTCGGTGCGGACGCCTCGGCGCCCGTACCCGGCTCCCGTACGGAGCGGAGCCCGCAGGCCGTCGTCGCGGGCGGCTGAGGTCGCTCGCGCGTAGAGGTGATCACGGGGGCCCCGGTCCGGGAGCGCCCCCGAAACCGGGAGAGAGCAGGAGTCATGGCGGAGAAGGCGGACGTGGAGATCAGGGACGACCGGGAGCGCGGCAGCCTCGGGGCGTACGAGGGGGGCGAGCCGGTCGGGACCATCGCGTACTTCGTCCTGGACCCGGCTCCCGGCGCCCTGGTGGCCGTGCACACGGTCGTCCCTCCCGCCCACGGGGGCAAGGGCATCGCGGGGGCGCTCGTGCGCGAGTTCTACGCCATGGCCGACCGTGAGGGGGTCCCCGTCGTACCGCTGTGCCCGTACGCGGCGAAGTGGGCGCAGCGTCACCCCGAAGAGGCGCCCGAGGCGTCGGCCGAGCTCGTCCAGGAGGCGAAGCGACAGCTCAGGGACCACCCCGAGCTGCTCTGACCGGCGGGGCGGCCGTCGCCTCGGACGGCTCCCGGGGCGCCCGGACGCCCGCCCCCTCCGGGCGGGCCCGCGCACCTCCGTATGGACGACTGCCGCCCCGCCCGGGTGTGGACTCGGCAGGCGCGGGCAGCCGCCCCGGGAGACGGTGGAGGAAAGCTCCATCTGTTCCCTTCGTCCTGTTGTGGAGGATCGCGATGACCCACCCGTACCCCGACCCCGTACCGCCTTCGCCGACCCCTCCGCCCGTGCCGGGCCCGCCCACGCCGGTGCCCAGTCCGCCGCCGGTGCCGCCGGGGCCCGCACCCGTGCCGCCCGGCCCCGCGCCGGACCCGATCCCGCAGCCGCCGGCGCCCGGCCCGGACCCCGTACCGGATCCGGAACCGGAGCCGCAGCCCGCCGGGACCTGACCGGGGGCCGGTCCGGTCCTGGGGGCCGGTCCCGGTTCCCCCGTGCGAGCAGGGGCAGGGGCAGGGGCAGGGGCGGAGGGGGAGCCCCCGGTGGCGACGACCGCCGGGGGCTCCCCCTCCGCCCCCGCCCGGGGAGGCCCGGGCGGGGGCGGGGCCGGGCCTGCCCGTTCCGCCCGCTCGGCCGCCCCACCCGGTCAGACCCTCTCGATCAGGGCATCCGCGTGCGCGAGCCCGCTCTCCGCCGCGACGGCGTCCAACGACTGCGCCTCCCGCACCGTCGCGAACGTCACCGCCCCCTCCCGCCCCGTCCGGAACCCGTACACCGCCGGGCGGGGCAGGCTGTTGTACGCCCACGGGGTGGAGAAGTAGTACGCCCCGGTGTCGTACAGCACCACCACGTCGTCCTCGGCCAGCTCCGGCAGCTCCCTGCCGTACGCCACCACGTCCCCGGCGAAACAGCACGGCCCCGCGACGTCCTGTGCCAGCACCGGGCCGACCTTGGGGGCGCCGTCCGGGCCGAACGCACCGATCCGAAGCGGCCAGGCGTCGGGCATCAGCACCGTACGGGTGGCCGTCTGCGCGCCCGCGTGGGTGAGGGCGATCCGGCGGCCCCCGGCGTCCTTCACGTACTCCACGCGGGCTCCGATGAACCCGTTCTTCGCCAGCAGGGACCGGCCGAACTCCGTGACCAGGGAGTAGCGTCCGGAGAGGAGGCCGGGGACGGCCGCGGTCAGGGCCGCCACGTACTCCGGGTAGGTGGGGCGTACGGTCTCGTCGGCGAAGTTGACCGGGAGGCCGCCGCCGATGTCCAGACTGGTGATCCGGCGGGTTCCCAGGGTCGCGTTGATCTCCTCGGCCAGTTCGTACGTCCGGGCCACCCCGGCCGCGATCAACTCCAGCGGGCAGCCCTGGGAGCCCACATGGGCGTGCAGCCGGGTGAGCCACGGCCGGTCCCGGAACGCCTGCACGATCGCCTCGCGGGCCCCCGGGTCGCACAGCGCCACCCCGAACTTCGAGGTGGCCGTGGCCGTGCTCATCGCCCCGATCGAGCCGCCGCCCACCTGGGGGTTGATCCGCAGTCCGACCACCGAGGCGGTGTCCGGGCCGCGGAGGGCGTCGATGCGGTGCAGCTCGTCGAGACTGTCGGCGTTGACCGCCACCCCGAGGGCGAGGGCCAGCCGGATCTCCTCGCGGGTCTTGGCGGGGGAGTCCAGGACGATGCGGGACGCGGCGAACCCGGCGTCCAGGGCGAGGCGCAGTTCGCCGGGGCTCGCCACCTCGCACCCCATGCCGCGGTCGGCGAGCAGCCGCAGCACCGGGATGAGCGAGCATGCCTTGGCGGCGAAGGTGTGCAGCACCTCGGGTGCGGCGGAGAAGGCGTCGTGCAGGGTCCCGACGGAGGCGCGCACCCCCGCCGTGTCGATGAATCCGGCGACCTGCCCGCCCTCGCCCAGCAGCCCCTGCCCGACGGCGGCCCGCACGACGGCGTCGAAGCGGGAGTCACGGGGGGCGCTGTGGCCGGTCGGGGCGGGCGGTGTCGCGTCGTCCTCGTGGTGTGCGGAAGTCGTCTGCGTCATGCGGCCAGCGTGCCCGACGGCTCTTCCCTCCCGCCAGGGTTCCCGACGGGGCGGGAGTACCCGGCCTCCACACCGGTCGCGTGCGGTGGTGGTCAGGCGATCAGCCCGACCACGGCCTCAGGCGTCAGCATCCGGAAGGTGAACGCCTGCTGGAAGTAGAGGTGGACGCTGGTGGAGTCGTGGTCCGTGTAACCGATCGACAGGTCCTGGCCCAGGCGGAGTTCGAAGTCCCCGCCGCGGGTGGAGAGCAGCACCCCGCCCTTGACGGCGGGCGCCCACAGGATCTCGTCGTCCACCAGGCGGCTCAGATGCGTCTTGACCGGGTAGCCGTGGTCCGAGGTCTCGGCCGCCTCGGTGAACGCGTCCGCGCCGAGAAGCAGCCGGTACGGCCCGTCGACCCCGGCCAGCCGCAGCCGGGTCACGGCCTGGCCGACCGCCACCGGGTAGTCCCGCGCGTCGGCGGGCAGCGGCAGCGGATCGTGCGAGGAGCCGTCCCGCAGGCCGGTGATCCCGGCCGCCCCGTACCCGTCGATGATCGCCATGTCCTCGGCGAACGCGCAGGTGCGCGCCGCGTCCTTGACGGGCTGCCAGTCGCTGTCGGCCGAGCCGCGCTCCACGTCGTCCACGGCCGCGCGGGTCACCGTGAACGGCACCCGCCACTCGATGACCGGCATCGACGTGCGGGCGCGCGCCATCACGTCCGGGGCGGGCGGATCGATGCCGCGCAGATGGCCGTCCCCGACCGCGGCCAGCGTCGGGCCGTCCGGGCCGGAGACGTCGACGACGCGGCGGCCGGCGACATGGCGGCGGAAGGTGCGCCGCGCCTCCTGCTCGATCTCGTCCCAGGCGGCGGGGGTGACGGGTGCGAGTTCGCGGTGCAGATTGTTCATCACTGGGCGCTTTCGTGCAGGCTGCCGATGCGCAGCGAACCATCGCCGGGACCGGTGGCGGCCGGCTCCGGCGCTTCCCGGCGGGCGGGTGCGGGGGCCGGCTCCGGCCGGACCCGGGCGGGGGCCGAGGAGGGCGGGGGCGGGGGGGAGTCGAGGAAGTCGGCGCGGGGGGCGAAGAAGAGCGACCCGGTGACCGCGGTGGAGAAGTCGAGGATGCGATCGTGCGAGCCGGCGCCGTCGCCGAGGAACATGTTGCGCAGCATCTGCTCGGTGACGTCCGGATCGGCGGCGTACCCGATGAAGTACGTGCCGAACTCGCCCTGCTCGAAGCTCCCGAACGGCATGTTCGCCCGCAGGATGTCCCGTTCGGCGCCGTCCTGGTCGATGACCGTGTTGAGCGCCAGATGGGAGTCGGCGGGCTTCTCGTCGTCGGGGAACTCCACGTCGTCCAGCTTGGTGCGGCCGATGACGCGCTCCTGCTCCTCCACGGTGAGCGCGTTCCAGGCCGCCAGGTCGTGGAGGTACTTCTGTACGACGACGTAGCTGCCGCCCGTGAAGTCCGGGTCGTCCGGTCCGACGAGCGCCGCCGTCCGAGCGTCGTCGCCCACCGGGTTCGCCGTACCGTCGACGAAGCCGAGCAGGTCGCGGTGGTCGAGATAGCGGAAGCCGTGCGTCTCGTCCACGATCCGCAGGGCCCCGCCCAGCTTGTCGAGCAGCTGGGACGCCCACGCGAAGCAGAGGTCCATCCGGTCGGCCCGGATGTGCAGCAGGAGGTCGCCCGGTGTCGCCGGGGCGTGGTGGCGCGGTCCCCGCAACTCCGGGAACGGGCGGAGACGGGCGGGGCGGGGCCCGTCGAACAGGCGGTCCCAGGCGCTGGAGCCGAACCCCGCCACACAGGCGAGACCGGCGTTCGGATACCGGAAGCCGAGCGACCGGGCGACGGCCGTGACGTCCGGCAGCACGTCCCGCACCGCCTTCTCACCGCCCGGCTCGATCACACCGACCAGGAACAGCGCCGCACTGGTCACCGGCGCCACGACGGGCTGCACGGAGACGGGATCGGGGACGGCGTCGGGCACGGGCGTACTCCACTACGACGGTGAACGGAGGGGGGACCACGGGAACGGCGGGGCGGGGGCGGCGGACAGGGCTCGCAGCCACTAAGCCACGGCCGGTGGCCGCTCGCACGCGGGGTGGGCCGGTCGGGGGCGCGGGGCCGGCCCGGCCGCCCTCCCGGCCCGCCACCGCCCCGGCGCGTCTCAGCCCGCCTCGACCTCGGACCGGTCGCCGCCCCAGAGGGTGTGGAACGAACCCTCCCGGTCCGTACGCCGGTAGGTGTGCGCCCCGAAGAAGTCCCGCTGGCCCTGGGTGAGCGCCGCCGGCAGCCGGTCCGCGCGCAAGCCGTCGTAGTACGAGAGCGCCGCGGCGAACCCCGGCGTCGGCACGCCCTGCCGCACGGCCTCGGACACCACTGCCCGCCAGCCGTCCTGCGCCGCGCCGATCTCCTGCTCGAACTCCGGGTCGGACAGCAGGCCCACCAGGTCCGGGCGGGAGGCGTAGGCGGCGCGGATGCGGTCCAGGAAGGCCGCCCGGATGATGCACCCGGCCCGCCAGACCGCCGCCACGGAGCCGAGGTCGACGTTCCAGCCGTACTCCTCGCTGCCCGCCCCGATCTGGTGGAAGCCCTGCGTGTACGAGACGATCTTGGAGGCGTACAGGGCCTGCTCCACCTGGTCCGCGAACGCCGCGGCCGCCGTTTTGCCGAGCGGTCGCGGGGCGGGCCCGGGCAGGTCGCCGGCCGCCTCCCGCAGATCGGCGTGGCCGGACAGCGACCGGGCGAACACCGCCTCCGCGATCCCCGACACGGGGATTCCGAGGTCGAGGGCGATCTGGACGGTCCAGCGGCCGGTGCCCTTCTGCTCCGCCCGGTCCCGCACGATGTCCACGAACGGCTTCCCGGTCGCCGCGTCCGTGTGGGCGAGGACCTCCGCCGTGATCTCGACGAGGTACGAATCCAGCCTGCCGGTGTTCCAGGTGCGGAAGACGTCGGCGATCCGCGCGGGGGAGTACCCGGCGACGGAGCGCAGCAGGTCGTACGCCTCGGCGATGAGCTGCATGTCCGCGTACTCGATGCCGTTGTGGACCATCTTCACGAAGTGGCCCGCGCCGTCGGGGCCGATGTGCGTGGTGCACGGCGTGCCGTCCTTCGCCCGGGCGGCGATGCTCTCCAGCATCGGGCCGAGCGACGCGTAGGACTCGGCCGAGCCACCCGGCATGATGCTGGGGCCGTTCAGCGCGCCTTCCTCGCCACCGGAGATCCCCGCCCCGACGAAGTGCAGACCGCGCTCGCGCAGCTCCCTCTCCCGGCGGCGGGTGTCCTCGAAGTGGGCGTTCCCGCCGTCGATGACGATGTCGCCCTCCTCCAGCAGCGGGGCGAACTCCTGGATCACGGCGTCGGTGGGGTCCCCCGCCTTCACCATGATCACCAGGCGTCGGGGCCGTTCCAGCGCGGCGACGAACTCCTCGGGGGTGCGGGCCGTCACGAAGTCGCCCTCGCCCCCGAACTCCTCCACCAGGGCGTCCGTCCGGGAGGCGGTGCGGTTGTGCAGGGCCACGGTGTAGCCGTTGCGGGCGAAGTTCCGGGCCAGGTTGCGGCCCATGACCGCGAGTCCGGTGACGCCGATCCGGGCTGTGCCGCTCATCTGGGTGCTCCTGGAAGTCCGAGGACGGCGGGGGGAGGACGGCGGGGGGAGGACGGAGGGCCCGGAGGGGCGCGCCCCGGGCCGCGGGGCGGCCCGTTCAGGACGACGGCGGGGCTGCCGTACCGCCGGGGGCGGCGTCGGCCCCGGAGAGATCCGGCGGCGGCCAGGGCTCCAGCAGCGCGTCGTCGTCCCCCGGCTCGGGGATCACGTGCATCGCGGCCTCCTCGGCCGACGCCGCCGCTCCGTCGATACCCACGTCGCTCGCGGTGAGGGTGGCCGGAACGGTCCCTTCCGCCTGCTGGGTCAGCCGCCCCGCGCGGGCGACGCCGACCTCGCCGTCCCACGGCTCGCCGTCACCGTCCACGAGATCGCCCACCCCGTCGCCGGGGGTGCCGTCCGGCTCGGGGACCTCCCTGATCAGGCGGGTTTCCAGGGAGTCGCCGTGGCTCTGTTCCGAGGCCGTGGTGCCCAGGCCCTCGACCACCCACGGGCGGTCCGGCGGCGCGTAGCCCTCGTCCAACGGGTCGCCGGTGCCGGAGGGATCCATGAGGGTGTCCTCGGCCCCGAGCTGCTCGGTGGGATCCGAAGCCTCCGGCTCCTGGGGCTGGTAGACCTCGTCCCCCCAGTCGGTGTCGCTCATGGCGCGTCCTTCCTCCGGGAGTGCCGAGAACCGCTGTCCCCTGTACGCAATTCCACTCCGGTACCGCTCCGGCCGCAAAAGGAAGATCGGCGCCCGAGCGCCGCGACGGGCCGCCCGGACCGGTTCGACCGCAGGTCGCGGCCGGTTCCCCGGCGCCCGGAGAGTCTTCCCGGGCCGGCTGTCCGCATTGCCGGTCGGCCCGGCCGGGGACGGTCCCGGGGGAAGGCGCGGCAGTCGGCCCGGGGCGGTCACACCCCCTCGGCGGGCCGCGCCGCCGTACACGGGACAGGCGTCCGCCCCCCCCTGAGGCCCCCAGCCCGTGGCTCCGGCCCCTGAAGGCCCGTACGGGTTTGTGAACGTCCGTACGGGTTCGCGAACGCCAGAGACCCCGCCCGCGCTTCACGATCAATCCGGTGGCACCGGCGCGCGGTGGCCTGCGACGCTGTGACGGCCGCGCCGGTCGCCGGACGCGGCGGGCCCAGGGGAGCGGGAGCAGTGGACGTCTTCACGACGCGGGCGGGGCGGGTACGAGGAGAGCGCGCGGCGCGCGACGACGGCGTCGTCGTGGTGCGCGGCATCCCGTACGCGGCCCCGCCGTTCGGCGCCCTCCGGTTCCGGGAGCCGCAGCCGGTGGAGCCCTGGGGCGGCGTGCGCGACTGCACCGCCTTCGGGCCCGTGGCCCCGCAGTCGGCCGAGCTGCCCGGAGCGCCGACCTGGTCGCCCGGTGACGAGGACGTCCTCACGCTGAACATCTGGGCGCCCGCCGACGGTCCCGGGGACCTCCCCGTACTGGTGTGGATCCACGGCGGCGCGTACGTCTTCGGCTCCTCGGCCCAGCCCGACTTCGACGGCACCGCGCTGGCGGGCCTGGGGCTCGTCGTCGTCACCCTCAACAGCCGCCTCGGTTTCGAGGGGTTCGGCCACGTGCCCGACGCCGACGACGGCACGCCGGTCCCCGCCCCCGGCCCGGGCGGCGGGGCCCCCACCGCGCCCTTCCCCGACAACAGGGGGCTGCTCGACCAGATCGCCGCCCTGGAGTGGGTCCGCGACGACATCGCCGCGTTCGGCGGCTCTCCCGAGCGGGTCACCCTGGCCGGGCAGTCCTCGGGAGCCACTTCGGTGGCCTGTCTGACGGTGGCCGACCGGGCACGCGGCCTGTTCCGGCGTGCCGTCCTGCACAGTGCCGTCAACGCCTTCGCCACGGTGGAACAGGCGGCCCGCACCACCTCCGAGGTCGCCGCCGAGGCGGGGGTGCCCGCCACCCGCGCGGGGCTGCTCGCCGCCCCGCCCGAGGCTCTGGTGGCCGCGTCGGACCGGGTCTGCGCGCGGTACCGGCAGGACCCCGCGTCGGGACGGCGCCACTACGACCCGGCGATCTACGGCCCGGTGGCGGACGGCGTCCTCCTGACCGCCGACCCGCTGGAGGCGTTGGCGGCCGGAGCGGGCGGCGCGGTGGAGCTCCTGGTCTGCCACACCACGGAGGAGTACTGGTTGCTGGACGCGGTCGGCAGCAGTGCGAAGGTCGCGGACGAGGATCGACTGGCCGTGTTCGCAGCCGATTTCGGCCTGTCGGCCGCTCTCGTGGAGGGGTACCGTGCGCGCCTGCCGGAGGCGCCGGTTCTCGAGGTCTACCTCTCCCTCTTCTCCGACCTCCTGTTCGCCGAATACAGCTCCCGCTTGGCCGAAGCCCACGTCTCGGCGGGCGGCCGGGCCCACCTCGCCCGCTTCGACCGCCGCCGGGGCGGCGCCGGGCAGCGGGTGCGGGCCTGGCACTGCGCGGACGTTCCGTTCGCGTTCGGCGCCCTCCACGAGGAGAGCGTCCACTTCCTGATCGGCGGCCCGCCCGGCGCCGCCGACCGGGAACTGGCCAGGCGGATGGCCGGCGCCTGGGCCGCGTTCGCCGCGCACGGCGACCCGGGCTGGGCGCCCCTCACCGGACCTTCGGAGCCCGCCGGGAGCGGCGCGGCGGTACGGATCTGGCGCACGGCGGAGGAAGGCGCGGAAGCGGCGACGGGGACGGGCGCGACCCGGCACCGGGAAGGAGCGCGAGCGGACGGCGAACCGCGGTCCGGGGACGGTCTCCGCGCCCTGTGGCGTACGGCCGGACTGCCGCTGCTGGCCCCCTGACACATTCATGGTCCGTGGCGCACCGCCCGCCGATCGGCCTGCCGAGGGAGGTGGGAGGGCCCGGCCCACCACGGGAGCGAGGCGTACCGGGCCGCCCTCACCCGAATCCGCCCGAACGGGCCGGCCAACGGCCCGCATGCCGCGTCACCTCGATGGAACGGCCGGAACAGGCGGTCATCGGCTCCCGGGTGAGGACCTCCTCGACCACTCCCCGCGCGAGGACGCTCCCCTCCCGCAGGAGCAGGGCGTGGGTGATCGCCGGGGAGAGCTCCTCCAGATGGTGGGTGACGGCCACCCTCGCCGGCTTTGGCCTCGACCCGGCGAGATGGCGCAGGGCGCCGATGAGGTCCTCGAACGAAGGCAGGTCGAGCGCGTGGAACGGCTCGTCGAGCAGCGGCAGACCCGGGCCCGCCATGAGGGCGCGGGCGATGAGGAGGCGGGCGCGCCGGCCGCCCGGGCGGACGCCGTACGGCCGGCCGGCGAGGTCCTCGATCCGGAGTTCGGCGAGCAACGCGTGGGCGCGCTCGCGCACTTCGGCGTCGTACGCCTTCCCCGGCGGCTGGACGGTTCCGCTGGGGCCGGTGAGGACGGTGGTGTGACCGGTCAGCTCCGCCGGGGGGCCTCAGCGGCGGGCCAGGGCCAGCACGCTCAGCCCGAACATCAGGACGCCCAGCGGGAGATGGACCGCCGGCAGGTGCGCTATGCCGACCGCGACCTGGACCGACGCCAGAACCAGGAAGCCGGACGCCTGAAGGACGGGCCGGAGTGGGCCGCCGCCCGGTTTCCAGGCCAGCACTGCCGCGAGCACGTACAGCATCGACGCTCCGTACATCACACGTGCCCCGACGCTGTGCAGCACCTCCCCGTAGGACGTGGTCATCAGCAGCCCCGAGGAGACCGCCTGGAGAAAGATGGTCAGGGTCTGCAGGGCGATCGCGATCCGCAGGAACGAGAATCCGTGCCGCGCCGCCTGTCGTGCCGTCACCTGGGTGGCCATGCCACGCCCCCTTTTCCCGCCCGCGGGCGGTCGATCGATAAGGTCTCACCCACCTGACGACACGGGCGGGCGAAAGGTGAGGCGGAGGCCGGGACCATGGGAGCGTGGGAGAAGGACGCCGGGCGACCGCCCGGGGAGCGCGGACGACTGATCAACGTGGCCTACCGGTTGCTCGGGTCGCTCGCCGAGGCCGAGGACGCCGTGCAGGAGGCGTACACCCGCTGGTACGCGTTGCCGCGCGGGAAACGGGACGGGATCGTGTCGCCCGGCGCGTGGCTGACGACGGTGACCGGCCGCATCTGCCTGGACGTGCTCGGCTCGGCCCGGGTCCGGCGCGAACGCTATGTCGGCGCGTGGTTGCCCGACCCGCTGCCCGACCCCGCCGAGCACGGCCACGGCCCGGGCGCCGACCCCGCCGACCGGATCGTTGTGGACGAGTCGGTGACCATGGCCTTCCTCGTCGTCCTGGAGGCGATGACCCCCGCCGAACGCGTCTCGTTCGTGCTGCACGACGTCTTCCGCTACCCGTTCGCGGAGATCGCCGGTGTCCTCGGCCGGACCCCCGCCGCCTGCAAGCAGCTCGCGGCCTCCGCCCGGCGGCGGGTGCCCGCCGCCCGGCCTCCGGAGACCGCGGACGCGCGGACCGAGACGGTACGGCGCGTGAAGGAGGCATGGGAGAACAAGGACATCGCGGCTCTCGTCGACGTCCTCGACCCGGCCGCCGTGATGACCGCCGACGGGGGTGGCGTGGCCGGAGCGGCGCTCCGCCCGATCGAAGGGGGCGGGCGCATCGCCCCGTACATGGTCGCCGTCACCGATCGGGCTCCCGGGACGGAGCTGGTGGAGCGGACGGTCAACGGCCTGCCGGGCCTGGTGGCCCTGCGCGACGGAGTCGTCGTGACCGTGGCCGCGTTCGACATCGCCCAGGGGCGTGTCACCCGGATCTGGGCGGTCCGCAACCCGGAGAAGCTGCGCTCGTGGTCGTGGGGACGCCCCGACCGCCCGGGCGCCCCGGGCGGAGCCTCGCGGCGCTGCCCGGAAACCTCCTGAAGACCGACCACGCGCCCGCAGTCAACGCGACGCAGGCTCAGGCGCCCGAGACTCACGTGGCGACGGCGTTCCGGGCGTTGCTGGGGGGGGGGGAGGGGGGGAAGCGCTCGGCGCCCTGCCCCCCCGGGTCCACTGATGTCGCGCCTGGGGTGATCGTCGCAGGCATCCGGTCGTTCGGCTCGGCCGGGCTCGTCGCTCTGTCGATGCGCTCGGACGCGGCCGTCCCGAAGCTCCGGGAGGAATTCGGCTACCAGCTTCCGATCCGGGCCTCCGGAAACGACGGCACCCGGCACTGAGCTCCGGGTTCTACGGCACCCCGGGACGCTGACCGGGGAGAGTGCTGCGCCTCCGTCGGGCCCCTCCCATGGACGCACTGCTCATCGAGCCGACGCCTCACACGTAAACGGAAACGCCCATGGCCGCGCCCCGGTGCCCGAGGGGGTTCGGGGAACTGCTTCATCCGCTCGTGGGCGCCCGATCGGCTCCTCCGTCTCGGCTCAGTCCTGTTCCCCGCCCCCGCGGGGGCGGACCCGATTCCACCGTCCCCATCGCGACAGCGGACCCCAGCCTCCTGCTGTACGGGGACGGGTCGGCCAGGCCGTTCCTTCCGGATCGTGCCGGGCGTCGGGAGCCCTGCACGATCCGAGTGGGACGACCTGGATCGGATGGCGGAGGTAGGGAAAACCCCACCCATGATCCACCGGCCGCCGTCATGGTCTCTGACCTGCCACGATCCGTAGGTTCGACGGGACGAAACCGAACGTACGGAGGAACCCATGGCACGGGAAGCCACCCCCTTGACGGCAGCCGTCGAACTCGCCGGAGTACGGCGCCGGTACGGCAAGGGAGACCGCGCCGTGGACGCCCTGCGCGGCATCGATCTGAGCCTCCCGCGCGGCAGCTTCACCGCCGTCATGGGACCGTCCGGATCCGGTAAGTCGACCTTCCTGCAGTGCGCCGCCGGACTCGACCGCCCCACGGCGGGCTCGGTCCGGCTCGGCGGCACCGAGATAACCAGTCTCGGCGAGAACAAGCTCACCGAGCTGCGTCGCAGCCGCCTCGGCTTCGTTTTCCAGGCGTTCAACCTGCTGCCTTCGCTCACCGTCGAGCAGAACGTGCTGCTCCCGCTACGGCTCGCCGGCCGCCGTCCCGACCGGGACCGGGCCGCTGAGGTCCTGGGGCAGGTCGGCCTCGCCGACAAGGGCGACCGGCGGCCCTCCGAGCTCTCCGGCGGCCAGCAGCAGCGGGTCGCCATCGCCCGCGCCCTCGTCGCCCGGCCGGACGTGATCTTCGGCGACGAGCCCACCGGCGCCCTCGACACCACCACGGCCGCCGAGATCCTCACCCTGCTCCGCGACGCCGTGGACCGGCTCGGCGCGACCGTCGTCATGGTCACCCACGACCCGGTCGCCGCCGCCTACGCCGACCACGTCCTCTTCCTCGCGGACGGCGCCCTCGCCGCTCGCCTCCCCCGCTCCACGCCGGCCCGGATCGCCGCCCTGATGGCGGACCTCACCCCTGCGGCGACGGCTTCGGCCACGTTCTCCGCCCCGCTCGGGGCGGTCGCCTGATGTCGCTGCGACCCAACGGCCTCGCCCGGGCCGCCATCCGCTTCAAGCCCTCCTCCTTCGTCGGCACCTTCGTCGCGCTGCTGCTCGCCGCCGCCGTCGTCTCCGGGTGCGGGCTGTTGCTCCAGACCGGCCTCACCGCGTCGATGCCGCCCGGCCGTTACGCCGGTGCGCCCGTCGTCGCCGCGGCCGACCAGCAGGTCCACGCCACCATCGGACGGGGCCCGGAACGCGAGACCTTCTCCGCCGCCCTGCCCGACCGCGCCCGCCTCGACGCCTCCCTCGTCCACGCCGCCGCCCGCGCCCCGGGCGCCGCTCGCGCCGTCGGCGACGTCAGCTACCCCGTACGCGACGCTGCCGGCACCCCCCTCACCGCCTCCGGCTGGGGTTCCACCGCCTTCACCGGCACCCGGCTCGCCTCCGGCGCCGCCCCAAGACCCGACGGGGTCGTGCTCGGCGGCGGCCACGCGCGCGTGGGGGAGCGTGTCACCCTCGACACCCCGCTCGGCCGGCGAACCTTCACCGTCTCCGGAACCACCGGCACGCCCGGCGCGTGGTTCACCGACGCCCAGGCCCTCGCCCTCTCCGGCCACCCCCGCACCGTCGACGCCATCGCCGTCCTGCCCGCTCCCGGCACCGACCCCGGCACCCTCGCCGCCGAAGTCGACCGCGCCCTGCGCGGCGCGGCCGAGGTGCGCACCGGCGACGACCGCAGCCTCGCCGAGGGCGCCGCCCTCCCCGCCGCCAAGGAACTCCTGATCGCGCTCGGCGGTTCCTTCGGCGGCATCGCCACCCTGGTCGCCGTGTTCACCGCGGCCGGTACCGTCGCGCTCTCCGTGGGCCAGCGCTCCCGCGAGTTCGCCCTGCTGCGGGCCATCGGCACCACCCCGCGCCAGCTGCGCCGCTCCATCGCGACCGAGGCCCTGCTGCTCGCCCCGCTCGCCGGCGCTCTCGGCTGCCTGCCCGGACTCGCCCTCGCGAACTGGTGGTTCGGACAACTCCGGGACAAGGGTGCGGTTCCGCAGGGCGTACGGCTCGACACCGGGCCCCTGCCGTACGTCGCCGCCGTTCTCGTCGTCGTCCTGGCGGCCCTGGGCGCCGGGCTCGCCGCTGCCCGCCGCCCGTCCCGCGTCGCACCCGGCAGCGCTCTCGCCGAGGCGCAGACCGAACGGCGCGCGATCGGCCGGGTCCGCACCGTTCTGGGCCTGGTTGCCGCCGCGGGCGGCGCAACGCTCGCCGGGGTCGCCGCCGCCGGTTCCGGCGAGGACGCAGCCAACGCCGCCCTCGGCATCGTCATGTTCTTCATGCTGGCCGTGGCGCTCCTGGGCCCCCTGGTCGCCCGGCTCAGCGCGATCGCCCTCGGCCTGCCGCTCCACGCGGCCGGGGCCCCGGGGCATCTCGCCGCCGCCAACTCCCGGGCCAACGCCCGGCGGCTCGCCTCCGCACTCACGCCCATCGTGCTCGCGACGTCCTTCGCCTCCACCCTCGTCCTGCTGCACGCCAGCACCGACCGTGCCACCGAGCACCAGCAGCGGGCCGGCGTCGTCGCCGACCACGTCGTAACCGCCCCGGCCGGGCTGCCCGTCGACGCCGCCGTCCGCGCCGCCCGCCTCCCGGGCGTCACCGCCGCCGTGGCCGTCCAGCACACCGGTGTCCTGCTCCCCGACCGCGACACGGGCTTCCGGAGCGCCACCGCCCTGGCCGTCTCCGCCGACCCCCGCCCCGTGCTCGACCTCGACGTGCGCACCGGCTCCCTCGCCGGACTGCGTTCCGGCACGATCGCCGTCGACGCCAACATCGCCGACGCCGTGGGCGTCAGCACCGGAGAGCGCCTCCACCTGCGGCTGCCCGACGGCCGTGCCGCCTCGCCCCGGGTCGTCGCCACCTACGGGCGGGGCCTCGGCCTCGCCGAGATCACCCTGCCCGCTGCCGACCTTGCCGGGCACCGCAGCGACCCGTACGCGGACGAACTGCTGGTCCGCGGCGGCACGCCGGACCGCCTCGGCGCGCTCGGCGCGGTCACCGACGCCGCTGGCCGGGCCGCCGCGCAGAGCCGTGACCGCGAGGTCAACGCCTGGGCCAACACCACCATGGCCGCCGTCCTGGGCGGGTTCGCAGCCGTTGCCGCCGCCAACACCCTGGTGATGACCGTTCTCGCCCGCCGGGGCGAGCTGCGCGCCCTCCGGCTCGTCGGTACGACCCGCCGCCAGGTCCTGCGCATGATCCAGTGGGAAAGCCTGGTGGTCGGCGTCGCCGGCACCGTCCTGGGGGGAGCGATCGCACTGGCCACCCTGGTGCCCATGACGCACGGCCTCACCGGCGAGGGCCCCTATCTGCCGCCGCTCCTCACCGGCTCCTTCGCAGCCGCGGCGCTGCTCCTCGCCTTGTTCTCGGCCTCCCTCCCGGCCCGCGCGCTACTGCGATGAGCCAGCACGCCGAGACCGACGTCCGCGCCCCGCCGAACCCGGCGAACCGCGCCGGGCCTCGCTCGACAGCACATGAACTTTTCCTGTCGCTGCCGAACAGGGTGCGCGTGTTCTTCGGGAGGCCGATAGCCGAAGACTTTCAGTGCGAACCCGCGAATCCACCGGTGTGCTTCAGGTCGGTGGATCCGTGGGTTCGGGTGCAACGCGAGGATGCTGTGTGAGACGAAGAGCTTCGGACAGAACGTCGGCGTCGATCTGTGCCGCTGTGCTGTCGCCGTATTCGAGCATGTCGTACTCGTCGTCCAGTTCGGCGAGACGCTCGGCCAAGGGAAGCTCGTGCCCGAAGCGTCGGTGGATCCGCGAGGCCAGCTCACGTGGTGTCAGCCCGCCGGCCAGCATCCAGGCGGCGAGTGCTCCTGCCTCGGCTTCCTGTCCGGCGATGCCCGGGTAGAAGGGTTCGAGACCCAGCTCATTGAGCGCCGGGGGAAGAAGCCGAAGGATGTCGTCGTCAGCCTCTGCGCGTGTGCACGCGGCCAGGGTTCGCAGGGCAGGGCTGTCGAGTCCGGCGACGAGGGCGTCGCAGGCGCCGGTGACGACATCGGTTGCCCGGATCTCGCCGATGCTCCAAAGGAGGGCACGGCCCTGTAGGGCGAGTGCTGCTGCTTCAGTCGATATCACTTGTCCATGATTCCTTTCATGGTGCGTCGCGGTCGAGCTGGTGGCCTCGAAGGTGCTGTTCAGCGGCCTGCTTCAGCAGGCTTCGGGCGGGAGTGCGTGCCAGGCCTCGCACCGGACGCACACCCGAGTGCCCACGGTGCGAAGGCAGCGGATCGCAAGCTTTGCGGGTCGGGACGAGGCAGTTACACGAGCACGTCCCGGCGTGTGTCCTCGACTGTGTGTCGGTTGGCGGCCCAGATCATGAGTGCGCAGAGGGCGAAGGCGGCGCCGAGGAGGCTGGATCCGGTCCAGCCTGCGGCGGAGTACACCGCAGTGGTGCCGATTGCTCCGACGGCGGAGCCGAGGGAGTAGAAGAGCATGTAGCCGCCGATGACGCTGCTCGTCCGCTGTGAGTATGCGGCTGTGAGCAGGTGTTGATTGCTGACGTGTACGGCCTGGACCGCGAAGTCGAGGACGATCACGCCGATGACGACCGCCCAGAGCGACCAGGACGCTTGTCCGGTCGCCAGCCATGAAGCGGCCAGGAGCACGAGTGCACCTCCGGTGATCACGTTGGCGCGGCCGCTGTCGGCTCCCCGTCCGGATCGAGAGGCGCCCAGCGCCCCGGCGAGCCCGGCGATCCCGAAGAGGCCGATCTGGGCGGTGCTCAGGTGCCATGGCTCGGCGCTGAGCGGGAGGGCGAGGCCGCTCCACAACACGCCGAAGGAAGCGAACAGGAAGAATGCGATCAGTCCCCGCGAGAGGAACAGGCGCTCACGGAAAAGGCGCCCCAGTGAGATCAGCACCGCGCTGTACGTGGCCCGGACGTCGCGCGGGTCGGGTGGCAGGAGCTTCAGCACGAGGCCGGCGAGCGCGATGAGAAGTACGGCGAGTACCACGTAGATACTTCGCCATCCCCAGAGTGCGGCAAGACCGCCGGCGAGCACGCGCGCTCCGAGGATGCCGATGATGACACCGGAGGTGACGGCACCGAGGGTGCGGCCGCGTTCCGCTGGCGTGGACAGGTCCGCGGCGAAGGCCACAGTGGTCTGAACAACGACCGCGAAGAGACCCGCGATGGCCAGTCCGGCAAGCAGAAGCCATAGATCCGTAGCAACTGCGGTCAGGGCCATGCCGACCGCAGCGAGGAGAAGATGTCCGGCGATGAGCTTGCGCCGGTCGAACATGTCCCCGAGAGGGACGAGGAGAGCCAAGCCGACCAGGTAGCCGAGCTGCCCCGTGGTGACGATCCATCCCGAGTCGGCTTCCGGCAGGCCCAGGTCATCGCCGATCCGGGCCAGTACGGGCTGCGCCACATAGATCGTCGCGACCGCGACCGCGCAGATCACAGCGAACAGCGTTCTCCGGCCAGACGCAGGGCTCACCGACACACCTCCAATGAGTAGCATTTTGCAACCAAAATGAAGGTACGGCAGAATGGTTTCGATCCACAACTCTTCAGGAGGAGTGATGGCCGGCACGGCCGCCCGTATCGAGGGGATGTCCTGGACCGACCCCGCCTGCCCCGTCGCGCGCACCCTCGACCTGGTCGGGGACCGATGGAGCCTGCTGATCATTCGCGACGCGATGGACGGTGCGCGAGCATTCACCGACTTCCAGCACCGCACCGGAATCGCGCGCAACATCCTCACCGAGCGGCTGCGACGCCTGGTCGAACGGGGGATCCTCGATCGGCGCACCGCCCCCACCGGACGGCGGCAGAACTACGTCCTCACAGAGGCGGGCCGAGACCTCTTCGCCGTCATCGTGGCCGCGCGCCAGTGGGGTGAACGACACGCCTTCGCGCCGACCGAGGCTCACTCGGTCCTCGTTGACGAAAGTGGTCTCCCGCTCCCAGAGCTGCGCCCCACCGACGCGCACGGCAGGCCCGTGGACGTCGATACGACCTCGGTACAGCGCGATTGCTGACCAGGAGGGAAGCCCCCCGCTCCGAAACTCCCGACCACCGGACTCGATCTGCTCGCCACACTGGAAAGCGGCAAACGCCTGGTGCGCCATCGCCGCCTGCACGCCGCCCGCGCCCACCTGCTTGAACTCCTCGGGGAGCACGCGGCTGCCGTGGTCCCTTGCCGCGAGGCCGCGCGCCGCGCCACCGGCGCCCCGACCGCCAACACCTCACCGCCCGCGTCCAACGGCTTGCGGTCCGAGGGCGACGGGCCGTGTCGAGGGGGAGTGGGCGTTCCCGGCCATGCGGGGTGGGGTCGTGAAAGTTCGGGAAGAGCGCGAAGGGGCGACCGGTCGGCCGCTCCCTGGTCCGGCAGGTTGCCCGTCGGGATCGCCGGCGTCCTTTCCGAGAGCCGGAGAGCAAGGGGCCCGGAGTCGCTGCTTTCGCCGGCATGCCCCTGCTGCTGTTCCTGCCGTAAGTGGCAGTTGGAGGAGGCGTGCGTCTGGGGTCGGATGCCGAGTCCGACTCCGCCGTCGCTGTTGTTCGGGTCGGAACCGTTGCCGTCGAGGAACGCGCCGTCGCCGGGGGCCGACTGCTGCGCGGGGCGTAGGCCGGGGGAGTTCGGGTACTGAAGTGCCGGTGTACTGCAGGACTTTCCGAGGGCTGGAGGACCGATGGCCGTACGGTACCGTTTGATCGAACGTCCGGTCGAGGACGTCTGGGCGGTTCTCGCAGACCCCACGCGCTATGGCGACTGGGTGGTGGGCACGGCGAAGTCCAGGCCCCATGAGGGTGTCTGGCCGCAGGTGGACGCCAGTATCACCTACACCATCCGGCTGGGCCGCTGGTCCGCCCAGGGGCGCACTGTCGTCCGGCGGTGCAAGGCCCCGCACATGCTGGAGCTGGAGGCCGAGAGCGGACGGCTGGGCACGGCACGCATCGCGCTCAAGGTCCGCTCCTGGGGACGGAACACCTTGGTGATCATCGATGAGCACCCCTTGCGGGGGCCGGCTGGGAAGCTTCACAACACCGTGGTGGACGCACTGGTCCAGTTGCGTCACCGCAGCATGCTCGCCCGACTCGCGAAAGCCGTCGAGGAGACCGCCGACGGGGCGCAACACGCCTCCTGACGGCCCACCCCGGAGGCTATGGACGGCAACTTGTCCGGCGGGGCGATCAACGGCGGGAGCGCTGCCGCTCACCAGCAGCTGGTCTTTCGTGCGACACCGGGCACGGGACCCCCCGAGACGCAGGTGAAGAACCTGTACCTCGCCTCCGCATCCGCGTGCCCCGGAGGCGGCGTGCACGGTGCCCCCGGCGCGAATGCGGCCCGTGCCGCGCTGCGCGGCGGGGCCGTTCGCCGCCTGCGCCTTCCGTCGCTGTAGTCGATCAGCTGCCGTTCAGTATCGAGTCGTTCAGAAGCCAGAAGCCAGAAGCCAGAAGCCAGAAGCCAGAAGCTGGGCTGCGGGAGTAGAGGCCGGGGCCGCTACCTGGCCGCTGGCCGACGACGTCGGCAGGTGCCCCGCCCCCTACTGCATCCCCGTCGGGGAGGGAAGTCAGGTGTCAGTTGGGCCGGAGGTCGGCGTACTTGCTCGGGTTCGGGACGGTCAGGTAGGGCCGCGGGCTGCCGTCGCACCCCTGGCAGGTCGGGGCCGTCCGGTTGCTGGGGCTGAGAGCGAGCTGGCGGCCCGCGAGCTCGTGGGCCCGCGCCCGTCGCGGGAGATCTCCGGGAAGACAGATCCGGCGATGTCAACTGCCCTTTCGTGCCAGGCCGGTTCTGGTGAAGTTCGTCGCTCATGGCGGCGAGCCTGTGGGGCGTCACCGAGTTCATCTCCCGCACGAGGTATCCGGCCACCCGGTCACTTTGCGTCATCATCAGGCAACTACCAGGCACAGCGGTGCGGGCTGCGGATACACAAGGGGGTCGGAACGGGACCGATGGATGATCCGGAGGCGGGGCGGGATGCTGACCATCAACGTAGGGGTGCTGCTCGCTGCCGTCGTTTTGTTGCGGTTGCGCGGGCGCACTGAGTCCCGGAGCCGGAATGACGAGAAGCTGACCGTGATCGTCGTGCTCGCGCCCGGCGTCGTCACCGCCCCGACCTCGCTGGGCGAGGGCATCGGCGACTTCCTGGGCCGGCTCGCCTCCGGCATCACCGACTCCTCCCGCTGAAACCGGAGCACCCCCGATGGCCAACCGCCGCCCCCCGTCCCGCCGCCGGCCTGCGGCCCGTCGTCCCGGCCGCCGCGGCGCATTCTCGCACCGACGCTCGCGCCGGCAGCAGCACCGCGACGCTCAGTTGCTCCTGATCGGCTTCGTTGCCGTCGCGGGCCTCACACTGGTCTGGGCGCTGATCTCCTGGCTGCTGGCGAACTGGTGGGCGCTGATCGTCCTCGGGGCGCTCGCCACCATGGGCGCGACGGTCTGGGACCACCGGCGTCGCCGGCAGCAGGCATGGGACCGGGTCAGGCAACAGGCCCTGCGCTACGGGCTGCCGCAGCTGGACGCCCTGCACCACCGCGACTTCGAGTACGCGGTCCGCGACCTGATGCTCCGCGACGGGTGCACCGATGCCCGGCAGATCGGCGGGGCCGGCGACAACGGCGCCGACGTCCTGGCCACCGACCCCCTCGGCCGCACCTGGGTCATCCAGTGCAAACACCGCCGCGACGGCGACCGCGGCTCGGCGGTGGGCACCCCCGACCTCCAACGCGTCAACGGCACCGCCCGCCAGCTCTACGGCGCCGACGTCGTCCTGGTCGTCACCAACGGCCGCTTCTCCGCCCGCTGCCAACCCCTCGCCACGCAGCTGCACATGCACCTCGCCGACCGGCGTACCCTCGCCACCTGGGCCGGCGGCGGACGCCCCTTGTGGGAGCTCCTGCCGAAGATTCCGCCACCCCGCAAAGGCCGGTAGCCGGCCTCCGGCCTCCGGGGCCGCTCAACCGGTCCCGCTTCTTACGCCTGCCGATCCTGGTCCGCGAGGTGTACAGACACGCGGCGGCCCCCGTCCGCGACCGCAGTACGCACCAGCAGCTCCACCAGCCCAGCCGCTGCTTCGTCGGCTTCTCGGTAGCCCCACTTGTGCAACTGCCCTCATACGAACCCCGAGGCCTTCTGCGCAGCCCAGGGGGCGGCCTCCAACGACCAGTTCGCCGACCGCCGGTTCCGCACCAGCATTCGCGCCCGGCCCGTCCCTTCAAGGGATGCCTCCGGATGCGGCGGCGAGATGGGCCGTTTCGATGGGGGCGGCGTCTTCGGCGGATAGTCCGGGGTGTGTTCCAGCACAGGGGGCTCCCAGTATCGGCGAACACCTGTCGTAGAACCGCTGTCACCACCCGGGGTCAGAACCGTGGCGCCAGGCAGGGCCGTGTGTGCCGTGATGACTTCGCCGTTCCGTGGGGGGCGGGCCTCTTCTTGTCGCCGCGTCTCCTCGTCGCGCGCGGAGTGCACGGGCGTGGTCAGGTGAAGCGCCGGAGATCTTCTTCCGAGCCCTTGGCGCCAGGGCGCGACCCGTACCGGTGCATCCCGGCGTCCGGGATGTTCGAACCAGCACGGAGGCCACTTCGTTCGTCCCCTGAGCGCAGCATGCGAGGGCCGGTTCCGTGGCCTTGCGGTCCGGTCCCGGAGGGGTTTCGGAGGGACCAGGGGGGCGAGCCCAGGTCTATGACTACGACCACTTGTTCCGATGGCTTCGCGAGCGTGCGATCCGCCCTTACATCGCGCGCAAGGGCATCGAGTCCTCACCGTGGGTGGGCCGACGTCGGTGGGTGGGGGGAGCGAGCCGTGCCCTGGCCGGCCGGCTGCCGAAGGCTCCACCGCCGCTACGGGCTCAAGGCCGAGCGCTTCCTTGCCTCCGTCTGCGCGGCAGCAGCCCTCATCGGCTACCGCCGGTCAGTCGGACAAGCGGCTGAAACCTCTGTGTGTCACACCTCTCCGCCATGCTCTGCGACATGAACGAGAACGCCTTCTGGCAGCTCATCGAAGCGTGCAGCCCCTCTGTCCCCGACGCCGAGGGCGATGAGCTTGCCGCTGTCCTGACAGCCCGCCTGATGAACGGCTCTGTGTCTGACGTGACGGGCTTCGCCGAGCAGCTCTCCTGGGCCCTGCACAGGCTGGACCGCAAGGAATACGGGGACGGTCTGTCGAGCGATCAGTTCCTCTACACCCGGGCTGCGGTCGTCGCGGCCGGCCGTGAGGAGTTCGAGCGCGTACTTCAAGACCCCAAGCGGTTCATACCGTACGCCAGGGACCTCGTCTGGGCCGAAGCCCTGCTCTACGTACCCGACAACGCATACAAGCAGCTCACCGGCGACGAATGGGACCGCAGCACTCGCTACAGCTACGAGTCGTACTCCAACACAGCCGGGTGGACCGCCCCATAGGCCCCCTCACCACTCCTGCCTTCACCGTCCGAGGCGACTTCTTACTGATCTTTTCGTCAGTTCGGGGCGGGCCCCGCGGCCGGGGCCGGTGGCGTGGTAGCCCGGTGAACTTGCTCCGCTTTGACGG
>NZ_LIVT01000028.1 GCF_001905905.1 Streptomyces sp. CB02366
CTACTGAGGTTTTCGTGTTGTCGTCGGGTGGTGACGGTTCATGATCCCTGCGGTATGCCGGTGGGGTGAGGTATTCGGAGGGTGGGGGCCTGACCGCTGAGCGTCGGGCGTTTCGTGAGGGGATCCGGCTACAGGCCGGGCAGCGGTTCGTGGCGGGTGAGAGAACCTCGGTGATCGCGAAGGACTTGCGAGTGAGCGTGCGGTCGGTGGAACGCTGGCGTCGTGCCTGGCGCGAGGGCGGCATGGAGGGCCTTCGTTCCGCGGGTCCGGCGAACTCACCGACCATCACCGACGCCCAGTTCGCCGTGCTGGGGGAGGAACTCGGCAAAGGCCCGGCGGCGCACGGCTTCGAAGACGAGCGCTGGACCCTGGTCCGGGTCCAGGTGGTGATCCGTCGTCGGCTGCGAGTGAGCCTGTCGGTGGCGACGGTGTGGCGGCTGCTGAAACGGCACGGCTGGTCCTGGCAGGCTCCCGCCCGCAGAGCACTGGAGCGTGACGAGCACGCGGTGGAGCTGTGGAAGAAGGAGGTGTGGCCCCGGGTAAAAGGCTCGCGGCGGCCTCTGGGGCCTGGATCGTCTTCGAGGACGAGGCCGGCTTCTCGATGACGCCGCCCCGTGCCCGCACCTGGGGCCGGCGCGGGCATACCCCCGTCATCCGCGTGCGTGGCAGGTCCCGCCGCCGGACCTCGGTTGCCGCGCTGTGCTGCTACAAGGCCGGCGAGAAAAGCCGTCTCATCCACCGGCCCCGCACGCACCTCCTGCTCAAAGGCGCCCGTAAAAGTTTCTCCTGGCAGGACTATCGCGACCTCCTGGTGCGGGCACACATCCAGCTCGACGGACCGATCGTGGTCGTCTGGGACAATCTCAACACCCACCTGGCCGCGGGGCTGAAGCGGTACGAGGCCGAACACGACTGGCTCACCACCGTCCGGCTTCCGCCGTACGCACCCGACCTGAATCCTGTCGAGGCTGTCTGGTCACTCGTGCGCAGAGCAATGGCCAACACCGCTTTCACCACACCCGACGACCTCGACCGCAAGCTCCGCAGAGAGTTACGCAGGATCCAACTCCGGCCCCGTCTCATCGACAGCTGTCTCACCGCCACAAGACTGGCCATCAACCCACCGACCCCACCTTGAAAACCTCAGTAACGACGAATCTTCAACTCAGGTCACTAGTGGGCCTCGTACTGCCTTCATAACCTTCTGGAGACGGCAGCCGCCGACGTCGAGGTATTCGAGACGATCACCATTGTCGTTCCGGGCGGGCTGCTCATCCCCTACTTCGCGCTACCGCTGACTGCGGTTACCAAGGGTATCCTGGCCGCCTTCGTGGTCTGGCTGGACGAGATGAAGAGGGCCGCGCCCAGCACCATCGACCGCCGCGCATCACGGGCGTCATGGTCACCGCCCGCCGGCACGGCACCGAGGTCCCGAAGCAGGCGACGAAAGCGGCCCGGGAAGCCCGAGTCTTCCGGTTCTTCCGGTTCGCCCGCCCCCGAGCCTCGCTCACTTCTCCCGGACCGCCCGCAGCACCAGTCGTTCGGCGTCCTGGTCGTATGGGCGAGCGTCGAATCCGCCGAACACCTCCACTCGGCTGAACCCCGTCTCCTGCACCATGTGCCGCAGTTCCACCGCGCTGTACACGAACCACACCAGGGTGGCCCGTGTCACCCGGTCGCCCCGGATCAGTACCCAGTCGCTGCGCAGCCGCGCCCAGTCGTCGAGCACGGTGTCGGTCTGCACCATCAGGTCCTCGCCCCGTTGGACCACCTTCGGCGGAGTGACCTTGCGGGCCAGTAGTTCCTTTCCTGCGAGGTCCAGAACGAGGGTGCCTCCGGGCGCCAGAGAGGTGTACATGGTGCGCAGCATGCGCGCGTTGTCGGCGGGGTCTTCGAAGTACCCGAAGGAGGTGAACATGTTGAGGACGACGTCGAAGGCGCCCGGTGGCTCGTAGTCGCGTGCGTCGGCCCGCACGTACCTCACCTGGACCCCCGCGTCGACCGTTCGTTTGCGCGCCCGGTCCAGCATGGCCGGGCTCAGGTCCACCCCAGTGACGTCGTGGCCGCGGCGTGCGAGCGGGACTGTGAACACCCCGGTGCCGCAGCACAGGTCCAGCACCCTGGCCCCGGTGGGAAAGGACAGCAGGGGAGAGGTCGCCAGCAGTTCCTCAGCCTGCCTATGGCGCTGCTCGGAGAAGAGAAAGTCGTGGAACTCGGTCCAGAAGTCATCGTCCTGGAACCCGCCCGTCCGTGTCATGTGGTCTCAGTATTCCTTCGTCGTCATCGTGTGGATGGAGGCGTGCCGGCGTGCGATCGCGCAACGCCAGCAGGAGGGGAGGCAGCAGGAGGCACTGGGCGGCGGCCAGCAGCCAGAACCAGCCGGTGCTGTCACCGTGTTCGGTGAGGCCGTATACCTGTCCGCCGAGCACGCCGCTCGCGCAGGCGCCGAGTCCGGCGGCCAGCCTCTGTTGGCCGAAGACCACGGCGTCCGAGCGGGTGCTGCGGTGCAGGGCTTCCAGGTCGTTCTTCAGGAACAGGACGATGTCGCCCAGGGTGATCAGTGCTCCGCCCGCGAGCAGCGCCGGCCGAGTGCCGATCGCGAGGACGGCCAGGCCGGCCGCCAGGCCCGTGAAGCCGACCGCCAGGGCCGTCGCGTAGGGCATGCGCCGGATCAGGCCCGATGCCAGGGGCTGGACGACGATGACCAGGGCGAAGCAGAGGAGCAGGACCAGGCTGTAGAACGTGCTGGACGCTCGCTCGACGGTGTAAACCGCAAGGAAATGCTGGAAGTGGAAGTACAGGTAGAACGCCAGGGCGTTGGCGGCGAAGGGTAGGACCGCCACTCCGGTGAGTAGGCCCCGCTCGGCCGGCTGCTCCTGCGCGGCCGGAGCCGGAAGTCGCGCGTGGCCCGCGGTGACCAGGATGAACAGAGCGGTGACGGACACGAACAGCCAGCCGGGCGAGGACAGCACGAACGGCCCGGCGACCAGCGGACCCACCGCCATACCCGCGTTGAGGGCGGCGTTGCCCGCCGACAGGAATGCCGGACGGCGCTCGTCGTCCACACCGTGCACGAGGTACGCCTTGTTGGCGGGCAGGTACAGTGCGGCGCCGCAGCACGTCACCACCAGCGCCCCGACGGCCAGCGGCGGCCAGCGCAGGGCCAGCAGGAGGCCGACGAATCCGGCGGTGCGGATGATCAGTGCCCACAGCATCGTGCGGCGCAGCCCGATCCGGTCCGCCAGGGCCCCGCCCACGAGCCCTCCGGAGAACTGCACGAGGGACGCCACCGCCAGCACGACACCGACCGTGCCGAGCCCCATCCCGAGCCGTTCGTGCAGGAACACCGACATGAACGGCAGGACCATGAAGCTGCCGAGCGGGATGAGGAACGAACTGAGCAGCAGAAAACGCAGTGGTCCGCTGAGCGGGAACAGCGCGGCCCGCAAGCTTTCCCCGACTGGTGCGCGTTCACCCACCGGGCGCCTCGCGTTCGGGTGCTCCGGCTGGCGGAAGCGGCTCGGTGAGCACCCGTACGGCGTTGGCGGCGGCCACCGCGTGGTGCGTGGCCAGTTCGGCGGTCTCGGCCTCCGCGTAGACGATGCCCGCGTAACCGCGGCTGTCGGCCAGGTGCTCGATCGCGTCGCCGACAGACCTGACCGGGTACCAGGTCGGCGACCCCGGCATGTCTGCCAGACGGTCCAGCCCGGCGACGCCGGTGAACACACCGGGCGCGGCCGGGTAGCCCAGGACGAAGGCGACCGCCGGACCGCCGGGCAGGTCCGCGTCCATCAGGCGGGGACGGCGGCCCAGCGCCGTTTCGATCATCGCCTCGTACACGTTGACACCCAGCGCCCGGCACATGCCCTCGCCGACCAGGGCACCACCGATCCGGGGGTTGATCTCCACGATCTCCGGGCCGCCGGTGGTCAGGACGAACTCCACATGCGCGAAGCGGTCGGTGTAGCCGATCGCCGCGAGGACCTCGTCGAGCCATCGCTCCAGGAAGGCTCTCCGCGCCTCTGCGAAGGCCACGGGGAATGCGGTGATCTCCTCCCGGAAGTATGGCTCCGGTGACATGAGCCGGCTGGAGACGCCGAGCAGTCGGGTCCGGCCCGCCCAGGTGAGCGTCTCGGCGCTGTATACCGGTCCGGTGAAGTACGGCTCCGCGAACAGTCGCCCCCTCAACTCCCGCCCTGTCGCCTGGTTCAGGGCCGCCACCAGTTCCGGCTCGTCGCGGACCAGCCAGACGTTCTGGCTTCCGGTGCCCGCTGTGTCCTTCACGATGGCGGGCAGACCGACCTCCTTGATCAGCACTTCCTTCGCGCCGTGTTCCGTGACGTCCATGGCGCGTCCGCGCGTCAGCCCGGCGTCATGCAGCCGGTTGCGTACCACCGCCTTGTCCCGGGTCAACCGCAGAACGGCCGGATCAAGGCCGGGCAGGCCGAGACGTTCGGAGAGTTCGGCGCCGGCCAGCGTCCAGGTATCCGTGGAGCTGACCAGCCCGCGCAGTCCGGGGGACCGGTGCAGCAGGTCCGCCACCTGCTCCACGTCGAAGGTGTCGATCTCCACGATGTCGAGCGCATCCGGTTGAAGCCGCTCCAGCTCATGGGCGTAGTACGCGGGATCGCGGGTGAGCAGGACCAGCCGTTCGCCGAGCGTGTCGGCGGCGCGTACCAGGTGCCCGAGTCCGAAGGTGAGGGACTCCAGACAGACGACGCTCATGCCGCTCGCTCCTTCCAGTCCGCCGGGCAGGCAGCGCGTCGCCAGGACATCATGGACCACGGCATGGTCATCTCCTCGGGGCCGGATACTTCGGCAGGTTTCAAGGCTGCGGGGTCCAGGGCCTCCGCGTGCCGGGCGAAGACGCGCTCGACGTAGCGGTGCCCAGTGTCGGCGCCGATCACCAGATGCAGCCGGTCGGGACGGCGCCGCGCCTCGTGCGTCGCGGCCAGGTACCCCGCGCCCGTGGACAGCCCGGCGAAGACCGCGTGCTCGCGCAGCAGGGCGATCGTGCCGGCCATGGCGTGGGTGAAGTCCAGCCAGTGAAGGGCGTCGTAGAGGTGATGGCGGACGTTGTCGAAGACGATCGAGGACCCGATGCCGGCGATGATCGCCTCGGGGTCGTCGTGGTCCTGGCTGCCGAAGGTGACGCTCCCGAAGGGCTGCACGCCGACCAGCCGCACCGACGGATCGGTGGCGCGCAGGCGTTCCACCAGGCCGCCCGTCGAGGCCCCGGATCCCACACCTCCGACGACGGTCAGCGCGGCCTTAGGGAACGCGGCCGTGATCCGGTCGGCGACCTCGTGGTAGCCGAGGTAGTGGATGTCGTCGTGGTATTGGCGCATCCAGTGCCAGTCCGGGTGCTCGGCGAGGATCTCCCTCACCCGCCGCACGCGCAACTCCTGGTCGAGCTTCAGGTTCTTGGAGGGCCTGACCTGTTCCACAGTGGCGCCGAGGATTTCCAGCTGGACGCGCGTGGTGGTATCGACGGTGGTGGACGCGACGATGTGGCAGTGCATGCCGTAGCGGTGGCAGGCCAGGGCGAGGGCGTAGGCGTAGATGCCGCTGGAGCTGTCGATCAGGGTCTGCCCCGGGCGGATCGCGCCCCGCTCCAGGAGGTGGCGGACGGCGGCGAGCGCGGAGTAGATCTTCATGGACTCGAACCTGATCAGGACGAGGCCGTCGGTGAGCCGGACGAGATCGGGAACTTTCAGGGCGTCGGCGATGTGGGGGTGGATCACCCGTAGCCTCCTTGGGCGAAGGAACACTGGTGGCCGAGCGAGTGGAAGTAGGCGGACAGATCTGATTTGAGGTCGGCGTCGAGGCGGGTGGGGAAGAGGTAGCCGATCAGGCAGCCCGTGTGGGCTACGAAGACGCCCTCGGCGCCGAACCGCTCGCGGTGGGCGAGCATGCTGTCGAACGTCGCCTTGGGCAGCACGTTCTGCGACAGGGTGGCGCTGGCGGTGGCGGCCCGTGCGACGGCGGCCGGGTCGCCGGAGGCGAAGCCCTTGAGTAGATCCGTCAGGCAGCGCTCGTACTCCTCCCCGTGCCGCCGGTAGTGCTTAAGGAGAAGGCCGGTGACGGCGGCGGTGTCTACCGTTCCGGGCTCGGTGATGTAGGCGGTGTGGAAGCCGATGTCCGTGCCCAGTCGCCGGATCACGCGGTGCCGGCCGCTGAGGTACAGCGCGAACTCGTTGAGAAAGACACTGTCGGCCCGTTCGATCGCCGCCAGGATGCCGAGCACCACGTCCGTGTTGTAGGGCAGGGCGAAGAGCCGGAACAGACAGCGCAGTGTCGCCACGATGTCGGCGGTGGAACTCGCCATCCCCACGCCCACCCGGAGGTCGGAGTGGGCGCTCCAGCGCCCTGGGGGCAGCGTGAGCCCGAAGTGCTCCAGGAAGAGCCGGGTCGCCGTGGCGGACTTCTCCCCCAGGGGGAGCCGGTTCGGCGCGTCCGCCCCAGGGGTGAAATGCACCCAGGAGTGACGGTCCACGGGAAAGGACACCACCGCGATATCCGGCTCGGCTCCTGCCCGCAGCGGACCCTGGTACAGCTCGCCCAGGGTGCCGTGGCAGACGCCGGACACGGTGCGCCCCGGCTGCTGCCGCGTCTCGCCGGACTCCTGGACGGGTGTCAGCACCGTCCTGTCCGGTCCGCCGAAGAGCAGGCCGACCGGCATCCGGCACGGATGACGGGAGTTCGCTTGGTCACGGGCATGTCCTCCTCCTGGTCCCGAGCCCCGAATGAGGACCGGGAAGGAGGCGCGGCGCAGCACATGCCGCACAGCCGTCCGTACCGCCGACCCAGTCCTCGAGGTCACCGTGCACAACCCGCATGTGAGGCGCGGGTGCAGTGGCAGGTCTTCGGACTTGTGGGCTCGCCCACCGGAGATCCGGCAGGCACCTACCGGCCGTCGCTTCCCCGGCCCCATCCAGATTCGGGCCCAGTGCTGTTGACGGCTTTCGTTCCCACTCACCGCTGCGGGACAGCCCCGGATTTCCACCGGGTTCCCTCTTGCGTCGCGCCGCCGAATGTCCGGTCGGACAGGAGGCACGAACCGACTGCACGCTCATCGTAGGGCGGCTCGTGCTCCTGCGGCAGGGGGCGCATCGCCAGTTGTCCGAATGTGACCGGTCACGGGCGGTTGTCAGAGCCCTGGGACGGATCAGTCGGCCCCAGAAGCCGCTCTGGCCGGATGTGGCCTCAGCATTCGCAGCCGCCTCGGTCACACTGGTTTCTCCCATCACACGCGTACACCGCTCGTCGGTGTCCCGCGCTTCGGAAGGCCCGCGATGCTGCCAGACATGACGCAGGGTGACGACGGCGCGACCGCGCCGCCTGCTCGTGACCGGCGCCCGGCCGACCGCGTCGCTCTGAGCGCCGATCTGCGGGCCGCGCTGCCCGACGCGGGTGCCGCGATTCTGGTCACGGCGGCCGTCTTCGCGTTCCTGTACGCGCGCATGGAGTCAGGAGACTCGGCGACCGTCGCGGTCATGCCGTTCATGGACGACCCCGGCACGTACTGGATGTACCTGCTCAGTCAGGCGTTCGGCTGGTCGGGCTTGCTGTGGGCCTGGGGAACGGTCATGCTCGGTCTGCTGTTGTCGGGGCCGCGCCCCGCCCGACTGCCGGCTTCCCGGCAGGTACTGGAACGCTGGCACCGCACCACGAGCCTGACCACGATGGCCCTAATGTTCGCGCACGCGCTGATGTTCGCGGCCGAACTCGTACGCTACGAAGTCCAGCTGGCGTGGGCCGAAAGGCTGTGGGCGGGCTTCGCGGACACGTTCGTGCCCGGCTGGTACGACTCCGGTACCGGTCAGATCGCCATCCCCATCGGCCAGGGGGCCCTTTACCTGGCCGTCCCGCTCGGTCTGCTGTTCTACGTCCGCCACCGCATCGGCGCGAACACCTGGCGGCGACTGCACCGCTTCGTGATCGTCGTGTACGCGCTGAGCGTGTGCCACACCCTGCTGTACGGCACCAACGTCTGGTACGGCGAGTGGCCGCGCACCGTGCTGTGGCTCTTGCAACTCCCCGTCGCCGCAATGCTGTTGCTGCGCCTGATGCGGCCCGCCCGCCGTTCCGAGCGACTGGGCCCACGGAAGCGGCGCGAGGGCGTGTCGTTGCCGGGCTGGGCGGTGCGAGCCGCCGGCCGAGCAGCTGCTGGGGCCGTGGTGGTGGGCCTGCTCATCGTCGTGGCGTCCGGTCATGACGGGGGGCGGGAAAGGCCGGCCGAGCGGCCCTTGACGAGCCCGCACGCTTACGAGCCCGAGTGATCCACGGCCGCCAAGCGGTGCCGGTCCGGCACGGCCTGCTGGCACGGGCACCGGAGTGCGGGCGGCCGGCAGATGGGATGATGACACGAAGGCGTGCTGGGCGTCGATGACGTCGCGGGACACTGCACCCACTGCTGCGCGGGAATCGGAAGGGCGATGATCCCGGGGCGGCGCACTCGGCGGTAGACCGCCTTTGCCGCTTGCGTGACACGATCGCCGTGAGGGTGCAGGCTTTGCGGCCCGGAGAGCCTGATTCCGGCCTCCGCTGCAATGAGCGCTTCCAGGGCCCGGCCGACGTTGGCGGCACTGTGATTCGTTCGCCACTTGTCCATGGCTTCGGTGAACCCGTCGCTGGCGACCATGAACTGCTTGTACGCCTCCAATCGGTTCTGGCGTCGCCAGTGCCGGTGTTCGATGAGTCCTTGGTCGGCGATCTGGCGGCGGCCGGCGCGATCTTCTCGGCGAAGAACTTGTCCCGGGGGATGCCGTGCCCGGCGAGGGCGTCGAGCTGGGAGTCGAGTTCCTGGCCGAGGGTGGAGCAGCGGGCGTAGCGATGCGGATGTCTGCGCTCGGCAGGGCCGGATCGACCGGTGCCGGCGGCGGGGTGCCCGGCCGCCACGGTCGGCCCGGCCCGCGGTCGGCCGGGGTCGGCACGCGCAGTGCCTTCTTGAGCCGGGGCACGCGGGTGAAGCGGCGGGTGTGGTAGGCGGAGGCGACCGCGCCGCCGCGCGAGCGGCACGGTGATCCGGGCTGGGCTTCGCACTTCGGATAGGCGTGCGCCTCGACGTCGTCGGCGTCCGGCCGGTCGGCCGGGGAGGGGTGCTGAGGGTCCGTCATGGGCCCGGATTTTCGCACAATGCAAGTCTCAGAAGGGGGTGCGTACCGCTTTTGGGTGAGAACGGGTTCCGAGAACGAATCCGGGTTCGGCGGCGATGCGGTGGCCCGTGATTGATCTTGCTCGGGCAAAGGACCGGTTGTGAGAATCGGCTCCTCCTGTACGGGTGTGGGGAGGCGATTCTCTGATCTTCCTCAAAACGCGATCCGCCTACGGCAGAGCTGGGCAGAGTAGCGGCAGGTGCACGTGTACTTGGGGGTGGCGTGGAGAATCCGGTTAGACGTCGCGTACAGCCGATCTCATGGTGGTGGGCCCTGCTGGTCGGCGTCCTCGTCGCGGCTGCGGCCGCAACGACCATGTGGTTCATGCTGGCCCAGACCGAGCCTCTCCGGGGGGCACAAAGAGCGACAGCCCGAATTGATGCCATCAGGACCGCGCTGACCGTCGGCGCGGGCACCGGAGGGGCTGCCGCTCTTCTCCTGGCGCTGCGGCGGCAGTGGCTGAGCGAGCACACCCATATTCGGCAGGAAGAGGCCGACGCTGCTGCCGAGTTCGATGCGACTGAGCGCCGCATCACTGAGTTGTACACGGCAGCGGCGGGGCAGTTGGGCAACGATAGTCCTCCAGTCCGCCTGGCGGGTCTGTACGCGCTTGAACGATTGGCCCAGGACCATCCCAATCACCGGCAGACCATTGTCGATGTATTTTGCGCCTATCTACGTATGCCCTTCACGCCTACATCGCCGACCGGCCTGCTGGAGTCAGAACTTGCCGGACTGAGCGTCCCGGAGCGGACTGCGGCGGTCGCCGTACAACAGGCAGCCGCTGCAGCATGGGAGCAGGAGCGAGTGGTGCGGGTGACTGCTCAGCGCATCCTCACTCGCCACCTGTGGGTTGGCGTCGACCGGGGAGAGGATCCGACCTGGCCATTGCATCCTGCTCCCGAGGAGCCGAAGTTCTGGCCCGGCATCGAGTTGGACCTGACCGGCGCGGTACTTCTGGACTTCGAGTTCACCGGTCGCCGCGTCGAGACAGCCACGTTCATAGGCACCAGGTTCATCGGCGCAGCCAACTTTGCACACGCCGAGTTCATCAAGCACGGTCACTTTCACGGTGCACGGTTCGAGCAGGGAAGCGGGCACTTTCTGGGTGCCTGGTTCGGGGCACGCGTCATCTTCTTGCGCACCGATTTCGGGGACAAACAGGCAGTCTTCGACGGTGCCACGTTCGCTGGCATGACCTTCTTCGACGGGGCGATCCTAGGAGGCGGGGTCTCTTTCGAAGCTGCTCGTGCACTTTCTGAGTTCAACCAGAACTGGGGAAGCACCCGGCAGTGGCCTGAGGGGTGGACCGAGCGGAATCTGGCTGCCGAGGAGCGCATGCCGCTCCTGGCGCCGAAGCTCAGCCGCTGGCCTGAGGGGAACCTGCCGCCTGGCTGCTCAACGTGGACCCTGATTGTTCCCGACGATCGCAGCACACCTGCGGGCTGACCCTCCAGGTCCAGCCGTGTGCGCCCGCGTCAGTCCTCTTCCTCGTCGTCCTCGACGGCGTCCGGGTCGTGGAAGGGGCGCAGGCCCTGGCCGGGGCCGCTGGCCTTGATGTTGAATAGGTAGCGGCCCAGGAAGTTGATGTGCCGGTCCTTGAGCGGGGAGAGGCGGGCGACGTCCTCGTCCTTGATGTCGTGGCCCTCGGCGCGGAACTGGGCGACGGCGGCATCCAGGTAGCGGGTGTTCCACAGCACGACGGCGTTGAGCACGAGACCCAGACTGGCCAACTGGTCCTCCTGGCCCTCGCGGTACGCCTGGCGGATCTGGCCCCGGCCGCCGTGGCAGATCGCGCGGGCTAGCCGGTGCCGGGACTCCTGCACGGTGAGCTGTCGGTTCATCAGCCGCCGGTAGGTGTCGTCGACGGGGTCGACCAGGGCGAGCAGGTGCATGCTCTTGTCGATCCGGCCGTACTCGGCGAACGCGGCGCCGAGCGGAGTGGGGTGGCCCTCGCGGCCGAACATGCGCAGCAGGTCGTAGGCGCGGACCTGGTTGGTGATGAGCGACCCGGCGACCCGGAGCATGTCCGGCCAGTGCGTGGCGATCCGTTTGAGGTTCACCTTGTTGCAGGCCAGGGCTTCCAGCGGCCCGTACCCGGCGGTCGGCGCCTCCTCGCCGGGCAGGTTGGCCCGCCAGAACCTCTGATCGGCGAGGTCGCGGAAGCGCGGGGCGAAGCGGAAGCCGAGCATCTTGTACAGGCCGAAGGCCATGTCGGAGTACGAGGCGTTGTCGGTCGCGACCATCTCCGGCTTCACCCCGCCGTCGAGGTTCAGCAGCGTGTCCAGGGTGTAGAGGCTGTCGCGCGGAGTGCCGCGCACGACCATCGCGCCGATCCCCGCGACCTGGTCGTTGACGGCATGAGCCAGGTCACACCGCGTTTATAGCCGTAGTACTTCGGTGAGGGGCCGGTGTTGATGCTCTTGACCGGAACGACGAAGCGCAGGCCGTCGACGGAGGCGAGCAGGCCGCCGCCCCACATCTGGGCCAGCTCGATACGGGACTGGGCGGTGATGAGCGCGGCGTTCGCTGCGGCGATGGTGTCGGCGCGCAGGTAGTTCTGGTCGACGTGGGATAGACGTGAGCGGGTCAGCGCCTTGTTCTCCGGGTCGATGACCGGGGTCAGGCCGATGTTGCAGCTCTCCGCCGCCAGCAGCGCGACGAGTGAGACGAGCAGGCCCTCCATGCGGGTGCGCCGCTCGGAGACGTGGCCGAAGGCGTCGAGGAACCCGGTCCAGGAGTGGACCTCGAACAGCAGGTCCGGCAGGTCGATCCTCGGGAGCATCGCCTCCGTGGTGGCCTTGAGCCAGGTCAGCGATTCCGGCTCGCCCACCGCGCCGAGCTTGTCCACCGACAGGCGGGCGCGTCCGCCGCCCTCGGGTACGACGATCTCCACCTTCGCGTCGGTGCCGGCCTCCTGAAGACGGTCGGCCATCTGCCGCCATGCCGCGTCCAGCCCCCTCACGAGCCGGGCCAGGTGTTCCTCCGCGTCCTCGGTCAGGGACAGGCCCGCGAGGAAGTCCGCGCGCATCGCCTCCCACCGCGGACCGTTCAGCAGCCTCGCGCGCGGGTCCGCCCACCGGTTCGACGGGGCGGCAAACACATCGCGCCGGTTCAGAGCCCGGTGCAGCTGCTCCAGGACGCACACCACGTACGCATCGCGGTCGACCGCGCCCTGCGGCAGCTTGGTGTTGGAGAACACCGCGCGCTTCCACATCGCCGGCACCAGCTCGGCGTCGACCTCTCGGGGCAGCAGCGGCCGGTCCTTGACCCGGCGCCGCGAGAGCGCGGGCAAGCGCCGCACGGCCTTGAGGATGCGCCGTCCAGCCGGGGCGGCGCCCAGCGCGTCCGACTCGCCCAGCAGGGACAGGAACGGGCGCACGGTGTTGTAGCGCAGTGCCAGCTTCTCGCGCATCGCCGCCTCGGCCGAGCCGTCGTCCTCGGGCACCAGGGCCTCGACGGTCGCCACCGCGCTGGCCACCGCCGTACGCGGCACGGCCTCCTCGACCGCCGCCCACAACGCGGCGACGTCCAGATCCGCCTCGTGCTCGGCGACCAGGTCCAGCTCCTCGGTGAGGATCTTCGACGCCTTCGCCAGAATCCGGGCCGCCTTCTCCAGCTGCGGCAGCATCGCGAGGCTCTCACGCTCCGACGCCCGCCGGGCCGGCCTGATCAGACGGTTCGCCATCAGCACCGCGAATAGGTCCAGCGCGTCGTCGACCGCCTGCGCCTCCAGCTGCCGCACCACCGCTGTCAGCAGCGCGGTCCGCCGAGGCTCCGGTGCCTGCTCGATCGTCTGCGCCTTGCTCAGCTGTCCATACCGGGCCAGCGCGGACAGCCGGTTCACCGGCACCCTTGAGAGGTTCACCCGGCCCAGGGCGAACGCGGAGATCTCCTCCACGCGCTCCATCGCCCGGACCATCGCGGTGCCCGTCGAATTCACCGGCGGCGTGCGCAGGCGCTCCAGCTCCGAGACCCGCCGCCCCTCCGGCACCACCAGCAGCTCGGCCAAGGCCGGCGCGAGCACGCGGTCGGCCCGGTACGTCGCCCGGGCCACCGCGTCGTACAGTCGGCGCTCCGCCGCCGTACGGGCCTCCGACACCTGACGGGCCAGCACCGAGACACCCGGCAGCAGCACCCGGTTCTTCCGCAGCCACGTCACCGCGTGGTTGAACAGCGCCACCGGCCCCTCGGCGTGCGTCCATGCCCGCCCGTACAGGAAGCCGCGGAACTCCCGGCCCCACTGCCGGTCGGTGAAGTCCCGGTACCTGAAGCGCTCCTGGATCTGGCCCGCGTGCTCGTACACCGTTGACCGGCGCTCCGGGTACCGCTTCACGCACGAGGCGTCGGCGATGCCGAGCTGCCCGGCCAGGTAGTCCACGACCTCCCACGGCACCGCGAGCGGGTCTTCGCCCAGGAACCGGCCGACGTAGCGGACGGTGCAGATCTGCACCGCCATGCCCAGCCGGTGCGCGTCCGTACGGCGCAGCGCGATCAGATCACGGTCGTCATCGTCGAGGAAGAAGAAGCGCTCCAACTCCGGACGCGTAGGCGCCTCGCTGAACGTCCCGTACGCCTCGGCCTGCTCATCAGTCAGAAATTCCACCGGCGCGATCGGACCGTAGCCACCGCCCCGGGCCGCATGACGATCTTTCCTCGAACCCCAGCGTCAGCCGTACGTCGTGTGCTAGCCGACCATGATCGTTTTCACCGGGATTTCCTGTACGCCGACTACTCACACCCGGTGTCCAGGGGGGGCGAGGGCGGCCCGCGTCGGGTAGCCGAGACTCGCCGCGGTGTCCATGGCGATCAGGATGACGGTGCCGGACTCGGCGGCGGCCACCAACTGCCCCCAGCGCGTGCGGGCTTCCTCGACGCCGATTGCCGCGCCCCACTGCTCGACCAGCTCCCGGTACCGGGGAGGCGCCTCCCGGGCCGGAGCGCCGTACGCGCCCGCCGACGGCTCCAGGAGCCCTCGGGTAGGGGGTCGAGGAACAGTGGCATGCTCATGCCCGGAATTCTTCTTGGTCCCGTTCTGGGAACCTTGCTGGGTGTGCGGAGAGAGAAGGTGATACGGCCCGGTGCGGGCGTGAGTGAGGAGATGGGATGCGGGAGCGGATACGCGCGGGCGATCGCGAGGCGTTCGGCGAGCTCTATGAGCAGTATGCGAAGGCGGTGTACAACCACGCCTTCCGGCTGACCGGCGACTGGTCGGTGGCCGAGGACGTCATGTCGGCGACGTTCCTGGACGCCTGGCGGACGAGGGAGAAGATCGGAGAGGAGGGGGGATCGCTGCGGCCGTGGCTGCTGGGGATCGCGACGAACAAGGCGCACAACGCCAGACGCGGTGTCCGTCGGCGTTTCGCCTTCCTGGCCCGGGTGCCCGCCCCGGAGCCGGTGGAGGACTTCGCGGACGAGGCGGCCGGGCGGATCGACGACGCCCGTCGCCTGGACGCGGTTCACCGGGCGGTGCGGCGCCTGCGCCGTCAGGAGAGGGAAGTGCTGGCGCTGTGCGTGTGGTCGGGGTTGGACTATCAGCAGACCGCTGACGCGCTGGGGGTACCGGTGGGCACTGTGCGCTCACGCCTGTCGCGCGCCCGGGTCAGGCTGCGGAACCTGACCGACCGGCAACTGGCCGAAGAAGAGCGGGAACCGCGCCCGGGGCTCGGAGAGGTAGAGAGTGAGGCCGCGTTCGCGGCCCTGTCCGTCCAGGAGGGAACCCGATGAACGCCACCCCGTACCGGCCCGCACAGGCCGAGCGCGAGGAGACGGCCCGGCTGCTGCCGGTCCCGGCCGAACGGGACCTGCCGCCGGGCCGCCACCTCCACCACAAGGAACTCCTCATGCGACAGATCGACCAGGACACCACCCACCAGCCAGGCGGACTGCGCCGGCGCTTGGTCGACGCGGCCGCCCCGGCCGTCCCCGGCACCGACTGGTCCTTGGGGCGTCGCTGGCCGCGGGGGCGATGGCTGCGGTCATCGCGGTGACCGCCGTCGGTTCCAATGCCCCGACCACGGTCCCTCCGGCGGTCAGTGCTCCGGGCGGCTCGGTCAGCGAGCGCGGGCCCGGCGGCGCGTCACCCCAGGCCGTCCAGCTGCTGACCCGCATCGCCGCCGTCGCCGCCAGCACCTCTGCCCCGCAGGTCCGTGACGACCAGTACATCTACATCGCCAGCCAGGTCTACGGCGCGAGCAAGAAGATCGGCGCCGACGGCGACGGCGCTAAGGCCCAGTACAACGACGACGGCACCGGGGCCACCCACCCCCGACAGGCATGGTTCTCCGTCAACGGCAGCCGCGACGGTCTCCTCACCGGGCCCCTCAACCCGGGCTTCCGGGCCGGTGAGGGAGACGTCAACCTCGGCAAGAACACCAAGCCCTCCCTCCAGCTGCCCACCTACACGTACCTGGCCTCCCTGCCCACCGACCCCGACGCCCTGCTGACAGCCGTCTACGCCCAGAACACCGGCGTGGACAAGAACCTCAACTCCGACCAGGAAGCGTTCCAGACCATCGGCGACGCGCTGCGCGAGTCCCTGATGCCCCCGCAGATCGGGGCGGCCCTCTACAAGGCCGCAGCCAAGATCCCCGGGGTGAACGTCGTGGACGACGCCGTGGACGCGTCCGGCCGGCACGGCGTGGCCGTCAGCCAGGACCACGGCAACCAGCGCACCGAATGGATCTTCGACAAGGACAAACTCACCTACCTCGGCGAGCGGACCGTCCTCATCAACGACGACAGCGCCGGTGGCAAAGCCGGACGCATCCTCGTCAGCACCGCCGTGACCGAACGCGCCGTCGTCGACAAGGCCGGCCAGAAGCCTTCTCCTGGTACAGCCACCTGACCTTCGACACCGGTCCCGGTGCCCGCCCGCCCAGCAAAGACGAGGGAACCGGGCCTGCCAGCCGTGACGGCCGGGGCAGGCGGCGGTTGATCCGGCCATGCGACGAACGATCACCACTACTGCCGTCTTGGCCGCCGTCCTGGCCCCGCTGGCTGCCGCGCCCGCCGCGACGTCCGCGCCCGCGGCGGCACGGGCCTACGTCGACACCCGCGTCCGCGACTGCGCGGGCTCCGGCTCCGGGTGCCGTCCCGGCGTCGTGGTCCACCACTGGCACCGACGCGGCTCCGACTCGCGGGGTGTGGGCTGGGTCTACGCCTCCCGCGAGGGCGTGCTCTCCGGCACCGCTCGGTGGACGGTCAAGACGCCCGGCGGCACCTGGAAGGCCGGCGGGGGCTGGAAGCGGGCGTCCCGCATGGGCAGCCACGTCGAAACGTCCTGGGGGAAGGACGGGCACACCGGGCCGAAGTACCCGCCCGGCAGCCGGATTTGCGTGGAGTACCGGGGCCTGGCGACGAAGGCGTGCGTCACCCTCAAGTGAGCGGGCCCGTGTCGGTCTAGGGCCTGACGGCCATGGCGGTCAGTTCCGGCCTGGGGCTCGCGGGCCCCTCCAGGGCCAGGGCCCAGCACTGCCCGGTCTCGGCCACGTGGCGGGTCACCGCCCGCTGCTCCTGGGCCGACAGCCCGTCGAAGACGCGGCCGAGGCGGGCCCACTCCTGTGCCGCGCCCGGCCGGCGCAGCATCAGCCAGACCCGCTCCGCGTGCCACGCCTCCTTGTCGATCCAGTCCTCCGGGGCGTCCCCGGGGCGGGGGACCGCAGCACCCCGGGGCACGCGGCGCCCCGGCCGCCGGGCCTCCTCCTGCCGGGCCTTCTCCTGCGCGAGGATCTGGCCCTGGAGCGCGGCCAGGCACCCTCGGAGGGGAGCCAGCGCGGTCCGGACGGGCGGGCCGATCCGCGCGAGGGCGCCCAGCAGGAGGTCGACCGCGTCCAGCGTCTCGTCGGCAGCCCCGGCCGACCAGCCGGCCGCTCTGCTCGATGCCTCCACCCGGGCGGCGGCATCGAGAAGGGCGGCGGTCTGATCGCGCAGTGAGGTCATGCCCTGCCCAACGAGCCGCGGGCACGGGCGCGCACCCTCGGGGCCCCGGCCGGGGTTAGCCGGACATGACGACGATTTCGCCCCTGCCCGCCCCTGCTGATCCGCCGTACGAGCCGTGGGAGGGGGAGGCCGAAGCGCTCGCCGCGGCGGCCGGGGCCGGGCGCCGCGCGGCGGCATGGGTCCGCTCCCTGCCCGGCCCGCAGGCTCCCACTCCGCTGAGCATCTGGTTCGCCAGGTATCTGCCCGAGGCGGTGGAGAGCGTGATGGGGGCCCTCGACCCGCAGGACTGCGACCGCATGGACCCGGGCGGCAGGCTGGTCCAGGGCGCCGGGGGCGCGGACCCTGAAGCGATGGAGGCCCTGTCCGTCGTGCCCCGGGTGGTCACGGAGGCGTGCTGGCTGCCCCTGGACCAGCAGGTCCGGCTCCTGGTGGTGGCCTCCGCGGTCACTGGCACCGTGCAGTTGCTCACCAACGACGCCGGGACCGTGATCGTGCACGGTCTCCTCGCCCGGCAGTGCGCCCTCCTCGACCACGCCGCCCGCCCGGACGGTGCCGCGTGGACGCCGACCGGGACTTCCTGAACCAGAACCCTGAAGGGGGGTGGTGGTGCTGGAGGGTGGATAGGGTCGGGGCAGCCTGTGCCGTATGGGTGTACGGGCGAGGTCCGGGTCTCCGGAGTACGGCCCGGCCCCCTGGGGCCCGGCGGCCCTTGCTGCCGGGCCCCGGGTCTCCTGCTACCGACGGCTGAGGCCGGTGCGCGGACGCCAGGATTCGGAATGAGGGGAGAGGCCCCCGCGACCGTCGCACGCCCGATACCGTTATGGCCCATGCCCGTTCGCGTCTTGGAGGCCCCGATGAGCGAGAAGCCGGCTCCCGCCGACATCGCCCGGCAGCAGCTGGAGCCCGTCGCCGCAGATGGTCTGCGCGCCTACGCTGCTTGGACCCGCGAGAGCGCCGACCAGCTCGCCGCGGTCCTGGAGGACATCGCAGCCCACGGTTTGCCCGACCCTGAGCAATGCACCCCGTGGGAGGAGCTGCGCGAGATCCATCTCGCCCGGCTCGCCGCCCAGCGCCCCGCCGTCGCCTGATGCCTCGGCAGCACGGCCCGCGCCGCGCCCGCATCGCGTTCTCCGACTCCGCCGCCAAGCAGCTCGACGCCATCACCAGCGAAGCCGAGCTTCACGCCCTAGACCGGGCCCTGGTGGTCATTTCTGTCGACCCCGAGGCGGGCGAGCCCCTCCCCGGCAACACCACCGGACCGCGGTTGCGCCAGTACGTAGACGACGTCGAGCGCGTCCGGCTCGTGTACTGGGTAACCGCGTTGAAGACCGTGGTCGTCGTCGCCTTCATCGAGCTGTAGCAACCACCCGCGCCTTCGCTCTGCTCCTGACGCTGCTGGGGCTCCTAGCCGGGCCCAAGGCGTTCTCCGAGTACCCGAGTCGATTCCCGGCTGGGTCCGGTTTCGTAGTCACGCAGGCGGCGGGGCCGAGGAAGGGGACTCTTTCCTCGGCCCCGCTGTCGGTTCAGCTCAGGCAGTCGTCCTGCTCCGCAACGCGACTACTACCTCTCGGCCCGTGGCCTTCTCTCCGAGCCGATAAAACTTCACCTGGCCCTCGCTGTGCGTGTGCTCAAGCCAGCCTTCGGATTCCAGCTCGCGGCGAGCGCGGCTGAAGTGCGGAGCGGGGACGCCCATGAGGTTGGCCAGCACCGCCGCCGTACGCTCGACGCTGTGCTCCAGGCCGCCATGGATCGCGTAGGTCATCACGATGTTCTGCTTGAGGTGGGACAGAGGGCTTATGCGCGACTGCAGAGCTACGAGTTCGGGGTACTCGCTGGTTGCTGGCATAATCACGCCCTTCGCTTCGCGCCGGTACGACGACCTGGCAGAGTCGGAAGATGATACGCGGCTGCCTCTTCGGACTGCTCCACGCCGCTGAGGCTCGTCACGATGTGCGGGCTGGCCTTGTACTTGATCGTTCGGCCAACGACGTCAGCGACCAGGAAGATCCTGTTCTCGGCGAGCTGCTTGGCGATCCTCCTCGTCGCCTGGGGGGTGAGTCCGAGGTGCTTGGCGGCCTTCGCGGCGGTGGCGCCGCCCTCGTTGTAGGTCTCGATCGCGCAGTACCAGAACACGCGGAAGGCGTCTCCCGTGATGCCCGAATCGTGGCGCAACATGGCGGATACGCGTTCGAGAGAGAACTGGCCGTACCGGCCGCCGAGGCTATAGTTCCGCCGAGGGCTGCCTTCCTGTTCGGCCTCCCACAGTTCCTGAACTTCGCCGGTCGTGGTGTTGACCAGCTGGCCGTGCCGTCTTAGCACTTACGTCCCCTGACCTGGGTTTTCTCCCGACACAGGGACATTACCACGGGCGACATGTCGCCCGTGGTAACAGAAGGAACCCGGCGATTCCCCCGGCTACCCCTGACGACATGTCGCCAGAGGTAAGAGAAGGAATCGTGCGGTTCGCCCGCTTGCCCACTGCGACATGTCGGCAGCGGCCTCCGGGGAACCTCAGGGTTCCTTCCATGACCCACTACGACATGACGCTGATGGTCATGTATCGGCATCCTAGGATGCCGATATAGGCATCGGCAGATGCCGATCCTTTGATCGTTTCCGCAGGTCAGAGCCTCGCGGCGACTCAGTCCTCTTAATGCATCGAAAAAGTCGTCAGCTGACGGCCCGTTGGGGCTGGCCCTGCGGTCCTCGCGCAAGCGCTCCGGTCCTCGGGGGCGTCGGCTGGCCTTGCCTCCGCTCTGCGGACTACCGATGCTGATGAGCAAGGCGACAAAGCGTGCCTGATGCCGAGTCGGCTTGCGGTGGCCCCCTCGGGCGGGCCGCCCCTGCGGCTCGGAGGTTGACTGATGTGCTGTGGCTGATGCCTCATCAGGCACCGTGGGGGGGTTCGCGTCACTCTTCTCGTACGCGAGGTGAAATCCGAACGGCACCCCGGCGGTGAAGCCGACAACCCTCACGGCCCCCGGCGCGACCGACCCCCTCATCGCCCACCCCCCCCAACGGATAGGGCTTCCGCCACCCCGCCCCGCCCCGGCCCCCACCTCGTGACGTAGGTCACGCACGCCGTTTGCTCGCTTTGCGCAAACTCACGGCTGGGGTGAAAGCGGAAGAAGCCCCACTGGTAGAGAGGTTGGCGATCAGGTGGCGCGGGGTGGCTATTGTCGCTGCATAAGCAGTTGGGAACACCTGTATGTCACTAGGGATTCGCTCTGGGTAATGTTCTTGGGATTGCCACTGCACACCAGCGCTCTACGGTTCGTCGTTGTGGTGAAAGCGCACTCCGGCGCACTCCCGGGCACACTCCAGCCGCTGCCCGGACCTTCACAGGACAGGGGCCCACGTCTGTGACAACCCAACTCGCAGGTGACCTGATGATCCTCTCCCTGGCAGCCCGCGTCTTCGGCACGGACGCCATCGCCCTGCTCCGCCGCCTCGCCGCAGCAGGAGTACGGGCCGGCGTCAGCGAGATCAACCGCCATGAGCGTGAGGGCGGCCGGTGACCAGGAACCGTAGCCACGCCGCCTCCGGCGTACCTCCCGTGACCACCGATCGACCGGACCTGTCCTTCACCGCGTTCCACCAGATGAACCGGGCCAGTTACGTCCGCTACGCCGAGACCTACCTCCGCCACCGCCAGGACGCCGAAGAAGCCATCGACAGCGCCTTCGAGCACCTGCTGCGAACCTGGGACCAGGTCCTGCTCACAGAGAACCCCGCGGCCTACGCCTGGACCATCACGCGGAACAAGGTCATCGACCACGCCCGCGCCCGACGCCGGCGACCCCCGCTGATCGACGACGCGGCCTTCGACACCGTCGCCCTGCGCGACGCCGTCGACCCGATCGGCCAGATCACCGAATCCCTCGCCCTCTTCCGAGCCCTGCGCCAACTCACCGACCGCCAGCAAGACGTCATGGTGATGACCTACCTCCAGGGCATGAACGCCACCGAAGTCGCCGCCGTACTGGGCATGAGCAGCGCCACCGTCCGCTCCACGGTCCGTCACTCCCTGCGCCGCCTGAGGGAGATCCTCGGACCCGACCGCACCATGGAAGGACAGCGATGACCCCGCACATCGACGAACTTCTCTCCCGAGCCCGCCTTGCCTCCACCCCCTACACCCAGGCCGACATCGACGCCGCCGAAGCCCGAGTCCTCGCCCGCCTGCACACACCGGCACCGGCACCCCCGGCCACGATCCCCGTCGCCATCAAGGAGCCAACCGCCGTCGAGGCCGCCCAAGACCTCCAGACCCTCTGCGAAACCGTCGTCACCCGCACCACCGCCCTGCGCACCCTGCGCACCTTCCTCACCCCCCAACTCCCCGAACCACCCGGCGCCCGCGTCCTGGGCTGCATCCTCCAGCTCGCCGAATCCGAAGAGAACGCCCGCTTCTGGTGGCAGTACGCCGCCGGAGCCGGCGACCCCGCCGCCTCCTACTGCCTCTACCTCCACCACCGCGCCCTCGGCGAGCACGCCCCGGCCCGGTGGTGGCACGAACAGACCGAACTCCTCCAGAACACCCCCTCCACCGACGACCCCCTCCGCCCCGGCGGCACCCCGGGCCCCGAGCCCGACGCCGTCCCCTGCGCGGTCGCCGCCGCGCTCAACGCGGTCTCCACCACGGACGCGAGCCTCCTGCCCACCGCCCTGCGCATCCTCGGCGCCCTCAGATCCGGACCCGCCCCCGTACCGGCCGCTATCGGAGCCGTCCTCGACTACGCACCCGCCGCCGTCGGCTACGTCGACGACTTCGACCTCCCCCTCACCGACCCCGACTTCACCGACCACATCCGCACCCTCATCGCCACCGAACCCACCCCCCGGCGCACACGCACACGGCTCCAGCCCCGGCCCAAGACACCCGAGAGCCAGATCGGGACCGCTCGCCGTCACTGCACCTGGGCGTGGGGGTGAACCGGCCCACCATGACGGGTGGTCCTCGTCCGTGCCCCGTGCTGTCGCCGCGACCGGTCTGCCAGGCACCCACGCGAAGCCGGCGAACGCGGATACACCGATGAGGTCGGCCCCAGTAGGTTCGGGACGGAGTGGCGAAGTCGCAGACCAGGAGGTCTGGCGTGGGTTGCGTGCTCGCGTCGGGGGCCGTTGTGGTCACCGACCCACCGTCGTCCACTCCGGCATCGCTGAGTTCACTCATGATGTGCTCGACGGTGCAGCAACCCTGCCGTTCTCTGGCGGTTTCGAACGGC
>NZ_LIVT01000029.1 GCF_001905905.1 Streptomyces sp. CB02366
CCGGCCGCGCCCTCCTCTTCGACGCCCTGCCCGCCGCCCACCACCAGCTCCTCGCCCACGGCCTCGCCGTCCGCGCCCTGCGCGCGGCGGGCGCGGACAACATCGGCGCCGCCCTCTCGCACGCCCCCGTCTGGACGGCCGGCGACACCGACGAGGACCGCCTCGCGTGATCAATACAGCTAGCAGCCTGGGCCGTAGCGGCGGAACACCCCCGCGTCGGCGGGGAAGACGCCGTACCAGGACTCGTGGCGGCGCCTGGAGGAGGAAGGCCGGAACGGGTCTCGGCCGCAGGGGTGGGAGCAGGTGCCGCACTGCGGGGATCCGGACTGCGATGAGGTGACCCGCCGGCGGGACACGACCGGCCACGACGGGCTGCCGACAACAACGTTGTGCCAACGCTGCCATCCGGCAATGCGGTTCTGACTAGGCTTGCACCGCACCCCTCAAGGAGCTGATGATGCCCAAGGGACTGCTGCAGGGATAGGTGACACCTGACCTGGCTTTCCGAGAGGCGGCCTGGAGGGATGTTGCAGTGCCTAAGCCGTATCCGAAGGAGTTCCGCGAGGACGTCGTGCGGGTCGCGCGCAACCGTGAGCCCGGCGTCACGCTGGAACAGATCGCCGCCGACTTCGGCGTCCACCCGATCACGCTGTCAAAGTGGCTGCGCCGTGCGGACACCGACGAGGGCGCCAGGCCCGCGACAGCGTCGGGTGAGTCGGCCGAGCTGCGCGAGGCCCGCAAGCGCATCCGGCTGCTGGAGCAGGAGAACGAGGTCCTGCGGCGGGCTGCGGCGTATCTGTCGCAGGCGAACCTGCCGGCAAAATGATGTACCCGCTCGTCCGCGAGCTGGCCGCCGCCGCTGCCCCTCACCGGGTGCCGGTGGCGGTGACGTGCCGGGTACTCAAGCTGGCCCGCCAGCCCTACTACCGGTGGCTGGCCTCACCGGTCACCGATTCCGAGCTCGCCGAGGCATACCGTGCCAACGCCCTGTTCGACGCGCACCGCGACGATCCCGAGTTCGGTCACCGCTTCCTTCTCGACGAGGCCCGCGCCGCCGGTGAGGCGATGGCCGAGCGGACCGCCTGGCGGATCTGCCGGGACAACGGCTGGTGGAGCGCCTTCGGCAAACGCAGGGGCCGCGGGAAGAACGCCAAGTCCGGGCCACCGGTCCACGACGACCTGGTGCGGCGCGATTTCACCGCGGACGGGCCGAACCGGCTGTGGCTCACGGACATCACCGAACACCCCACCGGCGAGGGCAAGCTGTATCTGTGTGCCGTCAAGGACGTGTACTCGGGCCGCATCGTGGGCTACTCCATCGACGCCCGGATGGAGTCCCGCCTCGCCGTGGCCGCGCTGGAGTCCGCCGTCGCCCGCCGCGGCCAGGTGGCCGGTTGCGTGGTGCATTCGGACCGCGGCTCGCAGTTCCGCTCACGGAAGGTTGCTGCCGTACTCACCCGGCACGGCCTGGTCGGCTCGATGGGCCGCGTCGGGGCCGCCGGTGACAACGCCGCCATGGAGAGCTTCTTCGCGCTGCTGCAGAAGAACGTCCTCGACCGCCGCACCTGGGCCACTCGACAGGAGCTGCGGATCGCGATCGTCACCTGGATCGAGCGGACCTACCACCGGCGCCGGCGCCAGAGACGCCTGGCCCGATTGACCCCCGTCGAGTACGAGACCATCATGACCCCACCCGCAGCTCTGGCTGCATAAACCCCGCTGTCACCCGATCATGCAGCAGCCCCGACTGGACCAACGAGCGACCGGTCAGAAAGTCACATGATCCGCCGGACAGGACCTAGGCCGTGTATCGAAAGTGGATCTTGGACTGTGAATGATCACGTTCCATGGGTCGGGGAGATCTCACGGACGAGCAGAGGGCAGTGCTGGAGCCGCTATTGCCGCAGGGTGTCAAGGCGGGGCGGCCACCCATCTGGCCTCGGCGGCGGCCGATCGACGGCATACGGTTCGGGGTCCGCACGGGTGTTCCGTGGCGGGACGTCCCCGCCGAGTATGGACCGTGGAGCCGGGTCTACGATCTGTTTCGCCGATGGCAGTGGAACGGTACATGGCACCGGGTTCTCACCCGGCTTCAGTCCCTGGCTGATGCGAAGGGCGCGATCACGTGGGACCTGAACGTCAACTCCACGGTGTGCCGTGCCCATCAGCATGCGGCCGGAGCCCCTCGGCAGGGTGCACTACAGAAAGAACCGCCGGGCGGCATGTTCACCGAGCCTGCTGATCATGGGCTGGGACGCTCGCGGGGCGGGTTCACTACCAAGTTGCACCTGGCGGTCGAGCAGGGCCAAAAGCCCATGTCCATCGTGATCACCGCCGGGCAGCGCGGCGACTCGCCGCGATTCGAGTCCGTGCTGAAGAAGGTCCGCGTGCCCCGCCTTGGGCCGGGTCGGCCGCGTGTCCGCCCCAACCGGGTCCGCGCGGACAAGGCGTACGCCTCCCGCAAGAACTGCGGCTACCTGCACCGTCGCGGCATCCGCTGCACCATTCCGGACAAGGCCGACCAGGCACGCAATCGCAAGAAGCTCGGTTCCCTCGGTGGCCGGCCGCCCGGGTTCAACGCCGAGGACTACAAGGCTCGGCATGCCGTCGAGTGCGGCATCAACCGTCTCAAGAGGAACCGGGCTGTGGCCATGAGATACGACAAGCTCGCGGGCAGCGTGAAGGGCCGCGAGCGTGACGGCTCCGCCGTAACCGCGCCGACGGTGGGCGGCCAGGGTGGAGATGTTGTAGATGCCGGCGACTCCGGCGTGGTGGAACACCTCGGCGGAGCAGACCGGACGGTTCTCCACGTAGCCCACCAGGTACCGGGCCGGGCAGGTCGTGGCCAGCGCCTGGGAAGCAGCCCCGGCGAAGAAGTCGCGGACGGTTTCGGCGGGTGGATTCCAGTTCGCGGCGAGGACCGTGGCGTAGTCGGCGAGCTGCTCGGGCGTGGTCACCGTTCGGATGTCGAGACCCGGGACAGAGGGACTCGGCAGGGTGTCGTCCAGCTCGGCCCACATCGCCGTCTCACGCTCGGACACCGGGAGACCGATCGCGGTCAGGCGGGTGGTGAGATCTGTCGGTGTCGAGGCGGGTCCCACCCACCAGGAGAAGCCGCGGCCGGTGCCGACCAGCGACCCGACAGTCTCGGAGATACGGGCCGCTGCGTCGCCGTTGGTGAAGCGGGCCGCTGCGACGATGTTGAACGTGTCGTCGTCCATGCCGCTGTCCGCGACCAAGAGGTCACCGGCCTCCACGACAGTCGCACCGAACATGCTCCGGTGCAGATGGCAGGCGTGTTCCGCCAGATTCCGCTCCATCCTGTCCGTCAAGTCGGCTTCATCGAGAAAGTAATCATTCATAGGGATTGATCCCAGCACGACCGAACGAAGAGCGGATGCCATTTTAGGCGGTGCCACGCCGGTGACCAGCACTTTCGATACACCTAGAGGTCGGCGACAATCGTCGCGAGCCAGAGGCCCGTTGCGGACGTGGCGACGGCGACGGCGGTGCCCGTGGGGGTGTGGTGTCCGCTCTGGGCGAGGCCGACGAGGACCGCGAGGAGTATAAGGGAGGCGTAGATGCGTTCCTTGAAGCGTTCGGCGCGCAGGGACGCGTCGGGTCTTGGCGGGCGAGGGATCGGCGTGGGGTCGCTCATCGGTGGTCCTCGCGGCGGATGTGGAGGCAGGGGGCGGGTCAGGCGGGCTGGGGCGGGTGGTGGTTGTCGGAGGAGCTTGTGCGGGAGAGCTCTTCGAGCTTTTCGATTCCCTGATTGAGCTCGATGAGCAGGGTGAGGAACTGCTGTGTGGTCGCAGGTTGCCAGCCTGTGGTCTCGATGAGGCGGGCAGTGCCGTACAGGCTGATGGCGCGGTCGGCGTGGAGTTGTTCAATGCCCTGGGGTGTGGGGCGGAACTTGCGGGCGATGCCGCCGTCGGGGTCCTGAATCCGTTCGACCAGGCCAAGTTTGAGCATGGCGTTGACCTGGCGACTGATGGTGGAGAAGTCGACCTGGAAGGTGTGTGCGAGTTCTTTCAGCGTGAGGGGGGCGGCGGCGGTCTCCATGCGGGTGAGCAGGATGTAGGCCGAGCGCTCCAGGGTCTGTCCGATGCGGGGGCCGCGGGAGCTGAGGAAGTGCCGTGACAGCAGGGTGAGCTCTCGTTCGAGGTCGTTCAACCGGCTTTCGTGTTCGTCCATGCCTGTGCCCTTTCACTCGCAGGGCCGTCCGTCTTCGCCCTCGCGCGGTCTAGTTGCCTTCTGGCCAGCATCTCCTCAGGTTGTGCATTATGCAAGTTGCATGTACCATGCAATACGTATGCATAATGCAACTCTGTTGGGTGGGTGTTTCACCTGTTCACTCGGCATCTGCCCGGCGAGCTGAATCCGCAGCCTTTGCCTCGACGGCATCATGCGGCCTGGCCGCCCGACGGCACTGCCGTTCCCCACCGCCCCGCCGGTTGAAAGGGGCCGTCCTCCGCGTTCGGGATCGCCCGCACGGGGGTGGACTGTCGCTTCGAAGGAACTTTCCATGGTCACCACCTCAACCCGCACTCCAGGCCCAGGCACGATCACCGCCGTGGTCGCGCTGAGCAGCGTCGTCGTGTCGCTCATGCAGACCTTCGTCGTGCTAATCATCCCGAAACTGCCGCAGATGCTGGGCCCCTCGCGTCCAACGCGTCATGGACGATCACCGCCACCCTCCTCGCGGCCGCCGTCGTCACCTCCATCACCGGCTGCCTCGGCGACATGTTCGGCAAGCGGGCGTCCTTATCACCAGCCTCGGCGTCCTCGTCGCCGGATCCCTCGTCTGCGCGGTCTCGGACAGCCTCGTGCCCATGGTCGTCGGCCGTACCCTGCCGGGCCTGGCCATCGGCGTCATCCCCGTCGGCATCAGCGTGTTGCGCGACGAGTTGCCCGCCGCCCGCGTCGACGGCGCGGTCTCTCTGGTCAGCGCCACCCCCGGCGTCGGCGGCGCGATCGGCCTGCTCCTGACCCTCGCCATTCCCGGCGCGCGCCGCACTCCCCACATCACCAGCAGCGACGCATCTCTGCCCACAGAACTCCCGGCCCCCGCCGGGGAACACTGATCACCCCACGGGCTCTGCCCGCCAGCAAGGAGTACCACCATGCACCGACTCCAGGACAAAGTAGCCGTTATCACCGGCGCCGGAAGCGGTATCGGGCGCGCTGCCGCCCAGCTCATGAGCGCGCAGGGAGCCAGGGTCGTCGTCGCCGACTATGACACCCAGGCCGCCCAGGAAACCGCACGCCTCATCACCGCAGCCGGCGGCACCGCCCTGCCCCTGACGGTCAATGTCCTTGAAGAGAACTCCATCACCACCATGATCGACGCCACCGTCGAGGAGTACGGCGCCCTGCACGTGCTGTGCAACCACGTCGGCGGAACCAATCCCCGCACCGACCTCGACCTGCTCCGCATGGACATGGACGAGTTCGATCGCGCCATCACCCTCAACATGCGCAGCACCCTCCTGGGCTCCCGGCACGCCATCCCCCACATGATCCGCGCCGGCGGCGGCTCCATCATCAACACCGCCTCCGTCGCCGCCCTCGTCGGCGACGTTCTTCAGACCGCCTACGGCGCCGTGAAGGCCGCCGTCGTCAGCATCACCAAATCCACCGCCGCCCAGTACGGACCGAAGAACATCCGCTGCAATGCCATCGCCCCCGGTGCCGTCATGACTCCCGCTCTGGAGAACAACCTCCCCCAGGAAGTGATCGAAAGCCTCAAGGCCGGCAACGCCCTGCCCTACCTCGGCTCCCCCGAGGACATCGCCCACACCATGGTCTTTCTCGCCTCCGAGGAGTCCCGCTACCTCACCGGACAGCTCCTCGTCGTCGACGGCGGCATGACCATGCAGTCCTCCGCCGCCCCCGGCCGCCGCGCCATGCTCCCCGCATAACCGCCTCCGAGGCATACGAAGCACCCTCGCGGCCTCCGCCCTCGGTGCGCGAGGTCCGGCGCACATGCTGCGTGCCCTCACGGCATCCCGCGAGTGAAGATCTCCAGCCCGCCAGGTGCAGATTCGGCCTCCGACCTCCTTGCGAGGGATCAGATATTCATGCAGCACCGTTGATCGTTCGGCGGCTTCCGTCAACGGGTCCGTGCCAGTCCAGGCACAGGACGGTGGCGTCGCCTTTGGGCTGTTGTCTGCCGTAGGCGTCGGCGACCACGCCGATCAGGGTGCGTACGACCTCGCGGGGGTGCTTGGTGGCGGTGTCATGGAGGAGGGCGGGCGGATCGACCGTCTCTGCTACGCGTTCCTGCATGCCGTTGGTTCGGCCACATTCTCACTGGTCATCGGTGCACCCTCCATGATCGGGAGTTACACCGAACGATTTGCAGTCCCACCTCCGCAGCGCGCAGCTCCCGCCGCGCGGTCGTCACGTCCACGCCGCCGGGTACGCGGCCGACAACGGCAGGGGGCATGTCATTACCCCCTGCGGCTAGTAGGGCTTGGTCATGTGCGGTCTGTGGCGGCGAGTCTTCTTGAACGGTCGTGTCGTTGACCGTGTGTGCTGAGTGAGAAGTTGGCTGCGGTCCGGTGTGATCTGGAGGACTTCGCGGCGGAGATGTTCGAGCCGTTCGCGCGGGCGGATCAGCGCCGGTGGGGCGGGGTCTATCTACGGGGTCTGTTGCTGGATGGCGGGCGCAAGTCGGTGGAGCCGATGGCCGCCCGCCTGGGCGAGGACGGGAACCGGCAGGCGCTGGCCCACTTCGTCACCTCCAGCCCTTGGGATGCGGCGCATGTGCGGGCCAGGCTGGCCTGGCGCATGCAGTCGGTCATCAAGCCCACCGCGCTGGTCATCGATGACACCGGCTTCCTCAAGGACGGGGGCGCGTCGGCGTGTGTGACCCGGCAGTACACCGGTACCGCGGGCAAGGTCACCAACTGCCAGGCCGGAGTCTCGCTTCACCTGGCTTCCAACGACGCCTCGGCGGCGGTGAACTGGCGTCTGTTCCTACCCGGGAGCTGGGATCCTGCCTCGCCCAAGGCCGATCCGGCCAAAGTGGCCCGCCGTGACAAGTGCGCCATCCCTGCCCAGGTGGGGCATGTCGAGAAGTGGCAGCTGGCCCTCGACATGATCGACGAGACGCGGTCCTGGGGCATCGAGGTGCCCCAGGTCATCGCTGACGGCGGCTACGGGGACACCGCCGCCTTCCGGCTCGGCCTGGAGACACGCGGACTCGACTACGTGGTGGGCATCTCGACCACAACCACCGCACAACCCGAGGACGCACGGCCGTCGACCCCGACCTACCTCGGCAGGGGCCGACGGCCGGTCCCTGCCTATCCCGAGTCGGCACAGCGGGTGAAGGACCTGGTCATCGCGGCCGGTAGATCTTCCGCACGGCCGGTGCAGTGGAGGGAGGGCTCACGGCCGGGCAGCGGCCGCAGGGGGTTCAAGCGCATGTACTCGCGCTTCGTGGCTCTGCGGATCAGGCCCGCCGGACGTGAGATCCGCCAGGCCACGACCACCGCCGAGCTTCCGGTCCGCTGGTTGCTGGCGGAGTGGCCCGCCGACCAGGACGAGCCCGTGCAGTTCTGGCTCTCCAACCTGCCTGAGACCACCCCGTTGCCCGTCCTCGTACGCACCGCGAAGCTTCGCTGGCGCATCGAGAACGACTACCGCGAGATGAAACAGGCCCTCGGCCTGGCCCACTTCGAGGGCCGGACCTGGCCGGGCTGGCACCACCACGTCACTCTCGTCTCGGTCGCCCACGCCTTCTGCACCCTGCAGCGACTGGCCCGGTCCCCAAAAGAGACGGCGTCGGCCTGAGCCTCTACCGAGTCGTCCGCGAGCTGCAGATACTCCTCGCGGTCTGGACCGGCGCCTGCCCCACCTGTCACCGCGACATGCCAGACCCCGCACCAACATGACCAAGCACTACTAGAACTCCTGGTCGGTCCCGGCCACCTACTCGCTGACGCGTCCCAGGTCAGTCCTGCGGACCTGGCCGGTCACCGCATATGGATCCCCGGAATCAGGCCGGGCACGGAGTGGGCGGCGTTCTACCAGGCGCTGTCCGAGGCGTTCGGCCTGAGCATCGACGCGCTCGGCCCCAACTTCGGTGACGAGGCCCTGATGGACGCGCTGGCCGATTCGGCTTCGCTGGCCACCTTGATCGGCAGCGGGGATCGGTACCTGTGGACGCAGACCCACGGCTTACGACGCATCCCGTTGCACGACCCAACCCCGATCTACCCGCACGTGCTGTTGTTCCGCAGCGGAGACCACCACCCCGTACTGACCGCGCTACGCGAGCATCTACGCACCACAGGCCCGCGTCTCCCGCACGACGTGTGGGCACCGGGCTGGGCAGCCCGCTGACCAGTCAACCGGATGAGGGCCCGTCTTCAAAGTTCCCGGAGTGGTGGATCACGACGGGATGATACGCCGTTATGAACTCACCGATCAGAAGTGGGAGTTGCTCGCTCCGCTGATACCGCGGCCGCGACAGGAGGTCCGCGTGTGTCGGACCGGCAGGTTGACAACGAAATGGTCTACAAGATCCGGACGGGATCTCCCCGACGGCACCGGAGCCCGGCTTGTCGGTGCGGTGCTCGCTGTGTGCGGTGCCTACCATGCCGCGGATGCCGGGCAGGTGGATGGGACCGACTGGAAGTGCTGGCCCTCGTCGGCCTGATCGTCGTTGATAACGCGGTGCCGAAGCTGGTGGCCTGCTGCGGTACGTGCCCGTGTCGCGTCCTTAGGGTTGGCCGCATGAGTGACGCGAGGATCGAGCACACACGGCTCGGTGAGGTCGAGGTCATCCGGGTGGTGGAGTGGCAGGGCGCGTACCTGCCAACCGCCGAGATGTTCCCCACGGCTCCCGCCGGGCTGTGGGAGGAACACGCCGAGTGGCTGGTTCCCGACCACTGGCGGCGGGGCGAGGACCGGACCGTGGTCGCGTTGCAGTCCTGGGTGCTGCGGGGCAGCGGGCAGACGATCGTGATCGACACGGGAGTGGGTCACGACCGCGACCGGCCCGGCATGGGACCGTTCCACCGGGGCCGCAGCAGGCTGCTCACCCTGCTCGACGAGGCGGGGGTGCCTCCGGAGAGCGTCGATTTCGTGGTCAACACGCATCTGCACGTGGATCACGTGGGCTGGAACACGGTCGAGGCGGGCGGTGAGTGGGTGCCCAGTTTCCCCCACGCCACCTACCTCATCCCGGCTGCCGACGACGCCCACTACGGCCCCGCCCAAGGGTACGGCCACGGCCGGCAGCCGGCCGACCGCCTGGTCTACGAGGACAGCGTCGCGCCCGTCCACCGCGCCGGGCAGTCCCTGCTCTGGGAGGGCGCCCACCGCGTCAACGACTTCCTCACGCTGGAGTCGGCTCCGGGGCACACACCGGGCTCGTCGGTGGCGCGGCTGGTGTCCGGCGGTGACCGGGCCGTCTTCGTCGGGGACCTGGTGCACAGCCCCGTACAGATCGTCGCCCCCTGCCATCACAGCAACTCCTGCCTGGACCCCGCGCGGGCGGCCCGCAGCCGCCGCCGGGTCCTCGCCCGCGCCGCCGACGAACACGCACTGCTCCTCCCGGGGCACTTCGGCGGCCCGGGCGCGCTGGAGGTGCGCCGGGCAGGCGGAGGTTTCGCGCTCGGCGCGTGGGCCGCCTTCGGCCCCAGTGCCGGGTGAAGCACACCCAGGCCATCCACCCGGTCCCCACCGTGCAGTCCGAGAGGGCGTTGTGGACCCGGTAGCGGGCGGACGACGTCCTGCCCTCCTGCCGGGAACAACGCATCGCCTTTCTGCCGTGCTCACCCCTCGGCAACGGAAGAGACGTCGTCCGCCCCCGTCTGTACTTCGGCGCACGCTGTCCCCCTACGAGCCCCCGGGGCCGGCCCGGTCGGCAGCGGCGAGACACTCGACGACGTCGGCATCCGCACCGTGGTCACGCGGCGGTCTCCGCAGGCAAGCATGGTCAGGTCGCGGCGTACCCCTACACCAGCGCCACCGTTGCCCGCCTCAACGCCACCGGCCAGCGCCGACACCGTGTTGCCGGCGGTGGCTGACCAGCGGCCGGGTACCACGATGACGGAGCCTCAAGTGCCCCGCTCACCGTGCGAGCGGCGAGCTACCGCCTGTGGACGGGCCGGTCACAGGAGCAATGCGTAGGCCAAGAAGAAGCCCGCCACCAGGGCGGCGACCGTCAGGATGGCGATGAGAGGGCCCATGGCCCATCCCTTACTCGTCTCCTGGCGGGGGCCCGCCCCGGACATGCTGCTTCACCGGGCGGTGTATCGCCCGGAGACACTCCGCCCCCGGGTTCCAGGCCGGGGGCCTCGCGCGGTTCGGGGTCCGGATTACCTAGACTCATGCACTCTGGGTACCCCTTTATGCCGATCCATACCTGGCGGCGACGTCCGGCCCGAGCGTCCGACTCGGGCTCAGTGGCGAACGGGTGAGCTAAGGGCTCGCAGAGAATCAACATGCTGACTTGATCTCTGTGGGGTTGCTGTTTGTGAGGAACGCGGTGACGTCGACGGGTGTGCGGAACCTGGCTGTTGAGGGTCGAACGGTGCAGCCGTGGGCGGCAAGAAGGGGCTGGATTTGGTGGACGGCCCTGGTGATGGTGCTGCCGTTAACGCCGAGGAGCTGGGTGATCAGGTCTCGTGTTCCGAGTTTGCGCAGGTAGAGAACGGTGACCAGGACTCGGTCGGCGGTGGTCAGCTTGTCCTTGGCTCCGGCTCCGCGAGCCCGGATGCGGTCTCCTCCTCGCTGTTGTGAGCACCCGCGTTCACGGAGCTCATCGAGTTTCTGAGACAGCTGGTCGACGAGCTCGTCCAGTGCCGTTTCGGTCATGCCGGTCAGTTCCGGGTTGCGCAGACCGCGGGCTCGCGACTGAAGCGGCAGGCCCCCGGCTGACCGCGGGGCCTCGGCCGCGTCGGCCGTGTCGCCGTGTTGTGGGTGGAGGGTGTAGTTCCAGTCTCCGTGGAAGCGGTGGCGGTGCATGGGGAGTGCGTCGATGTCTGTGTCGGTGACCTTGATGTCGGTGTCGTAGGTGCCCGGGTCGAGTTCCGCGTGGACTCTCAGCCCGGTGTGGGCAGTGGTTGCCTTGATGCTGTTCACGATGACGCTTGGCTGGTCAGGGGCCTGCCACGCCACCTCATGGAGATGTGGGAGAAGAGCCGGTGCTCGATCTTGTTCCACTTCGAGGTGCTCGGAGGCATGTGGCAGAACGTGATCTCCAGGCCCGTCTCGGCGGCCAGGGTGGCAAGTTCGGTCTTCCAGGCGCGCGTGCGGTATCCGTTGGAGCCGCCTGCGTCCGCGGTGATCAGTAACCGGGCGGCCCGAGGGTAGTCGTGACTGCCACGGGCTTGCCACCAGCGGCGGATCGAGGCAACGGCGAAGGCTGCCGTGTCGTGGTCGGTGCCGACGCTGACCCAGCCGGTGTTCGCGGCGACGTCGTAGATCCCGTAGGGGATCGCCTTGCCGGGTTCCTGCCGGTCCAGGAAGTCACGGGTCTTGACCTGGGTCGGAACTCCCTTCGGCTCCCACTCACGGCCCCCGTTCTCGTAGGGGCCGACCAGTTCCTTCTTCTTGGTGTCCACGCTGATCACCGGGTCGTCGGCGCCCACGTGTTCCTTGGCCCGGTCGTTGATGCAGTGGAACTGGGCATCCTGGTCGGGATGCTGGGCACCTTCGAGGGGCTTGACGTTGGCCTGGAGGCTGAATCCCTCCTCCCGCAGAAGGTCGGCGACGGTATCCGCCGAGACACGGTGGCCCTGCCTGGTGAGCTCGTCGTCGAGTCTGCGGGTGGATTTCGTCGTCCAGCGCAGCGGCGACATCGGATCCCCTCGCATGTCGGGCTCGACCAGCGCCAACAGCACGGGACGCAGTTCTGGATCCACCTCGGCTGCCCGCTTGCGCCCGCCACCTGGGCGGCGGACCCGGCGCAGGGGTTCCGCCCCGGCCTCCAGTTCGTCCACGCCCTTGCGGACTGTGGTCTCGCTGACTTGGGCCGCCTGGGCGACCGCCCGGATGCCGCCGTGGCCCAGGATCCTGGCCTCAGCCCTTATCAGTAGACGGCGCTGTCTCTCGTCCAAGGGTGGGAACAACACCGCGAACTTCAGACCGAGTTGATCACGGACCTCGCCAGATATGCGCATACCACACCAACGAGCCGAACCGTTGGGAGCAACACGTTGGTTCTCTGCGAGCCCTTACTCGGGAAAACGCAAGCGGCACGGCATGAACGTCCAGGTCCTCGCCGACCCATTCGGCCGACTGCTCTGGGCTTCCCCGGCTCTGCCTGGAGCCACACGGCCTGACTGCGGCCCGAAGTCATGGCATCGTCGACCCGCTCGCGGCCGCAGGACTGAAGTGCTGGGCGGACAGGGCCTACCAAGGCGCCGGCCGGCACATTCGAGTCCCCACCACGTGGTTCTGAACGAGAGCGGAGCCCGTGACGGACTCGACTGGAGTTCCGTGATCGTCGATGCCGCCTTGCTGCGCGCGAAAATTCGAGGAACTTCCTGTCGCTGACCGAGACACCCCTCGAAAGCGCTCACCGACCTGACAATCGATATGCGCGAGGTCCGGGCTCCGGACGAATCCGGCGCCCGCTTTGAGGGCGAACCGGCGGACGGGATTCAAGGCGAGTGGCGTGGGAAAGAGAAAACCAGGTCCCTCGGCTGTGCCCGGCTTCCCACCCGGGTGCTTTTCAGACGGCGGTGGACGATCAGTGGTGCACACTTCTCCCGAACCCGGTGCACATGACGGGAACGACGCCCAGGAGGGCGAGATCCTCGCCCTCCTGCTAAGCCTCATCGACGCTCTGGCGGCTCTGGAACGGAGTCATGAACGGCTCGTACGTGAGCTGAGGTATCTGCACCCGGCCGCGGAGGGCGACGACCACGCGGTGGACGAGCGGGTGGGTGCCGGCTTCACCGACTGGTGCAGGGCGTCCGGTCTGACGGAACGGGAGAGCCAGACACTGGCAGCGCTGCTCACTGGGGCAACAAACCGGAAGATGGGACGCGATCTCGGTGTCACTGAGCGGACGGTGAAGAACACCCTGCGCTCGGTATACGTGAAGCTCGGAGTGTCGGGGCGATCAGAGGCGATCAGCAAGACCATGGCGCACCTGGTGGGGCGCCGGGGCTACCCGTAGCGTCTGGGTCCGGGCAGTCGCGGTGGTCCGGTCGTCCCTTCGGTGGAGCATCCTCCGGTTCCGCCCGGGGCGCGGGGGAATCAGTGCGTTCTGATGGTGGTTCCACCAGTTCCCGGAGGATTTCCAACGCGGTGATCGCGTGGGGAAAGCCCGCGTAAGGCAATGTCTGCAGAATGGCCTCGGAGACCTCCTCCCGGTCCAGCCCCGCCCGAAGGGCCGAGTCGATGTTGGCGCGTGTCGCGGTCGCCGGAGCGCCCAGGGCCGTGAGGGCTGCGAGCCGGACGAGAGCTCGCTCCCGCAGAGGCAGGACGGTTCGCGCCCACACGTCCGCAAAGGCGAAGCCCAGCAACAACTCCTCGAAGTCCGGGGCCACCTCGCGCAGGCCGTCGGTCATATCACCGCCCAGCCGGGGGGAGAGCAGGTGCATCATGGCCCGGCCGCGTGCGAGGCGGTCCGCGGGATCGTTCATCGTCGCTCCTCCGGTTCATGGCACCGGTTTCACCGGGCCGTTCCTTCGTACGGGGCTGGGCGGGGTGTCAGCGGCCGGTCGCCGGGCCGCCTTGCCACGTCAGCCCTGCAGCCGCCATGCGCTGCACAGCCCGAGTCAGGGTTCGCGTCGCCGGTCCCAGGAAGAGGCGGACCTGGTCCTGTCCGGTCGCGGGGAGTTCGCCCGGAGTGGTCATGTGCCCCTCCCCCAGGAGAACGCCGCTGCGGCGCAGGCAGAAGGAGCGGTAGGACCCGTCCGTGCGGGCGTCGTACCAGGGAGGTGTGCGCATCAGGAGGTAGGGACCGCACGGGCCGATGAAGAACGCGTCCGGCGGGTAGCCGAGTTCCCCAGTGAGGTGCCGGGTCATGTGGGCTCGTTTAAGGGCGTACTCCCCGCGTTGCCGGGCCAGGTAGTCGTCGCTCTCCCGGCTTCCGAGCCAAGACGCCATGGCTGCCTGGAGGGGGACGGAGGAGACGAAGCCGTATTCGGGAAGGAGCCGCCCCAGCAGGTCTTCCAGCACGGCCGGAGGTCCCGTCAGCGCTCCGATTCCCCAGCCGTTGCAGTGGAACTGCTTGCTCAGGGAACGCACCGCCAGCCATGGTGGACGCCGTGTCGCGGGAAGGGCGCCGAACTCCTCCAGAAGGATTCGCAGAGCGGAGACCGGGGTCACCCCCGGTTCATGCAGAGCGTAGTACGCGTCGTCGACGAGGACGCCGCTCCCCACTTCGAGTGCCGCGCGGATCATCGCGCGTACGGTGTTCTCGGCCCAGTTGGCACCGGTCGGATTGTGCTGGGCGTTGACGACGAGGAGGAGCGGGCCCGAGGTTTCCGCCCGGGCCTTCCTCAGGATGCGTGCGACATCGCCGGGGTCGGGCCGGTATTCCGTCTCGGGATCGAGAGGGAACCGGTGGACGTAGTAGCCGAGCGCTCCAAAGACCCCCGGGTAGTCCCACCCGGGTGAGGAACACACCACGGCCGGGCGGGCGTCTGGCTCACGGGACCGATCGGCCATGAGCCGTCCGAAGTGGAACATGGCGTTGCGGGTTCCGCCGTGGGAAACGGCCACTTCGTACTCTTTCCCCAGTCGCGCCGACGGGGGTAGCTGGTGCTCGGTGGGGATGCGGGAGCGCAGCATCTGCCTCAGCGCGGGGAAGCCGTAAGGGCTGAGGACGTAACCGTGACCGTGCGGCGGAACATCCTTGCCGAGGGCGGTGACCAGCCCCGGAGCGGCCCCGTTCCAGGTTTCCCCCAGGCTGAGGTAAATGATGTCGGCCACCTTCCTGCCGGCCGCGGTCGCTTCGCGAAGCAGTTCCGTGTCCTCGTACGGGTTGTAGAGGTCGCCGTCCCTGACCATGGTCTCCGGCACGCTCATGTCGTGTCTCCTTCCGTTGGGTCCGTGGCGTTCCTGCTCCGTGGGGTGACGGGCACGGCCGCGGCGGTGAGGTCGGCACGCGGAGGCCCGGCCGAGGGACGTGCGGCACCTGTCGTCCCACCGGTATCGCGCCGTTCTCACGGCCACGGTTCTCGGTTGACCGGGTTCCTGCATTCCATGTGGGGATCCGGCCGGTACCTTCGGCCGGATCGGGCGGTACCCGCCGGCGCGCGGCAAGGAGCCGTGATCCGATGGCACGCACCGGCCACACGGCTGGTGCGTGGGCGAGCCGGCGTGCGGGTAAACAGCCGGAAGGCCCATGCGGTGGGTACCGGGGCGATCTGGCCGTGCCTGGGGCCGCCCGACGCGAAAGGACGCGCGGCCCGGAAAGAGCCTTTCCGGGCTGGACCGAGCGCGTGACGCGGGGTGACCGCCCTCTGCCACAGATCCGCCGATGACCGGAAGGAAGTCGCTCATGTGGAAAGCCCTTGACCGACTGGCCCACCGCCACGATCTGGAGGAGGCGGAGGCGAGACGCGCCATGTCGTCGGTGATGCGGGGCGAGGCGTCGCCCCTGCAGGTGGCTGGCCTCGCCATGGGGCTGGCGGGAAAAGGGGTCACCGCAGGTGAACTCGCCGCGTTCGTACGGACGGTGAGGGAGTTTTCGGAGCCCTTCCCCGGCTCTTCCGAGGTGCTCGACACCTGTGGCACGGGAGGCGACGGACACGGCACGTTCAATATTTCGTCCACGGCGGCCGTCGTCGCGGCGGCCTGTGGCGTGCCCGTCGCCAAACACGGCAGTCGGAGCGTTTCCTCCCGGTGCGGCAGCGCCGACGTCCTTGAAGCACTCGGGGTGAACGTCGAGTTGTCCCCCCAGGCAGCGGCCCGCTGCCTGAAGGAGGCGGGCATCACCTTCCTCTCGGCCACGGTGTTCCACCCCGCCTTCAAGCACGCCATGGGGCCGATACGGGAACTTCGGGTTCGGACCGTGTTCAATCTGCTGGGGCCCCTATGCAATCCCGCACAAGCGGAGTACCAGATCATCGGGGTGCCTGACGAGGACGCGTTCGAGTTGTTGGCCGATGCCCTGGAACTTCTGGGGGCCGCCCACGTGATGGTCTTCTGTCCGCGGGACGGCCTGGACGAGCTGAGCACTTCGGCGTCTGCCCGGGTGGTGGAGATGAGGGGGGGGCCGGACCCGGCGTTATGTGCTCGACCCGGTCGCGCTGGGACTCGCCCCGGCGGCGCCCGGTTCGCTCACGGGTGGAACACCGGAGCAGAACGCCGACCTGACACGCAGGGTGCTGGCTGGGGAGCGAGGACCTCGCCGCGACATCGTCCTGCTCAACACGGCGGCGGCGCTGCGGATCGCGGGCGGGTACGAGGACTGGGGCCGGGCGATGGCGCGCGCCGCCGAAGCCATCGACGACGGAACCGCGCACGACGTGCTCGACCGGTGGGCACGGGTGTCGCAGTCGCGGTAAACGCTCGCGGGGCGGAAAGCCCTGGTCCGGCGGCAGCGGAAACTCGGACGAGATTTCCGTGGGTCCGGGGCGTAGTTGTGTTTCGCTTTTCCATCGGAGGGACTCAAGAGGAAACAGAAAGCCATTGGTGCAGAATTCGACGCAAGGCATCCAAGAAAGAATAAAAATCGATTTACATGCTCCCGCGAAAGGCGTAGGAAGGAAGCAGAATCCCTTCGGGCAATAATGTGTGGGGCACGTATGCGAGTGGTCGAATCAACATCCGAGGACCAGTGTGTTGCCGAGCGGTGGATGAGGGAGTACCTCACCAGGGAGCACGAGGACCTGGGGCGCGGAGGAGCGGTGTGTCCTTTCGTCGGACCCGCTTGGGAGGCGGGGGCGATCCGTACGGAGAGCCTTCGAGCGGAACTCGCGGACGGCACGGAGGAACTGGTGGACTCCCTGCGCGACCGCATGCAGTACTTCCGGGACCTTCCGGTTCCGGAAGGAAAGGAATCCCTCGCCGTGTTGGTGGTCCTGATACAGGGCCTCCCCCGGCACCGTTGGCGTCTGCTCGACACGGCGCAGCGCCGTTTGAAACGGGAGGCCGTGCGGGAGGGTCTGATGGTGGGGCAGTTCCATCCCGACTGTCCGGAACCTGCTCACTGGAATCCCTCCTTCGCGGTGTCCAGGTCGCCGCTGCCGCTCGTGGCGGTCCGGCACATGGCCTTCCACGACATCCTTTTCCTGCACACGGACCCGTTTCTGTTCGCCGAGTACCGGAGGAGGTTCGGAAGCAGGTACGAGGACGGCAGGAAAGTGCCGCAGGAGTTCCGCACACTGTACGAAGGAGCGCCCAGGCTTCCCGTCCCGACCGGCAACTCGTACATCGACTACCAGAGCGTCACCCTGCTCCACGCCCTGCACCAGCCCCGTACGGCGCGCCAGGCCGAATCCTCCTTCTACCTCGCCGGACAGGCCAAGGAACTCCTGTTCTCGCTGGTCCTGGGAGAGGTGCGTGCCGCTCAGGAGGGGATTGCCACCGATGACCTGGGCCGGTCCTCCTGGCACGCGCGGCGGGCCACCGCCGGATTCCGGCTCCTCGGTGAGTTCTGGGAGCTGTTGTCCACACTGTCGCCGGCCGAGTTCCACTCCTTCCGGGACGCGCTTGGGGACGCCTCCGGCAGCGGCTCCTACAAGTACCGCGAGCTGGAGTTTGCGCTCGGCGTCGCGTCTCCTTCCATGGCCGCAGCGTACGAGGGGGTGCCCGGGGTCGAGACCGAGGTGTACCGGGCCCTGCACGACGCGAGCCTCTACGACGACGCGCTAGGCCTGCTGGTGCGCCGGGGGCTGCTGAGCGCGAGGGCTCCGGGACCGGACCGCGACGTGCCGGCGATCCGTGACGCCTGGGCGAGGATCCACCGCGAGGAGACCGTCTCCGGCGAGCTGCTGCGCTGGGCGGAGTCGCTGATGGACCTTGCCCAGGCCTTCGGCAGGTGGCGATGGCTCCACCTGCTCACCGTGGAGCGGATCATCGGGTACAAGCCGGGGACGGGCGGCACCACCGGCGTCGCGTGGTTGCGCCACGTCGCTTCCCAGCACGCCTTTCCCGAGCTGTGGGAAGCGCGGTCCTCCCTGGAGGGCAGACCCGTCGACGATTGTCCCGTCTCCCCCCGTTCCCCTTTCGATCCCGGACCGGGCACGTCACAGGAACAGGAGCGGAAATGAACCGTCAGAACGTGGCCCGAAGGATCCGGGAAACCTACGAACGCGCGACCCCCGCCTCCGCCGACGCCTCGCACCGGGCGGCCCGTTCGCTGCCCGGCGGTGACACCCGTTCGATGACGTGGTTCGCCCCCTACCCCCTGTTCCTCGTACGGGGGGAGGGCACACGGGTCCAGGACGCCGACGGGCACTGGTACGAGGACATGATCGCCAACTACGGGGCCCTGGCCCACGGTCACAACCATCCGGCGCTGGTAGCAGCCGTCACCGGACAGATGGCCCGCGGCACCGCACCTGGCAGCCCGGTTCCGCCCCAGTACGAACACGCGGAACGACTGCGCGCCCTCAACCCCTCCCTGGAACGCGTCAGGTACTGCAACAGCGGCACGGAAGCGACCATGTGGGCGGTCCGTACCGCGCGCATACACCGGCCGCGACCTGATCGTGAAGATCGACGGCGGCTACCACGGAACCCACGAGTGGGGGCAGGTCAACGCCTTCTTCGCCCCGCACCGGACCGCTCCGGCGCGTTTCGCGGGGGTGCCCGAGGCGCGGCTGGCGTCTGGCGTCACCCTGTCGACCGCCGCCGACGTCGTGGCGATACCGTACAACGACCTCCCCGTCGCCGCGGCGGTCCTGCGCCGACTGGGCGAACAGGTCGCCGCCGTCATCGTGGAACCGGTTCTCGGTGTCGGCGGCGGCGTCCCCTCGGCACCCGGTTACCTCGCCGGACTGCGGCGTCTCACCCGGGAGACGGGCGCCCTGCTCGTGCTCGACGAGTGCGCCACCCTCCGGCTCGGCCCCTGGCAGGTCAAACACGGTGTCGTCCCCGATCTGACCACCCACAGCAAGATCGTCGGAGGCGGGCTGCCCCTGGGCGTCTTCGGCGGACGGGAGGACGTCATGGCCCTCTTCGACCCCTCCGGTTCCCAACCCGTCTACCACGCCAGCGCCTTCGGTGGGAACAGCCTCTCCCTGGCCGCCGGAGCGGCCGCCCTCGACCACTTCGGTGCGGACGAGATCGCCCACCTCGACCTCCTGGGTCACCGGCTGCGCGCGGGACTGGACGCGGCGGCCGCTTCGGTAGGGGTAGCGGGCCGGTCGGTGGGAGAGGGCGGTCTCAGCTACTTCCACTTCGGGAGCACGCCCCCGCGCGACGCGGCCGACACCGCTCGTCTCCGCGAAGGCAGGGCGGAGTTGCGGTCGTTGCTGCACCTCAGTCTCCTGCACGCCGGTTTCCTCACCGCCCCGCACGGTCTGTTGTGCCAGCACGTGCCGACCTCGCCGGAAAGCGTGGACGCCCTCGTGGACACCTACGGCAACGTCCTCGACGACCTGCGCCCCTACATCGCCGTCCACCATCCGGAATTGCTGGAGAAGGACACCGTCCGCACTCGCCGGGACGCGCCGTGAGCCGCCCGTCCGAACCGACGGCCTGGACGCTCGCACAGGCCGTCGCACACCTGCGGACGGGCCGCACCACCCCCGCCGCCTATCGTGAGGCCCTCGCCGCCCGTACCCACGAGCACGCGCACCTCAGCGCATACCTCTACGAGACGTTCCACGGTCACGAAGCCGGATGCGACGGTCTCCTGTCCGGTGTGCTCCTCGCAGTGAAGGACAACATCGACGTGGCGGGTGTGCCCACCACGGCGGGCACACCCGCCCTGCGGGAACACCTCCCCTCGCGCTCCAGCACGGTCTGGGAGCGCTGCGCGCGGGCCGGTGCCGCCCTGGCGGGAAAAACCGCGCTGCACGAGCTGGCCTACGGCACGACCGGTCATCACGCCCTGGGGCCGCCGGCGCTCAACCCCTCCGCACCGGATCACCTAGCCGGCGGCAGCAGTTCGGGGACCGCCGCGGCCGTCGCCGCACACCTCGTGCCGGCGGGCCTGGGCACCGACACCGGGGGTTCCGTCCGCATCCCGGCGGCACTCTGCGGCATCGTCGGGTTCCGGCCCACCCTGGGCCGGTACCCGGCGGGCGGGGTGGTGCGCGTCTCCATCAGCCGGGACACGGTCGGCGTGATGGCCCGCGACGTTCGTGACGTTCGCCTGCTCGACCGGGTCCTGACCAATTCCCAAGCCCGTGCAAGCACGCCGCCTCCTCGGGTTCCCCGGGCCGTACTTCCCGCCCCTCTCTGGGAGGATCTCGACCCGCGGGTCGAACAGGTCTGCCGGGCCGCCTGCGAACGGCTGAGCGCCGCGGGCTGGGAACTGGTCGAACGCACGCTGCCCGGTTTCTCCTGGCACGAGGTGCTGCGAAGCGCGACCCTCGTCCCGGCGAGTGAGACCCGCTGCGCCCTCGCCGGCTATCTCGCCCGCCACCCCGGCGCGCCCGAGGTGGACGAAGTACTGCGCGCAGTGTCGGGCGAGGACGTCCGCGAACTTGTCCTGCCACTGCTCGGAGGCGGTGGGCCGGACCGGACCGCCTACAAAGAGGCCCTGCACCGCGCCCGACTGCTGACGAGCCGGCTGAACACCCTGAGGGGGCGGGAGGGAGCGCACGTGCTGCTGGCACCGACGACCACGCTTCCGGCTCCCGGGAAGGATGTGCGCGCCACCCTGGTCCTCCCCTCGGGCAAGGCGTCCACCTTCCTCACCTACATCCGCAACACGGCGATGGCAGCTGTGACGGGGAGCCCGTCCATAACGGTCCCGGCCGGCCGCACCGCCGCCGGTCTTCCGGTGGGCCTTCTCCTGGATGCCACCCCGGGCGCGGACACGACGCTGCTCGCCGTCGCCGAACGGGCGGTCGGCCTCCTTTCCGGGCGGGAGGACGTGTGACTTCGGACGTGTACGACGACGGCCCGCCCTCCCCCTGGGGCAGCGAGCATGTGGACCTGAGCGTGTACGCACGACGGATCGGCCTGCGCGACCTGGGCTCCGGCGATCCCGTGGACAGGCTGCGCGCCCTCCACCGAGCGCACGTGGGCGCCATCCCGTTCGACAACCTCGACCTCGTCGCCGACGTCTCGATCGGACTCGGCCCCGCGGAGATCCTACGCAAACTGAGTGGTCCACGAGGCGGCTGCTGCCACGAGCACAACCTGCTGTTCGGCTGCGTCCTGGAACACCTGGGCTATCGTGTGGACAGGATCGCCGCACGCGTGCGTCTGGGCGGCGAAGGACCGCGCCCCCGCACCCACATGGCACTGCGCGTCCGGCGAGGCACTCACACCTGGCTGTGCGACGTCGGGTTCGGTGTCCAGGGCTTCCTCGAACCATTGCCTCTGTACGACGGCGCGACGTCCCACCAGCTCGGCCAGACCTTCCGCGTCCGTGCCCTGTCGTCCCCCTTCTGGACCGTCGAGGTGTACCAAGAGGACGACTGGACGGCGCTCTACCACTTCACCCTCGAACCCCAGCAGCCCGTGGACTTCGTCGTCGCCCACCACTTCCTGGCCACCCATCCGCGCTCGATGCTGCGCAGGACTCCGCTGCTCCAGCTGACCACTCCAGAAAAGCGCCTGCACCTGCGGGGACTCGACCTCCTGGAGATACGGCCCGGTGTACAGCACACGCGCAGGTTGACCCGCATGTCGCTCGAAGCGGATCTGGCGTGCTTTGGCATCCGTCTGCCCCCGGATCGGCTGAGCGACCTCGCGCGGCGTCTCTTTCCCCTCCCGCTGGAGGGGAAAGAGACGCCGTGACGGCGACCGTACATCCGCTCCGCCGGAGCCTCAGCTGACCAGGACCGCCTTGGAGAGGTGTCCCGCCTTTCGACTGTGTAGCACGGCGGCCCGGACATTCGAGAGGTCGAACGTCTCAGCCTCAGGGACCTCGATCGTGCCGTCGGCCAGTTGGGCGGCGGCCCGCGCCATCACATCACCGACCTCTCCGGGGGTGAGCCGTGACAGGCGCTCGGGAAGCCAGAAGCCCGTCATGGTGATTCCGCGGAACAGGAGGTCCTCCGGGCGGACGGTGACGGGCAGGCCGGACAGGAGGCCGTAACTGACGAACCGGCCGTGCGGACGCAGGACCCGGAGCGACAGGTCGGCGACCGGGCCGCCGACGGCGTCCACCACGGCGCGGATGCGAGGGCGCGGGAGGCGAGTTGCTCGACGAGTCATTCGTCATGCGAGCGGAGGCCCTTTATCTGGTGCTGGGTATCTGGGTGGTGTGTTTGGTCTGCTTGCTGTGTCAGGTGGTTGCGGCGCCAGTGCCGGGCTTACGGGATCTGGGCGGCGGCTTGGCGGACGCGTGCGCTGTTGTCGGTGCGGAGTTGTTTGAACTTGCTCCGCTTTGACGG